>CP091725.1 GCA_022009815.1 Bacteroidales bacterium
CCTTATGGCTTGGTTCCCGGGGCAGGAATGCGGCGACGCCGTCGCTGATGTGATTTCGGGAAAAGTTTGTCCATCGGGCAGATTGCCTATGACTTTCCCTATCAAGTATTCCAACATCCCTTCGTCTAAAAATTATCCTTATGTAGGACAAACAGAGGGTAAGAATTTCGACTTCACGAACTATGAGGAGGACATCTGGGTGGGATACCGCTATTTCTCGACTGCCAAACGCGGAGTGTCGTTTCCTTTCGGTTTCGGACTCAGCTATACGGAATTCTCATATTCCAAGCCTAAAATCTCAAAATCGGGCGACAAATACGTTGTCGCTGCAACAATCAAGAACACGGGCAATGTTGCCGGAAGCGAGGTTGTCCAACTTTATGTCAAAGCGCCTGTCGACGCCAGCATCGCCGTGAAACCGGAATCTGAGCTTAAAGCATTTGCCAAGACAAAGCTGCTCGCTCCCGGCGAAAGCGAGACCGTAAGACTCTCGTTCAGCGAACGCGACATTGCTTCTTTCGACGAAGCGGCGTCAGCATGGTCGACAGCAAAAGGCATCTACATCGTGCAACTGCGCAAATCGGCTGACCCAGAATCAAGCATCTGCGCTTCTTCGTTCAAAATCAACAAAAGAAAGCAATGGACTGTGGAAAATATTCTGGCTCCGGTAGAACCCGTAAACGTTATGAAATGCGACTCTGTCCAGGAATATCCTAAGAACAAGATCCGCGACCTGGCACTGATTTATCAAGGCGGGGCACGACGCATCGACTGGACTGAAGAGCAACTGCTGCCATACGTCACCCACCAGTTTGCCGACCGCCACCGCGAATGGCTCTTCGACGGATTTCTATTCCTTGATTTCGACGACGGCATGGGACACACATTCATTCCGCGATACGGGATGCTAAACGCAAGAAAGCAGGAATGGACATGGTATCTCGACCGTCTGTTTGAACAGGGAAAGTCGCTCGACGCTCTCGACAAGTGCATCGGCAACATGATTGACTCTATCGGAAATCCAGGATTCAAGCATAAAGTGGTGCTGTCAATTCCTACCCCGATTGCCGGACAGACCGACTGGGGAGAACTTGGCGGCAGAAAACTGATTTTCGACAACTATGGCGACCGTTCAGCCGCGGCTGTCTGGTTTATCGACCAGCTGGTGGCTCACTTCAACGCCGCCGGCTACAAGAATATTGAGCTGTCGGGACTTTATTGGGTCGATGAAGACATCTGCCACACCAAAGATTTGGTGAAGCACATCGCGCCTGCTGTCCACGCCAAAGGTCTTGAATTTATTTGGATTCCATACTACAAGGCGCGTGGCTACGACCGTTGGAAAGAATTGGGCTTCGATTTCGCATACTATCAGCCCAACCATTTCTTCGACAAGTCTATCCCCGACTCGCGACTTGACGACGCCTGTGAGGAAGCGTTGAGTCTGGGCATGGCAATGGAATTTGAGTGCGACTCAAAGGCGCTGTTCAACGCCGACGACTCTTCTTATTCCCGCATGCAGGCATATATCGACGCTTTCCGGCGCCATAATGTGTTTGCCTCGTCATCCATCGCCTACTACACTGGCAGCAAGGCGCTGATAGATATGGTAAAGAATCCGTCGGCCGAGAATCAAGCGATTATGGACGAATTGGCGAAATTAATAGTCGACCGCCGAAAAAACAAGAACCTTGATGTCAAGTAAATATGCATAAATCAATTCTTGCACTAATTTTAGCTATATCATTTTTCCCCACCAAAGCCATGAAAGTGGCTTTGGATGGGGAATTTTTGGCTATAGAGTCACGGCTGGAAAGCTGCCACAGCATCAGATATGAATTCAGCCGATGCATGGCAAACCATATATACACGTTCAGCCGTGTGCTTGTCGACTCCGTTGTCGTCAATGAGGCGACAAGCGACAATATCGGACCTTTTTTAATCGAAAACAGCGGCTGGACGGGCGGAAACCATCTGCTCTCCGACGGTTCTCCTTCTGCCCGCACCGACAGCATATCCATCCATAACGAGAGGGGCGAACGGCTGGGCGACGGCTTTCGTGGCGATGCGGAGTGCGTCACCATACGCGTGGTCAACTCTCTTCTCAACCCATTGGAACCCGACAAGAAGTTCTGCACGGAAACCGTTTGCTACAGCATCTGCGGCAACAGTATACAAGTCTGCGCCACGCACAGCTACGCCAACGTCAATCCCCTTAAAATCAGCCGATATTACGGCATGCAGTCAATGATGGTCGGCGAAACGGAGATTCTTACGCCCGGCGGCAAATACAGCCGCTGGACACCAATCGATTCGGTCGACAGATTTACCCGCAAATCAGCGCCGCGGTTTCATCAATTCATCGAGAAGTCGGACGTATGCCATGCTGCAGCCTATATGACTGAAAAAGGTATCGGCGACAGGCATCTTGTCGCCCCCGACGATTTTGTATTCATCGGCAACTCGTGGAGCAAGTCGTACCACAAGCTCATCGGCGACGCGACAGTTAAAAACGGCGACAAAACACAATGGGAGGGAATCTACACTTGGTTTATCAGCCCACTCTACTCCAATCCGGAATATTTTTCTTATCTTGGCTGCATGAATGGCAGACGTGTCATTTTCTGCCACAAAAAGACAACTGACCACATAACCTACTGTAAACAATGAACATCAAAAGAATCGTTCTACTAAGCATTGTCGCTTGCCTGACAGTGCTTTTTCAACAAGTTGACGCTGCTGAAAAGGATTTGGTTGTGATGACATACAACATCCGTGCCGGAAGCCTTACCACCATCGACACCCTTGCAGAGATGATAAAATCCCAAAATCCTGATTTCGTAGCGCTGCAGGAAGTGGACGTTATGACAAAACGTGCCAATGCCCCGAATATGAACGGGCGCAATATCGTCTCCGAACTGGCGGCGAAAACCGATATGTTCGGATATTTCGGACGCACTTTGAATTTTGCCGGCGGCTATTACGGCATTGCCATCCTTTCACGCTATCCTTGCTTGTCGATGCAACGGTTCATGCTCCCGAATCCGCTGAAGACAGAACAACGGGCACTGCTGCTCGGAACGTTTGAGGTTGACGGTATGCCTGAAGTCGCCTTCGCATGCACTCACCTTGACGTGAAAAGCGTTGAGACAAGAGCGCTGCAAGCCGATTTTGTGCTCGACAAGATTGCAGGCTGCAATGCGGACATCGCCATCATAGGCGGTGACTTCAACGCCACGCCCAACGAGCCGTGCGCGGAGAAATTCTGCAATGCGATGGTCAACATTTCAGATTCCATGCCGACATTCCCTGCCGACGTGCCCGACAGAAAAATCGACTATCTGTTCATGCTGCCCAACAACAACATCAAGGCTACGGGATGCCGGGTAATCGACCTTCCCGTTCAATTGTCCGACCATCGCGCCGTGACCGCCACGATAAAAGTTGACTGTTACTGACGCTGCATCATGCCCACCACGGCTTCGGCGAAATCCGCGTCAGGCATATCGTATGGCAGCCAATTTATCTTGAAGCCGCGACGTTCCATGCCGCGGAACCACGTCATCTGCCTCTTGGCAAACTGATGGATGGCTATCTCAAGCTGGCTCACCATCTCGTCATACGTCAGCTGCCCGGTAGCATACGCTGTGACAAATTTATATTCAAGTCCGTAGTATGTCAAATCATCGGCTGCCACTCCGCTGTCAAGCAGACGACGTATCTCGTCGACCATTCCCTCTTCCAGCCTGGCATGCAGACGCTCCGTTATGCGGCGGCGGCGCGCCTCTCTATCGATGTCTACCCCCACAATCAGCGCATTTTCAACGGGATGAGGCTCTGCCTTCTGCGCAATGTCGGGATTGTCAATGTAATAACGCTGTATCTCGATGGCGCGGATTGCCCGCTTCTTGGTGTCGACGTCGGTGGTATTGTGCAAGGTTTTCATTTCCTCAAGCATCGCCGTCAAATCTTCAAGCGTGTATGCCTCCAACCGCTCCCGCAACGCCTTGTTTTCAGGCACCTCAGGCAAGCGCACACCTTTCAGATAAGACTCCACATAAAGACCCGTTCCGCCACACACAATGGGCTGATTGCCCCGTTGGCGTATTTCAGCAACCGCCTTGTCGCAGTCGCGCAGATACTCATAGAGGTTGTATTTATATCCGGCAGGACAGATGTCAATCAAATGATACGGAACCGTGCCATACTCTTCCAAATCTTTCCCTGTTCCGATATCCATGCCTCGGTACAACTGGCGCGAGTCGGCGCTTATAATCTCGCCGCCTATCCGCTTTGCCAAAGCCACGGCCTTATGGGTTTTTCCCGACGCTGTAGGTCCTACAATCGCTATCAATTCCATCTTGTCAATTTCTTGTTAAATCAAGCCCTCCACATACTGATACCACGCTCTGCGCAAGGCAAAAAAAGTCAAATCCTTATTAAATCTCGACAATAGCATCCACCGGCTATCGTTGAAATCCACATCGGTGGTGCGCAACTCCCGGAAAGCAAACTTTGGCTTATAGCCCTCCAGCTCCACAAGCTTCTTGCCGCTCAAATCATAAACTTTGCTCGTCTGCATCACGGTGTAGATGCGATGCAGCTCGGCACACAGCAGCCGTGCCAATTCGTTTCCATACTTCCGTTCCACGGCTTCCCTGCCAAACCATGCGGCATTCGCCACATCGACGCGCTTGTCTACGAAACACAGATAATGTTCTATGCAGCGGTGGTTGATCGTGTCCACGGTGCTGTAGCAGAATCTAACCCCTCTGCCTACGAGGCGCATTGCCGTGTCGACCGACAACTGCTCCGTGTATGGCTCATAGCAGCTGTAAGGCGTGTCAAGGCCTTTCTCTCCTTGTGCCAGCAGCATTCCGCCATCGTCGACGACCAGCACCCGCACAAGCTTGAATTTCCTCCATACGGCATTGTTGATCTTTCTTTTTCCGCGCTTATCCTCCCCAACACGAAATATCGCGACCGCACATAGGCTGTGTCTGCCACCACAAGGCTAAGCGGGATATAGATATACACCATCCTAACGATAACCGGGGAAAATTGCCAATATGCCTCCGCTATGCGGAACGCTACGGTAAGAATGAAAATGGTGCTAAACAACGCCTGCATCCGGCGCACCAGATAGCCGTTCTCTCTGTCATACACATGCCCAAGAACGCTGCGCTCCTGTGGCAATCCCCGTTTAAGCATGCATTCGCGACAGAATGTGGTGCTCCACATGCGAGGATACATCAGCCACAACACGATCAAGCTGAAAAGCGACACATAGAGCGATGCCCGGCTCTGCACTGCTGCCAACAACGGACCGCCGAGAGTATGCCTCGACGTGATGCTGACTGCCACTACAAGCAGCATGAACACAGTAAAGACAAGCAATATCCGCGCTGCGATATATGGAAACACCGCACAACGCTGCAACGACTTGAAGCGTTCATGGCGCACATAGCAGAACAGCAGCAACGCCAATATCAGCGCCGTCAACGGCAATGTTCCGTTTCCGCCGAGCAATGGAATAATTGGGACGATGCCCAAGAGTATCGTCCCAATCGAGTAGTTCTTCCAGATTTCAGAAATCGAACAACTGCAGATGCTATGTAGTTTTCTGCTCAATATCTACTTTTTCAGATTCCGATTGAAATAGTCCAATAATTTCGTATAAAGCGCCAAGCGCGTCTCACATCCGTTGATGAAGTGGTTCTTATTAGGATAAACCATCATGTCAAGGATTTTGTTCTGCGACGTTGCCTCCGAAACAAATTCAAACGTGTTTGCGATATGCACGTTGTCGTCGGCGGTGCCCGACACAATCAGCAGATTGCCTTTGAGGTTCTTGATTCTGCCAAGCGTCGAGCTTGCATCGTAGCCCACGGAGTTCTGCTGCGGTGTGAGCATGAATCTTTCAGTATAGACGGAGTCATAGAGACTCCAGTCGGTCACTGGTGCCACTGCGATGCCGGCTGCATAGGGATTGCCGGGAGCGGTCATCGCCATCAGTGTCTCATATCCTCCGAAACTCCATCCGAAAATGCCTATCTTCGATGCGTCGACATAAGGCAGCGACGCCACATAACGAGCGGCGGCAATCTGGTCCTCTGTCTCGTATTTGCCTAAGTTCTTATAAACCACCGATGCAAACTTTGCCCCGGAATCCCGTGCCTCGACCGTCGACACAAACCACAAGATAACCCTGTGTGGCGGCGTAGTCGAGCCAATCTATGCTCCATTTGTTTTTCACGAGCTGCGAACACGGTCCGCTGTACTGGTACATGATAACCGGATATTTCTGCGACTCGTTGAAGCTTGCAGGTTTTATCATATAGCCATTGAGCGTCTCGCCGGCGCTTGTCATCGTGAAGAATGTCTTTTCTGGCACATTGCGGAAGCGGTCGGCGTATTCGCGGTTTGCCTCTATCTCGCGCACCTCCTTGCCTTTCGATGTGAAAAGGCTATATGTGTCTGGAGTATTTACGTCGCTGAAATTCTGCACATAATAAGTGAACGATGCATTAAACTGCGCGCTGCTTGTGCCTTCTTTTGGCGACAATATCGTCGACACGCCTTTGGCGTCGACCGAAGCCACCACACGGTTAAGAGCGCCTGTCTGCGTCGACTGATAATAATAGCGCATAGTCGCCGGATCGTAGCCGTAGAAATCGGTGACTTCCCAATCGCCTTTTGTCACTTGCTTCATCAGGCTGCCGGCATTTGAATACTTATACAAATGGCGGAAACCGTCGCGCTCGCTCGCCACAATGAAGAACGAATCATAATAGCGCGTCATCGATGTCAAGTCTGGGTCGATCCATGTTGTCGACTTGTCAGTGTAAATCAATTTCGCCATTGCCGACCGTGGATTGACGGCATAAAGCTTCATTTCATTCTGGTTGCGGTTAAGTGTGTTGACCATCAATCGTTCCGGAGTCTTCCCAAATTCAATTTTATTCACATATCCATCGTAATCCAACGGCACATTCATTTCCTTCAACACACGGGTCTCTACGTCGTAACTGATTACCTTGACTTTCGAGTTGACCTCGCCAGCAACTGGATATTTATACGAGAAACTTCCAGGATAATATTTATACTCCGGCTTCTCATCGCATGAGCCTCGATAGAGCGGCATGTCATACATCTTGACCGCCGATTCGTCCCATTTCAGAAATGCCAGAATCGAATTGTCGGGCGACCACGCGAGCGAGCTCAGCATTCCGAACTCCTCTTGATAGACCCAGTCGGGAACTCCGTTGATTATCTCATTTCGCTTGCCGTCTTTTGTCACAGCCACCTCTGTGCCGTAGTCAAGCTTTGCAACATAGATATTGTTGTCTCTGACGAATGCCACCATACGGCTGTCTGGCGAGAACGACGGGATTTCCTGCAAGCCGTTTTCCGACAATTTCTTGATATTGTTGCGGGCTATGTCATACACATAATACGATGCCTTGAAGGAATGCCTGTAGACTGGCTCCACATCAGTGTAGAGAAGCATCAGTTTCTCATTTGGCGACAAGATGAAGCCGTCCCACGACTTGACGTCGCAGTCTCTGAGGTTGGCCGTCGACATGACCACGGCTTCCTGACGTCCTGTCTTATAGTCGCAACGCACCACGTTTTTGCCGTCGGCGGAAAGCGTGAGATATGTTTGTCCGCTACGTTCCGACACTATTTCTGATGGCGCTGACGGCGTGGCTTCAAGCGAGCATTCGCGCAGCGTCAACGCGTGGCCCGACACCGGTGCCATACCAGCGGCTGCCACAATTGTAGACAATATAAAATTCCTGCAGTTCATTTGTTATTGACTTTATTTTCTCGTGCAAAATTAGACAAAAAAACACCGATTTCCACTTACTTTTCTATAAAAAGTCGAAATTAGCCTTCTTCACTTTGTTTTTAACGCAGCTTGCACTATTTTTGTTCTATGAAGACATCTTTTTATTCCCTAACGAACAGACTGCTGGCGTTGGCGGCTACTCTGTTGGGCGCCTTGGGCGCAAATGCCGGAATCTCGCTTCCGGCAATCATTTCTGACAATATGGTGATGCAGCAGCACTGCAATGCGAAGCTTTGGGGCACAGCCGCTCCTGGAGAGTGTATCGACGTGACGACGACTTGGAGCGACAAGACGTATTCAGCCACCGCCGACAATTCCGGTCATTGGGAATTGAGAATTGCAACCCCAGGATGCAGCAACAGCGAGGCTTTGACATTCGCTTCGGCATCCGACACCGTTACAGTTAACGTTATGGTCGGTGAAGTGTGGCTGTGTAGCGGACAGAGCAACATGGAGTTTCCCGTGGGCAGAAAAAATGAATGGCAAACTGGCATGAGCACTTTCGAATCCGACATACAAGATGCCGAGTATCCGATGATACACCTTTTCAAGGTCGACAAAGTTCGGTCAATCGACAAACCACGCACCGACTGCAACGGCCGTTGGATTGTGTGCAACGCTGAAAACGTATATGATTTTTCCGCCATTGCATTTGTCGTGGGGCGCGACCTTTACAACCGTCTGCACCGACCCGTAGGTATGATTTCTTGTGCATGGGGCGGCTCGCCGGCTGAATCGTGGACAAAGCGCGACGTTATGGAGAACGACCCGCTCTACGCCTCTGTCTTCCAGCAATATTCTCTCGAAAAAATGGCACCGAAACATTGGGAGCACAAAGTGCCGGGCATGTTGTGGAACAGTATGGTGTCGCCGATACTCGGCTACACGGTGAAGGGAAACATCTGGTATCAGGGTGAATCGAATGCGTTTCGAGCCGCCGACTATCCGCAGGTGTTTACAAACATGGTGCGGTCGTGGCGCGACGAGTGGCAACAGCGGATGCCGTTCTACTGCATGATGGTGGCGCCACACTCCACTCAACCGGCGGAATTGCGCATGGCGCAGATAGACACCTGGCTAAACTGCGGAATAAAGGATATCGGGCTGGCTACGGTCATTGACCGTGGCGACAGCCTCGACCTGCATCCTCGCGACAAACTGACTGCCGGAAAGCGGCTCGCTGCCTGGGTGCTGGCTAAAGAATACTCCGTCAAAGTGCCCTACATGGGTCCTTTGGCAAAGTCTTGCCAACGCAAGGGAAATGCCATTGTTGTGAAATTCAGCTACGCCAAAGGGCTGCGATGCAACGGCAACGCTGTCAACGACCTGCAAATCGCCGGAGCCGACGGCATATTCCATCCGGCAAGCGGCAGAGTTGCTGGAGGAAAGTTGGTCGTGACATGCGATAATGTGACAGAACCTGTGGCGGTGCGCTATTGCCAAAGCAATTATTGCGAAGGCAATCTATACAATTCCGACGACCTCCCGGCCTACCCGTTTGTTATGAAAATAGAATAGAAACCACGCCGGCTTTTAGTATTTTGACATATATATTAGGATTTTTTCAAGTGCATAATAATGCCCTGAAATCCATATTTGTCGCATTATTTTCATAACTTTGCAATTCAATATTTACTAAACAGAAGAATGTTAGAACAGATTATAGAACCGACACTGCTGACGCAGTTTAAGGAAGCCCTTGAAAATAGCGGAAATGTAGTGGTCACTTGCCACAAATCGCCTGACGGCGACGCTGCCGGCTCAAACCTGGCTCTGAAACTCATACTTGACAAACTTGGAAAGAAGGCAACCGTTGTCACCCCCGACAACGTGCCGGAAGACATGGCTTTCCTCCCTGGATATGACAACATCGTGTCGTTTGCCAAAGACCCGGAGTTGGCTGCCGAGACAATCAACGCTGCCGACCTTATTTGCTACCTCGACTTCAACGGATTGTCGCGCCTTGCTGATATGAGAGAGTTGGTCGCCAACGCAAAATGCAACAAGCTGATGGTTGACCACCACATAAACCCTGAGCCTATATGCAACCCGATTTTGTCATATCCGCAGATGACGTCGACTTGCGAACTGCTCTACCGCATACTTGTAGCCATTGGCTATTCAGACATGATCGACCTTGACGTGGCGACATGCATATATACGGGAATGATGACCGACACGGGCAACTTCTCATACAACTCCAACCACGCAGAGCTGTATATAATCGTTGCCGACCTCGTGCGACGCGGCGTTGACAAGGACCGCATCTACAAACTTACTCTCGGCACGAGCAGCGAGGCGCGCATGCGTCTAAACTGCTATGCCATAGCCGAAAAAATGCGTTTGTTTCCGTCCCACAAGGCTTCGCTGACAATTCTCGACAAGCGCGACCTGCGAAAGTTCAACTATCAAGTGGGCGACACGGAGGCTCTCGCCAACATGCCGCTTGCCATCCCTACGGTGGTATGGTCGGTTTTCTTCCGCGAGGAGCGTGGTTTTGTAAAAGTGTCGATGCGGTCGGAAGGCGACTTCCACGTAAACACTCTTTGCGCCAAATACTTCAACGGTGGAGGACACGCCAATGCCGCAGGAGGCGAATACCACGGCCCGCTGAGAGGTGCTATCGACACGTTCCACCAAATTTTGAGAGATTTAACTGAAAACAACGTTACTATATGAAAATAAGAAACTTCATACTGATGGCTCTGCCGATTGCATTGGCTCTGCTCGCATCGTGCAAGGATTCAAAGCTACTCCGAGTTGCTCGACGACGAGGAAAAATCCATAAATTCTTTCCTCGCGCACCAGAAGGTGCTGAAGCAGATTCCTGCCGACACGGTGTTTCAGACGGGTGCCGACGCGCCCTACTACCAAATTGACGACAACGGAAACGTTTACATGCAGGTGTTGAAGGCGGGCGACCGCACAAACAACAGGGCTCAGGAGGGCGAAACGATATATTTCCGCTTCGGACGCATAAGCATCAACCGCTGGAGCGCCGGATATGAGGATGCTCCTTCGGGCAACTTCGGCGACTTGTCATACAGCAGCACATCGTTCAAATTTTCCAACGAAGAAGCCAACTACGACTACACGAAATACGGCTACGGCGTTGTGTTGCCGCTGGTGTTTGTTGGCATCGACAGCGAAATCAACCTTCTGATAAAGAGCCGCAAGGGTCCATACTCGGAGATTGCCGACGTTGTGCCTTACCTCTACAATATCAGATATTTCAAAAGTAAAAACTAACAAACCATTACTTTATAATCATGTCACTTATAAAATCAATCTCTGGCATCCGCGGCACAATCGGTGGACCGGCAGGCGACGGACTGAGTCCGCTCGACATTGTGAAGTTCACTGCCGCATATGCTACATTCATCCGAAAATCAACAACTAAAAGCTCTAACACAATCGTTGTGGGTCGCGACGCTCGACTCTCTGGCGAGATGGTGAAGGACATCGTTGTCGGAACGCTAAACGGTATGGGTTTCGATGTCGTAAACATCGGCCTTGCCACTACGCCGACCACTGAATTGGCGGTGGTTTGGGAAAAGGCTTGCGGTGGCATCATCCTTACCGCCTCTCACAACCCTAAACAGTGGAACGCTCTGAAACTGCTCAACGAGAAGGGTGAATTCCTAAACGACGCCGAGGGCAAGGAAGTACTTGCCATCGCAGAGGCGGAATCGTTTACTTTCGCTGAAGTCGACAAACTCGGACACGAGTTTATAAACGACACCTATACACGCAAGCATATCGACAGCGTGCTCGACCTCGACCTCGTTGATGTTGAAGCTATCAAGAAAGCCAATTTTACTGTTGCCATCGACGCCGTAAACTCGGTTGGCGGTATCGTGATGCCTCAGCTGCTGCGCCGTCTTGGTGTCAAAAACGTGATTGAGTTGAACTGCGACCCGACAGGTAATTTCGCACACACTCCGGAACCTATTCCTGAGAACCTCACTCAGATTTCCGACCTCTTGAAAACTGGATGCGCCGACGTTGGTTTCGTTGTCGACCCCGACGTTGACCGTCTCGCAATCGTTATGGAAAACGGCGAGATGTTTGTCGAGGAATACACTCTCGTTGCTGTGGCCGACTACATCTTGTCAAAAACTCCGGGTGCTACAGTTTCAAACCTGTCGTCTTCACGCGCGCTCCGCGACGTGACAGAACGCCACGGATGCAAATACACAGCATCGGCAGTGGGCGAAGTCAACGTTGTCACTCAGATGAAAAACAGCGGAGCCGTTATCGGCGGTGAGGGAAACGGCGGTGTCATCTACCCTGCCAGCCACTACGGCCGCGACGCTCTCGTTGGCGTGGCTTTGTTCCTCTCTCTCCTTGCCCACAAAGGCAAAAAGGTGTCGGAGCTCAAGAAGGAGTATCCTCAATACTGCATCGCGAAAAACAAAATTCAACTCACACCCGACATCAATGTTGACGCAATCCTTGAGGCTGTTGAGAAAAAATATGCCAACGAGAAGGTGACAACAATCGACGGTGTGAAAATCGACTTCCCTGAATATTGGGTACACTTGCGCAAGAGCAACACGGAACCTATCATCCGAATCTACTCTGAGGCGAAAACAATGGAGCAGGCCAATGCCATAGCTCAAGAAATAAAAAACGTGGTTTCTGAGATTACAGGCAAACCTTGCTAATATTCAGAGACTGACCCCACAAAGCCCGTTGCTGCCACGCAACGGGCTTTTTTTATGCGCCACCACATAATTAAACCTGGTTTTCTGCGTTTATTAATATGTATATTTATAGTCTATGCGCATAACAAGAACAACATATTTTTTTCTATTGATGCTGATTATGCCTGTTGCGGTAGCTGCACAGGTTCATATTTCGGGAAAAGTACTCGACAGCGACAGCAAACCGATTGAATTCGCCACAATCCGTGTCGCAAAAACAGCAATAGGCACAATGTCGGGACTCGACGGCGGATACTCGCTTTCTGTTGCCCGCCAGGACACTGTCGAAATCATTTTCTCTTGCCTCGGATACAAAGAACGCCATCAGAAACTAATAAAGCCGGAAGGAAACGTCACGCTGACTGTAAAACTCTCCGACGCCTCGACCGAGCTGCAGGGGGTAACGGTGACGGAATACCGCAAGCAGACCGACGGAATGCAGAATCTCGACGCCCGGGCTCTGCAACAGACAACGTCGGTGTCGGGCAACGGTGTGGAGGCGATGCTGTCGACTGTGGCTGGAGTTTCGTCAAAAAACGAGATGAGCTCGCAATATTCCGTAAGAGGCGGATCTTACGATGAAAACAGCGTTTACATAAATGGCATCGAGGTCTACCGTCCGTTGCTGATTTCCTCGGGACAGCAGGAAGGGCTGAGCATCATAAACCCTAACCTGGTGGGCAACATCCAGTTTTCAACCGGTGGTTTCTCGGCTGAATACGGCGACCGCATGTCGTCGGTGCTCGACATCACCTACCGCCAACCGGAGGCATTCGAGGGCACTCTGTCGGGAAGTCTGATGGGCGCGGAGGCTTCGGTGGGACACAACACGGGACGATTCTCCCAGCTCCACGGCTTCCGGTTCAAGCGCAACGCGTCGCTGCTCAGCTCGATGGACTCCAAAGGCGAGTACGACCCTACATATATCGACTATCAGACGAATCTCAGGTTCAAAATCAACGACAAGTGGAACGTGGCATTTCTTGGCAACATCTCGTCAAACGATTATAAATTCAAGCCCACAACGCGGTCTACGTCGTTTGGAATATCTGAGAATGTAAAGGAATTCACCGTATATTTCGACGGCGAGGAACACGACAAATTCGAGACTTATTTCGGTGCGCTTGAATTGAATTTCCAACCGTCAAAGTCGACTGCGTTCACAATGCTTGCTTCCGGATTCCTGACAAACGAGCTGGTGTCATACGACATCTCCGGAGAGTATTGGCTCGACGACGCGGGGACAAACGACGGCGACAATTCTATCGGTGGTGAGATTGGCGTCGGAAAATATCTTGAACACGCCCGCGACCGACTGAAAGCCAGCGTTTTCAACATTGCATTGAAGGGCCACACCGGACTGAACCACAACAACCTGAGCTACGGACTGGAATACCGCCGCCAAAAAGTCTACGACCGGTCGAATGAATGGCAGCTGCGCGACTCCGCAGGCTACACCGTGCCGCATCTCTCCGACCGCGTGCGCATGGTCTACAACCTGCGTTCATACAACGACTTGGAAACCAACAAGATTTCATTCTATGCGATGGACAATTTCAAGTGGCAGACTGGTATCGGACTGTTCTCCGTCAATGGAGGCATCAGATTCTCTTATTGGGACTTCAACAAAGAATTTCTCGTAAGCCCGCGCATAAGCATCGGTTTCATTCCCGAGCGCAACAGCCGCGTGGCAATGCGTCTTGCCGGAGGTCTATATTATCAGTCGCCTTTCTACAAGGAATTCCGCATCACGCAGACCGACGCCGACGGCAACTCTTATCAGACTCTCAACAGCAACATAAAGTCGCAACGTAGCATCCAGCTGATTCTCGGCAGCGACTACACGTTCCGCGCAATGGACCGTCCGTTCAAACTCACAGCGGAGGCTTACTACAAGAATCTCGCGAATCTGATTCCTTACGAACTCGACAACCTGAAACTCGTATATACAGGCGTGAATGCTTCGAAAGGATTCATCACGGGAATCGACTTCAAACTCTTCGGACAGTTTGTTCCCGGCACAGACTCATGGATAAGTTTCTCGCTGATGAAGACGCAGGAGACGCTCAACGGCGTGAAAGTGCCGCGCCCTACGGACCAGCGCTATAGCGTCGGACTGTTTTTCACCGACTATTTCCCAAAATTCCCCAAACTTAAATTCAGTCTGCGCGGCATCCTCTCCGACGGATTCCCAATGACACCGCCGCAAGTGACTCGCGACGTGGCTTGGCTGCGAATCCCGCCTTACAAACGCATCGACATCGGTTTTCAATACCAACTTGTCGGAGCGCCTACCGACGGCATCCGTCCCTATAATTTCTGGCGTCATTTCAAGAACATCAGCATAGGCCTCGACGTGTTCAACCTACTCGGCATCTCCAACGTGAGCAGCTGCTACTGGGTCACCGACGTCAACAACCTGCAATACGCCGTACCGAACTACCTGACAGGCCGCCAGTTCAACGTCTCCATCTCGGTAGGATTCTAATCCACAGCCGTTATTTTGTCAACCGAATTACAGATAAATATCCTTCTGCAACAAGTCGTTATTGCAAATGAGGATGTGTCAAAAGCGGACTGCGTCCCAAACTTTTTTGTCTTCCTTTCGGGAAAGGGCTTCTCTTTGGATCTACTTGCCGTGTTTTCTTATGCGGTCATTTCCATTGCC
Organism: Bacteroidales bacterium; assembly: GCA_022009815.1. Lineage (GTDB taxonomy): Bacteria > Bacteroidota > Bacteroidia > Bacteroidales > Muribaculaceae > Limisoma. Next base: position 15,227 of record CP091725.1, read on the forward strand.
TATTTTGTCGCATTGTAATAGGCCAGCTGTGGAGGATAGGGTAATTTGCATCCTTTGGTCTTTCAATTCTCGTCATCGTCAAAAGGTAAAGAATTGAGTTTATCAAAATCAGAGCTGAATAATTTGTCTTGTATCACACGATACTTTTCAAACTCTGATTCGGCAAAACTCTTAGCGAACTCTGCTGTGACTTTCCCAGCATCGTATAATACGGCATCACCTCCAGCTTCAAGAATAATGTCTATACGTTTTGCCCAATCTTCCATTGTCATTGGTATGTGTCGATTTGCCATACGCTCTGCCAAGTCAAGCACAGAGTTGACAAGTTTCCCCAGATCTTCAAGTTCCACTTGTTTTAGATAGTTTTTGGCAATACTCACATCCGGCTTTACAATTTTTCCATCAGGTGCATTCTCCCAATTAGTCAATCCCATGTGTTCTTTTTCCGCATTGGCTCTTTCTACTATAAGCTCCGCAGCGGTATGTCCATGTACAGCATAGTGCATCTTATTCTGAACTTTTTTATAGAACAAGCGTGTGGTTGGTGCGTCCTTATTATAGTCAACTGCTGTAGCATATATATCCGTGAGCTTTTGGTAGAATCTTCGTTCACTCAATCTAATCTCACGTATTTCTGCTAACAAATGCTCAAAATAGTCTTCACCGATGAATGAACCATTCTCCATGCGTTTTTTGTCTATTATATAGCCACGCAAAGAGAACTGGCGAATGACATAGGTACACCACTGGCGGAATTGAGTGGCACGAATAGAGTTGACACGATAACCAACCGAAATGATAGCATCAAGATTATAGAACTTTGTCATATAGTTCTTTCCATCCGTAGCAGTTGCCGAGTTTTTCTCGGTAACTGAGCTTTCTTCTAATTCACCACTTTTGAAGATGTTTTTCAGATGTAGTCCTATGTTGTCGGTGGAGCAGTCAAAAAGCATTGCCATTGCCTTTTGTGTTGCCCATATCGTCTCATTCTTATATAAAACTTGTACACCTTGTTCCTCACCTTCTGCAACAAAGGTAAGGAACTCAACCGTACTATTTCGTATTTCAAATTTCTTTGTCATAATTCATGATAATATTACTATACAATGTTGTCCTAAACGTTTTGAATAAAAAACAAAAAAATGAAGTAAATGCTAAGGCAGAATTCACTACCTTAGCAAAGAGAACCACCTCATTTACTTCCATAGCAAATATAACACTTTTCGCTCAAGCAATCGGCAAACTGTCCAAAGAAAACATAAGGAAAATCATCCGTGAAGAGAAAACGGACAAGCACTGCAGGGGCGACAACACTTGGAGTCAGTTTATAAGCATGATGTTCTGCAAATTCTCAGGATGTGACTCAGCACGAGACATCTCAAACGTGAGCAGCTGCTACTGGGTCACCGACGTCAACAACCTGCAATACGCCGTTCCCAACTATCTGACAGGCCGCCAGTTCAACGTCTCGCTCTCGGTAGAATTCTAATCCACTGCCGTTATTTCGTCAACCTAATTACGGATAAATATCCTTCTGCGACAAGTCGTCATTGCAAATGAGGATGTGTCAAAAGCGGACTGCGTCCCAAACTTTTTTGTCTTCCTTTCGGGAAAGGACTTCTCTTTGGATCTACTTGCCGTGTTTTCTTATGCGGTCATTTCCATTGCCTATTTTGTCGCATTGTAATAGGCATATGAATGGAACATACTCAATGTGTTGCACCACCTCGCCGTCAAGGTTGGTGATATAACTACTGTTACCCAAATGGTCAGGGTGGTAGTAGAACTGCATCTTCTCGTATGCGTCGCCCTCTTGGAAGTTATTCTTTGCAGCTCTCGCTAAAGCTCGTGTCTGAGCAGCCTCCAAGCTGCCGTCATTGCAACAGAAGCCCTTGCCATCGACATAATCGTTGTTGTCCTCGCCATTGTACGGCACTGCAAAGGCAATGCAAATCAAGAGCAATACAAATGAATTCATTCATTTTTATTGCCGAGATGCAGCTTACATTATCTAAAGGTTGCATAATTATCCTTAATGGCTTGCAACTGTTGAGCATATTTAACTTTATAATTAACAGACAAGCCATCGGTCTCGCTACCTGCATACTGAATGCGGCGTGGGTCAGAACCGTAAGAGTCAAAGTCGCCAATCTTGGAAACCACACGCTGACTACCGATGTAGATATGCTTGGTGTAGTGTCCGCCTTGGTTGGCTACCAAGTATGGAGATACATAGAGTGAGAACTTTGCTGTATTCGTGCGGCCTCCTGCAAACTCAGAGTTCACATAGACTTGGTCACTCTCGCCCGATATCTTCACCGTGCGTTCTCCGTCAGCATCATACCAGTAGTTAGTCACAAAGCCATTGTCATCAGAAGCAAGGAGACGGTTCTCCTCATCCCATTTAAGCTTGCGCTCTGCGGTCTTCTCGTCAGCCACACCGTCCTTCTTTGTACGGCTTGTGTTGACATAAACAAGATTACCGTTGGCATCATACTCATAAGCATGATTGTTGTTCACATTCTCGCTTTCTGAAGGCGTCTCCTCCGTGCGGTAGTTAACATCCTTCACATTGGCGAGTTGGAACTTCTTTCCTGTATCAGTTCCATAGTGTACGACAAATCATAGCCAGCATTCAATGTGCCGTTGAACTGCACGTTGTCCTGAGTCAGATGCTGGCTCTTCGATTTGATGCGGTGCATATTGTCGTAGCCCATGGCAAGGGTGTAGGACGCAGACTTGCTGTCGGCTCCTGTATAAGTACCCGTAGCGGAAACGAGACGGTACAGTCCGTCGTAGGTATAGGCATGCGACATCCGGCCGCCGGCATTGCCGCTGGCAGGAAGCGAGGCATTGTTAGCCACCGAAAGGACATTGCTGACAGCATCAAAGGTATAGTCGTTGTCCATGATGGTCTTGTTGCCGCTGTTCACCGCGAGGTTGCTCAGGCGACGGCGGTCGTCGTAAGTGTAGAACGTCTCCGCACCGTTGCAATACTTCAGGTAGCTGCGCTGCTCGAACTTGTCATAGCCCAGCTTGGTGATGTAGTCATAGCCGTATGACTTCTCACCACGGACTTTCTCAAGCAGGCCACCAAGGTTGTAGGAGTAAGTCACTTTTTCCTCGTCGGGATAGATCATCTCCAGGAGGCGGTTGTGGCTGTCGTAAGTCCATTGGGTAACGTAGGTGGCAATCGCCTGGTTAGGTACGATAAGTGTGCGGCGTGTCTTTGTCACCTCACCCATCTTGCCGTAGAAGTATTCGATGGCACCCGTTCCGTCCTCACGCATCATCAGTCGGCCGATACGGTTGTGGGAGGCGTTGCGTCCGCCGTAATAATACTTCACGTATCTACGCTCATAGCCTTCCTTTTTGTCACAATGTTTATTGGACATAACTCTGTTGATATTTACATTGATTTATAATGACATTTTTTCAATTTCGTTACAGAATAAAAGCAGTATTGATATCGCCATAATACTTAAAGAAAGAAGTTTTGATATTTTAAACCTCTTGAATTTTAGAATTAACTTTGTCTTCCAAGGGAGTTCCTCTCTATGGGAGATTAACTGAAATACATTATTTCTCGCTAAAATGTCGCTGCTACTGGTGTTTAAACAATAATCTTCAATTAAACCATTTTCAGTCTGACATTGTATATATATATTAGATTTACCCGTTGGTTGAATTAAAATTCTAAATTTTTACAAATGAAAAAGTTGCACATATCACTGATTTTTTTAGTAATTTAATGGTAGCTAAACCGTTGAATACTATTTATCTGCATATGCGCAACTTCATAACAAATTTCGTCAGAATTCTGGGAATCTGCAAGGATTTCGCCGGAAATCGTGTTAATGAGCTCGGAAATATCCCCCCGTTGTGGTGTAGTTCCCAAGTTTTTCCGACCTTGAGGTCATCGCTTTGAGCATAACAGCCGAAGCGTTCCATATTGACAGCGAAAACTACCTTTTTTATCGTCTGAGCCATGAGAGCAAAGACGATTTGCCCAACCTGATCAGCCGCAGACAGTTCAATGCCCGCCGTAAGCTGACGGCACGACTTGCGGAGGATATCCGCAAGGATGTGGCAATGGCAATAGACGGTACAGAAGATGTATTCTGCATCGACTCCAAACCCATCAAGGTCTGTCAGAACGCAAGGGCAAAACGCTGCGCCATGGGGCATGACAATCCCGATGCGGCACCAGACTGGGGGATATTGTGCCTCGCAAGGGATGTATTATTATGGCTATAAACTCCACGCTGTTTGTGGAATACGCGGTGTCATACATGCTTACGATATGACAGCGGCAAGTGTCCACGACCTCCATTATCTCAAGGATGTGCAGTGGGAATATCATGACTGCATGATGCTCGGAGACAAAGGATATCTCAGCACCGAGGTACAGCAGAATCTTTTTGATGTCGCTAACATTACGCTGGAAGTTCCCTATCGGCTGAATCAGAAGAACTGGAAAGAGCCCACATCATGGGCTTGCAAGCGGTTTAGAAAACGTATCGAAACCGTATTCTCCCAACTCAACGACACGCTTATGATGATACGAAATTACGCAAAGCAATCCTGCGGACTTTTCACCCGAATGGCAGCAAAGATTGTCGCTAGGACTTTCATGCAATATGTCAATTACGCTAATCATCGTCCGATTGGAAAAAAATAAAATATTCGCTAATTTAATTCAACCAACGGGTTAGATTTATAAATAGCATATTTTTTTCAATAGACGAAATTTTTGTTATTGGTTCCATTCATCCTAAACCCAGGACCAGCTATTCTAAACCCGTCCATATCAAGAATACGAAATATCTCATAATCATCCATTTCAAAGCTATCATTATTTGGCAAAAAATTATTATTGAAAATTAGAGATTGAATGCCATAAAATCTTCCTTCATAATCTAAGACAACAAAGCAAAAACAGTGAACCTGTAAAGATAATTAGCAAAAAAACTTCTTTTTGTGATTCTTTTTCATTTTAACATTTGTAGTTAAGCGTTGCAGAATTTTTTTATTGATATTCTGCAACGCATTAGAGATTTATTATTTTACAGGTTTGAAATAGAATGTAAATTTTCTCGGAAGATAGTGATAGGGCTTACCTCCAAATCTTTCAAGATTCGGCCCCATTCCATCAGGCTTTGTCTTAGTCCATTCGTTAATGTATGGAATTCGACCAAGAGTTTTTTCATCAATGAAATCAGGATCCCAAAATCCATCTCTCGAGAAAATAGAGTAAGAAACAGAAGATGCTTTCCCATTGGTAGATACGGAATAATCCACATTAGTATGTCCAATATGAAAAATCTTATCTGTCAAATCAATAGAAAAGTTACCTTCTGGTGCTACTTTCTCATGAGTGATTTTATTATGTTTCATTTGGAATTTTTTATCTACTATTACTGAGAATGTTGCAATATCCCCAACATCAGCAGATTCTCCATTCCCATATAGGTAATGTGCGACCGCTTCAACATTGTTATTTACACGTATAGCATTTTTGGGGCGTTCGTGAATCCACAATGTGTTCTTCTTTAATACAGTTCCCTCTTGGATATTAGGATTACTATTTTTATTGAATGAAATACCATTATGGACTAAAAACGTTTTAGCATCTTTATCCTTAACTCCAAGGAAATTAGCAAGAGTTTGGACATTATCTTTTTTATTAGCGACCAAATTGCCCTCATTATCCCACTCCCAATTACCCGTTGGATCAAAAAATCTTATCGGGTTATTAAAGAATGCTCTATAAGGAGTCCATGAAGGAGCATAATCTGCTAATTTATCTACACTCATCCACAGACTCAGCCTCGGCTCATAGTATCTCGCACCGTAGTAGTACATACCTGTCTCCTCGTCAAATTCCTTTGCGTTGAAGAGATAAGGCGTATTCCATACACTGTTGTGCTCCTCTATGAACACCTCACCGAACGGTACATACTCGATGTGCTGCACTACCTCTACTTCAAGGTTGGTGATGAAGCTGGAGCTGCCGAGATGGTCAGGATGGTAGAAGAACTGCAGGTTCTCGTAGTTGTCAGGGTCTTTGAAAGACTTGGCAACTGCGCGTGCCTGAGCCTTCCGAGCCCGTGCCATTGCCGCCTCCATATAGCCGTCATTGCAGCAGAATCCTTCACCGTCGGCATAGTTGTCGTTGTCGGTTCCGTTATAAGGTACATCAAAGGTCTTGTAGTTGTCCTTGATTACCTGTTGCTGTGCCGCATACTTAGCCTTGTAGTTTACCGAAAGACCATCAGTATTGGCTCCGGCATATTCAATGCGGCGAGGGTCAGAACCGTAAGAGGCGAAATCGCCGACCTTCGACACGATGCGCTGACTGCCTGCGTAGATATGCTTGGTGTAACGACCGCCCTGATTAGCCACAAGATACGGACTGACATAGAGCGAGAACTTCGCCGTGTTGGTGAAGCCGCCGGAGAATACTCCGTTGACATACACCTGATTGCTCATCATTTTAGATTTTACTTTATTTTATAATTTAGTCATTATAGTTGTCGATACCATAATCTAATTTCTCGTATAATTTCTTAATTAAGAAACACCAACAAATCAATCGGTAAGGGACTTGGTATAGATATTGAGTCAAATATCATATCCTTAATAATACAATTCCCGTTTATAAAAGCAAAATATGCGGGATACCCAGCTTGAAATTTGCTTCCAATTTTTCCCTGATTTGGTTCGTCCAAATATTGAATATTGGCAAAGTATTTAGCAACCGACCCTCTACTGTTGCCATTATCATTAAACTTGACGGGAATCAGTTCAAAATTCTTATTTTGTGTATCAATCGTCACAAAATATTCAGTACCTATGGTATCGTTGACAACTATCAAATAAAATTGTTCTTTAATACCAAAAAAACAATTTTTTCGACTCGTTAGTTGTAGATTCTGGCATTTTATTGAGAATAGCAGATACTAATTCTCTGTTTCCCTGTACCGTATTAGGCTCAGCAAAAACCTTGCTGTTTCCGACCACGATGAACATAATATAAAAAAACAAAAATTTCTCTCATATTCCTATTGCTTTTAATATATAGTATTGCTAAACTTGGTATATGGTTCTACATATACCAAGTTTAGCGAATGCTTGTTGTTATTTAGTATAAGGCAAACTATAAGGACTTACAATATCTTTTTCCTCCGGCATGGTCTGATCCATCTCTTTGGGGGAGTCTGAGCAATCTCCTTACAAGATTGTCCGTTCTAATTGCGTTTGTATTATTATGTACAGGACTTTCTTTTCTTGCAGATGGTAGTCCATGACCCAATAATTCATGTGCAGATGTTACGGCCTTAAGCTTATCTTGGACACCCCTAATAAAAGAATGCGATCCTTTAGATGTTGGGACATTGAATCCTTCCCCTCCAAGAGTTTGAATGGTGGCATCATCGTAATAGTAGCGTGTAGACCCATCAGAACGTTCTTCTCGTTTTTCTGAATGCATCTCCAATTTTACTATCAGGGTCAATACTGTTCAGATACTTATTAATATCTGAGTACCCGCTTGATGAAACTTCTTCTCCATCCTTCAAATATTCTATTGAATGAACTTCTTTAGAATTAATGGTATTGACGAGTAAGCTAATATATGCCATTTCATCTTCTGAGCAAGTTACACCATCAAGAGCGTCTGCCAGTGCTGCGTCAGGAATTTGTTGGAACTTTTTACCTTTCAATGAAATCAAAGAACGTAAATTATCAAACTTCGAATCTCCTAAAATTAAATGAACATCGCTTTTGAATTCTTCAGCGTCACTTTTAGTTACACCCCTAATCTCCATACCGGTAGGATCTGAATATGCAATAGGATTTTGTGCCGCATAAATATATGTTGAATAATCCGGATACTTTTCTTCCATTGGGTCGGTTGACATCCATAGACTCAACCTTGGCTCATAGTACCTCGCACCATAGTAGTACATACCGGTCTCCTCGTCAAACTCTTTCGCATTGAAGAGGTAAGGCGTGTTCCACACGCTGTTGCGCTCCTCTATGAAAACCTCTCCGAACGGCACATACTCGATGTGCTGTACCACTTCGCCTTCAAGGTTGGTGATGAAGCTGGAACTTCCAAGATGGTCAGGATGGTAGAAGAACTGCAGGTTCTCGTAGTTGTCAGGGTCTTTGAAAGACTTGGCAACTGCGTGTGCCTGTGCCTTCCGTGCCTGAGCAACCGCCGCCTCCATAGAGCCGTCGTTGCAGCAGAATCCCTCTCCGTCGGCGTAGTTGTCGTTGTCGGTACCGTTGTAAGGTACATCAAAGGTCTTGTAATTGTCCTTGATTACCTGCTGCTGTGCCGCATACTTAGCCTTATAGTTGACAGAAAGACCGTCAGTGTTGGCACCTGCATACTCAATGCGGCGCGGGTCAGAGCCGTAGGAGGCGAAATCGCCGACCTTTGACACGATGCGCTGGCTGCCTGCGTAGATATGTTTGGTGTAACGGCCGCCTTGGTTGGCCACGAGATACGGGCTGACATAGAGCGAGAACTTCGCGGTATTGGTGGAGCCGCCAGAGAAGACTCCGTTGACATACACCTGGTCGCTTTCGCCGGAAGTCTTGACCGTGCGCTCACCGTCGGCATCATACCAGTAGTTGGACACGAAGCCGTTGTCGTCCACCGCGAGCAGACGGTTCTCCTCGTCCCAGATGAGCTTGCGCTCTCTTGTGCCGACTTCATTATGTCCATCCTTCATCATACGTCCGGTGTTCACATATACAAGATTTCCGTTCTTGTCATACAAATATACGTGATTGTTTCGATATTATTGTCTCCCGGAGTCTCTTCCGTGCGATAATTCACATCTTTAACACTTGCAAGTTGGAATTTCTTACCGGCTTCAGTACCGTATGTGTATGACAGGTCATAGCCTACATTGAGCGTGCCGTTGAACTGCACGTTGTCCTGAGTCAGATGCTGGCTCTTCGATTTGATGCGGTGCATATTGTCGTAGCCCATGGCAAGGGTGTAGGACGCAGACTTGCTGTCGGCTCCTGTATAAGTACCCGTAGCGGAAACGAGACGGTACAGTCCGTCGTAGGTATAGGCATGCGACATCCGGCCGCCGGCATTGCCGCTGGCAGGAAGCGAGGCATTGTTAGCCACCGAAAGGACATTGCTGACAGCATCAAAGGTATAGTCGTTGTCCATGATGGTCTTGTTGCCGCTGTTCACCGCGAGGTTGCTCAGGCGACGGCGGTCGTCGTAAGTGTAGAACGTCTCCGCACCGTTGCAATACTTCAGGTAGCTGCGCTGCTCGAACTTGTCATAGCCCAGCTTGGTGATGTAGTCATAGCCGTATGACTTCTCACCACGGACTTTCTCAAGCTGACCGCCGAGGTTGTAAGAATAGGTAATCTTCTCCTCGTCTGGATAAATCATCTCTAACCCGTATTACTTGGATTTTATATGGAAATGTTTCAAAGACATAAGGGGAATTATCCTCTGATAAACCCTGCTGAATTTTAAGGCGGTTTATAGCCTTATTTTATTGATACTTTCATCTTGTTTTTATTTTAAATTCTGAACGGTTTCGTCTAACCGTTTGATGAATAAACATTTAACGGAGTATCTGAAAAGTAATGGTAACGACTAGGAAACCGTGCGATTTTCAGCGTTTTGCGGTGTTTTACTATCAAATAACTCTTTCAGGTGCAAAGATACGACAAATCTTTGATATAGTATCCAATACAAACAGTATTCGCCATTTTTTGCCTTTCGATATATACCTATTTGCTTATGCCGTTATTTTTTGCAGATTTGGATAAAAAAGGAAAGGCAAAATTCAGGAAGCATTGAAATTCTTTACTTTAGTTAGTGCAAAAATCGAATAATTTATTGTAACTTTGCAGCGGATTCGGTGTGCATATAATACCATCCCAATTAAGATAAGTCGCAACATATATAGTGGTTTTCAATATGATTATGAACAATTGTACAATATTAACAGGTAAAAACACCGTTAATATTGCATATCATAAACCTTGGTAATTTTTCCACATTCAAATCTAATTAATTCGATTTGAATGTCATTGTCTTTGTAATCCGGCATGCTATTTCAGGCTTGTCGAGAGATTTTTTGTGCTATAAAATCAAGAAACATTCAAAAGATAAAAGGAAAAATTCAAATGGAAAAAATCAGAAATTGGAAACAAGATTTCTATACAATATGGGCGGGGCAAGCTGTGTCCCTGATAACAAGTGGGGTTCTTCAAATGGCCATCATCTGGCATCTGACAAATACAACAGGGTCTGCGATGGTGTTGTCAATGGCGACCTTGGTTGGGTTTCTACCTCAAGCGGTTTTAGGTTCTGCAATCGGAGTACTTGTTGACCGCTGGAACCGGAAAATGGTCATGATTGGTGCAGATGTCATCATAGCTTGTGCTGGACTGGTACTTACCGTAATTTCCCTGTCAGCGGAACTACCTGTATGGATAGTAATGCTCATCCTCTTCATTAGAAGCGTTGGCACTGCATTCCATTCCCCTGCGTTAAGTGCGGTAACACCTCTTTTAGTGCCTGAAGAACAGTTAGTCAAATGTGCCGGCTACACCCAGTCCATCCAATCGGCAAGTTTCATCCTAAGTCCGGCAATTGCCGCTTTTCTCTATGCAAAATGGGGGTTGAATTCTGCGGTTGCCCTTGACGTATTCGGAGCAATAATTGCCTGTATCACTGTTGCAATGGTTCACATCCCAAAACAACCGATTGAAGCGCTGCAGCAAGAAAACTTTTTCACCGAACTGCGCATTGGCTATAACGCAATACGACAAAATAAAGCTCTTTTCACATTGCTTTGGATAGGAGCAATCAATATGTTCATTTATATGCCAATCAATGCGCTATTTCCGCTGATGAGTATGAATTATTTCGAGGGAAGTACCTTGCATGCTTCCGTGGTGGAAATTGTTTTTGCAGTTGGTATGTTGTTGGGCGGACTTCTATTGGGCGCATGGGGAGGTTTCAAAAAGCGCATGGCAAATATCATCGGCTCTATCTTTCTTGTGGGAGTGTCATTGACTGTTTCCGGCTTGCTACCAACCAATGGTTTTATGATATTTGCGATATGTTGTACGTTGATGGGCTTTTCTGCCCCATTCTATAATGGAGTACAGACCGCGCTATTTCAAGAACAGATACAACCCGAGTATTTAGGGCGTGTTTTCGGACTTCTTGGCAGCATCATGTCGTTTGCCATGCCGCTTGGGTTGGTAGTGTCGGGTGCATTTGCAGACCAAATCGGGGTAAACCGTTGGTTTTTGTTCTCAGGTATGGCTATTCTGCTTCTCGCTATAATAGCCTTATGTCTTCCACAACTTAGAAAGGTCGACAATCAAAAACAAAAATCATGATTTATGAAACGTAACTAAATCTAAACAGCAATAAGCCTCTGATAGGGAAATACGATTATCGGAGGCTTATTGCAATCTGTTTTAACTACTTATGTAATTCCTCTACTTTTCCTTTGTGGTTGAATTGGCTGTCGTATGCTCTGCCGTAGCCTGTCGAACTGTTCCCTGAACCATTCGCCTATGGGCTGGCGGTTGATTACGAGTGTCAGTTTAGACTTGTCCGCAGGGTCTTTCACCACTTGAAAGCCTGCTCTTTCTGTCGTAAAACTCCGATTATGTTCCTCCGAATAAAGTTTGCCCTCGTATATCAAAGGCTTACCATAAGTCAATGTCGTGGTCTGCCTTTCATTGAACCCGACAAGGCGGCACAGGCTCTCTATTCTCATAATTTCCTTTGCCATAGGAAACCATGCACACAGCTTTTCGATAATGCGTTTCAAACCTGATACTTCATCTTTGTGTCTGACACTTTTTTCCGCCATCTCCTTACGGTGATTCTGCTGTATTTCCAACAACTGGCGGTTGTGCTCGGTTTGCATCGTGTGTATGCGGTTTTGCAGTATCTCAATGGTTTCCTCATGGGTGGCAACTTCCCGATACAGGGCGGTGTTCTCCCTTTCCAAAGTCTTGACCTTGTTGCTCCCGAAAAGAGAACCGACACTTTCAGCTATGTTGGTCGCTGCGGTGGTGGCTGCACCTTTCAGTTTCTCGGTCTGTACCTCTTTCTTGGCTTGTCTGAGTTCCTGTTCGGTTTCGGTTTCTGCTCCTGTAACCGCTTGTTTTCTGCATCAAGGGCAGCGTTCTTTTTCTGTATGTCCCGATAATACTGTGTCGTGGTGGTGTGCCGTGCTTCGGAACCTCGCACACCTCGCTGTAATCCGTATTTAGCCATAACCCTTGCATAATTGTCGTGGTACGCAATCAAGGTCTGACGGTTGAACAGGTCATCGGCACACAAACGGACGGTATTTGCTTTCTTGTGATACTTCCGTTTGCCGTCTTCCTGCTCTTTCTTGGCTTTGCGCCTTTCACCTGTCACGATGGGAACAATGGCTGCATGGATATGCGGTGTCTTCTCGTCCATGTGAAGATGGGCGGCAACCACGTTCTCCCTGCCGAATGTGGCTTGCAGCCATTGGATGCTGTCGCTGCACCATTCGTCAAGTCTTCCGTTTTCCTGTATGTCCATCATGTCCTCATGTGTTCCCGACAGAACCACTCGGACTACACGGACTTGGTCATGTGTAATCTTCCGCTTGATGCCTGCCGTGTTCAGCCTGTGGGCAATCGCTTCATCCCTGCCATGAACGCCATCGGGGTATTCTATAAGTACCCTGTTCAGATGCGTTCTTGTCGGGTCTGCGTTTTTAGGTATGATTCTTCTCTCTATATGGTCGGATTGTACGGTGTCCGATGAACCTTTTGCTTTCTTTATGTCCAATGAAAAATATCCCATGTAGTTTGATTTTTACGGTTATTGTTATGAGTGTATTCTCTGCCTGTGGCATTGGCTCTCAGGGTTTCCAAAGGGATTTCCCTTTGGCTCGATAGGGAGTTTTTAGCATTACCGTGTAATGCGTGAAGAAAACGCCCTATTGAGCTATGGTATTTCTGTCTAAATACCCTTGGGAAAGCGAACCTGTTCCCCTCTATATTTTCAGCCCTTTCTTTTTCGGTGGCTGCATCATCCGCCTTGCGGATTGTACTTGCTTCTCCTCCTTTATCGGCTCTGTCGATTGGGACAAGAGTTTTTTGCACAGGTACTCGTTCAAGTCATTATACCCTGCATAGTGAACCGACATATCCTGCAAGCGGTCACCCAACATCCGTTGCAGGTTGGCGTATGCGTTCCGTCCTGCTGTGTCATTGTCAGGAAACAGCCGATTCGGGTATAGGTTGCCAATATGCTTTCCGCTTTCGAGAGGTTGGAAACGGAGTTGAGAATGACGTAATCCTGTGCATTCAATCGTGGGTGTTGCGGATTGTTCTTTACTCGGATGGTCAGGAACGAGAGATAATCCATGAAGCCCTCGAAAAGATAACAGACGGTTCGTGGCTCTTTTTGCTGTCGGATATGGGTGATGTCCTTCGGGGCGACACATCCCTTGAAGTATCTATTACGCACTTCATACCCTCTTGCCATATTCGGGAAGCCGATGGCGAAATAGGGTTTGTCGGCATTCTCAAACCGCAGTTCCTTACACTCCCTTTTGGCGAGTTCAATGTCTATCCCCCTTTCTTGCAGATAGGCAATGAGCGCAGGTGATGACAGCTCGCCAACTCTTAATACCCGATAAGTGCGGTTGTCGGATTGCTGCTTGCCAAAAGAAAACGATGCAGGGCGGATGTATGGTGTCCGTTCCTCTATGCGCTTCAACAGGCAGGTTACATCTTCCGTATGGTAGAGTTCCGCTGCCAATGCGATGATGTTACCGCCCTTGCCAAGTCCAAAATCGTACCATTTGTTGAGTTCTGTGTTTACCTTGAAAGATGCGTCCGTTTCCTCTCTCAGCGGTGATTTGTACCAAAAGCTGCTGCCCTGTTGCTTGACGGGCGTGTAACCCAAACTTTGCAGATAGTCTGCGATTCTGATTTGTTTAACTTCTTGTATGTTCATGATATTCTATAGATTTGATGATGATTGTAAAAACGTTGATTTGTTGAATGGCTTATATAACACATTTATTTACAGAAAGATATTTGCTCAACATCTTCTCAACAAACCACTCGCCAAAAGAGAAATCAACAATCGGGTGCTGTTCCTCTCTCAACTTCTCTTTTCGATTGTTGAGATTTTGTTGAGAGTGTATATTGTTTATTGTCAGCATAGTTATATCCTTATTCATCAATTCAACAAAAAAAAGAATGATATTACAGGGATTCAAGTTGTTCCCTCGTGACAGAATAGAAACGACCGACCCGTTTTACAGGCTCATACCGACACTCCCGATTGTAGTTGAATTGGTAGGTGGTATAGGTCAGTCCGTTGGGTGCAGGCGTAAGTTTCCAACACTCCTGCAACACCTTTCGGACTTGGTGCTTCTCCACTTTTACCTGCGAGTGTACCAGCAACAGAAGAATGTCGTTGTAGCAGAACGAGAATGTGTCCGTGCCGACACTATCCATGATGTCAAGTATCAGCTCGTGCATCTCTATCTCCAGTCGGTTACGGTTGCTGCGGATTATCTTCTGCAAGGCTTCGGTATGCAACAGCGATGGAGCAAACCACATACGGCTTTCCTTTTCGGTGGATAGTGTTCTGTGTTGCAGGAAATGAAGAAAGGCGGGTATCTCCGCTTTCAGCTTTTGCAGGAAGTCGGTATCATCAGACTGCAAGCGGTCTATCTTGCGTACCCAATAGCGTGTTCCCCTGCATCAATGATTACAGGCAAGTACTCGTTGTTGGAGCATAGCACGAACTTGGCGAAAAACGCTATCTCGTCACGGTCTTTGCCTTTGGCTTCCACCTTGTAGGAAAGTGTGGTGCTTAGGTTCTTCAACCGCTCGCTGTCCTCCCTACGGTTGAGCAGCACCTCGTCCACCACGATAAGCAGTTTGCCGGCCCAGTCGGAATTGAATTGGCTACGGAAATCCTCGTTGGTGTTAAAGGTTACATTGTTCTGAAATAGGAGTTTTAGAAAATTCAGAAATGTGCTTTTGCCTGTGTTGCGTTCCTCTGATACCAACAGCAGGATAGGCAGCTTTTGAATGGGGTACAAGTAGAGCAGTTGTAGGTAGTCCATGCCCAACTCGTATTGCTCCCCGAAGATGTGACCTACCAAAGATTGGATATGCGAGAAATCGCCCTCTTTAGGTTGGTGGTCTATCGGTTCATAGAGGTTAAGGAACTTGCCGACCACGGGATGGTAGCCGATGTGTTCGGGTACGGTGCAGAAGCCGTCATACTTGGGAACGCTGCCGATGTAGTCCTTGCCGTAGTCTTGGCGCAGGGTTTCGTTGTTCCATGCTATGCGTTTCCTTACATACCCTCCGTTCAGTTTGGGCTGCTCCACAATCTTGTAAAGCGTAGTCCCCACTCGGATGAATTCCTCCTTTGCCATGCCACCATCCGATGGCGGTCTGTGGCTGTCTTGTTGTTTGTTAGCTGACATAATCAAATGGTTTTAAGTTTGAAATACCAGCTACAAAAGTATAAGCATTTATCGGATAAGTTGTTACGCAAAACGCGGCAGAACGGTGACAAATAGCCCCCGAAGAAAAAACTTTCAATGGTTTGGAACGGAAGTCGGGCAGGACAGACGAAAAAACTCCCAAAAAACGAATGTGGGGATTACGCTTTTCGGGAGAAAAAATTGGAGTTCCTGTTGATATGTCGGTCAGATTATATGCTGACACGCTGGCTTGATTACTCTATTCGTGACTGAATGAATGGATTCCGTCAGTCGTGCAACCAATTCAGCTACGAGAAGTATTCGGCTTTGGCTATGCCGTTGGTGTTCAGCGAAAAGAAGATGCTTGTTTTCTCTTTTCGCAAGTACAGTCTTTCAAGAACGGCATTGCGCACCTGCTTCGCACTGTATGTGCCGATACGGAACGCAAGGGCGATTATCGTTTCAAGGCTGTAAACCTCCATGCTGCACTTGTCGGACAGTCGGATGGTATGCCTTATCTCACACTCATTCAGAATGCCGTTCTTGCAGAGTGTCTTTATCCCTGCCCTGATAGTCGGGGCGGTTACATTGAACAACTCGCAAAGCTCCCACTCACTCATGGCGGTTGCCTGTATATCTTTCGGCATAACTACATTGCCGAACTCGTTCATTGTTATGATGTTTCTTTCCTCTTTCATTATCGTTTGATTTAAGGGTTACTGAATGGCATTGCAAATGTTCTTTTCCATATCCTCCAGTTTGTGCGACAATGTTTCCATATCCTGACTAATCTTTTGGGCTGTGATTTTTGCGTAAATTTGGGTCGTTTTTATGTTGGTATGTCCCAAAAGTCGGCTGACGGTTTCAATGGGTACTCCGTTGGATAACAGCACAGTGGTCGCTGCCGAATGTCTTGCTACATGATAGGTCAAGTGGACTTTTATACCGCACAACTTGGCAATGGCTTTCAGCTTCTTGTTGCAAGTCGTGTTACTCGGCATGGGGAATACTTTATTATCTCTTGTCATACCCCTGTACTTCTCTATTATCTTTCGGGGAACATCCAACAATCGGATATTGGATTCCGTGTTAGTTTTCTTTCTTCGGGTGATAATCCACAGATTTCCGTCAAAGAATGTTTGCAGGTTGTCTTCCGTAAGGTTCTTGACATCGGAATATGCCAAACCTGTAAAGGTGGAGAACAGAAATAAATCCCTGACAAGCTCGTGTGTCTTGTCGGGCATATCGGTGTTCATCATTGTGTGTATCTCCTCTCTCGTAATATACCCTCTGTCCACGCTTTCGGGAGAGTTGATGTACCCTGCAAAGGGATTGAACGGCAGACGACCGTCATTCCTCGCTATGGAAATAATGTGTTTCAGCACAATCATGTAGCCCCAAATGGTATTGGTGCGGCATTTTTTCTCAGTACGCAGGAAATACTCGAAGTCGTTGATGAACGAGAGGTTCAACTCTTTTAACGGAATATCTTCACGCTTGTAGGTATGGGGTAGGAACTCACGGATGTGCTTGCAGACGGTAACATAACGTCGGAATGTTCCTTTTGCCCTGCTGTGTCCCACTTTCTTGGCAAATTCGCTGTTGTGTTGTTCAAACAGTTTTAGCAAGGTTTCCTGTTTGATACCGATGCCGAGATAGGCATCTTTCAACTTGGCAGCAGTGACATAACCGTCCGTCTGCATCAACTCTTGATAACGGCGGTTTATCTCCACTCTGATTTTGTCAACGGCACGGTTGATTCTTTGCGCTTCGGCACTCTTACCCGAAGCACGGTTGTTCTTCACGTCCCACAGGCGCAAGGGAACATCCATCTTGCAACTGAACTGCTTAATCTCTCCGTCCACCGTAATGCGACACATCAAAGGCAGGTTGCCGTTGGGTTTCTCACTGCCTTTCTTCACGTAGAACAATACCTTAAATGTACTTCTCATAACTCACTTTTTTTTGGTTACAAAATTAATTCATAGTGAGTTACCGACAGATACGACACATAACGCCAAACGATGCAAAATTTAGGTTTCGCAAGAAATTTGCATCATCGCACGGGTAATGATAAAGTAACTGAACTTTTGCTGCGTTTGTCCATATTCTGTCTCTTCTTGGCTTTTGAACAAGAGAAAAATATAGCGTAACGAACGCTTTTTCAGTCTGTTCGCTACGCTTTACTCAAATTTGCTATTCCGTTAGGTGTTTATTTTATGTTATAGCTAAAGAACGATATATGGTTGATTTTATTGCATTTGATAGCTGCATTAATCAAAAATACAGATCGGTCAATGTTTTTTTCCTCACGCCATATTTCAACAGTCATAGAAAATAAAGTCTGCTTGTGTTCTTTTGCAGGAACATATTGCGGTGTGTTATCGTCTGATGTTGAAACAACACTCACGTTAAATGCTGATGGTACCTACTTGTTGATACAGACATTCAAAGGAAAGCAGCACGAGCAGGAAAAGTTAAGAGGTTCTTTCCATATGCTTGACGGTAACATATTGATGCTTGCACATCCTTCGAGTGGCGACAATATTTTCTATAAGGTGAGAGAGAATAAAAGTGTTATTTTGCTGGATTCGTTTGGTAATGAACCCCAAAATGTGGACAAGAAGAACTATACTCTGAAGATGAAAAAGTAAAAATAGTCTAAAGAGAGGCTTGCTGATAACCTTTAGGTCATTTGAAGCCCTCTTTAGTTTATTTCACACTCTCTGGAAATCAAACTTCTTTAGTTCCAATTTTCTTTAGCAAGGAACTGATTCGTGAATCTTTAATTGTAAGACAGTATTCTATAAAAGAAGAAACACTGGGAGCTTGCCATTTTAGGCAAGCTTTTACTAATCCGAATTTTGGATCTAAAATTCCTTTGTCCACGTTCTCACCAAAATGCCAAAAATGCAGTATTATTAACTCTTGTTCTTCTATATTAGGAGTCATATTGTCTTCGCCCAAAACATTTAAAAAACCTTCTCCAATAGAAAAGCCAATGTTTCCAAAAGATTTTATGATAGGAGATACATCTCTCATATTCAATCTAACAATTCTGAAATATGCAGCAGCAGCTTCCATCGTTACCATATCATGCTCCATATTTCTTTTTACTATTTGTTCTAACAAAGGTAAGGCTTTAACCAAATGCTGTTTACCTATTATTTTAATTGCCTCAACTTGTACTTCCCATGATATATTTCTTTTTATATCTTTCTTCGAAAATATCAACTACTGTATTCCCAAATTCAGGGAAATAATTGCGTTGAAGTTTTTTTAAGGCCTTTAACAAATCTGCCGCTTTTTTACTTGCAAGCAATTTTTTTAATTGTACTATCGTTTCTGTTTTTATCCATTATCTGAAATTTTTAGAAACTTGCCAATGTTATTTATGGCATTGGCAAGTTTTTGGTTAATGAATTAGTCAATGATTGCTCTTTTGACCATTTTGTTTTTTAGATAGGACCTGGGCATTTCTTGTAGAATTACTACCTCCCTTACTTCATGGTATTATATGGTCAACTTCTGCTTGCGACCCTAAATTCCCTCCACGTGTTGGAATTGTCAAAAATGTACCATTTAAATCACTTCTCAAGTATCCGTTATTCTTTTGCATATTTAAATCGCGTATTTTTGCTTTTTTATTTGCTGTAAATAACTTTCCAGGTCCGACTGATGGAGAGTCAGGACCAAGAATACAGCTGTGTACCCGATTTTGCGTTTTTAGGGACAAATGGTTGTTAAGCAGCTCGTGCTTATATCGTTTACCAAACAATGGCTTTAACACATTCTTGTAAACAGCTTTATATATGACCAACTCGTATTTTTTAATCAATCTTTTTCGTGGAGAGCCACTCAAAAATTGTTCTGTAGACCGATTCCCTGACATCCTTGCGCGACAATATCAAGTCGTGCAGACCGTCGGCTACCCCAACCTCCGTCACATCCGCGCCAAGACGTTTGCCATATTTTGAAATATCCTTCACGTCAAGCACCCCATCGCCTGCGTTATGCTCGGCGGTCCACGTGTCGCCATAGACACTCTTGTCGGAATGCATCAGCAACACCGGCACTTCGACGTCGGCTTTCTTCTTCAAGAAACGCTGAGCCTTGTGAATGGCTGAAATCCAGCCTGTAGTGACCGACGGCGACACCTCAAGTTTCCAATCAGTATTGTAGTCCCACTCTCCGTGGTATTTTGACAACAGACTTTCGGCATACGCACAGCTCATCCCTTGACTTATCTTCATCTTCTTAAACGGCAACACTGAGACAAACGGAACAAGAAACTTCTCCTGAAACTTGCTCAAATTCCAATCAAGAAACGGACTGTTGAGCACCAATGCCTTCACCTGACTCCGGTCGGCACGATGCACAGTCATATAGTACGATGTGGTAAGTCCGCCAGTGGAATGCCCCATAAGCACCACTTTGTCATATCCCTCGCGAGCCATCACACTCAGAGCGGAATCGATGTCGGCAAAATATTCTTTCATATTCTTTACCTCGAAACGATTCTGTCCGTCAAGAAGTGAACGTCCATACTTGCGGAGGTCGACGGCATAAAAACCATACCCATGAGCCACTACGCTGTCGCCCAGTTCGCGCTGGAAGAAATAATCGTTATAGCCATGCACATAAAGCACAGCCTTGCCGGTTGCAGGATTGTCTTGCTTCTTGACAACCGTCGACACCACCTTGCCCCTGTAGTCGTCGGACATCAATATTGTTTTGGCAACATACCCGTCGCCAAGCACATCCTGTTGCCAATCTGCAGCACCAACCGGCATAAAGGTTGCCGCAACAGCCATCAATAATACGAATACGCTTCGTTTCTTCATAAAAAAGTCTTTAATCATTTCAGCAAAGTTACAATTTAATCGTAACTTTGTCGTAAATTTAAGGAAACATCTGATGAAGCATATTAATTTGAGGTTGTTTTCATCGTTCTTCAAAATCGGTGCATTCACATTCGGTGGCGGTTGGGCGATGATTTCTTTATTGGAGGAAGACATTGTAAACAAGCACAAATGGCTTGAAAAAGAGGAATTTATCGACAATCTCGCAATAGCACAGTCACTGCCGGGCATCATGGCGGTCAACGTTGCCATAGCTGTGGGCTACAAACTGAACAAAATTTGGGGCTCAATTTTCGCTGTCCTCGGCACCATCCTGCCGTCGTTTCTGATTATTCTCGCCATCGCGATGTTTCTGACCCCTGAAACAATCAAAAACAATGAGACACTGACTCGCATCTTCAAAGGAATACGCCCTGCCGTGGTGGCGCTGATTCTGTCGCCGGTGTTCACAACCGCAAAATCCGCAAAAATATCGTGGAAGAACGCCTGGATCCCGATTGCAATCTCTCTGCTCATCTGGTCGAACATTCCGGTTGTATCCAGTCCTATTCTTTACATCCTTATAGGCGGACTGTTCGGATATTTCATTTATTCAAAAAATTTCCGCACCGCGGTTGAAAAACAGGAAGGGGACAAACAATGAGCATATATCTGAAACTTATCTGGGCTTACTTCAAGATCAGCATCTTCGGATTCGGTGGCGGATATGCAATGCTGTCGCTCATACGCCACGAGATTGTGGACCGCGGATGGATCACTGAACACATGTTTACCGACATTGTAGCCATCTCGCAGATGACTCCCGGACCGATAGGCATCAATTCCGCCACCTATATCGGCTACACTGTGGGTGGAGGAGTCATGGGATCGATGGTGACAACTCTCGCCGTAATCCTCCCGTCATTCCTGCTGGTGCTCTACACAAGCCGCTTTATACAAAAAAACAAGGACAACCGCCACATAAAGGGCATTTTTGCCGCGTTGCGGCCTGTCGTGGTCGGACTCATCGGCTCTGCGGCATTGTTGCTGATGAACCGCGAGAACTTCGACGACCTGTTCTCAAGCATCGCAATCTGTGCCGTATGCTTCGTGATGGCTTTTTTCTATAAAATACACCCCATTCTGATTATCGTTCTCGCCGGTTTGACGGGATATATAATATATTGAAAATGAACTACGCAGAAACTATCGACTATCTGTTCAACAAAACTTTGGTTTTCCAACACGTCGGCGCGCAGGCCTACAAGCCGGGACTCGACACGACGCTTCAACTCGACAAGGTGTTCGGATGCCCAGAAAAGGCTTTCAAAACAATCCATGTGGCGGGCACCAACGGAAAAGGCTCTACGTCACACTTACTGGCGGCTATCCTGCAAAAAGCGGGCTACCGGGTGGGACTTTACACTTCGCCTCACCTGCTCGACTTCCGCGAACGCATACGTGTGGACGGCAAAATGGTTTCCGAAGAGTTTGTGTGCTCGTTTGTCGATAAGTTTCTCAACAGCGGATACTCCGGACGGCAACCGTCGTTTTTCGAGCTTGCAACAATAATGGCTTTCAAATATTTTGAACATGAGAAAGTCGACGTTGCCGTAATCGAGGTTGGACTCGGCGGACGGCTCGACAGCACAAACATAATCTCACCGGTGCTGAGCGTCATTACCAACATCTCGTTTGACCACACTCAGTTTCTCGGCGACACGCTTGCTGCAATAGCCGGCGAGAAAGCGGGCATAATAAAGCCGAATACGCCCGTTGTCGTCGGCGAATACACCGACGAGACACGCCCGGTGTTTGAGGAGAAGGCACAAAGCGTGAATGCGCCTATCGTATTCGCACAGGACAATTCGGAAATCACCGACTTCAGCCGTTCTGTCGACAGCCTGCACCTCTCCACCCGTTCATTCGGCAACATCACCGATGAATTGGCTGGAGAATGCCAAACGCTCAATGCCGACACCGTGCTGCATGCAGTCTGCCTACTTCGCGAAAATGGATTCATCATCACAGACGGAAACGTGCACG
Source organism: Bacteroidales bacterium (assembly GCA_022009815.1). Classification (GTDB taxonomy): domain Bacteria; phylum Bacteroidota; class Bacteroidia; order Bacteroidales; family Muribaculaceae; genus Limisoma. The sequence goes on from CP091725.1 coordinate 37,629, forward strand.
ACGGTTTCGCATCGGTTTGCAGAACAACGGGTTTGATGGGGCGATGGATGAAGGTCGACAAACATCCGCTGACAATATGCGACACCGGACATAACCCCGGAGGCTTCCAATACATCGCCGACCAGCTGCAACACGCCGAGTGCGGCACGCTGCGCGTGGTAATCGGCTTTGTCAGCGACAAGGACATCTCCCATATCCTCAACATGCTGCCTACCGACGCCCTCTACTTCTTCACCCAGCCGTCGGTGGAGCGGGCGTTGCCGTGCACCGTCCTGGCAAAGAAGGCCTCTGAATTCGGGCTGACGGGCAGCACTTTCACCTCTGTCAAGGATGCATATCTTGCGGCAAAAAGCGGTGCGGCGGCCGACGATATGATATACGTTGGCGGAAGCACATTTATCGTTGCCGACTTGTTGGCGGCTCTCAAAGAATCTGGGAAAGTGTAGTGGTGCGGTAGGCTTCAGAGTCAACATCGAGAAGCGACTTCATGCGGTCGAGAGCGGCTGCCACCGCCGGCTCTTCTATAAAGTCGGAATGACCGATTTCATGGTATCGGTTCATAAACTCCTCAACCGTCATCCCCGACAAGTTGCGCGACGGTTGATAAGAGATGTTGCCGTCGTCATCAATCACCGCCGACAGGAATCCCCCGTCACACAGTCGGTCGACAACCTCGTTGACCATCTTCACAGGTATCTGACGGCGGTCGGCAAGCTCTTTCTTGCCCACGGCGTCGGCGCCTACCTCAAAACGGCTCACAACGGTGGCTATCACAAACAGTGCCACTTGGTCGACATAGCGTGCCGATGCTTTCTTCACCTGTGCCAGATAGTTGAAACGGAAGAAATTCTGCGATGAATAGGTCATCACCGCACACGCGATACACACTGTCCACGACAGCTGCATCCAAATCAGAAACAGCGGAAGAAAAGCGAATCCGCCATAGACGGCATTGTATTTGTCACGGATATCTGACCATGCACAAAGGCATACTGGATGAAATAAAACAGCACTCCGCACACAAATCCGGGCAACAGCGCGTTTTTAAGTTTCACTTTCGTGTAGGGTATCAACACGTTCATCCCGACAAACAGAACTCCAAGCAGAAATACCGGGGAGAGGTCGAGAAGAAACTTGAGCACGGGCGACAACACGCCTATCGGTGAATTAATCGACTCCTGGACGAAGTTTGACAAAAATATCGACAAGCCGCCGGAGCAAATCAGAAGAATGGGAATGATAAGAAGTATTGCCGTGTAGTCGGTGATGCGACGATAAATCGGCCGTCCTTTCCTCACGTTCCACACATGGTTGTAGACCGACTCGATTTTTCTCAGCATGCTGACAAGCGTCCACAGCAAGAACACGACGCCGATGCCCACAAATACGCCCTTGGACAACGTGGCGAGAAAACGGTCGACGAAATCAAGTGAATTCTCAAGCATGGCGCGCTGCGATGGCAACCCCTTGTAAAGCGACTGTATCAGCACGTCGCGCATTCCGAAGCCCCTGGCTATGGCAAGAAGCAGCGACAGAATGGGTATGACGGCAAGAAGCGTGGTGTATGTCAGCGAACTGGCAAGAGTCTGGATGTTTGTCAAAAAAAGACTTAACCGAGAGGTTGACAACCTTCAGCAGCTTCACATACCACACATCGCGCGGATCTCGCCAAACGTTTTCCGTGCAGTAAGCATATAGATGCCGAAACCTCCTGACAGCAATACGCACCGTCAAATATATTTTTCGTATTTCCACTTTCTTAAAAAAAACAGTACGGCTATAAGCCGGGTTATGTCGCAGCCTTAGCCGCGTCCTGTCATTTATCTACGCCACGCGTCGCCACGTGGCTCCAGCAGCCTACCCCCCGGCAATGGACGAGTAGCCCTTAAATGCCGGTATACTTGACCTTGCAACCCATAAGATGTGCGGCGCGCAATGTCGCCATCGCGCCCGGTGGGCTCTTACCCCGCCTTTTCACCCTTACCACTTGCGTGGCGGTTGTTTTCTGTCACACTGCTCTGCCGTCGCCGACAGCTTCCCGTTAGGAAATATGGCACTCTATGTTGCCCGGACTTTCCTCTTACCGCCAAAAGAGGCGGCAAGCGACAGGACACCGTACTGTTTTGTGTAGACAAAGATAGCGCATGTTGCGCTAAATTCAAAGCTTCGTCCCCATAAAAAGCGAATACCGCCGACTGGGTATTCCGTCGGCGGTATCCGTTCTTTCTATCTAATCCTGTCGATTATGCTTCTTTCTTTTCTGCCTCTGCCTCGAAAAGTTTGTTGAACTCTTCTACAGAAACTGCCTTCTCGACAAGTGTCACAGCCTCTTTGACAGCGGCAAACAGCTTGTCGTCAACCGACTTTTCAATCAAACGCTGACGATAGTCTTTGTTCTTCAAGAAATCTTCCGCATACTTCTCAACATATTCGTCAGGCACGTTTGTCATGCCATACTGTGCGAACTGCTGTGCTGCAAGCATCTTTGCCTCACGCTTGAGGTCCTCGTCGCCTACCTTTACCTCAAACATCTTGGCGATTCTTTCTTTCACCAATTGCCATTCTGCGGCAGGAAGCATTCTTTCGTATTCTGCGTCAACGTTCTCGTCGTTGATTTTCTCGTTTGTTTTCTTAAGCCATTTCTTCAAGAATTCTACAGGAAGCTCCAAGTTGCCCACCTTCTCCATCAACACTTTCTGTGCGTCGAGAGTGAAACGGTAGTTGCTGTCAAGCATAAGCTGGTTGGCAATCATCTCTTTCAACTTTGTTGCATATTCCTCTTCGTTCTTGACTTCGTCCTTGCCAAACACCATGTCGAAGAACTCCTGATTTTTCTCTGCCGGCTTCAACACGATGATTTCCTTGATTGTGAATTCAAAGTTTGACTTAACGCCTGCTGCCTGCTCCTTGTCGATGTTGAGCATCGATGCAACCTCAGCATCGCTGCCGTTGCCTGCTGCCGCCGGATTGAACACCACCTTGTCGCCTACTTTCTTGCCTGCGAATTTCTCGCCTTCTGAAGTCTTGCCAAGATATTCCATCGAAACGATTGTGCTTTCTGCAACAATACCGCCTTCCTTCACGCTGCCGTCTTCGTTGAGCTCAGCAACAGAACCCTTGATAAGGGCTGTCTCGTTGACTTCATCTCCAGGAACTTGCGAACCGAAACGACGTGTGAACGCCTCATCCTGACGCTGCGCCATCTCGTCGGTAACGTTGATTTTATAGTAAGGAACTGTGATGCTCTTGTCTACGTTCAACTCAAACGCAGGTGCCAAACCTACCTCAAACTTGAATGTGAAGTCCTTCTTGTCGAAATCCACTTCCTGGTTGTCTTCTGCCAAAGGCTCGCCGAGGATGCTGAGTTTCTCGTCTTCGATATATTTGAACAAAGCGTCGACTGTCTCACGGTTGATAACGTCGGCGAGAACTTGCTTGCCAAACATTTTCTTCAACAAGCCTGCCGGAACCTTGCCCGGACGGAAACCGTCGATATGATGTTTCTGACCGATAGTCTTAAGATCTTTTGCTACTTTGTCCTGATAGTCTTTTTCTTCCAACGACACTGTGATGATACCACCGACATTGCCGTTTTTCTCCATTGTAACGTTCATATTCTTAATATAAATTATTCAATATTCTACAGGCAAACACCGTTTTTGCCCAACAAGGTGCAAAATTACACTTATTTGCCTCATCTCGCAAATTCTATGCCACATTTTTATTACATCCTTTTTGATTTTTGGTTTATTTCACGTTTCCTATCAATTTGCTGCGTCATTTGAAAAGTTTATCCGCTTTTAGGCATAAAGTTCATGATAACTTGACCTTCTGCGACCATTTTGTTGTAACTTTGCGTTCTAAAATTTCAATAAGTGGAATACGGAGATACAAACAAATCGGTTTTCAAAAGGATAGACTTCCCTATCCTGATTACATATCTGCTGCTTGTTGTGGCTGGTGCCATAAGCATATATGCGGCAAGCTACGACTTCGACAATGCCAGCATTCTCGACTTTTCAGAATTTCAGGAAAGCAATTCTGCTGGATTGGACTGTCGGCGCTGCTTGGTGTAGCTATACTCTTGGTCGACAACTGGTTTTTCGACACATACGCCTACCCGATATATTTTGCAATACTGCTGCTACTGCTCGTGACAATCTTCATTGCTCCCAACATCAAGGGGTCGCACTCCTGGATTGTGCTCGGCCCTGTGAGCCTGCAGCCTGCGGAATTTGCCAAGTTTGCAACGGCGCTCGCTCTTGCCAAACTGTTCAGCGGCTACAACTTCTCGCTCAACGCCAAGTTCAGCAACTACATAAAGGCGGCAGCAATAATAATGGCGCCGATAATGCTGATCCTGTTGCAGAACGAGACGGGTTCGGCGCTGGTTTTCACTTCGCTCGTATTCGTGCTTTACCGCGAGGGCATGAGCGGATTGATTCTATTTGCCGGACTTTGCTCGATTGTGATTTTCGTGGTGGCGCTGAAATATTCAGCGATAATGGTCATGGGCATCCCCGGCGGCGAATTTATCGTTTTGGCTCTGATTCTGCTGATGATTCTGGGAATGGTGGTGTTCTACTGCAAATCGGCGGTTATAACACGCAACCTTCTGATTGTGTATGCCGCATGCGGAGCTGTCTGCGGCACTCTATACGCTTGTGGAATCGAGATTAACGGACGCTTGTTTCTGCTTGGAACTATGGCCGCGGCTATCAGCTACCTCGTCTGGGAAATGCTGAAGAAGGAGGCCCGCAAAATTCTGCTCATCATCACGTTCGCTCTCTCGTCGGTAGTTTTCTTGTTTTCCGTAAACTATGTGTTTACCGACATCCTCGGTGCGCACCAGCAAATGCGCATAAAGGTGGCTCTCGGCATCGAGGACGACCTGCAGGGCGCCGGCTACAACGTGAACCAGTCAAAGATTGCAATCGGTTCGGGAGGAATCCTCGGAAAAGGATTTCTCAACGGCACTCAGACTAAGCTGAAATACGTGCCGGAGCAGCACACCGACTTCATTTTCTGCACCATCGGTGAGGAAGAGGGCTTTATTGGCTCGGCGGCGGTGATTGCCGCGTTCCTGTTCCTCGTGCTGCGCATTCTGCAAATTGCCGAACGGCAGCGGACGGCATTCGGAAGGGTGTACTGCTACTGTGTGGCTTCGTATTTCATTTTCCACATCGGCATCAACATCGGTATGGTCATCGGGCTATGCCCCGTAATCGGCATTCCTCTGCCGTTCTTCAGCTACGGAGGATCGTCGCTGTGGGGATTCACAATCCTAATTTTCACACTTCTTAAAATCGATGCCTCGCGCGAGGACAGATAGCCTCAACGTCGCTTACTTTCCGGAAAAACGACGCTCCACAACCTCCCAGTCCACAACGTTCCAGATGTTGTGAAGATAGTCAGCGCGCCGATTCTGATAGTCAAGGTAATACGCGTGCTCCCACACGTCGATACACAACAGTGGGCGCAGCCCGTCCATCCTCAACGGGGTGTCGGCATTCGGTGTGTTGATTACCATCAAATGATTGTCGGAGTCTGCAACAAGCCATGTCCATCCGGAGCCAAACAACGCTGCTCCCGACTGCTCCATCTTTGTCTTCAGCACATCGACCGACCCGAAGCACCGCTCCACTGCGGCAAGAAAAGCCTTGCCGGAGGCTGGCTTTGGCGATGGCGACAGCGCGTCGAAATAGAAAAGATGATTCCATGCCTGGGCGGCATTGTTGAGCAACGCGCCGTCGGTGACTCGCACAATCCCGTCGAGCGGCAACTCCGACAATGGAGTTTCAGCTGCAAGTTTGTCTACATTCTCAAGATATGTGCGCGTATGCTTCCCATAGTGGAAGTCAATAGTTGTGGCACTGATGGCGCCGGTCAATGCGTCCGCCTGCCACGGCAGTTTTGGTAGTTCGTGTTTCATAATGGTAAAACTTTAATATTCATCCATATAAACACTCACCACCACAAAATTGTTCAATCCGCTACGTCGAGGCGCGGTTGTAGAGCACTATGCCTATTATGAGATACACCACATTTGGAATCCACATTGCCACAAACGGCGACGTATAGCCAGAAACGGCAAATGTCGACGTGACCGTGGAAAACAGGATATACGAGAAACTCAGCACCAAACCGATACCGATGTTGATTCCCATTCCGCTCTTCACCTTGCGCGACGACAGCGACATGCCGATAAGCGTCAGGATAAACGCCACGCCGGTCATGGCGAAACGCCGTTCATACTCAATCTCAAAACTTTTGATATTCGCCACACCACGCATTTTCTGCCGGTCAATGTAAGCTTTCAGCTCCGGCGTGGTCATCTTTTCGTGGTCGTTCTCGGCAATCAGGAAGTCGCGCGGCTCAATCGGGATGATGGTGTCGAGTGTGGCTCCCTTCTTTATCTCCTCGCGCATTCCCCGGAAATTGCGTATCATGTAGTTTTTCATCGACCAGCGGTAAAGTGTGTCGTAGACCGCTGTCGTTGCAACCATTCGCGACACGAGCTTTTTGTCTTTAAACGTCTCGAGCGAGAAGTTGTATGCCGTTTTCGACGAGTTCTCAAAACGCGACATATAGGCGATTTCTCCGGGCGTCACCTGCAACTGGATGTTGACGCCATAGTCTATAGCCTTGTTTTTCACATATTTGTTCTGATAGTTGATTCGCTTCACATTGGCGGGCGGAATGACATAAGAGTCGAGCACAAACGTGAAGCTGGCAATAACCAACGCCGACGCCATATAAGGCAGCAGCAACCGCCGGAAGCTGACGCCGCTCGACAGAATGGCGATAATCTCGGAGTTCTCCGCCATCTTCGACGTGAAAAAAATCACGGCGATAAACGTGAACAGCGGACTGAACTGATTCGCCATGTAGGGAATATAGTTCAGATAATATTCAAAAATGGTTGCCTTTACCGGTGCTTTCATAAAGCTGTCGAGCTTCTCGTTGATGTCAAACATCACGATAATCGCAAGGATAAGCACGATGGCAAACACGTATGTGCCAAGAAACTTCTTGATGATATAACCATCAAGAGTCTTCACATACGGCTTGGGCAACTTGATTTGTCTTTTCATAAGCGTTGCATTACACGGACCACTGTTTCGTCCTTCCAGGCTTTGAAATCGCCTGCAAGAATGTGGCTGCGGGCTTCTCCCACAAGCCACAGATAGAATGCAAGATTGTGGATCGACGCAATCTGCATGGCAAGAATCTCCTGGCTAACAAATAGATGGCGGAGATAAGCCCGACTATACATACGGTCAACCTCCGACGCGCCGTCAATCTCTATCGGCGAGAAATCGTCTGCCCACTTCTTGTTGCGCATATTCATTATGCCATTCTTGGTGAAAAGCATTCCGTTGCGTCCGTTGCGCGTAGGCATCACGCAGTCCATCATGTCGACGCCGCGCTCGATTGCCTCGAGAATATTTGCCGGCGTACCGACTCCCATAAGATAACGGGGCTTGTCTTTTGGCAGTATCTCATTGACAATCTCGATCATCTCATACATCTTCTCCGTAGGCTCGCCAACTGCCAGACCGCCAATAGCATTGCCGTCGGCACCAAGATCGGCGACAAACTTGGCCGACTCCTGACGAAGGTCTTTATAGACACAGCCTTGCACAATCGGGAAATATGCCTGACTGTAGCCATATTTGCCATCGGTTGCCTTATAGTGGTCCCATCCGCGGCGCAGCCAGCGCAGAGTCAACGCCAACGACTTTTTGGCATACTGATAGTCGGAATCGCCCGGCGGACACTCGTCAAGCGCCATCATTATGTCGGAACCGATGGAACGCTGTATGTCGACCACTCCCTCTGGCGTGAACAGATGTTTCGAGCCGTCGATGTGTGAACGGAAATACGCGCCTTCCTCCTTCAGTTTCCGGTTGGCGGAAAGGGAAAACACCTGGAATCCTCCGCTGTCGGTAAGAATCGGACGCTTCCAGCCATTGAACTTATGCAGTCCGCCGGCCTTCTCTATGATGTCCATTCCCGGACGCAGATACAGGTGATATGTGTTGCCCAGGATTATCTGGGCCTTGATGTCGTTTTCAAGTTCGTGGAAATGCACAGCCTTGACCGACCCCACTGTGCCAACCGGCATGAAAATCGGGGTCTCTATAGTGCCGTGCGCCGTGGTTATGAGTCCCGCTCGCGCGTTGCTGTTCAAATCCTCTTTTTGCAGTTCAAAATCCATATTTTTCGAGCCATTTTATTTCAAACTACAAAATTAAGCAAATTCTGCGAAAGTAAGCGACTGAAACGGCAAGATGTAGCGCCAAATCATTCGTTTTTACGACAAAATTGCTTCTTTGCTCTGACAAAATAGCAGAAAAAAGCATGTGGCACAAGGATTGCTGACTTGATGACTGAATTTATTAATTACGTATAAACCAAATAAATATATACATTATGAATTTTGACAACTTTACAATCAAATCGCAAGAGGTCGTACAGCAGGCTGTACAGACCGCTCAGCAGAACGGCAACCAGGCCATTGAGCCGGAGCATCTGCTGAAGGCTTTGCTCGACAAAGGCGAGTCGGTTGTGAAATTCGTTTTCCAGAAGCTCGGCGTAAACCAGCAACTGGTTGCGATGCAACTCGACAAGGCGCTGTCGGCTCTGCCAAAGGTGAGCGGCGGCGAACCTTACCTGTCGCGCGAGTCAAACGATGTGTTGCTGAAAGCCATCGACTGCGCAAAGCGGCTCGGTGACGAATACGTGACATTGGAGGCTATTCTTATAGCGCTCCTGAAGGTCAACACCAAAGTGTCGACAATACTGAAAGACAACGGCGTGACCGAACAGGATCTTGAGGCTGCGGTAAAAGAACTGCGAAAGGGCGAGAAGGCTACGAGCCAAAGCGCGGAGGATTCCTACAACGCTTTGAGCAAATATGCCATCAACCTTAACGAGCGTGCCCGCAGTGGAAAACTCGACCCTGTGATAGGCCGTGACGACGAGATACGACGTGTGCTGCAGATTCTTAGCCGACGCACGAAACAACCCTATTCTTGTGGGCGAGCCTGGCACCGGAAAAACGGCTATCGCCGAAGGTCTGGCTCAACGGATTGTGCGTGGAGATGTGCCTGAAAACTTGAAAACCAAACAATTGTACTCACTCGATATGGGTGCGCTTGTGGCTGGTGCCAAATACAAAGGTGAGTTTGAGGAACGTCTGAAAGCAATCGTCAACGAGGTGACCAAAAGCAACGGCGAGATTATCCTCTTCATCGATGAGATACACACGCTTGTCGGTGCAGGAAAGGGCGAAGGCGCCATGGATGCCGCAAATATCCTGAAACCGGCTTTGGCAAGGGGTGACTTGAGGAGTATCGGTGCGACAACGCTCGATGAGTATCAGAAGTACTTCGAGAAGGACAAAGCGTTGGAGCGTCGTTTCCAGATTGTCATGGTCAACGAGCCTGACGAGCTGAGCAGCATCGCCATCCTGCGTGGTCTGAAGGAACGCTATGAGAACCATCACAAAGTGCGTATCATGGACGAGGCGATAATTGCCGCCGTGCAACTTTCGGAACGCTATATAACCGACCGTTTCCTGCCCGACAAGGCAATTGACCTTATTGATGAGGCTGCCTCTAAATTGAGAATCGAAATTGACTCTGTGCCACAGGCTCTTGACGAAATTATCCGCAAAATCTCTCAACTCGAAATCGAGCGGGAGGCAATCAAACGCGAAGAGGGCGAATCCGACAAAGTGAAAGGTTTGGAGAAGGAGCTGTCCGACCTGCGCGAGGAAGAGAAGAGCTATATGGCTAAATGGAAAGCCGAAAAGGAGCTGATAAACAAAATTCAGCAGAACAAAATCGACATTGAGCAGCTCAAATTCGAGGCCGACAAGGCTGAGCGCGACGGCGACTATGCAAAGGTGGCTGAAATTCGCTACTCCCGCATCAAGAACAAGGAGGATGAAAACAAGCAATTGCAGCAGCAACTCCACGACATGCAGGGCGACAGATCGCTGATAAAGGAGGAAGTCGACGCTGAGGATATTGCCGACATCGTGTCGAGATGGACGGGAATACCTGTGGCGAAGATGGTGACAAGCGAGAAGGAGAAACTGCTCCATCTCGAGGAAGAACTGCACAAACGGGTTGTGGGACAGGACGAGGCGATTTCGGCTATCGCCGATGCCGTGCGCCGCTCACGTGCCGGACTTAACGACCCCAACCGCCCTATCGGTTCTTTCATATTCCTCGGAACCACCGGTGTGGGCAAGACGGAATTGGCAAAGGCTTTGGCTGACTATCTGTTCAACGACGAGAATATGATGACGCGTATCGACATGAGCGAGTATCAGGAGAAGTTCTCGGTGTCAAGGCTCATCGGGCCTCCTCCCGGATACGTTGGATACGAGGAAGGCGGACAGCTGACGGAGGCCGTAAGGCGCAAACCGTACTCTGTGGTGCTCTTCGATGAGATTGAGAAAGCGCATCCCGACGTGTTCAACATCCTGCTTCAGGTGCTCGACGACGGACGGCTGACGGACAACAAGGGGCGCACGGTCAATTTCAAGAACACAATCATCATCATGACCTCAAACATGGGCTCGCAGCTCATCCGCGAGAATTTCTCGAAGATGACCGACGCAAACAAGGCTGAGACCGTCGAAACCACCAAGAACCAGGTGCTTGAGATGTTGAAGTCGACAATCCGTCCGGAGTTCCTGAACCGTATTGATGAGATTATAATGTTCACGCCTCTGTCGAAATCCGAAATCAAGGAGATTGTGGCTCTCCAAGTCAACAATGCTCGCCGTATGCTCGCTAAAAACGACATAGAGCTCGACATTACCGACAAAGCGCTCTCCTTGCTTGCCGACGAAGGCTACGACCCTGAATTCGGCGCACGTCCGGTTAAGCGTGTCATCCAGCGTGAGATTCTCAACCGCTTGTCGAAAGACATTCTTGCCGGAAACGTTACGAAAGACAAGTCTATCGTTATCGACGCCGACGGTGACCAATTCGTGTTCCGAAACAAATAAAAACCCTATCATCATACTGATAAAAAGGCAACCGCATAGAAATGTGCGGTTGCCTTTTTGCGTTTCCACAGCACCATATCCAAGGCACTAATTACATAAATAACAGCAAATAAATTTGTACTACACTTCCAACCACAAGCAATGCCATGATTGTCGACATTGCATAATTCAAGCCTCTTTCCCCAGCCGTTGCGTCTTTTTTCGCCTTAACAGGCAGTAAATCAAAAAGGACGCTGAGCAGAAAGCACCGCAGATAGTCTTTGACAAACCACGTCGCCTTACCAACCGCTTTGCAAAGGCTGCCGCCTATGCGGCGTGCCTCATCGAAAATAGGATCATTGTTTGAGAGAGTCTTCTCATAGTAGGTTTTTGCTTCCATGACTTTGTGTTTTTATCTTTACACTGCAAAGTAACTGTCTTTGCGGGCATATTGTTTGCCCACACAACACAACAAAACATAAACGCGGGAGGCGGCACTGAAATTTCAGCACCGCCTCCCGTTTTTAAAATCTTTATCGTCAGTCAACGTAGGTTATTACACAACGTTTCTGTGTCTCGTAAGGAAGGTCGTTGTAACGATGGGCGAAATCAAGCGACGTTAACGTCTTGGCTGAATCAATCTGCGGAGAAAAGACATAAGACTCTTTTCCCGAAGCGGCTTTATAGATTACATAAGGCAGCATCTTGCCGAAATTGCCCTTCTCGGCAAGCACCGCATATTTGAGCATGCCGCGCGACGTCATTGTCATCATAGCTATAAAGTTGACGTCGATGTTGCAGTCGTCGCGCAACGGCAATGCCGGGTCAAACTGATAGACCAATCTTTTATCGGTTGTGACAATGAAAAGGTTGCTTTTCACGTCTACATCATAAAGCCATGTCGACTCTCCATTTGTGCGCTTTGCAAGAAAGCCTTCTACGCCGTATGTCATTTGCATATCGCCTACCGACACAATGCGTTTCAAATCGTCGAGCGTGGCATTGACCACCTCGTCGGGCATACCAGTTTCTTTCATTGTATACACGCATTTACCAGATTGGCTGCGGTCGATGGTCACAACCACGTCGCTCTCTGTCAATGCCACCTTGTCGCGGCTATGATAGTCTGCTCCGACAATCACATCGCCTGAATATCTGAACGCAAGCGACTCCTCATAAACCGCGTTCATTTCTCTGTCAAAATTTGTCATTTCTATCTTGGCAACACGCGCCGACACCGATGGCTTAGGCTCGTCGCCTCCAGTCATGCCTGCCTGGCTGAACTGGAATTTCACCGTTTCTTTGTGGCATGTGACAGTCACCGTTGCCGAGCGGTATTTTTTCGTTGTGTTGGCGGCGATAAACGCTGTCAGCTCCACATTTCCCGCTTCGCCTTCCGTTTTGTCAAGCGTGAGCCACCCCTGGTCCGACGTGCCGTAGCCCACGGTCGCTGTCCACACGTCACGAGCCTTCAACACCGGCAATGTCTCCCTGCGGAGATTGCTGTTTATCGAAAAATTCTGCGATTTGCCCGTCAGCCACTTATCCGAATCGTTGTCGTCGCCGCAGGAGGCAAGCACTATGCCTATAATCGCCATTATCAAGCTGAATCTAACTTTCATATACTTATAAATTTAAAAAAGAGGAAAGCCGACTTTCTGCGGTCAGCCATCCCCTTGTTTGTCAACTGTTATTTTTCTTCTTCTGGCACGGGCGGAGGAGTGGCAGAGTCGTCGGGATCGCTCAGACTGTCGGTCTCCGATTTGTCTGCGTCGCCGGCAGCGATGCTGCGCTGACGCTCTTTCTCCTCGTTGGCTTTGATTATCTCATCCGCACGCGACGCCCATTTGCGCTTGCCGAAGATATGCTCCACGTCTTCTGTGAAGATAACCTCCCGCGTAAGCAACAAGTCGCGCAACTGATGATGTCCGCCCTCATATTCTTTCAATATCTGTTTTGCTCGCTCATACTGCTCTGAGAGCACGCGCGTAACCTCCGCGTCAATCATGCGGGCACGGTCCTCGCTGTAAGGCTTTGCAAACATATAGTCCTGACCTGTCGAGTCATAGTAGCTTACGTTTGGCAACGACTTGCTCATTCCATAATATGCCACGATGGCATACGCCTGTTTCGACGCGCGTTCAAGGTCGTTGAGCGCACCTGTCGACACGCAGCCGAGAAACAAGTCTTCTGCTGCACGTCCGCCAAGCAACGAGCAAATCTCGTCAAGCAACGCCTGCTCTGGCGTAATCTGACGCTCTTCTGGCAGATACCAGGCGGCTCCGAGAGCCTTGCCGCGCGGCACAATGGTTACTTTGATCAGCGGATTGGCATATTTCAAATGCCAGCTTATTGTGGCATGGCCTGCCTCATGGGTGGCGATCGACTCGCGCTCTTCCTCTGTCGTGATTTTAGAGCGTTTCTCCAGGCCTCCGACAATACGGTCAACAGCATCCATAAAGTCTTGCTTCTCAACAAACTCCTTGCTGCGGCGCGCAGCGATAAGTGCGGCCTCATTGCACACGTTGGCAATGTCGGCGCCCGAGAATCCCGGTGTCTGGCGCGAAAGGAGGTCGACATCCACATCCGGAGCAATCTTGACATCGCGCAGATGCACCATGAATATTTCCTTGCGGTCGTTCAAATCCGGAAGGTCGACATAAATCTGGCGGTCAAAACGTCCGGCACGAAGCAAAGCCTTGTCGAGAATGTCGACGCGGTTTGTTGCGGCAAGCACTATGATACCGCTGTTGGTGCCGAAACCGTCCATCTCGGTGAGCAATTGGTTCAACGTGTTCTCGCGCTCATCGTTAGAGCCCATATTGGGGTTTTTTCCGCGGGCACGTCCCACGGCGTCGATCTCGTCGATGAATATGATACACGGCGCTTTGTCTTTGGCTTTCTTGAACAAGTCGCGTACTCGCGACGCGCCAACGCCAACAAACATCTCCACAAAGTCGGAACCCGACAATGAGAAGAACGGCACGTTGGCCTCGCCTGCCACGGCTTTTGCAAGCAGTGTCTTACCGGTTCCTGGAGGGCCTACAAGCAAGGCGCCCTTTGGTATCTTTCCTCCAAGATTTGTGAATTTCTGAGGATTTTTCAGAAACTCAACAATCTCCTCCACCTCGGTCTTTGCCTCCTGCAGTCCTGCCACATCCTTGAACGTTACGTTGGTGCCCTTTTCCTTGTCGAAAAGCTGCGCCTTTGTCTTGCCTATGTTGAACACGCCGCCCGAGCCGTCGCCTCCGCCTCTCGACATGCGGCGCATCAGGATGAACCAGAACACTATCAACAGAATTACGGGGCCGAACGACCACAAGAACCCTGCGATTCCACTGCCCGACTCATATTCAAGGATTCCGGTGTAAGGAATGCTCTTCATCTGGTCCTCAAACACATTGTGAGGCACTTGTACAACGACTCTTGCCTTGCTGTAATTGACCTTTGCCATGTCTTTAAACACCTGCTTGGCGCTTGCCTCGGTCAACTCAGCCTCAAGTTTATTGTCGCCGGCATACACCCACATATGCTTGACATTGCCCTCCACAAGAAGCTTCTTGAAATCCGGCTGCCAATTCATCGGTTTCTGCAGAGGAGTCGTTGAAGTAAAACAACCCCATCAGAACCATACCGATGATGGCATACATCCAGAATATGCTGAATCGGAATCCTTTAAATTGCTTTTTCTTATTGTCCATTTTTTATCTATCGCTTAATCAATATCTGGGATTTCTTTTATCTCGGCGTCGTTCCACAGCTGCTCAAGATTGTAATACTCCCTGTATTCCGGAAGGAACACGTGCACATAAATAGTGCCGTAGTCTATAACAATCCATTGCGAATTGCGGTAGCCGTCATAGTTGAAGGGCTTAACTCCTGATTTCTCCTGAACATATTCTCGCACAGAGTCGGCGATGGCAGAAACCTGCATCGTGGATGTGCCTTGACAAATGATAAAATGTTCTGTAGATACATATTCAAGTCCTGTCAAGTCCACATGTGTGATATTTTTCCTTTGCGTTCTTGAATTCCCTCAACTATAAGATTCAATAGTTCGTCGTTAGTCATTATTTTCTTTTATTGTTAGTTATTCTCTTTTTCTTCAATTTCTGAGCTATGCAGCCTATCTTATGCAAAGATAGTGCAAGGTGAGCAGAAAGAAATGAGCTTGCTCTGTTTTCTTTCCCGAACCGCAGCCTATATTATGCAAAGATAATGCTTTATGCCATAATAGCAATTTCCTAAGCCCACAAATATTTATCACCGCTACTTATAGAACAATTTCAACACGATTTGTTTCACTCAAAGTTGTTAAATTTCAACAAACCAGTCTGAAATCTGGCTCAAAGTCAGGAAAAGCAGAATATGTCAAAACCCTGCACCATGAGACGATGGCAACGTTGGCTGGCTATCGTCGCGGAGCGACGACACTCTGCCATAACCCGGTACGCGAGCGCAGCAGAGCATGCCGGGATTCGACATGCCCCATGCAATCAGCGTGCCGGAGGTTCGCTACTACCGGAGCGCATCCCCACGCCAGCGGCGATGCCCACGCGACGCATACTGCGGCAACGGTTGGGCAACAATAGCAACAGAGACCCTCGGACAAGTCCGGGAGCCTCTGTCTATTGATAGGAAAAATATATTCTTCGAATTATTTGTTGAGCGCTTCTTTTACAGCATCGTTAGGCACCATCTCTTCTTTAAATACGTAGGCACCTGTTTCGGAGACTTGACAGCTTTGATAATCTTGCTGTAAGTACGTCCCTCTCCAGTTTGAAGGGTTGCGACTGTTTTCTTTGCCATAGCTGTATACTATTTTATTTGATTTCTTTATGTACTGTTACACGTTTAAGGATTGGGTTGTATTTCTTCAACTCCAAACGCTCTGTTGTATTTTTGCGGTTCTTAGTAGTGATGTAGCGAGAAGTACCCGGCATACCGCTGTCTTTGTGCTCTGTGCATTCGAGAATGACTTGCACTCTGTTACCTTTTGCTTTCTTTGCCATTTTATTCTACTGTTTTAATGCTTGTTAAGTAACCTTTTTCAGCTGCCTGCTTGATTGCAGCGTTAAGACCGATTTTGTTGATTGTACGGAGTCCTGCTGCAGAAACAGTAAGACGAATCCAAATTTGCTGCTCAACCCAGAAGAATTTTCTGTTGAAAAGGTTGACCTCAAATTTGCGCTTTGTTCTTCTCTTTGAGTGAGAAACATTATTACCTACGGCCGCTTTTCTGCCTGTAATTTGACAAACTTTTGACATGGCTATAATTAATTTTATTAATTTTCAATTGATTATCCTCAAAACAGAGTGCAAAGTAAGCGATTTTTTGTATACTAACCAAATTTTTCAGTTATTTTTCGCAAAATAATTAGTTGATTAGCATTTTTATCAGCATTATTTGAGCCATTGTTGTGGCATGGTTGATTACGCGGTCGCGATTTCCTGCAAAATGATAGCATTTGCTCTCGGTCTGACCTCGCTTCGTGGCGGAAATCCATACCGTGCCGACGGGCTTGTCTGCGGTGCCGCCGCCTGGACCGGCGATTCCTGATGTCGCCACCGCGCAATCTGTATTGAGTGCGCGCGAAACGCCTTCCGACATCTGACGCACCACCGGCTCGCTGACCGCGCCTTCCGTCGCCAGAACGATGCCGTCAACGCCGAGAAGTCCTTCCTTAACCTCGTTGGCATAGCTGACAACCGAACCTTTGTAGTAGTCTGAGCTGCCTGCCACCTGCGTTATCTCGTGCGCTATATTGCCGCCCGTACAGCTTTCTGCCGTAGCCATCGTATAGCCTTTGTCGCGCAGCATGTCGCCAAGTATCTGCGCTATGGTCTTGTCTTCTCTGCATATCAGCGATTTGCCGAGTATCGACGTGAGCTTGTCGCTTTGCTCCGCCATGACAGCTTCAAGACGTGACGCGTCGGTGTCGGTTCCGGTAAGGCGCAGGCGAATAAGTCCAGGCTTGGGCAGATACGCAAGATGCACGTTGCCTGGCATCGCTTTCTCATAGTCGTCGAGCATGCCGGCAAGCACCGACTCCGAATAGCCGATCACGATAAACGTGCGGTGCTGCAATGCGTCTTTGCGCGGAAAGCGGTGCTTGAGCATCGGGAACACCTCCGTGCAAAACATCTCTTGGGTCTCAAACGGCACTCCGGGCATCGAGACGAGCACCTTGCCGTCTTTCTCAAACCACATCAGAGGTGCGGTACCCACACGGTTTTGAATCACGCGGCACGACGACGGCACATAGGCTTGCGCGGCTGTCAGCGGATTTATCTTCAACCCGCGCTTGCGCACCACCTCGAGCACATTTGCCTCCACCGTCTTGTCGTAGACGAGTTCGCCGCCAAACAGCTCGCACAGCGTAGGCTTCGTTATGTCGTCTTTCGTTGGGCCAAGGCCTCCGGTGGTGAGCACCACGTCGGTCTCGTCAAACGCTTGCTTGATTGCCCGTTTTATCTCGTCGGCATCGTCTGCGACAACGCGCACGGAACGCACCGACCATCCGTCGGGATTGATCTCTCGCGAAATCATCCCTGAATTTGTATCCACAACCTGCCCTATCAGCAATTCATCGCCGATGGCTATGATGGAAACCTGCATAATTACCTCCTTTTTTTAAACTTCGACGCGTGCAAACGGCGCGATGTCGAGGCTGCAATATTTTTTGTCAAGATATTTGAAATAGCCGGCAATGGCCACCATTGCGGCATTGTCGGTTGTAAACGCGCGCTTGGGAATGAACGCTTTCAGACGGCGGCGACAGCAGAACTCGTCAACGGCATTGCGCACGCCGGAATTTGCCGACACGCCTCCTCCGATAGCCACCTGCTTGATTTCCGGATGTTCCTTCACTGCCTTGCCAAGCTTGTCTATCAGGATGTCGATGATGGTTTTCTGCAACGATGCGGCAAGGTCTGCCTTGTTTTTCTCTATGAAGTCGGGGTCTTTCTTCACCTCGTCGCGGAGGGTGTAGAGAAACGAGGTCTTCAATCCGCTGAAACTGTAGTCAAGGCCTGGGATATGGGGCTTGCTGAACTTAAACCGGGTTGCGTCGCCCTCGGCTGCCAAACGGTCGATGTGCGGACCGCCGGGATAAGGCAGCCCCATCACCTTGGCGCACTTGTCAAACGCCTCTCCGGCAGCGTCGTCGATTGTCTGCCCGAGGATTTCCATATCGTTGTAGTCTTTAACGATGATAATCTGAGAGTTGCCGCCCGAAATCAGCAGACACATATATGGAAACTCCGGCACTTCTGTGCTCTCGTCCTCTTTTATGAAATGCGACAGCACATGCCCGTGCAGGTGGTTGACACACACCATCGGGATGTCGAGCGCGGTGGCAAGTCCTTTGGCAAACGAGGTGCCGACAAGCAATGAGCCTATCAGCCCCGGACCGGCGGTAAACGCGATGGCGCTGATGTCAGACTTGCTTATTCCCGCACGTTTTATCGCCTCCGACACCACCGGCACTATATTTTGCTGATGTGCGCGCGATGCCAGCTCGGGCACCACTCCGCCAAACGCCTCATGGACGCTCTGGCTCGCTATCACATTCGACAACAGGATTCCGTCGCGTATCACTGCCGCCGACGTGTCGTCGCACGACGATTCTATTCCTAATATTATATTACTCATCTATTCGTTTTTAGTACCTTGCTATTTCGCGCAAAAATACGAAAAAAACAAGACTTATCACATTCTTACGCCAAAAATTACAGCCGTGGCGCCTCCTTTCCGGAGGCGCCACGGCTGTGCTTGCCATTATTACATTTTTAATTGAAATCGTTGAGTATGTTCTTCAATCGCTTGCGTGCAAAGAAGATGCGGCTTTTAACCGTACCCAACGGGATGTTCATCTTATCGGCTATCTCCTCGTATTTATAGCCTGCAACAAACATCGAGAACGGAACGCGGTATTCCTCGCTGAACGAATTGATAACCGAGGAGATTTCCTTTACATTGTATGCCACCTCAGGCGAATCGTAACCTGAATTCTGGGGCAGATTCAGATGATACAGGTCGTCGGTGGTGTCAATCAGCGTCTTGCTGCGGGCTGCGCGACGATAGTTATTGATAAAGATGTTGCGCATAATGGTAAAAACCCAACCTTTGAAATTGGTGTTGTCAACATATTTGTCGTGGTTGTCGAGCACTTTCAGATTCGTTTCCTGCATCAAGTCCTCTGCGTCTTCCTTGTTCAATGTCAACGACATTGCAAAATTGCCAAGATGCTTCTGCAGTCCCTCAAGCCGATTATATAAACCCTTATCCATAACTTTATCTTGTTTTTACCTTGCGGTTGTTTTTTCTTATTTAATTGTTCTCTTTATAATGAACAAATCTTGTGCCAAACTCGTTTATATGTTTTAAATTCCCTAAAAAACACCACGCTCCCACCGAAATCACTTCGCCGGGAGCGTGTTAGCTTAACCTTGTTACGCAATTATGATTAACAAATTAAATCCTTACGATGCAAAGGTACTGCCTCGCAGCCGCTCCTACAATCGCATTTTAAAGGTAAATTTGTATACATATAGGCTTCCCAAATACCTATTTTTGCGTATTTTACTTACTTTTCTCCCGTTTTGCCAATCATTAGGCAAAATCGCCAGCGAAGTGTTTTTCTACAAATTTACCCACAATGGGGAAAAATTCCACACTGTGGGCAATCTTTATTAATCCAACTTCAACACTGCAAGGAATGCCTTCTGCGGCACTTCCACAGAACCGATCTGCTTCATGCGCTTCTTGCCCTTCTTTTGCTTTTCAAGCAACTTGCGCTTACGGCTGATATCGCCGCCGTAGCATTTTGCCGTCACGTCTTTACGCACTGCCTTCACCGTCTCACGGGCAATGATTTTAGCCCCGATGGCGGCTTGAATGGCGATGTCGAACTGTTGACGCGGTATCAGCTCCTTCAGCTTCTCGCACATCCGGCGGCCGAACGACACGCTGTTGTCTACGTGGGTCAGCGTGCTGAGGGCATCGACCGACTCTCCGTTGAGCAGGATGTCGAGTTTCACAAGTTTCGACTCGCGGAAGTCGTGCAGATGATAGTCAAACGAGGCATAGCCTTTGGATATTGATTTCAGTTTGTCGTAGAAGTCAATCACAATCTCTCCGAGCGGTATGTCGAAAACGAGCTCCACGCGGTTGCCCGAAATGAAGTCCTGCTTCACCAGCTCGCCGCGCTTGCCAAGGCAAAGCGTCATTATCGGACCTATAAAATCGGTGGTCGAGATTATCGATGCCCGGATATACGGCTCTTCGATGCGCTCAATGAGTGTCGGGTCTGGAAGTCCCGACGGATTGTGCACCTCCATTTCGTTGCCTTTCTTGTCATACACCTTATACGAAACGTTGGGCACCGTGGTGATGACGTCCATATCAAACTCGCGGCCGAGACGCTCCTGCACAATCTCCATGTGGAGCAGTCCGAGAAATCCGCAACGGAATCCGAAGCCAAGAGCCACCGACGATTCAGGCGTGAACGTCAGAGAGGCGTCGTTGAGCTGCAGCTTCTCAAGCGATGTGCGCAGGTTTTCGAAATCCTCTGTCTCTATAGGATACACGCCGGCAAACACCATCGGCTTAACTTCCTGGAAACCTTCGATGGCTTTCTCGCAAGGCCTGGCAACGTGGGTAATCGTGTCGCCCACCTTCACCTCGCGCGACGTCTTGATGCCGCTTATGATATATCCCACATTGCCGGCACTCAGTTCGTTGCACGGCGACAGGTTGAGTTTAAGCACTCCGATTTCTTCGGCGTTGTATTGCTTGCCGGTATTTACAAACTTCACAAAGTCGTCTTTACGGATGCGTCCGTTCAGAATTTTGAAATACGCGATAATGCCACGGAATGGGTTGAAAACCGAGTCGAAAATCAACGCTTGGAGCGGCGCGTCTGGGTCGCCCGACGGCGCGGGGATGCGCTCCACGATTGCATCAAGGATTTCAGGCACGCCGATGCCCGTCTTGCCGCTGGCACGGATAATGTCCTCATGCTTGCATCCGAGCAGGTCGACAATCTGGTCCTCCACCTCTTCAGGCTTTGCGCTGTCGAGATCCACCTTGTTGACCACCGGAATGATTTCCAAGTCGTTGTCGATTGCCATATATAGGTTGGAGATGGTCTGCGCCTGGATGCCCTGCGACGCGTCGACAATCAGCAGCGCGCCCTCGCAGGCAGCTATCGACCGCGACACCTCATAGGAGAAGTCCACGTGTCCCGGGGTGTCAATCAGGTTCAGCACGAAGTCTTCATTATTATGACGGTAATTCATCTGGATGGCGTGGCTCTTGATTGTGATGCCGCGCTCGCGCTCAAGGTCCATATTGTCGAGCACCTGGTCTTGCAGGTCCTTGCCCATCACTGTTTGTATGTTCAAGCAGTCGGTCGGCAAGCGTACTCTTGCCGTGGTCAATGTGCGCTATAATGCAAAAATTCCTTATATGATTCATCTGTCTTCAATTACAGTGCGAAGATACGCATTTTTGGTCAAATATTAAAATTTCACGCCGTTACGGCACTCTGATAATTTCCTTGTCGTATGCGAGTTCCACTCCTTGCGGAAGCAGCCGCGACGTGGCTTCGTGCAGCCCTATGCCGTCGCTCTCGTGGATGAGCAATGCGCGGCGGGGTTTTGCCTGGGCTACGACGGCGAGCGTTTCCTCAAGATTCATGTGCGACAGGTGTGGCTTGAAGCGCAGGGCGTTTATTATTAATGTGTCAATGCCTTGCAGACGCGCCATCGTTGACGGCGGAATGGTCTTGGCGTCGGTGATGTAAGCCAGATTGCCTATACGATAGCCGAATATCGGCAGTTTGTAGTGCATCACGGGCAGTGGCTCCACCCTCACGCCTTTCACCTCAAAGGGCTCGCCCGCCAGCGGATGCATGTCAAACGTTGGCACTCCGGGATAGAGATACTCGCGGAAGCAGTAGGGAATGCGTGCTTTTATGTCGGCTACGACGTTGGGTTGGGCGTAGACGGGAAATGGGATTTCGCGGCAATACGGACGGAGGTCGTCCATGCCGCCTACGTGGTCGTAATGACTGTGGGTGATGAGCAGCGCGTCGAGGTGAAGGTCGGAGGCGCGGAGCATCTGCTGCCGGAAATCGGGGCCGCAGTCAATCAGCAGGCTGACGCCCTGCGTGCGCACGATGGCGGAGCAGCGCAGGCGTTTGTCGCGTGGGTCGGCCGATTTGCACACTTCGCATTCACATCCCAATTGCGGCACGCCTGTCGATGTGCCGGTGCCAAGAAATTCTACTTCAATCATTGTCTGAATCGTTCCAATATTCCGTCTGCAAACACGAGATACACACCGTTGTCATACACCCAACGCTCCAGCAAGCCGCCGTGTGTGGGCACGCGGTCGACCGACTGCGGCGCGCCGAGCGACAATGTGCATTCTTCCTTTGTCATCCCCACTGCCACCTGCCCGCGCACAATCAAACTCCAGTTTTCATTGGAGATATGCTTGTAGTTGTTGCGGATGTCGCTGAAAGAGAAGAGTTTGTCGAACGTAACATTTCTCACCGCCGACGTGGGCGACGACATCATGACTCCGCTGTGCCTGCCGTCTTGGTCGAATGCCACATAGAATGGATAAACGGCATCGCCGGTGGTTACGCTCTCAACCGTGACCGGAACGTAGCGAAGACCGGTCTCAAACGAGCCGTCGCGGCGGCGCCATGTCGACGTGCGCAGATAGAGCGTGCGGCCACGGAGCAGACTGTCAACGCGCGCCACATAGTCGAGGTCGGAAAGAAACGGCACTGCGTAGTAGCCGCTGAGGGGCTGCAGCTCGGCAAGGGTCTTGCCGGTGTCGTAACGGTATTGGCGGTCTGTGTCTGACAGCACAATCACCACTTTTTCTATATTGTCGATGTCGCGTTGCAGTTCCTGCCCCGCGAATGTCAGCGTATGGCCTTTAAGGGTGTCGGCTGATGGGCGCAGCACGAGGCTGATGTCGTTGCTTGTAACCACAAAGCGTTTTCCTTTGCGCCATTGTCCGTAGGTCTGCGGCTTGACGCTGTCGAGCAGTGCTTCCTCGGCTGTGCGCTTGTTGGCTTTCACGCGCGCCACGTCGCGGTCGGTGATGCGTCCGGTGTTCTCTATTCCGGTGAAACACGCCGTCATCACGGGCAGCAGAGCCAGCGCCGCCACATATTTAATATATTTGTTTATCTTCTTCATCGTTGCAAAGTTAGCATTATTTTTCCTCAGAAACGATGTAATTAAAAAATAATATGTAACTTTGCGCCTGAATAGCCCAAATTTTAGGTTTGTACCCACTGTGGTTGTAGCCAGGGAATTAAGATTAAGATATTGAAAATTATAACGAAAAAACGGATTAATACTTATTTATTATGACGAAAAAAGTAATTGCCGGCAGCCTCGCGCTGCTCGCCGTAACCGCTATGTATGCCCAGACATACCAGCTCCCGAATGTAGGGTTCGAGAATTGGGAAGATGCTGGCAAATCTTGGTTGACAGGACATGCTGACACTCCAACAGAACAACGTCCATATAACGAGCCTACCGATTGGAATTCTTCAAATGTGAAATGCTCCGCAATCTCTTTTGATTTGGTCAAACAGCAAACTCTGAACGGTTCTAAATATGCACAAGCCATAAATACAAAAGTGGGCAGCGCAATCTCAAAATACGTCCCTTATGTCGGCGCATTGACATTGGGAGAAACTTGGTATGCAATATTTTGGGACTGGTCCGGAACAGCCCCAGACACCAATGCCGGAAGAAAAGGAAACACATACGCTCAGAACGGCTCTTATGGAGGAATCACTTTCAACGGCAGACCTGACGCATTGGCTGGCGACTTCGCAATCACTACAAGAAACGACAACGAGGAGGCCCATGCAATAGCCTATCTTTGGTCTGGTTCTTTTTCCGGCTCTGTTCCAGGAGAATTAAGTTATACAGGCTCTTGGCTTAACCCAAAAGAAGGAACAATAAAAAGTTGGAAAAAGATTGAAAACGTTGACCGCGCAATATGGGGCACAATCGACCCTTCGATAGTTACAGACAAGACCATAAAGGATATTGATGCTTCAAAAGGTAAAATAATCGCATATTGCGACAAAGCTTTCAACAGCACATTCGATTGGACTAAAATTGAAATTCCTTTGACTTATATTTCTGACGCAGCCCCCGAGAAGACCAACGTAATCATCGCCGCCGGCGACCCTTGGGACAGCCGCAAAAGCGTTGCGGGAAACGACATCAACGTCGACAACTTGTGCTACGCTTACTTCTCTCGCCTCTCCGACGCAAACATCGACGGATATGCGTTTGACTTCAATCCCAACACGCTCGACTACGTAATCACTGTCGACGATGTTGAAAACTTCACATTGCCTACCGGCGTAAACTACAGCATCATGAGCAATGAGGCGTTGACAGCCGACAAGGAGGCTACCGTGAGCAACATCAACGACAACAAGCAAATCAGCATCAAGGTGACCAACAAGCAGTCAATCGCAAACGCTGAGGCTACCGATGCCGACGGCTTGCGCGAACACACTTACAACTTCTACTTCCGCGAGGCTCCGCAGCAGTTTGAAGGCTTCTACTTCACCAATGTCAACGGCTCCGACATCTACTCTGGCGAGACAACAACACTCACCCTCACCCAAGAGAATGCCGACTACCACACTTACACGCTCGCAATCGCCGACGTGAAAGTGGCACAGGCTGCCACACGTGCTGCCGGCGACGCTGTAAACGTTACTGTTTCAGGCTTGACAAAGACTGAGAAAGACGGCAAGGTGATCTATTCAGGAACCGACGACAACGCGAAGGTGGGCAACGAGACAAAACAGGTAAGCGCCGTAGCCACTTTCGACGGCGACAACTATGAGGTGAAATTCTCGTTCACCAACGAGGACGGCACTGTGACCAACGTGGTTTCCACTCCAGAGCCTACAACTTCAAGCGTAAGCGAAATCAACGGTGCCACAGCCGCTGTCGCTGCCACTGAGGGCGCAATCCTCGTCAGCAACTACAACGGCGCCGCCGCTGTCTACACCACCGACGGACGCCTGGCTGCCAACGCCGAGGTCAACGGCTCTGCAAGCATCAATGTTGCCGCAGGCCTCTACATCGTGCGCACTGGCAACAAAGCAACAAAGGTTATCGTAAAATAATCTATACGACACCATATCACGACAGCCGGGCAGCAAGTCCGGCTGTCTTTTTTTTGCGCGCCGCCAAATCCATAAGGTCTGCAAAATCAAACAAGTTTGTTTTGCATTTCGCTCGCCTTGCACTATCTTTGTAAAACAAACAACGCAACAAGAATGTACTACGTATCAAAAAGAATAGAAATAGCGGGCTGCCATAGCCTCAAACTCGACTACGAGAGCAAATGCTCACAGATGCACGGCCACAATTGGATTGTGACGATACACTGCCGCGCCCGCTCGCTCAACCACAACGGTATGGTGTGCGACTTCACCCACATCAAGGAAAAAATCCACGGCTACCTCGACCACGGCAACTTCAACGAGCTGCTGCCGTTCAACCCAACGGCTGAGAACATTGCCAAATGGATTTGCGACCAGATTCCTGAATGCTACAAGGTGAGCGTACAGGAGTCGGAAGGAAACACCGCCACCTACACAACCGACGACGATGAGCAAGACTTATAAAATCAACGAAATTTTCTACAGCCTTCAAGGCGAAGGATTCTACACCGGCACTCCGTCGGTGTTTGTGCGCTTTTCAGGGTGCAACTTGAGCTGCCCGTTCTGCGACACCGACCACAACCTGGGCGTGATGATGACCGCCGACGAAATCGCCGCCGCTGTCAATGCCTTCCCTGCAAGCCATGTGGTGCTGACGGGTGGTGAGCCTTCGTTGTTTGTCGACGACGAACTGACCGCGGCGCTCCACGGCCATTTCATCGCAATGGAAACCAACGGCACACACCCCGTAGCCGCTGGCGTTGACTGGATTACAATGTCGCCGAAGTCTGACTTTGTCGACGGTGCGGAGCCCGTGCTGACAGAGTGCGACGAGCTGAAACTTGTCTACACTGGACAAACCTCGACCGCTACGCATCGTTTACCGCCCGTCACCATTTTCTGCAGCCTTGCGACTGCGGCGACGCCGGGAAAAACCGGCTGCTGCTGAAGGAATGCATACAGGCCTGCCTCGACAATCCCGTCTGGAGGTTGTCGCTGCAAACCCACAAATACCTCGACATCCGCTGATGCCCATTCGCTGATGCCGACCATTACACCATCATTTTTGACTTATCGGCAATGATATATAGCAGATTTTTCGTAACTTTGCGCTTTATAAGTTTTTAGCAAAAAATGTCGTTTGAAATAGCATTCGTTCTAATCTGTATGGGAGCCATGCTCGCAGCGTTGGTCTGCGACGTGATGCGTCCGGGCATGATTATGCTCAGCGTCGTTGTCATATTCCTATGCGCCGGAATCATCACTCCGAAGGAGATGCTCGAAGGCTTCAGCAACAAAGGTATGATCACTGTGGCAATGCTGTTTCTCGTCAGCGAGGGCATACGCCGCAGCGGCGCGCTCAACATAATGATTAAATGGCTGTTGCCTCAACAACGCAAATCCCTGCTGCACACTCAGTTGCGCATGCTTCCCGCCGTCAGTTTCACCTCGGCGTTTCTCAACAACACCCCTATCGTGGTAATCTTCGCCCCTATCGTGAAGCGTTGGGCGGAACGCATGAAAGTGCCCGCCACAAAACTGCTTATTCCATTGTCGTATGCCACAATTCTCGGCGGAATGTGCACATTGATAGGCACGTCGACCAACCTCGTGGTACATGGCATGGTCATCGACGCCGGATATGAAGGATTCTCCATGTTCGAACTCGGAAAAGTGGGCATATTCATCTGCATCGCCGGACTGACATACCTGTTTTTCTTCTCAAAACGCCTGCTTCCGGAGTCGCGAGAAGACAATCTCGACAAAGAAGACGACGCCCAGGCTCAAAACCTTCACCGCGTAGAGGTGATTCTCGGAGCGCGTTTCCCCGGTATCAAGAAGCAGCTCGGAGAGTTCAATTTCGCACGCCACTACGGCGCATACGTCAAGGAGGTGCGACGTGGCGGTCAAGCCATTCCTGGCGACCTCGACAAGATAACGCTGCTCGAGGGCGACACTCTGATTCTTTGGGCCGACGACCAATTCATCCCCACTTGGGGCGACTCGCGTGTGTTCCTCATGGTGTCCAACGGCAAGGACGTGGTGCCGAAGGAAAGCCGCGGCAGGCGTCTGCTCGCCACCGCGCTGCTCGTATTCATGATTGTCGGTGCGACAGTAGGTGAATTGCCGGCGATGAAAGACCTCGTGCCGGGAATGAAGTTCGACATGTTCTTCTTTGTCTGCGTCACAACCATCATCATGGCGTGGACCAAGATTTCCTCCTAAAAAGTATACAAAATACATATCCTGGGACATCCTCATAACCATCGCCTGCGCTTTTGCCATCAGCAAAGCCATCAACAATTCAGGCGTGGCGCCGATGATTGCCCGCAACATCATCGCGATGACCGACAGCCTCGGACCTTACGGACTGCTCGCCGTGCTGTTTATAATCACAAATGTGTTTACTGAACTGATTACCAACAACGCTGCAGCGGCTCTGAGTTTCCCGATTGCCTTGTCGGTAGCCAACGAGCTGGGAGTCAGCCCAACACCGTTTTTCGTGGTCATCTGCATGGCTGCGTCAACAAGCTTCTGCACTCCGATAGGCTATCAGACAAACCTCATCGTGCAAGGTGTGGGCGGATACAAGTTCACCGACTTCATAAAGTGGGACTGCCTCTCAACGTGATTGCCTTCGCAATTTCGGTGGGACTGATTCCGCTGTTCTGGGATTTCTAATAAAAACGACACAACGACAATGGAAAAGAAAGCGACAAACATCTATCCGATATTCGACCGCATGATGAGCCGTGACGACAAGGAGCAGCTGCTCAAACAGCGGGGCATGATGCTGTGGTTCACCGGACTGAGCGGTTCGGGGAAAAGCACCGTTGCCATCGCCCTTGAGCGCGAGCTGCACAGCCGCGGACTGCTCTGCCGAATACTCGACGGCGACAACATCCGCAGCGGAATCAACAACAACTTGGGATTCTCCGCCGAAGACCGCGTTGAAAACATCCGCAGAATCGCCGAAGTGGGACGCCTTTTCGTCGACACCGGCATCATCACAATCGCGGCTTTCATCAGCCCAAACAACCAGTTGCGCGAAATGGCTGCCGAAATTATCGGCAAGGACGATTTCGTGGAGGTGTTTGTAAGCACTCCGCTTGAGGAATGCGAGAAGCGCGACGTGAAAGGTCTTTATGCCAAGGCCCGATGCGGAGAGATTAAGAATTTCACAGGTATATCCGCCCCTTTCGAGGCTCCGGAGCATCCCGACATCACCCTCGACACGTCGAAACTGCCGGTCGAGGAGTCGGTGAAAATCCTTTTGGACTACGTGTTGCCTAAAGCAGTATTGAAAAAATAAACAAAAAACAATATAATTCTATGTCAGACTACAACTTAAGCCATCTTAAGGAACTCGAGGCAGAGGCAATCTACATCATCCGTGAAGTTGCTTCGGAATTCGAGAATCCTGTGATGCTCTATTCCATCGGAAAGGACTCGTCGGTGATGGTGCGTCTCGCCGAAAAGGCATTCGCTCCCGGCAAAGTGCCGTTTCCGCTGATGCATATCGATTCGAAATGGAAATTCAAGGAAATGATCCAGTTCCGCGATGAATACGCCAAGAAATACGGCTGGAATCTTATCGTTGAATCAAACATGGAGGCGTTTAAAGCCGGTGTGGGTCCGTTCACCCACGGCAGCAAGGTGCACACCGACCTGATGAAGACTCAGGCTCTGCTCCACGCCCTCGACAAATACAAATTTGACGCCGCTTTCGGCGGTGCGCGACGCGACGAGGAGAAAAGCCGTGCGAAAGAGCGTATCTTCTCGTTCCGCGACAAGTTCCACCAGTGGGATCCTAAAAACCAGCGTCCGGAGCTGTGGGACATCTACAACACCCGCATCAACAAGGGTGAGAGCATCCGCGTGTTCCCGTTGTCAAACTGGACGGAACTCGACATCTGGCAGTATATCCGCCTGGAAAACATTCCTATCGTGCCTCTCTACTTTGCCAAGGAGCGTCCGGTGGTCAACATCGACGGCAACCTGATTATGCCCGACGATGACCGTCTGCCGGAGCAATACCGCGACAAGATTGAGATGCGCATGGTGCGTTTCCGCACACTCGGATGCTGGCCTTTGACAGGAGCCGTTGAAAGCGAAGCCGACACAATCGAAAAAATCGTGGAGGAAATGATGACCACCACAAAGAGTGAACGCACAACGCGCGTGATCGACTTCGACCAAGAGGCAAGTATGGAGCAAAAGAAACGTGAAGGTTATTTTTAAACCACTACAGAAATGGACAACAATTCAAAATTGAACATAAAGGAGTTTCTCGACAAGGACGAACAAAAAGACTTGTTGAGATTTCTAACCGCCGGCAGCGTCGATGATGGAAAATCTACGCTCATCGGCCGACTGCTCTTCGACAGCAAGAAAATCTACGAAGACCAACTCGACGCCCTCGAGCGCGACAGCAAACGTGTAGGAAATGCCGGAGAGCATATCGATTATGCCCTGCTGCTCGACGGACTGAAGGCTGAGCGCGAGCAAGGAATCACCATCGACGTGGCTTACCGCTACTTCAGCACAAACAACCGTAAATTCATCATCGCCGACACCCCGGGACATGAGCAGTACACTCGCAACATGATTACCGGCGGATCCACGGCCAACGCGGCAATAATCCTTGTCGACGCCCGCACTGGTGTAATCACCCAGACCCGCCGACACACTTATCTGATTTCTCTGCTCGGAATCAAACACCTTGTGCTTGCTGTCAACAAAATGGACTTGGTTGACTTCGACAAAGCGGTGTTTGACAAAATCGTGCGCGACTTCGAGGAGTTTGTGGCGCCTCTCGGCATCCCCGACGTGACATGCATACCTCTGTCGGCGCTCGACGGCGACAACGTGGTTGATAAAAGCGAGCGCACTCCGTGGTATACGGGCAAATGCCTGCTCGACTATCTTGAGACTGTGCCCATCGACCTCGACCGCAACTATGACGACTTCCGCTACCCTGTGCAATACGTGCTGCGACCAAACCTCGACTTCCGCGGATTCTGCGGCAAGGTGACTTCCGGCGTAGTCCGCAAGGGCGACACCGTGATGGCTCTGCCTTCCCGCAAGACGTCGAAAGTGAAGAGCATCGTAACCTACGAAGGCGAAATCGAAGAGGCTTTCCCTCCTTTGTGCGTGACAATAACTCTTGAGGACGAAATCGACATCTCCCGCGGAGAAATGATCGTGAAACCCGACAACCTCCCGACAGAAGACCGCAACTTCGAGGCTATGCTCGTGTGGATGGACGAGGAAGCGATGGACCCAAACAAGCAGTTCTATCTGAAACAGACCACCAACACTACCCGTGCGCGTATCGACTCTATAAAATACAAAGTCAACGTCAACACGATGGAGCAGTCGGAAGTTGACCATCTGGAGCTCAACGAAATCGGACGCGTGGTGTTTACCACCGGCAAGGAGCTGCTTTTCGACCCCTATCAGAAACAAGCAGACCGGCTCGTTCATCCTTATCGACCCGATTACAAACAACACGTCGGCTGTGGGTATGATCATCGACCGTGTCGACGCAAAGGATATGAAGCACGACGACGCGCTTGCCACTATCTGCCTGTCTGACCTCGGCATCGACGAGTGCCATCTCGAAGCAATCCAAAAAGCCGCCGACGAATTGAAACGTCAAGGAATAGTCGTTAAAGTAAAAAAGTAGAATATGGGATTGACATTTGACAAATTGCCCGTCAACACGCTTGTGGGCGCCGACTGGCAAACTTTCAAGGCTTTGACCGACGGGCAGCACATCAGCGACCACTACAAAGGCAAGTTTCGCCTAACAAAAGCTGTATGCCGATTGCTGAGCACCCTCGTGCCAATCGAGAACCGTGCCTACAACAAAATTGCCGGGCAGCCTCTGCAGGAAGACCCGCTGTTTATCCTCGGGCACTGGCGCAGCGGCACCACCTTTGTGCACAACGTGTTTGCCTGCGACAAGCATTTCGGCTACACAACCACATATCAGACCGTATTCCCGCACCTCGTGCTGTGGGGACAGCCATTCTTCAAAAAAAACATGGCGATGCTGATGCCCGACAAGCGTCCTACAGACAATATGGAGCTGCGCCCCGACCTTCCACAGGAAGAGGAGTTCGCCTTGTCGAACATGATGCCTTACACATATTACAACTTCTGGTTTTTCCCCGAACGATGGATGGAATATTGCGACCGCTTCCTGACGTTTGAGAAGATTACAGAGGAGGAGCGTCAAGTGTTTAAAGACACTTTCTTACGCTTGGTGAAGGTGTCGCTCGCCAACACCGGCGGCACACAGTATCTGTCGAAAAACCCGCCTCACACCGGACGTGTGCGCACGCTGCTGGAGATGTTTCCCAACGCAAAGTTCATCTACCTGAAGCGAAATCCGTACACCGTGTTCGAGAGCACTCGCAGTTTCTTCACTAACACAATCAAGCCTCTGCAGCTGCAAGACATCTCGCAGGAGCAAATCGTGGACAACATCGTGGAAGCATACATGCGGCTCTACAACCGATATGAGGCAGACAAACTGCTAATTCCGGAAGGCAATCTTGTGGAAATCAAGTTTGAGGACTTCGAGCACAACGCTTTCGACCTCACAAAGGAAATCTACGGAAAACTGAAGCTGCAGGGATTCAACGAGGCTGAGGCCGACATCCGCGCATACCTCGACAAGAAGAAGGGCTACAAGAAAAACAAATACCAATATAAAGAGGAAACCATCCAAATCGTCGAGAAGCATTGGAGCAAGGCGCTTGACGAATGGGGTTATACACTTTAAAACTTTACAACTATGAGAATTTTCAAACAAATCGTCATCGCTGCATGCGCCGCCTTAGCCTTCACGGCTTCAATCCATGCGCAGTCGCCTGCCGAAGGTTGGACAAAAGTAGATCCTACAGAGCTGAAAAACGCTGTGGAATTGTTTGCCAACGACAAAGCGGCTCTCGCTGTAGGCAAAGAAGGCGACTTGAACGCCACGACAATGTCGTGGGGAAGCATCGGCGAACTTTGGGGCAAGCCGATTGTAACAGTTGTCGTTGACCACAGCCGATACACATACTCGCTGATGGGACTCTATGACTACTTCACAATCACGGCATTCCCTAAAGATGAACGGGGCACTCGACTACATCGGTTCTCACTCCAGAAAAATGGATAAAAACAAAATCCAGAATGCCGGACTGACAACGATGTTCACCGAACTTGGAAATCCTACGTTCAAGGAGGGAAATCTGATTATCGAATGCCGCACAATCTACGAGGCTCCTATCGACGTGGACAATATGCTTGACGACGACATAATAAAGATGTATCAGGACAACAAACTGAAACACACGATGTTTGTCGGCGAGATTGTCAACGTCTGGAAACGCTGATTTGTTTGAAACGCTTGTATGTAACAACAAAAGAACACTGATTTATATATGGAAGAAAAAAAATTCAAACGCACGCTGGTTACAACAGCTCTGCCATACGCAAACGGTCCTGTCCACATCGGACACCTCGCCGGTGTGTATGTGCCTGCCGACATCTACACCCGCTATCTCCGACTCAAAGGTGAAGACGTGATTATGATTGGCGGCTCTGACGAGCACGGTGTGCCCATCACCATCAAGGCGAAAGCCGAAGGTGTCACGCCTCAAGACATCGTGGACCGCTACCACAAAATCATCAAAGACTCGTTTGAGGAACTCGGCATCTCTTTCGACATATATTCACGAACCACGAGCAAAATCCATTCTCAGATGGCAAGCGACTTCTTCCGCAAACTCTACGACAAGGGTGAGTTTATCGAGAAGACGTCTATGCAATACTACGACGAGGAGGCTCACCAATTCCTCGCCGACAGATATATCGTGGGCACATGCCCGCACTGCGGAAGCGACCATGCCTACGGCGACCAATGCGAGGCTTGCGGCACATCGCTCAACGCGACCGACCTTATCGAGCCGCATTCGGCAATCACCGGCAACAAACCGGTGCTGAAAGAAACCAAGCACTGGTATCTGCCGCTCGACAAGTGGGAACCTACATTGCGCCACTGGATTCTTGACGAACACAAGGAATGGAAACCAAACGTATACGGACAGTGCAAATCATGGCTCGATATGGGTCTGCAGCCACGCGCCGTGAGCCGCGACCTCGACTGGGGTGTGCCGGTGCCGGTGGAAGGCGCCGAAGGAAAGGTGCTATACGTATGGTTTGACGCTCCTATCGGCTACATTTCAAACACTAAGGAACTGCTCCCCGACACTTGGGAAACTTATTGGAAGAGCAAAGATACTCGCATCATAAACTTCATCGGCAAGGACAACATCGTGTTCCACTGTATCGTGTTCCCTGCAATGCTTA
Organism: Bacteroidales bacterium; assembly: GCA_022009815.1. Lineage (GTDB taxonomy): Bacteria > Bacteroidota > Bacteroidia > Bacteroidales > Muribaculaceae > Limisoma. The sequence goes on from CP091725.1 coordinate 71,235, forward strand.
TGGCTGACGGATCGTACCAACTGCCGGAAAACGTGCCTGCCAACGAGTTCCTCAACCTTGAAGGCGACAAAATCTCGACTTCACGCAACTGGGCGGTGTGGCTGCACGAATATCTGCGCGACATGCCCGGCAAGCAGGATGTGCTGCGCTATGTGCTGACTGCAAACGCTCCGGAAACAAAAGACAACGACTTCACTTGGAAGGATTTCCAGGCGCGCAACAACAACGAGCTGGTGGCAATCCTCGGCAACTTCGTAAACCGTACTTTCGTATTGACACACAAGTACTACAAGGGTGTTGTGCCTGCCATCGGCGAGCTTACCGACTATGACCGCGAGACGCTGAAGGAATTTGCCGACGTGAAAGCAAATCTCGAAAACTACATCGAGCACTTCCGCTTCCGCGACGCGTTGAAGGAGGCTATGAATCTTGCCCGCATCGGAAACAAATACCTTGCCGACACTGAGCCGTGGAAGGTGGTGAAGACCGATGAGAAGCGTGTGGAAACGATTATGAACATCGCCATCGAGATTACTGCCAATCTCGCCATCGCTTTCGAACCGTTCCTGCCGTTCATGTCGAAGAAACTCCGCGATATGCTGGGAATGGAGAAATTTGACTGGAATGAGCTTGGCTCAATCACAATAATCCCTGCCAGAACAACGATAAACCGGCCGAGCTGTTATTTGAAAAGATTGAAGACAGCGTGATTGAGGCGCAGATAAAGAAACTCAACGACACTAAGGAGGCCAACAAGCTGAAAAACTTCAAGCCGGAACCTGTGGCTGCCAACGTGCCGTTCGACGACTTTATGAAACTCGACATCCGCGTGGGCAAAGTGCTGGAATGCGAGAAAGTGCCTAAAGCCGACAAACTGTTGAAGTTCAAGATTGACGACGGTATGGGCGGACGCACAATCGTGTCGGGCATCGCTAAATTCTACAAGCCTGAAGACCTTGTGGGCAAAGAGGTTTGCTTCATTGCCAACTTTGAGCCGCGCAAGCTGAAAGGTGTGGAGTCGCAAGGCATGATCCTCTCGGCTGAAAACGCCGACGGAAGTCTTGTTGTGATTGGTCCGCAGGGTGAAGTGGTCCCTGGATGCCAAGTGAAATAACAAGAACTCACATAGACATAAAAACGGCTTCTTCCCAATCGGAAAGAAGCCGTTTTTATGTCTTATTGCAAACAGGCGTTCTTCTGCCCGTCCCTGCCTGGTTTAAGCCACGAGAACAGGCGTTTCCACCACGGATCGTCGTCACAGCGGAAATTTATTTTTATCGCCCCTGTGCTGTTGTTGAAAAACAGTATGGACTGCTCCATCACCACCGCCACCTCGTTGTCGACAATCTTAAAGCCTTTGATACACGAAAGCCTTATTCTCCGGAATGGATTGTCATAGTCGAGCACGCCCACAATCATACAGCCGTCTTCAAACGCAACTTTAAAATGCTCTCTACAGCAATCTGCCACCTTACGGAGCAAACTGTCATGAAAGCCGTCCTTTGGTCTATGGGTGTGCTTGTAAAGATATTTTATCGTAATTCTGTTTATCATACCGTTTTTCTCTATGCCTTTTTTCCTATTTTCTCTTTAATAATGCTTACACGGCTCGTTTAGTTCACTAAAAACAAAAAAATCCGCAAGTATGCCCGTCCGGACATCCTTGCGGATTCTGAAATCATTATTTTCTATGCTGTCAGCGCTTCACAAACCGCTCCACGCGCACAGCGTTGCCTCTCTCCACTCTTAGGAAATAAACGCCCGGATGCCAGTGCGACACGTTGACCGTAGTGCTCGCTCCAACTTGAGAATCAAGCATCAGCGACCCGTCGGCGCTCCAGATGTAGATATGGTTATGGTCGATTCCTGCTATATCAATATGCAGGCAATCGCTGGCAGGCACTGGATAGACACGCACATCGCTGTCGGCAAACTCGCGCTCCACCATCGAACTGTTGCAATTGTCGCCGACCACATAGGTGAACGGTGCGGTGACTCCGATACCACCTCCTGCCCAAGCGAATTTACATGCCACCTTTATAACCTCGCCTGCACTGTGTCCGGTAAGAGTGTATGTGAATTTCTTATCTCCGGCTTCCTGCATCTGCATCTCTGTGAAGCCGTTTGTAAGATCGCGCACGAAGGCCACAAGTCCTATCACATCGGTCAAGCTCTCGGCAATGACCGTAACATCACCATTGGCTGCCGACTCAAAACTCAATCTATAAGTTATTCCGCTGCCCTCTGTAAGTTCATCGGAAGTCACCGAACATACGCTTTCATCGCCTCCGCCTGTCGACGACGCTTTCGCATTGACATCGACGCTGGCCGACACCGTCTGCTTTCCATTGGCTGCTGTGGCACGCGCCGTGATTACGCGCACACCCTCTTCTGTCGGAGTCCACTGCACAGCGTAAGGCGCCGCCGTTGCCGTGCCAACGAGCGTTCCGTCGACAAGGAAGTCGACAGCGGTGATTGTCGAGCCTTCAACCGTGGCCGATGCCTGCAATGTGACAGCCTCGCCCACTTTGACCGTAGAGCCGGCAGCAGGCGACGTAACCGAGACAACGGGTGTTGTAGGCTCTGAAGGCACAGGAGGCGCCACAACGCCTCCATCGATGCCCATCGCACGCGCCTCAACCACAAGTGTCGCCCCGTCGGAGAATGTCACCGTGCGCGGTGTCGAACCGTAGTTGTATGCCACGTGTGTCACCTTTTCGCCTTTGCGGAACACCATTGCCACAGGATAGTCGGCAGTGACCGACGAGTCATACTGTCCGAGCACGTTCATGGCGTGCAGCCAATGGTAAGTCTGCGCCTGGGAGATGCCGAACTTAAGGTTGCGTTTCGGATTTGAGTTATAAAGCTCTATGGCTTTCTGCGGGTCGATAAACGACAGATATTCCCACATCGTGTCGTGCCATAGGTTTGGATTCACCTCATTGGAAAGGATTCCTGTGTTGGCTGCGATTTCCGACCACAGCTTGCGCACATAATCGAGATTATGGCTCAGATAGAACGAACCGCCATGAATAGGATAAAGCTCTATGGCATAAGAAGCGGCGATGTCGGCAGTCCAGAAGGTTCCGTTGTCATAGTCGTTGCCGAAAACTCGCGACACCAGACTGTACTTCCAATCGGAAGGCAAAATGCGCTCGTGCTGGTCAAACCAATACTCCTCTACCGCCGACTGCTCGGTGGCATACATATAGATGCCCAAGTCGCGGACGGCACGGTTGCCAGTCACCGAACCCCAATGGATAAGCGACGAGTGAAACTGCATCGACTCGGATGTCGACTCCTGGTCGTTGCCCTGCGGCAGCGATGCCACACCATTGGCCCAGCAGTGGCCTGCGTAAGGGCTGAAGTTGCGCAAATATGGGAACATCGGGTCGTTGCGGTCGCTGGTGGCGGCGTCGCGCACAAGGAGGTTGACCATATCGCCCCATTGCGTTGCCCATCCCGGCGAGTACTGCTCAATGAATGCGGCTGCGTGGATAAAGTAACCCCAATGAAAATGATGGTCGTTGATATACTCGTCCTGACCGTGGCCTGCCGGATAGCCGAACATCGTAGTCCAGTCTTTATTGTAATAGAACAGGAATGCCTTCTCTCCGCTGGTATACGTCAGCCAGTTTTCCAAACGTTGCTTCACGAGGTTGAATGCCTGATTAAAGACAGCGTTGTTGCCCGAAGCTTTCGCCACATGGGCTGTCTGGATGAGGCGGTTCAGCAGCTGTCCGTCGTTGTAGGTGTCGGTCCAGCCTGTCAAGCCGTGGTTTGCCACAACTTCTGCCTCAAGTCTGTCGAGCTCCGCCTTTGAGAAGCCCGTCGAGGCACCTTCCTCCACATAAGGAAGCGTCGGGAGTATGCCGCCGAAAGTGTTGACCGTTGAGAAACGGTTGCCTGCAAGCGTGCGCACCTCTCCGCGCAGAGTGGCATAAGTCAATCCTGTCGGGACTGCGCTGCCGGAAGCGAGATGTGCCCAATGGTGAGGCAGCAGTCCGAGCAGGACTGTCGACGTTGAGCCTTCCTTCACATCGGGAGTCACCACATAGTCAGTGCGCACCTGTGCGGTAGCCTCGTCGTAGCTGTAATCCACTCGTGTGTCGGCAGGAAAGACAAACGCATATTGCCGCAGGCTGCGTGCTGTGGCAATGGCATCGGTTGTCGACAACGGCAATATTGCCGCCGACCAATAGTTCTTGCCTCCAAGTGTCGACGTGTAGCTGTAGCCGCTGCCTGTCCACGTGCTGCCCTCAGGGGCATAGATGGCAAACGACGCTCCGTTGAAGCCTTTCGACAACACAAGCGTAGAGCCATCGACAGAAACAGAGCCCATTCCCTCGCGGAATGTGACAGTGACCGACTGTGAGCTGTGTTTGTAAAATATACAAACGGCATAGCCAAACCCGCCGTAGCATCGAAATATTCGCTTCCGCTACCCCACCGCATGGTGAACGTCCAGTCTGAATAGTCAGACACGGTGGTTTTTGCCGATGTGATGTTGCCCACGCTGATATGCACCGGACTGAAGTCAACCATTGCGCCTTTCGGAATATAGGCGAGTGTGAGTCCGTCGGCACGTGTGCGCATGCCCATGGGATATGCAAAAATATTTTCCGACTGGTCCTTGTAGAGCACGTTGCTCCACCAGTCGTTTGTCGGGACGGGGTGTCCCACAGCGTCACCACTCAGCTGCGGTGTGCCTGCCGGCACTTTGTTGCGTCCGGCTTGATCATAACCCGGATGGTCGGTCGTGTAGCTTCCGCTACCAACGTTGACCACTCCTGCCTGAAGCGACAACGACGACAATAATGCAATCGAAAGAACTATTCTACTAAGTTTCATTATTTAGATTTTAAGTTGTTACGTCCACAAAATTAAGCGGAATGTCTACAATAATGACCATTTTCATCCTATACTCAGACTCACATGCGACTCAACAAAAACTCAACACCAAAACCTTATATCCTTATCTTTCAAAACAATACAGCAATACATCCAATAACAGGCAACTCATATATGCAAAAAAGCGGGCAGCGCAGTCAATCGACTGCCTTGCCCGCTTTTGTATATTCACGGCTTAGAGCCTTGTCATTTCACTTGCTTAAGCACTTTCTTGTCTATCTCCACAGTGTATTTCTTGTGGAGCTGCTCGTCCCAAACCCCCTCAAGGTAGTTCTGATAGTCGGCAACAACAAGTCCGCGCACATCAGCCACTTCCTCTGGCTTTGCAATCAAGCGTCCGCCAAGCACGAAATAGTCTTTGTATTTATCCTTGTCGGCAGCAACAACCCTGTCGGTGCCAAACATCTCAGAGTCGACCTTGGCATTCTCGCCTTTTGCGACAAGCACACGTGTCACCTTCAGATTCTTGCCAAACTCCTTGCGCAACACAGTGACCACACTGTCGGCGGCAACCTCGGCAATACGCTGCTTGGCGAGCGCGGTGATTGAATCACCGGTTGTCTCGACAAGATATCCTTTGTATTTCGGAGCGTCCCACTTGTAATTCTGACGATGTGCCTCGAAGAAGGCCTTCAAGCCCTCAGTGTCGGTAGAGGCTTTCTGCCAAACGTTGCGGTTGCTGACCTCAAAGAGCAACATGCCGTCGCGATATTCACGGACAAGGTTTCCAAAATCAGCGTTGTTTTTCTCCAACTGCTGCTTTTCATATTCAAGCACCGTTTTTTTCTCAACCTCTGCAAGTTTGGCATCCATAAATTTATATGCCACCTCGCCTGCCATACGTCCCGGACGTCCGAACTCACCAATCAGCAATGACAACGGATATTTCTGTCCGCCAAGAGTGAACAGCACTTCGTTTGACGCCGCATACTTGTCGATGAAAGCATTGTCAAGGCTGTCGGGAAGTGTTACCTCCGAACGAAGTCTCTTCATCAACTTGTCATTGAGACTGAATTTGTATTTTTTCTTCAGTTGAGCCACTTTTGAATCGACTGCGATATTGCCACGCATACCAACCATTGCCGTCAGCTGGTCGCGCACCGATGCATAGTCGGCGACAGAGTGCGAGTCAAGCTTCTTGACGATATGCACACCGTAGCGTGTCTCAAACGGGCTGGAAATCTCGCCCTTGCCCAATTCATACGACACCTTCTCAAACTCAGGCACCATACGTCCTTTGCCGAAATACGGCAATTTGCCGCCCTGACGCGCCGAACCCGGATCCTCCGACTCGCGACGTGCAACATCCTCAAAGTCGGCACCGCCCTTGACAACATTATATATGCTGTCCATCACGTGCTTCACCTGGGCCTTCTGCTCGTCGGTGGCGTTGTGTGGATAAAGTTTAAGGATATGCTCCACAAGCACCTCGCCGGCATCCGGACGGCTGCCGAACGTCTTTACAATATGCCAGCCATAGTCTGTTCGGAACGGCTCAGAAACCTGTCCGACAGGCGTGTTGTAGCAAGCGTCCTCAAATTGCCACGGAAATTGTCCGGCCGACACATATCCCATCGATCCGCCGTTTTGAACCACACTGCGGTCAACAGAATACTTTCTCGCCAGAGAGTCGAACGGCTGTCCGGCAACGATGCAAGAGCGCAGACTGTCGAGACGTGCCTTATATACATCGTTCTCTGCCATATCCTTGCCGAGAGGCAACATGATGTGGCTTGCGAGCACATTTGTCTTCAGATGCTCATAGAGCTGTTTGCGCATAGCCTCTTCAGCAACAGTGTCGCGAAGATACGGCATAGCCAGCTCGTTGCGGTAGCCTCATATTCTTTTTTGAACGCTGCTGTGGTGTCAATTCCCGCAGCCTCAGCGTCAGCCACTTTCAACTTATAAGTGACAAACATGTCGAGATATTTCTCCAACGGTTGTTGCGCCACTTGCTGCTGATTGTTTTTGTGGTACATATATTCAAATTCCGACAACGTCACGGGCTTGCCGTCAACCTTCATCAGAACCGGATCTTTCTTCGACGCAGCGAATGCAACAACGAATCCTGCTGCAAGAAGTGTTCCTACAAACAATTTTGTCCTTCTCATTTCTTTTCTTTCATTTAAAATGACACAGAGATATAACGCTGTCTTGACGACAAAATTATATCTCTGCGTGAATTTTATTGAAATCTTAACATTTCAAGCCTACTGGCGGGTGTAGTTAGGTGCCTCGCTGGTGATTGTCACATCATGTGGATGGCTTTCCTGAACACCGGCGTTGGTGATACGCGTGAACTTGGCATCGTGGAGTCTCTCAATGTCGGCAGCGCCACAATAGCCCATACCCGAGCGCAGACCGCCCACCAACTGATAAATCACCTCATAAAGCGTTCCCTTGTAAGGCACGCGAGCGGCGATGCCCTCCGGCACAAGTTTCTTGACGTCGGTAGTGCCGGCCTGGAAATAACGGTCTTTCGAGCCGTTTTCCATTGCCTCGAGCGAACCCATGCCGCGATATGACTTGAATTTACGTCCGTTGAAGATGATGGTGTCGCCAGGAGCCTCCTCTGTACCTGCCACGAGAGAACCGATCATCACGCTGTAGCCGCCTGCAGCAAGCGCCTTCACAACATCGCCTGAATAGCGGAGTCCGCCGTCGGCAATCAAAGGCACACCTGTTCCCTCAAGCGCTTTGGCAACATCGTAGACAGCCGACAGCTGCGGCACGCCAACACCGGCAACCACACGGGTTGTGCAGATTGAGCCCGGACCGATGCCCACCTTGACAGCGTCGGCGCCAGCCTCGACAAGCATCTTGGCTGCAGCACCCGTAGCAACGTTGCCCACAACGATGTCCACATCAGGGAAACGCTGCTTCGCCTCTTTAAGTTTTTCAATTACGAATTTGGAATGTCCATGAGCTGTATCAATTACGATAGCGTCGGCACCGGCGTTTACCAATGCCTCCATACGCTGCAATGTGTCGACAGTCACACCCACACCGGCAGCCACACGCAATCTGCCCTTGGCATCCTTGCATGCCATTGGTTTGTCTTTGGCTTTGGTGATGTCCTTGTATGTAATCAAGCCTACGAGTTTGTTGTCTTTGTCGACAACAGGCAATTTCTCGATTTTGTGCTCTTGAAGAATCTGAGCGGCAGTCTCAAGGTCGCTGGTCTGGTTGGTGGTCACCAGATTTTCCTTTGTCATAACCTCGTCGATGCGCTTGTTCATATCCCTTTCAAAACGCAAATCCCGGTTAGTCACGATGCCAACCAAATGACCTTCGTCGTCGACCACCGGAATTCCTCCAATCTTATATTCTGCCATGATGCCGAGAGCGTCGTGCACGGTAGAGCCCCGTTTGATTGTCACTGGGTCGTAAATCATACCGTTTCAGCACGTTTCACGATTGCAACCTGACGAGCCTGCTCCTCGATGCTCATATTTTTATGAATCACACCGATGCCGCCCTCGCGTGCAATGGCTATAGCCATCTGCGACTCGGTCACAGTGTCCATCGCCGCTGTAACAAACGGTATCTTCAATTCAATGTTGCGTGAAAACTTAGTCGAGAGATCGACTGTCTTTGGAAGTACTTCAGAATAGGCGGGAATCAACAGCACGTCGTCATACGTGAGCCCGTCCATCACTACTTTATCTGCAATAAATGACATATGGGTTGAAAATTTATTGCACGCAAAGATAGCGCAAATTCGGCTAACGTCAAAAAAAATTTCTCTGTTTTTGCGTTTGCTGTTGTCAGACGGCGAAAAAACACTACTTTTGTAAAAAACTCACTTAAACCGTTATATGTAATGAAAAAACATTTATCACTCTTATTTTTGTTTTTGTTGGCAGCCGTTGTAGGACTTAGTGCCAAGACTATTGACACCAAAGACCTTACCGTGACCGCTCCCGACACATGGATAGCCGAGTCGTCCGACGTGGGCTACCCCATAAGCAGCCTTGTAACCATGTCTAACGCTTCAGAAACGGAAATGCTGGTAATCGGCGTATATGAAGTGGATGTCGACCTTCAATCTTTCCTGCAGCAGCAGGTGGTGGAAGGCTCCAACAACTTCTTCACCAACGCAAGTTATGTGGGCGAAATTCGCGACGAGAAGCTTGGAGGCGCGCCGGCGAAGGCTGTCGAGTTTCAGACCGATGTGCTCGGAGTGCCACACCGCGGCACTGCCTATGCAGCGCAGGCAAGTGTGGGCTTGTGCTTCACTTTCTATGCCTACAAGACCGGAACCACTCCGACATCCAAGTCGGTTCTGTCGACTCTGAGATTCAAGGATAATGTGGCTGTGGAAAACAAGTCGTTGGCAGACAGGCTGTCGGATTTTTCAAAATTAATAGCATCAAACCCATTAAAGATTGGCGACAACTTGCTGCAAACCAAATTTGACGTCAACAATACGGCAAAAAGCATATTGTACGAATACAAACTCACCGACACCGTGGCCGACGACGCCACCGCCGAATATATGCAGTCGTATATGGAGAAAAACATACTCAGTGCGTTCTCCGACGATTTCAATTCTTCGGATCTTGTACAGGAGGCCGCCAGAGCCGGCTACACTTTCAGATACCGTGGTGTGGACCAAAACGGCAGACAGATCTACAACGTAAAACTCACACCGACCGACTACGCTCCGTTGCTTCGTTAGCCCTGCCCCTGCGACACTGGTTTGAACGGAGATTCGGATGGACTGCATCCCACAGTTTTAAGGCGGCGCACATAGACAGTTGCGCCGCTTTTTGCATACAGACGGTCGCCTATCAGCTTCATTGCCTCAACCGCGGCTCCGCCCGGCAACGGAAGAATGGCGCGCACCCTACCGTTCTGGTCACACACCTGAACGCCCATATTGGTGGCCACAAACAAATTGCCGCGTATGTCAAACGTCATTTGACGCACCGTCGTATCTGCGCAATGCTCCACATTGTGAAGCCAATAGAACCGCTGTCTGCAAGCCACCGAGCCGTCAGCCGCGACAATTCCCGCCACAAGCCAATCCGAATTGCGCTCCGCCTCCACAAGAACACGATGGTCGGGGCTGATGGCTGTCGACGGTCCGCCCTTCTCTCCGAAGACGAATCCTTCCGACGTTTTCATCAATGAATGATCAGGAAATTCCACCTTTCCGTCTGCCACTTCCCAACCCTCGCCTTCCACGACGAGCGACTGCAGCATATCGTTTTGCGAACGCCCTGCCGACAGCGGCTCCGTCCAATCACGCCACAGCCATTCCATCGCCTTCGGAAACTCGCGGATGCCGCCACGAATCGAGTGCCCGCCATCGTCCCACGAATGCGCCACGTCGTAGCCCGCGAAACGCAACGCAGACTCCATAAGCTGATTGTAGTCAAACCAATGTCCGAACAGAGGATTCCACGCATCATTCCTGCCGTCGTGCAGAAATATGCGCAGCGGTTTGGGCTCGGTTTTCCGCACAAGCGCAGGATAGCCGTCACCGCCCCTCATCGCCACAAACGTGCCTACACTGCAGTACACCCTACGGAACACGTCGGGACGACGCCAAGCCAAAGTAAACGCCGCTATTCCGCCGCTGCTTGCGCCAGCCACGGCGTGCATGTCGGGATTAGCGGAAATGCCTATTCCAAGCGGCGACAACATGCGCCCCACCTTCGGAAGCAGCACGTTGACAACGAAGTCAGGCATACCGCCCGTCAAAGCGTCAAACTCATTGCTGCGATTGTAGCGCACCGCCGCGCCGTCGCTGTCCTTCACCACGCCCTGGTTGACAAACACAGCCACGACTGGCGGCATTGACCCATTCGCCACAAGACTGTCGAGCACCGCCTTCGAGGCAAACACATCGCCGTCGAAACACAAGAGCAACGCCGACTCACCGCCGCAACGCTCCGTGGCATAGACCGAGACACTGCGTTCCGTCCCGGGAAACATCAACGGATTCAAGACAGAGTCGGTCAGCAGTCTGCCTGCAGCAAAGCCGTCGGCGCATAACGACAAAGAAGCGCAATGGCTGAAAACACATTCTTAATATAAGACCCGTTCCAAGCCATTGCGCTATGTTGTTTTAAAAATGTTGCCTTATCAGTGGCGGCGCATTTTGCGCATCATGTTCAGCGACTTCATCGAAGTTGCCATCTTCATCATTTTGCGCGTGCTTTCAAACTGCTTCAACAAGCGGTTGACCTCCTGCAGCGACGTTCCGCTACCCTTCGCAATACGCTGGCGGCGGCTGCCGTTGATGATTTCAGGATTGCGGCGTTCGAGAGGAGTCATCGATTGGATGATAGCCTCAATGCCCTTGAAGGCATTGTCGTCGATGTCCACATCCTTAATAGCCTTGCCCACACCAGGAATCATTGAAGCCAAGTCTTTCAAGTTACCCATCTTCTTGATTTGGGCAATCTGCGCCATGAAATCGTTGAAGTCAAACTGGTTTTTCGCAATTTTCTTCTGCAAGCGGCGCGCCTCTTCCTCGTCATATTGCTGCTGTGCGCGCTCAACAAGTGAAACGATGTCGCCCATGCCAAGGATACGGTCGGCCATACGTGCCGGATGGAACACGTCGAGAGCCTCGAGTTTCTCGCCCGTACCGACAAACTTGATAGGCTTGTCGACAACCGTGCGGATTGACAAAGCCGCACCACCACGGGTGTCACCGTCAAGCTTCGTAAGTACCACACCGTCGAAATCCAGACGCTGGTTGAACTCCTTGGCGGTGTTAACAGCATCCTGACCGGTCATCGCATCGACCACAAACAATGTTTCCTGAGGATTGATGGCCTTCTTTATCGCCTCAATCTCGTCCATCATCTGCTCGTCGACAGCAAGACGTCCGGCTGTATCGACGATTACCATATCATAATTGTGCGTCTTGGCGTGCTTGATGGCATTCTGCGCAATCTCTACCGGATTTCGATTCCGGCTCAGTGTAGACAGGCACATCAATCTGCTCGCCAAGCACCTTCAACTGCTCGATAGCCGCAGGACGATAAACGTCGCAGGCGACAAGCAACGGACGCTTGCCCTTCTCGCTCTTGAATTTTCTGGCAAGTTTGCCGGAGAATGTTGTCTTACCGGAACCCTGCAGACCCGACATCAAAATCACTGTCGGATTGCCTGAAAGATTCACGTCGACAGCCACACCGCCCATAAGCAGTGCCAACTCGTCGTGGACAATCTTCACCATCAACTCGCTCGGCTTTACAGCCGTTATCACGTTCTGACCCAGCGCCTTCGCCTTTACCGTATCGGTAAACTGCTTTGCCACGCTGTAGTTAACATCGGCATCAAGCAGGGCACGGCGCACGTCCTTCAACGTTTCCGCAACGTTGATTTCCGTGATTTTTCCTTGTCCTTTCAGCAGTTTGAACGACCGCTCAAGTCTTTCGCTTAAATTCTCAAACATCTGTAGTCTTTATCTTTTTTTCGTTTATAATCACAATTTGTTGGTCACCGGCTCCGGAAACACCACCTTCGGCTTGAAGGTGCGCGCCTCCTCAGCATCGATATGCGCGTAAGCCATTATTATGACCACGTCGCCCACATACACCTTGCGCGCTGCCGCCCCGTTAAGGCATATCGCGCCAGAGCCACGCTCGCCAGGGATAGCGTATGTGTCAAGGCGCTCGCCGTTGTTGTTGTCAACAATATAAACACGCTCGTTAGCCACAATGCCTGCGGCGTCCATCAAATCCTCATCGATGGTGATGCTGCCGATGTAATTCAAGTCGGCACTTGTCACCGTTGCACGATGAATCTTCGACTTTAAAACTTCAATTTGCATTTTCTATTTATCGCTCTTTTTTATTCCGCTTTCTTGTAAGCAATATTGTCTATCAGACGCACCTCTCCACAGTAGACCGTTATACAGCCCGTAATGCTGTCGGCGTCAGCCCAGTCGCTGACAGGCTGCATTGTCAAAGCGTCGACAATCGAATAATACTCCACCTCCATCTGAGGCAGCGCGTTAAGGCTGTCGACAACAAACTTTTCAGTCTCTGCGACTGTGTGCGATTTGCAAAGTTACAACTTTCTTTTAAAACGCGGTATATGTTTGGTGCCAATTGACGCTGCTCGGCTGTCAGACGCACATTGCGGCTGCTCAATGCCAGGCCATCGTCCTCGCGCTTTATCGGACATGCCACAATCTGCAATTTGAATCCCTCCAGCTGCACCATCTTGCGGATAACGGCAATCTGCTGGAAGTCCTTCTCCCCGAAGTATGCACGGTCGGGCTCCACGAAGCTGAACAGCTTGCTCACAATCTGCGCCACCCCGTTGAAATGGCCTGGACGGTGCGCGCCCTCCATCACCTCAGCCACCGCGCCAAGGTCGAACTGGCGGTTGTCGGGCTCCGGATAAACCTCCTCTACCGCAGGCATAAACACCACGTCGCATCCGGCAGCCTCCAAAAGCGCGCAGTCGCGCTCCTCGGTGCGTGGATATGTAACCAAGTCCTGCTTGTTGTTGAATTGTGTCGGGTTGACGAAAACGCTCACCACAACAATGTCGTTCTCCTTGCGGGCACGGTCGACAAGCGACTTGTGTCCGGCATGCAACGCACCCATGGTCGGAACCAGACCGACCGTCTTATTTTCTTGCTTATATCCTGAAATTAAGGATTTTAACTCCGAAATAGTCTTTACAACTCTCATTTTGTTTCATTTTAAGCCGTGCAAAGGAAGTAAATATTTATTACATAGAAAAATGCAACACGCAATATTTTTCTATTTTTTTTGCGTCCAGCCACGTTTCAAACGTCGATGCAATCTGTCAATTTTACGCTTTTTCACCTCTTTTAATCCCTTTTTTTGCCGTCAGAACGGCGTAAGACTTTCATATTCAAATATTTTTTACTACCTTTGCATTAGACAATTTATCATAAAAATATGAGCAAAGAGAAGGTATTGTTTGTTAATCAAGAGATTATGCCCTATATTCCGGAATCGGAAATGTCGAAGGCCGGGCTTGACCTGCCAAAGGGCATACAGGAAAGAGGCTATGAAGTGCGCACATTTATGCCTAAATACGGTTGTATCAACGAGCGTAGGAACCAACTGCACGAAGTGATCCGCCTGTCGGGCATGAACTTGATCATCGACGATACCGACCATCCGCTAATCATCAAAGTGGCAACCTTGCAGCCGGCGCGTATGCAGGTTTATTTCATCTACAACGAAGACTATTTCCAGCGCAATCCCGGAAAAGGACTTGAAACCGAAGAATCGCCCGAACTCAACGACGAGCGTTGCATCTTCTTTGTGCGCGGCACAATAGAAACCGTAAAGAAACTGCGTTGGGAGGCAAGCATCGTGCATTGCCAGGGATGGCTGTCGGCACTGACTCCGCTCTACGTGAAGAAAGTGTATGCCGACGACCCTTCGTTCAGAGGCTCGAAAGTGGTGTATTCACTCTACGGCTCTTCCTTCAACGGACAGCTCGACCCTCGCTTTGAAGAAAAACTGAGAATGGAAGGCTTCAGCGACGACGACCTGAAATCAATCGCCGGACGCCCCGTAGACTTCACCGCTCTTGCAAAACTGGCGCTCGCCCACTCCGACGGCGTGATTATCCACACAGAGACCGTCGCCCAGGAATTGCTCGACTTCATCGAAGAGAACAAGATTCCATGTCTTCCTTACGAAGGCAGTTTCGACGTGGACAAATATGCCGAATTCTACAAGACATTATAAAATCTACAATCAGAAATGCTTAAACTCATAAATTGGGTAGTGGCCACATTGGCGGTGCTGATCGTGGCGACAGCTTGCGACGAGAACAACGTCGGCACATCAATCCTCGACACCGAGACAAGTGTTGTTGTCGACTCCACATTCACCGTGGTGTGCTCCCCTGAAATAAACAACAAAATGACGCCGCGCTCGCTCACGCACCTGCTCGGCGCCATCAACGTGAAAGAATACGGAACTCTCGAATCCGACTTTGTGACCGAATTCATGCCGTCGAGCGAAATCGACACAGTCGGGGTTAGCCTCAACGACATAGACTCCGTGCGCCTTCTGCTCAAGGTGCCGATGGGACAATATGTCGGCGACTCCATCGTGCCGATGAAGGTTGACGTGTACAAGCTCCACAAAAGCCTTCCGTTCCCAATCTACAGCGACTTCGACACGAAGGATTATTACTACAAATCCGACCTGCTCGGCTCGCGCTCCTACTCAATGACATCCGTAAACCAGGACAGCATCCTGCTTGCCGAATACAACTCATCGACAGGCAACACCGACACATACTATCAAATAGCAGTGTCAATGCCAAAGTCGATAGGCACAGGATTGTACAACCTGTACACCACAAACCCATCAGTGCTCAGAGACCCGGAATCGTTCAAGCAGTATTTCCCCGGCATCTACGCCACCACAAGCTACGGCAACGGACGCGTCACCAAAATCAGCTCAACGATGATGCGCGTCTACTACCGCAAGCACGGCACAAAGGACAACGGCAGCGACACAATCTACGAACGCTCGGCAAACTATCTCGGATCCGCCCCTGAAGTAGTGACCAACAACAACATCCGCTACACTCCGTCGGCAGAAATCAAAGCGATGGCCGATGCCGGCGAACCTGTCGTAGTGTCGCCAGCGGGCTACAACGTGAAAATCAACCTGCCTGTCAACGACATCCTCAACCGCTTCACCAAGCTCGAGACGGAGGGACAGATTGTGCTCAACACCGTCACACTCACCGTTCCGGTCACAGAGATAGCCAACAGCGCAGGCATCGCGCCGCCACAGTATATGCTCCTGGTGAAAGCGTCAGACAAAGACAAGTTTTTCGCCAACAGCACACTGCCCGACAACAAGACGTCATTCTACACCGAATATAACAAGACGGCAAAGACATACTCGTTTACCGGACTGCGTCCATACGTCAAGTCGGTGCTCGACGGCGAGGTTGCCGGCGAAGACGGAATCGAGGACTTCTACCTCATCCCCGTCGATGCCACATTCACCCAATCAAGAGATTACACCGGCAAAGTCATAAAAACGCTCACCGACATGATTCCACAATTGTCGACACCGGCGATGGCGAAAATCGGCAAACCAAAAATCGTGGCAACATTCAGCAAAAAAAATTACAGCAAATAATTGCCGATTCAAATAAAAACGCTACCTTTGCAGCGTCTTTAACAGAAAGGCAAAACCAAGCCTGAATAGCTCAGTCGGTAGAGCATTTCATTCGTAACGAAAAGGTCAAGGGTTCGAGTCCCTTTTCAGGCTCCAGACGAAGTCGCCAACAAACAGGCGGCTTCGTTTTTTTCGTAAAAGTAAGGCTATAATGGTTAAGAATTTAAAAAACACGGATTTCAACGCCTTAGAATTGATTTTTTTATATACCTTTACTATATGAAAACTAACAACGAAGACATAAAGTCGACAACAGAAAGCCCAAGCAGCCGATGGACGGCGGCAAAAATTATGCGCGCAGTGTTTGGCATCATTATGATAATCATCTATTTTGGAATGGGTTACTTGATGCTCGCCAACTTTTTTGAGGTGCCGCGCTACGTGTCGCTGACCCTCGGAATCGTATTTATCGCATACGGAATTTTCCGCGGATACAGACAATACAAAGGTATCGACTACACATACAGACGAGACTGACAATGAAGACAACGTTAAAAAACATAATACTTCTGGCGGCTGTCGCCGCGCTTTCCGCCTGCGGCAACTCCAACAAAAAGCCGAAAGAAACGGAATTCAAATTGATGTGCGACGAATCGGTTGAAAACATAATCCGCCAGGAAGTGCAGGTCTATGAGCTGAAATACCCCGACGTGCGCATCCACGCCCACTACGTTGACGAGAAAGCCATCGACGACTCAATCATGAATCTCACCCGCGGCGTATACATCACCGCAACAGAGATGACATACGAGCGCCGCAGATTTCTCGAAGCCAACCACCGCAACACATACTGCGTGCCCGTGGCTGTCGACGCAATAGCCGTAATCACCCACACCGGCAACGACATCGCCGAGCTCTCCATACAGCAGCTCAGCGACATCCTCACCGGAAAAACCAAGAACTGGAACGAAATCTCGCCGTCGAAACTCGGCGACATCTCGGTGGTGTTCGACAACCAAAACTCAAGCACGGTGAAATATATGATGCAGAATGTAACCAACCGCAAGCCGTTCTGCAAAAACGTGTATGCCCAAAAGACCAACAAGGACGTTTTCGAGATGGTGCGCACCCACAAGAACGCCATCGGAATAATCGGCGTCAGCTGGCTCAGCCGCGACCTCAACAACATTGCCATAGTGGCAAACTACTCGAAAAGCGAACTCAACGAAATGGAAACGGCAGCCGAAGTGAACCACGACATGTATTCCGAACAGACAGAGGCCGACTACAGCCAGGCGATAAAAGTGGTGCCGATACGCAAAAACGACTCCCCCTACGCCTACAAGCCGTATCAATACGACATCTACACCGGCAACTATCCTCTGTTCCGCACCATCTATGCCGTGTGCACCAGCCCGACGAGCAGCAAGCAACACGCATTCTGCCGTTTCATAACGAGCATCCCCGGACAGAAAGTGATACTCAACACAGGCGTAATGCCAGCCAACGTGCCGCCGCAACGCGCCGTAGTAATCGAAAATTAGAAATAAATTTCAAATAATTATAAACAGATTAACAACTTACAATGATGAAACTCAAATTTATTCTTTCAGCAGCTGTCCTCGCAGGAACCGCAGTCACCGGTTTCGCCGATGGATACCAAGACGGTGTTGAATACTACCAGGTTGGTCAGGGAGAAAACGCAAAGATCGTGCTCGACCAGACTATCAACGACCCGGAGACAAACAAAGCCGTAGCTTACTACTATCTTGGCAACATCGCCCTTAGCGAAGGCAACAAGACTCAAGCCTCAAAATATTTTGACCTCGGCATCCAGAACGACGCTCAATACGCCTTCAACTACATCGGCAAAGGTGCGGTAGCGCTCAAGGAAAACAACGCCAACGCAGCGAAGGACTTCTTCAAACAAGCCGACAAATTCGGCAAGAAAGAAGCTGCCAAAGTGAAAGTAGAAATCGCACGCACTTACTACAACACAGACTCTATCGTCTACAAAAAAGAATATCAGACATTCTTGAAGGACGCTAAGAAGAAAAACAAAAACGAAGGCAACATCTACCTCTTCGAGGGCGACATGCTTGCCAACCAAAAAGACTATGGCAACTCTGCCGGTTACTACGAAATGGCTATCAACTTCAACCCTGAAGACCCTATCGCTTACGTGAAGTATGCCAACACATATTTCCACATCGCTCCAGCTGTGGCTATTGAGAAATTGAAAACAATCGCCGACCAGAAGCCAAACTCTCTGCTCTCGCAGCGTGAGCTCGCCGAGAAATACTACGAGAACAACCAATGGACAAAAGCCGTTGAGCAGTACAAGAAGGTGATTGAGAACCCCAACCACTTCGAGAGCGACGAGTCGCGCTATGCCGTGCTTCTCTATTTCGCAAAAGACTACACTCAGTCAATCGAATGGGCAGAAAAACTTCTTGCAAAGAACTTCCGTCCGTTCTTGATGAAACGTATGCTCTTCCTCAACAAGGCTGAATTGGGCGAAATGGAAGACGCTGCAGCTGCCGCTCAGTCATTCTTCACTATGCCTGAAGACAAGACTTACACATTCACTGTCAACGACTACACTACATACGCTGACGTGTTGAAGAAACTCGGTCTCGACTCTTTGGCAGTAGGCGCCTACGAGAAGGCCATCAAGGTGAACCCAAAACAGTACAGCCTGTACCAGCAGCTCAGTCTCGCTTGCATAAAGGCTGCTTCTGCCCATAATCCAGAGCCTTTCGTAAAGGCAGCCGAAGCATACCAGAAATTTATCGACGGTCAGGAATACGGCAAGGATTACGACCTCAACAACCTCCTCACCCTGCTTTCACGCTACACCAACGCCGCTGCGTTTGTCAAAGACCCGGAATTGAAGAAGGCTATGTTCGACAGAGGTATGGAAGTGTTCAAAGCCATCGACGAGAAAGCTGACAAGACTTCAAACTACGCTGTTGTGCTTCAACGCAAGGCAAGCTTGATGAACGGATACTACGGTGCAAACGTAAACGAGGAGTGCGCCAAGACTTATCAGGAAGCTCTTGACGCTATGGCAAAAGATGCCAACATGAGCGAGCAACTTAAGAACAGCATCGCTTATGAGGCAAACCTCTACATCGCAACATACGCCCAGGTGGCTGAAAACAATATGGCTAAGGCTAAGGAGCACTACGAAAAAGCATATACAGCCAAGCCTAACGACCAACTCCGCAAATTTATCGACGCTCAGTTCAAATAATTTTTTGGAGCATACAATACTGAAAGAGTGCGAATTATTATTCGCACTCTTTTTTTGCCTAAAAAAAATGCCCAAAATAATTTGCAGTTTAAAATAAAGGTATTACCTTTGCACTACCAAAACGAAAGAAATTGTCCAGTGGTGTAATGGTAGCACTTCGGATTCTGGTTCCGCCTGTGAGGGTTCGAGTCCTTCCTGGACAACTTGAGAAAGCGTTCAACGAAAGTTGGACGTTTTTCTTTTATACACACAGCCATGCCCCCTCCACCGTGCAGTGTCCAAATAGAAGGGGTCAGTAGAAATTTAGTGGGGATAAATTTCTACTGACCCCAACTAACCTCAGAACAAAGGTACGAAATATACCTGGGAATAAAAAGAAAGTGGAGCATAAGCAGAATATCTCGCGAAATCGAGGTGTCCGCGTCCACTGTGCTTCGAGAGATCAGACGCAACAGTAACACCAACGGCGAATACGTGTGGCGCACCGCCCAACGCAAGGCGGAAGCGCGCAAGCACGGGCTGGAGGGCAATCACCGCAAGCCGGCAGAATTATGGTGGCGTATCGAGCAAATGATAGAAGAGGACTGGTCACCATCGCAGATTGCCGGTGTCTTGCACAAGGAGGGTATTCATATCGCAATACAGACCATCTACAACCACGTGCATGCAGACGCCAGCGGACGTCTTGCGAAACATATGCCGCATGAGCTGAAGTATACCAGGAGAGTCAGGGCGACACGCCCCACCAAGGCCACGTCATTGTCACGCTCTCGGAGCGTTCCACCAACTTCATTCTGATGGAGAGACTGAAGTGCGGACGCAAAGCTGTGCCTACGGCGAAAGTCGTGGCCAGGCTGCTTTTCCCGTATATGGAGTTCGTTCACACGATAACCACGGACAACGGCTGCGAATTCGCCGCACACCTTGAGATCACACGTATGCTAAGCCGAGGTGGGCGCGAAAGAGGTAAGGTATACTTCGCAGACTCATACTGCTCTTGGCAGAAGGGTGCTATCGAGAACGCGAACAAACTCATCCGAAAGCATATCCCCAAAAAGGCTAACTTTGACGACTTCTCAGACAGCAAAATCATGAAGATTCAAAAGAAAATCAGCCGCAGACCGAGAGAGAAAATAAACTTCGACTCCCCGAAAGATAGATTCTTTAAACACTTTTACTAATTTTGCACTTGCTGTTGGACTCTACAGGCGAAGAAATCAAGTTTAACAGCATGGTAGATGCAGCAAATTATATGGTTGACAAGGGGTGGAACTTCCAACAAGCTTACTCTTCTGCCTATGGCGGAAAACCTGTGATACATTGGATTTTCTACAAAGATGCAGATAATATGGATAAAGCCAGAGAAGGTATTATGACCAAGACGGAATATCAGAAACTAAAGAAGTGAAGCTATGACTGAAGAAGAAAAGAAAACGCTGATTGATGCGGTAAATTGCAAATATCCACATCAAAATCTGACGGAGATTTACTACAACATAGGTAGAGCATTGCCATTTACTGCCCAAAGATTTCCTGATGGAAGAGTTTCAGACTGGTATCGTAATCAATATGTAGAGGTGGTACGAGTCGAACCACATGGGAGAGGCGGTAAGTTTGGAAATGTATTCGGCTTTTATTATCGTAATGGAGAAAGAGCTGATGCCTACGAGAATGACCCTGAACACAGTTGGTGTACAAAGGATGATACCGAACCGCAACCAATACCATGTTGTGGATGTGGCTCATGGATGTTGTTGGACATCATAGGTGAGAAGACAACAGAATCTGTTAAGGTTCTCGGTCTTGATGACAAGATTGGCTTTGGTAAATATAAGGATATGACTTTGAAAGAGGTCATCATTAAAGATTGGCAGTATGTCAAATGGGCGATTATAGATTCCCAACACTTCTATACCGATGTTGATAAGGTATTGGAATATCATATGGAGAATAGACCAACACTTGGTCCTAACGATATAATGAGCTTCGGGAAATACAAGGGAAAGTCCATTGAGGAGGTTTGCAAAACAGACCGACAATACCTTATATGGCTTTCACAAAACAACGATTCTTTCAATCTTGATTGGGAGAAATTCAAGTAATCAAATTATAATGTAGCTATGAAGGGATTTATGTTAATATTTTGCTCCCTGCTTATAGCATTCGGAGCAACAGCACAAAGTAAGTTAGGTTCGCAAACTCCTAAGAAATCTATATTCATTACATCAATACTTTTGGTATTGATGACCCTAGTTTCATGTTCTGTCGGATATAAAAACGATGGTAAGGAGGTAACATGGCATACGTGGAATGAAGGAAGCGGTCATACTTCAAGTCATGTTGATGCAGACCCAAAGACTTTTGAAATACTGAATGATGATTATGGTCGAGACAAGAAACACGCATTCTACGAGGGCGATATTATCAAAGGTGCCGATGGCGGCTCGTTCCGTGTGCTTACCAAATCGTATGCAGCAGACAATACGCATGTATATGTTTCCGGTGAATTGATAGAAAAGGCGGATCCTGCAACATTCAAAGTGCATTCCTACTATTTTGCAGAAGATGCCAACGATTTTTATTGGGATGGGAAAGCATTGAACGTAAGAGATAAATCGACATTCAAAATCTTAGGCAGTTCAGATTCTTGGGAAACTCATTGGGCAAAAGACAAATACAATGGATACTACCTTGCAGGAGGTGTGATTACAGATATCGATTACGAGACTTTCCACCCGATTGAAGCAAAGATTCCGGACCAATCAGGAGACTATGCCGCTGACAAGCACAAAGTGTTTTTCAGGGACAAGGAGGTTCCCGGTGCTGACCCTGCGACGTTCAAGGAAGTGGACTTCTATATAGGACAAGACAAGCACAGGGCTTACAATAAAGGGATTCCAACCCAAATAAAAGATTATTCCAAACTCACCGAAGTAGGCCGTTTGATGTATTCCGACGGAACGAATATCTACGATTCCCATTTTAATATCCTTCCTAAAGCCGATGTCGCGACTTTCGAGCATATTTCCGACAACTGGTACAAGGATAAATCGCATGTCTGGTGGAGTTCCAAATTAGTTGCCGGGGCAAATCCCAAAACTTTCCAGCCTGTTCCCGCGGGAGGTTTCGGGGGAGATTTCAACTATGGGAAAGATGACAAACATGTGTTTTGGAACGACTCCATCATTCAAGGTGCTGACCCCGGAAGTTTTGAGAAGATGACATTCCCGGACGGCGACAGTTGGACGGTGTTCGACCGCAACCGAATATATGAAGGCAAGGATTCTCCCAAACTGCGTGAATATCTGAAAAAGAAATATGGAAAATGAGTATGGAAATCATGCTGCGCTATATAGTCGGAATCGCTATTGCTTATGGCATAGGCAAATGGATATATCAGTCGATACGTTCACGGTCGATTGACTATTTTTTATTGGCGATTATTGCGCTTATGGGTGCAGTTTTATGGCTTTCAAGAGGGTTTCTTATCTCCAACCGTGTATATGATTTCTTGATGATTGTCGTATGGCTTGTTGCTGTCGGTTGTTTTATCATTTCCCGAAAATCCCAATATGGCAAGTATTTGAAATTTGCTACTGTTGGCGGTCTTTCTACTTTTCTTGTGCTTTTTGTCTATTGGAATGTAAAAGCGGAGTCTATCAAACCGACAACATTGACAACTCAGCTGAGGGGATATTCAACAAGTAGAATAGTTGAGGTATGTTTCCGTTATAACGAAACTCCATTTAGGAGAAGTTACAATCTCAACCAATACCCAAATGTAAAGCTACTCCCTGAACAGTACGATGTAAGGCTGACAATCAAACCTATCTCGGCCAATATTGCCAAACTTGAATCAATAACGCTAATTCCAAAAAACAGAAAATGAAGCAGTGGTAGAAAATTCGGGGGTTACATCTTTTAAACAAGCGTTTCTGATATAGCGTTAAGCCAATCAGATTATTTCTATTTTGTGTTCTGTCGCATATATAGAGAGATGCGACTGAACACATAATAGAATCACTTGAGCTAAAACCAATTGAATATGATAATGTATTAAACTTCGCATTATGAAAAAAAAAATTATTATAGCAACTCTTATAATTTGCGTTGTGTTTTGTATGTTGTTATCAAGCAAAGAATACCGAAATTACAAGATAACGAACATTACACTTTCTGAGATTGTTATCAAAGATTCTCTTTTGAATTTGAGAAAGGGAAATAGATATTTCCTATTAGAATTCATGGTAGACTATTGCAATAGTTCTTTAACTTTTATGGGAGGAGGTATAGAACCTGGTTTGAATGGTACAATTGAGTCAATTAAATCTATAAAAATAATAGATTCCAATGGCAATGATATATCCTCGTTGTTTCATAATCTTACAATTGAGGACAATGATTTATGGCTCGACGATTACTTAGTTTTTTCTAAAAATTATAATATTGATTCTTTGGTAAATAGCATAAATCATCGAGATAGAAATGAAATTGGACAAAGAATTACTATTCCACGCTTATTCGTGATTGATTCTACTTCTGTAATCCCAGACTCTATTATTCTAAATTTTGGAACACATTCTATCATTAGTAATGTCAAATATAAAAAAAGTAAGCCTTTTGTTTTAAGTACAAGTGATAGATAGAAATATAAAACTACGTCACAATATTCAAATAATGAGATTTATTCTTGTTAGAGTTGTTCATACCAATGGTAAGAGGAATAAATATTGTTGATGCACGGACAAGTCTACAGTATTTTTGGTTCTTCCGTTAAATGCATAGACGCTTGTCGTGTAAAGCGTATAGCTTTAACGTGAAGAACCTTTTTATACCTACCACACCGAATTAGAAATACCCTAAAGTTGATTATTCCATAAAAGTTGTTATAAATGCTGCGAAAATTCTTGATTGTGACATTTCAACCGTAACTTTGCCTATTCAAACAAATCAAATCATATCAAAATGTAGTAGAATCATTAAAATTAGCAACAAAATGGAACGCAAGAAACAGACCGGGCATGTCTGCCGATGGATGGCTTTTGGCATAACGATTGTCACCATCATCGTAGGATGTACCATAGTAATCGGCCTATTTGAATGGCGCGACAGAAGCAGGATGGAGAGCAGAAACGCAGAGACGCACCTTTGGCGGAAAAGCATATATGATTTGAATATGCGTGTCGCCAAATAGTTCCTGCTTGGTGAGACAATGGAAAAACATTGATAGACATATTATTGTGCGTTTTTTGATTAATACAGTAATTCCATACAAGAATTTCAAATGTCTATCGTTCTTTAGATAAAACATAAAATAAAGACGTATGAAAGTATCAACAAAACAAGGCTATAAACCGCCTTAAAATTCGTCAGGGCTTATCAGAGTATATTTCCCTTGTATCTTTGAAAGATTTTCTGAATAGCAACTCATCAAAAAACGGCAACATTGTAAATAAGACAAAGGAGTTTAAATCAGTTTATAAAAACCTTTCTAATATAGATGTCTTAAAAAGTACTGGAAGTAGTGGAAGTAGCTCTGGATGCGTTGGGTCAAGTGCAAACAGTTCTAGTACACGTTCTTCTTCTAGTGGGAATGGTTCTGGTTCTTTTGAAAGTGGAAGCAATAGCAGTAGTAGTAGTCAGGATTTTAATAGATGATTGTTTATGAAGAAACTGTTAATAATTTACTTGATTATATCATTTCTAATGGTTTTTTTGTTTATGCTATCTTTTGTGGTAAATGCGTATGTTAGTATAAAATACGAGGTAGAAACTATAGATAATGATGCTATCATAAATATGGTTTACCAGATATTCGATACTGGTGTTACTGTAAATTTTATTTGGTTTGCCATAAATACGATAATAATTTGGGGCTTGTATATAAAGCTTCGTCGTAAGTGAAAAAAATAATATGATTATGCAAAAGATTGCATAATGTTAAGTATTGAACTTGGAACAGAAATCCTAAAGCAAGGAACTAATTTAAAATTATCTGGAGCCGAAAGGATTACAGATAAGATAATTGAAAAGAAACAAGAAGAAGCCAAAAACGATAGTACTATTTGCAAAAAGTAATAATATGAACTATATTTGTGTTTGGGGAATATTAGCGTCTATAACAGGAATTGCAATAATGTTTTCAGTTATTAAGCACAAAAAGTCGGTAAGTGCCATAAAAAATGGCACTTACTTGATTTTTTCAATTTTGATGATATGCTTAGGAATAACAACAATCTTTTTTTAAAAAAAGATATGATAGTATTTGTGCAATATCCTTTGGTATTACATTCCTAAATATCACATACAAAGACAGGCGTAATTTCCCACCGAGTTTTACAATAAGCTATATTGATTATCTTAAAGGATATTTTGTTGGTTTTGGGTCTATAATGTATGGTTTGTTTAGAATTTTTGAATAAATAATCAAGTAATAACCACGGACAACGGCTGCGAATTCGCCGCACACCTTGAGATCACACGCATGCTAAGCCGCGGAGGGCGCGAAAGAGGTAAGGTATACTTCGCAGACTCATACTGCTCTTGGCAGAAGGGTGCTATCGAGAACGCGAACAAACTCATCCGAAAGTATATCCCCAAAAAGGCTAACTTTGACGACTTCTCAGACAGCAAAATCATGAAGATTCAAAAGAAAATCAACCGCAGACCGAGAGAGAAAATAAACTTCGACTCCCCGAAAGATAGATTCTTTAAACACTTTTACTAATTTTGCACTTGCTGTTGGACTCTACATGCCCCCTCCACCGTCGATTTTCCAAATGATTTTCTTTTCTTTTCGCACCGCTTGCACTATCTTTGCATAAGATAGGCGGCGTCTCGGCCTAAAGATCAAACAGCGTTTGTCTTTCCGCTCTCGACTTGCACTATCTTTGCATACATACAATAAAAGGAAAAGAAACAATGAGCAAATATAACATTTTCAGATTTGCATGCGTAGTGCTGCTGTGGCTTGCACTGTGCTACATATTAATCACCAGGAGTCAGGTTGTCGACTTCCGTGTTGTCTTCGCCATCATTGCCTCCGGCATAGTTATATTCGTTCCTATTTATAAGAAATACAAACGTGGAAAAGAAAACTGATACATATCCGCTGCTGTCGAAAATAAATTCGCCTGCAGACCTGCGCAGACTGCCGGTGACAGAGTTGCCAGCCGTATGCCGGGAGTTGCGGTCGTTTCTAATCGACTCGCTGTCGGACAACCCAGGACACTTTGCATCGAGCATGGGCGCTGTGGAAATCACCGTTGCACTCCACTACGTGTTCGACACCCCTTACGACCGCGTCGTGTGGGACGTTGGACACCAAGCCTACAGCCATAAGATTCTTACCGGCCGCCGCGATGCGTTTGCCACAAACCGCAAAATGGGAGGTCTGAGCGGATTTCCGAATCCTGAGGAGAGTGAATACGACAGCTTCATTGCCGGCCACGCCTCCAATTCAATATCCGCGGCTCTCGGCATGGCGATAGCGTCGCGCATCAAGGGCGAGCCTCGCCGCAATGTAATTGCCGTGATTGGCGACGCCTCAATAGCCGGAGGCTTGGCGTTTGAGGGACTCAACAACGCAGCCGCATCCAAGAGCAACCTGCTCATCGTGCTGAACGACAACGATATGGCAATCGCCAACAACGTCGGGTCGCTCAACAAATACCTGGTGAACATCACCACATCGAAAAGCTACAACACGCTGCGCTACAAGGTGTATCGATTCTTCCGCAAGTTCCACCTTATAACTGAGAGTCACCGCGGAATAATACTTAGGTTCAACAACAGTCTGAAATCACTGATTTCACGACAACAAAACATATTCGAGGGGTTGAACATACGCTATTTCGGGCCATACGACGGACACGATGTCGTCCGCCTGGTGCGTGTGTTTTCCGACCTCAAGGCTATGGACGGCCCGATACTGCTCCATCTGCGCACAGTGAAGGGCAAAGGCTACGCCCCCGCCGAAGAGAATCCATGCTTATGGCATGCTCCCGGCAAATTCAACAAAGAGACCGGCGACTTGATAAAGTCGGCCGACGACGGACGTCTGAAATACCAGGACGTGTTTGGAAAGACGCTGGTGGAACTGGCTGAGAAAAACCAAGCCATTGTGGGCATAACAGCCGCCATGCCGACCGGCTGCTCGATGACGTTCATGCAGGAACGGTTCCCCAAACGCACGTTCGACGTGGGCATCTCCGAGGGGCATGCCGTTACATTCTCCGGCGGACTGGCCAAAGACGGCTCCCGCCCGTTCTGCTGCATCTACTCAACCTTCCTGCAGCGGGGCTTTGACGAGATTATCCACGACGTGGCAATCCAAAACCTCCCTGTCACTTTCTGCATCGACCGTGCCGGCATCGTCGGCGAGGACGGCGTTACCCATCACGGACAATTCGACCTCGCATACCTGCGCGAGATTCCCAATATGACAATCGCCTCGCCTCTCGACGAGCATGCGTTGCGCAACCTGATGTTCACCGCCCAAAACGGCGACCACGGCCCATTTGCCATCCGCTATCCGCGCGGCAAATGCGAGCATACCGACTGGCAAGCGAGATGCAGGAAATCAGCATCGGCAAGGGAAGAATGCTTAAAAACGGCAACGACATCGCCGTGCTGTCGCTCGGCCCCATCGGCAACGATGCGGCAAAAGCCATCGACGCCGCCGAGAAAGACGGCATAAGCGCAGCCCACTACGACATGGTGTTTCTGAAGCCTCTCGACGAAGAGTTGGTAAAAGATGTGGCAACGAAGTTCAAGCACATCATCACCGTTGAAGACGGCTGCATCACCGGAGGTCTCGGCACTGCAGTGATGGAATGCGTCAACAAAAACGGACTGCAGTCCATCGTGCATCGTGTCGGCATCCCCGACAGGTTTGTGAAGCAAGGCACCGTGGCGCAGCTCTACAAACAATGCGGAATGGACAGTGAGAGCATTAAAGAATTAATCATAAGCTTAGCAGGAGACAGCAAAAAATGAAAATAGTCATTGCAGGCGCAGGCGAAGTTGGCACACACCTGGCGAAACTGCTTTCAAAAGAAGGCCTCGACATAATTCTGATTGACAACGATGAGAACAAACTGCACGCCATCGATGCCAACTACAATCTTATGACAATGACCGGAAGCCCTACCGCTTTCAAAGTGCTGAAAAATGCCAAAGTAGACAAATGCGACCTGTTTATCGCCGTAACGCCATTCGAAACGCGCAACATCGTGTCGTGCTCGTTTGCCAAGAAACTCGGAGCACGGAAAACGGTGGCACGCATCGACAACTATGAGTTTCTGAAACCCGAGTATCAGCAATATTTTGCCGAGATGGGCGTTGACGACCTGATTTATCCGGAAAATTTCGCTTCCCTTGAAATCAGAACCGCGCTACAGCACTCCTGGGCGCGCAACTGGTTTGAGCTTTACAATGGCGAGCTGATACTGACCGGCATAAAACTGCGCGAGAACTGCCAAATCGTAGGAATGAAGCTCAAAGACCTGGCAATGGAGGGACATCCGTTTCACATCTGCGCAATCAGACGCCAGCACGAAACCATCATTCCGCGAGGCGACGACCATTTGGAACTCAACGACATAGCCTACTTCATCTATCAGCCCGACAGCATGAAATACATCATGCAGATATGCGGCAAGCAGGAGAAATCAATAAAGAAATTCTAATCATGGGAGGAAGCCGCATTGGTGTGCAACTTGCCAACATGCTCGACGACTCCTATAAGATAAAATTCATTGAAAACGACCGCGAGAAATGCTACAAACTCGTTGAGCGGATTCCCGCCTACTGCTCGGTGGCAAACGGCGACGCGCGCGACATAGACCTGCTGCGCGAAGAAGGAATAGCCGACTACGACGCCTTCATCGCACTCACCGACAGCTCGGAGACAAACATCCTTGCCTGCCTGACGGCAAAAGAGTTCGGTGTCTGGAAATCGATAGCCGAGGTTGAAAACATCCAGTTTATCGCCGAAGCAGAGAACTTGAACATCGGCACCGTAATCAACAAGAAACTGCTTGCCTCGAGCAAAATTTTCCAAATTCTGCTCGATTTCGACTCGTCAAACGCCAAATGCCTGGCACTTGCCGACGCCGAAGTGGCTGAAATCACGGCAAGCGAGAAGTCGAAAATAACCAAAGCGCCAGTAAAGGACCTGAAACTGTCGCACGACATGACCATCGGCGGACTGACACGCAACGGACGCGGAATGCTCGTAAACGGCCAGACTCAGATTCAGCCGGGCGACCACGTGTTGGTGTTCTGCCTGTCGGGCGCCATCCACAAAATCGAAAAGATGTTTCATTGACAACAGATGATGATATTCGCAAAAAACAATAATCTAAACTTTGCCGTGGTGGTAAAACTGCTCGGAATGCTGCTGCTCATAGAAGCCGCATTCATGTTTCCGTCAGCAATCGTCAGTTTCGCCTACCACGAAACCGCGGCAATGTGGAGTTTCATCTACTCCATCGCCATCACCGTCGGAGCCGGAGCGTTGGGCTTCCTGCTCCCCGTAAGAAACCACGACATGGGCAGACGGGAAGGCTTTCTGCTCACCAGCCTCACATGGGTTGTGTTTTCATTCTTCGGCATGCTGCCGTTCATCTTCGACCCGTGCGGGCTGCCTGTTCCAGACGCCTTCTTCGAAACAATGTCGGGACTCACCACCACCGGAGCATCGACAATGGAATCGGTTGAAAACCAGTCGCACGGCATTCTTCTATGGCGTGCCGTCACCCATTTCATCGGCGGTATGGGAATCATCCTGTTCACGCTTGCCGTCATCCCTATGCTCAACAAACAGAGCGGACTGCAGCTTTTCAACGCCGAGGTGACCGGTCTGACACACGAGAAAATCCGTCCACGCATCAGCAACACCGCGAAAACCCTGTGGACAATCTACATCGCGCTCAACATCATCTTGATCATACTGCTATGGGCAGGGCCGATGAACCTGTTTGAGGCAATATGTCATGGAATGTCGACAATCGCCACCGGTGGATTCTCCACCCGCGACAGCAGCATCGCCGACTTCAACTCCAATTACATAAATCGTGATGACGATTTTCATGTTTATCGCCGGCATCAGCTTCAGCCTCATCTACCGCGTTTCGAAAGGCGACTTCAAAAGCCTGATAAAAAACGACGTGGCACGCTGGTATTTCTTCATTGCCATAGGCGCGGCAGCGGCGATTACAGCCATCGAATACGTCCAAAGCGACGAACCGCTGAGCCAGCTTGTCGTCGACATCCCGTTTCAAACCATCTCCGACATCACATCCTCAGGCTTCAACGCCACCGACATAAACCTGTGGCACCACGGTTCGATAATGATTGTCATAGCCCTGATGATGATTGGAGCCTGCGCAGGATCGACCACCGGCGGTATCAAAATCGACCGTTTGGTGCTGATTGTGAAGAATCTAAAGAACGAGATGTACCGCATACTTTTTCCCAACGCAATCAATCCAGTGCGCGTCAACGGCAAAGTGCTGTCAAACGACATGACCGCCAAAGTGTGCGCCTTTCTGCTGCTCTTCGCGCTGTCGCTGTTTGTCGGCTCTCTGGCTCTGTCGTTGTCGGGCATCAATCTGTTTGACGCCATCTTCACATCCATGTCGTGCCTGAGCAACAACGGACTCGGCTATGGATTCACCGGACAGAATTTCGCCGACATCAACCCATACGGGAAGTGGGTGCTTTCATTCCTTATGCTTGTAGGCCGTCTGGAGTTCTCCGCAGTGATGATTTTATTGACCAAAGCATTTTGGAGTAAGTAGCATTTTTAGTATTTTTGTAGATACTTTTTCAAACAATTAAACAATCATACAGTGAGCTTAAATACAGAAGATTACAGAGGCCCTGTCTACGGCAATCAAGAGCAAGAGATGGTTGAAGTGGAAGGCACGCCTTTAAACATACCGGGGAACAAAGACAAAGAAAAGAAACGCAACCGGAAACAAAAGCAGAAAAGCAGCGGAGAGAATCCTATTGTAGCCTTCTTCACCGACAAGCGTTTCCGCATTGTGTTTGGAACAATACTCATGCTGTCTGCCATCTTTCTGCTCATCAGCGGAATCTCTTATTTCGCATATGGCGCGGCAGACCAAAGCCTCGTGACGGCACATCCGATTCTTGCCAATGCCGAGAGCAACAACATCAAGAACTATGGCGGTCCGTTAGGCGCGTTCCTGTCGGAATTCTTCTTCAACCAGGGCTTCGGCATCGGCACGTTCTTCCTGATATATATGCTTGCCGCCCTGTCGTTGAAAGTGTTCGGAAAATACAAATACCGCGCATCGTCGACCATACTAATCTCGATGGTGGCTATGGTCACCGTCTCCAGTCTGTTCGGTTTTCTTGACGTAGAGATGGGGAGCCTCACATTCTTTGCCGTCGGAGGCGCACACGGACACTATCTCAACCAATTCTGCGAGAGCGTAGCCGGTCCGTTCGGATGCATCGCGCTCAACATCCTGCTGCTGGTCATTCTGATTGCGCTGACCATCAATTCGCTGACCCACGTCTACCGGTACGTCAAGGAGTTTATCGCCAACTACCGACTGAAGCAACTGCAGAAGAAACACGAGCAGGAGATTGAACGACGCAACACGTTCGACGAGTCGGACAACGAAAAGAAGCCGGAAGAAAAAACGGCACCCAAAAAAGAGCATCGCGGCATCGCATTCAAGCACGACGACGTAGAAGTGGTTGAATGCGAGCCTAAAGCCGAAGTGTTTGAGGCTGTTGCCGAGCCAGAGACACCATCCGCCGCTCCAGTAATCACCGACCAGCCCCGACCAGCCGAAGCCCCTGCCGAGGCCGTAGAGATGAAAGAGATAGAAAAAGCCGACAACATTGCAGAAAAGCCTTTTGACCCTACCGCAGAATTGTCGAAATACAAATTTCCTCCCACATCATTGCTGCGCGACATCCCCGACACCGGAAAAAGTGTCGACGTAGACGAGCAGGAAGAGAACAAAGCCACAATCACAAAAACGCTAAGCGATTACGGTATTGAGATACGCAGCATCGAAGTGTGTGTAGGTCCCACCGTAACCCTCTATGAGATTATCCCGGCAGAGGGCGTGCGCATCTCAAAAATCAAGAATCTCGAGGACGACATCGCACTGAGCTTGTCGGCCCTCGGCATACGCATCATCGCCCCTATCCCAGGCAAAGGCACAATCGGCATCGAGGTGCCGAACAAAGACAAACGCACCGTGTCGATGCGCGACGTGATTGAGTCGAAGAAGTTTCAAGACTGCAAATACGAGCTGCCTATAGCCATGGGATGCACAATCTCAAACGACGTGTTTGTCGCCGACCTGGCAAATGCCGCATATCCTCGTGGCAGGCGCCACGGGTATGGGTAAATCGGTGGGATTGAACGCAATCGTGACCTCGCTGCTCTACAAAAAGCACCCTTCGGAACTCAAATTCGTGATGATAGACCCGAAGATGGTGGAATTCAGCATGTACTCAAAACTTGAGTACCACTACATTGCAAAAATGGAGGGCGAGGACGAATGCATCGTGACCGATATGAACAAGGCAGTGGCAACACTGAAGTCGCTCGTGGCAGAGATGGAAAACCGTCTGCTTCTGCTGCGCGACGCCAACGTGCGCAACATCAAGGAATACAACACCAAATTCATCCAACGCCGGCTCAACCCGGAGAAAGGGCACAAATTCATGCCCTACATCGTGGTTATCATCGATGAGCTTGCCGATTTGATTATGAACATCGGCCGCAAGGAGGTTGAAATTCCAATCTCACGCATCACGCAAAAGGCGCGAGCCGTGGGAATCCACATGATTCTCGCCACTCAGCGACCGTCGACCGACATCATCACAGGCGTAATCAAAGCCAACTGTCCTGGACGAATCGCGTTCCGCGTGACACAGATGGTTGACTCGCGCACAATCCTCGACCGCTCAGGCGCACAGCAGCTTATCGGCCGTGGCGATATGCTCATCAGCTACAACAACGAGATTACACGTGTGCAGTGCGCATTTGTCGACACTCCGGAAGTCGAGGCGATAGCAAACTATATTGACGAGCAGGTTGGTTTTGACAGCGCATACATG
The DNA here is from genome assembly GCA_022009815.1 of Bacteroidales bacterium. Classification (GTDB taxonomy): domain Bacteria; phylum Bacteroidota; class Bacteroidia; order Bacteroidales; family Muribaculaceae; genus Limisoma. The sequence goes on from CP091725.1 coordinate 104,619, forward strand.
CTGCCAGAGTACACACCCGACATGGAAGGCGGAAACAATTCCGGCGGTCAAGGCGGAGGACTCGGCTCGATAAGCGACCGCGACTCACTGTTTGAGGAGGTGGCAAAACAACTCGTAAACGGCGAGCTCAACCCATCGACATCAGGCATACAGCGGCGGTATTCCATCGGCTACAACCGCGCCGGACGGCTTATGGACCAGCTGGAGGCTGCCGGCATTGTCAGCGCAAGCCAGGGAGGCAAGCCGCGCCAAGTGCTGATGGACCCAATAAACCTGCAGAGTCTGCTGGACAATTAATCAACAAACAAACGACAATGAAAAAATTTATTTTACTTGCGATATTGGCAATTGCCTCGCTCTCCGCCGCTGCGGGAACGGGCGACGCCGTTTTCAACAAAGCCATCGCGGCATACAAAGCCGCCAAGGGCATCGCCGTGAAATATTCGATGACAGGAGCCGTGGGCAACTCGTCGGGCGAAATAATAATGCAGGGCAACAAATTCTGCATCACGGCCTCAAACATGATTTGCTGGTACAACGGAAAGACTCAATGGAGCTACTCCACCATGAGCAACGAAGTGAGCATAATGGAGCCCACGGCAAGCGAGCTGCAGGTGGTGAATCCGTTCTCCGTGATCAGCAATTTCCAGACTGCATACACGGCAACGTTGATGAAAGGCAACGCCAGCAGCAACATCGTGCAACTGAGACCCAAGAACGCACGCACATCGCAGTTCAGCCAAGTGGTGGTGACCATAGCCAAAAAGACCAATCTCCCATCGAAGATTATAGCCACAATGCGCGACAAATCGAAAATATCCATCACCCTAAGCGGCTACCGGACAGGGGGCAACTTCCCGGCGTCCACTTTCGTCTACAACAAAAAATATGTCCCGGCAGGCACCCAAGTGGTCGACCTCCGATAAACTTAAAGCATCATAACAATGGAAAATATATCGACAAAATGCCTGATAATAGGCTCAGGACCCGCTGGATACACCGCAGCAATCTACGCCTCGCGCGCAAACCTCTCTCCTATCCTCTTCGAAGGCATGCAGCCTGGCGGACAGCTGACCACGACAAGCGAGATTGAGAATTTTCCGGGCTATCCGGAAGGAATCGGCGGTTTTGAAATGATGGACGAACTGCGCCAACAGGCCGAACGCTTCGGCACCGACGTGCGCGACGGAGAAATCACATCCGTCGACTTTTCAAAACGCCCGTTTACAGCCACAACCGACGACGGCACGGCGATAAAAGCCGACACCGTAATCATTGCCACTGGCGCGTCGGCAAAATATCTCGGCATCGACGACGAGCAGCGTTATGCCGGACGCGGCGTGTCGGCATGCGCCACCTGCGACGGTTTCTTCTACCGCAAAAAGACTGTCGCCGTAGTGGGCGGAGGTGACACGGCATGCGAGGAAGCCTCATATCTGAGCAACCTTGCAGACAAAGTGTATATGATCGTGCGCAAGGACTACCTGCGGGCATCGAAAGTGATGCAGCGGCGCGTTATGGAAATCAGAAAATCGAAATCTTTTTCAACACAAACACCGTCGGACTTTTCGGCGACGCCAAAGTGGAAGGCGCGCATCTTGTGCGCTTTAAAGGCACTGACCGTGAAGAAGCCTTCGACATTGCCATCGACGGATTCTTCCTCGGCATCGGACACCGCCCGAACACCGACATCTTCGCCAGCCAGATTGCCCTTGACGAGCAAGGCTACATCAAGACCGACGGAGTGACCACCGCCACAAACATCCCGGGAGTGTTTGCCGCCGGCGACGTAGCCGACCCCCGCTACCGACAGGCCATCACATCCGCCGGAATGGGATGCAAAGCCGCCCTCGACGCCGAGCGTTTCCTTGTGGAACAAGAATAACGCACAACGAGGAAAAACGCAATTTCTTGTGCTGCCAAATAAAAAAATATGAAAAAAATTTCTTTTTTTCACATAAAAAGAGTTTACCTTTGTCGCTACAACTGATAAAAAAACAATATTTGCAAACCATTAAAAGAAATTGCCTATCGAATCTACATTACTCGTTATTAACAAAATACTGATTAATGGAAGATCTTAATCTGCTTTCGGACGAGATGTTGGTCTCTCTGTTTGCAAAAGGAGAAAACTCCGCGTTCGATGAGTTGTTGCAACGTCATCAGAATCGCATCTTTTCATACATACTGAATATTGTCAAAGATAAAGAATTGGCAGACGACTTGTTTCAAGAAACGTTTGTCAAAGCCATTGTCACAATAAAGCAAGGCCGCTACACCGAGAACGGCAAGTTCTTGGCGTGGATTATGCGCATTGCCCACAACCTCACCATCGACTTCTTCCGCCAGGAAAAACAGATGGCGCAGGTGTCGTGCGACAACGAGGACATAGACATCCTCAACCGCAAAGAGCTAAGCGAAGAAACAATTGAGGACTCAATCGTCCGCCATCAGATTCTCGCCGACGTGAAAGTGCTTGTGCAATCGTTGCCGGAACTGCAGCGCGAAGTGCTTGAGATGCGCTACTATCTCAACATGAGCTTCAAGGAAATCGCCGACGCGACAGGTGTGAGCATCAACACCGCCCTCGGACGTATGCGCTACGCAATCCTCAACCTCCGCCGCATTGCCAACGAGCACCACATCTCTTTGTCGGTGTAACAGACATAACAACAAACGGGAAGCCGCTGCCAGCAAAATCGCTGACAGCGGCTTGTCGTTTTCATTCAAAAGCAGTACAACGTGCGACATCTGCCTATAGAAACAGACGTTGTAAGAATTTATCCTTTTTTTCCTATAAAATGTGATATTTTTTTATATTATTTTTTTGTGCAATAAGCAGAAAATCAATACAGCAACATAAACCAAAAGCAATGAAAAAGATTATTACCTCTTGTCTCGCAATGGCGGCTCTTGCTGTCGGTGTCGCTACGACATTGGCTCAGCAGCAACGAGTTACGACAACAAAACAGAAGGTAGGGCAGCGCTTTGAGACGCGCGGACAGGCGTCGTCGCGCCTTGCAAGTCTTCGCCCCTCGGTGGCTTTCGCGGTTACGCAACCGGAAAAGTCGGCGGTGACGTCGGTGGTTGTGCCGGGAGCAAACACAATGTTCGGCGGACTGATGGTCTACAGTGACAAATGGCAGACGTCGGAGTCAACCCCCGGCGTTGTGTCGATTCAAGCCCGTGAAGGCGGAGCAATCTCTATGGTGCATTCCAACAAAGATATGCTCAATGTCAAGTCGGCTGTGAAAGTCAACAACATCGTCTATGCCACGGCGATGAACTTGAGCACATACAAAATCTACGTGCAGGAATATTCAGCCACTTCGTGGACATGCACGCGCAACGAGGAGACCGATATGGTCAACCTCGCCTCGTCGCTTGCCTGCGACCCTACCACGGGCAAGATTTACGGCTCTTTCTACAATACTGAAACAGAATACTGGGACCGTTTCTGCTCCTACAGCGCATCGCTCGGCGAGGCTACCGACATAGCCAATATGGATCGCGATGTGCATGCGTTGGCGTTCAACTCCCAAGGCGAACTTTACGGCATCTGGGGCGCCACCGGCTGGCTCGTGAAGATTGACAAGAAAACAGGCTCCTATGTCCAAGTGGGCAAGACGGGGCTGCATCCTATAAGCGTTGACGACTATGGCGTCAACTCGCTTGCATTCGGCAACGATGGCGCGCTCTATTGGTCAGCTACATATCAAGGCGTAAACTCGAAAGACATGCGTGGCGGCTTGTTCAAGATTGACACAGCTACAGGCAAGGCTACCAAGGTGATGGACTATCCCAACAACGAAGGCATAGCCGGACTGTTTGCCATGGCCGACAAGGTGCCCGATGCCGCGCCCGACGCAGTTACGGACATCAACGTGAACTTCACCGCTGATTTGCCAACACGGCAACAATCAGTTTCACCGCTCCGACAAAAACCGTCAACGGCGCTTCGCTGACCGATCCTATAATGGCAATTGTAAACATCAACGGCACGCAGGCGGCAGTGGTGGAAAACATCCAGCCAGGCACTGTCGCAACGACTCCGGTGCTTACGCTTGCCGAAGGATTGCAGAACATCGAAATCATCTCTGCCAACACCACCGCACAAGGCAACAAAGCATCGGCTACAACTTGGGTTGGCGAAGACATCCCGGCGGCGGCTACCGACGTGGTGCTCGTGAACGAAGACGGCAAACCGCATTTGACATGGGCGGCTCCGACAACAGGATTGAACGGAGGCAAGTTCAAAGCCTCGGAACTGCGCTACAAGATTGTGCGCTATCCCGGTGCCGACGTGGTGGCGGAAGCATGCGCAGAAACTCAGTTTACCGACAACAATGTGCCCGGCACAATGAAGTCGGCATACTATGAGGTGACCGCCTACACAGGCAAGGGAGCCAGCACTCCAGCAGCGTCCAACAAGATTGCAGTCGGCGACGGCTACGTCGTGCCTTTTGTCGAAGGATTCAACACACAGGATGATTTCGACGTGTGGACAATAATCGACAACAACGACGGTTCGAAATGGGAGTACAAATCACAATCGTTGTTCTACAATTACAACAACGACTATATTCCTGGCGACGATTGGGCTATAAGTCCGCAAATCGCCCTTAGAAAAGGTATAAGCTACAAGCTGACGTTCGACGCCAAATCGTCGGCATATAAAAAATATGTTGAAAATTTCAAAGCAGCAATCGGCAACAGCCCGCAACCTGCGTCGATGAAGACGATTAAGGACTATCCAAATTTCCAACAGACAGAATTTGAGAAACAGTCCGTGATATTCTCGGTTGAGGAAGACGGATATTACTACCTGGGCTTCTACTGCTACAGCGACGGAAGAAAAGGCTGGTCGCTGACCATCGACAACGTGGGTGTGGCCGAGGTAAGCAACAATGTCCCGGGAACCGTAGGCAACCTGACAGTCGCCCCAGCCCCGCTCGGCGCGCTTAAAGCCACCGTGGCATTCAACGCCCCCACTGCCGACGCACAAGGCACGGCTCTCGACGCAGCGGTTAAAATCAACGTTTATCGCGACGGAACGCTCGTCCGCACATTTGCCGAGGCTCAGCCAGGCGAAGCACTGTCGTGGCTTGACGAAGGCGTACCAGAAAGCGGCATCCACACCTACAGAGTGGTGGCGTCGAACGCTGCCGGAGAAGGTGCGGAGGCTAAGGCAGAGGCATTTGTGGGAGTCGATGTGCCGGGAGCGGCAGGCAACGTGACGCTCCACGACGTCGACGGCAAAGCGGTGATTTCGTGGACAGCACCTACGGTTGGCTCCCGCGGCGGATGGTTTGACCCGTCGACGGTCACCTACCGAGTGCTGCGCAGCGACGGTCAGGTGGTGGCTGCCGGCTACACATCAACAACGTTTACCGATGCCGAATTGCCCGCAAGCACAAGTCAGCAACTTATTTACTACGTCATCACAACCTATGGCGGCAATGCGAAAGGCGACTATGCCGTGACACCCTATTGCGTGTTCGGCAATCCGTATGCTGCGCCTCTCACCGAAGGTTTCGCCGGATCGGACATGGCACACTACCCATGGCTTACGGAGTCGGACGCCGACGTGCATCAGAGCTGGACTCTCCAAGACAGCGGCGTAAACCCGCTGACCGCCGACCAGAATGGCGACAAGGGACTGGCAACATTCCACAGCATCGGAGAAAAGCCCGGCATCCACACATCGTTCTCTTCTCCGAAAATCAGCATTGCGGCGCTCGACCATCCTGCCGTAAGTTTCTGGATGTACCACAGCCACGACAGCAATGTGGCCACGCCAGAAAGCATCGAGGTGAAAGTGATGACCGACGGAGGCGAATGGCAAGCCGTGGACGGCGCGAAATGGATGCGCGACAACGGCTCTACCGGCTGGCGTCGACACATAGTTGACCTCAGCGCGTTCAAAAGCAGCAAATATGTGCGCATAGCTTTTGTAGGCACTACTGCAGGAGGAATGGACGTGCATCTCGACAACATCACAGTTGACAATATGTTTGAGACTGATGCCGAACTCACCAATATCGCCGGACCGAAAAAAATAGCATCCGGTGAACTTGCTGAATATGACGTGAAGGTGACAAATGCGGGCTTGACCGACCTTGCCGACATCAAGATTGTGCTCAACGATGCCTTTGGGACACAACTTGCAGAAACTACAATAGCGCAGCTGAAAGCCGATGCGCAGGTTATGGTGACTCTGCCTGTTGCACATCAAGCAAAAGGCTCTATCTCCGTAACAGCCGTTGTCGCGGCGGCTGCCGATGCGAATGCCGCCAACAACACGAAGACAATCACAACCAAAGTTGTCGACCCGGTAATCCCCGTTCCACAGTCGCTTGACTGCACCAAGACAGCCGACGGACTCCGCCTGTCGTGGCAGTCGCCATGGACAAAGGGTTCGGTGACCGACGACATCGAAAGCTACAAGGATTGGGCAATCGACAACGTTGGCGACTGGACAATGGCCGACCTCGACCACGACGTGACATACTATATCAACAAGGACCTTGGCGAATATGACAATGCCTCGTCGCCAAAGGCGTTCCAAGTCTGCAATGCCAACACTCTCGGCATCGACATCTGGGACGAGGGCAAACCTCATTCCGGCAATAAAATGCTGATGGCTATGGCTGGTGTGAAATATGTGAACAACGACTGGCTGATTTCTCCGCGCCTGAACGGCGACGAGCAGACAATCTCGTTCTTCGCACGCTCGTTTACGCTTGAGAACCAGCAGCCTGAGCGCATGCGTGTGCTTTACTCAACCACCGACACCGACCCTGCCAACTTCACTAAAATCCATGCAGCCGACTATCTTGAATTGTCGGGCGAATGGGCAGAATTCCGTTATGTAGTGCCGCAAGGAGCGCGCTATTTCGCAGTCAACTGCGTCAGCGACAGCGGTTTCGCAATGTTTGTCGACGACTTGTCGTTCAACGACCTCACCGTTCCGCAACTGAAACTGAAGGAATATGAGGTTTATCGCAACGGTGTGTTGCTCGGCAAAACTTCGGCCACTGAAATCACCGATCCGGAAGTGGTTGACGGCACAGTCTACACCGTACGAGCCATCTTTGACAAAACGGAGAGTGATTTGAGCGAAAGCATCACGTACGATGAAAGTGCCGTGGGCGAAATGACGGCAGACGCCATACGTGTGGCAACGACCAAAGGCGAGATAATCGTGATTGGCGCCGAAGGCAAACAAGTGGCAGCTGCCTCAGCCGACGGACGCATGTTGCTGAACGCTGTTGCCGAATCCAACCGCGTCAGCATCCCTGCCACGGCTGGCGTGTACGTCGTCACAGTCAACGGCAAATCAGTGAAAACGATAGTCAGATAAATACTCTTTGACAGAACTATAATCCACGGCGGGCTGTGTCATTGGCGCAGCCCGCCGTTTTTCGCATATTGCCCCATATTTGAAACTTTCTCTCCAAAAAGAAAGTTTTTCTCAGGATTTATTCGCATCTTTGTTATGCCTGTAGTTTAATTTTACTGTCAGCGTTACGCAACGCAGAGACAAGAGAATTATTCCAGCACGGCGAGTTGCCAACCAACAGTTACAAAAAAAACGATATTGAATGATCAACAGCTTCCAAGACGCAAAAAGCCTTCTCCTCACAGCGGAAAAAGCTTTCAACGACAAGGCTTATCAACAGTCTGCCGAAATCGTTGAAGACGTGGCACGCTACGCCGCCTATCAAAGCGACGGGCTCACAGCCGGACAGAAAGCCGAACTCACACAGATTGTAAAACAAGCCATCGGCCGCTTCACGTTTTGCCCCGACGAATGCGTTTGGGAAGAAACCAGCGCCCTTATGGACCTATTCAGAGATTAACTATGGGATATCTTGTAATTTGCCCCACATGCGGCGGAAATGAGTGTAAATGCCGACCGATGCCCTCATTGCGGCGAGACCGAATTCTTCAAATATGCAGCCCGCACCCGCATAGTCGGCTCCAAGCCGTGCAAGCACTGCGGGGCTACTGGACTCGTCTGGCGATATGACGCCACAGCAATGTCTTACAATCCCGGAGGAATGCATGGCGCATATAACGTGCTCCCCGGACAATTCAAAATAAATAGGCAATGACACATTCGTTATCGAGGACGTCAAGCCAGAGATGCGCAGCAGATTTGAGACATGCATCCGCAACCATGACTACGAAATAACGTTCATACGAAAAGCTCTCCACTCCATAAAATACGACCAGGACGCCTGCCCCGAATGCAACGGCAATGGAAAAATCAACGATGTGGTCAAAGAATATTCGCGTATAGACCTCCGCAAAAAAGTATAAAAATGTTCATAATTGCCCCCATATACCCAAAATGCGGCACTACCGCTGTATAGAAATCTTCTTTTATCCGTTGGGGGATTCTAAAAGACATTTGAGAAACGTGAAAGCGTGCCCCAGGACTCAGCCCAGGGCACGCTTTCACTATATAAATTATTATGTTTTAGCCGAATATCAGCACAACAAGCTGCGCCGTGATGACACGCATGAACATCGACAACGGATAGACCGTAGAGTATGCCACGGCAGGCGCGTCGTTGTTTGCCACCTTGTTGGAGTATGCCAATGCAGGAGGATCGGTATAGCTTCCCGACATTATACCAAGAATCGACAGGTAGTTGAACTTGAACTTGGCGCGGGCAATGAAGCTCATAATAATCTGCGGAATCACCGTTATAAGGAATCCCCAGAACACCCACATCAGGCCTTGAGCGTTAAACACCGTCTCGGCAAATTTCTCACCTGCGCCCAATCCCACTGATGCAAGGAATAGGCAGATGCCCACTTCGCGCAGCATGAGGCTCGCGCTTGTCGATGTGTAGGTGACGAGTTTGAATTTATATCCGAAACGGCTCAACAGGATAGCCACCACCAGCGGACCTCCGGCAAGACCGAGCTTCATCGACGCCGACATTCCCGGGATGGCGAAAGGAATTGAACCGACAATGATACCGATGAATATGCCGATAAACATTGTCACCATATTCGGTTCGTGCAGGCGTTTCATCGAGTTGCCAAGGCGTGTGGCAAGACGCTCGATGTGGCTCGGGTCGCCCACCACGGTGATGCGGTCGCCCACCTGCAGTTTCAAGTTGGGATTGGCAAGGAGGTCGAGACCGGCACGGTTTACGCGCGTTGCGTTGAGGTTGTAGCCGTTGTGCAGACGGAGCGAGCCGAGCGTGCGTCCGTTGTAGTGGCTTTTTGTCACGAGTATGCGTCGCGAAACCACATTGCTCTGCGACTCTGCCTCCCATTCCATGTCGACTACCGGACCGATTACCATCTGGAATGCCGACTCGTCTTGTATTGAGCATACAGTGAGCAGAAGGTCGCCCTTTGACACCACTGTTTCGATGTAGGAATAATCACTTCGCCAGTTTCTTTCACCTTCATTCGCGACACAACGAAGTCGTGGTCGATAACCATGTGCAGCTCACCGATGGTTTTTCCATCTATACGATGGTTCTCAACTTGGAATGTCACGACATAAGGTTTCAAAGTGCTGTCTTCGTTTTCGTCCTCAATTTCTTTCTGCTCTTTCTCAATCTTCACGCGGAACACCGCCTTCAGCAGAATCATTGACAGGATGATGCCTACAACACCGAGCGGATAAGCGGCGGCATAACCCATCGAGAGGTCTTCTGCCGTGCCTGCCGTTGCGGGGTCGAGCGTGCCGAGCGCCTGCTGCGCCGCACCAAGACCTGGAGTGTTGGTCACCGCACCGGAAAGGATACCCACGATCTGCGCGATTTTCACGTCGCAAGTGTAGTAAATCACCAATGCCACTGCCACGTTGAGCAGCACCACCATCACCGCAAGCATATTCATCTGAACTCCGCCTTTCTTGAACGAGGAGAAGAAACCAGGGCCCACCTGCATACCGATTGAGAACACAAACAATATCAATCCGAAATCACGGATGAAATTGAGCAGTGTCGCATTGGCTATTGAGAAGCCGAAATGCGACATCACGATGCCTACAAACAGAACGAATGTGACACCCAGAGAAATCCCGAAGAACTTAATCTTGCCCAGCAGCACGCCCAACGCTATCACCAGCGAATAGACCACCACATCGTGGGCAATCGAGCTTTCCGTAAACAACGATACTATCCAATCCATCTATCTTTTTTTTGGTTTACTATTTTCAAGTTGCAAAATTACTGCTTTTTTTCCACATTCATTCCCTTTTTCATCCACTTTTTGTTGCTCTACAACATAATTTTTGAGCAAATTTATTACACACTTCAGCAAAATCTGTGTAATTTTATAGCATTTTCCGTGATTTTTCTATCAAAATATCACAAAATATGCCTTTTTGGTGAAAAATATTTGGTTATTTCAGATATTCTCAATACATTTGCAATCGAAAACAAAGAAAAGAATTATGATATATAAGAACAACATATCAGCGGTCGGACTAATTTGCCTATCTTCAGTCGTCATTATTTGCAAAGCAAATGAGGAGCGGTAGCCGACGCGTTGTTGTTTTTATATAACCAACTTACAGCGACCTTTCCTCAATATGAAGAAAGGTCGATTTTTTTATATATAAGATTATGAGCAAACCATTGAGAAGTGCGCAGTGCACACAGGGACGCCGCATGGCGGGAGCAAGGGCTTTGTGGAGAGCCAACGGAATGAAGGAGGAGCAGATAGGCAAGCCCGTGATTGCCGTTGTCAACTCGTTCACCCAGTTTGTGCCCGGGCACACGCACCTGCACGAAATCGGACAGTTTGTAAAACAAGAGATTGAGAAACTTGGATGTTTCGCAGCCGAGTTCAATACGATAGCCATCGACGACGGCATCGCCATGGGGCATGACGGTATGCTCTACTCCCTGCCGTCGCGCGACTTGATAGCCGACAGCGTTGAATATATGGTCAATGCCCACAAGGCCGACGCGATGGTGTGTATCAGCAACTGCGACAAGATAACTCCGGGAATGCTCATGGCAGCCATGCGGTTGAACATCCCTGCGATATTCGTGTCGGGAGGTCCGATGGAGGCAGGCCACCTCGGCAACCGTCCGCTCGACCTGATTGACGTGATGATCGACTCCGCCGACACCACGGTCGACGACGCGACTGTCACCCACCTTGAGCAATTCGGATGTCCCACATGCGGATCGTGCTCAGGCATGTTTACCGCCAACTCTATGAACTGCCTCAACGAGGCCATCGGACTGGCGCTTCCCGGCAACGGCACAATCCTCGCCACCCACACCAACCGCAAGGAGCTGTTCAGGCGGGCGGCGGCACAGATAGTGGAAAACTGCCGGGCCTACTACTATGACGACGATGCCAGCGTGCTTCCACACTCAATAGCCACACGCCAGGCGATGCTCAACGCCATGACGCTCGACATAGCCATGGGCGGCAGCACCAACACCGTGCTCCACCTGCTTGCCGTTGCCAACGAGGCCGGCGTTGATTTCACGATGAACGACATCGACGTTCTGTCGAGGAAAACACCGGTGCTTTGCAAAGTGGCACCCAACTCTAAATACCACATCGAGGACGTAAACCTGGCAGGCGGCATCCCTTCAATCATGGGCATTCTTGCCGACAACGGCCTTGTCGACACATCGTGCCGACGCGTTGACGGACTTACACTCGGCGAGGAAATAGAGAAATACGCAATCGGAGGAAAGGCATTCGGCGCAGATGCCGAAGCGTTGTGGAAGAGCGCGCCGTGCGGCAAGCGAACCACCGCCCTCGGCAGCCAAAGCTCCACCTATTCCTCGCTCGACGACGACCGCACCAACGGATGTATCCGAGATTTCGCCCACGCCTACGTGAAAGACGGCGGACTTGCCGTGCTTACCGGCAACATAGCCTCCGACGGCTGCGTGGTGAAAACCGCAGGCGTCGATGAGAGCATCTTCCACTTCAAAGGCAAAGCCAAGGTGTTTCAGTCGCAGGAAGAGGCAGTCGACGGCATCCTTGCCGGCGATGTAGCGGCGGGCGATGTTGTGGTGATAACCTACGAAGGACCCAAGGGCGGTCCGGGGATGCAGGAGATGCTCTACCCCACGTCATACATCAAGTCGCGCCACCTCGGCAAAGAGTGCGCCCTCATCACCGACGGACGCTTCTCCGGCGGCACTTCGGGGCTGTCGATAGGCCACATCTCGCCTGAAGCGGCGGCAGGAGGCGCAATCGGGCTGGTGCGCGACGGCGACGCCATAGAAATCGACATTCCCCGCCGCACCATCAACGTGCTGCTCTCCGCCAGCCAGCTGGCAGAGCGACGCAAGGAAGAGGAGTCGCGCGGCAAAGCGGCATTCACCCCGACGAAGCGCCAGCGCGAAGTGTCGAAAGCACTGCGGGCATACGCCGCTATGGTGTCGAGCGCCGACAAAGGCGGCGTTAGAATCATTGACTGACATGACAACCTATTGGGCAATCTACAACAAAAAAGCATAATATGAACGGAAACAAAATATCTGGAGCGGAAGCCATCATAAAATCCTTCTTGAGCGAGGGTGTCGACACAGTGTTCGGCTATCCCGGAGGCGCCATCATCCCCGTCTACGACGTGCTTTACGGCTATAAGAAAGAGCTGCGCCACATTCTTGTGCGCCATGAGCAGGCAGCCATCCACGCAGCGCAAGGCTATGCACGCGTCACGGGACGCACCGGTGTGGCGATGGTCACATCCGGTCCCGGCGCAACCAACATAATCACAGGCATCACCGACGCCCTCATCGACAGCACTCCGCTTGTCGTAATCACCGGACAGGTAGGCAACAGCGGTCTGGGCACCGACGCCTTCCAAGAAACCGACGTGATGGGCATCACCCAGCCTGTGACAAAATGGAGCTGCCAGGTGCGCCGTGCCGAGGACATCCCCGAAGCCATAGCACGCGCCTTCCACATCGCGTCGACCGGGCGTCCGGGTCCAGTGGTGCTCGACATCACCAAAGACGCACAGGTGCGCACAATGGAATGGCATTATGAGAAATGCAACTTCATCCGCAGTTACATACCCTACCCCGACATCAGCGATGAAGCTGTGGCACAGGCTGCCGAACTCATAAACAACGCCGAGCGTCCGATGATCATAGCCGGACATGGCGTGATGATTTCCGGTGCGGAAAAAGAATTGGCAGAAATGGCTGAGAAAGCCGACATCCCCGTTGTCTGCACATTGCTCGGACTGTCTTCGATACCGTCAAGCCATCCACTCTACAAAGGCATGGCCGGCATGCACGGAAACATCGGTCCGAATGTCAACACCAACAAGTGCGATGTGCTGATAGCCATAGGCATGCGGTTTGACGACCGCGTCACGGGCGACACGTCGAAATATGCCCCACAGGCAAAGATTGTGCATATCGACATCGACCCGTCGGAATTCAACAAACATACGCGCCACAGTGCCTGTGCTCGGCGATGCGAAAACGGTGCTCGGCAAACTCATCCCGATGCTCCGCAAAAACGGGCATAAGGAATGGCTCACCACGTTCAACCGTCCGGAAGCCGTGGAATATGAGAAAGTGATCAAGCCCGAGACCGAGCCTTCCGAAGGAATGATGAACATGGGAGAAGTGGCGCGAAGAGTGTCGGAGGCCACCAACAACGACGCCATTCTTGTCACCGATGTGGGACAGAACCAAATGCTCTCCGCCCGATATTTCAAATTCTCTCGTCCCGACAGCATTGTCACGTCGGGCGGACTCGGCACCATGGGATTCGGACTTCCGGCTGCCATCGGTGCGAAATCGGGCAACCCGGCCGTCAGGTGTGCCTTTTTGTGGGCGACGGAGGTCTGCAGATGACAATACAGGAACTCGGCACAATTTTTGAGTATAAAGTTCCTGTAAAAATCATACTGCTCAACAACAACTTCCTCGGGATGGTGCGGCAATGGCAGGAACTGTTCTTCCACAAGCACTACAGCGAGACACCGATGGTCAATCCCGACTTCGTGGCACTCTGCAAGGCTTACGGCATCAATGGCGAGGACGTTGTGGAGCGCAAAGACCTCGGACAGGCAATCAAACGCATGCTCGACTCCGACGAAGCCTACCTGCTCAACGTGTGCATCCAGCCCTACAATATGGTGTTTCCGATGACCCCGGCAGGCAGCAACGTAGACAACATTATGCTCAACGCAACGGAGCATTACATTTAACGACGACAGAAAGATATGGAACAGTTATACACATTCACCGTTTTCACCGAAAACCGCGTCGGTCTGCTCAACCAGATTTCGATTATCTTCACGCGCCGCAGCGTGAACATTGAAAGTCTGTCGGTGTCGCCGTCGTCGATTCCTGGCATACATAAATTCACCATCACCGCCAACTGCGACACCGACATGGCGCAAAAAATCGTGATGCAGATTGAAAAGCGCATCGATGTGCTGAAGGCATTTGTCTACACCGACGCCGACCTTGTCTACCAAGAGATTGCCCTCTACAAAGTGCCGACCGACAAACTTGTCGCCGAGCGCGACCTTGAGACAATAATCCGCGCCCACAACGCACGCATTCTTGAAATCGACAAGGAGTTTACCGTAATCGAAAAGGCCGGTCACTACAACGAGACCGAGGCGCTGTTCAACGAACTCAAAAAATATGGCATACTGCAATTTGCAAGAAGCGGCCGTGTGGCTGTGACAAAAATCAACGACGAGCCCCTTAACCGCTACCTCGACGAGCAACAGAAAAGACATAAGACAACGATATATGACAACTGACAGTAAAATTTATTCAAAATCATGGCTTCTCACTCCCGGCGAATGCAACTGCGAGAAAGAGATGCCGGTGTGGCTAATGACCGAACGCATCATCGACGTAGCCACCGAACACGCCAATTCGTGGGGCGTGGGCTATGCCCGCCTTATTCTCGACAATCAGGCATGGGTGCTGTCGAGAGTGGCGATAGAGATGAAACGCTGGCCGAAAGTCAACGAGACCTACACCCTGTCGACATGGGTGGAAGACTACAACCGGCACTTCTCCGAACGCAACATCGAGGTGACCGACACCGACGGCAACGTAATCGGCCACGCACGCACCGTCTGGGTGGTGATTGACCTGACGACACGACAAAGCTGCGACATTTCATCGCTCGACTATATACGCAACAACCTCTGCGTTAAGGAGTGCCCCATTGCCAAGCACACACGCATACGCAGTGTCGACGCGGCAAGGACTTCGGAATACACTTTCCAATATTCCGACATCGACTTCAACCAGCACGTCAACAGCCTGCGCTACATCCGCCTGCTGCTCGACCAATGGACAGCAGATTTCCACAACGAGCACGTTGTGAAGCGGTTTGAGATAGCTTATATGAACGAAGGGCTTCCCGAACAGACGGTGCAGATAAGCGTCGACGACCGGTCAGACGACTGTACATTGGAAATCAGCCACGGCAGCGAACCGTTGTGCCGCACGAGAATCGTGTTTGACAATAGATAACAACTCAAATTTATAATCATTTTTAATATATAAGTATTATGGCAAAGATTAATTTTGGCGGAGTAGAAGAAACAGTGGTTACCCGCGAGGAATTTCCTTTGGAAAAGGCAAAAGAAGTATTGAAAAACGAGACAATCGCCGTAATCGGCTATGGCATCCAGGGTCCAGGCCAGGGTCTGAACCTCCGCGACAACGGCTTCAACGTAATCGTTGGACAGCGCAAGGAGTCAAAGACATGGGACAAGGCTGTTGCCGACGGATGGATTCCAGGCAAGACTCTCTTCGACATCGAGGAGGCCGCCGAGCGTGCTACAATCATCGAATACCTTCTGTCGGACGCCGCACAGATTGAAGTGTGGCCACGCCTGAAGAAACACCTCACAGCAGGCAAGGCCCTCTATTTCTCGCATGGCTTCGCCATCACCTACAAAGAGCGCACCGGCATTGTGCCTCCCGCCGATGTCGACGTAATCATGGTTGCGCCCAAAGGCTCCGGCACATCGTTGCGCCGCCTCTTCGTGCAGGGACGAGGCATCAACTCGAGCTTCGCAGTGTTTCAGGATGCCACAGGACGCGCAAAAGAGCGTTGCCTTGCATTGGGCATCGGCATCGGCTCAGGATATATGTTTGAGACCGACTTCAAGCGCGAGGTCTACAGCGACCTCACCGGCGAGCGCGGCACGCTGATGGGCGCAATCCAAGGCATCTTCGCCGCCCAATACGACACGCTCCGCGCCCACGGACACACCCCATCAGAGGCGTTCAACGAGTCGATTGAAGAGCTGACACAGTCGCTCATGCCGCTCATCGCCGAGAACGGAATGGACTGGATGTATGCCAACTGCTCCACCACAGCGCAACGCGGCGCCCTTGACTGGTGGAAGAAATTCCGCGACGCTACCCGCCCTGTGTTCGAGAATCTGTACAACGAAGTGGAATCGGGCAACGAGGCACAACGCTCAATCGACTCCAACAGCAAGCCCGGCTACCGCGAAGGCTTGCAGAAAGAGCTGCAGGAACTGCACGACAGCGAGATGTGGCGCACAGGAGATGTTGTCCGCAAACTTCGCCCTGAAAACGATTAGTCAACTTTGACCAACCGCAACAAAACGGGATGTCACGGCTCTTGCCATGGCATCCCGTTTCGTTTTTTTTGTGCTTTTTTGTTTTCGTGCCACAAAGATTGTATCTTTACACCCATAAAATTCTTTATACAATGAAATACTACTTTTATTCACTTATTGTTATTGCGCTGCTGCTCGCTGCAAGCGTCAGCATCCACGCCTCAAAAAAATTAAAAGGAGAGGCATCATGCCGCACCACCAACACAGAGACAATTCTCCACGCCTGGTGCTGGTCGTTCAACACAATCCGCGAAAATATGAAAAGTATTGCCGACGCAGGGTTCACTATGGTGCAGACATCGCCGGCCAACCACTGCTTTATCGGCGACGGCGGCGGCAAGCAGATTATGGGCAACGGCAAATGGTACTACCACTATCAGCCGTTGGATTGGACCATCGGCAACTATCAGATGGGCACACGCGATGAATTCATCGCAATGTGTGCCGAGGCAAAAAAATACGGAGTGCGCGTGATTGTCGACGTGCTGCCAAACCACACGGCATTCGACACATCGGCTGTGGCGCAGGGTTTGCGCGATGCCGTCGGTGGCATCGACAACCTCTACCATGCCAACGGTCTTGTTGAAATAAAGACTACAACGACCGTCTGCAATGCACCACCAGCGGAGTCGGAGGCCTACCAGACGTAAACACAGAAAATCCTGATTTCCAATACTACTATATGCAGTATGTAGCCGACCTTATACGCTGTGGCGCAGGAGGCTTCCGCTACGACACGGCAAAACATATCGGACTGCCATCAGACCCTCTCGACCCGAAGTCGAAGAAAAACGATTTCTGGCCAGTGGCTATGGGCATGAAGTCGGTGAAGGGCTTCCGTCTAGAGAACCGCGACCAACTGTTTATCTACGGCGAAGTGCTGCAGGACCGCAACGTAAAGGAAAAGGAATACGGCAAATATATGGGCTTGACCGCCAGCAACTACGGCCATGAAATCCGTCAGATTATCAGCAAACGCAAGGCGACAAGCGCGGAGGTGGCCGACTGGCAGCATTCTGTCAGCGCGACGAAACTCACCACTTGGGTAGAGTCGCACGACACATATTGCAACGCCAACGAGTCGGCAACGCTTACCGACACACAGATCAGACTTGGATGGGTGATTATCACCGCCCGACAGAACGGCACGCCCCTCTTCTTCTCTCGCCCTGACGGCAGCACCCGTGAAAACTTTTGGGGCAACAATCTTATCGGGCCTAAGGGCAACGATGAGTTCCGCAACCCAGAGGTTGTGGCTGTCAACAAATTCCGCAAAGAAATGGACGGCGAGAAGGAATATATCGGCACTGCCGCCGACGGCTCTGTCGTGGCTATCGGCCGCGGACACAAAGGCATGGCTATCGTCAACCTATCGCAGCAGGAAGTGGCGCTCAGCATTGCCACAAAGATGGCCGACGGCACCTACACCGACGCTGTCCATGGCGCTGTGTTCACAGCAGCCGACGGCATCCTTACAGCCACACTCGCTCCGGAAACATCGTATGTGATTAAATAGTGTAACACAAATACGGCAAAAGGCAATAGATGCTATGTCTGGACACGCGCCTGAGTAAATGCAGGCATTGACGACTGCCGCCAAGCGCTTTTTTCTCCACCAAACATCCCAAAGCGTTTTTATGGCAACGTTTCCGACTTTTCAAACACAACGTCGCGCCACCACACATATTTTTGCCGAACCGGAAAATTATATGTAATTTTACGGCTGAAAACAATCAATAATAGAGGAAATGAAAGGAATAGTTCTCGCAGGTGGTTCTGGCACACGCCTTTACCCGATTACAAAAGGTGTCAGCAAGCAATTGCTGCCGGTCTACGACAAACCGATGATTTATTACCCCATTTCGGTGCTGATGCTTGCCGGCATCCGCGACATCCTTATCATCTCCACCCCAACCGACCTACCGTCGTTCCGGCGTCTGCTCGGCGACGGCAGTGATTTCGGTGTCAGATTTGAATATGCGGAGCAACCGTCGCCCGACGGTCTGGCACAGGCTTTCATCATCGGCGAACAGTTTATCGGAAACGACTCGGTGTGCCTCGTGCTCGGCGACAATATTTTTCAAGGAAGCGGATTCCCGGGAGTGCTGCAAGAGGCTGTGCAAAACGTGGAACGCGATGGCAACGCGACGGTGTTCGGCTATTGGGTCGACGATCCGGAACGCTACGGCGTGGCAGAATTCAACGCCGACGGCCGTTGCCTCTCAATCGAGGAAAAGCCGGAGCATCCGAAGTCGAACTATGCCATTGTGGGACTCTACTTCTTCCCCAACGACGTGGTGCGCATAGCCAAACATAAAGCCTTCGGCTCGCGGCGAACTTGAAATAACATCTGTCAACCAAGCGTTTCTCGAAAGCGGGCTGCTGAAAGTGCAGACCCTTGAGCGCGGATTCGCATGGCTCGACACCGGCACCCACGACTCGCTTGCCGACGCCTCCATCTTCGTAGAAGTGATTGAAAAACGCCAGGGTCTGAAAATCGGATGTCTGGAGGGCATCGCGCTGCGCAAAGGCTGGATTACTGCAGAAAAGATGCGACAGCTGGCACAACCGATGATCAAGAACCAATACGGACAATATCTGCTGAAAGTAATCAACGAATTAGGTTTAGAATAAAATTATATGGAAGTAATAAAGACTGCTATTGACGGCGTGGTGATTATAGAGCCACGGATTTTTGCCGACGACCGCGGTTATTTTTTCGAATCATTCTCCGAACGCGACTTCAATGCGCAGGTGCGCACCGTGCACTTTGTGCAGGACAACGAGAGCCGCTCATGCTACGGCGTGCTGCGCGGACTGCATTTCCAGAAGCCGCCCTACGCACAGTCGAAACTGGTAAGAGTGGTGAAAGGCGCCGTGCTCGATGTGGCTGTCGACATACGCCGCGGCTCACCTACGTTCGGACAGCACGTTGCCGTCGAGCTTTCGGCTGAAAACCACCGGCAGTTCTTCATCCCCCGCGGATTCGCCCACGGATTCAGCGTGCTCACCGACGATGTGGTATTCCAATACAAATGCGACAATTTCTATGCGCCGCAAAGCGAGGGAGCGATTGCCTGGGACGACGCCGCTCTCGCCATCGACTGGCGCATACCTGCCGACAAGGTCATCCTGTCGGAAAAAGACAAGTGCCACCCGCTGCTGAAAGATGCGGAATGGCTTTTTGACTACAACGATAATCTCTACGAATAATGAATATACTCGTGACTGGCGCCAACGGACAGCTTGGCAACGAAATGCGCCGCGTCGCCGCTGAAAGCAGCGACAACTACACATTTACCGACGTGGCAGAACTTGACATCACCGACATTGACGCCGTCTGTGCCAAAGTGAAGGAAACGGAAGCCGACGTAATCGTGAACTGTGCCGCCTACACCAACGTAGACAAGGCTGAGGACGACGTCGCACGCGCCGACCTCATCAACAATCAGGCGGCTGGAAATCTTGCCTACGCCGCCAAAGAGGCTAGAGCAACGCTGATTCACGTGTCGACCGACTATGTGTTTGACGGATCGTCGTCAATACCATATATCGAGACCGACGACACCTGCCCTACCGGCGTCTACGGCAAGACAAAGCTTGCCGGAGAGATGGCTGTCATTGCCACTGGATGCCGCTCGATAATCATCCGCACGGCTTGGCTGTACTCCCGCTGGGGCAACAATTTCGTGAAAACGATGCGCCGCCTGACGGCTGAACGCGACTCGATAAACGTGGTGTTTGACCAGGTTGGCTCACCGACGTTTGCCGGCGACCTCGCCGACGCAATCAGCCACATCATCGAAAACCGGCTGACCGACAGAACGGGAGTCTACCACTTCACCGACGAGGGAGTATGCTCATGGTACGACTTCACTGTTGCCATCGCAGAGGCGTCGGGCAACTGCTGCGACATCCATCCAATCCACTCCTACGAGTATCCGAGCAAGGTGGAACGTCCGCACTATTCCGTGCTCGACAAATCGAAATTCCGCAACACATTCGGCTTTGCCATTCCTCATTGGCACGCATCTCTGAAAAAATGCATAACACAACTGGAATCTGACAAATGAGCAATTATAAACGCAACATAATCGTGACCGGCGGAGCCGGATTTATCGGATCGCACGTGGTGCGCCTGATGGTAAACAAATATCCCGACTACCGCATCATCAATCTCGACAAACTGACGTATGCCGGCAACCTTGCCAACCTGCACGACGTGGAGGACAAGCCAAACTATGCCTTTGTCCGTGCCGACATCTGCGACTTCGAGGCCATCCAGAAGATTCTTGCCGACTACAACGTGGACGGTATAATCCATCTTGCCGCCGAGAGCCACGTTGACCGGTCAATCAAGGATCCGTTCACATTTGCCCGAACCAACGTGATGGGAACTCTGTCGCTGCTGCAGGCCGCCAAAGAGTATTGGGAAAGCCGCCCCGAGGGCTACGATGGCAAACGCTTCTACCACATCTCGACCGATGAAGTCTATGGCGCGCTGGAGATAACCGATTCCGAAGGCATCGAGTCGCCGTTTACCACCAAAGCGTCGTCGGAGCATCACCATGCCTACGGAAAGGACTTTTTCCTTGAGACAACGAACTACAATCCGCACTCGCCTTATTCTGCGTCGAAGGCTTCGAGCGACCATTTTGTACGCGCGTTTCACGACACCTACGGGATGCCTACAATCGTGACCAACTGCTCAAACAACTATGGTCCATACCAATTTCCCGAGAAACTGATTCCGCTGTTTATCAACAACATCCGCCACCGCCGACAGCTGCCTGTATACGGAAAAGGCGAAAACGTGCGCGACTGGCTGTATGTCGAAGACCACGCCCGTGCCATCGACCTTATTTTCCATCAAGGGAAAGTGGCTGACACATACAACATCGGCGGTTTCAACGAGTGGAAAAACATCGACATCGTGCGGGTGCTGATCAAGACCGTCGACCGGCTGCTCGGCAACCCCGAAGGCGCGTCGCTCGACCTGATTACACACGTGACCGACCGCAAGGGGCATGATATGCGCTACGCAATCGACAGCCGCAAGCTGCAGCGTGAGCTCGGTTGGGAACCGAGTCTGCAGTTCGAGGAGGGCATCGAGCGCACTGTGCGCTGGTATCTCGACAATCAGGAGTGGATGGACAACGTCACCTCCGGCGCATATCAGCACTACTACGACGATATGTATAAAAACCGGTAACAGCAACCGTAAGAAAACGACAAAAGGCTGCGGCACATCGATTGTGCCGCAGCCTTTTGCTATATATGCAAACGCACCTTATCGTATCACGCACTTGCCAACAGCCCTTACCGATGGCGACTGCAGAACTACGAAATAAATTCCTGTGCCTGCACTCTTTGCATCGATGTCAAGAGTGTTGGTTCCCGTCTGCAACGCCACGTCGTTGGCGACAATCATTTGTCCCGTAGCCGAGAACATCGACAACCGCGCCTTCTCGCTGCATTGCGAGTCGTAGCGCACCTCAACAGTTTCGCCACGCAAGGCAATACCAAGAGCGGAAGGCTTGTCGGCAACCACCGTTTCCACGCCGCTTTCCGCCGAATAGTGCGTAGCCATGTTGCGAAGAGCAATAGTGCGCGTCTCGCCACGTTTTTTGGTGTCGAGAGTGAACCGCATTGTGGTTAGTTTCAACGGATAGCGATAGTATTCTATCGGCTCGTCGGCAAAAGCCGTGTTCAAATCCGCCAAATCCACATTGCGCATCTCCTGCTTGCCCAATGCATCGACATAGAAGAAATGCACTTTCTTGACAACGCCATCCTTGTCGTCGAGATCGAACGACAACGACTCCGGCAATCCGAACAGCGTCTTGTTGAAAGTCAAGTCGATTGTTGCAAGGCGACCGTTGGTGATGTCAAACGACCACGCCGCGCCCGAATTCCAACCTTCAGGAAGAGCAGCCGTTGATACAGAGAGATTCGACACTCCCGACAATGCGCGTTCAAAATCGCTGTCGTTGGTGAAATCAGTCACCAACACAGGCTTGTCGCTGTTCTCCACCGTCACGTTGACACTCACCGCAACATCGCCAAACCGTCCGGTCACAACCGTAGTGCCGTTTTGTCCGGCATAAATCATACCGTCCTCAACACGGCACACGTCGGGATTCTCCACCTCCCAGCTGAAAGCTATCGGACTGAGTGCGAAATCAGCAGCAGCTGTTTTACCAATAAGTTCTATCAGTGGCGTGTGGTTTTTATCGACAATCACACTCTCATATTTAGGCACCACATTGTCAACCGCAATTGTTGTTACAGGAATCTCCGCGCGCAAGCCGTCTTTCTCGGCAATTATTTTGCCCGACATTCCCTCTGCCCCTGAATGAAAATACCCTTCGGCGTCGACAGTTCCAAGAGCGGCAGGCTCACAAGAGAAGCTGCACCCCTTCAAATCCTTGTCGAGCACCTCGTCATATTCATTGAACGCCATCATGCGCAATGGAGCAATGGCAATCACCGACGTGTTTATCGCCGACTTGCTGAACGCTATGCGAGCAACTTTGTTAGACTCCGGGGCAAGCGACACGGCAAGCATCGCGTCTTCAACAGGACGCACAGAGCCGCGGCCAGGGAGATTGAGCATCTCGCCGTCGACAGCAATGGCTGCGCTGCCTCCGCTGTCAAAGTTCACTATATCCCAAGCTCCGCGATTCACCATCCAGCTGCAAAGTTCAATACAGTCAATCGCAGAGCTCTGAACCGACATCTCATTAATCAACATATACAGTTTGGTCTTGTCTTTTGAGATTCCGGCAAGCACGTGCGCCGACTTCTCATATTCACGGCCATTCTCAAAATTGTTATACTCGCCGTCGTGGAACACACCGTCGTGTACAAGGCTCGGATAGCCGTGAAATGCGTTCAGAATGTCCTTCGGCGCTGTACCCCACTTCGTCCCAGCTACAGTCTGCTCCACTCTGACCACATCGCCAACCGACAAAGGATGCTGATTGTAGGCATCGATGGCATCGCCTCGCAGATAAAGCACATACTCGGTCTTCGTCGACTGGATAGGCTCGTCCGACACCGCCTCTACACGGCACGGAGTAGGATCGCCGTTGACAATCCATTCGCCTTGAGGTTTCAGTTTGATATATTTGCCGGCATCTTTAAGCGTGATGCTGTTCATGCGGTTAAGCAGGATGCAGTTGCCTGTGAAACCATAAGTGGCATCCGAATTGTAGCACGAGATGTCGAGCGACAGCCCGTTGTCGGCAACCACACGCGTCGTAAAACCGGTATGGGCAAATATTTCCGCCTTCTTATCCTTTGTAATAGCGAGCAGAGAGCGTGCGAAATCACGACGCCACGCAAACTCGCCGTTGCTGATGTTGATGCCAATGCAGACACCCATGTCATAACTGAAGAAATCGTGGTTCCAAGCCACCTTGACGTTGTGTCCCGGACGCGAATTCTGCTTATAGAACGTAGGCAGGTCCCAACGCTGCACATCAGGCACAGCATCGCGGCTCTGCGCCTGCTCAATCTTGTTGTAGGGATTTGTAAGGTCTATTTCTGTGAACCACAGAATGACAGGTTTGTCGGGATAGATATACTTGGTATACTTTATTCCCGGCCCAACGGTGTAAGACTCCACCTCTTCCACAGGACCCCACTCCGGCTCCTTGATTACATCGGTAGCCGCCGCTTTCATCACAATCGGCGACATCAGGCTTGCCACAAGCAGTGCCCCGAACATTTTTAATTTCATAGTTTTATGTTATCTTTTATGATTTGTGCATCAAAGGTAGCAACAATTATCCCTTCTACAAAGGATTTCCTCAAATAGTTTGCCCCTCCGCGCAATAATGGCACAATGTAAAGAAGGTGGAATCTGTCGAACTTTGCGCCACCTTAGATTTGCAGCGGCAAACCGAAACTGAAATAGAAATGGTAAATTTGCAGTGAAAAAATAAATATTGAAAGAAAGGAAGACAGAGAGTGAACCATTTTGCGCCAGGGGAAATACCCGTGTTCATATTAGGACTCTCCGCCTTTCCCGTCCGGAGACCTGTATAAAAATATAACACCTGTTGTTAAGGTAGTTAGGTTAGGGACGAGTTCCTTTCTCTCGTTGTTTGTCAACTACAAAGTTATGCAAAATTTTTATTTCATCGGCATAGATGTCTCGAAAAAGAAACTGGACATCTGTGTAATGTCAAATTCAAAGGTCCTCAAAGAGGAACAAGTAAGTAATCACCCGCAGGCCATCGCCACTGTGATAGCCGGCATAAAAGAAGAACTGAGCATGAGCAACGACTGTTTCATCATCTGCGCGGAGCACACCGGCCAGTACACATATCCACTGATATGTGCCTGCAAGTCGGTAGGCAGCAAGCTGTGGCTTGAAAACGCCTCGCAGATAAAAATACTGTTCCGGCGTAACACGCGGTAAAAATGACAAAGTGGACGCCCGCCGCATTGCCGAGTATGCCATGCGCTTCTTCGATAAAGCCAAGCCCTACCAGCGTCCTGCAGAGGAACTTATGCGCCTCAAGCAGCTGGAGGCGGAGCGCTCGCTCTACCTTACGGATATGGCGAAATACAAAGCGCAGCTGTCCGACCAGGAAGGCTTCATGGAGGATAAAATCTTCAAGCGCAAGGCTAAGCGTCTGAAGGAGATGATCAAGTCTCTTGAAAAGACGTTGAAAGAGATTGCCCAAGAGATGGCTGATGTCATCGATTCTTCGGAAGAGCTATCCCGACAGATGAGATTGCTTAAGTCTGTGGAAGGCGTCGGACCGGTTGTCGCTATGAACATGATTATAGCTACTGAAGCCTTTACACGCTTCGACAATCCCAGACAGTTCAACTGTTACGTCGGAGTCGCTCCATTCGCATACACATCCGGCTCGAGCCAACACTCTCGAAACAGAGTGTCTCAACGGGCCGTAAAATACATAAAATGCCTCCTTCACATGGCTGCCGTGGCGATTGCCCATAAGAAGACAGGCGATCTGAAAACATATTTGAAAGAAAAGTCGCCGAAGGAAAAAACAAAATGACCGTATTAAACGCAGTGCGAGCCAAGCTCGTGGCTAGAATGTTCGCCGTAATCAGAAATAATCGAGTTTATCAACCTATTTTATCAGTTTAGGCTTGCACAAATCATAAAAATATGAGACAATGATTTCAACCTGGTTCTGCATACCAACAAAAAAAGGCCGCTTTTTAGCGACCTTTTAGGGTGAAGAAAGGGATTCGAACCCTCGACCCTCGGAACCACAATCCGATGCTCTAACCAGCTGAGCTATCCTCACCATTTCTGATTACGGATGCAAAGGTAGGCAATTTTGGCGGAACCTGCAAACTTTCAGAGAGATTTTTTCAATAAAAATTTTATTTTTCAACCGCGTCCGAATCTACAAGAAACGGTATCAACAAGTTAGGCGACCAGTTCCACGAATCCTCCGGCACGCCGTTGTTGTAGCGGTTGAATATTTTCCGCGCAGACGAACAGAAAGCATCAAAAAAGCTTCGTTGGTCGGCACGCACAAGCCATTCCCTGTCGGCGGGCACAAGCGAATAGTTTGGGACAGACTTGTCGGGGTCCTGCACAAACGAGTTTATAGCCCGCACTTTTCACCACAGGCTTACCGTTCTGCCATCCCACTTTCACGCGCACCATTGCACCGCCACGCGTGTCGGGCTTGAGCATACCTGAAATGAAGTTTCCCATTGAATACACCACCAGCACCTGCCTTCCGTCTTTGGCACGACGCATCTGCATTGGCTGTATCACGTGAGGGTGTCCTCCTATAACCAGGTCCACCCCTTCGTCGACAAGCCAGTCGGCAAGCTGTTCCTGCTCTTTGTTCTGCACAAGTTGATATTCCACGCCCCAATGCATGCACGCCACCACCAAATCGGCACCTTTTCTGCGCGCAGCCTGGATATCCGCATAGATTTTGGCACGGTCGATATAGTCGACCACCACATCACCCTGCACTGTAATGCCGTTGGTGCCGTATGTATAGTTTAGGAAGGCAATCTTCATGCCCTTCACATCGGCTACAAACGGATAGTTCTTTGCCCTTTCAGCAGCGTTGCGGTATGTGCCGACGTGAGGCACCCCGAGCATGTCGAGTTGGTCAAGCGTACGGTGCAACCCGGCATCGCGACGGTCAAGGCAATGATTGTTGGCATGCAGAAACAGGTCGAATCCAGCGTCCTTGAGCGCAACGGCATATTCCTCCGGCGCGCTGAAGCACGGATAGCCCTTATAAGGTTTTCCTCCAAGCGTGCATTCAAGATTTACCACAGCATAGTCGGCAGCGCTGACATAGTCTGCCACATGGCGGAAATATGCCGAATAGTCAAATGAGCCGTCGCCACGGCGCGCCGCCTCGATTTGACGGTCGTGCTGCATGGCGTCGCCAGCAAACACCAACGTTGCATCGCCGCCTTGCAGCAACGACAGCACAGAACACAGGATGCCTAACAGAAACATTTTTTACTTATAGATTTCGTGACGAGCGGCAAGCAGCGTGTTCTTCATCAACGACACAATTGTCATCGGACCCACACCACCCGGCACAGGAGTGATAAACGAGCATTTCGGAGCCACATTCTCAAAGTCGACATCGCCTTTCAGGCGGAAACCGCTTTTGGTTTCTGTCGAAGGCACACGCGTAGTGCCCACATCGATAACCGTAACGCCGTCTTTCACCATATCAGCAGTCAAGAACCCAGGCTGACCGAGAGCAGCGATGATGATGTCGGCGTTGAGCGTAAACGACTTTATGTCACGCGTACGGCTGTGGCACACTGTCACAGTAGCATCGCCCGGCACCGCTTTCTGCATCATCAGCGAAGCCACCGGCTTGCCCACAATGTTGCTGCGACCAAGCACCACGCAGTTTGCACCCTTCGTCGGCACATTATAGCGACGCAGCAGTTCGAGGATGCCTTGCGGAGTGGCAGACAAGAAACACGGCAGTCCAATCGACAGCCGTCCCACATTTATCGGATGAAATCCGTCCACGTCCTTGCGATAGTCGATGGCTTCAATGATTTTCTGCTCGTCGATGTGTTTCGGCAACGGCAATTGCACAATGAATCCGTCCACATTGTCGTCAGCGTTAAGACGTGCGATAGCCTCAAGCAGTTCCGCCTCGGTCACATCGGCCTCATAGCGAATGAGCGTAGATTCAAATCCACATTGCTCACAGGCTTTCACCTTGTGAGCCACATAGGTCTCGCTTCCACCGTCGTGACCCACAAGAATCGCAGCAAGATGCGGACGTTTCTTTCCAGCCGCAACCATTTCAGCCACTTCCGACGCAATCTCCTGCTTAACAGCGTCGGCAATTTTTTTTTCCATCGATTAGTTCCATTATTGTCTATTATTTACGTTGTCTTTGTTTCCAAATCAATATTTCCGCTTTGGGTTACGCGGAAACCAACCCTTCTCCACTCGCTTGCGCTGCTCAAAAATCTCACCGATGCCCCAGAACGACGAAAACCCTGTCACTCCAAGAATCACCGACCAGAACAAGTCGTCGACCCACCACGCAAGGAATCCGCACACAATTCCGACAGCAAGAAACGCCCACCAAATACGCACACCGAAATAATACTCCCCTTTGATTACCAAAGGATGAAACAACCCAATCACGAGAAATGTGCATAAGCCGATGACGATGCCGGCGAGGTGGTAATTCTGCAAATTCTATCATATTGCTGTAAGATATGGATTTATGTATACTTTATAAAGAATCTGCGCAAGCAGATAAAGGATTACGATGTTGTAGAGGTAGCGGTTGTTGAAGCGGATGGTGCGCTGGTTGCGCGTCAGCGTGTACAGGCTCACCACAATCGCCGACAGCAGCAGCACGACACCCGTCGACCAGACACCGCCCTCCGGACGAAACGCATAGCCGAGAATACAGATGTCCACACCGCTGACAGCCGCCACATACGCCACGGCAAGAGCCGTGATTATCAACGAGAAAATAAAGCCCGAAATGCGCCATGTGACAGAGTGGTTGTGTGTCTGCGACAAAAGGAAATGCGCCACCAGCGGCACGTTGAAGTAAATAGCCGTCAGCAGCATGATTATCGACAAGCCATTGAGCGCGGTGATGAGCGGCAGCGTGAGGATGAACACAATCACGCCAAACTGCTTCAGCAAACTCATGGCAAGAAACCGGTCTCTCAGCCATCGCGGATTGACAGCCATCCATCCCAACGCCACAATAAGCGGCACAGACCAGGGAAAGATGGAAAACACCAATTGCAGCGCGAGCATATTCAACCGTGAATATCCGGCTATCGGCTCGGCAAGGCTGCCGATTCCGAGTATCAGGCGCGCGGTCTCACGGCTGTTTGCAAGAAACGCCACAAGCAGATAAGCCAATGCCGCCGACACAACAAGCAGCACCAGCAGTCGGACATAGTCGGACACACGCTTCTTTTCCTGTATTGAAATGAAATCATTCCCGTAACAGCCATTGCCAACGGAGAGAGAATGCCGAAAAACAACGATGCGCAGGCAGCCGACACAACCAGCAGCAAAGCCTTGGTGCGCGACCGCCGTTTTATCCAATGATAAAGCGACGCAAGAGCGGCTATCAGGAACAGCGATGTCAACGTCAGCGGGCTGGCATGGTAGGCCAACGCACTGACAGAATAAGACGATATAAAAATCAAAGAGGCAAGAAAAGCGTAGTCTTTACGCTCATGCTCGCCTCGAAAATAGAAAATTCCACACGACAGCAGCCATATCACCGTGGCGGCAGGGATGCGCACCGCAAGAGTGGCCGGATAGCCGAACACGTTGATGCTGACCGACACCAGATAGGCATAGAAACTCGTTGCGAAATTGCCAGCGTTATGAGGTGTAAGCAGCGACCCAAAGCCACTGTCGGACAAGCCGCGCGCAATGCCGAGTATCTCTTCCTCATCGCCGCACAGCCCCACTGCCCCAAGCGGCAAATAGACCACCAGCGCCGACACTGCCATAAGCAGCACGAGCAACGAATATTCCGGATTAACCTTCTTCATCGGCTATTTTTTGAATGTCACAAAACGGTTGTATACGTAGTTGGCAAGCGTATACACCACCATGCTCAGACACATTATCACGTTTTCTCCTGTATTCTTCATAGGCAGCCACGAAATGGTCAAATCATGCAACGATGTGGACAACAACCATTGGCTCACGCCCATCTGCAGAGCAAAGCAAATGATAAATCCGAGAGCGAACAGTCCCGCCTCGCGCCAAACGTTGCCGCCTGTACGGAACACCCAAGTGCGGTTCCACACGAAACTGTTTATCAATCCCAGGATATAGCCCAATGTGTTTGCCACAGCGTAGTCAAGCCCCATCAGAGTATTGATTACGTAGAACACCACCAACGTAATCAGCGTGTTGCTCACACCGATCACGCCGTATTTCAAAAGTTGCACGAATGTTTTTTTCGCTTCGTTGCCCATATCTTTTTTATTTGTTTTCAATTACAGGGATTCGCCAATTGTATCTGACCGCAAGCAGGCGTATCGCCACAACAGTGACGGCACATGCCACCTGCTGCATCTCCGACTTGCATCCGCACAGCATAGCGCCCCAATACACCAGACCGCCGGCAATGCATGCCGTGCCATAGACATCCTTGCGGAATATCAGCGGCACTTCGTTTATCAGGATGTCGCGCAGCACTCCTCCGAAAGCGCCGGTCAGTGTGCCCATGATTATCGCAGTCCACACCGGATAGCCAAACATCAGCGTTTTCTGCATACCGATAACCACAAACAGCGCCAAGCCGATGGTGTCGAAGATGAAAAACGTGCTGTTGAGCCTCACCCATTGCCTTCTGAACACAATGACAAACAGCAGCGAAAGCCCCGTCACACCCATATACCATCCGTTCTGCATCCAGAACGGTGTGGTGCCGAGCAGCACGTCGCGAAGCGTTCCGCCTCCTATCGCGGTGACAAGTCCGACGACATAAGCTCCAAACCAGTCAAAATTTTTCGCGGCAGCCAGACGGATGCCGCTGATGGCAAAGGCTATTGTGCCGGCAATTTCTACAATAAGCAGGAATAGAGATGTTTGCATCTATCGCAACGGATTTGGTTTCACTGTTTTTTCGTAATATTTGCAGTACTCCGAGATGCCGCACTCCTGACATTTCGGACGGCGCGCCGTGCAGACATAGCGGCCGTGAAGAATAAGCCAATGGTGCGCTATCGGGAGCAGATGTTTCGGGAAATGCTCCACGAGCGTGCGTTCCGTTTCCAGCGGAGTCTTGGAATTGTTGGTCAGTCCTATGCGGTTCGCCACACGAAACACGTGGGTGTCGACCGCCATCGCCGCCTTGTTGAACACCACCGACAGTATCACATTAGCCGTCTTGCGGCCCACTCCCGGCAGTTTAATCAGTTCCTCCATCGTCGACGGCACTTCCCCGCCATATCGCTCCACAAGCATCCGCGCCGCTCCTACCAGCGAACGCGCCTTGTTGTTTGGGAACGTAACACTCTTTATATACTCAAACACCGCCTCCCGACTCGCCCCGGCAAGAGCCTCGGGCGTCGGATAGTCGCGGAAAAGCGGCGGAGTGACGATGTTTACACGCTTGTCTGTGCATTGCGCAGACAGGATTACTGCCACAAGCAACTGAAACGGAGACCCATAATGGAGTTCCGTTTCGGCTTTAGGCATATTCTGGCTGAACCATGAGATTATGCCGGCATATCTTTCCTGCTGGCGCATGATTTCTTATCAGTGTACCGACTCGAACTCGTCGAGGAAACGCACGTCGTTTTCAGAGAACATACGCAAATCCTTGACACGATATTTCAAATTGGTTATGCGCTCCACGCCCATACCGAGAGCGAAACCGGAGTACACCTTGCTGTCGATGCCGCACGATTCGAGTACGTTTGGATCCACCATACCGCAACCGAGGATTTCAACCCAACCGGTATGCTTGCAGAATCCGCAACCCTTTCCGCCACAAAGATGACAGGAGATGTCCATTTCAGCCGATGGTTCGGTGAATGGGAAATAAGACGGACGCAAACGGATTTGTTTCCGAGCCAAACAATTCACGTGCAAAGTAGAGCAACGTCTGCTTCAGGTCAGCAAACGACACGTTTTTATCGATGTAAAGAGCCTCAATCTGATGGAAGAAGCAGTGGGCGCGCGCAGAGATAGCCTCGTTGCGGTATACGCGTCCGGGACAGATGATGCGAATTGGCGGCTGCTGCGACGTCATCACGCGTGTCTGCACCGAAGATGTGTGCGTGCGGAGCAGCACGTCAGGCGAACGCTGGATGAAGAATGTGTCCTGCATGTCGCGCGCAGGATGGTCGGCAGCGAAGTTCAAAGCCGAGAACACGTGCCAGTCGTCCTCCACTTCCGGACCGTCGGCAACCGTGAATCCGAGACGCGAGAAGATAGAGATAATCTCATTGCGGATAAGCGAGATAGGATGGCGTGTGCCGAGCGGCGAAACGGCAGCCGGACGCGTAAGGTCGATTGCTGCGTCGACATCGTCGCTGGTTTCAATATTTTCACGCAAAGCGTTGATTTTGTCGGTGGCAAGCACCTTCAACTGGTTGAGTTTCTGACCGATTTCCTTCTTCTGCTCATTAGGCACGTTGCGGAAATCGTTGAAAAGGGCTGAGATTTCGCCCTTCTTACTTAAATATTTGATACGCAGAGCCTCAACTTCTTCCTTTGTAGAGGCGTTCAATGCTTCTACTGCGCTCTTCAGACTTTCAATTTTTTCTAACATTTCTGTACTGCTGTTTTTTATTGCATAGACAGTGCAAAGGTAAGAAAATGTTTTGATTAATAGAAATACTTTTTTTAAATTTGCCAATAGAAAGATTGATTATGAATGCGTTTGAAGAGAAAACACTAAGATATATCCACAGACACATGCCGGCTGTCGCCAACGGAAAGATTCTGGCTGCTGTCAGCGGAGGCGCCGACTCGGTCGCCCTGCTGAGAGTGCTTGCGGCGCTGGACTGCAACTGCATCGCTGCCCACTGCAACTTCCACCTGCGCGGCGACGAGGCTGACCGCGACGAGGCGTTTGTGCGTAAACTTTGCCACGACCTCGACATCGAGCTGCGATGCACCGATTTCGATGTCGAAGCCTACAAGAAAAGCCATGGGGTGTCGACCGAAATGGCATGCCGCGAACTGCGCTACGAATGGTTCGAGCGTCAACGCGCCGCCCTGGGCTGCTCCGTTATTGCCGTGGCTCACCATCGCGACGACAACATCGAGACTTTCTTTTTGAACCTTGTGCGCGGCTCTGGAATCACAGGACTTGCCGGAATAAAGCCGTGCAACGGAAAAATCGTGCGCCCGCTGCTCGGTTCCAGCCGTGATGAAATCATAAACTATCTGAAAACGCTGGGACAGGACTACGTGACCGACAGCACCAACCTTGAAAACGACTATGCGCGCAACAAGATACGCAACGTCATGCTGCCCGAAATCAACAGGTTGTTTCCATCGGCGATGGCTGGAATCGAACTCACGCTCGACAACCTGCAAGGCGACTACGCCGTGTGGAGCGGGGCTGTCGAGGCCTTCAAGCGCGATGCTGTGGAGGCGTGCGGACACGGACAAATAAAAATCGACCGCCGGAAACTTGCAGCGTCGGCCGACCCAGCCACGCTGCTCAACGCCCTGTTGTCGCACTATGGCTTCAACGGAGAGCAAACCAAAGCCATTGCGTCGGCATCCCGGGTGGGAGCGGTGTTTGAATCAAAAGAATATGTCGCAGAGGTTGGCAGAAACGACATTTCCGTGTTCTCGCCCGGCTCTTTCAACAATGCGGAGACATACGCTCTCAGCGATGCCGGCAGGATTGAGAAAGAGAAAGGCATACTCATTGAGATTGTCGACAACTCTCCCGAATTTGAATTTGACAGAAGCGGAAAGACGGCTTATTTCGACGCCGACGCGACGGGCGACCGCCTCACTGTGCGTCATTGGCGGCAGGGCGACCGTTTCCGACCGTTTGGAATGAAAGGTACAAAAAAATTGAGTGATTATTTCAACGACCGCAAGTTTTCGCTAATGCAAAAGCTGTCGACACCAATCGTTGAAATGCAAGGACGCATTGTGTGGATTGCGGGAGAACGCGCGGCAGACGATTTCCGCGTCACCCCCTCGTCACGCCGCATTCTGACGATGCGCGTGGCTGATAAAACATAAAAGGAAGCTCAATGAGCTTCCTTTTTGTAGCGGGATCGAGAATTGAACTCGAGACCTCCGGGTTATGAATCCGACGCTCTAACCAACTGAGCTATCCCGCCGTTTGCGAGTGCAAAGGTACGTCAACCTATCCATTCCCACAAATTTTTCAGCAACTTTTTTTGCAACTTTTTCATAATTCATTGAAAAGCAACCGATTTAAAAACGCATTTTGCAATCCAGCGTTTTTTCTATAACTTCGCACTATGAAAAAATCAAACAACAACGACTTGCGAAAGACGCGCGACCTGCTGCGCCCACGCTACGTGGCACTGCCCATAGCGATAGGGCTGATAGCCGTGGGCACAATGTTCTGGCGCGACTCGGAGCAGTTCGACTTCAGTCTGATTCAAATTTCCACCACATCAATAGGATATTTTCTGCTCGCCCTACTTTTCATGGCAGGGCGCGACTTCGGCCTGACATGGCGTTTCCGCACGCTCACCGACCACGACATCACTTGGGGACAGGCGCTGCGCGTCAACATGCTTTGCGAATTCACGTCGGCAGTCACACCGTCGACAGTGGGCGGCAGCAGTTTCGGAATGATATATCTCACCGGCGAGGGGCTCAACTTCGGTCGCTCCACGGCAATAATGATCACCACCCTGTTTCTCGACGAGCTTTTTTATGTGGTGGCATGCCCCATCGCCCTTGCACTGATTGGCTGGAGCGGACTTTTCGACATTTCAAACGCGCACATATCATCAACCATCCGGCTGACGTTCTGGTTTGTCTACGGCGGTTTGTCGCTGTGGGCGTTGATTCTCGGGCTCGGCATCTTCGTGCGTCCGTCGGCCATCCGCTCACTGCTCATCAACGCATGTAGGCTGCCTCTGCTGCGGCGTTGGAAGAAAGAAGCGGCAGAGATGGGCGACGCCATAGTGGCGACATCCGGCGAACTGCGGCAGAAAAGTTTCTGGTGGTGGCTGCGCGCATTCTTCGGCACAGCGTTGTCGTGGATTTCAAGATATATGGTGGTAAACGCCATTCTGCTCGCGTTTGCCATCAATGCCGACCAAGTGATGGTGCTGGCACGCCAATTGGTGATGTGGGTAGTGCTGACCATCTGCCCCACCCCCGGCGGAAGCGGAGTCAGCGAATGGATTTTCAAGAACTACTACGGCGACATGATCGCCTCCGGCTCGCTGGCTTTGCTGCTTGCCTTATGCTGGCGCATAATCAGCTACTATATTTATCTAATCATCGGCATTTGTGTGATTCCGTCATGGCTGCGCCAATGGAAACGCAAACGCCAAAAAGCGAAATCAAATGGAATCAACGGCCAAGAAACAATGCAACATCCTCGTTGATGTTCTTATCGCACACGGCATCAGGCACTTTGTCATGTCGCCAGGCTCGCGCAACGCCCCGATAATCGTGGCGCTGGCACGCCGCGACGGCATCGAGCGCCATGTGGTGGTCGACGAGCGCAGCGCCGCATTCATTGCTCTCGGACTCGCCCAACAGACAGGCGAGCCAGTGGCTGTGGTCTGCACGTCGGGGACAGCACTGCTCAATTATGCTCCCGCGGTTGCGGAAGCTTATTATCAGAAACTGCCGCTGATTGTCATTTCCGCCGACCGCCCGATGGAATGGATCGACCAAGACGACAGCCAGACCATACGTCAATACGAGGCGTTGGCGCAGTTTGTAAAAAAGAGTTACGACCTTCCCGCCCGCTGCGACGACGACACGGCTCTATGGTATGCAAACCGCATTGTCAACGATGCTGTCAGCGAGGCGACAAGCTGTCAGCGCGCACCGGTGCACATCAACGTGCAGATTGACGAGCCGATAAACGCCGTGGCGGAATGGACCGGCAAGCAACGCATCATAGAAGTGTCGGAACCATCGGCAGAACTAAGCGCGGAAGCCATCAGCCGGCTCGCCGACGAGGCTATGGGCAAAAACATACTTATAATAGCCGGATTCGGCCGACACGATGCCTGTCTGGAAGCAGAAATCAACAGGCTTGCCGAATTCCCGAATGTGGCAGTGCTGACAGAAACAATCGCAAACATAAAAGGCAGCCGTTTGATTGCCGCCGTCGACCGCACCCTGCTGGCGATGGACTCCGACAAGAAATTTGCACCCGACTTGCTCATAACAATCGGCGGAGCGTTGGTGTCGCGAATGGTAAAGGCTTTCATGCGGCAAAACAAGCCCGCTGCCCATTGGCATGTGGGCGTGACCGGCACAACAGTCGACTGCATGCAGGCGCTGACACGACGCATTCTCGCCGACCCCGCCGTGTTTTTCCGACAGACGGGCAACCGCCTGCGGTGCGGCACAAGCGGATATGCACGCCTATGGGCCGACCTTGCGGCGACAGGGCTTGACCGCCACAACAAATATATCAACGGCATCGGATGGAGCGATTTGAAAGCATTCTCCATCATTCTGCCCGCCATCCCCGACGGTTGCCGCGTGCAGCTGTCGAACGGCACAACCATACGCTACGCGCAACTATTCGGCGATGTGCTCACAATGCCCACAAACTGCAACCGCGGAGTGTCGGGCATCGACGGCTCCACATCGACAGCCGTCGGAGCGTCGCTTGCCTACAGCGGCACCACACTGCTCATCACAGGCGACATGAGTTTCTCCTACGACTTGTCGGGACTGGCAAGCCAATACAACTCTCCCCGCCTTAAATCATCGTGATGAAAAACGGAGGCGGAGGCATTTTCCGTTTCATCAAAAGCACGTCGGCACTGCCCGAACTGGAGCGGTATCTTGAGGTGGGACACGACGTTCCCGTAAAGCAATATGCCGAAGCCTTCGGATTCCGATTCTTCGACGCCGCCAGCGAGGAGTCGCTCAAGGCGGTGCTGCCGGGATTCTTCGCCGAAGCGGAACGCCCGGCAATACTCGCCGTCAGCACCGACAACGTGGCGAGCGCCGAAATCCTGAAGAACTATTTCTGCAAAACAAAAAAATAATTTTACAATATGGCAACAAGAGAATGGAAACCAATCAAGGAATACACCGATATTCTGTTTGAACAATACAAGGGTATTGCTAAAATCACCAT
This sequence comes from Bacteroidales bacterium, assembly GCA_022009815.1. Classification (GTDB taxonomy): domain Bacteria; phylum Bacteroidota; class Bacteroidia; order Bacteroidales; family Muribaculaceae; genus Limisoma. The sequence goes on from CP091725.1 coordinate 141,510, forward strand.
CAACCGTCCGGAGGTATACAACGCTTTCCGTCCGCTCACAAACCACGAGATGCTCGACGCTTTCGAGATATGCCGCGGACGCGACGATATCCGCGTAATCATCCTCACCGGTGCGGGCGACAAGGCGTTCTGCTCAGGCGGCGACCAGCACTACAAGACACAGGGTGGATACCGCGACTCTGACGGCACTCCACGTCTCAACGTGCTCGACCTGCACAAGATGATACGCTCCATCCCGAAACCGGTAGTGGCAATGGTCAACGGCTATGCCATCGGCGGCGGCAACGTGCTCAACGTGGTGTGCGACCTGTCGATTGCGTCGGAAAATGCACGTTTCGGACAGACGGGTCCGAAAGTGGGCAGTTTCGACGGCGGTTTCGGCTCGTCGTATCTTGCCCGCTGCGTCGGACAGAAAAAAACGCGTGAAATCTGGTATCTGTGCCGCCAGTACACTGCCAAAGAAGCCGAAGAGATGGGCATGATCAACAAAGTTGTGCCGTTCGACCGTCTGGAGGACGAAACTGTTGAATGGTGCGAGACAATGATGAAACGCAGCCCGTTTGCAATCCGCATGGTGAAACGATGCCTCAACGCCGAGCTCGACGGCCAGCGCGGTCTGATGGAGCTCGCCGGCGACGCGACACTGATGTATTACCTTATGGACGAGGCGCAAGAAGGAAAGAATGCGTTTCTTGAGAAGCGCGACCCTGACTTCGAGCAATTCCCTAAATTCCCGGGATAGCGATGAAGGCAAGTTACGCTCACTACACGCTCCACTTCCGCCAGCCCGCAGGCACGTCGCGCGGCGTGCTGACCGACAAGGAGACGTATTTTCTGAAACTCGAGGACGAGGATATGCCTGGCGTCTTCGGACTCGGCGAATGCGCCGTGTTCCGGGGACTGTCGGCAGATGATGTGCCTGCCTACGAGGATAAACTGCGCGAACTGTGCGCCAACATCTCAGCCGACAAAGAAACCGACCTGCACGAGTTTCCGTCGATACGCTTCGGACTAGAAACGGCAATCAACGACTTTGCAAACGGATGCCGTCGCCAGCCGTTCCCGTCCGACTTCACCGAAGGAATGTCGGCGATACCCATCAACGGCTTGGTGTGGATGGGGACAAAGGAAGAGATGCTGAACCGCATCGACGACAAAATCAAGGCAGGGTTCACAACGATAAAACTTAAAGTTGGAGCCATCGACACCGAGAGCGAACTCGACCTCGTGCGCCACATACGCAAGGTGTTTCCTCCCGAAGTGCTCACCATCCGCCTTGACGCCAACGGCGGGTTCACGCCCGACAACGCGCTGCAGAAGCTGTCAGACTTCGCACGCTACGGCATCCACTCCATCGAGCAGCCAATCAAGCAGGGACAATGGGAGGCGATGCGGCGAATCTGCTCCGAGTCGCCTATCGACATTGCGCTCGACGAGGAACTCATTGGCATCCACACGCCCGAACGCATGGGAGAAATGCTCGATGCCGTACGACCGAAATACATAATCTTGAAGCCGTCGCTAATTGGCGGTTTCTCCGGCTCTCAGGACTGGATTATGCAAGCCGCACGCCGCGACATCGGCGGATGGGTGACGTCGGCCCTGGAATCCAACGTAGGCTTGAACGCCATCGCGCAATGGACGGCGCAACTCGGCGCACGCATGCCGCAGGGTCTCGGCACCGGGGCTCTTTTCACAAACAACATCGGCAGTCCGCTTGAGCAGGTGGGAGAAGTGTTGCGCTTCAATCCTGCCAAGACATGGCAACTGCCCGAACTCGACTGGAGACAATGACCGTAGACGACTTTCTGAAAGAATGGCATTCCGAGGAGCCCTTTGTCGTGGCACACACTTCGGGCTCCACGGGAAAGCCTAAAGAAATAAAACTGCTGAAAGCGGATATGCGCACGTCGGCAGCACTGACCAACCGTTTTTTCTCAATCGACAGCGGCAGTACCCTGCTGCTATGCCTGTCGCCTGACTATATTGCCGGAAAAATGATGATTGTACGCGCAGAGGAAGCCGGGGCCACACTGCTTGTCGAATCGCCGAGCAACCATCCGCTTGAACATTTTTCAGGGGCTACCGTCGACCTACTCGCCGTGGTGCCGTCACAGGCACTGTGGCTCGCCGAGCACCAGGAATCACTTAACAATGTGCGCAATATGATTGTAGGCGGAGGGGAAATCACGCCACGCCTGCGCACGATGCTGTCGCAGTTGCACGTCAATGCCTACGCCACTTACGGAATGACCGAAACGTGCTCGCATGTCGCCCTGTCGCGCATCGCCGAGCCGGCACAGCCATTTGAGGCGCTTCCGCCCGTCACGTTCGCAACCGACCATCGTGGATGTCTTGCAATCAACGCTCCACAATTCAGTTTCAACCACCTACAGACCAACGACATTGTCGACCTTCTCGCTCCCGACCGCTTCTACTGGCGCGGTCGCTACGACAACGTGGTCAACACTGGAGGTATCAAGGTGTTTCCTGAAGAACTGGAACGCAAAATCGCACATCTGTTCACCCGCCGTTTCTACATCTCCTCGCGCCCATCTGACAAATGGGGACAAGAGCTTGTGCTCAAAATCGAAGGCGCGCCGCTCTCGCCCGCCGATGAAGCGTCGCTAAAAAACAGCCTCGCCGACATTCTGACACCGCACCAGCGTCCCAAAGCCATCATCGCCATCCCCCACTTCGCCGAGACATCAAGCGGAAAAGTGAAAAGACAATAACTTTTTCATAGCCGCAAGGCGGAATGCAGCGAAATTTCCGTAACTTTGCAGTCTGTCTATCGGATATGACTAAAATTTGGGACAAAATACGCAGGCTACGCATCGCCGGGGCTACCGCAATGGTTGCCTTGACGGTGTTTGCGTCGTGCCACACCACCAAGTTTGTGCCCGAAGGCAAATATCTGCTCAACAAAGCGCGCATCGAGGTTAAGGACAATCCGGAAATCAGCCGCAAGGAGATGCGCAACTATCTGAGGCAGACGCAGAACCACGAAGTGTTCGGAGGATGGAAGCTGCAGCTCAACGTCTACAACTGGTCTGGACGCGACTCGACAAAATGGTACAACAAATGGGTTCGCAAACTGGGACAGGCACCGGTGATTTACGATCCGGCACTCACTGAATTGTCAGCCAACCAGCTGCGTTTGGCACTCGTCAACAGAGGCTATCTCGGCACCGAGGTTATTGTCGACACGCTCAAAGACAGCCGCAAGAAGAAGGCAGAGGTGATTTACAGCATCTACACCAACAAGCCCCACTACATTGCCAGCGTGGACTACAACATCCCCGACGACACGTTGCGCTCGCTGATTCTTGCCGACTCCTCCAAATTCATTCTGCGCAGCAACACCAACTTTGACCGCAACATGCTCGACCAGGCGCGCCAAAACATCACCGACCGCCTGCGCAACCAAGGCTACTTCGGGTTTAACAAGGAATATATCACATTCACTGCCGACACCACAGCCGGAAGCCGTGCCGTCGACTTGACAATGAACGTGATGCCACCTTATCCCAACCGCATAAAGCATTACGACCGCCACCAGCCGTTTTTCGTGCGCCACGTCTATGTGGTCACCGACTACGACCCTGCACGCGAGTACGACATCACGAAATATGCGCCCGACAATGTGGAATACTACAAAGGTCTGCGCATCTTTTATGGCGACCGCCATTACCTGCGTCCGCGCATCATCGACGAGAACTGCTATATCACACCCGGAAAGAAATACGACGCCTCCGATGTCGACAAAACGTATCAAGCGTTCGGGCGTCTCGGCATCCTGAAATTCATCAACATCAACTTTGAGTCGGTCGGCGAAATCGACGGGCATCTGTGGGTCGACTCCTACATCCTTCTCACCGAAGGCAAGTCGCAGACCGTGACGGTGTCGCTCGAGGGCACAAACTCCGAGGGCGACCTTGGATTCGGTGTGGCGGCTACATACCAGCACCGCAACCTTGCCCGAGGCTCAGAGACGCTCACCGCCAAAGCCGGGGTGAACTATGAGAGCATCTCCGGCGATATGTCGGGGCTGATAAACAACAAATATGCCGAATACAACGGCGAGGTAGGCATCGCCTTCCCCAAGTTCATCTTCCCTTTCCTGAAGAAGAGTTTCCGACAGAAAATCCGCGCCAACACCGAGTTCTCCACATCGTTCACCTATCAGGAGCGTCCGGAATACACCCGCGTGATTGCCGGCGCCGGATGGAAATACAAGTGGACCGAGCGCGGCAGCATGATCGGACACACGTTCGACCTGCTCGACATCAACTACGTCTACCTGCCCAAAATGAAGGATGAGTTCATCAGCGAGATTGCTCCCGACAATCCACTGCTGCGCTATTCCTATGAGGACCACTTCATTATGAAGATGGGCTACACGTTCTATTACACAAACAAGAAAAGCCAGGTGGCACCGATAGGCAAATTCGTCTATCAGCCCGACATCTACACCTTCCGTGCCGGCATTGAGACCGCCGGCAACCTGCTCTATGCCGGCAGCAGCCTGTCAAAGCAGAAACGCGACCCCGACTCACAGGCATACAAGGTGTTCGGCATCCAGTATTCACAATATGTGAAACTCAACCTCGACTACACCTACAACCACTCCTTCGACCGTCGCAACGCCCTCGTGCTGCACATCGGAGCCGGAGCGGCTGTGCCCTACGGCAACTCCACGATTCTGCCGTTTGAGAAACGCTTCTACAGCGGTGGCGCCAACAGCGTCAGAGGCTGGTCGGTGCGCACACTCGGTCCCGGACGTTTCAACGGCGACAACTCCGTAAGCTCGTTTATGGAACAGTGTGGCGACATCCGTCTGGACCTCAACATGGAGTACCGCGCCAAGCTTTTCTGGGTGTTTGAGATGGCGGCATTCATCGACGCCGGCAACATCTGGACAATACGCAGCTACGAGAACCAGCCAGGAGGCGTGTTCAAATTCGACTCGTTCTACAAGGAAATCGCCGCCGCCTACGGCATCGGTCTCCGTCTGAACTTCAACTACTTCCTGCTGCGTCTCGACTGCGGTATGAAAGCCTACAACCCCGCGCTCGACCAAGAGCGATGGCCTCTTGTGCATCCCAACTTCAAGCGCGACTATGCTCTGCATTTCTCGGTGGGCTATCCTTTCTGACAGATAAAAACATATATAGCAATGAAACAATTAGTGATTTTCGATCTCGACGGCACGCTGATAAATTCCATCAAGGATCTTGGAGCTGCCACCAACTTTGCATTGGAGAAAAACGGATTTCCGACACATCCCCTCGAAGCCTACCCTATGTATGTGGGCAACGGTGTGAGCAAACTCATTGAGCGCGCGCTGCCCGAAGACCAGCGCAACGAGGCTATGATAAAAAAAATCAGAGCCGACTTCACCACTTACTACGACATCCACAACACCGACTATACCCATCCCTACGACGGCATTCCCGAGCTGCTTGAGCACCTGCAGGAAAACGGCATCAAAATCGCCGTTGCGTCCAACAAATATGACGCTGCGGCAAAGGCTTTGGTCACCACGCTGTTTCCATCGATCAGCTTCGCAGCCATAGAGGGACAGAAAGAAGGAGTGCCGGTGAAACCCGACCCTTCGGTTGTGTTTGAGATTCTCGGTGCCACACAGGTAAAGAAAGCCGATGTGCTGTATGTCGGCGACTCTGGAGTGGACATGGAGACAGCCCGCAGAGCCTGCGTTGACTCCGTAGGCGTCACATGGGGATTCCGCTCCGTCGACGAGCTGCGCGCCAACTATGCCAACCACATCGTCGACACTCCCGCTGAGATAATACCGCTTTTAGACTAAGACAACTCGATGTGAGCATATACAATCCGGGGCAGACATCAAGCGATTGTCTGCCCCGGATTTGCATTATCATATTGCCGTCAACGGTTATACCGTCATACCGCCTATCAGCTCGCGCATCGACGAGATGTTGTGGCGATGGCAATAGTCATCGATATAGTCAATGATTTTCTCAGTAACGTTAGGGTCGACGAAATTGGCGGTGCCCACCTCTACTGCCGTTGCTCCGGCAAGGATAAACTCCAGCGCATCGCGACCGTTCATAATTCCGCCCAGGCCAATCACAGGAATCTTTACGGCATGCGCCACCTGCCATACCATTCTCACCGCTATCGGACGTATGCACGGTCCAGAAAGTCCGCCAGTGATTGTCGACAGATAAGGCGTGCGCTTCTCCACATCGATCGACATTCCCAAGAACGTGTTTACAAGCGACACCGCATCGGCTCCTTCAGCCTCCACCGCACGTGCGATGTCGGCAATGTCAGTCACGTTTGGCGACAATTTCACAATCAGCGTCTTGTCGAAAGCCCCACGCGCCGCGCTCACCACCTGCGCCGCTCCCGAACACGACGTTCCGAAAGCCATACCGCCCTGCTTAACGTTAGGGCATGAAATGTTAAGCTCAATCGCATGGATTTTGTCGAGCGGAGCCAAGCGTTCGCACACAGCCACATAATCCTCCACCTTGGCACCCGACACGTTCACGATGATTTCCGTGTCCAAATCCTTAATGCGCGGATAGATGTTGTTGATAAAATAGTTTACGCCATGGTTTTGCAAGCCAACGGCATTGAGCATTCCCGATGGAGTCTCGACCATGCGCGGATAAGGATTTCCCTCACGATGGCTGATTGTGGTGCCCTTCACGATGATGCCGCCAAGACGGTTCAAGTCGACAAAATCAGCAAACTCCTCACCATATCCGAAAGTGCCTGAAGCCGTCAGCACCGGGTTTTTCAGAGAAAGACCCTTTATGTTTACTTTTAAATCTGCCATTTCAATCGTTTTATGTTAAAGACCGGTCCCTCCTTGCAAACGCACAAGTTGCCCTCCACCGTGTCTTCCACACAGCACAGGCAAGCTCCGACACCGCAAGCCATACGGTTTTCCAGCGAGACCTCACATTCAATGTTGTTGCGCATAGCGTATGCCGCCATTGCCTTCATCATCGGCATCGGACCGCAGCAGTAAAGCATCTGCCACGACTTCTGCAATGCCGAGTTCTTGGTGATCAATCCATGCTCGCCCATCGAGCCGTCGTCGGTCGACACATACACACATCCAATCTTCTCAAACTCCTCAAGCTCGAGCAAATCGTCCTTGCTGCGCGCCCCCAACAGGAAAGCCACTTCAAAGCCACGTTTTTTCAACTCACTGCCAAGATAGAGCATCGGCGCCACTCCAACACCTCCTCCGGCAAGAAGCACCTTCGACGCCGTGTCGGCAGGGATGGAAAACCCTTTGCCGAGCGGCAGCACAAGACTCAGCACGCGACCTTCAGCCAAAGCCACAAGATGGCGTGTGCCCTCGCCAGCCACTCTGACAAGAAGCCACAACTCATTGCGGTCGCGGTCAACGAAATTTATTGAAATCGGACGGCGGAGAAATGTGGATTTGGAATCAGGCACCTCCACCTCAACAAATTGCCCAGCGCAAGTGTCGATGATTGCCGAGCCGTCAGCAGGCTGCAGTTTCAGCAGGCTGTATGAATCCGACAACCGTTCATTAAAGCGGACAACGTAATCTTTTATTTGTTTCTTCATATTCTGGATTCTGAAAATACCGGCATTTCCCCGGCGACCTTTTAGGCACTGCAAAGTTACAACAACAACGGCTAACTTGAAAGACGTTGTCGCCTTTTTGTAAAAAAATCCGTATGCGTGTCGATGCAAAAAACAAGCGTCGGTCGGCTGTTTTACACAAAAAAAGACTAAATAAGCAGTTTTTCCGACAAAATCACGACCATAGATTTGTAGAAATTTCTTAGATTTGCACATTATTATTCAACAGACAATAAAATGAGAAAAATATTACTCCCCGTTTGCGTTGTTGCATTGGCATCGTCAATGCTCTTCACATCCTGCATAGGAAGTTTCAAACTGACAAACAAAGTGCTGTCATGGAACCATCAGATAGGCAACAAATTTGTCAACGAGCTCGTGTTTGTGGGCTTGTGGATTCTGCCTGTCTACGAGATTTCGGCAATCGCAGACGCCCTCATAATCAACAGCATCGAATTCTGGTCGGGCACAAACCCAATCGAAGCCGGCACAAAGACAGTGACCAGCGACAACGAGCGCTACCTTGTGGCATGGGACAACACTGGCTACAAAATCACCAATGAGACAACAGGCGAAGAGACCCGCTTCAACTTCGACGCCGACACAAACTCATGGGCGCTTGCCACTCCGGAGGGCGACATCACAATCCTGACGTTCATCGATGACACCCATGTCAAGGTGCCAACCCTCGACGGCTCGTCGACAATCGTCGAATTGTCGGACAACGGTGTGCTTGCCTACAAAGACCTTGTCGGCTACAACAACGTCCTTCTTGCCAAGAAATAAGACCTTAAAGCCGGCGCCAAAAGAGAAAAAGGTTCCGGCTTCTTTCATTAATATTCAAACCATCAATTTTCCTATGAAAAAATTATTCACTTTATTTGTTGCAATTTTGTGTGCGGCAGCGATTCATGCCGCCAACTATTCCGGCACATTGCCCGTGTTGCACATCTACACAGAAAACTCCACACCAATCACATCGAAGGAGTATTATCTCAACGGCACATACTACCTTGACAACCTCGGCATCGAAGGCTACAAGTCGATCGGTTCGGCCAGCGAACCGCTGACATTGAAAATCAAAGGACGCGGCAACTATACATTCACAGGCTTCGACAAAAAGCCTTACCGCCTGAAACTCGACGCCAAAGCGGCACTGCTCGGCATGAAGAAAAGCAAGCATTTCGCATTGCTCGCCCATGCCGACGACAACCTCGGATTTCTACGCAACACGATGGGCTTCGAGCTGAGCCGCCGCGGCGGACTTGACTTCACTCCGGAGCAACGCCCTGTGGAAGTGGTGCTCAACGGCGAATACATCGGCTTGTACTTCCTGACCGAGACCATCCGCGTCGACTCCGACCGCGTAAAGATTACCGAACAGGCCGACAACATCAGCGACCCGGAAGAAATCACCGGCGGATGGCTTGTGGAAATCGACAACTATTGGGATGCCGACCAAGTCACAATCAACGAGGGCAACGGCGAACTTATCCGTCTGACGTACAAGTCGCCGGAAGTGCTGTCGGACGCACAGTCGGACTATCTGAAACCTCGCTACCGCAGCCGACCGCGCCATCTACGCAAACGACAAATCGTCGACCGAATGGGAAAACATCATCGACATCGACTCGCTCGCCACGTTCTATCTGATTCAAGAAATAATGGACAACGCAGAGTCGTTCCACGGCAGCTGTTATTTCCACAAACATAGAGGTGCGGACACAAAGATTATTTTCGGTCCGGTGTGGGACTTCGGCAACTCATACCACCGCAGCACCGACAAATTCATACACCAAGACCCACCATACGGTCAGACATGGATTGCCGAAATCGCCAAATTTCCACGTTTCCAGGCTCGCGTGAAGCAACTTTGGGACAAATTCCTCGACAACGACTACGCGTCGCTCGACAAGTTTGCCTCCGATTTTGCGAAGCAGATAGCCAAAGCCGCCGAATGCGACGCCAACCGCTGGCCCAACTACGGAAACCGCAATATGGAGAATGCGAAGAATGAATTCATGAAGATGCTCCACGCAAAAGTGTCATGGCTCAAGAAGCAATGGGGCGAGAGCGGCATTACCGGCACAGAAGAAACGCGCTTAACGTGACTGTTGCCGACGGCGGGCAACTGCTTTTCTCCGGCAATGTCGATTCCGCAACAGCCTTCGACCTCTCCGGACGTCCCGCCAACATCGAGCTGACATCTCCGACCACCGCCAGAATCGACGGCATGGCAGGAATCTACATCGTGCGGCTTCAGACAGCCTCGTCGGCAAAGACCGTGAAAGTGGTCATTCCACAATAAACAAATCGCGGAACACCATATCCGAAAGCATCACGCCATGGCGCGTAAGCCTCACCACCGAGCCTTCGCGCACCAGACATCCGTCGGCAATATGCCTGTCCACTATCCGGGCGGCATATTGCCGACGCTTCTTTCCAAACCGTTTTTCCAAATCGTCAAGACACATTCCCGCACGCGTGCGCAAACGCGTCATCACCCATTCATCATAAAGCTGGTCGGCAGTTTCGCACTCCTCCTCATACGCCACTCCCGCGGCGTCTACTTTTTCAAGATACTCCTTCAAACTTGAAGGATTGTAGCGGCGCACCCTGCCGTCGAAACTGTGGGCAGACGCGCCAAGTCCCAAATAAGGCGTAAAATCCCAATATGCCGAATTATGCCGCGAATGCCATCCCGGTTTTGCAAAATTCGAAATCTCATACTGCTCATAACCTGCGTCGTGCAGCGTGGCAGCCAACTGCTCGAACAAAGCCACCGTAAGATCGTCGTCAAGTTCGCTGAAGTCGCCGCGGTCGCGCATACGCGTCAACCGCGTACCCTCCTCATACGTCAGACTGTAGGCCGACACGTGAGGTGTGTTTAGAGCAACCGCCTCCTCGAGCGACTTTGTCCACGACTCAACCGACTGCCCCGGTATTCCGTAAATAAGGTCGATGCTGACGTTCGCGATTCCCCCGTCGCGCAATGTGGCGACCGCCGCTTTCGCCTGCGCCGCATTATGCCTGCGCCGCAGAAACTCAAGCTCCTCGTCGCAGAAACTCTGCACCCCCATACTCACACGGTTCACACCCGCCCGTTTCAGCCCATCCACAAAGTCGGGAGTCACATCGTCGGGATTCACCTCCACCGTCACCTCCGCCCCCGCAGACAGCACCGGCATCGACACCAGTCCGGCAATCTCGTTGACCGACAACAACGACGGCGTTCCGCCACCTATATATAAAGTTCCGACCTCTTCCCCTCTCAACTCACCCAGCCTCGCGTCGTATTCCTTAGACAACGCCGCAAGATATGCACTGCGTTTCTCCGCAGTCACAGCCACCGAGAAGAAGTCACAATATATGCATTTCGTAGCACAAAACGGTATATGAATGTAAATTCCAGCCATAAAAATCTTAAAAAATATAATTTTTCCGCCCAAAACAACGAAACATGTTGTCAAACATACAAATTTTTCTTTGAATTACCATCAAACATACGTAAATTGCGCTTAGAATTTACAAACACTATTATTAACTTCATTTATTCTCTAATACATGAAAGTTTACGGAACTAACGAAATTAAGAACATCGCCTTGATAGGCAGTAAGGGATCTGGTAAAACCACACTTGCAGAAGCAATGCTTTTCGAGTGTGGAGTTATAAAACGCAGAGGAACCATCGATTCCGGAAACACTGTATGCGACTACTTCCCAGTAGAGAAAGAATACGGCTACAGTGTGTTCTCAACAGTGTGCTATGCCGAGTTTCTCAACAAGAAGCTCAACGTGATTGACTGCCCTGGAGGCGACGACTTCGTGGGAAGCGCCATCACGGCTCTCAACGTGACCGACACGGGCGTGTTGCTCATCGACGCACAATATGGTGTTGAAGTCGGTAGTCAAAATATTTTCCGCGTCACGGAAAAAATCAAGAAACCAGTTATTTTCGCCGTCAACCAACTCGATGGCGACAAGGTTGATTTCGACAACGTCATCAACCAAATGAAAGAAGTGTTCGGCAACAAGGTTGTCCTCGTACAATACCCCATCAACCCAGGCACAGGCTTCAACGCTATGATCGACGTGCTTCTGATGAAGATGTACAAATGGGGACCCGACGGTGGTGTTCCGACAATCACCGACATTCCTGCCGAAGAAATGGAAAAAGCGAAAGAATTAAACAAAGTGCTTGTTGAGGCAGCCGCTGAAAACGACGAGAGCCTGATGGAGAAATTCTTCGACCAGGGAATGCTTTCAGAGGACGAGATGCGCGAAGGCATCCGCAAAGGCTTGGTTTCACGCGACATTCTTCCAGTGTTCTGCGTAAGCGCTTTGAAAGATATGGGTGTGCGCCGCATGATGGAATTCCTCGGCAACGTTGTGCCGTTTGTCGACGACATGCCAAAACCAGAAGACAACAAAGGCGAGGAAATCGCAGCCGACAGCAACGGACCGACAAGCTTGTTCGTGTTCAAGACTTCTGTTGAGCCTCACATCGGCGAGGTATCATATTTCAAGGTAATGTCGGGTACAATAAAAGCCGGCGACGACCTTACAAATATGCGCACCGGCAACAAGGAAAGAATCGCCCAACTATATTGCGTATGCGGTCAGATCCGCACGAATGTCGACCAGCTCAACGCCGGCGACATCGGCGCCACAGTGAAGATGAAGGATGTCAGCACAGGCGACACTCTCAACGCAAAAGGCTGCGAATACGTGTTTGACTTCATCAAATATCCCGCTCCAAAGTTCCAACGCGCCATCAAGCCAGTCAACGAGCCTGACGCAGAGAAACTCAACGAGGCACTCAACCGCATGCACCTTGAGGACCCGACATGGATTGTAGAGCAGTCGAAGGAGTTGAAACAAACCATCGTTTCAGGACAAGGCGAGTTCCACCTGCGCACACTGAAATGGCGCATCGAGAACAACGAGAAGATTCCTGTAAACTTCTTCGAGCCGCGCATCCCTTACCGCGAGACTATCACAAAAGCGTCGCGCGCAGACTACCGCCACAAAAAGCAATCGGGCGGTGCCGGACAATTCGGTGAGGTTCACTTGATTATCGAGCCATACACAGAAGGCATGCCAGAACCTGACACTTACCGCTTCGGCAGCCAGGAATACCGCATGAACGTGCGCGACAAACAGGAAATTCCATTGGATTGGGGCGGCAAGCTCGTGGTCTACAACTGTATCGTAGGCGGCGCAATCGACGCCCGTTTCATCCCGGCAATCGTCAAGGGTCTGATGGACCGCATGGAGCAAGGCCCACTTACAGGCTCATACGCCCGCGACGTGCGTGTATGCATCTACGATGGTAAAATGCATCCGGTTGACTCCAACGAAATCTCGTTCCGTCTTGCAGGCCGCAACGCCTTCAGCGAAGCGTTCCGCAATGCGAATCCAAAGATTCTTGAGCCGGTTTATGATGTCGAGGTATTGGTTCCGTCAGACAAGATGGGCGACGTGATGAGCGACCTTCAGGGACGCCGCGCAATCATCATGGGCATGGAGAGCGAGAAAGGCTTTGAGAAGATCACAGCCCGCGTGCCTCTGAAAGAGATGGCATCCTACTCTACCGCACTCAGTTCAATCACCGGCGGACGCTCTTCGTTCACTATGAAATTTCCGCTTATGAGCTCGTTCCTACCGACATTCAGGAGAAACTGCTCAAGGCTTACGCAGAAGAGAACCACGAAGATTAACACTTAGTTTTTCTCCTACAATAAAGCAATCCTGTCGCCATGTGTGGCAGGATTGCTTTTTTTCTTCAAACGAATTGCCTGCGGCTACAAGTCGTCATAGCAAGGCACGTCTTTAAGAAACACCGCCTTGTTGGCATCGTAGTCGACACGGCAACAGAAAAGCTGTCTGCCGTTGCACACCGTCAGATACTTGACCCGCAACACGGTGTTGTAGCGATAGATTTGGTTGAACACCTCCTGCGTGATTTTCACCGACGGCGCTTTGTATTCCACAATCATAAGCGGGCATCCCCGCCTGTCAAACACCACCGTGTCACATCTGCGCTCACGCCCGTTTTGATTGATTGCAATCTCATTGCCCATAAGACCTGCAGGATAACGCTTGCCGTCAATCAGATGGCGCACAAACATCTGCCTCACATTCTCTTCAGGAGTCATAGCCACATACTTGCCACGGAGGCAATCGAATATCTCCTGCCGCCCGTCGACAATGCGAGTCTTAATGTTGTCGTTTTCAAAATTTTGTTGTGGCATATCTGCTGTTCGTTCGTAAAATTTGTGTAAATTTACTCCGATTTTTCTACACATACAAGAATTATGGCAAAGACCGCAGGCCCTACGCGCCAGCAAATTGAGACAGACATACGAAAAAAGCAGTTCGCTCCCATCTATCTGCTTATGGGAGAGGAGTCATTCTATATCGACCGCATAGCCGATATGATTCTGAAAAATGCGCTCACCGAAGAAGAGAAAGACTTCAACCTGACCACTTACTACGGCGCCGACGCCACAATGGCAGACGTGGTGCTGGCATGCCGCCGCTACCCGATGATGGCCGAACGCCAAGTGGTGTTTCTCAAAGAGGCGCAGGCTGCCAAGACCGGGCATCAGCTCAAATGGGACCAACTTCAGCAGTACGCATTGAAGCCAACACCCTCCACAGTGCTTGTGGTGTGCCACAAAGGCGGTTCGCTGAAAGCGGCGGCTCTGACGAAAGCCATAGTGCAGAGCGGCGGTGTGGTGTTTGAATCAGCGGCTCTCCGCGAATTCAACATCGACCGGGCAGTGTCGGAATACGCCGGTACTGTAGGCTGCAAACTCGACCCCCGCGCCCAGGCGATGCTAATAGACCACATCGGCTTCGACCTCGCCCTGCTCGCCAAAGAAATCGACAAACTGCGGATGACGCTACCCGTCGGTGCGGTAATCACGCCGGAGTCAGTTGCCGAGAATGTCGGCATAAGCAAGGAGTACAACAACTTTGAGCTCATCGCCGCCATCTCCAAACGCGACAAAGTGAAGACATTCAAAATCATCAACTATTTCAGGTCGAACCCCAAGAAAAATCCGACCGTGCCCATTACCCCACTCATTTTCAACTTGTTTGCCAACGTGCTTATCGCCTACTATGCCCGCACCACCGACGAGCGGGCACTGATGGAAGCCCTGCGGATGAAAACCCCCTACCAGCTTCGCGACGTGCGCGCCGCAATGCGCTGCTACAATGCCACTCAAGCCCTGCGCATAATCGCCTGCATACGCGAGTTTGACGCCCGCAGCAAAGGCATCGGCTCCAACCGCAACGAGTATGACCTGCTCGAAGAGCTTGCCACCAAAATCTTTTGCGTATAGAAATACGCATAAATATGTTAAATTAACATATTCCTTTAACATTATAAACCATTAATACCATTAATTAACACCGAAAAGTGCTGAATTATAGCCGATATGTCTAATTTTGCACTTGCCTAAATTATTGAAACAATAGATAAATATATAAATATGAACGGAACAGTGAATATCAGAGAATTAAATGATCTGATTGCAAGTAAAAGCAACATTGTCAACTTAGTAACACAAGGCATGAACCAGCGCATCGTTGGTCAGAAACACCTTGTCGACTCATTGCTCATAGCCCTTTTGTCAAACGGACACGTATTGCTCGAAGGTGTGCCTGGATTGGCTAAAACTTTGGCAATAAAAACGTTGGCATCCATCGTAGAGGCTAAATACAACCGCATTCAATTCACGCCCGACCTTCTGCCTGCCGACGTTGTGGGCACAATGATGTACAGCGTGCAGAAAGAAACATTCCAGATAAAGAAAGGCCCCGTTTTCGCCAATTTCGTGCTCGCCGATGAAATCAACCGTGCGCCGGCAAAAGTGCAGAGCGCACTGCTTGAAGCCATGCAGGAGCGTCAGGTGACAATAGGCAGCGAAACCTTCAAACTCGACGATCCGTTCCTCGTAATGGCAACCCAGAACCCAATCGAGCAGGAAGGCACCTATCCTCTTCCAGAGGCGCAGGTAGACCGTTTCCTTCTGAAAGTTGTAGTCACCTACCCGACCAAAGAGGAGGAGATGCAGATTGTCAGCCAGAACATCCGTCCACAGCAAAGCGAGCTCCGTCCGCTGCTTAAGCCGGAAGACATTGTCGACGCTCAGAATGTAGTGTCGCAAATCTATATCGACGACAAAATCAGCCAATATATCGTAGACATTGTCAACGCCACTCGCAAGCCAGCCGACTGTGGCCTCAACGACCTTGCAGGCCTCATAGCGTTCGGCGGCTCGCCACGTGCATCAATCGGACTTGCCCTTGCATCGCGCTCATACGCATTCCTCAAAGGACGCGGCTACGTTCTGCCGGAAGACGTGCGCGCCGTGTGCCACGACGTGTTGCGCCACCGCATCGGCTTGACCTATGAGGCAGAAGCAAACGAGATTACATCTGACGAGATCATCAGCAACATACTCGACAAAATCATTGTTCCTTAGTCTTAACCACAATAGATTATGGACGCCAACGAACTTTTAAGAAAAGTCAGGCAGATTGAAATCAAGACACGCGGTCTGTCGCAGAACATATTCGCCGGAGAATACCACTCCGCGTTCAAAGGACGCGGTGTGACATTCTCGGAAGTGCGCGAATATCAGTACGGCGACGAGATACGCGACATCGACTGGAATGTCACCGCACGCTGCAGCAAGCCCTTCGTAAAGGTCTACGAAGAGGAGCGCGAGCTGACCGTGCTGCTGCTTGTCGACGTTTCCGACAGCGGCAATTTCGGTGCGGTAGGCTCGGTGAAGCGCGAGTTCATCTCTGAAATCGCCGCCACTCTTGCCTTCTCCGCCATCCAGAACAAGGATAAAGTCGGAGTGGTGTTTTTCAGCGACAAAGTTGAAAAATACATACCGCCACAAAAAGGGCGCAAACATATCCTTCTCATAATCCGCGAGCTGCTTGATTTCAAACCGGAAAGCCACGGCACCGACATCGGCGTTGCGCTGAAATTCATGATCGGTGCGGTGAAAAAGCGCACCACGGCTTTCCTGTTGTCAGACTTCATCGACAACCACGACTACACCCAAGCCTTGAGCATCTGCAGCAACAAACACGACCTGACGGCGCTTCAAGTCTAC
The DNA here is from genome assembly GCA_022009815.1 of Bacteroidales bacterium. GTDB lineage: Bacteria > Bacteroidota > Bacteroidia > Bacteroidales > Muribaculaceae > Limisoma. The sequence goes on from CP091725.1 coordinate 158,267, forward strand.
GACAAACGCGACACAACGCTGCCGCGTGTCGGGCTCGTCAAGCTTCTCGACGCAGAGACCGGCGGCACAAAATGGGTCAACACCAGTTCGAAGAAGGTGCGCAACGCATATGAACGCTGGTGGTACGGACACCAACAGACTCTTACCGACGCATTCGTCAAGAGCAAGGTTGACTATGCCACCATCGCCACCGACGAGGACTATGTGAAAGCCCTTATGGGTATGTTTAAGAAAAGAGGACATAGATAAATTCAAATGAAGATATCAACGAAAATAGCGGCAACAGTCATAGCCCTCTGCAGCGCGGCTACAGCGGCGGCTGCCCCCGCGACCATACGGTCGTCGATTGACTCCACCACAATGACGATGGGCAACAAGACGATGATCCGTGTGGCTGTGGTGAAAGACAAATCGCAGGCCGGACACCTTATCGCCCCACAGGACTCTATCGTCAACGAAGTGGAAGTGGCCGGCGAAATCAGCCACAGCGTTGCCGACCTGGGCAACGGCCGTGTGCAGGAAACCTACGTCATCCCCGTGCAGGCGTTTCTTCCGGGTGCGTACGTGCTTCCCGGCATGAAATACGTGCTTGAGGGCGACACGCTCGTAGGCGACGAGATGCCGCTCAAGGTTCTTGATGTAGACACCCGCGAGCTGGAGAAAAAAGGACTCTACGACTATAAGACAGTTGCCAATCCCGACAAGAAATTTTGGGACTTCATTCCTGATTTCGGTGAGTTTTTCAGAAAGAATCCGTGGATATGGTGGGTTCTCGGCGGCTTGGCCCTGCTTGCCGCAGCCGCTCTCGGCGTAATAATGTATCAACGCAAGAAAGCCGGCAAACCGATATTGCCGTTCATTCCGCAAAAGCGTCTGCTGCCGCCATACGAAGAAGCGATGGAAGCCATCGCCGCCCTGCGCAAGTCGAATCTTGCCGCACACGGCGACATCAAGGGCTACTACACCCGCCTCACCGACATTGTGCGCCGCTACATCTGGCGTCGCTACGAGATAGGAGCGATGGAAATGACATCGGCTCAGATATTGTCGGCTGTGAGCAGACAGGACAGCATCAAGGAAACCAACGGTTTGAGTTTTCTCCTTGAGACAGCCGACTTCGTGAAATTTGCGAAGATGGCACCGTCAACCGACGAGAACGAGCGGTCGATGCAAGCCGCAGAGACATTCATCGAGAGCAACAAGCCCGTAGAGCCGTCGCCGGAGGAAGCATCTAAAAACAAGAAGGAAAAATAGATAGAGCAAAAACATTATGGAATTTGCAAGACCACATTTATTTTGGCTGTTTCTCATATACATACCTTTGATTTTCTGGTATGTGTACAAGATCAGGAAAATAGACCCCACCATACAGGCGTCGACACTCGATGCCGTGAAGAATTTCCGCACCAGCTACCGCGTGTGGCTGCGCCATGGGCTGTTTGTCGTGCGGCTGCTCGCCATCGGCTGCCTCATCGTGATACTTTGCCGCCCGCAGACAAGCAACAAATGGGAGACATCGAGCGTTGAAGGCACCGACATCGTCATTGCCCTCGACATGTCGACGAGTATGCTGGCAAAAGATTTTACCCCCGACCGCTTCGCCGCAGCCAAAGATGTTGCGTCGGAATTCATCAGCGGCAGAGAGTCGGACAACATCGGTCTGGTGGTGTTTGCCGGCGAGAGTTTCACGCTGTTGCCGATGACCACCGACAAGTCGTCGCTTCTCAACGCAGTGAGCTCCGTGGAGATGGGACTGCTTGAAGACGGCACGGCAATCGGCGACGGACTTGCAACAAGCATCAACCGCATCGTTGAAGGCAAAGCCAAGTCGAAGAGTATCATATTGCTGACCGACGGCTCCAACAACACCGGACTCATCGCGCCGCTCACCGCTGCGGAAATAGCCAAGGACAAGGGCATCAAAGTATACACCATCGGCATCGGCTCCAACGGCAGCGCGCTGTCGCCTGTGGGCATCAACTACTACGGCAAGCTCGAATATGACTATGTGAAGGTCACCATCGACGAGCAGACCCTGCAGTCGATAGCCCGGATGACCGGCGGCAAATACTACCGCGCCACCGACAAGAACTCTCTTGAAGGCATATTCAAGGAAATCGACGCGCTGGAAAAGACAAAACTCGACATCTCCAGATATCACAACACAGAGGACGACTATATGCTCTGGGCATGGCTGCTTCTGGCATTCGTAGGCCTCGACATCGTGTTGCGAATGACGGTGATGAGAAACATCCCTTAAAACGAAAAAGATATGTTTAGTTTCGGAAACCCCAAAATATTATTTTTACTGCTGCTGATTCCCGCCATGTTCGGCTTGTTTCTGCTCGCCCGCAAAGCACGGACCAAGAAACTGAAACGCTACGGCAGACTCGACGTAGTGCTCGGACAAATTCCCGACGCCTCACGCTATACCCCATGGATTAAAATCGGCGTCGAGTTGCTTCTTGTGGCAGTAGTTATAGTAATCCTTGCCCGCCCGCGCGCCAAAGGCTCATCCACCCTCACCAGCAAGAAGGTGCAGGGGTCGGAGATTGTCGTGGCTATGGACATCTCAAACTCAATGCTCGCCTCGTCGACAAACGACGCCGACGGCATCAGCCGCCTGCAACGGGCGAAGTTTATTGTCGAGAAGCTGTTTGACCGTATGACAAACGACAAAGTAGGACTTGTGGTGTTTGCCGGCGACGCCTACGTGCAGATGCCCATAACCAACGATTTCAGCTCGGCAAATGTTTCTCAACAGCCTGTCGACCAACATGGTCAGCAATCAGGGCACGGCTATTGGAGCGGCGATAGAGACTTCAATGGGTCTGTTCTCCAACAATCCTAAATGCCAGAAGTCGATAGTGCTTATCACCGATGCCGAAAACCACGAGGACGATGCCATCGCGGCTGCCAAAGCCGCCAAGGACAAGGGCATTGAGATTGATGTGGTCGGAGTGGGTTCATCGTCGCCGATGCCAATTCCTATGGGTGGCGGCACATATATGTCGTTCAACAACCAGCTGGTGCGCACTGCCTTCAACGAACAGTCGGCTCAGGAGATAGCGAAGGTGGGCACCGGAGTCTACGTTTCCGGCAACAACACCAGCGCGGTCGACATTCTCGACGACCAACTGAAAAAAGCGAAAAAAACGAATATGGACAAGAAAGTCTTCTCTCCGGCAGATGAGCAATTTCCTGTGTTTGCATGGATTGCCCTCATCCTGCTTGTGACAGACATCCTGGTTTCTGAAAGAAAATCTCATGGCTGACGAAGACCAACTTCTTTGGAAAATAAAACAATATGAAAAGGAATCTTCTCATTTTGATATTAGCGTTGCTCACTTGCCTGACGTCGTTCGGGCAAGCCACCAAGCGTGAGCGCAATCTTATCAAACAGGGCAACGAATATTTCAACAAAAAGCAGTACAGCAAAGCCGAGGAAAGCTACTCACGAGTGCTTGAAATCAACCCGAACTCACAGATAGCGAAATACAATCTTGGCTCGACAATGCTGCGCCAACGCGGCGGAAACTCTGAAAAAGACGTGGCGCGCGACTCCCTGATCAGCCGCTATCTCTCCGACGTGGGCAGCAACACGTCGGCGCCAGCCAGTCTGCGCGCTCATTCATTCTACAACCTCGGCAAACTTGCCTACGACCGTCAGGACTATGCCAACAGCGTCAACTACTTCAAGCAGTCGCTGAAAATTGACCCCAAAGACGACCAAGCGCGCAAAAACCTGAGAATGGCGCAGAAGAAACTGCAACAGAACCAGCAGAATCAAGACAAGAACAAGAATAAGGACAAAGACGACCAGAAAAAGAAGCAGGACAAACAACAGCCACCGCAAAACCAGCCTCAACCGCCAAAAGAACGTCAGCAACAGACCAATAATGACCAATTGCTGAAAGCGATGCAAAACGAGGAAAAGAATACGCGCGACAAGGTGAACCGCCGCAAAGCACAGATGAACCAAAGCAGGCAGAGCAGCCGTCCGTGGTAGAGACAACACATACACAACGAGCGAACAATGAAACATTTAAAATCAATCATAGTCATCCTGATGCTTGCGGTTGCCAACGCCGCGGCATTTGCCCTAAGCTTCCGTGTGGAGGCTCCGCAGCAGGTTGTGGAGGGACAGAAATTTTCTGTCACCTTCCAACTGGTCAATGCCCCGTCGACTCCTGCCGGCAATCCGGCGATACCAAGCATTCCGAACTGCAAACTGCTGTTTGGCCCAGGCATCTCTCAATCAAGTTCCTATCAGAACATCAACGGGCATGAGTCGTCGAGCAGCACCATCGGCTACACATACTCATACAAAGCGGAGAAAGCCGGCACCGTCACCATCGGCGCCGCAAAAATGAACGTGGGCGGACGCTCTTTGTCGACAAAGCCCATCAAACTCCAGATTCTGCCGCCCGACCGCTCCGCACAACGAGGCACGCAGTCGTCGGTTCAAGCCTACGACATCGACACCCAGACCGCCGACAAGCCTGTGAGCGGCAAAGACGTGTTTATCCGCATCGTGTTGTCAAAGCCAACTGCCTACGAACAGGAGGGCGTGCTTTGCTCAATAAAGCTATACACAAAATATCAGGTATCGAAATTCATCACCAACGTGCAGCCTGCCTACAACGGTTTTATGGCGGAGGAGGTTCCTGTCACGCTGCAAGGCCGATTCGAGAGCGTAGGCGGGGAAAACTATTTCGCATACGTAATCAAGCAGTCGGTGCTGTTCCCTCAGCAAACCGGCAAACTGACAATCTCGTCGGGCAGCTACGACTTGACCGTACAGCAGTTTGAAACAATAAACACGTCGTTCGGACGCATGCGCAGCCCTGTGGACAAAACAATAAAAGTCAATTCAAACACGGCGTCGATTGACGTGATGCCGCTGCCTTCGCCACGCCCAGCCGACTTCAGCGGTGCCGTAGGCCGATTCTCTGTGACCCGCGCGCTCACAAGCAAAAAGATACGCACCAACGAGGCTGCGACCATAAAACTCATAATCTCCGGCCAAGGCAACCTTAAAAGCCTTACGCCGCCGAAATTCGGATTTTCGTCGCAGTTTGACCAATACGACCCCCAGACGGCTGTAACCGCCTCTCCTTCGGGAGCCACCCTCTCTGGAAAAGTCACGGTTGACTACACGTTTGTGCCGCAGTCGGTAGGACAATTCGCAATCGACGGCACATCATTCACCTACTTCGACCTCAACAGCCACCAGTACCGCACCATCAAGATCAATGGCTTCAACCTCAACGTGGAGAAAGGCTCGGCATCCAACGCGGTGAAATACAACGACGCTGTGATGAAAGACATCCTGCCAATGGAAACCGGCAGTCTTGACCTGTCGAAATCGCACGGCTCGATATTCGGAGAATGGTACACAATCGTCTACTACATCGTGCTTCTGCTGGCATTTGCAATCGTGCTGTTCATCTACCGCAAGAAAGTGAAGGAACGTGCCAACGTGACTCTGATGAAGCGCAAGGGTGCCAACAAAGTCGCCAACCGACGGCTGAAACGCGCCAAACGCTACATGAACAAATCAGAAAGAGCTTTTCTACGAAGAGATGCTCACCGCCTTGTGGGGATATTACAGCGACAAGCTGTCGATTCCCGTATCGGAGCTCAACCGCGACAACATATCCAAGAATCTTGACGGATACGGACTGAGTCAGGAAGCTATCGGCAGAGTTATCAACATTCTCGATGAATGCGAGTTCTCGCGCTATGCACAGTCGGCTGAAAGCAACGTGCCGATGGCTGAAATCTACCGCATGGCTTGCGACTCTATCGACGAAGTGGAAAATACTAAAAAGAAACAACAATGAAGCGATATATATTGATTTTGGTTGCGTTGATTGCCGGCATGGCAGTACACGCCGAGGATTTGCAAAAGAAGGCGCTCGCCGACTACGACAACAAAAACTATGCAGCCGCCATCGACGACTACCAGCAATTGGAGAAACAGAGCGGCGTGTCGGCTGAATATTACTTCAATCTTGGCAACGCCTACTATCGCAGCGGAAAAAAGGGAAAAGCCATACTCTGCTACGAGCGCGCGCTGAGGCTGAATCCGCGCTATGAGAAGGCGCAAGCCAACCTTGACTTTGTAAATATGAAAATCATCGACCGCCCGGAACCGGAAGAAAACATCCTTGCAGTGGGATTCCGCAACGTGCAGAACGCAATGTCGCCGACGGCTTGGACTGTTGTTGCCATGGCTGCGTTTCTACTGTTTATTGCAGGCATGGCTGCTTATGCGTTTGCGTCTGCCATCACGCTGCGCAAAGTGGGATTTTTCGGCGGACTCGGGCTGCTGGTTGTCTGCGTGTTTGCCAACGTGTTTGCGGCAAGAGCCAACAATGCCGCCACAAGCCACGACTATGCCGTGGTGATGAACGACTCCACGCAGCTGAGCGCCGTGTCGCGCGAGCCTCTGAACAAGGACGAGGTGGCTTTCACGCTCCACGAGGGCGCGAAGCTGAAGAAAAACGATTCCATCCGCATTGACGGCAACGCAAGAGACACGTGGTATAAAGTTCAGACTGCCGACAACCGCGAGGCTTGGATCAAAGCCTCCGCCATTGAAGAAATCTAAGAATCGGATATACTGCAAAAGAAGCAGCCTTTGTCAAAAACAAAGGCTGCTTCTTTTGCAGTTGTTCAAGATTAAAGCGAGAAGTCGCCCTTGTCGGTGTCGACAAGCATACCGCCAAGCACATCCAGAGCTGCGTCGCCGCCCTTCTCGATTTTCAATATTTCATAGCACATATTGGTGACCGACAACGGTCCGTTGGCAGTAACAAAATTGCCATCCACCACACTGCGTCCGCCATAGACATCGGCATCGCCGCACATACCTTCAAATCCCGGATAGCACGTCATCTTTCTGCCGTCCATCAATCCTGCCTGTGCAAGCACAACCGCCGGGGCAGCACAGATGGCAGCGATGTGTCCGCCACGCTCATTCTGGCGTTCAATCATCTCGCCGAGCGCAACGCATTTGTGCAGGTTCTCCGCTCCAGGCATACCGCCAGGCAGCACAATCCACTTCGGATTCGCGCCCGTCACCTCGCCAATCACCGTATCGGTCACGATGGTCACCCCGTGCGCACCTGCAACCTCTTTCTTGTCTGTGATTGAAACTGTTGCCACGTCAAGGCCTCCACGGCGCAGGATGTCGACAGCACCGATAGCCTCTATCTCTTCAAATCCGTCGGCAAAAAAGACGAGGACCTCAGAGTTCTTTTTAAGATTCCCTTCAGAATTCATCATATACTGTTGTTTTTTTAATTGATTTTACGTTGTCTGCGTAAAATTAGGCAGTTTTTCCCGCTTCACAATTTTTTAAGGCAGAAAAAATGCGTATTTTTGCGATTATGAATACTTTTGAGCACAACAAAAAACGCGCTCTGCTGCTCGCAGCTTTGGGCGCAATCGGCGTGGCACTGGTTTTTCTGGTGAAACCCGACAAGAAAGAATGGCACAAACCGGCAGGCATTGTGTGGAACACGGAATATCACATCACCTATCTCGGCACCACCGACCTCTCCGACTCTATCAACGCCACATTCCGCCGCGTCGAGCTCAGTGTGTCACCTTTCAACAAGGCGTCGCTGATCACTGCCGTCAACGATAACCGCACCGACCGTCTCGACTCCGCACTCATCACACTTTACAACACATCCAAAGCAATCAACAGCGACAGCCACGGCGCATTCGACCCCACCCTGTCGCCTCTCATCAATGCCTGGGGATTCGGCTTCAAATCGGGCACCATGCCCACCGACAGCCAGATTGACTCAATGCTGCAATTCGTCGGCATAACGAAGACCCGTCTCGAGGGCAACCGCCTGATAAAACAAGATCAGCGCACATCGTTCAATTTCAGCGCCATCGCCAAAGGCTATGGCTGCGATGAAATCGGGCGTATGCTGGAGCGCAACGGAGTGACCGACTACCTGGTTGAAGTAGGCGGAGAAATCGTGGCACGCGGCAACAATCCGCAGGGAGAAAAGTGGCACGTGTCAATCGACAAGCCAATCATATCCGACGGCGAAATCCACCATGAGTCGGCTGAAATAATCGCCATCACCAACCGCGCCATTGCCACATCAGGCAACTACCGCAACTACAAGACCGACAGCCTCGGCAACCGCTATGCCCACATAATATCGCCCGACAACGGACGTCCGGCAAATCCGACATTCTAAGCGCAACCGTCATAGCCCCCGACTGCATGACAGCCGACGCTTATGCCACAACGCTGATGGTGCTTGGATTTGAAAAGTCGAAACAGCTCCTCGCCCGCCATCCAGAGCTTGCCGCGATGCTCATCACATCAGCCAACGGCAAATTCCAGCTTTGGCACTCTCCAAACTACAAAGCCGAATAACGCTCACGCCGACATAACAAGTCACGGCAACTGGTGCAATTACGCAAAGGTTGCCGTGACTGTCTTTTTTCAGCATCTATATGCCGTCCTACTTGTCGGCAAGCGGAGCCTTTCCGCTGACGGCGGCATCCATCGTGGCGATAATCGCAAGGTTTACGATGTCGCGCACCTTAGCCTCCACCGAGATGAAATGCACCGGCTTGTTCAAGCCAATCTGAATCGGTCCAATCACCTCGCAAAGACCCATCTCAAGCATCATGCGGTAAGCCGCCGAGGAAGCATTGAGATTAGGGAATATCAGCGTGTTGACGTCTTTTCCGTAAAGGCGGCTGAACGGATAGTTCTTGTCGCGGATCTGGCGGTTGAGCGCATAGTTGACCTGCATCTCGCCGTCGATGCAAAGGTCGGGATAACGCTGTTGCAACACCTCCACCGCCTCATGCACCGCCCGAGGCGACTGCGCACGGTTTGAGCCGAAATTGCTATAGGAAATCATCGCCATCACAGGTTTCTGCGCGAAATATTCCACAGCATGGCGCGCCAGTCTTGCAATGTCGACAAGCGTGTCGCAATCCTCCGTCTCGTTGATCATCGTGTCGGCAAGGTAATACACACCCCGCTTGGTGTTCATTATATGCATCGTTGCAAAATGGCTGTAGTCCGGACGTATGCCAATCACGTCGCGGGCAATCGACGTCACCTCCGAGTTGTTGGAATATGTTCCCGCCACAAAGGCATCGGCATCGCCTGCCTCAACCATCATCATACCGAAATAATTGCGGTCAAACATCTTCTCCAAAGCCTCGCGGCGCGTATAGCCGTCGCGTCCGCGCTTTTCAGCGAGCATCGTCGCATAGCGCGAACGGCGTTCCGACTCGCGGTCGTGGCGGATATTTACAATCTCGATGCCGTCAAGGCTCACGCCGAGTCTGCCGGCACGCTTTTCTATCATTTCCTCGTTGCCGAGCAACACAGGGATGCACACACCCTCCCGGCATGCCTCGACAGCGGCAAGAAGCATATTGTCGGTGTTGCCTTCGCCAAACACCACGCGGCGCGGATTTGCCTTCGCCAGCTCCGAGAAACGGCGCATGAGTTTGCTGTCGTAGCCCATAAGGCGGTTGAGCTTTTCATTATACTGCTCCCAGTCGGTTATCTCCTTGCGCGCCACTCCAGAGGCTATCGCCGCCCTTGCCACAGCAGGAGCGACGGTGGTGAGCAGACGAGGGTCGAGCGGCTTCGGAAGGATGTATTCGCGACCGAATCCGACACCCGCCATATCGTAGGCGGCATTGACCACCGACGGCACAGGCAGTTTGGCAAGTCCGGCGATTGCACGCACGGCAGCAAGCTTCATCTCCTCATTGATGGCGCGGGCACCACAGTCGAGCGCGCCGCGGAAATGTAAGGGAATCCCAGCACGTTGTTTATCTGGTTAGGATAGTCGCTGCGCCCAGTGGCAAAAATAATGTCGGGACGCGACGCCACCGCCTTCGAGTATTCAATTTCCGGGTCGGGATTCGCCAAAGCAAACACGATAGGCTTATCCGCCATCGACTGAAGCATCTCCGGTGTCACCACGTCTTTCACCGACAGTCCGAGAAACACGTCGGCACCCACCATAGCTTCGGCAAGCGTCGAGATGTCGCGGTCGGTTACAAACTGCTGTTTCTGCGAGTTCAGATCAGTGCGTTTGCGGTTGATCACGCCGTGGCTGTCGCACATAACAATGTTCTCGCGGCGCACACCAAGCGAGATATAAAGATTCGTGCACGACACAGCCGCCGCACCGGCTCCGTTAACCACCAGCTTTATATCCTCTATTTTCTTGTCCTGCACCTCAAGGGCGTTCAGCAGGCCAGCTCCCGAAATAATCGCCGTTCCGTGCTGGTCGTCGTGCATCACAGGAATGTCGCACTCCGCCTTCAATGTTTGCTCAATCTCAAAGCATTCCGGCGCCTTGATGTCCTCAAGGTTGATTCCTCCGAACGTCGGAGCAAGCGACTTCACTATTTCTATGAATTTTTTAGGATCCTTCTCATCGACCTCGATGTCAAAACAGTCAAGCCCGGCAAAAATTTTAAACAGCAGTGCTTTTCCCTCCATCACCGGCTTTCCCGCCTGCGCGCCAATATTGCCCAGACCGAGCACCGCCGTGCCGTTGGAAATCACTGCTACAAGGTTGCCCTTGTTTGTATATTCATAAGCATCCTGTGGATTTTTCTCTATCTCAAGACACGGATAAGCCACACCCGGCGAGTAAGCCAGCGACAAATCGCGTTGCGACGAATAAGGCTTCGTCGGAATCGTCTCAATCTTGCCCGGACGGTCACCTTTGTGATAGTCCAGAGCCATTTCTTTCGTTACATTAGACATAATCAGTTGTATTACAATCTTCTTTACTTATACATAACCCTATCATCGAAATCAAACCGCAACAATCATTCGTCTATAGGCTGCAAATTCGTTACAAATATACGCATTATTTTTGAATCTGATTACAAATTGTCAACACGCAAAGATTATTTGCTCCATAAGAACATTTTTAAAAACTTTTTGACCTCCATAAGCGTTGATTTGGCAGAGCAGCTTTGACGTTACGGCTGTAATTACTACTTTTGCATCAGTAAAATCAACAAAAATAGCAATAATATGAAAAAATTTACAATTCTTATTGTAGCGGCAATAGTCAGCATCGCCGCGGCTGTACCGGCTTCGGCACAGTTGAAATTCGGTCTTAAAGTCGGAACGGCTGTCAACAGCCTCAAGTTCCAATCCGACAATTGGGAAGAAACATTCTCCACCGACAACCGCGCAGGATTCACCGGTGGTGCGATGCTTGAGTTTACCGCACCGTTGCTCGGCGTGGGCTTCGACGCTTCGGTGATGTACATGCACCGTTCAAACACTCTCCCAAAAGAAGTCACCGACATCACAGAAAATAGGTCAACACATCGCGCGACTATATCGACATTCCTCTCAACGTCAAGTGGAAAATCTCAATTCCTGTGGTTTCAAAAATCTTGAAACCATATATTGCAACAGGTCCAAGTTTTGCTTTCCGCGTAAGCAAAAACGACTTCAAAGAATTTGTGAACCAGCAGAAATGCGACATCTCTTGGAACTTCGGATTCGGTGTTGAAGTGCTGTCGCACGTTCAGGTGGGCGCAAGCTACGGCATGGGTCTCAACAACACTCTCGACAAGCTGAAAATCCGTGAAAGCAACAACACGTCGGGCATCGAGGGTAAAAACCGCTATTGGACAATCACTGCGGCATACCTTTTCTAACCTCCGTAGATACAACCGTTTAATCGGCATTTCACGGCTTTTAACCTGTCAAGGCTGCCGTAAATGCCGATTTTTTTTGCCTATGCTGAATTATTTCTGTAGTTTTGTAGGCTGAAAACAAGACACGAAAATAACTTTATGAAAAAACTATCATTCATCATAGTTGCGCTGATGGCTATTGCCGGCGCTCTACAATCCTCTGCACAAATGCGATGGGGAGCAACCGCGGGCATCGACATCACAAATATGAAATGGAGCCAGAAATCATTTCGCAACGAGCCGTTCAAATCCTCCAACTCAGTAGGCTACACTGCCGGAATCATCGGTGAATATGAAATTCCGGGCATCGGTTTCGGCATCGACCTCGGACTGCAATACGCGCAACGCGGCGCATCGTTCAACATGGGCGATTTCGAAATCTGGAACAGCGACGGATATGGAAAAGAGCGTTCGTATCTGCACTATCTCGACATTCCTATCCACCTGCGTTTCAAATATTCAAACCTAAACGGATTTGAACGCAAACTCTGCCCGTTTGTGTTTGTCGGTCCGGAGCTGAGCATTCTGCTCGCACACAACAAGCTGGAGAAAAACGGAGAGTCGGCGTTCGACTATAAGCCTGTGCAATTGGGACTTGCCGTGGGTGTCGGCGTTGAAATCCGCCGCAACTGGCAGCTCACCGGCAGCTACACGTGGGATATGACAGGAACAATGAGCGCAACGAAACTCGACAAATTCGAATCGCACAACCGCACTTGGAAAGTGGCTCTGACCTACTTCTTCTAAGATATCGGACATCGACAATGATATACGGTGGTTGTGTCGGACTATTCTAACGCAACCACTCGTTTTTTTTCTAAACCAACCACTATGACCTACGCTGAAGTTATTCTCCCGCTGCCGCTCTACAGCACATTCACATACCACATCCCCGACAACCTGCAATCGGCTGTCGGCGTAGGATTCCGCGTGCTTGTGCCGTTCGGCAGGAAAAAATTCTACACTGGCATCGTGACCATGCTCCACAACCAGCGTCCAGGAAACTATGAGGTGAAGGATATTGTGGCGGTGCTCGACAACGACAGCATTCTGCGACATCCGCAAATGAAATTCTGGCAATGGATTTCCGACTACTATCTGTGTCCGGTTGGCGAGGTCTACAAGGCGGCTGTGCCGGCGGGCATGAAGGTGGAAAGCGAAACGCGCGTCAGCGCAAATCCCGACTTCATCGACACCGACGGTTCAATGACCGAGCGTGAAACCGTGGTCTACGATATGCTGCTCGCCAAAGAACGGCTCACTCCGGCGGAAATAGCCAAAGCCACAGGCTACAAAGTGTGGAGACCGTCGTGGCGCGTCTGATTGAAAAAGAGGCTGTTTTTGTAACCGAGAAGATTGTCGACAACTACCGCCCGAAAACGGAGGTGTGCGTTGCCCTGCGCGCCGAGAAAGGCGACAACAAGACGGTGGAGGATTTCTTCTCGAAAGTGAAGCAGGCGAAAAAGCAAGAGGCGGCGCTCCTTGCCTATCTTGACCTGTCGGGATGGATGAAGCGCAACGCCACCACGAAAGAAGTAACAAAAGACGCGCTCATAAAGCGTGCTGATGTGTCGCTCCCAATCATCAACGCAATGGTGGCAAAGGGCATTTTCTCTCTATACAAGAAGGAAGTGAACCGCTTCCACCTCGACAACGGCTCCATCACGGCTCTCAACCCTCTAAGCGAGCCTCAACAGAAAGCCTACGATGAAATAATCGAAACTTTCAAAGAACAAAACATAACTCTGCTCCATGGCGTCACGTCGAGCGGAAAGACGGAAATCTACACTCACCTCATCGACAACGCGCTGAAGCGAGGTTTGCAGGCTCTGTATCTTGTGCCTGAAATAGCGTTGACCACACAACTCACACAGCGCCTGCACAAGAATTTCGGCGACAGACTGCTAATCTATCATTCCAAATTTTCCGACAACGAGCGTGTCGACATTTGGAAAAAACTGCTCCACAGCAATGAGCCGTGTGTGGTGATCGGCGTGCGCTCGTCTGTGTTTCTGCCGTTCGGCAAACTCGGCATTGTCATCGTCGACGAGGAGCATGAGACAAGCTACAAGCAACAAGACCCGGCGCCGCGCTACAACGCCCGTGACGCAGCTCTGATTCTGGCATCAATGCACGGCGCCAAGACGCTGCTCGGCTCCGCGACACCGTCGATACAGACCTACTACAAAGCAGAGTCGGGCAAATACGGGCTCGTGAATCTCTCCACCCGCTTCGAAGGCGTGGAATTGCCTGCCGTGCGCGTCATCGACACAAAGCAGTCGCGCAAGCGCAAGGAGATGCGCGGAGCGTTTACCAAAGAACTTGTCAACGAATGCAACGACGCTATCGCGAGGGGCGAACAGGCAATCATTTTCCAGAACCGCCGGGGATTCGCACCGATGGTGAGATGCAAGGAATGCGCATGGATTCCGAAATGCGAGAACTGCGACGTGTCGCTGACCTATCATAAGTATATCAACCTGCTGTCGTGCCACTACTGTGGCTACACGATGCCGCTGCCAAACATTTGCCCGGCGTGCGGACAGCCGACAATAGAAGTGGTTGGCTACGGCACGGAGCGCATAGAGGACGACATTGAAAAATACTTCCCCGAAGCGAAAATCGCACGTATGGACCTCGACACAACGCGCAGCAAGACGGGATACGAAAAAATCATCGACAGCTTCTCAAACCGCCGCACCCAGATTCTTGTTGGCACCCAGATGGTGACAAAAGGCCTTGACTTCGAGGGGGTGAGCGTGGTGGGAATCATCAATGCCGACACGATGATAAATTTGCCTGATTTCCGCAGCCACGAACGGGCGTTCAACATGATGGAACAGGTGGCTGGACGCGCCGGGCGCAGACAGAAACAAGGCATTGTGTGCATCCAGACTTCCGCCCCCGAAAATCCAGTAATCAAATTTGTCGTCGACCACGACTACAAAGGCTTCTACCGCTCGGAGCTTGAGGAACGCCGACGCTTCAACTATCCGCCGTTCACGCGCATAATCAACATCTACATAAAGCACCGCGACGACAATTCGCTCACAGAAATGTCGGTGCGTTTCAGCAATATGCTCCGCCAAGTGTTCGGCAAACGGGTGCTCGGGCCTGAACCGCCGACAGTGGCGCGCGTGCAGCAACTCTACATCCGACAGATTGTGCTGAAAATGGAAACGACCGCCTCGTTGTCGAAAGTGAAGCAGATTCTGCGCACAATCTATGAGCAGTCGCTCTCCGACCCTCGGATGAAAGTGCCATCGTCTACTACGACGTCGACCCGTCATAACAAAAACAATGAGAGCCGCAGGCTGATGCCCACGGCTCTCATTGTTTTATCGAAGTTTGCTTTTATTTCACAACCACCTTCTTTGTGTAGCGTGTCGATTCTCCTGCCACGCTGATCACGTAGACGCCTTTCTGCTGACCGTCGAGGTTGACTGCCACAGTGTCGCCGTCGGCCGAAGTCTCGGCAACCTTGCGTCCCGACAAATCGTAGACACTTGCAACAAGTGCAGGCTCGCCAACCACAAACATCTCGTAGACGTTGCCGCCAAGATTGCGCATCAGCATATTCTTGTCGGAATTAACTTCACCGACACCGCTGTTCATGCGGAGCACGCTCTTCAAGCCTTCGTAGACGTTGATTTTACCTGCTCCCCACTGCACTTGATTGCCGCCCTTGACAAACGAATCGCGTGTTGATGTCTCGTTGATCACTTCAATAACCTCATCGTAGGTCAATTTCGGATTTGCCTCAAGCCAGAGAGCCAATGTTCCGGTGACATAAGGTGTCGACATCGATGTGCCGCTCATATCGCCCCAGAAATAGTATTTGCCGTTTTCCGCCACACGTGCCGACAAGAGGTTGTACTTGCTTATCGAAATTCCTTGATTCTGTGCCTCATATTTCACATAAGGCGTGCTGTAGCTTGAAATGATAGTGTGGCCTGGAGCACATACGTGCGGCAACTTGCGGCCGTCGATGAGTGTTCCGTAGCTTGAAAACTCTGCAATGTCGCCCACTTTACCGCCATTGACCGACTGAGTTTGTCCGTCCATAGTTTTGAATCTCGTCTTTGTCGTATAGGCTCCGACAGCGATAATATTTTTCGGACAAGCCATCATGTTTATCGTACCGTCGGCATCTACATCGTCGTCCCATCCGTCGACGTCGGTCATAAACTGGGCTTCCCAGCCGTCGGCATAAGCGTATACCGCACGTCCGTTGTCAGCCTTGATAATATAACCGATGGCATAAGTGGACTTCTTGGGTTTTGCTTTGGAGAGACTTACGTATACATTGTAGCGGTTGTTGTCGCTGCCAACCTCTCCGCTCACTTTAAACGAGCCGCTGAAATATGTCGATGCTCTATAGTCGGTCTCCGATTTCGAGCCGTCGAATACCGGCATCTCATAAACGACGTTGCCAGTAAGTGTGCTTACCACAACTGGTTGGAATGTGAACTTTGCCGAATTGTCGCCCCAGAATTCAACTGCTCCTGAAAGGGTGTTGCCATAGGTCGGGTCGGTGGTGTCAAACAAGCCTCTCATCTCTGTGTTTGTCGAAGAGAACTTATGATAGGCTGCGATAGGAAGGTCGCCCTCGTTGCCGGCGGCTATACAGATAAACGCTTCCTTGCCCAATTTGGCATAATACTGGTCGTTGACCGACGAGCCGTCGTGAGGACCGTCGTTGCTGCCGAGCGAAATGTTGATTACCAACGGTTTGCCATTGGCTTTGGCATAATCGATAAGAGTTTCTATGGAGAGAAGGATGTCGGTGTCGGTGCTTGATTTCAAGCCAACCATGGCGAAATCGGCTCCTGGAGCCACACCCTCAAAAGTGACACTGCTGCTTGTGTAGCTGCCGCCGATGATGCCTGCCACGTGTGTTCCGTGAGTTTCCGTGCGGAGGTCTGACGTAAACGATGAAATCTTCGATGGTGTGTCGTAGGCTGTAAGTTTGCCGTTCAACGCTGTCCAAAGACACTTCACGCGCGACTCTGTTGTTCCCTTCTTGCGGAACGTGATGTGGTTGGGGTCAATGCCCTGGTCAATCAGCGACACAATCACGCCCTCTCCAGTATATGCACGGTCGAGATCGGTTCCTTTATGCACTTTGTCGGCGCCTGTCGACTTGTTGGCTTCATCAAGTTTCGCACGTACAGGACGTGAGAACTGCATCTGGCGCAGCGCATCTGATGCAACAACGCTCTCAACGCTGTCCATCGGCAATTGCACAATTGCCAGGTCGTCGCGCTGACGCAACACTTCAATTTCCTTTTTCTGCAACGCAGCCACAGCATTGTCGCCGGAAAGACGCACCACTGCCGTAACCATCTTAGGCTCTGCCGCCTGTGTCTTCTGCATACCGGCTGTCGATGCCTGATATTGGCGTAGCACTTCGAGGCTGCGCAGGTCAAGTTTGCCCTGGCCGAATACCGAAGAAGCGCCCATTGCCAAAATAGCGAGTAGATAGATTTTTTTCATTCTGTCGGTTATTTGTTTAACCGCAAAAATAAGAATTATTTTTTCAATGTCGCAAATTAATTATATTTTTTTCGTTGTTTTCTATACAAAAGCCCTGATTATGTGTTCCAAATGCTTCAGCGACATCCCGTGGCGAAAGAATCTTTTCACGTATGGCCACCGCCTGACGTCACGCAGTTTTTTAACCTTTTTCATTGCCTTGAAATCCAGTTTTTCATGTATGCGTTTCATATCCTGACGGCTGATGGGATGCTCTGGGTCGTCAACCCACACGGGCAGACGGTCGTGCCATTTTTTGTAGGTTTTAAGCACTTCACGGAACCACACCTCATTGAAATTGCCCGGAGAATAATGGAAAATGTCGACCACTCCGCACACATAGTTCTTGTAACGCTGATTGACCGACAACGAGAAGTCGACATCATAGCAATGGAAGCCTTTGAGCAACTGCTCGTCGAAAGGCGTCTCCTGCCAAACGCTCCTGCGCACAAACATAGCGAAGCCGTCGAGAGCCACCACCTGACGATAGGTGCTGTCTTCAAAACCTTGCCGGTAAAGGCGTCGCCGACCTTTCGTTAGCTGGGTGAAATTAAGCACACTCCATTTGCGGCTTTGTCCCCACCCTGCCGGAGAGTCGACCATAGCCACCGTGCCTGCAAATCCTATCACACCGCAATCCGGTTTGCTCAGCTGCGGCATTACCTTCGCCCACCATCCTTTCTCAAGAAACTCAACATCCTCATGAATGAAAAGCAGATAAGGATAACGCGCCTCCGACGCTGCCCTGTTGTATGCCGCGCAGATTGACAGGCGCATCACCTTGTTGTCAATCGCCAATATCTCATACTCCACGTTGTCGCCTATTGTCTCTGCTACATTTTTCTCAAAATTAAGCAGATATTTTCTATTTACAGAACAAACTATTATTGATAGCATTTATTTGTCGTTTTTTTTATTTAATGTATTGTTTCCAAAAGCTTTTATATCTCGGCAATGACCAGGCATGGCAGCCAAACGGCAACTTGCCGATGGTGTGCATACAATAGTCGGGCTTGCTTTCCCACGCAAACGCCAACGCCTCGCGCCATCCCGGCTTTTTCAAGCCGCAACGACGTCCGGCAACGAGCGAGAAAAACACGTCCTCTGCCGCTCGACGCTCCTCGCCGAAGCGCAGCCGGCTTATCTCGTCGGCAAACTGCTCCGCCATTTCACGCATCTTCGACACCCGCCTAAGGCTCAAGCCTCCGTTGCCAACCGAGAATGCCAGATGGGCATGCACCATATTCTCGCCTTCTCCGATGGGATGCAGCTTGCGGTGGAGCGCCTGCATCCAGCCTCCAAACAGATGGTACGACAGTCCCCGCTTTATTATCCACGGAGCGCCGATATAGTCGTAGCCCTTGGCAACCCACTCATCGAGTTCGTTGCGAAACACGTAGGCGTCAAGTTGATAAATCAGAATATAATCGTAGACGGAAAACAAATCATAAAATTCCGTGCTGAGCAGCATGCTGTTGTAGCCTTTCACGCCGTCAAACCATTCATTGCGCAACGCCTTGACAACAACCGACTGCCACGACTGCAAATCTTCAGTAAGGTCAAGCCGTTCCGGATGAATCACAATTATGTCGTGACCGCCGAGCACATCGACGCATTGCCGCATCGAAATTTTCTCATCGTCGGAGAGATGCCTGTAGGCTGGCACCACCACTGCCGTCCTATACTTTTTATCGTTTGTCATACTTATACAGCAGCAGGTTGCCTTTAAATGACGTAAACTCATTGTCGGTGCGCGCCACTTCACGGCATCGATATGCCGACATCTCCTCCTCAAAACGCTCTTTGTTTGCCTCGCGCAGCATCACATAGCCCGTCTCGGGCATCGCCGACACTTCGCTGTAGGGCATCACCTTGTCGTCGAGATAGAACACGGCGGCATAAGCCGGCTCTTCCTTGCCCACACGGTAGAACCCGATTCTTCCGTCGGGCTGGTAAACTTTAACCTTCTGCGCGAAATAGTAGTCGGGCACACAGTTCTTCAAAGCCGGATTAAGCACTCCGTCAAGACTCATGTAGCAAGCCACCCAGACTCCTACAGCAAGCCATAGATATAGATTCAATGCCTTGCGACGCATCCAGATTGCCACCGCAACGAGCACCGGCATCAATGATGCAAGGAGATAGGCCACGCCCATCGGCATCTTCTGCAACTCTCCCAACTGAAGGGCAAGCCGGCGGGACGAACGGCTGTCGCCCAAGAAACTCAAATCAACCGCGTGCAAAGCTATCAGCGCCACGCTGAACACCACTCCAACCACAACAATCGTCACGGCATAAGCATTGAAGATGCGACGGTGTTCCTGCAGCAGCCACACTATGAGATTGGCTATTGCAAGACTCAGGAACGGATACATCGGCAACAGGTACACACTGCGTTTGCTTTTCGGTATTTCGTAGAACACGAATATCAGAACAGATGCGACAACGGCAAACTGCATCACGCTGTCCATCGAACGGAAATGCGACCATACAGCCCTGAACTTAGGCATTCCCACCTCACGCCATCTGACAGCGAAGAGAGAGCCTACAATCAACAGCGACCACGGCAGCAAGCCGGAAAGAAGTATCGGGAAATAATAAAACGGCCCGTTTTCATGACTTTCATACGACATCTTGCCGAGAAAACGTCCAAAATTCTCCTCCATCATCAAGTCAAGGAAGCGGTCGACTCCAACATTGAAAGCTGCCACATACCAACATAACGGCAACACCGACGAGAGCAGAGCAACCTTAAGCAACGCCTTTAAAACAGGCTTCGTCTTCTCGCCGTCGACAATCATCATCACCGCCATCACCGCACACGGCAAGATGGCTCCAATCGGACCTTTGGTGAGTATGGCTCCGGAAATCATCAGCGAGGCAAGCCACGGCATTCCGCGGTAACCACGCTCTTTCCATCGATACAGAAACAAGAATCCGCCAACCATAAATGCCGTCAGCACCATGTCTACACGGCACGTCATCGCCGCGCGATGCACCTCAAACGACGTGATCAGCACCAACGTGGCAATCAGCACCTTGCCCACATGATAGCGCCTCGAGAACACAAAAAAGCCATAGCACATAGCGATATAAGCCAATGCCGACGGCAGACGGGCCGTCATCTCCGACACATAACCCTGCGGCATTGAGAACAACGCCACAAGCCAATGCAGCATCGGCGGCTTGAATGCAAATTCCCCTTGAAAAAAGGGCAATATAAAATTACCCTGGTCGAGCATCGCCATTGCCACAAGAGCCTCGCGAGGCTCGCCTCGCGTATAGAAATGCCCCATGCCGATAAACGGGAGCGTCAGCATTGTGGCAAGCACAAGCACAACCCAACCTATCCGGCGCACGTCTTCTCTGTTTTCCTCTTTTTGTTTCATATCTTTTGCAAAGATAGTGCAAGGTGAGTGGAAAGAAAAGAGCTTGCTCAATTTTCTTTCCCGAACCGCAGCCTATATTATTTAAAGATGCCATTATGATATTAGGGAATCAAAGGAATAACCTTGATTTAGCAAAATCAAGGCTGTTTCTTTGACATCAAGTACGAGACTGTCAACGTGCCCAGGTCAATGTGGAAACAATTTGATAAAGAGACAGCTTGTTTCAAATGACTTACCGCAGTTTTTATTTCACAGCACACCATGCAAAAAAAGAGGATGCGCCTATTTTGACACATCCTCTTTTCCGGTTCCTTCAAGAGTTTTCTCAACCTTCTTTCGAAGCGCGCTTGCTCTTGCTTGCTTTCTTTTCATCTGAACTCTTTCCCGAGTCCTTGTTGTCGGTCACGTCGATTTCCTTGCGGTCGCTGTCGAAGAATTTATATTCAAGGAATGCCAGCGCCTGATTGGCAACGACTTTAAATTTCTTTCCGAACTCACTTCTCCAGCTGCGATATATCGACTTGAAGAAGCCCTGCTTTATGTAGGCATAGACATACGGATGCACATACAGCACAAAATCCTGAAGATTAAGCGTGTTGACCACGTAGTCAAGTTTCTCATGCAGGAGGTCGGTAAACAGTATTGAAGGCTGCACCAATCCTTTGCCGTAGCACGACGGGCAACTCTCAAGAGTCTCGATGTCGAGAGCGGCACGCACACGCTGCCGCGTGATTTGCATAAGTCCGAACTTACTCAGAGGCAAAATGTTGTGGCGGGCACGGTCGTTTGCCATCACCTCGCGCATGTGGTCATAGAGTTTCTGCCGATGCTCGGCTGTACTCATATCGATAAAGTCGATTACGATGATTCCGCCCATGTCGCGCAGACGCAACTGCCGCGCAATCTCGTCGGCGGCGCGGAGATTGACATCAAGAGCGTTCTCCTCCTGATTCTCCACGTTGCGGTTGCGGTTGCCAGAGTTCACATCGATCACGTGAAGAGCTTCTGTATGCTCAATGATGATGTATGCTCCCGACTTGAACGACACCGCTTTTCCAAACGACGACTTTATCTGCTTCGTGATGTTGTAGAAATCGAAAATCGGCTCGTCTTTGGCATACAACTTTACCGACTCCTTGCGCTCAGGGGCAATGAGACTCACATAGTTGTAAATCTGCGAATAGGTTTCCGCATCGTTCACGAAGATGTTTCAAACGACGGGCTGAACACGTCTCGGATAATGCCAACGGCACGGCTGTCTTCCTCGTGAAGGAGTGCCGGCGACTCTGACTTCTGCAATTTTTCAATCGTATCCTCCCAGCATTTCACCAGGGTGTTCATCTCGTTGTTGAGTTCTGCAACCCGCTTGTCTTCTGCCGATGTGCGCACAATGACGCCGAAATTTTTCGGACGTATGCTCTCAATCAGCTGGCGCAGGCGCATTTTTTCTTGTGTCGACTTGATTTTCTGCGAAATTGAGACCTTGTTGGAGAATGGTATCAGCACCATGAACCGTCCGGTAAACGTCAATTCCGTGGTGAGCCGCGGACCTTTAGTTGAAATCGGCTCTTTCGACACCTGGAAAATGATGTGCTGACCAACGGTCAGCGTTTCTGCAATGCTGCCCTGCTTGTTTATGTCGGGCAGCAGTTTGAATTTAGAAAGCTGCGGAGCTTTGTTGGGCTCTGCAATAGCGCTTTGGACAAAAGTATTGAAACTCGAGAACTGAGAACCGAGGTCGAGATAATGAAGAAACGCCTCTTTCTCAGAGCCGATGTCGACAAAAGCGGCATTCAGCCCCGGCATCAACTTCTTTATCCGACCGTAATAGATGTCGCCGACGGCAAACTTGATGTTGCGCGACTCCTTCTGGAGCGACATCAAGCGCCCGTCTTCAAGCAGAGCCACGGATGTTTCCTGTGGCTGCACATCAACTACGAGTTCACTTCTCATTGTCTGAATTTAAAGTCAATACTTGGTTGTTTAGAATCGTTTTTAAAAGACACAAGAACAAACTGAAGATTCTCTTGAAAAGAAATCCCGCTTGTTCTTGCGATAAAAATCATGAAATTTAATTTTTAAACTAAATTTCAATTATTTCTTCTTATGACGATTCTTTCTCAGTCTTTTTTTACGCTTGTGAGTAGCCATCTTGTGGCCTTTTCTTTTCTTTCCGCTTGGCATAGTTGTATAAATTAAAGGATTAAACTAAATGTTATTATTTAACCTCTTCCATAAACACTTTTGCCGGTTTGAAAGCCGGGATTTTGTGCTCCGGAATGATGATTGTCGTATTCTTGGAAATGTTTCTTGCAGTTTTTTCAGAACGAACTTTTACGATGAAACTACCAAAACCACGGAGATAGACATTTTCGCCGTTTGCCAATGAATCCTTCACTACTTCCATGAATTTTTCAACAGTCTCAAGCACGGCAGCTTTCTCTACACCTGTAGATTTTGAAATTTCATTTACGATGTCTGCTTTAGTCATTTTATTATATCTTTTATTAGTTATTTGATTGATTTTCCAATTCATACGTCTGCACGCAACGCCTTTGAAAGCGCTCTTTTGCAAATGCGAATGCAAATATCGCACTTTTTTTTCAAATAACCGTACTCTTTCCGCTCTTTTTTCTCTAAAATTGTAGAAAATAAGGATTTAAGAAGCCCAAATCACTCTTCTAACTGTTTCAGCCCCATTTCCACCGCCACTTTGAGCATCAATTTGTAAGCGGCTTCGCGCTCGTTGGGGATGTCGCCGTCGAGGATGGCATTCTTGAGGCGTTCCTTGATGTCGCCCACCTCTCGGCATGGCGAAAGCCCAAAAATGCGCATTATCTCGTCGCCGTCAATCGGCGGTTGGAAATTGCGTATGCGGTCTTTCTCCTCAATCTCCACCAACTTGCGGCGCACCTCTTGATAATTGCTGAGGAAACGCTTCACTTTCTCCGGATTCTTCGACGTGATGTCTGCCTCGCAGAGTATCATAAGGTCGTCGATGTCGTCGCCGGCGTCGAAGAGCAGACGGCGCACGGCGGAGTCGGTCACTTCTTCCTCAACCAACGCTATCGGGCGCATATGCAGCTCCACAAGTTTCTGCACATATTTCATCTTCTCGTTCATCGGAAGCTTCATCCGTTTGAAGATGCCGGGTATCATTTTTTTGCCCACGAAGTTGTGGTTGTAGAATGTCCACCCGTGCTGCTGGTCATACTGCTTGGTGACTGGCTTGGCGATGTCGTGGAACAGCGCTGCCCAGCGAAGCCATTCCTTGTCCGACTTTTCAGCCACAGAGTCGAGCACCTGCATCGTGTGCAGGAAATTGTCTTTATGTCCGCGCCCGTCTTTGGTCTCGACGCCCTTCAAGGCGTGGAGCTCCGGGAATATAAGTTCGAGCAATCCGCATTTTTCCAAAAGCACGAACCCCATTGATGGACGTGGAGAGCAGATGATTTTCTCCAGCTCTACGGCGATGCGCTCGCGCGTGATGATGGCGATGCGCTCGCGGTTGCGAGTGATGGCGTCAAACGTTTCGGGAAGAATCTCGAAATCAAGCTGCGTGGCAAAGCGCACTGCGCGCATCATGCGCAGCGGATCGTCGGAAAATGTCACGTCGGGGTCGAGCGGTGTGCGGATAATGCGGCGGCGCATGTCGTCAAGACCGCCGAACGGATCTACAAGCTCGCCGAAGTTGTCGGCATTGACGGCGATGGCAAGGGCGTTGACCGTGAAGTCACGACGTTTCTGGTCGTCGTCGAGCGTGCCGTCCTCCACTATCGGGTTGCGGCTCTCGCGATGGTACGACTCCTTGCGGGCGCCCACAAACTCCAGTTCAAGCCCGCGGTAGCGCAGCTGGGCAGTACCATAGTTGCGGTACACGGCAAGGCGTGTCTTCGGACCGAGTTTTCCGGCAAGCGCCTCGGCAAGACCGATACCGCTGCCCACGGTCACGAAGTCGATATCGTTCGACGGACGGTGCAGAAAAATATCGCGCACATATCCGCCAACGATGTAGCACGGTTGCCCGACAGCATCGGCTGCCTCGCCAACCAAATGAAATATTTTCTGGTCTATTTTGTCTTTTAAGTTCATCTTCTATAACAGCTCTGCTATTTCCTCAGGGAATGGTGTCAAGCATTCCAAACCGTTGTCGGTGACCACATAGGTGTTCTCTATGCCTACAGCACCGACTCCTGGGATGACAAATTTAGGCTCCAAGGCTATCACATTGCCTTTCTCAAACACTTGCCGGCTTCTCGGAGCGAGCACCGGCCATTCGTTCACCTCGATGCCGACGCCATGACCTATGAAGCCTGCCTTCTGGGTATGTCCCATAAAGAAGTCTGACTCTCCTGCCTTTTCAACCATATCCATCGCCAGTTCGTAGGCTGCCTTGGCCTCGACTCCGGGCTTGATGAAGTCAATCAATGTGTGGTGGATGTCGATGGAAAGCTGATGGGCTTTCTTGGCATGGGTGTCAAGCGCGCCAACATAGAATGTGCGGGTCATATCGGTCATATAGCCTGTAAAGTTGCCGTTCATATCGACCATCACGGTGTTGCCCGGAAGGATGATGGAGCCATTGCTGCCCACAGGAAGCGAGCCGTCCATACCCTCTCCGCCCATAGCGAAATCATACGGACTCGGAGCATCGGCATTGTCACCGACAAGAAGATTGCCCATAAACAACTCCATCGACGGTCCGTTGATGCGGAAAATGCCGAGACATCCGTCAAGACGGAGCGTGCGCTCAATCTCTATCTGAAGTTCGATGTCGGTCATTCCTTCATGATAAAGTCCGGAGATGCGGCGATAGGAACCGCAATGATGTGCTCCCGACTCGCGCAGCAACGAGATTTCAAAATCTGACTTCACCGAACGCGCTTGCGCCAACAGTGGCGAGCAGTTGCCAACCGACTCCAGGCCGAATGCTTTCTGGCAGCGCAAAGCGTCGGTATACGAGATGCCGTCGAGTTCAAGCGCCAATTTCCGAGGTGCTGGCAGACCGTTCTTGCCCAAATATTCAATAATCTGCTCCGGCTTGCGGATATGCACAATGCCGTCGCCTTTCTTGTCGACCGGTCGGCGCACAAACTGCAAAGCCTCTCCCTCTGCCGGAATATAGACATAGCCGCTGAACACTCCGCCAGTCAGGTAGTACAGGTTGGCGTTTGTGCCCACAAGGACAGCGTCGAAACCGTTGTTGCGCATCATCTCCCTTATGTTGTCAACTCGCATCTTTGCTTCCGAAACAGATAATGTTCTATTCATAACTTGTTATTTTATTTTGTCAAACGTTTCAACTAATTCTTCAAACGAACCGACAGTCATATCGGCATTGTCACAATGGCCGAAACCATACGAGGCGAAGACAAACGGCATCCCAGCAATATGTGTCTGACGGCAGTCGCCTTCGGTGTCGCCCACATATACGAGCTGACGCAGACTGTATTTCTCTGCCAGCGCGGTCAGGTTTTCGTTTTTGTCGCGGTGCGTGGCTCCATAAGTCACCGCTTCTGTCACCAACGCACGAATGCCCAGAAAGTTCATCAGATTTTCCAATCCATTCTCACCGCAGTTGCTGAGCAACAGGATTTTGTATTTCTTCGACAGGCGCTCCAGCCCTTCCGCGACACCCGGATAAGGCTTGCCGCCAAGCACTGGCATCAAACGGATTTCCTCCCGCTCTATGTCGGAAAGAAAAGCGTCGGCGTCGGGCATCGGCACGCCGCCGCAAAGGCGACGGAGTATCTCGTGCAGATTCAGCCCCATACAGGCTATGAGTTCCTGACGGGCCACGACGCGGTCCATGCCCACCTTGCGGAAACACCGGTTCCAGATTTCGCAATACGAATCGACTGCGTCCCAGAGTGTGCCGTCCATATCGAAGCACAATGCGTCGGTTGCCGCCCAGTCTATATTTTTAATATCCAAATTATATATGTCTTTATTTCGATTTAATATATGTCAGCCCCACATCTGTGACGTTGGTCACCTTCGACACACGCATATTGTGCCACACAACGATTTTGTCATAGCGTCCCACAGGCACCCGCTCTTTTATAAGCATCTGCTTTTGGAAGAGCTTGCCAAGCCCGGAGCCTCCCCAATCGCCATATTCGTCGCACAATTCAACGTTGACGGTGTCGTGCTCCACAATCTTGCCGCCTGCCACATAATCCACTATCAACAACAGGTTGCGGTAAGGATAGTAATTGTCGTGGCGCACGCTGACTGCAATGTCGTAGGCATCAACCCCTCTGATGCTGTCGGGCTGCAGAAACACCAAGGGGCTGGACTTGGTCCAACCCTCGGCGTCTATTGTCTTGAAATCGCTGTCGAAAGCCCCTCCCGGAGTACAGGTGGCGGCAAGCAGTGAGATTGCCACAAGGCACAACGCTGCCGCAAGCCTACTCTTCCTTGGGTTTCGGAGCGGATGTCTGCTGTTTGTTTCCATTCTCCTGTCCTCGTTGTCCGCCGCCGTTGCGGTTGTCGCGGCGTGGCGGTCGGTTGTCGCGGCGTGGCGGTCGGTTGTCGCGGCGCGGCTGTTCGTTGCCCTGACGCCGGTTGCCTTTGCCTTCACCGCCTTGTCGTTGGCGGTTGCCTTCACCGCCTTGTCGTTGGCGGTTGCCTCCGTCGGCTTGGTTTCCACCTCCGCGCTGACGGTTGTTGTCTTTATTTCCGCCGTCACCGTTGTTGCCGCTGCCTCTCTTGCGTTTTTTCTTTTTTGTTTTGTCAAAGCGTGTCACGCTGTCCTGACCAAGAATGTCGCCAAACTCGCCTCTAACTTTCTCATCTTCGCCTTTTCCGTCAAGATTGTCGGGTTTCACACCGTTTTTGTTGAGTGCGATTACCTCAAAAGCCCGTTTGGCTGAGATGGTGACCATATTTGCCGGCACATTCTTTTCCGTTGTGTAAGTCAGCATACGGCTGAAAATGTCGGCCTTGAAATAGAAGTATGTATTATCCTTGGTCTCAAGGCGTATCTCTTTTGAAGGCAGTTGCTTCACGCTCTCCACATAGGCGTCGACCTCGTAGTTCAGACAGCATTTAAGCTTGGCGCACTGTCCGGCCAGTTTCTGAGGATTGAGCGAGATGTCCTGATAGCGGGCGGCGCTTGTTGCCACCGACACGAAATTGGTCATCCAGCTGGAACAGCAGAGCGGACGTCCGCACGGTCCGATGCCGCCGATGCGTCCGGCTTCCTGACGCGCGCCGATTTGCTTCATCTCGATGCGCACATGGAATGCGTCGGCAAGCACCTTGATGAGCTGACGGAAGTCCACACGCTCGTCGGCTATATAGTAGAATATCGCTTTGTTGCCGTCGCCTTGATACTCCACATCGCCGATTTCATGTTCAGGCGCAAATCCTTGGCTATCTGACGCGAGCGTATCATTGTGTCGTACTCGCGGGCTTTGGCTGCCTCAAATTTTTCCAAGTCGGAGGCTTTTGCCTTGCGAAACACCCGGCGTATCTCGGTATCGGGGCGCAAATTGGCTTTCTTTATCTGCAAAGCCACAAGCTTGCCCGTCAGCGACACTCTTCCGATGTCGTGCCCCGGACTTGCCTCCACTGCCACCATGTCGCCAATCTCAAGCGGCAGGTTCATGCTGTTGCGGTAGTAGCCTTTGCGAGTGTTCTTGAACTGCACCTCGACCATGTCAAACACATTTTTCTCGCCAGGCACATCGGCGAGCCAGTCGTAGCAGTTAAGTTTGCCCCGCGGCTCCTTGCCCGATGGCTGGAATATGCGTTGTTGGTCCAGATCTTTATTCTTTACATCGTCCATTGTCGGCGTTCCTCCTATTTAGCGAAACTTACCGAGCGGGTTTCACGGATTACGGTGATTTTCACCTGTCCCGGATATGTGAGTTCGTCCTGAATGCGTTGTGCGAGCACGGCTGAGAGTTTCTGTCTCGGCGTCGTCAAGCTTGTCGGCTCCGACAATTACACGAAGCTCACGGCCTGCCTGGATTGCATAGGTCTTGATTACGCCCGGATAAGAGAGTGCCAGCTGCTCAAGGTCGTTGAGACGCTTGATGTAGGCTTCAACAACTTCTCGGCGGGCGCCTGGACGTGCACCGGAGATGGCGTCGCAGACCTGCACAATCGGTGCAAGGAGCGACTGCTGCTCCACTTCGTCGTGGTGAGCGCCGATGGCATTGCAGATGTCTGGTTTCCTTGTATTTCTCCGCAAGTTTCATACCGAGAATTGCGTGTGGCAATTCTGGCTCTTCGTCAGGCACTTTGCCTATATCGTGGAGCAGACCCGCACGACGGGCACGTTTCGGGTTCAGTCCGAGCTCCGATGCCATTACGGCACAGAGATTGGCTGTCTCGCGCGAGTGCTGCAAGAGGTTCTGACCGTAGCTTGAACGATATTTCATTTTTCCGACAAGACGGATGAGTTCCGGATGCAGACCGTGGATGCCGAGGTCGATGATTGTGCGCTTTCCTGTCTCGATGATTTCCTCTTCAATCTGTTTGCGCACCTTGGCTACAACTTCCTCGATGCGTGCCGGGTGGATACGTCCGTCGGCAACCAGCTGGTGAAGTGCCAGACGGGCAATTTCGCGGCGCACAGGATCAAAGCCTGAAAGCACGATTGCCTCCGGGGTGTCGTCTACGATAATCTCCACTCCGGTGGCTGCCTCGAGGGCGCGGATGTTGCGTCCCTCGCGGCCGATGATGCGGCCCTTGATTTCATCACTGTCGATGTGGAACACTGTCACCGAGTTTTCAATCGCCGTTTCTGTAGCGACACGCTGGATTGACTGCACCACGATGCGTTTTGCCTCCTTGTTGGCGGTCAGCTTGGCGTCGTCCATTATGTCGTTGATATACGATGCGGCAGCCGTTTTGGCTTCGTCTTTAAGCGACTCGACAAGTTTCTCCTTTGCCTCTTCTGCCGACAGTCCGGAGATGTGCTCAAGCGTTTCCTGAACGCTTTTCTGCATCTTTTCCACTTCCTGCTCGCGCATCTCAACGGCAGCCACCTGCTGGTCGAGCACGGCTTTCATATTTTCATTCTCGTTGCGCTTGCGCTGAAGTTCCGACTGTTGCTGGTTGAGCTGCAGTTCGCGCTGCTTGGATTTGGCTTCCGCCGCTTGGATTTTCTGCATGCGCGAGTTGGCTTGTTTCTCAACGTCGGCCTTCATTTTCAACTCGGCTTCCTTAACTTCGAGCAGCTTGTTCTTCTTCAGAACGTCTGCCTCAAGTTTCGCCTCCTCAATTATGTTTTTAGCCCGTGTGTGAGCCATTCTTTTTGTCACAAATAGCACTACTCCGCCTCCAACAAGGAGCGACACCGCGGCTATTATTAAATTCAACACCATATTGTTTCTATCAGTTAATTAGTTAAGTTTATAAAAAAGCACCAACAACGCGTGCCGCAAGGCACGCACCATTGGTGCGGTATTCTCTCTACTTTCGGGTAGGTGTCGCTTCTATGCCTCTAACCTCTTTTTCAGCATTCATGTCCTACACTCTCCTGAGTGTACGGCATGAAACGCCTGCTTTTTCTAATGTTTTTATATCACGCCGTTACCGGCTTTATATAGATTCTCAATCAATCTTTAAGCTGCTCGATGCATTTGTCGACATCCCGCACCAATCTGGCTATCATGGCACGGCTTCTGTCGAGAGCCTCCCTGTCGGGGGCAATCTGACGCGCCATCTGCAAAAAGTCTTTGTCCATTTCCAATTTCTCAATCAGTTGCCGTTGCTTCTCGTTTTCCTTTTTCAACGCTTCGTTTTCTTCTTGCGAAATCTGCAATTTGTCTTTCATTGCATTATAGCGTTCCAAAAGAATTTGCTGCTTGGCAAGCAACCGTTCAAAAATCTCCGACAAACTTTCAGCCATTCTGAACCAAATTTTTACAAAAGTAAGAATTATATTTCAATTTATAAACACTTTTCCAAAGAATATTTGCGGTCACAGTCCAAAAATCATTCATCAATCACGATTTTGTTAAGCCGCTCCTCATATTTCTCGACGAAATCGCGAAGTGACGCCTCACGCGAACGTCCGGCGGTCAACTCGTCATAATAGAGTTTGGCATACTGAAACGCCACCATTGCCAGCACTTGCGACTTGGTGCGCGACGGGTCGGCAACTCGCCATCGGTTGAACAGCGATGTAACTTCCTTCTCCAGCATGCGCAGCTCCTCTTCGTCCGACCGGTTTATCACCGTTTTGACTTGTTCGCCTGCTATATTCAGCGTCACACGCAATTTTTCGTCGTCAAACATAAAATATTCCTTTCTTATCGTGCCAAAATCAGCGCGGAGCGTGATGCCACAACCGTCTTTCCGCCTTTGCTCTTGCCAAGTCCGTCCTTGTCAATCTTGCCGTCGGCAGCCACTACCGTCCAGTTGCCTTTTGCCACATTGACGGTCACGTCACGGTCATTGCCGTTGAACACCACTTTCACTTCCTGCCATTCGTCGCCGTTGGCGTGGTTTTTTATTGAATAACTTACCACACAGTCTTCTTTCACCTTGTCAAACACGATGTTGCGGGCAATGTCGGCTGCCGACGTCATGCGGAATGCCGGATGCGCCTTGCGCATGGCTATGAGATTGCGGTAATAGTCAAACTGTTCGCGGTTCTGCTTCTTCAGGTTCCAGTCGATGGCATTTATGGAGTCTGGAGAGCAGTAGCTGTTGTGCTCGCCTTTCTTGTCACGGAAGATTTCCTCGCCGGTAAACATAAACGGCGTGCCTTGCGACGTGAACACGATGGTCTGCGCCAGGCGGGCTACACGCATGCGTACTGAATCGTTGGCTTCGGGCATCGACTTGCGCAGCTTGTCGGTCAAACACAGGTCGTCGTGGCACGACACATAGTTCATTATCATTTCAGGCGACGTGGCATAGGCAAACTTCGAGTTGCTGCCTTTGCTGTAGTCCACCTGCGGGTGCGATGTCGATGCGACAACGCCTATTTTCACGGTTTCTTCCTGTCCGGCTTTTCCCGATACGAAGCCTCGGTCGTCCTCCCGGCTGTAATGTCCCTTGACAGCGTCACGGATGTCGTCGCTGAACACCGCCACGCCCTGCATCTTCGACACATTTTCCTTCAACGCACGACGTTCAACGGGCAGCGGGCTGTCGCCTGCTGTCCATCCCTCGCCATAAATCACTGCATACGGATTGATGGCGCGCACCTCTGCCGACACGCGGTTCATCGTTTCTACGTCGTGGATTGCCATCAAGTCGAAGCGGAATCCGTCGATATGATATTCCTTTGCCCAATACTTTACAGAGTTCACGATATAGTCGCTCATCTGACCGCGGTCGGATGCCGTCTCGTTGCCACATCCT
This sequence comes from Bacteroidales bacterium, assembly GCA_022009815.1. GTDB lineage: Bacteria > Bacteroidota > Bacteroidia > Bacteroidales > Muribaculaceae > Limisoma. Next base: position 190,261 of record CP091725.1, read on the forward strand.
GAGGCATCACTGTAGGAGCCGTCCGGACGATGGCGGTAATAATAGCCGGGAGCCGTAAGCGAGAAATTGGAATCATCGCCGAGCGCGGTGTGGTTGTAAACCACATCCATCACCACGCCGATGCCTGCCTTATGCAGCGCCTGCACCATTTCCTTCATCTCGCGGATGCGGCAATATGGATCGGCAGGATTTGTGGAATAAGAGCCTTCGGGTACGTTGTAGTTCAGCGGGTCGTAGCCCCAATTGTATTGACGGTCGATAAGTTGTGTCTCGTCGACTGTGTTGTAGTCATACGACGGAAGGATGTGCACATGGGTCACTCCAAGCTCCTTCAAGTGGGCGATTCCTGTCAGCTCTCCGTTGCCCGACTCCGTGCATGGCTCAAGCATTGCCACAAACTTGCCTTTGTTGACGATGCCCGAATTGCGGTGGACGGAGAAATCACGATGGTGCATCTCGTAGACTATGGCGTCGGTCTGATGCGGTGTGACTACATAGGTGTCGCTTTCCCATCCTTCCGGGTTTGTCTGCGAGAAATCGACAATAGCGGCTCGATGTCCGTTGACACCCACGGCTTTAGCCCACACTCCTGGCGTTTCCTTCAGCCATTCACCGCCTATCTTTACTTGGAACGTATAAAATTTGCCATATAGCTTCTCCGACTTAGACGCGCGCCACACTCCTGTTGTCGCATCTTTTGCCATCTCGACTGTTTCATAGGCGTTTCCGTTATGCCCGTCGGCATACAGATGCAGCCTGACTGCCTCCACACCAGGCGACCAAAGGGCGAAATGCGTGCCTTTGGCATCGACAGTAAGTTCCAGGTCATTGCCTGAATAAACTGGATATGCATTGAGTTCCTCTTCCGGGATTTGCGGCAAAGTCTGCGCCGATGCAACCGGACCCATAAAAGCCGCTGCCGACATAACCGTCGTTACAGTCATAATCTTTCCGATTAAATGTGTCATAGTAACCAAATAAATGAATTATAAGTTTTTCAATGTCTGTATCAATTATCTGACAACCACTTTCTGGCTGCCATATTCGCTTTTCACTATGTAGAAGCCCTTCTGCAGCTCCACGCGCTCATTGCCGGGCTTCACGACAAGCACACGCACCACCTGTCCGGTTATTGAATAAATTGTGAAACGGCATGCCGACTCTGTGTTGTTTTCAATCACCAGCACTCCTTTTCCCGAAGTTGTGGAGGTCACGACATAATCCACTGCGGCACGTTGCTGTGCCACAACCGGCATCGACATCGCCAACACCGAAAAGCCTAAAAGCATCACAATTATCGACTTTCTAATCATATCCGTTCCTCCTCTCTCAAAAAAACTCCCGACAAGCCGCAGCCTATCTTATACAAAGATAAGAAATTGGCGCGAAACTGCAAAATTCCGCGCCAGATATCTAACATTGCAAGTCAATATTTATCAAAACATTGCGCTTCTATCTCACAGCCACCTTCACTACCTTGCCGTCAACATTGACAACATACAGGCCTGTGGCGACAGGTATACGTCCGCCGATGCCGTCATAGACAAGCGCACCCTGCAGCGTGCTGACGCTCACCCGTCCTGCTGCGCACTCCACAACTATAGCTCCGTCGGCGGCATAGACATCTGCCTCCGTCTCCACGTCGGCAACGCCCGAGTATCCGTTGCTGTCGGATATCGTAAACGACACCTCACCGGTAACAGCGTCACGGGTTATGTTTTTGATGGAGTATGTGCCAAACGACACTGATGTCTGTGTCTTTGACCCCGGAAACATCGGATAATAAGCCGCATACGACTTTTTCTGCACTGGATTGCAGACCAGCTCAATTCCCATCTGGTTGGCATACGCATTGACAATATTTCGTTCCCAGCGGTCTGCGTCGTAGTTTATTTTGGTAATCAGCATACCTTTGTCGCCCGGCGTGCCCGAAGTGCCGTAATAGCCGGCAAACGAGTCCCAGCCTGCCGAAGCGCGGTTTTCAATAAGATAATAATTTGCAGGCGACGGCGAAACGCCATCCATATTATGCGTCGACCCGTCGGCGGTGACGAGCAATGCCTCGCCTTCGTCAATGGTTTTAAGCGTCATCTTGTCGCCATCGCGACTTGGGAATATCTGCGTTGGCTCAAGCCATCCCATATACATACGCTCATAGGCTGAATATCCGTAAGGCGTACGTCCATAGTTGAGATACGATGCCGAAGCCATGACGTCGTAGTAACCCGGATCAAGGGCAAGATTGTTGTCGTTGGTACTGTAATGGTCGCTGAAACCGAGCACGTGTCCGAACTCATGCACAAAGTGCCGATACCTTCCAGATTCGTCCCAATCTTGTTTTTAAGACTTTCTCGGATTTCGTTGCTGCAGGCGTAGTCATACACCTTCACACCGCCCACATCGGGATCTCCGTCGTAGTTTTCACCATACACCACCCAGCGATGAGGCCACACAGTGTCGTCCGACCCGCCGTTGGCTTCTCCCGCACCGGCATAAAAAACATAGACGTTGTCTATATATCCATCGTTGTCATAGTCGTAGGTCGACAAATCAACGTCGGCAGACGCCATGCGGCACGCCTCTACTATCATCTCCGGCACATTGGTATCGTTGCCCGATGCATCGTTCTTGCCATAATAGCGGTATTTGTTCGACAGCGTGTAGGGGCCGAACACATCAAACACCGGAGAATATTTTCCATACGATGAATTCCGGAAATAGTCAAGGGCGCTGCCGGTGGCATAATTTTTTGAATAGCCTTCAGAGTTGAGCATCTCCGAATAATCCTTGTTGGTCTGCACCATCGGCATGTCGGGGTAGTCCACAAGTATCACAAGTCCATGCTGACTGTTGATGTCGGATGCCGACCGCTGTACGGCGCGCGGCTTCACGGCTCTGCGCTGAAGGGCTTGCGAGCGCAACGCCTGCAATCGGTTCTTAACGCCTGTGGATTTTACAACGTGCTGCTTCGGGACGTTGTCGCCGACCTTATACGGCGTTGCGACAATGCCGTCGGCTGTGACTTCGGCATAGTAGAAATAGCCGTCGTCGCCTTGCTTGACGATGGAGCCGTCAAGCAATGTGGCATAATGGAAGTTTTCATCGCCGTGCAGCATAATCTCTATGCTCGTGCCGTCGGGCAACGTGCGCAGAATCGGACTGTCGGACGCTGGAACGGCCGACATTGCAGCCGTCACGGCTGCAAATATGCTTGAAACAATAAATTTGCGTGTCATAAGGAAATACAATAGTTTATCAACGCAAAAGTAATGATTTTATTTCAATCCCAGGCAAATCCAAGCACACTAAAAAAAACGCGGACACCAAAAAGGTGTCCGCGCCATATATTCCACTAAGACTGTTGTCTATTAGAGGTTGCTGTTGAGTTTGTTCCACTCAGCTACTGGAGGAACGATGCCGAGCTCAACGATTTCGTCGCGCATCTTGCAAAGGTGCTCGTACGACTTGTTGAGAGCTGCCATTTCTTCTTCTGTTCCTGCTGGTTCAGTGAAGTGAACGCCAGTCTTGTCAATAGTAGTAGGCATAGCCATCATTACGTTCTTGAAGCCAAGCTTGTCGTTGTTTACGTAGCAGCCGGCTGGCAAAGTAAACTTCTCACCGCCCATAGCAGCCTCGATCATCTTGACAGCGTTGTAGGCTGGGCTCTGGAATGAGCTGCGGCCACGAAGCTTGATGATGTTTGAACCGCCTTGCACTGTGTGGTGCTTGATCTCTTCCCAACGCTCTGCTGAAAGGCCCATTTCCGACAATGGCTTGCCGTCAACCTTAACCTGAGAAGCGAATACTGCCATTTGCTCACCGTGACCACCGTAAGTGTGTGCGCCGGTTACCTTATCCTGCTGAACACCGAACTCAAGTGCCAAAGCCTGCTGCAAACGAGTTGAGTCGAGAGCTGCGAGCGATGTCAACTGCTCTGGTTTCAAACCAGAGTGGATAAGAGCTGTGAGGGCTGTTACGTCTGCCGGGTTGAAGATAACTACGACATGCTTAACATCCGGGCAATATTTTTTGATGTTGTCACCAAACTCAGCGGCAATCTTGCAGTTGCCCTTGAGAAGGTCTTCACGTGTCATGCCTTCCTTACGAGGAGCGCCACCAGAAGAAATGATATACTTAGCACCAGAGAAAGCCTCTTCTGGATTTACTGTGTAAGTTACGTTAGCTCCAGGGAATGCGCACTGCTGGATTTCATCAAACACACCGTGTACACCTGGCTCATAGATATCGTAAAGACAAATGTTTGGAGTCAGTCCAAGCATCAATACACTCTGAACCATGTTTGAACCAATCATACCGCCTGCACCGACGATTGTCAATTTTTCATCTGTAAGAAACTTCATAGTTTTTAATTTTTTAAAAGTCTGAAAAATAGTATTTTATAAATATAGTTTTATTTCTGTCTTCCTCATTGCCGCCACATGCGCCAACCTGAATTTGCAGATGCCTGCTTTTCTACTTGCAAAGTTAACGAAGTTTGCGTAATGGTGGTTCAAAACAATGTGTAGATATTGTTAATTTATTAAAAATATATCGTCACAGCACGGGACTCATCAACCGCACCACTGATTCTTTGAACTTTTGAACGAACGGCCGTCGCCGCCAAGTCGATGACGTGATGCGGGTCGACTGCGCAAGGTCGGCGAAAAAAGCGGTTTTCATTTTCTCGTTTATCGTCTTGCTGTAGATAAATGCGTTGCACTCAAAATTATATTCCATGCTGCGGAAGTCGAAGTTGGTGGAGCCGGTGGTGAAAAATTCGTCGTCGATGACTATGGTCTTGGAATGGAGCATTCCCGGCTCGTAGAAGTACACTTTTATCCCTGCTCTAAGGCAGTCGCTGATGTAGGAGCCCGACGCGAGCTTGAGCATCATGGAGTCGGGCTGGCGAGGAATCAGCACCCGCACGTCAATCTTCGACAGGGCTGCCGTCTGAAGGGCTTTGAGCAAGCTCTCGGTGGGCAGGAAATATGGTGTCTCAAGATATATGCATTTCTTGGCATTGGCGATTGCTTTGTTGAACATCAGCGAGATGTTGTGCCACTGACCAACCGGACCGCTCGACAATATCTGCACGCCCACACTGCCGTTGTTGCGGCTTTGGAATTCGGAGAAGTTCTCTCCATCGTCAAACTGTGGCAATTCCATAAATGCCCAGTCGGAATGGAACGAATGCAGCAGTCCGAGCACCGACGGTCCGGTGATGCGCAGATGCGTGTCGCGCCACATTCCATTTTTGTCGCCGACGACATAGCGGTCGGCTACGTTCATTCCGCCTATATACCCTATACGGTTGTCGATTACGGTTATTTTGCGGTGGTTGCGCCAGTTCACACGTGTGGCGAATTCCGGAAAGGTCACCTTGAAGAACGGATGGATGTCGATTCCGGCATCTGCCATCCGCATGAAAAATTTCTTCTTTACGCCGAAACAGCCTACATGGTCATAAATAATCCTTACCTTCACACCGTTACGGCTGCGGTCAATGAGAATGTCGCTTATCTCGGTGCCGAGTTTGTCGTCGTTGAAAATGTAGAACTGCATGTCGATGGCACACTGCGCAGCCATCAAATCGCGCTTGAACGCCTCAAACAGTTCGGCGCCGCTGACAAAGCATTCCACATCGTTGTCAGGAAAATAAATCGCACCCGACAGCTTATGCCCCAAGCGGATTTGCTGACGGCTTTCCGCCGTGAGTGGCAGTTTGCCTATATCGGCTTGCTTGATGGGACGGGAATGGGCAAAACGCTTTTTCAAGCGTTTGGATATCAACGCTTTATTTTTTATGCTACGCCCAAAAAACAGATACAGCACCAAGCCTGCAACCGGCAGAAAGAACAGCACCGTAATCCACGCAAGTGAGCGCACAGGGTTGCGGTTCTCCTTCAGTATAATGTAGATGATGGAGATTATCGTGGCTGAATAAATCGCTATACACAGCCAATAAAACCAGTCTGTGAGCATTATTTCCGGCATAGACGCGTTTTATTGTTCAACAGTCAGGCTCCGGCTTTCCACCGTAACCCGCTATATATCTGCGCTAAGTTACCCATTGTTTCCCAATAAAAGAAATTTTTTGCCCTCAAAAAAGAAAAAAAAGAAATTTCACATTGCGGTTTTTATTTAATATTTGTACTTTTGACTCTGTTTTTAATTCTATCACTAACCGACTATGAGAAAGAAATTATTCACAGCAGCTGTGGCTTTCGTGCTTTCGGCTCTGACATCCAACGCCTTCGCCTTTCCGACGTGGCAGGAATTGAGAAACGAGATTATAAATTACTACAAGACTATCGACACCAGCAAACAGTGGTGCATCGACAGCGACGGAGACCTCGAAATTACTTACACTTCATCTTCCGGCTCCGAACGCAAGGCATACATTATGATGATTGAGGGCGAGCAGGCGATTCCCGACATGCCGCCGGCCGTATGCTACTTTGAGTCGACAACGCCGGCAAAAGCCAATGCCAAGAAGATGATCGAGTGTGCCGATGCCATAAACTGGGCGTTGCCGGGGGTCGGACAGGTCTATTATAAAAACGATGCCATTTGCGTCGCTTCTTCGATTTATGCCTACAGCGCTCCTTTTGTGGCTATGCAGATCACACAATTGGGAACTTTTTCATCTATGGCGATTGACCTTGCGGAGAAATGCACCGACTATGTCACCGATTCTTTTTTCCAATACTTTGTAGCTCCCGGCTTCAAAGATTTCGGAAACCGTGTGGTGAAACAATTGAAAGACATGGGGTTCCTGTCGGCAAAGGAAGTGAGCAACGATGTGGTGGAATACACTCTCGGCGACACAAACATCAGAATATCGCCACAGGGATATTCTCTCGGCAGCAACCAGTTCATTATGTTAGGCACGTCGTTCTCGGCACGCGACTTTGGCGTGAAGCCTGAGAAAGCGAAAAAAATTGTCGCCGAGCAGTACATTAACCTGTCGTGCCAAACAAGCCGCATTGTAGTGTCGGAGGATGATGGCACGGTGATGGTTATCTCCATGATGCCTGCCGAAGACCAATCTCTTGAAGAAGACTTGAAGCGCGGACTTGCTGCTTATTCTGTCGATGTGGCTGTCACGGCTTTGACAGTGAAACGCATTCAAAGGCAAATAGCGGAGCATCTGTCAATCTTTGTCCAACATAGGAAGGAAACGGCACACGCAGACACAAAAAAACTCCTGCCACTGATGCGGCAGGAGTTTTTCTATTTATAATCAACTTGTTAAGCCTCGAATTCAATAAGCGGAGCATCGGTGCCCACAACGTCGTCTACCGTGACAAACACACGCTTGACAACGGCGTCCTTCTCTGCCGTAAGCTCGTTCTCCATCTTCATTGCCTCGTAAACCAAAAGCAAGTCGCCCTTCTTCACCTTGTCGCCGGCTTTCACCTTGACTTCAACTACCTTGCCGCCCATCGGAGCACGCTCCACCGGTCCGGTGATAGGTGCATCGTCGGCCACTGCTGCAGCCTCTGCCTTTTCTTCAACAGCCGGAGCCGATGCCTTGTGGTCTGCCTCACGACGTTTCTTCAAGAAGCCGTTGGCAACGGTTGGAAGCAATTGCAGAAGCAAGTATTCCTGCTCGTTCTCTGCAAGCTTGCATCCGCCGAGTTCCTTGAGAACCGGGTTTTCTGGCGCCTTATAGCTTGCCACGTCATACGGACGCTCCACTGCGCTGCCTGTGATTTGCTCGCGGAATTCAGGAGTGATGGCAACCGGAGTCTTTCCATATTCACCCTTGATGAGCGAAATGAATTGATTTGACTTCGTTGTATAGTCAGCATTACCTTTCTTGCGGTCGATGGCGAGGCTCACTGCCTGGCTGCCCACAATCTGGCTTGTCGGTGTTACCAACGGCACCAAACCTGCGTCGCGACGAACCTTAGGAATCAGTTTCATCGCATCGTCGAGCACGTCGGATGCGTTGAGCGCCTTCAGCTGCGCAACCATATTTGAGTACATTCCGCCCGGAACCTCGGCATTCTTGACAAGCAAGTTTGGTTTCGGGAAGTTGAAATAGTCTTCAATAGCGTGGCATGCGTCGAGGAGGGCATCCTCGTCGTTGGCCTTGGCTGCCTCGACTGCCTTGTCAAACAATGCCTCGATATTGGCTGGAAGAGTATCCTTCAACGGATCGAAATCGTGTGGGAAATCGCCCTTGTGGAGGTCGAAGTCGGCAAGCGCCGTACGAACGCCCTTCAACTGCTCACGGATGCGGCCTACGGCTTCCATGTTGACCTCAAGCTCGATGCCAAGACGTTTTGCAAACAAGTAGACCAACTCAATTGCAGGTGCTGCCGAGCCGCCGCCGAAATACCAGATGTTGGTATCCACGATGTCGACGCCATGAAGCATTGCCATAACTACTGATGCCAAGCCGTAGCCCGGTGTACAGTGTGTGTGGAAGTCAACAGGAACATTAACGGCTGCCTTGATCTTTGAAATCAGCGACGCAGCGCGCAACGGGTTGACCAATCCTGCCATATCCTTCAGCGTGATGATCTTCGCGCCGTAGGCTTCCATTCCCTTTGCTTTCTCAACGAAATATTCATCTGTAAAGATTTTCTCCGGTTCCTCAACCTTCTTAGAGCCGAAGAGCTTTGCAAAGAAGCCTTTCTTTTCTGCAGGAGCCTCTGTTTTAGGATCTACTGTATAGCAGACTGCTCCATCGGCGATGCCGCCCATCTCGTTGATAAGTTTATTGATTCTTTTACGTTGTCAAGGTCATTGAGCGCATCGAAGATACGCATGATGTTCAAACCATTCTTTATGGCTTCCTTATAAAAACCTTCAAGCACGCTTGTCGGGTAAGGCACATAACCGAACAGGTTGCGGCCACGGGAGAGCGCTGTCAGTTTCGACACTCCGCCCATTGCGTCGCTGATTGTTTTCAAACGCACCCATGGGTCTTCGCCAAGGTAGCGCATCACGGAGTCGGGCACTGCACCGCCCCATACCTCCATGGCATAGAAACCGGCGTCCTTGTAAAGCGGCAGCAATTTGTCAATGCTTTCCTGCTTCATTCTGGTGGCAAACAATGATTGTTGTCCATCGCGAAGGGTCAAATCCCTTACTTTTAAACTACGACTCATAACTAATAATTTTTTAAGTGGTATAATGATGTTAAGTCTATACTGGTTTTCATTACAGAAATATTTCTGTATAGATAATGCAAATCTAATTAAAAATTTTAAATCTACAAAAAATTTCTACTCAAAAGCGTTGTCGATTGCCTCAACTGGCGTCTCGGCTGCCGGCGCGTCGCCGTAACTCTCCTTATAACACGGCGAGAAGCCTGCCGGAGGCTCCGGAAATTGCAACGTCTGCGAGTAAGGCAACGACTTGTCGGCATACACTTTTTTCATATACAGTCCGTAGATAGGCAATGCCATTGCGGCTCCCTGACCTTGCGCCATTCTGTTGAAATGGATATAGCGCTCGTCGCCGCCTACCCACACTCCCGAAACGAGGTTGGGCGTGAAGCCCATAAACCATCCGTCGGCGTTGTAGTTGGTCGTACCGGTCTTGCCGCCCATCACGGCTGTGATGTTGTAAGGGGCTCGGCGCAGGCGGCTGCCCGTACCTGAATTGATTACGTTCTGCAGGATGTTGACCATCTTGAAATAGGCTTCCTGGCTCATCACTTCGGTATACTGCGGCGTAAACTCCGAGATAACGTTGCCGTTGTTGTCGGTGATTTTAGTAACGTATATCGGATCCACACGAAGTCCTTTGTTTGAGAATGCCGTATAGGCGGTCACCATTTCGCGCACCGACACGTCGCACGGTCCGAGACAGAGCGACACCACAGGGTCAAGATGGTTGGTGATGCCGAACGTGTGCATCGTGCGCGCCAACGTCGACGGCGAGAGCTCGCTCATCAGACGGGCTGAAATCCAGTTGTTTGAGTTGGTAAGAGCCCAATACAGGTCGACCATCTCGCCTATTCGGGCATGGCCGGTGTTGCGCGGTGCCCAGACTTCGCCCGTAGGCAGCGTTATCGACGGCTGCGCGTTGAGAAACATGTCGCACGGTGTGAAGCCTTCCTCGAAGGCGTAAGTATAGAGGAACGGTTTTACCGTTGATCCTATCTGACGGCGTCCAACGCCTGCCATGTCATATTGGAAGAAATGGAAATTCGGCCCGCCGACGTAGGCTTTAACCTGTCCTGTCAACGGATCCATCGACATAAATCCTGCCCGCAGAAACATTTTCTGGTAGACTACGGAGTCGCGAGGCGACATCGTTTTCTGCACCTGTCCGCCATCGTAGGAGAACACGGTCATATCAACCGGCTTGTCAAACTCTTCCATAATCTCAGCATCGCTCATTCCAGCGTTTTTAAGCACACGGTAGCGTTCGCTCTGACGGATGGCGCGGTCGATGAGTTTGCGCGGCGTCAGCTGTCCGAGCTCGGCGCTGTTGGTGGTATACGGCCCACGGCTGCCTTTCTCTCTGTCAAACTGAGGCTGCAGCGTGTTCTTGAGGTGGTCTATAACCGCCTCTTCGGCATATTTCTGCATCCGCGAATCAATCGAGGTGTAGATGCGAAGTCCGTCTGTATAGATATTGTATTTGGTGCCGTCAGGCTTCGGATTTTTCTCTACCCAACCATACAGAGGATTGGTTGCCCACTGAATGGAATCGTCGACAAAGCGTTGCTGGTCCCAGTCGGGATAGTCGCCACGGCGCGGCTCTTTGGCCTGCATCATCAGGCGCACTGCCTCGCGGAAATATGGCGCGATGCCGTCTTTATGGTCCACCTTGGTGAACTTGACCTCCAGCGGAAGGGCGCACAACGAGTCGCACTCGGCTTCGGTTATCAAATCCGCCTTGAGCATCTGCTGCAGCACCACATTGCGGCGTCCCACGGCGGCGTCCTTGCGGTCGGCACGTACCGGATTATAGAGCGACGGATTCTTTGCCATGCCCACAAGCATCGCCGCCTGCTCTATCTTCAGACTGTCGGGGGTGGTGTTGAAATAAACGTGTGCCGCCGTTTTGATGCCGACGGCGTTATTGAGGAAGTCAAACTGGTTGAGATACATCTTGATGATTTCCTCTTTCGTATAGTAGCGTTCAAGCTTCACGGCGATGGCCCACTCCACGGGTTTCTGAATGAATCGGTCCATCAGCCCATCCGACTCGGGCGAATAGAGTTGCTTCGCAAGCTGCTGCGTTATCGTACTGCCGCCGCCAGCGTTCTTCTGGCGCAGCAGGATTGTCTTGAACAACACTCGCGACAGCGCCATGATGTCAATGCCGGAATGCTGCATGAAGCGCTCGTCCTCTGTGGCTATCAACGCATTGATTACATTTGGGGAAATCTCGGAATAGTCGGCATACACTCGGTTGTTACGACTCTGATAGAAACGTCCCATCTCAACGCCATCGGATGTGAAAAGGCGCGATGCAAAGCGGTCTTCTGGATTGAGAAGTCCCTCTACCGGTGGCATATAACCTATATATCCGTGATAAATCATAACGCCTATAAGCATCACAAGCGCTACTCCACAAAAGTTTATTGTCCACAATGCCCGAATCATTTTCTTTGTTCGGGCTGCGCATTTTATGTCTTGGTCTATCGGTCTTGTCTGCATTTTATGTATTTTATTTCGGAGCAATCCAAACACAAAAGTAATAAATTATATTTATAATGCATCGTCTATGATTGTTTTCTCAAATCTTTTCAGTAAGTTTGCACCTATGGAATCAACAGAGAAACTTGCATTGGAAGAAAAAATCGTCAAAATGCTGAAGACGGTTTACGACCCGGAGATACCCGTAAACGTTTACGATTTGGGGCTTATTTACAAAATCGACCTCGACGACAATGCCTGTCTGCGACTCGACATGACGCTGACTGCGCCAAACTGCCCGGCTGCCGATTTCATTCTGGAGGACATCAGAATGAAACTCGAGAGCATCGAGGGCATAAAATCTGTCGACGTGAATCTTGTGTTCGAGCCTGAATGGAATCAGGACATGATGACTGAAGAGGCGAAACTCGAACTTGGTTTTCTATGATGGAAAAACGCCGGCTGACATATTTCCTCTCCGATTTCCATCTTGGAGCGCGCTATTTCGACTCTCCGCTCGACAACGAGCGGCGCGTGGTGGCGTTTCTCGACTCTATTAAAGACTCGGCTAAAGAAATATACCTCCTCGGCGACATCCTCGACTATTGGTATGAATACCGCTATGTGGTGCCGCGAGGATTCACGCGGTTTTTCGGAAAAATCGCGGAGCTTTCCGACCTCGGCGTGAAAATATATTGGTTTATTGGCAACCACGACATCTGGATTTTCGACTATCTGCCATCCGAACTCGGCGTCACGGTGGTCGACGGTCCGATGGTTAAGGACATTTCCGGAAAGCGTTTCTTTCTCGACCATGGCGACGCTGTCGGGAAGCGCAAACTATCGTTCCGCATCTTGCGGTCGGTGTTCCGCAACAAAGTGTGTCAGAAGCTCTACGCTGCGATACATCCTCGCTGGACTATCCCGTTTGCCCTTGGTTGGTCGCGCGGAAGCCGCGCGAAGGACTCTTTCCCGCAATATCTCGGCGAGGGAAAAGAGTGTCTTGAAGAATTTGCCAAGCACTATGACGACGGCAGGCATATCGACTTCTTCGTTTTCGGACACCGCCACATCATGCTCGACAAGCGACTCGACAACGGCAGCCAATTGGTGATTCTCGGCGACTGGATTCATTTCTGCTCGTATGCGGTGTTTGACGGCGAGAATCTTGCGCTCAAAACATTCAATAATGAGCAAATTGCCAGAAAATGCACCGGCAATAAGCGGTTTTAAGAAATTTTCACACTTCAAAATTATCTACCCCAACAGCCCAATTAACAAGATTTTACATACACTCTCCAGCTCCTGCTAAAAATTTCTATGTTGCAAAACATATAAAATTGCTTGCAGAGTCGGAAATAAAGGGTGACATTTGCTGTCACAAACCTAAAACAATCTTTTTTACCTTAAAAAATTATACCTATTGGAAACCTTATAAGGAAGGAACTTTGAGAGAAAGTTCCTTTTTTGTTTTTTTAATCGTACCGTTTCTTGTCAAGTCCGAACAGCAGACGCAAATGGGTGAATGCATTCATCTGCAGGCGATAGAGCGCCGGACACCATTTAATCGGAGCATAGCCGAAACGAAATGCTCCCATAACGGCAATGCGGTGGTGTCTACACTACTGTATATCTGTCTGAGCAGCAACTTTGCCTTGCGGCGGTCGGAGGGCGGAAACTGTCGGCGACGCGCATAGTAGAGCATATAGGCTCCCTGCACGTTGTGCCAGCGATACTTGTCGAGTTCCCGAAGGTCGCAGGCGGCTACCCTGCCGTCTGCCTCAAGTTCTCTACGCAGATTCTCGAGTGCCACAAGCAGATTGAACCGCTGCATCCCGAAAACATGCGTGCACGACGCGGCATGCTGACGATAGTAATAACGAGCTGTGCTGAATGCCACTTTGCGGCTGTCGAGGTAATGGAATCGTGTGGTGTTGTCATCGCTGTGCGAACGGCAGCTGTCATCATAGCGGTGCTTGTCATAAACCTGTCGACGCGCGGCATAGACTCCATGAATCTGCCATGCTATCGACAATCGGAATGCCTCGTAGCCCGTGACTGTATGGCTGACGGCGTTGTGGTATGGTCTGACATCGTCGGGCGAATAATACAGTTGCAGGTCAAACAGCACGCAGTCAATGTCACGGTTGCCTTCAAACGCAGCCACTATCTTCTCAAGTGCGTCGGGAGCAATCCAGTCGTCGCTGTCAAGCATTGTGACAATCTCGCCGTCGGCATGGAGCAGTCCGGCATTGCGGGCTTTAGCCTGACCTTGGTTCTCTGCGTTGCGCACCACGGTTATGCGGCTGTCGGACGCGGCATAGCGGTTTATTATGTCAAGCGAGCAGTCGGTCGAGCAGTCGTCGATACATATAAGTTGCCAATCGCGATGCGTCTGCGCCAACACCGACTCTATGCACTGCGGCAGATAGGAGGCTGTGTTATAAACTGCTGTCAGAATCGATATCTTCATCGTGTTTTCGCTTGAATTTGTTGATAATTGCCGTCATCAGTCCCGACTCGCGCTCAAGCACCCTGTAGGAGATGGCGGTCGATATGCCAAACAATGCCACGCCGAGCACCCACTGCAGCGCGCCTGTGCAAAACACCGACACGAAATAGGATGCGACAAGGGGCAGAATCTGCACGGAAAACATCTTCACGGATTTTTTCGCTATTCTATATCTGTAATAATGCCGGCACGCCACGAAATCTATCACACAGTTGAACACCGCCGCCACAAGAAGTCCGGCGCCGGCGCCGTCTATGCCCCACAGGCTGTAGCCTGCCACGACGGCTCCCACAGCCGCTATGTCGTAGACGCCCTCGGTCAGCAGATAAATCCATGGCCGGCCTTGGCAAGCGACATATATTCCATCGGAAGCATCACGGCTCGGAGCAGCATAGCCACCACTCCGAATCGTATCATCCCAAGTGCAGGCAAAAACATCGATGAGTATAGAACGTGAATGACAAACGGAAGCAATAGCATAAACGCCACAAGCAGCGGTGCAAGCAACAGCACGGAAACCTCTATCTGGCGGTTGACCGTTGCGTTGCACGCTTCCTCATCGTGGTTGACTGCCGACAGGCGGGGAAAGTACTCGGTCTCCATCGACATAAAGACTATCGACGCATAAGTCACCGTGACAACATAACCGGCATTGTACAAACCGACATCGGCAAGGGTGCCTGAATTGGCTATAAACGCGCGCACGGCAAACTCCACGCCACTGCCCATGGCTCCGGCTATAACAAATGCCACGCCAAGACGCACCATTCCACCTCCTGCTGAAATGGCTTGACGGAAAGAGCGGGGAAGCCTGTAGGGATACACTCGCAGCGAGAACCACAGTACCGTGACGCTGGCGGCAACAGCGGCGGCCACAAGCGCGGGCAGGATGCCTTCGTTGCCAAGCAGCCAGAACAGAGGTAGTGTGACAACCAGACTCAGCATCGCGTTGACAACCGACTGTGTCGCCACTTCGCGCATTCGATGCAATCCTTTCAATATCGAGAGTTCGCCTGCCGTAACCGCTGTCAGAGCAACAACCGGCACCAGCCAGAGAAATTCGGCAAAGCGCATTTCCGTGCTGAAATAAAACAAGCGGAAAAATGGCACAAGCACACAGCATACCACTGCGCCGAGTGCGGCTGTAAGCAGGCTCCACAACCTGACGGTAGCCACCATCCGGCATCTGTCCCGCTCTTCCTGACACTCCGACAGATAGCGCACTGAGCTCACCGGAATGCCGAGATTTGTCGTGTCGCCTATCAATTTCACAGCCGTGTTATAAAGGGAAATCAAACCCAAACCTATCGGACCGAGCAGCACTGCCACAACCTTGTTGCGCACGAGGGCGGCAAGAATATTCAATCCCTGCACTCCCCCGAAATAGCCGATGTATTTCACTATCTGACGATATTGTCTGTTCGCGTTTTCCTTCAAAACGAGTGTCCGTTTTTATTGACTATCTTACAAAATTACAACTTTATTCCCTTCCCCACGAATAATTCAATATGTTTCTCAACATCCACTATCAGCATGCCGGAGGGGCAGGTTCAATTGCCAAGTAAATTTCCTGCATTTTCTGCTTCAAAATGTTTGCAAAACTCGTCTATTATACAAAATAATTCTATAACTTTGTAATCGGTAGTCATATTAAATGTTCTTATAACTAATTGATTTTCATCTATAAAGATACAAAATATTTGTGAGACTACCAACTTTTCACAAGTTATTTATTATCCCGAACTGGGGTAATTTATTGGAAAACTAATTTGAAAGCACTATGAATATTAAATCTTTCCTCTCACTAATACTAATGACTCTATGTTTGACTTTTTTCTTGTTAGGCTGCAAGAAAAAGCCGACCAATGTTGATTGTTCGGAATGTGACGGTAATGGTTACATTATTGTTAGGTGTCAAACTTGTGACGGAGAAGGCTCTGTTGAATGCCCAGAATGTAATGGCAGCGGAGCAGAACGGTGTTGGACTTGTAGCGGGACCGGACATGATGAATGTATAAATTGTAATGGTACTGGACGCGAAGATTGTTCAAGTTGCGGTGGTACAGGCAAAGAGCGTTGTACCTATTGTTATGGAAGTGGCACAGATGCTTTTGGTAACTATTGCCACACATGTTCAGGCACAGGCTACAAAGAATGCTCTTGGTGTTGGGGTAGAGGATATAAAGATTGCTCCATTTGTAATGGCAGAGGTTACCAAGATTGCACCTGGTGCTGGGGCAGAGGCTACAAGGATTGCAAGGACTGTGACGGAACAGGTCGCATTGAGTGCGAAAATTGCAACGGACATGGGAAAGTGAAGGTAGAATGTCCTGAATGTGACGGCACTGGAAGAGTTGAAGAATAATATGGGCGTTGCGCTACCACCCTATAGAGGTCATTAGAAAAAATCGCTTTCATTTTGTCTTAAAATAGAACGAAAGATGCATATTGTGTTAGTATACAGATACTATAACGATGGTATAGTCTACTATAATCTGACTTTTTGTACGAAAAAATCTCTAATGACAGATTTGGGTTTATTACAACTTCCCATTTTGTAAACTTCGCTTTTCCCAAACTCGCGTTCATAAAAAAATTCCGCACTTGCAATCAATCGCAAATGCGGAATTCCGTAATCTATAAATACTTTTAATCAAAAATGTGTTTCAACCGGCTGAAAATTCTGAATTTGTCGCTTTCCGACGGCTTGAAATTGTCGGAATCGCGCAGCTTCTCGATTTCTTTCTTTTCCTCCGCCGACAGATGTTCCGGAGTGTAGATCATCACGTTGATAAGCTCGTCGCCACAACCACCGCCATGCATCGAAGGAATTCCCTTGCCACGCATACGCAGCACTTTGCCCGACTGTGTGCCTGGCTCAATCGTGACACGTGCACGGCCGTCGACCGTAGGCACCTCTACTTTTCCGCCGAGCACTGCCGTCGGGAAGTCGAGCATCAAGTTGTAAGTAATGTCGTTCTCATCGCGCACAAGCTCCGGATGCTTTTCCTCGCTGACCTGGATAAGAAGGTCGCCTGTCACTCCTCCACGACGCGCGGCATTGCCTTTTCCGCTCATGCTCAGCGTCATGCCGTCTGCCACGCCTGCCGGGATGTTGACCGTAACGATTTCCTCCTTGCGCTCCACGCCTTCGCCATGACAATGCGGACACTGCTCTGAAATCACCTTGCCCTCGCCATGACAGTCCGGACACGGCGACTGTGTCTGCATCGTGCCGAGAATGGTGCGCTGCATGCGTGTGACAACTCCCGTGCCGTGACACGTGGCACACGTATGAAAAGCTGTGCCGTCCTTCGCGCCTGTGCCGTGGCAATGGTCGCAAGCAACATAACGGTTGATTTTAAACTTCTTCGTAACGCCGTGTACAACGTCTTTAAGCGTCACTTTCACATTGATTCGCAAATCGCTGCCGCGGTTCACACTGCGGCCTCTGCCGCCTCCGCCGAAGCCTCCGAAGCCACTGAAACCGCCGCCTCCGAAGATGTCGCCGAACTGTGAGAAAATGTCGTCCATCGACATTCCGCCTCCACTGAAGCCTCCGCCTCCGCCGAAGCCTTGCGGACCCATGCTCGGACCGTACTGGTCGTAACGGGCACGCTTGTCAGGATTGCTCAGCACGTCGTATGCCTCAGCCGCCTCCTTGAATTTCTCCTCGGCTTCTTTGTCGCCGGGATTGCGGTCGGGGTGATATTGTATGGCTTTTTTTCTGTAAGCTTTCTTTATTTCGTCGGCTGTCGCCTTTTTATCGACGCCCAGCACTTCGTAAAAATCTCTTTTCTCGCTCATTTTTCAACGCCTCCTTATTGTCCGACAACCACCTTGCTGTGGCGTATCACCTTGTCGTTCATCACATAACCTTTCTGTACGGTGTCGATAACCTTGCCTTTCTTCGACTCGTCGTCGGTAGGGAATGTGGTGACCGCTTCGTGGTATTCTGTATCGAAATCGGCGTCCTGCGACTCAATTGCCTTTACTCCTTTTTGCTCAAGATATTTGACAAATTTGTTGTAAATCAAGTTGACGCCTTCCTTTATGCTTTCCACGTCGTTGCTCTCAGATGTCGCCTGAATTGCACGTTCAAAATCGTCGAGCACCGGCAGCAAATCCTTCATTGCGCCTTCTGCGGCATTTTTGATGAGTTCCGACTTTTCCTTCAATGTGCGTTTGCGGAAGTTGTCAAACTCCGCAAGCAGAAACATATATTCTTTTTTCGACTTTTCGAGTTCGGCCTTCGTGTCGTCAAGTTCTTTCTGCAGTTTTTCCTCCGCTGTTGGCTCTTCCGCCTCTACAGTGGTTTCTGCCGATGCCTGTTCCTGAGGTGTCGCCTCCACAGTCTCTTCCTGCTTTTCTTTCAAGTCTTTTTCTGATTTCTCTGACATGATATATATCGTTTTTTTATTATTCTTTATGTTTATCACATCAGCCTTATCAAAAAGTCTGCCAAACTTTCAGCGCTCTCTGAAATTACAGTTTCATCTTGTACAGCAGCGGCTGGGCGCATTTCGCTGCAAATATGTCTGACAAATTGTCATCTTCAAACAGTCCGAAAATGGCAGAACCCGACCCCGACATCGAGGCATAGACCGCTCCGGCATCATAAAGTGACTGCTTGATTGCCGAAAGCTCAGGATGCTTGGGAAAGATGCTCTCTTCAAAATCGTTGACAAGCAATCCTTCCATTGCCCTACGGGCTTTGCCACAAGTTTTTCAACATCGGTTTCAGGAACACGCGGTGTCACCCCTGCATAAGCCGCCGCCGTAGGCACCGACACATCGGGCTTGACAACAATCATTGTGTAGCCTCTCAAATCCACATCCACCGGTTCGAGCAGATCGCCGATGCCGCGGGCTGCCATCGGCCGGTTGTAGGCAAAAAACGGGCAGTCGGCGCCGAGACGCTTCACGCGGACAGCGATTTCCTCTTCACTGAGCCCCAACGCAAACATCGAGTTGAGAATTTTGGCTACCGACGTGGCGTCCGACGAGCCGCCGCCGAGTCCTGCCCCGTCTGGAATATGCTTATACAGATGTATCGCCACCGGAGGCAGTTTAAACTCTTCCTCCATCAAGCGGTAGGCCTTCATCACAAGATTTTTTTCCGGAGGGCAGTCCACCGGATTGCCATAGGTGAACAACGCGGTTTCTTTTGCCTCGACCACCTCGACGGCGTCGGTCAACGGTATCGGATAAAACACCGTCGACAGGTCGTGATATCCGTCTTCACGCTTACGCTCCACATACAAGCCCAGATTTATTTTTGCATTAGGAAATGTTATCATCGCTATTTCTTATTTTTTGTCCAAAAATCAACATATCGCTGCGCCACTTTTTTATAGTCGTGGTGGCGCTCTATATAAAGACGGCTGTCGGCGCTGAGTTTGGCTATCTCGTCTGAATGCAGCGCCATTTGCTCCAACTTGTTGTAGACGTCGGCTTCGTCGGGAAGCACATTCACGATGGGACGCAGTTCTTTCTCGCCGAGAATATCGTAGTTCTCGGGTTCTCCGCCGCCCACAAGCACCAATCCTTTTGCCATTGCCAGCAGTCCGTTCATCGCGGGGGTGTAGGAATACAACTGGTCGAGAAGCGCATGGCTTGAGTCCATCATGTGCTGATACACCGGAAACGGCACCGATTCCGCCTTCACTATCTCGCAACGGTCGGGATGGCGGTCGGCTACACGCTCCAAAGCGCGCAGCATCACGTCGGTGCCTTTATACACGCCCCGCGATTTCTGTACGCCGATAAAGAAGCGCACCTTGTCGGTCACCGGAGGCGCCGTACGCACCGTGGTGTCGGTGTTGATTGGAAACGGGATAAACTCTGTCTTGTCGGGGAATGCCGGATGATAGCAGGCGTAATATTCATACAATCCTGCAGCTATGCCGTCACAGTCGGCTGCAATCTCCTGGTTCAAGCGGCCTTTGTCTGTACCAATCCAGTCGCGCACCTCTGTCATCGCAATGTCGTCTGTGCGCAGACGGTCGCCGAAATTGAAATCCGAATATCTGAACGTCTGTGTAGTGCGGCAGGTGTTGACCCAATAATAATCCATTCCGTATGCACCCATAAACATCCGCTTGTTGTGTTTCCGCAGATATTCGTAGATGGGACGTATGCGCTCCGACTTCATTTCGAGAAACATCGGATTGATTATCTGCACCACGTCGTAGTCGCGCATCCGCCGCAATGCCTTCCACACTTGCGCCATATACACCAACGAGTCCCAGCGTCCGTAGGAACGGCGCACCAACGACACGTCGCGGCGGTAGTCTTTCCAATAGTCTCCGTTCGACACCACACACACCTCGTGCCCGAGAGCGCGCAGTCCCTCGGCAAGCGTCCAGTGCACATTGCTGTATTCTCCCAGTAGCAGTATTCTCATTTTCGTTTAAGCAATTGTCGTAACACGTTGATTTTCCACTCGCGGTCGGTCAGGTGGCGGAAGAGGCTGTAGCGCCACGTGTATCTCGCTTTGGGCAACGGCCAGCAGTGTCGGTCTGCCAGTTGCCGCAGCACGTCTGCAACCGCTTCCTTGCCGGGAAGCAGCCGCATGGCTTGATAAACCACGCTCAAGGCAAACTGCTCTTTCCTGCGGTGGAAGGCATAACGGCTCAATTCTTCTTCCGAAGCGCGCTCTTGCTCTTCAAGCCTGTCTATGACGACAAGCATGTCGCTGAAGCGTTTTTTTATTCTCTCTGCATCGCCGCTGTTCACGATTGACTCCTGACGCTGGTAGTAGGCATAAACCATCAAATTGGTGGATATCAGGCTGCCGCTTCTGGCAAACAGGCGGGGCGTGAAGTCTTCGTCCTCATGGTATATGCCTGGGAGAAACCGCTCCCCGCCGAGAATTTCCCGTCGGAACATATAGCTCCACACTCCGGCAAACAGGCTGCGGCGCGACATGTAGTCAATGCCGCTGTCGAAACGCTCCGTCTTGAGGCGGCGTTGCCTTACGTCTGTCACTCCTTCGCCATACACTTTTTTATGTCTGCGGAACACCACGACATCGGGATGCTCCTCTTCAAGCAATTTCTCCACTTGCCTCAACCCGTCGGCAAACAGATAGTCGTCGGCGTCAAGAAATTGGACATACTCCTTCTCTGCCATTTCTATTCCTTTGTTGCGCGCGGCGCTGAGCCCGCCATTCTCCTGCCACACGTAGCGCAGACGGCTGCTCTTGCCGTCAAGCCACTGCGAAGCCTCGCTGTCGGGGGTGCCGTCGTCAACCACGATTATCTCATAGTCGCAAGCCAGCCGGGCATTCAATATGCTGTCAACGGCACGGTCGAGAAGCTTGCGTCCGAGCCGGTAATATGGCAATATGAAACTTATACTTGTCATCGCTTCACAAACATTCTAAAAAATATTTTCTCTCCCAGAGCGAGCCTAAGCAGGCATTTGATTCGCTGGCGCATGGGCTGACGGCGGAAGGCATATTTCAACCTGACCTTATAGTCGGGCAGCATTCTGCCCCCGCCCACCTGAGACAGACTGATCTGACGGTTGAGTATCTCCATATAATGGTCATACAGCGATGCGTCGGCTATGCCGCTGTCTCTACGCGCAAACTCAAACAAGCGCACATTTGCCTCCACAAGGTCCTGCTGGTTGCGCACCGACGGATTTTGCGTTATCGCTCCGGCGTTGTATGCGCAGTAATAATACATTCCGCTGGCGATAGCCACAATTTTCTCTGCGCGGCGCAACACGTATGGTATCGTGAACAAATCCTCGAAATACCGTCCTTCCGGAAATCTCGCATCGCCCCACAGACGGCGCGTGAAGATTTTGTTCCATGCATAACTATGCACATAGCCGCGTCTTTCGTACCATTCGTCAAACGTTTCTTCCACCTCGCCGAGGGATGGTTTGTACTCTTCTGCATTCTCACTGCCGTAACGCTTCATCACCGGAAACTCCACACAGTCGGCTTGTCTCGACATCATTGCCTGAAGGCAGGCTCTATATGTGCCGGGAGAAAGGAAGTCGTCAGAGTCAACAAATGTTATGCAGTCGCCTGTAGCCACATCAAGTCCGCTGTTGCGGGCGGCGCTGAGACCGCCGTTTTGCCCGCGGTGCACCACCCGTATCCGCGCATCGCTACAGGCAAGCGTGTCGCACAAGCGTCCGCTGCCGTCGGGCGAGCAGTCATCGACAAGAATTATCTCCATATCGTCGATTTCCTGCGACACGACACTGTCGACGCATTTGCGCAGAAATGCCTCCACACGATAAACTGGTATGACCACACTTAGTTTCATCTCTTTTTTGTATATACACAAATGTAAGCAATTTTTCTCAACATCAGCATCTCGGAAGAGCAATTTCAAACAAGTTTGTTTGCTCTTCTCGTGATTTGCACTATCTTTGAATAAAAAATACGGCTATGAAATGTTTTCACGACCTTTTATTCAACCGTCGCAGCATCCGCAAATACACTGACGAGGAAATCGCTGCCGACGATGTAAAAACAATATTGCAGGCGGCTTTGGTGTCGCCCTCGTCAAAGGGCAAGATGCCTTGGCAATTTGTGGCTGTCGACGACAAAGCCACCCTTGAACAACTCAGCAAATGTAAGGAGTTTGGCGCGCGCCCGATTTCCGGATGTGCGCTCGCCGTTGTGGTGACTGCAAATCCTTACGAAAGCGACGCGTGGATTGAGGATGCGTCGATTGCGGCGTTTGCAATACAGATGCAGGCGCAGGACCTTGGCTTGGGCAGTTGCTGGATCCAGGTGCGCGAACGCTTCGACAAAGACGGAAAGGAGGCGGAGGACAATGTGCGCGAGCTGCTCAACATCCCGCCCGACATGCGGGTGCTTTGCATAATAAGCATCGGCCATAAGAACGAGGAGCGGAAGCCTCTCGAGGAAGAAATGCCAATGGGAGAAGGTTCACATCGGACAATGGAGAAACGAATAGCGGTCATCGGTTCTGGCAACGTGGCGACCCACTTGGCGACGGCTGTCGAAGGAGTGGTGCAGATTTGCAGTCCCAACTTGGCAAACGCCGCGGCTCTCGCCGAAAAAGTCGGCTGCGACGCTACCAACTCGCCAAGCGACCTTGCCGATGCCGACATCTACATCGTTGCTGTGAAAGACGACGCCATTGCCGCTGTCCTTGAATCTGTGCCGACGCGATGCCGCAAGGCTTTGTGGATGCACACTTCCGGCAGTGTCGGGAAATCGGTGTTCGACGGCTTGGGCTACGACCGATACGGGGTGTTCTATCCGTTGCAGACTTTCTAAATCGGTGGATTTAGATATGAGCCGTGTGCCGTTCTTCATTGAAGGATCTGACAAGCGGACCACAGACGAAATCAGGCAGCTGGCGCTGTCGGTATCGACGACGGTCTACATTGCCGACAGTCATCTGCGCCAACAGATGCACGTCGCGGCGGTGTTTGCCTGCAATTTCTCGAATTATATGTATACGCTTGCCGACGACGTGCTGCAACGCAACAATCTGCCGTTCTCTGTGATGAAGCCGCTGCTCGAGGAAACACTGCGCAAGGCTTGCTCAAATGGTCCCGAACGGTCGCAGACGGGTCCGGCGGTGCGTGGCGACAGAGAAATCATTACCAGCCATGAGGCGATGCTCGACGGCGAACGGCTTGACATTTATGGAACTATTTCAAATGCTATTCTTAAACGATACAACAAATGAGCGGAATCAACTATGATCTTAAGCGCATTCGCGCATTTGCTTTCGATGTCGACGGGGTGCTGTCGGCGTCGTCAATTCCTCTGCACCCGTCGGGAGAGCCGATGCGTGTAATCAACATCAAGGACGGATATGCCATGCAGCTTGCCGTAAAACTCGGATATGATGTGGCTATAATCACCGGCGGACGCACGGAGGCCGTGCGCAAACGTTTTGAGGGACTTGGTGTGAAAGATCTTTACCTCGGCGCGGCGGTGAAAATAAGCGTCTACGACGAGTGGCTCGCAAAGCGGGGGCTGAAAGACGAGGAAGTGGCGTTTATGGGCGACGACATCCCCGACATGGAGGTGATGCGCCGCGTTGGTCTGGCTGCTGCGCCTGCCGATGCCTGCGCCGATATTATCGATGTGGCTGACTATGTGTCGCCTTGCGCTGGCGGAATGGGGTGTGCGCGCGACTTGATTGAGCAGGTGCTGCGGGCTCGTGGCGACTGGATGAAGGACCGGCATGCTTTTGGATGGTAAAAAAACGAAATATTATGCTTGACAATCTCAAAATACACAATTTTTCTTGCCAGCGGATCGCCAAGACGCAGGCAGTTGCTTGCCGACCTCGGCATTGACTTTGAAGTGCGTTGTCTGAACGATATCGACGAGTCGTATCCCGACGACATGCCTGCCGACGATGTGGCTGAATACATTTCTCAGAAAAAAGCCGCTGCATACAAGGAACAAATCACTGGCAACGAGCTGTATATCACCGCCGACACGGTGGTGGTGTGCGACGGCAGGGTGCTCGGAAAGCCTGCCGACCACAACGAAGCGGTGGCGATGCTGCGACGGCTGTCGGGCAACGTGCACCATGTGGTTACCGGCGTGACTGTGGTCACGGAATGCCGGTCGGTTTCTTTCTCGGTGGCTACGGAGGTGAGTTTCGCCCGTCTGACCGACGAGGAAATCAATTTCTACGTGGACAATTTCAAGCCTCTCGACAAAGCTGGAGCATACGGCATACAGGAATGGATCGGTTTTGTAGGGGTGGAGAGCATTTCGGGAAGTTATTTCAACGTGATGGGACTGCCTGTGCAGCGTCTGTACCAGGAACTCAAACGATTGTAAGCGTGGCGGTGTAGCGGCTTTCCGACGTGATCGGTGCGAGAAGCAACGTGCCGCCCGACAAACGGCGGTCGCTGAAACGAGGCGGTTGCAGCGTTGACTTAAACTGCTCCAATGCGGCTTTGTCTTTGTGGTAAAGCACACGCATCACCCCTTCGCATCCTGAATGCACCACGTTGTCGCCAAGCGCGGAGGAAACCACTCCCATCGTGGTGCGGAGATTGACTTCCACACATGGATTCACCGCAAGCGCGCCTCCGCTCTTGCGATAGACCATCATATCCACTCCAACATAGCCTGAATATGATTCCGGCAGCAATTCCTCCAAGCATTTCGTCACTGCCGTCTGCACTATGTCGAGTGTCGACGCGTTGACAAACATGAGCAAACGGCGGCGCAATTCTGCCGTCGATGCCACCACGGCATGGTCATACGACATCTGCTGGTTGTTGAAACACCGAATAGCCTTTAAACGCCGCTTGTCCGCCTTCAACATAAAATTCCATCGCAAAATCCTGCGATTTGTCGAGATACGGCTCACAAACCACAAATCCCTGGCGGCGGACTATCCCCGACACCCAATTCTCATAAGTCGGAAAAAAGGGATTGTCGACCCTTGCCACCCCCCTTCCGCTGCTCGACCACGGCATTTTAAGCACTGCGGCATCAAATTCCGCTACAGCAGCGGCGGCTTCTGCCAACGAATGGCACACTTTTGGCACAGCAGGGATGTCAACACCTTTGGCATCAAGTCGTTGCAACACGTCCACTGTGGTCTGCCGGCTCGACAGCCTGCGCAGCTGCGAGAGCATCGCATCGTCGGCTTTGCATTCAACTCCGGCACGCAGCAATTCATTGCGCACAGAGCGGCTCCAACCCCACGGCATGGCTTGCGACGGTTCTCCGTCATAGATTCCTATGCCGTCGAGTCCGTCGATGACGCTTTTGCAGAAATCCAGAAACTCCGCGCCGTCGGCAGGCGCGATTATCCTGCTTCCGGGAGAAGCTATCCACATGGGCAGCAACGCCAGGTCGGCACGCAACCGTCTTATCGGCGCAGGCGCTGTGTAGCGGTCCACGTCGGCGGCAAGTGCCAAATCATTTTCCGGATTGAAAAGATATGTCAGCGGCATCACTCCACAACTACGGATATCAATTCCGCAGGCTCTCCACCGACAGGCGTGACGACAGCTTTGTCCAAGGCATACGGGAGCAGCACGGTGTCGCACGTGGCAAGCCGCTCACGACTGCCGTTGCTGCCTGCAATCTCCACCTCTCCCGATATGCAGATAAGGATGCGGAAACTGCCGGTGCTTTTCACGTCGACCGTCATCGGTGTCTCCACACGCATAAGTTCCGACACAAACTTGTCGCAACGCTTAATCAGCGCCGTGCCTTGACGGTCAAGTTCAAGATGCCCTTTATAGTCGTCATATTCATCGAAATCGATTGCCTCAAGGGCAAGGTCGGTGTGCAGTTCGCGCTTCTTGCCGTTTTTGTCGATACGGTCAAAGTCATAGATGCGGTATGTTATGTCGCTCGACTGCTGTATCTCAACGATAAAGTTGCCCGCGCCGATACTGTGCACGCGGCCTGCCGGCAGATAGAAGATGTCGCCGTGACGGGGACTGAAGCGGTTAAGCTGCGCCACCACATCGCTATGCTCTATATGGCTGCGGAACGTGTTTTCGTCTGTCTTATGCGAGAATCCTGAATAGAGTATTGCATTGTCTTCCGCACTGACAATATACCATAACTCCGTCTTGCCCATTCCCTGATGGCGGCGCTTGGCAAAGTCATCGTCGGGATGCACCTGTATCGACAGGTCTTTGGCGGCATCGATGAATTTCACCATTATAGGAAACATGTCGCCATATTTGTTGTATGTGTTCAAGCCAACCACCTGCGCGCCGAATTCGCCGAGCAGCGACTTGATGTCGCGTCCGGCATATTCTCCATTGGAAACAACCGACTCCTGTCCAGGTACACCTGTCAGTTCCCAACTCTCTCCGATACAGTCGGGCGCATCGGCAAGTTTTTTCAGCTTGCGGATTTTGCCTCCTCCCCAAATCACTGTCTTCAGGTTCGGTTCAAACTTAAGCGGGTATGCATTCAACTTTTCTTCCATTGCTCTCAATCCATTCTGTTACGATAATCCTCATAGCCAAACTCACGCAGCGTCTCTACTGTCCCGTCGCTGCGAAGCAACACCATCGATGGATGGTCGATTCCGTTGAACATATTCGTCTTTACCGTCGTATAGTGGTTCATATCTTCAAATGTAAGCACATCGCCAGGAGCCAACGGTTTGTCGAAGCTCCAGTCGCCTATAAAATCTCCGCTAAGACACGAATTTCCGCCTATGCGGTAGGTCGGCTTGCCATGCACCGGTTCTGCCAAAGCCTCGGTTATAGCCGGTTTGTAAGGCATTTCAAGGCAGTCGGGCATGTGGCATGCAAACGAGGCGTCGATAATTGCCGTTTTCACTCCTTGGTTCTCCACCACGTCAAGCACCGTGGCAATCAGCTCTCCCGTGCGCCATGTAAACGCGCTGCCTGGCTCAAGTATCACTTCAAGGTTTGGATATTTCGCGCGGAAACGGCGCAGCAGGTCTATCAGATGGTCGGTGTCGTAGCCTTCGCGGGTCATCAGATGTCCGCCGCCCATATTGACCCACTTCAACCGTGGCAGAAACTCGCCGAATCGCTCCTCGAAGGCGGCAAGCACCTTCTCCAAATCGTACGACTTCGACTCGCAGAGGCAGTGGAAATGCAGCCCCTCCAATCCTTCCGGAAGCACGTCGCCAAGCACGTCGCGAGTCACGCCGAAACGCGACCCCGGCTTGCACGGATTGTAGATGTCGGTCTCGATAACCGAGCATTCCGGATTCACACGCAGTCCGCACGACACTCGTTTTTCCGCGGCATTCGACGCATTGTAGTCGTCAACAAAACCGCGGTATTTCTCATATTGCGCGACAGAATTGAACACAATATGGCTGCAGCCCTCCACAAACTCGCCTATCGTGGTGTCTGTGTAGACTGGGCAGTAGGCATGCACATCATTGCCGAGAAATTCAAGCGACAGGCGCATCTCGTTGAGCGAGCTGGCTGTCGACGCCTGGCAGTAATCGCGTATGATTCCAAACGTTTTCCAGAGAGCGTTTGCCTTGAATGCCATGATTATCTTGGCGCCCGACTGCTCCGAAACGTGGCTGATCAGCTCCAGATTTCTGCGGAGTTTATCTTCGTGAATAATGTAGTATGGTGTCTTTATCTGTCCCGTCATCCTATTATCTTGAATTTGGCGAATTTCAAAAGAAGCACTTTTATGCCCGTATTGTCGAAATCCACTGTTATTTTAACATCCGGCTCTTTCTCTATTTTGGTCACCGTACCGTCGCCGAAACGCAGGTGATTGATGCGTGCGCCAACTCGCAGTCCGTCAATGTCACCTCCCGACGGCGCCGCTTCTGCCACTGCCTTTCTCACCGGCACAAAGCCTTCCGGCTTCTGCTGGCGAGGCACGATGCGTGTGCGCACCCTCGGCTCAAATCATTCTGACTCGGTGCCGCCCATGTGTTGGGATTGCGCGGCAGCTCAAGCAACGCCGAGTCTATATCCTTCAAAAAGCGGCTCGGCATGCACGGATGCGTCTGTCCGTTGATGTAGCGCGATGTGGCGTAAGTTATCAGGCAATGCTCTTGTGCGCGCGTTATCGCCACATAGAGCAGACGGCGTTCCTCCTCGACCTCGGCAAGCGAATTGCTGCTGTGCATGGACGGAAACATCTCGTCCTCCACGCCAACGATTATCACATTGCGGAATTCCAAACCCTTGGCGGCATGCACCGTCATCAACGTGACTCGCGGAGAGTCGTCGTCGTCATCGCCGCTATCCTGATCCGTCGCCAACTGCACCACCGAGAGGAAATCTGTCATCGACACACCGCTTTCGCCTTCCTCCTTAGCTTCGTCGACAAACTGCTGCACGGCGTTGAGAAGCTCGCTGAGGTTCTCCTGGCGACTTATGTTCTCGGGGGTGTTGTCGCTATAGAGCGATGACAGAATCTTAGATGTGGCATAAATCATCGTCGCAACCTGAAACGCATCCTTGCCGTCTGTGTCAAGGTCGATGTATGCCTGTATCATTTCGCGGAACCCATTGAGCTTGCGCGCCGTGCCGGAGTTCAACTCCAAGCCGAAACGTTGAGGCTCGCAAATCACGTCCCACATGCTGACACTCCACTCCATTGCTGCCGCACGCACTTTCAATACCGTTTTTTCTCCGATGCCGCGCGCCGGATAGTTGATTATGCGCCGCAAAGCCTCGTCGTCGTTAGGGTTGACCGACATACGGAAATAGCACAGAGCGTCTTTTATCTCCTTGCGCTGATAAAACGACAGTCCGCCATAGATGCGGTAAGGCACATTGCGCTTTCTGAGGCATTCCTCCAGCAATCGCGACTGGGCGTTGGTGCGGTAGAGTATGGCAAAATCATTGTAGCTGCCCGATTCGAGCATCTTCATCTCGACAATCTTGTTTGCCACGATGAAGCTCTCCTCATAGTCGGTCATCGCCTTGACCACGGGAATCCGCTCGCCAACGGCATTCATCGAGAATATCCGTTTCGGTATCTGGTTGCGGTTTTTCTCTATCAGGCTGTTTGCCACATTAAGTATCGTTTGCGTCGAACGATAGTTCTGCTCCAGTTTGAACGTCTCCAAACCGGGATAATACGTCTTGAGTCTCAGGATATTCTGAATGTCGGCGCCTCGAAACGAGTAGATGCTCTGCGCGTCGTCGCCAACAACACACACCTTGTTGTGAACACGGCTCAGCTGCTGCACCACAAGATGCTGCGAGAAATTGGTGTCCTGATACTCGTCGACAAGAATATATTGGAAAAAATTCTGATATTTCTCAAGCACGTCGGGATTGTCGCGGAAAAGGATATTCGTGTAAAACAGAATATCGTCAAAATCCATAGCATTGCTGTTGCGGCAACGCGCCCAATAACCCTTGTAGATTTCCCCCAGACGCGGCCGCTTGGCGTAGTAGTCGCGGCGCTGTATGTCGGAATCCGCAAGATAGTCGTCGGGCGAAATCAACGAGTTTTTGGCACTCGAAATCACCGACATAACCGAATTGACCGGATAGTCCTTCACGTCGAGCTCCAAATCCTTCAGAATCTGCTTTATAGCCGACTTGGTGTCGGACGTGTCATAGATTGTAAAATTGGAGTTGAAGCCTATTCTGTCGGAATTGAAATGAAGAATCTTCAAAAACATTGAGTGAAACGTGCCCATCCACAGCCTCGCCGACAATTCCTCGCCGACAAGCTGTGCTATGCGCTCGCGCATCTCGCGTGCAGCTTTGTTGGTAAACGTCAGTGCGAGTATGCGGCGCGGATCGTAGCCGTTGGCTATCAGATAGGCTATCTTGTTGGTGAGCACACGCGTCTTGCCCGAACCTGCGCCGGCAATAACCAGCGAGGGCCCGCCGTCGTAGCGCACCGCAGCAAGTTGCTGTTCGTTCAAACTCTGTAGATAGTCCTCCAATTTTTCTTTATTTATTTGCAAAATGCAAAGATAGTGCAAATCGAGTGAATAAAGCCAAGTTTACTTGAACTTTATTCCGAGATGAAGCCTATTTTATCAAAAGATAGTGCAAATCGAGTGAAGAAAGTCAAGTTTACTTGAACTTTATTCCGAGATGAAGCCTATCTTATCCAAAGATAGTGCAAATCATGAGCACTACAAAATGTAAGGCTTCGTGATTTTTGTTTTTATTGTCAAAGTGACGTCTGCCGATGAAAAACGAGAAAATCCCGGCGCATAGCGCCGGGATTTGTTTGTGTCAAGGAGGGGGTATCGCTACTTTCCTCCCGAATGATATTATTTATATAAGCCCTATTCTTAGAATGTGAACTGTACGCGAGCCTGAACTGCGTGTACGTTCTTGTCATGAGGCAAGCGGTCGATGTTTACGCGGTGCCAAGTGTAGTCAAGCATTACTTGAGCATACTTGTTGAACGCGTAGTTCAAACCGATTGTTGTTGAGTAGATGTCGCCACCACCAACTGAAGTTGCGCCGATACCTGGGTAATCCTGAAGGAAACCTGCTGCATAGTATTGGTCACGACCAGCTGAGTAGTACTCACCTTCTGTCAAGTCGTTAAGACCTGTGTAGTTGAAACGACCTACGATTTCGAGCGACTTGCCGCTGAGACCGTTCATCACACCGTTGAACTTGTCGTAAGAGTAAGCGTTGCCGAAGAACTTGTAGCCCAACTCAACGTAAGCGCCGTTGAAGTGGTTGGTCTTAATCTTGTTGGCCTGCTCCCAAAGTTCTGGGTCACCCCATCCATCGATGTTGTCCTGGCTGGCGATGAAGATTGAGTAAGAATCGCGGTGTTTTGTAACAACCTTGTGTTTGTACTCTGCACGTACGAAGAAATCCGGCTGTACCAACAATGCCTCTGCGCCGAAGTCGATCACTTCGTTTGCCCATGGCAATGTAGCGCTACAGAAGATGTTGTTCTGGTCTACGTAAGTTTCGAGCGACTGACCCAAAGAGATGCTCTTCTTCAAAACTGTAGAGCCCTTTGTGGTAACTTCTTCGCCACCACCAAGCTTAGCGTAACGTGCGCTGACACCTACGTGGAATGCGTTGTTGACGTCGCTGGCGTTGCGATACAACCAACGGCCGCTCAATGTCAAGCCATTGTAGCCTGCGTCCAAACGGTTGTAAGCGCTTTCAGTGAACACGCCCTGATAAGCGAAGAAATGATCGTTTGAGAACTTGTAAGTGATACCGAGTTCACGACCTTCACCGATTGAAGACGCCATACCTGGACGAGAGATGAAGTGGTAAGAACCGAGTGAAGTCTGAGCAGCCATTGTTCCGGCTGGGTCATTGTAGTAACCAACTTTCACAGCGTGTGTTCCCTTGTCAGCCTTGCTTGCATACTGCAAGAAGATGTTTTTCTGAGAGAACTTGCCGCCGCCGAAGCCGAAGTCAGCATAGAAATACCAGTTTTCACCGTAGCTCATGCTTGTGCGGATACGTGCGTCGCTGATTGTTGCACCACTCTTCAACGGAGTAGCCTCTGTGTTATAGTAAGCAGCGTCTGCCATGAAACGTGCGCCGACAGTAAACTTAACCTGCTTCTCCTTGTTGTTGATATTCAGGGTCGGGTTGTTGTCAAAGTCCTGTGCTGTAGCAGAAAGAGCCATAACAGCCAAAAGCCGACATGAAAAATATTTTTTTATTTCTCACTTTAATTTCAATTTAATTTTTTTAAGAATCAATTCTCTTTCCTAAGCTTTGTTGTTGATTAGTAGCCAAGCTTGTTGAGGAGTTCGTTTGCGTCAGGCACTGTAAGAGGAGCCTGGCTGTTGTCAAACTTCTGACCAGCGTGGAATGGGTTAGGCAAGTTTGCGTTGCCGCGCATACCGTTGTCAAGCATGTACTGGAGGTTCATCTCTGTGTGGTTGGTGAAGCATCCGTCCATGTAGATAGGCCATGTCTGGCTATCGCCTGGGAATGTGCTTACGCTTGTCTTAGGAACTGTAACCTTCATTTCGTCGAACGGTGTCTCATAGCCATAGTTCCAGTAGCCCATGTGCTTAGTGAGCTGAGCCTGTGAGTCGAAAGAGTATGGGTGGTTGATCATACCTGCACGGCGAACCATGTAAGCCTGCCATGGGTTGTTCATTTCAGGATAGTTGTTAGGTGCACCTGAGATAGCCGGGCCGATGATGTGGCAGCCGTGATCCTGCATGTACTTGATGAAGTCTGCCAAACCGGTTGGGGTGTCGTATGCGATATCTGTTGCATAAGCAGGTGTGCCTGTCCAAAGGAGGTAGCACATTGGGATACGTCCTTTGTATACGCTGTATGTACGGTTAGCTGCGTCGAACGAGAATGTTTGGAGGATAACCTTACCGTTGGTGTTACCTACGTTGACTTTACCGTTTGTAGAAAGGCTGTCCATCGGCTGGTTTTGTGATGATGTTCCATCCCCACTTGTCAAGCTCATGGTAAACGCGGGCTTCCATATCGCTTGGCTGTGCCCAGCTTTCCTTAAACTCGATGTAGATACCAGGACGGTTGCCGCTGTCTTGTGGGTCGGCCTTGTATGCGTTAGAGAAGTCATAAACCAAGAAATCCATATAGCGGGCTTGTGCTGTGTAAGTCTGTCCTTCTACTGTTGTTGATGGAGCTGTTCCACAGATCTCAAGGAGTGATTTTCCCTTAAGAGTGTTCTTTACGTGATAAGGAAGGATACGACGACCGTTTGCGTCACGGTTCAGCATCTTGCCTTCTGCGTATGCAATCTGGTCAGCGAGTGCGCTGATGTAAAGACCGTTGCTGTAAACCACCTGTGCGTTAGGATTTGCTGCCCATGCTGCCAATGTCTCAGTCAAAGGCTTGTTGGTCGAAGCGTATGCTGCACGAGCCTGCTCCTGGCTGTCCTCGTTGAACCAAGCACCAGCGTCGAGCATCAAAAGCTCTGCATAGTAGTAGTTACGTGGATAGTAGCTGTAATAGTTGCCAAGGTCGTTGTTGTACTGTGTGTTGATGTCTTCTTCTGAGAAGTTACATGGTGTGCCGTCTTCGTAAGTAAGCGAACGATAGAATGCCTTGCGGATGTTAGGCACTTGGTCGCTGAACACGGTCTGGATGTTGGTTGTGCGTTTCAAGTTGTCATCGTGGAGTGACAATACGACACCGTCTTTTGTTGCCTGAAGGTCTGACTCCAAGTAGTCGGCACCCATATCGCGTGCCCAACGCCAAGAAGCCTCTGTTTCTTCTGGTGTCCAGTATGTACTACCGCGGTGTGCGATAACTGCGTACAAAGGTACATAGTCACGTACTTTTGCGAGGTCGTCGTTCAAAACTTGAACCTCAAATTTCTTTGCCTGCTGATTGAAGTCAACGAATTGCTGTTCATCAGAGCAAGATGTAATGGCAGTTGCGGCAACGAGGCCCAACATACCAAGCTTTACAATCTGTTTGTTCATAAGTAATTAAATAATTATAGATGAAAGAATTTCAATAATTTTCTTTGTTTGCTCCGCACCCGTTTCAATAACCGTGGTGCAAAGTGATATTTTTATCAAGGGATTTAAAAGTGCCGCCCAGTTTTATTTGCCGGACGGCACTTATTTTCCTAACTGTTATTTATTAGCGTTTTTCTGCTCTACAAGATATTGTTCCTGCTTGTAGGTGAATGCCATGAATACGATTGAGAGTACGCATGCTCCGATAAGGAGGATGAATGTCCATTCCCAACCTGCACCTTCAGCAACATAACCGATAACGATGTTTGCCAAAACTGCTGTACCAAGCACGTAGCCCATGAAGCCTGTCAAGCCGGCAGCTGTACCAGCAACATTCTTCGGAGCCAAGTCGAGTGCCTGAACACCGATCAACATCACAGGACCGTAGATCAAGAAGCCGATAGCGATCAAGCAGCCGATAACCACGTTCAAGTTGTCGAGGTTTTCCATATAGACAATGATTGCAACGATAATCAACGCCATGAAGATGATTGTCGGCAACGCGCGGCGTCCGTGGAACACCTTGTCGCTCAACCAACCGCAGATGATTGTGCCTGGGATGGCTGCCATCTCGTATGCGAAATATGCCCAACCTGCATCTTTAAGGTTGATACCTCTTTCTGTAAGGATTGTAGGAGCCCAGTCAAGACATCCGTAACGAACCATGTATACAAATGCGTTTGCAATTGCGATATACCAAAGCAACTTGTTGCTGAGCACTGTGCGGAAAATCTGTGCTGTTGAAAGCACTTCTTCCGACTTCTTGGCATCGTAGTTCTTGCCGGCGCAACCGCTCCACTTCTCAATTGAAGGAAGACCGCACGATTGTGGGGTGTCGCGAATCATCAAGTATGCGAGAATAGCGATAAGAATAGCTGTTGCTGCAGGGAATGCGTAAGTACCGATAAGGAAGTAGTACTGTTCCTGTGCGCCATAGAACCATGAGCCGAACCACATAGCACCGTAAACAGCCATCGGGCCTACCAAGGCTCCACCGACGTTGTGGGCGCAGTTCCAGAACGACATCCATGTGCCGCGTTCCTTGATCGAGAACCAGTGGGTCATCACGCGTCCGCACGGAGGCCAACCCATACCGTTAAACCAACCTACGAGGAAGTTTAGCACTGCCATCAATGTAATCGCCAAACCTTTGTTTTCAGCGCCGATCCATTGAATAGGAACAATCATGAACAGCATTGACAACGCTGCGCAGATAAGTCCCAACGGGAGGAACTTGCGGGCGTCGCTGCGGTCGCTGATTGATGCCATTAAGAATTTTGAGAATCCGTATGCAATGGCGTTCATCGAAAGAACGATACCAAGCTCGCCTTTTTCAAAGCCAAACGGCGCCAACGCCGGGATAGCCATTGAGAAGTTCTTACGGACAATGTAGAAACCGGCATAGCCGATAAAGATACCTAAGAATACCTGCCAACGATAGTTCTTGTAAGTCGAATCTATCTTCTCCTTTGCCATCTCGGGCTTAAAGGGAGGGGGTGTTAAAAAACCTGACATGATTGAAATAGATTTTTGTGTAGTTTTTATTATAAGTTAATTTCTTAATCTCTTTCTTTGGTTTCGTTAGGAAAACTCTTATTTTCGTTCGCAAACATAGTAATATTTTTTGGATTTCACCACGAAATTTAGGAGAAATTTTCCAAAAAAATTACTATGTCACGAAGAAAAGGTTTAAAATCAACCAATTACAATCCTAAACAAACCATAAAAATTATGCTCAAGAGCTTTGAGGGAAACACCCACGTACCCCCCTCAAACACTCCTACTTACTTGTTCAATTTCTCCGTTGCCTCAAGGTCGAGAGCGCGCGCAAGTATGGATATCGGATGCTCCACCTTCGTAGGTGTCGACATCTCAATCTGCCACTTGCAGGTTTCGCAATCGGTTGCCACAACATCGACTTTCGCCTTTTCTATCTCTGCAAAAAGCGACGAACCGATGCCTTGCGAGGTTTCGTAGTTTTCTTTCTTGAATCCGTATGTTCCGGCGATGCCGCAGCATTGCGACGGAAGAACCGTCAGCTCCATACCAGGAATCTTGCGGAGAAGGTCGATTGAATAATACGACCATCCGAGCTTCTCCATGTGACACGGTGTGTGGTAAGCGGCTTTCAAATGGAAATCATTGCGGAACTTCAATTTCGCTCCATTTTCAATCAGCATGTGCACAAAGCGGGTTGCAAGATTGATCTGGTCGCGCACGTCGGAATTGTCGACACCGAGCAGGTGGGGATATTCGTCGCGCATAGTGAACACGCATGTCGACGACACTCCCACAACCGGGCGATTTTCCTCGTTGACCGACTTGCGTATCGACGACACATTGAGCGCAGCCTGTTTCTTCGCCTGATTGATCAATCCGTTGGAAATCAGAGCCACACCGCAACATTTCTCTTCATCGAGCAGATGCACGCCATAGCCGAGAGCGTTGGCGACAGCCACGAAATCCTTGCCAAGCTGCGGATAGTTGTAGTTGACATAGCAACCATGGAAGAAACTGATATGCTTTTTAAACGCATCCTGACGCGCTTCGGCGTTGCGTTGGAACCATGTTTCGAATTTCTGTCCAGAATATTTCGGGAACGTGCGGTGTCCGTCGATTTTAAGTACACTGTCCATCACCATCTTCACCGGCTTCAAGCCGAGCGCGAAATTGGTCACAGGAGCGACCATTGTGGCGAATGTGCCCATAAAATCAGTGTTTGCGAGCAGTTTGTCGCGGAGCGACGGGCGATGCTTGCTGTATCTTATGCGCGCCGACTGGATGATGTCGCCGATTTTCACATTCGACGGACAAGCCACCTCGCAACGCTTGCAGTTAAGGCAATATTTCAACGCCTCGTCAAAAAACTCGCCTCTCTTCAAGCGGAGACGCTCGCCGTCGGGTCCTGCCTGCTTCGGACCTGGATAGTTCGGATTCACCGGAACCACCGGGCAGTATACCGTGCAGACTGTGCACTTTATGCACTGCTCGAAATTGTTGGCGGAAATGTTTTTATCTTGTAAGTTTTCCATTGTTTCCTTTCGTTTATTTCAAATTGTCTGCGACATACAATGCGGTCAAAAGCGCCACTCCGGCTCCGCAACCCTCATGAAGGGCATTGAATCCGCTGAGCACCGAGCCTGCGGCATATAGATTCTCAAGCACTTTGCCTTCCTTCTTCACATTAAAATTGGCGTCGGTGGCAACTCCGAATGCCTGGTAGCCCTGCTTGTTGAAGAACTGCGGGTCACACCATTCGGCACGGTCTGCCGCAAAATCAACGTCAAGACCGAACACCGGTTCTACAATCTCGTTTGAGTGTGCCACCAAGCCGTTGCTGAAGAAACTACCTGTGGTCAGGATATAATTGTCGGCTTTGATGCCGTTATCTGCATGATTTATTGTGTATACAGCCTTGACCTTTCCTCCTTCGACGTCGGCACGCACCACACTGTCGCCAAGCATGAACACGCCTCCAAGACGCTCAAACTCGCGGCGAAGTTGCTGCTGTGTGCGAATCCCTGACACCGAAGGTGGCATTGTCGGCACTAAGACTACAGACGGCACTGCTTTCTTAACGCTTTCACAAGTTTCTGAGAAGCGAGTCCCACTGCGGCCGGCAATACCACCGCATCAACCCCAATAGAGTAATTTTTAAGTATGGTCAATAACTGATTATGTATGTACTCTTTGTCAAGAACGCGCGCAATGTTTGTGGCGCGCATTTCTGTCGGACTTTTGCGCAGACGGTCTACCTCATCGATATGGATAAGCTCCTGGCAGCACTCGGCTCCCATGCTTTCCAAAGCGTCGGTCACGAATTTCATGTTGAAATCCAAGAAACCTGCGATGTTGGCCACCCGCACTTTTTTGCCCTTAAATTCTTCAGCACCCTTGAAACGGTTGAACTCCGACAACGTCAGCCAAGCCGGTTTCAATGTGCCCATCGGAGTGAGGTGCAACGCATTTTCCGTTGCCTCGCCTTCCACTTCCACACCGCTGTCGGCAAGCAGCTGCTTTGCCTCGGCAGCATATTTGGCGAAATCTCCGATTTTCTTATATGGATGAGAGGCGTCGAGTTTCGCAACTGCCTCCACTGGATTTTTCACGGCTGTCCCGTCAGGCAGACGGTTGAGCAGCTCAAACGAGCCGGAAGAGAAATGCAATGCGCTCTGTCCGGCAGAGATGATGGCGCACTTGACGCCCTTCTTCTGCAAGCGGATGCCACAGGCGAGTCCGCTGAGGCCGCCGCCAATGATTACTGTATCGAATTTCATTTTTCTACCTCCTCGTTGTTAAGTTTCATGTCGCACACACCACCGTAAAGCCATTGTGTGAACTCGTTTTCTCTCAAAGCATCGCCCCAAGCCACTGGATAGACACCTTTCCAGCGCTCATTGAGGAATGTGGCAAGATCGCCCTTCGCCTTCTTCGCGCAGTTGTGAGCCTCGCCGAGAAGTCCGGCGGCACGGCAGGCGCAAAGTTCGCCCTGGCACGTTCCCATACCCACACGGGTGCGGCGGCGCAGGTCAATCATATTTGTCACATGGAGCTCGTTCAACGCGTAGTTGACCTCTCCTACCGAAACATCCTCGCATTCGCACACAAGGCTGTTGTCGTATTCTGTGCTTGACGGGATTTTTTCGGCAAGTTCGCCATGACGATGATATGCGGATTTCTGACCTACGCTCATGTCGAACGATTTGCCCGACGGCACGTCCTTCGGAGCGCGGGAGCCTGGAAGCGGAGTCTCGGCCGTGACGCATTTCTTGTCCACGCCGAGCTTCTTGCAAGCCAAGTCGGCAGCCCATTCCGCCATCAAGCGGTAGGTCATCAGCTTTCCGCCGGTGATTGTGGCGAAACCTGGCACACCGTCGCGGGTCTCATGGTCGAGAAGCACGATGCCGCGGCTGATGTTTCGTCCTGAAGGATCGTCGTCGCTGGCAACCAGCGGACGCACACCCGCATAAGCGCGGAGGATGCGTGTCGACGCCAACGCCGGCGCGAGTTTCTCGCCCTCGGTGAGCAGAATGTCGACCTCGTCGGGAGTGACGCGCATATCGTCAACCTCGTCGAAGCCCACGCGGCTCGATGTCGTACCGATAAGGCAGATTGTGTCGCCCGGCACGAGGATATCGGCATTGGCTGGCTTGCGGCAGCGGTTGAGCACTATATTGTTGACACGGTGACCGAAAATCAGCAACGAGCCTTTGGCAGGGAACATGCCCACACGGCAGCCTGCCATAGCGGCGATGTTGTGACCCCAGATACCACCGGCGTTGATGGTCAACGGTGCGAAATATTTGCTTTTTTCCTTAGTCTTATGGTCGAAAACCTCAACGCCAATCACGCGGTTCTGCTCCTTGACAAGCGAAAGCACCTCGTGATACACAAGAATCTTCGCTCCATGGGCTTTTGCGTCGATAATGTTGGCGAGAGTGAGGCGGAACGGATCGACAGAACCATCAGGCACCTTCACCGCTCCGACAATCGTAGGATTGACCGACGGCTCCATGCGCTTAGCCAACTCCGGATCTATGATTTCGGCGTTGATGCCAGCCTCTTGGCACGACTTAACAAACGTTGCTTGATATGCCAGGTCGTCTTCCGGCAGGGTGATGAACAAGCCGTCGTTCTCCTCCACGCAGTGGCTTGCCACCTTGCGCAGAATCATGTTTTCCTTGATGCACTCCGAAGCCGACTCCTTGTCGGTCACCGCATAGCGGGCGCCGCTGTGAAGCAGTCCGTGGTTGCGGCCTGTGGCTCCCGAAGCGAAATCGAAACGCTCCAGCAGCAAAACGCGCAAGCCACGCAACGCGCAGTCGCGCGCCGTGCCGGCTCCTGTTGCTCCTCCTCCTATGACTATTACGTCATATTCGTTCTCTTTATTTACCATGTCTCTTTAA
Organism: Bacteroidales bacterium; assembly: GCA_022009815.1. GTDB lineage: Bacteria > Bacteroidota > Bacteroidia > Bacteroidales > Muribaculaceae > Limisoma. The sequence continues at coordinate 230,159 of CP091725.1, forward strand.
ACTAACGAAGTATCAAAATAAAATCTCTGGTTTCTATGTCAAAACCGTTTATGTTTCATTTCACAGCAAAATTATATACAATTTTTTTATTCACGAAACTTTTTTTCCGAAACTTTTTCTTGAAAAAAAGCAAAAAAAATTTCGCCACGAAAGCAAAAAAACTTTCGTTTTTTTATGTTATAAAACATATTTTTTTATAGCACAAGAGCAAAAAAAACTCCGAAAGCGGGAAGACTTTCGGAGTTAATCTTTAGCAGAGCGCAATCACTGCGCAATGACTAAATACATTCTTTCATCTATAATTATATTTGTATGCTTAGAACTCAAACGCCACGCGAGCCTGGATTGAGTGCAGGTTCTTGTCGAGCATGAATTCCTTTGTATACTCTTGGTTGAGTTTCTGATAAGAATAGTTCAAGCGAGCTACGATATTATCAGTAACATAGTAGTTTACGCCCAAAGTGAACGTGTCAGCCTTACCGCCGATCACCGACTGGTCAGCCACGCCGAATGACTGGTGGAGCGTGCTTGAATAGAACTTGCCGCCATAGAACATGTGGCCTGCCATGATGTCGTTAAGATCGGTGTGGTTGAAGCGTGCTACAACCTCAAGCGATTTGCCTTTCGGACGGTTCATCAAAGCGTCAACACTGTTGTAGCGATAGTTCTTGCCAAGAATCATGAAGCCAGCCTCAACTGTATAGCCGTAGAATTTGGCGTTCTGGTCAACACCCATAAGACCCTGGTAAGCCGACAGCGTTGGGAACATTGTTGAAAGCAGCGTTCCGAGCGATGCGGTGAAGTTGTAGTCCCAGTCGCGCTCACGCACATAGTCAGCGTGCAACCACTCGCCCTTCACATACACCTTCTTATAGCTTGCCATCACTTCGGCACCGAATTTCAGACCGGTCTTCACGTTGTTGATTGTTGCATTGAGGAATTTGGTGTTGTCAACGCAAGACTCAAGATTTGAAGACAAAGTCACTGTGCGGTTGTAATCGTCAGAACCGTTTGTGAAACCGTTTGCGTCAGGACGTCCGTAGTTTACAGAACCACCGGCATGGAATGCCCAGTCGTCACCGCTCACGCGTCCGAGCAGGCGGGCTGACAATGCATAGCCCATATCACCGCCTTTGACAACTTCTGTCGGGTTTGAGAATTTCTGTGAGAACACACCACCCTCAGCCCAGAAGTATTTGTGATAGTAGCGATAGCTGACACCGATTGCACGGCCTGTGCCGAGAGCAGCTACAGTAGCCGACTTGTTGATGAACGGATAGTCCATCGTGCTCTGGATATTCTCAGCCGAGAACGGCTCAGCGAAGTTACCCACACGGAGGAAACCATTCTTGTTTGTGTGCCAACGCAGATATGCGTCTTTCAACCAGTTTCGAAGCGAAATCAACGTCAAGCTTCATATCCACCTTCGATCCGATTTTGCTTATGATGCGGATGCGTGCGGCAGAGAATTTCGCGCCCGAACCGCGGTCTGTGTAATCGTCGATATAATGAGCACCGTCGATAGCGACGCGACCGCCGACACGGAATGAGAACTTGTCGTTGTCTGACTTGAATTTCACAAGACCCTCATCCATGTAGCCTTGCAACTCGCGTTGTGCTTCGGTCAGTTCAGAATTGCTTTCCTGGGCAAACAATGGCATCGCGCCAGCCATACAGCAAACACCCAAAGCTAAGATATATTTTTTCATACTGTTATTTCAATTATATATTTCTTGTTCGTGGTTAGGTTTATTTCGCATAATGAAGTTCGTCGAGCACTTGCTGTGCAGTCTTCACCGGAGTGTTTTTGTGCAAGTTGTCTGGCAGACCGCATTTTGCATTCGAGCGGAAATAGTTCAGACCCTTTGCAAGATAGCCCTCAAGAGTCTCGCGGTAGAAATTGATAGCGAGGTCGGCGTGGTTGGTAAACGCACCGTCAACATAGTTCTTGTCTGCTCCACCTTCCTTCTTCGGGTCGCACCACGGACCTGTATACTTCAGGAATTGCTCCTGAGTGTTGAATGTCCAAGCGTGGATGTCCATTCCTGTGCGGCGGATCATGTCGCCCTGCCATGGATACAAGCTTGTAGGATAGCCCTTGATATAGTCGATGTTCGGACCCATTGCAGTAGCACCGTTGTCGATTGCGAAGTTGATCTTCTCAGCGTAAGACGCAGGAGTTGAGTTTGTCATATCATACATCAGGAACAATGTAGGAATTCTGCGCTTGAACTCTTTGTGCATATTCATAAGACCGCCGAGGCTGAATGTCTGAAGGATGATACGAGCCTTCGTGTTGGCGATATCCACGTTTCCAGGAACACCGTCTTTATAAGCGATCTTTTTCATTTTGCTGGCGTCCTCATCATACCAGCCGTGTTTCTTCAAGCATGCGCACAATGCTTTCTCCATGCCTGCAAACAAGTAAGGAGCCTTTGTCTCGATATAGACACCTGGACGGTTGCCGTTGTCGTATGGGTCTGGCTCATACTGAGTGCTGACATAGTTTCCTTTCTCGTCACGGTTCACGATACGCTTGCCGTTGGCGTCGCGCTTGATTCGGTAGCCCTCGGCAATCATAAGCACGTCGTCGAGAGTAAGAATGTCAAGACCTACAAACGAGCTGCGTGCCTGCTCCGGGTTGGCTTCGTTGAACCAAGAACCGATGTCGAGTTTCAGCAACTCATCATAAGTGAACGCGCTCACGTAGTCGTTCTGGCGGCTTGGATAGACAACCTCAACGTCGGTTGTGCGGAGAAGGCTTTCATCGTGAAGCGCAAGGATTACACCGTCTTTTGTTTTCTGAAGGTCGCACTCGATGTAGTCAGCACCGATGTTACGAGCCCAGCGCATAGCAGCCTCACTCTCTTCCGGAGCCCAGAACTCTGTTCCGCGGTGAGCGATGACGATGTTTTTGGGAGTGTAGTCGATCACCTCCTTCTGCTCGGCAGAAAGAGCATGAAGTTCCGGAACGTCCATTGTGGAGTATCCATCAGTTCTCACATCGTCCTGACAAGAGAACATACCCAGGCAAAAAGAGGCAGACAGTAAGTATACTGGCATCTTTTTGATGCAAGTGAAGTTTGATTTCATAAATAATATTTTGTTGATTAATAAAAAATTAGGTTTTTATCCTTTCTGTTTTTTTCAGGCATCTCCCTTTGCTGACGTCACACAAAAAGAGAACCGGCCGGCAGTTACGTCCTACTGCCAGCCGGAGCCTATATTCCTATTATTATTTTGTTCTGAAGATAGATTTATTTCAAATGCCGAAGAAACAGCATTGCCATAGGCAACACCGTCCATAAAAACTACAGACTCAAAAAACGGTTGGGAGAAATACCCCCCCCCCTATGAAATTAGTATAATTGCTTGAACAGCAAGTATTTGGTGTAAGTTTATCCATCTTTCGATTTTAAGAGTAAAAGTTTCTCGTTCGGTTTCGTTTTTAGCGTGATGAAAGTCATTGTCTTTCATTACGCCACAAATATACAAACAATAATTGAGATACGAAACCTTTTTGGCTATTTTTTTCATTCAAGATTGATTTTTATTTCATTTTGAAATTTCGCAAGGAAATTTGTATGTTATGCAACATATTTTGAGGTCTTTCACTAAAAATATTTTGCAAGACTGTTATTTTTTCGTTATTTTGCACTGCGAATCAAAAACTTTGAAATCAAATCATAACATATAATAATTCACATGACTAAAGACGAAAGGCAGTCACTTATCCTCGACCTGCTCATGCAACAGGACTCGTTGCTTGTCACCGACTTGTCTGAGCAACTCAACGTCTCATCGGTTACGATACGAAAAGACTTGACAGAACTTGAGAAAGAAGAAACTCTACCGCAACCACGGTAAAGCAATCCTCATAGACCCTTACAGCGAAAACAAGAATGTAAGCGAGAAGGAACGGCTGTATGTGGAGGAGAAACGGCTCATCGGCGCCGCGGCGGCACAACTGATCACACCGCGCGACTCCATCCTTATCGCATCAGGCACCACAGTCCACGCGTTGGCGCGCAACATCCACACGACCGACAAGCTGACCGTGATAACGGCATCGCTCGAAGTGGCGCGCATCCTTGCCAACGACCACAACATCGACATCATCGAGCTTGGCGGAATCCTCCGCCACAGCAGTCTGTCGGTGGTCGGCAAATATGCAGAGTCGGCATTGAGCGACTTCTCCTGCAGCAAACTTTTTATCGGCGTTGACGGAATCGACCTTGATTTCGGCATCACGACAACCGACATGATGGAGGCAAGCCTCAACCGCGTGATGATACAAACCGCGCAGAAGACCATCGTGCTCGCCGACTCATCCAAATTCGGACGCCGCGGCTTCAGCAAGATTGTCGACACAAAAGACGTGGACCACATCATCACCGACTCGCACATCTCTCCGTCAACGGCACACGCCATCGAGGAGATGGGCATAGAGCTGACAATCGTTCCTGTCCACTGAACTCCAATCAAGCACAAATAATAAAAACAATCCCGAGATGCATCTCGGGATTGCTTTTATTATACCTATATACACCTATTAATATGCAAACATAGGATAGTCTGCCATCATGGCGTTAACCTTCTCGCGCACAGAGCGGATAACCGCCTCATCCTCGTTGTGGCTGAGCACCGTGTCGATCATCTCGACGATGTCGCCCATAAGGTCTTCCTTCACGCCGCGCGTGGTGATGGCAGCCGTGCCGAGGCGCACACCCGACGTCTGGAACGGAGAGCGGCTGTCGAACGGCACCATATTCTTGTTGGCAGTGATGTCGGCGTCAACAAGCACCTTCTCTGCCACCTTGCCGGTGAGTTCCGGGAAACGGGTGCGCAAATCCACAAGGATGCAGTGGTTGTCTGTACCGCCGCTCACAATCTTGTAGCCCTTTGCAATCAGAGCATCCGCCATAGCCTTGGCATTCTTCTTCACCTGCTTCTGATAGTCCTTGTATTCCGGCTGCAAAGCCTCGCCGAAAGCCACAGCCTTGGCAGCAATCACATGCTCAAGCGGGCCGCCCTGAACACCAGGGAACACCGCAGAGTCGAGAATTGCCGACATCTTCTTCACAACGCCCTTAGGAGTCGTTTTGCCCCATGGATTCTCAAAATCCTTGCCGAGCAGAATCAAGCCGCCGCGCGGACCGCGGAGAGTCTTGTGGGTTGTAGATGTCACGATATGCGCATATTTCAACGGATTGTCGAGCAGTCCGGCAGCGATAAGTCCGGCAGGGTGAGCCATGTCGATCATCAACAACGCTCCTATTTCATCGGCAATCTTACGCATGCGGGCATAGTCCCATTCGCGCGAATATGCGCTCGCGCCTCCGATAATCAGTTTCGGACGCTCGCGGAGAGCCACTTCCTCCATCATGTCGTAGTCGACCAAACCGGTGTCTTCCTTCACACCATACTCAAGGGCATGGAAAACCAAGCCTGAGAAATTCACTGGTGAACCATGGCTGAGGTGACCGCCGTGCGACAAGTTCAATCCGAGGAATTTGTCGCCTGGTTTCATCGTTGCCATAAACACAGCCATATTTGCCTGTGCGCCAGAATGCGGCTGCACGTTGGCATACTCGGCGCCGAAGATTTCCTTCACGCGCTCGATGGCAAGCGTTTCCGCCTCATCGACCACCTGACATCCGCCATAGTAGCGGTGGCCGGGATAGCCTTCGGCATACTTGTTTGTGAGGCACGACCCCATGGCGCGCATCACTTGGTCGCTGACAAAGTTTTCAGAGGCAATCAACTCTATGCCTTTCTTCTGGCGCTGATGTTCACGCTCGATGATGTCGAAAATCAAATCGTCTCTTTTCATATTGGTCTTATATAATAAGTTTTATAATTATTTCTTTTTCTGCACCGACCAGCCAAACTTGCCTATCTTGTCGCCAAGTCCGTAATAGTTGCCGTGGGCATAGGCGATAAGGTCGGCTGCCTGCATATCGAACGCTCTGGTTTCCGGATTGATAAAACGCTCGTCGGCAAGCGTGCAAAGCACTTCGGATATAAACATGTCGTGGCTGCCCAACGGGATTATCTCCTTCACGCGGCACTCGATAGACAACGGCGCCTCCTCAATATATGGAGCCTGCACCATCGTGCCGCGGCGCGGAGTGAGCCCTGTTTCCGCAAACTTGTCGTAGTCCCTGCCCGACCTCACTCCACACCAGTCGGCGGCACGCGCCATGTCGCGGTTTGTGAGATTAAGCGTAAACTCCATGTTTTCCTTCAGCAATGCGTAGCTATGGCGTTCCTTGCGCACCGACACATAGCACATGGCAGGGTCGGAACATATCGTGCCAACCCACGCCACGGTTATCAGGTTATAGTTTTCCGGAGCGTTGCCACACCCCACAAGAATAGCCGGAAGCGGGTAGATCATCGTGCCCGGACGCCACACTTTCTTTGCCATAAGCCTTTACTTCAGTTCTATATCCTCCTTTTCAATCATCCGCTCGCAGTAGCGGCACTTCAGCGTCACATTGTCCTTGTCGATGACGTTGAAATACGTGCGCATCGGCTCGTTGTTGGTGATGCACTTGGGATTGGTGCACCGCACGATGTCGACAATGTCGTCGGCAAGCGTCACCTTGAACTTTTTCACCACTTTGTAGTCCTCGATGATGTTCACGTTGACGTTTGGCGCAACCAAAGCCAGGCGGTTGAGCGTCTCTTCAGGAAAAGTCACGCCCGACACTTTCAAGATGCCTTTTTTGCCGAGTTTCTTGCTGTCGAGGTTATAGCCGATTGTGACACTGCCCTCCACATTTTCCAAATCAAGCAGACGCACCACCTTGAAAACGAGGTGGGACGGAATATGGTCAATCACCGTGCCATTCTGCAAAGCGGCGACGGCGAGTTTGCTGTTATCGTTCATTTTCTCTGAGTTCCTTTACGTTAATACCTAAAACTTTGCAAATGATTGCCTGACGGGCATAGAGTCCGTTCTGCGCCTGCTGGAAATAGTAGGCTTTCGGATTGTCGTCGACATCCTGAGAAATCTCGCCTACACGTGGCAGCGGATGCAGGATGCGCACCGTTGGCTTGCTGTCGTCGAGCATCGAATTGTGGAGATTGTATAGATTCTTCACGCGCTCATATTCCTCAAGGTCGGAGAAACGCTCGCGCTGCACGCGCGTCATATAAATGATGTCGCTCTCATTGATCACGTCCGGCGAGAACTCGCGAGTCTCGCGGTAACGGATGCCGTGCTCATTGCAGAAGTCCTTGTATTCCTGTGGCATTTGCAGCTCGTTGCACGCCACGAAATTGAACGTAGGGTTGAAATACGACATTGCCATCAGCAATGAATGCACCGTGCGGCCATATTTCAAGTCGCCCACCATGGTGATTGTCAAGTCGCGCAGCGTGCCCTGAGTCTTATAGATAGAGTAAAGGTCGAGCATTGTCTGCGACGGATGCTGGTTGGCGCCGTCACCGGCATTGATGACCGGCACACGCGACACCTCCGACGCATAGCGCGCCGCGCCCTCAAGATAGTGGCGCATTATTATCAGGTCGACATAGTTGTTGACCATCATGATTGTGTCCTTCAGCGTCTCGCCCTTCGACGAGCTCGACGTTGCCGCATCGGAGAATCCAATCACCCGTCCGCCAAGACGGTTCACTGCGGTTTCAAAACTCAGGCGGGTGCGTGTCGACGGCTCAAAAAACAGAGTCGCCACAACTTTGCCCTCAAGAAGTTTCCGGTTCGGGTTTGCCTCAAAATATTTCATATCCTCGAGCAAATCCAGCATCTCCTGCTTTGAGAAGTCGGAAATCGATACAAGACTTTCGTTTTCCATATATATCTTCGTCTTATTGAATAAGTTAATATCCGAATAAAAAAATAGCCAATCCACACAAATCGTGCTGACTGGCCTATATCGTCGACGACAACGCCGCGGTGTCCGCTTGCCGGAAGTACCGCTGGAATGAGACTGTATGTTGGTTCGTCTGCTTCATTGTTGCCGTTCTTTCATTGCAAAGTTACGAAATCTTTGCAATGGGCAACACATTTGGTCCCGCTTTTTCACCTAAATTTTCATTTTTTTATGCGAATTGCTATCTTTGCACCTCGATTGAGGATATGTAGTATCCGCTTATTCTAACAGCAAACAAAAATGGCAGAAACCCACACTACGCCGCATGGCACAACATTAATTCATCATACATAAAACATTTGACATGACAGGCAAAGCTAAAGGCTATTTTCTCGGAGCAGTGGCTGCAGCCACATACGGCATGAACCCACTGTTCGCGCTACCACTCTACGACGACGACATGGACTCTGACTCCGTGCTGTTTTTCCGCTATCTCTTCGCCATTCCGCTCCTTGCGATAATGCTCAAGGCACGCGGACGCAGCCTGGCGATAAAGCGTTGCGAGGTGGCACCGCTGCTGTTTTTCGGCGTGATGATAGCACTGTCGTCGCTCACGTTGTTTCTCAGCTACGGCTACATGGGAGCGAGCATCGCCTCCACGCTGCTGTTCATATACCCCATTCTGGTGGCTCTGATAATGGCTGTAATGTTTCATGAGCGTCTCAGGGCGGCAACCGTAGTGTGCATGCTCTCGGCACTGCTCGGCATCGCCCTGCTCTACAAAAACGAGGACGGGTCGACAATAAGCCTTGTGGGCTCAATCATCGTGTTTTTCTCGTCGCTCTCCTATGCCATCTATCTCGTTGGCGTAAACCGCGTGAAAGCCATCAAGGACGAGCCTACACTGAAAATCACGCTCTACGTTCTCGTGTTCGGGCTCTCGGTGTTCATCATCAGGCTGCTGTGGATTGGACAGATAACGATGCCGTCGCACTGGTATATGTGGGGCAACGTGCTGGGTCTTGCCGTATTTCCCACGGCGATATCCTTCCTGTGCACCACCGCCGCAATCCAGAGCATCGGCTCCACCCCAACCGCGATTCTCGGCGCGCTGGAGCCAGTCACCGCAATATTCTTCGGCATCATGATTTTCGGAGAGACAATGTCGGCACGGCAAAGCGTCGGACTGGTGCTCATAATCGTGGCTGTGACCCTGGTGATTGCCGGAGGAAGCCTTTCGGTGCCGCTGACACGCTTCCGGCGTCTCTTCCCGCGTCTGCTCAAAAGAAAATAATGTTGGCTGTTAGCGCAGAATTGCGTAACTTTACGGCCTGATTTCTGAACAGTAAAAATTCAACGATATGACTGCACAAATTCTTAACTTTATAACGTGGGACTGCAACCCCGACTTGATTTCATCGCCAATCACCATCCGCTGGTACGGACTGATGTTTGCCATCGGCTTTATCCTCGGCGCTTGGATTCTGTCGAAAATGTTCAAGCACGAGGGAGAGCGCAGCAGCTGGGTGGATTCGATTTTCGTGATTGTGGTGATCTGCACCATCGTGGGCGCACGCCTCGGACACGTGTTCTTCTACGCGTGGGACTACTACTCGCAGCACCCTTCCGAGATACTCAAAGTCTGGGAAGGCGGACTTGCAAGCCACGGCGGGGCAATAGGCATCCTTATCGGCATCTGCCTCTACTCCTATTTCGTCACCAAGCGTTCGCCGCTGTGGACTCTCGACCGTCTTGTGGTGCCTGTGGCTCTCGTCGGCGGGCTTATCCGTCTGGGCAATCTTTTCAACTCCGAGATTTTCGGACATGTCACCACGCTTCCGTGGGGATTCTATTTTGTCGACTCTCTGGAATGGCAGAACATGTGTGCCGAATACGGTTATAAGGTGGCTTGCCACCCTACACAGATTTATGAGGCTCTTTGCTACTTCGCACTGTTCGGACTGCTGATGTGGATGTACTGGAAGCGCAACTCAGAGGAGCGCCGCGGACTGATTACCGGAGTGTTTTTCGTAGTTCTTTTCTCCTGCCGCTTCCTCATCGAGTTTATCAAGAACCCACAGGAAAGTTTCGAAGTGGGAATGCTCCTCAACATGGGACAGCGTCTAAGCCTCCCGTTCATCATTGCCGGTGTGGTTCTCGCCATCCGTGCATTGCTTCGCCCGCGCGTGGCAATCGACTACAAAAACGAGTTCGCTCCGGAAGAAAAAAAGAAATAGCAAGCCATGTTGTCTTTCTATGACATCGTCGGTTTTTCCGACCACCCCGCCAACCTATCCTCCGCCGACAGACTGCTTGGCATAGGCATCATCGCCGCAATCTGTCTGCTGGCATACTTTCTGCTCAAGAAGATAGTATTTCCTCTGGTCAAACGGTTCACGGAAAAGACCGAGGCAACATGGGACGACCACCTGTTCAACAGCCGCGTGCTCAACCTGGCGGCATACCTGCTCCCGGCACTGCTCGCCTATGTGTTTGTGCCAATGCTGTTCAGCGACCATCCGATGACCGTCACGGTCATCGACAAAGCGTTTCTGCTGCTCATCGTAGCAATATCCACACGGCTGGTATGCGCATTCATCTCGTCGTTCCAGATTATCAGTTCTGAATCCGAGTTGCTGAGAAAACGTCCGCTGACAGGTATATACCAGACATTCAAGATTCTTGTGGTATGCGTGGGCATAATCCTTGCTGTCAGCATATTGCTCAACCGTGAGCCAAGCACCATCCTTGCCGGACTCGGCGCCTCGGCAGCCGTGCTTATGTTGGTGTTCAAGGACTCGATAATGGGACTTGTGGCAGGCGTGCAAATCAACTACTACGACATCCTGCGTCCGGGCGACTGGATGATTCTCGAAAAGCGCGGCGCCAACGGGCTGGTAACCGCCGTGACTCTCAACTTCGTGAAAGTGCAGAATTGGGACAATTCGGTCACAACCATCCCCACACATGCGCTGATTACAGAATCGTTTCAGAACTTCCGCAACATGTGGGAAGAGGGCGGACGCCGGATGCGCGAAATGGTTTATATCGACATCACCTCGGTGCACAAGTGCTCTGCCGACGAGGCTGAACGCCTGGCGGCAATGATTCCCGACTGCCCGACATACGGCACCGACGTGACAAACCTGTTCTTTTTCCGATTCTATATGGAACACCGCATGCGCTCAAATCCACTCACCAACCCGCAGCCGCACCTGATGGTGCGCCAACAGCCAGTGTCGGCTTGCGGACTGCCCGTGGAACTTTACTGCTTCACTTCATGCACGCAATGGGTCGATTTTGAGCACTTCAAGGCGGAAATTGTAGAGACGGCTTACGCCTCGCTCGGCAAGTTCGGCTTGAGAGCGTTCCAGTCGCCTTCGGGAATGGACTTCGACAAATTGAAATTAACGTATGGCGAACAACAATATCATCATAAAAGGCGCAAGGGTCAACAATCTGAAAAACATAGATTTGGAGATTCCTCGCGGCAAATTCATCGTTATCACCGGACTTTCCGGCTCCGGCAAATCGTCGTTGGCGTTCGACACGCTTTATGCCGAAGGACAACGGCGTTACGTGGAGAGCATGTCGTCGTATGCCCGGCAGTTTCTCGGCCGTATGCAGAAGCCTGAATGCGACTTCATTAAAGGATTACCGCCCGCCATCGCCATCGAGCAGAAAGTGTCGACGCGCAACCCGCGAAGCACGGTGGGAACAGCATCGGAAATCTACGACTATCTGCGGCTGCTGTTTGCTCGTATCGGCAAGACGTTCTCGCCCGTGTCTGGCAACTTGGTGAAGAAACACGGTGGATGATGTTGTTGAATGCATGAAAAACTATGCCGACGGCACACGCATCGCCATCGTCGCACCCATCGTCCTGCCATCTGGACGAACCATCGAGGAGCAGCTCGACATCTACAAAAAGGAAGGCTTCTCACGCATTGAGCGCAACGGCGAATTTCTACAGATTGACGATGCCAAAGACTGCGACACGAACTGCAACCTGCTAATCGACCGTCTGACCGTCTCTTCCGACGCCGACACCATAAGCCGCCTTACCGACTCTGTGGAAACGGCGTTCTACGAAGGCGACGGACAATGCCGTCTGCTCGCATGGACGCCCGACGGCATCGCGGCCTCGGCTTTCTCAAAACGATTCGAGGAGGACGGCATCGAGTTTATCGAGCCAACCGACCAGCTGTTCAACTTCAACAACCCTTACGGCGCATGCCCCACCTGCGAGGGATTCGGACGTGTGCTCGGCATTGACGAGAACCTTGTTATCCCCAACAAGGCGCTGTCGGTCTACGACGACGCCGTCGTGTGCTGGCGTGGAGAGAAAATGAGCGAATGGAAGCGTGCGTTTATCATCGCCGCCGCCAAACGCAGTTTCCACGTGCATCGCCCATATTACCAACTATCCGACGACGAGCGCGCGCTGCTGTGGCACGGTGCGCCGGGAATCTACGGCATCGACAGCTTCTTCGACATGGTTAAAGACAACCAATACAAGATACAATACCGCGTGATGATGGCGCGCTACCGCGGAAAGACAGCGTGCCCCGAATGCCACGGAAGCCGTCTGCGACACGAGGCTCTATACGTGAAAATTGCCGGCAAAACGATAGCCGACATCGTGCGGATGCCGGTAAGCGACGTACGCCAATGGTTTGACTCCTTGAGCCTTGACGACTCCGACGCACGCATTGCCAAACGCTTGCTCACGGAGATTCGCACCCGCATAGGATATCTTTGCGATGTGGGACTGGAATATCTGACGCTCGACCGCCTGTCGTCGTCATTGTCGGGCGGCGAAAGCCAGCGCATCAACCTCGCCACTTCGCTGGGAAGCAGCCTTGTAGGGTCGCTCTACATCCTCGACGAACCAAGCATCGGACTGCACTCACGCGACACCGAACGGCTTATCCGCGTGTTGCGCCGCCTGCAGCAGCTGGGAAACACGGTGGTCGTTGTGGAGCACGACGAGGAAATCATGCGTGCCGCCGACTGGATTATCGACATCGGACCTTTGGCTGGACGCGGAGGCGGCAATGTGGTGTATCAAGGGCCTGTCGACAAGCTCGACAAAGCCACCGACAGCCTGACGGCAAAATATCTAACCGGCGAGATGCAAATACCTCTGCCCAAGCTGCGCCGGCGCACTCACAACTACATCGAGATTATCGGTGCGGCGCAAAACAACATCAAGGGCATCGACGTGCGCTTCCCGCTGCAGGTGATGACCGTGGTGACCGGCGTGAGCGGCTCTGGAAAGTCGACTCTCGTGCGCGACATCCTCTACAACGCGCTGCTACGCCACTTCGGCGAGGCTTGCGAGAACACAGGGTCATACACCGATCTGCGCGGCGACCTGTCGCTCATCAACAGCGTGGAATTTGTAGACCAGAACCCCATCGGGAAATCTTCGCGCAGCAATGCGGCGACCTATCTTAAGGCTTTCGACGAAATCCGCAGGCTGTTTGCCGAGCAGCAGGGCGCGAAACAAATGGGCTTCGACGCCGGATATTTCTCCTACAACGCCGAGGGCGGACGCTGCGAGGAATGCAAGGGCGAAGGCACAATCACCATCGAGATGCAGTTTATGGCAGACATCACGCTGCAATGCGAGTCGTGCCACGGCAAGCGATACAAGCCCGAGGTTCTTGCCATAGAATACCGCGGCAAGAACATCTACGACATCCTCAACATGACCATCAACCAGGCCATCGAGTTTTTCAGCGAGTCGAAGGGCACTACGGAGACACGCATCGTGAAACGCCTGTTGCCGCTGCAGCAGGTGGGATTGGGCTACGTCAAGATGGGACAATCGTCGTCGACACTGTCGGGCGGTGAGAACCAACGCATAAAGTTGGCTTATTTCCTCAGTCAGGAGAAGCAGCGCCCGTCGATGTTCATCTTCGACGAGCCTACCACGGGTCTGCATTTCCACGACATCAACACTCTGATGGCATCGTTCAACCGTCTTATTGAGAAGGGACACACAATCATAATCATCGAGCACAATCTCGATGTGGTGAAGTGTGCCGACCACGTGATAGACATGGGTCCTGAGGGAGGCAACGGCGGTGGACACATCGTGTGTGCGGGCACACCCGAGGACATCGCGGCATGCCCGGACAGCTACACCGGACGTTTTCTGAAAGAAAAACTTAAATAACCTATTTCTCGCTCTGCTTCTTCAGCAAATCGCGGATTTCAGTGAGCAGCTGCTCTTCCTTGCTTGGAGCCGGAGGTGCGGCAGGCTCCTCCTCCTTTTTGCGCATCAGTTTGCCGATAAGTTTGACAAACAAGAAAATCGACAAGGCAATGATAATAAAGTCGAACGCCGTCTGCAAGAAATTTCCATAGTTCAGCGTCACAGCATCCTGAATCACGCCGTCGACCATCTCCGCAGGTTTCAACTCAAGCTTAAGGTCTGTGAAATTCACTCCTCCGACAAGCAGTCCGAGAGGAGGCATAATCACGTCGGCGACAACAGATAAGATAATTTTACCGAAAGCGCCGCCGATAATCACACCGACAGCCATGTCAATCACGTTGCCCCGCATCGCGAAGGCTTTGAAATCTTGTAAGAATTCACTTTTTTTCATAGTATTCAGTCTGCTTTATAAAAAAACAGGACTGATTTTCAGCCATTCAGCCTCAAACCAGTCCTAAATTATTTTGTCATGTCTTGCGATTAGAACTCGCAGTTACCCGGAGTGCGTGGGAACGCAATGACGTCGCGGATATTGGTCATACCAGTCACAAACAGCACAAGGCGCTCGAAGCCGAGTCCGAAACCAGAGTGAGGCACAGTGCCGAAACGGCGAGTGTCAAGATACCACCACATATCCTTCATCGGGATGTTGAGTTCCTCGATGCGCTGGCTCAGCTTCTCATAGCTTTCCTCACGCTCCGAACCACCGATAATTTCTCCGATTTTCGGGAACAGCACGTCCATGGCACGCACAGTCTTGCCGTCTTCGTTCTGCTTCATATAGAAAGCCTTGATTTCCTTCGGATAGTCGGTAAGGATTACAGGGCGCTTGAAATGTTCCTCTACGAGGAAACGCTCATGCTCGCTCTGAAGGTCGGCTCCCCAATAAACAGGGAATTCAAACTTATGTCCCGACTCCTCAAGGATTTTCACGCCCTCAGTATAAGTGAGTCGTACAAATTCTGTGTTGACAACCGATTTGAGTCGCTCAACAAGATCCTCGTCATACATCTTTGCAAGGAATTCAATATCATCGGCAGCATGCTCGAGAGCATAGCTTACGCAATATTTGATGAAATCCTCTGCCAACTCCATATTGTCGTTGATGTCGTTGAACGCGACCTCAGGCTCAATCATCCAGAACTCCGACAAGTGGCGCGGAGTGTTGGAATTCTCGGCACGGAACGTAGGTCCGAACGTATAGATTGCGCCGAGAGCCGTTGCACCAAGCTCGCCCTCAAGCTGTCCGGAAACGGTAAGGCTGGCAGGCTTTCCGAAGAAATCCTGAGAATAGTCCACCTTGCCCTCCTCGTTCTTAGGGATGTCGTTGAGGTCAAGCGTTGTCACTTGAAACATCGCGCCGGCACCCTCGCAGTCGCTCGATGTGATGAGCGGCGTGTTGAGATAGAAGAAACCACGGTCGTTGAAGAATTTGTGGATTGCATAAGCCAACGTGTGGCGTATGCGGAGCACCGCGCCGAAAGTGTTTGTGCGCGGACGCAGATGAGCCTTCTCTCGCAGGAATTCGAGAGTGTGTCCTTTTTTCTGCAAAGGATAAGTCTCAGGATCGGCAGTGCCGTAGATTTCAAGCGTTTCCGCCTGCACCTCGGCAGTCTGACCCTTGCCCTGCGACTCCACGAGTTTGCCTTCTACGTGGATGCTCGCACCCGTTGTGATGGGTTTCAGATCCTCGTCGGAGAATTTCTCCATATCGAAGACAATCTGAAGGTTCTTTATTGTAGAGCCGTCGTTGAGAGCCACAAACTGCACATGCTTGTTGCCGCGGCGCGTGCGCACCCAGCCTTTCACACAAACGTCTGTGCCAATCAACTCAGGCGCCCATATTTCTGAAATTTTTGTACGTTTCATTTTGTATGATTTAAAATTCTATTCAAAAGATCCTTGTTTCAAGAAGTTCACTTCTTCCTGAGTAAGGTAACGCCAGCGTCCGCGTGGCAGATTCTTCTTTGTCAAGCCAGCGAAATACACACGGTCAAGTTTAGTCACGCGATAGCCGAGCGACTCAAACATACGGCGCACGATACGGTTGCGTCCGCTGTGGATTTCGATTCCCGCCTGGTTCTTGTCGTGGTCGTTGACATAACTGATTGCATCTGCGTGGATTGGTCCGTCCTCAAGTTCGATGCCGTCGGCAAGCTGCTGCATATCGTCTTCAGCGATGTCCTTATCGGTCCACACTTGATAGATTTTTTTCTTCACATATTTCGGGTGAGTCAGCTTCGAAGCCAAGTCGCCGTCGTTTGTGAGCAGAAGCACGCCCGTAGTGTTGCGGTCAAGGCGTCCTACAGGATAGATGCGCTCCTTGCAAGCGTTCTTGACGATGTCCATCACCGTGAGACGTCCGTCTGGGTCGTCGCTTGTAGTGACACAGTCTTTCGGCTTGTTGAGCAGGATATAGCATTTGTTTCGAGCGTAACCACCTTGTCGTTGTATTCAACCACGTCGTCGCGCTTGATTTTTGAGCCGAGTTCGGTAACAACGTTTCCGTTCACCTTCACAAGTCCTTGCTGTATCAGCTCGTCAGCCTCACGACGCGAGCAGATTCCGGCATTCGCCATAAACTTGTTCAAGCGTACTTCCTCGTTCGGATCCACTTCAGGCACGTCGTAGACAATCTGTTTTGGACGTGGAGTGAAACGCTGTCCGCCCTGGCGGTTGAAACTTGCACCCGGACGATTGTTGTTGTAGCCGCCCTGACGGTTGTTGTTATTGTAACCTCCCTGACGGTTGTTGTTGTAACCACCCTGGCGGTTGTTGTTGTAGCCGCCCTGTCGGTTGTTGTTGTAGCCGCCTTGGCGGTTGTTGTTGTAGCCGCCTTGGCGGTTGTTGTTGTAGCCACCCTGACGGTTGTTGTTGTAGCCGCCCTGGCGATTGTTGTTGTAGCCGCCCTGACGGTTGTTGTTGTAGCCGCCCTGCTGGTTGTCATAATTGTTGTATCCGCCGTCGTGCTGCTGGTCGGAATATCCACCCTGGGCATTGTTGTATCCACCCTGGCGGTTGTTGTATCCGCCCTGACGGTTGTTGTAGCCACCCTGGCGGTTGTTGTATCCGCCCTGACGGTTGTTATAATTGTTGTATCCGCCTTGACGGTTGTTGTAACCACCCTGGCGGTTGTTGCCATAACTGTTGTAGCTGTTCTGATTGTTGTAGTTCGGTCTGCGATAGTCCTGACGTGGCGCAGCGTCGCTTCCACCTTCCGCAGGCGCACCCTGTGTAGAATCTGTTGACACAAACGAAGCTTTCGGATTGTAAGTAACCTTCTCAAAGTGTCCTGACTCGCCATTCATCTCCTGAGACTCGCCGATGCGTCTTCTTTTCGGCTTTTTGTTCTCTTCCATAGTAAATTCAATTGTTTTTTATATACAAATACTGCCTCTCGGCGTCTTTTTTTATCTTTGCTATTAATTTGTAATCTTAATTCTTAAAAAAACTTGTAGATTTAAATCAATTTTGCAATTTATAATTCCATCGACAAAGTAACTGCATTTTTTTCAAATGGAAAAGCACATAATTAAAAAAGGCTTTGTCAGAAACTGAATTTTAACATTCTTTTTAATTATGTGCTTTCCTACAACTGTTTCAATGCTTTAGAACCCAGTGTAGTTGTGAGGAGTAATCGCTTTAAGCTCTTCTTTCACGGCATCGCTCACTTTGAGCGTGTCGATAAAGCTGGCGATGCTTTCGGCGTCCACCTTGCTGTTGGTTCGGGTGAGAGCCTTCAGCGTTTCGTAAGGCTTCTCATATCCTTCGCGGCGAAGGATGGTCTGGATTGCCTCGGCAACCACATTCCACATATTGTCGAGGTCGCGGCTGATGGCTGCTTCATTGAGCAGCAGTTTGTGCAAGCCCTTGAGGGTGCTGTGAAGTGCTATCATCATGTGAGCCAACGGCACACCGACATTGCGCAGCACTGTGGAGTCGGTCAAGTCGCGCTGCAGGCGCGAAACCGGCAATTTGCCAGCCAGGTGGTTAAGAATTGCGTTGGCCAGACCGAGGTTGCCCTCCGAGTTCTCGAAGTCGATTGGATTCACCTTGTGAGGCATGGCAGAAGAACCCACCTCTCCGGCTTTGATTTTCTGCTTGAAATACTCCATCGAGATATATTGCCACATGTCACGGTCAAGGTCGATCATTATCGTGTTGATGCGAGCCATGGCATCGAAGAGAGCAGCCAGGTTGTCGTAGTTTGAAATCTGAGTTGTCCACTCCTCACGCTCGATGCCGAGACTCTCATTGAGGAATTTCTTGGCAAACGCACGCCAGTCGCGGTCGGGGAAAGCCACGCGGTGGGCGTTGAAATTGCCCGTAGCGCCGCCAAACTTGCCGCTCACCGGCACCTGCTTCAACAGCTCTATCTGCTTCTCCAAGCGGTAGGCAAACACGCGGATTTCCTTGCCCAGGCGTGTCGGCGACGCAGGCTGTCCATGGGTTTTTGCAAGCATCGGAATGTCTTTCCACTCCTCGGCATACTTGTTGAGCAAGCCAACCATCTCATTGAGCAGAGGCAGGTAAGCCTCGTGGAGAGAGTCGCGGATGAGCATCGGCACCGAAGTGTTGTTGATGTCCTGCGACGTGAGTCCGAAATGGATGAACTCCTTATATTGAGCCAAGCCAAGACGGTCGAACTGCTCCTTTATGAAATATTCCACCGCTTTCACGTCGTGGTTGGTTACGCTTTCGATATCCTTCACGCGCTGCGCGTCGTCGACCGAGAATTTGGCGTAGATGTCGCGCAGCTCTCCAAAGAGCGCGTGGTCAACGCCCGCAAGTTGCGGCAACGGAAGTTTGCAGAGAGCGATAAAATATTCGATTTCAACTTTTACGCGATAGCGGATCAACGCGTATTCAGAATAGTAATTTTCCAGAACCTCCACCTTGCCGCGGTAACGGCCGTCGATTGGAGATATGGCTGTCAGTGATGAGAGAGACATTTATGTTTGTTTTTAAGATTGATATTTTCAATAACTCTGCAAAATTACTATATTTCCACCAATCTGCAAGCATCATAACGATATAAAATTTTTCATTTATTATCATTCTGATTATCCAACAGATACGTCGTCAGACAAACTTTTGCCGAAAAAATTCTCCCCAAAAAATTTGGAGGATTAAAAAATTCGCCATACCTTTGCATCGCTTTTGAGAAGCAAGGGTGTTTAGCTCAGCTGGTTCAGAGCATCTGCCTTACAAGCAGAGGGTCGGCGGTTCGAATCCGTCAACACCCACAGCAAGAGTCGCTTTTTCAAGCGACTCTTTTTTTATTTCCACCCTACCGTCAATTATATGTCAAGAATCGAAAAAGAGAAACGCGTGGTCGGCGTGATGGTGCGCCTCTACTGCCGTAAGAAAGAAGGCAACAGCGAGCTTTGCGACAGCTGCCGTCAGCTGCTCGCCTATGCCGAGTCGCGGCTGGAGCATTGCCCGTTCGGAGAGCGCAAAACGTCGTGCCGCCGATGCACAGTGCACTGCTACAAGCCGTCGATGCGCCGACAGATGCGCGAGGTGATGCGCTTTTCAGGTCCGCGCATGATTTTCTACGAACCGCTGGAAACAATACGTCACATTTTCAAATAACCAACACCGACAATGGCAAAAAAAGAATACATCGAGAAAAACCGGCAATGGCTTGCCGACAAAGCGCAAGAGGCAGGAGTGAAACCTCTGCCCAAAGGCATCTACTATAAAATCATCGCATCGGGCGACAAAGACGGACGCAAGCCGTCGGCACGCAGCGTTGTCACCGCACACTACACCGGACGCACAATCAACGGGCGCACATTCGACAGCAGCCGCGGGGGCTCTCCGCTTGCAGCACGGCTCAGCGACCTCATCACCGGATGGAGCATCGCAATGCAACAGATGCACGTAGGCGACCGATGGGAAGTGTATATCCCGGCGGAGATGGCTTACGGCAAACTGTCGCAGCCCGGCATTCCCGGCGGCTCCACACTAATCTTCGACATGGAGTTGCTCAGCGTATATTAACGGCGCTTTTTGTTTCAATCAACACAAAATCCACCGGCAAAAACCTACAATCTTTTATTTTTTATTGAAATCTTCTTTCATTTATCCGTTTTGTTGTAATTTTTTCGTTACATTTGCATCATTGTTTATAAACCGAAGAAATTATCAACAACTAATACAAACGGATCATGAAACGATTTAAATTATTCCTTGCAAGTTTTGCGCTACCCCTATTCGGATGGGCTGCCGACGCAAAGCAGGTGCCTTACAGCACCGACTTCTCCGACATCGCGGATTGGACAATAATCAATGCCAAAGTAGGCTCATCGACATGGGCATCCAACACCATAGCGTCCAACTATTCCGGCGCAGGAGCGTCGCAGGGCATCTGGTACAAATACGACAGCAAAAATCCCGGCGACGACTGGTGCATCTCTCCTGCCATTCATCTTGAGGCAGGAAAAGAATACAAAATGAAGGTCTGGGAAAAGACATCAGGCTCCGACAAAGAAAATTTCAAATATGTAATCTCATCCGGCAACACCACCGAAACGATGGCGGCTGGAACCGATTTAATCGTCCACGAAAACTACAGCAACAGCACGTGGAACAAAGTCACAAAAGCTTTCACTGTAGAAACGACCGGCGACTACCACCTGGGCATCTACTGCTATTCTGAGAAATTTAGATACAACATTTACATCACCAACGTATCCATCGGAGAGAATATCATCCTGCCAGCAGCGCCAAGCGGACTGACAGCAACCGCCGATGCCGACCATGCCCTAAAGGTTGACCTGTCGTGGACTCTGCCCACAACAGACGACGACGGTGCCGAACTGACGCTTCCTCTCACGGGCGTTGAAGTGCACCGCGACGGCTCACTCATAAAGACACTCGCCGCCGACGCCACATCGTTTATCGACGACGAGACCACCGGACTCACGTCGGGCTTCCACGAATATCAGATATGCGTGCTTATGGGCGACAAAAAGAGCGCGCTCAGCCCGGCGGTAAAGACAAAATATGTAGGTCCAATAGCAGCACAGCCTATTCCGTGGACATCCGACTTCTCGACAAAAGACATCTTCGAGGCCACATGGACAATCATCAAGGGCGAAAACAGCACTGCCACAAACAGTTGGGCATTCGAGACGTCTTCATACTTCGGCAACAGCGCAAAATATTACCCAGGATCGGGCAAGCGCGAAGACGACTGGCTGATTTCTCCGCCTGTAAAGTTTGAGAAAACAGGTGCATATAAAGTGACACTCAACCTGAAATACACCAACAGAAATACGAACTTCGAAGTGTGGCTCGGAAACGGCTACAACGTCGCCGCATTCACAAATAAAATAGGCACGATAACGCAACTGACCTCATCTGCCACCGACTATTCTTTTGTCGTGTTTGTCGACACTCCAGGTGAATACAACATTGGCTTGCATGCAAACGCAGAAACGTCAGCATCCTCCACCACATACTATCTTTACTCTGCCAAAGTTGACGAATACCCTATCAAGCCTGCACAAGTTAACGATTTGTCCGCGACAATCAACGGCGACAAAATTGACCTCGCATGGACTTATCCTGCAAAAACAAACGCAGGCACCAACCTCGATGCCATCTCCAAGGCTGAAATAACCCGCGCGGGAACCATTGTCGCCACAATCGACAATCCGGCACCGGGAAGCGCCGCCTCTTGGAGCGACAACAACCCGGAGAATGGGTTCAACACCTATGCCGTCATTATATATGGCGTGAACGGTGCTGCCGACGGCACACCAGCCACAGCCACAAGCGACTGGTTCGGCGACCCGACACAACCTTTGCCATATTCCTTCAACTTCAAAACAAGCGACAAGGCTCTGTTCAACCTCTACACCGTGGTCGACGCCAACAACGACGGTTACACATGGGCTTTGGGCAATAACGGCGTCGTTCTGAAAATGAACAGCACCGAGGACTACTCGACCTCACGCGACTATCTCGTCACTCCGCCATTCGACATGGAGGAAGGATACTACAAGGTGACTTACAAAGCCCGCGCACCGAAAGGCACAAGTGTGGCTCTCGGATTGGTTTCCGACATCGAAAATGTCACTGGCTCATTCACGCAACAGGCCGTTTACAGGCCAACAAATGCTTATGAATCCACTGCCACATCTTATATACATGTTGCAGCCACAGGCAAGCAGCACTTGGCATGGAAAGTAGCCGACTCGTTTGAAAAAGCGATGTGGTCTACATCGTCAACGTAGACATTGAAAAAATTAAAATCGTGCCTGGAGTGGCAACAGACTTGAAAGTGACACCCGACCCCGACTTGGCTCTCGCCGCCACCTTCGAATGGAAAAACCCGCAAGGCACCAATGTTGAAGGCGTCACCACCGTTCTTACAAAGGCCATCGTATACCGCAACGGTGCAGAAATCGCCACAATAACCGAGGGGCTTGCACCAGGCGGAACCACCACGTATGCCGACAACGACGTGCCTAATGCAGGCTGCTACACTTATTCCGTAGAGGTGTATAACGCCAACGGCAAATCAGAAAGCAAAGCGCCAAGCGTCGACAGCCCATGGATTGGAGCTGGCATCGACGTGCCCTACACCGCCGACTTCAACAATTGGACAATCCATAACGTAAACAACGACAAAAACAAGTGGGGCAACCCAATCGCCTGGAGCGCGCAACCCTCCGGAACATCCATAAGCTGCACATCAAACAACACAGCACCTGTCGACTATGCCGTCAGTGAGCGCATCAACTTTGTGCCAAAGCACGTGTACGACATCTCTTTCAAGTCCTACACGGGCATCGGCAACGAGGCTCCTTACACCTGGCATCTGACGCAAGGCGCCGACAATGGATATGAATCGCAGTCGCTGCTGGCTGAAATCGTAACGACTGTAGTAGAGCCGAGCGGCGCACAGACCACCACACTCTCATTCCGGGCCGTGGAAGAGGGCGACGAGAATGGAGCCGACGGATTCGACGGCACAATTCCTGCCGGAGTGCGATGCATCGGCTTCCATGCTTTCAACAAGGGCGCAATATCCGTTAAGAGTTTCTCAATTGTGGAGAATGAGCGTTCATCAGTCAGCAGCATCTGCAAAGACAACGGATACGCAATCATCGGCGGACGTCTAGCTTTCGGCAACGTGGCTGAAAATGTGACAATCTCCGACATCAGCGGCAAGGCTGTAATTGCCGCCGACGGCACCGACAGCATCGACATCGGCGGTCTTGCCGGAGGCACTTACATATTCCGCGCCGCCGTTGATGGTAGAATCATCGTTGGCAAGTTCGTGAAATAGCACTTTTTTCTCATAATACCGAGCCGGGGAACGACTATGAAGAGCATCCGTTCCCCGGTTCTTTCATTTTTTTGCAATTCCATGAATTTTTTTCTGATTTTTTTGATTTAGAATATAATATTTGTATCTTTGTAGTATAAACATACCAAACAAATTTTTAAAAAAACTAATACATTATGAATGGGAATTTTAAGACCTTAATTGCCATCGCTGCTGTTACCCCCCCCCTATTGCTTGTATCGTGCAGCGATGAAGTTAAGCTCACCACCGAGAGTGAGGGCGAAAACCTTGTATCGCTAACAGTCCAGTTGCCAGAAGAATTAGGCACACGCGCATTCGGCGAAGCTTCGAAAATCAAGTCTCTGAAATATGCCGTGTATCCACAAGGAGAACCGCAGCCCCTGGCAATGTTTGACGGCAAGGCTGCCGAAACCGTAGAAATGACCGGATTGTCAAAAAACGTGCAGCTCCAGCTGGCAAGCGGCAAGAAGTATGATGTAATCTTCTGGGCTGCCGCAGATGAGGTTGGCGCGCGGTCGAAATTCGACGAAACGACACAAGTGGCTACACTCGCACCCACAGTGTGCAGCAACGAAGCCGACGACGCGTTTTTCGCAAAAGCGGAGATTGACGTGAACGGCAACCTTCAGCAAACCGTAAAACTCTACCGTCCGTACGCACAGCTCAACATCGGCACAGACGACCTTGCCGCCGCTGCGGCATCGGGCTACACCGTGACAAAGACTCAAGTTGCAACGCAAGCCTATTCGGCAATCAACCTTGCGTCGGGCAGCGTCGTAGGCAACGCCACCGACGTGACCTTCTCCTATGCCGACATTCCCGACGCCTCCGAGGCGTTTCCTGCCGGCTCCGCCTACAACTACCTGTCTATGAACTACGTGCTGGTGCCCGACTACAAGACCATAGCCGACGTCACTCTCGACTACACCAACGGCACGACACCGATGAAGCGCACGTTCACGAGCGTTCCGCTGCAGCGCAACTACCGCACCAACATCTACGGATCGCTGCTCACCAACAGCGTCGACTTCAACGTTGTGATTGAGCCTGCATTTATCGGCACACTCGGCATCGCCACCGACGAAGAGCTTGCCGACGCAGCATCTCACCACAACCGCCACGTGCAGCTCGCCGACAACGTGCAGCTCGCACTGCCAGCCAACATTGCCGAAGGCGTGGTCATCACTGGCGGAACCAACTCGGTGCTGAAGATAAAGAACGGCTACCAGATACCCAACGACAACGTGACATTCAAAGACGTCACACTTGCCCGCGACGACAGCGACGGTACCAGCGATAAATACTATCTCAAAATCAACAGTGACAATGTGGTGCTCGACAATGTGAAACTCGGCATCATCAACCTTAATGAGCACTCAAGCGTATTGGGCGGAATTTATCTGAACGGCGGAAAAACGCTGACTGTCAGAAACACGAACTTTACCATCAGAGCGGCTTATGGTGTGGTTGCCATGGATCCAGGCACAACCATCATTCTTGAGAACTGTAATTTCGGTCCTAAATTCCAATTCTGCACAAATCAACCTGGAAACGGAAAACTTATTGCCCGAAACACGACATTCCGCGGATGGATGTCGGGATGGAGCGACGGTTATTTCGAGAATTGCACATTCGACTACGGTGATTTAGGGTATCCATACGCCCGCTGCTATGGCAGCAGCGTGTTCAAGGACTGCGAATTTGGCCGCTACTCCACAGCCACCGACAACCGCTGGCTGCCTACAGCTCCTGACAGAGAAGACTTTCACTACGACTATGCTGTGTCGTGCATGACGCAGCATTCAATCATCGAATTCATCAACTGCCAGTATTCCGACGGCTCTGAGTTCAACAAGAATGTCTTCCTCAAAGGCACAACGGATTCAAGCGGAGACCCTGACAAAGTCATCATCAACGGTACGACATATACCGATATAAATGAGTTCACTTATTGGTGATGAATCATCTTTCATAGCATAAAGCGGGGACATTCCACAGCGGGATGCCCCCGCTTTAACATTCAACAGGCGGCGCCTCGGGAAAGAAAATCGAGCAAGCTCTTTTCTTTCCTCTCGGCTTGCACTATCTTTCAATAAAATAGGCGGCGCCTCGGGAAAGAAAATCGAGCAAGCTCTTTTCTTTCCTCTCGGCTTGCACTATCTTTGCAAAATGAAAAAGTTTTTGTTTCTAATAATCATCTGCATCGCTATGCCCGTGGCGGCACAGGCGCAACGTCTCGACGTGAGCCTGCTGACGTGCTTTCCCGGACAGGAAGTGTTTGAACTGTACGGACACACAGCCATCCGCATCACCGACGGCGCAACGATGGACCGCGTGTATAACTTCGGACTGTTCTCGTTCAACCAGCCCCATTT
Organism: Bacteroidales bacterium; assembly: GCA_022009815.1. Taxonomy (GTDB): domain Bacteria; phylum Bacteroidota; class Bacteroidia; order Bacteroidales; family Muribaculaceae; genus Limisoma. The sequence goes on from CP091725.1 coordinate 255,926, forward strand.
CGTCTATCGCTTTGTCAAAGGCGAGACCGACTATGCCGTAGGAGGATACCCCACGGAATATTTCACACCAGAATATGCCGGCAGAGGCTCTAAGGTCGTGGAACAACGTCTGCGGCTGTCTGAACAACAGGCGTTATGGCTATTCAACGAACTTGAACGGCTTTGCCTGCCCGAAAACCGTGAATATCGCTATAATTACGTGCTCAACAACTGCGCCACGCGGCCGCGCGACCTAATAGAGCAAGCCGTAGGAGGCATATCCTACCCGCCGTCGGAACACCCCGACGCCACCTACCGCGACATCATGACACACTACGGCTGCAACTACCCGTGGTATCAATTCGGCATCGACCTTGCCCTCGGACAAGGCATCGACCGCCCTATTTCCGTCCGCCAGCAGATGTTTGCCCCAATAATTCTGATGAAGGAGATGGCAGGCGCAACCTATAAAACCGCCTCCGGACAACGCGTGGGAATCGTTGAAAGCACAAGCACGCTCGTGGAAGGCAGCGAGAACGCAGTTTTGCCGCCGACACCGTTTTTGCTGTCGCCCCTGTTTATATGCTGGCTGGCATTCGCGCTCATCGCCGGTGCCACAGTCTTCGGCGTGGTGCGACGCAAGCAGATGCGCTGGCTCGACACAGTGTGGTTCACACTGACCGGACTTACCGGATGCCTCGTGTTCTTCCTTATCTTCATCTCCGAACACGAAGCCACCTCACCCAACTGGCTCGGCTTTTGGCTGAACCCGTTCTGCCTGTTCCCAGCAATCACAATTTGGATAAAATCAGCAAAAAAGTGGGTATATTCATATCATTTTCTTAACTTTGCGCTTGTTTTGATATTGCTTGTCGCGTGGCGGGCTTTGCCACAAACGGCAAACGCAGCGTTTTTTCCGCTGATGCTTTGCACGTTAGCGCGTTCAGCAGGCTTTATCGTAAACTATAAGAGATGCGAAAAAATAAGCAAGTAAACCGACTGATATCCTCAATGATATTCTCGCTCGTGGCGATGTCTGCCCTGTCGCAGGTGTCGTCGGGGCGTCCTACGCTCATTGTGGGCATATCAATCGACCAACTTCGCGGCGACTATCTCGACCTGCTCCAGTCGCAGTTTGGCAACGGAGGCTTCAAACGCCTCATGGCTGAAGGCGCGCATCTGGACAACGTGGTGTTTGACATGGCACAGCTCGACAAGACAACGTCGACAGCCGTAATCTACACCGGCACTTATCCCAACGTCAACGGCATCACCGGCGCCACAGTCTACAACGAAGAGGCGCGTCGCGTAACGCTGATTCTCAACGACCCTAAATTTATTGGCAACGCCACCGACGAGACGCTCTCGCCAATGGCGATAAAGGTGTCGACCATCAGCGACGAGCTGCGTATGGACAACAACGGCATCGGCGACGTATACGCCATTGCCCCCGACGCACAACAAGCCATTCTGATGGCAGGACACGCTGCCAACGGCGCTTTCTGGATAAGCGACAAAACAGGTAAATGGGCTTCGTCTACATTCTACAAAGACTACCCCACAACCATCTCGACCCGCAACATGCTGATGCCTCTGCGCTCACGCCTCGACACGCTGACCTGGCGTCCGAGCATGGACATCAACAAATATCCCGACATTCCTCTCCACCGCACGTTCTATCCTTTCAAATACACATTCAAGGACGGCGACGGCGTAGAGAAATTCAAGAGTTCGGCTCTCGTCAACGAAGAGATAACCTCGGTGGCCATCAATTGCCTGAACGACATGGCTCTGGGCAAACGCGCCACGGTCGACATGCTCAACATCGCATATACCGCAGCACCCTACGGATATGCGTCGGACAACGACAGCCGCATCGAGCTGCAGGACAAATATCTGCGTCTCGACCATCAGCTTGAGCGTCTGTTTGCCGCCATAGAGAAACGTGGGCGGCAACGCCTGCATCTTCGTGACGCCGACAGGCTATTTCGACGACATGTATGCAACCGACCCTCGGTTCAACATCCCGACAGGCGAATTCTCGTCGAAAAAGGCTGTGTCGCTGCTCAACATGTACCTGATGGCGCTCTACGGCAACGGAAGCTGGGTGAACGGATACTTCAACGAGAAAATCTATCTCAACGAGAAACTTGCAAAAGAGAAAAACGTTTCAGTCGAGGAACTGCGCAAAGTGTCGGGTGCATTCTTGCGCCGTATGGCCGGCGTAGACGAGGCATACTCCGTAGACGAGGTGCTCGACAATCCTGTCAGCGAGACACTGCAGCGGCTGCACAAGTCAATCACGTCGCAGGAAACAGCCGACGTGTTTCTGCAAATCGCGCCAGGATGGAAAGTGCGCGACGACTACAACAACCAGCAACAGCTGAAACAAGTCAACATCAACGCTGTCTGCGCGCCGGCATTCATCATTGCGCCGGGCGTAAAGCCTCAGAAAATCACATCGCCAATCGACGCGGCGCTGCTGGCGCCCACCGTGGCACGCATCCTCAGAATACGCTCGCCCAACGGCGCGCGCATGATGCCGTTGTCGCTTAAAGACTAAGCGGCACTACAGCGCCGTGTGTCTCAGGCGCGACAGTGGATTTCCCGAGGCACGACAATACGATTATAAACAAAAAACTAAAATACATTATGGGACTCAATGATTTCCTGAAAAAAATTTTTGGAAACAAGTCGCAGCGCGACCTGCGCGAGATTCAACCAATCGTGGCTGAAATCAACAAGATTTACCCCACGTTGGAGAATTTGAGCAACGACGAGTTGCGCGACCGCATCACCAAAATCCGCGCAGCGCTCAAAGACAGCGTTGCCGACAAACGCAAAGAGATTGCCGACATCAAGGCTGAAATCGAGAATGTGGAGTATGAAAACCGCGAGCCGTACTGGGAGAAAATCGACAAAATCGAGAAAGACATCCTTGAAGTGCTCGAGGATGAGCTCAACAAATATCTTCCTGAGGTATTTGCCATCGTGCGCGACACCGCACGCCGCTTCGCTCAAAACGAATCAATCGAAGTGACCGCGTCCGATTTCGACCGCGAGCTCGCCGCCCAAGGCAAAGACTTCATTGAAATCAACGACGGCAAAGCCATCTACCACAACCACTGGATGGCAGGCGGAAACGAGGTGACATGGGACATGATCCACTACGACGTACAGCTTATCGGCGGCATCGTGCTTCATCAAGGCAAAATCGCCGAGATGGCAACCGGTGAAGGAAAGACACTTGTGGCAACGCTGCCTGTGTTTCTCAACGCCTTGACAGGAAACGGCGTGCACATGGTCACCGTCAACGACTACCTCGCCAAACGTGACTCCGAGTGGATGGGTCCGCTCTACATGTTCCACGGTCTTTCTGTGGACTGCATCGACAAGACAGAACCCAACTCCCCGGAACGCCGCCGCGCATACAACGCCGACATCACATTCGGTACAAACAACGAGTTCGGTTTCGACTACCTTCGCGACAACATGGCAACCTCGCCTGCCGACCTCGTGCAGCGTCCACACAACTTCGCCATCGTCGATGAGGTCGACTCAGTGCTTATCGACGACGCCCGCACACCGCTCATCATCTCCGGTCCGGTTGCCAAAGGCGACGACCAGATGTTTGACCAGTTCAAACCGAACGTAGAGACAGTGGTCAACGCGCAACGCCGCCTCGTGACATCGCTGCTCACCGACGCCAAGAAGAAAATCGCATCCGACAACAAGGATGAGCGCAAGGAAGGCGCACTGCTGCTCTTCCGCGCCTTCAAGGGTCTGCCTAAATACGGTCCGCTCATCAAATACCTGAGCCAGGACGGCATCAAGCCCCTCCTTCTCGAGACCGAGGCTTTCTACATGCAGGACAACAACAAGCAGATGCCTATCGTCACCGATCCGCTCTACTTCGTAATCGACGAGAAGAACCGCAGCATCGAGCTGACCGATAAAGGTATCGACGTGCTCACCGGCAAGACCGACGACCCGACTTTCTTTATTCTGCCCGACATCACAACACAGTTGGCAGAACTGGAGAACGAGAATATCTCCGACGAGGAGAAGGCCGAGAAGAAGTCGCAGTATGCACAGAACTATGCCATCAAGGCTGAACGCGTGCACACCGTCAACCAGCTGCTCAAGGCCTACACCCTCTTTGACCGCGACATCGAATACGTCATCGACGACGGAAAAATCAAAATTGTCGACGAGCAGACAGGACGTATCATGGAAGGCCGCCGCTACAGCGACGGTCTGCACCAAGCCATCGAGGCGAAAGAGGGCGTGAAAGTGGAAGCCGCGACACAGACCTTCGCAACAATCACCCTGCAGAACTACTTCCGCATGTATCACAAGCTTGCCGGTATGACTGGTACCGCAGAGACTGAAGCAGGCGAGTTCTGGGACATCTACAAACTCGACGTCGTGACCATCCCGACCAACCGTCCGGTGGCACGCATCGATATGAACGACCGCGTATACAAGACAAAGAAAGAGAAATACAACGCCGTAATCGACGAAATCCAGAAGATGGTAGAGGCTGGACGCCCTGTGCTGGTCGGAACAACATCTGTGGAAATTTCAGAGTTGCTGAGCCGCATGCTCCAGCTGCGCCGCATCCCTCACAACGTGCTCAACGCCAAGTTGCACCAGAAAGAGGCTGAAATCGTGGCACGCGCCGGACAGAAAGCCGTAGTGACCATCGCAACCAACATGGCGGGTCGTGGTACGGACATCAAGCTGACTCCGGAAGTAAAAGCCGCCGGAGGTCTGGCAATCATCGGTACGGAGCGCCACGAGTCACGCCGCGTCGACCGCCAGCTGCGCGGACGTGCCGGACGTCAGGGCGACCCGGGTTCTTCAGTGTTCTTCGTGTCGTTTGAAGACACCGTGATGCGTCTGTTCGCAACCGACAAGGTTGTCAAGATGCTCGACCGTCTCGGACTTAAAGAGGGCGAGCCTATCGAGGCCGGCATGGTGACCCGTTCAATCGAGAACGCACAGAAACGCGTGGAAGAAAACAACTTCGGCATCCGTAAACGCCTGCTTGAATATGACGACGTGATGAACGCACAGCGCAAGGTGATCTACTCCCGCCGCCACCACGCATTGATGGGTGAGCGTATCGGCATCGACATCATGAACATGCTCTACGAGACCGCCGGCAACATCGTGAAACGCTACGGATCGCAAAGCGACTACGAGGATCTGCGCATGGATGTGCTTACCACATTCGGTTTCGAGCCTTCATTCACTGAAGATGAATATAAGAAGATGGGCACAGACAAGCAAGTCGACGCCATCTACCGCCAGGCAATCACCACATTCAACCAGCGCACAGAGAAGATGGCAGAGGCTGCCATGCCGGTGATTTCCGACATCGTGGAGAACCACGGAGGCAAGGGTCTTGTGCGCGTGCCTATCACCGACGGCAAGCGTGTGTTTGGAATCACTGTCGACCTTGAGGAGTCGTACAACGAAGGCTGCAAACATCGCCAAGGCTTGGCAGAAGTCAATCTTGCTGATGAGCATCGACGAGGCATGGAAGGAGCACCTGCGCGAACTCGACCAGTTGCGCCAGTCGGTTCAGAATGCAAGCTACGAGCAGAAAGACCCGCTGGTAATCTACAAAATCGAGTCGTTCAAGATGTTTGACGCAATGCTCGACAACATGAATGCAAAAGCCGTGGCTTCGCTGACACGCGGTCAAATCCCTGTGCAGGCACAAAGCCAACCGCCACGCGAGCAGCAGGCTCCAGCGCAGGCTAAAGAGGCAACAGAAACCGACAACAGCCCACGCATCCCGGCACCGCGCTACAGCAACACGTCAGTGTCGCCGTCGATGCCTACGGCAGAACCGGTGGCAGCGCCAGAACGCCGCGACGACTACCGCAAATACACCGCCCACAAGGAGGAGTATCCAGGACAGGACGAGCAGCGTCAAGCAGCACGCGCTCCGCAAGGCCCACACCACACCGACCCTATCAAAGTAGGACCGAAAGTGGGACGCAACGACCCATGTCCATGCGGCAGCGGCAAGAAATACAAGAACTGCCACGGCAAAGGACTTGTTTAAGCCTTTGACTAAAGCATAACTCAAAAAAGAAAGCACTTCCTGACATCGCGTCGGAAGTGCTTTTTCAATTATATAACCAAAAATCCTAAACATGCATCAGAATGCGACCGCACGCTTCTCTGTGCCCAGCAAGCCTCCGGCAATACCGAATCCGCCGTCTACGTTGCTGTGTATCTGCACAGCCTCCGTCTGTGCGTCGTTAATCAACTGCAAATAGACCTGATAGAGCATCACCGACTTCAGATAGTAGTATAAATCCTCGGTCAACGACTGCAACTCCACCTCCACTATGCGCTTACCCACATCGCCTTTGCGCAGACGCGTGGTCACCGTGCACTCATATCCTGGGCCACCGGCAGCTGTGCCGGCAAACACGTTGCTGAAATCCTTATACCATCCTTTGCGGGGCTTCGACAGCCGGATATCCTGGAACAAAGGATCGTAGGAATGATAACAATCATTGGTGTCATACACCGTCTTGCCGTCGACAACCTTCTCCGTGAGGCTGCGCACGTTGAGACGGTAATAGCCCGACGGCTCCAGCCCCTTCATCCTCAGAGAGATGTCGACCACCGTGTCCTGTCCACCGTCATAATACCCGGTTTCAAGCTGGTCAAGCAGATGGTCCTGCTGATATTTCCGAGTCCTTACAATCTCGACTGTCGGGGCAACCGTAGGCATTGTGAAATTTGCCGATGCCGACGGAAAATTCTGTTCAGTGGCTGAAACCGCAATCACATCGCCAGCCTTCGGACGATAGTCGCTGCGGAAACGGCAATGCACGGCATCGTAGACCATCTCTACCGGAGAGGCGCCGTTGACCGAATATGTCACCGTGGCAAACCGCAGCGTGGCGGCCTTCAGAAACGTCTCCACTACATTCGTTCCTTCCGTGCCGACAACACCCGTGCGGTATGTGCGCGCCACGATCGCCTCCAGCGTAGTGTCGGGCGACGCCACCATACTTATCGCTATCACATTGAGGTTCTCTCCGCCCTCGTCAAAGCCAAGCTCTTTCTCACATCCCGTGAGCACCACCGCAACGATGCTCATCGCTGAAATCAAATATTTTAACCGTTTCATATTGTCAGAATTTTAATGTGTAGGTCAACGACGGCATAAACGGGAACATACAAATGCCTTTCAGCACATATTTTTTGTTATTTGTCCCGATATAAACGCTGTTGATGTTCTTTTGGTTGTACAGATTATAGAACGACAGGTTCACCTCGCTCGCGCCAAACCTCCGATGGTTTACCGAATAGGTTATACCCACATCAAGATGGTGCACATCCGGAAGCTTATAATTGTTGCGCTCACGATAAGTTGTAAACATTCCCGGCATTTCCGCCCAATGTGTGGCATCATCACGATTCTGCATATATTCCTGTTCTTTAAGCGTGCTGGATTCCGGTCTGATACTCGGATCCCATTCCTGCAGCACGCCGCCATACATTGATGTGTTTGCCAATATACCGCGGCGGCCGCTCTGATAAGTCCACGACGCCGACAGTTTCCAATGCTGTCCCAATCGCTGCACCACAACGATGTTGAAATTATGCCGTTTGTCGTTGCCGGCAAGAAACTCGCGTCCGCCGTTCAGTTCCTGCCCCGGGCGGTCGAATGTGCGCAAGGATTTAGCCCATGTGTAACTCACCCAACCAGTAGTGTTGCCCACAGAGCGTTGAGCCATCAGCTCCACACCGTAGGAGCGTCCCTTGCCGAGGCTGACAAGACTCTGCCAATCGCCTGTGCAATTGAGCCACGACGCTCCGTTGTTGTATTCAAGCACATTGTCCATCGTCTTGTAGTAGCCCTCAACCGACACCTCAAGACCTTTCATAATTTCATAGTTGACACCACCGGCATACTGGTTGGAGCGCATCAGCGGAATTTTTTCAGTCACAGGCACCCAAATGTCTGACGGCATCACGATATTGCTGCTGCTCAACAGATGCACGCCCTGAGCCATCCGCGCATACGACAGTTTCAACGCCATGGCAGGCGTAAGCAGGAAGCGCACCGAAGCGCGGGGCTCAAGCGAGCCGTATGTCTTGTTTTCAACGGAAAACAACGAATAGCGCAACCCGACATTTGCCATCAACCACGGAGCCACAGTCCAATCGTCCTCGGCATATACGCTTGCCGTCAGCAAGTCCTGCCGCTCGCCTATTGTCCTGTCGGTTTCCGTGCGTGTCACCTTCGACGGTGTATAGTCATAGTTGTAACTATAGGCATGGATTATCGGCGACAACTGCTGCAACGAGCCTTTGACACCCCATCGCAAATCGTGGGCAGCAACAGGGCGAAATCTGAAGTCGGCAGTGATAGAAGCATCATTCACCTTCGAATCATAACGTGTTTCCGACACCTCTTCTGTCTTCCTCTGCAATTGTCCCATCTTCCGACTCTCATAATATCCCGACACATTCTGCGACAGTCTATAGTCATACAGACTGAAACTCGCGTTGACATTCATAAGGAATCGGTCGCCGGCTGTATGCGTCCAATACAAACTCGACACCAGGTTGCCCCAATTGTTTTTTGTCTCATTTTTTTTAGTTCTAATCTCACCACTCTTGCTTCCGAATTTGGTCTCACTATCGGTAGGAGAAGAGTTGCTAACGTCCTTGCCCCAATAGAACACAGCCGACAGTCGGTCGCTCTCCGAGAAGCGATGCACCAATTTAGCGTTGACATCATAGAAATTCATCTTGGCATACGGCTCCATTGCCTTCTTGTTGTCGTAAACGCTTTTGAGCAATGGCTGCACTATGGCGTCGAAATAAGAAGCGCGAGCTGCCACATTGAACGACGTGCGACCTTTCCATATCGGACCTTCCGCCTGCACCTTCGTCGACAACATTCCTATGGATGCACTGCCATGATATGACTCAAAGTCACCCTCACGCACACCTATGTCGATCACACTCGAAAGGCGCGAGCCGTAACGAGCCGGAAAAGCGCCTTTGTAAAGCACCACATTGTCTACCATCTCGGCATTGATTGCCGATACGAAGCCCTTCAGATGCTCTCCATTGTAAAGCGTCGAGCCATCGAGTGTAATCAAATTCTGGTCGTAATTGCCCCCTCGCACAAAGATTCCCGCAGTGCCGTCGCCTCCCGACTGCACTCCAGGCAAACGCTGTAGCGATTTCATCACGTCGATCTCACCAAACAATGCCGGCACCTCCTTCACCTGCTGCGATGTCAGCACCTGTGCGCTCATCTGCGAGGATTTAACGCCAAAGTCATGGCGCGCACCATAGACCTGCACATCACGCAACTCCGTACCTCGCTGCAGGCGCACCTCAACAGGCGCACTTCCCGACTTAATCTGTATTGTTGTCTCTTTATATCCCACATAGCTTATCCGCAAATCAACCGCCTTCCCTTCCGGGATTGCCATTTCAAAGCGTCCATCAGAATCGGTTGATGTGCCTTTCGCCAACGACTTGGCATAGACGCTTGCCGAAGGCAGGGCTTCTCCGCTCTCATCGTCGACAACTCGACCCGCCACAGTCTGCCCCACCGCCGTAGCCGCCATTACGGCAAGCAACAGCAATATACATATCCGTTTCATAATGCTTATTGTTTATACAACCTGATAATTCCATGGACTGCATCTTTTGCCAACAGAAGCAATGCGCTCGATAATAGTTTTTTCATAATTTTTAGGTTTGGGTTATTAATAATTGGATTGTAATTTTTCATTTTATATTTTTCGAGCGCAATGTAATTGTTTTTTTTAATTTTTCCAAGCGAATTTATATCTTTTTTTAAGTAAACATCAACAGAAACCGCGTTTTTTGCGTAAAAGTTAAAACAAGTTTGAATGCTCTGCTCTCGGCTTGCACTATCTGTTGAATAAAATAGGCTGCGCCTCGGAAAAACATTTTCAAACAAGTTTGAATGTTTTTCGCTCGGCTTGCACTATCTTTGCAATGATATTTCGCGAAAATGGAAAAACAAATTGAAATTAACGGAGTCGACTTCAACTATAACGTTGAGGGAGAGGGCATTCCTGTGGTGCTGATGCACGGATGGGGTTGCAACCGTACAACGCTGGCAAGCATCGAGAAGCTGCTTGTGCCATATTTTAAAGTCTACAATGTGGACTTCCCCGGCTTCGGTAAAAGCACAGAGCCACAAACAGTCTGGGGCATAGAGGACTACACCCGCCTGACAGAGGAGTTTCTGAAAAAAGAGAACATCGAAAACCCTATACTGCTCGGGCATTCGTTCGGCGGACGCGTAGGCATCCTGTTGTCGTCGCGCAACAAGGTGCGCAAACTGATTCTTGTCGATGCCGCAGGCATAAAGCCGCGCCACTCAATGAAATACTACATCAAGGTTTACACCTACAAGACGGTGAAACACGCCCTGCCGCTGCTTCTTGGCAAAACAAAGGGCGAGGAAATGCTCAACCGCTACCGCAAACGCGTGGGATCGAGCGACTATTCAAGCGCATCTGTGCGTATGCGCCAAATTCTGAGCAAGGTGGTCAATGAAGATTTGACATGGGCATTGCCTAAAATCAGCTGCCCGACACTGCTCGTATGGGGCACCGCCGACACTGCCACCCCCATCTCTGACGCCCGCAAGATGGAACGGCTCATACCGGATGCCGGACTGGTGGAGTTTCCCGGCGTGGGACATTACAGCTTCCTCGAGAATCCATATCAGTTTGCAGCCGTAATCAACAGTTTCTTAGATAAAGACAAAACTATAAAGTAATGGAATTGACCGTGACTATCCTCGCCGCCGTAATGGTGGCAACAACCGCTTTCTACCTGCTGCAGGTTTACAAGTTCGACCTGCAGATGATGCAGCAGAACTCTTACCGCAACGAGCGCTACTTCAAGTGGTGGCGCATGAGCAAGGACTATGCTTCGATGTCGAGAATCTCCGACCTTGCGGTGTTCCTGCTTCTCGTCTCGATGTTTCCAAAGGTGGTGACTCTGCCAATTGCAATCATTGTTTGCTATCAAGGCAGCAATCCTGCTCAAAAAGAAATATAAAAAGCCGCTGGTGATGACCAAACGCGTGTGGCGTCTGCTCTCGGCTATGATTGTCGCCACGCTGGTTGTGGCGGCACTGTCGTGCTCACCACATGCCGATGCCGGCATCAACATCACCGCCGCAGGGGCTACGCTCACAGCGATGGCTGTGCTTTCGTGGGGCGTGCTCGCCCTGTGCAACGCAGCGATGCAGCCTGTCGAGAAGTCAATCAACAACAGCTATGTCAACGACGCGCGCCGCATCATCGGCGAAATGCCGTCGCTGAAGGTGGTCGGCATCACGGGCAGTTACGGCAAGACAAGCACCAAGCATTATCTGAACCGCATCCTTAGCGAACAGTTCAACGTGGTGATGACTCCTGGCAGCTTCAACACTCCAATGGGCGTGACCCGCACCATCCGCGAGATGCTGAAGCCGTACACCGAAATTTTCATCTGCGAGATGGGCGCCAAGCAACGCGGCGACATCAAGGAAATCTGCGACATCGTGCATCCGCAATACGGCATAATAACCGCTGTGGGCGAGCAGCACATGGAATCGTTCAAATCGATAGAGAATGTGCAACGCACAAAGTTCGAGCTTGCCGACGCTCTCCCTGCCGACGGCTTCTGCGTGGTCAACGATGACTTCCCATACGTGGCCAATCGCGAAGTTGACAACACTTCGTGCCTGCGCTATGCCGTGCAAGCCACCGCAAACGCCGACTACACCGCGCGCAACATTGAATATTCGGAACACGGCACCCGCTTCGACGTGGCAGACAAAAAAGGCGGCACCGTGATGTCGCTCGAAACACGTCTTGTGGGCGAATGCAACATCTCCAACCTTCTCGCCGCCGTTATCATGGCGATGAAACTGGGTGTGCCAGCCAACAAAATCCGCTATGCCGTAAACCAGATTGAGCAAGTGGAGCACCGCCTCAATATGAGGCGCACTCCAGGCGGAGTGACAATCATCGACGATGCGTTCAACTCCAACCCTCACGGATCGCGGATGGCTCTCGACGTGCTTGCCAGAATGACCCGCGGCAAGCGCATCGTTGTAACGCCGGGAATGATTGAGCTCGGCGACCGCCAGCAGGCTCTCAACGAGGCGTTCGGCGAGCACATAGCGGAAACGGTGGATGTGGCAATCGTCGTAGGACAATACAACCGCAACGCCATCGTGGAGGGCATAAAGAAATCAGGCACGTTCAACGACGACAACCTAATTGTGGTCGACTCGTTTGCCGAGGCTCAGCAACGTCTTGCCTCGCTGCTGCAAATGTGCGACACCGTGCTCTACGAGAACGACCTGCCCGACACCTTCAAATAAGCAATCAATAAAACAACCCATAACAATACAAAAAGAAAATGAAAACAACTGTTGCTGTATTCTTCGGAGGTCGCTCCGTAGAACATGAGATTTCCGTGATTTCCGCCTCACAGGCAATGCACGCAATGAACCGCGACAAATACAACGTCATACCAGTATACATCACGAAACAGGGCCGTTGGGTGACCGGCGACGCACTTTTCGACGTAAAGAACTACCGCGACATGAAGGCCCTTGTAGAAATGCGAAGAAGTCTACATGCGTCCTGAGTTCGGCGACTTCAACCTCTACCGCGCAAAGACAAAACTTTTCGGCGGACACAACGTCTATGCAGCCATCGACGTGGTCATCCCTGTGCTTCACGGCACAAACGGCGAGGACGGCATCTTTGAGGGCGTGCTCGAGACCATCGGCGTGCCTTACGCCGGCTGCAACACAGTGTCGTCGGCCAACGGTATGGACAAGGTGACAATGAAGATGATTCTCAAGGACTGCGACATCCCTGTGGTCGACTACGTATGGTTTACCGACAAGCAATGGTACCGCGAGAAAGACGAGTTGGTGAAGAAAGTGGAAGAGCGAATCGGCTATCCTGTAATCGTGAAACCTGCCAACCTCGGATCAAGCGTGGGAATCAGCTGTGCAAAGACTCGCGAGGAATTGCTCGACAGCGTTGAGACCGCACAACAATACTCCACACGCATCATCGTGGAGGACATGGTGGAGAACCTCAAGGAAATAAACTGCTCAGTGCTCGGCGACTGCGACGACTGCCAGCCGTCGATTCTTGAAGAGCCTATCAAAACCGGCGCGTTCCTGAGCTACGACGACAAGTATAAAGGAGGAACAAAGGGCGCGAAAGGCATGCAGGCTTCCGACAAGCGCATCCCTGCCGACCTGCCGAAAGACATCACGGAGCGCATCCAATTCCTCGCCAAAGAAACATTCCGCGTATTGTCGTGCCACGGCGTGAGCCGCGTTGACTTTATGGTCGACGCCAGCACCAACAATGTTTTTGTCAACGAAATCAACACAATCCCTGGGTCTCTGTCGTTCTATCTGTGGGAGGCCACAGGAATCAAGTTTGACGAACTGATGGACCGTCTCGTGCAGCTGGCTCTGAAGCGCAAACGCGAACAAGGCCAGAAAACGACCAACTTTGACCAGAACATCTTCAGCCTCGGTGGAGGCGTGAAGGGCGCAAAAGGCGCAAAGTGCTAATATTCAGTCGCAATCTCATAAAAAACGCCCGCAATCATCGATTTGCAGGCGTTTTTTTATTCTCCCATCACGGTAGCCACGATGCTTCGGCTGCCGCCGGTATCGCGGAATTCGCAGAGGTAGATGCCCTGCCACGTGCCGAGAGCAAGGCGATGTGCGGAGATTGGAATCGTTATGCTCACACCGAAAAGCGACGACTTGGCATGGGCTGGCATATCGTCGAGCCCCTCAAGCGTATGCTCGTAATATGGCTCACCCTCACACACAAGGCAATCCATGATGCGCGCCATGTCGCCACGCACGTCGGGGTCGGCATTCTCATTGATTGTAAGCGCGCAGGAAGTGTGCTGCACAAATAGATTCAGCAACCCGGTCTCGGGCAGCTGCTGCGGGATGCCGCTCATAATTTCAGAAGTGATCAAATGGCATCCTCTCCGCTTTGGAGACAGTTTTAATACGGTTTGTTTTATCATTGTTTCTGTGTTATAAATTCATACGTCAAATCGACAGCCTTCCGAAAAGCCTCATCCTGCCCGGGCACTGTGATGAAAAGATGCACGGCGTCAGGAAATTCCACTCTTTCAATCCGTCCGCCTGATTTTTCCGCCAGTTCGCAGCCCTGGTCTCTAAGGATGTCGCGTCCGGCAGCGACAAGAAGAGTGCGCGGCAGACGTCTCAGTTGCTCCCCGCTGCACAATCCCACACTGACGGCATGGTTTTCCGAATCCGTTCCGCCAAGATAGGCGCGGTTGAACGCCTTCATCAAATCCGCATCGAGCCCGTAGCCGCTGCCATATTTACGCCACGACTCCGAGCCGTCGGCAAAAGCCTTAGTGACCGGATAAAAAAGCACAAGCGACTCCAACGCGCCACGGCATTCATCGGAAAGAGCCACGGCAAGAGCAAGATTGCCGCCCGAGCTGTCGCCTCCGGCGCTGATGCGCGATGCGTCTATGCCCAACAAAGCGGCATTGTCGCGGGCGTATGCCACCGCATCGCAGCAGTCGTGCAGTCCGCACGGGAACGGATGCTCGGGAGCAAGCCGATAGTCAACGGCAAGCACCTTCACGCCACCCGTAGCCGCCACCGCGTCGCAAAACCGCGCACAGCTGTTCAGACTGCCGAAAGTCCAGCCGCCGCCATGGAAATAAACCAGCAACGGCAACCTCCCGTCGACACCGCTCGGCTCATAAAGCCGCAACGACTCCGACAACTGCCTCACACCGACATTTTCCGACAGCGTCTGACGCGTGTTCCGCGAATTGCGCACAGCCATCAAAGCGGCATTGTCGCCGGCAATGGCTTTCTCCACTGCAAGAGTCTGTGTCTGCTGCAACCCGTCGGGCAACGCCTGCAGAAATCCGTCAGCCTGACGGCGCATGACACTGTCGGCGGCGCCACCGACAGCAGCGGTTGCAGCAAAAGCCACAGCAATCATTATTTTCCCGAAACCCATAATTATTCACTTAAGAAATCAGGCATCGGTCCGCCCTGCGCATCATTGCCAAGCCCCATAGCCGACGCGTCGACAGCATTCGGCTGTCCGTCGGCAGGCGCAGGAATGTAGACCTCCTGCGGTCCCGGGTCGTCATTGATTTTCGACGCCATCGTACCCTTCTCAAACGGCATTGGCTCCGAACGGTTCTGGAACCGTGCGAACCGTGCGACAAACGACATTTCAATATCGTCGACCGAACCGCTACGGTGCTTCGCCACGATAAACTCAGCCATGCCGCGGATATCCCTGTTCTCAGCGTCTGTAGTAGAACGCGTATAATATTCCGGACGGTGGATAAAGCAAACAATATCGGCATCCTGCTCGATGGCACCCGACTCACGAAGGTCGCTCAACTGCGGACGCTTGTTGCCGTCGTTGCGTTCCTCCACCTTACGGCTCAACTGCGACAGTGCGATTACCGGGATGTTAAGCTCTTTGGCCAACTGCTTGAGGCTTCGTGAAATCATACTCACCTCCTGTTCGCGGCTTCCGAACTTCATACCCGTAGCGTTCATCAGCTGAAGGTAGTCGATGATGATAATCTTCACACCATGCTCCTTCACCAGACGGCGCGCCTTCGTGCGCAACTCGAGGATTGACAGAGACGGAGAGTCGTCGACATAAAGCGGCGCGCTGAAAAGGCTTCGCACACGCGAGTTCAACTGCTCCCACTCCTGCCGGCTCAGACGTCCGCTCTTGATTTTCTCGCCCTCAATCTCGCAAACGTTTGAAATCAAACGATTGACCAGCTGAAGGTTTGACATTTCAAGCGAGAATATCGCCACCGGAGTGTTGTAGTCGACAGCCATATTCTTCGCCATAGACAGCACAAACGCCGTTTTTCCCATCGCCGGACGTGCGGCAATGATTATAAGGTCGGAGTTCTGCCATCCCGACGTCAGCTTGTCAAGATTGTGGAAACCGGTCTGCAGACCGCTCAAACCGCTTTCACGCTTGCCGGCGGCCTCAATCTGCTCCATGGCAGAATTAATCACAGGGTCAATCTGCGTGAAGTCCTTCTTCAAGTTGCCCTGCGAGATTTCAAACAATTTACCCTCAGCCTCCTGCAAAAGGTCGTCGATGTCATACGACTCGTCAAACGACTTTTTCTCTATCTCAGAGCAGAACGAAATCAGTCGGCGCGCCAAGAATTTCTGAGCCACGATGCGCGCATGGTATTCGATATGCGCCGCCGAAGCCACATTGGATGTCAATTCAGAGATGCGCACCGGACCGCCCACATCGTCGAGCGCGCCGTCGGCACGCAGCTGCTGCGTGACGGTAAGCATGTCGATGGGTTGCTGCATCACACCGAGCTTGTTGATTGCAGCATAAATTTTTTGGTTTCCAGGGTCGTAGAACGACTCCGGTCGCAACAAGTCGCACACAATGGCATAGGCATCGCGCTCAAGCATCAACGCTCCAAGCACCGCGTCTTCAATCTCCTTGTCCTGAGGCTGAATCTTCGCGTCGTCGGTAAACTGCGCCTTGCTTCGAGCCGACTTCCATTGCTCCGCCTTGAATTTGCGGAATTCCTGGTACTCACGGAAATCACTGTATTCCTTGGAATTCTTTATATCATTAACGTTCTCCATACTTCATTCTTTTCAACGGCAAATGTAGGAAGATTTAATGAAACTGCCTACTTCTTTCTTCCAAGAATTACCAACAACTTGCCAACCGCCTTTGTCGACAGCCTGTTGAAAACAAGTTGAGGCGGCACGTCGTCCGACGTTCCGCCTCAACTGCTAAAAACTAAACTATAATACTATCTAAACTTATCCTAATTCACGATTACTTTCCGCGTTGTGCCATCCGCCCTGACTACATATATGCCCGGCTGAAGATTTTCAGACCCACACATCTTGCCGTCAAGCGAATACACTTGGAAATCATGGCAACCGTCGACCACAATCGACCTGTCGACCACTTTCACCATAATATTCTCATCAGATGCAGGAACCGACACCGAGGAATATCCCGGATTGTTGTATGGGTCGGTAGGAAACAATCATCGATGGAAACCAATAGTTGGCAATCATCGGATAGTCATTCTTCAGGACTCCGTCGGATGTATAACGCCGTGTGGCGTACGTCTGGTCCTGAAACTGATGAAACACCGACGCATACAGCTCGTCGGTCTGCGGATGGATGCCAAGCGAGCATCCGTAGATATGCCAATCGCCAGGCTCCGAAGAGAAATCGATGATTTTCTCAATCTTATGGCTGTCGGTATCGAAACGGAAAACGCAATAGGTCGTAAACCAGCTGTTGGCGCCGCCGCACCAATAAAGGCTGTTGGTCACCCGCGACGCGCACATCGGGTCGGGAGTCCATGCATACCAGGAGTTTGACGGCGGATACATTCCTTCGCCGTCGATATGCACCACCTCGCGCTCCAACGTTGTAGGATTGACCTTGACCACATATGGCAACGTCGCTCCCATGCCCTGCACGTTTTTGGCTACTGCATACCACAGATTGCCGTCTTTCGACCGCACTATCGTCGAGCCTATTCCCGAAGCTGGGCGTTTGCCTGTTTCCGCTTCAACAACATCATCGACAATACCCATGTCGAGCACATCGACAACCTTGTCGGTCTGCGTGTCGACCACCAGCAGTCCATATTGCTGATGCACGGCAAAGACTTTTCCACCGGCAAGAACCATCGTTCCCGTCTGCCCATAATACAACGAACTGCCGGAATCAGTGTTGGGCTTGTCGTTGCCGTCGAGATTCGGATTGCCCGAGCCCTCCACCTGACGTTCAATCTCAAGAGTCTCAAGATTGAGCACCCAGATGCCGTTGCTCGTCGACACATACCCCTTTTTGTCGGTCACTCCGCAGAAAGCACGGCCGTCGCACTGCCTCCCCGAGGGGTCGATAATCTGAAGCTGCTTGATGAGCTTCATTGTCTTGGCGTCGGTCACCGAAATGCGTCCGCCCACTACAGAAGCCCCTGGATCTTTCTCCTGTTTGGCAATCAGATACATACGTCCGTTCCATATTGCACCATACTGATTCGTGCAGCCCAATTCCTTTCCTGGATTCTCCGCCTGCACAATCCGGTAGCGCCAATAATCGCCGTCTACATCATCGGGCAACAAGTAATTGACCGTTGAATTCTGGTGCCCATACCAGTCTTCGTTGACAATCATGATGCCTTTCGTGTAGTCAGTCTCCGACGCCTTGACTGTATTCAAGACTCCGGCGACAACAGCTGCAACGATTATTGCTCGTGATAATATTTTCATTTAAAGCACATTGAAAAGTGAGCCCGAACGGTCAACAACCGCTCAAGCTCACTTGATTAATACTTACTGGATTGAAAATTTCAGCGTATGGCTGCCGCTGGTTGCCGCAACGACGTAGACTCCAGACGGAAGCGTCAATGCCACGCGTGCGCAATCGGAATCGGCAACAAACGCACCGACAACACGGCCCGCCATGTCATAGACCGCGAAGGTGGTTCCTGCCATATTCTTCACAGTGACAATATTGTCGCAAACCGACAATGTGCCGGCAGCGCCATCAACATTGTGAATGCCTGAAGCCGAATCCTCCACAGCATAAGGAATGCTGACCGTAGTGGTCTTGCCGTTTGACTCCGCCTTTACATTGAGGTTACCGTGACCGGCAATCAACGGAGTGATTGTAAGCACACCGCCATCAAGCGTAGCGTTGACCAGTCTCTTGTCAGAGACCGTGTTGTCGGCAGCGACAGCGTCGCCTCCTACAATCGACAAGCGTATTGCCGCATCGATATTGTCCTTGTCGGTCACATAATCCTTAAGGTCGATTGTAAATATGTCGCCATCCTTTGCCAAATCAACACTCACCTCAGGGAGATCGCTGAACTCTGGAGCATATTTATCGGGGAAAATCGGCATTGAAGGGAACCAATAATAATCCTTCAGCTTGATTGTGTTCACGATGTCGCCTGTCTTGCAGTCAACAAAGTGGAGCCAATTGTAACGATAGTTTGACGAAGCGCCATGGGTTGCAGCCACGAGCAGCTGATTCTTGCGGTCGTCGTAGCGCACACCGGCATAAGGAGCCTGGAACGTTTTGCTGTCAACACCCGGCAAATTGTTTGGGAACACAAACACCGGTTGGATTCCTGCGATGTCGGAACCTACGGTCCACTTGTAGTAGCCCGTGTTGCCCGAAACAATTGAAGCCTCAACTCCGGCACCATACCAAATGGCGTTTTCACTCTTTGAAGCAAAGAAATTGGTTGAGCGCCATGCACCCCATCCGCAAGTGACACGCTGTCCCTCCGGAAGGTCAACACTGTCGGTCACGTCGAGCGTGCTCGGGTCGATGCAACGGAATGTGCACAAACCACTTGAGGCACCGGCAGTAGTGGCAACCCACACATTGCCGTCGGCAGTGACAGTGATGCCCTGAGGATAGCCAATTACGGAAACGCCCGAAGCATCGTTGCTTTCTACCGGGAATGTCTTGACCACCTTGTCTGTGGCAATGTCTATGACATGCACACCCACACCCTGCTGGATTGCAAACGCATATTTGCCGATGGCAACCATGTCGCCAATCTGTCCGTTGTACTGGTTCTCACCGGAAACAATACCATCGACCATTCCGCCCAAAGTAAGCGTACGGGTGTCGAGCACCTGAATGCCGGCTGTCGATCCGAGATAAACCTTGTTTTCAGAAACGCCGACACACGCGCGTCCGTCACCGTCACCGTTGCCGTCGCCGTCGGTGTCTGCGCCGATATAGTCGAACGCAGCCAATTTTTTGAGCGTCTTGGCATCAGCCACCACAACACGTCCGCCACCCTTGCGAGGGTCGCCGCCGTCGGTCGCCTGCTTCGACATCACGATAAGTTTGTCTCCATAGATGATACCGTACTGCGACGTGCAGCCAAACGACTCATATTTGTTTTGCGACTCATACACGCGGTATTTCAATTCGCCATTGTCGGCAATATAGTTGATTGAGCCGTTAGAATGCCCGAACCAATCCTCGTTGAGCCAGAACGTTCCATTCTGATAACTGTCGGCAAGCGGTTCGCGGTTTGGCTCAAGCACGTTGACCGTATAAGTCGTCGATGCGCCGGAACCGTCCTGTGATGTGAACGTAACGTCGACAGTGCCTGTCTTGTGAGTAATCAATTCCCAGAAACTGCGCAACGGGTTGAACGCCTTTGCGGCGTAGGTTGTAGCCACTTCAGGATCGCTTACGCTGATGTCGTAGGTCTGAATGTCGGCATTTGCCGGCTCCACCGTAGGCGACAGTGCAAGAATGTCGAGATATGTCAGATTGATGGTTTTGTCGCCGTTGCCAAGCACAAAGCCGGTAACCGGATTGCGCAGCGCGGCATGCACCGTCATCGTTGCATTGACAGCAGGGTCGGTCTTCAACGCCGCTGTAATCACAGCGTCGCCCTCAACGCGCTTAACGCTGACCGCACCCGTGCGCTTGTTCACGCTTGCCACTTCCGTGTTGCTCGACGAGAATTCAATTTTATCCAGCGAATACGCATCTTTATAGAACACAAGCGTCGGAGTGAACGACTCGTCGAAATGGGCGTCATATTCCGCATCCGAGAAAGCAAACGTCTTTTCAACCTCAATCATCTCCGGATACCCTGCAGTATATGTCGATCCATTCTCTTCATATTGAACAATCAATCTCAACATGTCGGTATCGTCGGTGTCGGGCACGGTAACCGTAAACGTAGCGTCGTCGCCAACCGTCGTTTCCGTCATCGAGGCAGCCTTGGCAATGTCGAGCGTCTTCGGCATCATTTTGCAGATCACTTTCACAGTCTTGCCCTTGAACAACATGCCGTCGTTGAACTGCGTGAATGCGGCAGGCGCATGAGCATCGTCATAAGTTCCTGCAATCCGTCCTGAAAGGACAAGATTTCCACCAACTTTCTTCGCAGAGCCTTCAACCACCTGAATCTCTTCCAGCTGAAGTTCTGTCAAGTTAGATTTTCCCCAATAGTCAATACCGCTGTATGCGCTCTTGCATCCCACAGGGACAACAATTTCGGCAAACGTCGCAGGCGAGCCGTTCTTCACGCGCCATGTATAACTTCCAGTCGTTCCGGGTTCGGTTACAGGAGAGTATACCTTTATGCCCTTACAGCCATAAACCAGATTAGTGTTGTTGTAGTTCATTTTCTTTTGAGGAAGAACAAGCCTATTCAATCCGGAATTTTCAAAAGCGTAGCTCGGCAACGACGCCAACGCCTCCGGAAGCACCAAAGTTCCGACAGCGTTACATCCTCTGAAGGCATACGCTTCAATCGATGTCAGTGTCGACGGGAGGTTCACTCCAGTCTGACCGTCGGCATAAACAATGTTGGCAAGCATATTGCAGCCGTCGAAGGCATAACCTTTGATGGCATTCACGCGTTCTCCGATTTTCAGAGTAGTAAGACCTTCACAGCCAGCAAACAACGAGTTAGGAATCTCAGTCATCGCCGCAGGCATCGTAAATTCCTTTATAAGCTTACAATTCTTGAACGCACCTTTACCCAAATTAGTCACTGTAGCAGGCAGTGAAAATTCAAGGCTGCTGCAATTTTCAAATGCATAATTGCCAATGCTCGTAACCGTTTCAGGAAGCTCGATTGATTCCATCGAGCTGCACTTGCTGAACATATAGTTAGGCACCTCAGTAAGTCCAGCAGGCAATACCGGCATACGCAACGATGTGCAATTCTGGAAAACATAGTTTCCGATTTTTGTAGCAGTGTCAGGCATCTTTACCGCAACCAGACTGCTGCAAGAGCTGAACATATAGTCAGAAATCTCCGTAAGTCCGTCTTCAATAATCACCTTACGCAACGACGGGCAACTCTGGAAAAGATTCCGGCCTACAGTACGGAGAGTCGACGGCAATCTGATTCCAGGGAATCCGGTTCCGTAGAAACAATATTCAGGCAAAGCCGTAACTCCCTCCGGGAAATTGATTTCACTCAGTTTTGAGCACCACGCGAATGTGCGCGCCTCGCCAAAATCCGTAAGCCCGTCAGGCAGAGTCACACTCGGCATGCTCTTGCAATAAGCAAATGCATATGTGCCCAGTCTTTTAAGCGTTGACGGAAGGTCGACAGATTCAAGTTTCGTACAGTCGAAGAAAGCATAATCACCCAAAGAAACAACCGGTGCGATTATTCTGGCAAGAGTAAGTTCCGACGCACCATAGAATGTGCTGTCGCTCATTTCAGTCACGTTGAAATCCACATTCTGGAAAGTCACAGACGCAGGGATTGTGATCTCTCCCACATATCCAGCCTTGTTGGCTGCCTCGATTTTTTTACGGTCTGGAGTGCCTTCAACCTTGCAGTAGGTGGCTTTTACATTGTTCGACTCTCCGACCGCAGTCACGGCATAAGTCATTCCGCCTACTTTGAAAATGTCGCCTACTTTGACATCAAGGACATATTCGCTTACATTGGTAAAGTTTTTCCATCCGGCAGCCGCCGCATAGTCGGCAGTGTAGCCGTTTGGCACTTCAAGAGTCGCATTGGCATAAGCTCCCGCGCTGAACACGTTGTCGGCAATCGCGACAGGATATGTCGATGCAACTTTTACAGATGTGATTGCATTTGACTCGGCAAACGCTTCATCTCCGATTGCAGTTATCGTTGCCGGAATCTCTACTCCGGCAAGCTGCTGACATGCGGCAAACGCACGTTTTCCAACCGCTTCCACATGCGCAGGGAATTTGATGTCGGCAATCGCCGTTCCCTCAAACATACTGTCGGGAATCGACGTCATCGACGACGGCACAAAGAGAGTGGCAAAGTTGGAGCATCCGAAATGCCCCGTCGCCAATTTTTGTCACGCCATCGACTGATGGCACGTTGAGCGTGGCGATAGTGGAGTTTTTAAACGCTTCTTTTCCTATGGCAGTCACTGTTGCCGGAAGAGTGACCGTTGTCACTGTCGAGTTGGCAAAAGCATTTTTGTCGACCTCAACCACGGTATATGTCACGCCCTCGTCGACAAATGTCGACGGCACAGCAACCTCGCCTGTGTAGACCCCGGTTTCCGGAGCGGTAAGTTTTACTGTTTTTGCAGAATAACTTTTCAGTTCATAGCGCAAGCCTTCGTTTACAAACACCGTCTTTGCATCCGCAGGAATAGGCAGCGGCGCTGCAACAAACGATTTCCAGTCGGATGACATCATGCCTTTGGCAAAGTTCCAGCCGTCCCAGCTGCCGTTTTCAAGCACACGGCCAGAAACGCCCCAACTTGAATAGCTGAATTTGTCTTTAGCATTGTCCTTAACCCAATACGACCAATACGAAGAATACCATCCGGCGCCCCACATGTCATCCGTGTCGCGCGCCTTCCATTTGTCATAGTCATAATCCGAGGAACCGCCCTGTCCGGGCTTGTAGCCGCGCGGATGTTCAAAAAATCCGTCTTCCGACTCGTAGACCTGATTGCCTTTGCCAGTGTCGATAAGGGCAATGTCGCCGTCATCGTCCACGTCCCAGCCGATACCGTTGAGGGTGTAGCCGCCATTGGGATCGGTCGGCGAGCTAACGTTTGTGTACTGCATCAATGCATACAGGCGCGGATTGTTTTTCACCACCGCCTTAAGCATGTCGGCACCAGTGGCTTGACCTGTCCAACGATAGCCGAACACCAAAGCCGCCGGCTCGTCGTCGTAGTTCCATTGAATCACCAGAGCGGCTTTGTTTTCGCCCTCTCCGGTCCAGTTCTTGATCATGTCGAAGGTGAAATTCGCATCACCCGCCATGTCGTCGGGAGTTACCCACTCCCAATCGGATGCCGCCCGAAGTTTTCCGTCGGCCGACTTAGGAGTGTAAGGCACACCCTGCACCGTCCTCGGAAACTGCGTCTTAGCAGCAATAGTCATTACCACAAAAATCGCGGTCAGACTAAGTAAAATTCTTTTCATAAGGAATTTTATTTATTAATTAATAAAAAAATTAGTTAGTTATTTCTTTATCACTTTGCGCACCACCTTGCCGCTTCTGACAATGTAGACGCCCTTCTCCAATCTTTCAAAAAACTCGGATGCCGGCACCGAAGAATCGACGGCAAGCACCCTCATTCCCTCCAGGTTGAACACCTCAACCATCGACGAGCCATTGTCGGACTCAACCGAGCCTACTCCATCGGTGGAGAAATGCACATAATTGAGGTTGTGCCATTGCGTTGAAGCGCCTGTCGACGCATCAGCTCCATTAGGCAATACGTTCTGCTGACGTCTGCCGCCAGCCACCATCACAACCGGGCCTTCCAGCGCCTGGAATTTCCATCCGTCCACATCGCCGTCTTTGAGCTTGCGCGATGTCATTCCCAGTCCGGAATAAGAGAAATTGTCGGAATCCACGCCTCCTACCCAATAACTCCAATAGCCGTCATACCATCCGGCATTCCATCTCTGATGGTCAGCGTCGGTGCGGTCAAACACCTGCCACCAGTCATAGTCGTAGGCAGCATAACCATACGCACGCGCATTTATCGGATGCTCAAGAATATGTGCTGTTTTTGAAGCCGCTATCGCATCGTCGCACATATCGGGAGTGTCCCATCCCGGCACACTTGTCTGTCCCATCGACGTGTTTGCGGAAAAATAGTTGAAACTTACGCGGCTGTCGGATTTCGCGCCGTCAAAATCAAACTCAAGGAAATCTGAAATTGTATGTCCGTCGGAATATCCGATACCGCACACCGTGCTGCCCATTATTCCCGTAAACTGCGTGAACAGTGTCAAGTCTGACGACTCCTTCGCTATCGCGCGAAACATATCCTCGCCCGACGGTGTCTGCCCGTCGTCCCATCGATATCCCCACACGTATGCCTCCTCCGGACCATTGTCGGCAAACTGCACCACCATAGCGGCTTTGTTGTTGCCGGAACCCGCCCAATGAACAATCTTGTTCCAATCAATCACAAACGCATTTGCCGACAGCACCATCGCCGAGAGCAAAACAAATGTCAATGTCTTATTTTTTCTCATATCTCAATGTTTTTTCAGTCAAAGGATTAGGAAGAGGCACTCCGGGAAGCGCCACGTGGAGGTCGCGCGCCTTGGAAAGCTCTGTCGAGGTTTCGCCAAGCCACCCGCAATATTGATTCACACCCGTATAGACTCTCACAAAGTCGACCCCCGGAAGATTCACTGGATTGCCGTTTTTGTCGACAGCCCACCCTATGTCGAAACTGTTCAAGTCCTCATAGTCATTCGGATGATTGTCGACATAACCCCACGGATATGCATAGAGGATATAGTAGCGTCCTGTGCCGCTGGAGTCAACTCCGTTGGGCGCAAGAAGCGTGCCCTTGAATGTCAATTCGTTGTCACTCACCCACTGAGGATAATATTCCTGACTGTGGAAAATGTTTTTAGCTATATAGCCCGAGCCACCGAGAGAATCATGCCATGGGATGTAGGTCATATCTGTCAGATAGCCGCTCTCGTCCTCAACAGGCGTATGGCCGTCGCCTTGCCTGCTGTAGGTTATCTCATACTCATGAAGCGTTTCAGGCTTGTGATACTCGCTTCCGGCGAGTTCATACCACTCATCGTCAGGGATGCCGTTGCAGTTTGCGTCGAAACTGACCATAACGATGCCCGGCTCAGCCGACCCGCCCTTGCTGTCGGGATTGGACAATTCATAGAATGCATTTCCCCAAATCCGGAAATCGCGCTCGCCCGGCACATTTATCACCGTGTGGTCGAAACCGAACGTAACATAACCGCCATATCCACCGAGCGAAATCAGCACATCGTTTGTCCCAGAAATCGACTCCTCGCATTTTTTCAGTATGTCGGCATACGTGTCGCCGGGTTCATATTTCGGCATCTCGTTGACAAACTGTCCCGGAGCCGGACAATATTCATAGACACGGGAAATGTAAGTGCTGTACTCCACCTCCTCGTGAAGCACATTCACCGTAAACTCAAAATGATAAGGCGTGTCAGGGTCGATGATGTCGAACGTAAGATTGTAGACACCCTCCGCTTCAGCCAAAAAGATATAGCTGTCGGTTGCCGACACCTCTTTCCCATTGACTGTCCACCGGTACTTCTCCCCCGTCAACGCCGAGTGCAACGGCAGTTTCTGCATACGCGCCACATAATAGACGTCGTCGATGCCGAGATTGACCATCGGCACCTCATCGGAACAAGCCCACAGAATCAGAGGCAACAATAATATGACTATCTTTCTTTCATTGATACAGGAATGCTATATGGGCAGGGATGTCGCCCGTCCGCACACTCCATTTCTTCTTGCCGTCGGCAGAAAAGCAATAGAGAGTGCCCGATGACACATAATTTTTCGCATCGGTGACAAAAATGTCGCCGGAGACCGGATGCACGGCTATACCGTATGGAATGGTGATTTCCTTTTCCGTCCCGTCGGTAATGAAATTGGTCGACACGATTTTCTTTGTCCGCGTGTCAATAATGCCATAAGATATAGTGTTGGAAGCCGTGTAGTTGTTCCATTCCGTAGCGTAATAGTAAAGCAGGTCGCCGTGGATTGCTATATTCGAGCATGCCACGTCAAGAGTGTCTGTGACCACCATCTTGTTGTAGCCAGGCTTCTTGTCAAGCACATAAAGGCGCGACGGACGCGTTTCGTAATCGCCTCTCGAGGTGACCCACAATTTGTTATAGCGGTCTTTCTTCAGCCGATGCAGATTGATGCCTACGGGAATCTGCTCCACCTGCTTGAAGTCGATCATCTGAATCACAGAGACCGTATTGTCATAGTTTGGAGCGCGGTAGCCTCCGGAATTGGCTACATACATATAATCGTCGACCACCTCCATTTCCTCCGGCTGATAGCCAACGGTCACCTTGCGTGTCACGGCAAGCGTCGCCGTGTCGACCTCGAAGACCGCGCCCTTCGGCGCGCTTGGGTCGATAAGCACCGGTCCGACGTAGGAGCTGACATATGCCTTGCCTCGATGGAAACGCACATAGCGGCAGTTTGGGATGTCGACCTGTCCGATGCGCACACCGCTGCGTGCATCCATAACTTCCACTTTGTGAGAGCAGTTGACCACCACATAAAGTTTCGACCCATAAATGCCTATGTCGTTGCCCACGTCGCCGAGCTCCTTCACCACTGCCGGATTTCTCGGAATAGAAATTGCGCGAATAAAGCCCTGTGTAATAGTCGTAATAATCAAGGCTGCACTTGTTTGAACCCATATTGCCCTCATTGACAAGATAGAATCCCCGCACAGGGCTGCCCGACGCCTCGTCGCCGATTATCTCATACTCCGTGGGCACAACCAGCTCATCCTCGCGGCAGGCGGCGAAAGCCAGCAGCAGAGGCAATGTCAAAAGAGCAAATATGTATGCCTTACGTCTCATATATTGACAGTCAATGTGATGCGATAGTTACGTTTTGGCATCGGGTAATTCAGAATCACGTCGTAGTCCTGACTCAGCAGGTTGTTGACCTCGAGCAAAGCCCTCAGGGTTATGCGCTGCCCTATTTTGAAATCACGGCTCAGCGACACGTCGCTCGTATACCATGGTTGGGTATAGTTGTATCGGATGTTCTCTTGTTGGTTATAGCGTTCTCCGACATAGATGTAACTATAATTGAGATTCCATTCCCGCCATGTCAGATTAACCACTGCCGAGCCGGAATGGTGGGGAATATACGGAATCTGGTCGCGATAGTAATTGTCTGATGGATTGGTCACGTCGATGGCTCGCTGATAGGTGTACTGCGCGCGAACCGTGGCAAAGAAGTCGCGCAGCGGATTGAGCGTCACCTGCGCCGAGACGTCGAGACCGCGGATGTCCACCTTGCCGAGATTGAGCATCGTCCAACGGAACTGCTGCCCCTTAGGATAAGCCACAATTTTGTCTTTGACGTAATTGTAGTATGCATCGCCGCTGAACCGCATTTCGCTCACCAGTCCGCCACCGCGCTTGCTGAACAGCAAGCCAAGATTGTACTGCGTCACGCGCTCGGGGTTGAGTTTCGAGTTTCCCATATCGGCATAGTACAGGTCGTTGAACGTAGGCATTCTGTACGACTGTTTGTAGAACGCCCTTGCCGACAAGCCTCTCACCAATGTGTATGACACAAACGCAGCAGGTGTCAGCACATGCTTGTCGGAGGGCGACTGCTGTCCCTTGAGTGAATCGTGGATAAACGTAGCCAAAACGCTCGCCTGCGCCTTTAACCTGCCCAGGTCGAACGCTGTTGCAACCGACAGCATATTTGAGAAGCGGTCGGGTTGCGCAAACCCGTAGACATCGGCATCGAGCGTGTTCCATTGGAAATCATATGCAGCCGAGACGTGCCACCACGGAAACAGCACATATTCGTTTGCCGACGAGAAGTAGACCTCTTTCTGCTTGTATAGATTGTCGATTTTTATCTGCTTGTCGTCGTTGTTGACATAATGAGTGCGGTAGAACGCATATTTCAGGTTGTTGAGCGTGGTGAACTTGCCGAATGTCTGAGTATAATTGACTTGAGCGAACGAGTTGGTGTCCCAGATGCGTTCTCCGCGACGCCATACGTTATTGACTATCGCACCCGGCACGCCACGCTCGGAATTGTAGTTGTAGACCTTGAAATGCCACTGTCCTGACTTCACCACACCATTGAGATTAGCCTCCAGACGAGTGGCGTTAATGTCGCCGTTCTGGCGCACGGCAGTTGTGTCGTATGCCAGTTCTCCAGCCGGATTGACACGCCGGTAACGGAATTTGTACTTTCCGCTCGAATTTATCCATTCCGCGCTAAGCGACGCGTTGACTTTGTCTGACAATTTCAGCTCCAGCAACGCCGACGGATTGAGCAGGTCGAACGAGCCAGCCCGCAGCGTGGCGCGCAGATGATATGTCTCTCCTCCGTTGAATTCAGGAGTGCGCGTACGTATATAAATAGATCCAGCCGAGCCGAAATCCTTGGCAGGCTGAAGAATCTCGCTTTTCTGACCGTTGTATAACGAAATGCCGTCGATATTGTCGAGCGAGAACTGCCCCAGGTCGACTTGTCCGTTTTGTGCGTTGCCGAGCTCCACACCGTCATAAACCACACCGGTGTGGTTGGTGCCCATTGATCGGATGTTTACTGTCTTTATGCCACCCACTCCCCCATAGTCCTTCACCTGGACTCCGGAGAAATAGCGCAACGCATCAGCCACACTGTTGCTGTTGAGACGTTTCAGCTCCTCGCCGCTGAGTTTCTGCGCAGGGATGACATCAATCTGCGGCACCGAGGCTGTGACAACAACCTCTTTCAGATTGAGCATCCGTTCCGCAGTTGTGTCCTGTGGTTCTGCCGCCAAAACTCCAAGCGAGGACAAGCATAAACAATAAAGGAAAAATCCTCATTCGTAATGTTACAGTTTACTTAAAACAAAAAAACGCCCGTTTTTGCAAGTCATAAGACTTCTAAACGGGGTCAATCTGTTAAAATAGCAAACATATAACGGCTGGGCAGAGTTACTGCCAGCCATCACATATAAAAGTCCATAATCCCGCAGACAATCTTATGTATATTTTGGTTGGCAGGTCTTCTGACTTATTCCTGATGCCTTTGCCTTCCCGACAACTATTGTCAGTGACTTTCTAAAAGCATCTTTTGCCTGCCGGACAAATGTCCGGCATCGAGAACTTACAGCAGCGGGTACTGTTGAGGACTTTCACCTCATTCCCTTTTAATGCTCCGTCACGGCTCGTCGCTACAAGCCGGAGCAACCATTTCCGATGCAAAGGTAATACTTTATTCTTAAATGCGCATTAAATCATGTATGTTTTTCACAACAAGCGAATTTTGACTTTCAATGCCCGGAGTAAATCAGCCCGTAGCCAATCAGGCGGTCGTAGCGTTCGCCCGGCACTCGGTAGTATGCACGGATCATGTATTCGTTGACCGTCTGGTAGTGGTCGCCCTCTATTTTAGCCGTCTGCGCCACATTCATTCCATTTGGCAGCCACAGATATTGATAGTTGTAGGCTCCCTGCTTCAACGGCAAGTCGAGCTCATAACATTGTGTATCAACATTATAATGCATACGGTTTGAGTTGGCGAACCGATGCTGCGTAAATTCTCCGTCGACATACACGTCACCGTCGGCAAGCCTCGGCATGGCAAGCGAGAAATGGGTTATCATATAGTCCGCCTGAGTGTTTGAGTCGTAGGAGTTGCTTTCACGGATTGTGAACCGTCCGTACTGCGTGCGGTCGAAAGAATAAGATTCAAACGCGCGAGGCTCGTCGGTTTCCAGCACGGCATGGTGGTATGGATGGCTGTACGTGTAGCGTTCCACCCCCATCCCGGCATAGTTTGTTGTGACCATCTCAAACCGACGGAACTCGTTTCCTCCTGGAAATATCAGCTGACGGTCGTGGTCGAACACAATAGTGTTGCCGCTGACACGCAAAGGCTGTGTCACCATCACCTCATTGTCGGTGCGCTGGTTTTGGGTGACAACGACACGCAGGTCGGAGTAAGGGTTGTTGATGCTCCAGTTTGCGGTGTTTATCGTTATGGAAATCTGTTGATGGCTGTCGTTATAGTCCACGTCGGTGCGCGACGACACCGCGGCACCGATGCCCACACGCTTTTCCACAACACAGAATCTTTGTTGCAGCAGAACGCAATCGGGATTGTCCTCAAGATACACCTTCAGCAGATAATTGCCCGACAGGAGTATCGGCATATCCTGATTAGGCAGGCTGATGCCGTAATGCACATACTGCTCAAACGTGCCAGAGGAGAACTCACAGTCTTCGACATCGGCTTGATTAAAGCCGTCGACATAGTCGCTTTCAACGATTTGCGACGGTTGCCACGCAGCATCGCAGTGAAGCAGCGAATAGCGCATATAGCGACGCTCGGAGTTGATGTCGTCAAACTCCACACGCACACGGTCGTCGCCTCCGAGTTCGATTACTGGCGGTGCGTAATAGTCGGTTTCCAGACAAGCGCGCAACGACCGCATCGACTGGTCGAAAATGCGTGTCGACGTGTCGGCGGCATAAGTCAGCGTTGCCGACAACATAAGCAATGACGTGAGAAGCAGTCTCATAATTACCAGTTTATAGGTGTTTCACCGTGTTGTGACAAGTAGGCGTTGGCTTGCGAGAAATGATGGTTTCCGAAGAAGCCTCGATGGGCTGACAGAGGCGACGGATGCGGCGACGTGAGCACAAGATGCCGCGAGCGGTCGATAAACGCGCCTTTCTTGATGGCATAAGCGCCCCAAAGCAGAAACACCAGATGCTCGCGTGTGGCAGCGAGATGCGCAATCACGGCGTCGGTAAATGTTTCCCAACCATGACCTTGATGTGAAGCCGCCTCGTGGGCACGCACCGTCAGCGTGGCGTTGAGCAACAACACTCCCTGCCTTGCCCACCGCTCAAGATTGCCCGATGAGGGAATTTCCGTGCCGATGTCGGCTTTTATCTCTTTGAAAATGTTGAGCAGCGACGGCGGAAAAGGGATTCCGTCGTTGACAGAGAAACAGAGTCCGTTGGCTTGATGCTCGCCGTGGTATGGGTCCTGACCGAGAATCACCACCTTCACTCGGTCGAACGGGGTGGCGTCAAACGCCGCAAAGATTTCATTTCCCGGCGGAAACACCTGTGATGAAGCATATTCACGTTTCACGAAATCGACAAGCGTGCGGAAGTAATCTTTTTCAAACTCTTCGCCAAGCGCTTTTTTCCAGCTGTCTTCTATCTTTACATTCATAAATTCTGCATAAACCTTTTTGCAAAGCTAACATTTATTTTGTACTTTTGCCAACGCAAATCGGAAAAATGCGCCCGTAGTTCAATGGATAGAATATCGGATTCCGGTTCCGACGATTGGGGTTCGACTCCCCACGGGCGTACTAAAAGTCGGACGGCAATAATGGCTGTCCGACTTTTTTGTTGCGGAAAAGAGCATCGAGCCCAGACACGCTCTGCTGTGCTCGCGCACCGGGTTACGGCAAAGTGTCGTCGCTCTGCGACGATAACCTCTTTTCATAAAACATTTTCAAACAAGTTTGAATGTTTTTCACTCGGCTTGCACTATCTTTGCAACGTGAAACGGATATTCGTATATATAATGTGCTTTGTCATGGCGTTTGGCGTCGCGGCAAAGAAGAAACAGACAATTGAGCCGGGATACTCTTGGCAGGTTAGCGGACCGCTCGGACTCCGCACACCGTCGACCATCGACACCCTTTATCAAGGCTATCACCGCCAATTTGTGCCGGCGATGACTACCGACGCATACGCGACAACCGGCAATTTCGGCTGTGCCGGAGTTGACGAGATATTTTTCAACCGTGAGGAATGGTCGGAATTTCAATTTGAGGATGTGTTGAGCCATTGGCTCCACAGCGCCGACAATCAGCGCTATTACAACACTCGTGTGCCTATGACTCTGCTCGGCTACAGCTGGGGCGGCGGACGCAATTCCGGACAGGACCGGCTGAAAGGCGAGTTTCCGGCAACGTCAACAAGCGGCTGCAGTTTGGTGCCCAACTCGACTATCTTTATTCAAAGGGCGGCTATGACCATCAGGCTCTGAAAAATTTCGGTTGGGGTTTCTCGTCATCGTATATCGGCGACCGATATGACATGCACGCTATGTTTTTCAGCTACAATTCGCTGAACCATGAAAACGGCGGCATCACCGACGATCTTTACATCAGCGACCCTGCACAACTGCAGGGCGGCGACTCTAAGATTGACGCCAAGGCGATACCCGTGAATCTGTCGTCGGCTTTCTCTCGCGTAAAAGGTTGGGAATTTTACATGAACCACCGCTACAAGGTGGGATACTGGCAGGAGGAAACTGTCAATGACACCACGAAACGGTGCACATACGTGCCTGTGTCGAGTTTCATCTGGACTATGGACTACAAACCAACACCCACAAGTTCAAAAACCAGAGTGCTGCCGATGATGCCGAATATTTTGCAAACAACTACCTCAGCACCAACGGCACCGACGAGGAAACAAAATATTGGCGTCTGCGCAACACTTTCGGAATAGACCTTATCGAGGGATTCAAGAAGAACGCCAAATTCGGACTGTCGGCTTATGCCACCAATGAGCTGCGCCGCTACACGCAGGTTGTCGACACTATGCTCACAAGCCAATATAAACCAGAGGGATTGACTCCATTCCCTTCGTTCGGCATTGACCACAGCAAGACGGAGAATCTGTTGTGGGTTGGCGGACAGCTGACCAAGCAGCGCGGATCGGTGCTGACATACTCGGCAACGGCTCAGTTCGGACTTGTAGGCCCTGTGGCTGGCGACATCGACATCAGCGGCGCTGTGAGCACACGCTTCCGTCTTTCGGCGACACCGTGCGCATCACGGGCGAAGGATTTTTCAAGAACACCGAAGCGCCATATCTGCTAAAGAACTATATCTCAAACCATTTTGCCTGGAAAAACGATTTCGGCAAGATTCGCCGCGTGCGCGTGGGCGGCACACTCGACATTCCCCACACTTGGACTTCTTTTTCTGCCGGCGTCGAAAACCTGCAGAACTATGTCTATTTCAACAACGACGCTCTTCCGGCTCAAGAGAGCGGCAGCGTGCAGGTGTTGTCGCTGCGCTTGAAACAGGACTTGCATTTCCGCGCGTTCAATTGGGAAAACTCCGTGACATATCAGACTTCAAGCAAAGAAGATGTGCTGTCGCTGCCCAAACTGGCGGTCTACAGCAACCTGTACTTCCAGTTTAAGATAGCGCGCGTGCTGCACGTCAACCTCGGTGTGGACTGCAGCTACTATACACGCTACTACGCTCCGGCTTACCAACCAGCCACAATGGCGTTCCACACCCAGCATGAGAAACTCATCGGCAACTATCCGCTGATGAACGCATATGCCGACTTCAAGTTGAAGAAGACCAGATTTTTTGTGATGTACACCCACTTGAACCAAGGGTTGTTCGGCGGAAAGGAGTATTTCTCCGCTCTTCACCATCCAATAAATCCAAGCCGTTTCCAACTCGGACTGTCGGTTGATTTCGCGAACTGACAAACCACAAACTGGCATCGCTATGAAGACACCAATGCTGATGAAGCCCAAATTGAAAATCTATGCGGCACTGCTTGTCGCCACCATAGCACTGATGGTGGCTCTCGGACGCTGCAGCCGCCAATATGCGTCGAAGGAAGCGCAGAGCAGCGGCGGCGACACCATTGATGTGGCTATAGAGTATTCTCCCCTGTCGCTGTACATGTATGCCGACACGCTCGGCGGATTCAGCCACGACCTGCTGAATCTAATTGCCAGGCGCGAGCATCTGCACATCAAATTCCATCCGATGACGTCGCTCGACGGAAGCCTGAAGCAGCTGCGCGATGGAACGGTCGACATCGTAGCGGCACAAATGCCGTCGACAAGCGATTTCAAGCAACAATATCTCTTTACCGACGCTGTGGCAATCGACAAGCAGGTGCTTGTGCAACGGCGCGGCAAAGACGGCTCTGTGGCTGTAAAGTCGCAACTTGACCTTGCCGGCAAGACGGTGTGTGTGGCAAACGGGTCGCCGGTGGCTACACGCATTGCCAACCTGGCGCGCGAGATTGGCGACAGCATCCATGTGCGCACGCTCGACAAGAGCCAGGAACAGCTGTTTCTGCTTGTCGCGGCAGGCGACGAGAATTATGCCGTGGTCAGCGACAACACAGCGCGCAGCCTTGCCGCCCGCTATGCCGACATCGACGTAGGCACTGCCATCAGCTTCAATCAATTTCAGGCATGGGCTATGGCTAAAAGCGACACCACCCTGCTACAACGCATGAACAAGTGGCTGCACAACGTGAGGCAAACCGATGAATACAAGCTTTTGAGGAAACGATACAATCTTTGAGAAAATGGAAATCAGAATAGATGATTTGAAGCGTATGCTTCCAAATCCTGACGCCGGGCATCCAACAGACGACTACTACTTGATGCTGGCTCAATATGTCGACAAACTGTGGGCTGGCATGAATGTGCTGCCCGAAGTGGGCGAAGGGCTGCGCAAGCGCGTGGCACTCGACCTTGTAGGATATTTTCAAGATGTAGTGGCAGATGCCGGACTCTGGCGCTCGTTTGTCAAGATGTGCCGTCACCTCTACGGGCGTCCAGTGCCGTTCTACGATGAGCCTGACGGATATGTCGACGCGGAGCTGAATCAAATCGACGTGCAGTTCATTGCCTGGTACTCGCTGGAGTCGCATCTCGGCTTCATGGGACTTGTGTCGCCCGTCGACAGCGACCTGCTGCGGTTGTCGCATCAGGTCTACCGCCTGTTCGCATACCTCTACGACGATGCCCCAGCGGCATCCGATTTCAAGCCGCTTCAAGAGCTCGACCTTGACGACCGCGAGCAGGTGCGCGACATCTTCCTGACATCGGGATGGCTGTTCTGGAACAGTTACTTCATGCGCCCTGTCAGCAAGCATCACTACGAGCCGGAGGTTGATGAGAATGAAGAGCTGTCGGTCGAGGAGACGCTGACCGACGAGAGACGTCTGCACACCACGTTCGAGCAGCCTACAGGACCGCTCGCACTGCTTGCCGACGAATGGCTGCGACTGATTGTCGACGACCGCATACCGGCGACGGCAAATCCGCACCGCGGTGGCGAACATGAATATTTCACCGCCTTGTGCCGTGCCACCGGCGGCGAGCCGATAGCGTTCTGCGCCACATACGACGATTTGGAGCGTTTTCTGTCGGAGCGACTCGGATGGGGCGACGAGCCTGGCGGACATTTTCCTCACCTGCGTGGACACAACAACTTCGTAATCTATGCCGACCGCCACAAGGGAATGATTATAGCCAAGGACATAGCGCAATACGTCAACCACCCTTCAAACACGGCTTTCGACACCACGGCAACCGATGCCCACCGCCTCGTGATGGAGCAAGGGGTATGCCCTGTCGACCTGCTCCGCTATCTGTTTGACAACGATATGGTTCCGGCCGCCCGTTGGCCGTCGGCAAAGACACGTCGATACTTCACGACAACTGGGACTTCCTCGCTCGCTTGTATCTGCAAAAATACTATCGGGCAGATTAAACCAAAAGCCTCTTCTGATTGTCTATAATTGAAACGACATAAGTTTTTGACTATGGACAAGATGAAAACAGTGATTGCCGCTGCGATAGTCGCCGTGGGAATCGTAGTATTGGGGTTCTGCATCAAAGCCGGACTCGGCAGTTTCCTGCAAAACCAGAGGGTAGTGACCGTGAAAGGCTTGGCTGTGCGTGAAGTGAAAGCCAACAAGGTGATTTGGCCTATTGTGTTTAAGGAGCTCGGCGACGACCTGCCGAGCCTTTACAACCGCGTTGACGCCAAAAACCAGATTGTGAAGAAATTCCTGCGGTCAAGCGGCATCGAGGATTCAGAAATAAGCACAAACGTTGTGGTCACCGACCTTCAAGCCGACTCCTATAGTTCCAACCTCACACCCTATCGCTACCGCATCAATTCGGTTGTGACGGTCAACACCAAGAAGGTCGACACCGTGTTGAAACTTATCGAGAACCAGTCGTCGCTAATAGAGCAGGGCGTGGCAATCTCGTTCGACTACAGCGCCACCACACAGTTTGACTTCACAGACCTCAACACCGTGAAGCCTGAAATGATCAAGGAAGCGACGCAAAACGCTCGCAAGGCGGCGATGCAGTTTGCCGCCGACTCAGAGAGCAGCCTCGGCAAAATCAAATCGGCGTCGCAGGGACAGTTCTCTATCGACGACCGCGACCAAAACACGCCTTACATTAAGGAAGTGAGAGTGGTCACTACAATAGAATATATGCTTGAAGATTAACAATACAGACTGATTTATCAATGAAATCGCCACGCCGGAGTTTTCCAGCGTGGCGATTTCTTATGATGGGCCGTATATGCGGATTAGTGCTTAACGACGATTTGACGGCTTTCGCAGCCCGACAATGTATAGACTTTAGCGATATACGCACCTTCGGCAAGGTCGCTTACGTTAACCACATTGGTTGTGGTGCGGGCAACGGTACGACCGTCGAGAGTGAGCACCTCAACGCCAAGAATTGTGCCGTCGGCATTGGCGATGAGCAGTTCGCTTGCTGGGTTAGGATAGATGCGCAGACCTGCGATTTCCACCTTTGCCACCCCGTCGGCAGCGGCTCCCTGCGCCACCTTGTCGAGATAGATGATGCCCTTCTTGCCGTATGCGTTGCCAACCTGCTCAACAACAAATCCCTGAAGTGTGTAGCTGCCTTCACCGATTCCTTCAAGTGAAGCCTTCACGTCTTTCCATCCGAGATAGTCGAGAGCGCCGAGCGAAACGGTTTTCTTCTCCGCTCCGTTAGCAAACACGGCTTTAAGCTGGTTGCCGCTCAAGTCGCCATAAACCTTCAGCGAAATCATGTTTGCGCTTGTAAACGCTGCCGCCGGCGCTGTGGCGAATTTCACAGCGGCGTTGCCGCCTTCCAATGCCTCAAACACATAATCCACCTTGTAGGCAGCCGCGCCTTCGAGTTTAGTCGATGTGTTGCGTGCCACGGTCAGCGTCTTGCATCCTGCTGCAGCCTCTTCGTCTTTCACGAGCGCACCGTCAGCGTCGAGATTGTCGACAGCCGTCACGACAGCATTGTCGACAGCGGCATCGACAGCCGTAAAGTTGAACTTCATCGGCGCAGCCAACTTGATGCCGTTTTCATCGCAGACATCGCCCGAAACCTCTACCGTGTATTGCTCACCGACAACAAGGTCTTTCGACAATTTGATTTGGAAATAGCCATAGTCGTCGCCTGTCTTGCTGAACTTTCTTGAGCGCACTGAATAAGCCTGAACTGCACCTGCGCTGTTTAATCACAATTTGATCCTGCAGTTTGCTGGTCGTAGGCTGACCGTTGAAACGGAACTCAACCAACGGAGTTTTATAATGCACCAAAGCACCTGCCGACGGCGAGCTTGCCGTCACCTCATAC
Organism: Bacteroidales bacterium; assembly: GCA_022009815.1. Taxonomy (GTDB): domain Bacteria; phylum Bacteroidota; class Bacteroidia; order Bacteroidales; family Muribaculaceae; genus Limisoma. The sequence continues at coordinate 293,972 of CP091725.1, forward strand.
GTGTTGAAATTGTCGGTGCGGAACTGCATCACGAAGTCTTCTTTAAATTTCATACCGGCTGGATGCATAGCGTCCTTGCCGATACGCACGGTGTAGAGAGTGTTGGTTTCGTAAGCGCGTTTAGGCTCGAAAACGAGACGATACTGCGAGTCTTCCCAACGGATTGTTCCCTCGACAGCAGGAGTGATGGAGAAATTCTTCTCAACCGACTCAACGTCCATATCCCAGTTGAAGTCAATCACAACGGGCACGTTGCAAGCCAAATCAGCGTCGCCTTCTTTCCATACAGGCGAATATTTCACCACTTCCGGAGCAGTCGAACGAGTGCGGTCGAGTGCAAGATTCTGGTAAGTGACGTTGTTGGCAGTCACATCCACCTCCTGCTCAAAAGCGTCATATTCCGGATGCGACACCTTAAGTGTATACTTGCCCGGCTCCACATCTTTGAACATATAAACGCCGTTGAAAAGCAGGTCGGTTGTGTAAGTGTATTTCACCGCGCCGCCCTGCAACAGTTCCACTGTTGCGCCACAAACTGGCTTCATCTTGTCATGACCATAGAAGATGTTGTTGTAGATAGGCTCTGTGCGGATAAGTCGGGAGTCGTAGAGCGAGCCGCAGACCACACCTGTTGCAAACGTTTCCGGAGACTTGAAGTATTCCATCACTGATTTGGTGAAGTGGTAAGCCTCAAGCCAGCAGTAATCCTTGTTGAGCAGACGGTAAGTCTCTGGAATGTAGTCGTGGTAAGAACCTTCGGAAAGCATTCCCGGCACAGTTAGCTTTCGGAGCACACCGAGTCCGACACCTACGCCCCAATCATAGAAATCGTAGTCGCCGGCGAGCCATGTGTTTGTGCTCGACCATGAAGTCACCTGATTCTCGAGCAGTTGCTTGTTGAGAATGAGCGACATCTCTTTGGCTTCTGGCGACACAGGGTCGTTTGTAAAGCCGCGGTAAAGCATCAACGGTTGGTTCACGCGGCTTGACGTACCAGTCGCGTTACTGTGGATTGAGAAGAAGAAGTCGGCGCCATAGGCATTTGCCTCATATCCGATTTCGTGGAGGCCACGGTCGTCGGCGGTTGTATTGGTGGTGCGCGACATCATCACTCTTGCGCCAAACTTCTGCAGCATATCGCGGAGGTCAAGACCTTTGACAAGGTTTGAGTTCGATTCCCAATAACCTTCCGGGTCACCTTGCTTGAACGGAGGCACAGCCACGTTGCGGTCGTCACTGTCGTGTCCGCCATGACCTGGATTCACATAGATTTTCAAATCTTTCAGATTGGCCGCACCCACGCAAAGGGCTGCTGCCAAACCTAACGTTGTAACTGTCAGTTTTTTCATTTTCTTGCGGGTTTACGGTTTTATTCAGAAATTTTGATATCCATAACGAAAAGACGACCGTCGATGGTGTTGTAGGCAATACGCGAGCCGTTGGCTGACGCCGAAGGATTCATTGTCATTGTCTCAGGCTTTGTGAGAGCGTATTTAAACGAGCCGTCGGCCTTCAGAAGCATAATCTGGCACGACTCATACTGGTGGCCGTCGTTTGTGGCGTTCTCGGCAACCACATAGTCGTTGCCAGCCCAGCGCGGAGCCTCATAGCGTCCGAGCGATGCCAGCACGTTGCCTTCAAGGTCGCACACGTATGCGCCTTTGCCGCCGGCATAGAACAGGATTTTATTGCCGTCGGGCGACAACGACTCCCACATATATGTGTGGTCGGTAGCCACTGGCTGCAGTTGCTGCTCCTTGCCGTTGCGCACCACGATGAGTTGTGCGCCGCGTGCATACACGTATGTGCCTCCCTTATGGTCTGCCTTCAGTTTGCGTCCATTGTCGCTGACCGCGGCAAAACCGCCGTCGACAGCCACCGGAGCCTGCATTCCGCGGGCTTTTTCAGTGACAGCCATCGATGTGCGGGCCTCAAGGTTGTAGGCTTTCACCTCGCGGTAGACGCGCATATCTTCGCGGGTCTGCGACAAGAAATACACGCTCTTGCCGTCGCGCGAGAACGACGGATGGAATCCCGCCATATCGTCGGTTGTGATTGTTGTGGTTACGTCACTGCTGAAATCATAGAGTTTCAAGCCTTTGTAGTCCGCATGTGTGAACAGCAGTTTCTGCCCGTCAGCGCTGAGCACAGGATTGCAGATGCCGCTCTCCGTGCCTTTCAGCAATTGCTGCCGGCTGGCAATCTCCACTTGCTGCGCCGATGCCGCCAAAGAGCATGCAGCCGCAAGGATCAAAGTTTAGTTCTCATAAGTTATGTTTAGAAATAGTTATTTCACGATGAATTTCTGCACAGAAGCGCCGTTTGCGGTGACAAAGCGGGCGTAGTAGATGCCTGCCTGCAGCGATGCCACATTGGCTGTAGCCACGCCTGCCGAGCAGTCGAGCGGCTGGCTGAGCACAAGCGCGCCGGCATTGTTGTAGACGCTGAGGGTGCCGCGCCTTCGGCGGCGATGTTGAGCACGCCGTCAACCACAGGATTCGGATAAAGACGCATCGACGATGACTCGGCGTTAAGCGAGCCTACCGAGCCGTATGTGTTGTAGACTGCCTTGAACTCCGGCATGAGCAATTCGTATGCCTTGCCTCTGTCAGACTTACCCAAATCCAGACGGATTGCATTGACGGTCAACGGATAGTTTGAAACGTCGTTGATGTCGATCACGCTCTCGAGCGGAAGCTCGAACGTGGACATGGTGTTTTTCGCCATCTCGTCGGTGGTGACGTTGACTGCCGGATAGGTCTTGCCAATCCGTTGGTGAATGTCAGCGACAGACGCTTCACGGTGGCGTCGCCGGGGTTTACGCTGAACGCAATGCCTTAGGCATACTCCACAGGCGTATCGACGCTTCGCCCTGAATGTATGCGCCACGGCCAACGCCGTTGCCTGTGTAGGCGAATTTCAAGCCCTGCTCATACGCTGAGATGGCAAGGCCGGTGCCGCCGACTTGTTTCATTGTCCACGTCTCTGGATATTGGCTGATGGCTGCCATTGTCTCTCCTTCAGGAAGTTCAACGGTGGCTGTCACCTGTGTCTCGACGGTCTGCAGACGGCCGGTAACGGTTGTGGTGCCGTTCTTAAGTCCTTTGAGCACTCCGTTTTCAACCTTCACGATTTCCGGATCGGCAACTGTCCAGTCCAGACGTGACGGGTCGGTTACAAACGAGTCGAATCCCACTTTCGAAACAACTTCGATAGGATATTCACGGCCGTCGTTGAGCAGCTGCGGCACTCTTGCACCCCTACCTCTGCTGAAATCACACTGATGGTCTTTTCCACCTTTATCCGTTGTAGGTTGCGGTGAGCGTGGTTTCGCCCTCTTTTCCGAGGATGTTGACCACTTCGTCTGTCACTTAGCCATATTCCGGAGCTATTGCGAATGTAACGCCCTCGACGTTCTCATTGATGAGTTCACCGTATTTGTTGTAGCCGAGCACAATCGGTTTGCAGGATGAGTAGACCGGAACGCGGATTGCCGGGTCAAGGAATGCGATGGATGCTATTGTTGTGGCATCATCTTCAGGTGCGGTTGAATAGACCATCCAGCCGTTTGCCACGGCGCGCGGTGTGCCCTCGGTTGTCTTGTTGACAACGGCACCCTGCACCATCAGCTGGGCAGAGCCGCCGGCGTCGACGTTGCACACGTCCCATGCGCCGAGCTGCTTGAGAATCTGACACATAACCGATGTCGTGCATCCTGCCGATACTCCGTACACAGGGTCGGTCGACTTGTCGATTGTAAACATATACAGAGTCTTGCCGTCCTGGCTCTTTCCGTATGCCGAGCGGCTGTAGACTTTCGAGTTGTAAGACTCATCTTGTTGCGCCTGTAAGTTCGCCGTTTACCATCACCATAGAGTTGCCACCAATACCTGCTCAAGTGTAAGGCTGGTTTGTGGCGATGGAGTACCATGCATAGTTGACCGTCACCTCGTCGCCCACCTGCAGCTGCTCGAGAATTGTCTTGTAAGAGCCAGAACCTGCGATGCAGATGTCGTAGTCGCCGAGTGTGCCGGCGGTGGTGTTGGTGTGGATCGCGCCTACTGTCGCCACGATGTCGCCGTTCGACGTCCATTTCTGACCGTCTTCAGTTTGAGGTAGACCTCGCATGTCTTGTTGTCGACAGTGGTCCATGCATCGTTGACATATTCGATTGTCTGGAATTTTTGTAGTGCCGTAGAACGAGTTGTAAAGCACCATCTCTCCATTTGAACGGCAGAATTTGTTGACGAGATAGAACTCCGGCTTCTGGTCGGCGCAAAGCGCGGAGATGAGATGTAGCCTTTCCACGACATTGACTCGATGTGCAGGTCTTTGTCATATCCCATACCTACCACCCCGTACGCGAGGATCTTCCTTCCAATGTCGTTATGGCAGTTGGTTTCGTTGACAATCTGACCGTTGCGCATACATCCGTTGATCAATGTGCCGAGGGCAAACTGAGAATTGATCCTGCTCCCGACACACACCAGAAGTTGCCGTTTGAGCGCCGATTGGCTTCTTTCCGGCTTTCTGCATACGCGTGTAGGCATCGACGAGTTTCTCTGTCGTACACGTTCGTTTGCCTGTTGGGTTTCGATACGGTTGTAGGGGTTTGTCAAATCTACTGTCATGTAGTTGATGTTCAAGGGAATCGGCAATGCGGATACGGTTGTAGACCACACCGGTCCAACCTGCTTGCTTGTAATCAAATTGTAGGAGTAGTCCTTTCCGTCGATAGTGAATGTTTGGGGTGTTTCAGCCGCCGTCATCGACAGGGCGCACATGGAAACAGCCAAAGTGAGTAAACTTTTCTTCATATAAGTTTTATTGATGGTTTGTACACGCAAAAGTACTACATTTTGAACGCGCATCAACACCTGTTCCAATGTTTTTTGTATTGTATACATCTTTTTTGTTTCCATAACAGAAAATAGCATCTTTTCCCGCCTTATCTGACGCAAAGCACCCCGACGGAATTCCGTCGGGGTGCGATATCTGATGTGTCGTAATGACTCGTTATTTCACTACCACTTTCACTGCTTTTTCGCCTGCACGAACCACGTAGAGTCCGGCTGCCACAGTGATGGTTGCCTCGCCGTCAACCTGCGCCGACGCTGCCAAGCGGCCGTCGACTGTGTAGACGTTCACGCGGCCTACAAAGCCTTCTACAACGATTGAGCCCTCTGCGCCACGCACTGCTGCGCTGCTTGCCTCAACGTCGTTGACTGATGAAGAAACTTGATTGGTTGTAAATCCTACAATATAATTAGCGCCATCAACAACGGTGTTGAATTTCATATCATACTCGTATGGATCCTTTGTCATATCATAACCAGAATTTACAGAAACACTGGCTGTCTTTCCTCCCATAAATGAAACTGGGGCATTTTCTACAAGATAAATAGGATTACTATTCTCATCCTCATCAATTGCTGCTCCTTCTACAGCAAAGTCGCCATTAAGCATTCCATCCCATACAAGGTTTTTAACCGTCAGGCGATAATCTACGCCACCTTCTCCATTTGATTTAGGATAAACGAGCAATTGCGTTGGCTGGTTTTCTTTAATTGTAGCCCAACCATAAGTATTCGACTTGTCTTCTTTTACAATAAAGTAGTAGCCGTCAACTGTTTCCGACAATTCGCTGGATGTGAATTTAACTTTAATTGGAATTACATCCTCTCCATTAAGCCAATCCACATCCACATTCATATTGACTGTTCCTTTTGCGTCGATTGTGCCGTTTACCCTGACATTTGCGGTAATAGCGCCGTTCATCAATTTTTTATTGTTTTCAACGCCACTATATGTCTTCAAACCGCTGGCATCAGTGGTCACATTCATATTCTTAATCTCAATATCGCCAAGAGGCATCAACACCGTCAAATCCGGCAACAAGAAATCGCAGGTTCCATCATTGTAATCAGTTATGATAATATCGTGTGCATCATTTCCAGCGAGATAACCATAACCCATCTTTACGTTAAGATAACCTTGATACGGATATTGCAAAGTATAAGTGTGCGAAGTTGCGCCATCGGTATCTTTTCCTCCTTGATTTGTCACTACAATCTTAATTTGTTTATTAACATTGTCGATTGTAACATCTGCATCGGCAAATTGGCTCTTGCAAACAGCGACTACATCCTTCTTGTTCACTGAAGGCATATCCGTCTTTAAGTTGTAGTTGTAAACGCCATCCTGCAATGCAATTGTCTCGCCTCCGACCGTCAACGATGTCAATGTTGAGTAGTAAACGAAATCCACATCGTCAACAAGAAGAGTTGTATTTTTCTTCAAATTGCCTCTATTCCAATAGTCACCAGCAGATATGATAACATTCATTTTTTCTGGCGTGACAAGTTTTGTGGAATATTCAAATGGAATTACAATTGTTGTCCATTTTGAAACATCTTCTTTCAATTCCACATCAATTTTTGCCACTAACTCCCCACTTTCTGAAGCTGATGCCCTTCCTATTATAGCACGATCCACATCATTTAAGACACCCCCTTTTGTAACTTTTCCTGCTATAGTTATTTTATTAGGTATATCTTTTGAAACGAAAGTTCCTTTCCACAAACATGCGATGATTCGCGAAACTTCATTATCAACTGCAGTCCTTTTATATTTAAGAGTCAGAGCATCTGGCTTTTTCGCGAACTCTGCGCCACCATATGTTCCACCATCACCTTTTGCAACATTTGCAGAAGTAACCATATTTGAAGAAGCAAAAACCCAAGGCTTACCTATGGAAATAAAGCCCGGTGCAACAGATCCTAAACTTGAAGAAATTCCAACAAATTCATTTTTCAGGACAACATATTTTGAATCTTTTTCAACCCCTTGTGTTACAAGCGTTTCCACACTTACAACACCTAATTGGTTTACATTACTTCCATTCCATTCCGATGGTTCTACACCTGGTCGCACATAATCCGTTCCAGAACCATTTGGATTCCAAGAGCTCCCGCAAGTCGTCTTCCAACTTTCGAAGCCCACATTAGGCAATTGCTGCGCATTAGCCATAAAAGCCGATAGGCTCAAGAGCAAAGCGCCGCTCAATAAAAATGATTTTTTCATATTTTTCAGTTTTTAGTTTGTATTCTATTTTTTAACACTCCGAGATTAAAACAATCCAACGTCCTATTTTGTTGTTGCCCTCGCGAGCAATTATTAATATACTCATTCGCAACACGCCCTTCCTCTATGCACTCCCGGCACGCGCCTCGGCAGGCAATCCCGTGAATTTCAACGCATAACGATGCGCATCCGCACTCCTCAAATATTGAGAATGCGGTGTAAAGGTAGCAACTTTTATGCTAACCAACACTATTTTACGGCAATTATTTCTCTATCTGACAGCGACGTCTGCCCCCAAACTCATTGCCGACGCGCCTTGCAGCGATGTCACTCCGCCTCGGGGGTAGTAGCGCATCTCCGAAGCGCATAGCGATGGTGCAGACCTACACCCATGCGCCCTCCGCTGAACGCGTCGTGCGAATGGGGTTACGAGGAGTGACGCGCCGCTGGCGCGAATCTGCTGTCTGCACGATGCCATGTCGGCGATGATGTGGCGCAGAGCGAGTCGGCTGCCTGCACGATGCTATGTCGGCGACGGAGTGGCGCAGAGCGAGTCGGCTGCCTGTATGATGCTATGCCGGCGATGGAGTGTGTGATGGCAGGCGCATCGCAGATGCGCTAATCTCAGTAACCCCATTCGTATGAGCGCAGCGAGGACGCATGGGGTATATGCGCCACTACGGTATAGTAGAAACAACGCACCCCGACGGGAATCCGCCGGGGTGCACTATTATCAATATGTTGTAATGATTTTTACTTCACTACCACTTTCACTGCTTTCTCGCCTGCACGAACCACGTAGAGTCCGGCTGCTACAGTGATGGTTGCCTCGCCGTCAACCTGTGCCGACGCTGCCAAGCGGCCGTCGACAGTGTAGACGTCAACGCGGCCTGCGAAGCCATCAACAGCGATTGCGCCCTCTGCGCCACGCACTGCCGCTCCGCTTGCCTCAACCACATTCACGCCAGCGTCACGCTGACCCTTGAAAGTAACATTGATAGGCAATGTAGCCTCCAAATCATCTGGATAATCAGTATACCAGCCCACGTTGATTGCCAAATCCATAGCACCTTCGGCAGTCTCTGTACCCACCAAGTCGACCTTTGCATGAATCGCGCCTTCGGCAAGACTCAAGTCATTGACCGAACCTGCGATATCAAAACCTGTAGCGTTGGCTGTACGTGTCACGCCCTCAACAACGATGTCGCCACAAGGTATAACTTCCGTACCAACTTTGATGCTAAAATCAGGCAGCTTGAACATATAAACGCCCTCGTCGATTGTCTGGAGATAAACTTTCGCATCCTGACCGTCGGCAAGCACAACACCATTCATTTCAACATTCAGTTTACCAGGATATTCTGTAACGACGCTGTCGTATTTCTGACCCTTGAAAGTAACGTTGATAGGCAATGTAGCCTCCAAATCATCTGGATAATCAGTATACCAACCCACAGTGATTGCCAAATCCATAGCACCCTCGGCAGTCTCAGTTCCCACCAAGTCGACCTTTGCGTGGATCGCGCCCATTGCGAGGCTCAGATCTGCAACAGAACCTGACAACTTACCATCCTTGCGTGTAACGCCATCAACAACGATGTCGCCGCAAGGTACAACTTCTGTACCAACCTTAATGCTGAAATCAGGCAACTTAAACACATAAGTGCCGTCAGCCGACTCCGACAAAGACACACGAGTGTCCATGCCGTCGGCAAGCACTGCGCCGCCCATTTCAACGTCCAATTTCCCGTTGTAGTAAGTTTGTGCCGACACGCCCATAGCCACGGCAAAAACCATCAATAACAATGCGTAAAATTTCTTCATATTCTTATCGTTTAGTTAATTATTTTCTTTTTTACCGACTGCAAAGATAGTGCAAGGCGAGTGAAACGCAAAACAAATTTATTTGATTTTGCATTTCCGAGCCGCAGCCTATCTTATCAAAAGATAGTGCAAGGCGAGTGAAAAACCGTGCAAGCCGCAGCCTATTTTTTGAAACGATCTCTACATTCCGCCGGCAAAGCCAAGCGACAGCACACGCGCCGAGGCAGCACCGGCAACCTGCAACGCATCGCAGCAAGCAATTACCGTAGACCCTGTTGTTATCACATCGTCGACAAGCAGCACATGCTTTTCCCCCACCTCCGGCTTCGCCACAAACACCCCTGCCACATTGGCATGGCGGTCGGCAACGCTTCGATGAGTCTGCGTGGAGTGACGCTTCACGGCAGCAAGCGCCTCCACCATCCGTATGCCCGTAGCCGCCGCAACCCCCGATGCTATATACGCACTTTGATTGTAGCCACGGCGTGCAGCTTGCTGCTGTGGAGCGGCACCGGCACAACCATGTCCACGCCGTCGAAAAATCCACCCGACAGCAGTTCGCATGCAAACAAGCGCGCCATGTCGTAGACAATCCGCGGACTGTTGCGGTATTTGGCATCTTTAAGAATCTCAGCGTAAGGACTGGCACGATGATACACAAACATCGACACGGCATGCTCCACAAGCCGGCTGCCGAGCAGCATACGCTCCACCTCCGGACAGCCGTCATGTCCAATCTCCACACGCGGCATCACCGCCAGACATGACAGACACACCGACCGCTCGCCGGCGACCAGCCTCTCACCGCACACAGGACACAACCGAGGGTAAAACACCTCGGCAACACTGTCAATCAGCCTCTTCAATCCCATCGTCGCAAAAATCTTCAGCACCGTCGACAATCTCCCCCATCACCTTGAGCACAAGCGACGGCTCGTAGCCTCGCGACGCGCCATAGCGCATCAGCGACGCCTTGCGCTTGTAAGGGTCGGCAACCGTCAGCGTGCGACTTTTCGCCGCAAGCAGCGTGCGTAAATTCGCCACATACTCATCCTCATCGATTTCAGCCATCGCCTCATCAACCATTTCGCCGTCCACGCCGTTGAGACGCAGCTGGTGGCGTATTTTCATCCGTCCCCAAAGGTCGAAGCGCGACTTGTCGTAGACAAACGCATGGGCATAGCGGCTGTTGTCGATAAACCCGTTGTCGACAAGCCATTCCACCACCCTGTCGGCATCGCCCGTCTCCGCGCCCCACTGATGCAGTTTGCGGAGCATCTCAGCCTCCGCATGCTCGGCACGCGAGCAGAGCGACGCAGCCTTGGCAAGCGCCGCCTCATAGGTCAACCGGCGCTTCACCATTGGTCGCCTCCTTTCACGGCACACACAAAGCGCGGGCGACGGCTGATGTCGGGACGCACGTCGACGTCGACATATCCCATCGCTTCAAGCATCTGACGCATCTCTGCCGAAAAACGGCTGTTGATTTCAAAATACAGCCGTCCGTCCTGCCGCAAAGCCCCAAGTCCGTAGCGGGCAATGGCGCGATAGAAGCGCAACGGGTCGGCATCAGGCACAAACAGCGCGGTGGCAGGCTCATAGTCGAGTACATTAGGCTCCATCTCCGCCCGTTCCGAGTCGGCGATATACGGCGGATTGCTCACAATGATGTCGTAGCGGCACGCATCGCCCGAGAGCATAAGGATGTCGCGCCTTGCAAACGCCACATCAGCCTTCAGCGTCTCGGCATTGGAACGCGCCACGCTTAGCGCGCCGTCGGAGATGTCGATGGCGTCGACCTCGGCAAACTTCAATGCCAGCGCAAGCGACACGGCGATGCATCCGCTTCCAGTGCCACAGTCAAGCACCCGCAGGTCGGTTTCCTTGTTGTCATCAACAATCCAGTCAACGAGTTCCTCGGTTTCCGGACGCGGGATAAGCGTTGACTCATCCACCTTAAATGTATGTCCGCAGAAATACGTTTGTCCGAAAATATACTGAATTGGTCGATTTTTCAGCAGTTCATCCACTACTTTATCAATTTTTCCAACGATAAACCCCGACAAAACACTATCTTTGTGGAGCAAAATGTCGACAGGCTCGTAGCGCATCAGTTGACGGAATATGATTCTGACAAAGGCGTCGATCTCCCCTTTCGCATATTTGTCGGAAAGGCGATGGCGAATATTTGCTATAGTCTGACTTAAAACTTGGTCGTGCATGTCTACAATCGATTTTTTCACTTGTACAAAGGTATTAAATTCTTATGAATATTGACGAAACATATATGAGCCGCGCGCTTCAGCTGGCAAAAAACGGATTCGGACGCGTGTCGCCCAACCCGATGGTGGGCGCAGTGGTGGTGGCTGACGGACGCATCATCGGCGAAGGATTCCACCGCCAATGGGGTCACGCACACGCCGAGGTCAACGCAATCGCCTCTGTCGCCGAGGCCGACAGACGGCTGCTGCGGCAAAGCACCATCTACGTCACGCTTGAGCCTTGCTCACACTACGGAAAGACTCCGCCATGCAGCAAACTGATTATCGACACCGGCATTCCCCGCGTCGTGGTGGGCTGCCTCGACCCGTTCAAGGAAGTGAGCGGACGCGGCATCAAAATGCTGCGCGAAGCCGGAGTGGATGTGACCACCGGAGTGCTTGAACGCCAGTGCCAATGGATCAACCGCAAATTCATGACCGCCCACACCCTCCGCCGCCCTTACGTGACGCTGAAATGGGCAGAGTCGGCCGACCGCTTCGTTGACAGCGACGACAGCCGGGAAAAAGCCGTGATTTCATCGCCAACGACAATGACGCTGATGCACCGCGAGCGCACCGGATATGACGCCATCATGGTGGGAGCCAACACCGTGCGCCGCGACAACCCGTCGCTGCTGCCGCGTCTGTGGCCGGGACGGAAACCGCTGCGCGTGGTGTTGAGCCACAACAGCTGCTCCGACCTCGCCGACCGACAGATTTTCAGCGACGGCAACCGCACCCTTCTCTACTCTTCAAGCGGACACACACTGCCAAACGCCAGCGAGGGCGTGGAAGAGGCATGTCTGCCGGAGTCGCTTGCCGACACACTCGCCGACCTCTACCGCCGCGGCGTCACATCGCTGCTTGTTGAAGGCGGACCGTCGCTCCACCGCGCGTTTCTCGACAGCGGCATCTGGGACGAAGCGAGAGTGGAACGCTCCGACGCAATTTTCGGCAGCGGGGTTGAATCAGCCCCTATGCCACAAGGGAGCATGAAAGTGCAACGCATCGAGAATCGTTTAATATTCAACATTATACGATAAGTTTTTTGGTTTTGTTTGACTGTTTAACACATTTTCTATACAGTCATTGACAAAATAGTTATAAATTTGCACTTTAAATAAAGTTACATAGATGAGAAAATTAATTCCGATATATGCCATCCTGACAGCGTTGACGCTGATTGTTTCGGCATCATGCAATTCATCAGGCAACGGCGACAATGAGCCAACAGTCGTTTCTGCCAACACTCTGGTTTCAAACTTCAGCCTGCAGAAAAACGACTCTGTAATGACGCTGCTCGACTCGATTCCTTTCACCATCGACGTGAACCGCCGTTTAATCTACAATCCCGACTCGCTGCCGAAAGGCACCGACATCACACGCCTCGTGGCGAGCATCTCGCTGGCTTCAAGCACATCGGTGGGCGAAATCTCCATCTCCGGAGCCACAACGATGAAGGACACCACCTACACCTACAGCGCATCGGCAACCGACAGCATCGACTTCACCGGACGCGTAACGCTGACTGTGAAAGCCGCCGACGGCATTTCGACAAAGCAGTATCTGCTGCAAGTGAACGTGCACAACCTGGAGAGCGACTCGCTTTATTGGAACAAGATGTCGCGACGCAACCTGCCGGGCGCGCTTACCGACCCCGAAACGGCAAAAACCGTGGCATGCGGCGGCACAACATACTGCCTTGTGGCTGAAAACGGCAAATACACCATGTCGTCGACAACCGACATCGCCACAAACAATTGGAACAAGCAAACCGTGGCATTCACCTTCAAGCCCGACGTAAACAGCCTCACGGCGACCGACAAGGCGCTGTTTGTGCTCGACGCCGACGGAAATCTGCACAAATCGACCGACGGCGGCATGAACTGGACTGCCACCGGCAACAAATACTCATCGCTGATTGCCGGCTACGGCGACACGCTTCTCGCCGTTGCCTCAAGCGGCTCCGACTATTTCACCGTAGCTCTGACCGACAACGGCACGGAGACAAAGACCGCCGCGCCAAAGGAATTTCCTGTAAAAGGATTCTCACAGGCGTTTAAATACAACAGTAGCTGGGGAACGTCGGAGATGCTCTTCATGGTTGGCGGCGAGATGGCCGACGGAAACTACACCGGAGCCACTTGGGGATACGACGGCAAGAACTGGGCATCGACAGGCAACCGACAGCTGCCGAAGCTCACGGGAATCACCCTCGTGCCCTACTACTATTTCCAACGCACCGAACACGGCGACTACGACAAATATCCCGTGCTGCTCGCCATCGGCGGACGCGCGGCAAACGGCGTGATCAGCAAGAAGGTATACATCTCATACAACAACGGTCTGGACTGGAAGCTCGGCGACGACCTGCTGCAACTGCCCGACTATATGCCCGACTTCTACGGAGCGCAGGCGTTCGTGTCGACAAGCACTCTTGAGGCAGAAACGCGTGCGGCATCGGTATGGCAGGCAATCAGCCCGCGGCGTCTGCCGGTGTGGCTCACCGTCGACAGCCCGGCAGCTACACGTGCAGCCAAACCCGTGACAAAATGGGACTGCCCATATATTTATGTGTTCGGAGGATACGGCAACAACGGCATGGTGCAGAACAGCATCTGGAAAGGCGCCGTGAACCGCTTGACATTCAAACCGATAGTTTAGAATGAGCATCGTCAAGACATACAGCCTACGGATAGCAACGCTGCTGGCAGCGTTGCTCATTTCCGTTTCGGTGACTGCCCAGGAATACCGCTATGAGGCGGGCATCGGAGGCGGCATCAGCGGCTATCTTGGCGACGTGAACCAAAGCAACGTGCTCAAGCATCCCGGTTTTGCCGGAAACGCACTGTTCAGATACCTCATCAACAAGCGCTTCGCCGTGAAAGCCGACTTTACGGTGGCAAGCATCAGCGGAAACTCCGACGATTTCGCCAACAAGTTTCCCGACAACGCGCATTATGAGTTCAGCCACACGTATTTCGACCTCGGCGTGGCTTTCGAATTCAACTTCCTGAACTTCGGAATGAACGACGACTACCGGAAGCTGAAGCGCATATCCCCTTACCTGTCGCTGGGACTGGGGGCTACATACTCGACAAGCAAGAATTTCGTGCCGAACATACCTATCAGTTTCGGCGCAAAATATAAAATCAACCGACGCCTCAACCTCGCCCTCGAGATGCGGGCAAGGATGATGCTCGGCGACGGCGTGGACGGGCTGAAAGACCTGTACGGCGTAGAGAGCGGTGTTTTAAAAAACAATGACTGGTGTCCCACTCTGATGCTCAGCATCTCGTATGAGTTCGGAGAGATTTGCAAGATTTGCCACTATGTCAAATAAATGATTTTACAGAATGTCGTTAGAAAGCAAAATACAAGAAATAGGGCAAAAGCCGCTGCCTGCACACGTGGCCGTAATCATGGACGGCAACGGACGTTGGGCAAAAGCGCGCGGCCTCGACAGGTCGATGGGACATGTGGAGGGGGTAAACGCCGTGCGCCGCATCACGGAAATAGCGTCCGACCTGGGTGTGAAATACCTCACGCTCTACACGTTCTCTACCGAGAACTGGAACCGTCCGCAGGAGGAAGTTGACGCGCTGATGCACCTTATTTCGATTGCAATCGAGCGGGAAACTCCCGACCTCGTGCGCAACAACGTGCGCCTGAAGATTATCGGCGACACGAAAACCGTGCCCGACTATGCTCTCGACCGGCTGCGCCGGTGTGAGGAAACGACAGCCAGCTGCACGGGAATGTGGATGGTGCTCGCCATCAGCTACTCGTCGCGGTGGGAAATCACCGACGCCGTGAAGCGCATTGCGGCAGAGGCGGCAGAAGGCAAGATTGACGCCGACAGCATCGACGAGGCTACAATAAGCAGCCATCTGGCAACGGCAGGCATCCCCGACCCCGACCTGATGATACGCACCGGCGGCGACTGCCGTGTGAGCAACTACCTGCTGTGGCAGATTGCATACTCCGAGCTGATTTTCACCGACACGTTCTGGCCCGACTATACGAAAGAGGACTTCTGCGACGCAATCCTGCGCTATCAGAGCCGCGAACGGCGATTCGGAAAGACAAGCGAACAAGTGAACGAACAAAAATAGATTATACTACGATATAGATGAAACTACTTTTCAAAGATATGAGATCCAAACTCCTTATAGCCTTGGCGCTGTTGGCCACAGTGATGATACCTGAGGTCAAAGCCGCGGAGCCTACAGACACAATCTACAATCCTCCGATGTTTTTCACCGGAATGCCGAAAAAATATGAAATCGCAGGAATCCGGGTCAGCGGACTCCAGAACTATGAGGACTATATCGTCATAGGATACTCCGGTCTGTCGGTGGGCGACGTTGTGGAAATCCCAGGCGACGCCATCACAAGCGCCGCAAAGCGATTCTGGCGACAGG
This sequence comes from Bacteroidales bacterium, assembly GCA_022009815.1. Taxonomy (GTDB): domain Bacteria; phylum Bacteroidota; class Bacteroidia; order Bacteroidales; family Muribaculaceae; genus Limisoma. Next base: position 309,564 of record CP091725.1, read on the forward strand.
GTCTGTTCTCTAAAATCCAGATAAAAGTAGAAAAAGTGTGCGGCGACAAGGCTTGGCTGTTGTTCGACCTGCGCCAGCAACCGCGCATCTCGCAAATCAACTACAACGGCGTGAAGAAAAGCGAGCGCGAGGAGCTGCAGCAACGGCTGAATCTGAATCCAGGCAACCAAATCACGCAGAACATCGTGCAACGCGCAAAAGAAATCATTTCTTCCTACTTCAAGCAGAAAGGTTTCGGAAACGTGGATGTCGACATCACGCAGTCGCCCGACCTCAGCAAGGAGAACGAGATGATTGTGGACATCAACATCGACAAACGAAAAGGTAAAAGTCCACAAAATATATATCAACGGCAATGACGTGCTGTCGGACAACAAAATCCAACGCACAATGAAGAAAACCAACGAGAAGTCGAAACTCTTGAATCTTTTCCGCCAGAAAAAATTCGTGGAGAAGGACTACGAAACCGACCTCGGACTCATCATCCAGAAATACAACGAACTTGGCTACCGCGACGCCAAAATCCTGAGCGACAGCGTGACGGCTTACAAAGACAACCTTGTCGACGTGCATATCGACATCGAGGAGGGTCAGAAATACTATATCTCCAACATTTCGTGGGCGGGCAACACCATCTACCCGTCGTCGACTCTCGACGCAATCCTCGGAATGAAAGCCGGCGACGTGTACAACCAGAAACTGCTCAACAAGCGCACCCTTGAGGACGACGACGCCGTTGCCAACCTGTATATGAACAACGGATACCTCTTCTTCCAGCTCGTGCCTATCGAGTCGAAAATCGAGGGCGACAGCGTTGCGCTCGAGATGAGGGTGATCGAGGGTCCGCAGGCTCGCATCAACAACATCGTAATCAACGGCAACGACCGCCTGTATGAGAAGGTGATACGCCGCGAGCTGCGTGTGCGCCCGGGCGAACTCTTCTCTAAGGAAGACCTTATGCGCTCCGCCCGCGAGATTGCCCAAACAGGACACTTCGACCCGGAGAACATGGACATCAAGCCGGAGCCTAACCCCGACAACGGTACGGTTGACCTGATTTCAACCTGCAGTCGAAAAACAACGACCAAATCGAGCTTTCGGCAGGTTGGGGACAGACGGGTATCATCGGCAAGGTGTCGCTCAAATTCACCAACTTCTCAATAAAGAACCTGCTCAAGCCAAGCTCCTACAAAGGCATAATTCCGCAGGGCGAAGGTCAGACGTTCACCATCAGCGCACAAACCAATGCGAAATACTATCAGGCATACAGCCTGTCGTTCCTCGACCCGTGGTTTGGCGGAAAGCGACCTAACTCGCTCTCCGTTTCGGGCTACTACTCACGTCAGACAGGTGTCAACTCAAACTTCTACGATCGCAACAGCTACGCCAGACCATACGGTTTCGGCACAAGCAGCATGTACGGAAGCTACTACGGCTCAAGCTACAGCGACTATTACCAGCAACAATATCAGAACGCATACGACCCCGACAAATACCTCCAGATGGCAGGTATCACGGTGGGCTTCGGAAAGCGTCTGAACTGGCCCGACAACTACTTCACATTCACAGCCTCGCTGGGCTTCAACTGGTATAAGCTGAAAAACTGGGACTACCTCTACTATATGCGCAACGGCACATCGAACGCATTCGTGCTCGGCTTGTCGCTGGCGCGCAACAGTATCGACAACCCTATCTACACACGTACTGGATCCAACTTCTCGCTCGACCTGAACATCACGCCGCCGGTATCGTTGTTCCGCAACAAGAACTGGGAACAGCTCTACAAAGACAGCGGCATCGGAACCAACGCGATGTCCACCGCAAACCAGACCGCGAAAGCGACTGCTGCGACACAGGAGATGTATAAATGGATTGAATACTGGAAACTCAAATTCAAGGCCCGCACCTACACTCCGCTGTCCGACCCCAACAGCAAATGGACTCTCGTGTTGATGACACGCGCCGAAATCGGTTTGCTCGGTAGCTACAACAAATATCTGAAATCACCGTTTGAAACATTCTACGTCGGAGGCGACGGCATGTCGGGATCATACGGCTACGCGCAGGAGACAATCGCCCTCCGCGGATATGACAACGGTGTGTTCACCCCATGGCGCTCGGGCGACGGCTACGCATACACGCGTTTCACCGCCGAACTCCACTTCCCGTTCATGCTGCAGCCAAGCACCACAATCTACGGTCTCGCCTTCCTTGAAGGCGGAAACGCATGGACCGACGTGAAGGACGTGTCGCCGTTCAACCTCAAGCGTTCCGCCGGAGCCGGTGTGCGCATCTATCTGCCGATGATCGGCATGATGGGTATCGACTGGGCATACGGTTTCGACAAGGTGTTTGGCGAGAAAGGCGGAAGCCACTTCCACTTCATCCTCGGTCAAGAATTCTAAAAAAGGCGTAAATATCCTTTCACGAATAAACCCACAGCAAATTTCATTGTCATACAAAACATACACAAAAACCAAAACGACTATGAAACGATTTTTTATCACAGCAGCAATCGTAGCGATATTCTCAATTGCCGCACACGCGCAGAAATATGCGCTCGTAGACATGGAATATATCCTCAAAAACATCCCGCAATACGAGATGGCAAACGAGCAGCTCAACCAGGTGTCGCTGCGCTGGCAGAAAGAAGTGGAGACTAAGTCGAAAGAAGCCGAGACTCTCTACAAGAACTACCAGAGCGACATGGTGTTTCTGACCGACGAGCAAAAGAAAAAGAAAGAAGAGGAAGTGGTGGCTAAAGAAAAAGAAGCCGCTGAACTGCAGGCAAAGTACTTCGGCCCGCAGGGCGAACTCTACAAAAAACGCCAGTCGCTGATGGAGCCAATCCAGAACGACATCTATGAAGCCATCAAAAAGCTCTCGGAAGAGAAAGGCTACCAGGCGATTTTCGACCGCGCGTCGTCGGCGGGCATCATTTTCGCTTCTCCACGCATCGACGTGAGCAATGATGTGCTCGCAAAGTTAGGTTATTCAAAATAATTTACTACTTTTGCATCAGCAAAAATGAATTAACAAATCAAACATTAAATACAAATGCTAAAAAAATTATTACTCGCAGTCATGGTGGCTGCCCCAATGTGCCTCTTCGCTGAGGTGAAAATCGGAACTGTCGACACTCAGGAAGTATTCACACTGATGCCTGAACTCAAAACGGCGCAAGCTTCGCTTGAAGAAGTCAACAAGAAATATCAAACTGAATACAAAGCCCTTCAGGAAGAATTCAACAAGAAACTTCAGGAATACCAGGCTTTGGCGAAAGATACCCCAGAGACTATCAAACAGCGTCGCGAACAGGAGCTGAACGAACTCGGTCAGAAAATCCAGACTTTCGAGCAGGTTGCAAACCAGGACATCCAAGAGCAGCAGAAGAAACTCATGGCTCCTATCTATGAGAAAATCAACACTGCCATCAAAGCCGTTGGCGATGAGAACGGATACACATACATCCTCGAGGACTCTCAGGTGATCTACAAAAACCCGACTGCCAACGATGTGACTCCTTTGGTTAAGGCGAAACTCAACCTCAAGGACGCTCCGGCAACTCCGGCTACAACTCCTGCCCCTGTAAAGAAATAAGCTCGGGGACATATCAACATAACAGCCGTCACGATTCGCTCGTGGCGGCTGTTTTTTTGTGCACTTCAGCTGCACCGCACCAGGCTGGGCGGATGACCGCGGAAGCGGTCACGTATTCAGTTACCCCTCCCCCCCGACAGCGTCGATGGTTGCTCGCGTCGGCTCTATGCGTTGCGGAGCATCACCGCTGAAGCTCAGGCCATCACCTCGTTGTCGCCAGCGGCACCGCGTCGCGGTGCAGACCGCTACTTCTCCAAGCCCCGGACGCGGTCCGGGGAAATCTAGGATTTGAGCAAGGATAAAGTGTTAAAATATTTGCATTTTCTCGAGTTCAAGTTTTTAACATTACAGGATGATGTTCTCTCATTGGGATGATATGGATTTGTCCAATGACCAATCTCTGTTCCGGAATCGGTCAAAGGAAGTACAGGTGTACCTTCTCCGGCTTAGCCACGATAGCATTCGGTGTTGACATAGGGTTGCTGACGCTTTATCACGGCGAACATGCGGCAGATGAGTTTGAACTTGACGGCATTCATCACACACCCGTGGCTTTTGCCTTGACTGCGCTTGCGCTGATAGTAGTGTCTGAGTTGCGGATCGTGGATGATGGCACTGCGGGCTGCCTCCGAAAGGGTAGCTTTCAACTCGTTGTGACCTTTCTTGCAGACATGGTTGCCTGAGTGTACCGAGGTGCCCGACTGTACTGCCATCGGACTGACGGAGCAGAATTTGGCATATTGTCGGGAGGTTTGGAAGCGTGTGAAGTTTCCCGTGGCGACGATTGTGTTGACGGCATTCACCATGCCTATGCCTGGGATGGAGATGAGGAGATGGTAATTGGTCGCGATGGTCTCGTCGGCGGCGATGATTTTCTTGATTTCTTCCTCTATCTGATGTATCTGGACGGTCATAAAGTCGACCATCTTATGCATGCGCGCAATGGTCTGTGCTTCAGTCTGAACCTTTATCTGGCACAAATAGGAGGCGCGGCAGCGGACACACAGATCGCGCTCGTTACGCAGCTCTCTGAGGTGTTTGATATTCTTGGGCTCCGGACCTGAGGGAGCGAGCTTCTCGCGCATTGTATAGGCATAGTCGGCGATGAATTTGGCATCCACCTCATCGGTCTTGTTCCTGCCTCGGGAACATGCGTTCTTGACGTCCAGCGGATGGAGCATGTTGAAGGTGATTTTCTTCTTGTGCAGCCATTCGGCCAGTGCGATGGAGTACGCCCCTGTGTGCTCAAAAGCTATGGCCACCTCGTTTTTCTTAATCTTCCGTGCCTTGAGCCATTGGAGCAGTTGCTTGAATCCCTCCGTATCGTTGGAAATCTGCACGTGTTCGAACTTGCGGTAGTCCGTTTTCGGTTGATACAGGGCCAAGTCCAATGTATCTTTTGATACATCACAGCCCACGAAGTGTTGTTTAGTTGACAGGTCTTGCATATCTTTGCTGTTATTGATTAAATAAGTTAGTTGAATGCATCCAAAACTTTTAGTAGACATACAGGTCTAGAAATCTAGCTTGATGTGTTCAACAAATAAGACAGAGACGGACTGTAACCCCGGAAAGTCCTTGTGACTAGTTAACAGAGAAGTTCACCGTCCCTGTCTTTCTTTTTAACAATTCGGAGAGTTTCTCTTAACTTCCTATTGATAGTGCAAAGATAAAAGTTAACTGAAAGCGAGTCCGCGTTGCGGACTTCCATAACAGTATCCCTGCACTCTCTCACATCACATCTCCGCAGCATCCGCGCCCATCATCGACAGCTCCGCATCCCTGCTCTCTCCCCCATCACAGCTCCGCGGCATCAGCGCCCATCATCGACAGCTCCGCATCATAGATCGCACACTCCAGCTGCACCGCACCAAGCTGGGCGGATGACCGCGGAAGCGGTCACGTATTCAGTTAACCCCCGACAGCGTCGGGGGTTGCTCGCGTCGCCTCTATGCGTTGCGGAGCATCGCCGCTGAAGCACCTGCCATCGCCTCGTTGTCGCCAGCGGCACCGCGTCGCGGTGCAGACCGCTACTTCATCCAAGCCCCGGACGCGGTCCGGGGAAATCTAGGATTTGAGCAAGGATAAAGTGTTAAAATATTTGCATTTTCTCGAGTTCAAGTTTTTAACATTACAGGATGATGTTCTCTCATTGGGATGATATGGATTTGTCCAATGACCAATCTCTGTTCCGGAATCGGTCAAAGGAAGTACAGGTGTACCTTCTCCGGCTTAGCCACGATAGCATTCGGTGTTGACATAGGGTTGCTGACGCTTTATCACGGCGAACATGCGGCAGATGAGTTTGAACTTGACGGCATTCATCACACACCCGTGGCTTTTGCCTTGACTGCGCTTGCGCTGATAGTAGTGTCTGAGTTGCGGATCGTGGATGATGGCACTGCGGGCTGCCTCCGAAAGGGTAGCTTTCAACTCGTTGTGACCTTTCTTGCAGACATGGTTGCCTGAGTGTACCGAGGTGCCCGACTGTACTGCCATCGGACTGACGGAGCAGAATTTGGCATATTGTCGGGAGGTTTGGAAGCGTGTGAAGTTTCCCGTGGCGACGATTGTGTTGACGGCATTCACCATGCCTATGCCTGGGATGGAGATGAGGAGATGGTAATTGGTCGCGATGGTCTCGTCGGCGGCGATGATTTTTCTTGTTTTCTTCCTATATCTGATGTATCTGGACGGTCATAAAGTCGACCATCTTATGCATGCGCGCAATGGTCTGAGCTTCAGTCTAAACCCTTAACTGGCACAAATAGGAGGCGCGTCAGCGGACACACAGATCGCGCTCGTTACGCAGCTCTCTGAGGTGTTTGATATTCTTGGGCTCCGGACCTGAGGGAGCGAGCTTCTCGCGCATTGTATAGGCATAGTCGGCGATGAATTTGGCATCCACCTCATCGGTCTTGTTCCTGCCTCGGGAACATGCGTTCTTGACGTCCAGCGGATGGAGCATGTTGAAGGTGATTTTTCTTCTTGTGCAGCCATTCGGCCAGTGCGATGGAGTACGCCCCTGTGTGCTCAAAAAGCTATGGCCACCTCGTTTTTTTCTTAATCTTCCGTGCCTTGAGCCATTGGAGCAGTTGCTTGAATCCCTCCGTATCGTTGGAAATCTGCACGTGTTCGAACTTGCGGTAGTCCGTTTTCGGTTGATACAGGGCCAAGTCCAATGTATCTTTTGATACATCACAGCCCACGAAGTGTTGTTTAGTTGACAGGTCTTGCATATCTTTGCTGTTATTGATTAAATAAGTTAGTTGAATGCATCCAAAACTTTTAGTAGACATACAGGTCTAGAAATCTAGCTTGATGTGTTCAACAAATAAGACAGAGACGGACTGTAACCCCGGAAAGTCCTTGTGACTAGTTAACAGAGAAGTTCACCGTCCCTGTCTTTCTTTTTAACAATTCGGAGAGTTTCTCTTAACTTCCTATTGATAGTGCAAAGATAAAAGTTAACTGAAAGCGAGTCCGCGTTGCGGACTTCCATAACAACATCCCTGCACTCTCACATCTCCGCAGCAGCAGCGCCCATCATCGACAGCTCCGCATCATAAATCGCACACTCCAGCTGCACCGCACCAAGCTGGGCGGATGACCGCGGGAGCGGTCACGTATTCAGTTAATCCCCGACAGCGTCGGGGGTTGCTCGCATCGGCTCTATGCGTTGCGGAGCATCGCCGCTGAAGCACCTGCCATCACCGACATCAGATCAAGCAGACGGGAGACTCGCGCCGCTACGCGCTTCGAAGATGCGCTACTGCCCCAGAGAAGCACCCAATAAAAACATTTTTCGTCAGAGAAAACCCTCAGTGAATACCGAGAAGCACACGGCTGTGCCGTTTCTTAGTTAGAACTGTTACTTTAAACGGCAAAGTTAAGATAAAAAACTCACAAATACAAAGGGTTTCCCGAACGAAATCTGCACAATTTGCCAAGCCCTTGTCATAGGGCTAACCGACTGTCAACCACGCTCTTTGTCGCTAATACATTGCTTTACAGCAACGAAAACCTCACTCCCGACCATAGCAAAAACACGCATTTGTCATCACGCATCCACCCCCTTGACTCTTCGACCAAAACCGCATACAATCAAGCCATGATTTTTCTCTGATGCGCTGTAAATCAACATTTTCCGTCCGTGTTTCACCCGTCGGTTTCTAACTAAGAAACGGCACAGATGAGGCTTTAGACACCTAAAGTCGCAAATATCAACAACATAGCAATCCGTGTTCGCCATTAGTTTCAACACTTTCTTCTGGAAATGGCCAACGAATTAAACTTATAACGGCAATTGCGCCGGTAACTTTAGAAGAAAAACTCCTTTGTAGTTGCACAGGTTTGGTCGCCTTCAGAAACTGCATCGGAGTTTTTTGGTTTGTATGAAAAATAGAAAGCAAATACGAGTTTTTGAAGGTTTCGCTGGTTATGGAGGAGCCTCTTATGGATTAAAGCGTTCTGGAATAAATTATAAAGTTGTCGGAATGTCTGAATTCGATAAATTCGCAAGTGCTTTATTGTATCAGAATTTTCCTGCCATTAAAAATTGGGGCGATATTACTATACTAAAGCCTGAAGAATTGCCAGATTTTGATATGTTTACAGGAGGATTCCCTTGTCAGCCTTTCTCTTCAGCTGGCCTTCAATTAGGAGAGAAAGATAAATATGGTAGAGGAACGTTGTTCCACCATATTTTGAGAATTTGCGCAGTTAAGAAGCCTAAATATCTCTTATTAGAGAATGTTAAAGGGCTGACACAAAAGAAATTTCACGATTTCTTTGAGATGATTAAAAGTTCATTAAAAGATTTAGGCTATGGTGATATTGCTTATGCGGTCCTTAATTCAAAAGACTATGGTATTCCTCAAAACAGAGAAAGGTTATGGATTTTCGCACAATTAGGTGGACTGCCTAAGGATTTTAATATTGTACCGCCTAAAATCGAGCTAAAATATCGTTTCGGAGACTTTTTAGATCAAAATCCACCGAAAGAATTGTATTTATCTGATGCTCAAATTGAACATCTTAAATTTAAGCATCATATTGAGTCTTTTAGAGTAAAAGAGCCGCTTTGCTTTGATGTTTACAACAAAAAGATTAAAACAGATGCAATGTGTATAACCATTACTCAACCAGAACACAATAGCCTTCGAGTCGTAGAAGTTGCTAAAAATGGGAAAGAAATTGTTCGCAAAATGTCCGTTGACGAACAATTCAGATTTATGGGATTTGAAGATGGTGAATTAGACTATTCAGGACAATCTTACTCACAAATGTCTAAACGAGCAGGCAATGGTTGGGACGTTAATTTAGTAGGTATTCTAATAAAACATATTTTCTCTCAATTATGATATTAAACTTAGGCTCTGCTATATTCAACGCAGAAACAGCATCAGGAGGCGGGACTCCTGCATGGGGTACTGAAATGGGACAAGGTGATGGTTACCGATTTAATTTTGAAGATTATGAATCATTGATTACCGCTTTGGTTTATAACTCAATACCTAATCCAGGGACAAGAATTTATTGCCCTTTAGGGAAAGGTGGCAACCAAGCAAGTGACTACGAATTTGTTGTTGCAAGCAAATTCAACAAAATTTTCGTAAATGGCAAACGGGTAAACAATTGTTCGTTTGTTTTACTTGTTGTCAAGAAATTGGTCGGGCAAAATCATGTTGGCAGACGAACCCTTAAATATAATCCACGAATCACTCTTGATAGTCAAAACTATAATGACCATTGCTTTGAACTTATCGCAAACATTAGGCGTTTCTAATAGCGGTTCTTGGTTCATTAGTGAAATCTGCTCTAAAAATCAAGACGAACTTCATTTTACCGCACATATTCTTGACGAACATAATCATTATACTTTTTCAGATTCAAAAGATAGAAGTTCTGTTCTCGCATCCAAAATAAAGGCATACGCAGAATCCAAAGACGTAAACACGCTCAAAAGATACGAAAAATACATAACATTTGACACTTTGACAAAAGCATATTTACCTGCCATGCGGACGAAGCCATTTTTGTTGTTGGCTGGAATATCGGGAACGGGAAAAAGCCGGATTGTGAAGCAGATGGCTTTTGAAAGTTGTCCGTATATCCCGGCATTGCGTAGCGACAAGACCGCTCCGGGCAACTATGAGCTGATAGAGGTGAAACCCAACTGGCACGACAGCAGCGAACTGCTCGGCTACGAAAGCGAGATTGGCGGTCCGCACTATGTTGTGACTCCGTTTGTGCGCTTTCTTGTCAAGAGTATGCGCTATCCCGACGTGCCGTTTCGTGTGTATGGACGAGATGAACCTTGCGCCTGTGGAGCAGTACTTTGCCGAATTTCTAAGCGTACTTGAGAGCCGCAAGCTCCTTTCCGACGGCACCATCACCAGCGAGCCTCTCATTAAAGCGAACATCTTCAGCAAATATGCCGACCAGCTGCACCGCGATTTAGACATCACCGACACCGATACATACAAGGCGGTCTACGACCGATTGAAAAATGACGGTCTACGCCTGCCGAGCAACCTGATAGTTGTAGGCACGGTGAATATGGACGAGACCACGCACCAGTTCTCACGCAAGGTGATTGACCGCGCAATGACAATCGAGATGAACATTGAAGACACAGAAACGCCGTTTAAAAACTTCTTTGAGGGAGGCGACGCCCTGCACTATTACGACAATCCACAGCCAAAAGAACTGTTTCTGCCCAAGGTGGTGCAAGCCTCCGAAGCGTTGTCGATACTCAGGGCGGAGGATGCCTCCTACCTAAAAGAGAACGTCCCCGGGCTGCTCCATTCGCTCAACTCCGCGCTTAACGGCACACCGTTTAAAATAGCATACCGCGTGCAGAACGAGCTGATACTCTATTTCTTCTCGCTCCGCGAAGAGAACCCCGACGAGGCAGCCGAGGCATTGCTGGCACAGGCTATGGATGCCATACTGATGATGAAAGTGCTGCCACGCATCGAGGGCGACGAAGACCTGCTCGACAAGCCACTCAAAGCGCTTGCCCAGTTTACGGAAAACTATCCGCAGGCAAGCAGGAAAATCGCCGAGATGCAGGAGCGTCTGCCACAGGCACACTTCACCTGTTTCTGGCCGTAAAAAAACAGAAGCCATGGCAGTACTCTCTTTCCAAAGCGCCGACGGCAAAGTGGCAATAAAGGCAAGCACCGCCGCCGACACAGCAAACTGCTGGCGGAGGTTCAGCGCGCGCGTTGGTGAAAACGCGTCAAGATATTGCAGCTACCGCTCGTCGCTTGCCGGCCGACTTGCCATCGCCATTCCCTCTCAGAGCCACCGGCTTACCGACGCAGGGGAAGAGGCCGCCATGCAATGGGACAACCTGCCGCCCGTCTTCTACGAGACGGCGGTCTACAACGTGAACATCTACCTCAGCGACATCGAATCGGAGCCTCGCGTGGTGCATAAGCTCAAAGAAGTGAGCGACCTTTTCACAGCAATCAGCGTGGGCGACAACAAGTGGGTGCTCACCGCGCCACTGTCGTTTCTCAACGAACCCGGCATCTTTGAGCTCTCCTACCGATACAAGCCCGTGGGTATGGCAGAGCGCACCGACACGTTCGCGTTTCGCGTGGTTTCACCCAAACTCGACACGAAGGACGACTATCTGCACATCCTCAACGACATAAACCGCGAATACAACGAAATCGTATTCCAGTATCTCACCAAGACCGTGCAAAGCCTCGACAAAGGCGGCCGCACAGACAACGACGTGATTTGGCTGTCGATTTTCCGACAAGTGATCGACAATTATATCAAAGCAGTCACCTATATCGTCACACGTCCGCATCTGCGGGAAACGAAAGAGGTGCACTACAGCCATGCCGACCGCATAAAGCGCTGGACTCCGGCAATGGCTCAGAAATATGCGCAAAGCGAAAACCGCGGCACTCTCGGCCGCGACTATTTCCGCCACGAAACTACCATCAACACCTGCGACACCGCCGAGAACCGCTTCGTAAAATTCTCGCTTGAACGCATCAGCCGCCGACTCGCCAAGGTATTTGACCACATCCGCAGCCACGGCAATGAAATCACTGACTCGGAACTGAATACGCTCGACGAGTATGCTATAAAACTGCGCAAACTCTCCCAATCACCGCTGCTGCGCCGGCTCAAAGCCGAACCTCTGCGCACCGAGAGTCTGGTGCTGCAGAAGCGCACCGGCTACTCGCAGGTGTACCGCTACTGGATTATGCTTCAGAAAGGCATCGAACTTTCAACGGCAGCACACAAATCGGAACCCGTCCAATATGGGAACTCTATGAACTGTGGTGCTTCCTGAAGATGCGCCAGATGGTGACAAAAATTCTGAGTCTGCACTTCGGCAACAATGATGAAATCGTTGAGAATCCGATGCCGATGATCGAGCCGTTCACCGACAACAGCCAAGAGCATACCGTATACTACCGCAAAAACGAGGACGAGATCAGGCTGCACTATCAGCACACCTACAACCGCACCAGCGGCGACGTGCACACAGCCACCACCGACAACCGCCCCGACATAGTGCTCACCATACGCAAGCCCGACGGTTTCGAGCTCACCTACCTCTTCGACGCAAAGTATCGGGTGTGTGACGACAACGAATTCTCGAAAGAAGACAAAGATGAAATCAACGCACTCCGTGCCGCCGACTATCCACCGAGCGACGCCATCAACCAGATGCACCGCTACCGCGATGCCATCTATTATGGCAACAAGGTGGAGAACGTACGCCTCCACTCGGCAAAAGAGATTATCGGAGGCTACATACTGTTTCCCGGCAGAGGCGACGATGAAGCCGTGCGCAACCGCTACTTCTTCAAAAGCATCGAGACGGTCAACATCGGCGCGTTTCCGCTCCTGCCCGACCACAACGACCCCGACAATGAGGGCAGTCTGCTGTTTGAGCATCTGACAAAGATTCTTGTCGGACAATCCGCCTATGAACAAATCCGTGACTCCATCCCGCAACACGGACTCTCATACGCCCGTCCCGACGACCTTGTTCTGGTTGGCTACTACGAAACTGCCATGCTGCCTACAATCCTTTCACGACGGCTGTACTACGTGCGCACAGGCAACGAGCGTGGCTCAATCAACCTCGTACCGGGATGCGAGAAAGCAAAATATCTGCTGCTACACAACGGACAGAACAGAATGCTGTTGCCGCTCGACGGCAATGGTCCGAGATATTTCAACGCGCAAACACTGCGCGAGATGGGATTCTCACCAACCGGGTTCCACTATCTCGGCTTCAGCTTGAAATCCGACACACCAATTACCACCATCGACATTGCCGACCTGCCCGGCGGCAGACAGCACACCACCCCCTACTTTGCCTCCATCAAAGAGCTGCAACGCCCCCACACTCCGACAAAAGAGTAAAAAATATATTGACTATATATTTAGAGACAAGACTGTGACAAAGAATATAGGAAAATCTGTCAGAACACGCCTGCTGAACCTTGCCAAAGAGGAGAAGATTCTTTTTTTGTAATTTCGCCGAAAGCATACCTTTGGACGTCAAAAAAAAGGAACTACCGCTATGAGGATATTTGCCACTGCCATCGCCATTGCCGCGATATGCATATCGGGTCTGCGCGCATCGGCAACCGATTGGAATGAATGCGTGCTCGCCGCCGTCGACTCGTTTCCCGAACGCGGCGGATACTATACCGGAGGCCGCCCGAACGCCGATTTCTCAAAAACGACAATACAAGCGCTCAACGAGGCATTCCAGATGGACAGTGCCGACAACCGGCCGTCGTTCACGCCCGCCCTCGCCCAACCGTCGTTCTGCTCCAGCGCCACCTATGCCGTGCTGATAAAAGCCCTACTGATGTGGGACACCGACAACAACATCTCGCGCGAGGCATGGGAAAACATGCGTCCGCTCGCCACGGAGGACGACGGATTCGGATTCTGGGGACGCGCCAATGCCAACGGCCCAGGGCTGGGAGTGCTTGTGCACGAACTTGGCGCCGGCAACAGCATCGCCGCGTTTCGCGGAGCATATTCTGAACGCAACCGCGAGAGCGACAACGAACGCTACCTCTCCGACGAGGAATGGGCAGCCGACAGCGTTTGGGAAAAAGCGATGCCGGGCGACTTCATGAAGCTGTTCTGGAACCGCAACCCGTCGGGAAGCGACAGCGGTGCGGTGATAGGATGCAACAACGTGGCAGGCGACGACCAGGAACGCGGCCACAGCGTAGTGTTTCTCGGATATGAGCCCAACGGCGACATCCGCTATTGGAGCAGCAACGGCCCCGGCAATGACAACCGCAACCTGGGATACAGCATCGGCAGCTGCCCACGGTCGCACGTGCAGCGCGTAGTTGTCACCCACATCACCCGTCCCGACCGTTTCGACAATGCCCGGCAGATGCCTCCCGACAGCGAAAACCGCTTTCTCAGCGACCTCAATGGCCGCCGCCACGCCACAACAGCCGAGATGCTCCGGCAGATAGGCGCGGAATAGGCCATCGACGCCTATTCCAGCACGCCTTCCTCCCGAAGGATGCGGTCAATCTGGCGCACAAGCGTCCAGCGGTCGAAGTCGTTGCGGTTGGCAAAAACAATCACTTTCACACCACACGACGGAAACGAGGCGGCATAGTTCTGAAAACCGCCGTTGTCGCCAGTGTGATAAATCTTCACAGGCTCCCCCGGAGTGCGGTCGATGAAGAATCCGTAGCCATACCACGTATTCGGGCGGTTCTGATAGTCGCTCCACGGGCTGCCGCTCACCTTCGTATGCGGAGCATAAGCCAGAGCCAAAGCCTCCTTGCTTATCACCTCGCCACGCTCCAAAGCCTGCATCCACTGCAGCATCTCATGTGTTGACGAATATATCCCGCCATCGGCTTTGGTGGCGAAGAACGTCTCCTCGCCATAGTCGCATTCCTTCCACGGCGATCCCTCAACCACAGTGCGTCCCAGATACACCTCCTTGCCGGCGAAATCCTGCTCACCGCCGCCAGTCCCAGTCTGATAGGCATGCGCCATACGCGGAATCCGCTTCTGCGGCTCGAAATAAGTGGTGTGGCGCAGACCGGCACGGTCAAAGACATAACGCTGCTGATAGTCGTCGAACGCCAGTCCCGACACCTTTTCAATCACGCATTCAAGCACTTGAAACGTAGGGTTGATGTATTCGTAAGCCTCCCCAGGCTCAAAGCGGAACTGCCGCAACGTATCCATATAAGCCACGCTCTCCTTATCGGTGGCATGGAGCATCCATTGGCGGTCGGTGCGCGGACGCGCGTCAATCACCCCCGACGAATGGCTCATCAGATGCGACAGCCGGATTTTACGCCACTGACCACTTTCATAAGGCAAGAAATCAGCCACCGCATTGTCGACACGCAACAACCCGCGGTCGGCAAGCGAAAACACGCCAGCCACCGTAAACTGCTTTGAAATCGACGCAATGTTAAACATCGTGTTGCCGTCAATCCGATCGCCCGTCACAATGTCGGCCACGCCATATCCACAGTCGACAATCACATCATCGTTTTTCGCCACCACGACAGCCGCCCCCGGCTCGCCATCGTGGAAAAGGCAGCGCATCAGCGAGTCGACCCGCTCCGCCGCCGTCGTAAAAGCAGGACTGGCAGCCGAAGCCACAGAAGCCATAACCGCCAGTCCCATTGTCAGTATTTGTTTCTTCATCACTTATTCCTCAACCACAGGTTTAAGTCCAAGAATATGCATTGCAAACGCATAGACATCGGCATATTCAGCAATCACCTTCTCCGTAGGCATACCGCCACCGTGCCCCGCATTGCTCTCAATCCGTATCAGCTTGGGCTGGTCTCCCGTGTCGCTTGCCTGAAGCATAGCGGCATATTTAAACGAGTGAGCCGGCACCACACGGTCGTCGTGGTCGGCAGTAGTCACCATAATCGCCGGATAGCGCGTCCCGTCGTTCTTGATGTTGTGCAACGGCGAGTAAGCCTTCAGATATTCAAACATCTCCTTGCTGTCGGCACTTGTGCCGTAGTCGTGCGCCCAGTTCCAACCGATTGTAAACTTGTGATAGCGCAACATGTCCATCACGCCCACCATTGGGAACGCCACACGATACAGGTCGGGACGCTGGTTGACACACGCACCGACAAGGAGTCCGCCGTTAGAGCCGCCCTCTGCCACGATGCGGTCCTTGCTCGTGTAGCCATTGTCGACACACCATTCGGCAGCGGCGATAAAATCGTCAAACACGTTCTGCTTCTGCATCTTCGTGCCAGCCACATGCCAATCCTCGCCATATTCGTTTCCGCCACGCAAGTTGACCTGTGCATAGACAAACCCGTTTTCAAGCATAAACATGCGGCGCGCCTTGTAAGACGGATACAGCGTGATGTTGAAGCCGCCGTAGCCGTAAATCCACAAAGGATTGCTGCCGTCGCGCTTCAGCCCCTTCTTGTAAGTGAGCGTCATCGGTACCTTCGTTCCGTCCTTGCTTGAGAAAAACACCTGTTCGGTCACATAGTCCTCCGGTTTGAAATTCACCTTCGGCTGGCTGTAGACCGTCGAGACATTCTTGTCGATATCGTAGCTGTAGACCGTCGGCGGATAGACAAACGAAGAGAATGTGTAATAGACATCCTTGCTCTTTGCCGAGCCATTGAACGACACCGTTCCCACCGCCGGCAACGCCACCTCATGGAGCAACTTGCCGTCGAGGTTGTAGACATAAGCATGGTTTGACGCATCTTTGTCGTAGACAGCCACAAGCTTGCCGTTGACAATCTGCACGCTCGACAGCACATCGGAAGTTTCGGGAAGCACCGTTTCCAGTTTGCCGAGCCCGGATTTTTCACATCGGCAACCACCAGGCGACCCTTCGGCGCGCCAAGATTGGTCATCATGTATATCTTGTTTTTCACCACGCCCACAACGCCGCAACTGTAATCAAACTGGTCGTTGATGCAGGTAAATTCAGCATCCTGCTTCTTCAGGCTTTTCACATAAAGCCCCTGTCCGTTTCCAGCCGCCTCGACATAGAGAAACAGCAAATCGGAATCCTCGTCGGGCTGAGCCATGAAGAAACGTTGCGGATAGCGCTCATCGCTGAACACGAGCTGGTCGTCGCTCTGTTCCGTGCCAAGTTTATGATAGTATACTTTCTGATTCTCGTTTGCGTTAGAATACTCCTTGCCGTCGGCAGGAGCATCGTATGCGCTATAGAAGAAACCGTCTTTATACCACGACGTAATCGAGGCTTTCACCCATTTGATATGGTCGGGCAAGTCCTTACCCGTAGCAAGGTCGCGCACGAAGATCTCCTCCCAGTCAGAGCCGTTGCGCGAGACGGCATAAAGCATATACTTTCCGTCTTCCGAAAACTCGATGCCAAGCAGCGCCACCGTGCCCTCCGAAGAAAGCGTGTTGGGGTCGAGCAACACCCGTCCGCGCTCACCCGGCTTGTCAGCCACATAGAGCACCGACTGATTCTGCAATCCGCTGTTGTAGAAATAATAATACTTGCCTTTTTTCTTTGTCGGAGCGCCAATCTGCTCCATATCAAGCAAATTGCGCAGCTCGCCGGCAATCTGTTTGCGATAAGGCAACGCCTCGAGATACTTGTCGGTCAGTTCGCGCTGGGCAGCCACCCAGGCAGCCGTCTGCGCCGATGTGTCGTTTTCAAGCCACCGATATGGATCGGCCACCTTCGTGCCGAAATAATCATCGACCACATCCTGACGCTCAGCCACAGGATAAGTCAGTTGCGGAAGTTCGGCAGCAGCATTCACAGCCACAGCCACGCCTCCCAATATAAGTCCTATTTTATTCATATCCATTATGTAAATAAAAGTCATTGAGAGCGTATGCTCCCAATGACTTTAACGCATCAATTCAAGATTTATTATATCAACGCTTGTCGGCGTTACCCTCGTAATAGTTTACAAAAGCCTGGTCGACAAGGCGGTTTCCACCAGGAGTAGGATAGTCGCCAGAGAAATACCAGTCGCCCGGACACGACGTGATGGCTCGGTGCAGACCGTCGATTGACTGATAGACAATCTCCACCTCGGCTCGAGTACCGGCAGGGGTGAGCATCTCCGCCATTTTTCGAGAAATCTCACGGTCGGTAAACGGCGCATAGATGCGTTTCACCGCATTCTCCATCTCATCCATAGGCAATTCCAGCTGTCGCAGACATTCGGCATAAGTCTCGTCGATTACACTCTGCATCCCCCTGTCTTTCAGCAGCTCAATTGCCGCTTTGAAAGCGATGAACTCGCCCATACGCGACATGTCGATGCCATAGCAGTCGGGATAGCGCACCTGCGGCGAAGACGACACCACAACAATTTTTTTCGGGTTCAAACGGTCGAGCATACGAATAATTGACTGCTTCAACGTAGTGCCGCGCACAATGCTGTCGTCGATAACCACCAGATTGTCCGTTTCGCGCACCACACCGTAAGTCACATCATAGACGTGTGCCGCGAGGTCGTTGCGCGAAGCGCCCTCGGCAATAAACGTGCGCAGTTTAATATCCTTTATCGCCACCTTCTCCTGACGCAGACGCTTGTTAAGAATTTCAGCCAACCGCCGGTCGTAGTCGGCAGCCGACGCATCGAGCGCCTTTATAGCATCAGCCTTCTGCTTTGCGAGGCGAGCCTCCAAGCCCTCCATCATGCCGTAGAACGCCACCTCGGCAGTGTTGGGAATAAACGAAAATACCGTATTGTCGAGGTCGTGTTCCACCGCCTCAAGCAGGTCGGGCACCACGTTTTCGCCCAATGCCTTGCGCTCTTTATAGATATCCTTGTCGCTACCGCGCGAGAAATAGATCCGTTCAAACGAGCACCTCCGGTTCTCTCCCTCTCCGAGAATGTCGTCGACAGAAATACCGCCGTTCTTGCCCACAATCAAAGCCGAACCCGGCGTCAGTTCCTTCACATCGTCGACCCCAACATTCAGCACCGTCTGAATCACCGGACGCTCCGAAGCCACCACCACAATCTCATCGTCGTGATAATAGAAAGCCGGACGTATGCCCTTGCTGTCGCGCAAGGCAAACATATCGCCAGAACCCGTCATACCGCAAATCACGAAACCTCCGTCCCACAGACGCGCCTGGTCGCGAAGGATGTTGTCCACATTGATATTGTCCTCAATCAGGCGCGCAAGCCCGTTTCCGTCGGCAGCCTTGTCGCGATATTCACGATACAATCTGTCGTGCTCCATGTCGAGCGCATGGCCGAGTTGCTCAAGGATTATAAACGTGTCGGAATATATGCGCGGATGCTGTCCCTGGCTCACCACCGTGTTGAAAATCTGGTCAACGTTGGTCATATTGAAGTTGCCGCACAACAGCAAGTTGCGCGAGCGCCAATTGTTGCGGCGCAAGAACGGATGCACATAGCTCATCCCCGACTTACCCGTCGTGCTGTAACGTAAATGCCCCATATATAGCTCACCTATATACGGGACATTCTCAATCGACTCCTCACAGTGCATAACCGCATCAATCTCACGGTTCACCTTGTCGAAAATCTCCTGGATTGCACCAGAACCAAGGGCACGCTCACGATTGATGTATTCACTTCCGGGCTCCACATTGAGTTTGACACAGCCCACACCCGCGGCCTCCTGACCGCGGTTGTGCTGCTTCTCCATCAACAGATAGAGCTTGTTGAGCCCGTAAGTGTATGCACCATATTTTTCGTAGTAGTGGCGAAGAGGCTTCAGAAGCCTTACCATTGCCACACCACATTCATGCTTAATTTGTTCCATTCAGACTTTTAGCGAATAAACAAAAGTTCTCTATATTTTGGCAAAGGCCACATCTCGTTGTCGACCATCAGTTCGAGTTTGTCGATGTGGTAGCGGATGACGTCCATGCACGGCTTCACCGTATCATGGTAGAGGATAGCCTTCTCGCGCTCGTTCTCCACCTTGTTGGCATCCTTGCGTGCATTCACCATCTTTGTCACCTCGTCTTTGATTACATACATATGTTTTGCAATCTTCCTGATGGTTTCCTTCTCCTGCTCAGCCAATCCTGAATCGTCACCGTCGAATATCGACTTGATTTTCATTACATTGTCGAGCAACAGCGACTGATAGCGTGTTGCCACAGGAATTATATGGTTGATTGCCAAATCGCCGAGCACACGAGCCTCAATCTGAAGTTTCTTTGTATACATCTCCCACTTCACCTCGTTGCGTGCCTCGAGTTCAACATCGGTAAACACACCCGTTTTCTTGAACATCTCCACACTTTCCGGCTTCAGATAAGCGTCGAAGATGCGCGGCACGCTTGCCTCGCAGTCAAGACCGCGGCGCGCTGCCTCCTCTTTCCACTCGTCGCTGTAACCGTTGCCGTCGAAATGTATTGCCTTGTTCTCGCGGAACAGTTTCTTTGCCTCCTCAAGGATGGCGCGCTCCTTGATTTCGCCGGCAGCGATGCGTGCGTCGACAGCCTCCTTGAATTTTGTCAGCTGGTCAGCCACAGCAGCATTGAGGGCAATCATCGCCGAAGCGCAGTTGGCAGAAGAGCCCAGTGCGCGGAATTCAAACGGTTGCCTGTAAATGCGAATGGCGACGTACGGTTGCGGTCGGTATTGTCGACAAGCAGTTCCGGAATCTGCGACACATTTTTCAGCTTCATACCCTCTTTTGCAGAGAATGCTATGTCGTCGTCCACATCGGTGTCAAGCAGACGGTCTATAACGTCTGTAATCTGTGCGCCGAGAAACATTGAGATGATTGCAGGCGGCGCCTCGTTGGCACCCAGACGGTGCTCATTGGTTGCAGAGGCAATGGAAGCCTTCAGCAAGCCATTGTGACGCTGCACTGCCGCCATTACATTGGCAAGGAATGTGATAAACTGGAGATTGTCCTTCGGCGTTTCCAGGGCTGAACAGCATTGCGCCAGTGTCGGTGCCAAGGCTCCAGTTGTTGTGCTTTCCAGAGCCGTTGACGCCCGCAAAAGGCTTCTCGTGGAGCAGCACCTCAAAGTTATGACGATGAGCCACCTCTGTCATCAATGACATCAGCAACAGGTTGTGGTCGTTGGCAAGATTGGTCTCCTCATAAACCGGGGCAAGTTCAAACTGGTTTGGAGCCACCTCGTTGTGGCGGGTCTTTGCAGGGATGCCAAGTTTGTGGCATTCAATCTCAAGGTCGAGCATGAATGCCTCCACTCGCGACGGAATCGATCCGAAATAATGGTCCTCAAGCTGCTGGTTTTTAGCACTTTCGTGACCCATCAGCGTGCGTCCGGTCATCACCAAGTCGGGACGTGCGGCATAAAGCGCCTTGTCGACCAAGAAATATTCCTGCTCCCAGCCGAGGTAAGAGATAACATGCTTTACGTTTTCATCAAAATATCGCGCTACCGCCGCACCAGCCTTGTCCACGCTGTTGAGCGCACGCAGAAGCGGTGTTTTGTAGTCGAGCGACTCTCCTGTGTATGAGATGAAAATCGTAGGGATACACAATGTATGGTCAATGATGAAAGCAGGAGAAGAAATGTCCCATGCCGAATATCCGCGAGCCTCGAACGTGTTGCGGATTCCGCCGTTCGGGAAACTTGACGCATCAGGTTCCTGCTGCACGAGCAATTTGCCAGAAAATTCCTCGACCACACCACCTTTGCCGTCATGCTCGATAAATCCGTCATGCTTCTCGGCTGTTCCGTCGGTCAGCGGATGGAACCAATGTGAGTAATGGCGCGCGCCATTATCCATAGCCCACTGCTTCATGCCGGCAGCCACGCGGTCGGCGAGGCGGCGGCTCAACGGCTCCTTATTGTCGATGGCATAAACGAGAGCATCATAGGTGTCCTTGTCAAGATATTTATACATCTGCGCACGGTTGAATACATACTTGCCATAGTATTCATTCGGACGTTCGCTCGGGATAGCCACCGGCACCGCTTTGCGTCCGTAGGCCTCTTCTACCACTTTAAATCTTAATGTTGACATAACAATTTTTTTGAATAGTTATCTTTTTACCGTTTTCCTATTTTCACACATCCACCGTTCCTTCAAACACGAACTGTGCTGGTCCGGTGAGATACACTTTGTTGTCAGCCTCGCGCCATTCCACGTCGAGACATCCTCCAGGAAGGCTGACACTGCAATGCCGCGCACAGCGCCCTGTCAGCACGCCGGCAACCACTGCGGCACAAGCGCCACTGCCACAAGCCTGCGTCTCTCCGCTGCCCCGCTCCCACACGCGCATCAGAAGGCTGTCGGGGGCTGCGACCTCAACAAATTCAATGTTGGCACGGTCGGGAAACACCGCGTTGGTCTCCAACTCTTTCCCAATCCCTCAACATTGACATCAGCCAATTTGCAAAAAACAACGCCGTGAGGATTTCCCATCGACACGGCGGTAAGGGCTGTTGCCCCAAAACTTGTTGCAATCTCAATATCCTCCGCACAAGAGGAATGCACCGGGATGCGCGAGGGTTCCAGAACCGGGCAACCCATATCGACCGTGACGCGGTCGACTGCCGTCCCATCAAAATGCAAACATAGCGTCCTCACGCCCGACGGCGTTTCAAGCGCAATTCGCTTCTTGTCGGTAAGCCCCTTCTCAAAGACGTATTTTCCGACGCAGCGTGCGGCATTGCCACACATCAAGCCTTCCGATCCATCGGCATTGAACATGCGCATACGGAAATCGGCTATCTCCGACGGCATTATAAGCACCATCCCGTCGGCACCCACTCCCGTATGGCGGTCGCTCAGTCTTTTGGACAAAGCCGGCAAGTCTGCCGGGCACGACTTCATACAGTCAATATATATGTAGTCGTTGCCTGCGCCATGCATCTTTGTGAAGTTCAATTTGTTCATTTTGCAAGTCAATTGCTGTTTTTGATGCCACAAAGGTAAGCAGAATATTCTTATCTCCAAAATATTTTCAGTAAAATTTAATTTTTTATTTCATTTTTGCCATATTTTTCTCAAATTATCTATACTTTTTGCCACAAATCCGAACAATTTGCTGTCAAAAAGCGAAATATTCGCATCAATCCGACAGCCACAAGCGAAATCTACCACCTAATAAGTCAGGCTGCGGTTCGGATGAGCAAAATCAAATAAATTTGTTTTGCTCTTCTCTCACCTTGCACTATCTTTTCATAACATAGGCGGCGGTTCGGATGAGCAAAATCAAATAAATTTGTTTTGCTCTTCTCTCACCTTGCACTATCTTTGCATTACATATGAGAGCATTTATAAAATTACATATGAGAGCATTTATAAAAACATTGATCATTGGGTTGGTCTGCATTCTGGCAACAGGGATGCAGGCTTGCGAAGATTCACCCGAACAAAAGCCTGCCGCCGTCAACAAAACGCTTCTTATGTTTATGCCCTGGACTGGCGACCTCACAGAATATCTGTCGAGAAACATCGACGACATGGAAAGTGTGATTGCCCGCAACGGTCTTTACAGCGAGCGTGTGCTTGTCTATTTCGCAACATCGGAGAGCGAGGCTACTCTTTTTGAAATAATACCTTCGAAAGGCTCCACATCGCGACTCCTTCTAAAAAAATATTCAACAGACAACCGCCCGGACATAACCACTCCAGCCGGACTGGCGTCAATGCTGACAGACGTGAAGTCGCTGTCGCCCTCGTCGCATTATGCCTTGACCGTGGGATGCCACGGCTACGGATGGCTGCCCAAATCGGCGTTCGCCTCAAAAGGGAAACAGCAACGGTTGCTGACAGTTTCAGCCGGCGACGACGCTGGATTTCCGACGCGTTTCATAGGCGGCACGCAGACGGATTGGCAAATCGACATGACCGACTTTGCCGAGGGCATCAGAATGTCGGGGCTTCATTTCGACTATATCGTGTTTGACGACTGCTATATGGCTTCGACAGAAGCTATCTACGACTTGCGCGCCTTGACCGACTATGTCGTGGCGTCGCCTTGCGAGATGATGGCTGCCGGACTGCCGTATGCCAGCATCGGGCAGCACCTGCTCGGCACTCCCGACCTAAAGGCCTTATGCGATGGCTTCTATGATTTCTACTCCTCTTACCGGATGCCTTACGGCACACTGTCGGTGGTTGACTGCCACGAGATGGACAATCTCGCAGCTCTGATGAAGCGCATAAACATCACCCACACCATCGACGATTCTGAGGTTTCATCGATTCAGAGGCTCGACTATTTCAGACCGGCAGTGTTTGTGGATCTCGGCGACTATGCCGAACGCCTTATCGGCAACGACGCTGTATTGCTCGACGAATTCAAGAAACAGCTGTCGAAAACGGTGGTTTACGAAGTGCATACTCCGTACTACTACACAAACTCAGCCGGCAGAATCAAGCTTGACCGCTGCTGCGGAGTTTCTGTAAGCGACCCCAGCACACACAGTTTTGCATCGGCAAAAACCGCCACCTCATGGTGGATTGACACCCATTAAAAGCAATGACAATTATGGAAGACAATAAAAAATACAAGATTCTTTTCGTGTGTTTGGGCAACATCTGCCGATCGCCTGCCGGTCAGGGTGTGATGGAGCGCATCGTTGACGAGCGCGGACTGAACGACCGCATATTCATTGACTCTGCCGGAATATCGTCATACCACTCCGGCGACCTGCCCGACCAGCGCATGCGCGTGCACGCCACACGCCGGGGGCTGAACCTGACGCATCGCAGCCGCCAAGTTTGCTCCGACGATTTCGAACGCTTCGACCTCATCCTCGCTATGGACGACAGCAACTACGACCACCTGCGCCGACTTGCCAACTCTCCGGAAGAGATGGACAAGGTGAAACGCATAGCATCGTTTTTCAGACAATACCGCCATTGGGACTGCATTCCCGATCCGTACTACGGCGGCTCGGAAGGCTTCGAGAATGTGCTCGACCTGCTCGACGATGCTTGCCAGAACATTGCAGACCAGATTGAGACAAAGCAAATTTAGCATAAAACATAATCACAAACAAACCATCTATGAGACATTTACCTCTCGCAGCGCTGCTGCTCTCGCTGTCGGCTTCGGCAGTGGTCAACGAAAGTCCGGTGACGCTGTCGTGGCAACTCGACGGCACCAACTCCCGCAACCGCGACTATACATATTCTTTGTAATCAAAAACGTAAGTGGAACGGCCCTCGCCGACGATTGGGCAATCTACTACAATGCCTTTTCGGGCAACTCGTTGCCTCTCGACAAGCAGGGCCACATAAAAATGAGCCGTGTGTTCCAAGGTTACTATAAACTGACACCCGACAAGGGTTTCTCCCTTGCCCCCGGCGACTCCGTAGTGCTCGACTTCCGCGCCCGCGGTGAGGTGCGCGGCGTCAGTTATGCGCCCGACGGAGCGCACTTCGCCTTCTCCGGCGACTCCATGGCACGTCCGCTCCGCATCAACGTGAAACCATTGGAATGGAACAGTTTCCGACATATCCCCGGCTTCCCCACCGGCGAACTGCGCTATGCCATCAATGAGGAGGTAAACCCCACCACCCAAGGCCAGTCGGGACCGTTCAGCATTCTTCCCGCATTGAAATCAGTGACTACGGGAAACGGCACGGTCGACTTGTCGTCGACAATGTGTGTCTATGCCGACGACGGCCTTGAGCGCGAGGCTGCATACGCGTCGCAGACGCTCACCGGCACCGGCAAAAAAACCATCGGAGTACGCCTGTCGTTGATGAGTGGCGCCGACTCGCGCAACACAGCAGGACGATCAAACAATGAATATTACGAAATCACGCTTGCCGCCGACGGCATCGCCGTGCGTGGCGTTTCAAAAGACGCCGTGCTCAACGGAGTCAAGACACTCGCCCGCCTGGCTGAACGCAACGCCGGCTCTCCCGAAGTGGCATGCGCCACTATCTGCGACTGGCCTGACCTGCACTACCGCGGACTGATGCTCGACGTGGTGCGCGACTACTCGCAACTCTCCGACGTGAAGCGCCTCATCGACCGCTTGGCAATCTACAAAATCAACCGTCTGCAATTCCATCTTACCGACGACGAGGGCTGGCGCATCGAGATCCCGGGACTGCCGGAGCTCACCGATGTGGGCAGCCGCCGCGGAATGACCGAAAAAGAATCCGGCTTCCTCTTCCAGTCGTATGCCGGCAACGGAAACCCCAACGACTTGTCGACCACATCAAACGGATATATCCCAAAAGCCGATTTTGTGGAATTTCTGCGCTATGCCTACGCCCGCGGTGTGGAAGTGATACCAGAGATTGAATCTCCGGGACACGCCCGCGCAGCAATCGTGGCAATGAAAGCCCGCCGCCGCAATCTGGAAAGCACCGACCCTGAGGCTGCCAGATATTTCCAAGTGTGGGATGACGACGACACGTCTGAATACAAGTCGGCACAAGGATACAACGACAACGTGCTCAACCCGGCGATGGAAGGCACCTACAGGCTGATGGAAAAAGTTGTTGACGAGATTATACTGATGTATCGTGAAGCCGGCGTCCCGCTGCCATACATCCACATGGGCGGCGACGAAGTGCCTAAAAACCCATGGGCAAAATCGCCCGCAGTGCAGCGTTTGATGGCAGAGAAAGGATTCACAACCACTCACGAGGTTGAAGAATACTTCATCACCCGCATAGCCGATATGATTGCAGCGAAAGGCTACAAAATCGGAGGTTGGCAGGAAGCGGCAATGCGCCACAGCGACAACGTCGACAAGCAGTTGCGCCCACACTTCTCCGCCGTAAACTGCTGGAACACAGTTGCTGAATGGAACGGCGACACCATCCCCTACTCCGTTGCCAACAACGGCTATCCCGTGGTGCTCTGCAACGTGAGCAATTTCTATTTCGACCTGTGCTACAACGCCCATCCCGGTGAGCCGGGACTGTATTGGGGAGGATCTGTCGACGAGTTCCGCTCTTGGGACGCTCGCCCGTACAACATCTATATGTCGTCGACAAAGACCATCGACGGGCTTCCGCTCGACATGGAGAAGCAAGCCGGCAAACTGCCGCTTCTACCTGAGGCAAAAGCCAACATTATCGGTGTCCAGGGACAACTGTTCTCGGAAACCATCCGGAATTTCGATATGGTGGAATACTATCTGCTGCCTAAAATCTTCGGACTTGTTGAACGAGGCTGGAACACAGAGCCGCTTCCCGGACAGACCAAGGCTGCATACAACCGCATCCTGTCAGACTTTGAGCTGCCGTCGCTGCAGCGTGCAGGATTCTGTTTCCACGTGGCGCAACCGGGCATAAACGTGGTGAAAGGCAAAGTGGTGATGAACAGCCAATACCCTACAGCTGAAATCCGCTACACCATCGACGGCTCTGAGCCAACAGCCACATCAGCCCTCTACAGCAAGCCGTTTGCCACCGATGCCAAGACAATACGCGCCCGCACGTTCTTCCTCGGACGGCAGAGTCTTGACTCCCGGATGGATTGATAAACCTTTAATTGGTAAAAAAAGCGACCAGCGAATTGTTTACTATTGCAATTCGCTGGTCGTTTTTTTCATTCTTCAAATCTAATTAAATTCATAATCTGCAAGAAATAGTCATTTGACCAAATCTCCAGTTCTTTAGGGTTCTTCACAAATGGAGCGACATCAGCTTTTACTTGTTTTATGTCCGAATTGCCCAAACGTTCTTTCAAATCTGACAGGAACTCATCCTTACTTACATCACGTCCGTTAAATTCCTTAATTCTTTCTTGTAGATGCTTGAAATCCAAAGGCGTTCTATTTCTCACATACCATTCAAAATCATACCAATCGCGCCCTTTCACACGATTTTTCCATGCGCGGTAAACTAAAGCATGCATCTTTCCCGCAAACAAGCCAGGCAATGTAAAACACCTGGTCATGAACGAGCAAGGCTCCATTAACAATTTTTGTTCTGTTGAAAAATTCAGTGGAGGATTAATGTCAACCTCGATTTTTATTTTGATGGATTTCTCTGTCTGAAATGATATGTCGTAAACTTCGGTTGTATCTTTCAAGAAGGCAGACTCAACTTTACCAAAGCTTTTTTTGTCCTTCTTCTTAATGTCAACAGTTCGTCCGATAGCAGCAAACTCATCAATGACAGGCTGAAAATACAACGTGAAATCAAAGTTGTCGTCAGGCGCAAGCAAAGAGAAATCCATATCTTCGCTGAATCTTTGCAGCACCTTAGATTTGCAGCGGCAAACCGAAACTGAAATAGAAATGGTAAATTTGCAGTGAAAAAATAAATATTGAAAGAAAGGAAGACAGAGAGTGAACCATTTTGCGCCAGGGGAAATACCCGTGTTCATATTAGGACTCTCCGCCTTTCCCGTCCGGAGACCTGTATAAAAATATAACACCTGTTGTTAAGGTAGTTAGGTTAGGGACGAGTTCCTTTCTCTCGTTGTTTGTCAACTACAAAGTTATGCAAAATTTTTATTTCATCGGCATAGATGTCTCGAAAAAAAGAAACTGGACATCTGTGTAATGTCAAATTCAAAGGTCCTCAAAGAGGAACAAGTAAGTAATCACCCGCAGGCCATCGCCACTGTGATAGCCGGCATAAAAGAAGAACTGAGCATGAGCAACGACTGTTTCATCATCTGCGCGGAGCACACCGGCCAGTACACATATCCACTGATATGTGCCTGCAAGTCGGTAGGCAGCAAGCTGTGGCTTGAAAACGCCTCGCAGATAAAATACTGTTCCGGCGTAACACGCGGTAAAAATGACAAAGTGGACGCCCGCCGCATTGCCGAGTATGCCATGCGCTTCTTCGATAAAGCCAAGCCCTACCAGCGTCCTGCAGAGGAACTTATGCGCCTCAAGCAGCTGGAGGCGGAGCGCTCGCTCTACCTTACGGATATGGCGAAATACAAAGCGCAGCTGTCCGACCAGGAAGGCTTCATGGAGGATAAAATCTTCAAGCGCAAGGCTAAGCGTCTGAAGGAGATGATCAAGTCTCTTGAAAAGACGTTGAAAGAGATTGCCCAAGAGATGGCTGATGTCATCGATTCTTCGGAAGAGCTATCCCGACAGATGAGATTGCTTAAGTCTGTGGAAGGCGTCGGACCGGTTGTCGCTATGAACATGATTATAGCTACTGAAGCATTTACACGCTTCGACAATCCCAGACAGTTCAACTGTTACGTCGGAGTCGCTCCATTCGCATACACATCCGGCTCGAGCCAACACTCTCGAAACAGAGTGTCTCAACGGGCCGTAAAATACATAAAATGCCTCCTTCACATGGCTGCCGTGGCGATTGCCCATAAGAAGACAGGCGATCTGAAAACATATTTTGAAAGAAAAGTCGCCGAAGGAAAAAACAAAATGACCGTATTAAACGCAGTGCGAGCAAAGCTCGTGGCTAGAATGTTCGCCGTAATCAGAAATAATCGAGTTTATCAACCTATTTTATCAGTTTAGGCTTGCACAAATCATAAAAATATGAAAAATGCGAAGGCAAGTGCCCCCGTAAAAGGCAGCCTTGTCAAAGAAACCTCCGTGGTAGAGTCCTGCAAGTATCACCTGCTGTTTAACTTCAAAGGTGGCATTTCTTACAGCTTGGCCTGTCGACAAGTCGTAAGCCGACAGCATATTTTGAAATATATCATTCATTGTTCAATAGTTTCAGAATGGTCTGTATTGAATTTGCTTTTTTGCCAACTTTAGTGTAGGCTGCCAATATATCCCTGTCGAAAGAAACGAATCTCTCCATATCAAACCTTAAATCTTCTTCCAAGAACTTCATAGCTTCCGTTTTAAACCTCAGGTTCAATCCCGGAGTGTTTGCGACAAGGTCGCACAATGCCTTCTCCGGAGAAGCCATCACGTATGTGACTCCATCTTCCTTAATCTGCACAAGTCCTATGGGATACGCCTCCTTGGCTATGTGCGTGAATGAAATAGCCCAATGGCGTGTTGAACGCTTTTGACGGCTTGAGAGTAACAGACTGCGTGGCATACACAGCTTCCGGTATCAATCCATAATATCTTAGAGCCGTGGACATTGATACATATGACGGAGCGAGAAGATGATTGGCCATCAATCCCATTGACAACTTAACACCAGTTTCCTCAGGATTGACAACATACAAATTCCGTTTTAGGCGGATGATTTCATCCGCCATTTCCAACTGCTCCATCATCTTCCATTTAGTCTTCACCTTTGGATAAAGAGACGCAATGCACGCTGATGTCACAGGAATATTTCGTAATTGTGTCAATACATTCTTCATACCGATGCAAATATAGTAAAAAAAGCGATAGAAAACCAACTAACGGTTGGTTTTCTATCGCTTTTTTTACTGTTTTGCGTTTCTTTTCCGCTATTTTTCCCCGTTTCCTTCCTTCTCCACAATCAGCGAGAGGGCACGGCTGAGCTGATCCGGACACGATGTAGGCTTGGAACCACAACGTATGCCCTGCAGTTTTCCAATCACGTCGCCTATCGGCATTCCTTTTATCAACGAGCATATTCCCTGCAGATTTCCGTTGCAGCCGCCATAGAACTGCACGTCTTTGATTTTGCCGTCTTCTGTCTCAATGTCGAAGGCCTGACAGCAAGTGCCTTCGGTGCGATACGAATATTTCATTGTAATCCTGTTTTTATAAGTCAGTTGAAAACACACTGCCAGGCAAGCGGCGGCAGTTGTAGGTAGACGCCATAATCTCGCCGTAAGCGCCGGCCGAACGCAAAGCGAGAAAATCGCCGCGCTGCACCAACGGCAGCCGCTCATCGGTGCCGAAGCAGTCAGACGACTCGCAGATTGGCCCTACGACATCGTAGACATCGTCGACCGCCGATGTGGATGAGATATTTTCAATCTTATGATGAGCCTGATACAACGCCGGACGAATGAGGTCGGTCATACCGGCATCGACAATGGCGAATTTCTTGGCTGTGCCTTCCTTCACATAAAGCACACGCGTAATCAGCGAGCCGCACTGTCCCACAATCGACCGTCCCGGCTCGAAATGCAACTCTTGGTCGGGAGAAAGCTGCAGACTGTCGCGGAACACAGCAAAATAGTGTTCGAAGTCGGGAATAGGATTGCCGTCGGGATTGTCGTAGTCTATTCCGAGACCGCCACCCATATCCACTATTGTGATTTCAGCCCCAAGAGCCTTCATGCGGTCAAGAATCTCACCCACCTTTCTGCACAGCAGCACGAACGGCTCTGTTTCAGTGATTTGCGAGCCTATATGGAAATGCACACCACAAAGGTCAACATTGTCGAGCGACAACGCCGTTTCGACAAACTCGTCAAGATTCTCAAGATTGATGCCGAATTTGTTTTCGCTCAACCCCGTTGTGATATACTGATGCGTATGGGCGTCCACGTTGGGATTGATGCGCACTGCAATGTGCGCCATCATGTGCTTGCTTCCGGCAATCTCGTTGATGTTGAGCAGTTCAGGCAACGACTCGACGTTGAAACAATGAATATTGGCGTCAAGAGCCAGCGCAATCTCGCGGTCGGTCTTGCCCACCCCGGCAAACATTATGTCGCCGCCGGAGAATCCTGCATTCAGAGCCGCCTCTATCTCGCCACCGCTCACGCAGTCCACACCCAATCCAGCCTCGCGCACCGCTGCGAGGATACGAGGATTGGCATTAGCCTTGACAGCATAGTGCACCTTACTTCCGTCGGCTTGCTTCTTCACCTCGTCGAGAGTCAGCCGGAGCAGCTCCATGTCATAGTAATAGAACGGAGTCTCTATATTTTTAAATTCATCAATCGGGAATGTAGTCATAGCACAATTCTATTGTCTGTTGAACAATTCCTCACTCAGTTTAGCGAGAGCCTCCACCTTGTCATCCTTGCGGATAAGGAATGAGATGTTGCAGTTGCTGCCGCCATAAGAAATCATCCGCACAGGGATGTCCTTCAGAGCAGCCAAAGCCTTCGCCTCAAAGCCACGGTTTTGCCATTCAAGATCGCCCACCACACAGATTATCACCATATCGCTGTCGATGGTCACCGTTCCGAATTTGCGCAGCTCCGCAATGATGCTCTCAAGGTTGCGCTCATTGTCGACAGTCACCGACACACCGACTTCCGACACCGTAACCATGTCTATCGGAGTTTTATGCGCCTCAAAAATCTCAAACACCTTGCTCATGAAACCGTAAGCCAGCAGCATGCGACTCGACTTGACACGGATGGCAGTGATGCCGTCCTTCGCAGCCACCGCCTTGATGGTGTGGTCTGCCGCCATATTGTCAATCAGCGTGCCCTTGGCAGACGGGTCGAGTGTGCTGAGCAGACGCACGGGAATGTTGTTCAGTTTCGCCGGCTGCACACATGTGGGGTGCAGAATCTTGGCACCGAAATAAGCAAGCTCGGCAGCCTCCTCAAAATTCAGGCGTTCCACCGGACGCGTGTTTTCAACATAGCGCGGGTCATTGTTGTGCATGCCGTCAATGTCGGTCCAGATTTCAATCTCCTCCGCGCCGACAGCAGCGCCAATGAGCGATGCCGAATAGTCGCTGCCGCCGCGCTGCAGGTTGTCGGTCTCACCATAAGCGTTTGCAGATGTAGCCCTGCGTGATATATATTTCGGCATCCCGATGCTCGTCGAGCATCTCCGACAGGCGAGCCTTTAAAAAAGCCGTATCGGGCTCGCCATTGCTGTCGGTGCGCATATACTCAAGTGCCGGCAACAACACCGACTTCACGCCCTGCTCCTGCAGATAGAGATGCATCATCGCAGTCGACATCATTTCGCCCTGCGCGAGAATCTCCCTCTCCTCCAAGACCGTGAAATTAGCCTTGGCAAGCGAGCGCAGATAGTCGAAACGCTCCTTTATAGCAGCCGTTGCAGCCGTTTGTCGACTCTTTGTCATACAAGCTGTCGATGGTCTCAAGATATTTCAGTTCAAGAGCGTTTACTATGTCGTGCGCTCCATTTACATTTTTCTTGTACAGGTAATCAGAAATCTCAACCAAAGTGTTGGTAGTGCCAGCCATTGCCGACAGCACCACAATATTTTTCCCCTTGCCGGTCACAATTCCGGCAACTTTTCTGATTCGCTCCGCCGAACCGACAGAAGTTCCGCCAAATTTCAGTACCTTCATTCTTTCGCTTTCAATCGAATATCAAATCGTTATTAAAGTTCTATTACGTTCTTATCCTCGCATTTCACAACCCTCGCAGGGAAATCCTCCGTGAGCTGGATGTTGTGGGTTGCCATAATTACAGCCGTTCCCTCCGCACAGATGCGGTGCAGCAGCGACATGATCTGATGTCCCGTTTCCTGGTCAAGATTGCCCGTAGGCTCATCGGCAAGAATCAGTTTCGGACGGTTGAGCAAAGCGCGCGCAATGGCGATGCGCTGCTGCTCGCCACCCGACAGCTCGTGCGGCATCTTATAGGATTTGTGCTCCATCCCCACCTCACTCAGCACCTCATTGATACGCTCGTCTATGTCGGTCTTGTTCTTCCAACCCGTGGCCTTAAGCACAAACAACAGGTTGTCGTAGACCGAGCGGTCAGACAACAGCTGGAAATCCTGGAACACCACACCAATCTGCCGTCGCAGCATAGGCACGTCCTTGCGGCGGATGGCAGACAGGTCGTAGTCGAAGATTCTCGCCTCGCCCATTTCAATAGGCACTTCGGCATACATCGTCTTCATCAAGCTGCTCTTACCGCTTCCGACACGGCCTATCAGATACACGAACTGACCTTCCTCAAGCTGAAAGTTCACGTTTCAACACGAGCAACTCCTTGCGGAGCACTTCCACATTTTTATAATCAATGATTGCTGACATGATTTATATTGATTGTTTCTTATTCTTTGTGACGTTTCTGCAACTCGCGCGACAGGTCGTCGAGCGACAACCCCTTCGACGTGAGCAGCACGATAAGGTGATACATCAAGTCGGAAGCCTCATAGACCAAACGGTCGTCGGTTCCGTTTGTAGCCTCGATGACCGTTTCCACAGCCTCCTCGCCCACTTTCTGAGCCATGCGGTTCACACCCTTTTTGAAAAGCGAAGTGGTATAGGATCCCTCTGGCATCTCCGCATAACGGCGCTGGATGAATTTCTGCAGATAGTCGAAAAATTCAACGCCATAGTCGTTTGAATCGCAGAAGCATGTCGCCGCGCCAGTGTGGCACACCGGACCAGCCGGGATTGCTTTAATGAGCAGCGTGTCGTTGTCGCAGTCGTCGGCAATCGACACCACCGTCAACGTGTTTCCGCTCTCCTCACCTTTTGTCCACAAGCAATTGCGTGTGCGGCTGTAAAATGTCACCAAGCCCGTAGCCTGAGTTTTCTCAAACGCCTCCTTGTTCATAAAACCGAGCATCAGCACATTCTTTGTGCGTGCATCCTGTATGATTGCGGGAACAAGTCCGCCCATTTTTTCAAAATTCAAATTCATAATCTCACTGTGATATGCTGTTCTTGTAAATATTTCTTCAATTCTCCAATTCCTATCTCATTGTAGTGGAACACGCTCGCCGCCAGCGCCGCATCGACATTGCCAAGCTCAAACACTTCGGCAAAATGCTCCATCCGTCCGCCGCCTCCGCTCGCAATCACTGGAATTCCAGCGCTTGCGCTCAGCCGCGCCAAAGCATCGCAGGCAAACCCCTGTTTCACACCGTCGTGGTCCATACTCGTAAACAACAGTTCTCCTGCGCCACGGCGTTCAGCCTCCGCAGCCCATTCAAACAGTCCGCGTCCGGCAGGACGGCTGCCTCCGTGAGTGAAACATTGCCAATCGCCGTCGACACAGCGCGCGTCGATGGCCACGACACACACCTGGCTGCCGAAACGGGCTGCAATCTCGTCGATAAGCTCCGGACGCGCCAACGCCGACGAGTTGATGGAAATCTTGTCGGCACCGGCATTGAGCAACGCCTCAACATCAGCCACGCTGCCTATTCCACCGCCCACAGTGAAAGGAATATTCACCTCGCGCGCCACACGGCTCACCATGTCGACCAGCGTCTTGCGTCGCTGGCTCGATGCCGTGATGTCGAGAAACACCAGTTCGTCGGCCCCCTCCTCGCTGTATCTCCGACCGAGCTCCACCGGATCGCCGGCATCGCGTAGATTGCCGAAGCAGACACCTTTTACCGTTTTGCCGTCTTTCACATCAAGACAGGGTATGATTCTCTTAGCAAGCATTGCAGTTCATGTTAATCCGTTCCACATCCTTAAGCGATATACGTCCTTCATAAATCGCCTTACCCACAATCACCGACGGCACCCCGACGGCGTCAAGGCTCTCGACGTCGGCAAGCGAGCCTATGCCTCCACTTGCCGTAAGCACTATACCCGGCAATTCTTCGAGCATCTCCTTATACAGGTCCACAGCCGCGCCTTCAAGCATCCCGTCGCACGCAATGTCGGTCGTGATGACATTGCGCACGCCGTCGCGCTCCATATATCCACGCACAAACGGCATCAAGTCGATGCCGCTGTCCTCCGTCCATCCCACGGTGGCTATTTTCTTGTTCTTCACATCGGCACCGAGAATAATGCGGTCTGCACCGTAGCGGGCAATCCAGCCACGGAAAAGTTCCGGACTTTTCACCGCCACACTGCCGCCCGTAATCATCGCCGCGCCCGACTCGAAAGCCACATGCGCGTCGTCGTCAGACTTCAGACCGCCGCCGAAGTCGATTGTCAGCGACGTGCGCGAAGCCAACCGCTCCAGTGTGCGATAGTTTACAATGTGGGCAGCCTTCGCGCCGTCAAGGTCCACCAGATGCAACCGTCGGCATCCGGCGCTCTCCATCGCCTGCGCCACCTCAAGTGGATCTTCGTTATAGACTCGCTTCGTGTCGTAGTCGCCGCGCGTAAGCCTTACGCACTTGCCCTCGATAATATCTATTGCCGGTATAATCTCTATCATAATTCCAAAAAGTTTTGCAATATGCGCGACCCGACATCACCACTCTTCTCAGGATGAAACTGTGTGGCATAGAAGTTGTCGCGCTGCATCGCCGCGCTGAACGGCACAGCAAACTCAGTGACGGCTATCGTGTCGGCGCAAACCGGAGCGTAGTAACTATGCACATAATAGACATAGCTGCCGTCGGCAATGCCTTCAAGCAACCGGCTTTGGCGCACAGCCGCGACAGTGTTCCAACCCATCTCCGGAATTTTGAAGCCCTGCGCAGGCTGAAAACGCTTGACGTCGACATCAAAGATGCCGAGGCAATCGCAGTCGCCCTCCTCCGAATGGCGGCACATCAGCTGCTGCCCGATACACACACCAAGCACCGGCTGCCGCAACGAGCGTATCACGCCGTCAAGGCCGCCGCCACGCAGACAAGTCATTGCCGACGACGCTTCTCCCACACCAGGGAAAACCACCTTGTCGGCGGCGCGCAGCACATCAGGATCGGCAGTCAACACCGGCTCCACGCCAAGACGGCGTAGCGCACACTCCACAGAGAACACGTTTCCGGCGTTATATTTCACAATCGCTATTTTCACCTTGTTTTATTTTGAGTTTCAAAATTAGGAATTTTTCTTTGATTTATCTGCGAAACAAGCATTTTTATTAGATTCATTTCAAAATAAGCACAAAAAGCAACCTTTACTACTTCTTCTCCGCGCTGCACGACGGACACACCCCCTTTATCAGCACTTCGCTCTCGGCAGGCACATAGCCTTCCGGCAAACGATAGTCGGCAACCATGACATCTTTAAGACACGAAACCGCACCGCACTTTGTGCATAAAAAATGCACATGCGAATGATGTCCGTCTTCAACGTTGAAGGCATACTCCGACTTATTGTTGTCTATTAAAATGCGGTGAACAACTCCCGCTTTCTCAAGAGCCTGCATCGTGCGATAAAACGTCACACGGTCATAAATCTCGCCCATCGCCACTTTTATCTCATCTTCAGCCATAGGCATTCCTTTGTCTTTCAGAATGTTGATCACACGGATTCGCTGTGCACTTTTCTTCAATCCCTTTCTTTTCAATATGTCTGTCGCATTCATTCCAACACTCTTTTAATTGAATTTAAATGCAAAAATACCAACAATTTCACAAATAGCAAAATTTAACACAATTGAAATATGCAACAATGTTGCATATTTTAGAAACAATCATTATCTTTGCGGCATAAATGAAAACATTAAGACGAAATAGGATTATAATAGCGCTGGTGCTTCTGTTGTCGCTCCTGCCTATGGGAATCGTGAAAGCCACACACGTTCACGACTCCGATGCCATTTCCACTGTCGAAACGTCGGGCACATGCCACTCGCACAATGGCACAGCCGACAACGACTGTCCGATTTGCCAATTCATCCTATCGCCTTTTGTCGAAGAGGCAGAGCCTCATATTGATTTCACAACCATCCTCTTGTCGTTCATTCTTGCGCTCCCTTGCGCAGGAATCCTGGAAGCAACGACTAAGCGCGCATTTCTCCGTGCGCCTCCTTTTGCATATCAAGCTTAATTTCAAGTTTTTATTCATTTCATATCCGAATAAATAATTTCGGACATGAGAAATCGCACAATCCACTAATACGTTAATTTTTAGGATGAACAGGAAGTTTTTAACTGAGTCGCTTCCCATTTTTATCCTACCCTACTGCATCCTTGCTTCAACAGCCGGCAGCGCGTCAGGCCACAGTCTCGGAAACGGATTGGAATCCGACACCGACAGTCTGCGGCAGCCGACAAAAGCAGGAATTGTGCTCAAGGATGTCGTCGTGGAGGGAAACGGCTATAGTAAAGATATGCAAATGAGGTCGGCACTAAGCACCACATATGTCGGCAAACAATTTATAGAAACTAATTTCAGCGGCTCGCTCATGCAAAGCCTCGAGAAGATACCCGGCGTCAAAGCCATGTCAGTAGGATCAAATGAGTCCAAACCAACAATCCGCGGGCTCGGGTTCAACCGCGTGGTTGTGGCAGAAAACGGCATCAAACACGAGGGGCAGCAATGGGGCGACGACCATGGGCTGGAAATAGACCAGTATGACATCGACCACGCGGAAGTGATAAAAGGCCCTGCCTCGCTGTCTTACGGCTCCGACGCCATAGGAGGAGTCATCAATCTGACAAGCACCGCCGTGCCGCAAGACAGATTCAAGTGGAGCGCAAACCTGTTTGCCCGCAGCGTCAATGACGCCATCGGCACCTCTGTAAGATTGACAGGACGCAAGAACAATTTCTGGTATAAAGCCAACGCCACCTTCATCGACTATGCCGACCAGCGTGTTCCTGTAGACAGCATTCAGTATTATTCATACTACATAAAACTGCACAATCGCCGTCTGCGCAATACGTCAGGACGCGAGACCGACGGCAGTCTTACAATTGGGCACACGGGAAACAAATGGAGCAGCTGGCTTCGAATCTCCGACGTCAACACCAAAAGTGGTTTTTTCGCCAACGCGCATGGCCTCGAGGTACGCTTGTCTGAGATTGACTACGACCGGTCGGCCCGCGACGTCGACCTGCCGCAGCACAGTGTCAATCATCTGTTTGTCTCGAACCACACCGAATGGCATTGGAAAGGAGGCTTGGCGGAAAGCAACATCAGCTGGCAAAACAACCACCAGCGCGAGCTCTCCGAGCCAGTGTCACACGGATACATGCCCAAGCCCGACGGCACACTTGAACACAGTTTCGACAAGAACACAGTCTCAGCCGCGGCCAACGTCAAGCAGACAATCGGCACAAACTCTCTCAAAGGAGGAGTCAACGCAGAATATCAGCACAACCGCAGTGGAGGCTGGAGCTTTGTACTGCCAGATTTTGAGCTGTTGCAATTCGGCATATTTCTGTCTGACCATTTTGCCGTCAACGACAACATCATCCTCAGCACCGGCATACGCTTCGATTACGGAAGCATAAACACTCACAGCTACCACGACTGGTTCAAGACACCGACAGCCAGCGGCGACTCAATATATGCCGAACGTTCCGCCAACCTGCACAGAGCATTCAACAGCGTGACATGGTCAGCAGGCATCGACAACCATATAGGCAATCTTGTTCTGAAAGTCAACATCGGGAAAAGCTTCAGAATGCCTATAGCTAAAGAGCTTGGCATAGACGGTGTAAACTACAGCATTTTCCGCTATGAGAAAGGCAATGCCAATCTGAATCCGGAAGAGTCATACCAACTCGACGCAGCTGCCGTCTACAGCCATGACGGCATCAAGGCCTCCGTAACACCATTCTTCAACTATTTTCCAAACTACATCTACCTGTGTCCCACATCCGAATATAAAGAAGGGCTGCAGCTCTACAACTATGAGCAAAGCCGCGTGGCGCGCTGTGGGTTTGAGGCCGAACTTTCATTCCTCATCCTCCAGCATTTCAAAATCAACGCTGGCGGCGAATATCTCTATGCCCGTCAGCTGTCAGGCGATAAGAAAGGCTATTCCCTGCCATTCTCCACTCCATGGTCAGTCCGTGTCCAACTCCGCTACGACCTGCCTGCTGCAGACGATGCCAAGGGCGGATTTGCAGCTGTGGAATATGTAGCTGTCGGACGACAGAACGAAATCGTTCCTCCCGAGGAACCGACACCAGGACATCAACTCATAAACATTTCCGTCGGGAAATCACTGAAAATAGGCGGTGCACGACTACGGCTGTCGCTCAGATGCGACAACCTGCTAAACAATAGATATTACGACCACACGAGTCACTATCGTCTTATCGATGTGCCGGAGCCAGGCCGCAACTTCTCCTTTATGGCAACGTGGGAGATATAATACACGTATAACCATCAACTATTCATACTTGCAAGTCTGAATCATTAATTATTAATTATCAATTAACATAAACACTATGACTACTAAAATCAAAATCACAGTCGCCACATTGTTGGCTATGCTAATTCCCTTTCTGGCAGATGCCAGCAGTCCGCAGCAAGATGGCTCTGACGCCAATATCTATGGGCATGTCATCGACAAGCAAAGCGGGAAGCACCTGCCTTACATAACAATATTCGTGAAAGGAACCAACATAGGCACTACAACCGACACCTCCGGGCACTATTTTCTAAAGAACCTTCCCACAGGCACTATTTCTTTAGAAGTCAAATCCGTAGGCTTCCGCACCACACAAAAAAGCATAACTATCGATGCCAACTCCACCAAAGAGCTGAATTTTGCCATCGAACAAGATGACATCGCACTGGACGATGTTGTAGTATCAGCCAACAGAAACGAAACCAAGCGCAAACTTGCGCCGAATTTAGTCAACGTATTAAGCCCCAAATTGTTTGATGCGACACAGTCAGTATGTCTTGCGCAAGGTTTGAATTTCCAACCAGGAGTCAGGACAGAGGACGACTGTCAGAATTGCGGCTTCACACAAGTACGCATCAACGGACTTGACGGTCACTACTCTCAGATATTGATTGACTCCCGCCCTGTATTCTCCGCCTTGAACGGCATTTATGGTTTGGAACAAATCCCGACGAATATGATTGAGCGCGTAGAGGTGGTGCGCGGCGGCGGTTCTGCTTTATTCGGAGCATCAGCCATAGGAGGCACCATCAACATTATCACCAAAGAGCCATCCCGGAACTCTGCAGAAGTGGGGCACTCGTTTATGAGCATCGGCGGAAAAAACTCGTTTGACAACACCACATCAGCCAATCTGTCATTGGTCACAGACAACAACAGAGCCGGATTCTACATATATGGACAGAACCGTTACCGTCAACCGTTTGATTATGACGGCGACGGATATAGCGAGTTGCCCGTCTTGCACAACCAGACATTAGGACTCAACTCCTTTCTAAAGCTGAATCCCTACTCCAAATTGACGTTGCAGTATCATGGCATCCATGAGTTCAGACGTGGCGGAAACATGCTTGACCACATAGCCCATAAGGCCAACATCGCCGAACAAACAGAGCACAACATTCAAGGCGGAGGATTAAGTTATGATTATTTCTCGCCAAACAGGGAAAACCGCGTAAACGCATATTTCTCGTTCCAGTCAACTGCCCGCAAAAGCTATTATGGAGGAATAGGCGAAGGCACGCCTGATGATATTGAGGCCGCACAGAAGGCCTACGGCACCACACATGGCCTCACCTATATTCTCGGCGCACAATATATGCATTCTTTCGACAAACTTATATTTATGCCATCAGACCTGACTCTTGGTGCGGAATACAATCATGACGGACTGAAAGACATCATCCTCGGCTACAACCGTGACTTCCGGCAAAATGCCCGAATCGGAAGCTTGTTTCCAGAATGAATGGAAAAACAAACGCTGGAGTTTTCTCATCGGAGGCCGATTTGACAAACACAATTTTGTGGACCGCATAATTTTCAGTCCGCGTGCCAACATACGCTTCAATCCGACTGAGGATGTCAACCTGCGCGCAAGCTATGCCGGAGGATTCCGTGCGCCACAGGCCTTTGACGAAGATTTGCACATCGGCATTGTCGGTGGTGAACGTCTGGTCACTGTTCTTGCTGACAATTTGAAAGAAGAACGATCCAACAGTTTCAGTTTGTCTGCAGACATTTATCACAAGTTTGAGAATGCACAAGTCAATCTGCTTGTCGAAGGTTTCTACACGGATTTGAACAACGTGTTTGCGCTCAGGCAACTTGACCAACCCGACAGCCAAGGCAACACTGTGCAGGAACGCTATAACGCATACGGCGCAAAGGTGCTTGGTCTAAACATCGAGGGCAAGGTTGCACTGTCAAGATGGATTTCGCTCCAGGCCGGCGTAACACTCCAACAAAGCAAATATGACAAAGCCATTGCATGGAACGATGAGGTTCCGGAACAGAAATACCGTAAAATGATGCGCACTCCGAACACTTACGGATATTTCACGCTTACCTCAACCCCACTGCAACGTTTCACAGCGGCTGTCACAGGAAACTACACGGGCAGCATGCTCGTCGGACACAACGCCGGATCGGGCGTCGATACTCCGACAGCAGTCGACACCCCAGATTTCTTCACACTGAACGTAAAGCTTTCATACGACATTCCTGTATACAACGACTTGACTCTACAGATAAACGGTGGCATACAGAACATAACAAACGCCTACCAAAAAGACTTCGACAAAGGATGGAACCGCGACTCCGACTACGTCTATGGTCCGTCTCTGCCAAGAAGTTATTTTGCTGGAATAAAAGTGATTTATTAACATATAAAACTTAGGAACTATGAAAAAGTGTTTATTTCTTACAGTGGCTTTGACACTGAGTGTTTTTTCTCTATTTACGACATCGTGCGACAACAACGATGAGCCGAATGTTTCCAAACCCGTAGCCACTCTCGCCGAAGTTGGCGAGGAAAACAGCAAAACCGCCACGGCGGGCAAAGACATGCATCTTGAAGGCAATCTTGAAGCCGAAGGGCTCATCGCCCGCATCGACGTTGCTGTAACATCAGCCGACGGCTTAACCACTGTGGTCGCGAAGTCATGGACCGATGGTAAATACATCGGTGTGCGCAACACTACTTTCCACGAGCACATTGACATTTCCTCCGAGACTGCTGCCGGTGAATATGTGCTGACGTTCACCGTCACCGACAAGGCTGGACAAAGCTCTGTGTTCAAATCTTCTTTAAAAATAACGACGCCGGTGGAAGGCTCCCCAGAAATAACAATAACGGAAACTGGCGAAGGCAACAGCAAGACTGCGGTTGCCGGCGGAGAGATGCATCTTGAGGCGGAAATCAGCGCGCCAAACAAAATCGCTGAAATAGAAGTGGAACTGCACAATACCGCCGCCGACTACGAGAAGGAATTCAAATACACAGGCAAATATCTCGGCGAGACATCTGCCCATTTCCATGAACATCTCGCCGTTCCTGCCGACGCACCAGCAGGCGAGTACCATCTCCACTTTACTGTAACCGATGCCGATGGCAATTCCACCACAGAGGAAGTTGAAGGCATTCAGATAACTAAATAACACCACCACGGCTTGGCTGTCGGCAATTGGTCGGCAGACAAGCCTTTACAAGAAAAGCAATCGTATTATGAAACGGATATTATATTTTGCATACGCGACATTGACGTCTATCGCAATCTGCTCATGCAGCAACAACGACGATCCGGCAAAAGATCTTGAAAAGCCACAAATCGTTGATGGCGACATTCCTTTCCCGATAAACTGCGAGGTGTATCACAAAGGAGAGACAATTCCTTTCCGCTACACATTCACCGACAATATGGAGCTCGGCAACTTCAACCTCGAAATCCACAACAATTTCGACCACCACTCGCATTCCACATCCGCCGGCGACTGTCCGCTCGACCCCATAAAAACGCCTGTTAATCCGTGGATCTACAACCAAGACTTTGCCATCCCTACAGGGGCGACGTCGTATGAGGCGAAAGTCGACATTCCAATTCCTTACGACATCGACAACGGAGACTATCATTTTATGGTCCGTGTCACAGACAAGCCGGCTGGCAGCAACTGAAAGCCATAAGCATCAAGATTGCCGACTGAGACACAAGAAATAAAACACAAGAATATGAAAAGATTTTTTTTATTCATCGTCATCATGCTGACGGCGGCAATGACGTCAAGACCACAGCAAATATGCCCAAATGTGTCTATGCTTTTCAACAAACAGAGACAACTGTATCCACAGGAGAAGCTATTCATCCACACCGACCGCACAAGCTATATGCCAGGCGAACGAATCTGGCTGTGCATATATGCTGTCGACGCAACCAGCCTGATTCCCACGGATGCCGACATGTATGCATACGCCGAGCTCCTTGACACGCAAGGCTTCACAATAAAGAGGATCAAAATAGCCAGACACAACGGCGCATACGCCGGATATCTCGACACGCCAAAGGATTTGGCTGAA
Organism: Bacteroidales bacterium; assembly: GCA_022009815.1. Taxonomy (GTDB): domain Bacteria; phylum Bacteroidota; class Bacteroidia; order Bacteroidales; family Muribaculaceae; genus Limisoma. Next base: position 352,943 of record CP091725.1, read on the forward strand.
GAGCAGTGTTTCCTGCGATGCTACACCCTTTATTCTGCAGGACTGCACGGCTACGAATGCCTTACGCCTATCAGCATCGGAAGCAGCCCCGCTCCTGTCACTGACATCCAAACAGCCGACGCTTGGGAAATCCAATCCACTGCACTGCACCGACACCGGCCAAGCTTTTAAAATCATGCTTGACAACTCGGCCGCGAAAGCTGTCAAACTTGCCGTAATTTCGAGAGGTTGCGTATGCTATGACGGACAGATCAAACCAGGAGAGCCCATAGTTTTCCCCAAAAAGGAGCTGCCCGAAGGCATTTCGCAATTTATTGCAATTGACAGCGCCGGAGCAGTTTTTGGCATAAAATCAGTGTTCTCTCCCTACGGAAAAGAATCTGTGAAAGCAACAATCACGGCTCATGCCGAGTTTTCCGACAGCATACGCCTCAATATATGCCTTCCATCACAGATTTCAGCGCATATGTCGGTAGCCATAACAAAGGCCACGACAATAAGACACCGTCTATCATCCCACAGATACTGCTCTCGCAAGACGTGCGCGGAGGAGTTGCAGACGCAGACCGATTTTTCGCAAACGGATACAATGCGGCAGCGGTCGACTCGCTGCTGCACCGTTCCGTTTGCGACAGATACTGCGTTGACAGCATTCTTGCAGGACAGTTCACTCAGCCTCCAGTAAAGCACGAGGTCTCACAAACGATTTCAGGCAAGGCTATCGTTACAGCACCGTATCCAAGAGACGCTTCGTTTGCAAAAGTCAGCATCATCTCGCCGAATGCCGACATGTATGCTGTCGCAACAGCCGACAAATACGGCAACTTCGCAATCTCTGGGCTTGACTACCCCGACGGAACGACCTTTGCCGTAAACGCATCCGTCGGCAACCAATACGAAAAGACCGCCGTCAGAATAGACGAGACGACATATCCTCCCGTAGACAGCGCATCAATCGCCGTGCAGTCAAGGCGGCGATGCGGCGATGCGGCAGTTTTCAACGATATCGCATCCGGCAGGACAATACGTCTCCACAATGTTGACGTAGCCGCCGCGCGACGTGACAAGCACAACGGAACGTTCTCCGGCATGGCAGACTTCTCCATGACCGCAGACCAACTTGCATATATCGACGCCACATGCATCCACGAAGTGCTGAGACGCATTCCAGGAATATACATGAAAGGCGACACAGCTTATGTGCGCAGCAAGATCTCAGTCTACGGCAAGTCGCATGCCGCCATCGCAATCGACGGTGTGATTCTTGATGGCGACTACGACCTTGACATCATACAAATGCAGGACGTGGAACGCATCGACGTGTTCAAAACCGGCAGCGCAGCCATCTGGGGAGCCAAAGGCGGCCCGGGAGTAATCTCAATCACGCTGAAAAACGGAGCCTCATCTCTTGACGGCATGACATTGAACCGAGTGTCACGGTTCAAGCCATTAGGCTATCAGAAGCCTGAGCATGTTCACTCTTCCGAGAATGCGAAGAGCATGACCCTTTATTGGAACGGGAATGTCAGGCTATGCAACGGCAATGCAACAATAACCATTCCTAAATCCTCGCTGCCGCGCGGCTCTGTATTTACGGTTCAGGCGGAAGGAGTCTCAGACGACGGCATCCTCCTGCATGGCATTGCACACCTTGAATTTTAACATCTTGGTGACAACGCGTAGTTTTTATTGGCTTAAATTTGCATTCATTACACAAAAAGCCTAATTTTGCATAGTTGTTTTCACGAAGTTTTGAATTGGTAATTCAATTAATTAAAAAATCAAAAAATTAACATATTCTATTCTTTAAAAATTAACTAAATCCCTACAGCATGAAGAGACTACTCCTCTTAGCTACCGCAATTTTCCTATCGACGGCGCAATTTCTTGCAGCCGAACATAGCAATTGCCGTGGCCGCGTGGTTGACGAGCAGGGCGAACCTGTAATCGGAGCCACCATCACTATCCCCGGGACAAAAATCGGAACTGTAACCAACATCGACGGATTTTTCCAGATTGAAGTGCCGCAAGGCTCCAAAGACGTTGAGATCCGCTATGTCGGCTACAAGACAGTGCTTAAAAAGTCGCAAGGCAATTTGGGCGAAGTTCGCCTCGAGGCAGCATCACAGATGCTCCGCGACGTAGTCGTTACGCAGTCGATTGCCAAGACACGCGAGACGCCAGTTGCCATTTCGGAAGTAAGTGCCCGCGTCATCGACATGAAACTGGGCAACCAAGAGTTTCCGGAAGTTCTGAAAACCACTCCAGGCGTATGGGCCACAAAGACGGTGGCGGATATGGCGACTCAAAAATCAACATGCGCGGTTTCCAAGCCGCCAACGTCGCAGTCATGATCAACGGTGTCCCCGTCAACGACATGGAATGGGGCGGTGTTTATTGGAGCAACTGGGCAGGCCTTAGCGACGTGACATCATCAATGCAGACACAGCGCGGTCTTGGCGCATCGATTGTATCGACTCCTTCAGTCGGCGGTACAATCAACATCATCACCAAATCGCTCGATGCCAAGAAAGGCGGCTCCGTATGGTACGGTATGGGTAACGACGGACTGCACCAGGAAGGCGTATCGTTCTCGACAGGCTTGATGAAAAACGGATGGGCAGTGACCGCTTTGTTCTCCCACCGTGCAGGCGACGGATATATCCAGGGCACAGACTTCAACAGCTACAACTGGTTTATCAACATCTCCAAACGCATCAACGACGCCCACCAATTGTCGCTGACCGCATTTGGCGCTCCTCAGACTCACAACAAGCGCAGCTCACAGGACGGTTTGACAATCGAAGGCTGGCAGCAAGTGCAGAACTATATGGGCGAGAAGTCGATGTACCGCTACAATCCGACATTCGGATACGACAAGAACGGACAGCGCCGCTCTTCTACAACAAACCAATACCACAAACCTCAGATTTCGCTCAACCACACTTGGCAGATTGACCACAAGTCATCACTGTCGTCGGCAGCCTACCTGTCAATCGCACGTGGCGGCGGCTACTCAGGTCAAGGACGCGGCACGCTGGCAGACGGCACAAGCCTCAGCTACTCGTCTTGGTACGGCGCGTCGAACGGTGTGCTCAACACATTGTTCCGCAATCCTGACGGCACTTTCGCCTACGACAAGATTCAGGAGATGAATGCCACCAGCACAACAGGTTCAAACCTCGTTATGGCAAAGAGCAACAACGCCCATGAATGGTACGGACTCGTTTCGACTTACAAAAACGAGCTTCTCCCTAAGAAACTCACCCTTACGGCCGGTCTCGACATGCGCTACTACGTAGGCCGCCACAACAACGAGATTGTCGACCTCTACGACGGTGAGTACTATATGGACGACTCCAGCAGAAGCGGCGTGTCGGCAGCCAACAACGCAGCGGCAGCCGATCCTAACTGGAAATACGAGAAACTCGGCGTAGGCGACATCGTCTACCGTGACTGGATTGGACACACTCATCAGGAAGGCGTGTTCGGACAATTGGAGTACTCTATCCTCAACAAGAAATTCAACTTCGTGCTTGCCGGCTCAATCAGCAACACAGGCTACTGGCGTGTGGACCACTTCAACTACGACAAGGCACACGAGAAGTCGGAAAAGCTCAACTTCCTCGGCGGAACAATCAAGGGCGGTGCGAACTACAACATCAACCGTTACAACAACGTGTTCTTCAACCTCGGCTACATCAGCCGCGCTCCATTCTACTCAGGCGGCGCGTTCCTGACATCGGCCAAGAGCAACGCAATCAACCCTGACGCCGTAAACGAGAAAGTAATTTCTTATGAAATCGGCTACGGATTCCACAATCCGGTATTCTCTTTCGTAGCCAACGCCTACTACACAAACTGGAAAGACAAGACATCGACCCGCGGCGGCGAAATCACTTCGGGCGAACACGCCGGCGACCGCTACTCTCTCAATATGCAGGGCGTAGACGCACGCCACATGGGCGTGGAGATGAACTTCACATACCGTCCAGTAAAATGGTTCGAACTCGAAGGTATGCTCTCTTTGGGCGACTGGGTTTGGGACAGCAACGCAAAGGGCTACTTCTACAACCAGAACGGCGAGCCTTTGAAAGACCTCCGCGGCACCGTTGCGTCGGGCATACTTGCTGACGACCACGCATGGGCAGTGCTCAACCAGAAAGGCGTGAAAGTGGGCGGCTCAGCTCAGACAACCGGTTCTATCGGCATCAACATCCGTCCGCTCGACGGCTTCCGTTTCGGTCTGGACTGGGTGGCAAGCGGACGCAACTACAGCGACTATCAAGTGTCGTCGTCAAACTACTCTGCAAACTCGACAATCAACGTTGCCGATCCATGGAGAATTCCTTGGGGCAACCAGTTCGACTTCAGCGCAAGCTACAGTTTCAAGATTGCCGGTGTGCGCGCCACACTCAACGGCAACATCAACAACCTGTTCAACCACTACTACGTGATGGATGCCTACAACAACATCACAACTGCCGGCGAATGGGACAATGTCTACCGTGTGTTCTACTCTTTCGGCCGCACATATTCTGTTCGTCTGAAAGTAAACTTCTAAACATCTAACTATTCAAGACAATGAAAACGAAACTATTATATTCCGCTCTTATCGCTTCATGCCTCGTGGCGTTGTCAAGTTGCGACCCCAACGACTGGAACGATAAACTGGACGGCTTCGACGGCGACAAAGGCATCACCAACAAGCAGATGATTGCCTACACGTTTACCGATGCCGACTACACCAACCTTGCAGCAAACTCCGCCAACATAAAGCAGGCCGGCGACACTTTGAGCAAGGAGCTGAAGGCTGTCGGAACACAGCACTATTTCACCGACAAAATCACTGCCCGCGACTACATTCCTAATTTCCTCAGCGATTCTGATTTCGCATATTTCACGCTGAGCGACGGATCGTCGATCAACATCACATACCGCGTGGCTGGCAACGTGCCTGAAGAAGTGACCAATTTCGGCGCCGCTTCGGAATACACTGTCACCGAGACCGACTATCAGGATGCCTGGGGCAGCGAAAAGGACTACATCGAGGCTTTCTCGCCTATCGTATCGGCACAGAAACACATTCCTTCGATTCTCTCTGTTGAATACAGCGACGCCAAGAAAGGCGATATGGTTATCGTAAACTACAAGCAGACCGAGACAGAGCCTTCATTCGGAGGCTCGGGCAACGATCCTGCCCCTGGCTATGAGATGACAAGCGCGCTCGGATCGGTAGCCGTAGGCAGCAACGTCACAGTGAAAGGTTTGGTGACTGCAATCTGCGCCCGCGGATTCATCCTCACCGACAATTCAGGCTCTATCCTCGTTTACTACGCAAGCGGTTTCGACGCAACAGCCTACAAGGTGGGCGACCAGGTTGACGTGACCGGCGAGGTTTCAGCCTACAACAAGGGCTTCCAGATTACCGGCACAACAGCCACAGTTACCGTAACAGGCAACCAAGCCTACAGCTATCCTTCCGCCAAAGTGCTCGACGGCAAGGCTTGCGACGCTTTGCTCGGCATCACCGACAACCAGCTGGCTGTATTCGCCCAGTTTACCGGCAAGGTTACAATCTCTGGCAACTACTACAACTTCACCATCGACGGCGCAGAGACCGCCATCGGAAGCCTCTATCAGGCCACCGACGAGCAGAAGGCTCTCTTCGAGAGCGATAAGACATACACCGTAACCGGTTACTTCACATCAATTTCCGGCGGCAAATATGTCAACTTCGTGCCTACAGCGGCTGTTGAAGCAAAGGCAACAAAATCGCGCCGTGCATTGCGCGCCGCAACTGCCGTTACCTCGAATAGCGTATCGGCTGTCTACGCGTTCGACGGCAACAACTGGAAAGCCAACACGTCGATCAACCTGCTCCAGGCTGCCGACTATACGGCTATGGGCATGAAATACTTCAACCTGGAGAAACCTGACGAGTATCTGCCTACATATCTCAAGGTCAACTTCCCATACGCCAAGGCCGGCGACACCAAACTTGTGGCTTACAAATACTACGCAAGCAGCAAGACATCGCTCGTATGCGACCAATATACGTTCAACGGCTCATTGTGGCAGAAGACCAACGGCGTGACCGAGGAGTCTGCTCAATTTGTGCGCACCAACGGCAAGTGGATGTATGACCCGAACGTGGAAATCACGCTGCCGAGCGGCAAGGGTGTGGAAATCTCCACCAAGTACTATCAGGCTTGCGTCGACTGGGTATATGAGCACATCGACAAGCCTCTCGGATCGACAGGCTTGAAGGACGGCAACTTCTACATCTCCAAATATGGCAACAACGAGTACTACTGCGGAACGTCGGCTTTCCAAGGCAACGTCGACCTCCGCCCTGCAAAGGCGAAAGAGCAGTATCCTACCGGCTACGAGGGGATGACCGATGAGCAAATCGAAACGCTCATGATGGACCGCTTCTGCAAGGAAGTGCTCCCTGGCGCACTCGCCACGCTCCACGCCGACGCAGCGCCGGTTGCCGGACTCGAAGTGGTCTACACCATCAATTTCGCAGTCTACAACAATGCCACAACCAACCACACCGTGCGCTACAAAGTGACTGCACCTGGCACGTTTGAGTTTATCGACTGCACTTGGTATGAGAAATAAGCATCACCGATTAAGTTGATTTTTAAAGAACCGTCTTGACTCCCAGATGAGCCAAGACGGTTTTTTTATTGCGCAACTTGGATTTTTTTCACACTATTTCCAGTTTTCCACATTTTTGCATTAACTTTGTATTTTAATCATTAGAAACAAATTAAAAGTTAGATATACCTATGTCAGAAATCGAGAACAAAGAACTGACACCAGAAAAAGAGTCAGGACTGAACTTCGTCGAGCAGATGGTTGCCGACGACTTGAAAAACGGTAAGAACGGCGGACGCCTGAACACGCGTTTTCCACCGGAACCTAACGGTTATCTCCACATCGGACATGCCAAGGCTATCTGTATGGACTTCGGTGTCGCAGAGAAATTCGGCGGCACCTGCAACCTGCGCTTCGACGACACCAACCCAGTGAAGGAAGACGTGGAATATGTAGACTCCATACGCGAGGACATCAAATGGCTCGGCTACGATTGGGGCAACCGCGAATACTACGCTTCTGACTATTTCCCACAGCTCTACGACCTCGCGATCCGCATGATAAAGGAGGGCAAGGCTTACGTGGACGAGCAGACTGCTGAGCAGATTGCTGAACAGAAAGGCACTCCGACGCAGCCAGGCACAGCAAGCCCGTTCCGCGACCGTCCTATCGAAGAAAACCTCGACCTCTTCCAGCGCATGAACGCCGGCGAGTTTGAGGAAGGAGCGATGGTGCTGCGCGCAAATCGACATGGCGTCGTCAAACATGCATTTCCGCGACCCGATTATGTACCGCATCATCAAGCATCCACACCACCGCACCGGCGAAAAGTGGAAAGTGTACCCTATGTACGACTTCGCCCACGGACAGTCTGACTATTTCGAGGGTGTGACCCACTCCATCTGCACGCTTGAGTTTGTGCCTCACCGCCCGCTCTACGAATATTTCGTAAAGGAGCTTGCCGACGAGACCTACTGTCCGCGTCAGATTGAGTTCAACCGTCTGAACCTCACCTACACCGTATTGTCAAAGCGCAAACTGCTGCAACTGGTGAAAGAGGGACTCGTTGACGGATGGGACGACCCACGCATGCCGACAATTTCCGGTCTGCGCCGCCGCGGATTCACCCCTGAGTCAATAAAAGCGTTTATCAACCGCATCGGATACACCAAATTCGAGGCTGTCAACGATATCTCGCTGCTTGAGTTCAGCATCCGCGAAGACCTCAACAAACGTGCGACACGCGTATGCGCCGTGATCGACCCCGTAAAGGTTGTAATCACCAACTACCCTGACGACCAAGTGGAACAGATGGAGATGGAAAACAACCCGGAAGACCCTACAAGCGGCACCCACACAATGCCGTTCTCGCGCGAAATCTACATCGAACGCGACGACTTTATGGAGAATCCTCCTAAGAAATTCTTCCGTATGACTCCCGACAAGGAAGTGCGTCTGAAAGGTGCATACATCGTGAAATGCACAGGCTGCAAGAAAGATGCCGACGGACGTATCGAAGAAATCTACTGCGAATACGATCCAGAGTCGAAGAGCGGTATGCCGGGAAGCATGCGCAAGGTGAAAGGCACGCTCCACTGGGTATCGGCACGCCATTGCATCGACGCCGAGGTGCGCCTTTACGACCGCCTGTTTGCCGTGGAGAATGCCTCGGAAGTCAAAGACCGCGACTTCCACGAGCTCCTCAACCCCGACTCAATCAAAGTTGTGGAGCACGCAAAGATAGAGCCGTTCCTCGCAGAAAACGCAGAGCCGGGAGCACACTTCCAGTTCCAGCGAATCGGATATTTCACGCCTGACAAGAAGGACTCTACGAAAGAGCATCTTGTGTTCAACCGCACAATAACGCTCAAAGACAGCTGGCAGAAAATCAACAAATAAAAGAATCTTTATTTCATTTCTATAACCACGACAGCGGCTCCGGGTGGAAGCCGCTGTCGCTTTTTTAGGGTCAGTAGCAAAACTCTGGTGGAGTGTAAAAAAAGGGGGGGGGGCTGTAGAAATACCAAGAAACTTTTTGGGTATAATAAAGGGTGTAAATCACACAACTTGCTGATTTACACCCTTATTAGCGGAAAGAGAGGGATTCGAACCCTCGGTACGGTTACCCGTACAACGGTTTTCGAGACCGTCCCGATCGACCACTCCGGCATCTTTCCTTAAACCGAGTGCAAAGTTACGTCTTTTTTCTGAAAAACATCATTTTTATCCGATTTTTTTCAATCAAAATTACGCTAAAATCTGCCGAATAACTTAAATTGAGCATTCATGAGCTTTTCACATCAATAAAGGTAATGATTTGGCAACAGTCCTTATTTCTGCAATCTGCATACGTTTGCTGTCAAACAACTATTTTCGGTTGCGAAAATACAACTTTTTCTAAATGAACAAAAGTTCGTATTTACTTTTGCAGTTTCTTCACACAAAAACAAAATTCTGAGCGATGAAGTTTTCTTTTGAATTAGTTTTATAGTGAAACTTCATCACGCAGAACTTTGTATGCTGTTAAACAAATCACCTCGAAGAAGTCTGTTGATAGTACTAAAAACGATTTATCTCATCCTCAGCAGAACCGCTTCCTTTGTATTTATCTTTGAAACTATTGAAGTTGTAACTAATGGAAGCTATGATGCAGCGATTGAAGTTATCCACCGTTCTATTCTGCACCACAAAATTAACCCTCTTTACATCGTTCAACTTAGAGCTATCAAACAAGTCCTCTGCTTTCAATGTTATCGTCAATTTCTTTTTAAGTAACTGTTTCTGTACCATTATATTGAATGACGAATAACCGTTTTGCTCGTAGATGCCATGATGTCCCTTAATGTTCCAATAGAAATCACATCGAAAAAGCCAATCGCTCCTTAGTGCCACTACATTTTGGAAAGCGAAGAGACCGTATGGATGATTGTAGTCTAATTGCTCTCCATTATATGATAGCGTGAAATACGGTTTATAGACACCCACCGTCAAAGTAGGTCGCCAACAACCAAAAACAGGTGAAACAACACATTGCGCTCCTAGTTGCTGGAAATCCTTGGCGTTGGTTGACATCCAAGTTACCGTTCCAGGTTTGCCAGATACAGAAACGACAGTCGGATGAATGTAATCCTTAATATACTGATAATCCAACGTGAAGTCGAATATGCTACAATTCACACTAAGTTCTGTATCATACACGTATTGCGGTTTCAGATAAATGTTGCCTTGCTCATAATGGTATTGATTGTTGTAGCTCACACTGTTGTTCAACTGACGAAACGAAGGACGGTTGACCCTGCTACTGAAACCCAGATTCATCCCCACTCTCCCAAACATAGTGGAAATAGAAAGGGATGGAAGTAAGTCCGAATAATCGGTCTTATTCTTTACTTCTCCTTGGTCTGTGTTGACGGCATGAATGTACTCATAGCGAAGCCCGATGCATCCTTTCCATTTGGAGACAGACAAACGATAAGTGGCAAATCCTGCATACTTGGTTTCCTTGTTCTTGAATTGATCATCGGCTATCTTCCCTTCTTCGTTTACAGACACACCCCATGAACTGATTTTACTGAAATCCGTTCCGAAATCAAGCCCATTATTCTTATTAATGTTCCAAGCAAACCCCCCTTTGAGTGCAGTCGCACGATTTCGCTGGTCGTTTTGCATATGCGTGATTTCTGAGACAGCATCTATTCTACTTGTCTCGCTCACTTGTTGCTTATGTTTCAGTTGAGCGTAAACATAGTCGGCATCCAAGTTGAGCTGTAGGTTGTCTGTTAGTTTGCCGATATAATACAGATTGACATTGTGAAACCTTTCCTTCTCAGATTCTTCAGTCTTGTTGTCTGTAGATGTCAGCAGTTCATCATTCTTGTACGTTTGCATATAGTCGAAAGGAGAGTCGAGCATCTTGTAGTTGGAGATGCTTCCCAAATATCTTCCGCCGATAGTGTGATTCTTGTTTATGGCATAATTCATGCCAACATTATAGTCATGAGAGTGAGAGCGGTCGGAATATTCAGAAGCAGAAATCTCATGGAATGTATCTTGCTCATAATTGAACTGGTTAACATCATATCTGATGTCACTTCTCGTATTGTCATATTGATATGCGAGGAATACATCCAATGCTCCCTTGTGAATGTTGATGTTGATGCCCTCTTTATTTGACCAATTCTTGTGTCTTGAAAGTTCCGCACTGGCAATGCCAGAAAGTCCATCAAGTTTATGGTGTATGGTGCTGATGGCTATTACACTTCTTGTGCCTGCATCGTATTCTGCCCCAGGATTAGTGATAAGTTGGACAGACTTCACATTAGAAGAGGGAATCAAGGAGAGTTCAGAAGCGTTTGCCACCTTTCGACCATCTATATAGATAACGGGCTCTCCCTTTCCGAAAACCTCGTATTTACCGTTAGTATAAAGCATACCAGGAACGTACTTGATGACATCAGCAGCCTTGCCGATATTTTGCAAGTTGGAGTTTTGAACGTTGAGCGTAAGTCTTCCGTTTTCTTTTAATATGTATTTGCGGTGTCCCATAACCACTACCTCTTGCAGATTCACCGATGCTTCATTCAAGGTTATGACTCCAATCTCACCTATTCCATATACATTATAAAAAGTGTTATACCCAACACAACTTACTTTCACAATTGCCTTCTTTGCCTCACAAGGAATCACGAACTGTCCATTCTCATTTGTCACACCACCCGTAATTAAACTAGAATCACTAACATTGAGCAAAGCGACATTGGCGAAATCGACTGGCTGATGGTGAGTGTCTACAATGCGTCCCATCATTTTGTTAGAAGTCTTTTGAATACATTCTACAATGATAATATTATCCACTTGTTTCATCTTGATAGGGTAGAAGCCTATCAAGTTCAAAATGGCATTTGGAACGCTTTCGTTTTTGATGGTCTTTGTTACCTTAAAATCCTCCAATTCATCATACACAAAATTGATTACATATTTATCCTGTCGAGCATTCAAATCCTTCAACGCAGCAGAGAATGGCACATTATTATATTGTCGAGTAATGCGTTGGGCAGACATACCCATGCTTATCATCAACAACATTAAGGTAAAAACAATCTTCTTCATAACTTACTCCACTTTTAAAATCCCATCCACTTCCGTTATCTGTATGCGCTCAAAAGCATTCAATATTTCGAGATTCTGCTTCAATGTCTTAGTCTTGTCCCAATTGAAGAAGATACGAACATGCTGCGATTCTGCATTGTCGAATTCCACCTTGACATTATAGAAGGCAGCAAGCTGCGACACGACATCGCCCAACTCGGTATTGTCAAAGACAACAGGTTTGAGGTCGAGACTATCAGCCTTCTCCGTAGCACTCACCTTGATGCTATCCATCTTGTTCAAATCAGAAGTAGAAGATACTTGCTCCGTCTTGGCTTGGTTAGCCTCATCCGAAGAAGAGAAACGGAAAATGCCTGAATGAATTGCAGCGAAAGTAATGCCTGAGAGGAAAACAACGCCAATGATGGATGCTGCTATCTTCCAGTGATTGCTGGATGTTTTATCAGAAGCTTCGTTGGTCTTTAATCCTTGCTTATCAGCAAACTTCTTCCACGCTTCGTCTACATTCACTTTCTTTGGATTCTTTTTTCATCGCCATCCTAACCATCGCCATATCGTGAAAGAAATCCTTTACGTCTTCATCGGCAAGCAAACGTTCCACCTGCTCGTCGGTATAGCGATCGGGATGCTCCTGCATATCAAAGAACATCTGTCGCTTCTCTTCTTTACTCTTGTTAAATTCCTTGTTTGTCATTGTCTTGCTCATTTAAATTGTTCCTTAATCCAGTCCATCGCCTTCGAAAGATGGTTGAACACCGTCACCTTGCTCACTCCCACTTCATCAGCCACCTCCTGATAAGATTTCTCCTGAAGATAGCGCAGACGGAAAATGAGTTGTCGGATAGGCGGTTCCAGGTCTTCGATGAGAAGCATCAGCTGGTCGAGTCGCTCGTCGGTCTCTTCCGAAAGAATCACGTCGGCATCATCCAGCAGCAGCTTCGTTACCCTTTCCTTCACGCTCTTATGGGCTATCAGGTTGAGACAGCGGTTGCGTACGCTCCTCATCAGGAATCCTTCCTCACTCTCAGGCATCAGGACTACATCATCGGCAAGAATCGTGGTAAAGACTTCGCTCACTACATCATTGCTTTCATCGTCATCGGAGAGGATGCTTCTGGCCAGATTATACATCTTCTCGTAATGCTGACGAAACATTCTTTCTATGTCCTTTTCCTGCTTCATACACTATCTATACAGTTCAGCCAATCAAAAACTAAGCAAAACAACAACTTTTTCAAAATTTACTGAAAAAGCATTCAACGACTCCTTGTCTTCCACAAAGCCATAGGATGAAATTTGATTCTGTCAACTATCTCTTTATCCTCGAAAAGCAATTCTGGAATATACTTCTTGTCATTGAATTCACGCACATATTCTTTCTCAGAGTCTGTAAGAACCAATAGCTGGGAGAGGAAATCTTCCACCTCTATCTTGGCTTTCTCAAAGTCAAAATGCTCACTGCGTCTAAGCACAGGCAAGAGTTGCGAACGAATCTGCGGAAAACGAATCTTGTCTATCTGCGGAAAGCTACATATTCTGTTGGCGTAGCGTTGTCTTTTCTGCTCGAGCCTACTGTCTGATAAAAGACGGTTGCTTTTCTCAGCAACGTCCTTTCCTCATCGCTCCGAAAGAGTTGATGCACTACCATCTTATAGACATCATAAATGTCACGTGCAGCACTTCTACCTATCAAGGCGTTTATCTTGGTGGCAAACAATTCGACAGGTGAAAGAGAACGTACCTTCACATCGCTCAGAAACGGAATGGACACATGAGTCTCTATGGCTGGCAGGATATGGCAACGGTCGGAATAGTTGATTTCTATCTTGATGCCATCGTTGTTGCCTGCGGCATTGGTATAATGAAACACCCATGAGTCAAGCGTATGCGGTGTCTTGGAGCCTGGCGCAAGATGAAAACCTTCCGACTCCATATAGCGTAGAATCTCGTTATTCACTTCTTGGCGAATGGAGAGCATGGATTCTCGGTCGCAATCCACCGTAAAGTCAAGGTCTATATCTACCGAGAGTCTTGGCAGTTGGAAAACGGTGAGATTGATGGCTGTGCCACCTTTCAGCACAAGAGATTTAGACAGCAAAGGACTGTCATGGAAATAGTTGAGTATCTCCACCAATCGCATCACCTTTTCGAGGTTGTCGCGAATAAAGCCTTGCTCCTTGGCGATGATGTCAAGAGCTTGTTTGTTATATGAGTTCATATTCTTCCTTTGATGTTAGTTCTTGCGGCACATACATGCGCCATTTATTTACAAATGTATCCGACTCTTCGTTGTTAGTCAACCACTTGACGCTTTTGGTTCCCTTGGCTCGGCACAACTCCAAGAGAGATTCTGAGATTTTGGCTTGTTCCTTGATGCGCTCCAACAGATAGCCTGTCTTCTGGTACAGGAATGCCTTGTCGTACCTTGCGAGATAATCGATGAGCCTTTCCTCATTGAGCAAGACGATACCCTCCATGCAATGCAGCAATTCCTCAATACCCCCAGCTCGGTCGATACGGTCAAAGCAATCCAACAACGTACTCTCCACATCCGTTACTCGCACATAAGGGTTTCCCTTGGGTGTCATCATACCAACGATTTCCTTTGTTTGTCGGCAATAGGTATAATCCACATCGTCGAAAGAAAAGGAATTGAAGCGAGTCATGCTTTTCACAAAAACCTCATTGAAGGGTTGATGAGCCAATCCATGAAATTCCAATGCTGTGTGATAACTGATGCAAGCTGTCGGCGACAAGTGGCTGCCTATCTCATATTTGCCGCAAACAGGTAAGCCCGACGCAATATCCTTCATACAATAGGTATTGCGCCGTATAGCCACAATCCACCCTTGTTGCTTGTACCGAGCAAGCAACGCATCCACCGACTTCACCTTGCCTTTCAGAGCTTCTGAAAGTTCATCTAAGGTAAATATCCGCATCTTGTATAAGATACTCAGTAGTTCTGTCATTGTTTCTAATTTTGCGCAAATACAAAATACGATTCATTTATGAGGAAAAACAGAAACTTTTATTGTTTTTTTATCACGGCTTTCATTTAAGATTTCGTTGTTCACTTAAAAATGTTGTTATTTCATAGCGAGTGTTTCGAGCCTCGGAAAGGGCACTTTTTGCCTGCTCGGTTCATAATTCATGTGGCGATTCGATGATTGGCAGATATGCTTCCGATGATACGGATTTCTTTGATTTTCAATCAAAAAGTCGGGCAAGCGGAAAAAAGAGCGCGTTTCACCTTGAGTACCAACCACCAACAAATAGTCATAAGGCAGACTCTTTTTCCCTCACCGATGTTTCAAGTGGCAAGATTCAGAATCAACACCAGTCGGACTTTTGGCGGGTCATCCTGCAAAAAAAGGACCGCATCATTCCGACGCGGTCCTTCCTGTCATGTCAAGTTGATTATTATTTCTCTTTGTCGTCGATTGTGCAGATGCTTACGCGGTTCCAATCCGGTTCAGAGAACATGTCACCCACGCCGTTGCCTTGAGCGTCGATGCGGCTTGCATTGATGCGATAGCGCTTTACGAGGATGTCTTTCACAGCCTCTGCACGAGCCTTCGCAATGCGCTCGTTCACTTCCTGGCTGCCTTCCGGCGAAGCGAATCCACGGATGATTACGGTTGCGTCCTTATGGTTGTTCAAATAAGTTGCCACACGCTCCACGTTAGGCAGCTGGGCATTGTCGACAGTCGATTTGCCCTGACGGAATGTAACGACCGACTCCATCGAACGAGTCTGCTGGGTTACGGTCTCCACCACGCGCACCTCGTTAGGCTTGCGGTTTTTCAAGCGTTCAACTTCATTGTTGAGATCGTTGATTCTGTTGTTTGCAGTCTTGAGATCGTTGTCTTTGCCATCGAGCTCACCACGAAGATTGTTGATTTTGTCGTTAAGACCATCTATTTCGTTCTGATCGTAAAGACGCGCGTAAGTGAAATGATGCGTTCCGTTGCTTGTTTTGAAATGGTAGGCCAAGCCAGCCATCAGTTCAAAGTTGGCTTTGTTTGAGTTGAAAACCACTGCGTTGTTGCTTTGCGAACGGCCCTCGATATTGTAAACAATCGCCGGCTTGACAGCCAACGTGAATTGTTTAGCCTTGCCAATGTTGAACCCGAGGTTCAATCCAAACTTCGAAGTCATATAGTTCTTGTGAGCCATTGAGCCGTCGGCGTCCTTGCATCCAAACACGTGGCCTACACCGATGCCTCCGAGAGCCTCTATCTCGAACACCCGAGGCGAGCCTTTATAGCCTCCGAAAAGGTTCATAAGGTTCAAGCCACCAAGGAGATTGAGATTTGCATGGTCGAAAGCAGTGCGCACACCGCGGTTGCCATAGATACCCGTTGTGTTTATTCCGGCATTGAACTCCACGCCGGTCTTGAACACTGGCGTGAATTGCTTATAAAGCTCCACGCCCACTTGCGGACGAATGTTTTCACCAATAGAATAAGGGTGTGCCAAAGGCTGTGTAACACCTGCGTTGATACCAACCGACCAATTGTCGGTAAATTTGGTACCCGTAAGTGCATTCTCTGCACTGGCACTCATAAGTGAACCTGCTAAAATCAGCGTCAAAAATCCTTTTTTCATAAAAACATTTTTTAATTTCCATTAGTATAGAACAATATACAACACAAAAAGTTCGCAAACGTGCGAAAATAATTCTACAAACTCCGCCATTTAGACGTGAAAACAACTGGAATTTATTATCTTCGCAGTGTCAATAAAAATTGCAGACTTTTTTATGGAATCCATCGAAAAAACGGAAAAATTAGACAAGGTCGACTTGCAGATTCTACGCACGCTGCAAGGCAATGCCCGCCTGACAATCAAGGAACTCGCGCAACAGGTCAACCTGTCGTCGACCCCTGTGTTTGAACGGTTGAAACGCATGGAAAGCCGAGGCTATATCCAGAAATACATCGCCGTACTCAATGCCGCCAAACTCAACCAAGGCTTTGTGGTGTTCTGCAACGTCAAGATGCGGCAGCTGAACCGCGACATCGCCGCCGAATTCACCAAGATTGTGCAAGGCATACCGGAAGTGACCGAATGCTACAATATCAGCGGCAGCTTCGACTACCTGCTGAAAATCCACGCCCCCGATATGAAATACTACCAGGAGTTTGTGCTCAATGTGCTTGGCACGGTGGAGAATCTTGCGTCGGTAGAAAGCGTATTCGTGATGGACGAGCTGAAGCACGAATACGGCATACACATCTAAAATCCGCGCTTATTTTGAATGTTTGGCGTGAGCTGCCCGCAGACGGTTGTGATAGCCACGCTTTTTGTAGCTCGGGCCGTTATAATGGCGGGCGAAATTGTGCCAGTCTTTTTTTTTCAGGTATTTCACCAAATCACGGTTGATGCAGAATTGCGCGAACAGCTCAAGCTGCTCAGCCTCCGACTGCGACATCCGCTCGACAAATTCATCCACCGTAGCGCATCCGCAACTCTTCCAGTTGAATCCGCCAATCTGAAACATCCCCCAGAACGCGGACTTGTTTGCCACGTCGCGGCTTATCGTGCGCGCCGATTCGAGCCGTGCCCACTGCGCGTTGCCGTATGACCCGTATTTGCGAGTGTTTACAGGCTTGAAGCACACATAGCTTGTGTATTTTCCATATTTGATTCCCGCTTGCGACAGCTGTCTCTTAAACATCGTGAGGTCGAAGTTTATCAACGGTTTTCCCGGCGACACGAATCCCTTGTGCGACTTTCCCGCCTCTATCTCCACCACGGCTTTCATCGTGGCGATGTCAACACCCAGCTCATCCGCCACCTTCTTGTAGTCTTCATCCGTCAGACGCTCATAGCGAGCATTGTCAGCCGACGGTGCCACAGAGTCAGGCGCGGCTGCTACAGTGTCGGCAGGCAATGGTATGGCGGCGTTGTCGGTTGATTGAGGACGCGGGCAAGCCATCAGCGCTATCGCCGATGCCACAATAAGAGATATCAGTATTACCGATTTCCATAGTCGTGGTTTGATTAATGTTTGGAACATAAAAAAAGACGGGTGTTTTATCCGCCGTGACAAGCGTGTCACCAAGATAAAACACCCGTAATTTGGTTATTGTTCAACCAGATGCTATTATTTCTCGTCAGCCATCATCTCAAGGATGCGGCGCAAGTGGTTCCAGCATTTGTCGACAGCCGGGATGTGCATCGACTCCTTAGGAGTGTGCACGTCGCGCAATGTCGGGCCGAAAGAAATCATGTCAAGCTTCGGATTGTTGAGCAGGAAGTTTCCACACTCAAGTCCGGCATGGAGAGAAGTGCAGAGCGGAGTGATTCCATAAAGATCCTCATAAGCCTTCACAGCCACCTTGAGGATTTCAGAATTCATGTTAGGAGTCCATCCTGGATATCCATCGCCTTGCTCCACACGCGCGCCACTAAGATCGAAGTGCGCGTAAATCTGACCGGCGATGTCGTATTTGCGGCTCTCCTCCTCGCTGCGCTGCGAAGTGGTCACCGTAATCACATGCTTGTCGCGGTCCATACGGATAAGCGCCGTGTTGGTCGAAGTGTTGACCATACCCTCTATTCTGTGGCTCATAGCCTGAACCGCATTAGGGATAGAGTTGACAGACCATACGACACGTTTTGCTGTGTCGGCGTCGATTACCGTTGCAGGAGTGTCGACAGTTTCAAGTGCCACTTCCTGGTTGCCCTCGATAGTGCTGAACTCCTCTTCAAGCACAGCAGCAAACTCGTTCACGCGCTTGCGGAGGTCTTCTTTCTTGTCGGCAGGCACACCGATAACGGCATAAGCGTTGCCTGGGATAACGTTGCGTAGCTCGCCGCCGTTGATGTCGGCGACAGCCACCTGACCATCATATGCGCGATATAGGCTGAAGAGGAAGCGGGCAAGCTGCTTGTTGGCGTTCGCACGTCCCAAATGGATGTCGGCGCCAGAGTGTCCGCCCTTGAATTTAAGAATCGAGAATTTGAAGAACTGATATCCCGCAGGAGCAGGAGCGTCGGTATAGTCGAAATGTCCGAGAGTGTCGATACCGCCGGCGCAACCGAGGAAATCTGAGCCTCGTCCTCAGAGTCAAGGTTAATAAGGATGTTGCCGGTGATCATGTCCTTGCCGAGATTTTTCGCGCCAGTCAGACCCGTTTCCTCGTCCACAGTAAACAAAGTCTCGATAGGGCCGTGCTCATACGACTTGTCGAGCAAAGCGGCAAGCGCCATAGCCACACCGATACCATTGTCGGCACCGAGCGTAGTCTTGTAACCTTTTGAATGAAGCCATTCGCCATCGACTTCAGTCAAAATCGGATCGGTGTCGAAATTATGAGTTTCCGGCTTGGTTTGGTTGGGCACCATATCCATGTGTCCCTGAAGCACCACTGTCGGAGCGCCTTCTTTACCCGCCGTTGCCGGCACACGCATAGCCACGTTGCCGATTGGGTCGGTCTTGGCTTCGATGTTGTGTCGTTTAGCAAATTCAAGAAGGAATTCGCGGATTTTGCCCTCCTTTTTTGATGGGCGCGGAACCTTAGTGATTTCGTCGAAGATGCCAAAAACTAATTTTGGCTCGAGGTCAGTAATGGTCATAGTTGTTTATAATTTAAAATTAAACGCTCTTATTTTTTTGAAATATTGTTAAATATCTTTTTTTCGCCCTCTAAGGTATAAAAAAATAAATTGAGAGAGACGCAAAAATTTAACCTCCTTTTCATATATTTGCACCTAAATTTATGATGGAATGGCAACAATATTGCTTTCAATTTGCGTTATTGCGCTGTGTATTATCCTTTTGGGCGTGAAAGTGCTTTTCGTGAAAAATGGAAAGTTCCCATCAGGCCATATCCACGACAATCCGGCGATGAGAAAGCACAATATTGAATGTGCGCGTCATGAAGAAATGAAAAACTTAAATTAAAAAATATATAAACCAAAATGAAAATTACCCGCGTGATTAATGTTGCTGCGTTGATGCTCGGAGTGTTGTTGCTCTGCCAATGCACTAAGGAGGAGAAATCCGCCGTACAACCTCAGGCAAACGTCCCGGCAACAGTGAAAATGGCATATATCGACAGCGACTCTCTCGCCGCCAAATACAACTTTGCCAAAGACATTTTTGAAGCAAACCAACGCGCACAGAACAAGTTGGAGAACGTGCGCCAGCAAAAGGCCGCCGAACTGCAACGCTTCCAATCGGAAATCGAGCAGAAGGGACGCAACAACGGCTACCTCACAGAAGAAAGCTACAAGGCCGACATGCAGAAATACCAGCAGATGGGCTACGATGCCGAACGCCATATGAACGACCTTCAGAACAAGTTTGTCAACGAAAACAACCTCAGCCTGAAGCAGCTAAACGACTCTATCGACAAGTGCATCAGCGAATATGCAAAAAAGAACGGTATCTCTGTGGTGCTCGACAAGAAAGCCACATACTATGTCAACGGAATCCCCAACATCACCAACGACATTGTAAAGATTCTCAACGAGCGTTACAACAAAGTAGAGAAAAATAACAGCGAAGCGATTCGCAACCAATAGGTTTTTTTAGGGAGTGTCAGGGGAGCGCGACTTGCGGCTCCCCTGTTTTTACCTTTACGATACTGATATGATTGACGAGAAAACAATAACAGAAGACATCGGCGAGCGCGCTGTGCTCGTCGGACTCATCACACCAACCCAGAACGAGGCAAAAGCCAACGAATATCTGGCAGAGCTCGCCTTTCTCGCCGAGACGGCTGGCGCGAAGTCGGAGAAGAGGTTTCTGCAGCGCGTCGACAACCCCAACCCACGCACATTCGTGGGCAAGGGAAAACTGGAGGAAATCAGACAATACATCGAGGACAACGCCATCGACCTCGCCATCTTCGACGACGACCTGACATCAAAGCAGGTGCAAAACATCGAGAATGAGCTGAAGGTGAAAATCCTCGACCGCACAAACCTGATTCTCGACATCTTCGCAAAGCGCGCGCAGACTGCCACCGCACGCACTCAGGTGGAACTGGCGCAATACCAATATCTGCTGCCGCGGCTCACGCGAATGTGGACACACCTCGAACGCCAACGGGGCGGTATCGGCATGCGCGGTCCGGGCGAGACTCAGATAGAGACCGACCGACGGATCATCCTCGACAAATATCGCGTCTGAAAGTGGAACTCAAAAACATCGACCGGCAGAAATCGATACAGCGTAAAAACCGTGGCAAGCTGACGCGCATCGCGCTCGTGGGCTACACCAACGTGGGCAAGTCAACGCTTATGAACCTGCTCAGCAAGTCGGACGTATTTGCCGAGAACAAGCTGTTTGCCACGCTCGACACCACGGTGCGCAAGGTGATAATCGACAACCTTCCGTTTCTGCTCACCGACACTATCGGATTCATCCGCAAACTGCCAACCCACCTTGTCGACTCCTTCAAATCGACGCTCGACGAGGTGCGCGACGCCGACATACTCGTGCACGTGGTCGACATATCCCACCCTCAGTTTGAGGAGCAGATCGAAGTGGTCAACCGCACCCTGCAGGAGGTATGTGAGTCGAAAGACAAGCCGATAATTCTGGTGTTCAACAAGGTGGACGCCTTCACCTACGTCAAGAAGGACGACGACGACCTGACCCCACGCTTGCGTGAGAATATTCCGCTGGAAGAGCTTAAACAAACGTGGATGGCAAAGATGAACGACAACTGCATATTCATCTCCGCACGCGAACGAATAAACATCGACGAACTGAAGTCGCGCCTATACGAAATGGCAAGGAAATCCACATGAAGCGTTTCCCATACAACGACTTCCTGTTTCAGAAATACGATGAAGAGGACCTGATGCAATGACGACAAAAGCCTTGTTTTTCGACATCGACGGCACACTCGTGAGTTTCAACACCCACGAGATTCCGGCATCGACAGTCGATGCCCTCGAGCAAGCCAAAGCCAACGGCTTGAAAGTGTTTATCGCCACCGGGCGTCCGCGCCAACTTATAAACAACCTGTCGGCAATCAGCCATCTAATCAACGGCTATGTGACGACAAACGGCGCATACTGCTATGCCGGCGACAACAACATCGTTTGCAATCCCCTCCCGGAGGCCGACGCCCTGTCGATCAAGGCGGAAGCAGACCGCATGGGTGCGATGTCGCTTGTGGTAGGCATTGACGGAATACTGCTGTGCAACCCCGACATTCCTCTTGTCGACGGACTGCAGAAACTGCTCAACGTTCCGTCGATTCCCGTGGGCAACGACATCACGCCGCTGCTGCGGCACGGCATAGTGCAGATGACCGTGTTTGTCTCCGCAAGCCAAGAGCCCCAGCTGCTCGCCGGCGCACCGTCGAGCCACGGCTCCCGCTGGTATCCGACTTTCACCGACATCACATCGTGCAAAGCCGACAAAGCAAGCGGAATAGCAGCCATGGCAGCCCATTTCGGCATCGCCATCAGCGAGACGATGGCATTCGGCGACGGCGGCAACGACACCCCTATGCTGCGCCATGCCGGCATCGGAGTGGCTATGGGCAACGCCCTCCCCGAAGTGCAGGCTGCAGCCGATTTTGTCACCACCGCAGTCGACAGCGACGGCATCGCCCACGCCCTGCGTCATTTCGGATTGATTTAGCTAAAAAAATACAGCAAAGTTATTGTAGTATAGAAATTTATGCGTACCTTTGCAGCCGACTATTATTAACATAATGTCTAACTTACTAAATTAACTTATTTTATTAACAATTATTTTTAAATGAGCGAATTAACAAATTCTCCTATTGCAGATTTCGATTGGGATTCGTACGAACACGGCCAGGTCGAGACAGGCAAAACTCGCGAAGAGTTGATGAAAACCTACGATGAGTCCTTGAACACAGTAAAAGACAAGGAAGTTATCGAAGGTACAGTTATTGCGTTGAACAAACGCGAGGCTGTTGTAAACATCGGCTACAAATCAGATGGTATCATCCCTATGAGCGAATTCCGCTACAACCCTGATTTGAAAGTTGGTGACACGGTTGAAGTATTCATCGAAAACCAGGAAGACAAAAAGGGTCAGTTGATCCTCTCTCACAAGAAAGCACGCGCTGCACGCAGCTGGGACCGCGTCAACGAAGCTCTCGAGAACAACGAAATCATCAAGGGTTACATCAAGTGCCGCACAAAGGGTGGTATGATCGTAGACGTATTCGGAATCGAGGCATTCTTGCCAGGTTCTCAGATCGACGTCAAGCCAATCCGCGACTACGATGTATTCGTTGGTAAGACTATGGAATTCAAGGTTGTTAAAATCAACCAAGAGTTCAAAAACGTTGTCGTGTCTCACAAAGCCCTCATCGAGGCAGAGCTCGAGCAACAGAAGAAAGAAATCATCGCCAAATTGGAAAAAGGTCAAGTATTGGAAGGAACTGTCAAGAACATCACTTCTTACGGTGTATTCATCGACCTTGGCGGCGTAGACGGCTTGATCCACATCACAGACCTTTCTTGGGGTCGCGTAAACGACCCGAACGAGGTTGTGAAATTGGACGAGAAGCTCAACGTTGTTATCCTCGACTTCGACGACGAGAAGAAGCGTATCGCCCTCGGCTTGAAGCAACTCCAGCCACATCCATGGGACGCTTTGGATCCAAACTTGAAGGTTGGCGACAAGGTGAAAGGCAAAGTTGTCGTTATGGCAGACTACGGTGCGTTTGTTGAAATCGCTCCGGGCGTAGAAGGCCTTATCCACGTTTCTGAAATGTCTTGGTCACAGCACTTGCGTTCGGCTCAGGACTTCATGAAGGTGGGCGACGAGGTAGAGGCAGTAGTTCTTACACTCGACCGCAAGAGCGCAAAATGTCGCTCGGCATCAAGCAGCTCAAGGCTGACCCATGGGCAAACATCGAGGAGAAATATCCTGTTGGCTCTAAGCACACTGCAAAAGTGCGCAACTTCACTAACTTCGGCGTATTCGTTGAGTTGGAAGAGGGTGTTGACGGCTTGATCCACATCTCTGACCTTTCTTGGACTAAGAAAATCAAACACCCGAGCGAGTTCACTCAGATCGGTGCCGACATCGACGTTCAAGTTCTCGAAATTGACAAGGACAACCGCCGCTTGAGCCTCGGCCACAAGCAGCTCGAAGAGAATCCTTGGGACGTATTCGAAACTATCTTCACTGTAGGCAGCATCCACGAGGGTACTATCGTTGAAATGCTCGAAAAGGGTGCGGTTATCGCATTGCCTTACGGCGTTGAAGGATTCGCTACTCCTAAGCACCTCGTTAAGGAAGACGGAACTCAGGCTCAGGTTGACGAGAAGCTGAACTTCAAGGTTATCGAATTCAACAAGGACTCTAAGCGCATCATCCTCTCTCACAGCCGCATCTTCGAAGATGAAGCTCGTGCAGAAAAGGCTGAGGCTAAGAAAGCAGCTAAGAAAGCAAAAGTTGCAGAAGAGGCTCCTGTAATGAGCACTCCTATCGAGAAAACTACTCTCGGCGACATCTCTGCTCTCGCAGCCCTCAAGGAAAAACTCGCTAAGGAAGGCAAGTAATCCTCGAGAATTCAATCAAACATAATAAAAGAAAGCCGCATCCTCAGGGTGCGGCTTTTTTATGCTTATTTAGACGCCTGCATTCACACTCCGCGGCAGGCATTACCTTTTTATTTTGAAACAATTTCCTTCCTTACAACTTTTCCTAAATGGAGCACGGCAATCCACAGGCATAGTTTCCCCGTTGGAGAGAAGCATACGTTGTCTGATTCATCAAATCAAAGCGGACGACATTACCAAACTTGTCAGTTTCCGCCTCAAATGTTATGTCGACAACTTCCACCAATGCCGTGTCACGCTTTTTATTGTAGCCGACTGCAAGATTCAGATAACACCAGTTCTTAGGGATCAATGGACAGACTCCATTGTTGTAGATGTTCAGATCGTCTTCACATTGATATTTCGACAGCTCCTCATCAGAAATCGCGTCACTGAACATCACGCTGCCGTCATCTTCCGTCTTGACATACTTTTTGTAAGTAGAATATTTTACCTCTCTATATTCTTCCGTTTTTGTACCTGCGATTATCTGGTCAAAGTACACTTGTTTAATCACAAGATACAGAGTGTTGCTATTGTCTGGTTCTGGCAATTCACACCCTTTCTTGACACATTTCTCTTCCTCCACATCCGACTCTTCATCTTCAAGACTGCTTTCAAACGGCAGAACGGCAACAACTTCCTCCGGCAACAGTTTCAAAAGAGAATCGGGCAAGAATTCCTCCAACTCAACCTCATCGTCACCATAAAGCGCATCTTTCCGTTTGCCCAACTTTGAGATAGCATTTTCGTACACTGACGACGTAATTCGGTCATATATTTTGCTCGGGACACAAACAAGCTCACCTGTCTGATATTCAGCATCGCTCAATATGTATTTTGCAATTTCCGGAATTTGTCTGTCTGTAATTTAACCGATGCAACATCTTGCAAAATCACATTGCCATCACGTCTAACACAGTATCCTACTTCTATATTCTTCATAACATTAGAATTTTTATTGTTTATACCTTTTGCAAAGATAGTGCAAAAACTATCCCACAATCATCCACAATTGTCTATTTCTGTTCTTTCGGCTTACGGTCAAAGTATGGACTTTTCGACGAGGCACTGAGTGCGATGGCTATGGTCTGCGAGCATCCAGGAAGCCACGGCAACGTTTCCGACGCCCAACCAGCAGAAAACAGCACACGGGTGTCAATCCGGAGATCGGCGGCAACAGAGCAGGCAGAGCCTATGGCAATGCCCACATCGATGGAATTGAGGGCACACGGATTCTGCGCTGGATTCTGCCCACAGGCTGAATAACCGCAATAACCGCAATTAAGACCCTGCGTGTGACGGCGCGTGCCAATGAGTATCACTGCCTCGCCCTGAAGAATATTGTCTGCGTCGCGAAGCAGGAATTTGAAGCCAGTCTCCTCGCTGCGTCGGCGCATAGCCTCCGCCAGTTTCTCCAAATCCTCGCGCTCCTCTACAAGTGCTATCTCAATGATGTCCACACCCTTTGCCTTGGGAGCGGTGCGGGCAGCCGTCATCATACGGTGTGCCGCCTCAACCACCGACTGGTGGCGTAAATCGCGTTCGTTGATAATCATATTGCGTTGTTTGGGCTTAATTTTTGCAAAAAGTGTGTCAATACGGTCGTTCACACGCAGCAGGCGGAACAGACGGTCGCGCACGGAATCGATGGCTATACAGGCAAAGAAAATGCCCACCGTCGACGCCACAAGCATAGGCACAAACGCCCATGAGTGAAGCCATGAATGCACATCGAGCCAGTTGTGCCACAACAGGCGGCGCACGTAGATGTTGTCGTGGATAAGATACACGCCAAACGTCAACGGCGCTATGCGCACCAGGAAGCGCACCAGCCACGTGTCGGGCGCCTTATAGCGCGCTGTCCAGAGAAACAGCATAAGTGCAGCGATGAAAAGAATGCCGTTGTTGTCGTGATAGTCAGCCATCATCGGCGACGACCACACCCCGTAGTGCACGAACGTTTTCACAAGGAATATCGCAGCCAGCACTATCGCCACAAGGAAATACAGTTTGCCGAAATGGTTTACGCCTTCGTGGTTGAAATGCAGTCTGATGTAGCCACCCACATAAAACAGGAATACGAACCACAGCAGCGAATTGTTGCCGCTCATCTGGTCGCCGAGAAGGAAATCGAAATTGATTACCGCCATCACTCCGAGCATCACGAGATATTGCCGGCGCGTCAACGCCTGCGCAACGATGGCGAGGAACGGAGACAATGCCACAAGCGCCACATAGCGGGTGGCAAACCAATAGCGGTTGAAATATATCGGCATAAGCGACTTCCCGAAATCGTCCCATCCAAGACGTAGATTTGAGCAAAGCAGGAAGACGAAGAACAACAGCACCGAATAAAAGACTATCGGCGCCCACGTCTTCGGTATCTTTTCCCACTTTGGAGATGTCTGATGTATGATGAAATAACCCGTTATCAGGATATAGCAATTGGTCGACACTTTCGCAAGGCAACCTATCATCTCCATCGAGCAAAGGTTGAAAAGCGACGGGAGGTCGGAAGTGATGCCGTCGGGCTTCTGCCCCACTCCGTGCATCAGAAAATGCCACACGACGATAAGAAACATCGCCACCACCCTCAATATCTCAAAACTCGGATTCCGTTTTTTTGCCATTATTTATTTTTATCTTTTTCGTTCATTAGGATTCACATATTGCCCATGCCGCACAGTGTGTCTGCCATACTGGATGGCAAATCCCGGGCAATGGTGCAAACAGCGCAGACACAATGAGCATTGCGACTTGACCCACACCGGCTTGCCGTCGCGCATCTCTATCGCCGACGACGGGCATCGGTCGGCACAAAGTCCGCAACCGGCACAACGGTCTGCCATCAAATGGAAATGCCGCGTCTGCCGCTGGCTCCCGTAGGTGGCATGATAAACACCAGCAATCACATGCGGTATTCTCATCCCCTCTGCGTTTCCGCCCCTGCAGGCCACAATTCTGCCTATCGCTGCGTCTATCTCCTTTTCGGCCGACGCCTCGCGACGGCGGCACTTCTCCTTGTCGGTCAGATTGAACAAAGGGGTCCACGTGTCCACCATACGCACAGACAGACCGGCATCGACAGCCACACCTTTCCAGCAACGCTTTGCGTGCCATCCAACCGGCCTGTCCGGTCGACGTGCCGTAGGTGGCGACGGTATAGACAAAGCAACGCCCCGCATCCGCAAGTGTCAACGCTTCTAAAAACTCCGCCACAATCGCCGGCAAGCCCCAGAAATGCACTGGAAACACAAAGCCCACACGACGCTCCTTAGAGGCGTCGAAATCAAAACGGCGGTGTGCCACACATTCTGCAATCGAAGACACCCCGTCGCCTGTCGCAGCAGCTATGCGGCGCGCCACATACTCGCTGTTGCCAGTTCCTGAGAAATAGAATATCATTAATCTACGCCTATTTTTTTTGCAAATATACGCATAAAGACGTAACTTTACACTAAAGATTTTGCATTATGGTAAAGAAGACATTTGAAGTTACCGATATGAGTTGCGTGGTCTGCGCCAGCAATGTGGAGCGCACCGTGCAGTCCCTGAAAGGCGTCGGCATCGCGAAAGTGAATTTCGCCGCCAACGAATTGACAGTGCATTTCGACCCAAGAATAATCAACATACAGCAAATAAAGGCCGCCGTGGAGGCTGCCGGCTACGGCCTTGTGACCGACGGCGACATTGACGAGGAAGAATTGCGCCGCGAAAAGTATCGAAACCACATCATTCGACTTGTGGCGGCATGGGCAACAGCCATAGCCGTTATGTCGATTTCGATGACATCGCTCGGCACACAAGCCACATGGCAATGGGCAACAGCCATAATTGCAACCGTATCGCTCGCCTACTGCGGACGGCGATTCTACGAAAGGGCTTGGCAGATGGTCAAGCAACGCTCGGCAAATATGGACACGCTCGTTGCTCTCAGCACAGCGTCGGCATGGGCGTTCAGCATTTTCCAGATAGCGTTTCCCGACTTTGCCGCCAAGCACGGCATGGGAAACCACGTATATTTCGACTCCGCAACGATGATTGTGGCGTTTGTGCTGACAGGGCGGCTGCTCGAGGAAAAGGCCAAAAACAGCACATCGTCTGCCATCCGCTCGCTTATCGACTTGCAACCATCCAACGCAACCGTGCTCGACGACTGCGGAGGCTCGCGCCTTGTCGACATCAAAGACATCCACGCCGGCGACATCGTCCTCGTGAAGCCGGGCGGCAGAATCCCTGTCGACGGAACAGTGAGTCAAGGCGACACCTACGTTGACGAGAGTATGCTGACAGGCGAACCTATGCAGGTGGCAAAACATAAAGGCGACAAGGTGTTTGCTGGAACAATCAACAAGAACGGCGCCATCACCGTCTGCGTCACTGCCGACGCCGACACCACCCTGCTGGCACGCATCGTAGATTCCGTGCGCGACGCTCAGGGCAGCAAGGCTCCCGTGCAAAGAGTTGCCGACGTGATAAGCCGTTATTTCACCTATGTGGTGGTCACCTTTGCCGCAATCACTCTTATAGGATGGATTATCGCAGGAGGAAGTGTGGCGACAGCCATAATCTGCGCGGTGTCGGTGCTTGTAATCGCATGCCCGTGCGCTCTCGGACTCGCCACGCCAACAGCCATCACCGTGGGTATCGGCAAAGCCGCCGAGCATCACATTCTCATCAAAGACGCAACCGCCCTTGAACGCATCTGCAAGGCTACCGACATCGTGCTCGACAAAACCGGCACCATAACCGAAGGCAAACCGATTGTGGTTTCCGCAAAGATTTCAGCCGACGCCACCGACGAGGATCTCGGGGTGATGCTCGCCGCCGAAAAGCAGTCGGAACATCCACTTGCCAGTGTGCTTGTGGCTTCGCTCGAAGACCGCGGCATCACGCCTTCCAGCACCGACAAATTCGCGGCAATCGTGGGCAAAGGTGTGGAAGCTCACCACAACGGACAGCTCTACTGGGTGGGAAGCGAGCTGATGGCACACGAACGCAACGTTAAGGATTCCGACATAAAAGCCAACGCCCACGGCGGCACAACTATCTATTTCGGCTGTGGCAACCGTCTGCTCGCGGTGTTTGTGCTTGCCGACATGGTCAAGGAAACTTCCGCGCCGGCAATCGCCTCGCTGAAACGGCTCGGTCTGAGGGTGTATATGCTCACTGGCGACAACAACGCCTCTGCCGCAAGAGTGGCTGAGGAAGTGGGTGCTACAGGTTTCAAGGCCGAGATGCTGCCCGCCGACAAAGAAAAATATATCCTCGACATGCAACACCGCGGACGCATCGTGGCAATGGCAGGCGACGGCATCAACGACTCCTCTGCGTTGGCACGTGCCGACGTGTCGATAGCCATGGGCAACGGAACCGACATTGCAATTGAGACAGCGATGGTGACCCTACCGACTTCTGACCTGCAGATGCTGCCGCGCGTTGTGCGTCTGTCGAAGAAAACGATGCGCATCGTGCATCAGAACCTTTTCTGGGCATTCATCTACAACATTATCGGGCTGCCGGTTGCCGCCGGACTGTTCGGCATAATGCTCGACCCTATGTGGGCAAGCGCCGCAATGGCGGTAAGTTCAGTGACGGTGGTGCTCAACAGTCTGCGTCTTAAATTGGTGAAAGTAAAATAATAATGCCATGAAACGTACGATTGCAACATTGGCTCTGCTGCTGTGCATGGTTTCGCTCCAGGCACAGACGCTGCTCATCTATGGCGGCAGCGACCATGATGTGTTTCTCGGAAAGCTGAACGCCGACTGCTACGACAGCGAGTCGATATGGAATGAATACGGGACCTACGGAAGCAAATACAGCAGCAAGTCTATCTGGAACGAATACGGGACCTACGGGAGTGAGTACAGCAGTTACTCGCCTTGGAACGAGTATGCCTCAACGCCTCCGGTTGTTGTCGACTCGCGCGGCAATTTCTATGGCTATCTGACAGCCAACGAATTCCTCTCCCAACGCTACTCCTCAAGATTGGTCGATTTCATATGCCGCCACTACAAGCAAATTCGTGACGACCTGAGCAGTTGGTACAACGAACTGTTCTAACCGCTACTGCCAACATAAAATCCTTTGTGCCGTTTCTTCGTTAGAAATATTACTTTAGACAACAAAGTTATGCCAAAATACGCAGATAAAAAAGTATTTAGCAAACGAATTCTGTGTAATCACGAAATGGTTTTTATTCCGCTAAAGCACTAAAAACCCGTATCTTAGCCACGCATCAACAACCATCAACTCATAACATCAGGGGCATACCACCATAGCAATAGCGTACCCCTGATGCTTGTGTGGAAACGTGCTTGATCCTTTGTCAAAAGGTTCCGATTGGCAAAAGAAACATTCCATATTCTTTGTCAATCAACGAGTTCCATTCATTGTCACCGTGATGTTTCTAACGAAGAAACCTCACAGATGACGAAACCGATTGACAATAAGAACGATAGACTATCCATCCTGTCGCATTACGCTCATAATTACGGAAGCATACACTGCAAACCGTTTGATAAAGCAGCATCAGTCCATCTTCCCCCTCTCGCAGCTGGCAGCGACATTGCAGCAGAACCATTACAGGACTCTCTTTTCAGTGATTTCTTTTCTGCCCCGTTTCTCCCAACCGAAAAGCCTAAGTTTACGTTTATCGACCTATTCGCAGGAATTGGAGGCTTCCGAATGGCAATGCAACGACTCGGAGGCAAATGCGTTTTCTCTTCAGAATGGGACGAGCAAGCAAAGCGTACATATTTCGCCAACTATGGAGAATATCCATTCGGCGACATAACAAAAGAAGAAACAAAGGCTTTCATACCCGACGATTTCGACATTTTGTGCGCAGGATTTCCATGTCAAGCCTTTTCGCTGGCTGGCAAACGGCTCGGTTTTGAGGAAACCCGAGGCACTTTGTTTTTTGATGTAGCCGAAATTCTACGAAGGAAACGCCCAAAGGCTTTTTTTCTGGAAAACGTAAAAGGTCTGTTAATCCACGATAAAGGACACACTATTGAAACAATACTCAACGTATTGCGGAATGATTTGGACTATTACGTTCCCGACCCCCAGATTGTAAATGCAATGCATTTCGGAGTGCCGCAACATAGGGAACGCGTCTATATTGTAGGCTTCAGAAAAGACCAATGCACCGATGGCTTCTCATACCCTCAACCAACCGACAACAGCAAAACATTCGCAGACATAAAAGAAGAAAAAGAAGTGTCTGTAAAGTATTATTTGTCAACCCAGTACATCAAAACCCTAATCGCTCACAAAGAGCGCCATTCCGCCAAAGGAAACGGATTTGGATATGAAATCATTGCTGACAATCAGGTGGCAAACGCCATTGTAGTCGGCGGTATGGGACGGGAGCGAAACCTCGTCATCGACAATCGCCTGACAAATTTTACTCCGATAACAAAAATCAAAGGCGAAGTAAACCGCGATGGAATCCGACGCATGACACCGCGCGAATGGGCGCGGCTGCAAGGATTTCCCGACAATTTTATAATCTGCGTTGCCGACGCGTCAGCATATAAGCAATTCGGCAACTCCGTTGCCGTTCCAGCAATACAAGCCACTGCTTCGGAGATTATCAAGCACATAGTCACAACCAAAAGCAAACGTTATGGAACTAAGAGGTAACCGTGGCGAATGGAGTGAGCTATACGCTCTTCTGAAATTGCTTGCCGACGGACGGCTGTATTGTGGAGACGCCAGCCAGAATCGACAGGATGACCGTTTTTTCCCAATTCTTAAAATTTTCAGAAACGACCAAATCGACCGTACTGCATATACTGTAAATGCCGCAAAAAAAGAAATCCTTGTGTCGAGAACCAACGATTGCACCATCGACATTTCCCAAGAAGAAATGCAAACAAAGGCACATTCCATTTTAAATGTCATAAACGCATACCGGCACATTTGACATTCCTGAGATACACAATTTTCTTGAACGGATTGACTGCAAAACAATCAAAGCCAAGTCGACCGACAAGGCCGACATAAGAATTGTTATCCACGACCTCAACACTGGCTCAAAGCCAGAATTAGGCTACAGCATCAAATCTAAATTAGGCGGTAATTCGACCTTGATAAACGCCAACAAAGACAGCACCAACTTCATTTATCAAGTAATCAATGTCGACCATTCTCAAATGTCGGAATTCAACAAGTTAGGCAAGTTCGGGGCAAAATTCAATTACTTAAAAGAAATCGGGGCAAAACTGTCGTTTATAGGCACTGCCCGAAAGGAGACCCACAATAATCTGACACTCCTTGACTTGGGATTGGAGCGAATCCTTGCCGATGAATTGCTCTTATACTATAGCACCAATCTGTCATCACTTGAAGAGATTACCCGTCAAGAAACAAATGACGACCCATTGATATTGACACAGAACACCACGCAGCCAATGTATGAATACAAAATCAAGCAATTCTTGCTCGCTTTCGCTCTCGGAATGACATGTTCGAAGCCGTGGCATGGCACGTTCAACGCCAATGGAGGCTACATCGTAATCAAGGAAGACGGCGACATAATTTGCTATCATTTTTTCGACCGCAATGATTTGGAAAACTACCTTTTCTACAACACCAAATTCGACACCCCAAGCACAAGTCGCCACCTTTTCGGAAAGATTTACGAACAAGGTGGTCGCTTTTTCATCAAACTGAATCTGCAGGTTAGATTCAAATAATCTTCACGCCTCCGCCGGTGTAGCGGTTGCCCACGCCTATGCCAAAGAGGGCGAAGTCGTAGAGCACGGGGTCGTCGGGACGGAGCGTGCGCAAAAGTGCCGTCAGTTGCTCCACGGCTTTGCGGTCGTTGCCGCGTCGCTGAAGCAGTCCGAGCGCTCGTGCTGTGTTGCCCACATGCACATCGAGCGGGATAAACAGTTGCGACGGTTTGATGCTTGTCCACACCCCCATATCCACAATACCGTCGCGGCGCACAAGCCATCGCAACGCCATATTGATGCGTTTAAGGGCAGTGGTGTCAAGTCCAGTGGGGAGACAACGACTGTTGACAGCCCCGTCGTTGGCGGCAGCAAACTCCCTCGACATCAATCCGACAAGTTTCCACGAAGGATACTGGCTGTCGCCCACCCCATTGGCTGCGGCAAATGCGTCGACCGACGGATAGCGGTCATAGATGCGCCGCAACCCGCGTAGATAGTATGCAAAATCATCGCTGAAGAATGTGCGGTGAATATTGAACCGTTCGCCAAGGTCGTCATAGCCACAATCCATCACATAGCGATATGGCTGAAAGTTCATCAGCCGCAGCATTTGTTGCAGTTGTTGCAAATCATCTTGCGGTTGCCCCATGCGATGGTTGCCGACAAAAACGCGGCTATCTCAATGTCGGGCAACGTTGAGAACTGACGTGGAAACTGCACCGGATCGGCAGCCACAAATTCCGGTGCGTTTATGCGCCGAGCCTCCGTTTCAAGAAGCTCAGCCACTTCGGGCAATATCATCATTTCGGAAGCCATTTGCTCAATTCCTCCTCTGTTATGCCACGCCGCGCGGCATAGTCGCGGCGTTGGTCGGGCGCAATGGCGCCAATCATAAAATAACGCGACGCAGGATGCGCAATCATCAATCCGCTCACACTCGATGCCGGACTCATAGCGCCATTTGGCGTCACAGCGATTCCTACATTCGCGAAGCCAACGATTTTTTCGATGGCAAAAATCGCCGACTGGTCGGGCAACAACGGGTAACCGGCAGCCGGACGGATGCCTCGATACTGGGCACGCAACGCTCTTTGGCGGTCAATCCGCTCATCGGGGGCATATCCCCAGATGTCGCGTCTCACACGGGCGTGGAGCAGTTCGGTGGCGGCCTCAGCCAGACGGTCGGACAGCGACTGGTAGAGCAGTGCCTTGAAGTCGTCGGTCTGTTGATACCCTGATATTATTTCTTCAATTCCACGTCCTGCCGTTACGGCAAACGCACCCACATAGTCTGTGCCGCAAGGCTTCACGAAGTCGGACAGCGACAGGCATTCCTCACCATCCTTCTGCTGGCGCAACAATGGCAGCACAACATCGCCTCCATCGGTATGGAATATGATGTTGTCACCGGCAGAATTTGCCGGCAACAGCACCACTCGCGCACGAATGCTGGTGTTGGCGTCGCGCACCAGACGCGCAAGAGCCACCTGAGCTTCCTTGAGCAGTTGCATAGCCTCCGAAGCCTTCTTCCGGCGGTCTTGCTTCTGCCCGGCAAGCCACTGCGCACGGCAATGGTCGCAGCCATGGATTTCGGCAAGTTCGGCAAACGATGCTTCAAGTTGCCACACAGGGAAAAACGCACGCCAATTGATATATTCTATGGCTTCCTCAACCGTTATCTCCACATCGGTTGCACCAATAGCCGACGGCACCGGCGTATCATAAGCCTCCCAGTCGGACATGAACGCACGGCGGCGTGCCTCTTCAAGCGGGAGCAGCGGTTTCTGCGATTCGGCATATGCGCTGCGCTGGCTTTCCTGCTCAGCCTTTATGCGCCGTTCGGCTTCCGCCGGATCGGATGCAATCTCCTGCATTATCGACGGCATCACTGCGGCGTCGCGCGTATAAGCCACAATATGGTCGTAGCACGGCGCAATCTTCACCGCCGTATGCACCGCCGAAGCCGTAGCTCCGCCTACAAGAATCGGAATCGACAAACCTCGCTCATTCATCAGACGCGCCACGTTGCACATCTCTTCAAGCGATGGGGTTATCAGTCCGCTAAGTCCTATATAGTCGGCATGCTCGCGCACGGCAGTGTCGATAATTTCCTCTGCCGGCACCATCACGCCCATATCTATCACCTCATATCCGTTGCAGCGCATCACAACCCCGACAATGTTTCCCGATGTCGTGCACGTCGCCTTTCACCGTGGCGATGACAATCTTGCCAGCCGATTTGCGGCCCGACTGCAACTGTTCGCGCTCGATGAATGGCTGAAGCCATGCCACAGCCTGCTTCATGGCGCGCGCACTCTTCACCACTTGCGGCAGAAACATCTTGCCGTCGCCAAAAAGCGTGCCCACGCGGTTCATGCCTTCCATCAGTGGCTGTTCGATGACGGCTATCGCCGAACCATGCTCCGACATCGAACGCTCAAGTATCGGCTCTATGCCTTCCATGCGTCCTTTCACAAGCATACGGCTCAACGCTTCATCGGCAGGAAGGTTGGAATAGTCTTCCTCCACCACCTTGACGGCTCCGGCCTTCTCGTTTTTCAAGTGTTCCGCCACCTCGAGCAGACGCTCGGTCGCATCGGGACGGCGACAAAGCAGCGCATCCTCTATGGTCTGCCGCATATCGGCGGGAATCTCGTCATAGGGAATCATCGCGGCGGCGTTTACAATCGCCATATCCATACCTTTGGCTATGGCATGGTAAAGAAACACCGAGTGCATGGCCTCGCGCAGATAGTTGTTGCCCCGGAAGGAGAACGACAAATTGCTGACTCCTCCACTCACTTTTGCTCCTGGCAGATGCCGCTTTATCCAACCTACGGTTTCTATAAAGTCGAGCGCATAGCGGTCGTGGCTGTCGATGCCTGTCGCCACAGCCAGCACGTTAGGGTCAAAGATTATGTCTTCAGCCGGGAAACCCACTTTCTCCGTAAGCAGTTTATACGCACGCGCGCAAATCTCCGTGCGGCGGGCAAACGTGTCGGCCTGACCGTCTTCGTCAAAAGCCATCACCACCGTTGCCGCACCCATCTCTTTATAAACTTTGCATGGGCAAGGAAAACCTCCTCTCCTTCTTTCAGACTGATGGAATTGACGATACCTTTTCCTTGCAGACATTTAAGTCCCGCCTCGATGACATCCCATTTCGAAGAGTCAATCATCACGGGCACACGCGCCACATCGGGCTCCGCCGCGAGCAGACGCAGAAAATGCACCATCTCCGCCTTTGAGTCGAGCATAGCGTCGTCCATGTTGACATCGACAATCTGCGCGCCGGCCTCAACCTGCTTCAAGGCTATATCAACGGCTTCCTGATAGTTTTTTTCGTTGATTAGACGCAGAAACTTACGGCTACCTGCCACATTGCAGCGTTCGCCAACGTTGGTGAAATTCTGCTCCGGCGACACGATTTTCAAATCAAGTCCAGACAAGCGCATCTCCGGCTTCCTCACAACAGGCTTGCGCGGTGTGTGTGAACGTGCGGCTTCGGCTATGGCCCGGATATGCACCGGCGTAGTGCCGCAGCATCCTCCAGCAATATTGATTACGCCGGCATCCATCATTTTCGACAGATGTGAGGCTGTTATTTCAGGTGTCTCGTCGTATTCTCCCATAGCGTTGGGCAGTCCGGCATTGGGATAAAGCATCACGGCGGCATCGGTGAGCGATGCCATTTGCTTTATGTATGGCTCCAGACTTTCCGCACCGAAACCGCAGTTCAGGCCAAGTGCCACCGCTCCAGAATGGGCTGTGCTTGCCACAAAAGCTTCTATTGTCTGCCCGGCAAGCATACGTCCGCCTGTCGACGACAATGTGGCTGAGAGCGCAATTTCCACACTTCTGCCAGCGAGCCGCATCGCCTCTTTGGCTGCAGAGATGGCTGCCTTGGCATTGAGAGTGTCGAAAATCGTCTCACAGATGAATAAATCCACTCCACCCTCTATCAACGCGCACATCTGCTCGACATAGGCTTCGCGCAACGTGTCGAAATCGAGCTCGCGGGCTGCGGGATTCTCCACGTCGGCACTCATCGACAATGTTTTGCTCGTGGGGCCAACGCTGCCTGCCACCCAGCACTGGCGGCCTGCGGCTATGCGCTTGTCTGCCTCCCGGCGCGCTATGGCGGCTGCGGCACGGTTTATCTCTTTCACATAGGACGCCAGGCCGTAGTCGGCCATCGACACGGCATTTGCATTAAACGAGTTTGCCTCGATAATGTCGGCTCCGGCGTCAAGATAGTCGCTGTGAATCTCAGCTATGACGTCGGGACGCGTGAGGCACAACACGTCGTTGCACCCCTTCAGTTTCTGCGGATGGTCGGCAAAGACGCCGCCACGGTAGTCTTCTTCTTTCAACCCGTAGCGCTGTATCTGTGTTCCCATCGCTCCGTCAAGCACAAGTATGCGCTCCGACAATGCTGTTTTCAAATCTTCAATCATCAGAATCTTATATATGTTTTTATGGGGGCACCGTCATTCCGGTGCCGATTGCAGAATGTTGTATTGCGTTCTCTTACTCCGGCTGAAGTTCCTCTGCCACAGGCAGCGGTTTCCATCCCTCGCCATAGGTGTCGTAAGCGTCGGTGACAATCACAAACGCCCGCGGGTCGGCCTCCTTGATTTTCGATTTAACGATGTTGGCCTCCTTATAGTTCACCACAAGCATAAGCATCTCCTTGTCGCCCTTAGAGTAGAGTCCCGAACTCTTTATGCATGTGCCGGAGCGGTCAAGGTCGTCAAGGATATATTTGTGGAGCGAGGTGAGTTTCTCGTCACTGATAATAAACAACAGTTTGTCGTTCTTAGAACCGGTAATTGTGAACGCCACCACACGCGACGCCACGAAGATGGCAATCAGCGAATAGAACATCAACAGAAGCGACGGATTTTCAGAAGCGACAGCGCTGTCGCTTCCCACTCCGAATCCGATAACTATCACACCAAACATCACGACAAACGAGTCAACGATAAAGATGCCTGTTGAGAATTTCAAATGCGCATATTTCTGAAGTATCATCGCAACGATGTCGGTTCCGCCGGTTGTTGCCTGGTTGCGCACCACAATACCGCATCCCATACCGATAAGTGTTGAGCCGATAAGCGTGGCGAGCATCAGATGGTCGGACATATCGATAAGTCCGCCGGCTATTCTCGTTGGGTCAAGTGCTTCAAGCGACGCCTGGTCGGGATAAGCCATCCACGACAGCACGTTCATTATCAGCGGCTGCACAAGGCATGCCACAATTGTGCGGATACCCAGCTTCGCTCCGAGAAGGAGCAAGGACAGGAGCATCAACGGGATTTCAAAACAATAGCCGAATGTGCCCACCTGCACCGACGGGAATATGTTGTGGAGCACAATGCTGGCTCCATAAACACCGCCAGGGATAATATTGTAAGGGTTGATAAAAACACGAAGCCGGCACACATTGCCGTACATCCAACAAAAATCAGAATCCACGATTTGATTTTCTCCAATAATTCCTGTTTCTTTTCGTTCAGCATAAAGTTTCTTTTTTAGAAAAGCGATTAAGTTTATTTTCCTGCGCTATATGCGCGTTCTTCTCGCCACAAATTTAAGCATTTTTCATCCGACAGACAACCATTGTTTAACGAGAATCTGCACTTACCATATAACAACACCCGACGCTTTGGTCTGCTGATGCTTTGTGTAGTATTCAACGGACTGCTCTCCCGACATTGTCGTTGTCGACAACGAAACCAGCGCTGTTGCGACAAGCGCTCCACTTGTTTCAATAAATGATGCCGCCACCTTAGGCGACGTGACTTTCACCTTTTTAACAGGGTCGATAAGCGATGTCTTTGCATCGTCGATGTAGAGATTCAGTTCTGCCTCAAACTTCATTTCTCTCTTTATGTCCATTACTGGATAGTAATAGACAAACAGGTCGTTGGGGTCGGTCAGCGACAATGCAATCGAAGCCTTCACAACCGCATAGTCAAACGAATAGACCGTATTGTTGCGATTGTCCATATCTTCGGTCAGGACAATTGTCTCAGTCGTGTTTTTGACAGGATTCAGCACCTTCAACGTCGGATTGCCATAGTTGAAGGTGTTTTTTGCCATAATCACACGATATAGCATCATATAATTGTTTGACTTTGGCGTCGGTTCTTCATTGTCTCCGCAACTTGCCAGCGATGCAACCATCACAACCGACAACAGCATTAATACTATTCTCTTCATCTTTGCTTGTTTTTAGGTTCTATAATTTTTTTCACAAATATATAATATATAAACAAAATTTCCACCCTCATTTATCATTTTTTTATCCACAAAAAGACAAAAAGTTCTGCCCCACAAACAGACATTCGGGTTAAACTTATTTTCTGTTGAATTGTCATATATAGAAATTACTGTTACGATGAAACGACTGCTCTCAATAAGGATGCTGGCTCTGATGCTGGCTCTGTCGGCTGCTGTTGCGGCCCACTCATACACCTTGACAAACGAGACGCTGCACTACGACATTGTGTATCACTGGGGGCTAATATGGAAACATGCCGGCTCTGCGACCCTGTCGATAAAAAAATCCGGACATAACTACGATGCATCGCTATCAGCCCGCACTATTTCGTGGGCCGACAAGGTGTTTCGCGTGCGCGACACTCTGAGCTGCACCATACAACCTTCGGGAATGCGCCCAATCGTATACCGGAAGGCGTCGCATGAGGGCAAACACTCGGGAATCGACATTGTACGCTATTCATACAACGGCAATACAAGCCTCGCCGAATGCACCCGCATACGCCCGGGAAAAGCAAACAACGTGGTGCGGCTGCAGGCAAACGGCCAGGCTTACGACATGCTGAGCATTTTCTTCTATATCCGTGCGCTCGACTATAAAGCGATGGTAAAAAACCACATTTACACAACGACTGTGTTCTCTGGAAAAAAGAAGGAAACTCTGCGCATACGGCTTGTCGGCACGGAAACCATCGAACTGCGCGACAAGTCGAAACACGTGGCTTACCACGTATCGTTTTCTTTCACAACCGACGGCAAGAAGAAATCGTCAGACGATATGCACACCTGGATTTCGACCGACTCTTCGCATAAACCGCTGATGATGAAGGGCAAACTACCGATTGGCGAGGTTAGATGTTATCTCAGTAAATAGAAAGGTGTTGGAAAAATATGTTTTAAAACATATTTTTAACACTTTTTCTTTGGTCAGAACAAAATATGGCATTACCTTTGCATCAGAAAAAAGAAAGATTGTTTTAGGTTAAGAGGCGCGCGAGAGAGCGGCCAGAATTATTAAAAGAAAGGAGACTTTATTATGAACCACACAAATTATTCAGTGAGAGTGGCTCCTTCCCATAGTTTCCATCCAAATGCGTCACTGCTTATGCAACGCAAAGGATACGTAGCGGGAATAAACCATTAATCTCTCAAAAGATGGGCAAAATTGCCTTTTCTTATTTTTGATTTCTCATAGTTATTAAATAGTTAGGTACCGACTTGCTTTTTAGGCAGCCGGTTTTTTATTGCCAAAATTTCCGTTTTACCCGTCTCAAGCCACCCGAACAATAAAGAAAATGGTGCAAGTTCTTTTCTTTACTCCCGGCTTGCACTAACTTTGCAAAAAAATCAAGACAAGTATGCGCACATCATCAAAATTTCTGATTTCAATAGTCATAATCCTCATAGCATCGGCATGCTCTTCTGAAAAGAAACAACAAAAAGCAATCGTGAAGCAACCATCGCTCGAAAAAGCGATAATCGGGTCATGGACAACCGAAGGCAGCGCAGAGCAAATCGACGATTATATGATGGCCGGCTACGGACAACAAATCATCTTCAACAACGACAAAACATTTGAGATGGGTGTGATGATGAGCATATCCGGAACAATGCCCTACGAAACCGCAGCATTGCCCGTCTCGGCAACTTTCGGAGCCGAAATAAGCGGAAAATACGCCATCGCCGGAAACACAGTCACCCTTACATACTCTGCCGACTCAATCACCGGCCACATGGATCCGGACGACATAGCCATCGACTTCAGCCAATACCCCGACATCACCGACATCGACGCGGTAAGACAAGCTCTTGTCACCCATCTTGAGTCTACGGGACTCAGCAAGGAAACTCTTGAGGCAAGCCTGCGCGACGCCATCCACAGCAACAGGAAAGACTCATTCACAAACGTAAGCGTGAGCAACGACCGCCTCTCAATGACGCTCGACGGCTCACAAACCATCTATTTCCGCGACTGAAACGCCTATTGCCACAGAAAGACGGAGCACGACCGTCCGGTTGCCTTCAGGCACAACCAGAAAAGCAAAACGTAATGCAACAAAAAAACTCCGGAACCGTGAGGTTTCCGGAGTTTTCTTATTGTTGATGTCCTACTGGATTAGTCCACGTTCAAATTTACGCGCTTGAATGCTGTAACAGTCAGGTCAGCGTCAACACCCTTGAGATATTTCTCAATAGTGAGAGCCGGATCCATGATGAATTCCTGCTCGAGCAAGCAAGACTCTTTGTAGAACTTGTTAAGACGACCTTCTGCAATCTTGTCAAGCATTGCCTCTGGCTTGCCTTCCTCACGAGCCTTATCGCGTGCAATCTCAAATTCCTTCTCTACGATTTCCTTAGGCACATCGTTGCGGCTTACAGAAACCGGGTTCATAGAAGCAATCTGCATTGCCACGTTGCGGCCAACCTGACGCTCTACAGGCTTAGTGAATGT
This sequence comes from Bacteroidales bacterium, assembly GCA_022009815.1. Lineage (GTDB taxonomy): Bacteria > Bacteroidota > Bacteroidia > Bacteroidales > Muribaculaceae > Limisoma. The sequence goes on from CP091725.1 coordinate 394,643, forward strand.
AGCGATGGTAGAGAGCTTGTTGCCAAGGTGGTCGTAGCATGTTGTGCCAGCACCATCAAGACACTCATAAGCGCCCAATTCCATCTTTTCGCCAGTCTTACCAATCTCCTCTACGATAAGGTCGGCAACCTTGCGGCCGTTAACCTCAAGCTCCTTAACCTCGTCGAGCGATTTAGCCTTCGCAGCGACTGCAGCGTCGAGAATAGCCTTTGTCAAGGCTACGAAACCTTCGTTCTTTGCAACGAAGTCGGTCTCGCACTTCAAAGCTACAATAGCGCAGAAATCTGCAGTTGCTGCAGAAAGAACGCAACCCTCAGAAGCCTCGCGGTCTTCACGCTTTGCTGCCACAGCCTGACCTTTCTTACGAATGATCTCTACAGCGGCATCCATATCGCAGTTGGTTTCTTCCAACGCTTTCTTGCAATCCATCATACCAGCACCCGTAAGTTTACGGAGTTTGCTGATGTCTGACATAGTAACTGCCATATCTAATATAAATTTTTTCGAGTTATTAAATTTCAATTATTAAGGTGAAGAAGATTATTCTGCTGCCTCTTCTGCTTCTTTGGCTGGAGCGGCAACTTCAACCTTCTCTACCGGAGCGGCTTTACGCACGCGACGACGCTCACGCTTTGGAGCTGCATCTTTCTCTTCGCCCTCTGCCGGTGCGTCAACCTTCTCTGCCTTACGCTCTTCGAGACCCTCTGCCATAGCAGCGCATACTGTGTCGAGAACGAGCTCGATTGACTTAGATGCATCGTCGTTTGCAGGGATTACGAAATCAACGTCGTTAGGATTTGAGTTGGTGTCAACCATTGCAAATACAGGAATACCAAGACGGTTAGCCTCTGCTACTGCGATGTGCTCTTTCAACACGTCTACAACAAACAATGCTGAAGGAAGACGGTTCAAGTCAGCGATGCTGCCGAGTGTCTTCTCCAATTTCGCACGCTGGCGAGTAATCTGAAGGCGCTCACGCTTAGACAAGTTGTCGAATGTGCCGTCCTTTGTCATCTTGTCGATGTTGGTCATCTTCTTGACTGCCTTGCGGATAGTCGGGAAGTTGGTCAACATACCACCTGGCCAACGCTCGATAACATAAGGCATGTTAACTGCTGATGCCTTGTCGGCTACAACCTGTTTGCCTGCTTCTTTGTTGCCACAAAGAGTACCTTCTTTCCTGATTTAGCGATATTTTTGAGAGCGGCAGCGGCCTCGTCGAGCTTCGCTGCTGTCTTGTATAAGTCAATGATGTGGATACCATTGCGCTCCATAAAGATATAAGGAGCCATAGCAGGATTCCATTTACGTTTCAAGTGGCCAAAATGGCAACCTGCCTCTAATAATTGTTCAAAACTTGGTGTTGACATTTTCTTTTTCTTTTTTGTTTACTTTCTACTTAATCAACCCCCGGGTAGCGCTCCGAGCTATGCGGCACAAGTCCCGACGGTTTGGATACTAAACTCTGTATTTTGTTCCAGATCAATATAAATATTAACGCTTGCTGAACTGGAATCTCTTGCGGGCCTTTGGCTGACCTGGTTTCTTACGCTCTACGGCACGTGGGTCGCGGGTTACGAAACCTGCCTGACGCAATGCGCTCTTGTCTTCTGCGTTGATTTTCACCAATGCGCGGGCAATTGCAAGACGAAGGGCTTCTGCCTGTCCCTTGTAACCACCGCCTACCAAGTTAACCTTCAAATCATATTTCTCTGCTACATCAAGCAATGCCAACGGCTGCTTAACGATAAATTGAAGAATAGGATTTGGGAAATACTCTGCCAATGTGCGATTGTTGACTGTAATCACACCTGTTCCCTCTTTCACGAATACACGTGCGATAGCGGCCTTACGACGGCCTACTGCATTAATCTGTTCCATATTACCTCAATATTATTTAAGCTTGTTGATGTCAATAACTTTTGGATTCTGTGCTGCATGTGGATGCTCAGATCCGTTGTACACATGCATGTTCTCGATCAAGCGACGTCCAAGACGGTTCTTTGGAAGCATACCCTTCATAACCTTGATGAACAATGGGTTCATTCCCGGCTTGATGTGTTTGTTCTCTGCCTTCAACTTCATGATGGCTGGAGTGCACTCACGCTGACCACCTGGATAACCTGTGTAAGAAAGATATACGCGGTCTGTCCACTTCTTTCCTGTCAAGGCAACCTTGTCTGCGTTGATAATAATAACATTGTCACCACAATCTGCATGAGGTGTGTAGTTTGGTTTGTATTTGCCGCGAAGAATTTTTGCAACCTTCGCGCAAAGACGACCCAATACCTGGTCTGTTGCGTCAATCACAACCCATTCTTTCTGTGCTGTTTCAGCATTGGCTGAGACTGTTTTGTAACTTAAAGTATCCACTTTTAAAATTCTAATTTTTAAATAATTACACAAGTTATGCCTCCTGCTCCGCTCGGCCAAAAGCATTCGCAGTGAGACAATAAAACGCTAATTTTGGATATAATCGGTCTGCAAAGGTACTCGTTTTATTCCGAATATCAAACAGTTCACTGTTTTTTTATGCCAAATCTGGAAAAATTTCCAACTTCTGCCTCTCACGCTATACGCACATCGACGCCTAATCAGCATACTCAGAGGGAAAACCGACGAAGTGCGGTTGTAGAAAGAGGTTGCGCAGAGGGAAAACCGCCGAAGAGCGGTTTAATACGTTAGCACGGGGTTGGCTCACCTACCCCGTGACACCGGCGGCACACGCAACTACCGCCGAAGAGCGGTTATAGAAATACCATAGCCACATCGGCATCGTCGCGGAGCGACGGCACTTTTCCGTAACCCGGTACGCGGAGCGAAGTGGATGCGTGCCAGGATTCTGCGCATCCTTCCCATCTCGCGTGCCGGAGGTACGCCACTACCTATGGCGGGACGGCTGACTCAACTTGCTAAAATTATTTTCCGTGATTTATACAACCGCTCTTCGGCGGTAGATTAATTCTTTCGCAACTGACCCCAGGTAGGCAAGCCAACCTGGGGCTATGATTATACAACCGTCCTTCGGCGGTTGCCTTCGTCATCGAATTGCCATCCCCGTTAATAAAACCGCCATCCATTGGCATGTGCCAACGTGCAGTGCATCACAAAAAACCATTCTCCATTAGTATGCGCCAACGTGCGGTGCATCGCAAAAACCGCCGAAGTGCGGTTTCATACGTTAGCACGGGGTTGGCTCGCCTACCCCGTGACACCGGTGGCGCACGCAACTACCGCCGAAGTGCGGTTGTAGAAATACCATCGCCACATACATCGTCGCGGAGCGACGGCTTTTTTCCGTAACCCGGCACGCATCCGCTTCGCTCCGCGTACCGGGATTCTGCGCATCCTTCAAATCTCGCGTGCCGGAGGTACGCCACTACTTGTGGCGGGACGGCTGACTCAACTTGCTAAAATTATTTCCCGTGATTTATACAACCGCTCTTCGGCGGTAGATTAATTTTTTCGCAACTGACCCCAGGTAGGCTAGCCAACCTGGGGCTATGATTATACAACCGTCCTTCGGCGGTTGCCTGCACCGTGACACCGGCGATGACGATAAAAAGAAAGCGCCCCTCGGATTGCTCCAAGGGGCGCTTCGTAAGGGGGCGGCTACCTACTCTCCCGGGTTACCAGTACCATCGGCGTGGCGGGGCTTAACTTCCCTGTTCGGAATGGGGAGGGGTGGAACCCCCGCGCTATGACCGCCTTACTTTTTCTTTTATACGTCTCAGGGACTCTTGCGCCGCCTCCGCGGCGTCCCCCGGACGTTGTGCTTAAAAAATCATTGATCGGAAGCAAACTCACTGTCGAGTCTGTATTTTTTTTGTCCCCGCCCGACTCCCCTTGCGGGAAGCCGGCGGCTCTGAAAGCTTTCGGGCAATTAGTACTGCTCGGCTTTGCCATCACTGACTTTACACCTGCAGCCTATCGACGTCGTCGTCTTCGACGGCCCTGTATGGAGATCTTATCTTGAGGTTGGCTTCGTGCTTAGATGCTTTCAGCACTTATCCGTCCCCGACGCGGCTACCCGGCCGTGCACCTGGCGGTACAACCGGCTCACCGGAGGTCGGTCCAACACGGTCCTCTCGTACTAGTGTCGGATCCCCGCAAATCTCCCGCGCCCACAACAGATAGAGACCGAACTGTCTCACGACGTTCTGAACCCAGCTCGCGTGCCACTTTAATAGGCGAACAGCCTAACCCTTGGGACCTTCTCCAGCCCCGGGATGTGACGAGCCGACATCGAGGTGCCAAACCACTCCGTCGATATGAGCTCTTGGGAGGGATCAGCCTGTTATCCCCGGAGTACCTTTTATCCTTTGAGCGACGGCCCTTCCATGCGGTACCGCCGGATCACTATGCTCTAGTTTCCTACCTGTTCGGATTGTCGTCCTCTCAGTCAAGCGCCCTTATGCCATTACACTCTGCGACCGGTTACCAATCGGTCTGAGGGCACCTTTAGAAGCCTCCGTTACTCTTTTGGAGGCGACCACCCCAGTCAAACTACCCACCAAGCAGTGTCCTCGCTTTCCGCGAGTTAGAGACCAGATGCGCAAAGGTCCGTATTTCAACGTCGACTCCGCGAGGGCTGGCGCCCCCGCCTCGCTGTCTCCGGACTATCCTACACATCACGCACCCGGTCCCAATGCTAAGCTGCAGTAAAGGTTCACGGGGTCTTTTCGTCCCGTTGCGGGTAATCGGCATCTTCACCGATACTACAATTTCACCGAGCTCACCGTTGAGACAGTGTCCAGATCATTACACCATTCGTGCAGGTCGGAACTTACCCGACAAGGAATTTCGCTACCTTAGGACCGTTATAGTTACGGCCGCCGTTTACCGGGGCTTCAATTCAAAGCTTCTCTTGCGATGACTTCTCCTCTTAACCTTCCGGCACCGGGCAGGTGTCAGGCTGTATACTTCATCTTTAAATTTCGCACAGCCCTGTGTTTTTGTTAAACAGTTGCCTGGACCTATTCTCTGCGCCCACATCGCTGTGGGACCCCTTATCCCGAAGTTACGAGGTCAATTTGCCTAGTTCCTTAACGGTGAATCTCTCGAGCGCCTTAGTATATTCTACCCGACCACGTGTGTCCGTTTCGGTACGGGTGTCGCCGACATATGTTTAGCGGTTTTTCTTGGGAGTCTGCTTACCCGCGCTGTCTGCTTGCCCGAAGGCTCGCAGTACTGTCAAGTTCAGCTCGAAGACCGGATTTGCCTGGCCTCCGAATACCTACACTCTTCAACGGACTATTCCGTCAGTCCGCGGCGGTGTCACTCCTCCGTCCCCGCTTCACTCCCGGCGACAGTAACGGAATCTTTACCGTTTCTTCCATCGGGTCCGCCTCGCGGCTGCCCCTTAGGTCCCGACTTACCCTGATCCGATTAGCGTTGATCAGGAAACCTTGGTCTTTCGGCGTGGAGGTTTCTCGCCTCCATTATCGTTACTTATACCTACATTTGCTTTTTCCGTACGCTCCAGCCGGCATCGCCACCGACCTTCGACGCTGTACGGAATGCTCCCCTACCAATCACGCCCTAAGCGTGATTCCATGGCTTCGGTACCGGACTTATGCCCGATTATTATCCACGCGGGATCACTCGACTAGTGAGCTGTTACGCACTCTTTAAATGAATGGCTGCTTCCAAGCCAACATCCTAGCTGTCTATGCAATCCCACCTCGTTATTGTCTTCAACTTAGCCCGGATTTCGGGACCTTAGCCGATGGTCTGAGTTGTTCCTCTCTCGGACGCGGACCTTAGCACCCGCGCCCTTACTCCCGGATATGTCTGACGGCATTCGGAGTTTGTCAGGACTTGATAGGCGGTGAAGCCCTCGCATCCTATCAGTCGCTCTACCTCCGTCAGATTCTCTCCGAGGCTGCACCTAAATACATTTCGGGGAGTACGAGCTATCTCCAAGTTTGATTGGCCTTTCACTCCTACCCTCAGGTCATCCGAAAGCTTTTTCAACGCTTACCGGTTCGGTCCTCCAGACAGTTTTTACCTGTCCTTCAACCTGCCCAAGGGTGAGATCACTTGGTTTCGCGTCCACCTCCGCTGACTCCGACGCCCTCTTCGGACTCGCTTTCGCTTCGGCTCCGGACATCCTTGTCCTTAACCTTGCCAACGACGGTGACTCGTAGGTTCATTATGCAAAAGGCACGCCGTCACGGCACTAAGCCGCTCCGACCGCTTGTAGGCATATGGTTTCAGGGTCTGTTGCACTCCTCTGTTCGAGGTTCTTTTCACCTTTCCCTCACGGTACTGGTTCGCTATCGGTCTCTCGTTAGTATTTAGCCTTACGGGATGGTCCCCGCTAATTCGCCCGGAATTCCTCGTGCTCCGGGTTACTCAGGTGCCGGCTGGAATCGCCGAACGCTTTCGCCTACGGGGCTGTCACCCGCTGTGGCCCGACTTTCCAGTCGGTTCGGCTAGCATTCGGTTCTTCGTGGCGCCGGTCCTATAACCCCGCACGGCGCATTGCTACGCCTGCGGTTTGGGCTCTTCCGCGTTCGCTCGCCACTACTTGCGGAATCATTGTTATTTTCTCTTCCTATGGGTACTTAGATGTTTCAGTTCCCCACGTTCGCCCACGCGTTCGCGTGTGTCGAGGTCGAGCCTCGACGGGTTGCCCCATTCGGACATCTCCGGATCTCGGTGTATTTGCCACTCCCCGGAGCTTTTCGCAGCTTATCACGTCCTTCTTCGCCTTCGAGAGCCTAGGCATCCTCCATATGCCCTTCTTTGCTTTCTTTTATCTTTTCGCTCTTCGAGTTTTCACTCTTATGAGTTGTTTGCTCGTTCTGTTTCGTTTGCTTCCAATACGTCAATGATCTTTGTTTCGTAGTCCCAGGCAGATTTGAACTGCCGACCTCTACATTATCAGTGTAGCGCTCTAACCAACTGAGCTATAGGACTGCTTTCAATTCCTCTGCCGGGAATCGTATGTCTTGCGATAAATCGACTTCTATTTAGATGAATTCCGAGGGCCGAAACCCCTCGTCCTTGTCGCAGACGCCCTTGCGGGACATCCTCCGCTGCCGTCTTTCAAGGCCGTCAGCTCCAGAAAGGAGGTGTTCCAGCCGCACCTTCCGGTACGGCTACCTTGTTACGACTTAGCCCCAGTCACCAGTCTTACCCTTGACCGCTCCTTGCGGTTACGGCCTTCAGGCACTCCCGGCTCCCATGGCTTGACGGGCGGTGTGTACAAGGCCCGGGAACGTATTCACCGCGCCATGGCTGATGCGCGATTACTAGCGAATCCAGCTTCATGGAGTCGAGTTGCAGACTCCAATCCGAACTGAGACGTGTTTTCGGGTTCCGCTCCCTGTCGCCAGGTGGCTTCCCTCTGTTCCACGCCATTGTAACACGTGTGTCGCCCCGGACGTAAGGGCCGTGCTGATTTGACGTCATCCCCGCCTTCCTCGCGGCTTGCGCCGGCAGTCCGTCCAGAGTGCCCGACTCTACTCGCTGGCAACTGGACGCGGGGGTTGCGCTCGTTATGGCACTTAAGCCGACACCTCACGGCACGAGCTGACGACAACCATGCAGCACCTCGTCGGCCGCCATTGCTGGCCCATCCCTTTCAGGATGGTTCGCCCGACGTTTGAGCCCGGGTAAGGTTCCTCGCGTATCATCGAATTAAACCACATGTTCCTCCGCTTGTGCGGGCCCCCGTCAATTCCTTTGAGTTTCACCGTTGCCGGCGTACTCCCCAGGTGGAATACTTAACGCTTTCGCTTTACCACTCAGAGGTCGCCCTCCGAACAGTTAGTATTCATCGTTTACTGCGTGGACTACCAGGGTATCTAATCCTGTTCGATACCCACGCTTTCGAGCCTCAGCGTCAGTCGCGAGTTGGTATGCTGCCTTCGCAATCGGAGTTCTGCGTCATATCTATGCATTTCACCGCTACACAACGCATTCCGCATACCTCACTCGAACTCTAGCAAGACAGTTTCAACGGCAGGCCGGGGTTGAGCCCCGACATTTGACCGCTGACTTGCCTCGCAGCCTGCGCTCCCTTTAAACCCAATAAATCCGGATAACGCTCGCATCCTCCGTATTACCGCGGCTGCTGGCACGGAGTTAGCCGATGCTTATTCTTGCGGTACACTCATCCGGCGTCACGACGCCGCTTTGTTCCCGCACTAAAGAAGTTTACAAACCATAGATCCGTCTTCCTTCACGCGACTTGGCTGGTTCAGACTCTCGTCCATTGACCAATATTCCTCACTGCTGCCTCCCGTAGGAGTTTGGTCCGTGTCTCAGTACCAATGTGGGGGACCTTCCTCTCAGAACCCCTAGATATCGTGGGCTTGGTGGGCCGTTGCCCCGCCAACTACCTAATATCACGCATGCCCATCCTTCACCGATAATTCTTTCATCCTCCGGGGATGCCCCCGGAGGACGTATGCGGTATTAGTCGGAATTTCTCCCGGTTATCCCCCTGTGAAGGGCAGGTTGCATACGCGTTACTCACCCGTGCGCCGGTCGCCGACAGAAGTGTTGCCACTCCCTCGCTGCCCCTCGACTTGCATGTGTTAAGCCTGTCGCTAGCGTTCATCCTGAGCCAGGATCAAACTCTCCGTTGTTTATCTTGTTTTTTTTATTTTTCCCTGTCATTCCGACAGCCAGACCAACAACCTCGGATCGTCCCGGCATCTGCGCTCTTTCTTCTCTTGACGGAGGGCTTCCGCCCTCTTCCTTCGTCTTGTCTCTTTATCGCATCATTTCAATGTTCTCTGCGCCGTTTCCTTTTCGGAAAGCGGTTACAAAGGTACTGCCTTTATTTTTAACCGCCAAATTTTTCGCGAACTTTTTTTCAAGTTTCTTTTTCAAGAACCCTGCGTCCGCGCCGGTCCGACGCCCTCCGGCATCACGCCAAAGCTTTACGACCACCGGTCTGTTTCGCTTTTGCGGTTGCAAAGGTACTGCCTTTTGCCTTTCCCACCAAACTTTTCAGCATCTTTTTTTGCCCATTTTTTCAACTTTTTCACAATCACCAATTTATCAACGAGTTATAAGAACAAAAAAATCGCCGGTCATTCATCAAGAATGCCAGCGATTCCTTTTATTTCCAGAATCTAGTCCACATTATGCAAGTCGTGCCCCATTCGGTCCTTCTTAGTGTGAAGGTAAAATCTATTATATTTATTAGGTTCGATTTCCAATGGAACATTTTCCTCTATCGTCAGTCCATACCCCGTAAGTCCGATTCTTTTTTGCGGATTGTTTGTGAGCAATCTCATCTTTGACACGCCAAGGTCATGCAGAATGCTTGCGCCAACGCCGTAGTCGCGCTCGTCGGCCTTAAATCCGAGGCAAAGATTTGCCTCAACCGTGTCCATTCCGTTCTCCTGGAGTTTGTACGCGCGCATCTTGTTCATCAAGCCGATGCCACGCCCCTCCTGGTTAAGATACACTACCACACCTTTGCCTTCCTTCTCTATCATCTCCATTGCCTTGTGGAGTTGCGCTCCACAATCACAACGGTAAGAGCCGAGGATGTCGCCAGTGGCGCACGACGAATGCACACGCACGAGAATCGGCTCGTCCTTCTCCCATTCGCCCTTTACAATAGCCATATGCTCCAACCCATTCGACTTCTGCAAGAACGGGATCAGTCGGAAATGTCCATACTTCGTCGGCATATCCACTTCTTCGCCTTTTTCCACAATCGACTCCTGCTTCAGGCGATAAGCCACCAAGTCGTTGATTGAAATCAGCTTTATTCCGAATTCATCTGATATTTTTTTCAACTCAGGCAGACGCGCCATTGTGCCGTCATCATTCATGATTTCCATCAATGCACCAGCAGGATACAGTCCGGCAAGGCGAGCAAGGTCGACAGCCGCCTCCGTATGCCCCGTGCGGCGAAGCACACCCTTGTCCTGCGCATAAAGAGGATTGATGTGTCCAGGACGTCCGAAGTCGGCAGGCTTCGCATTTGGATCGGCAAGAGCGCGGATCGTTGCGGCACGGTCATGCGCCGACACACCAGTGGAGCATCCCTCCAGCTTGTCGACAGTGACAGTGAACGGAGTGCCGAGCATCGACGTGTTGTCCGACACCTGCACGTCCAAGTCAAGTTCCTTGCAACGCTGAAGCGTAATCGGCGCACAAAGCACGCCACGTGCATACTTCAACATAAAGTTCACCTTTTCAGGCGTGATTTTCTCGGCGGCGATAATGAAGTCTCCCTCATTCTCACGATCCTCATCGTCTACCACTATCAAGAATTTTCCTTCCTTGAAATCCGCAATAGCGTCTTCAATGCTGTCTAATTTTATTTTATCGTTCATCTCCTTGGTTGTTATCTTTTATTATCTGAGTAAGTTCATCGCAAACCTGTGAAATTTTCTTCACATCCCTTCTCAACCGTTGATGCTGCTTGACACCTATTATATAGACAAGAAATCCGACAGGCACAACAATCATCACCGCCCGCGCCGTCTTGCCATAGACCGACGGCTGCACAAGTCGGTTATATTTTATAACAGGGAAATCCATAAGTTTGTTTATAACCAGCTGGTTGCGTGAGTTGGACAGATAGCCAACCACATCCTCCAGTTTGTCCGACAGTTGCGTCAACGACTTCCGGCTCATGCCGCGTGTCCAATAGGCGAAATAATTCTGCCGCGTCCTGTTGCGGTGATAAAAAGCGTCTGCATCCGCCTTCAGCTCCGACAACGCGGCACACGCCCTGTCGGCAACGACATCCTCCATCGACAGCTCCTTCATCTCCACCCGGCGCAGCTCCGTCTTTCCAACCAGACGGCGGAAGAATGCCACGTATGCCTCCGCGTTAAACACCGCAGAGTCGTTGACCGCCTTATACGTAAGGAAAACGCCCAACGGGAACAGCACCGCCGTGCTTGCCCAAATGCCTTCCCAAACGTCCACACGCCCGTCACGCGCAAGCTTGTAGCCGAACGTGTCTATGATGTAATAGAACACAAAGAGCAATACGGAGATTACAATAGGCACACCGATGCCGCCCTTGCGGATAATGGCGCCCAGAGGCGCGCCTATAAAGAAGAAAATCAAGCAGGCTATCGACAACGTGAATTTCTTGTGCATCTCTATCTGATGCCGGCGTATCACCTTCTTGTCTTCAGCAAGCGTATAACTTTTAAACTCAAACTCATTTTTCATCTGACGCGCGCGGTCGATGGCAAAGGCTATGTAGCGCTGCTTGTCGGCCAACGTCTTGCCGTTGAACACCGCATCCACATCCACAGGCTTGGTCAATTTCACATCCGGAGCAGGCTGCTTGAGGATGCCGCCGTGTCCGTCCGACTTGCGGATGAAATTGTCGACGCCCACATACTGCACTTCCTGCAGGTCTCTGCCGAATATGTTGCCCACGCTGTCGATGCGCACCTTCACCGAATCTATTGTCTGACGCAACTCGGCAATGTTTGCCCACATACTGCTTGCGCATCGTGCTGTCGTTCATTCGCGTGAAGTTGGCATCAAAAGGAATCATTATCTCCTTGTCGGAAAACGACTCCCTCCTGTATGGCGCGCCCACCGACGACACCTGCTGGTCGCTCAGATTCTCAAACTGCTCGCCTTTCCATAGTTTAAGGAACAGATGGCGCTTGTCGCGAGTGAAACTGAGCTTGCCCGAGTCGGAAGAATTATTCTGGAGTTGTTGAATCCTTGCGACACGTCATAGATCATCAAGTCGTACAATCGTCCATTCTCACGGTTTTTCTGCTTTACAAACACGCTGTAGCCGTCTATCTGGTCGTAGAACACGCCCTCCGGGATGTCGAGTTCAGGCGATTTCTGACGCACGGAAAACACCAGCGTCCACATCTTCACCTGCGCCTTTGGCAACACATCATTCTGAAAAAAGAACGCGCCGACAGCCACAAGGGCTATCAGCACCATCAACGGCCGCATTGCCTTCAGCAGCGACACGCCCGACGACTTCATAGCCGTCAGCTCAAACCGTTCGCCGAGATTGCCGAAGAGCATCAGCGACGCCAGCAGAATCGACAAAGGCAATGCCAGCGGCACCATCGTGAGCGCGGCATAAAAAAACAGCTCGGCTATGACGGATATCTCCAATCCTTTTCCAACAAGGTCGTCGATAAAACGCCACAGGAACTGCATCAACACGATAAACAGACAGATGCAGAACGTCATCATGAACAAGGGCAGGAACCCTTGCAGCATAAAACCATATAGTTTCTTTATCTTAAGCATCCGTGTTGTTACAAATATTTCTGCAAAATTACGCTTTTATTGTCAAATTCACAATTCTTCATCAAAACGCCTCGTTGATGTTGAACGCAAAGCCAATCCCATTTTTGGTAAATCCCAGATCAAGACGCACATTCACATTTTCCTTGAATGCCCAACGATAGCCGAATCCGCCGTTGAGCAACGTTTTCTTCCAACGTATCTGCTCAAATTCCGGAAAAACGTTGGCGGCTCCCACCCACACCGTTATGCCGTTGCGCCGGCGGATGTGCTGACGCAGCTCCACCTGCGCCTCCACGATACACTTGTCGCGGTAGCGTCCCTCAAAATATCCGCGCATACGGTTAGGTCCGCCCACACAAGCCATCATTGGCCATGGCACATCCTGGAAATTGAGCTGCGAATGGAATTCACCCGCTATAATCGCCCCCTTCCAAGCCTTTTTGTAGGTTGCCACCGTAAGGTCGGTCACCATATACTTATCGTCGTTGCCGAAGAAAGCAGGCATAAACAGCTGGTCAAGCTGGAAAAGCCATCCGCGCGAAGCATTCGTAACCACATCGCGCGAGTCATAGTTGAGCGACACGCCCGCTCCCACTGCCATAAAATTCTTCTCTGCCGAGCCAACAAGCCCTATCACATCATCGTTCAGGTCGGTCATCTTGACATACTGGAAGTTTGCCACCGGACCTACATACGCATTGTCAAACACACGCCAAAGAAAACGCGGCTTTGCCTCAAACTTGATGCGCGAATAATTCCGCTCATTGTCGTCGATATTGCCGGCATCGTAGCCCACGCCCCATATCTTCGACGGGAAAGTGTAGAAATAGACCGTATAGTCCAACTTGTAGCGTTCGCGTGGGAACACATTGTTGCCCCTCACGCCGAGCGCCATCATTCCCGACGTGGCCACATTGGCGAATATCGACACGTTTGACAGCGGCAGCGTCACATCGTTGCGGTCTATGCGATAAAGTCCCGATGCCACCAACCCGATGCCGACACCGGTAGCCGAGGCATAGAACGGCCCGCCGATCACACCAAAGTCAATCTTTTTTGAAGGGTCGAAATGATTGGAACGCTTGAAATAAACTCCAACCTTTTTAAAGAAATTCTGTTTCTTGACAGTGTCGGCGGCCATCGTCACCGAATCGGCGACCGCCGGCTGCGGCTCCTGCTCTGCCACGACCTCGGCCGACGTCTCCAAATCGACGTCCGACACAATGTTGTGCGGCCACACGTTGCCAGCCACAAGACCCAGCGCCACAACCACCGCAAATATTCTTTTTGTATGCATGCTTTTATCCCGGCAGACCGCTTTTAATCACATTATAGCTTTTCTCGAGCAATTCCTCGGTCAAAGCCTTGTTGTCAGCACCCACCTTGTCAAAATATATTGGTTTATGGATTGTCAGCGATATTTTTCCCGGAGTGATGCGGAATGTGTTTTTAGGCATCACGTCGTAAGAGCCGTCGATTGTCAGCGGCACTATCGGAAGCCCGAATTCAGTGGCAAGTGAGAACGCGCCACGCTTGAATTTCTTCATCTCGCCGTCAGGCGTACGCGACCCTTCGGGAAACACCACAAGCGACATACCGCCCTTCAGAATGCGCTTTGCGCTGTCCATGGTCTGCTGTATCGCCGACGCCGACGAACGGTCCACCATAATATGCTTCGATATGCGGCAGGCTGCGCCGACAAACGGAATTTTCTCCAGACTCTTCTTCATCATCCACTTGAAGTTGTGGTTCAGATAGCCATATACAAGATAAATGTCGTAAGCACCCTGGTGGTTTGCCACAAACACATACGACGTCTTGGGGTCGATATTCTCGCGGCCTTTCACCTCAACCTTGACAAACATCAATATGCACCACAGCTTGGCCCAGAAGTGCGCAGGATAATAGCCACCGCGCCTACTCATTCCGAGCAGACTGAAAAAGATGGTCAGCAACGCAGTGATAATAGTCACCACCAACAAAATAGGCATAGCCACACACCACTGATACACGGCAAGAATATGTTTCATAAGAATCCAGTTTTCGTTATCCGCCCATTGCGGACAGTTTTTCAGTTGCAAAATTAGACAAATTCCACGAATTATCTGCCTATTGCCCTAAAAAACCACAAATTCAAGCTCCGCTCCCCCATTTAAAGCCGAAGAGCCATTCCCGCCTGCCCGCAAACCGGCAGCATTCTTGAACAAACAAATCTGCACGACAGCTCCAAGCAATTAAAAACCGGAGCAAAAATCCCACAATCACGACAATTCCGCTCCGGTTAATCAAACTTAATTGAAAAATTTCTCTGGAAAGAGGCATTTCTACGATAGCCACGCTTTCAACCTGTGCGCAATTGGAACGTGATAATATCTCATTCCAATTGCAGTCAGGACAGAAGCGGTATATGGAGAAAGGTGGAAAACTCGGACGCAAGGTAGGCTCTGTAAAAACGGCAGAACAGATGAAAGCCGAATATAGGGAGGTAATAAGTCTGCTCCGCAAGGGGTTTTCCATTCGGGATGTGGCGAAGTTGAGTGGTAAAGGGTTAAGTACCATACAACGATTTAAGCGATTTTTGGAGTTGTAGATTTCATTTTGAAGTATAATCGGCTACAAAAAGCAAGTCAATTGCATAATTTTGTCTTATTTACGCAGGAAAAACAACCCTGTAGTTGTGCTTTCTCGTAAAAATCAATTATCTTTGTAGGCGAAATGGCAATAGCCAAATATAAATGGTATAAAGCGAAATACGTCTAAGATGATAAAGGAAACAATATCTCCTGTTCAAAATACAGGAGCACAAATGAGGCAAGAAGAAAAACCTTGGTTTAACCATTCGCAGATGATAGCCAATATCATGTCCGCAAGAATGAAGGAACTTGGAATGACTCAAAAGATGTTGGCAGAGAAAATGAATTGTACCCAACAGTACATTTCAAAAATCTTAAAAGGGCGTGAGAACCTTTCGCTTGAAGTCATAAGCAAAATAGAGAATGCCTTGGATATTCATTTCCTGCAAATGAATGAATAGCCATGTTCTTATAAGTGTAACGATAAAAAAGATCAGATATGCCAGTACAAAGTGAAGCTGCTCTCGAAAACGGACTTATAGATACTCTTCAAAAGATGAACTACGAGTATGTTCATATTGAAGAGGAGGAGAACCTGTCTGTCAATTTCAAGAAACAGTTGGAGAAACACAACAAGAAGAAATTGGAAGAATTGGGTCGTACCGAATTTACAGATTCAGAGTTTGAAAAGATACTTATCTATCTTGAAGGTGGCACTCGCTTTGAAAAGGCAAAGAAACTGCGTGACCTCTTTCCTCTTGAACTGGAAAGCGGTGAACGCCTATGGGTAGAGTTCTTGAACCGCACTCACTGGTGTCAGAACGAGTTTCAAGTTTCCAATCAAATCACGGTTGTGGGTAGAAAAAAGTGTCGCTACGATGTGACGATACTTATCAATGGTCTGCCTTTGGTTCAAATAGAACTGAAGCGCAGAGGTGTGGAACTGAAACAGGCATACAACCAGATACAACGCTATCACAAGACTTCTTTTCATGGATTGTTTGATTACATCCAGTTGTTTGTCATATCTAATGGTGTGAACACTCGCTATTTCGCCAACAACCCAAATAGTGGCTATAAATTCACATTCAACTGGACTGATGCCGCCAACGTTCCGTTCAACGACTTGGAGAAGTTTGCCTCTGTGTTCTTCGACAAGTGTACGTTGGGCAAGATTATTGGCAAGTACATTGTATTGCATGAGGGGGACAAATGTCTGATGGTGCTTCGCCCTTACCAGTTCTATGCCGTGGAGAAGATTCTCGACCGTGTGGAAAACTCTAATGATAACGGCTATATCTGGCATACAACAGGAGCAGGCAAAACCTTGACTTCTTTCAAGGCAGCACAACTTGTATCGGAGCTAGACGATGTGGATAAGGTGATGTTTGTGGTTGACCGCCACGACCTTGACACGCAGACGCAAGCCGAATATGAAGCCTTTGAGCCAGGTGCCGTTGACAGCACCGACAACACAGACGAGTTGGTGAAGCGTTTGCACAGCAATTCAAAGATTATCATAACAACCATACAGAAACTCAATGCCGCTGTCAGTAAGCAGTCGTATAGCAGTCGTATTGAGGAAATACGTCATTCTCGCATCGTGATGATCTTCGATGAATGTCATCGAAGCCATTTCGGAGAATGTCACAAGAATATCGTGAAGTTCTTCGACAACACGCAGATATTCGGCTTTACTGGCACACCTATCTTTGTTGAGAATGCGGTGGACGGACATACCACAAAGGAAATCTTTGGCAACTGTCTTCACAAATACTTGATAAAGGATGCCATTGCCGATGAAAACGTGCTTGGTTTCCTTGTGGAGTATTACCACGGTAATGAGGATGTGGATAATGCCGACCAAGACCGCATGACAGAGATTACCAAATTCATCCTTAATAATTTCAATAAGTCAACATTCGATGGAGAGTTTGACGCATTGTTTGCCGTGCAGTCAGTGCCGATGCTAATCCGTTACTACAAGATATTTAAGAGCCTCAATCCGAAGATAAGGATTGGAGCAGTCTTCACATACGCTGCCAACAGTAGTCAGGACGATGAGCAGACCGGTATGAACACTGGCGGCTATGTGAGCGAAAGCACAGGCGAGGCCGATGAGCTGCAAGCCATCATGGATGACTATAATAATATGTATGGAACGAGTTTTACCACAGAAAACTTCCGTGCGTATTATGATGACATCAACCTCCGCATGAAGAAAAAGAAGGCAGACATGAAGCCTCTTGACCTCTGCTTGGTTGTCGGTATGTTCCTTACTGGCTTTGACAGCAAGAAACTCAACACTCTCTATGTTGACAAAAACATGGAGTACCATGGCTTGTTGCAAGCTTTCAGCCGTACCAACCGTGTGTTGAACGAGAAGAAGCGTTTCGGTAAGGTGGTTTGCTTCCGTGACTTGAAAAGCAAGGTGGACGAGTCCCTCAAACTTTTCAGCAACAGCAATAATCTGGAAGATATTGTGCGCCCACCATTTGATGATGTCAAGAAGAACTATCAAGAATTGACAAAGGACTTCTTGAAGCATTATCCCGAACCTCATTTTGTGGACTATTTGCAAAGTGAGAACGACAAGAAGCAGTTTATTCTCGCTTTCCGTGACATCATCAAGAAGCACGCTGAAATACAGGTGTATGACGAGTTTAAGGAGGATGCTCCCGACCTCGGAATGACAGAACAACAGTTTATGGACTTCCGCAGCAAGTATCTTGATATATACGATTCGTTTGTTGTGCAAAACAAAGAGCAACCAACGACATACCAAGTACCAGAGGACAATCCCGACATGGTTGGCGAACCAGACCCTCAACAAGAAGCAGCTACTGGCATAGGAGATATAGATTTCTGCTTGGAACTTCTGCATAGCGACATCATCAATGTTGCCTATATATTGGAGTTGATTGCAGACCTCAATCCTTATAGCGAGGACTACGAAGAAAGGCGTAAGCACATCATCGACACAATGATTAAGGATGTTGAACTTCGCAGTAAAGTAAAACTCATTGACGGATTTATCCAGAAGAATGTGGATGATGATCGTGACAATTTCATGGCTCGCAAACAAAAGGCTGATGGTACAAGCGACCTTGAAGAACGGTTGAATAACTACATCGTCACCGAACGTAACAATGCAGTCAATACGCTTGCAAAGGATGAAGATTTGGATGCTTCCGTACTCAATCATTACCTCTCAGAATATAACTACTTGCAAAAGGAACAGCCTGAAATCATACAAGAGGCATTGAAAGAGAAACACTTGGGACTGATAAAGAAGCGTAAGGCATTGACAAGAATACTAGACCGACTGCGTTCTATTATAAAAACATTCAGTTGGGAATAAAATGATTAAAATAATAGACACATTAGAACTTACGCCTGATGGTGTAAGATTAGGAGGCACCTCAAAAGTTCATCTGCGACAAGGTGAACTTGATGGTGCTTGTGCAGTATATTCTCTAATGATGTATTTGATTATATTGCGCATATTTACATACAAACAGGTGACAGAAGGAAATAATATTAAGCGTTCCTCTTCAAAGGGACGTATTATTAGAAATTTTCTTGAAAGGCAAGATGGACTTATCAGAAAAGGGCTTGGTTTTGCCGATGATATAAAAGAAGGACTGCAATTTGCTGCAAAAAGTATTGTCGATTGCAATTATATTGCAAGCCGACAAGAAACAATAGAAACATTAAAAAGATGCATTGATGACAACAAACCGTTAATGATAGGGGTTGATTATAATAAAGTTGACGGACACGCTTTGTTAGCAATAGGATATGAAAACCGAAATAACAAAATAAAAAAAATCTTTTGTTTAGACCCAGGAAGTGACATTACCCCAGTTTCTTATTGGAATGCTGTCATTTCTATTGATGAACATTCAAATACGAAATACCGTGATTTATATTTCACGGCAAATGGAAACGTCAATAAAGTTACATTGGCTGATGCCATAAATCGAAAAGAAGAAATAACGATATGAGCGAAGAATTACAACAGAAACTCCGTGACCAACTTTGGGAAGTTGCTAATAAGCTGCGTGGCAATATGTCTGCCAGTGACTTCATGTATTTCACCCTTGGCTTTATCTTCTACAAGTATTTGTCGGAGAAGATAGAAAAACACGCCAATGATGCATTGGTAGATGATGAAGTTACGTTTAAAGAACTGTGGGCAATGGAGAAAGACGAAGATATAGAAGAACTTCAGGAGGTTGTCAAGACCGAATGTCTGGAGAATATCGGCTACTTCATTGAGCCAAACTTTCTGTTCTCGTCTGTCATTGAGAGCATTAAGAAAAAGGAGAATATTCTGCCTATGCTCGAACGCTCATTGAAGCGTATTGAGGACAGTACCCTCGGACAGGACAGCGAAGAGGACTTTGGCGACCTATTCTCTGACATTGACCTTGCTTCACCCAAGTTGGGCAAGACTGCCGATGACAAGAACACTTTGGTCAGCAATGTTCTTCTTGCACTTGATGATATTGACTTTGGTGTGGAAGCATCGCAAGAGATTGATATTCTCGGTGATGCCTACGAGTATATGATTAGCCAATTTGCCGCAGGTGCAGGCAAGAAAGCTGGTGAGTTCTACACTCCTCAGGAAGTGAGCCGTATTTTGGCAGAGATCGTAACCATCGGTCACGCTCGTCTGCGCAATGTCTATGACCCTACTTGTGGTAGTGGTTCGCTGTTGCTCCGTGCTGCAAGCATCGGTCATGCAAACGAGATTTTCGGACAGGAGAAGAACCCTACAACCTACAACTTGGCTCGTATGAATATGCTATTGCATGGTATTAAGTTTAGCAATTTCCGCATTGAGAATGGTGACACACTTGAAGCGGATGCTTTTGGCGATACACAGTTTGACGCTGTGGTAGCAAATCCTCCTTTCTCTGCTGAATGGAGTGCTGCCGATAAGTTCAATAACGATGACCGTTTCAGCAAGGCTGGACGCTTGGCACCACGCAAGACAGCTGACTATGCCTTTATTCTCCACATGATTTACCACCTCAATGAGGGTGGCACAATGGCTTGTGTAGCTCCACATGGCGTGTTGTTCCGTGGTAATGCAGAGGGTGTTATCCGCCGTTTCCTCATAGAGAAGAAGAACTATGTGGATGCCATCATCGGACTTCCTGCCAATATCTTCTATGGCACAAGCATTCCAACCTGTATCTTGGTGTTCAAGAAATGTCGTAAGGAGGATGACAACATTCTGTTTATTGATGCCAGCAAGGAGTTTGAAAAGGTCAAGACCCAGAACAAACTCCGTCCGCAGCATATCAAGAAGATTGTTGATACCTATTGTGAGCGCAAGGAGATAGAAAAGTATAGCCATCTTGCCACACTGCAAGAAGTGGCTGAGAACGACTACAATCTCAACATTCCTCGTTACGTTGATACTTTCGAGGAAGAAGAACCTATCGACATTCATGCAGTCATGAAGGAAATCAAGGAACTGGAAGCAAACGTGCCGATCTTGACAAGGAGATTGAAGGGTATCTGAAAGAGTTGGGATTGGTTGAATAGCAATTCTGTCAATTTTGTGTAATTTTTGAATTAAGAGGAATAAGCAATGAGTGAATCAATAAACATATTGGATAAGGATTACCTGCAGTGGGTTGAAGAGCTATGCAAGCGTTATCGAAAAAGTCAAATAAGAGCAGCAGTAAAGGTGAATACTGAAATGTTGCGCTTTTATTGGGAGTTGGGGCTGGATATTGAGACAAAAGAAGCGTCTAACAAATATGGTAGTGGCTTTTATGCGGCTCTGAGTCGTGATTTAAGACATAAACTACCTGATGCTGACGGACTTTCTGAAACATCCGTCCGCTATGCCAAACGATTCTATTGCTTGTACTCGCCTCTTGAAAAAAGTCTTCCACAAGCTGTGGAAAAATCAGAGAATACAAATCTTCCACAACTTGTGGAAGATTTGCACACTATCCTATTCTCTATACCTTGGGGACATCATCGTTACATCATTGACAAGTGTTCGGAGGATGCTCATAAAGCATTGTTCTATGTTCGCCAAACAATGGAAAACGGTTGGAGTCGTTCTATGCTGTTGAATTTCCTTGGAACAGACTTCTATGAAAGAAGTGGAAAGGCATTGACAAATTTCAAGAAAACTTTGCCCGATACGAATAGCGACCTTGCTCAAGAGATAACAAAAGACCCCTATGATTTCTCTTTTACAGGTGTTCGTGGTAAATACAATGAGCGCAAATTGAAAGAAGCTTTACTGGCTAACATCACGAAATTCCTGCTGGAATTGGGTACAGGGTTTGCGTATGTAGGTAAGGAGTACCGCTTGCAAATAGACAAAAAGGAGAAGTTCATCGATTTGCTTTTCTACAATTTGAAGTTATCTTGCTATGTTGTGGTAGAAGTGAAAATTGGCGAATTTGATTTTCCTGATGCAGGGCAACTAAGTGGATATGTAGTAGCTTGCAATCACCTTTTGCGTCAAGAAGGTAGAGATAACCCGACCATAGGATTACTCATTTGTAAGCAAAAGAGCAACACCATAGCCCAGTATGCTTTAGAAGGTAGTAGCCAGCCTATCGGAATTTCCGAGTATGAACTTTCAAAGTTGTATCCTAAAAAGGTGGAGGGTACTATTCCGTCTATCAAAGAATTGGAAGAAAAATAGAAAAGGAAACAGAGGAAACTACAAAAGATAAGTAATTTTAGCAGTGCTTTTGTGATTTGCCATTCATACGGTGAAGCATGAAAATCATGTAGCTGAAAGGCTCAGAAAAGCATCAAAGTTAGCTCAAACCCCTTTATAATGGAGCATAAAGCATGTAACTGAGCCATGATTGGTGACTTAAATTAAGGATTGAAAATGATAACGACAATAAATAACGAACATAAGGAACTCAATTTTTCGAGTGAGCGAGAGCAGAGTCAAGCTTGCTTGAACTCTGCCGAGCATGAGAAAAATCAAGGACGGAAAGTCCTTAATGTCCCAAATCTCAGATTCCCGGAGTTTCAGGGGGAATGGGAAGAATATAGGATTGAGGATATAACAGAAAACATATCTTCAGGAAGATGTAAAAGTCATTCTCCAAATGGAAAATACAATCTATATGGCTCAACTGGCATAATTGGCAAAACTGATGAAGCATGTTATGAAGGGAATTTAGTGCTTGTCGCTCGCGTTGGAGCAAATGCAGGTTCTCTTCAAATAATAAATGAGCCATGTGGTATAACAGATAACACTTTGATAATAAAGTCCAAAGAGGTTGATGCTCAATATCTATATTTCTTTCTTCAGCATTTTAATTTGAATCGATTGATTTTTGGTTCTGGACAACCATTGATTACAGGTGGTATGCTTAAAAAGGTTAAAGTTTCACTTGGAACTGTTCAAGAACAGAATAAGTTAACAAGATTGTTGTCATTTCTTGACGAGCGTATCGCGACCCAAAACAAAATCATTGACAAGTTGCAGTCCCTAATCAAGGGAATTAGAAACGATGTGTATGGGAAACTTAGAAAAAGTGTCGGGTTTAACGCAATGATTAGCGATGTCCTCAGCTATGAGCAACCACAACCATATATTGTTGAAAATACAGAATATACAGCAGAAGGGATCCCGGTATTAACTGCAAACAAAGCCTTTGTTTTGGGCTATACATCAGAAACTAACGGAATATACGACAAGGGCGATTGTATAATATTTGATGATTTTACTCTTGATTGCAAATATGTTGATTTCCCTTATAAGATTAAATCATCTGCCATCAAAATTCTAACGGCAAAGAATAAGGAACTCTTACGTTATACGTTTGAGTTTTTGAAGTATCTTGATTTGTCAACAGAGGAACATAAAAGACATTATATTGCAGAGACACAAAATCAAGAATTCATTTTGCCAACTATGCATATAGTCAGTACAATAGCCCATGCTTTTTCTGCATTATCATTACGAATGAAATATGTTGTGAAACAAAGAAATATGTTTGAAACACAAAAGCAGTATCTGCTCCGCCATATGTTCATATAAACATATGGCGGAGCAAGTATTGCTTCTGTAAGCTTAGACTTGTTAGAAAGTTCTTTTCTATTGATAGTTCGCTATCTATTGCAGACAACAATCGAGCATATTGAAGTTGTTCTGTATATGATGGGCAAAATACCTTGGCTTTACCATAGTCCTTGAAGTATATGTGAGGTATAGCCATACCTGTCTTATAAGGTTCAAAGTTAAATACTTTTAGCAGATAGTAAAGGTATTGGAGTGAATAGCCTTCTTTTGCTTGTAAAGTATTCAAAGTCCCTGTTGCAGAGCATTTGCCTGTAACATAAGAAACTGTTCCTACACCAGAACCATCTTTGATAATATAAACGGCTTCACCCTCTGTATTATAATTATCGAGGTAGCCAACGATGCCATTTGCTCCATAAACTGGATATGCACCATGTTCACAAACATCACTTTCTTGTAAGGTGGAAGAACTGCATTCTACGCACTCTGACAAATGAACATTGGTCTTGTTGCTGAGAACTATCTTCTGTGCAATTCCCTTGATTAGGGACTGCAACTTGTCAATGATTTTGTTTTGGGTCGCGATACGCTCGTCAAGCAAAGAGAGCATTTTACCAACTTTCTTTTGTTCTTGTAAGCAAGGTCTTTGGTTAGGCAACAATTCAAAGGCTGATTTTGAAATTATGGGAACTGCCTGGACTGCAATGGAGGACAAATAACGAGGAAAAGCACTCTGTATAGCGTAGTAAACAAATTCATTGTCACTATTATCATTGACTACAATGGAATTAATCTGTTGGTTAGTTGACATTTCTTTTGTGGCCATTCCCGTTTTACCAATAGTCGAGCCAATACAGGTTACAAGAACACTACCCTTAGGCAATGCTCTTGTTTTTGAAAAGCCTTTTGCGGACAACATTGTCTTTGTCTCTGAAATTAACTTTATTGTCCCTAAATCAGCAGGAGAAGCCCAAAGATATGTTCCATTCTCGTAATTCTCAATATCTTTAGTTGGAGGGGTGTTGCCAGTTACAACTTTTCCGTAATCCCCCAACTTACACTTCTCCCACTCCCCCTGAAACTCCTTAAATCTGAGATTTGGGACATCAGAGGTCAATTTTCTCTAATTATTATGTACACCTTCAAAATTAAGGATTACAATGACAACAAAAACAATTAGAGAAATTGCGTTGGCTTGGAAAATAGACAAGCAACGCTACGTTAAGCAGTCTACATACGCTGCTTATGTGTTAGTTTTGGAGAACCACATTCTGCCATCATTTGGCGATTGTGAGGCTCTGAGTGAGAAACTTGTGCAGGAGTTCGTTTTGAAGAAACTGAATGGCGGTCTAAGCATTAAGACGGTGAAGGACATCCTTATTGTCTTGAAAATGGTGATGAAGTTTGGAGTGAAGAACGAGTGGATTAACTATTGCGAGTGGGACATCAAGTACCCCACGGCAAAGGCGAACAAAGAAATTGAAGTGCTTACGGTGACACACCATAAAAAGATAATTGATTTTATCAAGCAAAACTTCACGTTCCGCAACCTTGGCATATACATCAGTTTAACCACTGGATTGCGCATCGGCGAGATTTGCGGCTTGAAGTGGTCGGACATCAACACCTACAATGGTACTATCACCGTGAATCGTACCATTGAGCGTATCTACATTGTGGATGATGAACACAAGCACACAGAGTTGATTACAAACACGCCAAAGACCAAAAACTCATACCGTGAGATACCTATGAACAAGGAACTTTTAGCTATGGTGAAGCCACTAAAAAAGGTAGTCAATGCAGACTTCTATGTACTGACTAATGAGGAAAAGCCTACAGAGCCACGCACTTACCGCAACTACTATCATCGCTTGATGAAACGACTCGACATTCCTCGGTTGAAATACCACGGACTACGCCACAGTTTTGCTACGCGCTGCATTGAGAGCAACTGCGACTACAAGACCGTAAGCGTACTGCTCGGTCATGCCAATATTACAACAACCCTTAATCTATATGTTCACCCGAACATGGAACAGAAGAAAAAGTGCATCACCAAGATGTTCAAGTCTCTTGGAAAATAGGGAAGAAACGTAGTATAGGCTATAAAAGGCAAAAGGATGAGGTGACTCCACATCACCCCATCCTCATCTTACTTGTCTATGTATGATGCGACAAAATAAACAATCGAAATGACCGTATAAAGGAAACACGGCAAGAAAATCCAAAGAAAGACCTTCACCCAACCATTCGCCAACCACACGCCTTCATTCCTTGACATCATATTTGACATATCATAGAAATGGCGAGTGAGGATTTCCTTATTCGCCTTTCAGTGGTCTTCAAGAAGTTTGGACTCATCGCCAATGAGTTTCTTTCCCGACTTCGTCATTGCGTACCATAAAATCTTCGTCGAAAAGTTTAGCTATTTTATGATGCCTTGCCATCAGCATAGTTTGTGTATAAGCTCCTTGTTCAGCGACAGTGTGCTTTCCCCTCCATCGCCTATTCCGCATGGATTTCACGGAAAGGCGCTACACGTCTAATCGCAGACGGGGAGATCGAGGATGTGGCGCACAACGTCGGTGGCTTCGCGCACGGTCTTTATGCCATCGATGCGCATCGACCTGCGGTTGTTGTGCTCATTGAGGTTGGCTATGCGCACATTCTGCTGCAGATAAATCAGGATGCGTCCGAATGCCTGCGACTGATAGTAGGCCGCATTTCCGACGATACGAAAAACATTGTCATGCGCCCCTGCTTCAACACGATTTTCTCAATGCCGAGGCGGCGGGCAAGCCTGCGCAACGTGACCACAAGAATCAACTCGCGCGCTTGGTCGGGAATCGCACCGAAACGGTCTTCAAGACGTTTGCAAAACGCATCGACATCCTCCTGCCGCTCCATGTTGTCGAGTTCTTGGTACAGGAGTATGCGCTCGCTCTCCTGAGGCACGTAGGATGCCGGAAAGAGGATTTCGAGGTCGCTCTCGATAGTGCAGTCGTTGGCATATTCGGCGTTGGCGGAGTCTTGATGCTCGTCGGCGAAGGTGTCGGCAAATTCCTCCGTCTTCAATTCAAGCACCGCTTCTTTGAGAATTTTCTGATACGTCTCATAGCCGAGGTCGGCGATAAAGCCGCTCTGCTCGGCTCCGAGCAGGTTTCCGGCGCCTCGGATGTCGAGGTCCTGCATGGCGATATGTATGCCGCTGCCGAGGTCGGAGAAGCTCTCGATGGCTTGCAGACGGCGACGCGCCACCGGTGTGAGCGCGGCTTCAGGCGGCACAAGCAGATAGCAGAACGCCTTGCGGTTGCTGCGCCCCACCCGTCCACGCAACTGATGCAGTTCCGACAAACCGAAATTCTGCGCATTGTTGATTATGATGGTGTTGACATTCGGCATATCGATGCCGCTTTCAATGATTGTGGTGGCAAGCAGCACGTCGTACTGATGCGCGGCGAAGTCGATGATTGTCTGCTCCAGCTTGTCGGACGCCATCTGTCCATGCCCCACCACCGTGCGGGCATCGGGCACCAGACGGCGCACCCGGCTCTCAAGGTCGAACAGCTGCTCGATGCGGTTGTTTACAATAAACACCTGTCCGCCACGCGCCAGCTCAAAATTGATTGCCTCGCGCAGTATTTCGTCATCGAGGGCAGTGACATTGGTTATAATCGGATAGCGGTTGCGCGGCGGCGTGTTGATGGCGCTGAGGTCGCGCGCGCCCATCAATGAGAACTGCAGCGTGCGCGGAATCGGCGTGGCCGACATTGTGAGCGTGTCCACGTTCACCTTCAGCTGTTTCAGTTTTTCCTTCACACCGACACCGAATTTCTGCTCCTCATCGACCACGAGCAGCCCCAAGTCTTTGAACTGCACCGTCTTTCCGATAAGTTTGTGAGTGCCTATGATTATGTCTATTTTACCTTCCTTCAATTCCTCAAGGATGCGCTTCACGTCTTTCGGCTTACGCGCACGGCTGAGATAGTCGACACGCACGGGAAAGTCCTTCAAGCGTTCTGAGAACGTGGTGAAATGCTGATAAGCCAGCACCGTGGTGGGCACAAGCACAGCAGTCTGCTTGCCGTCGGTGGCAGCCTTAAACGCAGCACGTATCGCCACTTCCGTCTTGCCGAATCCCACATCGCCACACACCAGGCGGTCCATCGGGCGTTCGCTCTCCATATCGGCCTTCACCGCCTCCGTCGCCTTCAGTTGGTCGGGCGTGTCCTCATAGATAAACGAGGCCTCAAGCTCATGCTGCAGATATCCGTCGGGCGAATATGCGAATCCCTTCTCCTTGCGGCGTGCGGCATAAAGCTGGATAAGGTCGCGCGCGATGTCTTTGAGTTTCGACTTCGTGCGCTCCTTCACCCTGTTCCACGCCCCCGACCCAAGTTTGTTGAGCTTCGGAGGCACACCCTCCTTGCCGCGGTATTTGCCAGTTTGTGGAGCGAATGAATCGACACAAAAATCTTATCATCGTTGAGATACGTGAGTTTTATCATCTCCTGCATCTTTCCGTTGACGGCAGTGCGCACCAACCCGCCAAAGCGTCCCACTCCGTGGTCGACATGCACAATAAAGTCGCCCACCTCTATCTGCGACAACTCCTTCAGCGACAGTGCCAACTTGCCCGAACGCACACGGTCGCTCTTGAGCGTGTACTTATGGAAGCGTTCAAAAATCTGATGGTCGGTAAACGCACAAATCTTACGCTCGTTGTCGACAAATCCCTCATGGAGCGTGCGCAGCACCGGCGTGAAGCGGATATCGTCCTTTCGGTCGTCGAAGATAGAGCGCAGACGTTCAAACTGAGGCTCGCTGTCGGAAAGTATGTATATTTTGTAGCCGTCCGACTCAAACTGACGGAACGTAGAACTGATGATGTCGAAATTTGTGGAACACGCCCTGCAACGATGTGTCAAAAGTCAAAGCGGCATCGTAGTCGCCACGGTTGTTAACCGCATAGTCGGCATATCGATGGCTGTCGATGTCACGGCAGAACTGCTCGGCGTCGACCACATTGTCCATAGCGTGCCTGTCGCCCTCTTCGGCTATCAACGCACTTTCCGACAACGTTTCCTCCGCCACGGCACGCACACGCTGCCGCAACCATTCGCGGTCATGAATCAGCAACACCGTGTCGGCTCCTGCAAACCGCAGCAACGACTCGCCGCCGCCTGCGCCGGTAGACAAATTATTGACCACCGTAATCTCATCGACAGACCGCTCCGACAACTGCGTTTCTATATTGAACGTGCGAATGCTTTCGATGTCGTCGCCAAAAAAGTCGATACGGTAGGGCTGCTCATTGGTGAATGAAAAAATATCAAGGATGGAGCCGCGCACGGCAAACTGCCCCGGCTCGTACACGTAATCGACCGTCACAAAGCCAAAGTCGCGCAGACGCTGCGCCGTCGCCGTCAAGTCGGCTGTGCCACCACGACGGAACGACAATGTGCTGTCGATCAATTGCTGACGCATAGCCACCTTTTCAGCAAGCGCCTCAGGATATGTGACCACAACGCGCAACTGAGGGTCGTCCCATCGGCTAAGCACCTCCGCACGCAGAATCTGCGACGGAGCGTCCTCCTGACCATATTTGATGTCGCGTTTATAGCCCGACGGGAAAAGCAAAGCCGCCTGTTCACCTAAAATCTGGCACAGGTCACTATATAAATATCCCGCCTCATCCATATCGTTGGCAACTGCAAGATAAGGCTGCTTCAATCGAGGCAACTGCGAGAACACGACTGATGGAGCCGAGCCGACAAGCCCGTCAAGTTTGATTCTCTTTATCTTTTTATCTTTAAAGCATTTACCCAATGCCGCAACGCGGGCTGCCGGCATCAGCAGTCCGCAAAGTTCGGATATTTCCATATCTCAATATTTTTCAAGGACAAAGATAGTGCAAGGTGAGAGAAGCGCAAAACAAATTTATTTGATTTTGCTCTTCCGAACCGCAGCCTATATTATCAAAAGATAGTGCAAGGTAAGAGAAGAGCAAAACAAATTTTTGATTTTGCTCTTCCGAACTGCAGCCTATATTATCAAATATTGCTGTCCGGTAAAACTTCCGTAACATCAGTACCTGTCTAATTTCTCCATAATTGGAAATATACCACCAAAAGATGAGTTTTTCGGATTTTATTCATACTTTTGCCATACCTGATGAGGTTTTGTTTAATTATTTTTGCAACACTAAGTTAAGTGAATCCTCTGGTACAGCAAAATCCTGGGTAAGTTTTTATTGCTCAAGACGTTATAAAAGTTAGAATTTATAGAGTTGCGGAATTAAGGTTCAAGAACGCAGCCCTCGACCCTTTCAAAGACGGCAACGGGACGGTCGCCGAGATTGCAACATCCGATGCAGCCGAATGGTTCGACCTGCAAGGCAGGAAAGTCAACAACCCAGAAAGGCATTTACATCCGCAAGCAAGGCGCCGACACGCAGAAGGTAGTGCTCCACTAAGGAGCATCAGATGCTTCGTCTGCGCCATGAGCCTCGGCGCATGTACGCCCCGCAAAAGGCAAACATCAGCGACCCGTAGACAATCTCCGCCGTCCATGCCCACATCACGTCGACACGCATGATGTAGACAACCCATGTGTTATATATCATATAGAACACCAGCGCAGCCATCTCAAGCCAGAATGCCATTCGAGTGTCGCCTGTGCCCGACACACTGCTGAACAGCACGTTGGCTGGCACCAGCACCGTATAGGCGGAACACATCACCCACACCGTAGGCACCGCAGCGTCGATAAGTTGCGGAATGTCGGTGTAGATGCGTATAAACATTTGAGGGAAAGCCGCCACAACCAGCAGCAACGGCACCACGCAAAGATATGCGAGCCATATATGGCGGCGTATGGCAAGCGCCACCTTGTCGGCCTGGCCAGCCCCGATCATATTGCTGACAATCGAGCTTGCCGCCGAGGCAAACGCTATCACCATCATAAACGGAAGTCCGCTGATGTTGCGTGCAAGGTTGGCTATGGCAAGCGACTCCTCGCCAAGATGCTCGATATAGACAAAGAAGATAAACCACGTGGACAGCGATACGAAACTCTGCACCATCACCCACATCGACACGCTGAGGATAGAGCGCTGACGCTTGATGTCGAGAGCCGGGAAACGCGACAATCCGAAATGTCGGCAATCGATTTTCGCACGCGTATAGCAGACAAAAAACACCAGCGACACAAGTTCGGCAAGCGACGAGCCTATCGCCGCGCCGGCGATTCCGAGCGCGGGCAAGCCGCATTTGCCAAACACGAGCACATAGTTGAACACCACATTCGACAGCACCATTACAATGGAGTTGAGCGTGAGAGTCTTTGTCTGCGTCGTGCCAACATAGAACGACCTGAACATACCGCCGGCAAAGGCAAAGAAGAAGCCATAGACACGCCAATGGATATAGTCCTCCGCCTTGGCAAGAATGTTGGGCGAGGAAATCATCATCGACAGAATTTCATCGGCATACATCTGGCATGCGACAAACAGCACCGCGGCAAGCGCCATCAAGAAATACAGCCCCTGGTAGAACACCTGCCCTACCTCACCGTAACGCCGTTCGCCATTGCGTCGCGCAATCAGGATCTGCGTACCCACGCAGAATCCGTGGCCAGCCATAAAGATTACCATATAGAACACGCCGGCGATAGCCGCCGCGCCAAGTTCCACCTCGCCGACACGTCCCATGAAAGCCGTGTCGGTAAGCACTATCATCTGTTCCATCAAAAGGCTTACCAGAATAGGATAAGCCACTCGCCAAATCTGTTTATAACTATAATCGACCGTTGTTGCCATAGGGCGGCAAAGTTACTACAATTCGGCGAGAATCGGACTATTCCGTTATAGAGAAATCACCCAGTCGTTAACCGGGGCTTCATTGCATACTAAAAAAGCGATGGAACGCGTCATCACATCCGCATTCCATCGCCACTTCTCTTTCTTTTACCTATTGTCTAATTGTTCTTGTTGGCGCGCTTGCGTTCAAGCTCGTCAAGAATGATTTTGCGCATACGCATGTGGTTAGGTGTAACCTCGACATACTCGTCAGCCTTTATGTATTCAAGCGCTTCCTCGAGGCTGAACACAACCGGCGGGATGATGCGCGCCTTGTCGTCGGCACCCGACGCACGCATATTCGTAAGTTTCTTCGACTTGGTGACGTTCACCACGATATCGTTGTCCTTGGCATTCTCGCCCACCACCTGTCCGGCATACACCTCCTCCTGCGGGAAGATGAAGAAACGTCCGCGATCCTGCAACTTGTCGATGGCATAAGCATAGGCAGTGCCCGACTCCATTGCGATGAGCGAACCGTTGGTGCGGCGTTCGATTTCGCCCTTCCACGGCTGATATTCCAAGAACTGGTGGCTCATGATAGCCTCGCCCGCCGATGCCGTCAGCACGTTTGTGCGCAGACCGATGATGCCACGCGACGGGATGTGGAATTCCATCTGCAAGCGGTCGTTCTGCGTGGTCATCGACACGAGCTCGCCACGACGGCGTGTCACCATATCAATAATCTTGCTTGAGTACTCTTCAGGCACGTTGACAGTCATCAACTCCACCGGCTCGCATTTCTGACCGTCGATTTCCTTGATGATAACCTGAGGCTGTCCCACCTGCAGCTCGTAGCCCTCGCGACGCATTGTCTCGATAAGCACAGACAAGTGGAGCACGCCACGGCCGAACACCGTCCATACGTCCTCGTGAGGCTCTTTCTTCACCCGGAGAGCGAGGTTCTTGTCGAGCTCGCGCTCCAAACGCTCGGCAATGTGGCGCGATGTCACAAACTTGCCGTCTTTTCCGAAGAATGGAGAGTCGTTGATAGTGAACACCATCGACATTGTAGGCTCGTCGATTGCGATGCGCTCCAATGGTTCAGGGTTGACCGGATCGGTCACAGTGTCGCCGATTTCAAAGCCTTCGATACCGACAAGCGCACAGATGTCGCCACTCTTCACGCTTTCCACCTTGCGGCGTCCCATACCCTCGAATGTGTGAAGCTCCTTGATGCGCTGGCGCACCACCGAGCCGTCCTTCTTGCAAAGGCCAATCTCCATGCCCTCGCGCAGTTCGCCGCGATGCACACGGCCAATTGCGATACGTCCTACATACGACGAGTAGTCGAGCGACGT
Organism: Bacteroidales bacterium; assembly: GCA_022009815.1. Classification (GTDB taxonomy): domain Bacteria; phylum Bacteroidota; class Bacteroidia; order Bacteroidales; family Muribaculaceae; genus Limisoma. The sequence goes on from CP091725.1 coordinate 426,629, forward strand.
GATGAGCATTTGCGGAGTACCCTCGAGCACTTGAGGTCCTGGAATATATTTGATGATGGCATCGAGCAGCGGGATGATGTTGTCGGTCGGTTTTTTCCAATCGTCGCTCATCCAGTTCTGCTTTGCAGAGCCATAGATTGTCGGGAAGTCGAGTTGTTCTTCGGTTGCATTGAGGTTGAACATCAAGTCAAACACCATCTCGTTGACCTCGTCAGGACGGCAGTTCGGCTTGTCAACCTTATTGATAACCACAATCGGTTTCAGCCCCATCTGGATGGCTTTCTGAAGCACGAAACGCGTCTGCGGCATCGGACCCTCGAAAGCGTCGACGAGCAGCAAGCATCCGTCAGCCATATTGAGCACGCGCTCCACCTCACCACCGAAGTCGGAGTGTCCCGGAGTGTCGATAATATTGATTTTGTAACCGTTGTAGTTGATTGAAACGTTTTTCGAGAGGATTGTGATGCCGCGCTCGCGTTCAAGGTCGTTGTTGTCGAGCATCAATTCTCCTGTGTTCTGATTGTCGCGGAAAAGGTTTCCCGCAAGCAGCATTTTGTCCACCAATGTCGTCTTTCCGTGGTCCACGTGAGCGATGATGGCAATGTTTCTGATATTCTGCATATAAACTATACCTATTTTGAGCGCAAAATTACGATATTTTTAGCATTCTCCATTATTATTGTCATATTATTTTCGCCAACAACGCCAAAAAAGATGCTTAACAACATATTTTCCACAAGCATTTCTATGATTCTTGCCAACCGCACCGCCTACAATGCGCCTACGGCATACAGCGGGATGTTGCGCATCCAATCCTGCCTACGGTATGGCGACATTGAGAATCTGACTCCCTCCAGACCCTTGTGACTGTCAACAAACGAGCGAAGCGACTTTGACCTCAAATTCTCCTCTGCCTTAACCTCTATCGGCACTATTTCGCCCTTATATTGCACAACAAAATCTATCTCCAGTCTGGAATCATCGCGGCTGTAATAATAACAATGGATGTCATTTAGACACATCAGCTGGCACAGCACATAGTTCTCCGTAAACGCACCTTTGCTTTCCGCCATTGAATTGCCTGGCATAAGCATGTCAATCGGCTCCATCTCGCCCATTGCTCCAAGGAGTCCACTGTCGACAACAAACAGCTTGAATGCATTGAAATCTTCATAAAATTTCAATGGTTTTCCAACTGTTTTCACACGCGGCACACGATAAACCAACCCGGCATCCACCAACCATTGTATTGCCAACTCGAAATCCTTCGCCCTCGCACCGGCCTTGACAGCACCATAAACAAACTTTTTGTTCTCATGGGCGAGCTGCGTCGGAATCGACTGCCATACCATACTTATACGAGTTGCCACAGTTGGCGTCACATGCTTTGACATATCGCTGCGATAAACAAACAAAATGTCGTTTTGCACCTGCCTCACCGCATTTACATCATTTGTGTCGATAAACGTCTTCACAGCCTCCGGCATACCTCCGACAAAATAATATTCCCGGAGTAATTTAGTAAGCCTATCGTGAAGTATGTTAATCGACGCCCAATCTTTCTTGCCAAGCAGTCCACAAACCTGCGACTCTCCCCTTGCCATCAGATATTCTTCAAACGACATTGGAAACATCTGCATAACATTAACCTTCCCCACTGGCGCCGATTCACCTTGCCGCATCGCCACGCCAAGCAACGAGCCAGCCACCACGACATGGTATTCCGGAATTTCCTCACAAAAATATTTTAACGAAGAGAGGCCTCTCGGCAACTCTTGAATTTCATCAAGAATTATCAAGGTTTCGCCAGGGACAATAGGCTGCTTCGTAATCGCACCTATTATCATCAGCACCTTTTTCATATCATAATCCTCATCAAAAAGGCTTCGCACGTCAGGGTTGTTGTCGCAGTTTACGTATGCAACATTTTTAAATTCCTTCTTGCCGAATTCTTTCAGCACATACGTCTTCCCAACCTGCCTTGCCCCTGTCAAAATCAAAGGTTTTCTGAACTGACTGTTTTTCCAATTTTTCAATTGCATCATTACCGTTCTTTCCATATCTTTCAGACATTAAGGATTATTTTTCTATATTTTAGACAATTACATTGCAAAGATACACTTTTTTACACGATCTTTTGCCTAAACACTACATTTTTCTGAGCGATCTTTTGCCTCAATACTACATTTTTCTGAGCGATCTTTTGCCTAAACACTACGAATTTTGGCGAATTTGGAGGTTTTTGCTACCTTTGGATTCCCCTTAAATTGCAAAGGTTATGAAACGATTGAATTTATCGACCAAGATGAAGGCTGCCGTGGGATATGCGGCGGTGATAGCGTTGTTTTTGGCGGCGGTGTGGCTGATTGTAGGCGTTCTCGACTCGCTGACACGCTCCGACGGTGCCGAACGCACCATCAACAACCGGCAACGCGCCACAAACGACGTTGTGAGCCGGCTGTATCAGGCGGAGGTGATTGGACAGGCGTTGAGCGCCGGGCAGACCGACCTGTTTCAGTCTTATGTCGATGCTATGATGCTGACAGCACAGGCAGTCGATTCGCTGCGCGCCATCGTCAACGACCGCGCACAGGTGGCGAGGCTCGACTCTGTGAAAATGCTGCTCGGCAGAAAGGTTGACAACATGGACAACCTGCTCGACGCAATGGAGGCAGACAACTCCGACGAACTTTACCAACAATATATCAGCGACCTCATAGCGAACCAGAACCGCGAGATAGCGGCGCCGAAAGTGCAGCATTCGCAAACGGTGCGCACAAGCGAATATGTGGTTCACAAGAAACGGAAAAACTTTTTCGGACGTCTGCGCGATGCTTTCTCAAAGGAAGACAACAATCCGCAGCACGTGAGCGAGACAGTGACGGAACACCACACCGACACGCTCGCCAACACCATCAACCCCGCCGACACTGTGGCGAGGATGCTTGCCGGTGTGCGCAAGCGGGTCGACGGACACCGCATCGGACAAATCGCACAGCTGAAGCGGCAGACGGCGGAACTGCGCATCAACGGACAGATGCTGAGCCGCAAGGTGAGCGAGCTGCTTGCCGTGATTGTCGACGAGAGCTCGCGCACGGCAGAGACAAAGCATCTGCAAGCCGAATCGGTGCGACGCCATGCCGCCCGTGAGATTGCCGCAATAGCATTTGCCGCAGTGGTTCTGGCAATGGCGTTTCTGTTTATGATATGGCGCGACATCACCCGCAGCAACCATTACCGCCACGAGCTGGAAAAAGCCAAGAAACGCGCCGAGGACCTGCTCGACGTGCGCCAAAGGCTGATGCTCACCATCACCCACGACATCAAGGCTCCTGTCGGCTCGATAATCGGCTATGCCGATTTGCTCGACAAGACAGCCGACGGAAAGAAACGCGCGGCATACCTCGGCAATATGCAGACGTCGGCGAAACATCTGCTTGACCTTGTCAACTCGCTGCTCGACTACCACCGTCTGGACGCCGATAAGATGGACATCAACACCGCGGCGTTCAACCCGCAGCAACTGCTCAACGCCGTTGCCGACAGCTACCGTCCGGCAGCAGCCGCAAAGGGTCTGCGCCTTGAATACGACTGCGACAGCGCGCTCGACGGCTATTTCTCAGGCGATCCTTTCCGCATCCGACAGATTGTCGAGAATCTGATGTCGAATGCAATGAAATTCACCAAGGAAGGCTCTGTGTCAATGTCTGCAAAACTCGACAACGGACGGCTAAGCATCAGCGTAGCCGACACCGGATGCGGAATGACCGAAGACGAGCAGAAACGGATATTCCAGGAGTTTACCCGTCTGAAAAGCGCGCAGGGACAGGAAGGTTTCGGACTCGGACTGTCGATAACACAGAAACTCGTGGCTCTGCTCGGAGGCACGATGAGCGTGAGCAGCAAACCAGGAGAAGGCAGCCGGTTCGGCGTCGAGCTGCCGATGCCTAAAGCCGATGCCGACACAACATCTGCCAACGAACGCCCCGCGGCAAACGCCCGGTTCAGCCAGCCGTGGAGCCTGCTGCTCATCGACGACGACAATCTGCAACTGCAGCTCACGGAAGCCATGCTGCGCAATCTTGGTGCCAACGTCACCGTATGCCGGCAGCCACAGGAACTGTTTGTCAAAATCGCAGAATGCCACCACGACGCCGTGCTTACCGACATCCAGATGCCAGCCATGAACGGCTTCGACCTGCTGCGCAACCTCCGCGCCCTCGGATGCGACGAGGCAGCGTCGATTCCCGTAATAGCCGTGACCGCACGCAGCGACATGGACGTAGACTCGCTGCGCGGCGAAGGCTTTGCCGGATGTCTGCACAAGCCGTTCCGCCAACAAGAAATTGTCGACGTGGTTGAGGCTGCCATGGCAAATAACGAGACCGACACATTCGACTTCTCCGCACTGACAGCGTTCAGCGCCGACGACGCCGACGCCTCGCGCGAGATTATGCTCACGTTTGCCGAAGAAACGCGGAAAAACATCCAGCGCATGGAGCGCGCCATAGCCGACGGCAACCTGAAAGAAATGGCTGAGACCGCCCACAAGATGCTGCCGTTGTTCACCATGATAGGCGCCGAACGCGCCGTTGCGCCACTCTCCTGCCTCAACGACAAGCGTGCAGGCGGCGATGCCGGCTCTGCCGACACAGAGATGGCACAAACCATCGTGGATGTAGCTAAAAATGTGGTAAACGAAATCGCGAAAGCTAGTCAGGATTAAAAAAAACTTTCAAAACGAAAGCAAAAAGTTTCGTTTTGATTTTGTTATAATAAACAAGAATAGTAATTTTGCACCACTATATATAGATATGGAACAATCGGCTAAAACAAAAGAGCGTTTCTCGGAAACCAACGAAAGTTTCACTATGCTCGAGGCTATCAACGAAGCAAAGCGATGCCTTCACTGCAAGGCACCGCAATGCAGCAAGGGCTGCCCGATCAGTCAGGACATTCCCGACTGGATTCACGAACTGTCGATGGGCAATCTCGGAAACGCCATGCACATAATCAACGGCAAGAGCAACCTGCCTGCCGTGTGCGGACGCGTATGCCCTCACGAGCGCCAATGCGAGGGGCATTGTGTACTCGGAAAAAAGGGACGCCCTGTGGCTATAGGCAAACTGGAACGCTTCGTTGCCGACTTCGACGGCGACATGCAGCTCATCCGCGAGCGGCTGCCGCAGAAGACGCGTGGACACGTGGCGGTGATTGGCAGCGGACCTGCCGGACTTGCCGTCGCCGGCGACCTTGCGCGAAAAGGCTTCGCGGTGGAGGTCTTCGAGATGGAGCCAGAACCGGGAGGCGTGCTGATGTTCGGCATTCCTGAATATCGACTGCCTAAAGAGGTGGTGCGCCGCGAAATCCGCAAAATCGAGGAACTCGGAGTGGTCTTCCGCTGCAACACGACCATCGGTCAGGACCTGACCGTCGACCAGATGTTCGACCGCGGCTTCGACGCCATCTTCATGGGCACAGGCACAGCCAAGCCCAAGAAACTGCAAATTCCCGGCGGACACCTGCGCGGTGTGCGCCAAGCCATATACTTCCTGCGCCGCGTGAGCCTCTACAACGAGGGCAACCTCGACCGCAACGAAGTGCCTGTGGGCAACGGCGACCGCGTCTTTGTGATAGGATGCGGCAACACGGCTATGGACGCGGCACGCTCGGCAGTGAGACTGGGCGCGGAGAAGGTGACGGTGGTCTACCACCGCACAATCAACGATATGTCGGCGCTGCGCTCCGAATACGACGAAGCGGTTTCCGAAGGAGTGGAGTTTGAATGGCAGTCGAGCATTGTCGACATACACGACGATGCAGGCGATATAACCGACGTGGTGATTGAGTGCGACGGCGAGCGCCACGAAGAAGACGCCGACGTGGTGATAATGGCTGTCGGCTCACAGCCAGCCAGCCGTATAGTCTCCACAACGGAAGGAATCGACGTTGACGACCGCGGCTATGTGCTGACACGCGACATGCCCTACGGCATGACAACCCGCAAGGGAGTGTTTGCCGGTGGCGACGTGGTCAACCGCCCGTCAACGGTGGTGCTCGCCATGAGCGACGCCAAGAAGGTGGCAGAAGGCATAGCGCAATATGTTGACGCCATCAAACTGCTGGAAGCAATTTCATAGACATAACATATACACAGAGATTGAATTACCATAGTAGCAGACCGCCCCGGATGTCGTGACGACAACCGGGGCGGCAATTTTTCCGCAAGTCAGGATTTATTTTTTTCAGAATTTCACTTTCTTCACACCATCCACAATGTATATGCCTGCCGGCAGACTGTCCCAATCAACGTCGAGCTTCACGCCCTGCATGTTGAACGTGCCCCGGCGCGACTCAGGAATATCGGCCGTAATGTCGTGGATGCCGTCGGCATCAGGCCTGATGACAAGTTTTTCAACAGGCTTGCCTTCAAACACCAATGCCCTCATAGCGGAGTCAAACGCCGCGCCCGCCGGCTCCGTGATGTGGCAGCCGTCAAGCTGCACGTCACCGATTGCCGGAACCGCGCCCAGCACCGAGGTTATCTCCACGTCAGCCTTGCGCACCACGAGCCGCTCATCGCCGACGTCGGCATCACCAACTATACACTTCGCTCCGGCAACACCCATTTCAGCATTGATGCTCACCTTGGCGCCGTCGATGACAACAGGCGAGGCAACGGTCATAATGCCGTCGTTTTTTGCTTTGATGTTAAGCGTTCCCGGTCCCAATACGGTAAGCGCACCTATCGTGCATATACCCTTATCGCTCGATATGAAATTGTTTTCGCCAATCAGCATAATCTTCAAGTCGGGAATCATACTATTCACTGCCACATTGCCTGTTATAGTCGCGTTCCCTAAGGAGATGGTGTTTGTCGCAGGGTCGAACGACGCCATGCCTTCCACTCCAGGTATCACACTGAGGTCGCCGCAATTCTTGCCCGTCAAAGCCACGCCAGCCACATTTACACCATACGTCACAGGACCAATCACAACCTTGCCTTTCACCAACGCCCCGTCGAGAGCCACGCCACGCAGCGCGGCGTCGAATTTCGCGCCGACCGGCTCTGTGACGCCACAGCCTTCGAGCACGAGAGCGTCGATATTGATTATCGCGCCATTCTCTCCCTCAACACGCACCACAGCATCACGCACCGTCAGCGAGTTATTTTGCGCATCAATGCCGCAGATACACCATTTGCTTTTGACCGCCACTTCACAGTCTTCAATAGTCAATGCGGTACCTCTTATAGACACACAATATCCATCGCGGCACGATAGGTCAAGCTTGCCCGTTCCGCTGATTGTTGTAGGCTTGTCCATTACAAGCGCCCTTCCATCAGAAGTAATTCTGTTATTGCCCTCCAGCCATATCGTCAATCCTTCGCACGCACTGTTGATGATGCCCGATCCAAACAATTTATTATTTATAATAGTAGCTCCATCAAGGATAAGAACCTTAGTTTTAGGATTGAACGACACTTTTCCTGTCACTCCATCTATCACACTGAGGTCCTTGCAATTACTCGATGTCACATTCACTTCGTTCACCATAATGCCATATTTCGTCAGGGGCAATCACAACATTGGCTTTCACCAAAAAGCCATCGACTGCAATGCCCTGCAACACTGGGTCGAATGCAGCATTCTCGGGAGCACTGACGTAGCTGCCATCAAGCACGAGTCCAGAGATTTGGCACACTGAGCCGCTTTTCCCGTAAGCCTCCACGTGAGCATTGCGCACGGTAACCACCTGACCGCTTTCGTTTGCCACGCCCTTTATGCCGTAGGTGCCCTCGGCATATACGCTGCAGTTCTCTATCGTCACCGGAGCCTGTTGCAGATGTATGCCATCCTGCACGTTCGACTTGAGATTGAGTTTGCCGCTTCCGCTTATCGTCGTAGCCTTTTCCGCCCAGATACAAGCGAGAGCGACGCTGATGCTATTTTCGCCAATCACATTAATTGTCAAGTCATTGCAGTCTGCATTAAAGATACCCACAGTGCTTTTTCCAGGCGCAATTGTGGCATTTTCAAGAGTAAGCGTCCTTGTTATGCCGTCATACTTCACTATTCCGCTCACACCGTCAATCACACTGAGGTCGTTGCAGTTGTCCTTCGTGACAGCCACACCAGCCACACTGATGGCATAATTCGGCTTACCAATCACCAATCTGCCCTTCACAATCTCACCGTCAATAGCCAACGACATACATCCTTTATCGAACACCACCCCCTTAGGCTGCACAATTGCACAGTCTTCGAGAACAATTCCTCCGAAATACACAACACAACCATTTTTTGCATTTACATCGACACGGGAATTACGCACAGTGAGCACAGACTTTTCGCTAATAAAGCCTCCCACTATGCCTGTATTCTCACTATTGATTGTTATCTCGCAATCTTCAATGGTAAGTGGAACATATATAAACAGAATAGCTTCTTTTTTCTTTGTCCTAATGTCGAGCGTCCCCGGACCGCAAATAGTGGTAGCACTCCGGAACTCCATTCCCTCTCCTTCATTGTTAACAATCCTGTTTGAACCTTTCAGCACAATTCTAAGGCCTTCACATTCAGAATTAAAAAGACATCTTTCATCTCCGATTCCCGTTATGGTAGCATTTCGAGTGTCAGAGTTTTTGTTGCAGGATCGTACTTCACGCTTCCTGTCACGCCCTTGATTCCAGAGAGGTCGTTGCAATTTTTTTCCCATACGCTATAGCCATTGATTACAATACCATAATCCGCAGCCTGCATTGTGGCAACGGCAAACACAGCAAGCAGAACGACGAGCGCCATGCGCATCCAAATGCAACGTCTCGGCAAGGGAGGACCAGCTTTTTCACTGGAAAGAGAGTCTGTCAGGTTGAATTGTCTCATAATAATTAGTTTTTGGTTTCGGACAGCCACAATATGCCCGATGGATTTGAAAAAAGGTTTAAATTGTAAAAACACTACAAAGCAGCGCAGATGTGGCACTACGCCAAAAAGCAGTCTAATCAATAACTTATGTTTTTTGCAAAGATAAAGGATAGGCAACAAAGCAAATAACAAATCTCAAATATTTTTCGACACAATTCTTTCTTTTTTGTATTTTTCATACATAAAAAACGTTAATAAGTCACAGAAAGGACAACAGCATCCTCTCTGCCGTCGACATGAAAAAGCGGCGCCGGATTTCCCCGACGCCGCTTCAAGCATTGCGTTTCTATGTTGTTTTTATTTTATTGCCACCTTACGGCTGTCGTTGCCGTTCACCACAATGTAGTAACCGGCAGGCAACGCGATTGTAGTCGAGCCGCTGACTGTTGTGCAGCAAGCCTCGCGCGCATCGACAGTATAGACGTGGATGTCGGCCTCGTTTGCCGTTTCCACCACCAATTTGCCGTCACGGCAGTAGGCGTCCCATTCAGCATCCGCGCCCACAGCAGCCACCGACGACACAAATGCCGTGATTCTAATGTCGTCGATGTTCAAACGTCCGCCGCCAACTTGGTTCAGGCGTATGCGCACTGGCTGCGAAGCATTGATTGTTGCCGAGCACTCAACAAGCTGGCTTTTGTCATCTACGCTGAACTCCTTCACTTTAATCCAATTGCTTCCGTGGTCAACAGAGTAGCTTAGCTCCACAACCGGAGCTGCATCCGAGCCATAAGGAGCGGCGAAGAACGACACCTCTCCTGCGCCGTCGACCTTGTCCTCAAGCATCGTCAGCGAGCGCTCCCCTTTCTTTCCAGTGCAAAGAGCCTGCGTACCATGCACTTTATCGCCTTCACGGGCTGCGATGCCGGCATTCACAACGCTCCATTTGCAAGCCGAGCCATTATAGTTAAACGTGTTGTACGGTCCGGCGCCAGGTTTCTCAAAATCCTCAAAGAATGTCACAGGCGCGGTCACCACAGCCTTCACATCCACATCGTCGCCCTCGACGGTTGCCGTGCTGGCAGAGAGCGTGCCATCGTATGTGCCGGCGGCAGAAGCAGGTATGCGCACATAGATTTCGGCGCCTATTGTCTCAGCCGTTTTAGTGTCGACAGCGAGGCTGCTGCGCCAGTCGCTCTTGTCTGCGCTCACTTGGAAGCCCTTTGTCACACTCACATCGATTTCATTCTCCTCAACGTTTGAAGCGTAGACAGTCACCTTCACAGGAGCAGAGTCGACACCCGGAGCCGCCGACAACACGAGTCCGCCTTCCGGCAGGTCGAAACTGATTTCGCGGTCAAGGTCGACAGTGATCACGCTGACCAAGTTAGACTTCATGCCCTTGACGTTGCTGAGTTGATATTTATATTCTGTCAGATATTCAAGATCAGTCACGGCATATTGCTGAGCCGCAGCCTTCACCGTTTTCGGGAATCCCGGCACGAGCGTAGTGCCGTCGGCAAGATACACATTCAGCGTATAGTCGCCGCCGTTCTTGTCAACGTCGACCCAACGGGCTGTAAAGCCGTCGGCAGTCACGTTTGATGCAGAAAGAGCGGGAATGCCGTCGACAGCCTGAGCCTTCAGCGTCACCACCGACTTAGCCGAGCCGCTTGTCAGCGTCAGCGTTCCGGTGGCAGATGCCTGCACAGCCGAAGAATAGGTCAGATTTATCGATGTGCCCTTGTTGGCATCTGCGGCAGCGATGCTTGCAGCCGAAGCCTTGAATCCAGCTCCAGCCACGCTGACAGCCACATTCTGCGTCAAGCCTTCCGCCTTTACGTTTACAGTATAGGTAAGCGTCGTGTTTACAGCCGTCACACCGAAGTCGACAGTCAAGCCGTTGTAAGGCGACGTAATCTTCGGGTCGACCACACCGCCCGGAGTCCATCCGATGTTCTGCTTGTCGCCCCAGATATACTCCGCGAGCTCAGGATGGTCGATAAACGGGTTTCGGTTGTTCTGATGCTTGTAGACAGCGTTGTTGCGGTCAATCTCCTTCTGGCTCACCGGATCCTGCTCGTTCCACTTCAAGAGCAGATTTACAGCCCAGGTTGTGTAGCAAGGATAACTGTTTCCGGCAAGCATAGGGCTGCTCCACGAAGCGATTTTGTCGTTATAGCAAGCCGCCATATAGAAATACGTGCGGGCAAAGTCGCCCTTATACTCGTCAACCGGCTCGAAAACCGTACCCGAGTAGCCCGGGAATGTCGACTTTCCGAGTTTTCCGAGAGCGTCCACACCATTGCACGACGGCAACGTTGTTCCGTTGGCACACTCACCGTAAGGGAAGCTGCTGCGCTGTCCGTTCACCTTACCGTCGGTAGGATAAATATGGAACGCGTCCGACACCATCGGCTGTCCCTTTTTGAACCAGCTTTTCGGGAACGAGTGCTCGCGGTTTACGCAGTCGCCCACATTGCTGTAGTTGCCACACTTCTGCTGTCCCTCGCGGAATTTCGAAGTGGAATACATGTCCCAATAGTAATTCGTGCCAGGGCGAATGTCCGAATCCTTGTACACGTTCCACAACCCGTCGTAGCCCACGTTTTTGTGCGGTCCGACGATTTCACACAGTTGTTTCAACAATTCCTTCTGGCATTTGCCTTCCGCCTTCTTGTAGTACCCCGAAGGCTCCTGCGCATACGCAAAGCCCGAGAATAGGCAAATCAGCAGCGCAACCAATGAGAGTTTTGTCAATTGTCTGTTCATATTGAATTGTCTGTTCATATTGAATTGTCTGTTCATATTGAATAGTGATTTATTTGTTGTCTTTCAGTTTGCGTCCGGCAAGCATCCCGCAAGCCGCCATAATATCCTCGCCGCGCGAACGGCGGATTGTGCAAGTCACGCCGAGCGAGTTCAGCCTGTCGCGGAAAGCCGTCATCCGCCGCTCGTCGCTCGTTTTCAGTTCCGAGCCAGGGATAGCGTGGAAACGGATAAGGTTGACACGCACCTTCTGTCCCTCCAGGAGTTTTGCAAGAGCGTCGGCATGCGCCTCGTCGTCGTTAAGTCCAGCCCACATGATGTATTCCACAGAGAGACGTCGCTGATGTGCGAAATCGTAGTCGCGCAGCATCGTCATCACCTTCTTTATCGGGAAAGCGTTCTCGACAGGCATCAAGCGTTTGCGCTCCTCATGATACGGCGAATGCACGCTGATTGCGATATGCACGTCGGTCTGCTCCACAAGGCGTTTCAAATCGCCGAGTTTGCCAATTGACGACACCGTGATGCGCTTCGGGCTCCACGCCAGTCCCCAACGTTCAGTCAGCACGGCGATGGCACGCACCACCTCGATGTAGTTGTCCATCGGCTCGCCCATACCCATAAACAATGTTGGTGAGCGTCAGCGACTCAGGAATGCTGAAAATCTGGTTGAGAATCTCCGCCGCCGTCAAATCGCCGTGATAGCCCTGCTTTCCCGTCATGCAGAAACTGCAGTTCATCTTGCATCCAATCTGCGACGACACGCACAGCGTGGCACGGTCGGCGTCAGGGATGTAGACACTCTCTATCATTTTGCCACCGGCAGTGCGGAACAGATATTTCACCGTACCGTCGACACTGCGCATAGCCTCAGCCGGAGCCTCACGCCCCACGCAGTAGCGCTCGCTGAGGCGCGCGCGGTTTGACTTCGACAAGTTGGTCATTTCGTCGACCGTCGTGGCACGCTTCTCATAAAGCCATTGCGCCATCTGCTTCGCCGTGAACCTCGGCATCGCCATCTCAGCCGCCACCGCTTCCAAGTCGGCAAGCGACAATCCTAACAATTTTTTTTTCTCTTCTGCCATATCATCAATAAAGAGGGAACTGCAAAGTTACAAATATCATTTGGAAACAGACTGATTTTTTCAGACATATTAACGAAATGCCTCTTTGATGTCAGAAATCGACCACGGCAACGACATAAAAGCGACAAAGCCCGGCACTAAGCCAAGTTTTGTCGCTTTACATATTTTTTCTCAATCAGCCGCCAGCTCAGAGCGACGGATTATCATGCGGCAGGTCAACGCACAACCGCCTTGCCCGTTGTTCCGTCGGCGCGGCGAACCACATAGATGCCAGGCGCCGGATTTTCCACCTTGCGGCCGTAGAAATCGAAATAACCGACCACCTCAGCCTCATCGGCGGCAATGCTGTCGACAGCACCTTCCGGCTGTACTACGAAATCAGCGAGCGAGCGCGGAGCGACCGTCGCAACCGGAGTCATATAGTAGCAGATGCCCGTTACCGTCCACACTTTGTCGAAATATCCATTAGTGGAACTGTTGTAGATGTCCGTGCCACGGAAATACCAAGCTCGCCAGAGCGGGTTTTGTCGGAAACAAGATGGAACGGCACATTGAACTTTCCGTAATAGTCAGGGTCAGGGTAGTTGCCATATTTTTCATCAAACTTCACATCTTTCACCGTCACAAGCTGGAATATCACGTCGCAAGCCTCGGCAGCGTGAATCTGTTCGAACGTGAGCACCTTAGGTTCCACAACGTTTCCTTCAGAAACGACGCGCCATGCGTCGGCAGCCACCGGCACGAAATCGATGCCACCGTCGTCGGAGAAAATCACGTTGCCCACAATGTCGGTGATGTTGTCGCCCTGCTTCACCTTCGTCAAGTCGACCTCCTCGTATCCACAGCCCGACGCCGAACGCACCTCGGCAGCCGATTGGGAATCCTGCGCATAGAAGGTGTAGAAATTAGAGTCGATTGCCGTAACCGTAGCCTCACCCTTGTAGACGTAGAGAGTGGTCATCGAAATGTTGTCCTCGTCAAACAGTTCCTTGAACGAATTGACAGCAATCGTCTCAATCGGACGCCATTCAACAATCTGCGTGCGCGACTGCGCGCCGTCGGCAGCATATACAATCTTGCCGGACGTCATTGCCGTATTGTCGACTGAAAGCGTCAACACCACGTCGCAACCGTTCTCGCTCTCAGCGTCGGCCTTTGCCACAGTGGTCGCGGAAACAGACACCTCGCCCGACACCGGCGAAGACAACGAGATGTCGCCCTTCAGATTCTTACCCTTCACATTTATCGTTTTCGTATATGTCAAGCCCTTGTACACCTTTCCGAAATCAACCGACATATCGGTGATTGTGATTTCCGGAGTTTCCTCAGCGTCAGCCTTGGCGGGAGAGAATATCTCATTCCATGTCGATGCCACATGCACCTCGTCGATTACAGCGACCGGAGTTTTTGCCACCGACGACGAACCTTGTCGCAACTCGATGCCGCGCACGTCGGCAAGCGACTCCGAGCACTCTTCCTCCGCCACAACAGAAGCCGCAGGCTCAGCGTCGCCCTTTGCCGGGTTCACCCATAGCGAGATGCGGTCGTTGTCGGCTCCGTCAATGATTTCGTATTTCACAACGACAAGATATGTCGTGCCGATCGTACATTCCTCGTCGGCCCACGCTACAGACGTTTTCACATTGCCAAGGTTTGCCACATTGCGGCTCACGCCCAACTTGAAGCCCTCGCCGGAAGCCTGCGCAAACAAGCCTGCGCCTTCCGACCCGGCCTCGGTATCGCCAAACTTTGTGGCATCGAGCGAATTGGCACCTGTAAGCGCCATAAACGCAGCCGTGCGCGAACCTGACGGCAACTCGCTCACGTTGACCAACGCAGAATAATATACCGTGCCTTTTGCCGCATCGGTGCCTTTGTCGCGGAAAAGCATCTGGCAATATTCGCCCGATTCCTTTGTCAGACGCACAGCATTTCCAGCGGCGTTGTCCTGATATCCGGCAAACGTCAGCGGAGATTTTGCCACCTGAATAGGCGCCGTTGTTTTCTTTCCGTATTTAACCCATTTTCCATTGCCATAGAGATTACCTTCAGCATAATCAAACGACTCGGCAAGATAAGTTTCAGCACTTGCCGTCAAAGCCATCGCCATGGTTGCGGCACAAAAAAGTAGAAGTTTCTTCATTTATCCTAATATTGAAATTCTTCGCAAGTTACGAAAAAAGGCGACATATAAAAGCGCCACGCCATGCGGAGCAAAAAGATGGCGGCTGAAGCCTCAACCGCCTCAACCGCCAAAGTTCTGCATTTCTGAATCTTATCTTAATTGCGCTCTTTCACCACTCCGAGTCTGTAAGCTGCAAGAAGTTGCTTCAACTCATCAATCTGCTTGCGCAGCACCTTGCCCTTGTCGGTGTCCTTCACAAGCATCCGCTGCGAATTGAACTCCACAAGGAATGAGTTTGACTTGATGTCGAGCCCTTCCTCGATAGCCTTCTGCCGCGACTCAAACGGTTCGTGCTGCACAAGCTGCAGCGCGCGCGAATGGAACACCAGCGTATACCCGGCGATTCCCGTCTCAGGCTGATATGCACGCGAGAAGCCACCGTCGATAACCAGCATCTTTCCGTTGGCCTTCACCGGCTGCTCTCCCTTTATGGTTTTCACCGGCACATGGCCGTTGATTATGTGCGAATGAGGGTTGTCGATGCCGAACTCCTGAAGGATTTTGTTGCAAATGTCCTCGCGGTCGCGAAGAGTGTAGTATGCACCTTTCTCCTCCTTGTGCAACTCCTTGTCGGCAATGAAATAGCGTTCGAATGTAGCCATCTTGTCCTTATCGAACAGCGGAGAGTCGGGACCGCACCACAAGTACCACAGATAGTCGAGCGCAAAACTCGTCGTGTCGTTGTTATCGTCGAAGAATGCAGCGCGCACCAGTTGGTCAACCCTGTCGAGCAGTCGCTTTCCGGCAAACTTCTCACCGAGGATTGTCACCTCCTTGAACGAGCCGTCGGCATTCAACGGAATCGAGGCATGGAAAAGCAGATTGTTGTTGCACACAAGATACATGCTTCCCTCTGTCATGAAACAGCGGATATGCTTGCGCAGCTTTTCGCTGTGGGTGAACGAATTGTGGAGCTTCTCCACCAAATCGCACTCCTCCGCCGTCAGACGGTAAGGATCGTTGGGGTCGATTGTAGGAAACTCCGAGTCGAGCATCTTATACTCTTTTCCACCATAGCAAAGCATACCGCGCTTAAAGTCAATCTTATCAAGCAACAGACGGCCGTCCATGCCAAATTCCGGATGGCGCTTTATGATGCCCGCCTCCAGTTTGAACTGAATCACGGCTATCGCCTTGTGCATCTGCGCAATGAGGCGCAACGTCTTTTCCGGATAAGTTTTGTCGGCATATTTCTGCTTCAACGCAAACACCGCGCATGGGTCGTTGGCATACGTATCCATTGCGAACGTGGCGAGAGGCAACAGGTTGATGCCATATCCCTCCTCGAGCGTAGTCAGCGTGCCGTAGCGCATCGAGATGCGTATCACGTTGGCTATACAGCTGTCGTTGCCCGCCGCGGCACCCATCCACAGCAAGTCGTGGTTGCCCCATTGGATGTCGACGTTGTGGTAGTTGCACAGCGTGTCCATGATGATATGCGCACCCGGCCCGCGGTCGAAAATGTCGCCCACGATGTGGAGCGAGTCAATCGTGAGCCGCTGAATCAGGTTACACATCGCGATGATGAAATCGTCGGCACGCTGAGTTGAAATTATCGTATTGATAATCTGGGTGATATATCCCTGTTTATTCTGATCGTCGACCGTTTCGTGCAGCAATTCCTGAATGATGTAGGAAAACTCCTCCGGCAACGACTTGCGCACCTTCGAGCGCGTGTATTTCGACGACACGTTCTGGCAGACGCTCACCAGTTTGTTGAGCGTGGTCAGATACCAGTCGTTCATATCCTTCTCCTGCTCCTTGACAATCTGCAGCTTCTCCTGCGGATAGTAAATCAGCGTGCACAGCGCCTTCTTCTCCGATTCCCGCAGCGTGTTTCCGAAGATGTCGTTCACCTTACGCTTGATTGAGCCGGAGGCGTTTCAGCACATGCTGGAACGCCTCGTATTCACCATGTATGTCGGTCAGAAAATGCTCAGTGCCTTTCGGAAGGTTTAGAATTGCCTCCAGATTTATGATTTCCGTGCTTGCCGCCGCCACCGTGGGAAACAGGCGCGAGAGGAGTTTCAGATAATGAATATCGAGTGTAATGGCTTGTTCCTGAGCCTTTTTATTTTCAGACATTGTTAAATATTTAGTCTTTAGTTATTGTTTGTTAGAAACAGCACAAAACCGAATGTGTTTCGTTTTGCAAAGATAGTGTTTACAAATCAAAATTGCAAAAAGCGGATACATTATAATTGCGGGCGCCGCCGCCACTCCGTCCAGCCAAATTTGTTCCCTTTTTTTCCATTAATTCATACAAAAAAGCGTATCTTTGCGAATGAATACAGGCTACTATGTAGAATTTGTCATAAAAACAATAAACTATTTCTGAACAAAAAACTTGAAATTACCGATGAAAAAGACTTTGGCAATAATCCGCCACGACCCGTGGCTTGAACCATATTCCGACGCAATCAACGGTCGGCACGATGAAGCCGTGCGCAAAGAAAAAGAACTCGCCGGCAAAGGAGGCACGCTCGTTGACTTCGCCAATGCGCACAAATATTTCGGACTGCACAAGACGCGCAGCGGATGGGCATTCCGCGAATGGGCGCCCAACGCCACTGCAGTCTACCTTATCGGCTCATTCAACAATTGGACAGAAAAAACAGAGTTCGCCCTCACCCGCATCGACGGCGGAGTGTGGGAAATCACGCTGCCGAAAGACGTGCTGCGCCACGGCGACCTGTACAAGCTGAAAGTGCATTGGGACGGCGGTTGCGGTGAGCGCATCCCAGCCTACTCCACACGCACCGTACAGGACGAGAAGACCCTGATTTTCTCAGCGCAGGTGTGGCAACCGGCGCGCCCGTACAAATTCAAGGTCGCCGACTTCAAGCCCCAGACCAACCCGCTGCTCATCTACGAATGCCACATCGGCATGGGCGAGGACAAGGAAGGCGTAGGCACCTATGAGGAATTCCGCGTCAACGTGTTGCCGCGCATCGAAAAAGACGGCTATAACGCCATCCAGATCATGGCGATTCAGGAACACCCATACTACGGGTCGTTCGGCTACCACGTGTCGAGCTTCTACGCCGCTTCGAGCCGCTTCGGCACGCCCGACGAGCTGAAACGTCTCATCGATGACGCCCACAGCCGCGGCATTGCCGTGATTATGGACATCGTGCATTCCCACGCCGTAAAAAACGAGGTGGAAGGACTCGGACGCTTCGACGGCAGCTACGACCAATATTTCTACGGCGACTCGCGCCGCGAACATCCGGCATGGGACTCGCTCTGCTTCGACTACGGCAAGAACCAAGTGCTTCACTTCCTGCTGTCGAACTGCAAGTTCTGGCTTGAAGAGTATCATTTCGACGGATTCCGCTTCGACGGTGTCACGTCGATGCTCTACTACAACCACGGACTCGGTCAGGCATTCTCGTCGTATGACGACTACTACAACGGCGGACAGGACACAAACGCAATCACATATCTGACGCTTGCCAACAAACTTATCCACAAAGTCAACCCCCACGCCATCACCATTGCTGAGGAAATGAGCGGCATGCCCGGACTCGCCAACAAGGTAAGCGACGGAGGCATCGGCTTCGACTACCGCATGGCGATGGGCATCCCCGATTTCTGGATAAAGACCATAAAAGAGAAAAAAGACGAGGACTGGAAGCCTACAGCTATCTTCTGGGAGCTGACCAACCGCCGCGCCGACGAAAAGACAATCAACTATGCCGAAAGCCACGACCAGGCACTTGTGGGCGACAAGACGATAATCTTCCGTCTTATCGACTCCGACATGTATTGGCACATGATGGTTGACGACCACAACATGAACGTGGACCGCGGCATCGCGCTCCACAAAATGATACGCCTCGTCACGCTCGCCACAATCAACGGCGGCTACCTCAACTTTATGGGCAACGAGTTCGGTCATCCGGAATGGATCGACTTCCCGCGCGAAGGCAACGGCTGGTCGTACAAGTACGCACGCCGCCAATGGAGCCTCGTAGACCGCGAAGACCTGAAATACAAATTTCTCGGCAAGTTTGACGAGGACATAATACACCTTGTCCGCTCAAAGCGCAATTTCCAGGCAACCCCTGTTGAGAAACTTTGGGACAAGGACGACGACCAAGTGCTGGCGTTTAAACGCGGCGACCTCGTGTTTGTGTTCAACTTCAACCCGTCGAAATCGTTCTCCGACTATGGCATACTCGCGCCGGAGGGATGCTACAGCCACGTGCTCAACTCCGACCAGGACATCTACGGCGGCTACAACAACATCGACACCACAGTGAAGCACCTGACCATCAGCGACCCGCTATATCAGCCCCATGGCATCGGCTGGCTGAAGCTTTATCTGCCGGCACGCTCCGTGCAGGTGTTGCGCTACAAAAAGTGACAATAACAAGACAATTAATAAGCCCTATTAATTCAAACAACCGCGGCGATTCTCTCTCACAATCCACGCCGCGGTTGTTTTTCTTATTATTTTCAAGATTATGTAAAAAAAAGACATCTATAATTCGCAATAAAATATGTAACTTTACCCGCAAACCAAACATTTAACAACTTACGGTATGAAAAAACTACTATCGATCATGGCAATAGGGCTTGCGGCATTGACTGCCAACGCCGGTCCTGGAGTGTTCAACCACCTCGGTTTCGGGGCAGGAATCGGCACAAGCGGCATAACCATTGAAGCCGCCACTCCGATTACCAACTTTGTCAACCTTCGCGCAGGAGTGTCGTGGATGCCGGCAATCACATTCAATGCCGACGCCGACTTCACATACACCGTGATGTCGGAGACACAAACCGGCACCGTCAACCTTAAAGGCGACTTAGGACGCGTGCAGGGGCAAGTTATTTTCAACGTCTACCCAGTACCCAAAGTCCCTGTATACGTTGCCGCAGGCGCTTATTTCGGAGGCGACAAGCTGCTTAAAATCACTGGACACAGCTCCGACCTTGCCAATCCAGACGCGCAGGCAGTGATCGGCGACTACAAGATTCCTGCCGACAAAGACGGAAACATCTCAGGCGGTTTCAAGGTAAAGAATTTCCGTCCGTATCTCGGCATCGGATGGGGGCGCATGATTCCGGGCAAGATTGTGAATTTCTCAACCGAACTCGGCGTGCAGTTTGAGGGTACTCCGGAGCTGTATACCGACTATGGCGAAATCGACGAGTCAATCACAGAGGACGACAACACATTCAACAAAGTGGCCAACGCGCTGAAGGTGTATCCGACACTCACATTCCGCATCAACTTCAAGGCATTCTAAAAATGCCACCAATCAATAATGACAAAGCCACTCAAATTTGAGTGGCTTTGTCATTACTGATTGAGTATTTTCTCATATATCGCCCGGCGCTGCGCCATAGATATTGAGATATCGAATTTTTCCGCCATCGCCTTGCAATCCGGCTTCATCCGCCGGCGCAAGTCGGGATCGGCAAGCTTTGGATGCCATTTTTGAAATCCTCCACACTGAACGGGTTGCAAAGGAATCCCGTCACCCCGTCTTTGAGATATTCGCGTATGCCCTGCACGTCGGAGCCAACCAACGGCACACCTTCGCAAAGCATTTCCAAGCCAGCCATTCCAAGCCCTTCCCTAAGCGACGGCATCACACCTATGTCGGCACAGGCGGCAATAACCTCTGGCATATCGCTGTGGAAACCGATAAACACCGTCTGCACGCCTCCCTTCTCCGAGAGGTCGACAAGTTCTTGCGCCACAGGGTCGGATGTTGTCTCATGTCCGCAAACCACAAAGACAAATTTGTCCTTGTCGGGAAGTTCGGCGAGAGCCTTGACTATAATCGTCTGATTCTTGTAATGCACCAGTCTGCCCACCGCCAGCACAGCAGTTTTGTCGACAGGCACACCGCATTTACGGCGAAATTCAGTTCTATCTGCCACGACGTTGCTGAAACGTCGGCAATCAAGCCCCACACCACTTATCTGGAACACATTTCTGCAGTGCGTGGCTTCCATATAACCGTAATCCTGACTGTTGACAGTTATTATGGCGTCGCAGAATCTCGATGCGAAACGTTCAACAGTGTTGCATGCAAGAAACAGTTTTCGGGAAGAAATTGGAGAATATGGCAATCCGTGGGTCGTATATATCACCTTCGTGCCCTTTCTTCTATATTTCCGCGCCGCCAACCGGGCGAAAAGCCCGACTGCGGTGGTGTGGCAATGCACAAGGCCAAAATGCCTCGACGCCAGCAACTGTTTCAGCTGCTTGTAAAACTTCAGATTGTTTCTCGACAGCATTGAATTGCTGTCCACGCGTGCATCGACAAACGTCACTCCCTTCTCCTGCATTATACGGAGAGTATGCTCCTCCCGGGCGCTATTGTCGGCCATCGCAAACACACGATAGCCCATTTCGTTGAGCATATCAATGTCGCTCCACAGGAAATGGAACATTCCTATGGTATTGGTCACAATCAAAGCGTTTCTCACAGCCATCGCAGAAGCCTTTACTTTGTGCGTCTCACAGAGCGGACAGCACCGCTGGAGCTGCTCGACGACGGTTTTTCTTCTTTGTGGTCTTCTTTTTCTCCGGTTTCTTCTCGGTTTTCTTTTTCGTTGTCGTAGACTTTTTCTGACGCACCGAGCGTTTGTTTTTCGGAGTTGTCACAGTTGATGTCTCCTCCTCGACCTCATCAGTGTCGCCACCACGCTCAGACACCACCACGTCGTCCGACAATCCCTCAGCCTTTAGGCGCGCCGCCTCTTCAGCCTCCTGACGCTCAGCAAGCTCCTCCCGCGTCGGTACCCACAGATTGCGGTCAAATGCACGCAGACGGTTCTCAATGCTGTCCTGAGCATGCTTCAAGTCGTCGGGGTCAGGAAACATCTGCATCAGCGACAGATTTCGCAAGTTGCGCGTTTTGTAGATGTCACCTTTATACATTCCAAGCTGGAAATAATCGTCGTAGTTGTATTTGGCAAGGTTGTTGTCGTCGTCGACAAAGATGCTCTGCTGTGCCAGATATGGGCGCAGTTGGTCAAGTTTCACCCAGAACATAGGATATTTTATAGGCTCGCCGCCATAGTCGTCCACACGGTGGAGCACAGGGCAAAGCGCCTGAATCTGCTTTGTGACACGATTTTCGAGGCTGTTGAACTCATAACGCTCAATTGCATAGAAACTGAGCACCTCGTTTGTAGGCACGTCGCTATCCTCAATGACATATTTCGGATTTTTCTCCGTGCTTCCGCGACCGGTTGTATATATGATATGGAATCTGTCGAGCATCTCGCCAACCTTTATTTTATATTGGTCGGTAAACACCTCGCGTCCGTCAAGATACTCGTAGGCCGGCACCTGACCGTTGCACACCACCCTCAGGATAATGCGGAACAGGCTCTCCTGCCCGTCGACCGGCTCGTCGGGATAATAGAGCGCAAGGTTTTGAGGCTGCGTCAAGTCGAGTTGACGGTAGATTATGCGTTCCCACATCTTGCTGGCATCGCTCACCTCAGGCTTCTCATAGAAGTCGCGCATGCGTTGCGTCACGCCAGCCGCTGTTTCGTCTTTCTTGGTTCTGTCGGTTTTGCGCGTCACCTGTGCCCCAGCCTGCAACGACAGGCCGGCGAGCAAAGCCACTGCAAATATGTATCTCAGTTTTTTCATATCTCAACTTGTTTCGTTGTCAATTTTTAGTTTACAATCACCTCCATCGGCGACAGGTCGCGGACAATGCCGTCAGGACCCTTCGCACGTATACGCGTGATGTAGAATCGCTTGCCACGCGAGAGTCGGCGGAAACTTGTCTTCTGACGCTCCGAGAAGCGCGACCCTGCCGATTTCTCCGGCATCGCGTTGCCCATCGAGTCAAACACGATAGTCTCGAAATCCACCACAGCATAGTGCACGTTCAGCAAATCGTCGTCGATAGCGGCATCAAGGCCGTCGGCAGCCAACAAAAGCGATTTTGCAAATGGCTTAGAGCCTTTATAGTGGTTTTCGTTTCCTTTCGAGTCCTTATATGCGATATATGCCGTCGGATCAGGCAGCTTGCGCACACGGAATGTTGACGTAGACACCGTCTGCGAGCGGCCTTCGAGAGTGGCTGTCACCGTAATTACGCATTCCGCACCCACACGCGTAGGATGGGCGTTCCAATGGTCGCCGCTGCGCGTCAGCGAACCGTTGGTCATCGTGGCAGACACTGCATTTTGCGCCACGCCAGGCACTGATATGCTTATCGGGTTGTTAATTCCGGCATAAAGCACGTTCATCATCGTCGCCGACACTGTGGCAGTAGGTTCGATTACGGTGTAGTCCGACTGGAACGGATAGCGCGAAGTGGTACCGTCACCGCGGGTCACGTCAAGGTATCCGCTGTAGGTGAACGTGCCCGTCTGTCCAGCCATGAACTCGTAAGTCCGGGTGTTGGCAGGCAGCTGGCGGCCATTGACGAATATTGCCGGACGCTGCGTGGTGTCGACCGCCGCAAGCACAATGTCGGCACTGTATTTTCCGCCCCTCATCACGAGTTTCGAGTTAGGAATCACGAATGCGTCAAGTTTGTTTACGCGCACGTCGCTCGCGTCAACACTCGCCACAAGCGTCTGCAAAGCCTCGCCCTCAGCAAAGAGCAGGTCGTTCTGCAGCTTCGACAGCAGCGTGACAGACGCCACGACAGGCATATTCTCAAACATTCCCGACACCCAAGGCACTTTTATCATCGAGCCTTTCTGGAGCACCGGCTCCGTTGCCAGCGCCTTCTGAATGGCAGCCTGCTTCTTAGGGTCGGCAATGTAGGCGGCGATATACTTGCGATATGCCGCCAGTCTACGTTCCAGCTTTGCGCCGTTTCCATAGGTCACCATCACCTTCGACGAAGCCTCGAGGTTGTCCTGGTTCAGGATGTTGTCCACCTTACCATCCACGCCGTCGGCATCGCGCACGATGGCAAGTTTCAGAGAATCGATGTATTTGTAGAGCGACAGCGTCTGCCGGCGCACGTCGGTAGCCTTGTCAAGCCACGGCTTGCCCTTCTGCGGATTCTGCCGTGTGAATTCCTCCAATTGCATATAGAGGGCGGCATTACGGTCGCTGACGTTGCTGTTTGTGCGTTTCAGACCGTCTTCGACAAGCGTGAACCCGTTGAGCACGTCGCTCGACACATTGAGCGCGAGCATCGCCGTCAGAACGATGTACATCAAGTTGATCATCTTCTGACGCGGGGACATTCTTGCCACATTTCCGTTTGCTCCCATATTGCTTTAAATCCTTTCGCTTTAGTTCTGTTGTTCAGTTTCTTCGCCACCGGCTTTCTGCTCCGGAGCCTCCGCCGGCTTTTCAGGCTCGGCAGGCATCGCAGAGCCCATCGGGCGGTACATGTTGATGGTCATCGCCGTGATCATCTTCTCGTAGACAGAGTTGAGCTGCTGCATGTAGCGCGCCATCTTCTGCGTTTCCTCGCAATAGTGGTCGCTCTCAGCCGCAGCCTTGTCATACATGTTGCTTATGTCCTTCAATCCGCGGTTCACACGGTCGATATTGTCAAGCTGCGAAGAAATGCTCTTCAACTGGATTTCATAGATGGTGTTGAGTCCGGCAATGTTGCGGTTGAGGCTTGTCATCTGCTCAACGTAGCCAGTCGAGCTTTCCGAAATGTTTTCCGAGTTGTCGGTAATCGCCTTGTAGCTGTCGAGCAGCACGGTTGAGACGCGGTTGAGCGCCTCCGTTGTCTGACGCAGCTGCTCCATCTGTTCCGAGATGGCGGCAAGCTGGTCGGTGTATTGCTGAGTGACACTCGTCATGCCCTGCAAGTCGGGAGCGTCGCCGCCAACAACGACAGTTCCAGCCACGCCCGTTGCATTTGCAGTCTCGCCGCCAGCCACCGCGCCTCCGCCGATAACGACAGAGCCGTTGATGCCGTTTCCGCCCTTGAAATCAGGACGGTCCTCAGGATTCTTGGTGTTGAACACTTCAAACACCTCTTCCCAATGGTATTCGCGTGGCGGACGGTCGAACGCCGTAAGCACGAACATAAGCACCTCCGTACCCATACCGATTGACAACAGCGCGTTTCCACCCGGCAGGTGAAGGATTTTGAAAAGGGCACCCCAAATTACGACAGCGGCACCTATACTGTATGCGAAATTGAAAAAGCGCTGACCTTTTTCTCCAGAAAGAAAGGCCTCGACACCGTTTTTGTATCTTTTAATCTTGCCCATGATGCAGCAATATTGTTTTGATTCTTTACTTTATTTCTTAACTTTCACTTTTCCCTTTGTGAAGCCAATCTGAGTGCGCACACAACGGAAGCCTATGAATGAATGCTGCTCGTTCTGGTACTCCCAGGCACGCAAGTCAGCACGCACATTGTGGGCTATGTCCTTCCACGATCCGCCGCGTATCACCTTGCGTTTCATCCGGTAAGGATCCTCGCCCGCGGCATTGTAGCGGTATTCAGGGTTGATGTCGCTTGTCAGTTTGTCAAGACTTTCGGTAAACGCCGTCGAAGTCCATTCGCTCACGTTGCCCGCCATGTCGTAGAGACCGTTGTCGTTAGGCTCATACGTGCCGCACTTCGATGTTATCAGGTTTCCGTCGCGCACGTAGTTGCCCTCTCCCGGCTTCAGGTTGGCATAGAAGCAGCCGTCGTCGGTCATAGGCATCTCGCCTGCCCACGGATACTTGTTCTCGTTGATACCGGCACGCGCGGCGATTTCCCATTCAGCCTCCGTCGGCAGACGGAACGGCTCGATGTAGACGCCCTGCTTGCCCAGCGAGCGTCGCAGATAGTCGGTGCGCCAGTTTGCAAACGCGTTGGCCTGCTCCCACGACACGCCCACCACAGGATAGTCGCTGTAGCCCGGATGCGAGAAATACAGACGCGTGTACGGCTCGTTGTATGCGTTTTCGAAGTCGTTTATCCACACCGTCGTGTCGGGATAAACGTTGACAATATACGTGTTCAGGAAGTCGTAGTCGCTCGACAGGCGGCGCGTGATTGTCTCGCGCACGATGTCGCCATTGTCGTTGACATACGCCGTATCCTTGGAAATGAACGGATTTTCCGTCGGCACAGGCACGTCGGTGTTGTAGTTGCGACGTGTCGGGTCGATGCGGTTCTTGCGCTTCGCAGCCTCGGTGAGATTGTAGGTCTCGTAGCGGTAGTTCATCTGCGAAGCATCGAGCTCGGTCACACCCGTTATAGGATTCAACTTATAGACACTCTGAATGGCGCGCTGCTCGTCTTCCGTAGGGTTTCTCCACGGAATAGGCTTTCCAGTTAAGATAAGGCTTGACAGGGTTTCCTTCCTTGTCTTCCTCGATTTTAAACTCCTCGTCGCCACCGTATGCTGGGTCGGCAAGACGCTCGCGGATAATTGAGTCGCGCACCCAGTAGACAAACTGCCGGTATTTGGCATTTGACACCTCCGTCTCGTCCATCCAGAAGGACTCCACCGAAGCGCCGTTAGCCTGCGCCTTGATGTTCCACGTGCTGTCGTCGGCATTCGGGCCGAGCTGCATCGACCCGCGTTCGATAAGCACCATGCCGTAAGGCGTCGGTTCGCCCAGAGCCGAACCTCTGACTCCCGTCACCTCGCCTCCGTCGCCGCCCATCGACGCTTTCGGAGAGAATGCGCAAGAAGTTGCCAACGCCGCCAATGCGATATAAGTTGCTGTTTTCTTCATATTCTTACATTATGCGAATGCTCTTATGCTTGTTTTTATTTTTTCCCGCAAGATTCAACTTCATGTTGTATCCTACAAGGATTTCGTGGCTTCCGCTGCTTGCCTTCGAGATTGCCGAAAGCGGATAGTCGTAGCTGTAGCCAACGAAAAAGTTCTTATACTCTGCGCCCAGTTGCAGCGAGACGGCGTCGTTGTAGCGATAAGCCACGCCTCCCGAAAGGAACCTGTTGTAGCGCACGCGCGCCGTCACTTCCGCCTGCACCATACTCTTGATGTCGGAACGGAGCAACAAGGACGGTTGTATTTCAAATAACGTATTTTTTATCGGAATATTGCTGCCAGCCATGAAATAAAGCATTCTTCCCGCCTGCGACTCATAGCCGGAATCGTCGCTGCCCTCCTGGGTGTTGAGTTTCACGGTCGGTTGTGTGATGTGGGTCATCGACAGTCCAGCCCACAGGATTTATGGGTGTACCAAACTCCGAAATTCAAGTCGAATGCCGTGCCGTGAAGGTCGTTGGTGGGGATTGCGTTGTCGTTTTTCTCATGGTAGTCGTCACCGTCGGGGATATACACCTCAGAGCCTTTGAATCCCTGGTCGAAAAGGCCGAGCTGCACGCCGATGCTCAGCGTGCCTTTGAAAAGTTTCATCTTGTAGCTTGCCTGCGCGCCGGCGTTCAGGTTGCTGAATAAGCCGAGACTTTCCTGCTGCACCATCACGCCCACGCCGATGCGCTTGCCGAAAAGCTTCACGGGCATATCGGCGCCTGCAAGAAATGCCTTTGGAGCTTTGGGAATGCCTATCCATTGCAGACGCGTTCCGCCGCCGATGTGCAGATAGTCGGTCGTGCCTGTGGCGGCAGGGTTGTAGTATGCCGGCATTGCCCAATACTGCGACAGCTGCGTGTCGAACTGCGCCGACACCGACAAGACGGTCAGCAGCGCGGCGAGCGTTGCCAACAGTCGGCGATATGTATTGTCAAGTTTCTTCAATTTTCTGTCATTCAAAATAGAACGTAAACACCACCATATTTGATGTCACTTTGTCGAGCGACTTGGTGAATTTCTGCTTGTCGATGTCGTCGACAAGGTCGGGGCGGTCTTTTTCAGTATATTTTTAAGCCCGAAACAGAACTTAACCTCCGGCACGAACTTGAAAAACGGCACATACACGTCGAGTCCGAAACCGAGGGTAAGATAAATGTCGGTGTTGCTCAGCTGCAGCAGCTCGCCGTCCTTGCGCTTCGACACGTCGAAAGCCGCCATTGCGCCAGCCGTGACGTAAGGGCGCAGATTGTGATAGCGTTTGGCCGACATTTTCACATCGACCGGCACCACAACGCTGCTGTTTTTCAGATTCTGCTTCTCAAGCTCGCCGGTGCTTGACTCGCGGAATGTCACGGTCTTGCTTCCGAAATACATTCCCGGCGACAGTCTGAGATTGAAATGCTCGGCAAGCCGCAAGTCGCCCATGATGTTGACGCAAAAGCCCGGAGCAAGCTCAGCCACTTCCGGATACCACGTCTCTCCGCTCTCGGTGACAAAACCGTTGCGCGTCATGCCAAGACTTTGATTGTGGAAACCCACAGAGAATCCGTAATGCAGACGTTTCATATCTGCATACGGACGGTTGAGTATCTTGTCGTTGTCCTGCGCCCGCAGAACAGGCACGGAGACAAACAAGACAGCAGTCATTATTAACAATCTCAGCATTTTCATATACCGAATAAACGCAAATAGACGCCGTTATTGCAAACGCCGCGAAAAATCGCTAATTTTGAAGCCTATCTATTGACTAAGGCTACGATTATGAAAGATAACGACTGGAAACAACGTCTGAACATTGTCTATTCGACAAATCCCGATATGCAGTACGAAACCGACGACGTGGAGGAAGAAGAGACTCTGCCGCCTTCGAAACAGAAGTTGCGCATAATGCTCGACAAGCGCAACCGCAAGGGCAAGGAGGTGACGCTGGTCACCGGCTTTGTGGGATCGGACGACGACCTCAAGGATTTGGCGCGCTCGCTAAAGACAAAATGCGGCGTGGGAGGCTCTGCCCGCGGGGGCGAGATCCTGATACAGGGCGACTTCAGGCAGCGTGTCAAAGACCTGCTCTCTGCCGAAGGCTACAACGCCAAAATAATCTAACCGCAAACTCCTGAATTATGATTCTAATCAACAAAGCGTCGGCTGGCTCCGGCAAGACATACACTCTCGTAAAGGAGTATCTGATAATGCTGCTCGGCAAGAAGACCGAGGGCGGAAACTATATTCTCGACAAGCATCCCAACGACAACCACCGATACATCCTCGCCATCACGTTTACAAACAAAGCGACGGAGGAGATGAAGAGCCGCATTGTCGAAACGCTCGATGTGCTTGCGTCAAATCCCGACGAAAGCCCTTACATCACCGATTTGACCACGATGTTAGGAGCATCGAAGGATGACATCAGCAAGAGTGCGGGAATTGCCGAACGCCAGATGCTTGAAGATTACACCAATTTCAATGTGTGCACAATCGACACTTTTTTCCAGAAGATTCTGCGCACGTTTGCCTACGAGGTCAATCTGTCGAGCAACTACGGAGTGGAACTCAACGACGAATATGTTGTGGAGCTTGGCGTGAACAACCTGAAAACGAGATTGCACGACGAATCAGGCAAAAAAAACAAGAGCCTCAGCCATTGGCTGTGGATGTTTGTGCAGGATTCCATAAAGAACGGCAGTTCGTGGGACGTGTTCTATAAACCCAAGAGCAAGAAAACGGTCGACAATTCGCTGTATAATTTTGCAAAGGTGCTGACAAATGAGGTGGTGAAAAAAAACAGCAAGCAGCTGTTTGACTTTCTCGCCGACCCGAAAAACATCCAGGCGTTCAACGTGGCGCTGAACAGCGGCATCTCCAATCTGATTCCAAAAGTAAAGGAATGCGTGTCTAACATTTACGAATTGCTGAAGGGTCCAGACATAAAAGCCAACAACTACTTCACCAAATTCCTTGATGCCCTGAACAACTCCGCCAATCCGTTCCTGATAAAAGATTTAGACAAAAAAGTCGAAAAAAAAATCGCCGATCAATCTTTCGTCAACAAAAATAGCGCGAAAGTAAACGAATCCGCCATTTGCCTCTATCTGGAACAAATTAAAGATTACGGCACGGTGTATGCCTCGTACAAAAAGATTCTTGACCTCACCTACCAGCTCGGTCTGCTGGGCGACATCAACGCCAGCATGCAGGATTTCGCCAACGAGAACAACACAATATTGCTCTCCGGCACAAACGACATCGTGAAGCGCATCATTGATGGGTGTGAGACGCCTTTCATCTATGAGCGCATCGGCATGTATCTGCACAATTTCCTGCTCGACGAGTTTCAGGACACGTCGAGGATGCAGTGGGAAAATTTGCTGCCGCTTGTCAGAAACGGTCTGGCAAACGGCCACGACAGTCTGATTATCGGAGATGTGAAGCAAAGCATATACCGCTTCCGCAACTCCGACCCGCAACTGCTCCACTCGCAGCTGAAGGTCGACTTCAGCAACGACAGCATTAAATACAACGAGGGACGCAGCATCAATTGGCGCAGCGCGCGCAACATAGTCCATTGGAACAACGCGTTTCCGATTCCTGTCGATGGCTCTCAACATGGATGAGTTCTACGCCGATGTGGAGCAGGAGGTGTCGCCTAAAAACGAGAAGCTGCCCGGACATGTCGTTGTGGCAAGGAGGGAGATTCCCGACAAGAAAAAGGACACCGACGGCAGCAATGACAGCAAAACTGAAAGCAACGATAACAGCAACGACAATGATTCGAATTTCAAAGAGTGGGCTATAGAAAAGATGATTGTCGACCTGCAATCGCTGCTCGCCCGCGGCTTCAAGCAGAAAGACATCGCCGTGCTGTCAAACACCAACCGTGAGGGTCAGCTTGCCATCAGCCGCATCATGAAATGGAACATCGAGAATCCCGACAAACAGATGAAAGTGGTGTCGGAAGAGTCGCTGCTTGTCATCTCGTCGCCGGCGGTGAGAATTGTGGTCAACATCCTGAAGATGCTCGACCGGTGCGAGGCGCACAACGATGACGGACGCGAGATGCCTATGGTGTTGAGACGATTCGAGGCAAACCGCAGCGAGGGTATGGACACTTCGGAGGCTTTTGAAGACGCTATCGTCAGCAAAGACGAGGATATAGCCGACTATATCGACCGCTTATACGAAACGTCGAAATCGGCGTGTCTCGACAGTGTGGTCGAACAAATCATCAAAAGCCAGCTGTCGAAACAGATGACAGAGGAAAACACTCCGTATCTGCTTGCCTTCCTCGACAGCGTGGTCGACTTTATGAGCCGCTACGGGTCAAACATCCATCATTTTCTGAAATGGTGGGACAAGGTTGGTCCGGGCTTGTCGATTTCCTCGCCCGACAACATCGATGCCATCCGCGTAATCACAATCCACAAATCCAAAGGTCTGCAATTCCCTTGTGTGCTGATTCCAATGTTCGACTGGAATTTCGACCAATCGTCAATTGAATGGATTGAGACCGCCGGATTCAAGGACAAACTGCCGAAAGGCGTGGCGATTCCGCCTATCGTGCCCGTGAAACGCGACAATAAAAGGACCCTATTCGACAACGAATTCAAAAAAATTGCGCGCAGCAACATAATGGACTCCCTCAATAAAACGTATGTGGCTTGCACGCGCGCGCAATACGAACTTATTATATATACCGAGAACAATAAAGAATTGGGCTTGCAGCTGTCGCAATTTCTGGAAACGTGCCGCAACAACAACGACATTTCGCCGACGCCGACCGAGAATTGCGACCCTGATGTGGTTTACGAGCTCGGCAAACCAATGCTGCGCAGCGACATCCCTGCCCTCAACAGCGACGACAACGCGCTTCCCGACAATGTGGAGAGCCGGATAATGCCTCCCTACTCTGTGGTTTCCGACGTGGACAGGTGGAAACTGACGTCGCCCGACATCATCATCGACGTGCGCGGCACGACACGATGGGTTGGCGAGATGCTCCACAAAGTGATGGAGAGGGTGCGCACACCAAAAAATCTCAGAAAGGCATTCGGCCGCGCATTGCACCGTGGCATGATAACTGAAGAGGAGCACGATGAGTATCTGGCTCTGCTCAGCAAGCGGCTCGCCGACCCGCGGGTGGCTGATTGGTTTGCCAACGACAACCGCCTGATGCTCGAACGGTCGGTAACCATTGGCGGAAACGGGCAGAAACGCCCCGACCGAGTAGTGATGAAACCGAACGGCGAAATCATCATTGTCGATTACAAGTTTGGCGACCGTAGTGATGACAACGATACCAAATACAAGCGCCAGGTGGCTGGCTACAAAAGGGCGGTCTGCGACGCGCTGGGATGCCGACCCGACTGTGTGTCAGGCTATGTATGGTATATCCACTCGGGCGACATCTTAGCCATATAACTTACCAAAAGCTTACATTTTAGAGCCTTTGCAATCGTAAAAACCGATTGCAAAGGCTCTCGTTCTATAAGAATTTACGATAACCATTATCGTTAGAATCCTCGACCAACGCTTTACGAAGGTTTGCACAGGCAGTAATTTTGCAATCGAAAAAAATGATACAGCAACTCTAAGAACAACGACTATGCAAGTAACAACAACATTTCTTTGGATTGCCATCGTGGGCGCAATCATTCTGGCTTTCGCCTTCCACGCCATCTACAAATTCAACCGCGCCACGGGCAACAACCATGTGTTTGGCATGGACCATGATGAAATTTACTACCATGACAACGACATTGAAGATGACGAAGACTGATTCAGACGCATTGCACGAACATCTGAAAAGCGTATGTCTTTTCTTTGCCGACTATGCGGCAAACCTGCTGGCCTGCGGCGCCACAAGTATGCGCACACAGCGCAACGTGGCGCGAATGGCGGCGAAATGGAATGTGTCGGCGCAGATGATAATCCTGCCAAACACGGTCGACATGTGCGTCTGGGACGCCGATGGAGAGCATTCCTACAAGCAGACGGTCAGTGTGCCACACAAGCCCATAAGCTTTGCCATCAACACCAAACTGAGCAACTTGAGCTGGCTTGTGGTGGAAAACTCTCTGCCATCTTTCGACGACGCCCGCAAGGCATACCAAAAGATTCTCGACACAACACGCCCCGTCAACAAATGGCTGGTGATGATTCTGGTGATGTTTGCCAACGCTTCATTCTGCCGACTTTTCGGTGGCGACTTCCAGTCAATGGGCATAGTGGCTCTCGCAACGCTGGTGGGATATTATCTGAAAATCATTATGCTTGACGCGCATGCCGACATGAGAATCGTGTTTATCTGCTGCTCGTTTGTGTCTGCCGTGATAGGCACGGCGGGCTACGTGTTCGGCATCGGATCAACACCGGAGCTGGCTCTCGGCGCAAGCGTGCTCTACCTGATTCCGGGAATCCCCTACATCAACTCGGTGAGCGACATGATCGACAACCACCATCTTTGCGCGTTTGCGCGATTTATGAACGCCGTAATCCTGACTGTGTGTATCGCAATCGGTCTGACTGGCGGATTTAATAATGAATATTAGATTGTTTTAGACTACTTTTGTTTCCAATGGAGATTTTTTTAGCAATTCTTCAAGACGCTTTTTTTGCAGCGGTGGCGGCGATTGGCTTCGCAAGCATCAGCAATCCGCCCCGGTCGGCTTTCAAATATTGTGCGTTGATAGCCGCCGTGGGCCACGCCACGCGCTTTTGCCTCATGAATCTTGCCGGATGGCAGATTATTCCGGCAAGCATCATTGCGGCTCTGCTTATCGGCGCTCTTGCCGTCTATCTGTCGCACTACGCCAAGTGTCCGCCCGAAACGTTTTCGTTTCCGTCGCTGCTGCCGATGATTCCGGGAATGTATGCCTACCGCACGTTTCAAGCTATGTTTCTGTGCATGACAAACACGCTCGACGAGCAGGCGTTCAACCATTATGCATATCTGCTTGAGTTCAACGGTCTGGTGACGGTGTGTGTGGTCGGAGGAATGGTGATCGGGCAGATTCTGCCGATGCTGGCGATGAAGAGATTTTCATTCAGCGCGACAAAATAATTTCGATTCAATCAATCTCGTTTATATAATATCGGCTGCATCTCGGCATAACATTTTCAAACAAGTTTGAATGTTCTGCACTCGATTTGCACTATCTTTGCCCTACCTTAGATTTGCAGCGGCAAACCGAAACTGAAATAGAAATGGTAAATTTGCAGTGAAAAAATAAATATTGAAAGAAAGGAAGACAGAGAGTGAACCATTTTGCGCCAGGGGAAATACCCGTGTTCATATTAGGACTCTCCGCCTTTCCCGTCCGGAGACCTGTATAAAAATATAACACCTGTTGTTAAGGTAGTTAGGTTAGGGACGAGTTCCTTTCTCTCGTTGTTTGTCAACTACAAAGTTATGCAAAATTTTTATTTCATCGGCATAGATGTCTCGAAAAAAAGAAACTGGACATCTGTGTAATGTCAAATTCAAAGGTCCTCAAAGAGGAACAAGTAAGTAATCACCCGCAGGCCATCGCCACTGTGATAGCCGGCATAAAAGAAGAACTGAGCATGAGCAACGACTGTTTCATCATCTGCGCGGAGCACACCGGCCAGTACACATATCCACTGATATGTGCCTGCAAGTCGGTAGGCAGCAAGCTGTGGCTTGAAAACGCCTCGCAGATAAAATACTGTTCCGGCGTAACACGCGGTAAAAATGACAAAGTGGACGCCCGCCGCATTGCCGAGTATGCCATGCGCTTCTTCGATAAAGCCAAGCCCTACCAGCGTCCTGCAGAGGAACTTATGCGCCTCAAGCAGCTGGAGGCGGAGCGCTCGCTCTACCTTACGGATATGGCGAAATACAAAGCGCAGCTGTCCGACCAGGAAGGCTTCATGGAGGATAAAATCTTCAAGCGCAAGGCTAAGCGTCTGAAGGAGATGATCAAGTCTCTTGAAAAGACGTTGAAAGAGATTGCCCAAGAGATGGCTGATGTCATCGATTCTTCGGAAGAGCTATCCCGACAGATGAGATTGCTTAAGTCTGTGGAAGGCGTCGGACCGGTTGTCGCTATGAACATGATTATAGCTACTGAAGCATTTACACGCTTCGACAATCCCAGACAGTTCAACTGTTACGTCGGAGTCGCTCCATTCGCATACACATCCGGCTCGAGCCAACACTCTCGAAACAGAGTGTCTCAACGGGCCGTAAAATACATAAAATGCCTCCTTCACATGGCTGCCGTGGCGATTGCCCATAAGAAGACAGGCGATCTGAAAACATATTTTGAAAGAAAAGTCGCCGAAGGAAAAAACAAAATGACCGTATTAAACGCAGTGCGAGCAAAGCTCGTGGCTAGAATGTTCGCCGTAATCAGAAATAATCGAGTTTATCAACCTATTTTATCAGTTTAGGCTTGCACAAATCATAAAAATATGGAATTAAGACAACTGAAATATTTCGTCAAAACTGCCGAACTGCTCAACTTTTCTGAGGCAGCGCGCAACCTTTACATCACGCAAAGTACGCTTTCTCAACAGATAAAGCAACTTGAGGCGGAACTCGGAACGCAACTGTTCGAGCGAAACACCCACGGGGTAGTGCTGACCGAAAGCGGTGAGGAACTGCTGCCGTATGCGCGAAAGACGCTACACACCGCCGACAGCTGCGTGGAGCATATCCGCGACATAAAGAATGTGGTCACCGGTTCGCTAAACATCGGCGTGACATACACGTTCTCGCCTATCCTCACCGAAACGCTGCTGTCGTTTATGAAGCTGTACCCGAACGTGAAACTCAACATCTTCTACAAGACGATGGAGGAACTGATGGCGATGCTCGACAAGCGCGACCTCGACTTTGTGCTGGCTTTCAAGCCTACGGGGACGGCGCAATATGCGCGCATATCGTCACACATCCTTTTCGACAACCATTTGGTGGCAATCGTGTCGGAGAGCCATCCGCTGGCAAAGAGGCAGAAGGTGACGCTCGAGGAACTGCAGGGCTACGATTTCGCTCTGCCGAGCAAGGGCTTGCAGGCGCGAAATGCCTTCGACTCAATGGTGGAAGGCAAGGCATACCGCTTCAACACTCGCATTGAGCTGAACGAGGTCAACATCCTGCTGAAGCTGGTGAGGGAGAGCAATTTGGTGACAATCGTGTCGGAAGCCACAATCTACGGCGTGGAGGGGATCCATGCGGTGAGACTCGACGTGCCGGGCAACACCTACGAGATGGAGGGTTGCATACACGTGCTGAAGGATTCATACCAGAAAAGCAGTGCCAAGAAGTTTGTGCAACTGCTCAGCGAGTCTGATTCCATCAAGGAACGCGCGTTCAACTGGCTGTCGTCGGGATTTATGGAATAAATTATTCATCCATCTATTTAAGAATCAGCCCCCGGAGCATCCGTGCTTCGGGGGCTGAATATTATCGTATATGTGTCTATGCTACTTCTTCACCACGCGGCTCACCGTTGTGCCTGCCGCTGTAGCCACTTTGAGCATATAGATGCCCGGTGCGCATTGGCTCAGGTCGATTCCCGACTCGCCTTCCGAACGAGCGGCAAGGCGTCCGTCGGCGGCATACGCCTCTACCGAGATTACTTCGTCGGCTGCGTTTACGTTGACAAATCCCTCGGTCGGGTTCGGATAGACGCT
The DNA here is from genome assembly GCA_022009815.1 of Bacteroidales bacterium. GTDB lineage: Bacteria > Bacteroidota > Bacteroidia > Bacteroidales > Muribaculaceae > Limisoma. The sequence goes on from CP091725.1 coordinate 462,884, forward strand.
TACGGCTGCCGATGCCTCTACATTGTCGACGCCTGCCTCGCCTGCCACAAACTCAAACGGCTGTGCGTCGGCTATCGGGAAGTCGGTGGAGCCGTTGTTGAAGCTTACCACGTTGAACGAGTATTTACGTCCCTGCTTAACCGAGGCTTTCATCATTGTCATTGTCACGATAAGGTCGACTTTGTCTTTGTCGCCAAGCGACACCGCCGGTTTTGTTGTCGTAAGCACTGTGCCGGCCTCCACGTCGCGCAACTCGCAAAGAAGATTGCCTTTCACGTTCACTTTGGTCTTGTTGCTGATGGAAACCGAGAACTTCACTTTGTCACCCGGGTTGATAGGATTTTTGTCGGCTGTTATTGGTGCGGCGAGCGCAAGATCGACCGACTCGCCGAAGGTGATGTCGTTGCCTTTCACGTTCATTATCGTTGCATCGTCGTAGTACATGCGAATCCAATCGTTTAATCTGTCCGCCTCGCGCGACACTGCCCATATCGTGTATTTGCCGTCAGGAAGGTTGTTCAGTTGTTCGTCAAACGAATACATCAGGTTGGAGCTGATCATGTTGCCTGCCGGAATCTCGGCATTCTTTATCGTCGAGAATGCCACGCAATTGAAGTCCTCGTCGTAGATGGCCACCGAAATGCCGCCATTAAAGTCGTGGACTGTAGACATGTTTGCTATACACTTGACATTGATGTCAAGCTGCTCGCCTTTCTTCAACGAGCTTTGCACTGGCTTTACTTGTCCGTCATAGCCAAACATGTTGTAGATCATCAGCGGCATGTGTCCGCTGTCGCCTGTCATTGTCTCGTCCTTGACCACTGAAACGACGCTCTGCATTGTGTTGAAGCCGCCCGAACCGCCGCCGGTGCCGAGTGCTGATGGATTCATGGCGTCGACATCGAAATATCCGTCAGAAACGCCGCCCCATCCCCAGTTGATGTGGAAAAAGTTGTTTGTGTCATATCCGTCGGCTACGAAGCAGTGGCCACCGGCCGATCCCTGACCGGAGAAAAGCAACGGATGCGAGGCGTCGAGTTCTTTTTTGACTACTTCCACAAATGCCGCCTTGTCATACTGCGCTCGATAGTGAATCTGGCAGTTGTAGCCGAAGCGGCTGAGGGCGTACGGGATGTCGGCATCCTGCGCGCCGCTGGCGCTGGAGGCGTAGTCCATATTCACCGCCGCGCCCAGGTCGAAACACAGTTTTGCCACTGCGTTGGCCTGTTCGTCGGTGTAGGCGAGTGTCGATACATAGGAGTCGAGCATATTATCCCAATCATATTCCGACTTTGAGAAGTCAACCTGCACGCGTGTGCCGTTGGAGCAACGGTAGGATGTGCTGAATGCCTGTGGCTTCAACGGCCATTTCCAATAGTCGCACACCTGTGCCATCGCTGTTGCCACGCATCCCACAACCGAACGTTTCTTGGTGGTGATGTCTACTGGACAAAGGTTGTTGTAAGGCTCAGACTGGTCCCAGTGCGCCTTGACCAATGGCTCTACAACGGGCATTGCGCCGTCGGTCAATGTCTGATGGTTGGCTGCCGCTTCGCCGCTCTGCACACGTGCCACATAGTCGGCATAACCGTCGAGAAACGCCTGCAGCTGCACCGGCATGTTGGATGTGTCGATACTGCCGGTTTGAGTAGCCCACAAGTTCGGTCAACTGGTCGTCGCCGGCTACAATGACAAAACCTTTGCCGTCGGCTGAATTGAAAATGTAGTACGGAGCGTCGCTGCCGCCGTATGATTTGTCAACTGCGCGGACAAGCTTCTGCGGACCGCTGACAGTCACATATTTCGAAGCCACTCCAAGGGCTTGCGACTGACTGATTTGCGCCGCCTGGATGCTGCCAAAAGCGAGACCGAGCAGCATCAAAGTCGAGATTTTCTTCATTATGTTGCGATTATTTATATTTTAGGCTACAAAAGTAGTGTTTTTTTCTTACTTCCGCCACGTTTCTTCCTATCTTTAAGTTTTCTTCAACAATCGCAACACCTCATTAAACGACGACAGGCGTCTCCATTCAATGGGAAACGCCTGTTGTCGTTTTGCTTTTCCTGTGAGGATTAAGCCTCGTGGATAGCGTCGCTTGGGCAGTTTTCTGCGCAAGTACCGCAGCTGATGCAAGTGTCTGGATCGATTTTATAGATATCGCCCTCTGAGATTGCCTCTACTGGGCATGCTGCTGCACATGTACCGCAAGCTACACAGTTGTCATTGATTACGTAAGCCATTTTTGTAAGTTTTATTTATTTGTTTATAATTGCTGTATGCAAAGATAATGCAATTCGTGTGGATTTGTTGCGATGTTTTTTCCTTTTCTCCTTTTTAATATTATATCATACTATATTTCAGCAACTTATATTTCGTTATTTGGACTAATTGCAATTTATTCGTATTTTTGCACCATAATTTATAGTCAAAAGCAATGAATCCACTGTTTTCCATCATAACCATCACGTTCAACGCCGAGCAGGTGTTGCCGCCGACGCTCGAGAGTGTAAAGCGTCAGTCGTTTACCAACTTTGAGCATCTTGTGGTCGACGGAGCGTCGACCGACGGCACGGTCGAGATTGCGGAGCGGAGCGGAATAAAGGGGATTAGCGTGGTGTCGGAGCCCGACCGGGGGCTTTACGACGCTATGAACAAGGGCATCCGCCGCGCCAAGGGTGAATATCTTATTTTCCTCAATGCCGGCGACGCTTTCCATGCGCCGACGTCACTGCAGGAGATTGCCGACGCCATAGAGCAAGGCGCACAGCCCGACATCGTTTACGGGCAGACGCAGATTGTCGACGCTGACCGCAATTTTGTGGCGATGCGCCATCTGACGGCGCCGGAGCATCTGACGTTCGACAGCTTCAAGCACGGCATGCTGGTGTGTCATCAGGCGTTTGTCGTGAGGCGTTCGCTGGCGGAGCCCTACGACCTGCGCTATCGGTTCTCCGCCGACTACGAATGGTGTCTGCGCTGCTTGAAAAAAGCGAAGCGCTGCGCCTATACGGGCACAACGCTTATCGATTATCTTGCTGATGGGCTGACCGACAAAAACCACAAGGCGTCGCTGCGCGAGCGCTACGACATCATGTGCCAATACTACGGCACGCTGCCAACCATCGTGCGCCACATCGGGTTCTTTGCCCGCAATCTGAAGCGCAAGCTGTTGAAATAGCGGTTATTTTCTCACTTTCAGCCATCCCGTCGTGTCGCTTTCCACAACGCGGCGGTAATAGTTTTCGTTATATCCAGGCGACAATGGCGCCACGGGATAGCCATCGGCTGTACGCTCAAACTTGCCGTCCTTTTCTTTCTTTATACGCCCGTCAAGGTATTTCACGAGCAGATACTCGCCGAGTTTGCGGTAGCTGTCGGTTGCCGACATGGCGCAGCTGTCGCTGTAGGCGGTGAGCATCTCCACTGCCTTGGCTGGGTTTTCCTTGTATGCTTCGAGGGCGCATGCCTCAATCTGTGGTGCGGCTGCCTCATAGCTGTCTTCTATGCGTTTCTGCACGGCGCGCACGTCGGGATACATCTGCGAATAGCGCGAATAGACTTGGTTGGCTACCCAGTTGTTGACCCAGAACGCCGAGGTCCACGAGAAGTTGTAGAAGTCGCCGTTGCCCTGACGGAAGCATTCAGGCACTTGCGTAAGGCAGCAATACATCGGGTTGTAGACCGACAGCGACGAGTCGTCGACGCCAAACCACAGCACGCCGCCGACAGCGTCGGGCAGCCACGAGCGCATCTGTGCCACGAGGGTGAAACCGGTCTGCTGTGTGGCTATCGGACGTTCGTGCATATATTCCACCGAATCCTGTGTCCACGTGAGCGGTGCGTAGCGCACGGGCGAGTCCCAGTCGCCGGCGCCCGGCTCCTTGCGCATGTCCATCGGGGTGCCGTCAAAATGGTCGCGCATCATTTCCTGAAGGTCTCTGACGCTGAGTTTCTTCGTCGGCTTCACGTAGAGCGGAAGCGCGTCGCCTTTCATCTCTGTCACCCACGGCAGATAGCGGTCCATTCCGTCGGCAAAGCGGTTGAAGTAAGCCCACACGCGGCCGTCGCATCCGCGATACGCCAGATAGTCGCTGACGGCGTATGCCTGGCAGAAGCTGAAGTCCTCGTCTTTGCCCTTGAACCAGCCTTTGCGGCGTGCATACTTGACTACGTCTTTGGAGTAGAGGCAGTTTTGCTTGTCGCCAAACGGGATGCGGTGTATGCGCGACTGGTTGGCGTGGCCGCTGATGCAGTCGTCGGGGATGCGGATGGCTGTCCACACGGCGCCTTTCTCATCCATGCCTTTCGACACCATCTCGAGCACCCACACTTCGTTGGGGTCGGCTATCGAGAACGACTCTCCGCCGCTGTAGTAGCCGTAGCGCTCCACGAGCGACGTCATCACGCGGATTGCCTCGCGGGCGGTGCGCGCGCGCTGCAGCGTGACGTAGATAAGCGAGCCGTAGTCCATTATGGCGGTGGTGTCTGCAAGCTCGGGGCGGCAATCGAATGTGGTCTCGGTTATTGCCAGCTGATGCTCGTTCATGTTGCCCACGGTGGCATACGTGTGCTCCACCTGCTCTATCTGTCCGAGATATTTATGTGTGTCCCACTCCTTGATGTCGAGCATCTCGCCTTTCTTATGGTCGGCGGCGGGCTGACGGTAGAGCTCGCCGTAGAGCACGTAGGCATCGGCGTTGTAGGTAATCATTGTCGAGCCGTCGGCTGTAGCGTTTTTTCCTGCTATCAGGCTGGTGCATGCAAATGCCGCCTGCACGCCCGCAAGCATCAAGGCGAGCGCTGAGATTAGTTTTTTATTCATTTATTGTTTGTTTGAAGTTACGGAAAGGATACGGTTGCCACTGCTGAACAAATGCACGTCGTAGCTGGTGCCGAACGCTTCGGCTTGATAGCGGCTTGCCTTGGCGCCGTCGGCAAGCGTATGGAGATCGAGACGGAGGTCACTGCTGAAGTCTACGCCTTCCTTGCCGGCACACTTGAAGATTGCCTCCTTGGCGGTCCATGCCACGGTGGCTTTCCAGGTCGACGTGCCGATGAAGCGTTGTTCTTCTGCCGAGAACACGCGGTCTTTCACGCGGTCTACGCGCTTGTCGACGATTTCCACATCGACGCCGACGCGCTCCGACGCCGACCATGCGGCAACCACCCATCCGCGGCAGTGCGACAGGCTGAAGCCCATATCCATGCGCGCGCCTGCCTTTTCTACATAAGGCGCGCCCGACGGCTCATGGCAGAGCATGGCGTCGTCGCCAAACAGCTCGTGGACAAGCAGACGGGTCACCATTATTTCCGTGCGGCGGTTCACCGACTTCACTCCGTCAACAAATCGGTGCATACCGAAATCGTTGCCGGCGGCTTCGACACTCATCATATCAGGAATCTCCACTTCGGCAATCTCGATATCGCCTACGGAGGTGCGGTGTACTCTCATTTACTCTTCTTTTGTTTCCGGTTTGTCTTGCAGTATCTTCACTTTCACTTTCTCTATGCGGTGGCGCTCCACTGCCATCACACGGAAGCGGCAGCGTCCGTATTCTATAAGTTCGTTTTCCTGTGGGAAATCGTGCTTTATGTTGAGCAGCAGTCCGGCGATGGTCTCGGCGTCTTCATCCACGTCGGCAAACTCATCGTCGTCAAGCCCCGTGATGCGGTAGAAGTCGTTGAGTTGGGTCTTGCCCTCAAACTCATAGATGTCCTGCGACAGGCGTTTGTAGTTTTTCTCGTCGTCGTCATATTCGTCGTTGATCTCGCCAACAATCTCCTCAAGCACATCCTCAAGGGTGACAACGCCTTGCGTGCCACCATACTCGTCGACCACTATCGCCATGTGCATCTTCTTTTTCTGGAAATCCTCGAGAATATCGTCAATCATGCGGCTCTCGGGCACGAAGAAGGCGTCGCGCAGCAGCGACTGCCATTTGAACGCGGCGTCTTTCTTGCCCACAAACGGCAGAAGGTCCTTGGCATAGACTATGCCTTTGATGTTGTCCTGATTGTCGACATAGACGGGCAGACGCGAATAGCCCGACTCGCGCACGGTGGCGAGAAGCTGGTCGAAGGTCATGTCCCAGTCCACGCAGGTCATGTCGACGCGGGGCGTCATGACGTCGCTGACGGTCTTGCCGCCGAACTTCAGGATTTCCTCAAGCATGTTTTTGTCTTTCTGTTCCTCCACATCTGTGATTTCAAGCGCGTGCGACAGGTCGTCGAGCGACAGACGCTCTTCTTTCTTGGTCACGACGCGGTTGACAATAACCGTGCTGCGTGTCATCAGCGACGTCAGCGGACGCAGCATGTGCGACAGTGCGCCTACGCCGCCAACAGCAAAAACCGCCCATTTCAGGCGATGCTCGTTGCTGTAGAGCTTGGGGAGGATTTCGCCGAAGAGAAGCAGGATAAACGTGAGCAGCACTGACTGCAACACAAAGTTGACCACTGGGCTGGCTATCACAAGAATCTGCGTAAGGGCATAGTTGAGCAGAAGCACTATCGACACATTGACAAAATTGTTGGAGATAAGGATTGTGGCGAGCAGACGTTCCGGTTCCTTGAGCAGACGCGACACTGCCGCGCGCTTGTCATCGTTCTCGATATCGTCGATGTCGCTTTGAGAAAGGGCGAAGAACGCTGTTTCTGAGCCCGACACGAAAGCCGAAACCATCAGAGCCACGCATGCCACTGCGAGAGCCACCATACTCCCTGCCGTAGGCACATTGAAGCCTATCCAACCTGTGCCGCCATTCACAGAGGCGGCAATAAAATTCAAAATACTCGGGTAAGGGTCTAAGTCCAAAATTATTATGCTTTTATTAAACTGTCTGCAAAGATAGTGCAAGGTGAGCGAAAAAGAAAGGAACTCGTTCATTTTCTTTTTCCGAACCGCAGCCTATCTTTGCTTTTTTCATTATCTTTGCATCACTTTAGAGACCTTAGTGTCCCTAAAGACCCTAGCGTCCCTAAAAAAGACCCTAGCGTCCCTAAAAAGACCTTGAAAAAATCATTACAAGAAACCCCTAAAAAGCCTGAAATCGATGGAAGATCTAATCCCCAACAAGTGCAATTACGAAAATCTCCTGTCATATAAAAAAACAAAAGTGATTTTTGAGTTAACCTACTACTTCTGCCACACATACCTCTCTAAAGGCGACCGCACTATCGACCAAATGATACAAGCCGCTCGCAGCGGCAAGCAAAACATCGTGGAAGGATGCGCAGCAAGCCCCACTTCTGCAAAAACGGAAATCAGGCTGATTAGCGTTGCCAAAGCCAGTCTGCAGGAGCTTTTGGAAGATTTTAAGGACTATCTTTCCACTCACAACCACAGACAATGGGAAATGGACTCGAAAGAGATGGCTGCAATGCGACGCATTGGAAAAGAGCACACCGATGTAAATTTTTTTATGGAGATTGCCAAGACTCGACCGCCTGAAACAATTGCTAATATGGCTATTGTGCTTATCAAACAAGCTGACTTCCTGCTCTTCCGCCAACTCAAAACGCTGTCTGACAAATTCAAAAACGAAGGTGGTTTCAGCGAGAGAATGACTCGCATACGCATCTCTGAGCGAAACAAGAAATAACCTCAATTGATTCTTCCCATCAAAGGCATTACTCTCCCATCAAAAAAACAAAAAACCAAAAAGCGGGCGGAAACAAATGCTTCCGCCCGCCTGTTCTGTCTTCAAAAAAGATTATTTCACGATAACTTTCTTAACAACATTGTCGGCACGCACGATGTAGAGACCTGCTGCCACGCGGGTGCGGGCGTCGGTGCTTACCAATGCGCCGGCTGCTGTGTAGACTGCTACGCTCTGTGCGCCGTCAACAACGATTTCGCCGTTTGCCGCTGCGATAGCCACGCCTGCTGCGTCTATACCTGCAACGCTTGATGTCTTTCCTGTCGCTGCCTTAACGGTCCATTTGTCGCCGACCTTAGCAACTGTGAGGATTACTGACGCTACGTCGCCTTCTGCAATGAGAGTCAAGTCATTACCATGTCCTGGATTACCTTGCAAATCTACAGCATCGCCATCCAAATCCAACGCAATTTCCAGCATAGTGGACTCCATTAATTACAATGCAAAAACCTTCTGACAATGCAACCATATTTTCTTCTACCTCATATGTATAAGTGCCGTTTGGATTGCTTACCATATCGGCTACCTTCCAACCATTAAACACACCCCTAATCTGAACCTTGTCTGTTTTCTCGCCAACAACTTTCAGCTTCCAAGTGCCATTGTCATTCTTGACAGTAAGAGTGATTTTTGAATAGTCTGCTGCGTCGGTAATCTTCATATTACCATGAATATCATTCATTGCAACAAAATCCAAAGAATTGTCAAGAGCTTTTCCAACAAATTCCTCAGCCTTATAATATGTATTATTTACTGTCACCTTGAATTCGTTAGCCAATTTCGCAGTCTCTGTTTCCTCATAGACATATTCACCTGTCACCTCATCATAGGTAAATGCAGGGGCATCATCATTCCAAGAATATTTTACTCCGCGCAACTGAACAGTATAAGTTTCTACCGGAGTGTCTGCACTTGGCGCGCCTTCTGTTTTCGTATAACTCCAATCGCTATTCAGAACGAAAGTATAGTCGCCTGTCAAACCGTTAATATCTGCGGTTTTATGAGTATCACTGCTTTGGTTATTGTTAAAAAGCAGATTATACGAGCCTTCCGTATTGACGGTATATACAAAATAATCTGTAGTTCCGATTGTTTCTTTTTCTGTCAACTTATCGCCAGGCCAGCCATTTGTGCAGAAATTATTTTTGTCTTCCCATACCCAAACTGCAATATCGCTTTCTGCGGTCACTCGGCCTTCTCCAATTTTCAAATACACCTTTGCGGCTTGCGCAGAAACAATTGCCATCAAGGCAAACAATAACGTAAAAGTAAGTTTTTTCATAATAGTTAAATTTTAATTTTTTCGATATGTATATTGCCAAACTATGGTGCGCATTTCCCACACGCACCATAGTATTTTTGTAAATTTATCTTCTGTTATTTCACGATAACTTTCTTAACAACATTGTCGGCACGCACAATGTAGAGACCTGCTGCCACGCGGGTGCGGGCGTCAGTGCTTACCAATGCGCCGGCTGCTGTGTAGACTGCCACATTCTGTGCGCCTTCAACAACAATTTCGCCGTTTGCTGCGTTTACAGCCACGCCTGCTGCGTCAACACCTGCCACGCTGCCTTCTGTTGCAACGAGCTTAAACGCGCCTGTGTTGATGTTGAATGTCACCTTGTAAGTGCCGGGAGCTGTTGTGCAGCATTTGTCCAAGCCCTTTGTGAATGTGCCTTCGAGAGTGCTGACAGTTGTTTCTTCAGCAAAGCCCCAAGTGCCTTTGCCTCCGAGACCTTCAAAGATACGCCAGTAGCTCAACTCGCTCTCTTCGGCTGCAGGGAAAGTTATCACTCCGCTGAACTCGCCGGCTGTCTCTGTTGCAGTGAGCTTGCCGCTTGGGTCAGTGAAGTCCCAACCGTTGTTGTTGCCCATCACGTAAACCTCTGTCACTTCGCCTGCTTCGCCCTCTGTGCCTTCAAGGAGGAGAGATGCGTTGCCTTCACCGTCGATAGTAAGAGTGATTGTTTTGCAATTGTAAGTTGCGTCGCCAAGGTCGATGTTTGCACTTGCCCCACCCGGAACGAGTGAGTAAGACATACCGAGTTGTGGCACTGCTCCCGAGATACCGCCATAGTTGCAGGCATCGCTCCAATTAGCGTCTGCCACCTTGAACTGTCCGAAAAGTTCTTTATCTGCAAGCGTATAAACGCCTTCCTTTTCAGTTGTCTGGAATTCCCATGCTGGATCTGCATTCCAGTTTGTCACACCACCGCGAATAAAGATTCCTGATCCTGCGGCGTTACCAACCAATGCGCAGAGTGCGCACATCAAAAAAAAAGAGTAAATTTTTTATTCATAGGTTCTAAATTTTAATTAGTGAATCATTAACGCCGCAAAGATACACCTTATTTTCACAAAGTGGTCAACAAAAAGATATGTTCTTCAACATATTTTGGACATAATTTCAATCCTCACATCATCAACGCTCTAAGAACCGCCTCCACCGCCAACCGAAGCCACAGCCCGAGCAGCCGACCGCGCGAGCGGTCACATCATCAACGCTCTAAGAACCATCTCCACCGCCAACCGAAGCCACAGCCAGAACAGCCGACCGCGCGAGCGGTCACGTCTTCAGTTAACCCCCGACAGCGTCGGGGGTACACGCACCGACGCACATGCGCCGCGGAGCGCCGCCGCTGAAAGAAGCATCGCATAAAAAGAAAGGATGCTCCGCCGCAAGGCGAGGCATCCCTTCTCTAACAATAAATTATTCTGGTAGATTAGTCTTTTAACTTCATCTTCAGATATTCACGGTTCATACGTGCAATGTTGCTCAACGAAATGTTTTTCGGACACTGAGCGGCGCAAGCGCCTGTGTTGGTACAGTTACCGAAACCGAGCTCGTCCATCTTGCTCACCATAGCGCGGACGCGGCGTGCTGCCTCGACCTTGCCTTGTGGGAGAAGTGCGAACTGGCTGACCTTCGCTGAAACAAACAGCATAGCCGAACCGTTCTTGCAGGCTGCCACGCAGGCACCGCAACCGATGCAGGTAGCTGAGTCCATTGCCTCGTCGGCTGCCTCCTTTGAGATAGGTATTGCGTTGGCATCGCCGGCTCCGCCTGTGTTGAACGATACGTAGCCACCAGCCTGCTGGATTTTGTCGTAAGCCGAGCGGTCTACCATCAAGTCACGGATTACGGGGAATGCGTGCGAGCGCCATGGCTCGATAGTGATAGTGTCGCCGTCGTTGAACTTACGCATGTGCAACTGGCAAGTAGTGATGCTGCCAACAGGTCCGTGAGGATTACCGTTGATGTAGAGTGAGCACATACCGCAGATTCCCTCGCGGCAGTCGTTGTCGAACACTACTGGCTCCTCGCCCTTCTCCACGAGCTGCTCGTTGAGCATGTCGAGCATCTCAAGGAAACTGATGTTGGTCGGCACATTGTCAAGTGAATAATCGACGAATTGACCCGGCTCTTTAGGACCGCGTTGACGCCAGATTTTTAACTTTATGTTGATTGTCTGTTCCATAATTAGCTAAAATATTAATGCCTAAAGGCGGGTTGTTATGACTTATAGTTACGTGTTTGAACCTTGATTGCCTCATAGTTGAGCGGCTCTTTCAGCAAGATTGGCTTTTCGCCCTCGCCGGCATACTTCCAGCAGCTTACATACATATACTGGTCGTCGCGGCGCTGTGCCTCGCCATCCTCTGTCTGATACTCCTCGCGGAAGTGTGCGCCGCACGACTCGTTGCGGTGGAGCGCGTCGATCGCCATAAGGCGGCCGATAGTGAAGAAGTCCTCAAGACGGAGTGCCTTTTCAAGCTCTACGTTGAGTGTGTCTGCCTCGCCTGGTACAAACAAGTTGGTGTCGAATTCTTTCTTCAAGTTGTCGATTTGCTCGATTGCCTTGATCAAGCCTTCTGCCGTACGTCCCATACCTACAAGGTTCCACATAATCAAGCCGAGTTCCTTGTGGATTGAGTCGGCTGAACGTTTGCCCTTGATGTTCATCAATCGCTCGATGCGTGCGCGAATCTTTTTCTCTGCCTCAACAAACTCAGGGGCGTCGACTCCCGGGTGTTTAACCTTAATCTGGTCAGAAAGATAGTTCTGCATTGTGTAAGGCAATACGAAATAACCGTCGGCCAAGCCCTGCATCAACGCAGAAGCTCCGAGGCGGTTACCGCCGTGGTCGGAGAAGTTTGCCTCACCGATTGCAAACAAGCCCTTGACTGATGTCTGGAGCTCGTAGTCTACCCAGATACCGCCCATTGTGTAGTGCGATGCCGGGAAGATCATCATCGGTGTCTTGTATGGGTTGTCGTCGGTAATCATCTCATACATCTGGAACAAGTTGCCATAGCGAGCTGCGATGACATCCTCGCCCAAACGGTTGATTGCGTCGGAGAAGTCCAAGTAAACGGCATTGCCTGTTCCTACGCCGTAGCCTGCGTCGCAACGCTCTTTGGCTGCACGGCTGGCGATGTCGCGAGGACAAAGGTTACCGAATGCCGGATAGCGGCGCTCCAAGTAGTAGTCGCGGTCTTCTTCCTTGATTTCTGTCGGTTTGAGCTTGCCGGCGCGGATTGCCTCGGCATCTTCTTTCTTCTTCGGAACCCAGATGCGGCCGTCGTTACGCAACGACTCTGACATAAGGGTAAGCTTCGACTGGTTCTCGCCGTGCTTCGGAATACATGTCGGGTGAATCTGCGTGAAGCAGAGGTTTGACAGATATGCACCGTGCTTGTAGCACTGCACTGCAACAGAACCGTTGCAACCCATAGCGTTGGTCGAAAGGAAGAACACGCGGCCGTAACCGCCTGTTGCAACCACAACTGCGTGTGCGGCGTAGCGCTCAATCTCTCCGGTGATAAGGTTGCGCACGATGATACCGCGTGCGCGGCCGTCTACAACTACCAAATCGAGCATCTCGCGGCGTACGTAGCTCTTCACTGTGCCCTTGTTGATCTGACGGTTCAATGAAGAATATGCGCCGAGAAGGAGCTGCTGGCCTGTCTGACCTTTAGCGTAGAACGTACGTGACACTTGGGCGCCACCGAAAGAACGGTTGGCGAGCAAGCCTCCGTATTCACGTGCGAATGGCACGCCCTGTGCAACGCACTGGTCGATGATGTTGTTTGACACTTCTGCCAAGCGGTATACGTTGGCTTCGCGCGAGCGGAAGTCTCCACCCTTGACTGTGTCGTAGAACAAACGGTAAACGGAGTCACCGTCGTTCTGATAGTTTTTCGCTGCGTTGATACCACCCTGCGCTGCGATTGAGTGCGCGCGGCGTGGAGAGTCCTGGATACAGAAGTTCAACACGTTGAAGCCCATTTCGCCGAGTGTCGACGCTGCCGACGCTCCTGCAAGGCCTGTTCCTACAACGATGATGTCGAGGTGACGCTTGTTGGCTGGGTTCACGAGTTTCTGATGTGCCTTGAAGTTTGTCCACTTCTCAGCAACTGGTCCTTCAGGAATTTTAGAGTCAACTTTCTCGTCCGAATAAACGGCGTATTGGCTCATTATGCTTGTGCTATCAATAATTTTTTCTGACATGTCTCAATTAGTTTGAAGTGAATTAAAGAGCAAACTGAACTGTGAATACTACGGCTTGAATCAAGAACAATCCGATTACGATTGTTGCCCACCAGTTGCCAAGTGTTTTGAAACGTGGAATCCAAACGTTGTTGGTTGTGCCGAGCGACTGGAACGCGCTCCAGAAGCCGTGAGTCATGTGGAACCAAAGTGCCACAAGTCCGATGACGTAAACTGGCAATGTCCACATCTGGCCGAAAGCGTTCTTGATGTGGTGCATACCGTCGGCTGCCAAAAGAACTGCGCTGCCGTCACCACAGCTTGCGCCCAACTGATGGCATACCTCTACAAACTGCATCTTTGCCCAGAATTGAGCGAAGTGCACAATCATGAAGGCTACGATTACGATACCGAGCACGAGCATGTTCTGCGACGCCCACTCTACGCTTGCTGGCTTTGTTGTTACCGCGTAGCGGTCGTTGCCGCGCGCCTTGCGGTTCTGCATCGTAAGCCAGAATGCATAAATAATGTGTACAATGAAGCCGGCGGCAAGAATCGCTGTAGCGACCAATGCGTACCAATTAGCACCCAAGAACTCGCAGACCATGTTGTATGCGTCCGGAGATATCAGGGCTACTGTGTTCATTAATACGTGAAAGGTTACAAATAGGAGCAGGAAAAGACCGGTTACCGACATAACCACTTTTCTTCCTAAGGATGAATTTGTTAACCACATAGTAGTTCTGAAAATTTAGTTATTAATTAAGTTTATAGTTTTAATCCAAAATGCACGGGGCATAGTTCCCCGTGCAAAGTTACCTTTTATTAACCGAATATGGAAATTATTCTATAATTTTTTTACGCATCTCACTTTTGCCGCTTTGCGGTCGCGCTCGCGGCGGAAACTGTCGAAGGTTTCAAAGATGTCGCCGAGGGCGATGGTGGAGTTGCTGACCTGACTTTCGTAGAGCTGGGCGCCGGTGGTGCCGGCGGATGCCTGTCCTTGAAGGGCGCCGCTGACACCGCTTATCTGCTCAAACAAGCGCATCTGAAGATTGACCATCTCGTAGGCGCCTATGTTGGTGGCGTTGCCGCTCACTTGCTCCGGACGGTCGTTGCCGCCGCGGGGATGGTAGGGGACTATGCCGTTGGGCTTCGACCAAGCATAGCGGAGGTCGTTCCATGTGAAGCCTTCGGGAAGGATATTGTCGGGATAGAGGAGCACGCCTTTCGCGCTGGCGCCCATCACGTGGTCTACAAGGGTGACGAGGCGGTTGACATATTTCTGCTGGTCGATTACGTCCTCAACCATCGAATGCACCTCGCCGTCGGTCAGCGGATAGAGCTTCAACGCGAAGGGGTGGCTGCCGTGGCCGTAGGGGCTGTCGTACTGGCTGAGGACGGCGCCGTCGGGGCTGAGCCAATAGCATCGCCAAACGTGGCGCAGCTCCCAGCGGCGGTCGATGTCGGGGTCGTGGACAGACTCTTCTGGTGTGCCGGGCTGGAAAAACCATTCGCCGGTGCGCCGGTTGTGGCAGTCGTAGCCCTCCCGGCTCTCGCGCCGCCACAGCTCGACCACGCGCACTCGCCCGGGTTTGCCGCTGCGGAAGAAGTCGGCGGTGCCTGAATCGACGGCGTCGGGCTGCGTCTGATAGTGGCGGCAGATGTCGAGGGCGCGGGTGCGGCTGCCGTCGCTGAGCCGCTCAACAAGAGTGGCAAGCGGCATGTCGTGCAGCTGACCGACAAGGTCGAAGTCGCGGCAGCGGGGGTCGTCGCCGCCGCGGAACAGCATCTGCGACGGTGACACGTTGCTGAGCGCAACCCGTCCTTCCTCGCCGAAGTCAATGCGCTGGAAGCAGCACCCGGAGATGAGAAATTCTTCCATCAGACGGCTGTCGAGCTCGCCCACAAGGTTGCCGTGCAAAGGCTCCGCAGGTGCGGGTTCGGCGGCGAGACGGCTGCGGAACCGCCCCACCACGCTCTTGACCAGCTGGCGGATAAGGTTGTTGGTCAGCGGATCTTTGCCGTTGTCACGCAGATGCTGCCACTCGCTGACGCGCTGACCGTGCTCGTCGGTCATCATGTCGCACCACTGGTTGCCATAGGTGAAATTCTTGTTGCGCTCGCGTTTTTCTCTCAGCGGACGCATCCGCTCCCATGCCCTGTGTGCTTCGGCAAGCAGGTGCATGGCTTGGCTTGTATTCTCTGTGTTTTCCATAGTTTTCTTTTTTTGGCAAAAATACACCCACAACAATACAATCTGTCGCAAAAAAGAGACAAAAAACAAACTTTTTTCATCGTCTTATTGTTGTCTACATATAAAAAAAATGAGAAATCTTTTTTTATTTGAAAAAAAATAAGGCTTTATCAAAAAACAAACGTATATTTGCAGAAAGAATATACAAATTCAAAATCATCAATAACTATGAACAAAAAAATCAGTTTGTATGTATTGGTCGGTGCTGTTGCATTGACTGGATGTAACAAGAAAATGCAGGACTTCGCTGCCGAGCATTTCACCACCAACCCTAACCCACTCGAAGTTGTGGGCGACAACGTTCCTGGCACAGTAACTGCCAATGTCCCTCAAAAGTTCTTCAAAAAGAACGCTGAGGTTACCGTAACTCCTTACCTTTCTTATGGTATGGACAACAAGGCCACTTCTCAGTCTTACACTTTCCAGGGCGAGAAGGTTAAGGGCAACAATCCTGTTATCAACTACAAAGAAGGCGGTACAGTGACAATCCCTGTAAACTTTGTCTACACTCCGGAGATGATGAAGAGCGACCTCTACCTTGACTTCAACGTGGTTCAAGGCAAGAAAGTCTACACTCTCCCTGCTGTGAAAGTTGGCGAAGGCGTTGTAGCCACTTCTACTTTGGCTGACGCTACTACTGTCACTCCTTCTGCTGCTGCCGACAAATATCAGCGCGTAATCAACGAAATCTGCGACGCTAACCTTATGTTCCTTATCAACCAGGCCAACGTTCGCGCTTCTGAGTTGAAGAAAGGCACAAGCGTTTCTAACTTCAACGAAACTGTTGCCGAGGCTTCTAAAGCTGACAACAAAGAAATTGAAGGCATCCACGTTTCTTCTTTCGCTTCTCCTGAAGGTGGTGTGAAATTCAACGCCAAACTGTCTGAAACGTGAGCACTCTACTGTTAACTACTTGAACAAGAACCTCAAGAAAGAAAAAGTTGACAACTACGGCGACATCACGTCTGAGTTCACTGCTCAGGACTGGGACGGTTTCCCAGAAACTCGTTTCCGAGAGCAACATCCAGGATAAAGATCTTATCCTCAGCGTTCTCTCTATGTACAGCGACCCTGAACAGCGTGAGAAAGAAATCCGTAACCTCTCTTCTGTATTCGATCAGTTGGCTAAGGAAATCCTTCCGCAACTCCGCTACTCTCGCATCTCTGCTTCGATCAACACTATCGGTCGCAGCGACGAGGAAATCGCAGCTCAGTACAAAGAAGATCCTACTCAACTCTCTATCGACGAGCTCCTTTACGCTGCCACTAAGACTGACAACGTTAACGAGAAAGAGGACATCTACAAAACTGCCGTTAAGCAATATCCTAATGACTACCGCGCTTACAACAACCTCGGTATGGCTCAGTATGTAAAGGGCAACTACAACGATGCTAAGGCTAACTTCGAGAAGGCTGCTTCTCTCAATCCTAACAGCGACGAGGCTAAGATGAACCTTGGTCTTATCAAGATGATGAACAAGGACTACAACGGTGCTCGCGAAGCTTTCGGTAGCGCTGCTAACGCTGAAGGTATCAACGAGGCTATGGGTGTTTACTACCTCCGCCAGGGTGACTACCAGACTGCTGCCAAAGCTTTCGGCGACAGCAAGTCGAACAACGCAGCTCTCGCTCAAATCCTCAACAAGGACTACAGCGCCGCTCAAAGCACTCTCGAGGCTGTAAAGGCTCCTAACGCTACTACTTACTATATGATGGCTGTCGTTGCTGCCCGCACTAACAACGAACAGGCTGTATACGCAAACCTCCGCAAGGCTGCCGCTCTTGATGCTTCTATCAAGGACCGCGCTGCCATCGACAAAGAGTTTGCAAACTACAACGTAGCAAACCTCTAATCTGAGCGTTACAACAATTCATAAAAAAGGCGGCTGTCATGACAGCCGCCTTTTTGCTTTTCATCATCACCACATCCTGACATTATGAACCGAATCAAAACCTTTCTGCTCCTAATGATTGCAGCGGCTATCCACTGCAATGCCGCAAATTATCTGCGTGTGAACCAAATCGGATACCTTGTCGACGACGTGAAAGTTGCCGTGATTATGATGGAACACGGCGACGCCCCGACCTCGTTCTGCGTGGTCAACGCCGACTCCGGAAAGAAGACCGTGATGCACTCGGTGAAACCTACGGGCGAGTTTGCAGGCTTCGCTCAGACGGCACGGCTCGACTTCTCTAAAGTAAAGACTCCTGGCACATACTACATTACTGCAGCAGGGGCGAAATCCTCATCTTTCCGCATTGCCAACGACGCCTATGCCGGCGCACAGGAGGTGCCGCTGAACTATATGCGGCAGCAACGCTGCGGATGGAATCCGCTGATGCGCGACTCCTGCCACCGATACGACGGACGCCTGCAGCTGTGCGGCGACCGCGACGGTGAACACGTTGACGTGCGCGGTGGATGGCACGACGCAAGCGACTATCTGCAATATCTCACCACTTCTGCCAACGCTGTCTACCAAATGCTGTTTGCCTACTCGCAGAATCCGTCGGTGTGGGCGGACAACTTCCAAGCCGACGGCACTGAGGGTGCAAACGGAATCCCCGACATACTCGACGAGGCTCGCTGGGGTCTGGAATGGATGCTGAAAATGAATCCTGACGACAACACGTTCCTAAACCAGATTGCCGACGACCGCGACCACCGCTCGCCGGGACTGCCCAACAAGCAGATGGCCGACTATGGATGGGGTGCGGGGAAAGACCGATCTGTATACCCGTGCATCGGTAGCCCGACGGGACTGAGAGAATACAAGAACCGCAGCCGCGGACTGGCTTCTTCGGTGGCGAAATTCAGCTCGTCGTTCGCTCTCGGCGCAAAGGTGTTTGAAACACTCGACCCTGCTTTGCCTCTACGCTGCTTAGAAAGTCGGGCGTGGCATACGATGTGGCGAAGGCAAACCCGGGCAACTGCCAGACAGTATGCACCGTGTCGCCTTATTTCTATGAGGAGGACAACTGGACCGACGACCTTGAGCTGGCGGCGGCGACAATAGCGGCTTGCTCTGGCTCGGAAAAGATGATGACGGAGGCGGTTGATTGGGAACGCCAGGAACCCGTGACTCCGTGGATGGGTGCCGACAGCGCCCGACACTATCAATGGTATCCGTTTGTCAACATCGGACACGCATTGGTTGCAATGCACGGCAACGAGCGACAGCGCGCCGAGGCACTGCGCAACATACGCTGCGGCTTGCAGCGCGTGGCCGACAGAGCCGCCGACGTAAATCCTGCATTCAAACACGGCATCCCTTTCATCTGGTGCAGCAACAATCTTACAGTGGCATTTGTGACGCAGGCGATGCTCTATCGCAAGCTGTCGGGCGACTGCCAGTTCCAAGAAATCGAGACAGCCATGCGCGACTGGCTCTTCGGTGTGAATCCGTGGGGTAAATGCATGGTCGTGGGGCTGCCCGAGAATGGCGACTATCCGCGCGACCCACATTCAATGATAAGTCACGGACACGACTATAAAATCACCGGCGGACTTGTCGACGGCCCTGTCTACACTGCCATCTTCAAGTCGTTGCGCGGCGTGGTGCTGAGCCACGACGACGGATATGCCAAGTTCCAAGGCGGCGCGGCGGTCTATCACGACGACTATTGCGACTACAGCACCAACGAGCCTACGATGGACGGGACGGCCTCAATGACGTGGTTCCTCGGAGAGCTGGCGAAAGCCGCCCGCAGATAACCCTTCCGCGGCACTCTTACAAAGGCGTGCATCAATCAGCATATCATTCCTTCATCAACTTATCATATAATGCCCATATCGCCCATTATATGATAAGTTGATTTTATTTGGAAGCTACCCCTCATATAAAATAATCTGAATTCACTGCTCGCCGACACTTATTGCAACTTGTCTGCCGCCAGTTACTTTCCGATGCAGTTTCAGACGGCTGTTGAGTATCAACGCTTTGCAGACCGATGGTTCAAGTGCTGTGTCCGTTTGACTCTTGACCCGGTTTCGGCGCTGAATTCGTGGTGGAATAGCGGTTCAAGTTTTTGTTTTGGCTTGAATGATGCTATTCCGGTTGCTTTTTGAGCTTTTTCGTACTTTCGATGTATCCAAAGTCCCTGTTTCGCTTCCTTTGTATGAAGTCCTTTTTGCTGACTTAGTTATGAGCAAAGATAGGATTTTTTGTTGAATATTTGATGGATGGATGAAGGATTTTTGTTGGGTATGTAAGGAGCTATCCTCGAAAAAGAGATCAGCCATAGTTAAGTGGTTTGTTTGAACTCAGTTAATAGAGGAGGATATTCTGGGTTATTATAAAAAACAAGGTCGAGTAGCGAAATGCCCGACCTCTTTTTCCCTTTTTATAGTGTTGGCAATGAGCCTTAAAGTCATTACCGGCACTTTTAATGGAGGAATCATTCACCAAAATATAACTGATGAATAACTTTTTGATGTAGTTGGTAGAACAATTGCGAAGATTTGTATATCTTTGCATCGTATTAGTTCTTTGATAGACTGAGAAGGCTTTGGAGACTAAATTATGCTAAAACCTAAAGCGAGCAATCGCACCAAGTCATTGGTAAAATGGGGCGGATATAGTTTTGAAGTATGGCAGAATGGAGATAAGAACATCTCATATAGTTCGTTCATTATTTCCGATTGTCGATATATGTAAGATTCGTATCTACTTCATTATTTTGTGTCCATTTTTTAGGCACGTGAAAATAGAGAGTACAATGGAAGACAATGTCTAAGCATATTTTAGTTAGGTCATATTGATTTTAGGCACGTGGCAATATTGCCCGAACTAAAATTAAATGCTTATGACTAAAAAAAAGAAGAAGCCTTCAAAGAGAGGGAAGAAGGCTAACAAAAATTCCCTCCATTGTTCTCCAATGATTGTAACACAGGAGAAGAAGATAAAAAATTTGGCAAAATGGATTAAAGCCATTGCTGAATTTATAAAGGCATTGATTCAATTATCAAATGCAATGAAGCCTTTGATAGAATGGTGCAAATCTTTTTTTGAATCGTTATAATCAACTCTCTAATTTCTTTTTTTTGATGATAACAAGCGAAAAATATTTACTATATATACTGGGTGTTAATAAGGAACAGTTGGATTACTTGTTGACACATATAGAAGATTATTATTATTCTTTTGAAAAAGTAAAATTTAATAAATTTACTGACAAACCAAAGAAGAATAATAGTGGAGAAATTGCCACTAGACAAATAAACTCGTCTAAAGGAAAACTAAAAGAGGTTCAAACGCGTCTTTATGATTTTATGTCAAAGCAAGTTGAAATTCCTCAATATGTTTATGGTGGTGTTCAGAGGAAAAATAATGTGCGTAATGCTCGTCTTCATCAAGGAAATAAATATATATTTACGACAGACTTGAAGTCATTTTTTCCATCAATTTCTCATAAGCAAGTTTTTCAAATGTTTCTTCGAGAGGGCTGTACGCCTGCTATAGCAAGAATATTAACTAAACTAACTACTCATAAATATCAAGTTCCGCAAGGTATTCCAACCTCAACTTTAATTGCTAATTTGGTATTTAAACCCATAGGCATGGAAATTGACCAGTTAGCAAAGGAGCATCATATTAAATTTTCAATGTTTGTTGACGATATAACTTTATCATCTAAAGTTGATTTTAAAAATCTAGTACCTCAGTTCCTTGCAATCATTAAAAAGTCTGGATTCAGAATCTGTCACAAAAAGACACATTATCAAACTAAAAATCCTATTATAACAGGTGTAATATGCCAAAACAACCGACTTCTTGCTCCTTTGGGTTATAAAAAAAAGATAGCAATACTATCCAAGCAACTC
This sequence comes from Bacteroidales bacterium, assembly GCA_022009815.1. Taxonomy (GTDB): domain Bacteria; phylum Bacteroidota; class Bacteroidia; order Bacteroidales; family Muribaculaceae; genus Limisoma. The sequence goes on from CP091725.1 coordinate 484,118, forward strand.
TCAACGCACGAATCTATAAAGAATAAGCTACAAGGAATAAAAGCGTATTTGTCAATAATTGAAAAATCAAGTTCGCTTTGACTATTTATGTTGTCATTATATGTGGTGATTTTATGCTGTAGAGTCCAACAGCAAGTGCAAAATTAGTAACAGTGTTTAAAGAATCTATCTTTCGGGGAGTCGAAGTTTATTTTCTCTCTCGGTCTGCGGTTGATTTTCTTTTGAATCTTCATGATTTTGCTGTCTGAGAAGTCGTCAAAGTTAGCCTTTTTGGGGATATACTTTCGGATTAGTTTGTTCGCGTTCTCGATAGCACCCTTCTGCCAAGAGCAGTATGAGTCTGCGAAGTATACCTTACCTCTTTCGCGCCCACCTCGGCTTAGAATACGTGTGATCTCAAGGTGTGCGGCGAATTCGCAGCCGTTGTCCGTGGTTATCGTGTGAACGAACTCCATGTACGGGAAAAGCAGCCTGGCCACGACTTTCGCCGTAGGCCAGCCTTGCGTCCGCACTTCAGTCTCTCCATCAGAATGAAGTTGATTGAACGTTCCGTAAGCGTGACAATGGCGTGGCCTTGGTGGGGCGTGTAGCCCTGACTCTCCTGGTATACTTCAGCTCATGCGGCATATGTTTCGCAAGACGTCCGCTGGCGTCTGCATGCACGTGGTTGTAGATGGTCTGTATTGCGATATGAATACCCTCCTTGTGCAAGACACCGGCAATCTGCGATGGTGACCAGTCCTCTTCTATCATTTGCTCGATACGCCACCATAATTCTGCCGGCTTGCGGTGATTGCCCTCCAGCCCGTGCTTGCGCGCTTCCGCCTTGCGTTGGGCGGTGCGCCACACGTATTCGCCGTTGGTGTTACTGTTGCGTCTGATCTCTCGAAGCACAGTGGACGCGGACACCTCGATTTCGCGAGATATTCTGCTTATGCTCCACTTTCTTTATTCCCAGGTATATTTCGTACCTTTGTTCTGAGGTTAGTTGATTGTACATAGAGCAACACAAAATTAATTAATCTTGGGGAGACTTCGGTCTCCTTTTTTTTTGTATTGCTGTTGGTCGTTCTTGGGGGCTTTGCGCCCCCGCCACTTGGGCTTCCCCCGCAGTGTTTTTCATTGTTTTACCACGAAAATCGTTGCACTTCTATTTGGACACTGCAGCAAATTTTCGTCTTGCTCCAAAAGAAAATCAAGAGAAAAGAAATCGCCCTTCTTGTAGGGTGCAGTCAGTCAACGCTCAGCCGTGAGATTAGGCGTAATTCAACAGATAAGGGCAACTATCTGTGGGATAAGGCTCACGCAAAGGCAATGGATCGCCGTAAGCGTACCACAGCCAACCATGCAAAAGATCCCGCAATCGTTTGGGAAGCCCTGGATCTGCTGAAGGAGGATTACTGGTCGCCCGAACAGATATCGGCGGATATGAAAAGCCGTGGCAAGAATATATCCCACGAGCTGATATATCGTCATATCCGTGCCGACCAAAGCGGAGAACTCGCCTCTTACTGTAGGCACAAGATGAAATACAACCGTCATGTACGACCCAACAGGACTACCAAAGTAAAGAATATCCCTGACCGAGTAAGCATCCACCAACGCCAGGCAGAAGCCGACGGGACACGTTTCGGAGACTGGGAGATGGACACCATAGTTGGCAAGGACGGCAAGGGGGCCATCTTGACCCTTACCGAGAGAAGCACCAACATGATACTCATGGAGAGGCTGCCCGAAGGCAAGCATCCCGAGCCGCTGGCTAAAGTGGTGGTCAGGCTGCTGTTCCCTTATAGAAAAACCATACGCTCCATAACAACCGACAACGGTTCTGAGTTCTGTGCGCATAAGCTGATCTCCAAGGGATTGGTGCCAAAGGGCGCGAAGGATCCGAACCTCGTGTTCTTTGCCGATTCATATTGTTCATGGCAGAAAGGTTCAATTGAGAATGCAAATAAACTTATACGGCAGTACATTCCAAAAGGCACTGACTTTTCAACCCTGACGGATGCCTTTATACGCAAGATTCAGCACAAAATCAACCGCAGGCCACGTAAAAAACTAAATTTTGAAACCCCAAAGGATGTTTTCTTCCGACAAATTAATAATTTTGCACTTGCCGGTTGTGAGTAGGCTTGCGATTTTAATGCTATTTAACCACAAAAAGGCTTTGTCATGTGGCAAGAAAAGCGCAATTTTGCATTCTGATAGAAAATAGACAATTCTGAGAATGCGAAATAAACTGATATTATCATTGCTTTGCGCCGCCGTGCTCACAGGATGCGGCGAATACAACAAGGTGCTGAAAAGCTCTGATACCAACTATAAATACGAATACGCCAAAAAGGCTTTCGAGGAGCGCAAATACGTCCAGGCTGCAACGCTGCTTGAAGACGTGGTGAAGGTGCTGAAAGGCACCGACAAAGCGGAAGAGTTGCTCTACCTCTTGGGGCTCAGCCACTATGAGGACAAGGACTATGCCTCGGCAAGCAGAGAGCTGAGAAGACTGCCCGAAACATCAGCAAGAACACCACACTCGTTGTCCCGGCTCACAATATCCCGGCATTCAAACCCGCAAACTGCTTCAAAGAAGAAGTCGCAAAATAACATGGACTACGAAGAGAATGAATATGGAGAGAACGCCGTTGATAATATGATGGTCGATTACGACTATCATGTCAACACGGGTGAACTCCCGGAACTTTTCGATGAATCGTCAGTTGACAACTTTATCGCCAACCTCAATGACTGGGATTAACATAGATCAACCGTGGAAAATTTGAAGTACCTTCTAAAAGAGATAAATATTCTCAACCAACGCATTAAAGATAGGGAGGAACATGAAGACACTTTCAACCTCTTTGATTTGATGTGCAACAGGTATAATGAAGTATATTTACACTCTCGCTTTTTGTCTATACTCCTTGATCCCAAAGGCTCACATAAGATGAAGGATTCGTTTGTGCGATTGCTTGTCGATAAATTGAATCTTCCTTTTGAATATAATCTATCTTCATTAGAAGTCTATCCCAATGAGATTGACCAGCATGAGCATAAAAAAATTGACATACTACTTATAGATAGACAACGAAAATCGGCGGTAATAATAGAAAATAAGATTGGTGCAAGAGACTCAAATCACGAAGAAGAAGGACAGATTGAAAGATATTATAGAAGAATAACCCAAGAAGAGGGCATTCCCGAAGAATCGACTTCTGTAATATACTTATCTATTGACAGAGATGCTCCGTCAGATGAAAGCATTAGCACATCTGGTCTTTTCCCCGGCTTGAAGGATAAGGTCATAAGCGTGCATTACGGAGTAGAAATACTTGATTGGCTAAGAAATTGCGTAAAGGAAAGCTATAATAAGCCCATTTTGAGAGAATCAATAACACAATATATCAGGCTGGTAGAAGATATGACGAACAATAACACATCGGAAGAAGATATGAAAGCTCTCATGCAGCTTGTCGGCAAAAACGACGACAATCTTAGGAGTGCCAAACGATTGATTGACAATTCAAAGCACATGCACTGGTGGGCTCTATTTGAATTTTGGAAACTATTATCTGAAAAATTCGTTGATTTAGGGTTTGCTATCAGACAACGTATCGAGAATGAGGTAATTGACGATTTGGTACATGGCTCAGCTGCCAAGAAAAATAAAGCCGATTTTAATCTTGAATTATCGACTCCCGACGGCTATAATTTCACTATCAATGCCGACCACGATAATTATGTCCGTGTCGGAGTTTCGGATGATGATGTGAGATCCGGATTAAAGACCAAATCCAAGGCATTCTTTAAGGAAAATGAAGCCGCTCTTAATCTTGAAAATTGTGAGAACTGGCCCTTCTACAAATTTATAGACTTTTCAAATTCAGACGGCCTATATTTGGCAGATTTCAGCGATGAGCTTACTTTTAGTCTCGTTTCTGAAAAATGCAGAGAGGAAATTGTTGGTATTATTCTCAAGCAGACACAAGAACTACTAAGACAGTATAAGCGGTCATTGAAATAATCAAAGGCGTGACAGTTTAGATTCTGCTAAATATTCTGCCCTTATTCCTATAGTTTTCATAATGTGTGAATATGATTTTCATACATTATGATTAACTTTGCAGTCAGATAAAGAAATTTGTATGGCAGACTCAACACTTCGCAAATATATCTGGCTCATAAACACCATTCTTGACGCCAGAAAAATAACTTTCAAAGAAATAAGTGACAAGTGGGACATCTCAACCCTTAACTATAAGGGGACTGAGTTGTCCAAACGCACCTTTCATAATCACCGACAGGCTATTCTCACGGAGTTGGGCGTTGACATACAATGCTCTTCAATGAGAGAGAACAGTCAGTATTTCATAGCCAATCAGGAAGAACTTGAAAATAATGAAGTGTTGAACTGGCTTACAGACAGTATGGCAACCGAGTCATTATTGCTTGAAAACAAGGCTATCTCTGACAAAATAGTTTTGGAACCCGTACCCGGAGGTCGGGAATGGCTCCCCGTTCTATCACAGGCTTTGAGAGATAATCTGCGCATAGTATTTCAATACACATCATTTCACTCAACCAAGAATAATTTGAGTGATAGGATATTGGAGCCGTTGTGCTTAAAGTTGTTCAAAAGGAGGTGGTATATGCTTGGCCAAACCGTGGATAGCGGCAAGCGGTTGATATTTGCTTTAGATCGCATCACTAAACTCGAACTATCATCAGAGCAATTTACCTATCCCGAAGATTTCTGCAAAAGACTTCTTCGCAAACTTCTATGGGATTTGTTCTGACGGATATTCTACTCCTACTCGGGTTATCCTGAAATGCTATCGAGAATTTCCCAAATATGTAAAATCATTACCACTACATCCCTCGCAAGAGGAACTTGAACACGGGGATGGTTTTATTACCTTTGGATACTATATGTCACCAGCATACGACTTTATTCAGGAAATAATGAGTCATGGCGATGATATTGAGGTTCTTACTCCAATATGGCTCCGGAATCTTATAAAAGAGAAATCAGACTCTCTGGCAGCGCTCTACAAGTAGTCTCAAATTTTTCTGCAAATCGTTTTCATATATGAAACGATTTTTCACACGTCCTCTATAACTTTGCCGATGAAAAGAAACAAGAGGACATTGAAAACATCGGTCAGACCTTTGCCATCTGTCTGCTGAATCCGGCAGACTTCGTTCCGAATTATCGGAGCGCACCCCAAAGTTTATCACTCGGCATCGACCCTGCACGCTGTTCACTCCGGTCGTGCATGTTTCATCACCTTCGCTTCGCTCTCGGTGATGTGAAATGCACCCCCTCGTTCACAGCGCACATTGCCGAAGCCTCGACCATCCGGCACACACGAAAGTAAGACCGATGTTTTCACTGCTCTCGCAAACTGACAAAACTATGCGAGACCAAATTGCAGAATATCTCAAGGACGTGACCATCAGTAACCGAAAGGAGTTATTTGATGTGTTGAATTTCATTGCACCGCTTATTGACGGTTGGAGTCTGGCCGAACCCAAGTCCGGCAGACAGATAATGCGATTTGCGTCAGCCAACGCAAGAAAGTCCGCCTATGTCGATTTACGATACCCAAGAAGTCAGGTGGACAAAGAAAAATCAGCGCTCCTGTCAAACCGTTGAAGGCTATCCAAACAGCACTAAATATAGTTCTGCAATCCATATTCGTTCCCGATGAACACGCCACCGGTTTTGTATTAGAGAAAAGTGTCAAGGATAACGCCATGATACACGTGGGTCAAACCTGCATATTTAATACAGACCTCGAAATTTCTTTCCGAGCATAACAAAACTCATGGTTCGTCGGGCTCTCCATCGAGAGCTTGGTGATAGACTGCAAAGCAATGAAGTAATCAATATTATATGTAGAATTTGCACCGTTCCTGACAGTTCGGGTGTCGAGGTGCTACCACAGGGCGCACCGACATCGCCTGTTCTGTCTAACATTGTGCTGAAGAGCCTTGATAAAGATATGTCAAAGCTTGCTGAAAGAATGGAATGTAAATATTCGCGCTATGCCGATGATATTACATTCAGTCATAGTAAATCAATTCGCAGGATGAGTCCTTTCTGGCAATCAAGGATTTATAATATCATTGCGAAGTATGGGCTCAAAGTGAATGAAAAGAAGACAAGGACATTTGTACCGGGTACACGTCGAGAGGTTACCGGAGTCGTTGTAAGCGATAAAATCAACGTTCCCCGTTCTTATATAAAACAGTTGCGGGTGCTTCTTCACTTGTGGGAGAAATATGGCTATGCACAAGCACAAATCATCTTTACAAGAGATTTCTACAAGGGTATCGAAAAGAGTCTTGTCAATGTAATCGACGGTAAAATTAACTATCTTGAAATGATCAAGGGCAAAGAAGACTCTACTTATCGTAAGTTCAAAGCAGGTTCAAACGTCTTCAGTGGGAAGAAAAACAAAGTACTAACCAAATACAAAAGGCTATATGAATATAATTTATTTACACGGACTTTCCTCGTCGGGACAGTCCAACACCGCAAAAAAACTTCGGGAGTTACTTCCGGATGATAATGTTGTCACACCTGACATTCCGGTCAGCCCAATAAAGGCTCTTCAGTTGTTACTGAGTCTTGCCGGAGAGTATGGAGCTGATGATACAATCGTAATAGGCACATCTATGGGTGCGATGTATGCCTCTCAGATGAAAGGTTATCGCCGAATCCTTGTCAATCCCGCGTTTCACGTCTCAGACCTCCTGAAAGAAAACAAGGGTGAGAGACTACAATTCTTCTCAGAGAGAGAAGATGGCAGTGAATACTTTGAGGTCTCGGAAATCTTGATCCAAGAGTTTGAAGAAATGGAGGCCAACCTGTTTTATGTCGATGACATTACTCCGGAATCGGTAATAGGACTCTTTGGTGATAAAGACGACGTATGCAACTGTCTTGACGAGTACCGCGAAAGTTATTCCTACTGGTCATCTTTCAAAGGTGGTCATCGACTTACTGAAGATGTTATTACGAACACCTTGCTCCCGGTAATCAAATGGTTGAAGCATCCGGACTACACTTCTGGTAGAACCTATTTGCCGTTTGATGATATAACTCCCGGCGACACTGGCTACATCGGCGAAATGGATAACGATGAGAATGCCTTCAAAATATATAAGAAAGGTTTAGGAGGTAAGTGGTATGAAGAAATTGTGCGTGAGTATCAGGGCACAAAACATTACGATGGGCGCGAAATCAACTTACATTTTCCGTCCCTCCCCGAAGGCGTAAACGAAGAATCGGTAGAACTTGTGTACGGCAATCGTTTCTGTCATCTCCCTTCGATTGAAATCTATGGAGAGCATGGTGTTCAAGTTACCAACGGTGACTTCATTATCAATGAAAGTATTAGTGTCCACAGAAAGTAATGGCAGAAATCCGAAATAGAATCACGGCAATATTGTCGCGAATGAAGCATGACACCTTCGAGCGCGATGAGGATCTCGCACTTAGCTTGCTCAGTGCTCTTGCCGGGGAGAGTATATTTCTCCTCGGCTTGCCCGGTGTCGGCAAATCCATGATTGCCCGCCGATTAAAACTTGCATTCGATAATGCTACCGTCTTTGAATACTTGATGTCGCGATTCTCGACACCCGATGAGATTTTCGGGCCCGTCAGCATCTCCAAGCTTAAAGATGAAGATTGCTATGAACGTGTCACATCCGGATTCCTACCCGAAGCAGAGGTCGTTTTCCTTGATGAGATATGGAAAGCCGGTCCCGCTATTCAGAACGCCCTTCTTACTGTTCTGAACGAAAAAATCTATCTCAACGGCAATCAAGAGCTTAAGTTGCCAATCAAAGGGATAATAGCAGCCTCAAATGAACTTCCGGCTAAAAACGAAGGTCTCGAAGCATTGTGGGATCGTTTTCTACTGCGATATGTTGTCAATCCCATTGAACAGAAACAGAATTTTTTTAGATTGCTTTCTGCGCAGACTTCTGAATCGACAACAGAAGAATTTGGCCCACTGACCCATGACGATTTTATTTCAGTGCAGTCAGAAAGTCGTAAGGTAACTATACCCGAGTCAGTTCTTGAAATCCTTTACACAATAAGAGGGAAACTTAACGAAAAGATAAACGCTAAAGACGTGGTTACGGGTGAGCCTGACCCTGAGAACCTAAATATTACGTTTCTGACAGACGTTGGAAAAAGGCTGTCGGAGTCATGAAAATGTCGGCATTTCTTAATGGAAGAGATGAGATAGGTCTTTCTGACCTGCTTCTATTGTCGCACATGCTTTGGAATGATGAGCCGTCAATCTCGGTTGTCAAACAGATTATTGCCGAAACTGTTGTCGCGTCATTGTTCAGTGACATATTGGAGCAATATAAAAGTTATAAACGCCATGCTAATGTTGAGAATAATGACACACGTCTATACTCTCCGGACCAAGAACACTATATCATTCAATGCGATGATTCCCCTCTGAAGATTAAAATCAAGGATTATCAACGTATGCAGTCCTCTCCTGATGAGGTTTTCTTTGGTTCAGAGACTACAGACAGTACCCTGATGCTTCGTTCTCGGGGACAGTTCGTGATGAGGTTTGTAAAAGATGGTGTGATTTGTATCAATAACTACAACTATTTTCTCCGGACAGAATCTGACAATCAACTTAGTAAAGACTTTATTGCAGAGATCGGGGATACAATTGACGGCATTGCTAACAAACTATATGTTGAAATGAATCATAATCTTTTCATTGCAAATTCCGATTTATATACACCCATAAAAGAAGTTGTCGCAGTCTATAGAGCAAGAATAGATTTGATTTGATGTGATTTGATGTGATGGGAAAGCAACATCTGACATATCTGCGCAGAGCCATTGGCATAGCCTCTTCCATAAAGGGAGGAGCGAGAATGCTTGAAATAGTTGGCAAATTAGGGCTGGAAAGGCCCCTGTTTATCAGATGATACGGGATATTGTCTGCGACTCGCGTTTTTACTGCGTTGTGGAGGATGACCTGTTCTGGAAAAATTACGCAACGACAGTCATTCGCCATTTTATTGATTCTCTTTCATCGGAAGACTGGGAAAACGAAGAGCGAAGAACCGGGAAAAAGGAAGATTTCCTGAACGCATGGCTATCCAAACACATCTTTCCACTAAGCGTTGAAGAGAAAAGAATAATTGCAAAATCCATGCAACTTACCGCCGGTAATTCCGGCAAACCAGTTCCTCTTGGTAGCAGTGGAAATGAAGTAAACCAGGACTCTGACGGATATGACATTCAGATAGAATCAGGTATTACAGATAAATCCAATAGTCCGGATAAGATGGGCTACTCACTACCTACAGATATTGCAAACTATGCAGAATCTTCAAAAGGAAGTTCTCCCGGCCTTGAGGATGATAGCCACGAGGCTGAAGCTGAATATCTTCAACTACTTAATCCGACAATCGTTGAACTTGCCAAGCAGATAGGTCGGAGTGGAGGCACGAGTCACGAAGTAACCGGTAAATTTCAATCTGCTTCACGAAGTGACATAAGCGGTATCACTATCGGTAATGACCTCAATTGTCTGTTGCCTTCAGAACTTGCTCTGTTAGGAGCAAAATCTACTGAAAACCTGTTTTATCAGCGATATGTTCAGAATCGTCTTCAACTGTTTTCATCCGCATCCCACTCTTTTGAGGTTGCCAATGATAAATCAGGTCCAATCTATATATGCGTTGACACAAGCGGCTCTATGAAAGGAGAACCGGAAGTGACGGCAAAAACGTTGGCTCTTGCTGTTGCTATTGTGGCTCAGAGAGATAGAAGACCGATCTGCATGATAAACTACTCCCATAATCTTTCATTTTTTATCCTCACAAATTTGCACCGTCAGCGCAAAAAATTTCTTGCATTCCTGTCTCATTCTTACGATGGCGGTAACGATGAAGACAAACTTTTTTATTTTATTTTCAAGAAGTTGCCATCTATTCCCAAGTATAAGCTCTTTGCCGACGCATTCAAAGGGGCCGACATACTCATAATATCCGATTTTATCTGGAGTTATATTTCCAATGAAAACATGGAACTGATTCAAAAGGCTCGTAGTGAGGGGATGATATTTTACGGCTTGGGGATTGATGTCAGAGAACATCAACTCGATATGTTGGATGACCCGGAAAAACATGACGACGAAATCCGCGATGGTTATAATTTCCTAAAGCAATGCGATTATCGTTATCTGTACGAAAATGGTTCAGTTTTTGAGTATATTGAAAAGCCTTTGGTTCTATGAGACTTAAAATGAGACTTGAAGATGCGATGGTCTATGTACTGGCTACCGCCGGATATGGAATGACAACACAACGGATAGCGGAAGTTATCAATAATGAGAAACTCCACATTCGTGTTGATGGCAACCCTGTTACCGATAAACAAGTATATGCCGCTGTCTGCCGTCACCCGGAAACCTTTGTCAAAGAAGGTGGTCGCATTTGCTTTCAATGTAGAATTTTTTATCCTGTATCGCTAAATGCGTCATGTCGATATTTACTTTGCAGCAAAAACATCGACACATGATTTATCAGGACTATTTTCGCAATTCAGATTTTGAGGATATATGGGTAATCCTCAATGGCTTCTATCTTGAACACGAGGACATAAAGCCAATGTATGCCTCTTTGATTGATGAGATTAAAGCATTGCCCATTGAGGAAAAGTATTCGGACTCAACAATTCAGATGTGCCTTGACAGCTATAATGAGATTATGGTAAAAGGCGCGCCTGATCCTCAGGAGTGGCTTGTCGGTCGGGAAGTAAAGATTGATTTCTCGTCATGGAAAGATAATATTGATGAAGAAACTATCAACGATTCTCCCGGTATAAAAACGTTTAATATGCTCTCCGGTAAGGAGAAACGCGAACTGGCTCGTCAAAGCGACAGTAAATCAATTGATGGCACCCTCATTAAAAGACATATTGAAAATCAGACTTGGTTCTATTCTGAATGGAAGCAAGACCCTACGGTATACGGAATGTTGACCATGCTTTTTGGCAATAATCAGAATGATTCTTCAGATAATATTTTCGATATATTTGGTCATGATAAAGAAACGCTGACGAAATATTGGAAGTTGCTAACTTCTAACAATATAGAGCAATCCCCAATAATGTTTAATCATACCATCATTGGCTCTGAAGAGCTGCCCCTTTCTGATGATTTATATATCAAAATGAATGCTCGTGGCAAACCACTCACAAATTTCGAAAATTTCAAGGCAGAGGTAATAAAATGGGTATCTGAGAACGTATCAAAAGAGGAATCGATTAGAGTCGCGTCTAAATTTGATAACGAATGGACTGATATCTTCTGGGAAAATGGTTTAGGTAAATCGGTTCATAATGTTGATGAGCTTTTCTTTGCCTTTTTTAATCGCATCTATTATCAATATGTTGTGACAGAAAGAAATAGCGAAGAATTTGTATTATCAGAAAAAAATTCTGATAAGAATTCGGAATATAGACTATTCAGCGGAAGCAAGAATAAACATGAGAAAAATTCAGGTGATAAATTTGTCACTTTTCAATCTTTAGAGCCTTATACTTCTCGATTAAAGAAAGTTCTTACTTCTCTCGAAACAATATTTCAAGGAATAAGGCAAATCGACTTGTCAACTTTACAACCTTATTGGAAAAAGGACTTTTATTTCATCCCGAGGTATATTCTTGACAAAGATATCCCTAAACAGCTTACAGATGAGATTTTAGACTTTACGACAATCAACCAGCAGGAAAGGGTTGCGTTCTATGCGATATGTAAATATTTTCTCAGCCCATCCCACGATGATGACGAAAAAGAGAGCTTGTCACACTGGATGCGTTTCGTCTGGAATTTAATATCAGATAAAGACAGCGGGGGCGCTGATACAATTCGTAGCGTTTCAGCCATTCAACAAGCCGTTGCTCTAATTGATATGATTGAAATCCACGAAGGGTTTACGGTGAACTTTATGAAAAATCCTCAGAATACCGACAAAAATTAAAAAACAATACAGTACTGAAGCATCGGTTTATTGAAGAAATTGAAAAAGTCATTCAGATTCTTCATCCTGACTGCAACGTTATGCTTCCCTCATGGGCAAAGGACTGGGAGCAGGCAATAATTGAAGCTGAGAAATTTCGTTTGTTTACCGGCTCCATCGGTGCACTTATATATGATGGGGCGGGAAATAGACTGGTCGAACTTCGAGGCGAAATACAATAACGTAAAGAAATATTTTGCAAATCCTGATAACCCAAGCGCTATCCGAGACATGATTCCATACTTTAGAGATGAAGACATCCTGGAACTGTTCAGTGATTATACCTTGAATTATAAAGATAGCAATGTAGGCCATATGTTGCGCTCATTTCCCACCCGGTTCCACAAATATCTTTGGCAGGGCAGAAATCGGCTTTGCTTACTCGACTTCAAAGCGATATTGAGACATTGTGCGCCAACAACCCTAATTTTTGGATTAACAAAAATTGGGTTAATGGTCATCATGTGCTCTCTAATTATTCAAAAAGAAGCGGTGCGTATGATTTAAGCTCTTATTTTATTGGAACGGACTGCATTGATACACGATATGATATTCTATCAGATTCAGATGCCATACCTGATGGTTACGAGCTAATAGTTAAGAACAAGCAAGTCACCAAACCATACAAAGGACTGCAAACAGAGTTTTACTGCAGATATAAGGAAAAGAAATACAAGTTCATATGGACCGCATATGATTGGGTCGATATGTATGACGGAGATGCAAACCTTTGGGAACGGGGACTGCATACAAGGTTCAATGGGGATAAAGAGCCCCATTTTCATAATGCCATCACATTATTGAAAGAGATAGTACGCTGTATACGCAAGTTCGACAACCCAACGGACGACTCTATTTGACAGGGTCAGTGCAGTATTGGCGACGGCCGCAGCGGGTACAGTGCTCGCCTCGCCAGACGCTGTCAAACTGCTCACAGGCGGCATCTATCAAGGTCGGCTCATCGGTCAGGATTCCGGCCTCGAAGTTGCGGCGGTTACTGCTCTTCATACCTATTCCGGCTCCTGTCAGGTTGGCAGAGCCAATGTAGGCAGTCTCAAAGTCAAATATAATCATCTTGAAATGGACTCGCGGACATAGTATCCGCTCCAGTCCTGATTTTAGAATCGGGTATCGGTCAAAATCCTCACGGAAAGCCGGACCCGGTTCTTTTGCATGGATAAGTCTGACCTCTACACCTCGTTTGAGTAGCTTTGCAAGAATAGCAAGGAATGGCTCAGATGAATTGCCAGCTTTGACGTGAAGGTTTTTAATGTCGGCTGTACCAATCCAGAGCGACTTCCTCACGGAAGCCATTCTTGCCACGACCTTATCATAATGGTCTTTGCCGGAAATAAATTCAACTGCCATACTGGTGCAAAGTTACTTATTTTTCGTGAGATAGAGGTAATAGTTGTAGTATGGGGACATCGCTATATCATCTTTTGCTTTTACCATCTTTGAATCCTCGCCGATGAGTGTGGAAAGAAAGGTCCAAAATGATTTGCGATGATGCTTGTACTTGTAATGCGCCATTTCGTGAAGTATTACACCGTCAGTCCATTCCTGTTTGAATATAACGAGAAAAGGTTGTAAGGTAATGTGATTGTTGAACGTGCAATAGCCGAGAACATTCTTCCGAAGGCGCTTGACTGTAACGCCGGAGCCATGCAACCCCTTCATATTCTCCCAATACTTTACTCTGGCAGGCAGTACAACTTTTGCAATCCGAAGTATGGTATCGCGCATAAGTTCCCTAAGCCATTTCTGTATCTTCTTGGTCTCAAAGTCAGTGGAGTCATGGTAAATCATATCCAGGATACCGTCGTGGTATTGAACAAGCAACTCGACGGCGTTCTTATCCTGAAACACGAATTGGTCGGGTATCTTCATCGTTGCCTCACACTTATCGACACAATGCCAGACCACTGACAAGTGCTTTGTAGTAAGCCGGAATCGAGGATTTATCTTAAATGTTGGTTCTTTCATACCTCCCATATTTTATCCATTATGTGTCTATAACCCTTAACTCCGTAATGTCCTATCTTCAATCCATAGAAACGAGTGCCGAGAGCTTTCTCCTTGTCTATTTTCTCTATTGTGGAGGGATTGGGAACAGGAAACTCGAAGTCTGAGACAATCAGTACATCAGCCATCTCGTATGTTCCTTTCTGAAGAACGCGAATAGCCTCGGCAAGCATTTGTTCACCATCAGTGCCACCACTATAACTATGCTCCAAAAAATTGTCAATCATACGCCAATTTCGCGGTTTTGCAAGGTCAATAGACTTTGACCTGACAGAGAAACTGATTAGATAGCAAGGTCTTTTCTGTTTCTTTGCCATCCGTAGCAACTGTTTGAGCAACGAGAAAGCAATCCTTTGAGGTTGCCCCGACATCGAGCCGCTGGTGTCGATGCTTACAATAATCGGTCCTTTTGTCAGTCGTGGGTCTTTGCGATGTTCCTCTATCTTTTTCGGTTTGTCTTTGCCGGGACTTGAAAACTGCTGAAGCTCCTTGGTTGCATATCTCTTAAAAAACAGGTCTTCCGGCATAGATAATTCCACTGGTAGGACACGTTCCAGATTGTCGCCTGACTCAACTCTGTCAATCTCTTCGACCGAGCTGTTTTTAGCCACGGTAGTAGGCATAAAGCGATATACTACCGTATCTTTCTCTTCTTTAGACGAATCCTTGTCACGACCGATCATATCCACAATTTCTCTCAGTTGCGGATAGCGATGGACATCTTTCTCCACCTTCTTTCTGTCTTCATAATCGCCTGTTCCTGCATCACGACAAAATTGTTCAAACCTCATTTTCGTACGATTCAACATCTGACGCTCTTTTCGATCGAGCTTAGCCTTACAAGCATTTTCCCAATCGCTTGTCATTGCCGAAAATACAGCACCCTTGTCGTCTGTCTTGAACTGCGCCGTATATCCTGAAAGATTTACATCATATTTCGAGTAGCCGGCTTCAATTGTGCCACATACTTCCTGCCACATCTTGCGTTTTTCCTCAATGGTCGCTTCTCTGAAACGAGTAATCATGGCAAGTTCTTTCATTGCTTCAATCTGCATTGCCCGGAACTGTTCCAGCAAAGCAGTGAAGAAAGAAATCAAGTCTTCTTTCAGCACCTCAACCCATGTTGAGTCCGAGCCGTCGATCTGAGGATTATTGTCAATGACCTCCTGCATATAACCGGCGAGGCAATCATCGGGCGGCATGGTCGGAGGCATCTCGCCACATTCCATGTAGAAGTCAAAAGCCTCGCTATATTCCTCCAGCTTGGCGTCAATGTCGGTATAGTCAATCATTTTATCAACATAACTACGTTATTGAGTTTGACCTCAATGGTCTTTATCTGTTCACTGACATCCTTCAGCATCTTGTTAACCAGTGCAAGATCATTGGGAGAAAGGAATATATTATCACAATCGGTCCAGTTTGATGATACCGACTTCTCCCATTCTTCGACACAAGTCCTGAATAAGTCCTGAATCAAATATACACGCTGATATACAGGCGATGTCTGTAAAGACTCTGAACTTATTGCTGATTGAGCAGCCTTCTTGCGGAAAGCGTATGGAGTGCCGTCGATTATCGCACCATTCTGACACCTCTGAATCTTTACCTTTGTCAGATTCGAAGCATTCTGTGATTTTGCTTCAAACGGTCTTCCCGGAACGATTGTGTGAATGATGATTTTCTTGCGTTTGCTGTCATAATATCTCACCCCGTCACGAGTCTGATTTGATAACGCGGCATAGTCCCATTTTGAAAAATAGGTATCTCCATCCGGATAATTTTCGACGAGATAGTAGAAATAATCATACTCAGCGAAATCATTCCCGTCTGTGTTTAATCGTAACTGTGTTGATTGTTGTGCGGTTTGTTGCTGTGGAGTCATAAGTTGGCGAATAGATTTATCAATCTTCGCCAACCCTTTCAGCACCGCATCTGAGATACTTGAAGTAAAAGCATTAAGCACATTGGGAATACACTCCACATCATTCCAGAAACTATGTATAAGCAATAGATAGTCTGAAAGATTTATCTCCATGCGACCATTCAGAAAGGCTGAGGTCTGCATCAGCTTGTACGCTTTTCGCCAACGTCGATCAGAGATATAATATCGTAATTGATTTCCGTCCTCCTTCTCCAGAGCAGTAAGACTCTTCCGAATGTTTTTTATGGCACTGACAACCGAATCCTGAATGCCTACGGCCTTTGATTCGTTTTGCCAGTTGGAATATGTTTCATCGGTAATGTATAACGATTCCGATAATTCCGACATATCAACACCGGCACCCTTTATCATTTTGAAGAAGGAGGTATCACTCTCTATGCAGTTTGAAACCATCCGCACAAGGAAGCGATCCCACAACGCTTCGAGACCTTCATCTTTTGCCGGAAGTTCGTTAGAGGCAGCAATAAGCACTTTCATTGGCGTGCGCATTATTTGTCCTCCATTATGGAAGATATGTTCGTTTATTACAGTCAGAAGGGTGTTCTGGATAGACGGCCCAGCTTTCCATATTTCATCGAGGAACACAACATCAGCCTCTGGCAAATATCCTGCGGTCAGTCGTTCATAACGGTCGTCGTTCTTTAATCGTGAAATTGATATGGGTCCGAATATTTCATCAGGAGTGCTGAATCGAGACATCAGGTAATCAAATGACTTGCCATCCTTGAATACCATTTTCAAACGACTCGAAACCATACTTTTGGCTGTTCCGGGAGGGCCGAGAAGGAACATATTTTCTCCAGCCACAGCGCACAGCAGTGCCACGGCTATAATCTGTTCCTTTTCATAGACTCCCTGCGACATCCATTCGACAAGCTGACGAATGTGCTCTTTCGGAGTTGACGGAAATAGTGATTTAGTTCTAACTTTCTTTGCCATAATAAAAAACGGGGACAATAATGCTCACCGCAAAATTAGCTCCGACATGTAGCAGATTTAGATACAGGTTATCCTTTTCTTATATTTTGGTCAAAAAATCATCCGATGCTTTCATTAACTCTTTCAATACGGGGCGCATATACTTGTGCTGGAGAGCAAATCCGATTACAACACCGATATTTGCTTTAATCAAGGCTAAATGAGGTGGCCCGATAAAGCAGGCTATGCCCCCAATATGCCGGGGAGTATGGCGAATTTGAGTAGTGCCAACTGTTTCTGAATTACTTTATCCATTCTCCAGTTCCTTTCCAGCAGCAAGTATCGTGACTTTAACCTCGTCATCTTTCATACTTTCATCGGGATAGACTGCCCAAATGGCATAAACGCTTTCCGGCAATTCACTAATGATATCGGTCAGTGCAGTCATTTCTTGCATTACCAATGGCAGTTCCCCTTCCTTATTGAAATACAGAAATCGAAAGGCGTTCTATTTTATCGAGCTTAGATGAAGACAATGCTCTTTTAATGTCACCAATCGCTTCTGCGACACGCTCATTACCACACCGTGTTACTGACTTTAGGAGGAAATGCTTTGCATCAGTTAGAGTGGTTTGCAAATCGTTAAAGTCATAGGCAATCATACCTTGTGTTACTATCGGCTGGAGGATTGCCTTTATGATGTCTGGGTACTCAGCGCAAGAGGCTTCGGACACCACGCTGTCATAACAATCAAAATCGGCATTGTCAAGCAAACCAAGGGTCAGGACTCCGGCATCATGGAATGTTTTGGCAATACTGTTCGCATGATCTTCGTTGTCTTTCACCACAATGATTACCATTTTATCCTCATCGGTTGGGACACACTCAAAGGGTTCGGTTAATACTGTAGCGGACACACAATCGTATCCGTATGACTTTACTGTCTCAATTATTTCTTTTGTTGCCTCCCCGATACCAATTACGCGAAAACTGGTGGGTAAATTCATACGGACATATCGGTCAAATAATTCCGAATCATTCATCTTATCGTGATTACAGTTTATTATAATGGAATGCAGTGATAGCTAAGGGTTGGCTATCACTGCATAAATTTGCTGGCAAAGTTAGAGTTTCTCTACTTTGAGTTCGTTGCCGTTCATGTAGCCAACGGGGAAATCCACGTTGTATTTCATCTTGAACTGGCGCTGAATCTCAGCCTTTACGATTGAGTTGGCAAAAGGAAGCGTGCTTCCATTGAAAGAAACTTCGGCAGTCATGCCGGCTTCGAGTCGCTTGCCTCCGCTAAGAAGGAGACGTTTTGTGGTTACTTTGAAGAGTGCCATATCTAATATTTTGATGGTTACTCTGCAAAGGTAGAACAGCGGTGTATCAGATTTGGTAACACCAAAAAGATTTTTAGTCTTCGTCGTAAAAGTCCTCTATGTCAAATCCGTCTTCAAAATCTTCAGAATCTACATCTTCATTGGGATACATCATCTGCATAATCTCACGCTCATCATATCCGGTGATTTCCCTACGTAAATTGACAATTTTTTGCTCAATACGATTACTTAATTTCCGTGCTTTACGACATTCTTCCGCTTTTTTGACAAAATAATTCGGGTCTTTATCGCAGGTGTATAAATAATCCTCAAAATGAAACAACTGCTCATTTATTTCTTCAAGTTCCTCTTTAATCTCATCTAAATCGGATAAAGCTTTATCCTCATCTGATGAGTAGTTTCCCTGCATATCGTCAAGACGTGAAAGCAAGGCTTTTAGTCTAATTGAAAAAGATTCGTTTTGTCTCATATTATATCTGATTTATTCAAACGAATGATTAAAGTAATTTCAACGCTATAGCAGCACAAGCCTCGGCATCACAAAGCGCATGATGGTGGTTTTCCATGTCATAACCACAGGCGACTGCCGATAAATGGAGCTGATGGCTCGGAATGTCAAGACAGCGACGGGAGGCAGCGAGTGTGCAATGAAATTCGTAACCGGGATATTCCATATCATACTCCTCAAATACTGCCTTCAAGCAACTCTCATCAAAAGGACGGTTGTGTGCTACAAGCGGCAGGCCTTTTATTTTCTCTGCCACCTGCGCCCACACTTCCGGGAATGTCGGTTGTCCGTCAGTATCCCGACGGGAGAGTCCGTGGACCTCAGTAGTCCAATATGTATAATAATTGGGGGCAGGCTGAATAAGACTGTAGAATCTGTCAACAATCACACCGTCACGAACTATTACGATGCCGACACTACACACGCTGGAGCGTCGGCCATTGGCTGTTTCAAAGTCTATTGCTACAAAGTCTTGCATTGTCAGTCATTCTTATACAGTTCATACATCTCTGAAATCCAGCCCTTCATTGATCTGCGCAAAGAAGCCGGACTAACGACCTCTATCATCGCGCCGACATGGAGCAACTTCATTACGAAGTCATACGTCGGCGAGAGATAGAGTTCAAAGTCGGCGTACTCGCCATAGTCTTCGATAAGTCGCTGACTATGATGTAGCGGAAGGGTTTTCAGATAGTGTTTGTGGTCTTCGTTGGCACGAATCACAATTCTCTCCGGCTTGACATCATATCCAATGACCACGCCGAATTTTGTCGAGAAATACTCTGTGGCATCAAAATCCTTTGGCAACTTGAAGAGCGTTGATGTCGGTTCTACGCTCTCCAGACGGTCAAGGACGTAAATCTTTATCTCGTCACGGTTGTTGTGACCGAGCACATACCAACGGTTATCAAACAGTTTCACGCAATATGGCTCAATGGGGAATGTATAGTTACGTTCCTTCTTGAAAGGGCGATATGTGATATTCACGACCCGGTTCTCCTTCATCGCATCAAGGATTGTGGTCAGATGATCGCGGCCTGAAGGGATTTCGTCAACCAATATGCGGCCTTTCAAAGAGAGATTCTCTCCGATTATATTGCCGACTGCAAAGGAATCGAGCATCCACTTTTTGAGTTTGTCCTCGTCAATATCCTCCGGATTTGAGATATAGTATAGATAACCGCCAACTTTCTGACAGTCAATCATTATCCCGAACTGCTCGTAGATTGCATCGCGCCAGCGGTTGAACGTGGCGCGATGAAGCGGCTTGCAGTCGCTCAAATCCTTGCAACGCTCCCAACGGTCGGAAAGATCCTTATGAGAAATCTTCCCGGCACGGCGGATTGTATCAATCAGCCAAGTGTATTTTTGTAGTTGGTTCATATCTGTTTGAGTTTAACGCTGCAAATTTAATCAAATCCTGTCACATTTTGTGATACAGGATTGGGTATAATCATGAATCGAAGTCAAAATTTCTTCATTTGTCACGGTCTGTTAAATCCATGCGCCATATAGTTCCTCGGGGTCATCATCCGGACGGTCATTCTCCAGTGTCGTTCTACGAGCTTCCGCCAACTCTTCTTCTGTCGGTGGAGGCAGTTCTACCATAAAGACATTGCATGGACGCTGCTTAATCCCGGCTTTATGGCGGAGCCAAAGATTTTCCATCAGGAGTGCGACTCCATCGGGAGATTGTATTGATTTCATAATATCACAGTTTTTATATTTACACATTCATAGAACCCTCAGGCTTTGACCAGTCCAACTTTGTTACTTGTCGATCAATCCAAATCACGCCGAGATTTTTCTCTTGACGGAGTTCTATTGTAGCTAATAGTAAAGGAATTATATATGGGATTCTTTCCTTGATATTCTCCCATGTCCCGTCGAGGTAACAACTTGCGACGTAATCCATGCGGAGATAAAGCCTTACTTGAGTCTTATCCTTATGATAATACATGGCAAATTCATTTCTCCAACCATATTCTTCAAGAATAGTTGCTGCTTCAGTAATAAGGTTTCGCATTTGCGACTTTTTGAATGGGCAAAATTACCTATGAATTCGACTGGCTCTTTCATTTCCTGAGGTTCAAATTCGTTTTCTGCTTCATCAAAAAAACTCCCGATTGTTGTGAAATTCATGACGCTTTGAAATTAAAGATTGGACGAATGATGGTGTCTATGCAGACGGTGTCACCTATGTTGGCAATGATTTCTTCTGCCGGTTTATAGACCATCGGCGACTCGTCGCGAGTGAAGTCGTTGACTGACTCCGAATAGATGCCTTGCATGGATGCCTCGAAGTCCTCCATCGTTATTTTCTCGTATGCCTGAGTACGGCTCAATACTCGTCCGGCCCCGTGAGGTGCAGAGAAGTTCCAGTCAGGATTGCCCTTGCCGGTGCAAAGCAAAGAACCATCGCGCATATTCAGAGGAATAATGCAACGCTCACCCTCGGCAGCAGAGATAGAGCCTTTGCGGATGATATTCTCATCGCTGATGTAATTGTGGCCGGATTCAAATTCCTCTTTTACCTCCACACCGAGGAAAAACCGCATAAGCAACAGCGATATAAGTTTACGGTTGAGTACAGCCCATCGCTGACAAAGACGCATATCGTGGAGATAGTGCTCACGCCCTTCACCCTCGACATAGCAAAGAGCGGCAGGGAGGCGTGGTTCCGCTTCCTGATGTTCCTTGCGCATATTCTTTATGACGCTCTGCAATTCAGATCGACGACCTGCTGCCTTGTATTCCTCAATGGTGCGTTTGATTGTTTCCTCAAACTCGTCAGCACCATCGGTAAGGTGCTTCACCGCTTTTGCCTGATAGATGTCGGCCACCTGCTTGCCGAGATTGCGCGAGCCGGTGTGAATCACAAGGTAAACATTCCCCTCATCATCCTTGTCAAGCTCGATGAAATGGTTGCCACCGCCGAGCGACCCGATTGCCTTGTTGATACGTCCGGAGTCTTTTATCTCACGGTAGCAGTAAAGTTCGGTCACAAGTTGCTTAGCCTCACGATAAATATCCATTTCCTCTCCGACAAGGGGTTTGAATCCGAAACGGTCTTCGCGCACAATCTTACCAGAAGGTACATTGCCCCGGATATGTTCATGAAATGCGTGAAAGTCAATTTCGGAGAGTTTGCCGAGATTGAGGATTCGCATACCGCAGCCGATGTCAACGCCCACTATATTGGGAATTACCTTGTCGCCAAGGTCGCCGGTGAAACCAATGACGCATCCTGCCCCGGCATGAACGTCAGGCATAATGCGTATCTTCTTGTCGGAAAACACATCAATCGAAAGTAGTTCCTTAATCTGCTCCAAGGCATTCTCTTCGATGTTGTCCGTAAATATCTTTACGTCATATCCTTCTATTATCCTCATATTCTGATGCTTTTAATATTTCGGCACAAAGGTAGATTGTCGTTGCGCAGTCATTTTGCGCACTGCGTTTTTATTACGACATTCTTTCATGAGCGCAAAATTACACCAAGGGTGGCGCATTTTACGGTACAGCATGAAATTTTACTACCTGTTAAATATTCTTAACTTGTAAATAATTGAAATATAGCAGTATTTCAATTATACGATACGAGGAAACTTGAAAAATAGAATAATTTTAACAGATGTTTACATTTGGTTAAAATCCTTCATCGTATTAAAGAAGAGTACCAACACAAAAAGAGAAGTATGAAATTAGCAATCGTTGGCACTCGAAATCCGGGTGTAACCTATCAGGAGTGGGAGAAGCTATTGCTCGACAAAATCAATCCCAACGAGATTCAGATGGTAATCTCCGGTGGCGCAAAAGGAGTTGACACTTTCGCCAAATTATTCGCGGCCCGCCATCACAAACCCTACATGGAGTTCGCTCCGCAGTATGACGTTTATGGACGATATGCAACTTTGAAGCGTAATACTCAAATCGTAAAAGAGGCATCAACCGTTATCGCGTTTCCTTCCGCTGAGCCCAAGGGAACTTATCATACCATCAAAGAAGTCCAGCGACTCGGTCGTCGTGTTATAGTCGTAAATCTCTAATTTTTTTGTGGTGTCTCGAAAAATGGGACACCACATTATTAACTTTGCATCGTGATTATGGAAGAACAATACAGAAAAGAAATAACCTGGTGGTTTGCCGAGCTTGGGTCAGAGAGCGAGGTGGACAACTATCTTGCATTGTTTCCTGAACTGAAGAGCCGACTGTCAAAATTTGCTATTGGACTTTTGATATGGAACATTGCAGGACTTATCGACATCAACAATCCTGATGATGTAAGCCGTGTGCGACTTATTCTAAAGGTCCTTGACCAGACACCCGGTTTTGACTTTTTCGACAACACTTTCAATGAGGCATCCCCCGAAACGGTCTGTGAAATCATAGGAATGGCACCTATTACTCCTGTTGAAGAGCCAAAGATTGAATTTGACTATACAGTCAGTTATATTGGAAGTTATGCTGAGGCTCGTCAATATCTCGATATGACATCTTGGTGTATCGTTATTTCAGAAGAGTCATTCAATACCTATACTGTCAATGGCAACCGTTTCTACTTCTGTGGTAACAGAGAGTGGTGGGACGTGCCTTGTATTCCGGGATTCGGTTTCCCCCGTGACCGATTCGGATATTCACTCATCGCTGTTGAAGTCAGCCCTGAAAACAAAATCGTCTCAATCACTTCGAGATGGAACACCTGTGCCGGAGACACTGGCAACTTCATCACCGAGGATGAATTAAAATCAATACTCGGTATGGAGAATTACAACAAACTACTTTGTAAACCCTCTGAAAATCACTAAATTTGTAATTATTTTAAATCATATCAGATGCTAAATATAATAAATAAAACCATCGAAATACTGAAGGCCAATAGTGAATGGCAAGAAAGGTATGAAGAGTACCTTTCTGACATTTGGTCGAACCCTGACAAAACATACAAAGGTTTTAAAAAACCTCAAGGGTTATCTGTCTATACGACAGTAGGTGACCGGAATACAAAAAACTACTATCTTCGTTTCAAAGGACAGAACGTTGGCAAAGTGAAAGTTGGAAGAACTGGCAAAGTGACACTACAATGTGTTGTTAAGGAATCTACAACTCATGATATTAAAGGTTGTCCGCTAAAATATAAAGAAGTCGTAGATTGGGATTCAGCAGAGGCTACAAAATTCCGCGCGTTTCAAACATCTGCCTTTAGAAACCAAAACAAAGAGTCCTGAACATGAAGTAGAAAATGCACTTCTTCAAGAATTCCGTAAAAGTATAGGCGCAGAGAAAGTTCTTCATAACATCCAGCCAGTTCTTTTGCATGGAAACTTTTTTCAGATGCCAACTCCCTTAAAAGCCAGCACACATATTCCATCGTATGCAGAGCATAGTGGAGGTGGTATTGATATGCTGGCGCGTATAAAGAGTTCTGAAAAGGAGCATCCACGTTTATGCATCATTGAAATCAAGGACGAAAACAAGCCTACCGAAAGTCAGAAGGTTGCTATGTCTCAGGCTATAACTTATGCTACATTTGTAGCAGAATTGTTGACAAGGCAGCCTGACTGGATGGAATTTTTCATGTGGCATAAGACCAAGCTGAACAGAAATTCAAACTGTTTAGACACATACGATATAGAGGTCGTAACAATAATGCCGGAAGGCATTACCGAAACATTCGAGAATAAAGTTCTTGAAGTTCCCGGCACAAATTTCAAGTTGCATTGCCATAGCCTATACTATAATCCCCAGAAATTTTCAGAGACTCACAACTTTGAGTTTTCCGGCACATTCTTATCTGAAATTAAAAAATGAGAATCACAGTTCATCGCGGCTCCAATCAGATAGGAGGATGCGTAACCGAATACGAGTCTAATGGGTGGAAACTGTTTGTCGATTACGGCGAACAGCTACCGGGCGCACCTATGTCTGACAAAAAGTTGGAGATAGATGGATTGACCTGTGGCGACTTACAAAAAAGTGCTCTGTTAATCACGCACTATCATGGCGATCATATCGGCAAAATCACCGAACTACCGCCAGAGCTTCCAATATATATGGGCAAGATGGCTAAAGAAATAGCATCAGAACTTGCAAATCATTTAAGCACAGTAAGTGTAGAGCATCGTAAGATGGCCGAGCGTCTTAACAATGTCAACACCTTCGTCCCAAGAAAACATTTCACTTTCGGTGAATTTGATATTACCCCAATAGTGGTTGACCACTCAGCTTTTGATGCTTATGCGTTCTGCATTGAGGCTAAAGAATTGAAGGTTTTCCATACTGGAGATTTCCGCAAACATGGTTTCCGCAGCGGAAAATTGTCAACGGTTATTGAAAGATATGTAGAGAGAGCTGATTACATTGTATGTGAAGCCACAAATGTCAATAGACCAGAAGCTACTCTTATACCGGAGCATGAACTTCAAAAGGATTTTGAAGAGGCTTTCACCGAGAACAAATACAATGTGGCCTATGTCTCGTCAACCAATATAGACCGCCTGTTTGGTCTGTATCATGCTGCTATCAGAGCAAACCGTCCGTTCTATGTGGATGCCTATCAGAAGCGCATTATGGATATAGTCGCCGGACGGGATAAAATCTGGAGCAAATCGTCACTGTATAATTACATAGAAGGCAAGAAGCCTCAGAAGCTTATACAACGAGGAACTGAATTTATTGCCAATGATAAATTTATAGATTTCGTTTCGAAACATGGTTATGTACTTGTTGCAAGACAGGGAGAGCGGTTTGACAAATTGCTGAATCAACTTCCGGATGAAGGCAGAGTAAAATACATCTCTATGTGGAACGGATACCTCGATGTGTCTAAAGCAGCTTATAATCCTGCTCTTGCAAAATCTGTCGGCGATGATTATAGGTATATGCACACCAGCGGTCACTGCGACATGAAGAGTCTCGATGAGTTAATTACAGAGCTGGATCCCAAAGCCATTATTCCTATCCACACTGACAATCCACGAGCATTCGCAGATTTATTTGCGATAAATGGCCTGTGATCCTTCTTAACGACGGTGAGTATTTCCGGCTATAAGAGATCCGTGGTTTGACTTTACTGAAGCTAAAATTTTTGCCTACGATAAGCCTCAAAAGCATTACAAGACGATAGATAAATTTGTCTCTGACCTATGGGATTGGTACTGGGATTCTGTTGTTGTAAAACCACTTGTTAAAATTGACACTGGATTAGGAGAAATGCCTTCTGAAACCACTGCTCAAAGAATCTACGTTTTCCCTTATAAAGAATTAGAACTGTAAAATATACAAAGCATGAGTAAGACAATGATACTTGCAATCGGTGGCGCCGGTTGCAATATGGCTGAAACTATTATGCGCGTTGCCAATGCGCATTGGGTTAAAGAGGCTACATATCTTTTTGCCGATTCCGATATGGAACGCCTTTCAGAACTGGGTAAAAAAGGATTTGAAACGTTGCATCTTCAACGTGAGTCCGACTCCTTCCCGACAGAGAAACTGAGGGGAGTAGAAAAGCTCTACATCCTTGCCGGTCTCGGTGGCATGACAGGCAGTAGATTTGCAGAGATTGCAGCAAAGTCAGCCAAATCAGATGGTATTGGCAATGTGGCGTTAATCGTAACTCTTCCTTTCGTATTCGAGGGGTCAGGCAAATTGGCAAAAGCAACCGAGGCACTTAAATCTCTTTCTGATATGTCGGTTAAAGTTCTAAATAACGAAGAACTTACAGAACGCTATCCGGACATTAACTTCATAAATGCCTTTGTATATTCCGATAAGGAAGCACTCAACGCAATCGAATCAGGACTTCTTTAATGAAAATACTCCATCTTTCTGATACTCACAACTGCCACCATCGGCTCCGGGATTTACACGAGGCCGATGTGGTGGTACATTCCGGCGACTTCTGCATGGTTGGATCCGAACAGGAAGCCCTTGATTTTCTCAATTGGTTTTGTGACCTGCCCTACCGCCACAAAATCTTTATCTGTGGCAACCATGACGATTGCCTCTATGGAGCAAATATTGACGGACTCCCTGACAACGTGCATCAACTCTCCAACTCAGGAGTTGAAATTGATGGTGTTAAGTTTTATGGTGTTCCGATGTTTCTGGAAGATTGCATAACCGAGCGACAGAGCCGCAACTATGAGAAAATTCCCGGCGATACCGATATATTGATTACTCATTCTCCGGCTTACGGCATACTTGATTATGATGATGGTATCAACTACGGATCCGAAGAGATTCTAATGAAGCTATCTGACCTTCACCTTAAAGCACATCTATTCGGTCATATCCATACCCAGCACGGAATTTTGGAGCAAAACGATGTTATATTCTCCAATGGTGCAATTATGAACGCAAATTACACCATCTTCAGTACCCCTAACATAATCATAGTGGAAAATGCCTAAACGCAAACGACATCAACCGGGCAAATATAAGCCGAAGCCCGAGATCGGTCCGAATTTTATCGGCACCAAACCCCTGACTCTTTTCCAAGCCGAAAATGGACTTTGGGGTGTCAAAGATGGAGACGGCAATATTGAAATAGCGCCTGAATATAGGCGAATAGAGCAGACCAAAGATCAAAAATTGCGTAATGAAGTGTATCTCGCGTCTAAAGATACCGTCCTATCGGTGACACCCGATAATTGGGATATTGTTGCATGGTTCTCTTCTGATTTTTTCGAAGGTAATGAATGATTGGACGCTATTCTTTTGCTCGATTATAATGTGATGCGGCTATGCTGACGCTCTCTGCAATTCGGGCGCGGAACTCCGGTGGAGCAATGACTTCGGCATGACCTCCGTAGCCGAGAATCAAACGCTCCAGTTCGTTGTTTATGACGACCTTTAGAGAGAGTTGGATTGAGCCGTCGCGGAAACGTTGCTCCACTTTCTGCGATTTATGGAATGGCTTTGACTCGACGTATGGTGCCTGTTGGCGGTCGATTTTAATAACCACACGCCGCGCCTTGTCATGAATCCCTTTGGTCACTCCGATTGTGTCATCAAAGAAGTGTTCCGGGTCGAAGTCAACACATTTCTTAAACGGATGTTCTTTGTCAAGCGCAACCGACTGTATGCGGTCGAGAGCAAAAATATTGACCTGCGGAGAGCGGTTGGCGGCCTTTTCGCCTATAAGAAACCATCGGTTGCGATACTCCTTCAATAAATAGGGATATACCACCAAAGCCTCGGATTTTCGAGCCTTGAACGACTGGTATTCGATAATGATAGTCTGCTGTTTGCGCACAGCGTCATATATGTCGCCTATAAATTTTGCCCCCCTGTATCCTGCCACATGCTCCATATCCATAGCCGGAACCGACGTGCCAGTATGTCGCGAAATCTGCTCGTTGAGTTTGCTTATTGTGTCGATAGAAGAAGCCAGCTGCGGAAAACCCTGCAACTGTCGCAATATGTCAAGAGCTGAGTTGAGAGCATCAAGACCTTCATCATTCAGCGGTAGATGCGTGATGCTGAAATCTGGGTCTTCGTACTCATAATATTTGTTTTCTCGAACCACTATAGGGGCATTATAGCCCAAACGGTCGCTTCGCATCAGTGCAAGGTCGTTCTGAAACGTGCGGCGACTCACTGGATTACTTCGGCCTTCAAACTCAGCCAACGCATCGGTACAGGCGTCAATCAAGTCGTTGATAGTCCAGCGGCGATAATGGTTCTGGAGACACTTGTCAATGGTGGAAATTCGTATGAGAGTGGCGCGATTGATAGGCATAATCAGATATTCTTTTACAAAAGTAGCAAATTTTTCAGTAGTGCGCAAATCCATTGCGCACGCACATCTCAACTTTGCAGCACCTTAGATTTGCAGCGGCAAACCGAAACTGAAATAGAAATGGTAAATTTGCAGTGAAAAAATAAATATTGAAAGAAAGGAAGACAGAGAGTGAACCATTTTGCGCCAGGGGAAATACCCGTGTTCATATTAGGACTCTCCGCCTTTCCCGTCCGGAGACCTGTATAAAAATATAACACCTGTTGTTAAGGTAGTTAGGTTAGGGACGAGTTCCTTTCTCTCGTTGTTTGTCAACTACAAAGTTATGCAAAATTTTTATTTCATCGGCATAGATGTCTCGAAAAAGAAACTGGACATCTGTGTAATGTCAAATTCAAAGGTCCTCAAAGAGGAACAAGTAAGTAATCACCCGCAGGCCATCGCCACTGTGATAGCCGGCATAAAAAGAAGAACTGAGCATGAGCAACGACTGTTTCATCATCTGCGCGGAGCACACCGGCCAGTACACATATCCACTGATATGTGCCTGCAAGTCGGTAGGTAGCAAGCTGTGGCTTGAAAACGCCTCGCAGATAAAAATACTGTTCCGGCGTAACACGCGGTAAAAAAATGACAAAGTGGACGCCCGCCGCATTGCCGAGTATGCCATGCGCTTCTTCGATAAAGCCAAGCCCTACCAGCGTCCTGCAGAGGAACTTATGCGCCTCAAGCAGCTGGAGGCGGAGCGCTCGCTCTACCTTACGGATATGGCGAAATACAAAGCGCAGCTGTCAGACCAGGAAGGCTTCATGGAGGATAAAATCTTCAAGCGCAAGGCAAAGCGTCTGAAGGAGATGATCAAGTCTCTTGAAAAGACGTTGAAAGAGATTGCCCAAGAGATGGCTGATGTCATCGATTCTTCGGAAGAGCTATCCCGACAGATGAGATTGCTTAAGTCTGTGGAAGGCGTCGGACCGGTTGTCGCTATGAACATGATTATAGCTACTGAAGCCTTTACACGCTTCGACAATCCCAGACAGTTCAACTGTTACGTCGGAGTCGCTCCATTCGCATACACATCCGGCTCGAGCCAACACTCTCGAAACAGAGTGTCTCAACGGGCCGTAAAATACACAAAATGCCTCCTTCACATGGCTGCCGTGGCGATTGCCCATAAGAAGACAGGCGATCTGAAAACATATTTTGAAAGAAAAGTCGCCGAAGGAAAAAACAAAATGACCGTATTAAACGCAGTGCGAGCCAAGCTCGTGGCTAGAATGTTCGCCGTAATCAGAAATAATCGAGTTTATCAACCTATTTTATCAGTTTAGGCTTGCACAAATCATAAAAATATGAATATAAATGGAAAAACAACATCGGCTGAAATATTCACCGATAATATAGAGCAGTCAGCTCTCGACTGGATAACTGAACTGTGCGATCATCCGGCAATGGAGGGTGTGCCCATCGTGCAAATGCCCGACGTTCACGCCGGGAGTTCATGCAATGTAGGCACAGCCTATCCAATCGGAATGTATGTCAATCCTGACCATGTAGGAGTTGACATTGGTTGTACCATTTCCATGCACCGACTTTCGTTTGCTATCAACCCCAATGACTTTCCGTTGCTCGACCATCGCATCCGCGAGGTAATTCCGACAGGCACGGATATTTGCCAAAAGAACTCACTCAATGAAAAAGAATTGTTCCGCTTTCTGAACTCACAGTATCAGAAGGCCCGTTCGGCTACCCCTGACCTTATCAATGAGGCTCCTCGCATTGATGGACGTTTCATCACCGACTTCTGCCGTCGCATAAAACTTCAGGAAGGTATTTTCTACAAAAGTCTCGGAACACTCGGGGGTGGCAATCATTTCATAGAATATGGAGAAGACTCCGAATTAGGCGACGGATGGCTGACTATTCACTGTGGGTCTCGAAATCTCGGAGTCAAAGTTGCCAATCACTGGCGAAATATTGCACAGAATCCCAAACGAGCGAAATACATCGGCTATCTTTGGGGAGATGCGCTGCGCGGCTATCTATCGGATATGATTATAGCCCAGGCATACGCTCTTTAATCATCAGATAATTCGCGACCGTATTTTCGCCATACTCAAAAAACTGTGCAAGGCCAAATGCACCGAATCAATCTTTACCACTCACAATTATATATCGGTAACGGACGACGTGCCTATGTTACGCAAAGGTGCGATTGATGCTTCCGAGGGTCGTAAAGTGGCAATCCCGTTCAATATGCGCGACGGCATTGCTATCTGTATAGGGAAAGGTAATGAGCAGTGGTTCAATACCGCTCCGCATGGTGCAGGACGCATAATGAGCCGAGCCCAAGCAAAAAAGCAAATATCGTTGAACGAATTTGAGAATTCAATGGCAGGCATCTATTCATCATCAGTATGTGCCGGTACTCTTGATGAATCCCCGATGGCATACAAACCAACTGGGGAGATACTCGAACTTATCCGGCCGACAGTCGAGGTCATCGCTATGATAAAACCTAAACTTAACATCAAAGACAACGGAGAATGAAAAAATATATACAGATTACAGCCGGACGGGGTCCGGTGGAATGTGCCCGAGCCGTCACGCTCGTTGCCCGCGAATTGCTAAAGGCTTTCCCATCGCTGCAACTCGCCGACTGTGAGCCTCACAATCAGGCGCATGGGTGCTTCATGTCAATGACATTCGCCACGGAAGAATCAATCCACCAGCCTGTTATTGACGAGTGGCAAGGCACGATACTTTGGCGTTCAACCAAGAATCCCTATCGTCCGGGACACAAACGCAGCAACTGGTTTGTAGGCGTCAACTTCTTCGATGAAGTGTCGCTTCCGCAGATTGATGAATCTGACATTATTTATGAAACCTGTCGATCGGGAGGCAAGGGCGGTCAGAATGTCAACAAAGTCGAGACAGCAGTGCGAGCAATTCATACCCCAACCGGACTATCAGTTAAATGCTCTGATGAACGCACCCAATCGCAGAATAAGGCTCTTGCAAGAGAACGCCTTCTATTAAACTCCGCCAACAGAACGATAAAACGTTAGCAGTTTCTCAATCTCGCCAATGGAGTAACCATGATAATCTGAAACGTGGTAATCCTGTCAAAAAATTCTCGGGTTCATTATGAAATTTGATACTGTATAGCATTTTGATACAACCTGTCTTTAATTTTGCATCGTATAACAAAGTAACCGACGATTGAATTGTGGGCGAGCTTGCTCTTGCGACCGTCACGACGGCCACCTTTAAGAAGGTAAGCCTGAAACTTCTTGCAGAAGTCCTCATTGATTTTTGCGAGGGTAAATGTACCGTCGCAAAAATCATAGAAG
This sequence comes from Bacteroidales bacterium, assembly GCA_022009815.1. GTDB lineage: Bacteria > Bacteroidota > Bacteroidia > Bacteroidales > Muribaculaceae > Limisoma. The sequence goes on from CP091725.1 coordinate 516,027, forward strand.
TGCTGATAGACAATCTTCCACTTCTGGTATTTCTTGAAACACTTCTTGCGGAAGTATTCCAGAAAATCGATGCGGAGCTTCTCTTTATCGAGGAAGCCGAACTGCTCGTTGAGCAACTGCTCAAAGCGGCGACAGCGGATAGCCTCCGCTTTTTCCATCATGGAGGCGTTGAACTCTCGTTCACGGGCATTAGCAGGATGTCCGTAGAGGTAGATTCCCAGTCCCTCTCGGCGGCTGAGCCTGTTGGTGTGAGGATTTCGGATCTGGGGATAGAAGTCGAGGTAGAGCGAATGCGGTCGCCCGATATTTCTTTTTTACGAAGGAAAACTTTAGTGCAGGTATTCATTGTATCTTGAAAGAGTTAAAAGTTTGACGCAAAGTTCGGTAGTGTTTGCATGGTGGAATCAGCCACCATCGCACCACTATAGCCGGATTCGGCTAAATCGTAGGTGGCGCAAGCAAATCATCCAGTTCTTTGCGGGAGAGATAGGTAAACTTGCCTCTCTTGGTACGGGTTATCTTGTATGTCTTGACATAGTGATAGAGCTGGTCTCTTGTCATGCCAAACTTTGCCATAGCCTCGGCAATCGTGTATTCAGCCGGAGGTTCAGGCTCTGCCACGACTTTAGCCACATCAAAATGATTCTTTGAATAGCGAACTTCTTTACCGACTTTAGTTTTCGGAATTCCTTCCTTGGAAGCAAGGTTGTATATGGCTGATAGTGTCATTCCGAATTTCTCTTGGATTTCAGCTACAGTGTGCCACTCTGTGATTCCCTCCGGAGTTGGTTTCTTTGCAAATGCCCGGTCAACATGGGCTTTGCTCCACATGTTTCCCACGATACACGGTCTTTGGGATTTTCTTTTCTTTACAGACTTTCCAAAACCAGCCGTTAGATACCTGATATTTGTCAAGAACTTCCTGTGTAGTGTAAAACTCAGAAATTGGTGTTTCCTCTCGTGCAATGGTTGTCCGTTCCGTCGCAGCGAATAGAGTGTCAATATCGCTTCGCTTGACAAGGGTCTTACGGTTGAGTTTCCATGCCTTGATTACACCTTTATTGATATAGATGTAAAAGGTCTTATAGCAAAGACCAAGATACTGAGCTGCCTGACGGGGAGTGAGAAATTCTTTCTCGTCAATTTCTTTCATCCCGGTCTGAACTCGACGCACCTCTTCTTTGCACCGTTCCATTTTCTCTTTGCGCTTTCTATCCTTATAGGCATGTTCAGCGCATCGTTTGGAACAGTACGCAGTCTGAGTAGTCCGGGCAATGAAGTTTTTTCCGCACCACTGACAGACTTTTTCAATTTGAATGTTACTGCTCATACTGGCTTTATATAAGTGGTTATTTCGCCAATTATTTCGCCAAAAGCGTGTATGGGCGTGTATCGACGTGTACTGACGTGTAAATCCTCCATCACTTATCTCGCGCTTTCGGTCCCGGTCGATGGCGAAATACAATCGGGATACAAGAATGGGCGAAAAAGGGGTCAGAATCCGTTAAAATCCGTCAGTAAGGGTATGAAAAAAGCGTGCTGTAAAGCACGCTGTACTAATGGATTGTGACGGATTGTGACAATTACGTCATTTGCCAACGCAGCATATTTACATCACTGATTATCAGTGACTATTCATTTTAATCGGTACAACCTCCGTTTTAACAAGTACACAGAATGTAGGGACAAATGCAAATCATTGTATTTCATAGCTTTGCATATACGTGTTGTACCGTTTCTTTTCAACTCTTTTGTGGAATGTCCGCTATCAGATACAATGTATTGAGCGATAGGACATTTCCGCAGGTATGTTACAGGACGCTTGTTGAATACAAAGGTAGTGCTTTCTTGGGATTTCGGTGGCTTGCGGTGTGGTTTTTGTTTCTTGAAGGGTGTTGGATGGCCGAGAATTGTTCATAAGACCAGAAAACTTTGTAGGATTTATATTTGATTCGCTTGAAAAAGTGTAGTGAAATGGGTTATATTCGTTGGAAAAAGTGTAATGATGTTGAATTATTCGCTTGAAAAAGTGTAATTGCCTCCGTTTGTTCACAATGGAAAATGTTTGTATGCCCTAATAGGAACACTTGTATTCCGCTAACAACTATTATAGCCTATCGGGTATAATCTTGCTTATTATATCAATATTATACCCGAAACGGTATAAATCAATATATTCGACAGAACTCCATGATATCGAGCATTTGATATAGTATTCCATCAATGGCAGAATGCCAACTTTGATGAAAATGGCTATAATACCAATGGCTTATCGGATGGTTGTCGATTTTGAGATGCAACAGAAGTATATCCATCATTTTCCGTTCAAATTGTATATCCTCAATCAATGAAGGATCGTTTACAGCCCATTGTCTAAGATTACTTTTTGAGAATAATTCACAATGTGAAGGTGCCGTATGTGTAACAATCGTATCAATCAGGAAACTAGCACGGATGGCATCCATCTTATTTGGGTCGTAAACAGGAACTTCATTCTGCTAATATAAATTGCGAGAAATATCATTTTCTTGCAAATCATTGAGATGAAGTCTGTATTTTCGTTTATTCCATTCATTTATGCGATAGATACGGTCGAGATAGCTCCACCGACACAAAGGATAGTATAATTACAGGCTTGTAGAATGGCATAATCGGGAACGGCAATAAAGCGTTTGAAGTTGAACAATGAGCCATCGAAATAAGCAGGATTATCATGATTGCCACGCACAAATACAATCCAATTGTTGGCTTGATTCATTCTCTTGGCATTTCGTCTAATCATTTGCTCATAGTATTCTTTCTTTTCAAAGCCAAAACCACAATCCCCAGCAACAATCAATAGGGTGTCCGTCAACTTATATTGAATGCAGAGTTTGAACACTAACTGATTAAAGTCTCCATGAATATCCCCCGAAACAATGATTGTCTTGGCTTCGGGAAAAGATAGTGAGAATGCGTTGCTATAATTCATCTTATGTTCCTGTTAATAGTACTTATAGATAGAATTAATCTTCGCCAAACAACCCTTTTTCTTTCCACACCTTGATTTCCTTGTCAAAATCAGAAAGATATTCTTTGTCTTGAATCAAGCGGAATTTGTCGTATTCAGCGTATGCTTTTTCTTTCGCTTGTTCTGCGGAAATAGTTCCAGCATTATTCAAGGTGTCATATTTGTATAAAGCCAAGAACTCATCCAATTGTTTTTTCCAGTCTGCCATCGTGGTAATAATCTGTCGTTCTGCACGAAGTTCCGCAAAATCAAGGAATGCAGTTGATAGATGATTTAAGGCAGAGGCTTCCTTGTCGGACAAGTAGTTTTTGGCAACTATTGTGTCTGACTTTTGAACTCTGCCATCAGGTGCATTTTTCCAAGTGGTAAGTCCTATGTGAGGCATTTTGGTATCTGCTCTTGAATATACGATTTCAGCAGCCGTTTGATGGGTAACAGCCCAATGCATCATATTCTGTACCATTTTGAAAAACAGTTGGGTCGTTTCAGATTTGGGGTCATAATCGGCACTACATTCGGCATATACATCAGTGATTTTTTGATAATATCGGCGTTCTGAAGCACGTATTTCCCGGATGCGTTCTAATAAATCATCAAAATAATCTTTGCCAAAATGTTTTCCTTGTTTCAATCGTTCATCATCTAACACGAATCCTTTGATTATCATTTCTTTCAAAACAGATGTCGCCCAAATTCTGAATTGAGTGGCTTGGTAACTGTTCACACGATAGCCTACGGCAATGATTGCATCCAAATTATAGAACAATGGTGTCCGTTCTACGTCTCGTTCTCCTTCTGATTGAACTATCCCAATTTTTCGGATAGTTGCCTCTTTGGTAAGCTCGCCTGATTCATAAATCTGCCCAAGATGATAGTTGATAGTGCGCACATCTACTCCAAACAAATCAGCCATACGCTTTTGTGACATCCAAAAAGTTTCACTGTTGAAAATAACTTCAATTCGTGTCTCTCCTTGCTTTGTTTTGTAGAGTAAAATATTGGATGATAGGCTATGGCTAAGCAATTCAGTAGTAGGTGTCTCCTGTCTGAAATATTCTCTTGCCATTTGTACTTGTGGCTTTTTGCCATCGGCATTTTCTGCAATTATCAGACAAGCCATGCGTGATAAATGTATATTTTCTACTTTTCGGATTGAGCCGGAGCCTAATTTGACCATTTCAACCATATGGTTGAAATGGTCGGCTATATTAAGTCTTTTATGACTGGCTATCGCAATAGCCTTGTTTATGGTGCGTGTAAATTTTTGATAGGTACTATAGCCTAATGCAACGCACAAATCACGAGAAGTCCAATACTCTGAACCGCTTTCATTTTGCTTTTTTATCTGCTCAAAATCAGAGCGGATAGGGGATATGTTATTTTCTTCAATCATCCTTAGTACATTTTAGAATTGCGAAAGCTTACTTATATAAATCCGGTCTCAATTCTTTATCATGCTTCCTGATAATTTCTTCCATAAGAGAGCCTTTCGGAACTATTTCATAGGAATAGGCTCTTTCAAATGCTTGTCGTCCGGCATCTGTCATAAGCCCAAGCCCTCGGTCTTCAAGATTTATACAGCGTTCTTTGTTTAATTCAGTCCAATGACTTCTTTTTCGACGAGGTGAAAGCCGTTGTACAAGACGTCCGTCAGGTAATTTCTTTATAGTTGAATCAATCCACCCGAAGCATAATGCTTCCTCAACGACCTCAATGTATGGAATACATTTGTATGTAGGCTGTTTAGAGCGTGAAGTGATAACCCAACACGATTTCGCTTGGTTGTGGTTAGCCTTCAGCCAATTTCTCAGCTCGATGCGGTCTGTGAAGTCCAGTAGATTGATAATTTCCATATTACTCGTAATTCAAATTATATGTTATAGTGCATCCGATTATACAAATATTTATTTATGCTGCAATCACCTGACTGATAAGTTTTACATAATCAATAAGCGATTTTGGACTATCACGGAAAATGGTGGTAAACTTATTGAATGGCGGTTGTTGTAATACCACAGTGGCAATATCGCCATTCTCACATACATAGCGGATGAGTGTACGCAGATACTCCTCTTGCATACGGGTTAGTTCCGCACCATGAATCAATGCACGATATTTCTCTAATGCTGCTTCCTGTTCTATACCAATGATGGAACGGATGAAAGCAGCCACGTTATGCTGATAAGGCTTTGTTTTTGTTTGTGCATCAAATTCTTCTTTGGATCCTAATTCTTCCCAGAAAATTTGTTCCAATCGAGCAATGTCCTGTTCAGACAACGGTTCAAGGTGGTATATCTTCTGCAAAGTGTCATCGTCTGACAGATGTTCTTTGAGGTAGTCCTCCACCCTGCGGCGATAGGTACGGATAGGGGTTATATTAACACCTGAATTATCTTCTTCAAAGGTATCCGTAACATTGATGGTAAATGTTTGTCCTGCCGTGCCGCCATCCAAGTATTGGATAAGCTCACGAAGCTCCCGTCTGATGCGTTCAAGCGAGCCAAGACTTTTAGATTCCCAGAAATGAGCGGACAGCACCTCGTTCAGCACATCCATCTTGGCCATCACTTGCGGAATGGAGGCTTTCTTCTCTTTGAGATAACCGGCTATATCCATTATTTTCCGCTCAGATGATGTGGAGTTGACCGTTTCATCAACCAATGCAAGTTGAGATTTAAGTACAAGAGCGTCAAACTTTAAAGCAGAAGTGTCTGTCGTTGCATTTTTGAATAAAGGTGAGATATTTCCTTTCATTGCCGCCACATCACCAAGACTCAAACAGGTCATAGCTTCCGGCATGGCGTATGTTTCTACAGCTCTCAGTTGCAGGCGCACATCTATCCGGTTTCTGTTCAAGTCGACTATTTGTTGATGCAGGATGTCGGCAAGATTGTCGTGAAACGCCTTCGACTCCTCATTGCTTTGATGTTCTCCGTCCTGCAAGGCAAATTTTATATCCGTGCGCAAATTAAACAGCAGGCTTACGATAGACTGTGACTGTGTAGGTCGTGCGCCTTCAGGATTCATTTCGAAATACTCAAAGTTGCGGTAGAAATCGAATATCAAAAATTCTTTCTTGTCCCTGCCTTCGCCAAACAGGTTTTCGCACAGGCGTGTACCTCTGCCTATCATCTGCCAGAACTTTATCTTGGAATGGATTGGCTTAAAGAATACAAGATTCACGATTTCCGGTACATCAATGCCGGTATCAAGCATATCTACCGATACGGCTATTTGAGGCTGCTTTTCTGCATCAGCAAACTTGTCAATCAGATCGGATGAATACTTTTCATAATTATCAATCACTCGGCAGAAATCCGCTCCTAAGTCGGGATAAATGGCTGCAAACCGTTCTGCTATGAATACGGCGTGCTTGTGGTTGTAGGCAAATATGATGGTTTTACCTATCATGGTATCGTCCTTCACACGGATGCCGTCGTTCATCAGCCTGTTTAGCACATGGTCAACGGTATCTTGGTTGAAGATGTATTTGAATATCTCCACTGCATTGATTTTGCGGCTGTATGGCTCATCCGGCTTCAGCCCCGCCTTCATCTTCTCATACTCGAAAATCTCTTCCAACTGTTCCCGCTCTTCCGGCGTGAGTTGGTCGGGATTGATTCCTTCAGTGAGAATCTTTGAGTTGTCTTTTATCGCCTTAAATGGGTTCAGATAGCCGTCGGCCACCGCTTCGTCATATTCGTAGCTGTCGGTCGGTTCGCCCTGCTCCATGCCGAACAGGTCGTATGTAGAGCGGTCAACTTCATCACGTGGAGTTGCCGTCAGTCCTAAGAGCAGGCAATCGAAATACTCAAAGATTGCTCCATATTTACCGAATACACTGCGGTGTGCTTCGTCAATGATGATAAGGTCAAATCTGCCTAATGAGAATGTTTTTGCATCCCTGTCCAGATGTCCTATCATGGTCTGATAAGTGGAGAATAGGATTCGTGCCGATATATCCACATCGCTGTCACGCAAGGAACTGACCGTCATGTTGGGCAATAACTTAGTGTAATTCTTTTTTGCCTGATTGACCAGTTCGATACGGTCGGCAAGGAACAACACATTCTTTACCCAATTGTTTCGCACCAGCACATCCACGAGCGAGATGCTGACACGTGTCTTTCCTGTTCCGGTAGCCATCACCAATAGGGCACGTCTATGTTTGTTGCTATAATGCTTGCAGACAGACTCAATTACTCGCTTCTGATAATTGCGGTTGGTTATTTTATCCGAAATCTGCAAGTCGGTAATGTCGTTACGTCCACGTTGCGCTATCATTCTGCGCAACTCGTCAATAGTGTGGAATCCCATCACTTTGCGTGACGGATAGCCGATGCCGTCTATTATGTGGGTTTCAAAACCATTGGTGTAATAGATAACCGGACGAGGACAAGCGTAGCGTGTTGCCAGACAGTCGGCATACAATTCCGCTTGGTGGCGACCTACTGTCGCATCTACACTGGTGCGTTTGGCTTCCACTACTGCCAGTGGTGTTCCGTCTGCATCAAACAGTACATAGTCCGCATATCCAACACCGCTCTCATTGGGCATACCCTGTACTTCTATCTCTATTCCGGCTTGACGGGGGATGATTTCACCTTTATGTTCAGAAACTTTCCAATCTGCTTCGTGAAGCAACAGGTCGATATACAATTTCCGGGTTTCCGCTTCCGATGGGTCGTTTACAACAGGTTGGGCTTCCACTGTTGCAGGTTGCGCCTCGGAGCTTTCTTCTACCGCTTTTGCGGCTCTGTCGGCTGCTTGTGTGGTAGCTGCTTGGGCTTGGTCTGGTTGAGGAACAACGGCAAGGTTGCTTGGTTGAGGTGATTGGGGAATCAGCTCTTTGTCAAAGTCTGGCAATGTGTCAATCACCTGCCAAGCCAATAGGATGGAACCAATGATGTAATAGAGATTTAGTACAGCAAAGAAAGACTCTCTGCGCCCCACAAATCCGTCACTGGCGTGTGCAGCATTGTTTCCGATTTTGCGCACATAGTGAATGCGTTTCATCAGGTCTTCGCTGTCTATAAATGCCGTGAAGCGTTCATCGGTGGTGAGCGAAAGCAATGAGGCACGTTCGCCTATTTGCCATCCTTTCAGTCGATAAACGGTCTTGACCATTGTTTCCAGCGCAAGCCGTGCCTGCATGGCTGAGACCATCGGATTAGCTACTTGAAAATCCTCTGCTGTGACGCAATAACGATAAATTGTTCTTAATCCGTCAATGTCTTTTATGATGTCGAAATTCCTCATAACTCAATCATTCTATAAATTTCCAATAACCATCCTTGTCCGATCCGATGCGCTGAATGACCGTTCCATTCAATTTCTTGATATGTCGTGCAACAGTGGCACGGCCGATATTCAGGAGTTTGGCATACTCATCGTATGTATATTCAGGATGTTCTTTAATGGCTGCAATGAGTCGGGTTGTGGTGTCTTTAGGCGTTGCAGTATCATTTACAGTATCACTTTTCGCTTTTGCAGTATCATCCATGCTTTGTTGATACTGTAAAATCCGATTTTCAAGATTGGTAGTATGCTGCGTAAGCATTACATCTTGAACAATGGTGCTGTCTTCCTGCTCCCTACTGTCAATCAAAGCCTGAATGTATTCGCCTTTAGCATCTTTGGTAACAATAGACGGGATAAGGCCTAACTGTCGTTGTACGATGTTCATCAGCAATCGGGTAGTACGCCCGTTGCCGTCAACCCACGGATGAATGGTGACGAGGCGGAAGTGCGCTTCAAAACTCAACCGATAACATGCCGCCATATCGTTTCTATCCACAGATGCCAGTTCCCCGTTTAACCAATCGCAGAAGTCTGCTGTTGCTTTAGGTATTTTCTGAAATGCCAGATAACTTCTGCCTCCTATTCCGGCACTTACATTGCACCGTCGCAATTCTCCTTTTGAGGAATCGAAACTGCCGCCCATAGTGGAGTATTCCGAACCTGTACGGCGCATGACTTTGGCTGACAATTCGCATAAAAACTCAACAGTGTATGGCTGTCCGGTTTTCGCCCATTCAAAGCCATAGAGGTATGCGTTTTTCAAGTCCACATTCATCATCTGTTCGTTCAGGCTTCTACCTTTGGCTGCAATTCCCTCGTCAAACAACAACTGGTTTTCTACTTCGGTAACAGTCGAACCCTCAATGGCCGTAGAATGGGTAATCAGTGAATAGAGGTAGAATTTTTCATAATCCACCTGTTGGTCTATTCCCGAAGCCACATATCGGCTGATGGTTTCTATCAGTTTCTTATCAATCTCTTTCATGCCGTTGTCTTGTTTTAAGAGAAATAATATTGCATCCGTTCTGCCATTAAGGTCTCGGCATCGGCTAATTGCTGACGGAGTAGCTCTTTTTGCAGTTCGATGGCTTCAACTTGGGTGGCGAAGTGTTGCTGCAATGTTCGTGGAGGCACAGGAATAGTAAATTCGATAATATCTTTTATGTTGATATGTTTAACAGTTTGTCCAACTGTTTAGTTCGGCTTGATTCCTAATCCAAGGGGAGCGAATAATCGCCAAAAGGAGATAGGAATTTATTTTAGAGGGTCTAAACAACATTGTTCTCTGTCCTAAGCTAAAATGTTTTTCTTTAGGTACCATAATGCATCCTCCTACAGTTCCTTCACGACCATAAATTAAATCTCCAAATTGAGGCTTTAACCGATGCGTTCGTTTTAAATACTCTTCTTCGTTTAAGTATTGCATTGTGTTCCATTCAATTCCTGAATCTGTCAATTCGGAGGTTCTGATGCAAGGATATTCTGTTGGAATAGCCGATTTTTGAGGTGTTGAATGAGGGCAATCAACAATATGAGAACAAACCTCTTTGAGTGTTTGCAAATTCCATCCTTTAGGGTTAGTCACAGGATCACCAAACATATCAAGGAAGATAGATTGAGCGAGGGCATCAAGGTCGGTAATCTGCGTTTTGTAGCCGTCAATCATTTCTTGCACTGCATCCAATTCTGATGCGATTGTTTGTTGCTCAACAAGTGTTGGAATGACAATTTGCACTTTGCAAATTGGCTCTTGTTATTTGAGGTTGCGCAGCCCCTGTAATGACTTTACTATAATCAATAGCAGATACAGCTTTCCCTAAAAAAGCAAAATCTAATAGATTTTCTTCTTTAGGGTGAACCACCATTGCATTACCATTAATCCATGAGAATGGTTTACTTATATTTATTGTTCCACAAGTCGCTCCACGACAAGTAATAAGCACTTCTGGAAATTTATGATTATATTCATTGTATTTGCCAATAACTCCATTAGCACCATATACAAGATATTTGCCATTAGAGTCCAAACAACTTGTTGCTATTGTTTTAGGTTGATAAAGATTGCATACCTCACCTAAAAAAATCTTTTGCCACTTTGATTTATCCACTCTCATACCCTACGAATTTAGCAGTTTCTTAAACTCAGCAAAGGCTGCGTCAATAGCCTTCTGTCTTTCCTCCATTCGAGCGATAATAGTTTCCGGTGCTTCATATTCAATAACTTCACGCTCCACTTCGTGATAACGCTTATAACTAAGGTCGTAGCCATTGGCACGAATTTCATCGGCAGTGACAAAATGACTGTTCCTTGCGACTGCGGTCGGTTTCCGCTTCGAGGTTATGGAAACGGGAGATTATATCAGGTATGTCATTTTGTTCAGGATGAGGAGTGCGCTGCGAGGTGAGCGAGAACCCATCGGCATGCATATCGTAAAACCAAACCTTGTCAGTACCGCCTGTACCTGTCTTAGTAAAGATGATGATAGCGGTAGAGACTCCGCTATAAGGTTGGAACACACCGGAGGGCATCGTGATGACGGCTTGCATACAGTGCTTATCCACTAATGCGGAACGTATAGTCTTATAGGCTTGCGCATCACCTGTGAGAACCGTGTCCGGTACAATGGAAGCACACCGTCCGCCCGACTGAAGCATCCGCATCATCAAGGCAAGAAACAGCAACTCCGTTTTCTTGGTCTTGACAGCCGCTTTCAGCGTGTGCGCTATATCATCCTGATCCAGACTTCCTGCAAAAGGCGGATTGGCAAGGCAGAGTGTGTATTTGTTGGTGTCGTTGTTTTCGTCCGACAATGAATTGCGATAGTAGAGGTTAGGTTCGTCCACATCGTGCAGCATCATGTTCATACAGCCGATGCGCAACATAGACGCATCGGAGTCCGATCCGTGGAAGATTTCGCTGCGGAACCGTTTCATTACATCAATGTTCAGCAGCTCATTGCCCTGATGCTCTTTGATATATTTTGCAGCCTCCATAATGAATCCGGCAGAACCCATGGCCGGGTCACAAATAGTATCGTCAAGTGTGGGTCGCATCAGTTCCACCATCATGCGGATAATGTGGCGAGGAGTGCGGAACTGCCCGTTTGTCCCAGATGCAGCCATCTTGCTGAGCATATACTCGTAGATGTCACCCATCATGTCGGCACCGTCAGAAACCAATTCTTCTATACCCTCCACCACACGCGACAACAACCGGGCATTGGTTATCTGAAAAACCGTGTCCTCCATGGCACGGCTGTATGCAGAACCCTCACCACCTATATGGCGTAGGAAGATGAACACATCGTTGCGCACACGGTTCAACATCCGTGCAGGCTCCATCTCTTTGAATATATGCCAACGCATTTCGCTATAAGGCACATCCTGGTCTGTCGATGGGTTGTGCCACACGCCTTCGGGAAAAGTTGGGTCGAGCAACTTGTCACCCGTCAAGTTGGCAATGGATTCCTTTTCCTGCTGTTTCTCATCCAACATTTTCATAAAGAGCAAATAAGTCATCTGCTCAAAGATTGCCGATGGCTGGGTAAAACCATTGTTCCAGAATGTCTGCCATACGGCATCCACCTTTTGTTTTATATCGCCTGTAATCATATTATTGTCTATTTATTCAATGTAAAATTAGGTAAAACAAAGATGCTCGCTACTTTTCGGGAGATTGAATAAGTTCCTTTACATCAACATTCAAAATCTCAGCTATTTCAAACAGTACCTCTAAACTTGGTTGCCGTCTGTTGCAAACGTACGCATTTACTATGCAGAAGCTCTTGCCAAGTTTCTCTGCCAGCCAAGTTTGTTTGATGCCTCTTTCTTCAAGCACCTCTTTTATCCGATTCATGGGTTTATCCATTACACTAATTTTTACAAAAGAAATCTATTGTCAAATCAACCATTAACGCTGTTATGGAAACTCCACGTTTTTCTTTATCGTTCTTTACAGATGATTTTACAACGGAGGAAATGAAACTTGTTGCCAAATGCAACATCTTGTTGACAGGCTTATCTTCTGGTTTATTGTTGAGAACCGCATCTATTCCCTGCAGTGTTGTAATTACTGCATTCGCTTTTGCAAAATTTTCATCCTCTGGTGCTATTGTTTCTGCAATACTTATCGCATATTTCATTACAGAAAGCACGTCGGAAACTTTTAATTGTTGCCCCTGTGGATTCTGATATACAACGTCTTCTTTTCTAAAAATGCGATTGGTCTGATAAAGAATATTTTGCGCATATGCGTAATGAGTTCGATATATGTCGCGAATATTAATCTCATTTTGCAAGGCTCTCAAGCACCCCACAATGTTCATTCGCAATGATGTGTCATCCTGGATATTGTCGATAGAAGTCGGTGACACCCCAGGTATAAATCCATTTGACAGCATTTCCAGCTTCGTTTCACGTTGCACCAAGTCTGCAAACCCCGGAATACCTATATTGAGTGTTGCTATATAGTGTTTTCTCATTCCATTTCTATCTCCCAGCATATATGCTTTATAAAGATTGGAATACGCAATCTCCAATTTTAAGACATCGTTGGCTTGTTGCTGTTCAAGTATGCTTATTGCGTTCATATATTTATCGTTTCATTTTTTGCAAAGATATAAAATTATGTGCTATATAAAGAGAAAAGGAGAGGAAAAAATCCCCTCCTTAACTCTAATACATATATCAGACATTCAAATCTTTCAGTGCCAGTGCATAATTGTGTCCGAAAAGGTCTTTCCTGACGAACCTCAAGCCGAGTGTTTGGTAATAGCCGTATTCATCTCCTTCGGTACAGAGATACTCGTAACCGTAGCGGGGCATGTACTCCTTGAAGAAGCGAGCCAAGTCTTTCAGATTTTCTTCTTGGTTCTTCCTGAAGTTACTGCGCACGATGATGATGCTCCAGTCGGGGAAGTTGCCCACGCCGTTGCTGTACTCCCAAAAGCGAATGTAGCAGTCTAAATCACGCTCACTGATGTTTACGCAAAAGCCATTGGCATTTTGCATTACGCTACAACTGTTTCTGTAGCCGAACTTCTCACACAGGTAGAGATTGAAATCACAAATCAAATCTTTTTTTGTAACATAATTGATAAAGTTTTAATTGTTAATAAATTGATTATAAATGAAAGCCTCGCTTGCGCTTAGCCTTTTTCTTTTTCATCAGGCGATTGAACTCGGCTTCTTCTGCGGCAGTGGCATCGTAAGATGAACTGCCGTTTAGCAGACCGAGACTAATGCCAGCCCCTTCATCAAGATGAGAAATACTTTGCAGCACCTCTGCCTCTTCATACTTAGGCTTCTGTTTAGCCGATTCAAACAAGGATGCACAAGCATTCTCTTCCAGACGGTTGTCAATGTTCAGGTAGCTGAACTCACGACCGATTTTTGAGCCGGAGAACGAGAAACCGCCATACTCGAACTTGACACCTTGTATTGTACGTGTGGTGCGACTGACCTTGAATTTCATATCAATGTCCCGGTCGGCAAGAGCGTCTTTCAACTCGCTCCAGCTCCTGGCATTCGGCAGTTCTTCTTTCAAAGCCTTGTATATCTCGTGCTTTGCCCGGTCGTATGGGCGCAGTCGTTCTTCATTGATATGGTTTACCATTTGAAAAGTGCAGTCGGTATTTTGCTGTCAGCATCTTGCAGACTTTCTCATTTCGGCGGTAGTCGTTCTTGTCGCTAATTGTTTTACCGTCATTGTCCACCCGATTGAAGACGATGTGACAATGCGGGTGTTCACGGTCGATGTGTCGGGCAACGATGTATTGCGTATTCTGAATGCCCATCAGCTTCATGTAGTCATGAGCGATTTGCAACATCAGCGCATCATCGTGTTTCAAGCGGTCGCTATCTTCTGGAGAGAAGTTGAGCGAAGTGTGTCCGACAATATTCTTTACCTTGTCATTGAGCAACGCTTGTAATTCAAATTGTTCTGCCATCTGTTCGGGTGTGCCATCCACTCCGGCTGCTTCCAGCAATTTGGATTTCTCCTCTTTCAGGACATAGCGGACACAACCACCGAACGATGTCCCTTTGGTCTGCTTACCTATCATCTTTCAGTTGTTTTATAAGTTGGTTAATACGCAGCGCCATCTCCTCGCATCTTTCGGCAACGGCAAAGAATCCGTAGGTGTTTGCCTGTTTCGCCAACTGGTTGAGGTTGGTACTTTCTCCAATTAACTGACGGATGATGTGGATATGCTCTTTCGTGATTCGTTCACGTACCGTTCCGTTCTCAATGAGCGAACGGATGACTGCGCTTTGAGTCTGCTTGCTCCGTCTGCAAAGCGCACCGAGCCATGCGAATTGATCGTAAGACAGACGGAGTGTTATCGTATGTTTCTTCTCCATTTGAATTGCTTTTAGTGAATAATTTGTGACCATCGGGAGCCGCCTCCTCTGACTTTTTGAGGAGCAATTAGTCGGGAAATGTAATACACCGACATTAACTTGCTATAGTAAAAAAGTCTCAAATTCTCTCCCTTTGTTCAAAGTCTGAATCCTCGTTTCTTCGGCGGTGAAACCTTTGGTTGAGGAATGCCTCGTTGTACGCAGATGAGCTTCAAATCAAATGTTTCTATCAGTGTTTTCAAGTTCGGATTCCTCTTAATCATCTGCTGGAGTATGGCTTCATCGGGGCGTACCTTCAACAGGTAATCGGCAATGTCGTACCCCTCTTTCCGTTCGTTTTCGGTTGCGTTGGCTTCCAAATAATCGAACAGTTGCACATCAATTCCATTGCTTTTCATCAACCCGATTTTGCTCTGCCAATAATCGGTCGCTCCCAAATCGGGGAATAATACAACGCTTCTTCCGGTTAGAACGGACTGATTATTGGCATTGAAACAACCGTTCTTTCCACCCGATGCAATCCATAGGAATTGGGGGAGGTAGTAGGAGGCAATGATTGCAGTTTTCTCGCTTTCGACCAATGCCACAGGACGGCTTTTGTCTTCTGAAAGCAAATGCTCACCGAAGAAACATTGCTTCAGATTATAGTCCTCTTTATGTAGTACGGAGTGTACCCATGTGACATGATTGTTCGATTCTTTTATCCGCTTGCCAGTTTCTGGATTGTAAAGCATTATCTTACCTGTACGGACTCTGTTCTGATAATCCATTTGCCAAAATACGGTTGCACCTTCCCAATACTTAGAAGTACCGACCATGTATTTCTTCATCAGTTTCAATGTCTCCGTCTCTCCGAATTGAGCCGATAAGAATTGAAATAGCTTGTTCTCAGGATAGCGTTGTAACGACTGATTGACTATTCCCAAATCAATGTAGGAAGTGGCTATCGGCTCGGCTGTCTTAATCTATAAAATCCCTTGTTCGGGCGTAATATCAAGGCCGGCGGCTTCGACAAGTTGCCGGTCTTTCTTCATTACCTCAGCCGGAATCCATTTACGCTCAACCCTGACGGTGCGCACGCGGCTCAGGCTACGTACCATGTCCATCGGGGCATAACGATTGCTTAGTTCCGCTTTTTTGAGACGTTCGCTCAAGTCGTAGTACCACTGCAATGCAATCATGCAGATGAAAGTCCATGCCTCAAGCGATTTTTCGTCTTGCATATAAGAATGGTCGGCCTCGATGACATTTTTAAATGCATCAATAGCCTGCTCTACATCGCCACGAGTCTTATAGTCGAGGTAAACATGTTCGGCATCTTTCCCCGATGTAGACATTAGAGCTAATGTGCCGAACTGCAGTGACTTCACCTTGTATCCGTCCATTGTGTACTCTTCCATTTCGGGGTCGAAAAACGCGTCGCATGTAGTCTTCCGACTCATCACTGCGGTGTGCCTCGTCAAGGTAGAGAAACACTTCATGACCATCAATCTCAAAGCGCTTCCACCATATCGGCTTTTTGTGATAGAGGAATGCTCCATCAGCTCCGTCGTTGGTCCGCGAGGCGAATATGTTATAATCCAGACCTTTGGTAGAGCGCTTTAGCGCCATAGTGAACTTTATCCCCAATTTGTCAAGTTGCGCTATGTTTGAAGCCGATTGAAATCCTTTATCGATAATGGCAACACCATCGCGTATGCCCGAATCGGCGAGGCACACCTTAAATGCGCTGACATCCTTTATGCTGCCTGGCATCAAACGATAATATACGGGCAGATGCTTGGCGCAGTTGAAAATCCACATTATATTTACCGCAGTGTCGAACGTGCCGCGTTTTTGTTTTTTTGTCAGTTGCGGATAATCCATGCAACGTGATGCCGAGAGCTGATCGGTGCCGTCAAAAGATGATATTATCCAAAGGATCAATATAGCTGCGCATATACTCAGTTATTTTTATCACGCTTTGTGCCCAAATCACGAAGAAATCCCGATAGCGCATTGGCCGACAAGCCCCTATTGCCAATCTTGTGCGACAGATAACTATCGGCAAAGTCTCCTGCAACGCGACGCATCGGCGACTGAAAACGCAACCTGCAGTACACCAACGCAATAATCCGTGACCAATCCTCAGGGAACACTTGCTTTAGTCGGTCAATACAGTCGCTCTGCTCCGTCAGAATGTAGTCTGAGAGACCGAATTCCTTTACTTTCTCCTATTTTTGGCTCAGCAATCACAGCCGACTTCCCTCCTTTAAGTTCCGCAATCTCACGTTCCATTATTCGCTTGCGCGACTCCTTAAAGCCTCCATCCTCAGTTATAGAGCCAAGATATTTGCCTGTAATCTTGCGGGCGCGCTTTTTTTCTCCTTGTCATACACGCTTGAACACTCATACAACTTGTAGAGCGAATCGTTTACACGACGAAGTTCAGTTCCGGGGCGACGGAATTTTTACTGCCCAATCAGGATGTGCCATACTCTTTTATATTACGCTAAGACGTAATATAAAGATACAACATTGTTTTGATTCTGCCAAACTTTTTGCCTGAAAATCAAGCATCGAGGCGAAAAAAATCGCCCCGATGCCATAATATTACGCCAATTTAAGGGATTTTATAGCTTAATAGACGCATAGCTCTGAGAGTTATTTTCGGACAACTTTTCCTTTTCAGATGGATGCCGTTCAAAGTAATCACGGGGTGTGAAATGATAACCGCATTTCTGCTCGTGGTCGCAACGCCCCACGTAATCCGGGAAGTGGATTTGTTTCTCTGTATCAATGTACTTGGAAAAACATCTTTTGCGGTGACAGTTCGGGCAAGTATGCCGAGTGCTGACACCTTTGTAGGGTTCTAATATGAATCTATGTGTACTCATTGTATGTTTCTTTTTGGGTGTGTCATTTTTGTCGTTATTGTCGTTTTCGCTTGGATATTGTCAATACCGACAAAAATGTCACGGGTTAATCTTTGAATATTCTCCATGCTTCTCTTTGCGAAACAATGTCCCGATGTTGTCATTGAGAAAGCGTTGAAACGTTCGCTCCTTCATCCCGTTTTGCTCGGCTATCTGTATGGCTTGGGCGGTTGTAAAGGATGGAGGAAGCAGATTGACTATTGTCTGTTGTTGGCTGTTGTGCGTATTTTCATTGAGGACATTTTGAACGTTCAATGCAGACTCTTTGAAATACTCCGTCAGTTTGATTGCTCGTTCCACAGTCAACAGGTCGATACAGGTCTTATCACACTCTCCGCAAGTCCATCGTGCTAATTGGATAATCAGACAGAAACGGATGATGTATATTTCCAGCTTGCAATAGATACTTACGATGGTGTCGTTTGTTTCCCGGTCGCACAGCTCTGAGAAGTGGTGCTGCCACTCATAAAGCCTTCTTTTAGCATCCTCTGTGAAAAGAAGAATTTTCGGTTCAATCTCTCCATATTCATTGAGGGCACATTCTTGCTGTATCAGCTTCTCAATGATGGCTTTCCATTCCTGTTCGATGTTCTCCGGCAATTCTTTGTCATTCCAACGTGCCTTCGTTGCAGGTTGGGCATCACAAACAGAATACGGTCGATGAAACCGTTGCTGGAGCGTTCGCCTTTTGCCAGTTCGTTCAAAATCTTCTTTTGGATAGTGCCGATGACTGAGATGTACGGACGCTTGATGAAGATGGAACTCTTGGCATTTTTGCGGTCGGATATAGTGGTCTTGGCACTGAATACCGACAACCAGAACTGTTCTTCTGAACCATTATTATAGCGGTTGAAGTTCTTGAACCAGGCCGACAGCTCGTCCGACCAAAGGCAGAGTCCTCTGGGATTTTGGGCATGTATCAGGCTCAATCCTTCGGGAGTAATATCCGAAACAAGAAAGCGTCTGCGCATGGGAGCCTGCGGAAATTCATCCAAACCAGCTTCAATGTGTTCCTTTTTGCTCATGGACAGAGTGCGTTCATACTCGGCATACAGCTTCTGATATTCCTGATTCTGACAATAGTCGTGTTCAATAAACGGCTGGAAAGCGAAACTCAGCGGATGACTCTTATTCGCTCCGGGGCGTCCAATCAGTGCCATGTACAGGATGGGACTTTCCAGCCAGTTGCGCTTCACCTGTACCAGATGGGAGTTACCAATCCCCACGGCAATGGCCGCAAGAATAGCCGCAGCAACATAATCTACGGGATAGCCCTGACAATCGTGCAAACTGCTGATGATGCGCTGAATCCTGATAGGAAAGATTTCTATCGGGAACTCGCTACCAGACATCTTGGCTCCGATACGCACAGCCTCGCCGATAATACCTTCTGCTGTTAATTTGGAGGTTTCCATAGCCGTGCAGATCAAAAGTTATAGCCTCCCTTTGGTTTGCGTTTCGCCCCATGTACTATCTCCGCAGCCTGTTCTTGAAGCGACATGGCCTGCATCTGCTTGCGCCCGGACTCAATCCATTGCAGCAACTCGTCTTCATAGAAGTATAGTTTCTTACCTTTTTTATAAGCTGGAATTAGTCCTTTACGCGCAAGCGTGTAAATGGTAGGTTTTGCCTTTCGTGTGATTTTACAGGCTTCGTCAATTTCAATAAGACGATGTTTGTCGGAAGAAGTCTGCGGTTGCAACGCCGCCACCATTTGACGGATTTGTTCCATCTGTTCTGTGAGATAACCTACCGCCTGCGGCAGCTTATCAAATGTGATTTGTTCGTTTGCCATACGTACTTGTTTTTAATTGTTCGCTGGCAAAGGAAGTTGGTGTTTTGATGGTGGAAAACATCACCGGAATATAACTGTGAGATAACTTTTAGTGGTGATTGGTAGTGATTACAAGGAATTTAGCTACTTTTGTAAGTAGTAAAGATGTAGCTATTGAGAATATAATGTTGAAGTTAGGTATTATCAAACAAGATGCAATATTATTGTTTGAACGTTGGAAAAAATTCTATTTTATAGATTATCATCCGTACGAAGAATGGATTCCGAATCCTCCAAAAGAAACACTTACCATTAAACAGTTTAAAGATAGAATATCAGCTACAAGAATTGATGTAAAGAAGAATGAAAGCACAGGGGAGCCATATTTTGAAGCTGGCAATGTCAAAGGAAAAGTATCTACAAAAGAAATACCGAAACATCCAATGATATCTTTATTTATTACTTCTGTCTCAAATGAACATTGGCTTTTACATGAGGAAGGAAGTGTTTTAGGGGCACCAGAAATAGCAATATTTTAAATATATTTTGAAGTATGAAAAAGAATAAATATATCCCAATGTTTGACGAACAAGAGTTTGTCCTTGTGTGTCGTAGAAATGATTATGAGAATGGAATAATTGGTGATGGCTTATTCCTTGTGAGTAGAGAAGAATGGGAAGATACTGATGATTACTCAATTAAAACATTTGATTTGCTTTTAACAGCAGTTGAAAATAATGTGGTTAAGTTGTACCCTGCCCCCAATAATGCAGTGGTAATATTTCAAACTCTTCCTTATTCAAGAAAAGTAGATTACATTGAAGTAGATTAATATCTGAATTATACTATTTTTTTACATCTAATTTAATACAACATACTGATTCTGTATGTGACATTTTACGCTCAATAATTGAGATTTCCAAGGCACGAAGGGTATGGGCAAAGACATTCTTGATGAAAGTTGCAGTATGAATACGTTTTCTGCCAAAAGCCTTACCAATATTCCAACCAAAGTGCATTATATCATCAATGCTTTTAAGTCGTGAGTCAACCTTTACAGGCGATATCTTTTGCAAGGTATCGCCTGAACTATATTCTACGATGTATGCGCATAAACGGTTGAGATCTTCTTGACTCATATAGGCGACCATTGTTTGCTTCGTATAGCTAATGACCTTTTCCAATTTGGTTTGAATAGCACGATTCTTTTTTGCGATAAAATTGGTTCGCATAACTTCATATTCTGAAGGTTTAGAGATTGTTTCTTCAGCGGTAGGAGCAGACTCAATGACATCAGTCGTAGCTTGGTTTGAATCTTTGATTGTAGGGACTTCCGGAACAGAAACGGTATCATTGTGATTTTTCATCGTTTGAAAAGCAGAGAAACGCAATAGAAAAGCTTCTATGCGTGGCAGCAGAAACTGATTGAAAGTTGTCTGTAAACTAACATAGATCGCCATCAAGACAATTACTGTTGCAAAAAATGCAACACTACTATTGAAATCGTCAACACCTTTGGATAAAACAAACTGCCGAGCTAAAACGCCAACGACAAGAGTACCTACCAATACAAGGGAATAGAGTGCTATATGTTCTATACTTTTCTGATTCATAGTGATATTTGCTAATTGTTTGTGCGCAAATATATGTTATTTCATAGATACCATGTTATAAATCCAAGAAAGTGGCAGCATTTGTCCTCGATATGGAACTTATTTCTATACCATCTATGCCACAATAGAATAGAAAGAAAAGGTCTTCTCAAAATATAAAGAAAGATGACATATGTTATTTCATTCAGATTGAAGTTGTTAAATTTATAGTACGTTTTAAACGGTTGTTTCTCCATCAGAGTCACCTAAGAGGCTAATTTTTAAAGATTATTTCTTTTAAAAAGATAAGGAGAATAAGGATTATAATCCGTATATTTGTTATTATTAAAAGAAAAAGAAATGTTAGGGTTAAATAGATTTTACTTGAATGAGTCTTATGACCGTATAAACAGTATATGTATTTTCATTAGTCATCAGAAGAAAGATTCTTCTGATGCAAAAAAGATAGCAAACTATTTAATGGCTGCAGGACTGGATGTGTATTTTGATGAATATGATCAAAATATAGATAGGAGTAATCCTTATTCGGTAGTCAATGCAATAAAAGTTGGTTTAAAACGAAGTACACATCTGTTATGTATTATTTCCCAAAACTCTCTTGAATCCAAGTGGGTGCCTTGGGAAATTGGATATGCGTATGATAATAAAATTTTGGTCGGTCTTACATTGCGAGATTTATCAAAATCATTTTTACCTGAGTATTTACAAGTTATTCAAATATTAAGGGGTACAAAATCACTAAATGAGTTCATTGCTCAAACTCTCAAATCATCTTCCGATAGACTTGTATTAGAAGGTAGGATGAGACATTACTATGATATACAAAGTCCCTTATGGAATGTATTAGATTGGGATCAATAATATGAGGCTATTTGTAAGTTATACATTGAAAGATGGTTATCTTAATACATCTGTTTTGTTGAAGGTGAAAGAACTGTATCAAAATTGTGATTCTTGTTATATAGACATTATTGATAATGATAGTGTGGATAAGCAAGGTCGTGTTGAACAAGAACTTCTATCTGCTGATACTCTCCTTCTTATTGAAACTCCAATGGTGATGCAGTCAAAATGGGTAAGATACGAATTGGATGTAGCAAAAAAGAGAAATATTGTTATTATTAAAAGTGACATCAACAAAATAAAAAGAGAAATATGCAAACACCGTTAGGCGTTTATTTGCTTATAGATAAGAAAAACAGACAGGCAACAGAAATTTTTAATAGATTCTACACTTTGCTCTGTCGTGATGTAGAAAATCCACTATCAGATGGCTTGGATATTCCTGTTTATCTTATCTCTAATGATGAAAATGGGGAAATAAAGCCCATCGATTTTGAACAAAGCGAGAAGAACGCCATATTCTTCTTTGCTGATATGGCTGTATATTTGGGAGATACAAAATGGCGGGATTATATTCTTGAATTGAAGAAAAAAATAGATGGTGGTACTCCTGCTATATTATACTGTGTGAAACAATTTGGATATGCTACAGATCTTAGTTTTATTAACAAAGATCAAATGATTCTCCCTCCTAATGACGATATCATTGCAGGTTGGGACGAAGTTTCTTCTCATATATATGATTGCCTTATTCGATACATGAAAGACATGCCTCAAGGCAAATTGAAGTTGTTTATAAGTCATGCTAAAAGAGATGGACTAGCAATTGCTGAGAATCTTAGAAATAGTATTCGTTCTAAAACAAAATTAGACAGTTTCTTTGACAAGAATGACATTGTTGAAGGAGTAGATTTTGAAAAACAGATAAAAGATAATGTTAAGAGTTCACTTGTGATGGTTCTGGACTCGGATGCTTATGGTACTCGTCAATGGTGTCAGAAAGAGATTTTGTGTGCTAAGGAATGCGGTGTTCCAATAGTTGTAGTGGATATGCATAGTGATGTTATAACAAGGACGTTCCCTTATATGGGGAATGTCCCAAGCATCCGGCTAAAGAGGGCAACTTGGATACGGCTATTAACCTCTTGTTGCGCACAGGTTTGAGATATGAGTACCAAAAGAATTATTTGACTAAAATAGTAAAGGAAGGTGATAATAATGATTTTGAAATTTTAAGTTATCAGCCTGAACTTTTGGATATGTATATGCTGGAAAAAAATAATGTGCTGTATCCAGAGCCTCCTATAAGTGAAGAAGAAAGGAGAATACTTAATAGTACGAAAAAGAAATTCATCACACCATTGGAAAAGGAAGGTTTACTTCTACATGGAGAATTGATATCTATCTCTGTGTCCAATACAAATGAAAATCGTCCTGACGAGATCTTACTAAGAGATATGGTAGTTGAAATATCAAGGTATATTTTGAATGCAGGTGGTAAGATTCTCTATGGAGGTAGTGGGGCTCAAGATGGATATGTAAGTTTATTCAGTCAAATATCAGAGAAGTATGGTAAGATTAAGGTAGAAAACGAGGGTGAAGATGTACTTAAAGATGAAGTCTATATCTATAATTATTATGCATGGCCATATATGAATGTCTTATCTAATGATGACATAGCATACTAAAGCACTGTCATCTCTGTGCTCAACAAATTTATCCTGATGGGATTAGCGAGGAACAGAAAAAGTCAATACCTTCTACACAAGATGAAGAGGGTAAAAAACAAATTATTAATTCTTTATCACACATGCGTGATGTTCGTTGCCATGAAGCTAGGGCATTCATAATCGTTGGTGGAAAAACGAAAGGCTCTCTAACGTCAATCCCAGGTATTTTAGAGGAATATATTAAAGCGCGTTCAACAGGAAAACCAATATACCTTCTTGGAGGTTTTGGAGGTGAGGCTGCTCTTATATCCAGTAGTGTTATAGGTCGAAAGAAGATAATTGATTCTATAAAAGATGATACATACGAATCTTTGAATAATGGATTGGATTATGAAGAAAATAGGCGCCTTTTATGCTCAACAAATGTTCTTGAAGTTATATGGCTTATTATCAAGGGAATGAAAAATGTTATAACACAAAAAAAATAATATGGCGGATTTACATAATGTTTTCATAAGTCACTATAGTGGTGATGTCCAACGAACTCGAGAACTACAAAAACGCCTTGCTGCAAATGGTTGCATTGTTCGAAATAGTGCAGCCAAAGAGGATGAAGGAGGAATAATTAGGAATAAGAAAGGGAAACAGGTTTCGGATGCCGTTATAGCTCGATATCTTAAAATGAGGATTAATTGGGCTGGTACTTTTATTGTAATCATTGGTGAACACACGCATGAACGTGCATGGGTAAACTATGAGATAGAACAAGCTAACAAGATGGGCAAGCGTATTGTTGGTATCTATAATTACGGGTGTAAGGAAAAGGTTCCTTTGCCTGGAGCCTTCGAGAAATATGGCAATACTCTTATTGGTTGGAACTCACTTGATAAACTTTCGAATGTAATAAACGGAGGAAATGTTCCATTTGAGAATTTTGATGGTTCACCGGCTACGGCTGGTTCATATCCAATGATTTATATAAAATGCAATTAAGATTATGAAATGTTATAGTTATAAAATGGACCATGATTTCGGTTTTGCCCCGAATCCTTTTTGGGGGGTTATGACCTTGGCTACTTGTAAAGGTAGACTCCGTAGCAGTAGTAATTTAGAGATTGGTGACTGGGTTATCGCGACAGGAGGCCGTGTGCTTCATAAATATATTGAACACCTTATCTTTGCGATGAAAGTAGAGGAAATTATTACCTTCGATCAATATTGGGAAAATCCAAATTTTCAGTGTAAGAAACCGATTTTCAATGGTTCGGTAATACAAATGTATGGAGACAATGTTTACCATACTAATCCCCAAACAGGAGAGGTTATACAGGAACGGTGTGCTCATACAGTAGAAGGAACGAATCCTAAAGACACTGAACAGTATGGACGTGATATACGTGGAAAGAATGTTTTAATTTCGAGAGACTTTTATTATTTTGGGGCAAATGCACCTGAGTTACCTGATGAATTCAAATGTATGGCAAGTACTGTTAGGGATATAGAATGTTACCATGTAGACGAAGAGACTGTAAAGAAGTTCGTAGATTGGTTGCAATCAAACTATAAAGTCGGAATTCATGGGGATCCTATAAATTGGCAAGAATTCCCATTTAAATCATATCCAATGCCTAAGCTATGAAGCAAAGTAATGAGATAATACCCAATGACAACGTTCTTCGCTATTATTTTTATTTCATGCAGGAACGGATGAATATCTTCTGGCGTAAATGCGAGGGGAAGGAGGTTCTTACACAAGACCCGATACTTCGTGAGTATAAGTTTACTAATGTATATCGAGCTTGTGATCGCGTAAGTCAATATCTTATTCGTAATATTATCTATAAAGATATAGAACTTTATAGCCCAGAAGATGTGATTCTTCGAGTGCTGGTTTTTAAGATATTTAATAAAATTGAGACCTGGGAATATCTCCGTAAAGAGTATGGAGATATCACCATAAATCATTTTGATGTAGATCGAATCAGCTATCTGTTATCACTTCGCAGAAACAATTTTCCCATATTCAATAATGCATACATGATGACAGGCTCGGATAGAAAATATGACTATCTAAAATTCAAACATGAGAAGTGGTTGACTATGGTTGAAAAAGAATTCATTAGTGAGGGCATTATAAATAAAGTGTTAAAAGCAAAAACGTTGGAAGAAGTTTTTAATTTATTGGAATGCTGTACCTTCATTGGTGGTTTCCTTGCTTATCAATATGCCATTGATTTCAACTATACACCGTACGTCAATTTCAGTGAAAATTCTTTTGTAAAAGCAGGAATTGGAGCTATTAGAGGCATTAAGAAGTGCTTTATCAGCTATGGACGTAATTATGAAGATGCTATTTTTTACATCCAACAGCATCTTGATGAGTTGAGAAAGAGATATGGTTATGATAATTTTAAACCTCTTCCTGGACATGAGCCAACTTTGATAGATTTACAGAATTGTTTCTGCGAAACAGATAAATTTCTACGTGTGAAAATGCCTGAATTGCAAATAGATAATGTTAGGATTAAGCAACATTATAAGCCGGCCTCTATAGAGATAAAATACCAGTTTCCAAACAAGTGGGGTATAAATGATAAAATAAATGGGTTATGTTTGCTGAAGAATACAAAGGAATTAACTCTTTTTTAATTGGCGCATCAAATTTACTTTGTAAATACGGTGTAAAAAGAGAAACCCGGGATAATATTTGTTATGAACTTCCTGAGCCATTCTTCTTCAAAATTACTGAGCCAACAGCGAGAATTGTTACCATTCCTTGCCGTAAATGGAGTAAAACCTTACCGTATGCAGAATCCTTATGGATAGCTTCTGGCCGTAATGACCTTGATTATATTACCTACTATTTGAAACGTATGCAGGATTTTTCTGATGACCAAGTGTTCGCTCGTGGTGCTTATGGTCCTCGTCTTCGTCATTTCAATGGATCAAAGACAGACTATAAAGTTACAGAAACAGTAGATGCTTCTATTGTAGAAATTGATCAGTTGAGATATATTGTGGAGTGTTTTAATGCGGAAACGTCGACAAGACGTGCAATCATCTCTATGGGTGATGTTATGAAGGACGACTTTGATACAGAAGGCTGTTTGAAAAAGACATTAGATATTCCATGTACTCGGGAACTTCATTTTATAAAGCAACCAAATTCTAATAAATTGGATGTTATTGTGAAAATGCGTTCAAATGATATAATTTGGGGCGCAAGTGCAGTGAATATTTTCAACTACACTTTCATGCAGGAATATATGGCTACAATTCTAGGACTCGAGGTTGGTAATTATTTTCATTTTGCAGATAACTTTCATTATTATGATCGCCACAAAGAAATGATAAAGCAATTATCAGAAGTGAAAGAAGTTGTTGATGAGCCATATACATATGATAAGACTTTCCGAAATATGGCAGATTTTGATAATTTGGTGAAGGAATTGTCTTTCGAGGAAAGAAAAATGAGGTCAGATAAAAGTTATTCATATCATGAAATTTTAGATCCTTTCTTCCGAGATTGGTATAATGTGCTCTACTTGTATAAAAGAGAAGCGAAAGTGGAGTTTGTGAATCCGACTTTACAAAAGTTATATAATAACAAATGAATAATATTTAATATTCATCAATTTATAGTATATTCATTACAGAAAAACAAGTCATACCCGATAAATTTATCAGGTATGACTTGTTCGATCACATTATTTCAACGAAATCTTATTAGCCGTCTCTCGCTTCTTGGAATTGACCAAATCAGCATAGATTTGAGTGGTGGTGACATTCTTATGCGTCAGCATCTTTGATACTGTGTAAATATCTGTGCCTAAAGAGATTTGGATGACCGCATACGAGTGCCTACCCGAATGGAAGGTTATGTGTTTCCTGATTCCGGCTTCGGCAATCCATTGTTTCAGGGGATGATGGGTCATGGAGCGAGTTAAACCTTTGAAGACTTTTCCGGTGCCCCATTCGCCACACAACTCCAGTGCCTCCTGACTGATGGGGAGGGTTGCCTCGGTTTCCGTTTTCTCGGTACAGATACGAATGTAATAGCCTTGGTCTGGCCCGACTTCAAAGTCATGCCAGTCCAACTTCAGAATATCACTGATACGGAGGCCGGTCATGCAGGCAAATAGGGAGGCCTGTTTCAAGACTGGAATTTTGCAGGGTGTAGCGGCCAGTTTCTTGACTTCATCAAGTGTCAGATACTCTTTCTTGACCTCTTTCCATTCGATTTTTTCCAGAAAGTCGTTCAAGTTCTCACGCAGCATCTTCTCTTTATAGGCTATCTTCAACAAGGCACGGAACGTCGAATAATAGCCGGCTGCTGAATTGCGTGAGATATAAGCATTGGGATGATTAATCTGTTTGCATTTAAGCAGGTAATCTCTGAACTTCTCGCACAGTTCCACGGTGACATCTCCAAAGGTACATTTGCCGCCGACAAATTTTTCGAAGTGGTTGTAAACACAATCCCATTTCTCATACTTTTCTCGTGCTTTAGTCCGGAAATAGGCGAGGAAATCTACTTTTTGCTTGTTCTTGTCCAAGAACCCAAATTCTTCATTGATAAGCGATTGGACACGGATACAGCGGATTGCCTCTGCCTTGTTCAGCATATCCTGATTGAACATTCTTTGCTGCCCGTTTTTTGGCTTGGCATAGATGTAGATGCCGAGAAATTCCCGGCGACTCATCTTCATCGTATAAGGATTGCGGATGGCCGGATAATAATCCAGATAAAGAGATATGCGATCGTTACGCAATGGTTTTTGTCTCAAAGTTACGTTGGTGCATGTAAGTGTCATAGCTATATTGTTTTTTGATTAATACTTGTTTTTGTTGCAAATAAAATAGGTGTTCTAATGGTGGTATTTATCACCGGAAAATAACTTTTGGCTCATTCTATTTTTGGAGGCTCAAAGAACTTGTCCAGCTCTGCCCGCAGGATCTTGGTATATTTACCGACCTTGATACGGGGAATATTATGGTATTTCACATAGTGGTAGAGTTGATCCCGCGTCAAATTGAATCGCTCCATCGCTTCGGCAATGGTGTAGTATTTGGGCTTTTCGGGAGCTATGAGACCTTTGGCAATGTCCACATGCTTCTTGGAGTAGTACACCATGATGCCGACCTTCTTCTTGGGAATGGCATTCTTTGATACAAAAGAATAAATGGCCGTTAGCGTCATGCCGAACTTCTCCTGCATGTCTTGTGTGCTGTACCATTCCTTGATTTCAGGATTGGGAGCTTTCTTTGCAAAGTAATCATCAATATGCTTTTTGCTCCAATAGTTTTTTCCACGGTGAAAGGTTCGTGGAATATTATGTTCCTTAGCAATGTGAAATATCCAGGAATCCTTTACTCCATACTTTTCCTTTACTTCAGCGGTGGTGTAGAAATCATTAATGGAAGGTTTGTCTCTGACCGGAATCTTAAATTCTATAGGCTTATTGAATAAGTTATCAATATCTTCCTTTTTCAATAGAAATTTATATCCAAGTCGGGAGGCTTTTAATTCACCTCTTTTCAGATAGCCATAAAGAGTAGGTCGGGTTACGCCTATGTATGTGGCAGCTTCTGTGATCGTAAGAATAGGCTTGTCTCTGATCTTCTCAATCGGCTTTTCCTTGATGACTTTTTCGACAACCTGGTTGTTAGCTCTAATGGAAGCTTCACGTTTCTTCTGTTTATACAGAAGGTTTGCACATCTGTGCGAACAACAGGTTGTAGTCGTTTTATGCGCAATGAATTCTTGCTTGCACCACGCACAGATTCGTCTGATTTCAATGTTGCTACTCATGTTATTTCTCCTTATTTCTCCAATATTTTTGTATAACTCCGTAAAATCCCGTAAAATGGCGTAAAAGTTCTCCACGACCTTGCCAACGATAATCCTTAGATTTTCGTGGTGAGGTACACAAGAGGTACAAAAAATGGCGTAAAAAGGCTTAGCAACGATTATCAACGATACTTAAGCAACAAAAAAGGCGCCCGTAAAGAGCGCCATATTAATCGATTATAATCAATTTAACTATTTGATAATCAAGTATTTACTTTCCGATGCAGAAGCGGGAGAAGATGGAGCCGAGGATTTCGTGGGTTGTGATTTCGCCGGTTATTTCTCCGAGATAGTGCATGCATTCACGGATGTCCTGCGACACGAAGTCGCCCGAGATGCCGCTGCGCAACCCGTCGAGGGCGCGTCTGATGGCTTCGCCGGCATGCAGAAGCGCGTCGTAGTGGCGCGCGTTGGTCACGATGACTGCGTTGGGGTCGGTGTCGGCAATGGCGGCTGCTTCAATCAGGCTTTGCTCAAGCGAGTCGACGGCGATGTCGGCTTTTGCCGAGATTGTGGCTATCGCAGCCAACGGGGCGGCAGTGGCTACGGCTGAGCGCAGCGCGCTGATGTCGGCATCCGAAAGACAGTCGATTTTGTTGATTACGGCAACAAGATGCTTTCCTTCGGCGTGTGGCAGGATGTCGGCGGCAACGGTGGCGATGTTGGCAACAGGCTGTGTGCCGTCGATCATCCAGAGGATTATCGCTGCCTCATCGAGTTTTTTGAATGTCCGCTCAATACCCATTGTCTCTATAGTGTCTGTGGTCTGGCGTATGCCTGCTGTGTCGATAAACCGAAATGTCAGTCCGCCGAGCGTTATGGTGTCCTCTATCACGTCGCGCGTTGTGCCGCGGATGTCGCTCACGAGCGCCTTGTCGTCGTGCAGCAACCGGTTGAGGAGTGTGGATTTCCTGCGTTGGGCTCTCCCACTATCGCCACGGGAAATCCGTTTTTGATGGCGTTGCCGACGGCAAAAGAGTCGGCAAGGCGTGTCACGGCTGTGTTGATTTCTTCTGCGATGGCGATTAGACGTGTGCGGTCGGCAAACTCCACATCCTCTTCGCTGAAATCGAGTTCAAGCTCCATAAGTGACACAAATTCGAGCAGTCGTTCGCGCAAAGTGGAGAGCATACGGCTGAAACCGCCGCGCATCTGGCTCACAGCGATGCGGTGTGCCGCTTTCGAGCCACTTGCAATCACGTCGGCTACGGCTTCTGCCTGCGACAGGTCGAGACGCCCGTTCATAAATGCGCGACGCGTGAATTCGCCTCCCTCGGCGGCGCGGCATCCGTTGCCGATGAGCAGTGCTACAAGTTGCTGCTGCACCCATAGCGAGCCGTGGCACGACAGCTCGATGACATCCTCGCCAGTAAACGACCGTGGTCCGCGGAATACGGCTGCCACCACCTCGTCGAGCGTCTCGCCGTCGGTGTCGACGATGCGTCCGAGGTGCAGCGTGTGGGTCTGCACGGCATTAAGGTCGGCTCCGCGCCATGATTTCATCACGCATTTCACGGCGTCGCGTCCGCTGACGCGCACCACTGCTATTCCTCCCACTCCCGCCGGTGTCGACACGGCGCATATTGTGTCGTCGTTATGCTGGTTGATGTCTAATTGTTCCATTCGTAATAATCACAAGTTTTTTCTATTTCATTTTCCTCCTCGTCGGGCAGCGAAGAGAAGAAGTCAAACCCCGTGAGAGCCTCCACCTCGTCTACGCTTACTGCCTGCCGCTCAATCACCTTTTGTCCGCCTTCGTTCTTGTAGATGAATGCGATGGCGCGCTTCGGGGTGGCAAACGGAGCGAGCAGCACCTTGAAAAATCCGGTAGGCACAGCCACTCCGCTTTCCAAACGGTTGATGTGGCCTTGCACGATTGGCCCGGAAACTACAATGACTGCACTGTCGCGGTCTGCCCACAGGCGCACTTTCTCCTCCAGACGCTTCCACCCGCCACTGTTGAGCGAATGGTTCTGCGGACATATATTTGTCAGAAAAAACGACTCCTGCATCGCCTTCTTGCTCCATTTCATATCGGCAGCGGGAGCCATATGACCGCGGTCGTAGCCCGAACCCTTATAGTCGTCGGTAGTCGGACAACCCTCAACGTCGGTGTCGCACATAAACTTGTCGTGACGTGGCTCTGCGCCCTGGGTCTCGAAACGTGTGAGTTCATAGACAACATAGTTGGGAATACGCAGGTCGGCGTTGAACGACGCGGTGTAGCCCTCATACGCAACAATCTGCTGCCGCAGTCCCTCTGGAGCATTCACCTCCATAAGCGCCTCTACATCGACATTGCTGGCGGGCGCACCACTTTCAACACGCTTGAAGCCCAACTCCTTCGCATGTCCTATAAACCACCACACAGCCACGATAACCGCCACAACAATCACGGCAGTTCTCACCTGACGCGCGGTGCTGTTTCTTTTCTGATACTTCTTCTTTGCCATATCGATATTGGTGACCGTGCAAAGTTACGACAAATAAACGTCAGTGGCAAGAGCATCAATCCCCTCCACCTCCCGCGTAAATCTCACAAGAAGTTGTATCTTATTCCATTTCTACATCAAACCACAACTGTGTAGTTGTTGTCGTTATTATATAAAAGTTGTATCTTATTCCATTTCTACATCAAACCACAACTATATATATGGAAAACAAAAGTAGTCTGTAGTTGTATCTTATTCCATTTCTACATCAAACCACAACCAATATATGTATAACTATTTAAATTTTTCAGTTGTATCTTATTCCATTTCTACATCAAACCACAACAGGATATGCTTCAAGGCATTCTCCCTTCAGTTGTATCTTATTCCATTTCTACATCAAACCACAACGTAGTTGTTGTTATTATATAAAAATACAAGGTTGTATCTTATTCCATTTCTACATCAAACCACAACAAGAATGAGATTATCAGAGAATTAGTTAAAGTTGTATCTTATTCCATTTCTACATCAAACCACAACCGTGCCGTTACCTTTGATGTTAGGTTGAGCGTTGTATCTTATTCCATTTCTACATCAAACCACAACAGTTGATGATTTGTATATATAAATGTACTTGTTGTATCTTATTCCATTTCTACATCAAACCACAACGACCCTGCCATTCTCAATCCTATTTTCGGGTTGTATCTTATTCCATTTCTACATCAAACCACAACAGCCATAAGCGTAAAAGTCTGCGCCATCATGTTGTATCTTATTCCATTTCTACATCAAACCACAACCTATGGCGCATAAGACGCTATTTTCAAGCACATTATCACCTAAATCACATTCTCATTTTCAACGGAATGCTGTAGTTTGATGAGAAAATTTAAAAAAACTCGCTAAAGATTCATCAATAACGGTTTCTTCTTAATCACATAACAAAATTATACGTTTTCATCCAAATTTCAAAGAACTCAAAAAATTTCTAACTGTTGAGGAATCGGTCGCCTTTCTTTTTCCTCCTCCACCATTCCCCAAAAGTTATGAATGTCACCATATTGGCGATCTGTTACTGAGAGTATACTCACCTTTCCTTCCGGAGGAATGAATGACTTAACCCTTTTCACATGTACATCACGGCTTTCTTTAGATGCACAATGCCGTATGTAAACAGAAAATTGCATCATAGTGAACCCATCCTTTTCAAGCATTTTCCTGAAAGAAGCCGCATTTTTACGCTGCTTCTTAGTATTGGTTGGCAAATCAAAAAAGACAAACAGCCACATAATGTGATAAGCATTAAGTCTAAACTCTGTCATTTCATTATCGGAAATTTTAATTTCTTACAATCCCCTGCAACACATTTTGCCAACGAAGCGGTCGCCATTGTCAACGCTATATCAAGAGGCCGCGTCACTTTTGGGAAATAAGTATCAACAAAGAGCAATCCTATCAATTTCCCTTTGGCCTCCTTATTCAATTCAACCATCCCAGCCTCCATCATCTCATAAACAACCTCATCGACATATGGTCGGAACGGCTCCATCATATCGTCTGCCAGAGGAAACGCATTGTAACGATTGCGATGGAAAATACCAAACGCAGGGAGCAAACCGGAACCCATCAATGCCCTGGCCGTAGCAGCACGAAGAATAGCGTAGCCATAGTTAAGCAATGGGTTCAATCCTGTTCCCTCTCGCGAACGCACAAACGAACGCCCAAACATTTCTGCCCAATAAATTTGATGCCACCCCTTCCCTATTGTCAGAGTCTCCACTTTTAACGTTCTGCCACAACGGACGCAACAAATCGCCATCCTTTCCCAACTTTGTCAACAAAGCTGCTTGATTGCGAATTTTTGCCACAACCACCTGTTGCCAGAGATTGCGTTTCAACGCAGGCGACACCTCAACCTGATTCCGGAAACTCTCCCCCTGCGTTGCGTTAGAATCAAGGTTAAGCAACATTGCATTAGGCATACGATTGTCTCCACAAAATATGACAGAGACATTATTATCAGACAAAGCGTTGAGCAACGGCAACGAAACACTAATCTGCGGATGTTCAAGAATTACATAACCGATATCTTCTATCGGTATGGTTCGCTTTTCTTGCGGCATCTCCCGAGTGCATATCACCATTTGACAATTGCGAAGACTCAGCATAAACGGCTGAGTGAAAAACAGTGCCCGCTTCAACATAATTTTTTATTTTAGCCATTCCACATCTCCTGACAATGTCAATCTGAAATCAATTCCTTCTACAAGGAAATTCGTTTGATTATGCGTTAACTTAATTTTGGGTCGCACATCCTCCCCAATTCTCCACACCCCATTTTTATCTTTCAAGTCACTGCTCGGCCGGACCTCTTGGTGGAAAGTCAAAGATAGCATTCCATAACAGTCTATTTTTCCAGTTTTTTGCTTTATTTTCATCTCCGACATTCCCACAACGCGGTACAATCTTTTCGCAAGCTCTTTCTTTGAGCATTCTTTCAACTCTTTTGGAGTGTCTTGATAGAAGAGCACCACAGAGCCCGTCTTAAGAACACATTTCAATGGGAAATCATTACCATCCGACATTGGCAACAATTCCACATCTTCGCCGCGTTGTCTTGCCTTAAAATAGTTTGCAGCATCCATATTGTTGACTATCTTAAACGCCTTCTTCTTTTTGCCCTTTGCATCGGTTCCCTCATAAATTCCCATACAATAATTACCACCATTGGCAACATAATAATCTCGTTTGTAGTCATGCACCGACAAATCTCGTTGACGCTTCAATCGCAAAGGATTCGCAATTGATGTGTATATACGCACTTTTTTTATTGGAATCCTTTTTTCTTCATTCATCCAGATTCCGTCAGCTACAGCATCTTTCATACCTTTGGCGTCAACAGCCTCTTTAACTTTCTGCCGGACCTCTGGGTCTACAATTTTTTCTATATCTTTCTTCTCAAGGGAATCCAACGGTTTCCTCACCACATACCGTATCTCATCATCCTGTTTAATCGCCCCATAGAAAGTTTGCTGATGCAATGACAAACGTGCGCAATCGCCAGTAGCATACAACGCCCGCCCTTCGGCATTACGCTGAATGCGACCACGGACGCGCAACTTCTTTTTCGATGCTTTCCAGCATTGTCGGGCACATAATGATGAATCAGCAAGCCCTCTGTCAGCTGCTTTACATCCTCTGTGAATGTAGACCACGGTTTGTCCATTGACGGACGCCCAGTTTCTCCTCGATAATACATATCTTCCGCCTTTTGATAACATTTCCAGTCATCATACTGCTTTTTCCCGATACATGCAATCGTAATAGCATCCACACAATGATGCACATGATTTATGCGTTCTTTCTTCTCATACACCGACTGCAGTCCCCAAACCTTTCGGAAAGCCGCAGTTGTAGCTCCTTTCACAACAAAAATCTTGTCAAACACGGTGTGCAGATACAACTTGGCATACTTGCCTATAATACCAATATCAACACCCTGTCGATTAGAGAACCCTGTAGGAACCTCTTTCATCTCAAACCGTTGCAACTTTCCAATGTAATAATCACGCTTCATTTTAAGCAAATGCCTGCTGCGCTGAATTTTACCGTCTTTTGCATTCTTATCGGCGGCATAACCTTTAGTCCCTTCTATCTGCTTGGTCAACTCATAAATTTTCTTTTGCCACAGATTTTTTGCCTTCAACAATATTTCTGCATGATTCGCCAATTCCGATGGCAAATGTGCCTTCTTCACTTCTCGGTTGAAACGGCTGTCACAAAGTGTCTTGTTGACCTGAGAGTCATCACCGCCAGCAGCTCGTGGCAAAGTGTGTTCAATATCAAACTTTGGATTAGCCCCGATAAAATCAGCGACACTTATCATCTTGCCTGTATATAAACACTGATGATTCTGTTCTTCCCAAAGTTGATATTTCAGAATCTCATTTTCTGTTGGCTCAATATTTTTTCCAGTTTCTTTTAAATAACAATCTTTTATTTCCTTGGCATATTTCTGATGCCTATCAGCAATTTCCCGCTGATAATTTTCTATTGCCTTGCGCATATTGGCATCATTCAATCCCCTTGCAAACTCAATATTGACAACCGTTTCTGAATTAATTTCTCCCTTTTTAAGCAACTCGTTTGTCAACGCTCGCAATCTAAACAACGCCCGCATAGCCATTGGGTTGCGCACGGATGCCGTTCGAGGCGAGCCAAGCAACCGCAGACCGTTATTGTCGGGCTGTGCAGTTGGATAAGTTTCTGTTTTTGACGGATGATAAATCTTTCCAAGATGACGTTTGTCTACGCCATACTTCTCCTCCAACAATTCTGCCACTTCTTTTTCCAATGTATTTTTTCTACCCGCCACTTCACAGCTTTTGAAATTTCGCACACATGCGACTACGTCATCCTCAATTTTCCTATATTCATCAACATCTTCTACATTCCCAAGCGCCGCCGGAATATTTGCACAGAACACAGCCTCATCATAACGCAAACCACGTCGCAGATATGGCAGAATCTTTCGGATAGCATTCAGGCTCAACGATGCATAATCACGTTCGATTTTGATTTAGCAAACTTTTCTGCCTGTTCATCATCAAGCTGCAGATTCTTTTTTGCCCAATCCCGGATGTTTTCATCATTGTCAAAAGAATAGAGCACATGCCACACATCATCGATTATCCGGTCCTCTGTCTTTCCTTCCGACTTCATATACACACTACAGATTTCCGATTTCCATTCTTCTCCAAATATTTCTTTCAATCCAGCAGTCACCGGGCTGCCAGCAATGCTTGTTTCTTTTCGATAATTAAATTTAAGAGTACTTTCATCAGAATCATACTTGAACCCATAATTCTCTTTTTTATGAGCCAACACCTTTGCCAATTTTTCAAATTTAAATTGCGACTTGCATACAAATTTGGGAATTATTGCGTCAACCTCCTCTTTTGTAAGCACACGGAAATCAGAATCCTCCCCTTGACGATGCAAACGGATATTATTTATAAAACATAACATGCGGTACTCTTCATAAGCTGGATGCGATGTCGAACATCTTTGCTTGCCAAGTTCAAACGTACATCGCCCAATATTTCCTTTCTGAGACTTCAGAGGTCGCTGGTAAAAAATTGCATTATTCAAACGCTTGCACAAATCAGCCCCGAGGCTCTGCTTGTCGCAAATCGCCTGAAATTCCTTCAGATAATGCTCATTGCGAGCCGTATAATGCCCTCGTATTTTATCCCCAGCCTGATACAATTTGTAGAAATACTCACAAAGATAACTACATCCTGCCTCTTTAATTTTATCTGACAATTCAGATATAGCAGCCTTGACCTCTCCTTCTTGCTCTTTCGTTGAATCTTTACGATTGCTCAAGAATCCTCTGCGCTGCGACAAGTGGTAAAATGCCCTGCCAAGTATATATCTATCGCTCTCTATCGACAAATCAAGCTTTCTTGTCAACGCAACATATCGATCGTGATATGGATTTTTATCCAAATTGTCGTTTGTGCGCTGCCATTCCATAAAATTATCATCTTTAGGATAAACCTTCTTAAACCTCCACCGTTTAAGGTCTTCATCCGTCAACGGTGGGCACATTTTTTCCTCTATCAAGATTTTAAGCAACTCTATTTTATGTAAACGACGACGAAAATAATGTCGGCGCAATCCCCTCGCATTAGTTCGCAATTGCACACATGGATGCTCTCCTGATTTGTCATGATCCACACCGTCCTTAAAAATATCAACACCAGATTTTATATGCCTGTATTTTCCATTTTCCAACTGCTCGACTATTGACCATCCTATTGAATTGGTTCCCAAATCTATTCCAAATACTCTTTTCATATCGTTTTTTGTTTCGGTTTTTTCAATATTCCGTAAATTTAGCGAAATTTATTTGGAAATATCAATTATTCTGTAGAAATTTGCAACATAAGATTATTTCTACATCTTATCACAATAAGGCTATATGCCGAAGGATATAAATCCTATGCCTCCGCGTACTTTCCGTGGAGGCTTTTTGTTTGTCCAAATTAATCCCCATCCCTCAAAAGCTGCAATACAGGCGGGCAAGGAGAACTGCGGATTTTCCGTTTCCGTTGGCGATATACTGGAACGATGGTTGTATCGACAACACTCTATTAAGACACCTTTTCCATGTAATCTCAAACGAATGTTCCATATCATGATGGATGCTTTTCCAATACAGGAAGTTTGTCCACTCATTAAAAAGATAGCCCGACGAACCAATCGCCGGGCTATCTTTATTGTCAGTTTTTTCAATCAGTTTCTTTATTTGCCTTTCTCTTCAGCCTTCTTGATTTTGGCAGCATCTTCAGCCGCTTCAGCCTCAAGACGGGCGTCGAGACTCTTGTCGAGATATTCAAAGTCTTCCTTGCTTCCTACAACAAGCGAGTTGTAGTCGCGCAGACCTGTTCCGGCTGGAATCAAGTGACCGCAGATAACGTTCTCCTTCATGCCCTCCAGATTGTCGGTCTTGCCGTTGATTGCTGCCTCGTTGAGCACCTTCGTGGTTTCCTGGAAGGAAGCCGCCGACATAAAGCTTGAAGTCTGCAATGCTGCGCGGGTGATACCCTGAAGCATCTGGTCGGACGTTGCCGGAACGGCATCGCGCACCTGTACGAGCTTCAAGTCCTTGCGCTTCAAAGCGGAGTTCTCGTCGCGGAGCTTGCGCGCTGTGATGATTTGACCAGCCTGGAGATTCTGTGAGTCACCGGCGTCGGTAACCACCTTCTTGCCCCAAATGCGGTCGTTCTCATCCATAAAGTCGCGCTTGTCGACAACCTGCGACTCAAGGAAGCGGGTGTCGCCCGGATCAAGGATGCAGACCTTGCGCATCATCTGACGCACAATCACCTCAAAGTGCTTGTCGTTGATCTTCACACCCTGCATGCGATAGACGTCCTGAACCTCGTTGACGATGTATTCCTGAACGGCTGTCGGGCCCTTGATGTTAAGAATGTCTGACGGAGTGATCGCACCGTCTGAAAGCGGTGTGCCGGCGCGCACGTAGTCGTTTTCCTGTACGAGGATTTGCTTCGACAACGGCACGAGATATTTCTTCACTTCGCCAATCTTCGATGTCACGCTGATTTCGCGGTTACCACGCTTGATTTTTCCGAACATAACCTCGCCGTCGATTTCTGAAACGATGGCTGGGTTAGACGGGTTGCGTGCCTCGAAGAGCTCAGTGACACGTGGAAGACCACCGGTGATATCACCTGCGTTACCAGATGCGCGCGGTGTCTTCATAAACACCTGACCTGCTTTGATTTCATCGCCGTCCTCAATCATAAGGTGGGCGTTGACAGGGAATGAATATGTTTTCAGCACCTGTCCGTTGGCGTCAACGATGTTGACCTCCGGCACCTTGGTGCGGTCTTTCGACTCTATGATAATCTTTTCGTGCAAGCCCGATGTCTCGTCGGTTTCCTTGCGGTAAGTAACACCTTCAATCACGTTGACGAATTGTGCCTTACCGGCAACCTCGCTGACAACAACGGCGTTGAACGGGTCCCATTCGCAGATTACGTCGCCTTTCTTGACTGTTGCTCCGTTGCCGAAGTAAAGTTTCGAACCATAAGGGATGTTGGTGTTTGTCAGCACCATGCCCGTATTGGCGTCGACGATACGCATTTCTGCCAGACGGCCTACAACTACGTCGCAGTCCTCTGTCTTAACCGTGCGGAGCTCTTCAATCTCAAGCACACCGTCGTAGCGTGATGTCACTGACGATACGGCTGCGATATTGGATGCCACACCACCGACGTGGAACGTACGGAGGGTCAGCTGCGTACCCGGCTCACCGATTGACTGTGCCGCGATTACGCCGACAGCCTCGCCCTTCTGAACCATACGGTTGGTCGACAGGTTGCGGCCGTAGCACTTGGCGCAGACGCCCTTCTTCGACTCGCAGGTAAGCACCGAACGCACTTCAACCGACTCAATCGGCGACTTCTCGATGCGCTCTGCTGCTGCATCGTTGATTTCCTCGCCGCTCTTCACGATGATGTCGCCTGTCAATGGGTCTACCACATCGTGAACCGACACACGTCCGAGAATGCGCTCGCTGAGAGTTGCAACAACGTCTTCGTTGTTCTTAAGTTCTGTGCAGACAAGTCCGCGAAGCGTGCCGCAGTCCTCCTCGGTGATAATCACGTCGTGGGCTACGTCGACAAGACGACGGGTAAGATAACCGGCGTCGGCGGTCTTCAATGCCGTATCCGCAAGACCCTTGCGGGCACCGTGGGTAGAGATGAAGTACTCCAACACT
Organism: Bacteroidales bacterium; assembly: GCA_022009815.1. Lineage (GTDB taxonomy): Bacteria > Bacteroidota > Bacteroidia > Bacteroidales > Muribaculaceae > Limisoma. Next base: position 556,113 of record CP091725.1, read on the forward strand.
GAAAGGCCTTCCTTGAAGTTCGCCAAAATCGGGTTCTCGATAATCTGACCGCCCTCGGCACCGCTCTTCTGCGGCTTGGCCATAAGACCACGCATACCGGCGAGCTGACGAATCTGGTCCTTAGAACCACGGGCTCCTGAGTCAAGCATCATGAAGATTGGGTTGAAGCCCTGGTTGGCTGCTGTAAGCTGCTTCATCAATGTGCTTGTCAAGCGGGAGTTGACGTGCGTCCAAATATCAATAATCTGGTTGTAGCGCTCGTTGTTGGTGATGAATCCCATGTTGTAGTTGTTCATCACTTCTTCAACCTGCGCGTAACCTTCTTTTACGTATTCTTCCTTCTCGGCAGGGATAAGCACGTCGCCCAAGTTGAACGACAAGCCGCCCTTGAATGCCATGTAGTAACCGAGGTTCTTGATGTCGTCAAGGAACTTGGCTGAACGAACCACACCGCAACGCTTGATGACGGCGCCGATGATGTCGCGCAACGATTTCTTGGAAATCAATGTGTTGACATAGCCCATCTCCTCTGGCACGTTCTGGTTGAAGAGCAAACGTCCGACAGACGTTTCCTTAACCATTGTCTTCACGAGGTTTCCGTTTTCGTCAAGGTCGTCGACAACAACAGAGATTATGGCGTGAAGCGTACATTTGCCTTCGTTGTATGCAATCTGAGCCTCTTCCGGTCCGTAGAACACAAGACCCTCGCCCTTGTCGCCCTTGCGGAGCTTGGTGATGTAGTACAGACCAAGCACCATATCCTGCGACGGCACGGTGATAGGAGCGCCGTTGGCCGGGTTAAGGATGTTGTGCGCGCCGAGCATCAACAACTGCGCCTCGAGCACTGCCTCGTTGCCGAGAGGCAAGTGAACTGCCATCTGGTCACCGTCGAAGTCGGCGTTGAACGCCGTACATGCCAACGGGTGCAACTGGATAGCCTTGCCCTCGATCATACGTGGCTGGAATGCCTGGATACCAAGACGGTGAAGTGTCGGGGCACGGTTGAGAAGCACCGGATGACCCTTCATCACGTATTCAAGGATATCCCATACAATCGGCTCCTTGCGGTCTACAATCTTCTTGGCGCTCTTCACTGTCTTCACAATGCCGCGCTCAATAAGCTTGCGGATGATAAACGGTTTATAAAGTTCGGCTGCCATGTCTTTTGGCAAACCGCATTCATGCATCTTCAATTCCGGACCTACAACGATTACCGAACGCGCTGAGTAGTCGACACGCTTACCGAGCAAGTTCTGACGGAAACGTCCCTGCTTACCCTTCAAGCTGTCGCTGAGTGACTTCAACGGACGGTTGCTCTCGGTCTTTACAACGCTTGACTTGCGTGAGTTGTCGAGCAATGAGTCGACTGCCTCCTGAAGCATACGCTTCTCATTGCGGAGAATCACCTCTGGCGCCTTGATCTCGATAAGGCGTTTCAAGCGGTTGTTACGGATAATGACTCTACGATAAAGGTCGTTCAAGTCGCTGGTGGCGAAACGGCCGCCGTCCAACGGAACGAGCGGGCGCAATTCCGGAGGAGTGACAGGCACCACTTTCAGCACCATCCACTCCGGTTTGTTGCGGTTTTTCGACGCACGGAACGACTCTACAACCTGCAGACGCTTCAATGCCTCAGTCTTGCGCTGTTGCGACGTGTCGGTGTCGGCACGGTGGCGCAACTCGTAAGAAAGGCTGTCAAGGTCTACGCTCTTCAACAAATCGTAGATTGCGTCGGCACCCATCTTGCAGATGAACTTGTTGGGGTCTGAGTCCTCGAGCATCGAGTTCTCGCGCGGCAACTTATCCACGATTTCAAGATATTCGTCTTCCGAAAGGAGGTCGAGACGTGCAAGGTCCTCATGACCCTCAAGCTCGGCTGCGGCTCCCGGTTGGATTACGATATAGCGCTCGTAGTAGATTACAGAATCAAGCTTCTTCGACGGCAAGCCGAGAAGATAACCGATTTTGTTAGGCAATGAGCGGAAATACCAGATATGGGCTACCGGCACGACCAAAGAGATATGGCCTGTACGTTCGCGGCGCACTTTCTTCTCTGTAACTTCCACACCGCAACGGTCGCAGACGATGCCTTTGTAACGGATGCGTTTGTACTTTCCGCAGTGGCACTCATAGTCCTTTACCGGACCAAATGCGCTCGCAGAACAGACCGTCGCGTTCAGGTTTGTAAGTTCGATAGTTGATCGTCTCAGGCTTGAGCACCTCGCCGTATGACCGCTCAAGGATTTCTTCCGGCGAAGCAAGCCCGATCGTAATCTTCGAAAAGTTACTTTTTATTCTATTATCTTTATTGAATGCCATATTCTTTTGTCGTTTTATTCCAAGTTTATGCTAAGTCCCAGACCACGAAGCTCGTGCAGAAGCACGTTCAAGGATTCAGGTATGCCCGGAGTTGGCATAGGCTCGCCTTTGACGATTGCCTCGTATGCCTTGCTGCGGCCAACCACGTCGTCACTCTTGATTGTCAGGATCTCTTGAAGGATGTGGGATGCGCCGAATGCCTCAAGCGCCCAAACCTCCATCTCTCCGAAACGCTGTCCACCGAATTGTGCCTTACCGCCGAGTGGCTGCTGCGTAATCAATGAGTACGGGCCAATGCTGCGGGCATGCATCTTGTCTTCAACCATGTGGCCGAGCTTAAGCATGTAGATTACACCAACGGTTGCCGGTTGGTCGAAGCGCTCGCCTGTGCCGCCGTCGTAAAGGTATGTCTTACCATAGCGTGGCACTCCTGCCTTGTCGGTCCATGAATTGAGGTCGTCGAGACTCGCTCCGTCGAAAATCGGAGTGGCGAATTTCTCGCCAAGCTCGCGGCCTGCCCATCCGAGAACGGTCTCGAAAATCTGTCCCAAGTTCATACGTGACGGCACACCAAGCGGGTTCAAAACGATATCCACTGGAGTTCCGTCGGCAAGGAACGGCATATCTTCCTGACGCACTACGCGCGAAACGATACCCTTGTTACCGTGGCGACCCGCCATCTTGTCACCGACACCGATCTTACGCTTCTTGGCAACATAAACCTTGGCAAGCTGCATGATGCCTGAAGGAAGCTCGTCGCCGATAGAGAAGTCAAACTTCTTGCGGCGCAATTCTGCATCGATTTCCTTCGACTTGCGCAGGTAGTTGATGATCGTGTCGTGGATCATATCGTTCTTGTGAGCGTCTGTTGTCCACTTGCTGAGGTTGATGGTGTCGAATTCCTCGATGCCCTTCAGATACTCTGCCGTAAACTTCTCGCCCTTAGGAATAACCTCTGTGCCGAGGAAGTCCTTCACGCCTTGCGAAGTCTTGCCGTCGGTAAGCGTGATGAGTTTCTCGATAAGACGTGCCTTCAAAGCCACCTGACGCTGTTCAAATTCCTCGTCCATCTGCTGAAGCTCAAGGTTTGCCGCCTTGCCCTTCTTCTTCTGAGCCTTTGCATAAAGGTTGGTCTTAACAATCACACCCTTCAACGAAGGAGATGCCTTCAACGACGCATCCTTAACATCGCCGGCCTTGTCACCGAAGATGGCACGGAGAAGTTTTTCCTCCGGCGTCGGGTCGCTCTCGCCCTTAGGTGTGATCTTACCGATAAGGATGTCGCCCGGCACAACGTGTGCGCCCACACGGACAATTCCGCGCTCGTCGAGATCCTTTGTAGCGTCCTCGCTGACGTTTGGAATGTCTGACGTAAGTTCCTCCATTCCTCGTTTTGTCTCGCGCACCTCAAGAGAGTACTCGCTGACGTGGACAGACGTAAGGATATCCTCACGCACCATGCGCTCGTTGAGCACGATGGCATCCTCGTAGTTGTAACCCTTCCATGGCATGAACGCCACCTTAAGGTTGCGGCCGAGTGCGAGCTCGCCGTTTTCCGTGGCATAACCCTCTGTCAGAATCATTCCCTTCTCGACGCGCTGTCCCTTCTTGCAGATTGGACGCAAGTCGATTGTGGTGCTCTGGTTGGTCATGCGGAATTTCGGAATGATATATTCTTTAACCGAGTCCTCGAAATTCACGAATTCCTCGTCCTCAGTACGGTCATAGCGGATTCTGATAACGCTGGCGTCAACAAACTCGATGACACCGGCGCCCTCTGCCATAATCTGTGTGCGGGAGTCGTGGGCAAGCTGCTTCTCAATGCCTGTGCCGACAATAGGAGCCTCGCTGCGCAACAACGGCACAGCCTGGCGCATCATGTTCGATCCCATCAACGCACGGTTGGCATCATCGTGCTCAAGGAACGGAATCAAAGATGCGGCGATTGAGGCAATCTGCATCGGCGACACGTCCATAAGCTGCACTTCTTCTGGTGCTACCACAGGGAAGTCGGCGTCAAGACGCGCTTTAACCTTGTTTCTTACGAAAGTGCCGTCATCGTTAAGCGGAGCGTTGCCCTGCGCGATGATCTGACCTTCCTCGATTTCCGCTGTCAGATAAGTGACGTGGCTGTTGTCGAGATCCACCTTGCTGTTCTCAACCTTGCGGTAAGGAGTCTCGATAAAGCCGAGGTTGTTGATTTTAGCAAACACACACAACGACGAAATCAAACCGATGTTAGGGCCCTCAGGGGTCTCAATCGGGCAAAGACGTCCGTAGTGGGTGTAGTGCACGTCGCGCACCTCAAATCCGGCACGGTCACGCGACAAACCGCCAGGACCGAGAGCCGACATTCTTCGCTTGTGAGTAATCTCGGCAAGCGGGTTGGTCTGGTCCATGAACTGCGACAATGCGTTGGTTCCGAAGAACGTATTGATAACGGAAGAGATTGTCTTGGCGTTGATCAGGTCAATCGGAGTAAACACCTCGTTGTCGCGGACGTTCATACGCTCACGGATTGTACGCGCCATACGTGCAAGACCCACTCCAAACTGGTTGTAGAGCTGCTCGCCGACTGTGCGCACACGACGGTTCGAAAGGTGGTCGATATCGTCGACATCCGACTTCGAATTGATAAGCTCAATCAAATACTTGATGATGGCGATGATGTCTTCCTTAGTCAACACTTTCACCTCCTCCGGCACTGTAAGCGACAATTTCTTGTTGATGCGGTAACGGCCCACATCGCCCAAGTCATAACGCTTCTCGGAGAAGAAAAGGTTGGTTATCACCTCACGCGCGCTCGCATCGTCCGGTGGCTCCGCGTTGCGCAATTGGCGATAGATATAGTTGATAGCCTCTTTTTCAGAGTTGCTTGAGTCTTTCTGGAGTGTATTGAAGATAATCGAGTAGTCGCTCATGTCTACATCCTCCTTGTGCAGAAGGATGGTCTGAAGTCCCGAATCAAGGATTTCCTGGATATGCTCCTCCTCGATAACGGTCTCGCGGTCGATGACCACATCGTTTCGCTCAATCGAAACCACCTCGCCAGTGTCTTCGTCAACGAAATCTTCAACCCACGTTTCAACACACGGGCGGCAAGCTTGCGGCCAATGCATTTCTTCAGGTTCGTTTTGTTTACTTTTATTTCCTCAGCAAGACCAAAGATTTCTATGATGTCTTTATCGCTGTCAAGACCGATGGCACGCAACAATGTTGTTACCGGCAATTTCTTCTTGCGGTCGATGTAGGCATACATCACATTGTTGATGTCAGTGGCAAACTCTATCCATGAGCCACGGAACGGGATGATACGTGCTGAATACAATTTGGTTCCGTTGGCGTGTGTGCTCTGTCCGAAGAACACACCAGGCGAACGGTGCAGCTGCGACACGACAACGCGCTCCGCACCGTTGATCACAAATGTGCCCTTTTCCGTCATATACGGAATCGGTCCAAGATAAACATCCTGGATTACGGTGTCGAAGTCCTCATGGTCGGGATCCGTACAGTATAATTTTAATTTTGCCTTCAACGGCACACTATATGTCAAGCCGCGCTCAAGACATTCCTCTATCGTATATCTCGGCGGGTCGATGTAATAGTCTAAGAATTCGAGCACAAAGTTATTCCTTGTGTCGGCAATTGGAAAGTTTTCCGCAAAAACCTTGTACAATCCCTCGTTCTTTCTCTTCTCTAACGGAGTGTCCAGCTGCAAGAAATCGTGAAACGACTTCAGCTGAATCTCCAAAAAGTCGGGGAAGGGCAACGGATTCTTTACGGAGGCGAAATTTACGCGTGGTTTTACTGTTGAAACTGACATAAAAATAATATTAATTGAACCCGAAATTGAAAATAACACAAAAAGGTTAAGAATCGACTTTATAGGGGATTCTTAACCTAATTACCTGAATTTCAGGCAATATTATTTAAGTTCAACTTCAGCTCCAGCCTCTTCGAGTTGTTTCTTAAGAGCCTCAGCCTCAGCTTTAGCAACACCTTCCTTGATTGTGCTAGGTGCACCGTCTACCAAGTCCTTAGCTTCTTTCAAACCAAGACCACAAGCTTCCTTAACGGCCTTTACAACCTGAAGCTTAGAAGCGCCTGCGCTCTTCAATACTACATCGAATGCTGATTTCTCTTCCTCAGCAGCAGCGCCGGCAGCAGGGCCAGCAGCAACAGCTACAGCTGCAGCAGCAGGTTCAATACCATATTCGTCTTTCAAAATCTGAGCAAGTTCGTTTACTTCTTTTACTGAGAGGTTAACTAATTGTTCTGCAAATGCTTTCAAATCTGCCATAATTGTATAATTTTTTATTGTTATTTTTTTGTTTATTATTTGTTAGAGAGTGTTTCAAGAATACCATGCAACTTGTTGCCTGACGACTGCAGTGCGGAAACAACGTTTTTGGCCGGTGACTGGAGCAATGCAACAACCTCTGCGATGAGCTCGTTCTTGCTCTTGATCTTCGACAATGTGTCGAGTTGGTCAGCACCCATATAAACTGTTTCTTCCACATAAGCGGCCTTCAAAACCGGCAACTCTGATCCTTTCTTGTGGAACTCCTTGATTGCTTTGGCAGGAGCGTTTCCTACATTTGAGAACAGCATTGCAGTTGTTCCAGTCAACGCTGGATACAATTCTGAATAATCGCCTTCCAATTGCTCTAAAGCCTTGTGAAGCAACGTATTCTTAACAACCATCATCTTCACTTCCGCATTGAAGCAAGCGCGACGGAACGCACTTGTCTGCTCAGCGTCCATGCTGGTAGTGTCGGTGAGATAAAGCAGCTGTACTCCTTGAGAGTCTCGCCGATTTTCTCTATTATTATCGCTTTATCTTCCTTTCTCATGATTCTCTTAATTTAAAAATTCGTTACACATCAAGTGATTTTGTATCGATCTTCAGACCTGAGCTCATTGTACTCGAAAGATATATGCTCTTCATATAAGTACCTTTGGCGGTGGCCGGCTTCAACTTAATCAGCGTGTTGATAAACTCGCGTGCGTTTTCTGCCATTTGGTCTGCCGTGAAGGAAACCTTACCGATAGAAGCGTGTACGATACCGTTCTTATCTACTTTAAAGTCAATCTTACCTTGTTTTACCTCTTTCACTGCCTTTGCTACGTCTGGTGTAACTGTGCCGCTCTTTGGGTTAGGCATCAAGCCACGAGGACCGAGGATGCGACCGAGAGCACCGATTTACCCATAATAGCAGGTTGAGTGATGATTACGTCTACGTCTGTCCAGCCGCCCTTGATTTTCTCAATATACTCGTCCAAACCTACGTAGTCTGCTCCAGCTTCTTTTGCGGCAGCTTGATCTGCCTCTGTGGCGCACAAAACCAATACGCGTACCTGCTTGCCTGTTCCGTGAGGAAGAGAAACAACGCCGCGCACCATTTGGTTAGCCTTGCGAGGATCTACACCAAGACGTACATCGATATCAAATGAAGCATCGAATTTCGTAAAGGTGATTTCCTTTATTTTTTCTGCTGCTTCCTTCAGTGTGTAAATCTTTCCAGCTTCAATCTTCTCTAAAGCCAACTTTTGATTTTTTGTCAGTTTACCCATGTCAATTGAAGTTTTTAATTGTTTTCAGGGAAAGATCCCTTAACTGTGATACCCATACTTCTCGCTGTACCAGCGACCATCTTCATAGCTGAATCTAAAGTAAAACAGTTCAAATCCGGCATTTTGTCTGTAGCAATTGCCTTTACCTGCTCCCATGTAATCTCTGCCACCTTCTGACGGTTAGGCTCTTTCGATCCCTTTTTCTGCTTTGAAACCTCAAGCAACTGTACTGCTACAGGAGGGGTCTTGACAACGAAGTCAAAGCTCTTGTCGCTATAGTAAGTGATTACTACAGGAAGCACTTTGCCTGCCTTGTCCTGGGTGCGGGCATTGAATTGCTTACAAAATTCCATGATGTTGATACCCTTAGAACCCAAAGCAGGTCCTACTGGGGGTGATGGGTTTGCCGCACCACCTTTAATCTGCAATTTGATCTGTCCAGCAATTTCTTTAGCCATTTCTGTTTGTTTTTTTGATAAGTTAAATTATCACAGTCATAGTCGTGTTCGTAACAACAAAACTATTCCCGCTCTACTTGCGAATTTTCCAACTCTACCGGTGTCTTGCGTCCGAAGATGCTTACCATAACCTTGAGCTTCTTCTTCTCGTTGTTGACCTCGTCGACCGTTCCAATCATGCCCGTGAAAGCGCCATAGTTTACCTTGACAGTCTCACCGACCTTGTAATCAATCAAGTCGGCCTCATTAGTTTCCTGAAGCTCGTCCGCAATGCCGAGCATACGGTTAACCTCCCCTGGTCGCAACGGCTCCGGACGCTTTGCCTCCGAACCCTTTCCGCAGCCGAGAAAGTCAATCACATTGGTCGTATTGCGAAGGATATGAGTTACCTCACCGATCAACTCAGCTTCCACAAATACATAGCCTGAATAGAGTGTGCGCTCTTTGACGACCTTCTTTCCAGACTTTGTGGTAGAATAAATCTTTTCAGTAGGAATCAATACTTGTGACACATAGTCGCCCAGCGAAGTATTCTTGATTTGGGCATCGAGCAATTCTTTTACCTTTGCCTCCTTGCCTGATATGGCACGGAGCACATACCATTCTTTCTTACCTGCCATGACTTACTTGTGTAATCCGTAAATCGTTTCCATTATGAAATTGATCACCTCGTCAACACCCCAAATAATCAATGAAAGAATGATGGAAGCTACCAATACAATCATTGCGCTGTTGACAAGCTGTGTCCTCGTTGGCCAAGAAACCTTATAGACAAGCTCGCTATAAGACTCCTGGATATCCGCAAACAGTTTATTAAATACTTTCATTTCCTTAATTCTTAGCACAGGACGAGAGGCTCGAACTCCCGACACCCGGTTTGGAGACCGGTGCTCTACCAACTGAGCTAGTCCTGTATATTAGCCGGCCGTTGCCGACCGGCTGTTGTTTTTATTCTTCTATCGCTTGAGTATTATTCAAGGATTTCAGTGATCTGACCAGAACCTACTGTACGGCCACCTTCGCGGATTGCGAAACGAAGACCCTTGTCGCATGCTACCGGAGTGATCAACTTAACTTGGATAGTTACGTGGTCACCAGGCATTACCATTTCTACACCTTCTGGAAGAGTGATCTCACCAGTTACGTCGAGCGTACGGATGTAGAATTGTGGGCGATAGTGGTTGTGGAATGGAGTGTGACGTCCACCTTCCTCTTTCTTCAAGATATAAACCTGAGCCTTGAATTCATCGTGAGGTTTAACCTGTCCTGGGTGGCAGATAACCATACCACGCTTGATTTCGTTCTTGTCGATACCACGGAGAAGCAAACCTACGTTATCACCAGCTTCACCTTCGTCCAAAATCTTGCGGAACATCTCAACGCCAGTTACAACTGACTTCTTGTCTGCACCAAGACCAAGGATTTGAACTTCGTCGCCAACCTTAACGCGACCAGCCTCGATACGACCAGTTGCTACAGTACCACGACCAGTGATTGAGAACACGTCCTCAACAGGCATCAAGAATGGTTTATCAACGTCACGTGGAGGAAGTGGAATCCAGTTGTCTACTGCATCCATAAGCTCCATAACCTTGTCTTCCCACTTAGCCTCACCGTTCAATGCACCAAGTGCAGAACCGCGGATGATAGGAGTGTTGTCACCATCATAATCGTATGACGAAAGAAGATCACGCATTTCCATCTCAACGAGCTCGAGCATTTCTTCGTCGTCTACCATGTCGCACTTGTTCAAGAATACAACCAGACGAGGAACGTTTACTTGGCGAGCCAAAAGGATGTGCTCACGAGTCTGAGGCATAGGACCATCAGTTGCAGCAACCACGATGATTGCACCGTCCATCTGAGCGGCACCAGTTACCATGTTCTTCACATAGTCGGCGTGTCCCGGGCAGTCTACGTGTGCGTAGTGGCGGTTAGCTGTTTCATACTCTACGTGAGATGTGTTGATTGTGATACCACGCTCTTTCTCTTCAGGTGCGTTATCGATAGAGTCAAATGAACGCAACTCAGAAAGACCTTTCTTTGCCAACACTGTAGTGATAGCGGCAGTCAAGGTAGTTTACCGTGGTCAACGTGACCAATAGTACCGATGTTAACATGCGGTTTGGTTCTTTCGAATTTCTCTTTTGCCATAACTTTATGCTTTTTTATTTATGTTTGACTATTTCAAGTACATTTTTCCTATTTATTGAGCCGATGGCGGGATTTGAACCCGCGACCTCTTCCTTACCAAGGAAGTGCTCTACCCCTGAGCTACATAGGCAACTTGAGCGGAAGACGAGGCTCAAACTCGCGACCCTCAGCTTGGAAGGCTGATGCTCTATCAACTGAGCTACTTCCGCAATTGTGTGGGCGAAGATGGATTCGAACCACCGAAGGTATAAACCAGCAGATTTACAGTCTGCCCCATTTGGCCACTCTGGTATTCGCCCTTTCGAGCCTCTTGTCGGATTCGAACCAACGACCCCGAGATTACAAATCACGTGCTCTGGCCAACTGAGCTAAAGAGGCTTGTTGCACACCGACATAAGCCGGAAAGCGAGTGCAAAGTTACGCAAATAATTTTATCTCCAAAACTTTTCTCTATTATTTTTCAAAAAAAATCTCTTTTTCGCGTTTTTTATTCCGCAACATGCCCTGCACAATCACCTGCCACCAACCGACAGCCGGGCGGCGTCACAAAGACACCGCCCGGCTTCTCTCGTTTTCACACCTTAATATATTATTTCTTCTCTTTAAGTTTCACCAATTGACGGTCGAGCGCGTCGATTGCCAAATCAACCGCTTCCTCAAACGTGTCGGCCACCTTCGAGGCAAACAAATCCTCGCTGTTTGGCACGGTCAGCTTTATGGAAGCCTCTTTATTCATTGCGGTTTCCGGTTTCACCACTTTCAAGGTCACGTCAAAACCAGTGACCGACTCATTACGGCGAGCAAGTTTCTGCGCCTTCTTGTTGATGAACTCTTCCAATTTTGCAGTTGCATCGAAATGGATGGCTTTAATTCTGATTTCCATTTTACCCTCCTTTTTTTAAGGCTCTTGGATGAGCATGTTTATAATTACGTTTCAGTTCGCTGTATGTGATATGAGTGTAGACCTGCGTTGCCGCAAGCGACTCATGTCCCAACAATTCTTTCACACTGTTGATGCCGGCTCCGTGGTTGAGCATCACCGACGCATACGAATGGCGGAGCGTGTGGGGCGAACGCCGCCCGCTGGTAACCGCCGACAGCGTCCGGCTAACCACGTTGTAGACCAGCTTGTCGTAGACCGGCGCGCCTTTTGCCGTCAGGAAGAAGGCGTCGTTGCCGGGTGCCGACAGCTTAGCCCTCAGAGGCCGGTACAGTTCTATCAATGAGCGCAGTTCCCCGCAAAAAGGCACTATTCTATCTTTATTACGCTTTCCATGCACTTTTAGTTCACACCGTCGGGTGTCGATGTCTGCGTCGGTCAAACCCACAAGCTCGGCGCGGCGCATTCCCGTCTCATATAGCATCGCCACTATCAGGCGGTTGCGCACCTGCTCAAAATCCGTATGGCTGAAGCCGCTGTCAAGAATCTCGTCCATTTTTTTCTCGCCGACAAACTCGGGCAAACGCTTTGGCAGCTTAGCCATCGGAATGTCGTCAACCGGATTCTGCGCCACCTCGCCGCGCTTAAGCAGGAATTTGTAGAACGCGCGCAGCGCCTGCATCTTTCTGCGCACTGTCCTGACCGCCAGCCCGCGACGCTGCGACAAGTCGTAGACCCACGCCCTCACATCGGCGGTGCCGACGCCCGCAGCGGCAAACTCGCTGTCGCCGTCGGCGGCAAACGCGGCAAACTGCTCAAGATCCTTCTTATAAGACAAAACGGTATGAACCGAATAATTCAGTTCATACCGCATATAATATAAGAAAGATTCTATCTGCTTCATCGTAGCGCGTTTTTCTTCATTCCGCCACGAATTTAAGCAAAAGCTTTCAATTTTGCAAGTTTTCCGACGGAATTTTATTCCTCCTCAGAGCGAAGTTTCTGAACGTAAACCGCTTTCATCATTTTCTTACGGTTTGCTACAGATGGTTTCTCAAAAGCCTGGCGTGCGCGCAATTCTTTCACGATACCAGTTTTCTCAAATTTTCTTTTGAATTTCTTCAATGCTCTTTCGATGTTCTCGCCTTCTTTTACTTGTACAATAATCATTTCTTTATGTATTTAATTTTTTATTATTCTGTTGTTTTTGGCGCAATAAAAATATGCCCGGAATGCCGCGCCAGCCCTTCCAAGCCAAGGCAAAACCCGCGATTGCGCGTCCGCCCGTATTGATAATATGAGTTACTTGTCTGTTTCTGAATCGGTTATATTTCCACAACCTCCTCTCTATTTTTTTGCGGTGACAAAGATAGTGCAAATTGAGAGAATAAAAAAACAACTCGTTGATTTTTTTGTTCCGAAATGCAGCCTATCTTATTAAAAAATAATGCAAATACGGAGAAAAACGGCAAGCTTGTCCACATACTTTGCCGAGAATAATTGCTGACGGCAGGCGGTTGTTTGAAGATTTTTGTGTAAGTTTACCGCATAATTTCTACAACTACTTTATGGACGAGATTTTTTACGATGTGGTAGACCTGCTGAAGGCTCTGATTTCAACACCTTCGGTGAGCCGGGAGGAACAAGCGGCGGCAGACATAATTGAAAATTTTATGAAAGCAAGGGGATGCACGACGCAGCGCTGCGGCAACAACGTGTGGACAATAGCGCCTGGCTACAGCCATGAACGGCCCACCCTGCTCCTTAACTCGCATATCGACACCGTGCGGCCTGTCGACGGATGGACGCGCAACCCTTTCTCGCCCGACGACGACGGCGAACGCATCTATGGTCTCGGCAGCAACGACGCCAGAGCGTCGGTGGTGAGCCTCACGGCGGCCTTTCTGTTGCTGTCGCAGCGGCAGCAGCGCTACAATCTCGCATTCCTCGCCTCGTGCGAGGAGGAAGTTAGCGGAAAAGGAGGCATCGAGGCGGTTCTGCCGTTGTTGCCCAAAATCGACGTGGCTTTGGTGGGCGAACCCACGGGAATGCACCCCGCTGTGGCCGAGAAAGGACTGATGGTGCTCGACGGCGAGATTGCCGGTAAGTCGGGACACGCCGCACGCGACGAGGGAGAAAATGCCATCTACAAGGCTCTGCCGATGATCGAACGGCTGCGCTCGCTGTCGTTCCCATTGACATCTGCCCATCTTGGACCCGTAAAAATCAGCGTCACTCAAATCTCCGCTGGAACGCAACACAACGTGGTGCCCGACATGTGCCGTATAGTGGTCGACGTGCGCACCACCGATGCCTACACCAACGAACAGACTCTCGAAATGATACGGCAGGCTGTGCCCTTCTGCAAGCTCACCCCGCGCAGCGTCCGCCTCCGCCCGTCGGGCATCAGCGAGCAGCACCCCATCGTGCGCCGCCTCGTCATAGCCGGGCGCAAGCCTTTCGGGTCACCCACCCTAAGCGACCAGGCTCTAATGCCGTTCCCGTCGCTGAAAATAGGTCCCGGCGACTCTGCCCGCTCGCACACGGCCGACGAATACATCACCTACGACGAAATCCGCGAGGCTATCCAAATCTACTTCACCACTCTCGACGGGCTGGCTCTCTGACCTGCATGCCCGCCGCACTGACGGCTTTATCATTCTAAAATATGCAAAATAGGGCGCAACATTGCGAATGTTTCGTCCTATTTATTTACCTTTGCACCGTATTTGCAGAGAAAAGAGGAATTTGAAGCGCTTTCATATATATATAATCATACTCGTGCTGCTGTCGACGGCTCTTTTTGCCATGCCGCAGACGGGATTGCACAAACACCATGCCGACAGCATCCCAGATGCTGCCGCTAAGGTTGTCGACTCTGCTCTGATACGCGCTCGTGCGCAAACATCTCCACGAATCGACTCGATACGAAACGTAATGGCTTCGCTCCGCGAGAGGGCGCGCAAGCAACGGCCTTCGCTCCGCACGGGCGAACGCCTCGACTCGGTGGCTGAATCGGTGGTGAACCACTCTGTCAGCCCTGCCGCTCCCGCCGATTCCATCCTCCCCGCCGACACGCTTACCGACAGCGAGATTCTCGCCTTGGACTCAATGCCGCCGACGCCAAGGAAAAGCCGCATTGTGCGCGAGAAGGTCGACATCGACAATGCTGTGGATTTCGCCGCCAAGGACTCGTTGGTGATGATGGGTCAGAACGCCGCGTTCATGTATGGCGCGAGCAACGTGAAATATGCCGACATCGACCTGAGCGCCGATGAGATACACATGGATATGAAAGAGAGCCTTGTATACGCCGTAGGCCGGAAAGACACAACCGACGAGGTGGTGGGGTCGCCGGTGTTCAAGGACCGCAGCGGCGAATACCAGTCGAAGACCATGACCTACAATTTCAAGACTTCAAAAGGATTCATCACCGACGTTGTCACGCAGCAGGGCGAGGGATACCTTACCGGCGGACAGACAAAGAAACTTGCCGACGACTCATACAACATCATCAACGGCCGCTACACCACTTGCGACGACCACGAGCACCCTCACTTCTACATGCAGCTGACAAAGGCGAAGATGCGCCCTAAGAAAGACATCGTGACGGGTCCGGCATATATGGTGCTGTGCGATGTGCCTCTGCCGCTCGCCGTGCCGTTCGGCTATTTCCGTTCACTTCAAAATACTCGTCGGGCGTGATTTTCCCCACATTCGGCGACGACTACAACAAGGGCTTCTACCTGCGCGACGGTGGTTATTATTTCGCGCTCAGTGACTATGCCGACCTTGCCTTGACGGGTGAAATCTACACCAAAGGCTCATGGGGGCTGGCGGCGCGCTCCACATATCGCAAACGCTACAAATTCTCGGGCTCGTTCAACATGAGTTTCCTGACCACAATCACCGGCGACAAGGGTTCGCCCGACTATATGAAGCAGAAACTTCCGCATCGCATGGACCCACTCGCAGGACTCAAAGGCGAACCCGAAAATGACGTTCTCGTCGAGCGTGAACTTCGCAACCAGCGGATACTCGCGCAACGACCTTAACAGCTACTACAACGAGTCGTTTACCGAAAACACGAAAAACAGTACGGTTAACCTCTCCTACCGTTTCTCTTCAAAGTTCCAGATGTCGACAACGGCGTCGCTGGCACAGCGCACTCAGGACTCAACCCTTTCGGTGTCGTTTCCAAACTTCACCCTGTCGCTGTCGCAGATAGCGCCGTTCAAGCGCAAACGCGCGGTCGGAGCAGAGCGTTGGTATGAGAAATCAAAATGTCGTACACCGGTTCGTTCCAAAACAGTTTGACAGCCAAGCAAAACGAGTTTTTCAAGAAAAGCCTCGTGAAGGACTGGGCAAACGGCATGCGCCATTCCGTGCCGGTTTCCGCCACATTCAGTCTCTTCCAATACATCAACGTGTCGCCGAGCATCTCGATGAACGACCGCATGTATACGCGCAAGATTCGCCGGTCATGGGACCCCGCGGCGTCGGCTGAGGTGCAGGATACTACCTACAACTTCTACAACGTGTTCGACTTCAATGCGTCTGTCTCGCTCGACACTAAAATCTACGGTTTCTTCAAGCCTATGAAATTCCTCGGCGACAAGGTGCAGATGATTCGCCACGTGATGAGTCCGTCAATATCGTTCAGCGGCTCGCCCGACTTCTCGCAGCCTGGATGGGGATATTACGGCACCTACGACTACGTCGACCAGCAGGGACGGGCTTTGCAACGCAAGTACAGCTACTTCGGCAGCAACATCTTCGGATCCGTGGGTCAGGGAAACTGGAATGGTGAGCATGTCGCTGTCAAACAACGTGGAAATGAAAGTGAAAAGCGACCAGGACAGCACTGGCGTGAAGAAGATATCCCTCATCGAGAACTTCACGATATCGCAGTCGTACAACTTCGCAGCCGACTCGCTGCGCTGGAGCAACGTCAACACGTCGCTCTCGCTGCGCCTCGTGAAAAACCTCAACCTCAACCTTTCGGCGACGTGGGACCCATACACCTACCAGCTCAATGCGTCGGGCGCGCCGGTGCGTGTCGACGTGCCGCGATGGAAAGCCCACAAAGGATGGGTGAAACTGTCGAGCACGGGAACTTCGTTCAGCTACACGCTCAACAACTCCACTTTCAAGCGCAAGAAGAAATCCTCGTCGACCGACTCCAAAAAGACCGACTCCCCCGACGACAATCTGGACGAGATGGACGACGGAACGGGCGGACAGAACAACCAGAAAAAAGACGACAATCTGGAGCTTGACAGCGACGGATATGCCCATTGGAGTTTTCCTTGGAGCCTGACGCTCAACTACTCGGTGAACTACAGCTACGGAGAGTTTGACAAGCAGAAGATGGACTATCGCGGAAAATTCACTCAGAACCTTAGCTTCAGCGGCCGCATACAGCCCACCAAGGGCTGGAACTTCACATTCTCTTCAAGCTACAACTTCGACACGCACAAACTCGCATACATGAACTGCACCATCACGCGCGACCTGCACTGCTTCTCGATGAGCGCAAGCTTCGTGCCGGTAGGACCGTACAAATCCTACAACTTCCATATCGCCGTCAAGTCGTCGCTTCTCGCCGACCTCAAATACGACAAGCGCAGCAGCTACAGCAACGGCGTTGACTGGTACTAATCCCCCCAAACTGTACAATCAAAAAAAGCGGCTGCACATCACAAGACGTACAACCGCGTAAAAAACATTAATTGCTTAAGCTTTTCTATTTCTCTCCAAGATAGATGGAACAAGTGCCAAACGTCATCGTGCGGCAGGTGCAGTTATTGAAACCTGCACGGCGCATGATGTCGAGCATGTCGTTGCCCTGCGGCACGGCAGCTATGCTCTCCGGCAGATAAGAATAGGCACGGGCATCCTTCGAGATGCTGCGTCCGAGCAGCGGGATAAGCCTGCGCGTATAGAACCGATAAAACCAGAGCACCAACGGATTACGAGGCGTCGACAGCTCGATGACACAAAGCGTGCCTCCCTGACGGAGCACACGATGCATCTCGGCATATCCCTGCTCGAGATGCTCGAAATTGCGCACACCGTAAGCCACCGTAACAGCGTCAAACTCACCGTCGCCGAAGTCGAGCGCAAGGCAATCGCCTTTGGCATACTCTATCACATCGTCAAGACCGGCGCGCTGCGCCTTCTGCTGGGCGATGGAAAGCATATTTTCCGACAAGTCGACGCCCACCAGACGTTTGGGATGCAGTTTGCGGCAGAGGAGCATGGCAAAATCGCCGGTGCCTGTGGCCACGTCAAGCAGCGACTGCACGCCTTTTCTGCGCAGAAATCCCACTGCCTTGCGACGCCACAGCTTGTCGATGCCGAAAGTCATTGCGCGGTTCATAAAATCATAAACCGGCGCGATGGAGTCAAACATCTCGCGCACCTGTTGCGTCTTGCTCTCTTTTTTGCCGTATGGCATAATTTTCTCCGCCTTGTAGTCCATCCCGTCTGTTTGTGAGTTTTTTTACTTCTTCAAAGAGTTGAGATATTCAGTCACATTCTTCTCTATGCGCGCAGCAATGTCGGCATGCTCCTCCTTCTGGAATTTCAAACCGGTGATATGCTCATAAAGCTCGATGTAGCGGTCGGAAACCGACTGGCAGTATTCATCCGTCATCTCAGGCACAGTCTGACCGGCCTTGCCCATAAATCCGTTCTCGATAAGCCACTGGCGCACGAATTCCTTTGAAAGCTGGCGTTGAGCCTCGCCTTTCTCGAAACGCTCCTCATAGCCGTCGGCATAGAAATAGCGCGAAGAGTCGGGAGTGTGGATCTCGTCGATGAGATAAACCTTGCCGTCGCGCTTGCCGAACTCATATTTGGTGTCAACCAGAATCAAGCCCTTCTTGGCAGCTATCTCCGAACCGCGGGCAAACAATGCGCGCGTGTAGCGTTCCATCGTCTCATAGTCTTCCTTCGAAACGATGCCCTGCTTGATTATTTCCTCGCGAGAGATATTCTCGTCGTGTCCGGCTTCAGCCTTGGTGGTCGGAGTGATGATAGGTTCCGGGAATTTCTGGTTTTCCTTCATGCCCTCCGGCAGTTTCACGCCGCAAAGCTCACGGCAACCATCCTTATAGTCGCGCCAAGCGCTGCCCGTAAGATAGCCGCGGATAATCATCTCTACGCGGAATCCCTCACATTTCAATCCCACAGTGACCATCGGGTCGGGAGTGGCAAGTTTCCAGTTTGGAACGATGTCGGCTGTAGCGTCAAGGAATGTTGCCGCAATCTGGTTAAGCACCTGCCCTTTGAACGGAATGCCCTTCGGAAGAATCACGTCGAAAGCCGAGATACGGTCTGTCGCCACCATCACCATCAAATCATCGTTGATGTCATACACGTCGCGTACTTTCCCGTGATAAACGCTCACCTGTCCCGGGAATTGGAAATCTGTCTTTACTAATGTTGTTGCCATAAACTTTATATGTTATAAAATCATTGTCGGTTGTTTTCTATCCGTCGCTCCTTCTGCTCCTGACGCAAAGCCTTCTGCTCCTCGTCGTGCTTCTCGTATGCCTCCACTATCCGCTGCACAAGAGGATGGCGGACAATGTCTTTTTTCTCAAACTGCACACGTCCCACGCCATTGACGTTACGGAGCACACGCAATGCCTGCACAAGTCCGGAAGTGACGGTGTGGGGCAAGTCAATCTGCGTCACGTCACCGGTAATCACCATCTTGGCATTCATGCCAAGACGCGTCAAAAACATTTTTATCTGATGCGTGGTGGTGTTCTGCGCCTCGTCGAGGATTATCACGGCTTCGCTCAGGGTGCGTCCGCGCATAAATGCCAACGGCGCAATCTGAATCACTCCGGTTTCCATATATTCCTTCAGTTTCGCCTGCGGAATCATATCCTCCAGCGCATCGTAGAGAGGCTGCAGATAAGGGTCGATCTTGTCCTTCATATCTCCGGGAAGGAATCCGAGCTTCTCGCCGGCCTCAACTGCCGGACGCGAAAGTATCACCTTGCGCACCTCCCGGTTTTTGAGAGCACGCACGGCAAGGGCTATCGCCACATACGTCTTGCCCGTTCCCGCTGGTCCGAGCGCAAACGTCAAATCGTTTTCCTGAAATGCCTTGACAAGTTTCTGCTGATTGGCTGAACGCCCCTGGATGGGCTTGCCGTTGACGCCGTAGATAATCACGTCGTCCATCTTCAGTTCTTTGGGCGGCTTCCCTTTGACCACATCGAGGATTACCTCCTCTCCAAGCTGATTATATTTCGAGCAATAGTCTTCAAGTTCTTTGATTTTTTTCTCAAACTCCGCCGTTTCCTGCTCATCACCAAGCACTTTGATAAGCGTGCCGCGGGCAGCGACGCGCAACTTCGGAAACAGGCTGCGTATCAACTGCATGTTTGAGTTGTTCACCCCATAGAATATAACGGGGTCTACACTATCGATTACTACTAACCTTTCAATCATATCTCTTTTTGTTGCCACAAAATTACTAATATCCGCCGACATTACGGCACGATAGGCTCAGAAGATTGGAATTTTTTTTGTTGCAACCAGCCGCACGTCCCCCAATTCCAAAAATATTGCGATTTTTATGGAATACGTTCCAAAAATATTGCGATTTATTTGGAATCCAAAGCGGAAGGCATCTATCCCGTTGACTTTCTCAAGGGCTTATCCCGACACGGACTTCAATGTCGTGACTCGCGACAATTGCGAATCATTCCTGCTATAACGGCTGCGGCGCGCCGACTCGAGTCAGCGCGCCGCTATGTTTTTTTCAATCCTTTCCGAAGTCTCTATTTTTCAGTCGATGTTTCAAGCACACCAATCTCCTTGACGCTGCCGCTCTCAGGATGGAACACCACATACGCCGGCTGTTTCTTATCGACAAAAATCTTTGGATCAAGACCGAACTGCACGCCAAACTGCGCCACTTCCATCTGTTCGCGTGCCAGCACATTGCCGTCATAGGTCAGCGTCACGGTAGCGAGTCCCGGGATGTTGTACATCACCGCGCCCTTTGGCAATTCCTTCTCCTTGCCCTTGTCATCGACAGGCAGCTCGCCCTTTTGCGTTGTTTTCACTGTGATATATACAGGTTCGCCGCTGAGGTCGTTGCTGTCGACAATGCCGTTCACGTCCGACACACGGAACACCACCTCGCCGTCGACATCCTTCTTCGGCTCATAGTCGAAACGCACCACGCGCGTCTCCAGTTGCGTTGTGCCAACAAACATCGCCGTAAGCGTCTGTTCCTGACGGTTGAGCTCATCAAGCATCAGCTTCAGCGAAGCCCCATCGGGAGGCATCTGGTCGGCGTTGCCGCTCACAAGGTCGTTGCGGCTCTCGCGCAACTCGAAAATCTTGGCGGCGGCTGTTTCGGCACGCTTCATCAGCGACTCGCTCGCCACCATGTCCTCCGTAAACACGCTTGAATAGTCCGTTCCGTCAAGCACACTCTTGTCTGCCATCTGGTTGCGTTTGCGTTCCACCACTTCGCGTTCGGGGTCGGTGTTGATTGCCAACGGCAATCCTGCGGCGTCGAGCACCACAAAAGGCGACGACCCTGCCTTGAATTTCATCAGCCACTCACTGTCCTTATCGGGCACACCGAATGCCGACATCTGCACGTCCTTGACAGCCCACGTCTGGCTGTCCTCGGTAATCGGATTCTTCACACCGAGATACTTCTCGGCGTAGCGATAGTAAGGTCCGGCTTTCTTCACCGTACGCACCGCCTCAACCTCAATGTTGACATGCGTTTTAGGCAACGAATAAATCAGTCCGTATTCATTGTGCTTGTTGGCTGTGAGCCGCTGTGTCTCCTGGGCGAATGCCGGCATCGAGGCCGTCAAAGCCGCAGTCAGCGCAATTATCTTAATTGTCTTCATATCTTATTGTTGTTATTGCATTATTTCCTTTATTGCCTGACCTATGCAGTCTATGATATCGCCTGCCGTAAGCCCGTATTCGCCATGCTTCTGCGCAGCCAGATTGCCTGCATAGCCATGGATAAACACGCCCATCGACGCCGCCACATCGGGTCGGTATTTCTGTGCCATAAGCGCTCCGATGATTCCCGTCAGCACGTCGCCACTGCCCGCGGTAGCCATTCCGGCATTGCCCGTGGTGTTGACAAACACCTTGCCGTCGGGGCGGAACACAAACGTGTAATGTCCTTTAAGCACTATCACGATTTTCAAGAACTTCGACATCTCGACCGCACGGTTAAAACGCTCCTCGTCTGTAAAATGTTCGCCAAACAATCGGTCGAACTCGCGCACATGGGGCGTTATCACGGATCCTTGCGGAATATTGTTGATTGGAGTGCGCAATCCAGCTATACAGTTAAGTGCGTCGGCATCAAGAAGAATAGGCGACGCCGCCTGCCGCAGAAAATCATCGATTGCCGACACCGTTGCGGCATGCGTGCCGAGTCCAGGACCGGCGACAACCGTATACTTCTTCTCCGGCACAATCTCTGTAACATAACTGCTTCCCCTGTCCTGACGCACACGGGCCTCAGGCACTGCCGTCTGAAGCGGGATGTAGCAGCACGACGGCGTATGGACATCGACAATGCCCACTCCCGTGCGCAACGCAGCCTTTGCCGCAAGCACTGCCGCGCCTCCCATTCCGAAACTGCCTGCCACAAGAAGCATCCGTCCGAAATCGTGCTTGTCGGCAAACGGATTGCGCGGCTGCAGTCCATCCTTGACTCCCACACGGTCAATCAGATAATAGTTCGACGGCGTCTGACGGATAGCCTCCTGGCTAAGACCGATGTCGAGCACCTTCCACTCTCCCAAGCACTTGGCATTTCTCTGAAGAAAAACGCCAGACGCGGAAACTGGAATGTCAAAGTCAGGTTGGCATGGACGATATTGTTGAGAATATTTGTTGAATTAAACTCTGGAAACAGTCCCGACGGCAAGTCAATCGACACGACAAACGCTTCCGACTCATAAATAAGCTTCGCCAATGCCGTATAGCCGCCACGAAGGTTGGACGACAAGCCATTGCCAAACAATCCGTCGACAACAACATCACGTTTTGAAATCTCCGGAACCGTAAACTTCTTCTGCACCTCGACAAACGACGGATATTCCATATCGACAAGACGCTGACGGTTGATGGCGCAATCGTCCGACAGGTCCTTCGTTCTGAACAGAAGAACCTCCGGCTTGTATCCTTGGTCAATCAGCAGGCGAGCCACGGCAAGCGCGTCGCCGCCATTGTTGCCCGGACCCGCAAAAATAATGATACGCTGCGACGGCACCCAACGGGAAACAATTTCAAACGCCACAGCAGAAGCCGCACGCTCCATCAAATCAATGCTCGCTATTCCCTCTTTAGCCACCGTTGCTGCATCGATGGCACGTATATCTGTCGCTGTAAATATTTCATCCTTGTCTGTAATTAGCCAAAGGACAAAGATAGTGCAAGGTGAGCGAAAAAGAAAGGAACTCGTTCATTTTCTTTTTCCGAACCGCAGCCGGTTTTATCAAAAAACAAAATCAAGCTCGTCTTTTTCATCATTAAGGACCTTAAAGTCTTTAAAGACCTTACCCCTCCTTATCATTGTCTAAAACGATGTGCGGAAAGCACGCAGCTGCGACCGCAGCTGCAACGCCATGCCATCGGTCATCGAGTTGAGCAACGCATAGAATTGCTGACCATGGTTCATCTCGCGGGTATGCGCCAGCTCGTGAAGCAGCACATAGTCCATCAGGTGCGGAGGCAACAGCATCAAGTAGCACGACAGGTTGATTGTGCCTGCGCTTGTGCAACTTCCCCATTTCGACCGCGCTCCAGTGACACGCACTTTCTTGTAGGTCAGACCATGCATCGAGGCAAGTTCGGCGAGCAACGGCGGCAGAAACTGCTGCGCCCGGCGTTTCATTGCCCTGACAACGGCTGCCGACAGCAACTTCTGCACTTCCGGACGGCTGAACTGAGTGTCGGGCGGGCAAAACACCGTTGCCTTGTCGTCGTCAAACCGCACCGAGAAAAACTGCCGTGTGCCCGAGGCGACACACAGTTTGAAGCACGGCGCATCGATTGTGAAATCAAGGTCAATCAGCCGCGGACGCAACTTCTCGCATCCCTCACGAAGCGTCTGCCGATGCGGCTCTATGGCTTTGAGAACAGAGGCAAGCGACGTGTAGGGAGGCACCGTCACGTGCAGCCCGTCGTCCTTCGGACGCATTGTGATGTTGCGCGCGCGCCGGTTGGTGCGTATCTCTATACGTCCGAAATCGGGGTCCTGGACAATTCTCTTAGTCGGCATATCCACAAGTGTCTACAACCTCAACTTCACTTCGCGTGGCATCGACACGCTCCACACGCACCTGCACCGGTATGCGGTGTGAAAGCTCATCGACATGGCTGATGATGCCCACACGGCGTCCGCCCATCTGATGCAGCGCCTCGAGCGTGTCCATCACGTTGGTAAGGCATTCGTCAGACAGTGTGCCGAAGCCCTCGTCGATAAACAGCGTGTCCACTCCGTTGTCGGCAGCGTTCAAGCGCGACAGGGCAAGAGCCAGCGACAGCGAGACCATGAAACTCTCGCCGCCGGAAAGGATGTTGGCGCTCTGCGACACTCCCGGATTATGAGTGTCTTCAACAAGAATAACCAACGAGCCAGGCTGACAAGTCAGCGTATAGCGGTCGCTGAAGCGGCAAAGATAGCCGTTGGCAATGTTGAGCAGGTGCGACAGGATAAAACTCTGCGCCACCTTGCGGAATTGCTTTCCCTCTCTGTCGCCAAGATATTTGCATAGCGTGTCCCATTTGTCTTTCTCCGCCCTGGCTTTCTCCGTGGCCACCAATGCGGCGGCATGTGCCTCCGCCTGTTTCTTGTCGTCGGCAAGCCGTTGCGCATCAAGGGCGTTGCTCTGCAGCAACGCATCGGCTTCAGCGCGTTTTTCTGCCACAACCGCCTGCAGGCTGTCGGCTGTGTCGGCCTCAGCCAGCGCCGGACGGTTGGCGCGATGGTTCTCAAGCATTTTCTCAACCGAGGCAAGCGCACCGGCGCTTTTGTCGGCATCCGCCATTATGCGTTGGCAATAATCCCTTTCGGAGTCTATGCGCGCTCTGCTTGTCTGCGACAAGCTTACAAGCGCGACTTCTCCGATTTGAGGATTGGCTGCGAAAAATTCAGCGAGCGCGGCTTCAGATTCCGCCGCCGTCTTGTCGGCATTGGCAAGAGCCGCACGACGTTCCGACAGCCTGGCTGTGATTTTTGCAATCGCATCCTTTGTCGCGGCAAGCAATTTGTTGGTGTCGTCAAACCGGCGGCGCTGAGAGTCGCACTCCGTCTGTGCCTGCGCCGCCTCGCGCAACTTCCCTGCAACCACCGCAAGAGCGTTGTTGACGGCATCGATATCGACAGCGGTTTCCGCGTCATGGCATGCCGTCGCCGCTTTTTCCACCATCGACGCATAGTCCGCTCTCGCCTTCTCCAATTTCTTTGTCGTTCTGTCGATCTCCCCACTTTGCTGCGCCACCACCTTTTGTGTCACTGCAAGGGTGGTGGCAGCCTTGCGCAGGCGTTCCTCAGCATTGACCTTGCGCACTCTCACCGGCTCCAGCACCGACTGGAAATGCTCGTCGGCAAGCAGCTGCCCTACGCGCTGTCCGCACACGGGGCACTCCGCTCCAACAACAAGTTTGCTTCTCAATTCTTTGGCGGCGTTGCCAACCGACATCTCCATCTGTGCGTACAGTGCCGAGCAGTCGCGGAAATCCGTGTCGGCAGAGTCATATTCAGCCTTTTCCACCGATATCCTCTCTTGGGCGGCTTTCAGTTTTTTGCGGCTTTCCGCAATCGTTTCCGCATGGATGTCGATAAGCTTGTGCTGTCCGTCAAGTCCGGAAACAAGCACCCGCGCATCGTTAAGCTTTTTCAGCCGGCTATCGAGCGCAGGTTTGTCTATCGCCACCAGCCTCTTTGTAGCAGCGTCCAGAGCCTTGTTGGTCAAACAGATGTCGCCCTCAAGGGCTTTTCCCTTGCCATCCGCGTCTTCAAGACTGCGCTCAAGTCCGGGCAACTCTTTCTTCAATGCCGCCGCGTCGGCACGCGCCTTGTCGCGCTGGCTGAGATAGACGCGCGCTGAAGCCGAGCGGTCGTAGTCGGCGACAAGCTGCCGGCGCTGCTTGAACTCATCCGATTCCATCGCTGTTTTGAGATTGTCAGCCCGACGGCGCGCCTCCTCGCATTGCGCTTCAAACGTCACGTTGTCGGCAATCCATTTACGCTTCGCATCGGCGGCATCAGCCTCCGCCTTAACCTCTTCAATGCGTTTTTTCCGCACGTCGATTGCCTCTGCCACGGCTGCCTTTTCCTCGTCGGAGAGCAGACTGATGCCAGCGACAGCCTGACAGCAACGGTCATAGGCGTCGGATGCCGCTTTGGCATGCTCCGCTATCTTCCGCCCCACAGAAGAATAGATGTCGATACCCGTCAGACGCTCAAGAATCTCCGCCTTCTCATCACTTTTACTTTGCAGAAACCGGGTGAACTCGCCCTGGGCGAGCAGCGAGGTGCGGCAGAACTGCTCATATTTCATTCCGACCACCTCCTGCACCTTGGCTTCGAAATCAGCCTTCTTTATCCACGTCTCACCGGTTTTCAAGAGAGTCAGAGTCCGTTTCTCGTCCTGGAAATTGCCGGTGGCTTTGTTTCGCGCCCGGCGAAGATGCCACTGCGCCTCATAGTCGTTGCCGTCGTTGCCTTCAAACAGCAGTTTGGCAAAGCATTCTCCCGTGGAGCGGCGCATCAGCTGCCTGTTGGCGCCCACTCCCACATTGCGGTCGTCTTCCTTTTCAACACCGACGAGTGTCGAATCCTCATATTTCTCATCCGTTTTGAATCTTGTCAGCCTCGGAGCACGCGCGTAGAGAGCAAGACACACGGAGTCGAGGATAATGCTCTTGCCGGCGCCTGTAGGTCCGGCAATCAGAAACAGCGGAGTGTCGGCAAGCGGAGAGGCTACAAAGTCGATTTCCGCGTCGGCAATCGACGCTATGTTGTGTATTGTGATGCGTTTCAGTTTCATTGTGCGTTCTCCTCCTCTATTTCTTTCAATTTCAGAGATCATAGCCAGATAGTCTGCCGACTCTTTCTCCGGAATCCCTTTGGCGGCAAAAAAGCGCGCCGCCACTTCTCCTACGGTCATCTGACGCAGCTGTTCCGGTGTGACATCGGGCAAGGCATTGGCGCGCGCCGACCGGCGGCGGTCGGTGACGTTGATTGTGCAGTAGCGGCACGCCTTGCCTTCGAGCGCCTTCGCCACCTGCTCGTTGTAGTCGGACGGGAGCGGCTTGTCGAGCATCACGTTCAACCGTATATACGCCTTTCTGTCGGCAGTAAACTCACGCGCGGCGGCAAGTGCGTCGTCGAAAGCCACAGGCTGGCTTGGAAGCGTGACAAGCGGACGCGGGTCATTGATGCCAATGGCACGCGCCTCCACAGGCTTGCCCTTCTCGAGATCGACTATCACTACTCCGTGCTGATAACGCTCGTCAAATCCCACAGCAATCGGCGAACCGCTGTAAGCAGCCCTGCCGTCGCTTCCGCGCAGCGTTTGGGGATGGTGGATATGTCCCAATGCAATATAATCGTATGCAGTGCCGAGCGTCGGAAGCTCAACATAATCGACCGTGCCGAGCGAGTCATTCTGCATGCGGCGGTGTCCCGTCAGGTCGCACCCGAGCACCGCCAGATGCGCCGCCAGCACTGTTGGCAGTCCGTCGGCATTCATCTCACCCACTGCCTTCTCCAAGCCTTGGAAAAACGCTTGCTGACGGTCGCCGTCGGCTGGCGGGAAATTGTGGGGATAGACATAGGGCACTGCGGCTATATAGCCTTTGCCTGGTACAGGGACGACATGCGCTGAATAGTCGGCGCTATTGTCTGCAAGACGGCGCAAAGTGCCGATGACAAACACGTTGTGCGACCGCCAAAGGTTGCGGTAGATCTCAAGACGCGAGGCGCTGTCGTGATTGCCGGCGACAATGACTATGACCATCTCTGGAACGGCGGTATGGATTGCGAGCAGCCCTTCGGCATAGACGCGCTGAGCCGCTGCCGACGGCATTGATATGTCGAACACGTCGCCAGCCACGACCATGGCGTCTGGACGTTCCTCCACAACGACATCGCGCAGTTGCTCAAGAAATCCTCGCTGCTCGTCGAGGCGGTCAAAGCCATATAGCGACTGTCCTAAATGCCAATCGGCTGTATGCAGTATCTTCATCTTTCAATATTGGAGTTTTTATCCACCAAAGTTACTCAATTATTCGGGCAATCATATCAGTTTCTCCCTGAAAAAGCAATAAAACGGAGGGCACAAACGTTACATTAATTATGAAGAAAGCCGTATATATCATCGTGTGTCTGCTGCTGACAGCCGTCGCTGCCGGCTGCCGCACGCCCAAACTTTCCGAAGCCGACGCCCAGTTTCAGCGTGGAGAATACTACGACGCGTCGGTGACTTACAAAAAGGTTTACAACAAACTGCGGAAAAAGGAGGAGCGTCCGCAACGCGGAGAAGTGGCGTTCAAGATGGGACGTTGCTATAGGCTGCTCAACATGTCGGCGCGCGCATCGGCGGCTTTCCAAAACGCGCTGCGCTACGAATATCCCGACAGCACAACCCACTTTATGCTGGCTCAGGCTCTACATGCCGACGGCAAATATGCCGCCGCTCTGCGGTCGTATGACAAATATCTTGAATTCTGCCCCGACGACTCCCTTGCCATCAACTGCGCGGAGGGATGCCGCACGGCCCAGGAGATACGCGCCCGCGGGTCGCGCTATGTGGTTAAACAAGCCAAACTTTTCAACTCGCGCCGCGCCGACTTCTGCCCTATGTATCTCGGAGCTGACTGCGACCAGATTTATTACACATCGACTACCGAAAAGGCTACCGGCGACAAGAAAAGTGAAATCACGGGAATGAAGAATGCCGACGTGTTTTTCTCCAAAAAGAACGAGAAAGGCGAATGGGAACGTCCGGAGCCGGTTGAGGGCGAACTCAACACGGAATTTGACGAGGGCATCGTTGCATTCTCGCCCGACGCACAGACAATGTATCTCACCAAAGCGCGACGCGAGCTCAACGCTCCGACATCGGTGGAGATATACACATCGACACGCTCCGACGCAAAATGGAGTGCCCCTGTAAAATTTGAGATTACAGCCGACACTCTGTCTACATTCGGACATCCGGCGGTGTCGCCCGACGGCGAATATCTCTACTTCGTCAGCGACATGCCAGGCGGATACGGAGGCAAGGACATTTGGCGCATATCGCTGAAGGAAAGACAAGGTTCGCTCGTCAACCTCGGTCCCGACATCAACACTGAGGGCAACGACGATTTCCCTTATGTGCGTTCCGACGGCTCTCTATATTTCTCGTCCGACGGACATCCGGGGATGGGCGGTCTCGACATTTTCCGTGCCACGGCTGTCGGCGACCCTGCCGACATGCGATGGAAAGTGGAGAATATGGGCTTCCCAATCAACTCCGCCGGCGATGATTTCGGAATCACTTTCGGGAAGGGCGAAGATGGATTTTTCAGCTCCAACCGCGGCGACGCGCGTGGCTACGACCACATCTACAGTTTCGAATACGACCCCGTGAGAATCACCATCGAGGGATTGGTGATGGACAAAGACGAGGAGCCGGTGAAGAATGCAACAATACGCATCGTCGGAAACGACGGGTCGAATCAGAAGGAAGTGGCGCGCGACGACGGATCGTTCTCGTTCGCGCTGCAGCGAGGCGTAAAATACGTGATGCTCGCCGGCGCGAAGGGCTACTTGAACCAAAAACAGGAATTCGCTTCCGACTCTACGATGGAAGACGCGAATTATTGGGTGGAGTTCATTCTGCCGTCAATCAGCAAACCATCGGTGGTTGAAAACATATTCTACGACTACGACAAGGCCGACCTGAGGCCGGAGTCGAAAACGGCTCTCAACGAGCTGATTGCCGTGCTGCACGACAATCCCAACGTGACAATCGAAATGGCTTCTCACACTGACCGATGGGGCTCAGACGCCTACAATATCAACCTGTCGGAACGACGGGCAAAATCGGTGGTTGACTACCTTGTCGAGAACGGCATCAGCCGCAACCGGCTGCAGCCGCACGGCTACGGCAAGTCGCGTCCAAAGACGGTGACCAAACGCATCGCTCGCCTGTATCCGCAGTTCAAAGAGGGCGACATACTGACCGAAGAGTTTATAAAAACACTTTCCGAGGAAGACCAGCAAGCAGCCGACCAGATTAACCGCCGCACGGAATTCTCAGTGCTATCGCTCACCTACAACATGAAATAATCCAGGACTCCCCCCGCCTCCTGAAAAAACAACATACTGCTTGTCGTTTTTGGGATTTGGCAAATTTTGCCGCCAACTTTTTTGCTTACTATTTTACAACATTCTTATCCCGATATGGGGTTTCGAATAAATAGCAATAATACAAAATGAGAGCCGAATTTGAAACGATTAAAAAGATCATAACCCATGCAAGCCAAATTACAGGACTGGCAACCCCTATCAACATCGTCCCATAAACATCAAAAAAAATAGTATAAAGCACCAATACAGCATAGGCGGTTTTTTTTATTATTGGTTTTCTAAAATTGAACAACAAGGCAAACAGCAATAAAATGCAGCCTATCACAAACGCTTCTGTTAGCCTCATATTGACTTCTAAATACATATACAGAGACCAAAACTTTCAACTTGCAATACAAAAAAAGGAGACCGAAGTCTCCCTGAGATTAACTAATTTTGTGTTGCATATGTATAAACAATTAACCTCGGAGCAAAGGTCGCAAATTTTCGTCTTGCTCCAAAAGAAAATCAAGAGAAAAGAAATCGCCCTTCTTGTAGGGTGCAGTCAGTCAACGCTCAGCCGTGAGATCAGGCGTAATTCAACAGATAAGGGCAACTATCTGTGGGATAAGGCTCACGCAAACCGTAAGCGTACCACAGCCAACCATGCAAAGATCCCGCAATCGTTTGGGAAGCCCTGGATCTGCTGAAGGAGGATTACTGGTCGCCCGAACAGATATCGGCGGATATGAAAAGCCGTGGCAAGAATATATCCCACGAGCTGATATATCGTCATATCCGTGCCGACCAAAGCGGAGAATTCGCCTCTTACTGTAGGCACAAGATGAAATACAACCGTCATGTACGACCCAACAGGACTACCAAAGTAAAGAATATCCCTGACCGCGTAAGCATCCACCAACGCCCGGCAGAAGCCGACGGGACACGTTTCGGAGACTGGGAGATGGACACCATAGTTGGCAAGGACGGCAAGGGGGCCATCTTGACACTTACCGAGAGAAGCACCAACATGATACTTATGGAGAGGCTGCCCGAAGGCAAGCATCCGAGCCGCTGGCTAAAGTGGTGGTCAGGCTGCTGTTCCCTTATAGAAAAACCATACGCTCCATAACAACCGACAACGGTTCTGAGTTCTGTGCGCATAAGCTGATCTCCAAGGGATTGGCGCCAAAGGGCGCGAAGGATCCGAACCTCGTGTTCTTTGCCGATTCATATTGTTCATGGCAGAAAGGTTCAATCGAGAATGCAAATAAACTTATACGGCAGTACATTCCAAAAGGCACTGACTTTTCAACCCTGACGGATGCCTTTATACGCAAGATTCAGCACAAAATCAACCGCAGGCCACGTAAAAAACTAAATTTTGAAACCCCAAAGGATGTTTTCTTCCGACAAATTAATAATTTTGCAGTTGCCGGTTGAGAGTAGGGTCGGCGGCGATGGCTTCGCGGCGGTTGATTTGGCAAGCCGAATGGGCGCGGACGGCACTTGGGCGAGCCATGCGAGATGCGGCAGCAGTTCGGCGAGCGACAACGGCGTGACCTCAAACAAAAAGCTGCCCTTTTGAGAAGATATGAGCCGTTGATTTGCCGACCGACAACGCGGGCGCAACCCCATTGGAGCAAGCATAGCGTTTTGAGCGTGTCGGCATCGTTGCCGTCGGCGAAGGGTTGGTAGACGTAGCGGAGCTGCTTGCCGCCGAGCTCGTGCCAGCCCTCCGGCACGGCGAAGTTGATTTAGAATTGTTGCATACAAAAATCGGTTGATTATAGCGCGAAGCTACAACCAACCGATTGTGCAGTAAAAGACATCAAACTAATATCTTCCTGTTCCATGGCAATTAAAGCATCGCTTGTTACCATTACAGCTTGGGCAGGCAATCCAAGATTTGCTACCACTGCCGGTATAATATCCTGTATCTCTCCATTCTCCACCTTTACCGCCACAACTTGTACATACTCCAGAACCGCCACAAGTACGACATGTTGTATAAGTTGATGAAGGTGATGGAGTTCCATAATCTTCAATATATCCGCCCCCATTGTTGGTATTTGCAGAAGGTGTAGTGGAACACCAAGTTGACAATAGTTTAGAGTATGAATATCCCATAGGCGCAAAATATTCAACCAAACAGTAGTTATAATCTTCATCCCCACTATCATTTTTGGGAATGGAGATGAAAAACCTTCCCCCATTAGATGCTGCACCTAATATTTCATAAACTGTACGTGTTTCATCCTCCTCTTCCCACTGTAATCTATGAGTTCCGCCCATTGGTTGCCAAGGCAACTGCGCTGTATACGGGTGATCCCAATCAACGATAATATAGACTCCAGAACTTGGTTGTCCATTTGAGTTTCTGCAAAGTATGTATATTGTGCGTTTACAACAAATGAGGAAAGGAAAATAAACGCAATAACAGTTATATAGAGTTTGATGTTCATATTGTAACTGATGAAGTGATAAAATATTATGCAAATATAGCAATTATTTATTTTCTACCCCCCCCAGTTGTTAAAAAACACTAACGAGTTGAAAGAAATAGCCTGCGGCGTTTTTCTTGTTTTTGAATACGGGTGGTGAGAATAGTTGGGCGGTGGCTGAGTTGTGCCATTCGGGATAGGCTTCGTGGCGTTGGCGGATGTAGTTCACTATGTCCTGCCAACGTCGAGCCGAGAACGAGCCGTCGCGCAGATAGGCGACAATCTGCGACTTGACGGCTTGAACGAGCGGCTTGTCGGTGTCGGACAATTCGCCTCGGATGTTGCGGCGGTCGGTGATGCCCTCGGCACGGAATATGCCCTCCCAATATTTGGCACTGACCTCGATGTGGTACTTCATTGGAACAGAGTTCTTTAGCTTGGCTTCTTTAGCGATGCCGATGAGTTGTTTGATATTGTACCATTTTCCTTTGAACAGCGTAGCGTAATGGGGAATGGGATAATAGGTGCTGTCGGGCGTGGGTACGCGAGAGAGCCTTTAGGCTCAAATGAGGTAGGAATTTCTTGCAAACACCGGATTTTCGGAGGATTTTTTGTAATTTTGCAAGGCATTGTATAACCGAATAGCAATTGCTCAATTATGCAGAAAGTAAAACCAAAGAAATTTCTCGGACAGCATTTTCTGACCGACCTTCACGTGGCAGACCGTATAGCTGCCACGCTCGACGATTATCGGGGGATGCCGGTGCTCGAAGTGGGACCGGGAATGGGCGTGCTTACGCAGTTCCTGCTCGAACGCGGACATGATGTGACTGTCGTGGAACTCGACCGTGAGTCGGTCGAGTATCTGGAGCACAACTTTCCGCAACTTGACGGGCGCATCATCGGCGAGGACTTCCTGGAGCTCGACCTCGGCTCGATGTTTGAAGGCGACTTCTGTGTGATAGGCAATTATCCATACAATATCTCGTCGCAGATATTCTTTAAGGTGCTCGACTGGCGCGACCGCATCACGTGCTGCAGCGGAATGCTGCAGAAAGAGGTGGCAGAGCGCATAGCCGCCAAGCCGGGGTCGAAGACCTACGGCATCCTGTCGGTGCTTCTGCAGGCGTGGTACGACATCGAATATCTGTTTACCGTCGATGAGCATGTGTTCAATCCGCCGCCAAAGGTGAAGTCGGGCGTAATCCGTCTGCGCCGCAACGGTGTAAAGACTCTCGACTGCGATGAAAAGCGGCTGAAAGCGGTGGTCAAGACATCGTTCGGACAGCGCCGCAAGACGCTGCGCAATTCGTTGCGCTCAATGGCACGCCGTCCGGAAGTGCTGCATGAAGAGATTTTCAACAAGCGTCCGGAACAGCTGTCGGTGGCTGAATTTGTAAGACTTACGAACCTTTTAAACGAGTAGAACGGCATGAGAGAATTTCAGAGGAATTTTTGGATGAACTCAGACATCTCATAAAGGAAAACAACGAGACGCAGGTGATGGCAGAACTCAAGGAGCTGCACCCTGCCGACATTGCCGAACTTATACAGAAGATGGACCTTGAGGAGGCGGAGTATGTGGTGTCGCACCTTGACAGTGACGCTGCCGCCGATACCTTGATGGAACTTGATGAGGACGACCGCCACCGCCTGCTTGAGAATATGCCCAACAAGGACATTGCTAAGCAATTCGTGGAGCACCTTGACACCGACGATGCCGTCGACCTTATCCAGGAACTCGACAAAGAAGACCAGGAGGAAGTGTTGTCGCATGTCGACGACGTTGAGCAGGCAGGCTCGATTATCGACCTGCTGAAATATCCTGAGGACACCGCCGGCTCTCTGATGGGTACGGAGATGATTGTGGTCAACGAGAACTGGAGTATGCCGGAATGCGTGAAGCGGATGCGTGAGCAGGCAGAAGACATGGATGAGATTTTCTATGTCTATGTTGTCGATGACGACCGCAAACTGAAAGGCATCCTGCCGTTGAAAACGCTGATAACCAACCCTTCGGCATCAAAGATAAAACATGTGATGGAGCCCGACCCCTACTCCGTGAAGGCCGACGAGCCGCTCGACGACGTGGTGCTCACGTTTGAGAAATACGACTTGGCGGTTATGCCGGTTGTCGACGGCATCGGACGTCTTGTGGGACGCATCACCTTCGACGACGTGATGGACGAGGCCCGTGAGCAGACCGAGCGCGACTATCAGTTGGCTTCCGGTCTTTCCACCGACGTGGAGACCGACGACAAGATTCTCGACCAGGCAAAAGCACGCCTGCCGTGGCTGATCATCGGAATGATAGGCGGACTATCGAACTCTTGGATTCTCGGCAATTTCGAGGGCAATTTTGCCAACAATCCCGCCATCGCGCTTTTCATCCCGCTTATCGGCGGCACTGGCGGAAACGTGGGAATCCAATCGTCGGCAATCGTTGTACAGGGACTTGCCAACGGCTCGCTCGACCTTAGGAAGTCGTTGTCGCAGATTGTCAAGGAGCTTGGACTTGCGCTGATCAACGCAAGCATCATCTCGCTGCTTGTGTTTGCCTACAACTTCTTCATTTTCCATCCCGATTTCAAGATTACGATAGCCGTGTCGGCGTCGTTGTTTGCCGTAGTGCTGTTCGCCGCTACGTTTGGCACGTTCGTGCCGCTGACACTTGAGAAGATGAAGGTGGACCCGGCGATAGCCACAGGCCCATTTATCACCATAACCAACGACATTATCGGCATGATGATCTACATGACAGTGTGCATGATGCTGTTGCAATAGAATCAAAAACAAAATAATCCTATAAAACTTAGAAAAGCAATGTCAAAAGTATTAATTATCGGAGCCGGCGGCGTCGCTACGGTGGCAGCCCACAAGTGCGCCCAGAATTCCGATGTGTTCAGCGAAATCGTTATCGCATCGCGCACGAAGAGCAAGTGTGACGCCTTGGCTAAAGCCATCGGCAAAGACAATGTCACAACCGACCAGGTTGATGCCGACAAGGTACCGGAACTGGTGGCTTTGTTCAAGAAGCACAAACCCGACTTGGTGGTAAACCTTGCGTTGCCATATCAGGATCTTACGATAATGGATGCCTGCCTCGAGTGTGGAGTAAGTTATCTTGACACCGCCAATTATGAGCCTCTCGACGAGGCGAAATATCAATACTCATGGCAATGGGCATACAAGGACCGCTTTGAGAAAGCCGGACTGACTGCAATTCTCGGTTGCGGTTTCGACCCTGGAGTGTCGGGCATTTTCACGGCCTACGCTGCAAAGCACTATTTCTCAGAGATGGAGCATCTCGACATCGTGGACTGCAACGCCGGAAACCACGGCAAGGCTTTCGCCACCAACTTCAACCCTGAAATCAACATCCGCGAGATTACACAGCGCGGAAAGTTTTATGAGAACGGGGAGTGGCACGAAACCGACCCTCTGTCGGTTCACAAAGCGTTGAACTATCCAAACATCGGAGCACGCGAGTCGTATCTGATGTATCACGAAGAGCTTGAGAGTCTGGTAAAGAACTATCCGTCAATCAAGCGCGCACGTTTCTGGATGACGTTCGGCCAGGAGTACCTGACACACCTGCGCGTGATTCAGAACATCGGAATGGCAAGCATCGAGCCTATCAATTACAATGGCATGGAAATCGTGCCTATCCAATTCCTCAAGGCTGTTTTGCCAAACCCTAAAGAGCTTGGCGAAAACTATACCGGCGAGACATCGATTGGCTGCCGCATCAGCGGTAAGGACAAGGAAGGCAAAGAGATGACCTACTATGTCTACAACAACTGCTCTCACCATGCCGCCTACCTCGAAACCGGTATGCAGGCTGTCAGCTACACCACCGGTGTGCCGGCGATGATTGGCGCGATGATGTATCTTAAAGGCATTTGGAAACGTCCGGGCGTGTGGAACGTTGAGGAGTTTGATCCGGATCCATTCATGGAGCAGCTCAACAAGCAGGGTCTGCCCTGGCACGAAATCTTCAATTCCGATCTGGAAGTGTAGTGCAAGAAACATAGAATCACAAAGTAATCCCGCATTGTCAACAACAGTGCGGGATTACTTTTTGTCGATATGTCATGTCGCTGACGCTTAGTCTTTGACAAGCACCTTGATAGGACGGCGGCATTGGTCGCTGTAGACCATGTAGGCACCGTAAGGCAACAGTTCGCAGTGGCCTTCGCTCACTGAGTCGATAACCTTTATCACGCGTCCTGTCATGTCGATGATGCGCACGTTGGTGTGGGCTACTGCGCAACGGAAATAAATGCCGTTGCCGATAGGGAGCACGGCGAGCGGTTCAGTAGCCTCGATGCCGTTGACGCCGGCTGGGTCGACCGTGATGACGTTTGATTCGTCCGACATGCGGTTCAGTCTTACCGTCTGTATGGTATAACTGTAGGTGGCACCCGATTTTGCTTCCCCGAAATCGTAGAAAGAATCCTCGCTACCATCGGTGTAGAGAGTCATGCAAGTCGGTGTGCCGTTGACGTACTCGGTCAAGTTTATGCGGAAGCAGTCGATTGAGGCTGGTCGCGACGGCATAATCCAGTTGATGCGGAATCCGGTTGATGAGATGTTTGTGGCCGCCGTGGCCTCCACGCGGTCAAACACCGGCGCTTCGACGGCAGTTCCCACAAGGTTGACCACATAGCTTGTAACGCCTGTCAGACCTCCGTCGTAGAGCAGCAGTTTGGTGGTGCGCTCACCGAGTCCCTTAGGCTCGAAAGTGATTTTCAGATTGTAGTTTCCAGCGTTCACCTCGCTCCAAGAAGCGGAAGTCGACGGGATTGAGAAATCGGCAGCATTGTTGCCGTAGACTGTCATCGACAGATTTGCGGAAAGATTTCCACGGATAGGCATTTCCAGGGTCATCCGGTCGCCAAGCACCACCTCGCCGAAGTTCACGGTCGAGTTGTTTACGGGCGCAATCAGCGAGCCGTCGCCGATAGGCGGAAGGTCTTCGTCGGTGTAAGGTTTGCCCTTCATCGAGCCCCAGATATACTCCACAAGGTCAGGATAGTCGATGAATGGGTTGCGGTTGCTCTGCAGCTTGTAGACCTCGTCGTTTCGGTTGCGCTCCTTGTCGCTCACAGGGTCCTGTCGGTGCCACTTCAAGAGCATTTCCACCGCCCAGCCCTGCATCGACGGATAAGAACCTTTTTGCGCCATATATTCGTATTTCCAGTCCAGGTTCTGATAGCATGTCACCATATAGAAATAAGTGCGGGCAAAGTCGCCTTTGTATTCATCGGCAGGCTCAAACACGTATTTAGAGCCGCCGCCCTGTCCGCTGACAGGGTTTCCCACCAGCACAAGATCGTTGTCGAAAGTGATTCCCGACGGCGACACCTCTCCGAGCGGATAGTTCAATTTCGCTGAGTTGGCGGTGGCATCGGAAGGATAAAGGTGGTTCAAGTCGGTGTATGCGCCCACTTCCGTATCGCCGCCCCACCAGCTTTTCGGGAAACTGTGCTCACGGTTCATTCCGCGCCATCCGCTTCTCACGTAGCGCTTGATGTTGGAATACATGTCCCACCACGTTCCGTCGGGCCGCACGTCGGTATAGCAGAACGATTCTTTGAACAGTCCGCTGTAGCTGTTTGTCGAATGCTTGCTTACAATTTCATATAGTTTGTTTTTCAGGGCTGCGTCTTTCAGTCCAGAGATTCCGTTGTAGTAACCATTTGGCGCTTCGGCGCTGGCAAACAGAGCGGTGACGGCTACCGCGATTGTGAGCAGAAGATTTCTCATATATGATTTATTTGTTGATAATGAACCGCAAAGGTAGCAAGAAATTGCTGAAAAACAATTTATTTTGGGATGAATGAAACAAAAAAACGTGTTTGCTCGTTTATAAATAATAACTTTGTGTCACGAATCAACAAAAACAATCAAAAATATGAAGAAAGTATTATTGGCGGCAGCAGTGGCATTGACACTTGCCGGCTGCGGAAAGACAGGAAATAAAGACGCGGAAGCAGACAAAAACGTAAGCATGTTTCGCACGGAAGAAGTTGTTGCCAAGAAGCAATTGTCGTTGCCCGACAGTCTGAACTTTTATGGCAAGGACGCAAAAGTGTTTACAGAGACAACAGTTTCTGTATGCTGGCCTGAAACGCTTGGAGGCAAGGAGCCGAAAGAGCTGCAGGACAGCATCCTCTCGATAGCCTTCGGCACAAGCAAACGCGCCACGCTCAAAGAATCGCTGGAGGCGATGCTTGCGGAGCCTCTTGGCTTTGAGGGAGAAAAGGGCATCACACAAAAAGACGTTGACAAACTGCCGGAGCTGTCGGAGACTGTGCACCGCCACAGCGCCCAACTTACAGTTACGCCTACGAGCATAGGCAAGCGTCTTGTGACCTACAGTGTGTATTCCTACGCATTCCTCGGCGGAGCTCACGGCAACTATGCGACAACCTATGTCAACTACGACGTGGAGAAGGGTCAGGTGCTGACCGTGGGACGCGTGTTTGCCGACGTGCAGGGGTTGAAGACTGCAATCATGCGCGAGCTTCAGTTGAAGCCGGAGTATGCCGGAAGTCTGCTTGTCGACAAGGTGCCTACTGTGGGCAACTTCTACATTGAAGGGGCGTTGATTACGTTCTTCTACAACCCGTATGACGTTGCATGCTATGCTGCCGGCGACATCAGAGTGGCGCTGCCTATCCATGAGGTGCGCGAATTTATGAGCGACTATGGCAAATCGCTCTTCCCCGAGGAAGACTGACGTGATTTTTGAATAAAGAAATGCCGGAGGCGCATCGCTTGTTGGGTGATGCGCCTCCGGTTTGTCATGTGTGGCCTACGCTATTTCTTCAACCTCACTTCGTAGAGGTCGTTGCGGCGGTCTCTGAGATTCTTCACGCTTCCGTAGGTGTGGAGGTGGTTGAGCCGGTCGAGGTCTACGTCGCTGACAAGAATCATCTCGGTGTTTGGCGTAGCCTCTGCACGTGTGCCGTCGGTGGGGAATTCAAAGTCGCAAGGCGTGAACACGCCCGACTGTGCATACTGGATATCCATATTGTGGACTCTCGGAAGGTTGCCCACGCTGCCGGCAATCACTACGTAGCACTCGTTTTCGATGGCTCGCGCATGCGCGCATACCTTTACGCGTGAATATGCGTTCTGAGTGTCGGTAAGAAATGGCACAAAGAGAATCTGCATTCCCTCGTCGGCCATCAGACGCGACAGCTCGGGAAACTCGACATCGTAGCAAATCAGGATGCCGATGCGCGCGCAGTCGGTTTCAAACGTCTGAATCTTGCTGCCTCCGCACAAGCCCCAGCTCTTTATCTCGTCGGGGGTGACATGAATCTTCTCATACGACTCATACGAGCCGTCGCGGCGGCACAGGAAGCCCACGTTGTACAGGCGTCCGTCTTCTTTCACCTGAGGCATCGAGCCGGTGATGATGTTGATGTTGTAGCTGATGGCAAGTTTCACGAAGCGGTCGCGGATTTCGGTGGTGTACTGCGCCAGTCCGCGGATTGCCTCCGCCTCACTGTCGTCGTTGAACCGCGCCATCAGCGGAGCGTTGAAGTATTCAGGAAACAACACAAAGTCGCTTTGATAGCCCGACACCGCGTCGACGAAAAACTCCACCTGTTCGAAAAGGTCGTCGATAGTGCGGTATGAGCGCATCTGCCATTGCACCAGCCCCACGCGCACGGTGGTCTTCTTGCTCACCACATCCTGCGACGGCGCCTGATAGTAGATATTGTCCCATTGCAACAGGCAGGCATAGTGTTTCGACTCCTCGTCGTTGGGCAGATAGTTGCGCATCACCTTGCGCACGTGGAAATCGTTGCTCAGCTGGAACGTCAGCACCGGGTCGAATATCTCTTTCTGACGCACCTTCGTGATATATTCCTTCGGGCGCAGCTTGTCGGCATACTTATGATAGTTCGGTATGCGTCCGCCAAACATGATGGCTTTAAGGTTCAGCGACTCGCACAAGTCCTTGCGGTATTCATACATACGGCGGGCGAGGCGCAGTCCGCGGTATTGCGGATGGATAAACACCTCTATGCCATAGAGAATATTGCCGTTGGGATTGTGGGTGCTGAATGTCTCGTTGCCCGTCACCTGTGCGTAAGTGTGGTCGTTTAACAAGGTTGTAGTCGACAATCAGCGACAGGGCGCAGCCCACAATTTTGTCGTCGACAACCGTTACAATCTGACCCTCCGGAAAAATGTCGATCAATTTCTGTATTTGTCCACGGGTCCAAAACACATCGCTGCCGTCGGCGTATACGCGCGTGAACGACTGCGACAGCTGTTCGTAATCCTCCATTTGAAGATTGCGAATCAACACTTTGTTGATTTTAATAGAATCTTCCATAGCGTGGCGAAATTACAGCGAAAATAAGACCTAAACAAGATTTTCGGCAAAAAAATAGCACCATACATTTGCAATTTCCGCAACTTAGATGTATCTTTGCACTCGCTTCAGGCAATAAAGCCGCAGCAGGTCCTATAGCTCAGTTGGTTAGAGCATCTGACTCATAATCAGGGGGTCCTTGGTTCAAGCCCAAGTGGGACCACACAACAGAAGGTAGTTAGCTTCGCTGACTACCTTTTTTTATCCACATTCCCGCATGCCCGGCAGATTTCCAATCTTTAAATTGCTGATCTATTTTTTGCTTCACATCGACGTCTTTCTCACCGTTTTGAGATTTCTTGCGGGAATCACATTGAAAATCTGCGAATTTCAAGTCCGCTTTAGCTCAAAAAACTACACTTATTCCATTTTCAACACCCTCAAAAAACACACTTATTCCATTTTCAACACCCTCAAAAAATACACTTATTCCATTACCCCGGGAACAAAGACACAAAAGGCTGACACCTCGCAAGAAGTGTCAGCCCTTTGGTGTAGCTTATATAAGCAATTATAAATTAC
This sequence comes from Bacteroidales bacterium, assembly GCA_022009815.1. GTDB lineage: Bacteria > Bacteroidota > Bacteroidia > Bacteroidales > Muribaculaceae > Limisoma. The sequence continues at coordinate 597,223 of CP091725.1, forward strand.
TTTTTCAGGAACTTGCCTCTGACTTTCGTGCCGTCGGCAAATGTAGCTGAGTAGATATACATTCCGTTCTGGAGAGAGGCAACGCTCACTGCGTCGGTATCGCTCTCTGCCACTTTCGCGCCGCTGAGTGTGTAAACCTCAACCGACGCTACTCCCTTGTCTGATTTCACATTTATCACGTCGGTGGCAGGGTTGGGATAAACTACCAGCTCACCGCCAGTCACTGACGCAACGCTGCTCTGTGGCTTGAACTCAGTCACCGAGATGCTTTTGCCAGTGTCGCTGTTCAGACGGAAATAGTGCTTGCCGTAGCCCACTTCGCTGATGTCGGCAGTCTGCGCTGTGCCGTTGTTGAAGATTATGCTGATTTCAGGATACTGTGTTCCGAAATTGTGGTAATACATTGCCTTGCCGTCAACGATTGCTGTCTCTGCCATGGCATCGCCTGGCCAAGCGCTGGTTATCTGCTCTGAAACCCACGCGTAGATGTTGATGCTATTCCACGACTCCGGCTTCTCAACGTAGATTTCAATAGGCTCTATCGATGTGATATAGGTTGCTTCCTTGATGCTCGACACGATTTTGCCGCCAGCGGCTACCACAGCCTTGAGTTTGGTGTTGGTAGAGATGTCAAGTGTTGTGCCAGGAGCCGCATGTGTGCCGTTGGTGAGCGAAGGGATTGAGCCGTCGGTAGTGTAGACAACCTCAGGATTGTTGAAATCCTTTGCGTTTGCCACGTCCATTGTCACCTTGACGCCGCCGACATAAGTGCCGCCGTCGGGTGAGAATGACAGTTGAGCCACCTGGCTTTCAAGATTCTTGATAGCCACCTTTGTCCAGATGGAGTAGAGCGCGTTGCCAGCCACCTTGTCCGATGTAGAGTAGCCTTTCGACGAAGGGTCATAAGAGCCACGTCCAATCTTGATGAGCAGCTTGCCGTTATTGCCTGTCACCTCAGCCACATAGCGGTTATTGGTTGTCTCAAGCACATTGACAGTGCATTGGTTTGTCAAGCCGACCGACTTGCGGATGGCGATGAGTTTCTTGATGGCGTCCTTTTTGTCGAGCCAGTGCTTGTAGAACACGCACGGAGTTCCCGGTGAGCAGAGCATGAAGGCATTGGCAGCCTCAACGTCGCCGGTAAACATTTTGTCCGACTCCTTGTAAGTGTCGTGGTTGTCGACGAAAGTGACAGCATAACGCTGGTAAGTGTCCATGTGGATAATTCCGGCAGGCTGGTTGAGCGAGCCGTTACGCTTCCACACGAGTTTTGAGAAGTTCATTCCCGGGAAAGCGGCGTTGAGAGCCCACTTGAACTCAAAGTCGAAGGCAGCCGATGTGCGGCCCGTACGGTCAATCCACGATGTTGTCTTGTCATAGTTGTCCCAGTACTCACCCACGCTGTATGATGCTTTTGCCGATTCGTTGTAGATTTTGGTATATTCAGCGCCGTAGCCCTTCACCATGTCATAGCGCCAACCCGTGAAGCCGAGGTCGTTCTTCAGAAAGTCGAGATAAGCCTTCACCGCCTCCTGCACTGCAGGATTTGTGTGGTCAAGGTCGCGGCAGCCGTCAAAGTTGTCGCCGGTGTCGTATGCGCCGGTAGGCTGCGGCATACCAGTCTGGTTGGCAAGCTCGTCGTTCTTGCAGATGGCGTCAAGACCGAGTTTGTAAGTTTTTCCATTGTAAGTCTCTGCAGGGAAGTCATACCAGTTGGTGGCGCCGTTGCGGTGGTTGACCACCACGTCTTCGATAATGCCGGTGCCGAACTGCTTGAATGTGGAAATCATCGAGCGCAGTTCCGCCTCGTTGCCAAACGAAGAGTTAAAGTTGCTGAACCAATAGACAGGGTCGTAGCCCATCGACGGATTTGCCGACGATTTGCCTGCGTTAGGCACCCAGATCAAATTGAAATAAGACGACAGTTCAGCGGCATTTGCCTTAAGCACAGTCCATTTAGAATCCTTGTAAGAGTCCCAATAAAAGCCCTGCAGCATCACGCCGTCGTAATTTGCAGGCCAGGCATATTCGCCCTCCGCCTTTGCCTTGGGCGCGCAGAGCAACAACAGCGCCAGCAAAGGAAGCATAATCTTTGAAAATGCTGATTTTCTCATAGAATAATAGGTCAGTTGTTTATAAGTGATTAAATAGTTCGCAAATATATCAATTAAATCAATACACAGCCAACAATTGGTCTCTTTTATTTTTAATTATGGTAAAATAATGGCTTATTGGTTCAAAAAACGTGTCTGTTTCGGCTTCGGCACGACACTCTTTGCCCATCCGCTTTCACAATTCAGTGGAAATGACTAATTTTGACCCCGAAAATTTATTTATCAACAATGAAGAGAATATTTTTATTGGCGGCAGGCTTGCTCGTAGCCACAAGCGGACTGCTCGCCGAGACTAAAGAGAAGGTCGCATTCGGCGACTTTGAGCATTGGGTCACAAGAACCATCAAAGAGTCCGCAATCATCGGCGGAAAATCCAAGACATTATACGAAATCGGCCCGACACAAACAATCCACGGCAACAAGGCTTACAGAAACCTCGGAGGCTCGCCTTGGGCTACGTCAAACGTGTATGCCAAAGTGGCTGGCGTGGTGAAGGGCAGCAACGCCGTGTTCCCAGCGCAGCGCGCTGCCGGAAACAAATGCGTGAAGCTTTCAACAATCATGGAGAAGGTGAAGGCACTCGGTGTGGTGAATATGGACGTATTGGTTTCGGGAAGCATCTACTTCGGCACAATGGTGGAGCCGGTGAGCAGCACCAAATCCATACAGCAAACTGGACATGAACGTAAGGTTCACAAAACGCCCTAAATATCTGACCTACGACTACAAAGTGGAGATTCCAGCCAATGCCCAGATGATATATTCAAGCGGTTTCGGAAAGAAGAAAGTTCTCAAAAAGCAGAATGCATGCGAGGTATTCGTGTTGCTGCAACGCCGATGGGAGGATGCCAACGGCAACATCTACGCAAAGCGCGTGGGAACAGGTCGCGAACGCTACACGAGAAGCACCGGATGGGTCAACGGACACCGCCTGCGCATCTACTACGGAAACATCGTCGGACAGCCTTACTATAAAAGCTACATGAACCTTGTCGACAGCAGCCGTCCATACTATGCGCGCAACAGCAAGGGCAAAATCGTGCCTATCCATGAGGTTGGTTGGGACAGCCCGCTGGCAACTCCAACCCACATCATCATGATGTTCTCTGCCGGCTGCGGCACGGCTTATGAGGGCACTGTCGGTCAGAATCTATACGTCGACAACGTGGCGTTTATCTACGACTAAACCGACTCGTTTATAAGCATAATGGGTGCATCCGCTAAGATGCGCCCATTTTTTTGCACTTATTGCACTTCATTTAGAAAACCATAGAAAATTTCTGAGTAATTTTGCATCCAATTTTAGGTTTGTAGGTATAAGTATGGCAAAATGCAATGAAATGACAAGCGGTGCCACGATGCCGCTCATTTTCAAATTCACTATGCCCTTGCTGCTCGGCAACCTGCTGCAGCAGACATATTCGCTGATTGATGCGGCTATTGTGGGCAAATTCTTGGGCATAAGCCCATTGGCAGCAGTCGGCGCCAGCAGTTCGGTGATCTTTCTGATTCTTGGCTTCTGCAACGGCTGTTGCTGCGGATTCGGCATTCCGGTGGCGCAGAAATTCGGAGCGCGCGACTATGAGTCAATGCGCCGCTACGTCTACAGCAGTCTGAAACTGACGGCATGGCTGTCGGTGTCGATAGCCGTGGTGACGAGCCTGCTGTGCGCGGCCATCCTTCGATGGATGAGCACTCCCGAAAACATCTTTAGCGACGCCTATTGGTATCTGCTGATCACGTTTATCGGCGTGCCGGCAACGTTCTACTACAATCTGCTCTCAAGCATAATCCGCGCGCTCGGCGACAGCAAAACCCCGTTCTGGTTTCTGCTTTTCTCCACCATCCTCAACATTGTGCTCGACATTTTCTGCATCGTCACCCTCGGATGGGGAGTGGCTGGAGCCGCCATTGCCACGGTGTTCTCACAGGCGCTGTCGGCTGTGCTGTGCTACGTCTATATGATTCGTAAGTTCGACATCCTCCGTGCCTCGCGCGACGAGCGGACAATGTCGCGGCGACACTGCTCGACACTGCTCAAAATCGGCGTGCCGATGGGTTTGCAGTTCTCAATCACCGCCATCGGCAGCATTATGCTGCAAAGCGCCAACAACGCCCTCGGCACCGACTGCGTGGCTGCCTTCACCGCCGCCATGCGCATCAAGATGTTTGCCATCTGTCCGTGCGAGAGTCTGGGCATCGCCATGGCCACGTTCACCGGTCAGAACTATGGTGCCGGGCGTCCGCAACGGGTGTGGATGGGCGTGAAATCGAGTATGGCGATGGTGATGGTCTACGTCGTGGCGGTAAGCACGACAATGCTGCTGTGGTCGGAGGAAATGTCGCTGATGTTTGTGTCGGCCTCCGACACGGCGATAATCCGCAACACGGCTTTGTTCCTGCATGTGTCGGCATACATGATGCCTCTGCTGGCTCTGTTGTGCGTGCTCCGCTACACCATCCAGGGCGCCGGATTCACCAACTTCGCAATGCTGTCGGGCGTGATGGAGATGGTGGCGCGCGGCATTGTCAGTCTGGTGTTTGTGCCTGATTTCGGCTACATTGCCGTGTGCTTCGGCGACTCTGTGGCGTGGTTTGCCGCCGACATCTTCTTGGTTCCGGCATTCATCTACGTCTACCGTCGCATCCGCCGCGACTGCACAATGCCGCAAACCGAAACAGCAAAGCTTCTGACAGACAAAAGGCACCGCAACAACCCGTCGCAGTGCCTTTCCCAACCTATATCACCTTGCTACAATACTATTTTCGTCACGCGATGTCCCGACGTTGTGGCAACGACAACGACGTATACTCCGCATAGCTGCCGCTGCCAACCGGCACTGGCTGCTGCGCCGTTACAATAGCAGAAACGGCGATAGCAGCTGTCAAAAGCAGATAATTTCTCATAGTCATGTTTAAAAAACTCCCGCCGCGTCACAACACGGCGGAAGCCATCCATATTATTTGCAATCAAAGAATTGCGTTACTTAACAATCTTTGCCGTCACCACTGTGCCGTCAGCCTTAACGGCTTTAACAACATAGACACCCGGCTGAACCGTTGCGATGCTCATTGTGGCTGTGCCTTCAGCGTGCGCCACAACTGCGCCGTTAAGGTTGAAAACAGTTGCCTCTACTGTGCCTTCCGGAAGAACCACCTCGCTGCCTGCAACGAAAATTGTGCCCTCGGCTGCAATTGAAGCCACGCTCGATGTTGTGCCGTTTACGTCATAAACGTAAAGTTCCTGCAATTTTGTGCCATAGCCAGAAGAAGCCTTGGTTGAATAAACCTTGATATATTTCGCTTCAATGCCTTTGCCGGCAAACCAATCGGTACGAGCCTCCAGTCGTGCAGGTTTGTCGTAAGAGCCAAACACAGTAAAGGTCTTGCCGTCGGTCGATGCCTCTACAGTGTAACAGCAAGAGTTTGCGCCTTCCCAAGAAGCCTTGACAGCATCGATTTTAAACACCTTTTCCAATTCCACTACAATCCAGCAGTCGTAAGTATGGTCTTTTGAGCCAGCCGGCTCTACAGCTCCCCACACAGAGGCGGCAGCATCTACACCGTCGACAGCATTTTCCGGTTTTGAGTCACCAGTCTGCTCTCCCTCTGAAACAGTCACCGGACGGTTCAACGCAAGGTTGTCGCCCTTTGGATTAACCACATTGACTGTCACCACGTTTGACTGCAATCCATTTTCCGCAGTATAATACACTTCATAAGCGCCTGCCTCTTCGGCTGTCAAGACATTGCCGTTCATCAAGCCGGCGCTTGCTTTCCAGACTCCTTTGTCGCCACTGATGTCGTAATTTCCACCGAATTGATCCAAGCCTGTGAGTGTGAAAGTGTAGTCGCCAGGGGTACCGCACTCCTTGTCGGCAGCAATCATGACACTTGTCAGCTCCGACTTCGAGTTTGAATAAACTTCAAGCTCATATAATTTTGTACCATATTGTGTCGAGGCACGAGTTGAGTGGAATTTCACATAACGGGCCTTTACAGCTTCCTCGCTTGTAAGCCAGTCGTGACGATTTGTCATACCTATACCGTTTGTCACAGTAAATGCAGGCACAGGGTCGGAGAACGTCACATTGTCGGTAGAGAAGGTGATAGTGTAATCTGCCGACGATGCTCCCTCAAAGGATGTGTGGACGCAGTTCACATCATAAGTCTCGCCGAGGTCTACCACCAACACTGCGTCATACTCATGGTTTCCACGCCACTCGGCTCGTCTGTAATCCACAGACTTCCGCGGTTGCCGTCCACTGCATTTTCCGGGTTTTTAGAACCTTCGGTTGCAAAAACGATGTCTTTTTTCAAAGCCAGATTCGCACCTTCTGCCTTTACTTCTATTTTCAGCTCGTTCGACTCAATGTCGCCGATTTTCATCTTCACTGTATATGTGCCACGGCTCGTTACGGTAAGTTTGTTGTCGACAACGGTTGCTCCTTCCGAAACAATCATCTGACGGGATGCGTTTTCCTCGGCTGTCAGAATATAGTCCATTTTATATTGGTCGAGGAATTTGTAGCCGAGCGTATAAGTGTCGGCGGCAGAGCCTTCAAGTTTGTCTGCCGTAATCTCTATCAATGAGAGTTTCGAGGCTTCCTCCGCCATGTCATACACACCGAACTCCCAAAAACTGAAACCATAAGACGAGCCTCGCTCTATCAGCTCAACTGCCACATAGCGGGCTGTAACGACATCCGTCGTAGATACTGCTATGGTCTCCGATGCTGGAAATCCCGACAGAGTCTTGTTGATTTCTGCAATTTCTGTCCATCCGGTTGCGAAATCGTTTGTCTTGTCATCATCTGTAAGTTTGAGAGCCATCTCGGTGGTGATTTCATCGGCAACGTGTATTTTATAATGTTTGCCGTATGCGCCTTCCCAAACAATCTTCAAATGGTCTATGATGGTTCCTTTCTCAAGATCCACGTAGAACCACTGGCTGTCGCCGTCAGAAGCTTTCGACTCCCAACGAGTGCCCAAATTGTCATCGACTGCCATTTCCGGTGCCTGCTGGTTTGAAGAAGCATACACTTTTTTACCCAACGCCACATTGGCGGCTTGCGATGTTGCTGAGAGCATCAATAACGCTCCCAATAACAAGGTGATGTTTTTAAATCTCATAGTTGTTTTTAAATTTTATGGTTTTATTAATAATTATCTGAAAAATGGTTTTTCTCACACCGCAAATTTACACATACCACATCTTTCAACACTAACTTTTTCTTTCACAACAACTCAACATCAACAAAATCCGGTATTCCAAAAAGGTTTTGCATAATTAATTACATATCAAATAATTGCACCATTACTATGCTTTAAAACACATCTCACAATGTTGAGTTTTTTCCTCAACATCGCGTTTTTCCGCCATTTTTCGTGTGTTTTCATCATCCACCTCATTGTGGAATCCTCAGAAGCCGGCTTGCACCAACTTTCGACTGCTTAGGCAGCGCCTCCTGAAAGCAAAATTAAGCGCGCTTAATTTTGTTTTTACCTCGGCTTGCACTAACTTTACATATTGAAATGGAAACTGCTCTTTACTTAATCCCGGTGATGCTCAGCGACGAGCCTTTAGACAAAGTGCTGCCGGCATACAATCTTCAGATTGTCAAGGAAATAAAATATTTTATAGTTGAAAACGTTCGTTCTGCACGACGTTTTCTCAAAAAGTGCGACCGAACAATCGACATCGACTCGCTTACGTTCTACACCCTCGACGAGCATACACGCCCCGAAGAAATTGGCGACTATCTGAATCCTCTAATCGAAGGCAATGCCATGGGTGTGATTTCTGAAGCAGGATGCCCGGCAATTGCCGATCCGGGAGCCGATGTTGTGGCAATGGCCCAACGCCGCGGGCTGAAGGTGGTGCCTTTGGTAGGGCCGTCGAGCATATTGCTGTCGCTGATGGCTTCGGGATTCAACGGACAGAGTTTTGCATTTCAAGGCTATCTCCCTATCGATGCTGCAAAACGACAGAAAAAACTGCACGAGATGGAACGCAACGTCGCTGCCGGACAAACGCAGATTTTCATCGAGACGCCCTACCGCAACAACAAACTGGTGGCTGAACTGAGCCAGCAGCTGCGCGGCGACCTGCGCCTGTGTGTGGCTTGCGACGTGACCGGCGCAACCGAGGAAATCGCCACGCGCCCGGTGCGCGAATGGGCGAAGGCGAAATACAACTACGACAAGCGTCCCGCTATTTCCTGATTTATCGTTGACGTGACTATGGAGAAGATTCGTAAAAACTCGCGCAGCCGCTGTCCGTATCAGCAGGGGTCGCTGTTTGGCGACGACGAGTCGGCGGCTCTGATGACGGGCGGCATCAACACACGAGGACGCAGCAAAAAAAGACTGTCGGAGCTTGACACTCCACTTGAGATAAGCAACGACACCGGCAGTTTCCGATTTATCAGTTTCGGCAGCGGAAGCAGCGGCAACTGCTCATACATAGGCAACGAGCACGGCGGATTTCTGATCGATGCCGGAGTCGACATAAAGACTGTGTTGGCGGAGATGGAGAAAAACAACATCCGTCCGGAGTCGCTACTTGGCATCTGCCTCACTCACGACCACGGAGACCATATCCGCTATGCTTACTCTTTCCTGCGACGATACCGCACGATGGCGCTCTACTGCACAAACCGGGCGTTCAACGGGCTGCTGCGCCGACACAACATCTCACGACGCATAAAAGACTATCACCACGCAATATACAAGGAGATTCCTTTCAAAGTGGGAGATTTCGAAGTGACGGCGTTCGACGTGCCCCACGACGGCAGCTGCAACTCCGGATTCTCAATAACCTACGGCGACGCCAATTTTGTGCTCGCCACCGACTTGGGAAGCGTGACCGACCGCGCTCGCCACTACATGTCGCTCGCCAACTATCTGGTAATCGAGAGCAACTACGACTCTACGATGCTCGACAACGGCTCTTATCCGGAATACCTCAAAAGCCGCATCCGCGCTGGAAACGGACACATGGACAACGCCGCAACGGCGGCTTTCTTGAAGGAGATTGCCTCGGAAAGGCTGAAATACGTGTATCTTTGCCACCTAAGCCACGACAACAACACGCCCGACACGGCACGAAGCTGCGCGATGAAGGCTCTGCAGGAGGCGGGACTTTCGGTTGGCGAAGGAACGGAGTCGCTGACCGACAATGCCAAGGACGTGCAACTCGTTGTGCTGCCGCGGTTTGACGCGACTCGTTGTTACAAGTTTCACGTCAATTTGAAATAATTCGACTGGAAGTCTTGCCAAAATGAAAAATTGTCATTACTTTTGTACCCGATTTGCGCATGTGGCGTAATTGGTAGCCGCGCTAGACTTAGGATCTAGTGACGTAAGTCGTGGGGGTTCGAGTCCCTTCATGCGCACAAAAAAAGATTGTATCAACCGGTACAATCTTTTTTTATGCCTTCAACTTTCCAGCCTTTAGAAATATCCGACGATATGCAGAATTGACGGAGTGAGGATGGCTGTGAAGATGCCGTTGAGCGTGAGTCCGAGACTGGCAAAAGCACCATAACGGTCGCTGATGCCAAACGCCCGCGACGACCCTACGGCATGCGCCGCCGTGCCCATCGACAAGCCTTGAGCTATCGGGCTATGGACGCGCGACCAGCGCATTACGCCAAAGCCCACAATGCCTCCGAAGATGCCTACGCTGACCACTACCGCCGCCGTTAGCGACGGGATGCCGCCAAGCGAGCTTGTCACCTCCATGGCTATAGGCGTGGTTACCGACTTTGCGGCAAGCGACATAACCACATCGTGCGACGCGCCGCAGACATCTGCCACCCACACCACCGAGATGATTCCGGAGATGCAGCCGCCGAGCGCCGACAGCGTTATGGGAAGCAGCTGCTTCTTGACGGTCGACAGTTGCTTGTAGAGCGGCACGGCAAGCGCCACGACTGCCGGCTTGAGCCAGAACTCAATGTAACGGCCATACTGGTTGTAGGTGTCGTAAGGGATGTCGTAAGCCATCAGAAACACTATGATCAGCGCGATGGTTACAAGTATCGGGTTGAACAAAGAAAAGCGCGTGCGGCGCTGTATCAGTTGCGCTGAGCCGTAGACCACAAATGTGAGCGCAAGCAGGAAGTATGGGTTGTTAATGTATTCCATGACGTTTCGTGAATTGACGATGTTGATATTTTCTTACCAGTTGGTGAATCCAGCCGGTGACCACGATAACCACAACGGTGCTGACCGCCGATGCCACAATGATTGGCAGCAACTGCGCCTTTATGACATTGAGGTGGAGCATAAGCGCCACGCCTGGCGGAATAAAGAAGAATCCAAGATTCTTGACCAGAAAATTCGCTATACCCTCAACCCATCTGAGGCGTATCCATTTAAGCTGCAGGCACGCTGTGAGCAGCAGCATCCCGATGATGCTTGACGGCAGTTTGATGCCCGTGAGCCACACTATCAGCTCCCCTATCGCAAGGAAGCCGAAGATGATTCCACATTGATAAACCATTCTGTAATTTTTTTCTTTCCTAAAACAATCAGCTGCAAAATTACTGCTTTTATCCGGATTGGGACGCATACATAGCCTATAAACTGAAGGCGGGCACGCCAATTTCTTGGTGCGCCCGCCTCATATATGGTTGTTGCAAGTGTTATTTCACACTGACAATGCGTGCCATCGAGCCGTCGGCGTTTTCAACGCGCACGGCATAATAGCCTGTTGCCATCGGAATTGTTGTCTCGGCTGAGATATTGCCTGCAAACACGCGACGGCCGTTCACGTCGAAGATTTCAACCTTGCTGTCGCTTGCCACGCTCACGCGCACTGCTCCGTCGGCGCCGGCTATAGCCACACCGTCGAGCGCCACGTCGCTGACACTGCCCATAACCTTGAAGAGGGCTGTCACCGTAGTGTTGCGCGAAATCTTGAACTCATTGCCTTCAATCACCTTGCTGTTGGCTGTGATTTTGTCGAGTTCGTATCCAGCGTCAGGCGTTGCCTTGATGGTGATAGGCGACATACGTTTCACCTTGTCGCCAGAGTTGATCACCTTTCCTTCAGCGTCTTTCAACTCGATAGAGCCATTGACTGTCGGTGCGATGATAAGGCGTGCCACGTCGCATCCAGAGCCGTTGCCGCTCATGCTTGGCGTCCAACCTTTCTCTGAAGCGATTGATGTGTCGGAATTTTCTGCATCGTTAGGAGTAGCCTCCGTGCCTGTGAGCAGCGTCAAGTTGGCAGACGGTTGCTCTTCAACCACCTGCGCGCGCTGCGGAAGTGTGTAGAAGAAGTCGTTGAGTTCGCATGCAGTCATGCCATTGCCGCCGCAGTCAATCTTGTAAAGGTCGGTGTTGGCGCTGAGGTCGAGGCTGCGGATTGCGTTGTCGTTGAACGAGAGCATCTGCACCTTCTTGTTGGCTGTAAGGTCGAGTGAGGTGAGCAAGTTTCCGCCCACGCTGACATCTATAAGCTCTGGATTGTGCGAGAGGTCGACTGTGGTCAGCTCGTTGTTCATCAATGTAGCTTTGCCAAGTGCTGGAAGCATCGACAGGTCGATGGCTGTCAGGTAGTTGTTAGCAACGTTGACTTCCTCAAGCTTAGGATTGTTCGACAGGTCGATGGCCTCAAGCTGGTTGACCTTAACGTTGCATACAAGCAGCTCTGGGTTCTTCGACAGGTCGACAGACGTCAGGCTGTTGCCGTAGCAAGAGAATGAGCGGAGCTCAGGGTTGTGGGTCACGTCAATCTCTTTCAGCTCGCAGTAGCTTGCGTCAAGCTCCAAGAGGAACGGCTGTCCGCTGACATCGAGCGTGCGGATAGGGTTCATGTAAAGGTTCAAGTTGTTGAGTATGTTTGTCTTCGACAGGTCGATGCCGGAAATCTTGTTGTTCCACAGTCCCATCTCCTCGCCAAACTCGCCGTAGCTTTCAAGGTTAAGAGCAAACACCTCACCCTTGATAGTCACTGTCGACATTGTTGCCGACTGGTCGGCCGGTGCAGCCGCTACGCCGTCGATACGCACATAGTTCTTGCTGCTCACCTCATATTCCTGGCTTGAACCGTTACCCCAGTCGATTGAGACTGTCGGCTTATTACCGCCTTCGGCAGCCAGCGCAAACGACAATGACTGACCGATAGGAGCGGTAAACGAGATGGTACTTGTCTCTCCGCGGAACACCACTTCGATTGTCGACTCTTCGTTGACCACAAACGTCTTCTCATAGATGCTCTCGCCGTTGACAACGACGTGGTCAAACATATAGCCTTCGTCAGGAGTGTCGTTTACCATGATGGCGACGCCTGCCTTTGCAGTTGTCGTCACATCGGCAAGCTCCTGATAATAGTTGCCAGCCCACTGCGAAAGGTAGAATGAACCGTGGGTTGTGGAATATTTAGTAAAGTTGTAGTTGCGCTCGTTTGAGATGTCGCCACCGAAATAGCCGGTAACATTCACCTTCTCGCCTGTGTCGTTAGCCTTGACGGTCACAGGCACAGCCGGACAATTGGCAGTGCCGTCGCCTGTAACGTCGATTTTCCACTTCATCTCGTTGCTCGTCACGTATTCTGTGTCGGCAGTCTCGGCATTCGAGCCTTCAACAAAAAGATTGGTGTTGTAGGCATCCTTGTTCAACGCCGGCAGTGTGTGCAGCGTGAATGTCATCGAGTTGCCTGTCATCTTCTTGTTGTTGCGCATATCAAGATATGAGAACTTTCCGCCAGGAAGCACATAGTTGAAATAGAAGAACGGGCAAAGGGTGTTGGCTGCACGGAAATCGCGCAGGTACAAAGCCTTCGTCAAGTCGATATAACTTATCTGCGTATCGCTGATGTTGATTGTGCCCAACGATTCATTGTTGGAGATGTCGATGCGCGACAATGGGTTGCCGTTGACCAACAGCGAGCCGAGCTCCTTGTTGGTCGACACATCAACACTTGTCAATTTATTGTTGCCGCAGTTGAAATAGTTGAGTTCCGGATTGTTGGCTACATTTATGTCTGTAAGCTGGTTGCTGGAGCAGTCGAACGAGAACAGCTTCGGAAACTTGGTCACGTCAATTTCAGAGAGATAGTTGCCGTTGACCGACAGTGTCGACAGTTTGGGATATGTGCCGTTCTCAAAATCGAGCAACGCGTTGTTGGAAAGGTTGAGCGTGTTCAGATTAGGCAACGAGATTGCATAGAAATGCATAATGTGGCAGTTGTTCATGCTTATCTGCTTCAAATTGGTGCTTCCGTCATAGAACACAACTGTGGTAAGCTCCGGATTGTCGTTGGCAGTGAAGTACTGCAGCTTGTCGAAATTGATAAGGTTCAACGCCACAAAATTCTCTCCGTTTTCCGACACAATGAGCTGCTCGAGGCTATTTGCCAACGAAGAAATCTCAAACTGATGAGAGTCAATCTTGTTGCTCTTCAACCCGAGATTCTTCAAAACAGAGTTGCCGGTCGATGAGAATGTTACAATAGAGTTTTCGTTAAGACTCAATTTGGTAACCTCCGGAAGTCCGCTGAGATTGAAATCTGTCAGCTGATTCTTTTCCATATCCACCTCTTTCAGCTTCGTGTTGGCGAAAGTGGCGGCAGAAATCTGCATCTCTTTAATCTCAAGATAAGTGATGTCACCCTTGATGGTGATGGTCTTGCTTGCGCCAAGCTTGCCGGTGATCTCCGAGCCGTAAGTCCAGCTAGGCTTCACTTTGTTGTAGATTTTCTCGACGCCGTCACCCCAGTCGATGGTAAACGCATCGTCCATAGAGTCAGCCCAAGTATACAGCTTGATGCTTGCTCCCTCGTCGAGGGTTGTGGTCAATGTGACCACGCTCTCTTCCGCACTGGCGATAGGAACCGCCAAAAAGGCAAGAAGAAATAGGAGTAAAAGTTTCTTCATAAAAATAGTATTTTATATTGTATTAATTTTTTCCCAAAACCACTACAAAAGTAATAAAAATAAAGCAATTAGCGTAGCTTTTCTCACTATTTAACACCATTCACCTACAAAAACACGCTCCTTTAATGACTTTTTATAGACGTAACGGCTCATTTTTTATACAAAAACTGCTGTAAAACATATCGCTGCGGAATTGCAGTACTAAATTTTCATTTTAAATTTGCACTGGAGAAAAGGGGTATTAGCTCATCTGGTAGAGCGCAACACTGGCAGTGTTGAGGTAAGCGGTTCGAGTCCGCTATGCTCCACATCAACAGCCCTGCTTTGAGCAAGGCTGTTTTCATAAGCCACCGCCTCGTTTTTGCGAATCTTTAATCCTTATGCCCGATGTAAATTGATTTTTTTTCGTTATCTTCGTAGCCACTAAAACATGAGTGATGCATGGCATCGCTTCTTCTTAGAAGAACCATATGAAAAGAATCGACATAAACGAACTTAAACAGATTCAACTGGACGTGCTTTCTGCCGTACACGGATTTTGCATTGAGCACGGAATCAGATATTCATTGGGCTGCGGCACAATGCTCGGATGCGCCCGGCATCAGGGCTACATTCCCTGGGACGACGACATCGACATATACCTGCCGCGCGAAGACTACAACAAATTGGTCAACGAGTTTCCCGAAACATTAAACGGAAAATATCAGTTCATCTCACTTGAACGCGACAGCAAATGGAACAGAGCCTACGGCAAAGCATTCGACAACAGAACCGTATTGCGCGAAACAGTCAGCGAAACCGTACAGATTGGTGTCAACATCGATGTTTCCAATTGACGACGTGCCCGACGACGAACAGCAATGGAACGCCTACAACAAGACTCGCGTAAGGCTACAAAAACTGTATGCAATAAAGACATATTCACCACGCAGCGAATGGAGTATATGCAAAAAGCTGGGATTGGCAATGGGCAAGCTCGCCCTCTTGGCGGTATCATCAAGACTCCTTGCCCAGACACTCCAGAAAATGGCAGTAAAGCACAACGGCAAAGGCTTCAGACGAGTGTTTGAATGTTGTCAAGGCTTGTTCGAATCCCGGTCATTCCCTTTCAAGAAATCCCTTTTCGACAATCTGAAATTAATGCCGTTTGAAGACCGGGAATTTTTCGGCTTCGAGGATTACGATGAATATTTGACGAATTGCTATGGCGACTGGAGGCAATTGCCTCCAAAAGAAAAGCAGGTGGCAAACCACATCTTCAACGCCTGGTGGAAACAATAAAACATTTTTCAGCTATGTACTACTTAGACAAAAAAATCGAAAACCTTCACAGAATATTCGACCAGAACGAGCGCAGTTCGTTCTTGCGCCTTGACCTTAACGAGAACCCGGGCGGACTTCCCGAAGATTTCATCAAAGACGTCATGGCGAAGGTCACGCCACGCTTGGTTTCTCAATATCCGGAAACCTTGCCGTTCACAGAAAAGTTGGCTGAATTTCTTGGCACCGACATTTCTCATCTATGCCTTGTAAACGGGTCTGCCGAAGGCATCCGCTACATCATTCAGGCGTTCACAGCTCCGGGCGGACGCATCGTGGGTGTCGTGCCGTCATACTTTATGTTTCAGGTATATTCGGAAATGTATGGCAGAAACTTCATAAAGGTGCCTTACGATGAGGATTTAAGCATGAACGTGGACAACATCATCAAGGAAATAACCGACGATACACAGTTGCTGATTCTCCTGAACCCAAACAACCCAATGGGAAATGTCTACTCCGACGAGGAATTTGAGAGGATAATGGAAAGGGCGAGAGAAAAACAGGTGACCGTCTTGGTCGACGAGGCATACCACTACTTCTGGCCAAAAACATTCATCAAATACGCCCTCAACCAAGAACACGTATTTGTCACCCGCACATTCTCCAAATTGTTCTCAATGGCTGGCTGCCGGCTGGGATATGTCGTAGGATGGCCCGACGGTGTGAAAATGGTTCAGAAACTATGCACACCACACAACACCAATGCTTTGCCATGCTGCTTGCCGAAAATGTAATCTCCAACCCTCTTGTGCTCAACAATTTGATTGAAAAATTCAACGAAGGCAGAAAATATCTGACAGAGTCGCTCGACAGCAACGGATACGCACACAAGGGCTGTGCCGGCAATTTCATATTCATCAAGCCTAAGACCGATGCAGAGAAGATTGTGGCACAGATGAAATCCGTCAAAAAAATTCTCATAAAATCATACCCTAATGTCGGTGAATTCGGCACATGCCTGAGAGTGTCGATAGGCGAACGCAAATATATGAAGACGTTTATGGACGCTCTCCTTGAACTGGACAAATAACCATCTGAATCAAAAACGCTATGAGGAAAGTTATAACATACGGCACATTCGACTTGTTTCACGAGGGGCACTACAACTTGTTGAAACGTGCAAAAGCGTTGGGCGACTACCTGATTGTCGGCGTGACAACCGACACGTTCGATTTGGAACGTGGAAAAATCAACACGTGCAACAATGTAATGGAACGCATCGACGCCGTCCGTGCCACAGGACTTGCCGACCTCATAGTCATCGAGGAATACAAAGGGCAGAAAATCGACGACATCCTGAAATACGGTGTCGAAATCTTTGCCATAGGATCTGATTGGGAAGGATATTTCGACTATCTCAATGAATTCTGCAAAGTGGTATACCTCCCGCGCACCGAAGGCATTTCGTCAACACAAATCCGCAAACACCGCCCGGTGGCAGACATCGGAATCATCGGCACCGGAAGTATTGCTTCTCGGTTTGCATCAGAGTCGGCGTTTGTAAACAGCGCAAGAATCACAGGCGCTTACAACCCCTTGAAATCCGAATGCGACGATTTCTGCAAAGTTCAACATTCCGACAAGCGCGGATTCTGTCGAAGAGTTGCTTCAAGTCTGCGACGCTGTCTACATCGCCTCGCCTCACTACACTCATTTTGATTATGCCGAAACGGCGATGCGCACAGGGAAACACGTCTTCTGCGAAACCCCGTTTGTCACAAGCCGAGCGGAAGCCGAGAAACTATACGACATGGCGCAGGAGAAGGGGTTAGTGCTGATGACCGGCTTGAAAACTGCCTACTGCCCGGCGTTCAGACACCTGTTCTCCCTGCTGAAGTCGGACATCATTGGCGAGATAGTAGAAATCAACGCCACATCGACCACCCTGCTCGAGCACGAGGACTACATCGGAGGAAAACGCTATGGAGGAAGCATGGTGGAGAACGGATGCTTCACGATGCTGCCTATTCTTAAGTTTCGGCACAGATTACAAGGACGTTCTGTTCTACTCGCGGATGAAAGACGGTGTCGACATTTTCACCAAAGCAATATTCAGATACGACCATGCCGTAGCTTCCCTTCAGGTGGGTTTGGGCGTAAAGACTGAAGGCAACCTCACAATTGCCGGCACAAAAGGATATGTCTATGTGCCTGCTCCGTGGTGGAAGACCGACTATTTTGAAGTGCGCTACGAAGACCAAAACAAAAACAAAAAATATTTCTATCCGTATCTGGGCGACGGTCTGCGCTACGAAATCAAAGATTTCGTAAGTGCCATTCTGTCGAAAGACTATGTCTTCTCAAAACTGACAAAAGACGAGATAATAACGATGGCTGAAATCCAGGAACGGCATCGATTGAAGTCAAACTTATTCGAAATTTAACTTCCGCGTTTTGACTGTCTCAGAGAGCGCAGCACTCTTGGTGCGACAAGCGTCATTGCCGCCAATCCTATCATTATCATGACCACATCCACAAGCACCGAGTCGGTAAAATAAAACGGGAATACACCAACCGCACCAATGGCAACGGTCAGAATCGACATCTTCGAGATATTGATTTTGAAATAACGGCGGGAATCGTGGATACGAAATCCAAGAAGCACTGCATAAGTGACAACCGAGGTAACCACCACTCCGTATATTCCTATCGTCTGGATGAGGACAAAATTCAGCAGAATGTTGACTGTGGCGGAAACTCCGACACCAAGCAACGCTCGCCCTGTCTCAAAAGAACATTGATAACCGACCTCAAGAATGTTTGACAATGCATAAAGAACCGAAGAGGCTATTATAGGAAAGACATAGACTATTCCTGCAACATATTCTGGACTCACGATAAATGGATACACTATCTTCAGACCAAACGCAAAACATAATGCCGCTATCGACATAAACATTATGAAGAGATTCACCATCTCAGAGAAACTTGTCACGGTCCGGGCTGTTGTACTGGCGCAACGCCATCTCCTGCCACGCCTGAAAAATTATTGCGCCGACAATCTGCATTATTGCTCCAAAACGGGCTGCTACGGCATAAATTCCGTTGTCCGACAATGAGAAGTAGTGCTGTATGAAAAAACGGTCGCTGCTCGTGGTAAGCCACCAGCACATTATCGTCGGCAACAACGGCAGAACGTAGCGCAATATTTTTTTCGTAAGCATTACATTTTTCAATGTGGGCTTGAAATACTTGCGCAGCAACCCCACCCTGACCTCAATATACACAACGGCTATAAGACGCGCAAAGATATTGGCAAGGAAGATTCCCGTTATCCCCCATCCGCACCACACTACAAACACCACGCTGAACGCGCCTATGGAAAATGCCGAGATTATGTTGCTGACAACAAACGTTTTTGTCTCGCCCACTCCTCTTGCCATCTGCCCGAACACTTCAATCAACGCCATCGAGACCAACAAGCCGAACGAGAGCCACAGGCACCTTATCGGATAAACAAACGACACAATCGCCGACAACAGCATGAAAACGAGCAACGAGCGGCTCAGCAGCCTCATCGTTGCGCTGACCACCTCGGTTTTTTCCTCGTCAGTCTTGCTGTCAATCAAAAAGCGAAACGCCCCGTCGCGGAGTTGCAACGAAGCAAAACTCGTAAGCAACATAACCGCCGTAAGACACAGGTCGTAATAACCGAACTCCGACGTCTCGACGAAAAACGTGTACAGCGGAATCATCAGGAACGTAATCAGTTTCGACCCGATATTCCCGACTGCATATATTCCTACTGATTTCAGAAATTGCTTTCCCCGGCCTGTCGTCTCCGTCATTTCCGCATTGCTTTTTTATAGACGGCTATTGTCTGTTCTGCTATTTTGCCCCAACAATAGTCGGCAGAATCTTCTTCCGTGCACTTATATTCTCCCTTATCGCCGCTGGTCAAGAATTCAGACAGCTTATCACAAAGCGCGTTGGCATCATTTGCCTTAAAATATGACTTAGCGGACAGCTTGAGAAGATGCGTCGCCTCTATATCCGAAACGAGCAACGGTAAATTGAAATTGATTGCCTCAAGCAACACAAGAGGAAACCCCTCTATCCTTGACGACAGGACATAAGCCAATGCATTGGTATACAACTGCGACAGATTGTCGCCATCTGTAAACCCCGGGAAAACCACATTTGGATTTGAGCTGGCAATGGATTTCAATTCTTCCAGATATTTTGAATCCTGGTCAGGAGCCCCGGCTATGACAAGCTTTACATCTGTATCAAGCCTATTATACGCCGATATCAGCAGGTCGAAGCCTTTTTCAGGCGTTATCCTGCCTACTGACAGTATGTATTTTTGCGGACAGATTCCTATTTTGTCAAGGAAGTCATGGTTTGTCGACGGACTCATCGGAACAATACCGTTGGGGATATATATTGATTTACGCCTGACAGATTCTGAATATCTCTGCATCTGGAACTTGTTGACAAAAATAATCTGCGAGGCCGACGCCAATGCAATCCGCTCCGACAGCCGGAGCACTGCTTTTGCAAATGCATTCCATTTGTCGTGCTCATAGTTTGCGCTATGGTAAGTAAGCACCACTTTTTTCCCCACAGCACGCAAAAGAGGGGCAAACATCGCAGGTCCGATATTGTGGATATGGACAATTTCGGCTTTAGAAAACATTGAAATCAGGGTGGCAAGCAATGAATGCAGCACGGTTTCAAATCCGCTAATCCGTGTTGAAGGGAGGTCGGTGAATGAAATTCCGGAATACTGACTTTGCTGTGTCTTGACATATGGTTTTCTACGAAACACCCGAACAGACACACCATTCATTTGCGGATACAATCGTTCGCAATGGCGTTCCACACCGCCCTGTATTCCAGGGAAGCCCCTTGTTCCTATGACGTCAATTCTCATATTGACATCAAATTAGTCCCAACAAATATCTTTCCTTGACGGATACGCAGTTTGTTTTTGATTATCCATTTTATTGGAATCCACGGACGACGCACCATATCATGACGCTCTGTTACTATAAACGCACAATTGCGCTTACAGTTCTTCACCAATTCCAAAGCCTTTTTCGCTTTTTCCGACTTCATGATGTTCTCGAAACTGTCTTCCTTGATATTGCCGATAATCCATTCTTCTCCAGATCCATTGCATGGCGATACATTTCCCCACGGGTCTATAAAGAAGAAATCGGTAAGGGCACCGCATGGTGGACGATATCCTGGTTCATCTCCACGAAGACGACGGTGGATACTTCTATTGAAATATGCGCGTCCATAGTCTTTCAGCCGGTTCTTCAAGCCACGACGTTTGGACGTGAGCATCGCTTTGACAAACTCCTCATGTGCGGCAAGAGCATCCGCGCTCTCCAATTGGTTGTCGTCCTTATGGAAATACCAAGAGTTATGCACCACAGAATTACCTAATTCAACGTCAAGAGCGACACATAGTTCATAAAGATGAAGCAAATCCTTATAATTGTCTGGCGAGATGACCACGGAGAAGCCGATATTCTTGCACTTCGTTTTTTTCAATTCGAGCATCGTGCGCAAAGCGTGGTCAAAGCCGTTGAGCGTGCCTCGTTTTTTGTCATTCAATGCAGGCAATCCTTCCACACTGACACGAATCAGGATGTTGGGATATTTATTGGCAAGAGCGACTATTGTTTCTGTATTATAGCCATTTGTGCTTAACTCAAGCAACGATGATTTAGGATAAAGTATCTCGAAAATTTTATCTATGTCCTTGCGGATGGTGCATTCTCCACCAGTGATATTTATTCGAAGTCCGGCAGGTAATTTCTCATAATAAGAAGCATCAATCTCTTCCTCAGGCCGAGTTTGATGTTTCCAAATGTTACACATATTGCATTTGCGTTACAACGGAATGTAGTAATTAAACTGCCTTGTACTATATTTTTTGCCATATCTATACGCGCCTTTATGTATCCATTATATTGTATAACGAATTGCAAAGGTAATTATTATTTCCCAAACAAACTAATTTAGGTTTAGATGATAATTCACTACCTTTGCACAACGTTATTTTTTATTTTCATCAATATGCAAAGAATCGTTCTATTCGACATAGCAAAAGCCTTATGCATCGTCCTGGTGGTTGTAGGCCATTACTTTCCCGAGAACTCTCCGGTCTGGTATGAATGTTTGAACAAACTCATTTATTCTTTCCACATGCCGTTGTTCATGTTTGCCAGCGGCTTCATCTATATGGCGACAAAAAAGGAAGGAGAGTCATACTCGAAGTTTTTGGTCAAGAAGCTGAAGCGTTTGATGCTCCCGTATGTCGTTGTTTCTGTGATTGTCATCTCAATCAAGATGCTGACAGAAAAGCATGCGTTTGTTGAGAATCCAGTAACTGCCTATGCATATATAAAAATGCTGTATTTTCCTGAAGCGGGATATTTCTTATGGTTTATCTGGGCTTTGTGGTGGATGTTTGTCATCGCGCCGCTGTTTGCGACGAAACAAAAAAGATTATTGCTCCTTGGTGCGGCATTGCTTCTGTACTGCATTCCTCCGTTTCTGCCTGAAGTGTTTTGTTTCAAACAATTCCAGAGCATGTTGGTGTTTTTTATGCTTGGTGTTGTTTGTTGCGACTGGAGCAAGATTGCAACATCCGTAAAAATTCCGTTTTGGGCTGTATGCCTGTCATTTGCCGCGCTTGAATACTTTTATATAAGATTTGACGCATGTCATTCAGTCATCCCTTTTGTCGGGATTGCAACAATAATTTATTTGTCAGACATCATTTCAAGAGGAGCAAAAAAAATCAATGTTTTGCTGACAATATCGGCGACAAGCTATATAATCTATTTGTTCCACACCACATTCGAGGGCGCTGCAAAGGCTGCCTTACAAAAATTCGCGCCCATTCTGCTTGACGACCCGTTTTTTGTCGTCGGCGCAGTGCTTGTCATATCAGCAGGCGTTGCCGGACCTATATTTCTTTACCGCTATATCCTCGCAAAATATAACTTGACCCGATTCATTTTCGGCATAAAACGACAGCAGGCTGCCTCTGACAGGCTGCCCGCTGCGTAAATCCAGTCAACAGTCCTTCTAACCTTGATATATCTCCAGCACGCTGTCAAGATAGCGCTCGGCACTGAAGCGTGGCAGCGACTGCGCTGAGATTGCCGCATAGTCAAACGGCGATTCCCATGCCGCGGCAATGTTGTTGGCAAGCGAATCAACGCTGCCGCTGCGGAAAAGCATTCCGCTGCCGGGTTGTATCAGTTCGGGGATTCCGCCGATGCGCGCTCCCACCACCGGTGTGCCCAGACACAACGATTCGATAACGCTCAACGGATTGTTTTCATACCATTCAGACGGCACCACAGAAAATCTGGCATTTTCCAACAATTCTCTAACCTGAGCTGCGTTCTGATGCCCAAGAAATTCTATGTTGTCACAACGCCCGTAGCGCGATTTCAAATCTTCGGCAAGCGGTCCGCCGCCGGCTATCTTCAATGGTATCTGAAACTGCACGGCGGCCTTAAGCAGCGTCTCCACTCCTTTCTGCCGACAGCCGTCCCACATACACATAATAGTCCTTACGCTCGGTGTTCTCTTTGATGTTTTCAACCTTCTCCGGATCGACAAAGTTGCAGACCACCTTGATTTTTTTCTCATCAAAGCCTCCCTGCTTCATTTTCGATGCCATAAACTCGCTTGGACAGACAAACGTGTCCGTGGCGCGCTGCAAGCGCTTCGTATTCCATTTTTCCGCCTCAAGCCATGCCAGCAGGCTCGCCGCACGGCTGCCTTTCATACAACGGTTGGAATAGACTCCACGTTTGCTGCCTTCTATACATTGCTCGCACACCTTGCCATCGTTCAGGCAGCTGTATGACGGACATACAAGCTTGTAATCGTGCATCGTCCACACTGTCCTGGCTCCGAATTTCTTAGCCATTTCCACGATTACAGGCGACAGATAGGAGTGGATGTTGTTGAAGTGCACCACGTCAGGCTTGAAATCGCTGAGAAGCCTGGCAAATGCCGCCTTAACACCAGCACCGCCGAATATGCGCCTTGCCGCCGCCAGTTTGCAGCCAATTCCTCCGGAGAATGACACCTCCGGAGCATAATATTGATTGAAATCGGTTGCTATATTGTCCGGGTAGTCCATTGCAAAGACCGCCGTATGATGCCCCCGCTCGCGCAGCAGTCGCTCAAGCGACATCGCGCACACGCAGTCGCCGCCGCGCGGATAATAGAACTTATTTACAATCAGTACTCTCATAACTATTTTTGAAAGATATATCCACTCGGCAACGAAAGTGCCTTCAACTCATTGTCAAATTCCGTAAAGTTTTCTCTAAGCTCACCAGCCTCAACATAGCCAAGCATACGGTCTGCCATTGTGGCTATAACACTGAACGCGCTGTAGTCGCCAAATGCGTCTCCGGCAAGGATTACATAATCATAATTCTTGCGCAGGCTGTCGACAAGCACAGCAAACTGCTCCGAAGCAATCAAATCAATTGATTGGTCGCCCTTGGACGCAATTACATCAAACCCGCCTGCATTTTCGCAGACAACACTGTCAATCGTCGCCTTTCCGAGGAGATAGTCATCAAGAGTGGCTGCCACGCTTGAATTTCCGCACAAATCAACCACTACCGTCTTTCTCAAAGCATTGCCGAACGAAGTGGCGAGGGCGGCGGCAATGCCGTCTGTTCCCGACTCCGACTTGGCACAGGCGATGGCTACCACGCCTACACCTTCGGAAGCAATCAGACGGTCGCGCACTCGGCGCATCCCTGTCTGCTCATTGTCTGCCACTTCTCCCAAAATCTCAAAATCGGTCAATTTCTCCAAATCCTGACGAATCATTATCCGTTTTGTGCGGATGGCGCGCAGCATGAGAATCAGCAACGGAATTATGATTGCCAGAACCAAAGCCGCGCCAAACACAATCGAACCCTTGGGCCAAGCCTTTTTAACTTCATGATAAGCGGGGTCAATAATGCGGCCTATCTCCTGCACTCCAAATTTCAACGCATTCGACTCGCGCTGCTCAAGCAGGAAGATGTAAAGATTATTCTTTATTTCAGTATCCCGGTAGAGATCGACATAACGACGCTCGTGCGACGGCAACTGTTTCAACCTCGACGCATATTTGCCATCTTCACGAACGAAGTCGTTGTAGGCAATCTCAGCACTTTCACGCGCCTTGCGCATCGTTTCTATCACACCTCCGCGCATACCGTCAATCTGCTTGTTGAGAGCCTGCAGAGCCTTGTTGTCGTGCTTGGCTGCCATGTCAAGCTTGGTGCGTTCAAGAATCAACTGATTGTAGGCCTCAATTGATTTGCAGCACTTTCGTAGTCCTGTCCGCTGGTCACAGGAATCATGGAATACTTATTCTTCGGGTCATCAAGGAACTCGCAAATCATGTCGAATATCGACAATTGGGTCTGCAAGCCCACAATCGAAGCCTTGTTTTTCGATGTCTGCTCGAGCAGCACTTTCGCCTCGGCGGCGATATCGGTAACATCGTTGGCGGTCTTGAACTCCTCAAGCTGCTTCTCCGACTCAGACAATTGACTTGTCAAGGACGCAAGGCGGTCGTCGATAAAGGCTATCTCCCGTGAAGCCTTTGTCTGCTCCTCGCGCAGACGACGGATGTTGTAGAGCTCCACAACCATGTTGAGCAAATCCTTGCCGCGCTGCTTGTCCTCGTCCTGATAGAATAGCGTGATGCCATTGGATTTCAGCGACGGCACGTCGGCGTAGTATATCTTGGAATAGTCGTCATATGTTTGTGCGGTGCCGTTCACTTCCACTGTAAGCTTGCGCTCCACCCCGGCTTTATAAAATGCCGTGCGGCGGATGGTGAACGCTCCGTCGGGAAGTTTCACCGTTGCCGGCAGCGACATGCCGTCTTGTTTGAACAGCGTGGAGAACCATTTGCCTTTCACCTTGACGTCAATCTTGCCGTCAGAACGCAGATGAATCTTGAATGTCGCCCCACTTTGAAGCGTGTCGAGGTCAACATTCGTTGACAATTCTACGGGCGACTTGCGATAAAGCGACAGCTTGCGCATTCCGTCAACACCCTTGTAGTCATACTGCAATCCCAACTTGTTGATTGCCTCGCAAAGCAGACTGCGCGACTGCAGAACCGCCATCTCGTCGTCGACCGAACCGCCGCCGAACGAGCCCATGGAGAACTGCTTCATCATCTGCATCATTCCGCCGCCCATTCCGCCGCCTTCTTCCTGTTCGATCATAATGTCGGCGTGGAATTTGAATTCAGGATTGTTTAAGCATATAGACTGCGGCGATTGCCATCATCGCTGCAAACGAGGCGATAAACCACCACCAATGCTTACGGATTTCATAGCGCAAACGGCTGAAATCCACCTTGTCAGAACTTGTAGCCATATTCTATTTTTTCTTTTTTATTATCATAAAACTCTGTTACCGGACGCGCCAGCAACGCTTTTGCCTCTTCTTTAGTCACCGCTTTGGCTTGCGCGGCGACGATTCCCATCACTGCCATCAGAAGCTCGCCAGCTGCTTGAAGCACTGTGCATCCCGCAGTGCCGTCAATGGCAAGAAACGCAAATGACATCACACCTATGCCAAACAACTGATAGTGGTGCGTGCGCATCACGATGCGGTATTTCCGCCATATCCACCAGCAGAAATAGCCAAAGAAGAATATTCCCAACACCCGAACTGCGCAAGCTCGGGATAGAAAGTGTCTGCGATAAAGTCACCATAAGTGGGCGACAGACCCCAAAGCAAGTTTATGCCATAGTCATAGTACAGGTCCGAGTAACTGACATCAGGACCTGACGAGTAGGTGGCGTAGGTCGCCAAACCGCTGCCCAACAACAGGTGGTCGCCAAGCACAAGCAACATTCCGCCGAACAGCACGGGCCGGGCATAGGTCTCCATCACGTCGGGGTCGAACGTGTCGGAATTTCCGGTTATAAAATAGTATTCAATTTTTTTCCAAGCCACAAGCACCACAAGCGCGAATGCGAGTGTGGCTACGACAATGTTGCGCACACTTTGAAATTGACCGTGCCGGGACGATAAACAAACAGCATATAGAATGCCAGCACCACAAACCCATAATATTTCGAGCGGGTGCATATCAGTCCAAGCAACAGGATTACGCAGGTCCAGATAAAGTCCGACCGTGTATATGCCCGTGGGTTGTCGTTGTCATATGACATCAGCAAATAAACCATCGCACAGCCCACACAAGTCAGACCACCATAGTAGACATGGGAAATAGTCACATCGTAGATGTCGGCGGCGATGACGAAAAATGCCATAAACGCCAAGAAAATACACACCTTTTTCAACACCCACTTCTCGTTGGCGGTGAACTGCGGCGCAATGGCATAACTTGCTGAAAAAGCTATCAGCGGCTTGCACTGAGCAATAAAGTCGTTAATCTGCGCCTTCGGGGTATTGTATGGTGACGCGACAAGAGAATATGCCAAATACAACGCCATCACGCCAAGCAGCACAAACATCAACTTGTACTTACCGAAGCAGCGGTTGAACGTCATGTCGACGACAGCGAGCACTGCAAATGCCAACAGACACAATTCGTCAAGAAACGGCAATAAATGCGGAGCCAAACAAGCCCAGCACACTGACGAAAAACACGTAGAAATATGCCCGATGGATATTGAGCATTTTCGCTGTTATTTGACTGCCAATGCAATTACAAGAGAGGCGATAACCGACACGGCACTGACAACAGTGGAAACCACCGTCACCTTGAATGCGTTGTTCTGGCTGTATTTTGCATTGCCTGCCTTGATTTGGTTCGGTTCCACATAGACCACGTCGTTCTGCTGAAGATAGTAGTATGGCGAGTCTACGATTCTTGCATCTTTAAGATTCACACGGTGGTAGACGCGCTGTCCGTTTTCCTCGCGTATCACCATCACGTTTGTGCGTTCGCCGTATTCTGTCATATCCTCGGCAGCGGCAAGAGCGTCAAAAATCGTGAACCGCTCGCTTTTGGCTTCGATTGCGCCCGGACGTTTCACCTCGCCAAGCACGTTGACGCGGAAGTTTGCAAGCTGGACGCGGACAACAGGGCTGTCAACCTCCTTCGAGATCTTTTCTGTCAGATAGTCTCCCAAACCTTTGGTTGTCATTCCGGCTGCATGTATCTTTCCGATAACGGGCATCGTTATTTCCCCGTCAGTATTGACAATATAGGTCTGGTTCTGCGGTGTCGACGACACACCCACCTCTCCCTCAAGCGACGGATTGACGAGCGGAAGGTTGTAGGCTGCCGTTGCCTCCGGCACAATGGAGTTGACCGTGATTATCAGCTCGTCGGCCGGACGGATTTAACGGCATAGTCGAGTGCTGTTGTTCCGACTGTCTTCAAGCTGTCGGCATTCTCGAAATATGCCAACGACTGCGGAGCCTTACACGATGTCACTGTGGCAGCCAATACGATTGCGGCTGCAAGAAATATCTTAGTAAAATTGAGTCTCATAGAAAAGCATACTTTTATTCTAATGTTTAAACGCACACCATCGCGTTTTATTGCATCAGTCCTTCCACAAAAAGCAAAGAGAGCGCGCCCTCAATTGGACGCGCTCTCCGATATTTGAATCTTTAAGTTCTGATTACAACTTCGGACCGGCAGCTACAAGAGCCTTACCTGCCTCGTTGTTCTCATATTTCTTGAAGTTCTTGATGAAGCGGGCAGCCAAATCCTTAGCTTTCTCTTCCCACTGTGCTGCATCAGCGTAAGTGTCGCGTGGGTCAAGGATTTCAGTTGCTACACCTGGCAATACAGTCGGAACCTTGAAGTCGAACATCGGGATCTGTTTTGTAGGAGCCTTGTCGATGTCGCCGCTCAAGATAGCGTCGATGATGCCACGAGTGTCGCGGATAGAGATACGCTTGCCTGTTCCGTTCCAACCAGTGTTTACGAGGTAAGCCTTAGCGTTGTTCTTCTCCATCTTCTTAACCAACTCTTCTGCATATTTTGTTGGGTGCAATTCCAAGAATGCCTGACCGAAGCATGCAGAGAATGTTGGAGTAGGCTCTGTGATACCGCGCTCTGTACCTGCCAACTTTGCTGTAAAGCCAGAGAGGAAGTAGTACTTAGTCTGCTCCGGAGTAAGGATAGATACTGGAGGCAATACACCGAATGCGTCTGCCGACAGGAAGATTACCTGCTTTGCTGCTGGTGCAGAAGAACCCGGCTGGATGTTGTTGATGTGGAAGATTGGGTAAGAAACACGAGTGTTTTCTGTTACGCTCTTGTCTGCGAAATCGATCTTGCCGTTTGCATCAACTGTTACGTTCTCAAGAAGTGCGTTGCGCTTGATAGCGTTGTAGATATCTGGCTCTGACTCTTTGTCGAGGTTGATAACCTTTGCATAGCAACCGCCTTCGAAGTTGAACACGCCGTTGTCGTCCCATCCGTGCTCATCGTCACCGATAAGTTTACGCTTAGGATCTGTTGACAAGGTTGTCTTACCTGTTCCAGAAAGACCGAAGAAGATTGCTGTGTTCTCTCCGTTCATATCGCAGTTTGCAGAGCAGTGCATTGATGCGATGCCCTTCAATGGCAGGAAGTAGTTCATCATTGAGAACATACCTTTCTTCATCTCACCACCATACCAGGTGTTGATGATTACCTGCTCTTTTGATGTTACGTTGAAGGCTACGCAAGTCTCAGAGTTGAGTCCGAGTTCTTTGTAGTTCTCAACTTTTGCCTTTGATGCGTTGTAAACAACGAAATCTGGCTCGAAGTTCTTCAACTCTTCTTCTGTTGGACGGATGAACATGTTTGTAACGAAGTGAGCCTGCCATGCAACCTCAACGATGAAACGAACTGCCATACGAGTGTCCTTGTTTGCGCCGCAGAATCCGTCTACAACATAGAGGTTCTTGTTGCAAAGCTCGCTCTTGGCGATAGTCTTAACCTTGTTCCATACGTCTTCCGACATTGGGTGGTTGTCGTTCTTATATTCTTCAGAAGTCCACCATACAGTGTCCTTTGAATTGGCATCCATTACGATGTATTTGTCTTTAGGCGAACGGCCGGTGTAGATACCTGTCATCACGTTGACTGCACCGAGTTCTGTCTGCTGACCTACTTCATAACCTTCGAGACCTGCTTTTGTCTCTTCTTCAAACAATTGCTCGTAAGATGGGTTGTGTGCAATTACTGTAGCGCCAGTAATGCCGTACTTTGTCAAATCAAGATTGCTCATTGTTGTTTGATTTATAATAGTGAATATTTACTAATGTTTCTCTCTTTTGAAAACCGCTGCAAAATTACTATATTTTTTTTACACGGCAATGCTATTAGCGAAAATTTTCCGCATTTAAAATTCTTTAAGCATTATTATCCCTGTTTCAAATATAAAATGCTTCTGTTCAAAGGCTTAAATTGTTATCTCTCCACACAGCGAGCAATTGAGATATTTCTTCACCTGTTCTGACCGAAGCCCCATGCCGAATAGATACATCAGCTTGGTGATGGCTGCCTCTGATGTTATGTCGTATCCGCTGACCACACCGGTCGACTGCAGCGTGTTGCCTGTCATATAGCGCTCGCTGTGGACTCCGCCGTTGACGCATTGCGAAACGTTGACTATCACAATGCCGCGCTTTACGGCGTCGCGCATCAGGTCGACAAACCATTTGTCGGTCGGGGCGTTGCCGGCGCCATAGGTCTTGAGCACAATGCCTTTCACGTCGGGGGCGCTGAGAAGATAGCGGAGTGTGCTCTCGGTGATGCCTGGAAACAGGTCGATAAACATCACGTTGCGGTCCATTGCGGTCTGCACTTTAAGCGGTCGCTGCGAGCGTTGGCGCCACAATGCTTCTTCATGGAAATGAATTCCGAGGCCTATGCGGGCAAGGTCGGGATAATTGTTGCTCTTGAAGGCGTTGAAATGGTCGGCGCTCATCTTTGTGCTGCGGTTGCCGCGCCACAGATAGTCTTCAAACAATATCGCCACTTCCTGCACCATCGGGTCGCCGTTCTTGTCGCGGGCGGCGGCTATCTGAAGTGCTGTGATGAGGTTTTCTTCTCCGTCGGTACGCACTTCGCCGATTGGAAGCTGGGAGCCGGTGATGATGACGGGCTTGTGCAGGTTCTCGAGCATAAAACTCAACGCGGAGGCGGTGTATGCCATCGTGTCGGTGCCGTGAAGCACCACAAAGCCGTCGTAGCTGGCATAGTTCTCCTCGATGCTCTGTGCGATTTCAACCCAGTGCGACGGATTCATGTTTGACGAGTCGATCGGTGGGTGAAACTGGATATTGTTGATGGAATAATTGAGCTTCTTGATTTTGGGCACATTGTCGATAAGGTGCGTGAAGTCGAACGGTTGCAGCGACTTCGTCACCGGGTTTTCAATCATGCCGATTGTTCCTCCGGTATATATTATAAGGATATTCGGTTTTGCCATTGAAGCTATTTTTTTTCTAAAACGAATCTTTCCAACGACAAAATTACACATATTTTTTGGCAAATAGCAACCGCAACCGACAACTGCCTGAACAACAAAAGTCACGGCGGTGGCAATTTGCCACCATTTAAGGTTTTTTACTGAAAAATCTTTGATTTCTATCCAAAATAGAACCACATAGTTTGCCAGAAGGCAATGGTGTGTGGCAACCGCCGCCACTGTTAAAAAGACTTAACGCAGCGGAATCCGCTGCGTTAAGTGCCGCGTATCGACAAGCGATTCTAAATTTTAAACAGCATTCCTCCGATGTTGTCGCATGCCGCCCCGGTGACCGACGACAGGCAGCTTGCCTCGCCGGTCATATAAAGCGCGCCGAGAAACGCGAAAATCAGTGCCTCCTTAAATTCAATTATCTGGCGTGGCGGTATCTTGACTTCGCAACCTGCCAGCTCGCGGATGCGCTCCACAAGATAGACGTTGAGCGCACCGCCGCCGGTTATAAGCATCGTGGAATGCGGCTTGCCTACCATGCGCACAACGCGCGCCACCTGACGGGCGGCATGCTCGGTGAAGGTGGAGAGCAGGTCGGCAAATTCAAGTCCGCGGCTGTCAATCATCGGGAATATCTCTTTCTCCACCCATTCGCGGCCAAGCGACTTCGCGCCGGTCTGCGAGTAGAATGGCAATGCGTCGAGACTGGCGAGCAATTCGGCATCGACCGTGCCGCTGCGGGCAATCAGTCCGTCGCGGTCAAACTCTAAGCCTCGCTGACGGCAATAGTGGTTGAGCACATAGTTGACCGGACTGATGTCAAACGCCTGCCGCTCTCCGTCGCACTCATACGATATGTTGGAGAATCCTCCTATGTTCAGACAGAAATCATAGTCGGCAAAAAGCAGACGGTCGCCAATCGGCACAAGCGGGGCTCCCTGTCCGCCGAGCATTATGTCAAGACGACGGAAATCGCTGACCACAGGCACACGTGCCTCGGCTGCTATCGCCGCGCCGTCGCCTATCTGAAACATTATGCGCTTGCCTGGCTCATGGAAGATGGTGTGTCCATGCGACGCCACGATGTCGGGACGTATGCCGTATTCCTTCATAAAGTCGACGACACGCTCGCCAAGAAACTTGCCGTATTCGCTGTGGAACGCCACAAAGTCGTGTGCCGACATCTGTTGCGCTCCAGTGCCGAGGCGGTATTTCAAATCGTCGGGATAGTCATAGCCGCGTGCCGCATCGATTGCGAAACGCCATCGGCCGTCGGTTTTGGAGAATGTGGCGCAGCACACGTCGAGACCGTCAAGCGATGTGCCCGACATCAATCCTATAGCCGTAATCTTGAAGTTGTCCATATTTTTTGGTATTATTGGTTCTGCAAACTTTTGTCCATCTCTGCCGCGGCGCGGCGTCCGTCGCCCATCGCGAGAATCACGGTCGCTCCGCCACGCACAATGTCGCCTCCGGCATAGATGTCGGGCAGCGATGAGCGCATTGTCGACTCGTCGACCACGATGGTGCCTCTGCGGCTCACCTCAAGTTCTGGAATCGCATTCGGAATCAACGGGTTTGGCGACACGCCTACGCTGACAATCACCAAATCGACGGGCACATCCTCCACTGCGCCATCAACAGCCACCGGAGAGCGGCGTCCCGACTCGTCGGGTTCGCCGAGTTCCATCCGCTGCAGGCGCATCAGGCACACATTGCCTTTCTCGTCGCCCTCATATTCCAATGGGTTGTGGAGCGTGAGGAAACGCACGCCTTCTTCCTTGGCGTGTTTCACTTCCTCGCGGCGCGCCGGCATCTCGTCTTCCGAACGGCGGTAGACGAGCATCACGTTTTCTGCGCCCATGCGACGCGCTGTGCGCACGGAGTCCATCGCCGTATTGCCGCCGCCAATCACTGCCACATTGTGACCGTGAAGCACGGGGGTGTCTTCATCCTGACGGGCGGCTCCCATCAGATTGACCCGCGTCAGGAATTCATTGCTCGACATCACTCCGTTGAGATTCTCGCCAGGTATGTTCATAAACCGTGGCAGTCCGGCTCCCGACGCCACAAAGATGCCTTTGAAGCCCATGGCGTGGAGGTCGTCGTAGCTTAATGTCTTGCCGACAATGCAGTTGGACTCGAACTCCACGCCCAGACGGCGCAGACCGTCGATTTCGGTGTCGACGATGGCATTCGGCAGGCGGAACTCGGGGATGCCGTATTTCAGCACTCCGCCAATCTCATGCAGCGCCTCGTAGACCGTGACGCTGTAGCCGCGCTTCGCCATGTCGCCGGCAAAGGCGAGTCCGGCGGGTCCGCTGCCCACAACTGCCACCTTGATGCCGTTTGCGGCGGGTTTTTCCTCGTCGGCCGAACCGTGGCTGCGTGCCCAGTCGGCTACGAAGCGTTCCAGATAGCCTATCGCCACGGCTTCGTGTTTCATCTTGGTGTGTATGCAACGGCTCTCACACTGCTTTCCTGGGGGCAGACGCGTCCGCAAACTGCCGGAAGCGCGCTGGTCTTTTTTATCACACGGGCTGCCTCGGCAAACTCGCCGCGCTCCACGTTTTTGATAAATCCGGGAATGTCGATGCCCACAGGGCAGCCTGTGACGCATTGCGGGTTGGCGCAGTCAAGACACCGCGAGGCTTCTGCCACAGCCATCTCAATCGTCAACCCTTGATTCACTTCCTCATTGCACGTCACGCGGTAGTCTGCCGCAAGCTCGGGCATCTTCACACGCGGTGTCGAAGTGCGTTCCTTAGCTGTCTTTGCCTCGCGCAGTGCCTCGCGCCATTCTGCCATGCGCATATCTTTTGTCTCTTCCATGTCAGTTCTTGTTTTCGTTGTCGTAAGCATGAAGGCGCATCATCATCTGGTCGAAATCCACCTGATGCGCATCAAATTCCGGCCCGTCGATGCAGACGAAGCGCGTACGGCCGCCTACGGTAACCCGACAGGCACCACACATGCCTGTGCCGTCGACCATGATGGTGTTGAGCGAGCAGACGGTGGGGATGTCGTATTTTTTTGTAAGCAGTGCGACAAACTTCATCATCACTGCCGGACCGATGGTCACTACCTGGTCCACCTTCTCGCGGTTGATCACTTGCTCCACGCCTTCGGTCACCAGTCCTTTCTGCCCGTAGGAGCCGTCGTCGGTCATTATCACCACTTCGTCGCTTGAGCGGCGCACCTCGTCCTCAAGTATAATCAAATCCTTGGTGCGTCCGGCGAGCACGCTGACCACGCGGTTGCCGGCTTGCTTCATGGCGCGGATGATTGGCAACAACGGCGCTACGCCTACGCCGCCGCCACAACACACCACGGTGCCCACCTTTTCTATCTTGGTGGCTTGTCCCAACGGGCCTACCACATCGTGGAGGCTATCGCCTACTGCCTTGTCGCAGATTTTTTTTGTCGACTTGCCTACAGCCTGCACCACAAGGGTTATTGTCCCGGTGGCGGTGTCGGAGTCGGCGATGGTCAGCGGGATGCGCTCGCCATGCTCGTCGGCACGGACAATCACGAAATGCCCGGCACGGCGCGAGCGTGCTATCAGCGGCGCCTCTACCACAAGCTGCACCACCTTTTCCGAGAAATGCTTTTTATCTATAATCTTATTCATTGTCGTAACGTGTTAGGTCTATTTTTTTCAGCTCTCAAAGTTAGCCAATTTTCTGCCAAATCCACCAATCTTTATCCCTATAATTGCATTTCCTCACGAATCGCTTGTTTATCTATTGTTTGGAGGATTGGACTTTTCTATTTACCTTTACGTCAAATTCATAAAAGGAAAAGATTATGTCACGAAAACTATACCCTATCGGCATACAGACGTTTGAGCGTATACGCAAGGAAGATATGCTGTATGTAGACAAGACTGAATACGTCTACCACATGACGCATACCGATGGCAAATATTTTTTCCTTAGCCGACCGCGCCGATTCGGCAAGTCGCTTCTTGTGTCCACATTGCACAGCTATTTTGAGGGCAAGCGCGAGCTGTTCAACGGGCTTGCCATAGAACGGCTTGAAAAAGAATGGACTGAATATCCAGTGCTGCATTTCGACATGTCGGGAGGCAAGCATATGGAAAAAGACCAGTTGGACCGTTATCTCGACAGAATCCTGACGGAGCAGGAAGAGACGTGGGGCATTGTCAAACCGGCTGTCGACGCAAACGACAGGCTTGACGCGCTCATCAAGGCTGCGTACTCCAGGACTGGCCGCCAAGTCGTTGTGCTTATTGATGAGTATGACGCTCCGCTGCTCGACGTGGTGCATGAGGATGTGAAACTGCCGTTGTTGCGCAACGTGATGCGCAATTTCTACAGTCCGCTGAAAAAAAATGATCCGTATCTTCGCTTCGTTTTTCTAACGGGCATCACCAAATTCTCGCAACTGAGCATTTTCAGCGAGCTGAACAACATCGTAAACATCAGTATGAATGAGAATTACGCTGGCATTTGCGGAATCACCGAAGATGAGTTGACAACGCAGATGGACAGCGACATTTCTTCCCTCGCCGATCGATGCGGAATCTCAGAAACACAGGCTTTGGCGCGGCTGAAGGAGCATTACGACGGCTATCATTTCACTTGGCCGTCGCCCGACGTCTTCAACCCGTTCAGCTTGCTGAATTGTCTTGCCGAGGGTAAGTTCAACTCTTATTGGTTTGGTTCGGGCACTCCTACATATCTCATCAACATGATGCGCAAATTCAACGTTCTACCGTCGCAATTGGGCAGGACAAGGGTGAAATTGTCATCTTTTGACGCCGCAACGGAGACTATGCCGTCGCTAACGCCTCTGCTATATCAGAGCGGATACCTCACAATCAAAGGCTATGAGGACGAGACTGATGTATATACGCTTGATTTCCCAAACAAAGAGATTGTTGTTGGGCTTTTCGACAGTCTTCTGCCTGGATATCTTGACAATGCAATCGATTCTGGCAGAGTGGCAATTGCCGATGTTTCTGTGCTGCTTAAGCACGGCAGGCTGAACGAGGCTCTGACGCTGCTGCGCGATTTCTCGCATCGGTGCCATATTGCGACAACACCAACTACGAAGGACATTACCAGCAGGTGTTTTTCATTATCTTTGCGTTGCTCACCAACTACAATATCATTGTGGAGCAACGCACGGCAAGAGGCCGTATAGACGTGGTTCTTGAAACTGCCGACACGGTCTACATCTTCGAACTGAAATTTGGAGAGGATGCCAATCTGGCTTTGGCGCAAATCAATGCCAGACACTATGCCGACGCATACGCAATCCGAGGCAAGCGTATTGTGAAAGCCGGACTTTGCTTCTATACAAGAAACAATTCCAACATTCTCGATTGGGTGATTGAATGACGGCTGACGAAACAGCACAAACGCCCTCCGACAGGACAATTCCTGCGGAGGGCGTTTGTGTTTTTGTATGCCTGTGGCTTAGTTTCTGCTGTTGCCGAAGAAGCGGAGCAGATAGAGGAACAGGTTGATGAAGTCAAGATAGAGTGTCAACGCGCCGATTGTGGCGATTTTGCCCACTTGCGACGAGTCGCTGTACTGCACCATTTGTTTGATTTTCTGAGTGTCCCATGCGGTGAGGCCGATGAAGATTGCCACGCCGGCAAACGAAATCAGCCACTCAAGGGTGCTGCTGCCCACGAAGATGTTGACAAGCGTTGTGATAATCAAGCCGATAAGCGCCATAAACAGGAACGAGCCCATTTTCGTGAGGTCGCGGCTGGTCAGATAGCCGTAGATGCTCATCGCGCCAAACACGCCCGCTGTTATGACAAAGGTGTAGGCTATCGACCCGAGCTCAAACGCCCAGAATATCGACGAGAACACCACGCCGTTGAGCACGGCGTAAAGGAAGAACAACGAGGTGGCGGCAAACGTGCTGAGTTTGTTGATGGCTCCCGTGATTGCTATCACGCAGGCAAACTCGGCGATTATCAAGCCCCAGAATGTCAGACGGCTTGAGAAGATGGCGCTCATTATCGCTGGTGTCGATGCCACATAGAGTGCAACGCCGGCGGTGACGAGCAGACCGAGAAACATTCGCATATAGACGCTGCGCATCACTTTCGACACGCTGTGGGTCAACGTTATGGTTGGCTGTGCCCCATAACCGTATTGCTGATTGTAATTTCCATATTTTCTGTTTTTTTAAAAGTTGTCGGTGAAGATAACGCTATTTTTCAGCATTAGGTTCACCGACATTGTTAATTATCCATAATCAACCACTTTTACATGCGTTCCGGCACTTCGATGCCGAGCATCCAGAAGCCTTGGCGGATGATGTCGCCTACGGTGCGCGACAATGTCAGGCGGAAGCCGCGCAGGTCGGCGTTTTCCTCGCCGAGGATTTTATAGTCGTGGTAGAACTGG
Organism: Bacteroidales bacterium; assembly: GCA_022009815.1. Lineage (GTDB taxonomy): Bacteria > Bacteroidota > Bacteroidia > Bacteroidales > Muribaculaceae > Limisoma. Next base: position 634,350 of record CP091725.1, read on the forward strand.
TTGTATTCTTTCACAAGTTCGTAGACGTAGTTGGCAACCAACGCCGGGCTGTAGGTGCGACCTGCCTCGGCTACGATTGCCGGGAAGTCGGCGAGACGCTGGATGAGCGATATCTCTTTGTCGTTGAGCGCAACTGCCGATGCGTCAAACGCTTCGCTGACCTGCTTGTCGGCTGCCTTGCGAAGCACCGACTGGATGCGGGCGTAGGTGTACTGCACAAACGGTCCGGTGTTGCCGTTGAAGTCGATAGACTCTTTCGGGTTGAACGTCATGTTCTTGCGTGGGTCGACTTTAAGAATGAAATATTTCAACGCGCCGAGTCCGATGATTGCCGAAATCTTGTCGGCCTCTTCCTGTGGAAGGTCCTGCAGCTTGCCCATCTCTGCCGACATCTCTTTGGCGTTCTGCACCATGGCGTCCATCAGGTCGTCGGCGTCGACTACGGTGCCTTCGCGCGACTTCATCTTGCCTTCTGGCAGCTCTACCATTCCGTATGAGAAGTGCACAAGGTCCTTGCCCCATTTGAAGCCAAGCTTGTCGAGCAGCAGCGAGAGCACCTGGAAGTGGTAGTTTTGCTCGTTGCCCACCACATAAATCATCTTGTCTATAGGATAGTCCTGGTAGCGCAGTTTCGCCGTACCGATGTCCTGGGTCATATACACTGATGTGCCGTCGCTGCGGAGCAGCAGTTTGTGGTCGAGTCCGTCGGCGGTAAGGTCTGCCCACACGGAGTTGTCTTCCTTGCGGTACATGATGCCTTTCTCCAAGCCTTCAAGCACCTTCTCCTTACCCTCGAGATATGTCTGGCTTTCATAGTAGATTTTGTCGAAGTCTACGCCCAGACGCTTGTAGGTCTCGTCAAATCCGGCATACACCCATGAGTTCATCGTGCGCCACAGCGAACGCACCTCCTCGTCGCCGGCTTCCCAGCGGCGGAGCATCTCGCGTGCCTCCTGCATCAATGGCGACGCTGCCTCGGCCTCTTCCTTGGTCATGCCTTTCTCCTCGAGCGCCTTCACTTCAGCTTTATAGTGCTTGTCGAAAGCCACATAGAAATCGCCGATAAGGTGGTCGCCCTTCTTGCCGGTCGATTCCGGAGTAGCGCCGTTGCCCCACTTCTGCCATGCGAGCATCGATTTGCAGATATGGATGCCGCGGTCGTTCACGATATTGGTTTTCACCACCTTGTAGCCATTGGCCTGCATGATGCGCGACAGGCTGTAGCCAAGCAGGTTGTTGCGCACGTGGCCGAGGTGAAGCGGCTTGTTGGTGTTTGGCGACGAATATTCAATCATCACCAGCTCGCTGTTGTCGTCGGCGGTCTTGAAGCCATAGTCTTTTGTTGCGTGGATATGGTCGAGCACTCCGAGCCAGAATTTCGGCTCTACAGTGATGTTGAGGAAGCCCTTTATCACGTTATACTCCTTCACCGCCTCGCAGTTGGCAACGAGATAATCACCTATCTCCTTGGCTGTTGCGTCGGGTGCTTTGTGCGACGCTTTCAAGAATGGGAATACCACGATTGTAAGGTTGCCTTCAAACTCTTTTTTCGTTGTTTGAGGCACGATGGTTGAAGCCTCTACCTCCAAACCATAGAGCGACTTCAGCGCCTCGGCTGTAGCCGCAGAAATGATGTTATCTATCGACATTTATATGATTATTTTCTAATTATCTTAATTTCAGACTGCAAAGATAGTGCAAGATGAGTGAAGAGCAAAACAAATTTATTTGATTTTGCTCTTCCGAATCGCAGCCTATCTTATTTAAAGATAGTGCAAGGCGAGTGAAAATCAAAATCAAGCTTGCTTGAAATTTTTGATTTTCCACTTCACTTAGAGTCCTTAGAGTCCTTAAAGTCTTTAGAGTCTTTAGAGCCCCTAGAGTCCCTCAAACTATTTTTTTAAAAATCAAATTCTTTTCAGTAGCTTTGCACACACCTTAGATTTGCAGCGGCAAACCGAAACTGAAATAGAAATGGTAAATTTGCAGTGAAAAAATAAATATTGAAAGAAAGGAAGACAGAGAGTGAACCATTTTGCGCCAGGGGAAATACCCGTGTTCATATTAGGACTCTCCGCCTTTCCCGTCCGGAGACCTGTATAAAAATAAAACACCTGTTGTTAAGGTAGTTAGGTTAGGGACGAGTTCCTTTCTCTCGTTGTTTGTCAACTACAAAGTTATGCAAAATTTTTATTTCATCGGCATAGATGTCTCGAAAAAGAAACTGGACATCTGTGTAATGTCAAATTCAAAGGTCCTCAAAGAGGAACAAGTAAGTAATCACCCGCAGGCCATCGCCACTCTGATAGCAGGCATAAAAGAAGAACTGAGCATGAGCAACAACTGTTTCATCATCTGCGCGGAGCACACCGGCCAGTACACATATCCACTGATAGGGGCCTGCAAGTCGTAAGGCAGCAAGCTGTGGCTTGAAAAACGCCTCACAGATAAAAAACTGTTCCGGCGTAACACGCGGTAAAAATGACAAAGTGGACGCCCGCCGCATTGCCGAGTATGCCATGCGCTTCTTCGATAAAGCCAAGCCCTACCAGCGTCCTGCAGAGGAACTTATGCGCCTCAAGCAGCTGGAGGCGGAGCGCTCGCTCTACCTTACGGATATGGCGAAATACAAAGCGCAGCTGTCAGACCAGGAAGGCTTCATGGAGGATAAAATCTTCAAGCGCAAGGCAAAGCGTCTGAAGGAGATGATCAAGTCTCTTGAAAAGACGTTGAAAGAGATTGCCCAAGAGATGGCTGATGTCATCGATTCTTCGGAAGAGCTATCCCGACAGATGAGATTGCTTAAGTCTGTGGAAGGCGTCGGACCGGTTGTCGCTATGAACATGATTATAGCTACTGAAGCCTTTACACGCTTCGACAATCCCAGACAGTTCAACTGTTACGTCGGAGTCGCTCCATTCGCATACACATCCGGCTCGAGCCAACACTCTCGAAACAGAGTGTCTCAACGGGCCGTAAAATACATAAAATGCCTCCTTCACATGGCTGCCGTGGCGATTGCCCATAAGAAGACAGGCGATCTGAAAACATATTTTGAAAGAAAAGTCGCCGAAGGAAAAAACAAAATGACCGTATTAAACGCAGTGCGAGCAAAGCTCGTGGCTAGAATGTTCGCCGTAATCAGAAATAATCGAGTTTATCAACCTATTTTATCAGTTTAGGCTTGCACAAATCATAAAAATATGAACCAGACTGAACGCATAATCGGATCGGAGATACTCCGCAAACTTCCCTACGAGCCCAACAGCCAGCAGATGGAAATCATTGCCGCGCTGAGCAAGTTTGTCGCCGACACCGACGACCGCTCGGTCTTTCTGCTCAACGGATATGCGGGCACAGGAAAAACATCGCTCGCCGGAGCGCTTGTCGCAGCTTTGCCGGCGCTGCGCCGACAGGCTGTGCTGCTGGCGCCTACGGGACGGGCGGCGAAGGTGTTTGCGGCATACTCGCGCCACAGTGCATTCACCATACACCGCAAAATCTACCAAAGCCGGCGCTACAACCCCGAGGACTCGCATTTCTGCCTTGCACGCAACAACCACAAGAACACGCTGTTTATTGTCGACGAGGCGTCGATGATTGCCAACAACGCGTCGGAAGGGGCGGTGTTTGGATCGGGATGCCTGCTCGACGACCTTATCACCTACGTTTACAGCGGCGAGGGATGCCGCCTGATTCTGCTCGGCGACGTGGCTCAGCTGCCGCCGGTGGGCTACACCGACAGCCCGGCGCTCGCGCCTGCCACGCTGCAGGGCTACGGCCTCACGGTCTACAGCTTCTCGCTAACCGAGGTGGCGCGACAGCGCAGATCGTCGGGCATACTGCACAACGCCACGATGATACGCCAAATCATCGCTTCGGGAAACTGGCGGCGCCGACGCTCGAAATCTCGGGGTTCGACGACGTGGAGACTGTGAGCGGTGAGTTTCTTTCGGAAAAAGTAGAGGAATGCTACGCGCAGGAGGGAGGCGCGGCTGAGACAATAATCATCACAAGGAGCAACAAGAGGGCGGTGATGTTCAACCAGGGAATACGCGCACGGGTGCTGTATATGGACGCGGAAATAACCACCGGCGATATGCTGCTCGTGGCGAAAAACAACTATTTCTGGGCTGCCGACTACGACGGCATCGACTTCATCGCAAACGGCGACGTGGCGGTGGTGAAACGCATCTCTGAGGTGACGGAGGAATACGGCTTCCGCTTTGCCGACGTGACGCTCGAGTTCCCCGACTACAACCATGCGGAAATCGATGCGAAAATAATCCTCGACGCGCTCTATGCGGAGTCGCCGGCGCTGTCGCGCGAGCAAAACAACAATCTGTACCTGCGTGTGATGGACGACTATGCCCACATCACGCGCAAAAGCGAGAAATACAAACGGCTGAAGCAGGACCCGTTTTTCAACGCGCTGCAAGTGAAGTTTGCCTACTCCGTGACGTGCCACAAGGCGCAGGGCGGACAGTGGCGCAACGTGTTTGTCGACATGGGATACATCCCCGAGGAGGCATTCTCAAACGTCGACTTCTACCGCTGGCTCTACACGTCGTTCACCCGAGCCACCGACCACATTTTCCTGATCAACCCTCCCCTCGCCACAAAATAAGCACGCATCGTAGCGAGCGACGGCACACTCCGGCACCAGCGTAGAGCCTACGGCGCGTCAGAGACGCGCTATTTTCAGTAACCCCATTCGTATGAGCGCAGCGAGGACGCATGGGGTGTCATGGCGGCTACCCACATAGGGCGCTTCGCAGATGCGCTACTACCCCCAGAAAAGCTATGTAAGTTTTTGCGCGTGAAATTTGCACAATTTTAAAAGTTGGCGTAACTTTGCTGCGCTTTTCCGCCAGCGCCCTCGGCGCAAGGCAGGCTGCCCGGATGGTGGAATGGTAGACACGAAGGACTTAAAATCCTTTGGCCATTGCGGCTGTGCGGGTTCAAGTCCCGCTCCGGGTACTCAAAACGGCTGATAATCGCTCGATTGTCAGCCGTTTTTATTTTAAAGATAGATATTTTATGAAGATACGCAAAGTTTTGGCGTCCGACCTGGACGCGGTGATGGAAATCGTCGACGCGGCGCGGGGCATAATGCGCGCCAGCGGAAACATGCTGCAGTGGACCGGCGGCTATCCCGACAAGACGGTGATGACTGCCGACATCCACCGGGGCGTGTGCTACGGATGCGAGGACGGTGGCAAGCTGTCTGCCGTGTTTTCTATGATCCCCGGCCCCGACCCTACATACGCGCATATCGACGGCGGCGAGTGGCTCAACGACGAGCCGTATCTGGTCGTACACCGCATTGCGAGCCTGCCGGAATGCCACGGCGTGATGGATGCCGTGCTCAACTTCTGCTACCGCCACTGCGACAACATCCGCATCGACACCCACCGCGACAACACCATCATGCGCCACTGCCTGCAGAAAGCGGGCTTCGCCTACTGCGGCATCATCTATCTCGCCAACGGCGACGAGCGGCTGGCTTTCCACCGCGCCGCCCGATAGGGCATCATCGCCTCGCGCATAGTGGCGTACCTCCGGCACGCTGATGATGGGGGCGCACACGATGCCCCCGCACGCTCCGCTGCGCTATGCGTACGGGGTTACCGAAAAGTGGCGTCGCTCCGCGACGCGCCAACATAACCATCCCACGATGCCAGAGTAGAGCCGCCGCACCCCGACCGCGCGAGCGGTCTCGTCACCCCCACATCACCGCACTCATCGTCGCAGAGCGACGGCACTCTGCCATAACCCGGTACGCGGAGCGGAGCGCAGCGCAGCGTGCCGGGACTCGACACGCCCCTGCTGTCGGCGTGCCGGAGGTACGCCACTACTCCAGAGCCGGAGTCCGACCGCGCAAGCGGTCTCGCCACCCCCACATCACCGCACACATCGTCGCGGAGCGACGGCACTCTGCCGTAACCCGGTACGCGGAGCGCAGCGCAGTGTGCCGGGACTCGACACACCCCTGCTGTCGGCGTGCCGGAGGTACGCCACTACCCCAGAGCAGGAGTCTGACCGCGCGAGCGGTCACGCCACCCCATCACCGCCGACATCCCCACTCATCGTCGCAGAGCGACGGCACTCTGCCATAACCCGGCACGCTGCGCTGCGCTCCGCGTACCGGGACTTGACACGCCCCTGCTGACGGCGTGCCGGAGGTACGCCACTACTCCAGAGCCGGAGTCCGACCGCGCGAGCGGTCTCGCCTTCAGTTAACTTTTATCTTTGCACTATCAATAGGAAGTTAAGAGAAACTCTCCGAATTGTTAAAAAGAAAGACAGGGACGGTGAACTTCTCTGTTAACTAGTCACAAGGACTTTCCGGGGTTACAGTCCGTCTCTGTCTTATTTGTTGAACACATCAAGCTAGATTTCTAGACCTGTATGTCTACTAAAAGTTTTGGATGCATTCAACTAACTTATTTAATCAATAACAGCAAAGATATGCAAGACCTGTCAACTAAACAACACTTCGTGGGCTGTGATGTATCAAAAGATACATTGGACTTGGCCCTGTATCAACCGAAAACGGACTACCGCAAGTTCGAACACGTGCAGATTTCCAACGATACGGAGGGATTCAAGCAACTGCTCCAATGGCTCAAGGCACGGAAGATTAAGAAAAAAACGAGGTGGCCATAGCTTTTTGAGCACACAGGGGCGTACTCCATCGCACTGGCCGAATGGCTGCACAAGAAGAAAAATCACCTTCAACATGCTCCATCCGCTGGACGTCAAGAACGCATGTTCCCGAGGCAGGAACAAGACCGATGAGGTGGATGCCAAATTCATCGCCGACTATGCCTATACAATGCGCGAGAAGCTCGCTCCCTCAGGTCCGGAGCCCAAGAATATCAAACACCTCAGAGAGCTGCGTAACGAGCGCGATCTGTGTGTCCGCTGCCGCGCCTCCTATTTGTGCCAGATAAAGGTTCAGACTGAAGCACAGACCATTGCGCGCATGCATAAGATGGTCGACTTTATGACCGTCCAGATACATCAGATAGAGGAAGAAATCAAGAAAATCATCGCCGCCGACGAGACCATCGCGACCAATTACCATCTCCTCATCTCCATCCCAGGCATAGGCATGATGAATGCCGTCAACACAATCGTCGCCACGGGAAACTTCACACGCTTCCAAACCTCCCGACAATATGCCAAATTCTGCTCCGTCAGTCCGATGGCAGTACAGTCGGGCACCTCGGTACACTCAGGCAACCATGTCTGCAAGAAAGGTCACAACGAGTTGAAAGCTACCCTTTCGGAGGCAGCCCGCAGTGCCATCATCCACGATCCGCAACTCAGACACTACTATCAGCGCAAGCGCAGTCAAGGCAAAAGCCACGGGTGTGTGATGAATGCCGTCAAGTTCAAACTCATCTGCCGCATGTTCGCCGTGATAAAGCGTCAGCAACCCTATGTCAACACCGAATGCTATCGTGGCTAAGCCGGAGAAGGTACACCTGTACTTCCTTTGACCGATTCCGGAACAGAGATTGGTCATTGGACAAATCCATATCATCCCAATGAGAGAACATCATCCTGTAATGTTAAACTTGAACTCGAGAAAATGCAAATATTTTAACACTTTATCCTTGCTCAAATCCTAGATTTCCCCGGACAGCGCGTCCGGGGATAGAGTGGAGAGGGAGATATGCACCGCAAGGCGGTGCCGCTGTAGATGTAGGGCAGGAGTGCGTCAGCGGCGGCGCGTCCGCGACGCAGTGGTGGCGGTGCGTGTGCCCCCGACGCTGTCGGGGGTTAACTGAAAGCGTGACCGCTCGCGCGGTCAGACCCTGGCACTACTGCGAGAGGCGATGAGGTCCGCAGAACGCGGTCAGGTTCCGCCACTACTGCGATAGACGATGAGGTCCGCAGAGCGCGGTCGGGTTCCGCACTACTGCGATAGGCGATGAGGTCCGCAGAGCGCGGTCAGGCTCCGCCTCTGGAGGAGTAGTGCATCTCCGATGCGCCGTAGGCTGAGGGCAGAGGTGGCTGGGGGCAGCGACGTGGATTGGAGGGATGTTACAAACTTGTGATGAAAAAAATGTAGAAAAATTTGCAAAGTCATTACGCAAGTCGTACCTTTGTAACGAATTGAAAGATAGAACGCTTAATTGATTTTAAGACTTGTAAGAAACAGGCGGTAAAATGCAATGCAAAAACTATAATAATCGGAAATTTAACTAACAAACTAAAATAAAATCTTATGAAAAAATTTTACTTTTTATTTCTGTTCGCGCTGATTGCTTCCATCGGCAATCTGTATGCTGCGGAAAAAACGGTGACGTCAACGTTTAAAGACAATGACTTGAATGTGGGTGTAGGTGAACCGGAATGGGTGGCGTCTATAGCGGCTAGTACTTTTGAAACGTCTGGTTCTAAAAGGGGTGTCCAATTTGGAGCTGCCAAGGGCGCTTTCACTCTGACGACGAAAGTGTCTTTTTCTAAGGTAAAAAAAGTTTCTGTGCTTTTGTCTTCAAATGAAAATGTCAATACAGTGTCATTGAAAGTGGGTGATACTTCAGTGGGAAGTGTGGTGTCGATTGAGAAAAAAAACAACTATTCTGTAGAATGGACTGCTGAAAGTCCGCAAAATGGTATAGTTGAATTATCTTTTAATGATAAAAAAAAATCAATTTATATTAAATCCATCTCTATCACTTATGAAGAGGTCGCAGAGACCAAATGTGCCACTCCTACATTCAATTTGACCGCAGATGCAACATATACAGATGCGCAGGATTTGGTGATTACTTCGACTACTGAAGGAGCGCAGATTGAATATAAAATTGAGGGCGATAAACTTACAGCCCCAATCACGGGTAAACAAGCGTCTCCTGCTACGGTTCATTTGACCGCAAATGACACTTATATGGTGACAGCCACGGCAACAAAAGAAGGACTTGATGCCAGTGAATCGGCAGACTTGATGTTTACGATTGCCAAGAAAATGAACAAGCCTACATTCAATTTGACAGAAGGAGCAGTTTATGGAGAAGCAAAGGTGTTGGAAATCACATCTGACAAGGTAGGCGCACAAATCGAATATACTGTTTTCGGCGGAGAAAATATCTCTATTACAAAAACAGAGGCTTCTCCTGTTAGTGTAACTCTCGATCAGAATGGAGAGTATACTGTGGAGGCTTTTGCTCTTGAAATGGATGATTATGCAAAAAGTGATGCTGCAGGATTGAATTTCAAAATAGAGCTGGCAGCAGGCGTTCCTACATTCAGCGTTGAAGAAGGAACATACACAGAAGCACAAGCAATTACTCTTTCTCCTGGAGAAGGAGGCGCGCAGGTGTTCTATACAATAAATGGAGGCACAGAGCAACCGTTTATCGAGCCAATCAAATTGGAAGAGGACGGAACTTACAAAATCGCAGCTTACACAGCTGGCACCGAAACGATGGCAAAGAGCGCCACGGTGACAAAGACGTATGTAATCAACTTGCCATTGGAAGAGCCTTATATTCTTTGTGAGGATGCAGCATGGCTGACAGATGGGGCAAAGGTTATATTCGTTGGTGAAAGCCGACAAATACTATGGCTTGTCTGATGTTGATGGTAAATTCATAACAGGTGGCCTTGTTACTATTTCGGAAAAAAATCTTACTGAAAAAGATGCTACCGTGAAAGTGTTTGTTGTAGGTCGCACAGCGAATGGTGTTACCTTTAATACGGATGAGGGGTATTTGGCCGCGGACAAGACAGCATCCAAGGGAAACCTTTCTTATGCGGTTGGAAATGAAGGAGACTGCTTCCATTGGACAGTGTCGGTTGCAAATGGAGAGGCAACTGTAGGGAATGTAGATGTGACAGGACTCTATACGAATTTGCAGTTTAATACAAGTGCTACGAATCCTCGTTTTGGAGCTTATAAAAAAGGTCTTAGTACAGGAAATCTGAGCATCTATCTTCTCGGCTCTACCTCTTCCGTATCGTCGATGTCGGCTGAAGGCGTAAAGGTATTTGCAGCTGAAGGCGGCGTAGAGGTTGTGGCAGAAGAGGCAACGGATGTGGCAGTCTACACTGCAGCCGGTCAGTTGGTTCGCCAAGCACGCGTGGCAGAGGGCAGCACACTCGTAAACGTTGCTCCAGGCTTCTACGTGGTTCGCGCCAACGGCACAGCCACTAAGGTGATTGTTAGATAATCCAAACCACACTTATACTTTTAAATCCTTCAGCCTCGGCTGGAGGATTTTTTTGGGTACGCTCGGCTGCCCTTGGCGCGTCATCGGCGGCGCTCTGCCGTAACCCGGTACGCGTAGCGCAGCGCAGCGTGCCGGGACTCGACACGCCCCTGCTGTCGGCGTGCCGGAGGTACGCCACTTCTCCAGAGCCGGAGTCTGACCGCGCGAGCGGACCACCGCCCCTCTCCCACCGTCGCCATGACCCACACCCTCACCATCGCCACCCCCAGCCGTGACGGCGCATCGGAGATTGTTTGAAAAAAGATTTGCCAATCAAAAAAAAGTTGTAACTTTGTCGCCAAGAAATCGGTTTGCGCTCCATGGAGTGCGATTAAAAGGGAACGCCGTGCGAATCGGCGACAGTACCCGCTGCTGTGATTCTCGCCGAACCTGGGCTACCATCAGCCACTGCAAGCCATCTGAGCGCTTGCGGGAAGGCATGCCCACGGGGAGAGATAAGTCAGAAGACCTGCCTGTTTCAGAGAAACTTCACATCGATGCTTTCGGGAGTTAAGGCAACGGAGAGGCAGGCGCACGGGACATTTTGCGCTCCGCCATCTTTCCAACATCCCCTGCTGTAAGCATTCGCTGCACGGTTTTCTCACTGCGTAACGTAGAAAAACTATTTTACTAACCAAAATTATACGAATGCTTATGAAACGTATTTCAACTTTGTTGGTTGCGGCAGCGTTCTCGTTGGTCTGCTCGATGCAGGCATGGTCGGCGAATATCACCATGCCTATGTCGACTGCCGAAGAGCCAAACGCCACGGTGACCGTAACAGAGGAGTCTACGCTGACCTATTCGGGTTACTGGGCTGAAAGCGAGACATCAAATCCCGTCTCCGTTCACCTCGTCCCGGCGGCAGGGCAGACTCTGCGCGTCACATGCACCCAGATGTACGGCTTCGACACGTGCGACGCCGAGCTGAAGGTGTATAACGGCGCGGCATCAATCAGTAATTCATTGCCGGCAGGCGACATGGGCGCCGTGGCTGAAGGCAAGGTGTTTGAGTCGACGGCTGCCGACGGCTCGCTGACGGTTGCCTACTCCAACGAGGAGGATGAGTATGTGAAATACTCATTCAAGGTGGAACTTGTTGCCGGAGGCGACATGGAGTACACCGCAACCGAGGCTGTCAGCCTCCCCAACCCGATTATCGGCGCGTCGATGCAGCCGGTGGCTGCCGCCAACGTCAAGACCGCAGGCGCAAGCAACGCACTGAGTGCCACACAGGTGGCATTCGTGCTCAGCGACGCCTCGGCAGTGTCGGGCGCACGCATCTACTACTCCAAGAAGGCTCCGTTCAACATCTCCGAAGCCGGTCTCTTCGGTGCCAGCAAGGTGAACGGCACTACGGTGACAGCCACCGGATCGCTTCCGCTCGCTGCCGGCGACAACTATTTCTGGCTTGTGGGCGACGTTAGCACCACAGCAGCCGTAGGCTCTGCCATCACGGCGCAATGCACCTCGGTGAAGATTGGCGGCGAGGAGAAAATCACCTCACCGGTAGCCTCGACAGTAACCGTGGGCAACGAGCTCAACATGCCTTCCGCCGGCACATTCGCCATCGGCGCGTCGGGACTCAACTTCTACGACGACGGAGGCAAAGACGGCAAAATCTCATCGAAATTCGAAGGCGTGGTGACGTTCAAGCCCACCACACCGGGCAAAGTGGTGCAAATCGACTTCACGAAAGTGGAGCTGTATGAGTCGGCATACGGAAGCGACACATACAACGACAAGGTAAAGGTGTATAACGGCACGACGGTAAGCGACGCCAACCTCAACGCGCAGGTGATGAACGGCAATCCCGTGGTGCTGCGCTCGTCGGCTGCCGACGGCTCGCTCACCGTATGGATGAAATCAGTGACCGGCGACTACTACCGCGGCAAGGGCTTCGAGGCCTTCGTCAGCGAATATTCGCCAGCGCCGATGACCGTGAAAACGGTCACCACGGCACAGGTTGCCGACAACACAAGCACGGCAGGCTCAACCGACCAGCCTATCCTCTCGGTCTGCGTGAAGACGGAGAACACCGAGGCTGTCAACGCCACGAAACTAACGTTTGAGACCGAAGGCACTACCGACATCAACCATCTGCAGAAAGCCACGGTCTACTACACCGCAAAATCATCTACTTTCGCCACCGCCACCAAGCTCGGCGAAGCCGTGCCTACAGGCAAACAGGAATTCTCGATTGCCTTCGACCAGCAACTCGTGGAAGGCGAAAACTGGTTCTGGCTGGCCTACGACATCGACCAGAAGGCTCAGACAGGTGAGATTCTCGACGCAGGATGCAAATCGATTGAAATCGGCGGCGCAAGCTACAGCCCAGCCACCGTCAACCCCGACGGCAACAGCTCGGTGAAAAACGAACTGCTCTCAACCGTGGGAACCGTCGAAAAGACAATCTACGGAACTTGGACTTTCAAAAACACGCCAAACCCATACGTGGGTTACAACGGCTATGAGCCGGTGATCGGCGACCAGATTACAACATTCATCCCCGGCGACAACGACATGATCGTGGAACTCGACATCAAGTCGTTCGCGCTCTACTATTCAGCCAACGCAAACTATCCGCGCGCCAAGTTTGAGGTGTACAGCGGAAAAGGCACCACCGGCGAACTCCTGTGGTCGCTCACCGGCGAGGCCGACAAGAACGTGGGTCCGGGCAAGATTCTGCGCTCAAAGAGTGTCGACGGCGCACTCACAGTGGTGTTCGACGCCAAGACCGAAACATCGGGCTACACAGCCAAGGGCTGGGACGCCGAGGTGCGCGAATACCGCCAACGCCCGATGGAGGTAAGCTCCGTCAAGGCTACGCAGGCAAGCACCGACATCGTCAACAAGGGCGCTGTCAACCAGGAACTCCTCGGCGTGGACATCCAGACTGCCGGCAACCTCAGTCCGATGGTGCTGAAGGGCATCAAATTCAACATGAAGGGCTGCCAGGCAAACGTTGCCAAGCTCCACGTCTACACTTCAGGTCAGAAAAACGAGCTTACCAAAGAGACTTCAATCGCCGACATCGACGTGACCGCCGAGACGGCTGAGGCAAACATCACGTTCGCCCGTCCGCTTGAGCTTGCCGAGGGAAGCAACTACTTCTGGCTGACTGCCGACATCGCCGATGAAGCGGCTACCGACACCGACATCGATGCCGCCGTGACTGCCGTGACAACCGCCACTGCGACAATCAACGTGGCTGCCGAGCAGGGCGACCCTGAAGGCGCGCGCACGGTGAAAAACACCTACAACCTGCAGGCTGGTGACAACGGCGAAATCGTTGTGGGCAACGAGGCACTGATGTTCTACGACAACGGCGGCGCCGACGGCAAGTCGCCGAAGAATTTCGAGGGACAGGTGACGTTCCGTCCGAAAGACGCAGGCAAAGTGGTGAAACTGACATTCAAGTCGTTCAGCACTTCCTACAACGACAATTTCTACATATATTATGGTGGCGAGAAGACTTCGACACCCGATGTTAAAGTGAGCAAGATGCTCGAAGCCCCTGTAGTGTCGGTTGCCGACGACGGCAAGCTGACAGTCTACTTCAAATGCCCGTCATACAGCTATGCAAGCAACGGCTGGGCTATCGAGGTAAGCCAGTATGAGCTCCTGCCGCTCTCCGTGGGCAACATGGCGATTACAAGCGTGGCTGCCGGCGAGTCGCTCCGCGGCTCGAAAAATGTGCCTATGCTCCGCGCCGAAGCCACAATCGACGGCGACAAGGGCGAGATGGACTTCTCAAAATTTGTCGTTTCTGCCGACGGTTCAGCCGAAGGCACCATAGCCGCAGCAAAGATTTTTGTCACTACAACCGACCAGTTCAGCGCCAACAATCTTATCGGCTCAGCCAACACCGCACCGTTTGAAATCGCTACTGACTACAAAGCCACCGCTCCTGGAAAATACTACTTCTGGGTGGCTTACGACTTCAATGCCAACGCAGCCGAAGGCAATCTCGGCACCGCTGCCCTGACTGCCTACACAGCAAACGGCTCAGAGTCAAGCACAATGGCGTCGATAACAGCACAGACTGCCATGAAGGCCGGCAAGAAAGGCGTCTACACCGTGGGTGAAGGCGGCGACTATGCAACCATCCAGGCGGCTGTCGACGACATCGCAACCGGCATCGAGGGCGCTGTGACTGTCAACATCCTCAGCGGCGAATACAACGAAAAGGTCAACATTCCGGAGATTCCGGGTGCGTCTGACGTAAACACCGTGACTATCCAGTCGGCTACGGGCAACTACAGCGATGTGAAGATTTTCCACAACGCATATACCGACCCGGGCTACAACACAGATAAATATGGTGTGGTCACGTTCAACGGAGCCGACTACGTGACGCTCCACGGCGTGACGGTGACATCGACCGACAAGACATTCCCGGCTCTCGTCTATATGATCAACACGAGCCAGCACGACACCGTCGACGCCTGCCACCTCTACACCGACCGCATCGAGTCGAGCACAACGGCTGAGCAGCTCGTGCTTGTGCGCCAGCTTGCCATCGACAAGGAGAACTGCAACAACGACTACTTCACGCTCAGCAACTGTCTGCTCGAGGGTGGATACCGCGGTGCAATCATCGGCGGCACATCGTATGTGGCACTGACGCATCAGACAGGATGCGTGGTGGAAGGCAACACGTTCCGCGACAACGCGGCGTCAGCCCTCTCGGCATACTCCGGCGACAACAACATCACCATCCGCGGCAACGTGATTGAGAACAACACCACCACACTGTCGCGCGGATTCACCGGCCTCGACCTGCAGTTCGGCGACAACTGCATCGTGGAAGGCAACACAGTGCACATCGACCTCGGTGTGGAAGCAATCGGCATCTACGTGCGCAAAGGCGCGTCGACAGCCGACAAACGCTCGCGCATCGTCAACAACGAGGTGTCGGTGAAGAGCAGCGACTACACGTCTGCCGCAATCAAAATCAACGGCATAACTCCGAATGTCGACATCGCCTACAACACGGCTGTCGTTGCCGGACACGAGAACAACGTGGCTTGCTACCTCAACGACGCGATGGAGGCAATGACCGTGCGCAACAACATTTCCTTGCCCGCGACAACGGCTTGGTATACCGCACATACAGGGACGCTGACGCTGCGGCAATCACATTCTCCAACAACGTGCTCCACACCAACGGAACTGTGTTTGCGCAGACAAGCAGCAAAACGAAACTCGCATCGTTCAGCGACTGGATGCTGAAAGTGAACGAGCAGAGCAGCTTCAATGAAGACGTTGCGTTCCTCAGCGACAAAATGCTCTTCCCTGCAGCCGCAGGCAACCTGCTCAACGCCATGCCGCTCGACTTCGTGACCACCGACCTGCTCGGCGCCGTGCGCAACGCCACGACACCGACAATCGGCGCTTACGAATATGCCGACGCATCGGCTGTTCCGGCATTCGACGAAGGCTATCCTGCAATCTCTGGCATCAGCCACAACGCAGCGACTGCCGTCCTCAAGACTGCCGCCAACGGCAAGGCTTACCTCATGGTGAAAGAATCATCGGAAACCGCTCCTACAGCCGACGAGATGAAGGCTTCGACACTCACCGCCACACTGCGTGCCGGCAAAGAAGTGTCGGTGAGCCTCAACGGCTTGTCGAGCCAGACGGAATACCGCCTCTACACATTGCTTGAAAGCCTCGACGGCACAAATGTGGGCGAAGTTGCAGCAACCGACGCGTTCACAACCACATATCTGCCTACCGAAGTGTCTACGTTCGAGAACGTGAAGGCTAACGATAGCGGTTTTGACGACGGTACGGCTTCTTTCGCCGGATTTACTGTAGTCGATGCCGACGATGCTGTGGTGGAAGGCACGAAAGTGGCTAAAATCGAAGGCGCAGGAGCTGTGCAGCTCACCAACACCGACAAGGGCTTGACCCTGACCGGATTCTTCGTGAAAACTGACGCCGAGGTGGCTATGAACGTCTACGACGGCAACGCCGACGCTCACGCATACACCATCCCTGCAACTTCAGGAAAATGGATTTTCTTCAACCTGAAGGACAAGGGCGCAGTGACGGCTCTCGACTTTGCAACAGAAGGCAACGCATATATCGACAACTTCAGCGGCGAGCCTCTGCCTCTCACAGCGGCATGCACCACTCCGCAAGCCACCGTGGCAAGCGGCGCGAAGCCGACCTTAAGGCAGAATTCGACGGCGGCGTATATCCTGTGGTTGTGGAATGGAAAAACGCTATGCGCGAGGTTGTTGCCAACGGCGACAACACCATCACCCCGGCTTTGGACCGCTCTGGCGTGTTCTATATGACAGCCACCGACGCATGGGGCAACACCGCCACCGATGCGGCAGTTGTCTACGTGACCGGCA
This sequence comes from Bacteroidales bacterium, assembly GCA_022009815.1. GTDB lineage: Bacteria > Bacteroidota > Bacteroidia > Bacteroidales > Muribaculaceae > Limisoma. Next base: position 650,944 of record CP091725.1, read on the forward strand.
ACCAGTTTGCCGCCACAATGGACGACAACTTCCTCGCTCCTGAAAGCTTCTACAACGGTCTTGGCAAGGACGACCCAAGCTACACAAACCCGGGCACCAGCTCGCAGTTTGTCAGCGGCTCGTTTGCTTTCGACACCGAGCGCCACACCTCGACATGGTGGGGAGGCTTCGCTCTGAGCAACCAGACAAGCACCGTGTTTGAGTCGTATGCCGACCAGTTCAAGTCGGCTGTGGGCAGCGGACACAACTCTGCAAACTACGCCGTGGTCTACAGCTACACCGGCGCTAACTACACAGCCAACGTGACCAACGCCGCCGACGGAGCCGACGTGAGCGGATTCTACGTGACCAACACAGCCAACAACGTAAACGCCTACGTAAACGGCGACGGCATGTCGACCGCTCCAGGCGGATTCGCAAAGGGCGACTGGTTCAAGATGACCGTAAACGTTGTGAAAGCCGACGACACGACAGCATCGATGGACTACTATCTTGCCGACTACCGCGCCGACAACGAAGCCGACCACTATTACCTCGACACATGGCAATGGGTTGACCTCCGCCAGTTCGGTAAAATCAAGAAAGTGACATTCGGATTCGAAGGCACGAAGAGAAACGCGTATGGTTTGACTACACCTACCTACGCTTGTCTCGACGACTTCGGCGGCACCCGTGAGATCAGCGACGCCAAAAAGGCTCTCGCCGGCATCACAATCCCTGCCACCGTCGACCTCCAGACACTCTTCAACCTCGACAACGACAATTCAACAGTGACCTATGCGATTGTCGACAACTGCGACGCAGCAAAGGCTACAATGGCTATCGCCGACGGCATCCTGACAATCTCAGGTCTTACCGACAAGACCGAGACATCAGCCGTGGTAAGCGCCACACAAAAGGGTAAAATCCAATTTGTGAACATCCCTGTTGAAATCGACGAGGAAAAGGCTTCTGTAAACGATGTGGCTGTCGACGCCGACGTCAGAATCTTCCCGGTTCCGGCAACCGACCGTCTCAACATCCGCACCGCGATGACCGACTATGCCGTACGCATCTACGCCACCAACGGCTCGCTCGTAATGGAGCAGCTCGGCAACAACGGAAGCATAGCCGTTCCTGTAAACCACCTTGCAAAAGGTGTCTACATCCTTACAATCGACAACGCACAGCAATCATCCAGACACCGCGTTGTCGTCAAATAGAGTTTTAATAATGGTTTAGAGTGACGTCCGCCCGGCGAAGAGATTTCGCCGGGCGGACTTTTTATTATTATAATATGTCTATTGACTGCTTTATCAGTTTCTGAAATAATCATTGAAGAAATACATGTGGTCGCGCAGCGAACGACGCCAGTAGACCCACGAATGCTTGCCCGGACGCGACGTGAACTCATGGTGTATGCCCTGTTTTGTCAACGCCTCGTGCAGTTTAACGTTGACATCGAAGAAGAAGTCCTCAGTACCGCAATCAATGATCAGCTGCAATGCGCCGTCCTTGAGCAACGGAAGCTGCGCCATCACCGTATTCTTGTCCCAGTTCTCCTTATGTGTCTTTTGGTCGCCCAGCCTCAACTTGATGTCCCATTTCTCAGGAAACGGACGGAAGTCAACGCCACCGCTCATCGAGCCGGCAGCGCCAAACACGTCCTGATGGCGGATGGCGAGATAAAGCGCGCCGTGTCCGCCCATGCTGAGTCCTGTCACGGCACGTCGCTCACGGCGTGCGTCGGTAAGATAGTTTTTGTCAATATATTTCACCAATTCCGACGATACGAATGTCTCATATCTGATTGTAGGGTCGACAGGGCTGTCGAAATACCAGTTTGTGCCGCCGTCGGGAATCACCAGAACGACGTCAAACATATCGGCATACTGGCGCACATTGGTATAGCTGAGATATCCAAGAAGGTTGTTGTCGCCATAGCCATGTAGCAGATAGACCACCGGAAGAGGGCGCGCGCCGTAACTGTCGGGCAACACCACAGATACGTCGATCTGCTTATGCATCGACTCACTCTCAACTTTCACTGTTTCCAAACGACTTGCCGCCGCAGGAATGGCGTAGGCAAGAATCACGAGAATTGTCACTAACTGACGGATAGTTTTCATTTTTCAATCGATTTTATGGGGTTTATAGCGACAAACATAGACAAAATATGCGGAAAGTGCAATTTTTTTAATCCCAAATGTTGCACAAACGAAAAACTCGGTTTATCTTTGCACTCGCTAACGAAAACAGCAAGGACTGGTGCGGTAGTTCAGCTGGTTAGAATACATGCCTGTCACGCATGGGGTCGCGGGTTCGAGTCCCGTCCGCACCGCAAGAGCCTGGAGCAATTGCTTCGGGCTCTTTTCATTTTTTCCTAAAAAAACAAACAACTATGAAACTTAGACTGATTCTAATCGCACTCATGGCGCTGCTCGCATTCAACGCCTCTGAAACCAGCCTTGCGGACAACAACACACGCACCTCTGGCAACACAACAACCGGCACCGGTTATTTCCAAAACGGACGTCCGTTTGTAGTTATCTCCAAAGAAGAGATGAAAATGCGCGTGTACGACGCGACAGGACGCGAATTGCGCTGCTACCCTATCGCCTGCGGACGCAATGTGGGCAACAAGCGGCGTCAGGGCGACATGCGCACACCGGTGGGACTGTTTAAAGTGCAGGAGATTCTTGACGCGCACACTTGGACACACGACTTTAAAGACGGAAAAGGCGTGATTCGCGGCGCCTACGGCCCGTATTTCGTGCGCTTGCTGACAGGGCACAAAGGCATCGGCATCCACGGCACACACGACGAGTCGTCGATAGGCACTCTCGCCACCGAAGGATGCATACGCCTTCACAATGCCAACATCCTGGAGTTTGCAACAAATTTGCCTACCGCGGAATGCCCGTGATAGTGCTTCCATCGAAGAACGACCTCAAAAACGACGGACTTACACTTCAAACAGAAAACGGCTCAGGAAAATAAGTCGGCCAGAACGGCGGGCGAATGCAACTCGCCCAGCGCGGAGTTGTGCAACCGGTAATAGTCGAGCGTCAGCTGCAACAGCCGGTTGCGCTGCCCGCGGTTGAAGCGGAACAGGTGCATGTTGGCATACGTGATGCGTGACAGCCGGTAGACCGCCTCCGCCTCCACTCCCTCTACATAATGCCCATGCACAGGACGGCAGCTGGAAAAGACGCCGCCCTCCATATCAAACACGCATCCTGGACGATACGTGTCGCGGTCGGGCTCGATTCCGATAAACACACCCAAATTATAAAGGAAGCAGATGTGGAAATTGGCAATGCCGTCATTTGCCCGATCGAGAAACACCACCGACCCCGCCACAAAGGAAAACAGCGCGGGATTGCGCTCCTGCTCCACGATGACAGCAGAGAGCAACTCCGTGACAAACAGCGCCACGGCATTCTTTACCGGATCGGCATGGAGGCTGTGCAGCGGATGCAGACAGCGCGCCTCCTTTATACTATACAGGTCGCGCCCATGTCTGATGTCGGCAACAATCTCAACAAGCGAGAGAGGCTGAAACAACGCCCTGCGCTGACGCGCCACCTTGCCGTTGCCTTGCGGCAGCAGAAACGCCATGACGCCATGCATGTCGGTGTAGACACGCACAATAGCATTCTTGTCGTTGTATTTTATGGTGCGCAGCACCACCCCCTGCAGTTTCTCAATCATTGCAAAATGAATAAATTCCACGCCAAAGGTACACATTATGCAATTTATAATTTCTTAAAATCTATTAAAATCGCCGTTTTGTATGCACGATATTTGGTGGATAAATAAATAACTCCTATCTTTGCACTCGCTTTGACAGAAAAGCGGTTAATAATGTATTGGCCCATTCGTCTATCGGCTAGGACGCAAGATTTTCATTCTTGAAAGAGGAGTTCGATTCTCCTATGGGCTACTAATTTAAAGATTTTTTATAATGGCAAATCATAAATCATCTATCAAGAGAATTCGTCAGACTGAGACACGTCGCCTTCGTAACCGTTACTACGCAAAGACTGCACGTAATGCTGTGCGCCGTCTTCGCGCGTTGAACGACAAGGCTGAAGTAGTAGAAGCTTACAACAAAGTTAGCTCAATGTTGGATCGTCTTGCCCGCAAGAGCGTTATCTCAAAGAACAAGGCAGCTAACTTGAAGAGCAAGCTCGCTAAGCACGTAGCTAAGGTTCAAGCAGCATAATCAAGCACGTCGCTTGATTCTTGTTGGCCCATTCGTCTATCGGCTAGGACGCAAGATTTTCATTCTTGAAAGAGGAGTTCGATTCTCCTATGGGCTACATTAGTGTATTGGCTGATTTTCCAGCCGATACCTTTTTTCGTATATATACACAGCCATTCCAACAGTGAACAAAAGCATCCTCAAAATAGCAGTACCCGCAATCCTGTCTAACGTCATAGTGCCGCTGCTGGGACTTGTCGACCTCACCATCGCCGGCCACATCGGCGACGCCGTGACAATCGGTGCGGTTTCGGTGGGCGCAACGATGTTCAGCCTCACATACTGGAACTTCGGGTTTCTGCGCATGGGCACAAGCGGACTGACAGCGCAGGCATACGGCGCGCGCGACAGGCGACAGATGTCGGTGATGCTGTTTCGCTCGGTGGCGCTGGCACTGCTGCTCGGCATCGCCATCGTGGCACTGCAGTCGCCCATAAGATGGCTGCTGCTCGCCGCCATCTCCCCAAGCGAGGCAGTCCACACCCATGCCTCGCAATATTTCTCCATCATAATCTGGGGCGCGCCCGCCACCCTCGCCACGATGAGCCTCACAGGATGGTTTATCGGCATGCAGAACTCCACCTACCCTCTCGCGGTGTCGATGGTTGTAAACGCCGTCAACATCGTCTGCAGCCTATGTTTCGTGTTCGCCATGCGGCTTGGATTCATCGGCATCCCCTTAGGCACACTCGCTGCGCAGTGGTGCGGCTTCATTATCTCCGCATTTCGCCGCCAGAATGATGCGCAAGGAAACCCTCGGATATGCTCCACGCGCCGAGGAGATGCTGCGCGGTCTGGGACGTTTTTTCAGCGTCAACCGCGACATCTTCCTACGCAGCCTGTGCGTGATGGCTGTGATGCTGTTTTTCACAGCTACGGGTGCGCGCTCCGGCAACATGACGCTCGCCGTCAACGCCCTGTTCATGCAACTTTATCTGCTCTACTCCCATTTCATGGACGGGTTTGCATACGCCGGCGAGGCCCTCGTTGGCAAATATGCCGGCGCCGCCGACAAGCATTCGCTGCGACGCTGCGTGTCGCATCTCTTTGCATGGGGATGGAGTCTCGCCGCAATATTCGCTTTCGCCTATGGCGTCTTCAACCACGAAGTAATGTCGCTGTTCAGCGACAAGCCCGAGGTCGTAGCGTTTGCCGCAGCCTACCGATGGTGGATAGCCCTCGCTCCGATAGCAGGCATGGCGGCGTTTATCTGGGACGGCGTGTTTGTCGGACTTACCGCCACCCGACAGATGCTGTTGTCGCTCGCAGGCGCGACAGCAGTCTATTTCGCCATCTATTTTCTTTCCCTTTCCCGATGCCAACAGCAGTCTTTGGACAGCCTTTCTGACATATCTCGCCGTCAGAGGCGTGATATTATGGCTATGTTTTGCCCGCAAGAACGAATATTGACGTTTATATTTTTCATATAAACCACACCTGTATATCAACGACTTAACGTTTTATCCATTTATATAATGGTTTATCTTGCATTGCTTCATCAGGCACTATGGTGTAACTTAGTGTCATCGAAAGAACCATTCACTATTATTACGCAGCCTCTCCTGTTGTGAAACAATGAGAGCAGACATAAAAAAGCGGAGCCGCAAAGACTCCGCTTTTTGTTTTTTATACAGAAACCGTATCCTTATTTCACGATAAGTTTCGCAGTGCTGACGCCGTTAGCTGTTGCCACGCGCACAAGATACATTCCTGCCTGCAGACCATCTGTCGACACAGCGGCAGTTCCGTTGATCTCAGCCTGCGCTGCCACAGCACCACCGAGAAGTGAAAATCTGCACAGCAGCCTCGCCGTCGGCCTCTACAGTCACAGCCTCGCCAGCTTTTACAGGGTTAGGATATACGCGCACGCCCTGAGCAGCCTCGATGCCGGCAACGCTGCCGCCACCTGCTGAATATACAGCCTCGAAACCAGGCACGAGTATTTCAAACGCCTGACCCTTTGCCGAAGCACCCATGTCTAGGCGGAGAGTGTTGACAGTCAACGGATACACGCCAATATCTGTCAAGTTAAGATTCTCAGAAAGGTCGAGATCGAATGTCGATACAGTGTTTCGGAAGTTCGGCATTAACAAAAGCCCAAGCCGAATAAACATTGCCGTTTGCGTCTGTCAATGTCGACGACACCTTCTTCACTGTTGCATTACCCGGGTTGATGCGCACGCGGAGTTTTTCAGGCAAACTCCACACGCGGCAGCTTTTCTCCAATTGGATATACGCGCCACGACCAGCACCGTTGCCGGTATAGTTGATTTTCACACCGTTTTCAAGAGCAGACACTGTAAGGTCGGTGCCGCCCGACTGCTTGTTTGTCCATTCGCCATCTTTGTATTCAGCGATAGGCATAACCTCGCCTGTAGGAATCTCAACGGTTACATTTGCAGTTCCGACAAACGAACCCACCTTACCAGTAATAGTTGTCGTACCGTTTGCCACGCCGCGAAGCACACCGTCAGCAGCGCCGATTGTGGCTACGCCGTCATTTTCCGATGTCCACGTAAGAGCCACCGGGTTGATCGGCATTGTCTTCTCGTTGACAACAGCCTGCACCTCCATCGGATATTCGCGCTTATTGTCAATCACGATGTTTTTCAATCGGAAAGCAACATCATCGCTTGCCGCCACATTTACAGGAAGCACTGCCTCAATACCGTTGTAAGTAGCCTTCAAAGCACCCATACCTTCGCCTGTGCCATAGAATGTGGAGCCGTCGTTGACAATCTCGCCGAGAGCCTTGTCGCAGCTGAGCTTAACGCCCTGCAAGTCTGTATCGACAAGCACACCGTATTTGTTATAGCCATAGAATTTCGGAGTATAGACACCGTATTTTGGGAAGTTCATCGCCCAGTCTACGAAGCGCACCTCAGCGACAGTCTTGTCGTCAGGCACATTGGCAACAACAAACAGACCGCTTGCCACAGCACGCTCTTTGCCGTCGCTCGTCTTGTTGAGCACGCCAAGAGGTTCTGTATACATTGTCGAAGAGCCACCGCCGTCGACATTGACAGCCTCGTCGGCTCCAGCATAGTAAAGCATTCCGGCAAGTTCCTGAGTGTGAACACCGGCAGAAATTGCGCTACGGCCGTCGATAACCATCATCACCAATTTAGTGTTGTCTGTCGTATAACCGATACCTGTACGCGGATGGCGCGCGCTGGCGTCGCCACGGTCGCCTTCAGAGTCGAGTACCTCGCCCGCTTTCAGAATCCATGGGTTGCCGCAAGCCAACTGAGTCGGGAACACCTCAGTGTCGCCGATAGTCACCTTCACATATGCCGACACCTCGTCGCCAACTTTCAAGCCGCTGAGCACATCTTGTGCAGAGCCACGGGCAAGAAGCACGTACTCACCATCGTTGATAGCGCAGTCGCCGTTGGTGCCTGTAGCACCGCACACCTTGAACTTCAATGTTTTGCCGGCACCTACATAGTCGCCTTCCTCAAGAGTCACAGGCACTGTCACACACTGACCGTTAATCCACGGCTGGTTAGGAGTGCCGTAATACTTCGGTGTATAGATTGAAATACCATTGTCAGGAGCGTCGTTGTTGATTGCCTTGAGAGTGGCAGTCTTCCGCCCGCTGTAACCGTTCCTTTTTCAAACGAGACAGCACCGATGTTCATCTTGCCATCGCGGTCAACAAAGATGTTTGGCCAGGATGTAGAAGCCGAACCGCTGCGATAAATCTCGCCACCGGCAACCGAAGCCCTCACAGGCGCGCCTACAATCGACTTGCCATTGCTTGCCGAGCCGGAAGTGTGGAAGAAGTCGGTGTTGACACCGCAGAAATAGTTCTTTCCTTCCACAGTGTGGTCCTTAGCCATGCTGCTGACAGTTCCACCGCCAGGCACCTTGTCCTGAGCCACGATAGCCTCGATGGAAGTGTTTGGATTTGTCAAGTCGGTAGTCAGATAAAACACACGCAACTGTTGCCCGGTTTCGTTGACAAGATGCAACGAAGTTTCCGTAGTACCCGGACCCACCTTCGCATGAAAAAGCGTATCGACAGAATATTCGACACCTGCGAGCGCAACGGTTCTACCGCCGCGTTCCGCCGCGCTCATTGTAAGCGCCGCGCCCAGCAACAATACGCTGGATAGAAAGATTTGTTTTCTCATAATTATTTTATGGGTTATGTTGGTTTCTATTCCACAAAATTACGCATTTCTATTCACCTCGCCACAATTTGCCGATAAAAAATCAGTAACAAAACGTTAATCGATGTAAAACGGCACATACTGCGCTTATCTTCAAGTGAATCAGCCAAGAAATCCGCAACCTTATAAAATGCAGAAAAAGGAATTTCTTCTTGACAATCAATCTTTTTCGGCAGCCGACGGGAGGTCGAGGCGCACAAGTTCGATACGGGTTGCCGACTTCTTCAAGATTGTGAATTTCAAGCCGTCGATATCAAACGAGTCGCCCTGCTGCGGAAGTGCTCCGAGGCGGAAAATGATGTATCCGGCAAGCGTCTGATACTCCTCATCCTCCGGTATGTCAAGGTTGTAAGTTTCATTAAGATGCTCAATCTCGATGCGTCCCGAGAATTTAAACGACGTGTCGCTGAGGCGCACTTCTGTAAGACGGCGCTTGTCGTGCTCATCCTCGAAGTCGCCGAAAATCTCCTCCACCAAATCCTCAAGCGTAACGAGACCACCCGTGCCGCCAAACTCATCTACAATCACGGCAATGCTGCGTTTTTCGGCAAGCATCTTGCGCATCATCGTGTTGGCAGGCATCGACTCTGGAGCGAAATCCACCGGTTTTATGCATTTCTGCCACTCGGTGGCGGTGTTGAAAAGCTCGTTGACGTGGATATAGCCGATAATATTGTCGATGTCGTCGGTATAGACAAGGATTTTCGACAGTCCGGTGGCTGTAAACCTGCGACGCAGACGCTCACGGTCGGTGTCGGACGACACTGCCACAATCTCGTTGCGCGGAATCATGCAGTCGCGCAGCAGCGTGTTGCTGAAGTCGAGCGCGTTCTGAAAAATCTTCACTTCGTGCTCAATCTCCTCCGCTCCAGTTTTTCCGGCATTTTTGTCGTCGATGGTCTGCTGGATGTAGTCGTCGAGCTCGCTGACAGTGAGCAACGCCGACCGTGGTGCCGAGGCTTTGGCACCGAACAAGTGCATCAACGACTTCGACAGCCACGATGAGAACCATGATATCGGATACAACACCAGATAAATCACATAAAGCCCCATGGCGCAATGGCGCAGCGAGATGTTTGGATTGATGCGGAAGATTGTCTTCGGCAGAAACTCTCCAGTGATGAGGATTATGCCTGTCGATATGATGGTCTGGCACACAAGTATCAGCGCCTCGTTGTCGCCTACCACGCTTTTTATGCCCGGTTCGAGCAGCACGGCGATGCCTATACCGTAGACCACAAGCATAATGTTATTGCCCACGAGCATCGTGGAAATAAACATGTCCTGACGGCTGTAGAACGTGTTGATGATGCGGCTTGTCAGCCCTTTTTCTGTGAGTCGACACCGGCACGCACCTTGTTTGAGGAAATGAAGGCAATCTCCATTCCAGAGAAAAATGCCGAAAAAACCATCGACACGAGTGTGATTATCAAAGCAGTAGCATTATCCATAGCAATCAACTTAAACTGGAGGTGTTGTCTCCTGGCGCTTCGGTATCGGGAAGATGCCCGAAGGCTTCTTTATCAAATAATTATGCAAATTCTCGTCCGACTTGAAGCCATATCCCTCAAGGATGCGGTCGGCGCGTTCGATATGCACAAACGAGTCGCTGCGCACCTCATGGAAAGTCTGATCCCAATATATCTGTTCGGTCTCGATGAGCTCTTTTTTCGTGTTGCGTATCACGACATTGCCGTCGAGACGCCACAGCTTGTCATTTTTGAAGTAGAAAGCGGAGTCGCAACGTATTGTCGCCTCAACCTTGAAATTGTCGTCAAACTTTTCAAGAAACAGACCGTAAGGAAATTTCCAATTCGGACGGCGCGCCTCGTCGTAGACAAGCCACAGCTTTGCCGTGATGCGGTAGCGCGTCATGCCAGAGTCGCTGATCAGCGTCATCACGTCGCGCGTCTTCATCGACACCACACTGTCGCGGTTTGCTGGAGTGGCCACCACATCGCGTTTCACCTCCTTGCAAGCCGGCAGCAACGCCGTCAGCAGCGTTGCCAAGAATAATATGCTTGTTGCCGTACGCATCTGCAAATTAGCGGATTTTCTCCTTCCAGAAAGCAAATTCCTTGAAGTTTATGCCAAGCGTGATGTTGAAATAGTTTTCTGTCACAAGGCTTGCAGGATAAGCCTTGCGACGCTTATACTCAAAACCGAGGTTGATTACGGTTTTCTGCGCCACGGTAGGAAGTCCGAAACCGCAGCTTACGCCGAACTCTTTCAGATGGTTGTCGCCTATCATCAGATAGTCGCGCGTGTATGAGCCACCGAGGCGGTAAGCCACACGCTGCAGATACGACCCGCGCATACGTGGCACATACTGCACACCGGCGGCAATGCGCCAGCGGTCGTCGAGACGCGTCTGATACATCACGTTGCCGTCTTCATTTGTCAAGCCCGGGAACGTGGCCTTGCTCCACTGCTGCAACGAGAAGTCGACCTCGGCAGAAAGACGCTGATCGAAGTTGTAATTCAAGCCGAATGCATACGCGTTTGGCTTGCTGTAGCCCATTGTCTGCAAACGCTCATTGGCGATGGTGTCAGGTTTTGCCGCCCCAGAGGTCGACGACACGTCGCCCGACATATCATATTTCACGCCCCATGTGCGTCCGTGGAAATCTTTCTTCGGCGAATATGTGAAACCGAATGTCAGCTGATGCTTCGGAGCCAGACGCTGCGTGTACTGCAAACCCAGAAGCACATTCCAGTCGCGCACCTGTATTTTCTGCTCATAAAGCGTCGATGTCGACGATATGACGTATTGGTCGTTGACAATCGTACCGAATTGGTAAGAGAAGTTGGCACCAAGCGTCAATCCGCGCAACGGACGCGCGCCCAGACCGATATAAAGCTCGTCGATGCCGCCGTAGCCCGACACGCTTGTCGACTGCGATGTCAGCACCGTTCCGTCGTCGGCCTTGAGATTGTTGCCAAACGAGTAGCCCACTGTGGTGTAGGGCACCAGGCCGATGCTCGCGCCCATATATTTCGTTATCGGGAACTGCAGCGTAAGGTAGTTCAAGCCACCGCCGAAAGCCTTTCCGCTGTTGCCGTTCTCGCTCGACTTCAACTGCGTAAGGTCAAGACCGATGTCCCAATGCAACGTCAACGAGTCGGTTGCGGCATACGATGCCGGGTTCATCACGTTGATCTGACGGCCGTCGGCCATAGCCACGCCCACGCCGCCCATGTTGCGCTGCGCGCTGGTTGCATAGTCGCTGAACAGTCCGTAACCATATCGTGAATAAGGCGACGACTGGTTTTGGGCAAACATCTGTCCCACTGCCGCCACGGCGAGAGCCGCCAATACTGTAATTTTCTTATAATATCTCATTGTATTCTAATATTCTGTTTAATCCTTTTGCCACCAAATCGTTGTCGACAATCACGTTGCCTGAAATCCTGCCTGCCACCAGCGGGCTGTCGCCTCCAGTAAGCACTATCGCGGGCGAGCCGAGTCGGCGAGCCAGTATCTCAATCTCCGCCACAAGCCCGAGCACCACGCCGGAGCGGATGGCGGTAGGCGTGTCGTAGCCTACCGTAGGGATGTCGCCACCGACATCCACACGCGGCAGCTGCACGCAATGCGAAGCCAGCGCCTGAAAGCGCAACGACAGCCCGGGGGCTATGTTGCCGCCTTTGAAATGCGCGTCGGCGGTGACATAGTCGTAGGTCACAGCCGTGCCGGCGTCGACCACCAGGCAGTCGCGTCCGGGAGCAAGCGTCAGCGCGCCCACTGCGGCGGCTATGCGGTCGTGTCCCAGAGTGGAGGGCGTGGCATAGTCAATGGCAAGCGGCATGGGCAGACGCTCATCGAGCATATACGTGCGCACGCCTTTCGCCGACAGCAGTTCTTCAATCTGGCTGTCGTTGCCCACCACCGACGAATAAATCGCCGCCGTCACCGTGTGTCCTGCCATCACAAGGTCGAGGTCGCCCGGCGCAAGCCGCTCGAAGCGGTGCGACTGCAACAACTCTGTTCCTGAAAACACCGACACCTTTGCCGACGAGTTACCCTGGTCGATTGTCAGACTTAAATTCATTCTTCGGACAAAAATACTAATTACTACTCAATTATGCGGCGGTTTGACTCGGTTTTCGCCTTCCGCCGCGACATTTTAATGTTTTTTACCGACCACATCGGTGTTTTCCGCCTTCTTCGCCTCCTTGCGCAACTGGTAGTCAATCATAAACGACGCGTAGACCTGCACCACGGCGCCTGCCGTCAGAAAGCCGAGCCACGTGCTGTGGTATGGGTCGGAGAAAAGAAACAGCGCCGAGACCACATAGCACATCGCCGACCAGAATTCCAGAGTGAAAGACGGCGCACGCGCAGGCTGAACGCCTGTTTGCGGCGCGCCGCGCGCTGAAACACGCGCACCACTACGATGAGCATTGCCGCAAAGGTGAAGATGTAGCGCAGCCACGGCGTTTTCACATCCACAAGCGGCAGAAAAGCCGCCAGCAGCAATATCACCATTCCCACCGACAGCAATATGTTGAGCACATTTTCCTTTTTCATTTTTTCGATATATCTGTTTTTATTCGTTCACAATATACAAGTCTTCGTTTTCGCGCTTCATCAGGTATTCCTCTCTGACAATGCGCTCCAACGTCTCGTGGTCGCTCTCGAGCAAGCGCAGGCGCTCACGATAGACGGCGGTCGAGTCGTCGCACTCCTTTATCTGCGCCTTTAGGTCTTTTATCCTTGCGTCATACTCCATCGAGCGGAAATAGTTGTAGTCGGAAAAAAAGGTGATATACACACCGAACGCCACCACAACCACAATCCAGAAATTGAATTTCTTGATTCCGTCTTTTATGCGTCCTAAAAATCCCATAGCGCAGTCCTCCTCCGTTTTTTTATTCATCAAGCAGGTCAGGGCGCAACTCACGTGTGCGCTTCAACGCCATTTCATGCTTCCAGTCGTCGATGCGTGCCTGATGTCCCGACAGCAGCACGTCGGGCACACGCCATCCCTTATACTCCGCCGGACGCGTATAGACGGGCGGCGCAAGCAGGTTGTCCTGAAAAGAGTCGCTCAGCGCCGACTGCTCATCGCCGATGGCTCCGGGAATGAGGCGCACAATGGCGTCGGTGATGATTGCCGCCGGCAGCTCGCCGCCGGTCAACACGTAGTCGCCGATTGTGATTTCCTTTGTAATGAAATGCTCGCGGATGCGGTAGTCGATGCCTTTGTAATGGCCGCAGAGGATAATCAGGTTTTCTGACAACGACAGCGTGTTTGCCATCCGCTGGTCAAACTTCTCGCCGTCGGGTGTCACAAAAATCACCTCATCATAATCGCGTTCCGCCTTCAGCGCGGAGATGCAACGGTCCACCGGTTCTATCTGCATAACCATACCTGCCTCGCCGCCAAACGGATAGTCGTCGACGTGGCGATGCTTGTCAAGACTGTATTCGCGGAGATCGTGCACCACGATTTCCGCCAACCCCTTGTTTTGAGCCCTTTTCAGAATCGAGCAGTTCAGCGGCGACTCAAGCATTTCCGGCAGAACTGTTATTATATCAATGCGCATTATGGCGCAAAGTTAGTGACTTTGCGCCTAATTGCAAAAAAAATATCGCCGAGGCGGAATTATCAGCAATTTATTATGCTGATAAGCACATTTTTGTGTTGCACAACATATAATTTTTTTTTGTTTTTTGTTTTTTCCCGCGCACATCCATATCTTTAACGCATTTATTAGAGCAATATAAATACAACACCAATAGAACACAACCTAATATTCTGATTATGAAAAATTTATTAGTACTATTAGCTGTGCTCGTTTCTGCCATCAGCCTCCATGCTCAGGTAGTTCAAGTTGTGGTCAGCGGCTCGGTGCGCGACGCTGAGACAGGGGAAGCGTTGGCTGGGGCGAGCGTTTACACAAAGGATTATCGCTACGGGCAAATCACCGACAACGCCGGTTTCTTTGAGCTGAAAGCTGTCAAGGACGAAACGTTGAATCTACACGTCAGTTATGTGGGCTACAAAACGCAAACCATAAAAGTCAAAGCCGACAGAAAAAGGACTGTCACCATAAAGCTTGAACACGACAACCAACTGCGCGACGTGACAATATACGCTCCGTCGGAAATAGGCATACGCTCTTCGCAGATGAGTGCCAACGAGCTGTCGATACGCCAAATAAAGTCGATTCCAGCAACGCTCGGCGAGGTCGACATTCTGAAAGCATTGCAGACATTGCCAGGAGTGCAGTCGGGCAGCGACGGCACCGCCGGCATCTATGTGCGCGGCGGCAACTACGACCAAAACCAAATTACAATCGATGGCTTTCCGGTCTATAATCCGGAACATCTGAAGGGATTCGTGTCGGTGTTCAGCCCGGAGATGGTGAGTGGCGTGACAATCTACAAGGGCGGCTTTCCGGCGCGCTATGGATCGCGACTGTCGAGCGTGGTCGATGTGGAGCTGAAGGACGGCGACTTCGACCGCTACCACGGCTCACTGACAGCGGGAGTGATGTCGTCGGCGCTGCATGTTGAAGGACCTATATGGAAAGGACATACATCATTCAGCGTGTCTGGCCGAGCGTCATATCTCAACGCCATCGTGATTCCTGTGATGAAACACATAATCGACAACCAGAATGTGCTCAATCCATATCTCAATCTTAGCTATTACGATGTCACGGCGCGCCTTGCACATCGATTTTCGAAGCGCGACCGCCTGACCGCCTCGTTCTACATAGGCAACGACAAGGACGATGTCACCCCGTCAAGCTGGCATACGCAGACAAACGAATATCTTCCAGAAGAAGAATTGACAAGTATTTCAAATCGGAAACGGAAAACAATTCATCAAGCAATTGGGGCAACATCGTTGGCGGACTGACGTGGATACACACTTTTTCCGACAAATTGCAGATGCGCGCATCGGCTGGCTACAGCCAATACCGCTACAATCTTTCTCAATCGGAAAAAGTCGACAAGTCATGGTTGTCGAAAAAGGACAACAAAAAAGACATCTCTTTAAACCAAACGCTCAGCAAAGACTCCTATGCGAAATATCATTCACGAATCGGCGATTTCACGGCAAAAATAGATTTCACCCATAAAGCGGCGGCACGCAACACGCTGCGCTACGGCGCAGGCGCCACATGGCAGCATTTCGCTCCGACGGTCGATGTATACGACCATTCGATTGTGACAAAATATCCTATAATCGATGACTACAGCATCAAAGAAACGCTGCGCGACGAAACCATCGGCAGCACAACAAACTCAACCACAATCAGCGTCTATGCCGAGGACGATTGGGACATCAGCCATTGGTTGAAGGCCAACATCGGTCTGCGCTACGTGCTCTACTCACTGTCAGACCACACCGCCCACTCGCTTGAACCGCGCGCGTCGGTGAGGTTTCTGCCCACAGACCAACTGGCATTGAAGCTGTCGTACGCAAGGATGTCGCAGGGATTCCACATGCTTACGAGCGGCAACATCGTGATGCCGTCAGACATTTGGGTGCCTGTCACAAAGAGATTGCCGTTGATGCATTCCGACCAGGTGGCTGCTGGGGCGGGATACGAATTTGTCAAGGGTCTGACACTGGAGGTTGAAGGATACTACAAATGGATGCACAATCTGGCAGAATACCGCGATGGAGCCTCGTTTCTGACCACCACCGGCGATTGGCAGAACATGGCTGTGACAGGACGTGGCAGGGCATACGGCGCGGAGGTGCTGCTTAAAAAAGAAACAGGAAAGACCACAGGGTGGCTGAGCTACACGTGGGCAAAAGCACTGCGCACATTCGACCGACCGATGCAGGAACTTAACGGCGGCAGGGAGTTTCCCGCTGCCAACGACCGCCGCCACAATTTAAACATCATCATTGCGCACCGATTCGACAAGCACTGGACCGTGTCGGCGTCATGGACATTCCGCAGCGGACGTCGCGGCAATGTGGCGACAACGGTGGTGAGCGGCGGCAGAATCGACGAATATGACCCTGTGGGCGACAATTTCTCAAGCGAAGAAGGCATTCCGCCGCACGACATGGTCACCTATGACCCGGGCAATGGAACATCCTTTTACCGCTACAGCAGGTTTTACACATATCGCGGCCGCAACTCCTTCCGCATCCCCGACGAGCACCATCTCGACCTGCGCGTGGTCTACACTCTGCGCCACCGCCGCGCCGAGAGTGCGCTCGGTCTGAGCCTATACAACATCTACAACCACCAGAACATCACCGATGTCTATGTCAGCTACGACAACGTCACGGCAAAGCCTTTTCTGAAAGGCGTGTGCAAACTGCCGTTCCTGCCGTCGGTCGACTACACCATCAAATTCTAAAAATGCTATGAACAAGATAAAATATCTGCTTGCCTTAATCGTTTTTCTCGCCACAAGCTGCGAGATTGAACTGAAAAACGATGATACGGAACTGCCGCCGGAACTGACGGTCAACGCCCTGGTCTCTACCGACACCATCTTGACCGCAACCGTCACCACGGCTACGAGTTTCAAGGAATTCACAATCGATGAATATATCGACTTCGCCGACTATGAGGACAAGAATTTCAACGACGAGCTTGTGAGGCTGACGGTGATTCCGACCACTCAGGTTACGGCTACGGTCAACGGTTCCGACGTATACCAACTGAAGTATAATGCCGACAATCTCAATTTCCAATGCGACTACCGCCCGAAAGAGGGCGACGTGATTAAAATCGAGGCTGCCGCCGACGGCTATCCCACAGCCTGCGCTCAAGTGGTTGTGCCGCAGCATCAGCGGCTTGAGATTGTGAGTTGCGAGAGGCTCTACGACCCGATGTCGTACGACATTGATACCAACACCGCGCAGGACACCGTGGCGCGCATCACGCTGCGCATCACCGACCCTTCTTCCGAGAATAATTATTATCGGCTGAAAGTGCGCAGCGCCGGACATTTAGGCAGTATGTATTTTTTCAAGGACTCGTTTGCAAGCAGCGATGTCATTTTCAAGAACGTGGCGCTCCACAAAGGCTACGGCGGTTGGGCGGCAGGAATGTCGAACGTGTTCTGCGACTATCTGATAAACGGCAAGACTTACGATTTCGTAGTGGAAACGCGGCTGCGCGAGACGCGGCCTGTGCATTCCAATGGCCGCGAAGGACCTGAGGACAAATGGGTTGACATCGAGCTGCAATCGATTACCCCTGATTTCTACCATTACCTCAATTCTGTGTGGATCTACCGCATCACCGACCGCGACGCCTACTCAGAGACGGTGCTCATCCACAGCAACGTAGACAACGGTTGGGGCATTGTCGGCGCGCTGGCCACGGAGAGACACACCATCAGGTTCTGACGATGCCGACGGGGCTTTGCCGGGAATTGTGTTGAATAACATATTGCAATAGTTTGCGGTTTGCGGAAGTCTGCGTAACTTTGGGAGATGGATTTTCGCAAACCTGAATGAAGCATTTAATACTACCTGACAACGATGAGCGCAGGCTCATTTTCTACCTTTCCATGGAAGAATTCGCCGCCCGTGAGATGGACGGCGAGGCTTTCTTTCTGTGGCAAGTAAGCCCAACTGTGATTTGGCCGCAACCAATTGATGGAAGCGGAAGTAAACGTGCCTTTCTGCCGCGAGCATGGCATAAAAATGTTCCGGCGCAAGAGCGGCGGCGGATGCGTATACTCCGACTGGGGCAACATCATGGTGTCTTACATCGTGAAGAGCGAGGACGTCACCACCACCTTCAACACGTTCCTGCAACGGCTTGCATCAGCGCTGCGCGACATCGGTGTCGACGCGACGGTGTCGGGACGCAACGACATCCAGATCGGCGGGCGCAAGGTGAGCGGAAACGCCTTCTACAAGGTGCCTGGCAAGAGCATCGTGCATGGCACACTTCTCTTTGCAAGCGACTTTGAGCGGATGCAGCAGGCAATAACGCCGTCGGCGGTGAAACTGCAGAGCAAAGGGGTGGCTTCGGTGCGCCAGCACGTGACCAACCTCAGCGAGCACACCGACATGCCCATCGAGGAGTTCAAACGCTATCTTATCGACAGATTCTGCGACAGCGAGAGGATGCTGACCACCGCCGAGATTGCGCGCATCGAGGAAATCGAGCAGACATATCTCGACGAGAGTTTCTTCAACGGCAGCAATCCGGCATACACCGTCACCAAATCCGAAAAAATCGCCGGTGTGGGCGAAGTGGCTGTCGGTCTGGAGGTGCGCTCCGACATCATCCACCACATCAGCCTGTCGGGCGACTATTTCATGCTCTCCGACCCGATGCCCGTTCTCAACAGCCTGCTCCGCGGCAAGCGCATCGACGAGGCAGCCGAGGCTCTGAAGGGCATAGACATGGGCAGGCATATCGCAAACCTCACAACAACACAATTGACAGAAATCATCTTAAAATCCTGATATAACATGGACGACTTGAAAAAAACTTGTCTTTACGACA
This sequence comes from Bacteroidales bacterium, assembly GCA_022009815.1. GTDB lineage: Bacteria > Bacteroidota > Bacteroidia > Bacteroidales > Muribaculaceae > Limisoma. Next base: position 669,817 of record CP091725.1, read on the forward strand.
ATCACGTGGCTCTGAAAGCCCAAATGAGTCCTTTCGGCGGATTCATGATGCCGATACAATACAGTTCAATCATTGACGAGCACAATGCCGTGCGCCAGCGTGTGGGCATGTTCGACGTGTCGCACATGGGCGAGATCTTCGTCACCGGCGACGATGCCGAACGGTTTGTCAACCACATCTTCACCAACGATGTCACAGCCCTTCCCGCAGGAAAGATTCTCTACGGAATGATGCTCTATCCCGACGGCGGCGTGGTCGACGACCTGCTTGTCTACAAAATGGCTGAGCCAAACGTGGCTGCTGGTGGTGAATGCCGCCAACATCGACAAGGACGACGCCTGGATTCGCGAGCAGGCGAAGGATTTCAATGTGGAAATCGACAACGCCTCGCCTCGCTACGGACAGATTGCGCTGCAAGGCCCCGACGCAGAGAAGACTGCCGCCGAGGTGCTGGGAATGGACCTCGGCAACCTGGCTTTCTACACTTTCGAGGAAATGGAATGGCAGGGAAACCCTGTGATTGCGAGCCGCACAGGATATACCGGCGAGGACGGTTTTGAATTTTACGCAACGCCCGATGTCATCGTTGCAATGTGGGAGAAGCTCATCGCCGCGGGGGTGACGCCGTGCGGTCTCGGATGCCGCGACACGCTGCGCTTCGAGTCAGGACTGCCTCTCTACGGACACGAACTCAGCGAGGAAATCTCACCTATAATGGCAGGGTTGGGTATGTTTGTGAAACTCGACAAACCGGAGTTCATAGGCCGCGATGCGTGCGCCAAGCAGAAAGCCGAAGGAATGGCGAAGAAGGTGGTGGGCATCGAGCTTAACGACCGCGCCATCCCACGCGGAGGCTATGAGGTGGAGGCCGACGGACAGACAATCGGCGTTGTGACCACCGGCTACCACACAATCACCACCGACCGCAGCGTGTGTCTCGCCCTCATCGACAGCCGCTATGCCGCCCTCGGCACGGAGGTGGGTGTGCGCATCCGTCGCAAGGTGTTTGCCGGAACGGTGTGCAAGAAGCGTTTCTACGACAAAAAATACAAGAAATAACATACTTAAAATCAAAAACATAAAAACTACAGAACTATGGCTAAGACAATTGAAGGTTTATTCTACAGCGAATCTCACGAATGGGTTAAAGTGGACGGCGAAACTGCAATCATCGGCATCTCCGACCACGCACAGCAGGCAATGGGCAACATCGTATACGTCGACATGCCTGAGGAGGAAGACGAAGTGACCGCCGACGAGGATTTCGGCGCAGTGGAAAGCGTGAAGGCCGCCAGCGACCTCATCTCTCCTGTAAGCGGTGTGGTTGTGGAAGTGAACGAGGCTCTTGCCGACGCTCCTGAGCTGCTCAACAAGGACGCTTACGAAAACTGGATCATCAAGGTGAAAATGGACGATCCTGAGGAGCTGAAAAACCTTATGGACGCTGCCGCTTACGAGAAATTCTGCGAGAACGAGGAACACTAAGACTTGTGGCTATGGGATTTTCTTATTTTCCGCATACTGCTGCCGACATAGGCGAGATGCTGAAGCGCATCGGCGTTGACGGGCTCGACGACCTGTATGCCGACGTGCCGCGCAGCGTCATCTTCGATGGCGACTACGACTGCCCGACGCTATGTCGGAAATGGAGGTGCGCCGTCGTTTTGAGGAGCTCGACAGGAAAAACCGACATCTGACAATAATGGCTGGCGGCGGTGCCTACGACCACTATGCTCCGGCTGTCGTGCCGGCGCTGACGAGCCGTTCGGAATACCTGACAGCATACACGCCCTATCAGGCGGAGATTTCGCAAGGCACCTTGCGCTACATCTTTGAATTTCAGAGCATGATTGCCACACTGACGGGTATGGACTGTGCCAACGCGTCGATGTATGACGGCGCCACAGCCGCCGCAGAGGCGATGATGATGGCTATGGCTGCAACGCGAAAGAAGACGCGTGTGCTGCTGTCGTCAACGTTGCTGCCTCAGGTGCGGGAGGTGGTGCATACCTATGCCAAATACCACGGCGTCGAACTTTCTGAAATCGCTTCTGCCGACGGTCAGACCGACATCGACGACGCCCGCCGCCTGCTGGAGGCCGGCGACGTGGCTGGCGTGCTGGTGCCGAGCGTAAACCGTTTCGGCATCGTGGAGGACCTCTCGGGATTTGCCGAGGCAGCACACGCCCAGAAGGCGCTGCTGATGGTCTATGCCGACCCTTCGGCGCTTGCCGTGGTGCGCACTCCGGGCGAATGGGGTGCCGACGTGGCTTGCGGCGACGCCCAGACATTGGGCATTCCGTTGGGATTCGGCGGCCCTTATGTGGGTTTTCTGGCATGCAGCAAGGAGCACGTGCGCAAACTGCCGGGACGCATCGTCGGAGCGACGACCGATGTCGACGGTAAACGCGCCTTCGTACTTACGCTTCAAGCGCGCGAACAGCACATCCGCCGCGAGAAGGCCAACAGCAACATCTGCTCCAACCAGTCGCTGATGGCTCTCTACGTGACAATATATCTGTCGCTGATGGGCAAAAAAGGACTGCGGCAGGTGTGCGACCTTTCCTATGGAGCGGCACACTATCTGCACGACAGGCTGATTGAAACCGGACTTTTCTCGGAGGCTTTCAACCGCCCGTTCCTGAAAGAATTCGCGCTGCACACCGACATCCCTGCCGACCGCCTGCAACAGGCGTTGCTCGACGGCGGATTTTTCGGAGCGCTGCCCACAGAGGAGGGGCTCGTCACCTTCTGCGCCACAGAGCGCCGCACGCGTGAGGAGATTGACCGCATGATTGACCTTATTAAGCAGATTCAACTATGAAATACTACGACAAACTGATATTCGAGTTGTCGCAACCGGGACGTTGCGGCTTCTCGCTGCCGGAAAACGCATGGGGCACCGACACGGAGGCTCTGCCGGCGACGCTGCGACGCGACGCGGAGGCTGAACTGCCGGAGGTGAGCGAACTCGACGTGGTGCGCCACTACACGAACCTGTCGAATATGAATTTCGGTGTCGACACGGGCTTCTACCCTCTGGGCAGCTGCACGATGAAATACAACCCGAAAATCAACGAGGAAATTGCGGCTATGCCGGGATTCCGCGACGTGCATCCGCTGCAGCCCGACTGCACGGTGCAGGGCGCGCTCGAACTGTACGACAGCCTCGACCGCGCGCTTGCCGCCATCACTGGCATGGCGCACTTCACGCTCAACCCGTTTGCGGGCGCCCACGGCGAGCTGACGGGTCTGATGGTGATGCGCCGCTACCACGAGCTGCGTGGCGACACCAACCGCACAAAGGTGATTGTGCCCGACAGCGCCCACGGCACCAACCCTGCCAGCGCGGCTGTGTGCGGACTTAAAGTGGTGGAGGTGAAGTCGCTCGACGACGGCACTATCGACATCGACGCTCTGCGTCCGCTGCTCGACGACTCCGTGGCTGGCATCATGATGACCAACCCCAACACGCTCGGCTTGTTTGAAACACGCATTCCGGAGATTGCGGAGATGGTGCACGCCTGCGGCGGACTGCTCTACTACGACGGCGCAAACTTCAACCCGCTGCTTGGCAAGGTGCGTCCGGGCGACATGGGATTCGACATCATGCACCTTAACCTGCACAAGACGTTCTCCACGCCTCACGGAGGCGGAGGCCCAGGCTCGGGTCCTGTGGGCGTTGCCGCGCATCTGGCTGAGTGCCTGCCCGACTTGAAGGTGAGCCGCGGTGACGACGGCTTGCTCCACACTGTGCGCACGCCGGAGGCTGCCGGACGCATATCGGGATTTATGGGCAACTTCGGTGTGCTGATGCGCGCATACGCCTACATCCTGATGCTCGGCAAGCAGAACATCCGCATGGCTGGTCCGTTGGCCACACTCAACGCCAACTACATCAAAGAGTCGCTCAAGGATTGCTACAAACTGCCTATCCCGTCGGTCTGCAAGCACGAATTTGTGTTTGACGGATTGGCCGACAAGTCGACGGGCATAACCACGCTCGACATTGCCAAGCGTCTGCTTGACTATGGCTTCCACGCTCCGACAATCTATTTCCCGCTGCTCTTCCACCAGGCAATAATGATCGAGCCTACCGAGACGGAGTCGAAGGAAACGATCGACGAGTTTATCGACGTGATGCGCCGCATCGCGAAGGAGGCTGTCGAAAAGCCGGAGGCTCTGCGCGAGGCTCCGCTGACCACTCCTGTGCGCCGTCTTGACGAAACTACTGCAGCCAAGCATCCGATACTGACATTCAAAGAGTTGCAACAATGCTGACAACCGATTTGATTATAATCGGCGCGGGTCCGGGCGGTTATGAGACCGCCCTGCTCGCCGCGCGCCGCGGACTGAGCGTGGCGCTGATTGAGCGTGGCGAGGTGGGTGGCACATGCCTTAACGAGGGATGCATTCCAACGAAGGCTCTCTGCCGCACCGCCGCTATGGTGAGCGATTTTGCGGAGGCTGAGGCTTTCGGAATCAAGGATGTCGCCTTCACGCTCGATTTTCCCGCCGTGATGGAGCGCAAACGCGCGGTGGTCAAGCAGTTGCGCGACGGAGTGGAATCGCTCATTTCCAACCCCAACATCCATCTGCTCCGCGGAAAGGCTCGTTTTGTCGACGCGCTGACGGTAGAGACTGCCGGCGAACGCGTCACGGCGAAAGACGTGATCATCGCCACCGGTTCGTCGTCGGCGATGCTGCCAATCGACGGCAATACGCTTGAGGGCGTGCTGACGTCGCGCGAGCTGCTCGACATCGACAGCGTGCCGCAAAGGCTATGCATAGTGGGTGCGGGCGTAATCGGACTGGAATTTGCTTCGGTGTTCAGCGCATTCGGCAGCGAGGTGACGGTGCTTGAATATGCCAAAGAGGTGCTGCCGCATTTCGACAGCGACCTTGCAAAGCGACTGCGCCAGAGTCTGGGCAAGCGAGGCATAAAGATTGAGACGCAGGCTGCCGTGAAATCAATCGCCAAAGAGGGCGACGGGCTGGCGGTGGCTTACGAACGCAAGGGTAAGGAACAGTCGGTGACTGCCGACAAGGTGCTGATGGCTGTGGGTAGACGCGCCAACGTGGGCACGCTCAACCTCGCCGACATCGGCGTGGAGTTCTCGCCTCGCGGCATCGCCGTCGACGGCAATATGCAGACCAACGTGCCTCACGTCTATGCCGTGGGCGACGTGAACGGTTTGATGATGCTTGCGCATGCGGCTACGTTCCAGGGCATCCGCGCGCTCGACGCTATTATGGGTGTCGACGACAACCTGAGGCTCGACGTGATTCCGGCGGCGGTGTTCACTATGCCTGAAGTGGGCATGGTGGGACTAACGGAGGACGACTGCAAGGCGCAGGGCATCGAATATGTGGCTAAAAAGGCGTTTTTCCGCGCCAACGGCAAGGCGGTGTGCCTCGGCGAGACCGACGGCTACTGCAAACTGATTGCCGCCGCCGACGGACGCCTATTGGGATGCCACATCTATGGTCCGCATGCCGCCGACCTTGTACAGGAGGCTTGCGCGTTGATTACTCGCGGCGACTCGATTGCCGACCTGCAAGGCATCGTACACTCTCACCCTACACTGAGCGAGATTGTGCAATCGGCTGCACACTGCTGACTTTTAACGCATACTGAAAACTGTATCATCCAAGCTGATGGATGATACAGTTTTCTTTTTGTCCCGATGGCGCACGATGTGCCGGTGTGTGCTGTCACTATACAAAAAAAGCGCCCCTTGCGGGAGCGCTTTTTACTATATGCTATCTCTAAGGATTAGAGGATAACTTTCTTAACAACTGGAGCACCAGCTACGACAGCCTTAACGATGTAAGCGCCTGTTGCAGGAGCGGCAACCTCAGATGCGTTGCGAGCCTCAGCTACTTTCTGACCAGCTACGTTGAACACTTCGATAGTCTCAGCTACTTCGCTTACAGCGATAACGTCACCGTTAACTGTGATGTTTGCAGCTGCAACTACGTTGCTTTCTACGCTGTCTTCACCCTTCTTTGTAATCTTATAAACGCCCATACCGTTGAAGCATTTGAAAGTCAAGACAAGTGCAGAACCATCTTTCTGTGGCAAGCAGAAGAGAGAGTGGTAGCGAGTACCACCGTCTGAAGTCTGACCAAGACCGTCAGCAGGAACTGTCCACAATGGCTTCATTGACTCGAACGACATGTTTTCATCAACAGTTGTGATGATAGCCTGGCATTTGTGAGGGTCGTCATACTGACCTTCAGAATAAATCATCAAGTTAGTTTCGCCAACAGAGCCTTCTGCGATACCGTTAGTTCCAAGAGCAGGCTCAGGAACTGTACCTGTTGTAACACCTGTTTCTTTGTTAGTTTTCTTCAAGTCAGCATTGCCGATATTGTCAATCATAGCACCGTCAGAGCCATAGAGAGCTGGGGCAGAAGTAAAGCCGTCAATGTAGAACATTGACATTTCACCTGACTTAGAACCGTCGCGAACCATCTTCACAACAGAAGCAGCGCCGAAGCCTGTGATATTATTAGGATAAGTGTCGCCAGCTTTGATTGCTTGGAAAGTAGCCTGGTCTGTCCAACCGCCCATCCATTCGTCAGATCCTTTCTCGCGTACCCATTTGAATACGTTCAAGTTGTCAGCAGCACAAGAAACAGCCATAAGTGTTGCTTTCGCCTCAACACCTGTAATGTCACCGATAACGTCGCAGTAGTCAACGCGGCCAAGACCACCGTCAAACAACAAGTCGCCAACCGAAGTGATAGCACCTGTAGTCAAGTCAACTGTGTAAACCTCGTATTGTCCGTCACCCTTTGAGTTAGGGTTGAATGTTGCAACATAGAAATGTCCGTACTCATCGAAACCAACTTGGTTGACAGCCAACTTGCCACTGAATGCCTCACCGCCCTTAGTCAATGCCAAAGAACCGAGGTAAGCACCTGTCTTAAGGTCAAATTTCTCGATTGTTGCAGTTTCACCGCTCACGCCTACATAAACAGTAGTTCCATCTGTAGTTGCAGTACGTGCGTCTTTATTAGCAATAGGGTTGCCCATGTAAGCTTCTTCTGCGTGGAAGCGGTCAAAAACCCAAAGGTTTTCGCAATTGATGCCATCAACAGACTCATAAGTCTGGCCATCAGTTACAGCAAATGCAGAAGCACCTGCGAGCATCAACATTGATGCAGAGAGTAAAAGTTTCTTCATAATTAAATAGTTTTTGTTAGTAAAATTCCTTTCTATTTAGGTTTGTTTTTGAAGCCGGTTGCACGGCTTTCAAATCACACCGCTAAAGTAGTGCTAACTTTCCGATAGTGCAAATATTTCAAGCAAAATAATTGTATCAATTCCTTAAATTTTGTTTACTACTTCTGCTGACTGCGTGAGCGGAACAACACCCCTGCTCTGGATGATGTTGCCGACTTGACCGCGCGAGCGGTCACGATACCTCTGCTCTGGATGATGTCGCAGCCTACTGACCGCGTGAGCGGTCACGCTTTCAGTTAACCCCCGACATCGTCGGGGGACTGGTGGCAACCGACTGCGCCGCGTGAGCGCCGCCGCTGAAGCCACTGATGATAGACACTCATTCCTCAGCGGCACCGCCCTGCGGTGCATGCCGCTCCTTTGCCCATCCCCGGACTGCGTCCGGGGTTAACTGAAAACGGGTCCGCGCTGCGGACCGGCACCTCTGCTCTGGTCAACGCTGCCAACTGACCGCGTGAGCGGACCGGCACCTCTGCTCTTGTCGATACTCCATGACTGCGCTGCGGACCAACACCGCCGCTCTGGTCTCGATGCTGCAGACTGACCGCGCTGCGGACCGGCACCTCTGCTCTTGTCGATGCTCCATGACTGCGCTGCGGTCACGATACCACTGCTCTGGATGATGTTGCAGACTTGACCGCGTGAGCGCCGCCGCTGAAATATATAAGCATATATTTTGCATGTAAGACAATAAGTAATACTTTTGTCTTATGAGTTACACCCGAAATTTCCAACACATCATTTTTCGCACCAAATGCAGCGAATTGACAATCCCTGAAGATCAGAAACGGATACTTTTGACGTTTCTGTTCGAGTATTGCAAACGAGCGAGAGTCTACCTCCGGCGCGTAAATGCCTACCGCAACCATGTGCACATGCTTGTAGACCTACCTCCATCTATGCCAATCTCTGAGTTTGTGAGAGGAGTAAAGTCACGCAGCAGCGCAGAACTCTCCCATAGCCGTGTTTTCCCGTATTTCAACGGATGGGCTGTTGGCTATGCCTCGTTTTCTGTTTCCTACTATGAGGTTGAAAAAATCACAAACTATATAAAGAACCAAGAAGAACATCATCAGAGTACTTCTTTTGAAGAAGAGTTTCTGTCATTGTTACGTGTGAACGGGGTGACAGAAGACGAGTATGTCTTTAAAGATTAGCAACTCACTCCTCAGCGGCACCGCCCTGCGGACCGACACCTTCTGTTCTGAGCGACGAGCCGTCGCAGAGAGAGAGCCAAGTATATATAGGAGGAGCCGCGCCTATTCCGGCACGGCTCCTCTCTCTTATTGCAAGTGATTGCTATTTTCTAACGAACTTCACTGTCTTGACCGCACCGTCGACAACGATGCTGACAAGATATGTTCCGCCGGCAAGAGCCGACAAGTCGGCTTTGCCCTGTGCATCGGTTTCCGCATTGAGCACCTGCTTGCCGTCGAGGGCGAACACAGCCACCGGCATACCTGCCACACCTGCAGAAAGCACATTGTCGACAATCGTGATGCCATCGGCAGCAACGCTGTCCACACCGCCCATCGGAGTGGCATTGTAGGTGAATGAGAGAACCGGAGTCCAGTCGGACGTTGTCAGCTTACCGTCGACGTAGTAGTTGAACTGCGCGCGCAGGAAGTATGACTTGCCGTCCTCCAGCATCTTCGACACCATCTTGACGTCGCTGAGCACTGGAGTGCAGAACGTGCCCACAGGATATGTTCCATTGTAGGACGTGCGCGCCGGGAATGTCTCCTTCTCGCTGATTGCGAAGTGGGTCGACGACACGCCCTCCACCGGCTGTACGGCGACAACCTGATCGGCATGGAGTGTGGTGCCGCTGGCAGCCGGAGTGACAAACGTAGGAGTAGGGACGCTTGCAGCCTTTGTTGTAAATTCAAAGACGTCGGTGGTTTCCGTTCCGCCGTTCACTGTAGCGATAACCTTGGCATAATATTTCACGCCGGCTGAAAGCACATACTGCGGAACGGCAAACGATGTAGCCGTTGTTGTCTCACCAATCACAACGCTCTGGAAATTCTCATGACTGCTCACGAGCAGCTGATACGACGTGCCCTTGCCAAGATCCGACCACGAGATTGTAGGTGTCAGCTCAACGTTCCCGCTGCCGTCGGCAGGCGAAATCAAGCGGAAGATGTCGACCTTGAACGACTCCACTTTGCCAGCTTCCGTGTCGGTAGCGTTGTTGCCGCGGGCAGTGACAGTCCAGTAGTATGTCACGTCGGGCTCAAAGTTGCACATGCCAGCCGACGACGCAGCATTGCCGTTTGCCTCGAAGCGAGCCACTACATTTTTCATAGCGGCATCGGTGGCAATTGCGATTTCGCTCACTTCGGCAGAACCGTTCCACTTGAACTGGAATCCCTTCGAAGCCAATTCGCCATTGACAGGATATGTCATCACCGGCTTCTCAGAAGCCGTGACCGCAGCGCCTTCAAACACCGCGCTGTACTCGTTGCCGTAGCGGTCGAGCACGGCAACGGCATAGCGGTAGTTGCCGAGGTTGGCGTCAGAGATGCCGAAGCCTTCATATTTAGGAAGCTCCGCTGGGATCTCAAACGTTTTGCTGTAGGAATTGCCGATCAGATATTGCGCATCCTTATAGAAATGCTTGCTGTCGACGTTCGACGGCACGGCATAGACGGTGAAACGCACATTGTCCGGACCGTTCCACGTCAGGGTGCGGCCGCTGCGGGCAACATTGCTTACTGAACCAGGATACGCCACCTTTTCCCATGTCGTGGCAGGAGTGAGCGCCTTGGTGTCGAACACCGTGTTGCGCAGATAGCGGAACAGCGACAACCATTTGCCGTCGACGCGCTCGCGGCGCGCAGAGAGCGATTTCCACGGGAAATAGACCATTCCCGGGCACTCGCCCACCACGTTGGTGTGGGTCATCGTAATCTGGTCATAGAACTCCGACAACGGGCAGCTGCTGCCCTGCGTGTTGCTCAAGTCCTGGCTGATGAAGCACTGACGGTTGAATTTGGCAGCCGCCTTATACCACCACGGGGTGATTTTTGCATAGTCGGCAGCCGAATAACCGATTCGCCAGTACACCTGCGGTGAGATAAAGTCGATAGTGCCTTCTGAAAGCCACGCCAACGGGTCGGAGCAGATGCCATCATACTGCCAATCGTTGCCAGGACACGGGTCGAGGCCGTAGTCGCCGGCATGCTTTCCAGCCACACCTGCAGGGCCGATGCCGAAGCGCACCCAAGGCTTTGCCGCCTTGATTGCCGCATAGAGCTGGCGCACCATGTCGTTGACATTCTCACGACGCCAGTCCAATTGCGACATTGTGCCGCCAGCGGCAGTGTATTTAGCATAGTCGGCAGCGTCATAGCTTGCCGGAAGACCGTTCTGATAGAAATAGTCGTCAAACACCACGCCGTCGACGTCATACTTGCTGATCAGGTCGATTGTCACATCGATGATTCTCTGCTTCACCTCCGGGAGAGCCGGATTTAGGATGGTCCATGTTCTTCCGTTATTCTCCCACTTAATCAACCAGTCAGGATGGCTGTTCTCATAGTTTGTCGCCGCCGGCATTACCCCAGCCCGTGCTGTAGGTAGAGTTGATGTAGCGGTAAGGGTTCATCCATGCATACACCTCGATACCACGTTTGTGGGCATTCTCAACAAGATATGCCATCGGGTCGAACGCCGGAGCCACACCGCGTGTGCTGGAAACGTAGCTTGACCACGGCTCATATTTTGAGTCGTACATAGCGTCGCACATTGTGCGCGCATGGTAATAAATCGTAGTGAAATTGTTGCGCTGCAGCGAGTCGAGGTTGTTTTGACAAATTGTTTTAAGAACCTCCGCATTGTTGACAGTTATCGGACTCGAAGGCCAGTCGGCAACATACGCCGACATCCACGTGGCTCTCTGCTCACGCTTCACTGCCTGCGCCTGGAACGCCGCCGACAACAACACCGCCGAAGCGGCTGCAGTCATTAAGATTTCTTTATCATATTCGTCGTTTTGCTTCTCCGTTTTAAAGCAATAGCCGTTCCCCTATTGCTTGACAACAAAAAGGAACGGCTATTGATGGTTTTTATACAGTCAGGAAACCGTTAGAACAGTTTCGACTTGTTAGGATTGATTACGATACCCATAATCTTGTCGGCAACGACAGGCACACTGACAATCTTGCCTGCGGCATAGTCGTAGTACTTCAAGCCTGTTGCAAAAGCCGAATTGTCGGCGGCAGCCTTGTTGAAGCCGAAGTAGACGTTACCAGTCTCCTTGTCGAGAGCCATCTGCGTGCAGTATACACCCTCATCGGCTGTAGAGTTCATCGCATCAGCCATCATGAGGAAGTCGTGGCCTTTCAAGAAGCCTTTCTTGTCGACAGTCTCGTTGTCGGCAGGCAATGGATAAACATAGAATCCGTCGCTGTCGCCCCAACGCCAAACGTAGAGAGCCTTGCGGGTCTCGTCGATAGTGAATGCTTTAAACTTCACGTCCTTAAGGATTATACCATACGGAGCTTTGGCAGTCTTGTAGTCGCTGACAATGTCAGAGGACTTGAAACGATAGATACCGTTACCGTTGTAGCACTTACCCCACCAGTACATACCCTTTGAGTCCTTCTCGATAGTTGTGCTGATAGCACCGTAAGCAAGACCGCGAGAGTAGTAACCGAGCTGGTCGTTCTTCACCAAGTATGTGCTGCTCTCCTTACCGCCACGGGTGTTGAGCGCAGTTTTGCGCAAACCGGTGTTACGGTCAGAGTAAATCAAGTCATTTCCATCGACAGTTCCGAAGAACGGGTCGTTGAATGCAGTCTGACCAACGTTTGTAACAAACAGGTTTGTAGACTTGCCGTCGACAGTCATCACATTGATTTTACCGTCGCCGAGCACACCGTCGGCATCGTTCACGTAAGTGTACTGCTTGCCGGCATCGAGGATATAAATCCAACCCTGTCCGTCAGCATCCTTATAGTACACCAAGTTGAACGGCATGTTGCCGCTGTTTACACCCATATCGAAAGGAAGGTTCTTTGTGCCTTCAGGAAGTTCGCTGTCAGGGATAATCTTCATAGCTTTGATGTTGCCGCCCACTGTAGCGAAATAGAGAGTCTGATACTCCTTGTCGGCACCCACCTGAACGTTTACATAACTTTCCTCAAGCTGGCGGTTCTCACCGTCGATGTCGAAAGTGGTCTTCAGCGTGATGCGCTGCGAACCGATATTCTTGAAGTGCACCTTGCCAGGATAGTCCACCTTGCCATTTTCATCGGCATAGCCGACGAAAGTTGTCAACGGGTTGCCCTCAGCGTCGAGAGCGCCTTCCGGGAATGTCCATTCATATTTCACCTTCTTGTTTTCAGGGTTAGGCAGAAAGATGTTGAACTCCACGTCAACGTCGTTTACAGTCAACACCTCAGCCGACTGGCTTTGGATTGACAGCACCGGAGCGATGTCGTAGATCATGATAGGATATGTGCGCGAGCCGACGCCGTCGATAGTCAGTTTCACCTGATATGTACCGGCTTTTTCGAATTTGTGCACAGGATTCTTCTCTGTTGATGTTGTACCGTCGCCGAAGTCCCAAGAAGGATTGCCCTGCTTGTAGGAAGTGTTGGTGAACTGGATGTGGGAAACCACATAGTAGTCCTGACCATATTGAACCTGACCGTCGGCGCTTGGAGCCACAGCGTATGTGAAGTCCACATCCTTCGACGGGAAATCCTTGTAGTCAGGATCCGGGTCGACGCACGACGACACCATCATCACCAACGCTGCAATAAAGCTGATATTCAATAATATTCTTTTCATTTGTCTTTTTCAGTTTTAATTAGTTAAGCTCAATTTGCTTGATGCCCGACTCTCCGGTTGTGTAACCGCAGTGACCCTCTGTGTCAAACACCTTGAACACGAGGTTCAAGCTGTATTTGCGTGAGAAGTCAACTTTGTAAACCTTGTCGGAAGTGCTGTAGATCCAGTCAGTGAAAGGAATCAAAGAAATCAAATCCTTGAACACCGGCATATACTCGTCGCGCACTGCAGTGACAACGCCACCAGTGTTGTCGTCGTAACGGCAGAACACCCATGCAGACGACTTGTAGACGTCATAGTAAGTCTTTGAAGGGTCGGTTGCGGCGGCAGTCGGCACTTCGTGATATACAGTCTTTCCGTCGACAATGTCTGTGTAGTATTTGCCTACAACAACCGTAGCGTCGGTAAACCAAACGTCGCTCTTCTCAGTGCCTTCAGCTGGAACAAGAGAATTGAGGGCAGTCTGGTCGAGAGCCGGATATTTTGCAATCACACCCTGCACCTGCTCTGCAGTGAAATCGTAATTGATATACACACCGCGGAGGTCGGAATAGTAAGTGTTGTCCTTAGTCAGGTAGTCAATCACCTTGTCGGTGAAAGTCTGCTTGAAGTCGGCAGGATAGTAAGAATCAAACTTCTTCTGATCCCACTTCTCAGGAGTAGCCCATGCCACAGATTTCAAAGTCTGCGAAGTAGGTATTTTAGTGTCAAGCTGCCATTCGTGGCCGTTCCATGTTGCCATAGAGTGAGGGAACGAAGCCGTCATTGACGTGCGGACAGTGTCGCTGACGTTTACAGTCTGAGTGTACTTCAAAGAAGAAGTCAAGCCTACAGTAGCGGCAGCTGTTTCTTTGAGCACCACGGTCTCCCAAACCTCAGAGTGGTCGGGAGTGTGATTCTTGTCGGTGTAGTATTTACCGGAAATCTCGATGCTGTCGCCGGCCGCAGCCACGGTGCTGCCCACCGACCAAGTGACAGTAGGCACAGGCTGACCTGCATCCATGATGTCGCTGAACGGATCGTTGGTCTCGCACGATGTCATTGCGATCAACGCGAGAGCAGTGGCTCCTAATTTATATTTCAAATTCATAACTTAAATTCTGTTTAGTGTTAAACAATTATTTGCCGGTCAAAGAAGAACGTACGCCAGCCTCCTCAGCCCAAATCATCGGTTTGCGAAGCCACTCGAAGTTCTTGTATGCGCCGAGACGCTCAAGCTCGCTCTTGTTGTACTTCTCCTCAGTCTCTGGGTCGTAGTTGATACGCTGAATCCAAGTGTTCTCCTTCTGCGCGTCGGTCAAACCATCGATCCAGTATGGAGTGTAGAGGTTGTAAGGACGGCGGAGTTTCGGATAAACGATTTCCTGGTTTGCGCCAATACCGTGGTTGTTACGGTTGTTGCTGTAGTGGTAGCGACGCATGTCGGTCCACTGCTCAGGCTGCATGTACATAGCCACATACTTCATTTCCATCAAGTCGCTCAAAGAGAACTCAGACGGGTTGAAGAACCAGTGATGGTTACCCTTTGTCGCAGGGTCGGTCACGCCTCTTACACGCTGCGGGTTTGTTTTTCCATTCTCATCCTTCTCAGGCATTGTAGCATCATCGAGGAATGCATCGACGATAGCGTCCCAGTAATATTTAGACTTTGTCAAATCGCCGTCTTTGTCGCGGGCATCAAGTTTCACATAGCCGGAAGCAGTCATATTGCCAGGATACATTACTTCAGGATGCGCTTTCTGGAAAGCGGCGAGGTGACGCTCGATGTTTGCGCGGGTAGCCTCTTTCGCAAGCTCGCAAGCCTTTGTCTTGTCGCCCTTCCAATAGTAAGCCTCAGCCTTGATGAAGTAAAGCTCCTCCATTGTGAACAAAGGCACGTAGGCATCGGTAGAGCCGGCGTAAGCACCAGTGAAGAGATTTGGATAAGCGTTCTTTGTAAACTTCGAGTTAGGCACACCGATGTTGTTTTCCAACCAGCGGAGTTTGATGGTCGAAGCATCGTTGGTTGCCGAAGTAGGACCTGTGCGCGGAGTGAAGAGCAGAGCGGCACGAGGGTCGTCGGCATAGCCGCGGCGTGCAACAAACTTACCGGCATTTGCAGCGTCGTCCTGGCTGAACACGCCCATGATGTCGGCGAGCATAAACTTAGAAGGCACAGCGTCGGTCAACAGGTTGGCACGCGACTCCCATGCGTTGATTACAGGCTGCGACTCGCTCCACGGGCAGTTCTGCTGCTGCGTTCCGCCATCGAAGTTGTAGCGAGGCTCGCTGCCGAAGAATGTGCCGTACATCGGGTCGGCTTGCCAAATCTGGATAGCCTTGTCGGCTGCGGCGATGATGGCGTCGCAGGTAGCGGCTGAAGTGTTTACGTTAGGAATGTTGCGGAGCAACAAACGAGCCTTCATTGCATAAACCAGACCTTTCCACTTGTTGAGATCGCCGGCATATACGCGGTCGATTTTCTTTGTGATGTTCTGGTTGCCCGGAGCCTGAGTGTATTCAGGATTCTCGAAATCGGCAGCCAACTGGTCGCACTCGTTGAGCATCCAAGCATAGATGCTTTCCTGAGTGTCGTAAGTAGGCGAGTTCGACTTGTAGGCGTTGCTCAAAGGCATATCGCCGAAAGCGTCGGTTGTAAGCTGAGTCGACATCAAGCGGATTGCGCGAGCAATCAACTTGTAGTTTGGCGAGCCCACATTGTCGGCGTTCGTCATCAACTCGTTCACGTTGCGGCCAATGTCATAGAAGTGGCGGCGCCACTGCGGGTGACGGTTCATAGTCAAGAATTCCCAACCGCTCTTGTAGCCATAAGCACCGGTTGCCGATTTGCCTGTAGTTGTGAGGCACTGCGACAAATAGATGTAGTATTCGGCGTGGTCGTAGTTGGTCTGTGCCGCATAGTAGACTATTGTCGGAAGTCCTGTCTCGGCGGTGATACCCTTCGATTTGTCAGAACTTACGTTATCGTCGAGCATGTCGGCGCAGCTGGTGCCGAGGGCGCCAACAAGCAGCGACAATGCCATTATTTTGAATTTATTCATACTGTTCCTCGTTTTTTAGAATGTAGCACTAAGTGAGAAGTTGAACGAGCGTGCAGTCGGCACACTGTAGTTGTCGATGCCGGCAGCACCTGTACCACCACCTGTACCGGCAAGGATCTGAGGATCAGTTCCGGTGTATTTGGTGAGCAGGAAGAGGTTACGTCCAGTTGCAGAAACCTTCAGACCCTTAACCGGGCATTTCTTCGAGAGGAAACGGCTGAGGTCGTAGCCCACAGTCACGTAGCTCAAACGGATGTAAGAGCCGTCCTCGATGAAGTTTGAAGACACTGCGTTATAGTAGTTGTTGACGAAGTTGCTGTCGAAGAGCACCGGAGTGGTGTTTGGAGCATAAGTTCCGTCGGCTTGCTTAACCACACCTTTCACGAGCACTTCGCGGCTGCGGTATTTTGTCATCAAAGCCTCCATACCGTTGCTGTTCAAGCCACGACGTGTAACGTTTACAACGTCGCCGCCACAACGGCCGTCGAACAAGAAACTAACAGTCAAGTCTTTCCAACGGAAGTTGGAACCGAGACCGAGCAGGAAGTCAGGCTCACGGTTACCGATCAAGTTACCCTTTGCCGGGTTGATGAGCGGGTAGCCAGACTCGTCGCAGATAATCTGACCGTCGGCAGTGCGCTGATAGTCCTTACCCGAGATTGCAGTCGTAGACTCGTTGAGATAAGCAGAAGCGAAGATGTCGCCATACTGACCGCCCTGGATCTCAGACACCCCTTCAGGAAGCGAAACCACCTTACCACGGTTGAACGAGAAGTTGGCGTTCACAGTCCAGTTGAAGTCCTTATTGCGGATGATGTCCTGACCGAATGTAAGCTCAAGACCCTTGTTCTCGATAGAACCCTCGTTACGAGTTTGGAGGATAGTACCTGATGTCGGCGACACACGCACCTGTACAATCTGGTTGTCGACAGTGGTAGAGTACCAAGCCACATCCAAGCGAGTGCGAGAGTCGAAGAAACGCAAGTCGGCACCAATTTCCCAAGAGCTTGTCATCTCAGGCTCAAGAGTGTTGGCAACAGCAGTTGTTGCGTCTACACCCCAACCACCGTCAGGGAACAATTCCCAGTTCTTATAAGAAGTGGTGAAACGGTAGGCAGGAGCGTCCTTACCAACCTTTGCCCAGTTACCACGGAGTTTACCGTAAGAGAACACCTTGTTGCTCAAGTGGAACAACTCAGAGAAAATCAAACCACCGGTTACCGATGGGTAGAAATATGTGCAGTCAACCTGTTTCAAAGTTGAAGAGCCATCATAACGGCCTGTCACAGAAACTTGTGCCATGCCCTTGTAGTCGAAACGGAGTTCGCCGAAGTAACCGAACTTGTTCTTGCGTGTGTGCGACAACGACATCTTGTAGTCGCCAGACTTAGAGAACAAACTTGGGTCGGTGTTCATGAAGCTGTAGAAGTCGCCCTCAAGAAGGAAGCGCTGACCAGCCAACGAAGCCTCGACACCCTTGTTTTCCTTATATTCCGCACCAACCAATAAGTTGAGCGTGTAGTCCTGAGCGAAAGTCTTCTTGTATGTACCAACGATCTGCGCAGTGAGCTGCGAGCTATTTGAAGGCTGGAATGTGTAAGAACCGAATTTATGCTGATACTTGGAGAAAGCGTCAGATTCAGGATCCTCGAAGTCAGTCTTTACAAAACGAGACACAGCATACGACTCATAGTTAGAGTAGCCCTTATCGTAACCGATTTTACCTGTAAACACGAGGTCCTTGATTGGCTCGTAGCTTACTTGACCGTTGATAATCATACGAGTAGCCTCTGTTTCGCTCTTGTCGTAGTAGCGACCGTAGTAAGGAGAAACAGTTGCTGTGATACGGCCAGCGTCGTTAAGGATGTCGCGGTCGTCCCAGTTGTCGTAGAGAGCCCACCAGTTAGGACGTCCTTCCTTAGTAACGTAGTCAGACATATCCTTATTAATAGGCCAAGCGTAGATTGACGACATGCTGTTGCCGAATCCGCGGCTCTTTGAGTTTACGAAGTTGGCAGAGAGTTGAACGCTCACTTGGTCAGACGGCTTGAAGTCGGTCTTCACAAACACGCTCAAACGGTTCTTATAATCCTTAGGAACCATACCTTCGTTGTTCATATAGCTTGCAGAAGCGTAAGCGTTGAATTTCTTGCTGCCGCCCGACAGAGAGAGGTCGTATTTCTGCAGGAATCCAGTGCCGAGGAAGTCGCCCACATTATCATATACGCGGTCCTCGCTTGTGAGGTATGAACCCCAGCCACCGCTTGCAGCGTTGCGCGAATAGAATCCGCCGCCGCCAGCCTCATAGAGGTTCTGGATTTTCGGAGTGTGGATAGCGTTTGAGATTTCCCAACCGCCAGTTGCAGTAACCTGCATTGTGCCTTCCTGACCACGTTTTGTGGTAATCATGATGACACCGTTGGCAGCCTCCTGACCGTAGAGGGCTGATGCAGCCGCACCCTTCAGGACACTCATGTTTTCAATATCGTTAGGGTTCAAGTCACCAAGGCTCGAGCCGCTGCCACGGATAGGCATACCGTCGACAATCACCAACGGCTCGTTGTTCTGCGAGTTGTTGATTGACGAAATGGCACGGATAATCACCTGAGTTGAACCGTTAGGCGAACTACCGCCGGTTGACACTTGCAGACCGGCAACCTTACCTTGCAAGCTGTTTGCAAAGTTGGCGCTCTGTCCTGCCGACACATCGTCGGCGTTAAGCGACTGAACGGCGAAGTTCAGTTTTTTCTTTTCTTGTGTCTGCCCCATGGCGGTTACAACCACCTCTTCAAGAACTTGTGAGTTCTCTTGCAGCACAATGTCAACCACGTCGCGACCGCCGACTTTAACTTTTTGCGGAGTCATACCAACGTAGGTAACCACAAGGACGTCATTGTCCTGAGCCTCAAGCGTGTATTTTCCGTCAAGGTCGGTAGCAGCGCCACGCGTGGTGCCTTGCACCTGCACAGACGCGCCAATAATGGGCTCTTTGTCGCTCGCCGAAGTAACCACACCGGTCACCGTGCGGGCATAACCCATAACCGCAAAGAGGGAAAACAACAGTAGCAATAGCTGTTTCTTCATAATTACAGTTTGTTAGTTTTATAAAAGGTTTAATCTCTCTCTAATTTTTTGACCGCCGGTTGTTAAATTTTAAGTTTACAAACGTTATTTTTCAACTTCCAACAGCACGTTTTTAACACTACGCCTCAAATTCCACTCAAAAACTCTACAATAGGGCTTAAGTCGCCTCCAAGACTGGCATTTTACGCACCACAAACTTACTTTCTTTTTCCCATATCAAACGAAAATTGGCTTCCCTTTTTCGTGTTTTGTAACTTTATTTTTGCATTACATACATTTTTTCACAATTACCAAATCTCCGGTAATTCAACTCATAAATGCGTGCTTCTGACGGCGGCACAGCGAGACGTATGGAAACAAAAAAAGGATTGCCGAAGCAATCCTTTTTTCAAGTTGTCTTACCCGGATTCGAACCAGGACAGGCAGAACCAAAAACTGCAGTGCTACCATTACACCATAAGACAATCCTAACCAATGAGACTCATCGTCCCAAAAGCGGTGCAAAGATATGCCGTTTTTTTCTGCTGTGCAAATTTTTGCGTCATTTTTTCAAATTTCTTGGCGAAGATTGCTTAATTTTGTACACATTAAAGAGAAAAAGTTATGAAAGTTGGAGACATCGTGCGCTACCTCAACGCTGTTGGTGGCGGAAAAGTTACAAAAATAGACGACAAGATTGCATACGTTGAAGAGCCCGACGGCTTTGAAACGCCGGTTCTTATCCGCGAATGCGTGGTAGTGGACCCCGACGGCGGAATCGTGCCGAAAAAGAAATTCGGCAGCAACGAGCCGAGCAAATACGAGGCACCGGCGGTGGCAAAGCCGCAGCCAAAGCCGCAAGTGTCTGAAAACAACGTGCCGGTGGTGGAAACCGCCGACGGCGATGTGCTCAACGTGGTGCTCGGCTATGAGCCTGGCGAGGCGAAGCATCTTAACACCACAACTTTCGACGCCTATCTGGTCAACGACAGCAACTATTATTTATATGTGGTATATGCCACGCGTGGCGACAGCCGTGAATGGACATGCCGCTTCTCGGGCATCGTGGAGCCTAACATACAGGTGCATCTCGAGGAGCTGCGCCATGAGGATTTGCCGGAACGCGAGCGCGTGGCTGTGCAGTATGTGGCATTCAAAAGCGACAAGGCGTTCCGCCTGAAGAACCCAGCCGCCGTGGAGTTCCGTCTTGACGCCACTAAATTCTACAAGACCCACTGCTTCCACGACAACATGTACTTCGACAATCCCGTGATTGCCTACGACATTGTGAAAAACGACGTGCCACAACGCCAGATGGTGATTGACAGCGGAGAGCTGGAGCGCGCCATGCGCGAGAAGAAAGCCGCCGACAAGGCGCGCCGTCCAGTGGTAAAGCATCAGCCCGAACAGCACAAGAAAGGCGAGATTATCGAAGTGGACCTGCACATCGACGAGCTGCTCGACTCGACTGCCGGGCTGACAAACAGCGAGATGCTCGACGTGCAGCTGCGCGAGTTCCGCCGCGTGATGGATGAAAACGCCAACCGCCACGGTCAGAAAATCGTGTTTATCCACGGCAAGGGCGAGGGCGTGCTGCGCAAGGCGGTGCTCGACGAGCTTAAACGCAAATACAAGAACTGCGAGGCGCAGGACGCCTCGTTCCGCGAATACGGCTTCGGCGCAACCCTCGTGACCGTACACTGATGATAGCCTATTTCTCATGCACGGGCAACAGCCGGCGTGTGGCACAGCTGCTGGCGGAACGTCTCGTCGACAACGTCGTCGACCTCCGCCCGCTGCTACGCGCCGCAGAGCCGTCGGTCAGCATCGACGGCGGCAAGCTCGTTTTCGTCTTCCCCATACACTCGTGGGGACTGCCCAAAGGCTTTGCCGACTTCCTCACCCGTCTGCGCGTCAACGGCCGCCCACAATACTGCTGCATGGTGGCAACGTGCGGCGACGATTGCGGACTTGCCGCCAAGCAATGGCGCGAGGTGATGGAGGCGAAAGGCATGACTGCCGATGCGGCATACTCCGTGCAGATGCCCAACACCTACGTCATCTTCCCCGGATTCGACGTAGACAAGTCTGAAGTGGAGCAGCGCAAACTATCCGCCGTCCCGCAAGCGGCCGACGCCCTGTGCCGGCGAATCGAGGCGATGGAGAAGGGCGACTTCACACACCATGGCAGCGTCGCATGGCTGAAATCGCGCATAATCTACCCATGGTTCATGCGCCACGTCGACGACACACCGTTTGCCACGACCGACGCCTGTGTGGGTTGCGGCCGATGCGCCGCCGCCTGCCCCACCGCCAACATCACAATCTCCAACCATAAGCCGCAATGGCACGGCGACTGCCTCAACTGCCTCGCCTGCTACCACACCTGCCCGCATCACGCCGTCGCATTCGGCAGGCGCACCCACGGCAAAGGACAATACACCTGTCCCGACAATAAATCCACAAGTAAATGATACTGCTTGCATTCATCGGTTCGCTTGAGTTTTACGTCATCGCATTCGCCGTGGCGATAGCGTTGGTGGCACTGATGGCGCGTCCTGCCGACAAAGGCGAGGCTCAGACACTGTTTGCGCGCGGCGTTGCCAACGAGCCAAGCGACGAAGACGGCATCGTGATGACAACCGACAGCGATGGGCGGCTTGAATGGACACGTCACGGTGTGCATCTCGACACACCCGACTGCCAAGTGAACTGCGCCATAACGGTGATTGACAACGACATAAAAATCATCGAGCGCAAGGCCGACGACAAGTTGGCGGAAATATGCCACACCGACCGCGACATTCACTTCTCCTGCCTGCAGGCACTGCGTCCTGGACGCTACCACCTGTATTATGAGGCGTCATGGAGCGGCGAATGGGCGTCGGGCTACATCCGCATCCCCACTTCTCTGCCCAAGAGGCTCGATGTGCATATGTGATAAATTCCGACATATTCAACTTTTTCCTTACCTTTGCATATATGGAGAAAGAATTTGTGACAATGAACCGGCGCGAATGGCTGAAGCGCAGCGCCGCTGGCTTGACAGCACTGGCAGTGGCGGGCGCTGTGGGCGGCTGCGGCGACAAGACCGTTCCCGGCCGCCTTGAAGGCAACGTGAGGCTGCCAGCCAAACTGCCTATGCTGAAGCGCATGGACAATGGTTTTACGCCACTTGCAATATCCACGATGTCGATGCCAAAGACTGGCGGAAAGATGGCAGCCGAAGGCATCAAAATCATCCAACGCGCCGCCGATGCCGGAGTGTCGCTTTTCGACACGGCATGGGCTTATGCCGACGGCGACGGCGAACGGATGCTCGGCGAGGCTCTTTCCAATCGCAGCCGCGACTCTTTTATGCTGTCCACATCGATGCCCACATTCAGCGTCGACACCGTGGCGGAGGCTAAAGCCGTCTTCGACAGGCAGCTGCAGCTGCTGCGCACCGACCACGTCGACTACTATTCGCTGCAAGCCATAGGCAGCAGTGATATATATAAGGAGAAATATTCCGACTCTGGCATCCTTGCGTTTCTAACCAAGATGCTTGACGAAGGCAAAATACGCCATCTCGGAATAGACTACATCGGAAGCGACGAAGACTTTCTCGACGCCCTCCTTTCCGACCGGCGCTTCGACTTTTCCGTCTCCCGTACAACGCCATCGACGACCTGCGGATGAACGGTGCGCAAAGCAGTGCGATTTTTGCGGCTCAGGACGCCGGCAAACTCGTGTTTGCCACCAATCCGACCAAAGACGGCATGCTGCGCGCGCTCAACGGCGATGCCACCGACGTGCTCTACAGCGCGTTTCCCGACCGTCCGATTGCCGGTTGGGCACTCCGTGCCGCAGCCCGGCAGGAAGGCGTGACAACAGTGGTCGACAGCCCGTCGGACCTGACAATGCTTGCCGAGGACGTCACAGCGATGGCTCTCGGGACAGAATTCTCGGAAAAAGAGTCGGCGGTATGGGAAACCGCGCTGAAATCCTTTATCGCAAACTCAAAGATACACTGCATTGACTGCAAGCGGTGCATGCCATGTCCCTACGGCATCAACATTCCGCAGAATTTCACAATCCACAATGCGCTCATCGACGACGACATGCTGCCAAACGCCTACGGCGACACCGCCAGCGAGGCTTTCGCCATAAAGGCAAAAGAATTCGTGCGCCGAATGCAGCCGCTCGACCACCGGCAGTCGGCATTTTTCTGCATCGGATGCGGAAAGTGTGTCGGCAAATGCCCGCAAGGCATAGCCATCCCGCAGCAGATGGCACACATATCACTGATTATCGACAAGGCGCGCGAGCGTGCCGTAAAAGACATATGCGACCGATGAAGAAACGACTACGAATACTGAGAATCACGCTGTCGGCAGCGTTGGGCATCATGCTCACACTGCTAATTGCCACAACCGTGCTCCCCCACGGCTTTTCGGCCATCGCGAAGATTCAGCTGATGCCCGCTCTGCTGTCGCTCAACATCGGCATTCTGGCGTTCTGGCTTGTCGCCACATCGCTGCTCGGCAGAGTTTACTGCTCCACCGTCTGCCCTTTGGGACTGTTTCAAGACATCTGCGCACGCATCGGCAAGCTGCTGAAAAAGAAGCCCAAACGCCGCTATCGCTACAGCGCTGCCCACAACCGTCTGCGCTATGCCGTGCTTGCCGCCACAATCATCGCCGGCATTGCCGGAGCCGCGGCAGTACCGTCGCTACTCGACCCCTACAGCGCGTTTGTGCGTATGGTCGGCGCCATTGTCGCTCCGTCAGCCATAGGCATCGCCGTTGGCGGCATCACATTTGTCACCATAGGCGCGCTGGCATTCAATGGCGGACGCACGTTCTGCAACACAGTGTGCCCCGTCGGCGCCACACTGTCGCTCGCCAGCCGCAAACCGATGATGCGCATACAAATCGACACATCGCTCTGCATCGGATGCCGCCGCTGCGAGGCAGCATGCAAGGCTTCGTGCATCGACGCGAAACCACACTGTCGACACGAGCCGCTGCGTGATGTGCCTCGACTGCATTCCGGCATGCCACGACAATGCAATCACCTACAGCCCGGCTAAGAAAAAGAGCATCGACACCGGCAACGACGGACGCCGCCGCTTCCTCGGCTTCGTAGGCCTCGCCGTGGCAGGCACGCTTGCGGCAAAAGCCGACTCCGCGGCAAAGACCATAACAGAAGGCAAGTCGCCCGCCAAGAAAAAGGCAGTGGTGCCTCCAGGAGCATCGTCGCGCGACAGCTTCCTGAGCCACTGCACCGCATGCCATCTCTGCGTAAGCAAGTGTCCGCAGGGCATCATACGCCCGTCGGCAACCGAATACGGCATTCTCCACCTGTTGCAACCGCATCTTGACTACAGCCTCGGCTACTGCCTGCACGAATGCAACCTTTGCACACAGGTTTGTCCCGACGGCGCACTCAAGCCCCTAAGCCTCGGCGAAAGCAGCGGCACGCAGTGGGAAAAGCAAAGTTCGTGCTCAAAAACTGCGTCACTCAGACCGACGGCTCCGAATGCGGACTATGCTCCCGCAAATGCCCCGTAGGAGCAATCGACATGGTGGAACACGGCGACACATTGATTCCACAGGTCAACGAAGCCATATGCGTGGGCTGCGGCAAATGCGAATATGCTTGTCCAGCCACCCCGGAGAAAGCAATTTATGTAGAAGGAACCTAAAATCCGCAAGCAATCTCAATGGCAATCTCAATTGCAGTAAAGAGCTTGAACACTATGCATCATGATAGTATGAGCGTGAATTTGTCCGATTTGTGCATACCTTCCCCTTACCCCACAATGCGACTTGAGGCAATACGCAGATTAAAACCATAAGGAACGGACTTTATCCGAATCCAGTTTTGAAAGGTCTTGCATAAGCCCGGTTTTCAGTATAGATATTCAGCACGTATTGCCTTGCTGTCATGATCCACTTGGCAGGTACGGAGATGAAGCTGAAGACAAAAGCCTTTATGCGACTCGTTTCCTTGAGCCCGAAAGCCTTGGTGTCAAGCTTGCTAATGATGGTCTTATAGAAATTGTGTATCAATGCCGTAAGCAGAAGGAATACAGTGTTCTCTGACATGAACGACTTGGGGAGCCTGTTCCAGCCGAATCCGTTGTTCATATCATCGAATATACGCTCTTTGCCCCCACGCTTGTTGTAAAATTCGACGATGTCTCTTGTTGATGAGTCATAATCGTTGGTAAGAATGGATCTGTAGGTGTATTCACCTTCCCACAAGTCAAGCTCTCCATCCATGCGCTTTTTGTCTCTGGATGACAAGACGATAGCACTTGTCTTCCCATTTCTCAACGAGAATGGAATTGAGTTCGAACTGGATGTCGTTAATCTCCTCCGTCTTCCATCCTCTCAGAGCAAAGATGTCATTGTAGAGCGAACTGCATCGGTTGGCACGGATGTAGAAATGTTTGCAATGCTTCTCTATCTCACTGACGATTTCCTTCGAGCAGGAACCGCAGTCTGCCCTGAAGCGATTTACACGGATGTTCTGGGATTCCAGAAGAGCGAAGAATCTCTTATGGGTGTCTGCCTGATGAAAAACGCACATTCGTGTTACCATCGCTGTTCTCGATATAGACTATCTTGTCACCGATAACATATACGCCAGGCCTGTAGCCGAGGAACTTTTTGTAGGTCGGTTTTGCATCATACTTCTCCGTTTCAAGGAACTGATGGTCAAAGTCAACATCGTATTCCTCAATTTCCTTCAACTCGCCTGTAGAAACCAAAGCGTTTATAAGCAATGTGTTGAGTTTGTCTGCAGTATTGAAATCATAGGTCTTGCCTTGGTCGGAAGTATAGGAGATGTTTTCCTGTGTCAGTTCCTTGATGGCTCTGAGGATGGTATCAGAGCTGCATGTACGAAGGGTAGGATGATACGAGAGATGGCGCATCAGTTGTGACGTTACATCTTCCACGCATGAGCCGCCACAGAAATAAACGCTCATCAGCGAACGGACTATCTCGCTGAACTGATATCCGAAGATACTGCTGCATCTCTGACCCCGTGTTGAGTCGATAACGGGTGAAAGCATGGAGTCAAATTTCTCCATGATTGAAAAAATTCCTCCAAAAGGTGTGAGTTTCTCAGATTTAATTTGTATTTTTGCCATGTCATATTAGAGTTTTTGCTTGTTTTTCTCTTTTTGCAACACTAAGATAAGTGAAAATTCTGACATGGCAAAATCCTGGGCAACTTTTTGTTGCTCAGGAACTTATAAATAAAGTTAAATTATAGTGTTGCGGAATTAAGGAGGAATATAAAAACAAACGATACAATGAAGCAATACCTGGATCTGCTCCGCCACGTAAAGGAGCACGGCACAATGAAAGGCGACCGCACCGGCACCGGCACGAAAAGCGTGTTCGGATACCAGATGCGCTTCAACCTCGCCGACGGCTTTCCGCTGCTGACCACAAAGAAACTCCATCTGAAATCAATCATCTACGAGCTGCTGTGGTTTCTGCGCGGCGACACCAACGTGCACTATCTGCAGGAGCACGGCGTGCGCATCTGGAACGAATGGGCCGACCCCGACGGCAACCTCGGACATATCTACGGCTACCAATGGCGCTCATGGCCCGACTATGACGGCGGCTTCATCGACCAGATATCGGAAGCCATAGAAACCATCAAGCACAACCCCGACTCACGGAGAATCATTGTCAGCGCATGGAACGTAGCCGACCTGAAGCGCATGAACCTGCCTCCCTGCCACGCGTTCTTCCAATTCTACGTTGCCGACGGGAAACTGAGCCTACAGCTCTATCAGCGCAGCGCCGACATCTTCCTCGGCGTGCCGTTCAACATCGCTTCCTACGCCCTGCTGCTCATGATGGTGGCACAGGTCACCGGACTTGAAGCCGGAGAATTTGTGCATACTCTCGGCGACGCGCATATCTACACCAACCACTTCGAGCAAGTGGAGGAACAGCTGAAACGCGACCCGCGCCAGCTGCCCACAATGCGCATCAATCCCGACGTGAAGAGCATTTTCGATTTCAAATTCGAAGACTTCACGCTCGAGAACTACAATCCGCATCCACACATCAAAGGCATCGTTGCCGTATAAACGCATTCAAGACAATGAATAATCTGTCAATAATAGCCGCCGTGGCAAAAGGCGGCGCGATCGGCAAAAACGGAGGGCTGCTCTGCCACATGTCTGCCGACCTGCAACGCTTCAAGGCACTGACCACAGGCCACACCATCGTGATGGGACGGCGCACATTCGACTCTCTGCCGAAAGGCGCGTTGCCCAACCGCCGCAACATCGTAATCACCCGCAACCCACAGTTTTCCGCTCCGGGAGTGGAAGTGGCGATGTCGGTTGAAGACGCATTCCGCATGGCAGAGTCCGACGGCGAGGTTTTCGTTATCGGAGGCGAACCGATTTACCGCGCCACGCTGCCGTTTGCGTCACGTCTGTATCTGACGGAAATCGACGCGACATTCTTCGGCGCCGACGCATTCTTCCCCGATGTCAATTGGAAAGAATGGCGCGAGACGCTGCGCGAACATCATCGATCCGACGACCGCAACCCTCACCCATACTCGTTTGTAAACTACGAGCGATAAAACAACACAACACAGCACGACTCTCTCCACACACAACTCATGGAGAGAGTTTTTTTTATTCCGCACACAATAGACACCGTCTATGAACATATAGACAGAATCATTCGTTTATCTATAACAAACGGTTTAAATTTGCACCGTTGAATCATCACAACCACAACAGAAAATGGAAAGCAGAAAAGAAACAGCATCAGCAAAAAAAGCAAGCGGCGCATACAATTGCACGCAGGCTGTGTGTTGCACATACCACGACTTCACAGGGCTTGACGAAGAGACTATAAAACACGCAGGCAACAGTTTCGCCGTGGGAATGGGCAATATGGAAGGCACTTGCGGAGCACTCATCGGAGCCGGCATCGTTTATGGCCTTTTCACCAAAGACAAAGCCAAATCGGCTCGGGGAATGCGTCAGATTATGGAAAAATTCCAGCAACGCAACGGCGCCACCCAATGCAAGCTTCTGAAAGGCGCAGGCACTGGCAAGATGCTGCGCGAATGCAAGATGTGTGTGGCCGACGCGTCGGAATTTCTCGAAGACTTGCTGACCCAAGAAACGAAGTGATTTGTAAACTTAAAAATAAATAGTGTTATGGAAAAGTTCAATGACGTAATCAACGGCAACCAACTCACATTGGTAGATTTCTATGCCACATGGTGCGGACCGTGCAAAATGATGCATCCTGTGCTCGAGCAACTGAAAGCCGACCTCGGCGACAGCATCCGCATCATCAAACTGGATGTAGACAAATCAGGCGACATTGCCGAGGCATACCGCATACAGTCGGTGCCCACACTTATGCTCTTCCGCGGAGGAGAAACCCTGTGGCGACAGAGCGGAGCCATGCGGCTTGCCGACCTGAAGGCGATAATCTCAAACTACCAGTAGTTTTATGAACATACAGCAACTGAGATACATCGTTGCCATCGACCGCTTTCGCAACTTTGCGAGAGCGGCTGATGCGTGCAACATCTCGCAGCCGACATTGAGTGCGATGCTTGTGAAGCTGGAGGACGAACTCGACGTGCGCATTTTTGATCGCACAAACAAAGTTGTGAAGCCCACCTCCGTCGGCGAGAGGATAATCCGCCAGGCGCAGAAAGCCCTGATGGAGACAAACCGCATCAACGAGCTGATAACAGAAAGCAAAGGAACCGTCGGAGGACAGCTGACATTGTCGATAGGCCCGACAATCGCTCCCTACCTACTGCCAAAATTCATCAAGCACTACAGGCAATACTATCCGTCGGTAGAGCTGACTGTCAAAGAGATGAAAGCCGACCACATGCTCGAAGCCATCCTGAACGGCGAGATCGATGCCGGCATCGCCATCTCAGACAACGCCCGACAAGGCGTGCTCGAGATGCCTCTCTACACCGAACGATTCTACATTTATCTCGCTGAAAGTTGCTGGCGCAAACTGCCGGTGTTCAAACCCGAGAACCTGGAGCACGAGAACATGTGGATAATGAAAGAAGCACAGTGTCTGCGCGACAGCGCCTTCTCATTCTGCAAGGCACGCGGCAAGGGACACCACATCTACGAGGCAGGCAGCATCGAGACGCTGATACGCATTGTGGACGAAAACGGAGCTACACCATCATCCCCGAGATGCACCTGCCGTTTCTCACAGAGAAGCAGGCGGAAAACGTGCGCGAAATCAAGGGCGACTATCTTTCACAAAGGCGGATATCCCTATACATCAAAGACGACTACATCCGCCAACGGATGCTCAACACCGTGGCTGACACGCTCAAAAGTTTCGTGCCGGTAAGGATGATGAGCGAAGGCATCGTGAAATATGGCATAAAACTCTAAAATCGTCCTTTATCACAACTTCTTCAATCAACAAATTTTTCTTGACAAAAAAGTAGATGAACTTGGCTTTTTTCCTTCTAATTGTTACCTTTGTCGCATCAAACCTTTAAAAAATATAGGCTTATGAAAAAATCTACAATTTTATTGTTATTTGCACTCACCACGGCAGGCTTCGCCAATGCCGAGGATGTGACAACAAGCGGCAACGGCGTAACATATACGCTTGAATCATTGTCGACAACAGAAAACAGCGGCGTGACAAAAAACGGAAAAGTCTACACTCTGACAAACAGCATCACCATCGCCGAAGGCGACCGCTTCGAGATTGAGAGCGGCGCGACAATGAAGATGGGCGACGGCGTGCAACTGCGCATCGAAGGCACAGCAAATTTTGCCGCCACCGACCGAGTGCTGGTGACGCGCGCCGACGAGAATGCAGCGCCAAAAGGAATCTACATGGTTTGCGACGCATCCGACACAGAGTTTAAAAACATCGATTTCGAATATGCCGGACTGCGCAACTTCTCAAGCACCGGACTTACAGTGGCGAACTGCACATTCCGCTACAACAACGGCAAAATGACGACGACTGGCGCACTTGCCATCGGCAGCGACGGCGCCACATTCAACGTTGACAACTGCACATTTGAATACAACGAGGTGCCGGCAATCGGAGGCTCGGCGATGGCGGCAAACGGCATCGAGATTACAAACTGCAAATTCATCGACAACAACACCAAAAACACCAACAAACCGCAAGTGAACCTCACCGTAGGCGGCGCAAACTCTGTCAGCATTGAAAACTGCGAGTTTACCGGAGCGCAGCGCACCAACGTGGGCGCAGTGGCTGTGGCAAACATGGCAGGTATAGCAGGCGACAACATCGTGTGGATCTCAGGCAACACTATCCGTAACCACCGCTACGGCATCGCTTTCTACGGCGGAATGAACGCAACGGTTGCCAACAACCAGATTATCGACAATAAATATGCGTCAAGCGCAATGGCTGGCGGAGCCGGAATCAGCATCTACGACTATGGCACAAAGCCTAATGTGACGATTAAAGGCAACACCATCGAGGGCAACCTGTGGGGCATCACCGTGCTCGGCGGCGAGAACGTGAACATCGGCAAAGTAGACAATCCCGATGCCGATGACTACAACCCCGGCCACAACACATTCAAGAACAACGGCAACGGCGGCGCGCTCTACGACCTCTACAACAACTCCGCGCTCACCATCTACGCGCAAGGCAACCACTGGAGTGTTGACGAGCAGACGGCAGAGAAAATCGAGAGCGTGATTTTCCACAAACCAGACGATGCAAAACTCGGCGAAGTAATCTATACCCCGGCATGGGACGGTGAAGGCAGCGTCAACGAAATCGCCTCGGAAGCAATCAGATATGCCGACGGCAAAGTTTATGCCGAAGGTGCCGACATTCAGGTTTACACACTTGGCGGCGCACTCGTAGCACGTGCAAACAGCGTTGCCGACCTTTCGGCTCTCGCAAGCGGAGTCTATGTGGCTCGCGCAAACGGCAAAGTGCTGAAATGCGTGAAATAACACCACATACCAACACTAAAAAACAAAAAAAGCGGCGATTGCCGCTTTTTTTGTTTTCAACGAAGTTTTATGTTAAAGATAACTTTTCACGTTAAATAAATTGTAAAACAGAAATAAACGAATTATCTTTGCCAATTAGAAATTGTGTAAGGGAAACTGTGGACAAGTGCAGATGCCGGAAAACTGTGAAAAAACAAGCACTGAGCTTTGTTCATCCCGTGCGCACAATATGCTAATACACAGATTATTGCAAATATTATTTGCGCTGCAAAAACGTATATGAACAGACTATATATTCTCCTGATTTCGTGCATACTGCTCGTTGGATGTAATTCAACGAAAGATGTGGCATATCTTCAAAATCTTGACATCAACAAGCAAGAGAGCATCTCTGCAAGCAAAGGAATCACCATCCAGCCGAAAGACGTGCTGTCAATCATCGTCAGCTGCAAAGACGCAGAGCTGGCAGCAATGTTCAACCTGCCCGTAGTGTCTTACCAGACCAACTCCGAAATAGTGTCGTCGACCGGCGGCACGCAACAGCTGCTCGGCTATGCCGTCGACGAGAGCGGAGAAATCAAACTTCCGGTGCTCGGCAAGATGAAAGTGGCGGGAATGACACGATGGGAAGTGCAGGAAAAAATCAAAAGCGAGCTCAAAAGCCGTGAGTTGCTGAAAGACATGGTGGTGACCGTAGAATTCCGCAACTTCAAAATCTCAATACTCGGCGAGGTCAAAAACCCAGGTTCATACAGCATTGAAGGCGACAAAGTCAACGTGCTCGAAGCTATCTCAATGGCTGGCGACCTTACCATCTACGGTCTGCGCGACCAAGTCTACGTAATCCGCGAGGAAGGAGGAGAGCGCACCGTCTACCGCCTGAATCTCAAGTCGGCGGAAGTGTTCCAGTCGCCCGCCTACTATCTGAAGCAGAACGACGTGGTCTACGTGCAGCCCAACAAGGTGCGCGCCGGCGAATCGAACCTCAACGAGAACAGCATGAAGTCTATCGGCATCTGGATTTCGATAGCCTCCCTGCTCACCACCGTAGCGACGCTCGTTGTCGCGGCAAAGAAATAATGACTTAAAAAACACTGCGTAATTTATACATAACATTTATACTAAATGAAGGAAGACTACAACAGCATAGGCGCTGTCGAAACGGAAGACCAGAAGAATGAATTCCAACTGAGCGACATGATTTCATGGACACTCTGCCACAAGAAATTTTTCGCAATCTCGATAGTCATCTGCGTGGCTCTCGGACTCATCTACGCACAGCGTGCGCAACGCATCTACCAACGCTCGGCGAGCGTAATGCTCCGAAGCGACAACAAGGGACAGGCTCAAATCAGCGAGTTGGCGGCATTCGCCGACCTCGGCATCGGAAGCACCGGCATCGACGTCTACAACGAGTTGCAGGCATTCCAGTCACCGCTGCTGATGCAGGACGTTGTCAACCAGCTGCGTCTCAACGTGACCTACAAGAGCAAACTGGATTGGATATGTCACCGACTGGTATGACAAAACGCCAATCTGCGTAGAATACAAAAACCTTCCCGATCACGTCGGCGAGCAGCCGCTCAACTCCGTGACATTCGTCGCTGAGAAAGAAGGTCAAAGCCAACTGACTGTCAAGGACTTCAAGATAAACGGCATCAAGAGCGACGCTCCGGCACAAACCGTGAAACTCGGGCAGCCGTTCAAGACGCCCGTAGGCACCGTAGTGCTCAAAGCGACAAAAGAATACGGCAAAAACTTTGAGCAGGCGGTCATCGTAGGCTATGAGCGTCCGGAGCTCACGGCAAAGTCGTGCCAGACACGTCTCACCGCCGAACTTGCCGACAAACTTGCCACCGTAATCAACTTCTCCTACACCGACGCATCCGAGAAGCGTGCCGAAGACGTGCTCAACACCCTTCTTGACGCATACAACGAGGAGTGGATACGCTACACCAACAAGTCGACCGACAACACAGCCAAGTTTATCGACGAGCGTCTGATGTCAATCGAACGCGAACTCGGCAACGTAGACTCCGACATCGAACGCTTCAAAAGCTCCAACCGTCTGCTCGACATGAACGCCGAGACGGCACAAGTGACACAAGAATCGAGCAAATATTCAGAGCAGGCATTCCTTGCCAACAACCAGCTCGCCGTGGCTCGCTTCATCCGCGAATATCTCGTGGACAACACACGCCAGTACGACCTTCTTCCTTCAAACTCTGGCGTTGGAAGCCAAGCCATCGAGGAGCAGATTGCCGAATACAACAAGAAACTGCTTGACCGTCAACGCCTCGTGGCAAACAGCAGCGACAGCAACCCGTTGGTGTCAGACATCAACAACCAGCTGCGCATGATGCGCTCCACAATTCTGCGCTCAGTTGACAACCACATCAGCGCGCTTAAAATTCAAGCCGACCGCCTCTCGGCGCAGGAAAACGCCATCGAGAACCGCATCTCTGCAGGTCCGGGCAAAGCAAAAGAACTGCTCACAATCGAGCGTCAACAGAAAATCAAGGAGGAGCTCTATCTCTACCTGTTGCAGAAACGTGAGGAAAACGAGCTTCAGGCAAGCATCGTGGTCAACAACACCCGCTTGCTCAAGCCAGCCACCGGCGACAGCGTGCCTGTATCGCCGAAGAAGGGCATCATCCTCGCCGCAGCGTTCATCCTCGGCCTCGCCATCCCTTACGGCTATATGTTTGCGTCAAACATGCTAAACACCAAAGTGCGCAGTCGCAAAGACCTTGAAGGCTTGGAAGTTCCGGTGCTCGGCGATGTGCCTCTTGCCGACGGAGCGAAGAAATTGAGTTTGATGAGCCGCTTGCTGAAAAAAGAAAATGAGTCGGAAACACCGCGCATCGTGGTGGAAGACCACAACCGCAACGTCATCAACGAGGCATACCGCGTGGTGCGCACCAACCTTGACTTCATGATCGGCGCCAACAAATCGGAAGCCATCATGACCACCTCGCTTTACCCAGGCAGCGGAAAAACGTTTACATCTGTCAATCTCGCCACCGCAATGGCGTTGAAAAACAAGAAAGTAATCGTTGTCGACCTCGACATCCGTAAAGGCACATTCTCCAAGATGGTCAATTCGCCAAGCACCGGAGTCTGCGCATATCTAAACGGACAAGTGTCGCTCGACGACATCATCCTGCCATCAAAAACAACAAAACTGTTGTTTGACTCAATACCTGCCGGACACCTCGCACCAAACCCTGCAGAACTTCTGCTCAGCGACCGTCTGCAGGCAATGATCGACGAGTTGAAGCAACGCTACGACTATGTGTTTGTCGACTGTCCGCCAATCACTATGGTCACCGACGCATCGCTCATCGCACCGCATGTTGACCGCACAATCTTCATTGTCCGCGCCGGACTGATGGACCGTCGCACCCTCCCTGAAATCGACGAGATTTACAAGAACAACCGCTATAAGAACATGTGCCTGCTGCTCAACGGCAGCGACGAGAGCGGCACATACACCCGCTACGGCTATGGTTACGGATACGGCTATGGATATGGCTACGGATACGGCAACGACACCAAGAAACAGTAGCGATGTTTGGCATATTCTCAAGGAAAAAGTCAATACTCGAAAGCGGCCTGCTTGACGGATTCACCGACCACCACAGCCACCTGCTGCCCGGTGTCGACGATGGATTCCAGACAGCCGACCTCACATTGGAAGCGCTCCGCACAATGGAGCAAGCCGGTGTTGCCGACGTGTGGCTCACGCCCCACATTATGGAGGACGTGCCAAACACCGTCGGCGCGCTCAAGCAGCGCTTCGAGGAATTTTCCGCCACATACAAAGGTTCCATCCGCCTGCATCTCGCAGCCGAGAACATGATGGACGGCATCTTTGCCAAGCGCTGGCGTCAGCGCGACATTCTGATGCTCGGCGACAACCATCCGCTTATTGAGACAAGCTATTTCCGCGCGCCGATAGAGATGCGCGGACTGATAGGAGAAATGCTCAACGCCGGTCTGCGCCCCATTCTCGCGCACCCCGAACGCTACAAATACATGGAGCAGTCGGACTATGAGGAGCTGAAGCAACTCGGGCTGCTGTTCCAGCTCAATCTCGGCTCAATAGCCGGATGCTACAGCAAGCACACCAAGGAAAAGGCGGAGTGGCTGCTTGAAAACGGGCATTACGACCTCATGGGCAGCGACATACACAACCTGCGCTTCTACAACCACACCATCAACGAGCCCCTGCCCAAAAAGGTGATAGAAGCCATGAGACAGATTCCAAACCACTTATAAACACAGGCATCATGAAAGTCACGATTATCGGCGGCAGCGGATTCATCGGCACCCGCATTGTAGACCATTTCACGCAGTTCAAGGGCTACGATTTCCGCATAGTCGACATTCGTGAGAGCCATTTCTTCAACGACATCACCGCCATCGGCGACGTGCGCAACCAGCAACAGATGGACAGCGCCCTTGCCGGTACCGACCTCGTGATACTTCTCGCCGCACAGCACCGCGACAACGTGACTCCCACATCGCTCTACTACGACACCAACGTGGGCGGAATGCGCACCACGCTGCGCGCCATGGAGCGCAACGGCGTGAAACGTATCCTCTTCTTCTCTTCGGTGGCAGTCTACGGCATCAACAAAGACAACCCCGACGAAACCTCGCCGAAAGACCCGTTCAACCACTACGGCAAATCGAAATGGCAGGCGGAGCAACTGCTGCAGGAATGGCACACGATGCACGCCGACTGGAACATCAACGTGGTGCGCCCCACCGTAACCTTCGGAGAGCGCAACCGCGGCAACGTGTACAACTTGCTCCATCAGATACAAAGCCGTCACTTCCTGATGGTTGGCAACGGTCGCAACCGCAAGTCGATGGCATACGTAGGCAACATCGTGGCCTTCGTGAAATTTCTCATCGACAACTACACATCGGGCTACAACGTGTTCAACTACATCGACAAGCCCGACTACGACATGAACCAACTTGTGCAACACGTGGAGACAGTGTTGCAGAAACGCTTGCCGGCAATTCGCATCCCCTACGCCATAGGGATGGCTGGCGGCTACTGCCTCGACGCTCTGGCATGGCTGCTGCGCCGCAAATTCGCCATCAGCGCCGTCCGCGTCAAGAAATTCTGCGCCACCACCGAATACGACGCCACACGCATGCAACAGACCGGCTTCAAACCGCCATACACGCTCGCCGATGGACTTGCACGGACTCTTGAATTCGAATTCATCCATCCCCGCGGCGACAAAATCACCTACGAAACGGAATAATCCCCGCCTAAGGTTGCTGAATTTTAGAAATTGCCGATATTTTAACACCATATATCGCTACGTTTTTAGCGAATAATGCTATCTTTGCATATTGGATGAGTTCCGCCAAGCGGCAGTCCACACAGACTAAATTATTGAAATCATATTGAAATAAGGAAATTATGCATTCAACGACACGTATTATATTGTTTTTAAGCCTGATTTTGCTCGTATCTTCCTGCAAGACATCGGAAAAGGTGCTCTACCTGCAAGACGTGAAAGTAGACACACCTGAAAAGATTGAAAACTCACAGGTAATCAAAATCGAGCCTAAAGACATGCTCTCCATCGTGGTGTCGAGCAGCGACCCTGCTGTGGCTAAAATCTTCAACCTGCCGGTATCAGCCACCCAGGCAGGAACCGACCGTGCCGGATATGGCAACTACCTGCTCGGATATGTGGTTGACAACGAAGGTTATATCGACTTCCCTATCCTCGGCAAAATCAAAGCTTCGGGCTTGAGCCGCTGGCAACTGCAGGAACAGATAACCCAGGCTCTCGCCGAAAAGAAGATGCTCACCGACGGACTTGTGACCGTAGAATTCATGAATTTCAAAGTGTCGATTCTCGGCGAGGTCACCAACCCGGGAACATACACCATAAACAGCGACAAAGTAACTGTACTCGAAGCGATTGCCATGGCCAAAGACCTGACAATCTTCGGCGAGCGCGACCATGTGTACGTAATTCGCGAAGAAGACGGACAACGCAAGTCGTACCAACTCGACCTCCGTTCAGCCGACATCTTCAAGTCGCCAGCCTACTACCTGAAACAGAACGATGTGGTCTATGTGCAACCCAACAGCGTGCGCGCCGGGCAGTCGACCATCAACCAGAACGCGATGAAATCGGTGTCGCTCTGGATCTCAATCGCCTCGCTGCTCACATCGATAGGCGTGCTCGTAGTCAACATTGCAAAAGACTAATACGCAAGCATTAATACAATACCTCACCTTAAAATCACATGCAAACAATATCAAGTCGAGACCGCATAATGCACCGCAGTGCGCTTACGTTGCGCACATACATCCGTTGGATGAGGCGGTTCTACGGCTATGCCATAGCGTTTGTCGTGATTTGCGTGTTTGGGCTGAGCGCCTACAACTATTATGTCACCCCCGCGGTGAAACGCCAGTCGATGTTTGCAATGAAATATCTCGACGCCAACGTGTTCACCAACCAGCGTTTCGGCGACGACCCATTTGCCATCAAGCCGTTTGCCACAGGTCTGCAACTTGATGACGGCATCCAACTTGTCAAGTCGCAAGTGTTCTGCGAGCAGATAGTCAAAGATCTGTCGCTCAACGTGACACAATATGAAATCCAGTCATTCGGCAAGCGCGTCGACCTTTACGGCAGCGAGCCTCTCGACGTTGCCCTGAACATCCCCGACGACGCATCGGCAAAAATAACCGCCCTCATCTCTGCCGACGGCAAAACAGCCACTGCGACAAGCCTCGAGATTGACGGCGACGACAAGCCCACATCGGCTGTCGACATTTCTCTCACAGCCACTCGTTTTACGAAAAATTACGCAGGCAAGAAAATAGAAATCAGCATAACTCCAATCGACAAAACCGCCCACCGCATAAGCAAAAGCATCGATGTGGTGCAGACGGCTCAATTCACCGACGTGCTGACTTGCACATACTCCGACCACGTGGTCCAACGCGCCGACGATATTCTGAACGACATCCCATTGGTCTACGACCGAATATGGGCACAGTGGAACAGCAACGACGCCCAGAAATTCATCGATGCCGTCGACAAGCGTCTCGCCGTGCATACAGAGGCGCTCGAAAAAAACGAGGCCAGCATCGAGCAGACGCTGCGCAATGGAAACACGAACGACATCAGCCTCACCTACAACCAACTGCTGGCGCAGAAGGCCGCCGACACGCAGTCGCTCGTAGGCATTGAGACTGAGATAAAGGCAACCGAGGCCGTGGCATCGCAACTGGCAGCCGACAAAAATGCCGACCGTCCGATAGCCGCCGCTACAGATATCGTAAAAAGCATCGGACTGCAGAAAGCCGTGGCTGCATACAACGGAACCATAGCCAAACGCGAACATCTGCGCGAGAATGCCGGCACTGCCAACAATGCGTTTGCCGAAGTCACACAGCAACTTAAAGCCATGCACAACGACATTGAGGCTTCGGTGACAAACCATATC
This sequence comes from Bacteroidales bacterium, assembly GCA_022009815.1. GTDB lineage: Bacteria > Bacteroidota > Bacteroidia > Bacteroidales > Muribaculaceae > Limisoma. The sequence continues at coordinate 708,464 of CP091725.1, forward strand.
GCTTCGCTCCGCATCGAATGCGGCAAACTGAAGTCGCGCATCGCCGCCACCGACAACCGTCTTGCCAACCTGTCGCACACACAGGCCGCCATCAACCGCCAGGCGCGCATGCACAAAAACATCGAAAGTCAATACTACTACCTGCAAGGCAAACGCGGCAACGACCCGCTCGCCATCAACAACATCTCGGAAGCCGTGCGCGTTGTGGCACCGGCATCGGGCACCGAAGAACCGTCGCGGCTCACTCCGTGGATAATCGCAGCCCTCGGCTTGTTGCTCGGCGGCGTGGTGATTCCTATCGCCGTGATTTTCATTGCGTTCATCACCGATAACCACGTGCGCGACCGCTACGACTTCATCGGCATCAACATCCCGCTGATTGGACAAATACCGCTTCTTAAAAACGTCACATTCTCGCGACGCATGCGCATAAAGTTCAATTACGGGCTAAGGAGCCTCACGCCACCCGACTTGACAAACAAAGATTTCGGCAAAGAGGCGTTCCTGATGCTTCGCTCCGAACTCGACCACCACTTGGCCAAGTTCAACGACGTGCCGGTGTGCATCTGCACATCGTTCAACCCCGGCAGCGGCAAATCGTATGTGGCAATCAACACCGCCTCAGCAGAGGCTAAGAAAGGCAAACGCGTGCTGCTCGTCGACCTCGACATACGACGCGCATCCCTCAGCAAGCGCATCAACTCGCCGTCGCGCGGCGCAACCTCATACCTCGACGGATCGTGCACCGACCTCGACAGCCTGATTGTGCACGACAAAAGCGCGGGAATCGACATCTTGCCGTCGGGCACCATCCGCCCCAACCCGGCAGAACTGCTTGAGCACGAGGCTCTCGACGAAATGTTTGAACGCCTGCGCCAACGCTACGACTACATCTTCATCGACTGCGCTCCTATACAGCTTGTGACCGACACCCACGTACTGGCCCGTGTGGCAAGCCACACCATCTTCGTGGCGCGCATCGGACTCCTCGACCGCCGCCAGCTGTCGATGCTGAAAATGATCCGCGACAACAACGAGCTGCCAAACATGCTGTTGGTGCTTAACGCCGTAGACAACGAAAACTAACAAAAATTTTTCAACAAAAATTTGGAGATTGGTTGCGGAAGCATTACTTTTGCAACCCACATATCACGTATGTGTCTCGAAAAAACATTGGGGATGACCGGTTTTGACAGCGTGTAGAGGTGGTATGTAAGCATGCAGAGCGATGATGGCTATGCTCTATAATCTCAGACATCAACAATTTAACTGGCGAAAATAACTACGCTCTCGCTGCCTAACCGAAGCACAGTAAGTTAGCTTTATTTCTGCCACAGTGGCAGAAACGAGACATCACCCGATTGCCTTGCTCTGAGACGTTTCGATAAGGTGGTGCTAATAAAATCGGAGCTGGGACGGCTTGTTCTCCGGTAGCTGTCCGAGATTTTAGGAGATAAGCCTTGGGTTGGTAGTTTTGATCCTGCCCACGGTCGAAAACCAAGTCAAAACTAAGCATGTAGAAAGCATATTAGTTCCACGTTTGGACGAGAGTTCGAATCTCTCCATCTCCACTTAAACACCGCAGGTTTGCACAAACCTGCGGTGTTTCTATTTCATTTGATTCCGTTTTGTTGTATGGAAAATTTGGGTTGCAGCATGTCACCTGTCTGCATGCTCCTTCTACAACCGCTCTTCGGCGGTAGCGGCGCATGTCACCATTGTCACGGGGTAGGCAAGCCAACCCCGTGCTAACTTCTGGAACCGCGCTTCGGCGGTAGCGGCATGTCGCCATTGTCTCGGGTGGGATGGCCAACCCCGGGCTGACTTCAGAAACCGCGCTTCGGCGGTAGCGGCATGTCGCCGTCGTCTCGGGTGGGATGGCCAACCACGGGCTGACTTCTGGAACCGCGCTTCGGTGGTAGCGGCATGTCGCCGTCGTCTCGGGTGGGCTGGGCCAACCACGTGCTGACTTCTGAAACCGCGCTTCGGCGATTTTGCTGGGTGTCGAAGATTTTAGCAAGCATTAATTTGTGTTAAATTCTTGAGTTGCTATTGTTTTCCCAAAATTTTGATATAGCTTTGCAGTGTACTAATCAACTAATATACTCAAACTGGTATACAAAAAATGAAAACTTATATGATGGAAATCCAGGAATTGAAATTTAGTTATGGCTTCAAAAAGCCTGACATTTTCAGCGATTTTTCGCTGACATTGAAACCAGGTGCGGTGTATGGACTGCTCGGCAAGAACGGAACGGGCAAGTCCACACTGCTCTATCTAATGTGCGGCCTGCTCCGTCCGAAATCAGGGTCGGTTACTTTCTGCGGCAGCGAGATGTCGCGCCGCCAGCCGTCAGCTCTTCAGGAGATTTTTATCGTTCCCGAGGAATTTACGCTTCCAGCCGTCACCCTCGCCCAATACGTGAAATACAACTCGCAGTTTTATCCGCGTTTCTCCAACGAGATTCTCAACAACTGTCTGCGTGATTTCGAGATGGACGGCAACCTGCGTCTCAACGAATTGTCGATGGGACAGAAGAAGAAGGCGTTCATGAGTTTCGCTCTCGCCACCAACACCCGTCTGCTTCTGATGGACGAACCGACCAACGGCTTCGACATTCCGTCGAAAAGCCAGATGCGCAAGGTGATAGCGTCAAACATGAGCGATGAGAAAACGATAGTCGTGTCGACCCACCAGGTGCGCGACGTAGAGAATCTGCTCGACCACGTGCTGATGGTCGACAGCGGCAAACTGCTACTCGACAGCAGCTACGCCACGCTGGCATCCAAGCTCCTTTTCACCGACCAACCGATGTCGGAGCCCACCGAAGGAGCCATCTATGTGCAGCCGTCGCTTCAAGGCAACAGCGCAATTTATGCCAACCGCTTCGGCGACGAGAGCGTAATCAATCTTGAAACGCTGTTCAACGCAATGCTTGCCAACGGCAAAGGAATAACCGACGCATTAAACACCGTCAACGATGAACGATAGATTCAGCATAAAACGCTTCTGGACAATGCTCCGCCACGACTACGACCACAATGTGCCGTCGGCATGGATAGGGATGCCGCTGGCAGCCTTCGCCGCCATACTCTTCGGCGAAATCGGTTTTATGATGTCGGGATACAGCATCAATCCAGAATCCTTTGCCGACACGTTCTACGTGGTGCTTGCATCGTTCTTCATCTTGTCGATGGTGCTGATGGCAACGTTTATGTTCGACAAAATGTCGGGACGCTACGGTCAGATTTACTACCTGACACTTCCGGCAACAAATCTCGAGAAATTTCTTGTAAATCTGCTTGAGACCGTGGTTTCCACGATAGTGTTCTTCATCATCGGGATGGTGCTTGCCGACGCAGCGCGCATCGGCCTGTGCATGACGCTTTTCAACAAACCGCTGTTTCAAACGATGCTGCTTCCTCAGATTTTTGCTGAAAAAGTAGTGCCGCTTGGCGTAATCGCCCTGTGGCTGCAGTCGGTGACAATGATCGGCAGCGCGCTCTGGCGCCGCAAAGTGTTGGTAAAGAGCCTCGCACTGCTGTTTGTAGTCGTCGCGGCGGCAATACTCGTCAACGGCATTTGCAATCCCAGCATGACAACGACAAACATCATATTGACACCGCTAACACTCGCCAACTACGTATTGACTTATAAATATTTGTAAAGATTCAACTGAAATGACAACAATAAACAACTTCAGCCCAGCGCGTTTCTGGTCGGTGACCACACGCGACGCGGCACTCAACTGGAAAACCCATCTTGCCCATCTGCTCGAGCTTGCAGGCACCCTGCTTGCCGGACTGCTGATAATCATCATCACGGCGAAGACACACGAAAGCACCTCGTTCGTGTCAATTGCCGACACGTTCTACTCCTGGTTTGCACTCGTGCTGACAATGGGCGGAATGATTGCAGCCTCCACCGTGCTTAAACCCATTTCCGACAAGCCCGGCAGCATTGAGTTTCTCACACTGCCGGCAACCAACGTTGAGAAATTCCTGTCGCGGTTGACGATTGTAACCCTCGGCTTCGCCCTGTCGGCACTTGTGTCGCTTGTCGCTGTCGGCGCACTCTACTATCTGCTTGCGGCGATATTCGGGCTTGACGCCTACGGCTCGCTGACATTTTACTGTCTGAAAGTGCTGTTCACTCCAACGCAAATGCTCGAAGGCCCCGCACGCGAGGCATGGAGCTGGCAGGGAACGCTGGCATCATACGGTTTTCTGGCATGTCTGCAGTCAATGTTTATGCTCGGCGGATCGGTTTGGCGCAGATTCCCTCTTGTCAAGACACTCGGCGTTGTGGTGGCATTAGCCATCATCCTCCCTCCGATTCTTGTGCATTTCAGCTTCCACCCACAAACCCGTTCAGAGTTTGTCGCCATATTCCCCACAATTCTTGCCACCACCGGCAGCATCCTGCTTGCGATTGCCATAATCAACGGGCTGCTGTCATATTGGCTGTTTACGCGCAAACAAGTAGTAGAAATCAAAAAACACCGACTATGAACTTCAAGGAAAGCCGACCAATCTACCTGCAGATAGCAGACCGCATCATGGACGAGATTATGCAGCATGCCTATTCCGAAGGCGGCCGCATCCCGTCGGTGCGCGAATATGCGGCAACCGTTGAAGTCAACGCCAACACCGTGGTGCGCTCTTTCGACTGGCTGCAGCAGCAAGAAATAATCTTCAACCGCCGCGGCATCGGGTATTTCGTCAGCGAAGGCGCATGCGGCACAATCTCCAGACTGCGCCGGCGGGAATTTGAAGAAGAGGAACTTCCGGAAATGTTCCGCAAAATGCAGATGCTCGGCATCACTGCCGACGACATCGACCGTCTATACAAACAATTCATCGACTCAGGAAAATAACCAATTTATGATACACACAATGAATAAGATGTTTCTTGCGGCGCTGCTTGCCATTTCGGGCGGCAGCATCGCGACAGCCGACACTTTGTTCGGACGCGTGGCCGACAGCGAAGGCAACCCGGTTGAATTTGCAACCGTGGTGGCACTCAGCGCCAACCATGAGCAAGGAGGTGCCGTCACCGACAGCATCGGCAATTACAGAATCGACCTTCCGAAAGGACAATATAACGTGACATTTACCCTCGTGGGCTACGACAATGCCGAAAAGGCAGTGACCGTCAACGGAGAAACGCGTCTTGACGCCACGATGACAACAAATGCCGTGGCGCTGCATGGCGTAGAGGTGAAAGCCTCAGCCATACGCCGTCTGCCCGACCGTTTTGTGGTCAGGGTGGAGGATATGCCAGCCGCCATAGGCAAAGACGGGAAGGAACTGCTGCAGGCGGCTCCCGGCGTGTGGATCGACGACAAGAAAATCACCATCAACGGCAAGTCGGGCGCAAAAGTGATGGTCAACGACCGCGAGCTGCGCATGGACCAATCACAGCTGCTCACCTATCTGCGCTCGCTCAAGGCGGAGGACGTGAGCAAAATAGAGGTAATACCCCAGGCAGGAGCGGAATACAGCGCCGACACCGCAGGAGGAATCATCAAAATCACTCTTAAACGCAACCGTGCCGACGGCGTGATGGGCAACGTGAGCCTCATCGGCTCTGTCAGCAAAACATCCGCGACAGTCACTCCTTCGGCATCAGTCAACGTGAAGAACGGCAAATGGACATTCAGTGCCAACAGCAATCTCTCCGCCTCTCCGAAATCCTATTTCGACACCGGCGAAACCACCGACTATGCCAACGGCGACCGGTATACGACCGACACAAAGATGGACCTACACAAGTCGCTTTTCGGCTACGGCATGGCAGGCATCTATTTCGACCCCGACGCGCGCAATTCGCTGGGCATCGAGGTGGCTTACAACCAATTCCTCTCGCCGTCGGACGTGACGACCAACGCGGCGTTCAACCACACCGACATAGGCGTCGAGACGATGAACGGAAACTACATGTCGACGTCGCGCCACAGGAATATCGACGCCACGTTCAACTACGTGCACCGGCTCGACTCCATCGGCTCGCAGATGAAGGTGATTGCCAACTACAACCACACAAAAGGACGCAGCGTCGCCGACAACCATCGTCATTCGGAGTTTCTCGCCCTCTCCGCCGATTCGATATCGACAAGCCGCGAAAACTCGGTTTTCGACGTGGTCAACGTCAGCTACGACTACGACAAGACATTCAACAGCCGCTGGAGTCTGTCGACCGGCTTAAAATACAACCTCAACCGTATGGACAACGACGCGTCATACCTCTATCTGAAAGACCACGAATGGCTTACGCCCGACGGACGCAACTATGACGTGGTGTTTAAAGAAAATATCTATGCCGCCTATGTAAAAGCCTCAGCCAAACTCGGACGCTTCATGGCGTCGGCAGGACTGCGCGGCGAACTGACCGACGCCAGCAGCCGCGGCAACATCATAGCTCAGCGATATTTCGACTTGTTTCCAAATGCCAATGTCACATATCTGCTGTCGCCAAACGGCTCCAACGTGCTGACGGCACAGTACTCACGCTCCATAGCGCGCCCATCGTTCTGGGCACTCAATCCCGAGCGTCATCAGGTTTCCGACATGTTCTATCAGTCGGGCAACTCCGACTTGAAGCCGTCATACAGCGACAACGTCAGCCTTACCGGCGTGGTTAAATACAAATACTCGCTGACCCTGTTTGCCAACATCAACCACGACCAAATCATAAAAGCCTCGATGCCCGACAAGGACAACCCGAAAAACGTGCTGCTGACAATGGTTAACTTCGACAAGCAATATATGTTTGGCGCATCGCTCAACCTGCCGTTCCAAATCAAGGACTGGTGGACGCTGACAGCCAACCTCACATATCTTGCCAACGGCGAGCGCCGTGAACAGAAAGGCAGTCTGACATACCACAACTTCCTGAACTGGTATGCCAGCTCCGGATTCCAGCTGCCGAAAGATTTCTACTTTGAAATCTCATATTACGGACAGAACAAAATCACGATGGGCGAAATTACGGTGACACCGACCCACAACCTCAACGCAAGTCTGAAAAAGTCGTTTGCAAAGCAACGCTGGACAGCCTCGGTGGGCGTGGACAACATTCTCGGCCGCGGTGTGGATTTCTCGATCGACTCCGCCTCGGGCTACCACACGAAAAGCAAATTCAGCAACCCTGCGTCGTTCACCTGCTCGCTCACCTACAATTTCAGCCTCGGCAAAGCGTTCCAGACGCGCCGCGTGGACAGCAACAACGACGCTTCCCGCCTGTCGAAGCAAGGCGGAATGGGAAAATAACACTATATTTGCGACATGAAAAAGATATTATTGATTATTGCAATGGCAGTTGTGGGCATAAGCGCCCAGGCACAACTGTTGTGGAAAGTGAGCGGCAACGGCTTGCAGAAGCCGAGTTACATCTTCGGCACACACCATTACGCACCGCTGACGGTGCTCGACAGCGTGCCTCAGATACGCCAGGTGCAGAACGACGTGGAGCAGGTGTGCGGCGAGGTAGACATGCTCAACACACGCGACTTGCCTCGGCTGACAGCAGAGGCGATAATGCTGCCTCCAGGCTCGTCGCTCAACGACTTCATCCCCGACGCCGACCGCCCTACCGTCGACAAAGCAATGCGGTCGCTCATCGGCTTCGGACTCGACAATCCGGCAGTGCAACGAATGTGTCCGGCAGCGATAAGCAACCAGCTGATTGCAGCCATTGTAACCAAATATTTGCCAAAAGTGTCGCTCGACCAGCAGCTTGACACGTATTTTCAGATAAAAGCCGACAAAGCCGGCAAGAAAGTGCTTGCCCTGGAAACCGCCCAGGACCAGCTGAAGATGCTGTTCAGCCAACCGCCGGCACGTCAGGGCAAGATGCTCGTCTGCCTGGCAGAAAACACCGAATGGAACGCCTCGATAATCGAGATGGCTACCGACGCCTATATGCACCGCGACATTGAGACGCTGAAAGAAGTCACCAATCAGAAACTCGGCGACGACTGCGACTCTACCCCGGAGGAAGACGCCATATTGCTCTCCGACCGCAACCGCGCCTGGATGGAGCAAATGCCAAAGATGCTTGCCGACGCGCCCACACTGGTTGTTGTAGGCGCCGCCCACCTTGTCGGCGACGAAGGTCTGCTCAGCCTGCTGCGGCAGTCGGGCTACACCGTCGATCCCGTAGACAAACGATAAACAAAAAACTCAAGCAAAAAAAGAATATGGATAATACATTGGAAGCGCGCGGCGTGGTGAAACGCTTTGCCGGACACACGGCCCTTGACGGAGTAAGCGTCGAAGTGCGCCCCGGACGGGTGTTCGGACTGCTCGGACCCAACGGAGCAGGCAAGACCACTCTCATAAGAATCATAAACCGCATCACGATGCCCGACGAGGGCGAAGTGATGATGGGCGGACGCCTGATGACCGACGCCGACGTGCGCCGCATAGGCTACCTCCCGGAAGAACGCGGACTTTACAAAAAAATGAAGGTGGGCGAACAGGCTCTTTACCTTGCCCAGCTGAAAGGTCTGGACAAAGCCACCGCCGAGAAACGCCTGCGCCAATGGTTCGACAAGTTTGACATCAATCCGTGGTGGAACAAGAAACTTGAGGAGCTGTCGAAAGGCATGCAGCAGAAGGTGCAGTTTGTAATAACTGTGCTTCACGAGCCGGAGTTCCTCATCTTCGACGAGCCTTTTTCGGGCTTCGACCCAGTCAACGCCGAACTGCTGAAAAAAGAAATCCTCGAGTTGCGCGACAAAGGGCACACCATAATCTTCTCGACCCACAACATGAGCTCCGTGGAGGAAATCTGCGACGACATCGCGCTGATAAACGACTCGCACGTGGTGCTCAGCGGCACGGTGGGCGACGTGCGCTCACGCTATCGCAGCGGCCTTTACAGCCTTGTGGCTGAAAGCGGCAGGATGCTTGCCGAAAACCCCGAAAAATACTACATCACGTCGATAAAGCAAGCCTGCGACAACGTGACATACACGCTGCGCAAGACGTGTGACGCAACAAACTCAGAATTCATAGCAATGTTGTCGCAACAGGTGGAAATCCGCTCGTTTGCAGAGCAATTGCCAACAATGAACGACATATTCCTGCGCGCCGTAGGCGGTGTGGGCAACAATGACAAGGAGGAACAACAATGAAAAACAAAATCTGGATTGTGGCGCAACGGGAATATGCCACACGCGTGAAAAAACGCTCATTCATCATCCTTACAATACTCATGCCGTTCCTTATGGCGGCAATGATTTTCGTTCCGCTGCTGTTGTCGGTAATAGGCGACAGCGGACGCAAGACGGTGGCTGTGATCGACAACACCGGACTTTATGCCAATGCCCTGCAGAGCAACGACGACTATCTCTTCGTGCCCACCGACAAGATGACGCCGGCGCTGCGCTCCGACTCCACCGACGTGGCGGCAGTGCTGATGATTACCGACAATCTTGTCGACAACCCCACCGCCGCGGCAATCTATTCGCGCGACGAGGTGAAGCGCGACATGTCCGACTATATCAACAACGCCCTGACAAAGGCTGTGCAGAAACAGAAATTCGAACGCTACAACATCCCTGCCCTCAACGAGATTGTGGAAGACGTGCAGACTCCCGTCGAAGTGGCGACGGTGAGATGGACCGACGAGGGCGAACGCGAGTCGATGACTGAGATATTCTCAGCCGTAGGAATGGTGCTCACCACGCTGATTTATTTCTTCGTGATGAGCTACGGCGCGATGGTGATGCAGAGCGTCACCGAAGAGAAGACAAACCGCATCGTCGAGCTTATGGTGTCGAGTGTGAAGCCTTTTCAGTTGATGGCAGGCAAAATCATAGGCATCGGACTTGTCGGAATCACGCAGATGCTCATCTGGGGCATACTGCTCGTCGCTATTATAAGTATTGCCGGGGTGGTCAGCGGAGTGGCTATGTTCGACCCCTCGCAAGCCGCAGCCATCTCTGCCGCGTCGCAGATGCCCGACGCCGATTTGTCGATGCAGATATTGTCGGTGGTGTCGAGCCTTCCGCTCGCAGAAATCGCAGTGCTGTTCGTGCTGTACTTCATCGGCGGCTATCTTCTCTATGCCTCCGTGCTTGCCGGATTTGGCGCGGCGGTCAACGACCCGCAGGACACGCAGCAGTTTATGATGCCTATCGCCGTTATAATGCTGTTTGCGTTCTACGCCGGCTTCTACAGCGCCATGAATCCCGACGGACCGCTGGCAGTGTGGTGCTCGTTTATCCCGCTCACGTCGCCTATGGTGATGATGATACGCATCCCGTTCGGCGTGCCTCTGTGGCAGGAAGCGCTGTCGGTGGCTCTGCTTTTCGGCACCGCGCTGGCATTGTCCTATCTGTCGGGCAAAATCTATCGCGTGGGCATCCTTATGTACGGCAAAAAACCGTCGCTGAAGGAAATGCTCAAATGGTTGAAATATTAAGCTGAAAAAAACGACTATGACCCAAGACGAACTATACATGCAGATGGCGCTTGCCGAAGCCCGTCAGGCTGCTGCCGACGACGAGGTGCCGGTGGGCGCCGTCGTGGTGTGCGGCGGAAAGGTGATTGCACGCGCACACAACCTCACAGAGACGCTGACCGACTGCACGGCGCACGCAGAGATGCAGGCCGTGACGTCGGCAGCGGCATATCTCGGTGGAAAATATCTTACAGGATGCACGCTCTACGTGACCGTAGAGCCGTGCTTGATGTGTGCCGGGGCACTCGGCTGGAGCCAGATAAGCCGCATTGTCTACGGCGCTGCCGACGACAAGCGCGGATACCACACCTTCTGCCCTCAGCCGTTTCATCCGAAGACAGAAGTGGTGGGCGGCGTACTCGCTGACGACTGCGCCGCACTGATGACGGAATTCTTCCGCCGCAAACGTTGATTTTTGCTATTTTTTCTTTTTCGACTTCTTGTCTGCCGGAGCAAGGAGACGTCGGTACTCTGCCATGTCGTTGAGCACCTTCACTGCCGCATCAAGTCCGTTGTCGCTCTTCATCGTCTGCACGATGCGTCCACGCTCGTAATAGTAGCGGCTTACGATCTCAGGGGCGAGAATCTCCTCTATCGCCTTGCGGTTGTTGTCAAGATCCTGCGACAGGTTGTGTTTCAGCAGTTTTTCCAGCACGTCGAAGGCCTGCTTCGTAGAGTCGTTCATATAGCCCTCAATCTTCGCGGCGTCGCGCAAAGCGGCAAGACCCGTTTCGCACACCTTGTCGTAGTTGAACCGCGCGGGGTCGATTGACCGCTTGAAGTCGGCGAAAATGCTGTCGGTCACCACGAAATCCTCGGCAGCGCATATCGAAGGATGCTCGGCGCGGTACTTGTTGGCGAAGTCAAACGCCCAGTTGTCGGCAAAGATATTGTATGTCAGGCGGCTTGCCTTGCCCCAATCCACTGTCACGTCGGGCGTTATGCCTCCACCGTCGCGCACCTCGCGTCCGTGTACCGTATGAAACACGTTGGTAAGGCTGTCGGGCGTGCGCTGGATGTTGCCGTCTGCGTCGCGGTGCGAATAGTCGATGGCTTGAATCAGGCGTCCGCTCGGAATGTAATATTTCGCGGTGGTAACCTTGAGCATATTGTCAAACGGCAGCGACACTGTGGTCTGCACCAGTCCTTTTCCAAACGAGCGGCTTCCAACCACCACGGCGCGGTCAAGATCCTGCATCGAGCCGGCAACAATCTCCGACGCCGATGCCGAACCGCCGTCAACAAGGATGCACAAAGGAATCTCCGTGTCGATAGGCTTCTGCGTGGTCTTGTAAATCTTCTCTTCCGTCTTCAACCGTCCCTTTGTGCGTATAATCTCCGTGTTTTTCGGCACGAAGAAGTTGGCAATCTTGATGGCACTCTCAACCAAGCCTCCACCATTGCCACGCAGGTCGAGGATAAGCGACTTTATCGCCTTGTCGCTTTTCAGCGACAACAATGCGTCGCGCACCTCGTCGGCTGATGTCTCGGTAAACTTGGTCAGCTGAATGTAGCCGATGCCGCTGTCGAGCGCAGTGAAGTAAGGCACTGACGGCATCTGGATTTTCCGGCGCACGATGTCGAACGTCAGCACGCTGTCCTGCACATACGGACGCTCCACCACCACATGCACTGTAGTATTTGCCTGCCCCTTCAGATGGTCGCTCACCTGCTTCGTGTCCCACGTGCGGGTGTCCATCGTGTCGATTTTCACGATGCGGTCGCCCGGGCGCAAACCAGCCAGAGCCGCAGGGCTGCCTTCGTAAGGGTCGCTTATCTGCACACCGCCGCCCTTGCGCATCATGATTACAGAGCCGATGCCGCCATACTCGCCCGTGGTCGACATCGCCATAAAGTCGGACGCCTCTTCCGCTGAAATAAACTCCGTGTAAGGGTCAAGGTCGTTGAGCATCGCGTCGATAGCGGTAGTTATGGCACGGTCTACATCGACAGAGTCTACATAACGCGTGTTCATCTCCTTAAACACTGCGTTGATCACAGAGATGTCGCGTGCCGTAGCAGCCATATCATTCTTCCCCGAAGCCGCCATAAACACCGACGGCGCGACAAGCGCCAAAAGCGCCGCCGCAACAAAATATCTTGATTTGATTTTCATTTTTAGTCTTGTTCTGAATTTGACCGCTAAATTACTGCTTTTTATGCAAATCCATTCCAGAAAACGACTGAATTTTCAATCTCCGGAAAAATAATCAACAAATCTCCAATCCAACACAGCCCACCGGCGGCGCAGCATGCGGTCAGATGCCGGTTTCAACATTCCAACCAAGTTTTGCTACTACCCCCCCCGATGCCGGGAGTGACGGAAACAAAAAAAGACTCAAGCATTGTGCTTAAGTCTTCTTTTTGTCGGGGTACCAAGATTCGAACTTGGGACCCCCTGCTCCCAAAGCAGGTGCGCTAACCGGACTGCGCTACACCCCGAATGTCTTCCTTTATCGGAAAAGCGTTGCAAAGGTACGAAGGATTTTTTAATTCTCCAAATTTTTCTGCAACTTTTTTTGAGCCTCTTGTCGGATTCGAACCAACGACCCCGAGATTACAAATCACGTGCTCTGGCCAACTGAGCTAAAGAGGCAGATGGGCAAGCGATCTATATCGCGCCGCTACAACCTGCTACCCTTGCTTCGGTCAAGACCTGGGGGAGTTGACAAGGAGCTGGCCGTATAGGACTTACCCGGCTGCAAAGGTACAAACTTTTTCTGAACCGCCAACTATTTTAGAAAATATTTTTTCGCCGTTCAACGGAACATCCTGACAGTGTGGAGCAAACGAAACCTCGACATATCGTTTGGATTTGTTCCGGGCTCTCCTTCAGGCACACTTGCCCCAAGCCGATGAAACAAGTCGGCCCAAAACTGCGGCATTGTGCCGTCAGCGGCACGGAAGCGCATAGGCTTTGCGGGAAAGATGCGCGTGCTGTCGGCATAGAGATAAGACTCCTCGACCAATTCAGAGCAATATGTCCTGCCGTTGCCAGGTAGATAATACCAGTCGTAGGGCTGTCCAAGATGCGCCAACACCCGCTCTACCGCCTCCTGCTTTGGATAGTCGGCATCAAGACGCTTCACGACCACACCGCCGCCCGACCTATTCAGAAATTCGCGCCAAGGCGTCTTCACCACGCCCTTTTCAGGCGAAGCCTCCACGACAAAAGGGTTGCGGCGCGAGCCGGCAAACACCGCCACATGGTCGAACTGCAAAGAGTCGACATTTGTTGTGGCATCGACAATAGCCTGCGACATGTCGCCGCCGCCAGCCACCTGAAACACCAAATCGCCCTGCCGCGGCATCCACGAGCACGCGCCAAGCGCCACAATCGACAGCAGCATCGTGCAGCGCATAAGCCTATCCAATGCGCGATGCCCTGTCATGAAATATACGGATAAGTTATGTCCCACAGAAACAATGCGTTGCCAGGCACCGACGTGCCCGCCTCGCAACGGTCTTTCTTTCGATGATTTCGCAAAACTGTCCTACGGTAATCTTTCCGCGCCCCACATCGACAAGAGTCCCGACGATGGCGCGCACCATGTTGCGCAAAAAGCGGTCGGCGGTGATTGTAAACACCAACCTCTCGCCCTCATCCTCCCAACGGGCATGGTCGATGCGGCAGATGTTGGTCTTAGCATCGGTGTGCAGCTTGCTGAAGCTTGTGAAATCGCTATAGTCAAACAGCTTGGAAGCCGCCTCGTTCATCGCCTCCACGTCGAGCGCATACGGAGGAGTCCACGAAAAATGGTAGTCAAACGGCGACCTGCGTTTGCCAATGAAATACTTATACGTGCGGCTTGTTGCGTCGAAACGCGCATGGGCGTCGTCAGCCACACGCACAACCGAATAGACGGCAATGTCGCGGCCCACGATGCTGTTGAGCGAGCACACCAAGCGCTTCACGTCGGCGATTTCCTCCGCAGTGTCGAAGTGTGCCCACATGCATCGAGCGTTCACGCCCGTGTCGGTGCGTCCGGCACCAGTAACCGCCACCGGCTGGCGCAACACCATCGACAGCGCGCGTTCCAGCTCCTCCTGCACGCTTACGGCATTCGGCTGGCGCTGCCATCCATGAAACGGAGTGCCGTTATAAGCCAATCGCATGAAGTAGCGGCAAGCCATCAGTCTTTCTCCAAATAAGTGTATCCGTAGAGACCCGAACGATAGTTGCTAAGGAACTCGCGTCCCTCCTCTGGCGTAATCTTTCCGCTCTTCATTGAGCGTGTAACCCATGTCTCGACGTTGCGCACCAGTTTTTTCGGGTTGTACTGCACATAGTCGAGCACCTCAGCCACCGTTTCGCCGTCGATTATCTGCTCAATCTCGTAGCCGTCCTTATGCACGCTGACATGCACCGTATTGGTGTCGCCAAACAGATTGTGCATATCGCCGAGGATTTCCTGATATGCACCCACAAGGAACACACCAAGATAATACGACTCGCCATTTTTTATCGGATGGATAGGCAAGGCGTTGGAGAAGCCGTGGCTCGATATGAAACAGTTGATTTTGCCGTCGGAGTCGCAGGTGACGTCCTGAATCGTAGCCGTGCGAGTAGGCTTCTCGTCAAGACGTGAAATCGGCATTATCGGGAACATCTGGTCGATTGCCCATGAGTCGGGAAGCGACTGGAACAACGAGAAGTTGCAGAAATACTTGTCGGGCAACATTTGAGATGCGCAGCTCCTCAGGCACATGTTTCATTGTCTTGGCAATGTCGTTGACCTCGCGCGCCACCGACCAGAACAGTTTTTCGATCTGCGCACGGGTGTGCAGGTCGAGCATGCCGAGGCTGAAGCGGTCGAGCGCCTCCTCGCGTATCTGCAAGGCGTCGTGCCAGCTTTCGAGCAGCGACTGCTGTCCGAGGCGGTCCCATATCTGATACAGCTCGCGCGCCAGCTCATGGTCGGAGTCGCTCACCTCCTCATTGTCGTTCCACACGGGCAACTGGGTGGTTTCGAGCGTTTCTATTATCAATATTGAATGGTGGGCGGAGAGCGAGCGTCCCGACTCGGTTATGACGTTAGGCTGCTTAAGCCCGTTTTTCTCGCATGCGTCGACGATGGCAGAGATGGCATCGTTGGCATACTCCTGAATTGAATAGTTCATGCTGTTCTCGCTTGCGCTTGAACGCGTGCCGTCGTAGTCCACACCAAGTCCGCCGCCGATGTCGATAAAGTCGATTGAGAAGCCCATCTTCGTGAGCTGCACATAGAACTGAGTAGCCTCGCGCAGGGCATTCTTGATGCGGCGTATTTTGGTGATTTGACTGCCTATATGGAAATGTATGAGTTTCAGGCAGTCCTCCATCTTGTATTTAGCCAAAGCGTCGACAGCTTCCAGCAGTTCGCTCGAGTTCAAGCCAAATTTGCTGTGGTCGCCGCCCGACTCTTCCCATTTTCCGCTGCCCGAGCTCGACAGTTTGATGCGGATTCCGATGTTCGGACGCACACCGATCCGCTTTGCAAGGCGGGCAATCAAGTGCAGCTCGTTGAGCTTTTCCACAACGAGGAATATTCTGCGTCCCATCTTCTGCGCCAGCAAAGCCAGCTCCACATAGTTCTCGTCCTTGTATCCATTGCAGATAATGAGATTATGCTCATCGATATTCGTAGCTAGCACAGCGTGCAGCTCAGGCTTCGAGCCTGCCTCCAGCCCGATGTTGAATTTCTTGCCGTGGCTCACGATTTCGTCGACCACCTGACGCATCTGGTTCACCTTTATCGGATAGATGATAAAGTTTTGCGCGCCATATTTATACTCCTCGGCAGCCTGCTTGAAGCATCGCGAAATCTTTTCGATGCGATTGTCGAGGATATCGGGGAAACGCAACAGCACCGGAGCGGTAATGTCACGAATCTGCAACTCGTCCATCAATTCTTTCAAATCGACGGATGCACAACCTTCACGCGGAGTCACCTGAACGTGACCATTGTCGTTGATTGAGAAATACTTCAGTCCCCAGCCCGTAATATTGTAGAGTTCGGCACTGTCCTCAATACGCCATCTTCTCATTATATCTCTGTCTGATTAAAAAATTAGTTTGCAAAGTTAATGAATAAACACGAGAAAAAAGAGCCGAGACGATGAATAAGTCGCCCCGGCTCAATATTTTCAATGTGTGTGCTGATTATTTCACCACAACTTTGACTGTTGTGCCACCTACACGCACAATGTAGAATCCAGCAGCAAGACGGATTGTAGCCTCGCCGTCGACCGCAGCCACAGCCACAGTCTGACCTGTCATTGTGTAGACAGTCACATCGGCCGACTCTGCGACAACACGGATTGCGCCCTCTTCGCCTATAATCTTGACCATATCGGCCGTTGCATCGTCCACACCCGACTCCACTTGGCAATAGATTGACAATTTGGTGTCGATGGTTGTCGTCGACGGTTTGTAGCAACGGAATCCATTATAGTTGAATTGAAGCAGATTGCGGGTGAATTCACCTTGTGCAAGCATCTTAACGGTGCTGCCGGCAAATTCCACACTCCACTTGCCGTTGTCGCTGAGTGTCGACTCAACGCCAAGAGCATTTCTCGTTGCTTACAGCGCAGAGGTAGCCCGGCATAGCGGCACCAGTCTCTGTTTTCGTCGCTGCGTTGTAGAATGTGTAGTTGTCGCCGTCCTTGCCCACTGTAAACACAGCCACGTCTGTGCCGACTGACGGCACCACATTGCCGTCGACAACGACTGTAGTGCTCTGACGGTACTGTTTTGCAGCGTTCTTCACGTTCTGCACTGTCGACATTGCGTTGGTTTCGCTAACCAAAATCACCTTCGCGCCTTCCTTGAGCATTTCAGCGGAAGTGACGAGATGGAACGCACCTTCGGCAGCAGGCTCGCCAGCCTTGATTACATAAGTGGCTGTCGACTCCTCGCCCTGCTTCTCACCGAGTTCTGAATGCACGGTCAGCACATATGTAATCTCGCCTGTCGCAGGAGCGGCAAGGGTCACGTCACATGGAGAATAGTCGTAGACATCGTCGTCATTGCAAGTTCCCACAATCATCGAGCCGCGATAGCCCTCAATTGTAACAATCTGAGTGCCTGTGTATGTGCCCTCAGCCAATGAGAATGTAGGAGCGGTAATCACCGGTTCCGGCACAATCTCAAACTCCGCCTCAATAGGCGCAGAAGTCAAAGAGCCGTTTGTCGCCGTGGCAGATATAAGATACTTGCCCACTTCCGAATATGTTTTCCTCCACTCCTCTGTTGCGGTGACGTTGTCTACCTCAACACCGTCTTTTGTCACTACGGCATGAATTGAAGCCACGTCGTCTGACTTCATGACAATGACTTCGACTTCGCCGTAATAAATGTGTTCATCAGAGTCCGGATTCAATGGATATCCAGAGATTCCGATGCCCGGCTCCTGAACTACATCTTTCGGAATTTCAGTGAAGTTGACAGGATAAACCTGAACTTGACCCTTGAAATACGCCGTCATGGCCGTCACGTCATAGATTTTACTTTCATCCGCAGGGAATGCGATAAATCCTTTGTCAAAGGCAACGATGGTGCCCGTGTCGTCAAAGCGTAGTGACACCATCTTCCGTGTCGAGCATCGCGTTGCGGATCACGACATAGCGGTTCTGCTTTTCGGCAGTGATTCCAGCTATGGTCATTTCCTCAGGAGCCACACCCTTACCATTATCGGTGATTTCAGTGAGAACGGCATCAGTGAGTTGATAAGAGCCATTGAAATTGCTGAATTTACCCTTGACACCCGGAGCAAGCACAAAGCCGTTCACGCAGACTTTGTCTGGCTGTCCGTAGATAAGCATACCGTCGGTGCCGTCGGTAACATAAAGATTCTTTCCCGACTGATATGTAGCCGTCAGTGGGCAAGTGAACTCATATTCCGGTCCAGAATCAGCCAGACCTTTTGTATAGAATTCAGCAATCGACGCCACCTTGACAGCCTCCGGTTCTACCGGTGTCACATCGCCCACATAGTAGAATGCCGGACGGATATGGCTGTCCTGATAGCCCGTAGAGAATTCCGGAACACCCGGTTCAACCTTCGAATACCATATAAACGACATGAAATTGGTGAACTCGCCGTATGTAGCCTGAACCTTGCCACCCGTTGCGTCGGCAAATTTCCAAACCGCATCTGACGCGTCTTTGCCCACACGGAGGTTGTAGTATGTCTTCGTGCCGTTGGTCGACTTTTCAACTGTCACATACTTGCCGTCGGCACTCTGGATGGTGTAGCCTTCGCCCTGTTTCTTGATTGTAAACAAGTTGGCTGAAGAGAAACTTTCTGTGCCGTTGAGTGTGGTCTCGGTAGCAGCCACATAGTTGACGCTATAGGTTTCGTTCTTCATCATGTAGAACTTGCCGTCGTTCTCGCCGACAATGATGTAGTTGCCTTCCTTGACGTTTGCCACATCCATTGCCTCGTAGCCGACTGTCGGAACTGCAGGAGCCTTGATTGTGAACGTAACGTTTCAGCAGTCTTGGTTTTTGCACCGTCGGTTGCCGATGCGCTGACCTCATAAGAGCCGTCCTCGGTCACGTCGACCGAAACTGCCGACGTTGCGTCGCCGCCCTTCCATGCAGCGCCGTCCTTGGTCACTGCCCATGTCATCGAAGTGGCGCCTGCAGGATATGAGATTGCGACTTTTGCCGACTTATACTCAACGCCGTTCTCCACTCCGGAGATTACCGGAGCTTTAAGCCCTACTGGAGTGCTGCCTGCTTCCCACTCCACCGAGATGCTTGTCACATAGATAGCACCGAAATTGGAACGGATTCCAACAAACTGATAATCGCCCTCAACGACCAGTTCAGACTTTCCTTTGACAATCGAGCCAATCAACACGCCCTGAACGTCAGCTGAACCGAAAAGGTCGGTGTCAGAAGAGTAGGCTGTCGATTTGCCATACACATCGATGGTGCGTCCATTGGCTGTTGCGTCGTCCCAAACAACAGTGATTTTTTTCACAGTTCCGGCAGAAGCCGTCGTAACGATTCCGCTGTTGTTTTTCTTTGAGCGCAGCTGAATTGCGCCATTATCAGACTTGGCGGAATTGCCGGCATACACAGCCGACGATGTGACTGTCACGTTGGAGAAATCCGTGTACGAACTTTCTGTCGCCGTAAACAAATTGGCGGTAAGCACATCCGTCACAGTTGCGGCGTTGGCAAATCCCAATGACGCCAGCACTGCGAACATAATGAATAGATACAGTTTTTTCATAAAAGTTTTGTTTATGTTGGTTTAGTTTATTTTTCTCTGCTCTATGCGTGTTGTTTTAAAGTGGTTTCTTCATCATTGCAAATGTATGTCAAAACGATTAAGATTGCAAGTGTTTTATCTTTTTATTTTCAGAATGTTATTATTTCTTCATAACAAGGCTGTCACTATGCGGCGAACAAATCATCTCTGGAATTAATCTTTTCACGTTTTTCCAAGTCAAAGCCACATAAACAGATAAATTTATGTAATTTTGCAGAATTAAAAGGAGAAATATTATGAAACGATTATTTTTAGTTTTCAGCATACTGCTCGCCAACTTGGCGGCATTCGCCGGTCCGATCGACGACAATTGCTCAACCATCTACGACAGCATCATTGCCGGCGACATCTCAAAGGCAGAGGACGCCGCTTCGAAAGTATACGCGCAGAAGAGTGCGTGCTCGGCTACAAACCTTGCCGACCTGGCGATAATCTACCACCAGCTGGTCGACAAGTCGTCGGATGCCGTAACACGCTACGACTATGTGCTGAAAACCATCGACTGCTACAACAGCGCTGTGGGCAAAGACTCAAACGCTGCCCATGCGCGATTCACGGAAAAGAAGGTGAATATGGACGCTGTGGTGAAAAACTACAATGCCAACCTGTCGAAATTCCAGCAGGCGGTGTCAGACTCTATGAACTTTTAAATTAAAACATAACAATGAAAAAAATCCTATCAATCCTTTCAATGCTTGCCGTGTGTCTGCTGATGGCATCATGCCAGACCGATGCCGACAAGGCTTGCGCCGAAATGGCAAAAAACATGAAAGACGGCAAAGTCGATGCCGTTGCAAAAACTGCCGCCGAGCTCTATTCGCAGAAAGATGACCTCAGCATCGACAACCTGTCTGACCTCGCCATCGCATTCCACTATCTTGCACAGAAAGAGTCGTCGAGCAGAAACGACGCAACCTACCTTTCCGACTATATCGAGAAGTCGCTCGACTGCTATATGGCTGTATATTCCGACGATGCCGACAAGGCTGAGAAAATTTTCAAAGAAAAGAATCAGGCACAGCTCGGCAACGACCTTACAAGAATGAAAAAACAGCTTAAACAGCTGCAGGATGCCGAACAAGCCCTAATCGACCAAATCAATTCATAAACCATTTTACAGAGATATCCAAGGGGTGTGAGAACTAAGCATTCCCACACCCTTTTGTTTTCCCCAATGCAGAGATGATTCCAACAATCATAGCCATCTATCTTTTCGCCGTAGGATACGGCATCTTCCGACGTTTCAACATGGGACTGGCACGCAACTCCCGAGGCCAGCAACTGCGGCGCTACCTCATCGCAGCCGTACAGGTTGTCATTCCGATGCTGCTCATGCGCCAAAGCTCATTCTCCCTGCCGGCTGTCTGCGCACTGCTGACTGCCACGCTGTGGATTGTCACCTACAACGTCTTGTATGACAAAACCAACCGGCAGACGTCGCCCGACTACGACAACCACATGGACATCGCTTTCGGTATCTATATTTTCGGATGGCTGTCGGCTCTGCAAGGCATCACAGCAGCATTGTCGCCGGCGGCAGCAGGCATCGTCACAGGCCTTGCCGAAGCGGCAATCCTGATAATTCCGCTGGCTCATATCGGCTACTATTCCGTTTACCGCACATGCATCGACGATGCAGGAATGATTCCCATGCTCGACACTTATGCATCGGAAACGGTCGAATATGTGCGGTCGCTTGGCATTGTGAAGGTAGCGGCTGCAGTGGTCGGATTCTTTGCCCTGACCGCCGCTCTTATAGCCGCCAACTGGCAGACGGCATCGCCTGCCGACACCAAATGGTGGCTCTATGCCATCACCGCTGCGGTCTTCGTCTATTTCTCCGTCTACATCTGGAAACCACGCCACGGACTGTTTGTGCGCACCGGTGTGGTCAATCTGTATATCGACGTGCGCGACTACTTCCGTGGCTCGCGCCGCTACCGCACCGGCATGGAGCAACGCCTGAGCGACCTCTCGGTGACGCGCAATGCAGAAGGCGGAAAGCCACACACCGTGCTGCTGGTGATCGGCGAGTCGGCATGCCGCGACTATATGAGTGCGTTCGAACCCGACCAGCCGTGGGAAACAACCCCATGGGAAACGGCTATGAGCCGCGACAGGCGTCATTTCTCGTTTCCGCAACGCATACTCATGCGCCATGCAGACCGTCCCGGCGCTGGAACGGGCTTTGACCGAACGCAGCCAATACAACAACCGTGAGTTTTCCGACTCTGTGTCGGTTATCGACATCGCGCGCAAGGCAGGTTACCGCACAAGCTGGTTCAGCAATCAGGGGCATATCGGAATGAACGACACGTCGGCAACTCTCGTGGCTTCAACCTCCGACCGCGCTGAGTGGACTCTTAGTTCGGTCGAGGCGCAATATGACTCTTCACTCATCGACTTTCTCGACACGATTGACCCCACGGTCGACAATTTCGTTGTGCTGCACCTGATAGGCAGCCATTTCAACTATGAGAACCGCTATCCGGAATCTTACGCCAAAGCCAACGGGCTGCGCACCGACTTGGGCGATGTGGAATGCTACCGCAACTCCATCCACTTCACCGACAGCGTATTGCAGAAAGCCTTTGAAAAAGCGAGCCAACGCCTCAACCTCGAAGCGATGGTCTACTGCTCCGACCACGGAGGCATCCCCGACATGCGACGGTCGCCGCGCTTCCTCGGCTTCAAGATGGTGCGCATTCCGCTATGGACTTACCTGTCCGACAGCTACATCGACCGCCATCCCGCCGTGGCGAAGGCTCTCGTCGACAACCGCGACCGATATTTCACCAACGACTTGCTCTACGACCTTATGTGCGGAATCTTCGACATCCGGTCAAACCACTACGACCCTTCGCAGTCGCTGGCGTCAGCCGACTATTGCCACCAACGCTCCGACATGCTGACATACGACAACCGCATCCGTGTGGCCGACGATGATTTGGACAAGGCATAAGCCGGAAAATCAAAATTTCAAGCAAAACAGTGCATTTTTAGATGACTTTCCTTGGTTATGCGACAAAATTTGCCCATTTTTGTCGCATAATTTGCGACGTTATTCCAAAATAAATGTCGCTTCAAGCAAAATTTGATGTCATGTACATACACGAAAGAGACAATTGGACAGCATTCAGATGGGATGCATCAGCGCTTACGGCACACCTTGAAAACGTGAACCGCAAGCAGGGTCTGCTATATGGCAGACTCGCCTCTCTTGGCTTCGACAGCAAACTGAAGGCAATGGCGGAAAACCTGACCTATGATGTGGTGTATTCATCTGAAATTGAAGGCATACGCCTGAACGCCGACGAAGTGCGCTCCTCCATTGCCCGAAAACTTGGCATCAAGAACGTCAAGCAAACGGCTCCATCCCATTATGTGGAATCAGTGGTCGCGGTGATGCTCGAAGCCATAAGCAATTACAAACAGCCATTGACCAAAGAGAAACTATGCGCATGGCAAGCAGCGTTTTTCCCGACTGGCTTCAGCGAGGGCTCGCGGATTGAAGTGGGGAAATACCGCACCAGCGAGGAACATATCATATCAGGAATGTTCGGCAGAGAGAAAGTGCACTATATAGCCCCGTCGCCCGACCGTGTGGATGCCGAGATGCAGAAGTTTATTGAATGGTTCAACAAAGAAGACAACGCAGGCTCTGTAATCCGCTCCGCCATCGCCCACCTCTGGTTTGTGAGCATCCATCCATTTGAGGACGGAAACGGACGGCTGGCACGCATACTCTCCGACATGCTGCTGGCAAGGGCTGACAAGAGCGAGTTTCGCTTCTACAACATATCATCGCAAATAAACAAGGACAAAAACCACTACTATGACATCTTGGAGAATACTCAACGTGGCAACGGAGATGTTACAGAATGGATTCTATGGTATGCCGACACTCTATCCGCGGCTCTCAATGAGGCGGAAACAATCGTCAGCACCGTCCTTAACAAAAGTTTGTTTTGGCAGAATGCTGCTTCACTGTCGCTGACCCAACGACAAACCGATGTGCTGAACATTTTTCTTGACGGCTATGAGGCAAAAATAACATCCAAGATGTGGGCTTCGCTTGCAAAATGCTCCAAAGACACTGCAATCCGCGACATCAATGACCTTGTAGGCAAAGGCGTCCTGCGCGAAGACATTCCCGGAGCAAAACGACCAAGCTTCTCTATTGTTTATAGTCCCGACGACATTTCAAGGTTTTTCTCCGACATCAGAATAGAGGTCGACAACAACGCCTACTACCTAAACGCGACCTATAAGGGAGCGGCGCACGTGAAAGAACGGATATTGCCTTTGGACGCTGAAAGATTTAAAAATGGCGACTTGCCCTTGGCAAACCTTATTGCAAAATACTGCTCATATCTATCCGGCAGCATATTATTTTCATAAGACAAGGCATAAGCCGGAAAATCAAAATTTCAAGCTGCTTGATTTTGTTTTTCTCTCGCCTTGCACTATCTGTTGGATAAGACAGGCTGCGGCTCGGAAAATCAAAATTTCAAGCAAGCTTGATTTTGTTTTTCTCTCGCCTTGCACTATCTTTGCAAAAAAATTAATAATCAGAGTGGAAACGAAATATATCTTCGTAACGGGAGGCGTGGTTTCTTCGCTTGGAAAAGGAATCATTTCTTCCTCATTGGCGCGATTGCTGCTTTCGCGCGGTTTTAGAGTGACTATCCAAAAGTTTGACCCGTATATCAACATCGATCCGGGCACATTGAACCCCTACGAGCATGGCGAATGCTATGTGACTGTCGACGGCCACGAGGCCGACCTCGACCTCGGTCACTATGAGCGTTTCACCAACGTCCACACTACTCGCGCGAACAACATCACCACCGGACGTATCTACCAAAGCGTCATCGACAAGGAGCGCCGCGGAGACTATCTCGGCAAGACGGTGCAGATTATCCCTCACATCACCGATGAAATCAAACGCAACGTGAAATTGCTCGGTAACACCGGCAAATACGATTTCGTAATCACGGAAATCGGCGGCACCGTGGGCGACATCGAGTCGCTGCCGTTTCTCGAGAGCATGCGTCAGCTGAAATGGGAGCTTGGCTCTAACTGCATCTGCATCCACTTGACCTACGTGCCGTTCCTCAACGCCGCAAAGGAGTTGAAGACGAAGCCTACGCAACACTCTGTAAAGCAACTGCAAGAGGTGGGCATCCAGCCCGACGTGCTTATCCTGCGCACAGAAAAGGAAATCCCGACAGCAATGCGCCGCAAGGTGGCGTTGTTCTGCAACGTGTCGCCCGACGCTGTCATCCAATCCATCGACATGCCGAGCATCTACGAGGTGCCGATGGGCATGCACGACCAGCATCTCGACGAGATTATCCTGAAAAAAACCAACACTCCATACGAGGGCGAGCCCGACATGAGTCAGTGGAAAAACTTCCTCGACAAGATGAACAATGCCACAGAGACTGTCACAATCGGTCTTGTGGGCAAATATGTCGAGCTTCAGGACGCATACAAGTCAATCAACGAGGCGTTGTTCCAAGCAGCCACCTACAACAACCGCCGTCTCAAGCTCGTGAGCATCCACTCCGAGAAGGTGAACGACGACAACGTGGAGTCACTGCTCAAGGACATGGACGGCGTGATTGTGGCTCCGGGATTCGGTCAGCGTGGCATCGAAGGCAAATTCTCTGCGCTTAAATGGTGCCGTGAGCACGACAAGCCTACATTCGGCATCTGCCTGGGCATGCAGTGCATGGTGATTGAGTACGCTCGCAACGTGCTCGGACTGAAGGATGCAAACAGCACCGAGATGAACCCGCAGACTCCTTACAACGTCATCGACCTTATGGAGGAACAGAAGAGCATCTCCAACATGGGCGGCACTATGCGTCTGGGCGCATACGACTGCGTGCTCAAAGCCGGTTCGAAAGCGGCTGAGGCTTACGGCTCAACACACATCAGCGAGCGTCATCGCCACCGCTTTGAATTCAACGAGGAATTCCGCAAGCAATTTGAGGACGCCGGCATGAAATGTGTTGGCGAAAACCCTGACACACACTTGGTTGAAGTCGTTGAGATTCCAGAAAAGAAATGGTATATCGGCACACAGTATCACCCTGAGTACAGCAGCACGGTGCTTTCTCCAAACCCGCTGTTCCTCAGCTTCGTGAAAGCCGCCATCGACAATCAAAGAAATAAAATAAATAACAGAAGAAAATAATGGACAAAAACACGATTCTCGGCTTGTTGCTGATGGGTGTGGTAATCTTCGGATTCTCAATGCTCAACTCGGGCGACGACCAAAGCAACCAGCCGACAACCGAAAAGACTGAAAAGGCTGACGCAAAACAGGCCACAACCGACATTGCCGACAGCCTCAACGCCAACGAGCTTGCCCGCATCAAGACCATCGTGCGCCAATACGGCAAGCAGGACGGCGACAAGATGGTGCTGACAAACGACAATGTGAGTTTCACCGTCGCTTCCGACAGCCTTACCGGCTCGGTTATGATGGACGGCAATATGACCGTGGCTCTCTCTGATTTGCAGCACGCTCCGTCGGCCGACAACCGCCTGCTCTACAACGCGGCGATGAAGAAGGTGCGCGACGCCGCCGAAAATGTGGCTAAATACTCCGACTTCGTGCAGTTTGTTGGCGGTGGAAACAAGACCGTAAAACTTGAGAACGAGCTGCTGACGCTCGACCTCTCTTCGAAAGGCGGACAAATAGCGAAGGCTACGCTGAAGAAATACAACGCTTTCCAACATGGAAAAGATGGCAACTGCGTGCTTTTCGACAGCAAGCACAACTCTTACGGCTTCGCCATCAACACCGACACACACCGTTTCGACACCAAGGAGTTCAACTTCACTCCGGTGCAGGAAACGACTCTACGGTGCTGATGAAACTCGACTTCGGAAAGGGCGTTTACTTCGGCATCCGATATACGCTTCCTAAAAACAGCTATCTCGTGCGTATGGAGGTGGTGCAGCAGAACATGGCTGCCGTTATCTCTTCCAACGTGTCGACTATGGACTTTGAATGGAACCAGAAGATGATGCGCCACGAGAAAGGTCAGACTTTCGAGGAACGCAACAGTGGTGTGTTCTACAAATTTTCGGGCGACAACGTGGAGAACCTCAGCGAGACAAGCAACGACGAGGATAAGACCAACAACCACTTGAAATGGGTGGCGTTCAAATACCAGTTCTTCTCTTGCGTGCTTATCGCCGACCAGCACTTCATCGGAGCCGCTCCTATGAAAAGCGCTGTCATCGACAAGAACAGCGAAGAGCACAACGACTTCCTCAAAGACGTGTCGTTCAACAGTTCGCTTGAATACAACGTAAACAATCCGAAACCGGCGGCGTTCAACTTCTTCCTCGGCCCGAACGAGTACAAACTGCTCTCGTCGTTTGACGACAAGATCTCGCCCGATGAGGATTTGGAACTCACTCGCCTGATTCCGCTTGGATGGTCAATGTTCCGCTGGATAAACACTTGCATCATCATCCCTATCTTCAACTTCTTGGGAACGATGAACCTTAACTACGGAATCATCATCCTGCTGCTCACAATCTTCATCAAACTCGTGCTCTTCCCGCTCACCTATAAGAGCTTCTCTTCACAGGCGAAGATGCGCGTGCTCGCTCCCGACATCAAGGAAATCAACGATAAATACCCTGGCAACGAAAACGCGATGAAGCGCCAGCAGAAGATGATGGAGCTTTACAACCGCGCGGGCGCCAACCCGATGAGCGGATGTCTGCCGTTGATTCTGCAAATGCCAGTCTACGTGGCTATGTTCTCATTCCTGCCTTCATGCATCGAGTTGCGCGGAGAGTCGTTCCTTTGGGCTTCCGACCTGTCGGCGCCCGACATGATTCTCGAATGGGATGCAAACATCCCTGTCATCAACTGGATTTTTGGACACCATCTGAGTCTCTTCTGCTTGCTGATGACGGGTGTGAACATCATCTACACCTACCTCAACATGCAGGCAAACCCGAGCAACAACCAGATGCCGGGAATGAAGTGGATGATGTACCTGATGCCGGTGATGTTCCTCGTGTTCTTCAACGACTATGGAGCCGGTTTGAGCTACTACTACTTCATCTCTCTGCTCATCACAATCGCTCAGACATACGCTTTCCGATTCATCATCAAGGAAGACAAGGTGCGCGCCAAGATGGCTGAAAACGCCAAGAAACCGCGCAAGAAGAGCGGATTCATGGCTCGCCTCGAGGCTGCCCAGAAACGACAGGAGGCGATGCTCCGCGAACAGCAGAAACGCAAGAAATAATTCTGACTATTGCCCTGCGGCAATACTTTTATAACCAAAAGGACTGACACCCCGTGCCAGTCCTTTTGGTCTATATATGCTCAACGTAAAAAAGACGGAATACGCGAGCTCTGCGCCACGAAACAATGTCAACGCGCGATGCGGCTATTCCACCACAATCTTCCGTGTCTTGTCAGCCAAGGTGACCTCTACTTCGAAAAGCCCCTTATGTTGCTGAATTTATTCCAGTCTTCCGCCCGCGTATAGGCGGCAACAGATCCTTCCGGAACAATCAATTCGCAGTTAGTTTTATTGACTCCGTTAAACACTTTGAAGCCACACATTGGCGGAATTTCAGCCAACGATGTTATCTTCGACAAGTCGCTGCAATATGCGAAAGCATAATCCCCGATGCTCGTAATGCTGTTAGGCAATGTCAATTCGGTCAAGCCGCTGCAACCCCCGAAAGCACAATTCCCGATACTCGTCACGCTGTTGGGCAATGTCAGTTCAGTCAAGCCGCTGCAACCCCCGAAAGCACAATTCCCGATACTCGTCACGCTGTTGGGCAATGTTAGCTCGGTCAAGCCGCTGCAATATGCGAAAGCACCATCCCCAATGCTCTTCACGCTGTTGGGCAATGTCAGTTCAGTCAAGCCTGTGCAACCTTGGAAAGCATACCTTCCGATGCTCTTCACGCTGTTGGGCAATGTCAGTTCGGTCAAACCGCTGCAACTATCGAAAGCATGATTCCCGATTCTCGTCACGCTGTTGGGCAATGTTAGCTCGGTCAAGCCACTGCAATATGCGAAAGCACCATCCCCAATGCTCTTCACGCTGTTGGGCAATGTCAGTTCGGTCAAACCGCTGCAACCACAGAAAGCAAGACCATCGATTCTCGCCACGCTGTTCGGTATGACACTGTTTTTGCATCCTGCAATCAATGTGTTGGTTTTCTTATCAATTATTGAATTGCAATTATCACGGGAGTCATAGCGACTGTTTCCACTCTCTACTGTAATCTTTTCCAAGCCGCTGCAATCTGCGAAAGCACCATCCCCAATGCTCTTCACGCTGTTGGGCAATGTCAGTTCGGTCAAACCGCTGCAACCACAGAAAGCAAGACCATCGATTCTCGCCACGCTGTCAGGCAATGTAAGTTTGGTCAAGCTGCTGCAACCCTGGAAAGCCTCGCTATCAATTTTTTTTAATTTCTTTGGCATGACAATCTCTTCCAACTTGTCGCAACCTTTGAATGCCTCTTTGCAAATTTCCTCGACACGTTCGTCAATCTCGTAATATTTGTCTTTAAGTGCGGCTGCATCAACAAGTTTCTTATAGTCCTCACTGTACACCACTACATCCCTTTTTCCCATGATATATATATTTAGTTTATTTTAACAGCCTGCAAGATGGCGCAAGAACTCTTTTCCTCACGCCTTCTTTTCCAAGCCTTTCTATTCGTTTATATTTTCACTTTTTTGCTTATAAACTCTTCACAAGTTTTTCCCAGTCTGACTTTGTCATATTTCCAGGCGACAGCGAGACGTTCTGGCAGCTGTTGAGCAAAATCAGATTGCTGTAATTCTCCAGACCTTTTATTCTTGCAAACCATTCTCTCCGACTTCGCATAAGCACTATGACTTTCTCCTCTTCCATCGCGCTATAAATAAAATCGTCGACATACTTGCCAGACGGCAAGTCGAACGCCATTTTGTGTTTAGTGTGGTACGGGAAACATTCTATACAGAAAACTTTCTCTGAAATCTCGCATCCGCATGCTTTCTTCAATTTTCGCACGCGGTCTTTCCACCATTTATAGCCTAGATGGGACTCGCCTATCGCATTCACAACTGTTTCTGGATCACGCAGCCAAATGAACTTCTTGTTGATATGCCACAACTCCTCGCAAATCTCTTTCTCATAAATGTTGGAGAAAGCATTCTTACCGTTTGGCAGCACTGACACCGCCTGAATCGCGTTGCCGCAGCCCACAAAGTCAAATCTTTTTCGCTATGTCCAGGATTGCCATTAAGCAGATAGACCTTAGCCTCAGGATCGCCGTGATATGGTTCAGGAAGTGTGTCAAGCACAATCTTTGATTTAACAGCAGTCGTCAGGCTGTTGATTACTGGCTTGTCGCAATCGGCGACAGTGTCGCTAAGTGAAATGTTTAACCATGGATTCATAATAATTTTGCAATTTGTTTTTCGAATTTGCAAAATTAACAAACAAGAACATAATAATTACCCCCCCCCGTTAATTTTAGTTAATTATGTTGCAAAACATTTTCCCATAGGGTCGGCGCATTGGCGTGTTGCCGGTAAGAATAAATGATGCCGAGAATATATCGCAGGGAGGTGCGCAATGTGTTCATACCCGTTCCCTTTTTCACATATCCACCTCTGTGAACCGATTGAAAGTTCGGCCTTCTCTTGCAACCTTCCCGAAAAACATCTTTTCAGGGCGCACCCAATATGCCTTCTGTCCATACAAGGCTTGGTAAACCACCATGCGCTCCAACGTCTCTGAATCAAAGGCGGAATGGAAAAACTTATACTTTCCGCCCTTGAAGTGCTGAAAATACCGATATTCTTTTACCGGACAGTCCATAAGCATCTTTTGGGCAAGCGGTGCGTACCATGCCTTCACCTCTTGCTCCGTCGGAGTGTGGCCGCCCGGGAAACGGAAGGCATTGTCGTAGTGCTCCATAAACAACGGGCAGAAATGGGCGATGCTGTCGCGCTCGCCAAAAAGTCCCCATACGCGGTCTTTGTAATATGGGTTGCAGCAATCAAATTGTACGGCTTCCAGTTCGGCAAACTCCTCAATCAACGCCTCGTCAATGACCAGCCGCTGATTGCCGTCCCTTCTCGGTGCCTTGTATTCGTGCTCACCGACGCGCTGCTTCAAAAATTCAGTCATCTTGAAATGAGGATTGCCAAGCAAGGCCGGTATGCCCACCACAGGGGCAAGCATCTGGGCAAGGAATGCTCCGCAGCTGTTGCCAAGAAGCAAGTCGGGATGCTCCCGCTCGATGATTGAGCGAATCTCCTTCAGTGCCTCCTTGGGATGCAACGGCAGGTCGGGTGTCAGCACAACTGCCGACCCCTCGAAAGCCTCCCGCAACGCCTTTGCCATCGCACAACTTCCCGTGGCAAAAATCCATGCAGGAACAGTATCTTCTTTTGTGTCGTTTCTTTCATTAAATTCTTTTATCTTTCCGTTGGCAGCCTATACGGCCGCCTAATCAATCTCAAAGCACTGCTTGATGGCGGCGCGGATGGCGGCGGAGTCGGCATTGTCGCGCTGAAGGATGGTGAATATCGATTTGATATATTCATCCTTGTTCTGGCAGCCGCACAGCTGCGCCACGTTGCTCTGCACAAGCATCGTTTTCTGGTTGTAGACACGCAACACGCTGCGGTAGTCGCCCTCCTGGACATAGCGGTTGAAGTCGCGGCACAGTCCCTCATAGATTGCGCGCGGACGTATCTCCTGTCCAAGATGGTCGAGATGGTCCTCAAGGGCGTTGATGTTCTGAAAACGGCGGTCAACGACCACCTCGATGGTGCGTTTCACTTGATGCCGGGTGTGCATCAACGCCTGCTGCCGCAGTTCCGCCTTGAAGAGTTTGAGGATGTTGCCACGCACATGCGAAAAGGCCTTCACATCATCCTTGCCGTGCACTCGCGCCACGGTACGTATCACCCCCTCAAGCATCATTATATTCTCAATTTCAGCCACATCCGGCACATAAATCTTCTTCTGACGCAGATAGTCAACCTCTTTGGCGTTGCGCCGGTCGCGGTCAACGATGCCGCGCGAGTCAAGATGATGGAAGCCTTGAATGTCGTTGACGGAGCGCACCGTTTCTATCACCTTGTTGCAGCTTCCCATCGGCTTCACCGTGTACTCTGGGAAAATCAGCGAATACAGTCTGAAATCAAGGCTGTGGGTGCTGTCGCCCTCCACAAAAAGCACCGGTTTGCGGCTGCCCATAAGGTCGATTATCAGCTGGTCGCTCAGCGACTCGTGCGGACGGATTATCTCATAGTCCCACGTTTCCGCCTTGATGTTGCATCCTCTCACCCACACCGTGACGTTGTCGGTGCGCGACGTAGGAAACTCGATGTCGTGGGTCATGTAGACAAACGTGCAGTCGGGGCGGTGCCCCTCGATGGTTGTCCAAAGGCTTTGCGTGATGCTGCGGTGCAGGAAAAGCGTAGGCGAGTCAACAAATCACGCTGCCCTTCGGAGCATACAGCGTCGCGCCGATATAGAAGAACACGGCTTTCTCGCCCGCCGACAGCTGGCGGGGATTGAAGGCATTGTCGCCAAGACGGTTGGTAAACTTGATTTTACCGCCCGACCTCTGCACATCGTTTTTCGGAAACACTTCCTTCCACAGTTTCACAACGGCATCGATTTTCGTGCGCGGCAACGGGATGTCGGCGGCTGCGCCGATACGGTTCATCTTGTAGGTGAACATATCGTTCATCTCATCGTTGAGCAGCATAAACAGCAGCATCTCAAACTCTGTCTCGGCTACGGGTTTCACAAACTGCACCGACTGCAGCGCCTGCTGATAGAACGTTGTGACCGACTGCGCCTGCATGTCGCCGTCTTTTATCGGATACAAGGCTTTGAGAGCGGAAATTGTGAATGCACGGTTGCCAAGGTCGGCAATCATCCGGTTGACGAAGCGTGTCTTGCCAGAGCCGTTGGCTCCGACCACTGTGATTTGCTGGCGTCCGTTGAGCGACACCGGCTGCTGCCCGTCTATTCGTTTCGGGAAGCGTTATGTCCATCGTATTCAGATTTTTGTCAGTGTAAAGTTAATCACTTACCACGAAAAATACAAACACGAAGCGACTAAATAATCAATTTAAATGACTTACTTACCAGAATATCTCCGCCACGACGTGGAACGGAAAAAGAGTGATGGCGACCACTGCGTTGAGCGTGATGAGAAGCACGGTGCGGTCGGTGCGTTTCATCGCCGCCTCAATGTTGCCGGCGCGCAGCATGCGGCGTGCAGTAACGGCTGAGCGTATCGACAGCCACGACAGCGGAAGCAACAGATAGAAAAACGGACTGCCGAGCAGCGAGAGGGGTGCGAACACATTGAAAAACGACAAAGCGATGATTACCGTCGTGACAACAGCGGCACGCAGATGTGTGGGGCAATGGCGCACGGCGTCATCAGCCGCCCGATGCTTCTCAACGACCTTTACACCAAAGATTTGCGCGAACTCAGGCACGAGTCTTGCCTCTGTCCATTGCGGCAGCCCTTGGCGCCACACCTTCGTTTCCGCCGCAAGTCCATGCGCGGTCAATTCCTCAAGGCTGAACGGGCCTTCGCTATTTCCGTCCTTTATCATCCAATACTTCATATTTTTATGATTTGTGCAAGCCTAAACTGATAAAATAGGTTGATAAACTCGATTATTTCTGATTACGGCGAACATTCTAGCCACGAGCTTGGCTCGCACTGCGTTTAATACGGTCATTTTGTTTTTTCCTTCGGCGACTTTTCTTTCAAAATATGTTTTCAGATCGCCTGTCTTCTTATGGACAATCGCCACGGCAGCCATGTGAAGGAGGCATTTTATGTATTTTACAGCCCGCTGAGACACTCTGTTTCGAGAGTGTTGGCTCGAGCCGGATGTGTATGCGAATGGAGCGACTCCGACGTAACAGTTGAACTGTCTGGGATTGTCGAAGCGTGTAAAGGCTTCAGTAGCTATAATCATGTTCATAGCGACAACCGGTCCGACGCCTTCCACAGACTTAAGCAATCTCATCTGTCGGGATAGCTCTTCCGAAGAATCGATGACATCAGCCATCTCTTGGGCAATCTCTTTCAACGTCTTTTCAAGAGACTTGATCATCTCCTTCAGACGCTTTGCCTTGCGCTTGAAGATTTTATCCTCCATGAAGCCTTCCTGGTCTGACAGCTGCGCTTTGTATTTCGCCATATCCGTAAGGTAGAGCGAGCGCTCCGCCTCCCGCTGCTTGATGCGCATAAGTTCCTCTGCAGGACGCTGGTAGTGCTTGGCTTTATCGAAGAAGCGCATGGCATACTCGGCAATGCGGCGGGCGTCCACTTTGTCATTTTTTTACCGCGTGTTACGCCGGAACAGTATTTTTATCTGCGAGGCGTTTTTCAAGCCACAGCTTGCTGCCTACCGACTTTGCAGGCACATATCAGTGGATATGTGTACTGGCCGGTGTGCTCCGCGCAGATGATGAAACAGTCGTTGCTCATGCTCAGTTCTTCTTTTATGCCGGCTATCACAGTGGCGATGGCCTGCGGGTGATTACTTACTTGTTCCTCTTTGAGGACCTTTGAATTTGACATTACACAGATGTCCAGTTTCTTTTTCGAGACATCTATGCCGATGAAATAAAAAAATTTTTGCATAACTTTGTAGTTGACAAACAACGAGAGAAAGGAACTCGTCCCTAACCTAACTACCTTAACAACAGGTGTTATATTTTTATACAGGTCTCCGGACGGGAAAGGCGGAGAGTCCTAATATGAACACGGGTATTTCCCCTGGCGCAAAATGGTTCACTCTCTGTCTTCCTTTCTTTCAATATTTATTTTTTCACTGCAAATTTACCATTTCTATTTCAGTTTCGGTTTGCCGCTGCAAATCTAAGGTACGGCAAAGTTACTGATTTTCCTCAAAAGAATCATCGTTCAGAGCATCTTTTCAAGGATGTCGAGAGCGTGGAGCATATCGGCATGAAACGTGGCGTGCGAACGCAGAAAGTCTGTGCGGCCGTCTGCCAGCGAGGAATACAGCTCAGGATTCATGTCGTCGGCAAACGAGGAAATGGCATACTCGATGTCGTCGCGCTGCCAGTCCATTGTCGAATGGGCATAGACACGCTCCTTCTGGTGCAGGAAGCAATAGGCGGTCTCGATACCGGCGCGCGTAATCATCGGTCGTAGCCCTCCGGACGAATTTGACGCTGCTCCACGCTGTAGACGTAGCCATGGCTGAGAAGATACGCCTTCAGTTGCTCCGGGTCGCGGTTGTAGGCATAGCAGATCTGTTCGAGCGAGTCAAACTCCTCGTCGCGCAGCAGCATATTGATTGTTGACACAAGTATTGCGGGGTCGGTAGGCAGATAGTCCATATTCTTGTCGTTTTTTTCACTCCATCAGCGGTGCCTCCACAGCATCGTCGCTCTGCTCCTGAAGGAAGAGGAAGTAGTCGGAGAACGAGCGTCCCTCCTTGAGCAGCAGGTCGAAATTCTTTTCACTGATAAACACAGGGCGCACCTGACGCGGAATGACAACCTGACGGTCGGCAAACAGTTGACGGCTGTAGTCCTCAAGGTCGGCGTAGCTGGTGAATCCCTTGATTATGATTATTCCGAGTTGTCCATACGTCTGACGGTCGATGTCGAAATCGCGCACAGCATAGTTCGAGAAGTTGTGGCGTGCCACGTCGAAGAGCAGACGGTTTGACGACACGCTGTCGACAGGATACGTGAGCAGGCAGATGTGCGGACCCTCGCGCGACGTGTCAAACGGCGTATACTCCGTCGTGGAGTTGACCGCCGCAGTGTCGTTTGTGAGCCGTATCGACCAAATCATGCCACGCACGTTGCCTCCGGCTCCCGAATTCGGTTTTCTGCCTTTGGCAAGATCTTTCAGAATCGACGAGGCGAGCGGTGTGATGTCGGTGTCGGGATAGCGCACAAGCAATTCCTTGAGCGTTTCCTGGAAACGGTCGTATTTCTTCTCCGAGAGGTAGGAAAGTGCGTCGAGAAGCATGAACTTAGGCATAATTTTCGACAACGGATATCGGTTCATAATCCCCTGATACCCCTCATGCACCGCTGCGTTGCGGTTTGCAAGATAGTCGGCATACGTCTTCTCATACATCCGCTCCTGCTCGTTCTCCATGTTGCGCAGGTTTTCGATATAATTCGGGTCGGCGAGAGCCATACCGTATTTCGTGTCGGCAAAGTCGGCAAGAATCTTCTGCCGGCATGCCTCTGCCTTGTCGGCATATCCGTAGCGCACATACATCAGATACATATTATAATATATGTCAAGGCGATACACATTGTCGGGATAGCGGGTCAGCAGCTCGTTGAACGCGGCTTCGGCGGCATTCACATCCTCAAGTTTGTCCTTCAGGATTATGCCCATATTAAACAGTCCCTCCTGCACAATGTTGTGAGAGTTCTGTATTTCCTCCTCTGTTTGGAATCTGCACCAGATAGTATTCCGGGAAGTGCGGATCCTGCTCATGCGCCAGCTGCTCTTCGTTTTTCTTACGGGCGGCAATCTCCTCGTCGCTTAGCGGATTGCCGAGCGAGTCGACCATCTCTTTCTGCTTGTCGTCGTCGCCATAGTCTGCCTCCGAATTGAAGTCGCTGACAGAGAATGTGGTCTTGTTGGCGCGGCGCCAGTCGTCTTCCAGCTTACGGCTGCCCCAACGGCGCTGAAACTCCGTCTTGCCGGCATTTTTAGTGGCGGTGTTGTAGAAATACCACGACTTGTCGGTGTTGAGCGTATAGTTCTGCGTGTTGCTCTTCAGCTGGCTTCCGGCAGCGTCGGGCCGCGACGCAAGTGCCTGCAGCGCAGCCTCTTCGGCAGCTTTCTTTTCCTTGTCTTTCAACTCTTTCACCAGTCGGTCAGCCACCTTCTGCTGCTCCTCCGGTGACAGTTTTGAAAGCGCCAGCAACGAATCCTGCAGCGTGACATTCTGCGAGTAGACAGCCAGTTCGTCGAGCACATCGCTGCGCTTCTTCAGCATCGCATAGTTCTGATAGTCCTCCGGCAGCTGCGCCACGCCCTCAGAATAGCAGGGCTGCGCCTTGTCATATTCATAGCGGTCGAAATAGAGTCCGCCGAGCGTAATCTGGTTTATAGCCTTGTCGATGCCGTTGCGCGTGCTTTTCTCATTGGCAAGCACATAGTTTTTTATGGCGTTTGCCGTGTCGCGGCGCGACAGGTAGAGATTGCCTATGGCATAGTATATCTGGTCGAGGTATTCTTTGTTGCGGTCCAACCGCGCCATGCGCTGCAACGACCTTACTTCTGAATTGATGTTCTGTCCGGTGTAGACCTCGCTCTGCTTGATGCGGGCGTTGAACTGCGTGCGGTAGGTGGCGCTCGACGCTCCAGCCACCGACTTGAACATACGGTAGGCGGCAGCCTTGTCGCCATTGGCCTCATAAACCTGCCCGAGCAAAAATGCCAGACGCGTCTTCTGTGCGCCGCCAGTGTCTTTGTACGCCGCAAGCAGCACAGGCGCCGCCTTGTCGTATTGGCGCGTCTTCACGAGGAAATCGGCATAAGCCGTGTTGTACATCGTGCGCAGCCGCTTGTTCACAAGCTCGTCCTGCTTCAGCCGCGACAACACGTTCTCAGCCTCGTTTGTCCATCCCAGCGCGCAGTAGCTGCGCAACTGCCATATCTTAGCCTCTGTGACGAGTTTCGGAAGCCACGGGAAATAGCGCTCCACATACATAAACGTAGCCGCCGCCGCGGAGAAGTCGCCTTTCAGATACTGCGCCTCGCCCATAAGCCGCCACGCATTGTGGAGAAACGGGTTGTACTCGTTACGCTTCAGATAATCACGATATTTCGGGTCGCGCATCTTGCTGCGGTCCTTCTTCGGTTTCTTCTGGATGGAATGGAGGGCGATGGCTTTCTGCATCTTCTCGATTGTGCGGTCGAAACTCACCGACGGATGCGTGGCTTTGTCGTCGGCAAACGACTCGGCGGGATGCACATAGACGAAGTCGGAATAGTCGTCCTCATATTCCTCCTCCATCTTCTTCAACTGCTCCTTATAGTGCTGCTCTCCGTTGAAATAAACGTTGTAGCGGGTGGTGAACGACTGCATAAAACGGGAGCCGGCGGTGTTTTTCTTCGTGCTGCACGACAGCAACACGGAGCACAACACTGCCACCACAACCGTCAAATATGTCGCCGTCCGGCACTTCATACATAATATTAACGCTCGCGCACGCTTTTTATTTCAGTGCGGCATTTAAAAAAATCGCCCCACCACCGCCGATTTTCCCAACTGTATATTTGCGCAATAAAAATTAATGTCTAATTTTGTGAAACTAATAACAAACAAAACTATTATCATTTAATCTTAAAGATATGGCTTTTCCTTTTATTACCGCAGAACAGGCGGCTGAATTGGTGAACAACGGCGACAATGTCGGTTTCTCTGGTTTCACCGCTGCCGGCACGCCTAAATTTGTCGCTCCTGCAATCGCAGCTAAAGCGAAAAAAGAACACGAAGCCGGACGTCCGTTCAAAATCAACGTATTTACAGGCGCTTCGACCAATGACTACATCGACGGCGAGCTTGCACGTGCCGATGCCGTGAATTTCCGCACGCCGTATCAGTCATGCAAAGACACCCGCGCACGCCTCAACGCTCACGAAATCAACTATTGCGACATGCACCTCTCTCAGCTTGCGCAGAACCTCCGCTACGGATTCTTCGGCAAGATGGACATGGTGGTAATCGAGGCTGGCGACGTGACCGACGACGGCGAAATTCTGCTCGGTCCTGGTGTGGGCAACATCCCTTCGCTCGCTCACCTTGCCGACAAGATTGTAATTGAGCTAAATGAGCATATCCCGGCTGAAATCCGCGGTCTGCATGACATCTACATGCCGCTCGACCCGCCTTACCGCCGCGAGATTCCTATCTATAAGCCAAGCGACCGCATCGGTTCTCCGGTGCTGAAAGTCGACCCGTCGAAAATCGTGGGCATCATAAAAACCTACAACACCGACAAGGTGCACGGCTTCTCGCCTATCGACGAGACAACAATGCGCATCGGTGCAAATGTTTGCAAATTCCTCATCGGCGAGCTCCGCGCCGGACGCATCCCTAAAGAATTCTTGCCGTTGCAGTCGGGTGTGGGCAACATTGCCAACGCCGTGCTCCACGGTTTGGAGGAAAGCCCGGAAATTCCACAATTCGACATGTACACCGAAGTGATTCAAGACGCCGTGCTCGACCTTATGGAGAAGGGCAAATGCCGCTTCAGCAGCACATGCTCGCTCACATTCTCCGACGAGACGATGGACCGCTTCTTCAAGAACGTTGATTTCTTCCGCGACAAGGTGCTTATCCGTCCGGGCGAAATCTCAAACAACCCTGAGATTATTCGTCGACTTGGCGTGATTTCTATGAACACTGCTCTCGAAGCCGACATCTTCGGCAACGTCAACTCAACCCACGTAGTGGGCACCAAGATGATGAACGGTATCGGCGGCTCCGGCGACTTCACTCGCAACGCCTATATCTCCATCTTCAGCTGCCCGTCAATCACAAAAGAGGGCAAAATCAGCAACATCGTGCCGATGGTGTCACACATCGACCACAGCGAGCACTCTGTGGCTGTGCTCATCACCGACCAGGGTATCGCCGACCTCCGCGGAAAGGATCCGTTGCAGCGCGCCGAACTCATCATCGAGAACTGCGCACACCCGGCCTACCGTCCGTTGCTCCGCGACTACTTGAAGCTGAGCAAAGGCGGACACACGCCTCACACCCTCAAGGCTGCCTTCGCATTCCACGAAGAGTTTAACGCTTCGGGCGACATGCAGAAGACCGACTTCTCGAAATTTGCATAATAAACTACGCATAATCACCATCTAAAAGGGGTTGCCGCAACCATGCGGCGACCCCTTTTTCATATATTTAGGTGTGAAATCCGTTGCATTGTGGTTTTTTTTGTCTAATTTTGCGGCGCAAAAACAAGAGAGAATTATTGATATGCCGAAAAATTTAGTAATTGTCGAGTCACCTGCAAAGGCTAAGACAATCGAAAAGTTTCTGGGAGACGACTACAAAGTAATGTCAAGTTATGGCCACATCCGCGACCTTCAAAAGAAGGATTTCAGCATCGACGTGGAACACGACTACAAACCCATATATGAAATACCTGCCGACAAGAAGGAACTTGTGAAGCAGTTGAAGGCTGAAGCGAAAAAGGCAGACACGGTCTGGCTCGCTTCCGATGAGGACCGCGAGGGAGAAGCCATCGCTTGGCACCTGTACGAGGTGCTCGGTCTGACGCCGGAAAAGACAAAACGCATCGTATTTCACGAAATCACCAAAAGCGCAATCCTTCACGCCATCGAGACGCCGCGCGGCATCGACATCGACCGTGTGAACGCCCAGCAGGCGCGCCGTGTACTCGACCGCATCGTGGGCTTCGAACTGTCGCCTGTGCTTTGGAAAAAAATCAAACCGGCTCTCTCCGCCGGACGCGTGCAGAGCGTGGCGGTAAGACTGATTGTGGAACGCGAGAAGGAAATCAAGAATTTCAAGGCTGAGGAATACTACCGTGTGGTGGCTTTGCTCCACACCGACAATGCGGCGCAGCCTATTCGCGCAGAGCTCAACAAGCGTCTGCCAAGCAAAGAGGCGGCAATGGAGTTTCTTGAATCATGCAAGAACGCAACGTTCAGCATCAGCGACCTGACAGTGAAACCGCTGAAGAAGTCGCCGGCAGCCCCGTTCACCACGTCGACGCTGCAGCAGGAGGCTTCACGCAAACTGGGATTCACCGTGTCACAGACCATGATGGTGGCTCAACGCCTCTACGAATCCGGACATATCACATACATGCGTACCGACAGTGTCAACCTGTCGTCGCTCGCTCTCGGCACTATCAAGGAAGAAATCGCAACTACGCTCGGCGACAAATACTACAAGGCGCGCAACTACCACACCACGGCAAAGGGCGCACAGGAGGCTCACGAGGCTATCCGCCCTACATACATCTCACACCACGAAATCTCGGGAACAGCGCAGGAGAAACGCCTCTACGACCTTATTTGGAAGCGCACCATCGCCACTCAGATGGCTGATGCCGAACTGGAGAAAACCACCGCCGAGATCAGCATCGGCGGACGCCAGGAAAAGTTTGTGGCTACGGGCGAGGTTATAAAATTCGACGGTTTCCTGCACGTATACATGGAATCGACCGACGATGAATCAAACGACGCGGAGTCAGACACTCGCCTGCCTGAACTGAAAAAGGGCGAGACTCTCGCGCTCAATGAAATCGACGCCACACAGCGCTACACGCAGCAGCCGCCACGCTACTCCGAGGCGATGCTCGTAAAGAAACTCGAGGAACTGGGCATCGGACGTCCTTCAACCTACGCTCCGACAATCTCCACTATACAGAACCGCGACTACGTGGAAAAAGGCGAGAAAACCGGAACAAAACATGACATCTGCCTGCTCGAGCTGAAAAACGGAAAAATCAAAGAAACGAAGAAGGAAGAGTCGTACGGCAACGAGAAAAACAAACTCATCCCGACCGACGTGGGTATGGTGGTAAACGATTTCCTTATGGAATATTTCCCCGACATCATGGACTACAACTTCACTGCCAACGTGGAGGAGAAATTCGACCATATCGCTGAAGGTCAGACAAAATGGAACGATGAGATTGCCAATTTCTATAAACTGTTTCACCCGGAAGTGGAAAAAATTTCCAACCTGCGCCTCGAGCACAAGGTGGGAGAACGCGTGCTCGGCACCGACCCGAAAACGGGCAAAGAGGTGTCGGTGAAAATCGGACGTTTCGGACCGCTCGTGCAGCTCGGATCGACCGACAGCGAGGAGAAGCCGCAATTCGCATCGCTGCAGAAGGGACAATCGGTAAGCGACATAACACTCGAGGAGGCTCTCAAACTCTTCGAACTGCCACGCACTCTCGGAGACTACGAGGGCGAGACCGTGACGGTGGCTATCGGACGCTTCGGCCCATACGTGAAACACGGCAAAATGTTTGTCTCGGTGCCTAAGACGCTTTCACCGCAAACAATCACCCTCGACGAGGCGGTCGAGCTGATCAAGAACAAAGCCGAAGCAGAGAAAAAACGTCTGGTAAAAACATTCGACGAGGAGCCGGAGATGGAAATCCTCAACGGCCCTTACGGAGTCTATATCTCATACAAAAAGAAGAACTACAAGATTCCGAAGGACAAGGATGCGGCAGCTCTCTCGCTCGATGATTGCCGCGCAATTATCGAAGAGGCGGCAAACGCGCCTAAAAAACCGCGCCGCACCGTGCGCCGCACTACAAAAAAATCATAATCGCGATGACTCCAACATACATCCATCTTGAGTCGATACGCTCCACCAACACCTATCTGGCGCAAAACGCCGAAGGTGCTGTCCACGGCACCGTTGTCTACGCCGACTGCCAAACCGCAGGACGCGGACAGCGGGGCAACTCGTGGGAAAGCGCCGACTTCAAAAACATCACGATGTCGATGTTGCTGCGCCCGGCAAACGTGAAGCCAAGCTGCCAGTTCTGGCTGTCGGAAGCGGTGGCGCTTGCTGTGGTGCACACCCTTGACCACTACATCGACAACGGCGTAAGCATAAAATGGCCTAACGACATTTACTGGAACGACCGCAAAATCTGCGGAATCCTCGTGGAGCACTCGCTGTCTGGCGGAAAAATCGACCACACGATAGCGGGCATCGGGCTCAACATCAACCAAGAGAAATTCCTGTCTGACGCGCCCAACCCCGTGTCGCTACGCCAAATCATCGGCTGCGACACCCCGCTGCCCGATGTGCTACACCATCTTTCTGAAGAACTGCTGCGCCTTGCAGACTCGCTGCCCGACAACGCCGAGTCGCTGCACGCCGAGTTTCTCAGCCGCCTATACCGCCGCAACGGGTTGCACACCTACCGCAACGTTGCCGACCGGACGGCTGACCATCTCGCAGCCGGCGAAGAGTTCTGCGCCGAAATTGCCGACGTGGCTCCCGACGGCATCCTAACCCTCGCCCGCCCCGACGGCTCCCGCCCTCGCTTCGCTTTCAAAGAAGTAGAATTTGTAATCGGGAAATAAAGGGTCTACACAAATATACTCTCGCGCAGCCCATTGGCTAAGGCGGTACGTGCCGAAGGCTCTGTCTCATCGGATATACTCTCGCACAGACAGATGGCTGAGGCGGTACGTGCCGAAGGCACGTCACTTTTCGGTAACCCGGTACGCGACGTAGGAGCGTGCCGGGACTGTGCATCTCCAGCCGTCAGCGTGCCGGAGGCACGTCACTTTTCGGTAACCCGGTACGCGACGCAGGAGCGTGCCGGGTCCGTGCGGGTCAGTAGAAATTTAGTGGGGATAAATTTTAGGCATCCAAATGTTATGCCGAACTTTGCGGTATGGAAAACGATTACTTACAGGCACTGGCACAGGTGGTGCTGCCAACCGAGATTTTAGATTACTTCTCGATAACGGGAATTGCACAAACAACTACGGAAATCCACATCAGCCTTGACGAGAGGATGAACAAAGCGTTGAGCAATGATGCCCATTTTGAATCCAAAGGCTTTATGGAAGTTGCAAACGTTACAGACTTTCCCATACGGGACCATAAGGTGATTCTCAAGATCAGACGTCGGCGTTGGAAGGACTTGCGCACGGGTAAAAGTTTCAGCATTCCGATAGACCTCGACATAGTAGCCAAAGGCACGCGTTACTCCAAAGAATTTGGAGCTTTTTAAAAGAGACGTATGGAGACGTCCCCAGTGACCTGCCGTACGCTTGAGGAGTTCTACCATATCGATGGGCATACGTTTGAAAAACAATACAAGGAGGTTCTGAGCGGCTTCCGCGACTGGGATCAGCTGGAACATGCGGACAAGTGGTTGCTGTTTCCGGACAACATTGGTACGAGAATCGCCATTGATGAATCCTCACTGTCCAACGGGGAACTGTATACGTTTGTGACCAACCGGGACGCACGTACCAGAGAGAAATCCCTAATCGCCGTCGTGGCGGGCACGAAGTCGGAGGATGTGATTGATGCACTGCGGCGGATTGACGAGGAAAAACGCCTTGCAGTCGAAGAAATCACCCTTGATTTGTCCGATTCCATGCGGAAAATTGTTCGTACGGCATTTCCCAAAGCCGACCGCGTCATAGACCGTTTCCACATTCAGAAGCTCGCCTGCGACGCAGTGCAGGAGCTTCGCATAAAGCACCGTTGGGATGCCATCCAGCAAGCCAATGACGAGATGGAGGAGGCTAAATTGAAAGGAGAAGACTATATCCCATTCCGCTACCATAACGGTGACACAAGAAAGGAACTGCTTATTCGCTCACGCTATCTGCTGTTCAAGTCA
The DNA here is from genome assembly GCA_022009815.1 of Bacteroidales bacterium. GTDB lineage: Bacteria > Bacteroidota > Bacteroidia > Bacteroidales > Muribaculaceae > Limisoma. The sequence continues at coordinate 752,638 of CP091725.1, forward strand.
GCCAACGATTGGACCGACAGGCAAAAGCAGCGAGCCGCGATATTGTTTGAGGAATATCCGGATATAAAGAAAGCATATGGACTTTACCATTCTTTGAGGATGATTTTCTCAAAGAATACAATAAAGGATGCCGCTCGTCTGTCCATGGCCAAATGGTACAACAAGGTAGAAGAGGCGGGATTCCATTCATTCAACGTCATAGCCGCGACATTCCATGAGCACTACAATGAAATCCTGAACTTCTACAACAACCGTTCCTCCAATGCCATGGCCGAGTCCTTCAACGCAAAAATCAAACTCTTCCGCGCTAATCTCAGAGGTGTCGCCGACAAGAAGTTCTTTCTTTTCCGTATCGCCAATTTATTTGCTTATCCCCACTAAATTTCTACTGAGCCGTCCGTGCATCTCCAAGCCGTCAGCGTGCCGGAGGTACGCCACTGTCCACGATTATTTAGAAATAAAAAAGTTCCGCAAGCGATGCTTACGGAACTTTTTGCGCTTCAAGATGGACTTGAACCAACGACCCCCTGATTAACAGTCAGGTGCTCTAACCAACTGAGCTATTGAAGCTTTAAAATTTGCGCTTCAGGATGGGCTTGAACCAACGACCCCCTGATTAACAGTCAGGTGCTCTAACCAACTGAGCTACTGAAGCGGGTTGCTTTTTTGTTTTAGCGTTGCAAAAGTACGACTAAGTTTTTAATTGTGCAATTTTTCAAGCGCAAATTTTCAATATTTTTTTGTCATCCTATCATTTCGTGCGTTTTACCAGCCTCGAACTGTCTGAAAAGCAGTAATATTGCCCAGGCAATACTTATCTGAACGCAAAAAATTTGTTGAGCAGAAAGTTGGTAGCCCCAAACGGGAAAAGTCCGACGAAGTTGGCGAGGTCCTTGTTGACACCCACCCACTGCACGAGCACAGCGACGACTCCGAGCTGCACAAGGTAGGCTATGCCGTAGGCGACAAGAAACATCAACGCCTGGCGCCCCATGCGTCCTTCCGTGGAGCGGAACACCCAAATGCGGTTCCAATAGAAGTTGTTGACAAGCGCCAGCACGTATGCCACAATGTTGGCTACATAGAAATTGATACTGAACAGATGCATCAGCAACCAGCTGACTGCCATTATTATCAGAAAATTGGCGGTGCCCACAATGGCAAACCGTATTATTTCTCCATAACTTTTTCTCATATTGTGGTGACTGCGGCCTTGCGGCGGAATTTACGGATTTGATAAACAAACATTACAACCGCAGCCACGGTGGCAAGGAAGTCGCTCACCGGCATACTTGTCCACACCCCGTCGACGCCCATCCACACGGGCAGCAATGCCAGTCCGGGCAGCAGAAACAACAGCTGGCGCGACAGCGACAGGAAGATGGCTATAAACGCTTTGCCTATCGACTGGAAGAATTGGCAGATGATTATCTGCGCGCCAACTACAGGAAATGAGAGCATACTGATGCTCAATGCCTTGGAGGCTTGCTCCACGAGCAGCGCGCTGTCGGTGAACATCCCGACAAGCATTCCCGGGAAAAACACAGCAAGAACGAATCCAAGCGTTGTCATCGTACATCCGGCGGCGATGCCGAGCTGCACGCTGCGGCGGGCGCGGTCAACGAGTCCGGCGCCGAAATTGTAGCCCGTAATCGGCTGCATTCCCTGCGCTATGCCCATCACAATCATCACGAAGAGCATCTGCACGCGGTTGATGATGCCGAAAGCGCCCACACTGTAGTCGTCGCCGTGCGAAAGAAGTTGGTAGTTGATGAAAATCACTATGCAGCAGGCACACACGTTCATGATAAACGGCGACATTCCGATGCTGAAAATCTGTTTCACTATGCGCTTGCGCAGCTTCAGCGTGGAGCGGTGGAAACGTATATACGTTTTTTTGTCAAGAAAATGGTGCAGCACCCACACCAGCGCCACCGACTGCGACAACAACGTGGCGAAAGCCGCGCCACGGATACCCCAGTCAAATACGAAAATAAATATCGGGGCAAGCACAAGGTTGCACCCCACGGAAAGCATCGACGAGAGCATGGCCTTCTTCGGATAGCCCGTGGCACGCATCACGTTGTTAAGGCCTATCATCATATACGAAACTGGCGTGCCGAGAAGAATCACCTGCATAAAGTCGCGGGCATAGGGGAGCGTTGCCGCGCTGGCACCGAAGAAACGAAGTATCGGGTCGAGAAACAAGAATGTGACTCCGCCATAAAATGCCGCATTGACCACACAAAGAATCACGACATTGCCGAGAATGCCCTCCGCCCCTTTGCGGTCGCGCTGACCAAGGCGTATCGATGAAATCGTAGCGCCGCCAACCCCGACAAGCGTACAGAAGGCGATAAGCAGGTTCATCAGCGGAAATGTGATGGCAAGGCCGGAAATGGCAAGCGGACCGACGCCGTGACCGATGAATATGCTGTCGATGATGTTGTAGAGCGACGTCAGCGTCATTCCGATAATCGACGGCAATGAGTACTGAACGAGCAGTTTGCCGATAGGCGCCGTGCCCAGAATATGTGGGTTGTTGTTATCCATACGTTGTTTTAACCTGACAATCTTTTTTCCGGCTGCAAAGTTACGAAAAATCGGCCGTCTACCAATCAATCCCACCAGTTTTGATTTGCGCGTGGAACAGCGACGTGCCTCCGGCACGACGCTACGCACGATTATTGTGTTTTCTTACCGCAACAAGTCCTTGTATTTCTCGCCGTTACAACTGACGGTCAGGATTGTGGCCGTGATGATGGCGGCAAGGATTGTGTCGGTGGGGAGGCTGTCGGTGAGCGCCACGGCAAGCACATCGTAGATCATCGCGCCAAGCAGCAGCAGGACAACTCCCATACGCCGCCATAGCAGCAACAGTGCGCATCCGCCCAACGACACCGCATTAAGGAAGCTAAGCATCTGTGGCACATGCGGAAATGCTTCCGTAGGATGAATGCCGAGAATGGTGCGTATCAAGCCGGCTCCGGCAAAGAAATTACCCACGGCACTGAGAGCGTAGACCACAACGCCAAACACCAGCAACCCGAGCACTACAGCATCGTGCTTCTTTCCGGCAGGCATCCCGTCAGCCTGACGCGCCACGCCCACTTTCTCCTCCACAGCATCGTTATCTGCACTGATGCGGCTCTCCACCGCCTCGCGCTGCTCCTGGTCGCGCTGCTCGGCAGCAGCCACCGCCTCGTCGAGCCGGCGGAAGAAGTCCATAAAGTCTATACCGTTGACAAAGCAGAACTCCTCAACGGTCAGTTGGTCGTCGACCGTCGTGGCAGCCTCCTTGAAAATCGACGCCAATGCCGGGTGTTTAAGCACAAGACGCTCTATCTTGGTTTTCGGGTCAAAATTAGCCATAATCGTCGTGTATATACGGCAAAGTTAGTTTTTCTTATCCCTTCGTGCAAAAAATATGTCGCTAAAAACACAACGTTCTGCTCCGCACAACGTCTTTTTATGCGTTGTTTTTTGTTTCCACGGGATAATCGTAGTACCTTTGCAGTGAAATTTGGTTAAAGATTGTGGATAAAGGTTTCCTGGTCTTAATGTTTTAGGTATAAAAATACAAGTTTTTATTTTATGGATTTTCTCAAGAAGGTTAGCTTTCAGCCTAAGTTGATCACTTCGCTGAAAGGCTACAATATGGCACGTTTCAAAGACGATGTCATTGCGGGTATCGTTGTCGGCATCGTGGCTCTGCCTCTTGCCGTGGCATTCGGTATAGCGTCGGGCGTAACGCCGACCGTCGGACTCATCACTGCCGTAATCGGAGGTTTTCTGGTCTCGGCTCTCGGCGGCTGCTCTGTGCAGATTGGCGGACCTACGGGCGCATTTATCGTTATCATCTACGGCATCATCCAGCAGTTCGGACTCACCGGACTCGCTATAGCCACTGTGCTTGCCGGACTGATACTCGTGGCGCTTGGACTGTTCCGACTCGGCACGGTGATTAAATTTATCCCTATCCAATCGTCATCGGCTTCACTTCAGGTATCGCCGTGACAATCTTCTCAACACAGATAACCGACTTTTTCGGACTTCAGACAGGCGCGCTGCCAGCCGATTTCATCTCGAAATGGGGCGTATACATGACTCATTTCGGCACGACACACCTGCCTACGCTAATCGTGGGCATCGTATCGCTGGCGATAATCATTGCCGCGCCCTACGTGTCGAAGCGTCTGCCCGGCGCGCTGCTCGCCATAATTGTGGTGACAGCCGCGGTGTGGGCCATGCACGAATACTGCGGACTTGAGGGCGTGGAAACAATCGGCGACCGTTTCCACAACCTGTCGGGCACAATCCCGTCGCCACACTCCATCGACATCAACATTGCCACCATCAACGCCCTTCTGCCGTCGGCATTCACCATCGCGATGCTCGGCGCCATAGAGTCGCTGCTGTCTGCCACCGTCGCAGACGGCGCAACAGGGTCAAACACCGACTGCAACACCGAGCTAATCGGCCAGGTGTGGCAAACGTTGTCGTTCCGTTTTTCGGAGGCATCCCGGTGACCGGCGCCATTGCGCGCACAATGACCAACATCACCAACGGCGGACGCACACCGGTTGCCGGCGTGGTGCATGCCGTGGTGCTGCTGCTCATCTTCCTGTTCCTGATGCCGCTCATCAACCTCGTGCCTATGGCATGCCTTGCCGGTGTGCTCATAATGGTTTCATACAACATGAGCGGATGGCGCACGGTGAAGGCGATTCTGAAAACGCCTAAATCAGACGTGACTGTGATGATTGTGACATTCCTCCTCACCGTTGTGTTCGACCTCACAATAGCCATCGAACTCGGCTTGCTGCTTGCCATCCTGCTGTTCCTCCGCCGTGTGATGGAGAACACCGAGATACACCATTTCGGCGAGCAAATCGACATTGCCGAAGGTCAGGAAGTCAACACCCACGAGATTCTCAACCTTGAGCAAGGAGTGGAAGTGTATGAAATCGACGGTCCGTTCTTCTTCGGCGTAGCGACAAAATTCGACGATATGATGCGTTCGATGGGCGACAAGCCGCTTGTGCGCATCCTGCGCATGCGCAAAGTGCCGTTTATCGACTCCACAGCCATCCACAACCTTGAGATTCTCATAAAGTCTTCGCAGAAAGAAGGCATCCACGTGGTGCTGTCGGGCGTGCGCGACAACGTGCATCTCGCGCTTGAGAAAGCTCGCGTCGAGGCGCTTGTGGGCAAAGACCACGTGTGCGACCATATCACGAAAGCCGTGGCTGTGGCAAACCGCCTTGCCGTGGCTATCCGAGAGAAGGAAATAGCCACTGAAGGAGAGGACGAATAATGAAGACCGCAACACTCGACCGCCTGCACGGCATCGCGCTGATAGCGCTGATGTCGTTGTCGGCATTCTACATCGCCGGCATTCCCGAAGTCAAGGCTCTGTCGCTTAGCCCGCTGATTGTGGGCATAATCATAGGCATGATTTATGCCAACACGCTGCGCTGCCGCATGCCGAAGGAGTGGGAGCCCGGCATAAAGTTCTGCACCAAGCGGCTGCTGCGCCTCGGCATCATCTTTTATGGTTTCCGCTTGACGCTCAGCGACTTAGCGGCCGTGGGACTGCCGGCAGTAACCGTCGACATAATCATCGTTGCCGGCACACTGCTGCTCGGACTCCTCTTCAGCCGATGGATTAAATTGGACCGCGACACCGCCCTGCTCACGTCGACAGGCAGCGCAATCTGCGGAGCCGCAGCCGTGCTCGGCGCAGAGCCTGTGGTGCGCTGCGAAAGCCATAAGACGGCGATAGCCGTGTCGACCGTAGTGGTGTTCGGCACCCTGTCGATGTTCATCTACCCGATAATGTATCGCGCCGGACTGCTCGACGGGCTCTCCGACCGCGCGGTGGCAATCTACACCGGCAGCACGCTCCACGAAGTGGCACACGTGGCAGGTGCGGGCAATGCCATGGACCCGACCGACGCCCTCGGCATCGCGGGTACGGCGACAATAACCAAGATGATACGCGTGATGCTGCTCGCCCCTGTGCTTGTGGTCATGAGCCTCTTCCTGTCGCGGAGACAAAACGACGGCGGCAAGCGCAAAATCACCATGCCATGGTTCGCATTTCTGTTTATCGGAGCCATCTGCGTCAACACACTGCTGCAACACCTCTGCGGCGCGGCGACAGTGAAAGACATACCGCTCAACGGCGCAATCGAATATGCCGACACATTCATGCTCACCATGGCGATGACCGCCCTCGGCACCGACACAGGCATCGACAAGTTCCGCCAGGCAGGCGCCAAGCCGTTTCTGCTCGCAGCGATGCTCTACGTGTGGCTCATCGTCGGAGGCTATTTCATCACCCAAGCCGTCACGGCGGCATTCTAAGCTTTGTCACAAGAGCCGTTTCCGCCAGCATAAATTTGCCGCAAATACCCGTGCAACAAACTTTAAACAAAATTTTGTTGCTCAGACGGAGCAAACATTGTAACTTTGCGGTCGAATAAGGAAATTTTTCAGTAACTAATTACTTATTAATATCATACTATTATGGTCAATTACAAAGATCTTGGTCTCGTGAACACCCGCGAGATGTTTGCCAAGGCTATCAAGGGAGGCTACGCTATCCCAGCATTCAACTTCAACAACATGGAGCAGCTTCAGGCTATTATCCAAGCCGCTGCTGAAACTAAATCACCGGTTATTCTTCAAGTATCAAAAGGCGCTCGCAACTACGCCAACCAGACTCTTCTCCGCTACATGGCAGAAGGCGCTGTAGAATACGCAAAGGAACTCGGTTGGGAGCACCCTCAGATTGTGCTTCACCTCGACCACGGCGACAGCTTCGAGCTCTGCAAGTCATGCGTTGACTTCGGCTTCTCTTCAGTTATGATCGACGGTTCTCACCTCCCTTACGAGGAGAACGTTGCCTTGACTAAGAAAGTTGTTGAGTACGCTCACCAGTTTGACGTAACAGTTGAAGGCGAGCTCGGCGTATTGGCAGGCGTTGAAGACGAGGTTTCTTCTGACCACCACACATACACCGACCCTGAAGAGGTTATCGATTTCGCAACACGCACTGGCTGCGATTCTTTGGCTATCTCAATCGGTACATCACACGGAGCTTACAAGTTCACTCCGGAGCAGTGCCACATCGACCCACAGACTGGCCGCATGGTTCCTCCTCCATTGGCATTCGACGTGCTCGACGCTGTTATGGAGAAACTCCCTGGATTCCCAATCGTGCTCCACGGATCTTCTTCTGTTCCTCAAGAGGAAGTTGACACTATCAACAAATACGGTGGCGCTTTGAAGGCTGCCATCGGTATTCCTGAAGAGGAGCTCCGCAAAGCCGCTAAATCTGCTGTATGCAAAATCAACATCGACTCTGACAGCCGTCTTGCAATGACTGCCGCTGTCCGTCAAGTGTTTGCAGAGAAGCCAGCTGAGTTCGACCCACGCAAGTACCTCGGTCCGGCTCGCGACAACATGAAGAAACTCTACATCCACAAAATCAAATACGTGCTCGGCAGCGAAGGCAAGGCTGAATAATCACGTATAAAGATATTCCGACAGAAATCCCGACAGGCATTGCCCGTCGGGATTTTTTTAGTTTGCCAGGATTTGCCAGTCTGCGGAATTGTCACTATTTTTGTCAAACAATGATACAGCGGATTGTCTGCATACTGATTGTTGTGCTGCTGCAGATGGCAGCCACTTCATGCTCTGCCACAAAACAGAGCGCCCACACCGTATGCCCCGAGCCGACAATGACGCTGAGCGACGACAACGCCGACCGCCATTGCGACTCTGCCCCGTCGGCAAGCGACCTGATGACTCATCAAAAGGCTGGACTTACACAGCCCGCAACCGAGACGTTCGCCGCACAAAGCCGCACACAGGCACGCACAAACCATTGGCAATGGCAACGCTCGTTGCGTTGCGACGCGCGGATGCGCATTCTTGCAGGCAACCGCCGGCACGCCGTCAGCAGCGACGTGCTGTCACAAACCTTCGGCATCGACACCCTGTCTACGGGCTATGTCTTTGTCATACGCCACATCATCATTTAGCGGATTCCTTATTTTTTACAAATTAAAGCCCGTCACGGTTTCTCTCAGACTCCGCGACACAATACTATTGTCAAACTAAAAAATAAAGAATCATGGAATCAAAATTTGAAATCTTATCATATCAGAACTGCAACGACCTGAAAAAAGCCATAAACCCATCATCAATGCTCATTGGTGCCGTCACGCTGCTATTAGGTCTGTATCTCGCCATCTTTGTCAGCGTCAGCGACCCAACGTCAAACCTCAACATGCTGCGCCTCGCCGCCGGATGGGTGCTCGCCGGATTCGGTCTGGTGACACTCGTTTTCAACCCTCGCCGATGGGTGTACGACCCGACAGGCAGCCCCGTGGGCAAACGCTCGCTTGATTTCGGCATGGAGCAACTACCGGCATTGCGCCGTATGCTAAAAGACACCGGCTTCGACGATGTGGCAATCAACGACATCAGCAAAGTGCACATCGACTGCTACGCCTCTGCCGACCACCGGTTTGTTGCAATCCAAGTGCTGCAATACGGCGCGCTGTCCGACCGTCCGCTCACCCCCGCAGGCTATCTCTACGAAGACCGCGCCGAATCATTCCTAAAGGCATTCACTGCCGAGGCATAACTATGCGCGCTGGCATAAAGCAGCGGGACTGCATTTGCAACCCCGCTGCTTTATATTTATATGAATTATTTATTTCACAACAACTTTCCGCACCGTCGCGCCCACTCGCACAATGTAGACTCCGGACGACGGAAGCGTGACGGTTGATTCCGCACCAGCATACACCGTCTGTCCCGAGGCGTTTACAACCTCCATGCGTTCTCCGCCGACAAGGCCGACGACCGACAGCTCCCGCCCGTTTATGTCCACTCGGAGGCTGTCTGAAGGAATGTCGGCCACGGAGTCATATTCCTTTATCTGGAATTGTCGCCAGAACGGATTGGCGTAATAATATGCGCCCGACCCTTTGGGAACCATGATGAAATAGCCCGGAAAACTTGCCTTCACCGACATCTCTCTCAGCGTGTTGTCTGCATCGGAGACATGCGGCGGACGGTCGGACTCGAATTCTATGACCTTTAAATTTGTCGCCTCCGGGAAAAGACCGGTGACGTCTGTGATGTCGCTTGCGATTCTGACACGCATTAATTCTGGATGCTTGCCAAGATAGGCGTCTTTGTAGAACGGCCGGTCCACTCTGTACTCGTTGCCGACTTCTTTATGCGACGGGTATCTGACAAGTTCTATGAGTGAAAGCAAGTCTGCCGATTTGCGGTAGACGACATCCGACTCTACGTAATATCTGCTCCGGTCTCCAAGTATGACGGTCTGGTCAAAATAGTTGAATCCGAACCAGAAGAGCTCGTCAAAATCAACATTGCCTAAATTCAGAACGCGGAGGTCGGTGCAGTCGTCAAATGCGCCTGTCTCAAATCTGACGCAGCCTTCCGGCACCGTATACGTCTCCAACGACCGGGGGACGAACTGTAGTGTCGTCGTTGTGCCATCGCCGTAGAACAGGGCGCCGTCTTTGGTCATATATCCTTTCCTGGCCGGAGAATAGTCCGGCCCGTAAATTTCAGATTTTTCTCATTCGACAGTAATTGCGTTTTCAATTTAACGATTCCGTCGGTCTCGACGCAGTCAAATATAACGGATTCAACGGAGCTTCCTCCCCAATACGCATACTCGAGCATTGGACCATTAAGTATTATGGTCCTCAACTTGGGACATCTAGTAAATCCCGGATAATATTTCCAATCCCCGTAAAGCTCGGATTTCCGAGAAATATTCACCCTAAGTGTCTCAAGATCATAAGCTTCCTCGGCAATGTTCGCGAGGCGGCTTACGTTATGGAACCCTTCTCTATTATATGTAAACGTTAAATCCTTAAGTCCATAACATTCTCTAATTGGAGTTCCACGGACAGTGGACAGATTCAACTCCATTTTTTCAGGCAACTTACAACGCCAAAAGGACGACGGACCTATATCATATATCTTGCCAAGGTCAGCTTCGTCAATGGTGCAATATGAAAATGCGTCATATTCTATTATTGACAATGATGATGGAAGTTTGCTGATATGAAAATCCCCGTAGAAAGCATCATGAGAAACATCTTCAACATTTGGCGGAAGTACAACCCTCCTCAAATTCTTTAAATTCCCGTCCTTCTTATAAAACGCTTTGGTGCCAATTGTCTCAAGACTTAAGAATTTTGACAGGTCAACCTCCTCTAAATTGTTGCAGTATTTAAAAGTCTTGTCTCCAATGTAATTGGCTCTGCCGCGCCCTTCTATCAAAGGATACGTGAGTTTTGTAAGTTCTGTAGCATAAAAGGCACAGCCGTCACCCACCATTGTGGCATTGCCAAGGTCGAGTATTTGCAAGGAGCCTTTTTCTGAACCGTTGTAATATTCAAGAGTTTCCTCGGATGTGCCCTTTTTGCCCCGAGCCATTATCCGCAAAAAATCGCAGTCATCACCATTAATCTCTCCATACACGGTCAGGGATGTGACTTTTTCCCAATCGTATTGCTGCTTCAGTACATACGGCAAGGACCCGGCAACGGGAACCGTTATCGAGACATCCAGCGCGGATGCCCGAAATACGGCGCTGATGAAAATCGCCGAAATAATTACAAATCGTTTCATATCGTCTGCTTTTTATTGGTTTTTATGCAAAGTTTGCGCAAGGTGAGTGGAAAGAATTGAGCTCGCTCTTTTTCATTTCCCTAACCGCAGCCTAACTTATGCAAAGTTAGCGCAAGGTGAGTGGAAAGAATTGAGCTTGCTCTTTTTCATTTCCCGAACCGCAGCCTAACTTATGCAAAGTTAGCGTTTTCAAACAAAATAGCAAGTGGAACAAGAAAATTTTTTCAGCACATTACAACATTCAATTTCGTCAAACCTATTCCTCCACCATCGGCTACGAAGACCGCGCCGAATCATTCCTAAAGGCATTCACTGCCGAGGCATAACACTGCGAACTGACACAAAGCAGCGGGAGCACCAATTTTTCGATTGATGCTCCCGTCTTTTTTCCAAAGTCCCTATTGCCTAATAGAGCAGCAGGAACGTCACACTGACAAGAATTGCCGAGCCTACAACAATGCTCCACACCACCGCCGACGATGGTTGTTTCTGCATCAAGGGCTTCTTTTCTGTCGCATGTGCAGACTCTACAGCCTCGCTGCGGTCTGTTTCTTCTTTCAGATTCAAATGTACAATGATTTTTGAATCACTCTTCGCGTTCTCAAACATAACAAATTAAGTTAATCAGCCAAAATAACGATTGCCCATACCATAAATTTCCCAAAATGGAAGGCTATCCCAACCTTTAAATTTAGCCTATGTTAAACATTACACGTCGGTCGCTCCAACGCATCATTGCAAATATATATTATTATTATTCTGAATCATCCAACATTTTCCGCAATATTTTTTTTACCAGCACTATTATCTATCCGTCGCAACACAATATCCACCAGCGACTTACACGCCATACTCCTACAGCAACTCCAACGCTATAGCGGCACATGCCTCGGCATCGGCAAGAGCGTTATGGTGTTTTGTCAAGTCGTATCCGCAATAAGCCGCTACAGTGTGCAGCTGATGGTTGGGCAGCACGCCCTTGAGCTTCCGGCGCGACGCGCGGCATGTGCAATAGAACTCATATTCAGGATAGTCCATGACATATTTCTCAAATACCGCCCTCAGACAGCTCTCGTCAAACTGACAGTTGTGAGCCACCAGAGGCAACCCCTCGATAAGAGGCTCTACCTGGCTCCACACATCGGGAAATTCCGGTGCGTCAGCCACATCCTCCAATGTCAGCCCATGCACCCGTGTGTTCCAATAAGAGAAGAAGTAGGGATGCGGATAAATAAGACTGTAGAACTTGTCGGTAACCTTTCCGTCTCTCACCACAACCACTCCCACGCTGCACACACTGCTGTGGCATTGGTTGGCTGTCTCAAAATCTATCGCTGCAAAATTCTTCATAGTCAGTGTCTGTAACGCCGGCACATGCTTTCCCTCAAGAAAAAGCATTTGCGGTATGTCCTTTCGCAAAGTTACAAAATGACAGCCCCATTTCACGACTCAAACGCAACATTTTTTATGCCGGAATCCGTTATTCCCGTTTTTTTTGTAATTTCGCCGTATAAAAACAGACTGCTATGCTCGAACTCAAGAATATAAACAAAAGTTTCGGCTCGCTGCAAGTGCTCGACAACGTGTCGGCAACATTCGGCAGAGGCGAGGTGGTGTCGATTGTAGGGCCGAGCGGCGCCGGAAAGACAACGCTGCTCCAGATTGCCGGAACTCTCGACAAGCCCGACTCGGGCAGCGTCGTTTACGACGGTGTCGACGTGTCGGCAATGCCGGAACGCAAACTGTCGGAATTCCGCAACAAGCGCATCGGCTTCGTGTTTCAATTCCATCAGCTGCTGCCGGAGTTCACCGCTTTGGAGAATGTGGCTATCCCGGCGCTGATCCACGGAGAGAGCCGCAGCAAGGCGCAGGCGAGGGCAAAAGACCTGCTCGAGATGCTTGGACTTGCCAGCCGCGCCGACCACAAACCGATGGAGCTGTCGGGTGGAGAGAAGCAGCGTGTGGCTGTGGCGCGCGCGCTCATCAACAACCCCGACGTGATTTTTGCCGACGAGCCGTCGGGCAGCCTCGACTCGCACAACAAGGAGGAGCTCCACCGACTTTTCTTCGACTTGCGCGACCGTTTCAACCAAACGTTTGTCATAGTGACCCACGACGAGGAACTTGCCGCAATGTGCGACCGCACATTGAAGATGCGCGACGGACGGATTATTGACCAAACGACAAACAACCAGCAATGCGACGACTGCCAATAGCCTTCATTCTGGCGATATTCCTACCTTTGATTTGCGCCTGCGGCGACGAGCCTCGCGATTATGGCGACTTTCTGACCGACATCGTGACCTATGAAGGCTCCAGCGACGACGGCACGGCGATGTTCTCGTTTCAAACACGCGACGATTTACCGTTGCAGCGTCTCGCCTCCAGCATCAAACTGCCGAGCGACATCGTGGCAGGGCAACGATGCCTGCTGCGCTACACCGTAGTGGGCAACCTCGCCGACGGCACTCGCCAAGTGCGCGCCGACGGTTTTGCAATCATCCCCACCGATGGGGCTCGCAAGGCACCTCACAGCGATATGTCGACTTTCCCGGAAACCGAAATCTCGGTAACCAGCCTATGGCGCAGCGGCACGTTCATCAATCTGAACGGATGGCTGCCCTACTCCGGCAAACTATCAGCTGATGCTTGTCGCCGACGAGCAGACGCTCGGCAGCCCGACAATAGAGGCGCGCATTGTCTACAACACGATGGGCGCGCAGACATTGTTCGACCGCCGTGTATATGCCTCTTTCGACGTTTCTGCCCTATGGAGCCGCGCCACATGCCGACGCCTGTCGATCGGCATCGCCGACCGCACATTCGTCTTTGAGAAAAACTGACCGCTCAAGCAAAAAAACGAGCACCGGCGGCGAGCTTCCAATCGATGCCCACCGCCGGTGCTGTATAATTTATAAAAGCTTGTTGGACTACACGTTGAAACGGAAGTGCATGATGTCGCCATCCTGCACCACATATTCCTTACCCTCGATGCCGATTTTGCCTGCCTCGCGGCATTGCGACTCGCCTCCGAGTGCCACATAGTCGTCATATTTGATAACCTCGGCACGGATAAAACCTTTCTCAAAGTCGGTATGAATCACTCCGGCACACTGCGGTGCCTTGCTGCCTCTGTGATATGTCCAGGCACGCACCTCAAGCGGTCCGGCTGTGAAGTAGGTCTCCAAGTTGAGCAGATGGAACGCCGAACGGATCAGACGCGACACGCCCGACTCCTTCAAGCCAATTTCCTCAAGAAACATCTGTCGCTCCTCATAAGTCTCAAACTCAGCAATCTCCGACTCTGTCTGCGCCGCCACGATAAGAATCTCAGCATTCTCGTCTTTCGTTGCCTCACGCACCATGTCAACATATTTGTTGCCATTGACAGCCGACTTGTCGTCGACGTTGCACACATAAAGCACCGGCTTGTTGGTGAGCAGGAAAAGGTCGTGGGCGGCATGCTGCTCGTCTTTGGTGTCGAATGTCACCGTGCGCGCCGGCTTGCCCTGGTCGAGAGCCTCCTTGAAGCGGCAAAGCACCTCATACTGTATCTTAGCCTGCTTGTCGCCACCGGTCTGCGCCTGTTTCTGCACGCGCGTGATGCGGCCCTCGATGGTCTCAAGGTCTTTCAACTGCAATTCGTAGTCGATGATTTCCTTGTCGCGCACTGGATTGACCGTGCCGTCGACATGCACCACGTTAGGATCATCGAAACAACGCAACACGTGGATTATAGCGTCGGTCTCACGAATGTTTGCCAAGAACTTGTTGCCAAGGCCCTCGCCTTTCGACGCGCCTTTAACCAGACCCGCGATGTCGACAATCTCGACCGTGGCGGGCACGATGCGCTGCGGATTGACGATAGCGGCAAGTTTGTTCAAGCGGTCGTCGGGCACACTGATTACGCCGACGTTGGGCTCGATTGTACAAAAAGGAAAGTTTGCCGACTGCGCCTTGGCGTTCGACAAGCAGTTGAAAGAGTGGACTTGCCAACGTTAGGCAGTCCGACAATACCACACTGTAAAGCCATATATTATATCTTGTTTATTTTCGAATCATTTTGCAAAGATTCTGCAAAGGTACGAAAAAACTGCCGTTTACCGTATCTTTTTGCGGGGGAAAGCGTCGATGAAGCTGCCTGGGGTGATGTTGTAGATGTTCACGCCTCGGCTCAGGGCATAAGCCTGCAGGGTGTGGTAGGAGCGGAATGCCACATAGAAACTGTAGACAATCTGATACAGCGGATAGTTCATATAATCCTTGCGCACACGGGCATGCTCATTGTCGGAATCCTTGTAGAAATGAGGCTGGATGGAAACAACATGATTGTCGTCGTCAACACTGATGGTCTTCATCCACGAATGGTCAGCGCCTGCCACATAAACCGTCTTGAACCCGGCTGCGATGGCAAGCATCAGCGACGGTATCAGCACGTTGCGCGGACGGGGCATCCCAAGCCCTGCCCGGAAAAGCGCATGGCTGAGCCAACGGCACCCTTCAACGGGGGTCAGATTGTAGCGCTCCACGCTGACGTTGACGTTTGACGCCACCCGGTCAGGAACGGCAGCCTTCACCGGCACCATAAGCGTCATCCTCCAGTCGGCGGAAGCGATAGCGTCCCACAGCGCTGCCACGGCGGGATTGCCCTGCGGATTGAAGAAATGCGGATCGGCAAGCACGTAATAGTCGGGTTTCAGCTGGCGGAACAATGGTGTGTTTGCGGCAAAGTTGACTGCCAGCAGACGACGCGACGCAAGAAAGTCGGAATGGTCGGCAACCGTGTCGTTGAGCGACGGACCGTTGCCAAGCACCACCAGCTCCTCATCCTTCCCTGCCGTAACCGCAACCGACGGACGTCGCGACAACAGCGCCACTTTAGCCAAACTCGCCAGCGATTGGGCGAACGCCGACATCCCGGCTGAAATTTTCTCAATCTTACCCATATCAGGAAACGTTTAAAAAGCGTGCGTCTGACAGCTTGGAGTCAGACACACGCTTCATTTTGTTAATAAAAGAAGATGTAAGTCTTATTTTACTTTGCCAGCCAATTCAGCACCAGCTTTGAATTTGATAGCCTTGCGTGCAGGAATTGTGATTTTTTCTTTAGTCGCAGGGTTGATACCCGTTCTTTCTCCCTTTTCTACAACTGCAAAAGTGCCGAAACCGATAAGAGCCACTTTGTCGTCCTTTGCCAATGCTTCTGCGATAGCCTCCAATGTAGCGTCGAGTGCGCCCTTGGCCTGTACTTTTGTCAATTCTGCCTTTTCAGCAATTGCGTTGATTAATTCTGCCTTATTCATAATAATTTATTTAGGTTTATAGTTTTCTCGACAAATGTATACTATTCCACGGAATAAAACAACAAAATAAAAGAAAAATTAAAAAAACATCTTTTTTTTATTAAATTTTCGCCCTAAACGCCCCGATTCAACATAAATCAAGCCATACGAAAATGCCTTCTTGTCAATTTCTAACGGCCATTTAGCCGATAAGACCATAACGGGAAAATTGCATATAATATAAATTTGTCGTGTGATTAGAACCCCAAAGCCCCCCGCGGGGGCAAATTTACAACAAAATTATGTATCAAGGGAAAAGAAAAATCATGCGTCTTGACGAATATAATGAAAGGCGCAAAGAGATAATCGCAACAAAATGCGGAGCGGTCTGGAATGCGTTCACAGAGTTGGAGGGCTTGATAAACAAAACAGCTACAACTTGTCCGACAACATCTAAAGTTCGTAGGCGATGGTGTCAATGGCATCCTTCAGCCGTTTGCGGGTTATGCGAAGTTGAAGTTTGATCTTGGAACCAGCGAATTTGCCGATATTGGTTCAAGTTACGCTGAATTCTGGACCCACCATAGTTCGAAGGAGCGTGCTACGGATGCGCTGGTGCTGATTTATGAGAGAGTCTTGGAGCAGCAGCAGAAGAATAAGCTGTAGGATTGCGATTTGTCTTTTGGAGGATAGGGCTATAAACGAGTCAATGAGAGAACCCTGACAAGCTCCCTGCATTCAGCGCGCCCATATCTGCGGTGCCCATACGGACAGACATCGTTAAAAAAACAAGGTTCAAATAATTGAATTGCAATCATTTGAACCTTAAACTGTCGGGGTGACTGGATTCGAACCAGCGACCACACGCCCCCCAGACGTGTACTCTAACCGGACTGAGCTACGCCCCGAATACGGTTGCAAAGGTACGAATTTTCTGAAAAAGTGCAATAGAGTATTGCCGTTTTTTCATTTCTTTCAAGAAAATCCGATGTGTTTGTCAGTTTCTGTGTAAATTTGTGGAAATTTTTCGGAAAACAGTATGGTGAATATCCCTTTTGAAATATTCGACTATGAAATCTACGGCTATGCCGCATTGGCGATTGCCGCTATAGTGCTGTCGGTTGTCACAATCAGACGCAAGGCGGCGCTGTCGCATTGGGTTGCCGACAACGCTCTCGACGCCGATGCCGACGAGGCTATGCCGCTGCCCGCCCTTTCAGTGATTGTGCTTACCAGCGGTTGCGACGCCGAGCTGCTCGCCTCAAACATCCCGCTGATGATGTCGCAGAATTATCCCGATTTCGAGATTATTGTTGTGAATGCCGATGCTTCCGAGAGTGTCGACGACGCGATGACTCTCCTGCAGGTTGAATATCCGCAACTGCGGTCTACGTTTATCCCCGACAGCACCGCCAATGTGTCGAAGCGCAAACTCGGCATAACTCTCGGTGTAAAGGCTGCCAAACGACATTGTGGAGGTCACCTCCGCAAAGTGCCGGCCGCAAAGCGACCTGTGGCTGAGATGCATCGGACGTCATTTCGACGACTATACCGACGTAGTTTTGGGCTATTCCCACAACGACCACAGCAACGACCGCGGCCTCGGCCACCGCTACCGCACGTTTGACAACTGCGACGATGCGTCGCGCTATCTTGCCGCTGCTATCCACGGCAACACATACCGCGCCTGTGCCAACAATGTGGCATACAAGCGGTCGGCGTTTTTCGCAGTGAAAGGATTCTCTTCGTCGCTCAACCTGAAATACGGCGACGACGATATTTTTATCAGCGAGATTGCCGACGGCGACAATGTTGCAGTCGAGCTATCGCCTGAAAGCATTCTGGTGGAGCACAACGACTCCTTCGCCTACACGTCGAAACTCAACAAGGAGCGGCATTTCTTCACGCAGAAATTCCTGCGGTCGCGCATCCCGGGCATCCGTCTGCTCACAAACGTGGCATACTATCTCTACCTGCTGCTTGCCGCCGCGGGCGTGGCATATCCCGCCATGCTTTATCTCAACGGCGACGGCGAATGGCTGAAACCCACCGTTCTGGCATCGGTGGCCGCCGTAATCTACCTGATAGAGACCCTGATTTTCATCTTCGCCAAGCGACGCACAGCCACAGTGCTGCAGTCGCCGCGCCAATTCTTCTGCCTGCCGCTATTCCGCTTTGCCAAGCCTTTCATCAACGGGCTTCTCAACTGGCACTCCCAGCAGGGCGACAACTACACCTGGGAATAACAAAAAACTCAATAATATGCAACTGAAATACAACCTTAACGACAAGCCTCCAGTCATCCACACTCTGCTTTACGGACTGCAGTGGCTCGTGATTGCCATCCCCAACGTGGTCACCATCGGCATGTTGGCGAAATTGCAGTTCGGCGACGACATCCAGATGCAGACATCCTATCTGCAGTCGGTCTACTTCGTGCTTGGACTGACAATGCTTGTCCAGGCATTCTGGGGACACCGTCTGCCGCTGGTTGTAGGCCCTGCCGCAGTCTTGATTGTCGGCATCCTGTCGGCGTCGGCAAGCAGCAGTTTCAATGCCATCTACACCGCAGTGGCCATCGGCGGCGCCACGCTGCTGCTGTTGTCGGTGTCGGGGCTGCTCGGCAAGGTGGCGCGCATCTTCACGCCACGCGTAATCGTTGTGATTCTCGGGCTGATAGCCATGACTCTCGCCCCAGTGATCATATCGCTGCTCTTCGGCGAGGGGCACGACCTTTTCAGCTTCGCATTCTTCCTTGTCGGACTTATCGCCACGTTCGCCCTTGAGCGGTTTCTACGCGGCGTGGGCAAGTCGCTCACGGTGATGATTGTCACGGTTGCCGGCTCATTTGTCTACTTCCTGTTCAACGGTATGCCTGAAGTGCAGTCTGCCGGCTACACCACCGACATCGACAAACTGATAATCAAGCCCGAAGTTGACATTCCTGTGGTCATCTCGTTCTTAGTGTGCTTCTTCGCACTGCTCATCAACGAATTGGGTTCCATAGAGTCGGTGCGCAGCCTCATCGGCGCCGCCGACAACGGCAAAATGCGCCGCGGTTGCGCCGTGACAGGCGCCGGCAACATTCTTGCCGGCATGATGGGCGTGATCGGCCCTGTGGATTATTCTATTTCTCCCGGAATCATCTCATCCACACGCTGCGCCTCGCTCGCTACAATCGTCCCCTGCGCCATCGGACTGCTCGCATGCGCCTGTATGCCCGACGCCGTGGTGTGGCTCACCCAGCTTCCGAATGTCGTAATCGGACTGATTCTGTCGTATGTCGTTATTCTCCAGCTCGCTGCAGCGTTCAGCATGATGTCGGAGAAGAAAACAGTCAAGTCATTCGACCACGCTTTGACCATCGCGCTGCCTCTGATTGTGGCTCTTCTTGTGGCATTTATTCCGCCCACTGTAGGCGAAGATTTGCCGATAGCCTTGCGCCCAATTCTCACAAACGGATTTGTTATTGGTGTTCTATTAGTCGTTTCTTGAACACATAGTCTTTTTGAGAAAGAACTAAGAACAATTATTGTTCCGTTCTTGTTAAATTTGTATCCGAATTAGCAAGAACAACTATGCACATCAAGAAATTTTTGACCATCGCATTATCCATGCTGACAGCAGCCGTGGCTGTCAGCCATGCCGGCACTCCGATACCCCTCGACTCATGCCGCAGCATGGCATTGCGCAACAACAAGACAATGCAGATTGCGCAAGAGCGCATCAAAGCTGCCGAATACCAGAAAAAGCAGGCATTCGCAGCCTACTTGCCGGGAATCGACTTCGCCGGTGGATATATGTACAACCAAAAGGAAATCTCGTTGCTCTCAGGCGACCAGATGCTTCCGACAAAGACGTTCAACCCCGCCACAGGAACCTACGACTTCAACCTCCTCACCGGTCCCGACGGACGCCCGGTGCAGGTGAACGGACAATATGTCCCCACACAAGTGGCTTTGATTCCGAAAGAGGCGATGACGTTCGACATCCACAACCTCTTTGCCGGAGCCGTTACGCTCACCCAACCTATATATATGGGCGGAAAAATCCGCGCGCTCAACAAAATGGCTGAGATGGGGCAGGAAATCGCGTCGCTGATGCACGACAACACCGCCCGCGAGGTGGTCTATTCTGTCGACGCCGCCTATTGGCAGATTGTGTCGCTCGGAGAGAAGAAGAAACTCGCCGTAAGCTACATCGAATTGCTCGACACGCTCCACAGCAACGTGGAAGCGATGATACGCCAAGGCATTGCCACCAACTCCGACCTTCTCAATGTGGAGGTGAAACTCAACGAGGCAAACATTGACCTCACGAAGGTTGACAACGGTCTGGCTCTGTCGCGCATGGCGCTGGCTCAGATTTGCGGTATGCCGATGACCCAGGAATTCACACTCGCCGACGAGGTGTCGGACCACAAATCGTTTGGAGCCATGCAGCCCGCCGCATACACGATGCAGGACGTCTACAACAACCGCTCCGACATAAAAAGTCTGGAACTCGCTGTCAAGGTCTACGAGCAGAAACAATATGAGGCTCGCTCATCGATGCTGCCCACCGTTGCGCTGATTGGCACTTACGGATTCTCCAATCCAAACATTTTCAACGGCTTCGACAAGAAATTCAACGGAATGTTCAGCGTCGGAGCGATGGTAAAGATTCCTTTGTGGCACTGGGGCGGCAACTACTACAAATACAAGGCGGCACGCAGCGAGAGCATCGTGAAGAGCCTGGAGCTTGAAGAAGCAAAGGAGAAAATCGAGCTGCAGGTGAGCCAAGCCTCCTACAAAACCGCCGAGGCGGCAAAGACTCTGCGCACCACCGAGTCAAACCTGTCAAAAGCCGACGAAAACCTGCGCCAGGCGCAGCTGGGCTACAAAGAAGGGGTCATGACGCTCGACAACGTAATGGCTGCACAAACGGCTTGGTTGAAAGCAAATTCGGAAAACATCGACGCCGAAATCGATGTGCAACTCTGCAACGTATATCTCTCAAAAGTGACTGGAACTTTAAAATATTAATCTGAACAAAAATAAAAACACGATATGGAAAATCTGAATTTCAAAACAGAGGACGAGAAAACAATACGCAAGAAAGAACACAGTCTGTTTCTTGCCATCGCAGCCACGGCTGTGGCTGTGATTGTGCTGGCAATCATAGGCTTCATCTCCATCAAGCCCGCACAGCAGATTGTGCAGGGACAAGTTGACGGCACCAACGTGCGCGTGTCGGGACTGATGCCCGGACGCGTGGAGAAATTCTACGTCCACGAGGGACAGATTGTGCATAAGGGCGACACGCTCGCAAAGATTGAGAGTGCCACTGTCGACGCCAAGCTGGCTCAGGCTCTCGCCATGCGCGACGCCGCCGAAGCCCAGAAGGAAAAAGCCGACGCCGGAGCGCGCAAGCAAGTGATTGCCAGCGCATACGAGTTGTGGCAACAGGCCCGCGCATCGCTCGACATCCATAAAAAGACTTACGAACGCCTCGAATCGCTCTACAAGCAGAACGTTGTGTCGGCACAGAAGCGCGACGAGGCAAAGGCTGCCTACGACGCTGCAATCGCCCAGGAAAGCGCAGCCAAGTCGCAGTATGACCTTGCCCGCGAAGGCGCACAGAAAGAAGACAAGATGGCAGCGGCGGCTATGGCAAACGCAGCCAGAGGCTCAGTCGCCGAAGTTGAGTCAATTCTGAAAGACCAGTACCTTCTTGCTCCATGCGACGGCGAGGTGACCGACATTTTCCCCAACGAGGGCGAACTCGTGTCGACAGGCACACCAATCATGAACGTCATGAAATCAGCCGACAAGTGGATGGTTTTCAACGTGCGCGAGACAATGCTCAAGGACTTGACCGTAGGCAAAGAGGTGTCGGTAAGTATTCCAGCTCTCGGCTTGAAGCAAGTGAAAGCCAAAGTCTACTATGTAAAAGATATGGGCGACTATGCCGTTTGGCGCTCAACCAAAGTCACCGGTGAATACGACAGCCGCACATTCGAGGTGCGCTTGTCGCCTGTCAATCCAATCGAGAACCTGCGTCCGGGCATGACCGTCGTAATGGAATAACAAAAAAAATGATAAGCACAGGATTTGTCAACTCAATAAAGCGCGGATGCCGTCAGCTGTGCGGCAGGCGGATCTACTTCTTCGCCATGACAGTCATTCCGATTGTCTTGGCAGGATTTCTGCTCGGTCTGATGAGAAACGGGCTGCCGCTCCACATCCCCACCGCCATCGTAAACCACGACAACACCGAGAGTACACGCAAACTGATCCGCAACATCAAGTCGTCGGAGGAAGTCAGCGTAGTGTCGGTTGTCAGCAGCGAGGCGGAGGCAATGCAATTGATACGCAAAGGAAAAATCTACGGTTTCTACGTGATTCCGTTCAATTTCACAAGCGACGCCACTGCCGGACGCGCTCCGGAACTGGCGTACTACACCAACTCGACGTTCTTCATTCCAAGCTCGCTGCTCTTCCGCAGCCTGAAGACCAATTCAGTGCTTGCCTCGGGGGCGATTGTGAAGACATATCTTGTCAACTCCGGCGCCGCCACCGACACTCAGGCGCAGACGCTGCTGCAACCCGTCGTGCTGCAAACAAATCCGCTGCACAACCCCGAAAGCAACTACAGCGTGTATCTCTGCAACTCTTTCATCCCGACGGCGCTGGCTCTGATGATTCTGCTCGTGACAGCCTACAGCATCTGGCACGAGGAGAAGATGCAGACTTCACCGCAATGGATAAAGGAGGCACACGGCTCGATAACAATCGCCCTGCTCGGCAAACTGCTGCCGCAAACGGTGGTTTTCGCCGCCGTGGGAGTGTTCATGCAGTCGTTGATGTACGGCTACCTGCATTTCCCGCTCAACTGCAGTCCGTGGCAGGCTGTCGGCACAATGCTTCTGTTTGTCCTCGCCAACCAGGGATTTGCCGTATTCATCTCAGGCATAATGCCCAACTTGCGCATGGCACTCAGTTTCTGCTCCCTGTTCGGCATCCTGACCTTCTCCATAGGAGCGTTCTCATTCCCGCTGGAAGACATGTATGGAAGCATCGCAATCTTCTCCTACATCCTTCCGTCGCGCTATTACTTCCTAATTTACGTAGACCAGATGCTCAACGGACTTCCGCTCTACTATTCGCGTTTCTACTACGCCGCTCTGCTCGCGTTCATGCTGCTGCCGCTGCTTGTGGCACGCCGCATCAAGCGACATGCGCTTCACCCGGTTTATGTGCCTTAGACTATTGACAATATGGACAGTATAAGAAATTCTATCACGACATTATAAAAGTTTGGGCAAACGAGATTCGTCTGATTTTCAAGGACAAGGGCATACTGATTTTCCTTTTCCTTCTGCCTCTCGCATATCCGATTGTCTACGCGCTCATCTACAACCCCGAATTGGCGCGCGAGGTGCCGGTGGCTGTCGTCGACGAATGCCGATCGACACAAAGCCGTGAACTGGTGCGCATGATGGACGCTTCCGAAAACACGCAACTGGCAGGATATGCCGCCGACATGCAGGAGGCCCGGCGCATGGTTGCGGAAAAGAAAGCCTACGGTATCTTGCTAATCGACAGCCATTTCTCAAAAAACATTGCCCGTGGCGAACAGGCTCACGTGACATTGTTCTGCGACATGTCGCTGCTCGTGCGCTACAAATCGATGCTCACCTCGCTCACCGACGCCACAATGACGCTCGGAGGCAAGATACAGGTGGAGACCATTGGCCGCCTCGGCGCCGACGGCCCCAAGATTCCGGCAACCGTCAGAAGCACGTATGTGGCTCTCGGCAACCCCGAACAAGGCTTTGCCACATTCCTGCTGCCCGGCATCCTGACGCTGATTGTGCAGCAGTCGCTCATTCTCGCCATCTGCATGATGGGCGGTGCAATCTACGAGCGCCGTCGCCGCAACGGAGGCATCGACCCGCTCGACACGGTCAACTCCGGAGCCGTATGCCGCCTGCTGGGCAAGTCGCTCGCCTATATCGTCATCTACATCATCCCGTTGCTCTATCTGCTCTTAATCGTGCCCGCCATCTTCAAATATCCGCAAGTGGGCGGCTTTATCGACATCCTGCTGATGTCGATACCCTACATGCTGTCGGTGACATTCCTCGGAATGACTTTGCAGGTGTTTGTGCGTGAACGCGAGAGTGCATTTCTGGTGATTGTGTTCACTTCGATAATCTTCCTGTTCCTGTCGGGCATCACATGGCCGCTGTTCGACATGGACCCGTTCTTCCGCTTCCTCAGCGGTTGCTGTCCGTCGACATGGGCAATGCAGGCGTTTGAGCGCATCAATGCCAACGGCGCGTCGATAGCCGACATCGGGCTGGAATACCAGATGCTGTGGCTCCTTTCCGCAGTTTATTTCTTCCTTGCCCTTGCCGTCAACAAATTCTCGCGCTACGGCATGCTCTACCAACTCAGCCACAGGAAACACGCCTGACTGCATAAAATTTCTTAAAAGAAACCGTCCATAATCCAACAACCACCGAAAATCGCTAACTTTACGTTTTGATAAGGTTTTTGGATTATGGAAAATAATGGAAAAATTCTTTGGGCTGACGACGAGATCGACTTGCTGAAACCCCACATCATGTTCTTGAAAATGAAAGGATATGACGTGACGACAGTCAACAACGGAGCCGACGCCCTCGACCGGGTGGAGACGGAAACGTTCGACATCATCATCCTCGATGAAAACATGCCAGGCATCAGCGGTTTGGAGACTCTGCAACAAATCAAGCAGGTCCAGCCCAACGTGCCGGTTATCATGATTACCAAAGCGAGGAAGAGAACATCATGAACCAAGCCATCGGCAACAAAATTGCCGACTATCTTATCAAGCCGGTGAATCCTAACCAGATACTGATGTCGCTGAAGAAAAACCTGCACTCCGGGCAACTGGTGTCGCAGAAGGCTACAAGCGACTACCAGCAGGAATTCCGCAACATCGCGCGGCTTATCAACGAGTCGGACAACATCGACGACTGGTATGAGCTATACCGCAAACTCGTGTTCTGGGAGATGGAGCTGTCGCAGACGGAGACAAACATGGACGAACTGCTGCTGATGCAGAAAAACGAGGCAAACTCCGAGTTTGCCAAGTTTGTGAAACGCAACTATGAGTCGTGGGTCAACGGCGGCAAGCATCCTCTTATGAGCAACGAGATTTTCAAGGACAAAGTGTTTCCGCTGCTCGATGCCGGCGAAAAGGTGTTTTTCATCCTTATCGACAATTTCCGCCTCGACCAATGGCGCATAACAAAGCCTATCCTTGCCGAATGGTTCAACATCGAAGAGGATCTCTACACCACCATCCTGCCGACCGCCACGCAATATGCGCGCAACGCAATATTCTCCGGACTGATGCCGCTGCAGATTGAGAAAATGTTTCCGGAGCTGTGGGTCGACGAGGATTCGGAGGAGGGAAAAAACCTCAATGAGTCGCCTCTGATCCAGACGCAGCTCGACCGTTTCCGCAAACGCTACAAATTCTCCTACAACAAAATCTACGAATCGTCTTTCGGCGAAAGACTGCTGCAGAATTTCAGCAATTTCAACAACTTCGACCTCAACGTGATTGTGTTCAACTTCATCGACATGCTGTCGCACGCGCGCACGGAATCGAAGATGATACGAGAACTGGCGTCGAGCAACGCCGCATACCGGTCGCTGACCGAATCGTGGTTCCGCCATTCATCGGCAAGCGACTTGCTGCGCCGCATAGCCGAGAGCGGTGCCCGCGTGGTGCTGACCACCGACCACGGCACAATCCGCGTCGACAACCCGATAAAGGTGGTCGGCGACAAGGCGACAAACACCAACCTGCGTTACAAACTCGGCAAACCTCGGTTACAACGAGCGGCAAGTTTATGAAATCAAGCAACCGGAACGCTTCGGGCTGCCGGCTCCCAATATTTCCACAAAATACATCTTCACCACAAACCGCGATTTCTTTGCGTATCCAAACAACTTCAACTATTATGTGCAGTACTACAAGGATACGTTCCAACACGGCGGCATATCGATGGAAGAGATGCTCGTGCCGATAATCACGATGCAGCCAAAATAGACAAGATATGGAAAAAACAAACTATACAATATCGTTCTCACCAGCCGCCGACGCTGTCGACGTAGATCTGCCGGCTTCGAAAAGCATCAGCAACAGGGCTCTGACAATCGCTGCCATGGCCGACGGATGCAGCATCGGCAACATCGCCGACTGCGACGACACAAACGCCATGCGGCGCGCGTTGCTGACTCAGAGCGCTCAGGCAAACGTGAATATCGGAGCGGCGGGAACGGCTATGCGGTTTCTGACAGCCTACTTCGCCTCGCAACCGTGGCGCAGCGTGCTGCTCGACGGCACGCCACGCATGCGCAAGCGTCCGATAGGCGAACTGGTGGAGGCTCTGCGCCACTGCGGCGCCGACATCGACTACTATGCCTCCGAGGGATATCCGCCTCTATGGATTGAGGGCAGGCATCTGAAAGCCGACGCGCCTCTGCGGATGCGCGGCAACGTAAGCTCGCAATATGTGTCGGCGATGATGATGGTTGCGCCAATGATGAAGGGCGGACTGACAATTGAAATCGAAGGCGGACTGACTTCGCGCCCATACGTCGAGATGACGGCGGCACTGATGCGCCATTTCGGAGCGGAAGTGACTGTCGGGGAGTCGACAATCGTCATCGAGGGAAAGCCTTACTCGCCCAGCTCGCTGACCGTGGAGAGCGACTGGTCGGCGGCAAGCTACTGGTATGAAATCAAGGCTCTCTGTCCTGACCTCGACATCCGTCTGAACGGCTTGCAGAGCGACAGTCTGCAGGGCGACAGCCGCGTGGCTGAATATTTCAAACTGTTTGGCGTCACAACAGAGTACACCGACAATGGTGTGGCTCTCGGATTCTGCGACGCCGACCGCGACGCCACTCTCAACATCGACCTGTCGAGCCAGCCCGACATTGCTCAGACCATTGTTGTGACGGCTTGCCTCACCGGGCGGCCGTTCCGCATCGGTGGATTGCACACGCTGCGCATAAAGGAGACCGACCGTCTCGAGGCGCTGCGTGCCCAACTCGCCCAACTCGGTTTCAACATAGAGATTGCCGATGACAGCATCCTTTCTTGGGACGGCGCAGCAGGCGAAGCCGCCGCCTACCCGCGGATTCTCACCTACGACGACCACCGGATGGCAATGGCTTTCGCCCCGGCTGCAATACGCTTCCACTCACTGACAGTGCTCGACGCCGGAGTGGTGTCGAAGTCATATCCCGACTATTGGCGGCATCTCGCACTGGCAGGTTTTAAAATGGAGGTAGCCAAATGATTCCCGCGCTGATAATATTGGCTGTAACCATAGGCTTCGGGGCGGTGCTGTTCGCAGGTCACAAAATCTCGGAGCGGCGGACTCCAAACAACACCCCTGATGACGCGGAAGCGGCTCCAGCCGTAGAGGAAGAGGGTTGCTGCGGAATGCACATTACGTGCGAGAAAGACTCTTTGGCGACGCTGTCGACCGAAATAATATACTACGACGACGAGGAACTCGATGCCTACCGCGGCTTTGCGCCCGACGGATACTCCGACAGCCAGATAGAGGAATTCCGCGACGTGCTGCTCACGTTGCTGCCCGAAGACATCGCCGGATGGGCACGGTCGCTACGCCTGCGCGGCATCGAGATGCCGGCGTGTGTCAAAGAAGAACTGCTGCTGCTCGTCAGCGAGGAGCGCGAACGCAAGAACATGAAATAAGCTTATGGAAATCTTTGAATACTCATTTTTTCAAAACGCTCTCGCGGCACTGTTGCTTGTGGGCATCGCATCGGCTGTGGTGGGCACGTATGTGGTGGCACGACGCATGATGTTTGTAGCCGGAGGCGTGACCCACGCATCGTTCGGCGGCCTCGGACTGGGATACTTTCTCGGAGTCAATCCCGTTGTGACGGCTGGATTATTCGCCGTGGCGTCGGCTGTCGGCGTTGAATGGCTGTCAACACGACAACGCGTGCGCGAAGACTCCGCCATATCCGTGGTCTGGGCTTTGGGAATGGCTCTCGGTATTCTGTTCGTGTTCCTGACTCCGGGCTACGTCCCCGAACTGCAGTCGTTTCTCTTTGGAAATATCCTCACCGTATCCCACACCGACCTTGCTGTGTTTGCCGCATTTCTCATAATGCTGCTTGCCGTGATGGCTCTGCTCCACCGTCCCATCGTGGCTTGCGCTTTCGATTCCGACTATGCGCGCACCATAGGTATGCCTGTGGCTCTTATCAACGGACTTATGACCATACTGGTTGCCGTCTGCATAGTGCTCACTCTGAAACTAATCGGCATCATGCTGCTGATGTCGCTATTTGCCCTGCCGCAGATGACTGCGGAAGTGTTCACCTGCCGACTACGGCCGATGATGCTGCTTGCCGCCATCATCAGCGTTGCAGGCTCAACAGTAGGACTGATGGCTGCCTACGCCACCAATATTCCTGCCTCGGCAACCATCGTGCTGACCCTCATCGTCATCTATGCCGCCGCACGGCTGTGGAAACAGGCAAAACGAAACATTCATACATAAAACATTGTCAAGAAAATTTATGACGTCATACGCTCAACACTACCGCTCAACGCTGAAACTCGGCGTGCCTCTGTGCATCGGGCAGATAGGCGTAATCCTTGTGGGATTCGCCGACACGCTGATGGTGGGACATTACGGCACAAACGACCTTGCGTCTGTGTCGTTTGTCAACAATCTGTTCAACCTTGTGATTATCGGTCTGCTCGGCTTCTCATACGGCATCACTCCGATTATCGGCGCGCTGTTTGCCAGACAGAAATACGACGAGGCGGGAGCGGCTTTCCGCAATGCTTTGATTGCCAACGCTCTGTTCGGCATACTGCTGACGGTGGTTATGGGCTGCGCCTACTTTTTTATCGACCGCTTCGGGCAGCCCGACGAACTGCTGCCCATCATCCGTCCCTACTATCTCGTAATCCTTGCGTCGATAGTGTTTGTGGCTCTGTTCAACGCAATGCGCCAGTTTGCCGACAGCCTTCTGCGCCCATCGGTGGGAATGTGGATACTTATTTCAGGCAACGCTGTCAACATTGTGTTCAACTATCTGCTCATCTACGGCAAGTGCGGAATGCCTGAGCTGGGCGCGCTCGGCGCCGGCATCAGCACTCTCGGCTCCCGGGTGCTGATGGCAGTGGTGTTTGCCGTGGTGCTGCTGCGCGGACAGGCTTACGCACCTATGCGCAAGGCGTTTCTGCACACCCGTGAAAGCGTCGGAGAGATGCTGTCGATAACACGCACATCAATGCCCATCTCGCTGCAAATGGCCATGGAGACGGGCACGTTCACGTTTGGAGGCGTGATGATGGGATGGCTCGGCACTGTGGAGCTGGCAAGTTATCAAGTGATACTCACCATAAGCACGCTCGGTTTCATGTTCTACTACAGCATCGGCGCGGCAGTGGCTATCCGTGTGTCAAACTACGTGGGACGCGGCAACCAGGCGGAAGTGCGCCGCTCGGCATGGGCTGGCTATCACATACTGCTCGCAATGGTTGTTGCGGTGTCGTTCCTGCTTTATTTCGCCAAAGAGCCGCTGGTGGGCATCTTCACCGACGACAGCATTGTTGCGGCCTCTGCTATGGCTCTGATTCTGCCTCTGATCATTTACCAATGCGGCGACGCCACACAGATTTGCTTTGCCAACGCGCTGCGCGGCACAGGGCAGTCGATGGCGATGATGTGGATTGCTTTTGTAAGTTACATTCTTGTAGGCATCCCGAGCGGATGGCTGCTCGGCTTCCCGTTGGGACTGCGCGACGTGGGCATTTTCTATGCGTTCAGCATAGCCCTGTTTGTAGGCGGTGCGCTGTTCTTATGGCAATTCCTGCGCGCCACGCACAAGCATCAGTGCCGCTAAAACCATAAGGAGAACGTCTGGCGGGGCAGTTTCTTCTCTATCACAGCTACTCCCATCTTGCCGTTGGTAAACGCCATTCCGTATGTCAGCCGCGACAGCAATGCGCGCCACAGACGTGCCACAACCTCATCGTGCTGCAAATTGCGCACCACGACAACCGCCTCCGTTTCTGCCAACGACACAAGCCAGCGCTCCACGCTGACGGCTTCCGTCTCTGTCACTCGGTTGACCACCACATAACGCTTGCCGTCGCCAACGGCGGCGATATAGTCGTCGACAGCCTCGCCGCACGAACCGCTGACGCTGATGCGGTCTGCCTGATTCTGCAGCAGGACGAGCGCAATTTCCGGCTCTGCCTGGCTGCTTGCAAGCCACATCCTCGAATCTGACGCCACACGCAGCGTGCTGTATGCCGACACCCCGAAATTGGTGCCGAGTTGCAGAATCATCTTTGGGTTGAAATAGTTGGCGATGCGAAACATCATCCGGGCACTTTTCTCGGATATCATCCGCGGTTTTCTCACCTTGAGCAGACGTTTCATGCGGCGCGCCTCGTTGCGGCGTTCGGCAATGTCGGCATAGGCATAGTAAGCCGACTTCTCGCGCAGCACGTTGAGCACGAAATGGAAAGCAAAGGGGGAATGGATTCCGAACCCTTTGCTACGGTAGCGCGTCAGCGCCGTGCAATATCGTCTGATTTTTCCCAACCTACAGTTGCTCCTTTCTTCTGCCGTAGGCTGTCACAGTGGCAATAAGTGCCACGATGAGAGCCAGATAAACAAGCGTTATCGATGTGTAGGCCACGGTTTCCGTCGTGTGTATCGACTTGGGGTCGAAGCGCATCACGATTTCATGGCTTCCTGCTGGCAGACGCATGCCGCGGAGCGTGTAGTCGACACGGGCTATCGGCAATTCCTTGCCGTCGACGGTGGCTGTCCATCCCCATGGGAAATAGACTTCGGAGAACACCGCCACTGCGTCGTTGCCGGTCTGCGACTTGTAGCGCAGCTCGTTGGGCTTGTATGATGTCAGATATATCGTGTCGCCCGGTTGCTTTGGCGCGGCATTGCCAAGCATCGGCTTAAACTTAACATCGGCAACCGCTTTTACTGCGGGATTCAGTTTCTGCAACGCGTCCATCTCGGCATCTGCTCCCTCGACATATTCAACGTTGTCGACAAGCCAGGCGTTGCCGAGCGCACCGGGGTTGGTCAGCACCTTACCGTCGACAATCAGATATTTGGTGTTGAGCATATTGTATGCCTTCATGTCGACGAGCGAAAGGTCGACGGTGCCGTATGTCTGTTTCATCCCGAGAATCACGCCATTGGTCGGCTGCAGCATTTTGGCTATAATGTCGTTGTAGCGCGTCAGTTTGGCTGCGTGGTATCCGCCAACGCTCTTATGGAAGAACGACGGATTCGGCGACCCGAAATTGCGCACGTCGGAAACGCGATAGTACGATTTGTCTTGAAGAATCTGGCTGTCGGCAGATGTAGGGATGAATGTCAGCGCATCGTCCTCGGTGTGCTTTACAAACATATCCTCGTTGATATAGCGTTTGTCCACCTGGAACATGTCGACAAGCACCACGGCAATCAACACGCCCACAAAGACGTTTCTCGAAAGTTTCCCCTTGACATACGCCAACAGCAGCACCGCGCCAACGGCAAGCAGCAACAGGCTGCGCAGCGAGTCGGCAGCCACCATCGACAGGCGCGCCTCTCCGACGATGCTGAACGCTCGCGAATAGAAGTCGTGCTCCATTCCGCTGGTTTGCGCAAGGATTTCTTCGAGCTGCTCTGCCTCGCCGAAACTCAGACCGTTGCCAAACACTGAAGGCATCAGCCATCCGATAACACAGAACAATGCCGGGATACCGAATGCGGCAAACACTGCATTGCGGTGCTTCTTGAAGAAATTCTCCTCGGTAAGAATCTGGTTGACCGCCATCACGGCAAGTATAGGCAACGTAAACTCGACGATGACGAGTATGCTCGCCGGAGCGCGAAACTTGTCGTACATCGGGAAATGATCGATCATCCAATATGTAAGAGGAGAGAAGTTATGACCCCACGACAACAGTATTGACAGAATCGAGACGGCAAGCAGCGCCCACTTCATCGGACCTTTGACCACAAACAACGCCAACAGCGCGAGTGCGAAAATAACCACTCCCACATAAACCGGGCCGTTGGTCATCGGCTGGTCACCGAAATACTGGCGGAACTGCCCCACCATCTGCTGCAGCTGCGGACGGAGCTGCTCGTCGTAGGATGGATCACCGGTAATCTGCGCCGCCTCCACAAGACTTTGCGCCTTGTCAAGGTCGATTACCGACGCAGGAGCCAAACCGCCGTCGTCGGTAATATCGTTGGGCTTCACCGTCGCGCCGCCCTTCACGTTAGGAATAATCAGCGTCAACGTCTCATCGACACCGTAGCTCCAACTTGTCACGTTGTCGCGGTTGATGCCGTTTTTATTCACATTGCCCGACTCACCCGACGACTTTGCCGCGGTAAGGTCGGTGGTGCGTCCACGAACGGTTTCCTTACTATATTCATATGTATTGTACAGGCTCGTGAGGTTTGCTCCGACAGCCACAACTGCTGCCACGGCAAGCACCCCTGTGGCTTTAAGCCATTTGCCCAACTCCTTCTTGCGGCGGCTGTCAACGAAATAGGCAATCATCATAGCCACTACGACAAAGAGGAAATAGTAGGTCATCTGCACATGGTTTGACGCTATCTGCAACATCGCAAACACAGCTGTGAGTGCGCCGCCGGCAAGCCATTTGCCCCGGTAGGCGAGCACGATGCCGGCTATCGTGGGAGGCACGTAGGCAAGCACGCAGAATTTCCATATATGTCCGGCTCCTATCAGAATGAAGAAATACGATGAGAAACCGTAGGCTATGGCGCCAAGAAGGGCAAGATACCACCGCTGGCGCATGGCAAGAAGCAGGATGTAGAAGCCTGCCATCATCATAAACACCAGATTGGCTGGACTGGGAAGACCAAGTCCGAACACCGACTGAAGCGCGCTTATGAATTTCGAACTTGCATACGACGGCGAGATTTGAAACGTAGGCATACCGCCAAACAACGAGTTGGTCCAGCACGTCTTTTCGCCGGTCTGCTCAAAATAGGCCTTTGCCTCCTGTCCGTTGGCAACGCCCTGCATCGTGTCGCTCTGCTGTAGAGTGTCGCCGAGGCTCGTGGCGAAGAATGCCAATGAGATAGCCACAAGGATGATGACTCCGAAAACTCCATAACGGAAGTCGCGGCTGCCGGCAAGGGTCTTTGCTCCGTCGGACAATGCCTTAAAACTGAATTTCTGCATATTGCGTAAAATTGTTTGTTCTGAAAAAATCGTGTAAAATTACTCAAATCCGAGCATTCCCACAAATACACGCTAAAAAACAATATGACGTTCTTTTCCTCTCTGTTTCTATAAGCACACGCCACACCGCTATTCAGGCACAAAAAAGCGTCCAGAAATTCTGGACGCTTAAATATCATAAGAATACCGTTGTGCCTATTCAATCTTCTTTGTCACAACCGCTCCGACAATCTCTTTACTTACTTCCTTGTCAATAACGCCATTCACATAGAATTCCACTTTCCCTGACGATTCCGTTAACTCTACAACGTCTTTGCTCCCGTCCTTCCACTTTATGGTAAACCAAACGTTGCTCTTGATGGATTGCAGAGAAAAAAGCCCAAAGCAAAGGTAGCGTGGAGACTGCCCGTTTGGCATTATCGAAAATACCGGATTCATTTTTGGCCTCACATAAGGATTAGTGCTTAATTCTTGCGGACTATACTCCTTTCCTTTATACTCTATCGACACCAAATCTTTTATTTTGTCAATGCCTCCGTCCTGTGCTATGATTTCTGCTCCATTCTTGTCAACAATCTTCAATTCCAATGAATACAGAATCTTTCCGCCTTCGTCAAGCTTCGACATATCGTCCTCCTTATTACAACCGTTTAGCGCTACGCATAAAACGATTGCGATTATTGCTGCTATCTTTTTCATTGTTTTATTATTATTTTGTTGGATAAATGAATTTTCTCTTCATAATTTGTCTTGTTAATGGTTTGCGCCGTAAAGATAGTATTAAATATTTAATTCACAAATTATTAGACGTTTTTTTGCGAGTCTGAAGAGAATCGGTTGGGAATCGGTTGGAAAATCTGCGCATTTACAGTGCAAATGTGAATTTTAATACTCCTTTTAACTATCTGCAGCGGCAAAAAAGGCGGCCAGCAACGTGCGTGAACAAGTTTTGGAGAAAGCAAGAACCTGTTAAATGGTGAGAATGAGCATCTTTGCGAAGGTTTAATCTCTTTGCTCCGAAAAACTGTTAAAATTTGTACAGGCACCCACCAATCGTCATAAAGAAGTTTAATATGTTAATTAAATGTCTGAAATCGCTTGACGCCACCAGCAAATTTTGCTAACTTTGAGGTGTTCGGAAGTAAAACCTACTAAAAACAAGAGATAATGAAGAAAATTTTAACAATCTTAGCAGTATTGGCAGTATTCGTTGCAAGCTTCGCAGCGAAGGCTCAAGACAGAACTTGCAAGACCGACAGTATCTGCGGCCGAGAGATTGTTAAAAGTGCGATGAAATACCTCGGTTCTCCTTACCGTTCAGGACACATGAGTCCGAAATCAGGTTTTGACTGCTCTGGCTTCACCACATTCATCTTCTCAAAACAGAACATTTCGCTTCCGCGCTCATCGCGTTCACAGTATTCAGCACTCCGCGGAGACTCTCAAGTCAAAGACCGCCGCGACCTGAAGGCTGGCGACTTGGTGTTCTTCTCTGGCTCTCGCGCCTCAAAGCAACGTAGGCCACGTGGGCATCGTGACATCGGTCGACGAATCGGGCAACTTCAAGTTTATCCACTCAAGCTGTTCGCAAGGCGTCACGGTATCGTCGTCACAGGAAGCCTACTACGCAAAGCGCTACATCGGTGCATGCCGTGTGGTTGACGGAGAATAAGACATAGATTCAGATTTCAAACATAGTTTTTCAGGTAGCGACCACGCCAGTCCGGCGAGTCGTTATTTTTTTATCCCCACAGCAAAAACATCAGCGGTTGCCTCCGCCATCGTCCACCATACCCGTTGAAAAAACGCCCTACATCGGTATGCGCCAACGGTATGGGACATCACCATTGGAAAAACCGCCGAAGAGCGGTTTCATACGTTAGCACGGGGTTGGCTTGCCTACCCCGTGACGCCAATACACGCACATCTACCGCCGAAGAGCGGTTGTATATGTTAACACCCCGTGACGAATCGTCTGTTTGCAAATAATCATATTCCTTGATTTATACAACCGCTCTTCGGCGGTAGATTCCTCATCCCCACACCTGACCCCAGGTAGGCAAGCCAACCTGGGGCTATGATTATACAACCGCCCGTCGACGGTTGCCTTCGTCTTTAAAAGAAGATCCACATAATTTGTGGTCCGCAGCGCGGACCCGTTTTCAGTTAACCCCGGACAACGTCCTGGGTAGCGAGATGGCATGACACGCACCGCAACGCGGTGCCGCTGAGAGACGGGAGGATAAAATAGGCTGCGCCTCGGGAAAGAAAATTGAGCAAGCTCTTTTCTTTCCACTCTCCTTGCACTATCTTTGCACTGATTTACGCAAATGACCGACAATGGATTTCAAACGCTTGTTGACACCGATGCTGTGGGCATCAAAATAGAGCATGACGAGGCCGTCATGATGCTCGGGTCATGCTTTGCCGAAGACGTAGGAAATCTGCTCAAACGGTCGATGCTGACACTGTGCATAAACCCCTTCGGCACGCTCTACAACCCTCGCAGCATAGCGCAGTCGCTGCGGCGGCTCATGGCCGACCTGCCGTTCTCTGCCGACGAACTCGTGGCTTACGGCAACCTGTGGCACAGCATGTCGCACCATTCGCGATTCTCAAGCGTAGACAAGGACAAGGCTTTGCAGAAAATCAACGCCGCCTATGCTGAGGGTGTGGCATGTTTACGATCGGCACGACATCTGATTGTGACCTTCGGCACCGCCTACACATTTTCCACCGCCGACGGCGAAACCGTCGCCAACTGCCACAAGATGCCGGCGTCAATGTTCAACCGACGGATGCTCTCCGCCAACGAGATTGCAGACGAATGGATTCCGTTAATCGACGACATCCGCAAATTCAATCCCCACATCGACATCACGTTCACCGTAAGTCCGGTGCGCCACCTTGCCGACGGCGCCCATGGCAACCAGCTGAGCAAATCCACGCTGCTGCTTGCCTCAGACAGCATCATGGCGCAACGCCCAGGCGTGTGCCACTACTTTCCATCGTATGAGATTATGCTCGACCAGCTGCGCGACTACCGCTTCTTTGCCGCCGATATGGTGCATCCGTCGGATGTGGCTGTGGCGTATGTCGCCGAACGGTTCAAGTCCTCGTGCCTGTCCGACCGTGCACGTCAGGCTTGCACACGCTGCGAAAAGGTGTATGCACGACTGCTCCACCGCCCGCTGACCGACGACTCAGAAGCAGCAGAGGCATTCCGCGCTGCCACTCGCCGCGCTGCCGACACCTTGTCGGCGGATATGCCTTACGTGAAAACAATAATCGACAAACTTCTTAAACAATGAAATATTCGATTCTCGAAATAGCAGAAATTCTCGGTGCCGACGCCTCGCATCTGAACAATGCCTCAATCGACACGCTTCTCACCGATTCACGGACTCTTACCTACCCCGACCGCTCTCTGTTTTTCGCGCTCCACACCGACAGCAACGACGGTCACCGCTACGTGCACCAGCTGTATGAGAAAGGCGTGCGCAATTTTGTGGTGGAGCACATCCCGGAAGGCGTGCCGACAGGCGACGCCAATTTCATTGTTGTGAAAAATTCCATAAAGGCGCTCCAGCAACTCGCCTCGTTCCACCGCCACCGCTTTCACATCCCGGTGATAGGCGTGACGGGCAGTCGCGGAAAGACTCAGGTGAAGGAATGGCTGTTTCAGCTGCTGCGCCCCGACTACAACATCGTGCGCAGTCCGCGCAGCTACAACTCGCAGATTGGCGTGCCGCTGTCGGTTTGGGACATCGACGACAACACCGGTCTTGCAATCATCGAGGCGGGTATTTCACAACCCGACGAAATGCCAGTGCTTGAAAGCATCATCAGCCCTGACATCACGGTGATGACCAACATCGGAAACGAGCACAAGGAGGGTTTTGCGTCGATCGAAGAAAAATGCATCGAGAAGCTGCGCCTGTCGCGCAACAGCAAATACATCGTGTTCGACGGCGACAACAACACCATCTGCAACGGCATCATCGACTTGTCATACGGACACCAGGAGGTGAGCTGGTCGCGCGTCAACACCGACGCTCCGATATTTATCTCTTCGATTATCAAAGAGAAAGACTCTACAACAATCAACTACACCTATCTGCTGTATGCCGGACAGGTAAAGATCCCGTTTACGGCGGCTGCCGACATCGAAAACGCCATCGTGTGCCTCGCCACGCTGCTGTGCATGCGCGTGCCTATGGATACGATTGAGGAACGGTTCAAGCTTCTGTCGCCCACCGGAACACGGATGGACGCAATGGAGGGCGTAAACGACTGCCAGCTGATTCACGACACATACACGAGCGACTACCTGTCGCTTGCTCCTGCCATCGACTTTATGTCGCGCCGCGACACTCTGCTGCGGTCGCGCACTCTGATTCTTTCCGACGTGCTGCCGGAAAACATCCCCGCGTCGGAGCTGTATAAAAAAATTGCCGAACTTGTCCACCTGCGCCACATCGACCGCATAATCGGCATCGGACGGGAAATTTCCGCCCACAGCGATTTGTTTGCCGGCAACTCTCGATTCTTTCCGTCGACCGACGCTTTTCTCAGCGCTATGTCGCAGAGCGACTTCTCTAAGGAACTCATCCTGCTGAAGGGCGCGCCGGAATTCGGGTTCGACCGCATAATAGAGATGCTCGAGGCGCGGCAGCACGAAACGGTGCTGGAGGTGAACCTCGACGCGCTGGTGCACAACTTCAACTTCTATAGGTCGCGGCTGAAACCCGACACGAAAATTGTGTGTATGCTGAAGGCTTTCGGCTACGGAGCCGGATCCTATGAGCTTGCCAAGACTCTGCAGCAGCAGGGGGCGTCGTATATCGCCGTGGCGGCACACGACGAGGGCGTGGCGCTGCGCGAGGCGGGCATCACGATGCCTATAATGGTGCTCAACCCGAAGGTGGTCAACTACAAGGCGCTGTTCGACAACCGTCTGGAGCCGGAGGTGTTCTCTTTCGACATGTGCCGCGAGATTATACGCGAGGCGCAGAAGTTTGATGTGAAAGACTACCCGATACACATAAAAATCGACACGGGAATGCACCGTCTGGGATTTGTCTACGATGAACTGCCCAAGCTCGTCGAACTGTTGAAAAGCCAGGACAACGTGTGCCCTGCGTCGATTTTCTCGCACCTATGCACCGCCGACGACCTGCACGACGACAGCTATGCCCATTTCCAGCTTGAATATTTCGACCGCTGCTGCAATACGTTCGTTCCGGCTTTCAACCATAAAATCATCCGCCACATCCTCAACACCGACGGAATCCTGAGATTCCCCGACCACCAATACGAGATGGTGCGCCTGGGCATCGGACTCTACGGCATTCCGACTCTCGGTGCGGGCTACGACGACAAACTGCGTCCGGTGTCTTCGCTGCATTCGGTAATAATCCAAATCCGCGAATGGGAGGCGGGAACAACAATCGGCTACGGCCGCCACGGCGTGCTGACACGCCCGTCGCGCATCGCGACGATACCTATCGGTTATGCCGACGGCTTCAACAGACATCTTGGCTGCGGACACGGCGAGGTGTGGATCAACGGCAAGCGAGTGCCTACTGTGGGCAACATCTGCATGGACTTGTTCATGGCCGACGTGACCGACGTGGAATGCGCCGTGGGCGACAAAGTGGAGATTTTCGGAGAGCATATCTCGGCACAGGATGTGGCAGACCGCCTGCAGACCATCCCTTATGAGGTGCTGACGTCGGTGTCTTCACGTGTGAAACGCATATACTACAGCGAATAATGGCGGAACTACCTATACTTTTCAGACAACAGATGCTGGCGTTGCTGCCAGAGGAGGCCGACGCTTTGCTTCAGGCTTTGCAGACCGAACCGTCGGTGGCGGTAAGGGTTAACCGGCGCAAGGCTATGCCGCCGGCGACCGACGACCCCGTGGCTTGGTGCCGGTCGGGAATCTACCTCGACGCGCGGCGACAGTTCACGTTCGATCCGCTGCTGCATTCCGGGTGCTACTATGTGCAGGACGCATCGTCGATGTTTATTAGCCATGTGCTGAGTCAGGTGGCTGGCAATTCTCCGGTGGCTTACCTCGACCTGTGTGCCGCTCCGGGAGGAAAAACCACCGCTGCCATCGATGCTCTGCCCGACGGCTCTCTCGTCGTGGCAAACGAAATTGACAGCCGGCGCGCGCAGATTTTGCGCGAGAACGTTGTGAAATGGGGCTATCCACACTGTGTGGTCACCAACAGCGACGCCTCCCGTCTCGGGAAGCTGTATGAGGCTTTCGACATCGTGGCTGCCGACATGCCGTGTTCCGGCGAAGGCATGATGCGCAAGGACGACGAGGCTGTGGCGCAATGGACTCCTGCCCTTGTCGAGCAATGTGCCGCGCGCCAACGCGAAATTGCCTCCGACATCTGGCAGGCTCTGAAGCCTGGCAGCATTTTCATCTACAGCACCTGCACTTTCAACCGTGCCGAAAACGAGGATATGATCGACTTCCTTGTCCGTTCGCTCGGCGCCGAGCCTGTCGACATCGTCTCCGACCCGTCATGGGGGATACACAAGGGTGTCGACACTCCTTATCCGTGTTTCCGCTTTATGCCTCATCTCACACGCGGCGAGGGCTTGTTTATGGCTGTGGTGCGCAAAAATGGCGAATACGCGGAGAAAGAAACGAAAAAAGACAAGAATAAAGGCAAAAAAACATCGGCAAAGGGCGTCAAGGGCGTTGAATGCCCTAAATGGATCGACGGTCAGGACGACTTTTCCATCACGGCATACGACGATGCGATTTGCGCCGTCGCCAAAGCTCATCAGCCGCTTGTGGAAAGGATTGCAAAAACGGCAAAAACGCTGCTGGCGGGCATACCGATGGCTCAGGCAAAAGGCCGCGACCTCGTGCCGCAGCACGCGCTGTCGCAAAGCGTGGCTCTCCGCCAGGATGCCTTCCCGTGCGCCGACCTCGACTATGCTTCTGCCATAGCCTACCTCAGGGGGGAGGCCGTGGCTCTGCCTGCCGACTGTCCGCGCGGATATGTCGTTGTTGCCTACCGCAACCATCCTCTCGGATTTGTCAAAAATCTCGGCAACCGCGCCAACAATCTATACCCTAAGGAATGGCGCATCCGCAGCGGACATATCCCTGACGAGACGCCTGAAGTGATATAACCGGATACGCTATGCGCTATAAACTTATTAACAAGGCTATCTCTTGACTATCAAATAAATAAACTTATACCAACATAATTGTTCACAACTCACGACAGTAATTTCTCCTTATTATATTTGGAAAATCAAGTAAAAGCGAGTACCTTTGCATTCGCTTAAAGCAAAACGCCTCTTTAGCTCAGTTGGCCAGAGCACGTGATTTGTAATCTCGGGGTCGTTGGTTCGAATCCGACAAGAGGCTCAAGAAAAGCGGACATTTCATCTGAAATGCCCGCTTTTTTATTGTTAATGCCACTACCCTTTTACAGGTATATCGTAGAAATGTTTTGTGCGTAGCGCGGCGAGGTCGGCGTGCTTCAGCCGGTCAAGGATAAGACTGGCTGTACCGTCTTTCGCATAGGGATTGTCGGCATTCTTTGCCCGCCGACGCATCTCCGGAGATAGGCAAAGGCGCAGACCTTTCAGAATATCATCTTTACCCGTGCCACAGTTCACAACACTCTCCGACGCCAGTCTGCCTTTCTGACGGTCGCCGATGTTGAGCGACGGGATGCCGAACGACGGCACTTCAATGATTCCGCTCGAGGAGTTGCCCACCGCCGCTTTGGCATAATGCAGCGCCGACAGATAGCGGCGCAGACCGAGCGATGCGAATGCCTTCGACTTATCGGGATGGCGGTCTACGTAGTCGGCGATGGCGTCGGCGATGACGTCGCGTCCGGTGTCGCTGTTGGGCATGGTGAAAATCACGCGCAAACCGTCGACAGCCTCCAGCGCCGAAAGAAACTCCTTGATGTCGTGCGCAGAGTCGCCGCCGAGCGTCACAGGATGATAGGTGGCTACAACCGTGTCGCCGTCAAACTTGAATCCGAGCGAATCCTCAAGTTCCGCCTTGTCCATCAGCGGCACTCGCTTTATGTTCTCCACGCCGAGCGCGCCCACGTCAAACACCCGCTCTGGCTGTTCTCCAAGCTGTATAACGCGCTGACGATACTGTGCGCACGACGTGAAATGCAACGCCGACATCTTTGTCACGGCGTGGCGTATCGCATCGTCAAACGCTCCTTCGGTAACTTCTCCGCCATGGATATGAGCCACCGGGATGCGGTGGATAAGTGCTGTTTCGGCTGCCACAAGAATCTCGTAGCGGTCGCCAAGAAGCACAACAATATCGGGATTCAGTGTTGAGAATGCCTTGCTTATCCCAGCCATCTCCTCAGCCATCGACACACACACACCATGTGCGTCGTCCGAAGGCTTGCTCATCGGCACCTTGCAGTCGATTGAAAAACCATCTTTCTCAATCTCGCGGTATGTCATGCCGTACTCCGGCAACAGATGCATATTTGTAGCCACAATCTGCAGCTGCAGGTCGGGGTCGTCGGCAACGAGCCGCATCAGCCGGCACAGGAGTCCGTACTCTGCGCGCGTTCCGGTTACGAAGCATATCTTTCTCATAGCACAATCATTTCATCTGGTTCAAAGTCTTTTGACGCACGGGTGCCGACAACCTCATTCCAGCGCATCGGCGAGATGCCCGTGCCCGGACGTTTCACCGCCAGGTTGCCGTCGGTCAGGATGTCGCCTTTCTTGACGGTACACGCGGCGACGATGCTTTTGCGCGCCACGGCGATATTCGCGCGTTCTGAGGCCGACACGCATTTCTCGCCAGTGCCGAGGGCTTGCTCGATGTTGCGTATGGCGGCTGTCATCGCCTTCAGTTCTTTTGGCTCGAGCGACGCCTTGTGGTCGGGGCCTTTCATCGCACGGTCGAGCGTGAAATGCTTCTCCACCACCGCAGCGCCGAGAGCCACGGCGGCTATAGGCACTTCGATGCCTTGAGTGTGGTCGGAATAGCCTACCTCTACTCCGAAATCCCGTTTTATCGTAAGCATCGCGCGTAGGTTCACATCAGCCATAGGCGTGGGATACTGCGTGTTGCAGTGCAGTATGGTTATCTGCTCACGGCGCAGCCCGTTGTCGGTGAGCACCGCCATTGCGTTGCGTATGTCGTCCTCGTCACACATACCGGTCGACATAATCACCGGTTCGCCGAACGAGGCTATTTTTTTTTATAAACGGATAGTTGGTTATCTCTCCCGAAGGTATTTTCCACAGTCTGAGATTGAGCGAGTGCAGAAAGTCAAGGCTCTCCATGTCGAATGCCGTCGACCAGAATCTGATGCCTTTTTCGCGGCAGTATGCAACCAGTTCGTAATGGTCTGCCTCCGACAGCTCAAGACTCTTCAGCATAGCCAGCTGCGAGTCGTCGCCGTCACCGATGTTGCGCTTCTGATAGTCGGCCTTTTTCGCATCCTTCGACACCAGCCGCTCCGCCTTGAACGTCTGAAACTTGATAATGTCAACGCCTGCCTCGGCAGCCGCGTCGACAAGACGTTTTGCCGTCAACAGCGAGCCGTTGTGGTTCACGCCCGCCTCGGCGATTATAAGTGTATGGCTCATTTCTTTTTATTGATTAGTCGTGCCGGATTGCCGGCATAGATTCCCGGTTCTGTCAAACTGACTGTCACCACGCTGCCGGCACCTATCACGCATCCGGCACCAACGGCAACACATTGCGCAAGCACCGCGCCGCTGCCCACAAACGCCCCTGCGCCCACACGCGACTCTCCGTTGAGCATCGCTCCGGTCGACACGTGCGCGCCGTCGGCCACCGTCACATCGTGCTCCACGTTGGCGGCGGTGTTGATGATGCAATGTCGTCCAACCGACGCTCCGGCATTGACCGTGGCACGATGGAGCACCACCGTCCCCTCGCCGAGCGTGGC
This sequence comes from Bacteroidales bacterium, assembly GCA_022009815.1. Lineage (GTDB taxonomy): Bacteria > Bacteroidota > Bacteroidia > Bacteroidales > Muribaculaceae > Limisoma. The sequence continues at coordinate 795,856 of CP091725.1, forward strand.
GTGGCGCGACACGTGGGCGGTCGAAGCCACCACCGTTGCAAACCGGCATCCGGCGGCGGTCAGCTTGTCGATTATATGGTTTCTGACCGCGGCGCTCTTGATAAACCCAAGAGTCACCACAAAGTCGCATTCCGCGGCATATAGGGCAGCATCGTCGTCTGTGCCCACGATTTTATACCCAAGCACATCGTCGCCGATGCGTTCCGCCACGTCGAGAATGCCTTTTATCGCAAAACCGGCGCTCTCGGCTGCCTCTATCACGGATTTGCAATGTCCGCCTCCGCACACGAGTATCAACGGTCGTTTCATTGTCTGCTACATTTTTTGGTCAAGGTTCTTGCCTTTCTCCTCATGTTCAAAGTTGGGGATAAACCGCTTTATGGCGTCCACGACCTCGCTTTTGGTGAAGTCTGGTTTGGCGAATATCCCCTCCAGCTCGTTGAAAAATCCGTCAATCTCCACCATCTGGCGATGCTCGCTTTTCTCCACCACACCAAGTGCGGAGAAGCGGTCCATCGCTATTTTCTCGCCCGGCACGAAAAATTCCTCATACGCCTTCTCTCCGGTGGTGTCGCTCTTGAAGTAGACCACTGGATAGCGCGCGCTGTCATAGCCCATACGGGCAGCATACTGTTTGGCTTCCGGGTCGCTTGCGCATTCCACCTTCGAGAATCCTTCCGCCTTCACAAAATTGTCGCATATCTCGGAGAACGTCAGCATCTGGTCTTCGCCGAGTTTCGGAAAAAACACCTCGCCACCATTGCCGAGAATGCATGCAAGCATACATATTTGTCCTGATTCTTCGGGCGACACAAAGTAGCGTTTCACATCGGAAGGGGCTGCCAGAGGCTGTTTTTTCTGCAAGCGGTGAAGCCATCCGTCGGGCAACGAGCCGTTGGAGAACGCCACGTTGGCAAAACGGGCTGTCGTCACTTTGAACCGCTCGTTGTAAGCCATCACCAAGTCCTCCATTATGCGTTTGCTCGCGCCCATGATGTTTACTGGATTGGCGGCTTTGTCGGTGCTGACACAGAAGAAATGGCGCGGAGGATAGACGCAGAGCAAGTCCATCAGGCGTTTTGCCTTTATGTCATTGTTCTCAATAAGTGCCTGCACGCTGTAGCGGTCTTTCTCCGAGCGCACATGTTTGTGGGCTGAGAAATTTGCCACGATGTCGAATCCTTTCCTCGTGGAAGATGCGTTCGAAAATGGGGTCGGCGAAATTGAGTGTATAGCAGCGGAACTCATCGGGGACAAACAGGCCGTCGGTTGAGCGCACATCGCGAACCAGCTCGGCGAGTCCGTTCTCGTTAAGGTCGACCACCACCATGCTTTTTGGTTCAAAGCGCAGCACCGCCTTGATAAACGAGGAGCCGATAGATCCGGCGCCGCCTATCACACACACTTTCTTGTCCTTGATTTCCGCCGAAAGCGTGGCGCTGTTGGCTGAAATGTCGGCGGCAAACATACTTTCCGCACGATGGGTAACGTGCTCGCCTATGAATTTATTGAGATTGAACATATATTCTGTAGTTTTATTATTTGCGTTCGCGCAGCGCATACGTGCGTTGACGCAGCATTGCGCCGAATTCCTTTACGTCGGCGAATTTTTTCTGCTCGTCGGGCGTAATCACATCGCCAACAGAGATATGATAGGTCTCTCCGCAATGGGCAAACACCTCGGCGGGCAGACGCAGTGTGCGAAGCTGCCAGCTTATCACTCCGAGCAGATTGAAAATCATACTGTTGCGCCCGTGGAAATAGACCGGCACAACAGGCACGTTGAGCTGCTGGATAAGACGGATAATCGACGGCTGCCACTCGCGGTCCTGTATGTCGAGATGCGAATTGAGTTTCGACATAGCTCCGGCGGGAAAGAATCCCAGCGGATGGCCGCGGCGCACGTGGATCATCGCCTCCTTGATGCCTTTCATCGTAACAGCGCGCTTGGCTGGGTCGTTGCTCGACATCGGGTCGACGGCGATAAAGTTGGGGCGCATGCCTCGGATATGGTTGAGTATCATGTTGACCATCACCTTGTAATCGCTGCGGCGCGAAGCCAAAAGGTCGATGAGCATTATGCCGTCGAGTGCGCCGAACGGATGGTTGGAAACAGTGATAAACGCGCCCTCGGGCAAGTTGTTGAGCACGTCGGCGCCATCAACACGCATCGTGATGTGGAAATCATCGAGCAGCCCGCGCACAAAAGCGGCTCCCGGCGTGTTGAGGTTGCGGTGGTGCAGATAGTTGACATTGTCGAGTTTCATCAGTTTCATCAATGCGTGCACCAATTTGGGCTTCCCGTCGAAAAACGGCACCATCTTCTTCAAGTCGTAATAGTCGAGTACGGTGCGCTTCTTCGACTCGTCGTCTGTGTCGATTTCCGGAGCGCGTCCGAGCAACTTTCCGCGTTTGGTCAGCGCCGGACCTTCGCGGTATGGATTTTCTGTGGTGGCTTTGGCTGGAGCCTCGTGCCACGGGATGATTATTTCATTGTCTTTCTTTTCCATAAACTTCCGGTTCTTTGTCAATTTACAAAGATAGTGCAAATTTTTGCTCAGCGGAAATTTAGAGCGGACAGATTGAGAATCGGGAAAGAAAATCGAGCAAGCTCTTTTCTTTCCACTCTCCTTGCACTATCTTTGTAATCTGAAACAAAAGTTATGAGCACAAGAAATTTTATAAATTCAATTCCGCCGGTAACGCGGCATCTGCTTATCATCAACATCATTGTGTGGCTTGCCACATCGGCTATGTACCACCTACAAGGCTTCGATGTCACTCGCTGGCTCGGATTGCACTATGTCGAGGCGCCTGCCTTCAACCCGGTGCAATTGGTCACATACATGTTCCTGCACGACACTAACAGTTTGCCCATATTTTCTTCAATATGTTCTCGCTCTACATCTTCGGAAAGATTCTGGAACAGGTGATGGGCTCAAAACGCTTTTTGACCTACTATATGGTCTGCGGTGTCGGTGCGGCTTTGATACAGGAGGCTGCCATGGCCTACAGTCTGCACCCTATTGTTGCCAACTATGAGGGCGTTGACCTCGGGAATGGCGTGATTGTCCCGACAATGCAGTTCCTGGACATGAACGTTGCCGTGGGCGCCTCAGGGGCGGTTTTCGGAATATTGCTCGCGTTCGGTATGTTTTTCCCCAATGCTCCGCTCTACCTGTTCTTCATTCCTGTGCCTATTAAAAGCAAATATATGGTTATCGGCTACGGTTTGATTGAATTGCTGTTTGGCGTGAGCGGCACAATGTCTGGCGTGGCTCACTTTGCCCACCTCGGCGGACTGCTCTTCGGTCTGTTGCTGATTTTATATTGGAAGAAAAAAGGAATAATCAATCGCAGTGGGTTTTAGCGGGAAAATATCATCCTCGTTCCTCCGTCAGTCGGCGGTTGTGCAAATCGTGCTGGTCAATGCTGTGGTGTTTGTCATTGTCCACATCGCCGCGCTGTTTGGAATAGGCTACGTGGGAGAATGGCTTATGCTGCCGCAGTCGTGGACTGAGGTTATGTCGACGCCGTGGACGTTGCTGACCTATATGTTTGCGCATTTCGACTTCCTGCACATCCTCGGAAACATGCTGTGTCTCTACTGCTTCGGCATCGTGGCGCTCGACTTGATGACGCCGCAGAGATTCGTGGCCACATACATCGCCGGCGGACTTGCCGGCGCAGCTGCCTACCTATTCGCGGCGGAATTTGTGCCATCGCCGGGACTTATCGGATCTTCGGCGGCGGTCATGGCGGTGGCGGCGGCAGCGGTGCTGACAAAACCTGACTATCACGTTCGCCTATGGCTCTTCGGCTTGGTGAAAATCAAATGGATTGCCTTGTTTTATGTGGCTTTCGCATTGCTTGTAACCCGTGCCGACGCTTCGGCGGTATGCGCGCATGCGGCACATCTGGGCGGCATAATGGCGGGGGCGGTCGTGGCTCTCGACTGCCGCAAAAAAATATTCTCCCGACGGCGCAAAGCGATCGTGCTGCCGCCGCTGCACACAAAACCTGTCGACGGTTTCGACGAAGACCGGCTCGACATTCTGCTCGACAAGGTGAGGGTGTCGGGCTATGAGTCGCTGTCGGCGGCTGAAAAGAAAGAACTTAACGAATTAAGCAACAAAATAAAGTGATGGGTATAAACACAAAGAGCATACAATCCATTGCTGTAAAGACGGCGTTCTGGCTCAATGTCGCGGTGGCGGCGGTCTACGTCGCCTCGGCGTATGCTGGATATGCCGACCCTCGTTCGTGCGGCTACTTGTCGCTGCTCGTGCTGGCGTTCCCAATCTTTCTCGTTGCGCTGCTGTGTTTCGCTGTCTTGTGGACGGTCGTTTGCCGACGCAACCTGTGGGTGACTGGCGCGGCGGTAGTGTTGACTATTCCGCAACTGCTTGCGTTCTGCCCCCTCAACTTCGGTTCTGAGCTGTCGGAGAAACACGATTTCAGAATTATGACCTACAACACGTTCGGGATGCCGGAGGCGGAGCAGGGGGCAACAATTGCCGATGAGATTCTGCTTTACAATCCCGACTTCGTGTGCATGCAGGAAACGCCCGACACACAAGGCATAAAATACCGCTACAAAGGCCTTCTGTGGGACGAGCTGACGGCGAGATATCCGCATATCGACGCCTGTCTGACAACATCGCTCGGATACTTGTCGAAACGTCCGGTAAAGACGGTCGAGGTCTACGACGACAACAAGTATTTCTGCTATGCCGTCTATCAATCGTCGATTGGAAACCGCCTGGCTTTCATCATCAACACGCATCTGGAGTCGATAGGACTGACTAAGTCTGACAAACGCTTGTATATGGGACTGACATCGCCAAAACAGAAGCATTCAATCCGTGGCGTGCGTTCTCGCTTGATGAGCAAACTGCGCAATGCGTTTGAGCAACGCGCGGGACAAGCGGAGATAATACGCGCCAAAGCCGACAGCCTGCACGCAGCGCAGCCGGAGGCGGTGGTGATGATTTGCGGCGATTTCAACGACACGCCCTACTCCTACGCCTATCTGACAGCCAAAGGCGACTTGTGCGACGCTTACCGCGACGGGGGATTCGGTCCGCTGAAAACCTACTACCGCAACCGTTTCTATTTCCACATAGACCACATTCTCTACAGCGGCGACTTTCTCGATGCAACTGCGTGCAGGAGAGGTTCTTCGCAAGCGTCCGACCATTATCCGCTGGTGGCTGACTTCATGATTAAAAAACCGACATAAACAATTTTAAATAATAGTGTATGAAAAAGTGTAGATTGACAGTAACCGCTCTTTGCCTTTCGGCATTGATGCTATTTTCCCCTACAGTTATGAAAGCCGAGAATCCTTTTATGGCGCCCTACGGCACGCCTTTCAACATGCCGCCTTTCGACAAAATCTCAAACAGCGACTATCTGCCTGCCTTTGAGGAGGGCATACGCCAGCACAACCAGGAGATTGAGGCCATTATCAACAACCGTGCCGTTGCCGACTTCGACAACACTATCGCCGCGCTCGACAATGCCGGACAGTTGCTTGAAAATGTGACTTACGTGTTCAACGGTCTTTATGACGCTTGCTCAACACCTGAGTTGCAGACTCTTGGAGAGCAGATTCTGCCAATGTTGTCTAAACACAACGACGAGGTGATGATGAACGAGCGTTTGTTCAGCCGCGTGAAGCAAGTGTATGACAACCGCAAGAAATTCAACCTTACAAAACCTCAGGAACGTCTGCTCGAGAAATACTACAAGCAGATGGTGCGCTGCGGCGCGCTGCTGTCGCCTGAGAAGAAGGCTCAGCTGAAGGACATCAACGAGCAACTTGCTGCGGCTAACTTGAAATTTGGAAACAACATTGTAAACGACACAAACAATTGGCGGATGGTGGTCGACAACGAGGCTGACCTTGCCGGGCTGCCGGATTCGAGCATCGCGCAGGCGGCCGAGGAGGCTCAGGCTGCCGGATTGGAGGGCAAGTGGGTGTTCACGCTGCGCGCTCCGAGCCGTCTGCCGTTCCTGACCTACGCCGACAACCGCGCGCTGCGCGAAAAGATGTATAAGGGCTACATCAACCTTGCAAACAATGGCAACGAGAACGACAACAAGGCGCTGATTGCCACAATCCTGCGCCTGCGTAAGGAGAAAGCCAACTTGTTCGGATTCAAGACCTATGCCGACTATCAGACCGACAATGTCATGGCAAAGACGGTGAAAGCCGCCGAGAGTCTGTTGATGAAGATTTGGAAACCGGCTGTCAAAGTCGTATGAGGAAATCGCCGACATGCAGGCTTATGTAAACAATCACGGCGGTGATTTCAAAATCGCGGCGTGGGACTATTATTACTACGCTGAAAAGGTGAAAAAGGAGAAATTCAACTTCGACGAGAACGACGTGCGCGCGTATTTCCCTATTGAGAATGTGCGCAAGGGCATCTTCACCATGGCAAACCGTCTGTACGGACTCACGTTCAAGGAAGTGACCAACGTGCCGGTTTACCACCCGGACGTTAAGGCATACGATGTGTTCGACTGCGAAGGCAAGCATCTTGCCACTTTCATGTCCGACTATTACGCTCGCAAAGGCAAACGCCAGGGTGCCTGGATGTTTGTGTTCCAAGAGGCTAACGGAACAAAGGGTGTGCGTCCTATCGTCTACAACGTGGGCAACTTCACGCCTCCTGCTGCCGGAGAGACTGCCTTGCTGACTCTCGATGAGGTGGAGACGATGTTCCACGAGTTCGGACACGGTCTTCACGGTATGCTCACTCGCACTCACTACAAAGGCAATGCCGGAACAAACGTGGACCGCGACTTCGTTGAGTTCCCGTCTCAACTCCACGAGCACTGGTTGCTCGAGCCGGAATTGCTGAAGGTATATGCACGCCATTACAAGACCGACGAGGTGATTCCTGACTCTCTCGTAGAGAAACTTGTGGCATCAAGCAAGTTCAACCAGGGTTTTGTCAACACTGAGCTGGTAGGAGCGGCGTTGCTCGACCTCGAATGGCACAAGCTCACCGATTTCGACAACCTCGACGCTGCCGCTTTCGAGCAGTCGGTTGCAAAGAAACTCGGTATGCCGGAGGAAATCCAGTTCCGCTATCGTTCTACATACTTCAACCACATATTCAGCAGCGACGGCTATGCCGCTGGCTACTACACTTACCTGTGGGCACAGGTGCTCGACTGCGACGGCTTTGAAGTGTTCCAGAAACACGGCATTTTCGATCCTACAACTGCTGCCAAACTCAAACACTTGCTTGAGTCGGGCAACGATGAGGACCCGATGGTGCTATACAAAAAATTTGCCGGTCACAAACCGTCTCCAAACGCTTTGCTCCGCGACAAAGGCTTGAAATAACATCTTGATCAACCCTCAACCGCGCCGCCTGTCTGTTCCCTGACAGGCGGCGCGTCTATTTTATTGAGGCTTTTCGACCGCAACGCGGTCCCGCTTGCAGCCACCCCTCCGACAACGCCAAGGGACAGGCAAATCGACCGCAACGCGGTCACGTTTGCAGTTAACCCCCGACAACGTCGGGGGACAGGCGATAGTGCGGCATGCGCCGCGTGAGCGTCGCCGCTGGCATAGGCATGCCCCTCCGACAACGCCAAGAAACAGGCAAATCGACCGCAACGCGGTCCCGCTTGCAGTTAACCCCCGACAACGTCGGGGGACAGGCGATAGTGCGGCATGCGCCGCGTGAGCGTCGCCGCTGGCATAGGCATGCCCCGACTCATTTACACTTTAGGCTGCGGTTCGGAAACACAAAATCAAATAAATTTGTTTTGCGCTTCACTCATCTTGCACTATCTTTGTAGTTACTTTCATTTTTAAGACAATGGGCAAGACTGTCGACAATACGATTTTTGAGGTGTCACACCCCGAGGTGTGGTCTCTTGCTCTGCGTCTATGTGCAGACAGGCTGAAATTCACAATCCACAGCGACAGCGATGACAACTCGCTGATGTTCGGCGAATTGCCGTTTGCCGACACTTCCTGCTGTTACGCATCGTGCATCGAGGCAGCCGTCTACGACAACCCGTTCCTGCTACAGTCTTTCGGCAAAACTTCCGTGGTGACAGGCAGCGACAGGTTTCTGCTTGTCCCTGACGAAATGGCTGGCGGTGACGACGACGAGTGCCAACGCTATTACGACTGCATATATCCCGACGACAGACGCAACGTGGCGGTCGACCATATCGTGGAGGCTGGATTGTCGATTGTTTACGGAATCGACCGCAACATCGAATCGTTTCTGAGACGCACTTTCTACAACCCGCAGATAATGCACTGCCTCACTCCGCTGCTGACATTCTTCAAGCGGAAAGACGCTTACGGCGGACGCAACAAGATGTTTGTGTATGTAGACAACGGAACGGCGCAAATCGTGGTGCTCAAAAGCGGTCGGGTAGCGTTTGCAAACGTGTTCCCGTTCAACTGCGCCGACGATGCGTTCTACTTCATCGCCAACGCTTGGCAGCATTGCGAATTGAGCCAAAACGACGATGAGCTGCACGTTGTGGGCGACAATGCGGTGCGACAAGAGCTGCTGCCGCGCCTGCGCGAAACGATGAGCAACGTGGCTCAAGTGATATTCCCCGCCGAAATGATGCGCCTTGGCGAAAACGTGACGGCGGCTCCTTTCGACTTAACAATTCTTCCACTATGCGAATAATCAGAGGTAAATACGGTCGCCGGAGGTTCGACGTGCCGAAAAACATTACGGCGAGACCGACAACCGACTTCGCCCGCGAAAACATATTCAACGTGCTTGAAAATATGCTCGACTTCGACGGGCTGCGCGCGCTCGACCTGTTTGCCGGAACTGGTGCCGTGAGCATCGAGCTGCTGTCGAGGGGTTGCGGGTCGGTGACGGCGGTGGAGAAGAGCAACATTCAATACAACTTCATACGAAAAGTGGCACAGGAGCTGGGCGAGAAAAACCTGACCCTGATAAAAGGCGACGTGTTCAAGTTCATTGCGGCATGCAAGTCGCAATTCGACTTCATCTTCGCCGATCCGCCATACGATTTGCCCCGTTTTGGTGAGATTCCTGAGCTGGTGCTCAACTCGGGCATGCTGCACCCCGGTTCGGTGTTCATTATTGAGCATTCACGCGACTACGACTTCTCTTCGATGCCGCATTTCAGCAGCCACAGGGTCTATGGCAGCGTGAATTTCTCAATCTTTGAGATTCCGGAAGAGGAGTAAGTTTTTTTATCCCTTTTTATTCAGATTCCGACATTTTGCACTAACTTTGCACACCAATGACAATGCGGTCCTGTAGTTCAACGGATAGAATAGAAGTTTCCTAAACTTTAGATCCGAGTTCGATTCTCGGCGGGACTACAAAGCGAAAGCGCGACAGCACATTTGTGCCGCCGCGCTTTCGCTTTTTTCAGCCGGCTGTGCGTCTGCCTACTTCTCCTCGCGGATGCTCACCATGCCGCGATATTTCTTGTCGACCACAACCATCAGGCTCGGCTGCATGCTGTAGCTGAGTTGTTGGCCTGCCTTCGTGCGGTAGACAAACACCAGCCCGCCATCGCCGTCGCCCTTCAGGCTCACCGGTTCAAGCTCTGTAAAACGGTCGGTGACTGGTTTCGACACCACAATAACATATTGATTATTGAAGTCAATCTCCGTCGGACGTCCGTCATTGCCCATAACAGCTGCCATCCCGAACGCTGCCTCAAAATCTTTCTGTTTGGAAATCTTTCCATTGGGCAGTTTCTTGACATCGTTGCGGACAAAATAACCGTTGGCTACCTTATACGGCACATCAACAGCCGTTGTTGCCGACGACACTGCGTCTACGTTAATCGTGAAATTATCCACCTTGCCCGACGTGTGGCACGCACTCAGCATCGCAGTCGACGCTGCCACTGCCAGAATCATTGCTTTTTTCATTATCACATTCTTTTTTTATTCCATAAAGCCTTTCCCCACTATTGCGGAAACGGCAATCCAAAATTACTACAAACAAGTCAATAACCGAACGCTTTTTTCCCAAAAATGCCATTTCCGCTACGCAAATTCATAAAACAACGAGACAGAACCGGCTGGAAAAGTTCTGTCTCGTTTCAAGGGTTTGCCCTATTCGCCGATTATGCGTAGGTGGGCTTTTGGATAGCGGAGCGTCATGCACGACGCTTCGGTGAGCACAAGGGCATCGGTGTTGCGCACACCGGCCTGCTTCAAGTTGAGCTGCTCGGTGGTGAAAGGGATATGGCTGTACTTCTGCAGGTATTCCGGATCGATTATCATACCGTTATACTCCATTCCGCATTCGTCAAACACCTCCGACAGCAAGATATACAATTTGCCGAACTTGGAGTGCATCTCCGAGAAGTCGATGCCCCACTTGACGATGTTCTCGCCGGCCATGACAACTTTGGTCTGCTCCATCTGGTTGAGAAGCTCGATGAGGCCGCTGCCGCCGATAAGCACCTTGCGCTTGTTGCCGGCATTGCCGGTAAATGCCTGACGCATCATCGAAATCATAGCCTTCTGTGTCAGCGACGACTTCTTGTAGTGGAACTCGCCGCCTGCCTGGTCCCAGATGCCGCCGGTGAGCATGATGGTTTCGTGCTTGCCGGGATCCTCCACTCGGCTCTTTACGCCAAATAGGAAGTTTTTCTCCATGCCCAGACGCATATCGTAGATTGCTGCCTCTTCCTGGTCGCTGAATGTCCATCCCACTTCTTTGTTGGCTATCTTCTGCAATGTGCTTTGCTCTATCTGCATCTTGAAGATTTGACAATAGTTCTGCGACTTCTGGGGCAAGGCCTCAAACTGTGGGGTCTGCACGTCGAGCTCCGACGCGGCGCGCCCCATGCGCACAAGCATTGTGCCTTCGGGTATCGTCGGTATGCAGTTTTCAAACTCGCCGATGGTCTGTCCGTTGACGGTGACCGCGCTGATCGATGCTCCGTCTTCGCTCTTCCGCAACACGTAAAGCACCAGGTCTTGGTTGCTCTTTGTCTTTCCGTCGGGCTTATAGCCGCCGACGCCTCTCACAAGCACCGTTTCCGACGCCTCGAAAAGGTCGGCGTTTTCAACCGGCAGCTGCACTTTCTGGAAACGCGAAGCGCCGACGTTGTCCGAACAGCCTTCCACGCTTCGTGTCACTTTGGTCGACGTCGGACGGGTGTCTACGCTGTAATAGTCAACAACCATGCTGCCCGACTTCTTGGAGCCTGCCCATCGCGACAACTGGTCGATGGGTTGCCATTGGACGGATTTTCACCAATCGGCGGTCAATCTCGTTGACAAGAAGGTCGGGCGACTCTACGTTGGTCAGCGCAACGGTCAGGGGCTCGTTGATGACGTGCTTGCCGCCTGCCACGCCTGCCACCACACTCATCGCCAATGCCGTGCCGCCGGTGTTGTCGCTCATCGCGAATACTGCTGCAAGGGCGCAAATGCCTGCAATTGCTTTAATCATTTCTTGATTGTGTTTTTCATAGTCTTTCGTGTTTTTAATGTTGATAAAATTGGTTGTTTGTCTTGACTCAGTCCCACACGCTGCGGCGGATGTTGCGGAGCAGCGGAAGGTCGTAGTCGGTCGGTGCGCCGCCATCGTCTTTCGGACGTTCCTGCTGTGCGTTGCGCTTCTGCTCTACGGCTTCGTTGCGTCCGCGGAGATAGCCGTCGGCTGATGCGGCGTCGACATCGCGGGCATACCGGAGTCCCTTATACACGGCCGCCACAAGCTTGTCGGATTCGCCTTGGAGCAGCTGCATCATCTCATCGAGTGCCTGGTCGTCGTCGGGATGGTTATCGGCAAGATACTTCAGCACTGCCTCTTCAAGGGCTGCACCGGTTGCCGGATTGTTGTTTTTCTCTTCTGTGTTTTCCATTTTGATTTTTGTTTTTTAGGTTCAACACTGCAAAATTATCACCGCCACAACCCAAGATTTCGGAAAAAGGAGACTTCCTGCAATTTTTTTCTTTCTTTTATGTTACAAATAGACTATGTTTGCGTATTCTTATGTGAAAGTAAATCGGAACATGGATACTGAACAAAAACCTCTGACATCGGCGTTCTCGGAAATGCGGGCAAAAATCCTGCGGTTCGCGGCGCGTTTCTTCCCTTCGGAGGAAGATGCGGAGGACGCTCTGCAGGAGGCTTTCTGCCGACTGTGGTGCCGGCATCCCGACATCTGTTCCGAAGCGGAGGCGGAGGCGTTTGCAAAAACCACGGTGCGGAGCATTGGCATCGATGAGTGGAGAAGGAAACAGGCGCACCCAACAGAGCCGCTGGCTGCCGACGCTTATGCCGATTGTGCCGACTCCGAATCTGCCGACGAGATTTTCGAACGGGTCCAAAGGCTGATCGACTCGTGCCTGTCGCCGGCACAACAATCCATAATCCGCTTGCACGACTACGAGCAGCGCGGATATGACGAGATTGCAAACCGGCTGAATATGGAGCCTGCGGCGGTGAGAATGCAGCTGTCGAGGGCGCGCAAAAAAATTAGAGAATGCTATAACAAACAATAATGGCTATGAACGATTATTCCGACAATGACTATTGGAAAGCGCTTGCCGAACGCTTTTTCGAGGCTGACACTTCGGAGGAGGAGGAGCGCGAATTGCGCCGATTCATCGCTTCCGGACTGGCGGGCAGCGAATTCAACGATGTAAGGGCGGTAATGGGACTGGCGGCTGTCGGCGCAAGGCGATACCACCGGCGGCGCCGCCGCACGGTCTTCCTGTCGGCGGCAGCAGCGGCGGCGGTGGTGGCGGTGGTGATAACTGCGGTATCGCTGGCCGCCGACGGAGGCAACTCTTGCGTGGCATACATCAACGGCACAAACACACCGACGAGGCGATTGTCATGGCTCAGATGCATTCCACTATGGATGAAATGGCGCAACAGGCACAGGAGTTGTCTGTCGAAAGGCAGATGGACGACTTTTTTGTCGAATCTTTCAATAATTGACTTCATTATGAGAAATTTTCTGATTGTTTTATCCCTTTGTTTCTTTTCCTTCATCGCGGCTGGCGCGCAGGAGAATCTTGCAATCGCTCAGATTTTCAACAGCGGATATGCGAAACGGCAGGACGTGGAGGAAATTATCCTGAAAGGTAAATCGCTGAAATATGCAAACCTTTCGCTGTTCAGAAGCATTAAGGTGACCGGCAACAGCGCGATTGCCTCTAAAATGGAGAAATTGGTTGCCATCGACGCGCGAAAGGCGTCCGACAAGGAGATGCGGGCGAAAGGCGGACAGCTAGTGTTTGCATTCCTTGCTTTCAAAAAAGAAGGCGGCGAATATGCCTACATCTTTTTCCGACAGTCGCACCAAAAGACCAAGGGTGTGGCGGCTGTGGTATATATGGAGGGTAAGATGACGCCTAACGAAGTGAAACGAAAATTCTTAACACGTTAGATATGAAAAAATCTGCTTTGCTCCTTCTTCTCGGAGCTTGTTTCTGCAGCGCTTTCGCGCAGGATTATGAAGAATGCGACTCGGTGGCGGATAACGCCGTCGACTTATCGCATCGGGTGGTGAATCCGGATTCGGTGGTCATCGACCGGTCAAACGGAATGGTTTCGGTGCGAATATACGGCGAGGACGGAAACCACGAATACTCTTACGCCTACAGTCAGGAGATGCCGTCCGACAGCGACGAGACGGTTTCCGAACACGACGACTGGAATTTCGACCTCCCGTTTGTCGACAAACTGACAAACCATAGCTCAAGGTCGAAATTCGCTGTGAGTTGCGGTGGTTTCGGCTTCGGATTTGTAAACGCTATCGACTGCCCGCCGATGATGAATACTAAAATGGCAAGCTCTTACGAGATTTCTGTGACAGGATTATCGCGGTGTCTTGGAGTCCGATGCGCAACGGGACGTCGCTGAGGCTGGGTCTCGGTCTCGACTGGAAAAATTTCCGAATGACGGGAAACACTCGCTTCGTGAAAGACGGCAAATTCGTTAATTTCGGCGAATATCCGCCGGAAAGCGACCCTAAATTCTCTCGTCTGAAGGTGTTCGCTCTGACAATGCCGGTTACGTTCACCCAGAAGTTCGGAAAGGGCTTCTCTTTCAGTGCGGGGGCGGTGGTCAACTTCAACACGCACGCGAGCATGAAGACTAAATACATCAACAACAACGATGAGGTTACGCTGGCAAACAGCAACATCCATCAGCGGAAGGTGACTGTCGATGTGATGGGACAATTCAACTTCAAAGCCATCGGTGTCTACATCAAGTACTGCCCTATGTCGGTGCTCGACCCAGAATTTGGTCCTGACTTCAAATGCTTCTCAACTGGACTTACGCTGTTCTATTAAAACACACTGACTATAACTGCAAGCGCCGCCACGGAAACCTCCGCGACGGCGCTTTTTTTCGTGTGCCTCGACGCCTACAAGCCAACCAATCTTTTACGCATTGTCAACTATTAGTTTTAGTTTTTAAGCAAATTCCGTCTTTTTTTAATTAAAAAAATATTAATAAAAAAACGTTTTTGAAATATAAAATTGATTGCTTAGCTTTGCAATATCGTTCATCAACCTGACAAAAACAGCCTTATTAATCTTAAAAATTTACTTTATGAAAAAATCAATCTTATTAATCTTCATCGCACTGATGACAGCGATAGGATGCCAGGCGCAAGAGGCAGAAGTCGTAAAAAGCAAGCCAACGCTTCGTGGATATAAGGCGTTCTATGAGGCAGAATATGGTTTTGACATCGATAATGAAGAAGTCGACAATAACGGGGAAAAAATATCCAACTATCCACACTGCAACAATTTGATGATTTCAACCACACAAGGTTATCAAGTGAACAATTTCTTTTTTGCAGGTGGAGGCGTAGGAATATTGCATTACGTTGACGGCAACCGCACCGTCATGCCAATATTTGCCGACATCCGTTTCAACCTGCTGGATAACAAGTTCATTATGCCGATTTTAAATGCCAGAGTAGGATATGTTGTAGGCAGTTGGGGCGGTATATATTCATCAGCATGGGTAGGAGCGCGGCTAAATCTGATGCATAACCATGCGGCATCTATTTCTGTCGGTGTGTCGCACCATAACGACCAATTTTCTTCCACAAATAATGACTTCGAATGGACTGCAACATCATTCGGTATAAAACTCGGCTACGAATTTTAAAACTACGGCATCATGAGAAAGATAATATTCCTGATAATCATTACATTGACAGCAACAATAGGTTGTCATGCACAAATGCTGGAGAAAGGAGATTCCACGCATGTCAAATTCCGTTCACTCCAAGGCGTCAAGGCATTCTTTGAAGCCGGCTACCTTTGGAATATTGGTGATAGTGAGTCAAACAATGCTGTAATTCCAGAAGACGGATATAAACCATGCAAATTAAGCATGTCCGCGTCTGCTGGCTGCCAATTCAACAATTTTATTTTTGTAGGTATGGGTGTCGCAACCGACGTTTACAACTCAATGGGGACCACATATGTGACCGCACCCATCTTCATAGAAGGACGACTGAACATCTTAAATGCACGACGCATCACGCCATTTACAGATGTACGGATTGGATATAGCGTTGGTGATATGCATGGCCTATACTGGGCTTATCAACTTGGTGTAAGATATGCGCTGCCGAAGAAACGGGCTGTGTTCCTATCATGTGGCTGCGACTTTCAAATCAATCAAGACTATAGAGTCTTGAAAGCGAACCACGTCAATTGCAATTTGGGATTTAAATTCGGCTTTGAATTATAGCGGCAACACACCGCAGTAGCAAACCGACAAAAACATCATTTTAATCTTAAAAATTTACATTATGAAAAAATCAATCTTATTAATCTTCATCGCACTGATGACGGCGATGGGATGCCAGGCGCAAGAGGCAGACGCTACAAAAACGGCGCGCTACAACAACCGGCATACGATGAACGGATACAAGGCCTTTTATGAAACTGGTTATTTCATAGGATTAAAAAACCAAGACGACCCCAAATTACCTAACAAGTTCAGCGTTACAACCTCACAGGGCTTTCAATTGAACAACTTCGTGTATTTAGGACTCGGCGTTGGCGTCGACTCTTATCGGCATAACGAAAACTGCTATGTCAGCGTGCCTCTGTTCGCCGATTTGAGAGTAAACTGTCTAAACGACAAAAGGGTAATGCCATTCTTCGACATCAGAATGGGATACAGTATGGGCGACCGCGCACGAGGCTTTTATTGGGAGAACCAGTTGGGCGTGAGGATAGGACTGAAGAAGCATCACGCGGTCTATGCCGCCGCCGACTTCACCTTTCAATACTGCTCCTCTTCAATATTCATAATAGACACTGATTTAGGCGATTATGTAGCATTAGGATTTAAGGTAGGCTACGAGTTTTAGACCATCCGGGCTACCTTAACGCAGTCTGTTGCATAATTAACCGAAAAAAACTCAGCATTATGAAAAAATCAATCTTATTAATCTTCATCGCACTGATGACGGCGATGGGATGCCAGGCGCAAGAGGCAGACGCTACAAAAACGGCGCGCTACAACAACCGGCATACGATGGACGGATACAAGGCTTTTTATGAAACTGGTTATTTCATAGGATTAGACGACCCCAAATTACCTAACAAGTTCAGCGTTACAACCTCTCAGGGCTTTCAATTGAACAACTTCGTGTATTTCGGAATCGGCGCCGGCATCGACTCTTATCGGCATAACGAAAACTGCTATGTCAGCGTGCCTCTGTTCGCCGACCTGAGGGTGAACTGTCTAAACGACAAACGAGTAATGCCATTCTTCGACATCAGAATGGGATACAGTATGGGCGACCGTGCACGAGGCTTCTATTGGGAGAACCAGCTGGGCGTGAGGATAGGACTGAAAAAGCATCATGCGGTATATGCCGCCGCCGATGCTGTCTTTCAATTCACCGACTTCTCCACCTTCTTAACCAACGACGACTGGGGGCTATATGGAGCTTTTGGCTTTAAAGTGGGCTACGAATTTTAACGTCTCAGCAAAACAGAAGGGCTGGATTGGGAAATTTTCCCGACCAGCCCTTCTGTTTTGTTTTGTTGATTCAGCCTACAAGCCAAACGCTTCTTTCACCTTGTCGACATAGTCGAGCTTCTCCCATGTGAACAGCTCAACGGACATTGTCTTGTCGCCGTTATATTTCGAGTAGAACGTCTTTTCTACCACCTCCGGCTTGCGGCCCATGTGGCCATAGGCTGCCGTTTCCTGATAGATGGGCTGACGCAGCTTCAACCTGCGCTCGATGGCTGCCGGACGCATATCGAAGATTTTGCTTACCTGCTCCGAAATCTCTGCGTCGGTAAGCGACACTTTGGCTGTGCCGTTGGTGTTCACGCAAAGGCTCACAGGCTCGGCTACGCCGATGGCGTAAGCAACCTGCACAAGGGCCTCCTCGGCAACGCCTGCCGCTACAATGTTCTTGGCAATATGGCGCGCTGCGTAGGCTGCCGAACGGTCAACCTTCGATGGGTCTTTGCCCGAAAACGCTCCGCCGCCGTGCGCTCCACGTCCGCCGTAAGTGTCCACAATTATCTTGCGGCCGGTAAGTCCTGTGTCGCCGTGAGGTCCGCCGATCACGAATTTGCCGGTCGGATTCACATGCAGTATCAAGCGGTCGTCAAACATGGCGCGGATCCGCTCCGGAAGTTTGGCTATAACGCGTGGCAGGAGGATTGTCTTGACATCATTGTAGATGGTGGCGAGCATCTCGCTGTCGGCCTTGTCCTGCGCTGCCTTCGAAGAGTCGCCCGCGGCGATAAAATCATCGTGCTGGGTGCTGACAACGATTGTGTGGACGCGCACAGGATGATTGTGCTCGTCATATTCCACTGTCACCTGACTCTTGGAGTCGGGACGCAGATATGTCATTTCCTTATGCTCGCGGCGGATGGCGCTCAACTCGCGGAGGATCGCATGGGCGAGGTCGAGGGTCAGCGGCATGTAGTTCTCGGTCTCGTTGCAGGCATAGCCAAACATCATTCCCTGGTCGCCGGCGCCTTGCTCGTCCGCATTCTCGCGCTCTACGCCTCGGTTGATGTCGGCGCTCTGCTCATGGATGGCGTTGAGCACACCACATGACTCGCCGTCAAATTTATACTCGCTCTTGTTGTAGCCTATCTCGTTGATTACGCGACGGGTAGTGTCCATCAAGTCGATATAGACTTCCGACTTGACCTCTCCGGCGATAACAACCTGTCCTGTTGTGACAAGGGTCTCGCACGCCACTTTCGACTGGGGGTCGTATGCCAACAATTTGTCGACAATTGCGTCCGAAATCTGGTCGGCCACTTTGTCTGGATGGCCTTCAGATACTGATTCTGATGTAAATAGATAGTTCATCTGTCCTTAAAGCTTAATGTTTAAAGTGGAAGCTAATTTGCTGAGAATCGTGGGGAGAATCGCAGTTTTAGCATTTTTTATTGTGGTTGCAAGCAGCCAAATTTTTCCACATAATTATTTGTTTTCGCCCGCAAAGTTACTACTTATCCACCGATTTTCAAAGAAAATTATTATTACTTATTGTGTTGTTGGCAAAAATCGCTATCTTTGCGTGCTACTTCGTGTAGCACTTTTTTTATTAATCAAGGAAAAAAATTTAAAAAACAAATAAGTAAATGGCAACATTAGAGAAAATCCGGAAAAGATCCGTACTTCTGCTCGTTATCATCGGTGCGGCGCTTGTGGCGTTCATCATCGGTGATTTCTTGAACTCTGGCCGCAACATCTTTGGTGACGGCACTACGGTGGCTAAGGTCGATGGCGAAAAAATCGACTATCTGGCGTTCCAGCAACGCTACAGCGAATTTACTGAACAAAACAAAAACGCTTCTCAGCAGGACGCTGCTACGGTGCAGAACCAAGTGCTCGGAACGATGATTCAGGAAACGCTCTTCAATGAGGAGTATGACGCTCTCGGAATCGATGTCACTGACACCGAGCTGTCAAACTATATGTACAAACAAATGGCTATGCGCGACCAGGACTTCGCTCAAACGCTCGGTCAGCTCGCTCAGAGCCTGGCGGGAAACGAGAAGGCAAACGCGCTCCTCGGCAACGCTACTTCGCAGGAGATGATGGTGCAGAGCATCCGCAAAATCATCTTCAACCCTAACCAGTTCGGTTTGACTTCCGAGCAGGTGAAGGCTGCGCAGGACTGGTGGCTCACTAAGGAAAACGACGCTACTGAGCAGTTGAAACAAGCTAAATTCGGTATGCTCTTCCAAGGAGCCGTGCAAGCAAACGCGCTCGAAATCGAGGCGATGAAGGCTCAACGCATGAACTCTTACGATGTGCAGATGGTGGCTCTTCCTTACGCTTCGCTGAAGGATGACGACTACAAGGTTTCTGACGAGGAAATCAAGGCTGTATACAACGCTGAAAAGAACCGCTTCGCTCTCGACGAGGAGGCGCGTCTGGCTTACTACATCACTGTGCCGGTGGTTCCTTCTGCCGCCGACTTGCAGAAAGCCGACAAGTTCCTCGCAAGAGTCGACTCTGCTCTCCACGCTTCTCAGGGTCTTGAGGGCGTGCGCCAGTTCAACGAGCTGTCAATCAACGAGCGCAAAGCGCGTCAAAGCGAGCTCGCAAGCCTCGGCATGGACGCAAAGCAGTTTGCCGACTCTGCTGCTGTTGGTCAAATCTCTAAAATCTACACTCGCGGCGACAACCGCACCATCTACCGTCTTCTCTCTAAGAACTCGGAAATCGACTCTGTAAAGGTTGTCGTGGCTCCGGTGGAGGGCGACAAGAAGAAACAGGACGCTGCCCTTGCCGACCTCAACGCTGGAAAGACTGTTAAGGACGTTAAGGCCGACACTACTGAAATCGACATCTTCGCCGCTTTGCAGCAGGGTGCCATGACTGACGAGCAGAAGGCTAAACTTCTCGCTGCCGGCGACGAATATTTCGTGCTCGACTCTACCGACAAGGGCGCGGCTATCTGCAAGGTTATCGAGAAGAAAGCTCCGAAAACTGTATACAACATCGGTGAAGTTTCTTTCGTGGTCGACCCAAGCAAGGACACTCGTGCAAACTTGCTCAACGACCTCCAGAAGTTCCTCGACAAGAACAACACGGCTCAAGCGTTCTTCGACAACGCTGCCAAGGCCGAACACTCATACACGGCGATGAGAGACGTCGTTCTTTCAAGCCAGGCTATGCTCGGAAACTCGGTGAAGAACTCTTCGAAACTTATCCACTGGCTCTTCAAAGACGCCAAGGAAGGTGAAGTGTCTGCCATCCAGCAAGACAACGACGTGCTCATCGTTGTGGCGCTCGCTCAAGTTTACGACGACGGTTTCCGTCCGTTGTCCGACCCTGAGACTAAGGCTTACTGCGAGATGAAGGCGCGCAACCTCAAAAAGGCGGATGCGCTCGCCAAGAAATATGCCGGAAAGGCAAACGACATCAACGGATACGCTCGCTTGATGAACAGCGCGGTTCAGACCCTGACAGTTGGCACTTATCCTAACATGGAGGCTGCCCTCGACGGTCAGGTGCCGTTCGCTAAAGTCGGAAAAGTTTATGGCCCTGTAAAAGGCACTAACTCTCTCTTTGTCTACACTGTTGTGAAGAAAAACGCAGCGGTAAACAAAATCGACGACGCTCAACTTGCAAACATGTGCAAGCAGCAGCTCGGCCAGGCGCTGACAAGCGACTTCTGGGCTTTGCTTAAGGGCGGCAAGGAGGTGACGAACAACATCATAAACTTCCGCTAATAATTTTTATATGAAAATCAATTCCTTTAAATAAAGTTTTCATAATATGCTATGAAGAGGTAGAGCCGTGAGGCTCTGCCTCTTGTTTTTTTCACGGCAATGTACTACTTTTGCATTGTCTCTGAATTTGAATATTTAAACATATAATATAACAATATGTACAGAACAAAAACTTGTGGAGAGCTCCGCCTGGCAAACGCCGGCGAGACTGTGACTCTGGCAGGATGGGTGCAGCGCGCCCGAAAAATGGGTGGCATGACTTTTGTCGACCTTCGCGACCGATACGGCATCACCCAATTGGTGTTCAACAACGAGGTTGACGCCCAGTTGTGCGAGGCTGCCAACCACCTCGGCAGGGAATTCGTAATCCAAGTGTCGGGAAAGGTGTCGGAACGGTCGAGCAAGAACGCGAACATGCCTACCGGCGAAATTGAAATAATCGTTGACAGCATGACGCTGCTCAACAAGAGCGAAGTGCCGCCGTTCACAATCGAGGACAACACCGATGGTGGCGACGACCTCCGTATGAAATACCGCTACCTCGACTTGCGCCGCGCTGCCGTGCGCAAAAACCTCGAGCTGCGCCACCGCATGACGATGGAGGTGCGCCGCTACCTCGACAGCAAGGGTTTCCTTGAAGTGGAGACGCCTATGCTCATCGGCTCGACGCCGGAGGGCGCACGCGACTTTGTCGTGCCTTCACGCATGAACCCCGGACAGTTCTACGCTTTGCCGCAGTCGCCGCAAACGCTGAAACAGCTGCTAATGGTCTCTGGATTCGACCGCTACTTCCAAATTGTGAAATGCTTCCGCGACGAGGACCTGCGCGCCGACCGTCAGCCGGAGTTCACGCAGATCGACTGCGAAATGAGCTTCGTGGAGCAGGAAGACATCATCGAGATGTTTGAGGGTATGGCGAAACACCTGTTCAAGGAGCTTCGTGGAGTGGAGCTCAACGAGCCGTTCCTGCGCATGCCTTGGAGCGACGCTATGAAATATTACGGAAGCGACAAGCCCGACCTGCGATTCGGAATGAAGTTTGTCGAACTGATGGATATCATGAAGGGACACGGCTTCTCAGTGTTTGACAACGCTGCCTACATCGGCGGAATCTGCGCCGAGGGTGCGGCTTCCTACACTCGCAAGCAGCTCGACCAACTGACGGAATTTGTAAAACGCCCGCAAGTGGGTGCCAAAGGTATGGTATACGCGCGCGTGGAAGCTGACGGCAACGTGAAGTCAAGCGTCGACAAATTCTACTCGCAGGAGGTGCTTCAGGAAATGGCGAAGGCTTTCAACGCAAAGCCGGGCGACCTTATCCTCATCCTCAGCGGCGACGACGCTATGAAGACGCGCAAACAGCTCTGCGAGCTGCGCCTTGAGATGGGACGTCAACTCGGACTCCGCGACAAAGACAAATTCGCTTGCCTCTGGGTGGTCGACTTCCCGATGTTTGAATGGAGCGAGGAGGAAGGCCGTCTGATGGCTATGCACCATCCGTTCACGCATCCCAAGGATGAGGACATCCCATTGCTCGACACCGATCCGGCTGCCGTGCGCGCCGACGCCTACGACATGGTCGTAAACGGTGTGGAAGTCGGAGGCGGTTCAATCCGTATCCACGACTCAAAACTGCAGGCCAAGATGTTTGAAATCCTCGGATTCACTCCGGAGAAAGCACAGGAGCAGTTCGGATTCCTGATGAACGCTTTCAAATACGGTGCGCCGCCTCACGGAGGACTCGCCTACGGCCTCGACCGTTGGGTATCGCTCTTCGCCGGTCTCGACTCAATCCGCGACTGCATCGCGTTCCCGAAAAACAACAGCGGTCGCGACGTTATGCTCGACGCTCCGGCTCCGCTCGACCAGAAGCAGCTCGACGAGCTCAACCTTGTTGTCGACCTCAAAGACTAATTTTTTCACATCAATATTGCAAACAGCGGCGTGCCATGCACGCCGCTGTTTTTGTTTCCTCCATATCAAAAACCACCATCCAACGCATTGCGCCAACGGCGCAATGCGAAAAAAACGCCCTCATCATCGGTTTGCACCAACGGCGCGATGCGAAAAACCGCCGAAGAGCGGTTTCATACGTTAGCACGGGGTTGGCTTGCCTACCCCGTGACATCAATGCACGCGCAACTACCGCCGAAGAGCGGTTGTAGAAACGTCATCCTGGCAAACTACCTTATGAGGCACATCTACTAAATTGGGCATGCCCAAACTCTACAAATCTTCCCCATTTGCCTGATTAAGGCAATTATCATAATACATTGATATAAAATACCTTTCATATTGTTTGTTTATCATAAACCAAACCGTCCGATTCATAGCCCCCAAATAAGGATCTTCGTCACTGCCTTTTTGAAAAAACGCAGCCTGGTATCTCTTTTGGTTTACAAGCATTTCATAAGAAATACTCTCATCTTCTGGAATGGATTGATCCGTACCAAAATACCTTGGATTCGCCAGAAATTGAGCGCACAAATTATTAAAACGAATTTTTATGTCTGCTTCACTATATGAATGTGCGTCAAACACACAAACTCTAAAAACCTTTCGGTTATTGCACACAACCGAGACCTCAACGTCTTTGCCATTGAACTCACCTTCCAAAATGTCTCGGTTATAGCTACTTGTCTCAAATCCTTTCGCTTTAATCTTTTGAACCATTTCTGCCTTTGTCCCATCAACCGGGATTCCAAGAAATTTAGTTACATCTGTTTGGGCGTTGACAACTAAAGCCATCACGA
Source organism: Bacteroidales bacterium (assembly GCA_022009815.1). Taxonomy (GTDB): domain Bacteria; phylum Bacteroidota; class Bacteroidia; order Bacteroidales; family Muribaculaceae; genus Limisoma. Next base: position 819,331 of record CP091725.1, read on the forward strand.
CTGAGAACAAAAGAGTTAATACCTTTTCATAGCAATTTTTGTTAGATTTATATTACTGCACAATTTTACAGAAAAAAAACGGAACAATCAAGATTTTCCTCTCATTAGCAACAACTTTTCCCTTAAAAAATCAAAACGCGGCGACACGTTTTGTATAATCTGCGTAACTTTGCGGTGGAAATGAAGAGCAAAAGCCACATACTAATCCTGTTGCTCGTGTCGATGATGATTACTTACGTCGGCGCGGGACAGCTTGTGGCGCAATGCCGGCACACGGGGATGGTGGAGGCGGTCGACGCCCACGACTCCTGCGACGGATGCTGCCACAAGCAGCAGAAAAAGTGCATGACGCTGTCGGTGAAGAAAATCTCATCCGCCGTAGGGCAGCAACACGTCTCTGTGGAGAGTCCTACGCCTTCCGATTTGCCGTTGGCACTGCTTACAGATTTCTTTGCGGCGACCCGTCCTGTCGAGCTGCCGAAAGAGTTTGCCACTGGCGAGTCTGAAATCGCCACCACGGCGGTATCTCTCATTCATTCAAGTGCTTCTGATTTAGCGGTGCGGCTTCAAGCAGGCGGCAACGCCCCTGCCTTATTGTCTAAATACCGCAACAATTAAAAAGCATATATACGAATGAAAATCAGAATATTATCATTATTTATCACTATTTCGGCGATGGCTTCGGCACAGACGCCAGCCGACACTATTGCCGACCAATCGCTCCACGAGGTGACCGTGAAGGCTCGCCGTCCGGGCGTAACGAATCTCGACGGCGCACTCAACGGACACAACATCAGCCGCGCCGAACTCTTCAAGGCGGCGTGCTGCAACCTCGGCGAGAGTTTCTCGACAAACCCTTCTGTCGACGTGTCATACAACGACGCAGCCACTGGAGCGCGGCAGATAAAGCTGCTGGGGCTGGCTGGCACATACGTGCAGATGCTCACAGAGCAGCTGCCGAATTTCCGCGGCGCCGCCACACCCTACGCACTGGGCTACGTGCCCGGACCGTGGATGAAGAGCATACAGGTGTCGAAGGGCAGCGCGTCGGTGAAAAACGGATACGAGTCGATCACCGGACAAATCAACGTTGAATATCTAAAGCCGGAGGACGAGCAGGCGGTGGAGGTGAATCTCTTCGGCGACTCGAAGAGCCGCATCGAGGCCAATGCCGCAGCCAATCTGCACGTCGGCAAACGCGCAAGCGGCAACCTGATGTTGCACTACGAGAACAGCATTAACAACCACGACGAGAACCACGACGGGTTCTACGACAAGCCGCGCGTGGAGCAGTACAACGCGCAGTCGCGATGGCTCTGGAAGGGCGACCGCTACATCTTCCACGGAGGGCTGTCGGGGCTGAAGGAGAAACGGCGGGGCGGACAAACCGGACACGGCATGGCGGCTGAGACTCCGCTGTTCGGAATCGCCGTCAACACCGACAGATATGAGGCATACGCCAAGAATGCCTTTATCATAAACCCAGAACACGCCACCAACGTTGCTCTGATGGCTTCGGGGTCGATGCATGAGTCTGACGCCGTTTTCGGCGGGAAAACATACTACGTCAACGAGAAAAACGCATACGTCTCGCTGATGTTCGAGACAAACTTCTCGGAGCGCCACAACCTCAGCGCCGGACTGAGCCTCAACCACGACTATTTCGGGCAGCTCTACAGGCTATCGCACTCTGCCACCGACGCCACACGCGATAATGAAAAGGAGACCACTCCCGGTGTCTACGCACAGTATACGCTGACTCTCGGCAAGACTCTGACCGCGATGGCGGGAATACGCGCCGACCACAGCTCGGTCTACGGCACGTTTGTCACGCCGCGATTCCACATAAAGTATGCGCCGTCGAGCCTCGCAAGCTTCCGCCTGTCGGCGGGCAAGGGCTACCGCACGGTGCATGCCCTCGCCGAAAACAATTACCTTCTCGCTTCCGGACGACGCCTTGCCGTCGACCCACTGAAACAAGAGGCGGCGTGGAACTATGGCTTCAGTGCGGCGTTCAGCATTCCCGTTGCCGGCAAAGCTCTGAAGCTCAACGCTGAATACTATTATACCCGTTTCACGGAGCAAGCCGTAATCGACTACGACACCGACCCTTCGGAGATACGCATCACAAACCTCAACGGCGGAAAGTCGTTCTCCCACACCATGCAGGTCGACGCCACATATCCGTTCTTCCAAGGGTTCTCTGTCACTGCCGCCTACCGTCTCAACGACGTGCGCACCACCTTCGGCGGAACGCTGCGCGAGAAACCGCTGACAAGCCGCTACAAGGCTCTGCTCACCGCCTCCTACAAGACGGCTCTTGACCTGTGGCAGTTTGACGCCACGCTGCAAATCAACGGCGGCGGACGCATGCCGGAGCCATATACGCTCGGCGACGGCTCGCTGTCGTGGCAACGACGCTTCAACGCCTATCCGCAACTGAGCGCACAGGTGACCCGCTGGTTCCGCCACTGGTCGATATACGTCGGCGGTGAAAACCTCACAAACTTCAAGCAGAAAACCCCGATAATCGCCGCCTCCGACCCCTGGAGCGAACGCTTCGACCCTACAATGGTGTGGGGACCTGTCCACGGATGGATGCTCTATGCCGGCGTGCGCATAAACTTCGGAAAATTATAAACTCAAATACATTATATATTATGAAACGTTCTGTTTTAGCCCTCGCGATGGGGCTGATTGCCGTCACAGCCATGGCAAAGACCATCAAGACAACTGTGTTCACCACCTCGCCGCAGATGCACTGCGAGAACTGCGAGAACAAAATCAAAGGCAACCTGCGCTTTGAAAAAGGTGTGAAGAAAATCGTGACCGACATCGACAGCCAGACCGTCACCGTCACCTACGACGCCGACAAGACCTCGGTCGACCGTCTGATGAAGGGATTCACCAAATTCGGATACACTGCCCGCGAGCTGAAGCCCGGCGAGACGGTCACTACCGACTCTGATGAGGAATGCCCCAACATGTAATAAACGGCTGCCGACTCCAACGCGCCGCATCCACTCCGATGCAGCGCGTTTTTTTTGACGGCAAACAACTTTGATTTAACCGATGTCATAGTTACCTTTGCAACATATAATATAAACCGCTATGGAAAAACCCGTAATCATACTTTCGTGCGATGTCGACGAGCGCGACCGCATGCGAATGCGTCAGGAATATTTTGAAGCCGTTATCGAAGCCGGCGGAGTGCCGGTGGTGATGCCGCCGCTGATGCTGCGTTCACAAATCGACGAGTGGCTCGACCGCATCGACGCCGACGCCCTGATGCTCACCGGAGGCTGCGACATCGACCCGCAAACCTTCCGCGAGACGCCCGTGCGCGGACTCGGACGGGTGTCGCTGCAGCGCGACGTCTACGAGCTCGGCCTGCTTGAAGCCTGCATGCAGCGCGGCATGCCGGTGCTGGGAATATGCCGCGGACTGCAGGTAATCAACGTGGCGCTCGGAGGATCGCTCTATCAAGACATGCTGTCGCAGATGGGGACGGAATTTGCCAGACACCAGCAGAAAGAGCCTACGGAAGTGGCGACCCACGAAGTGGCGTTCATTGCGGGGTCGATGGCTGAAAACCTTTTTCAAACGCAATTTCTGCCAACTAACAGCCACCACCACCAATGCGTGCACCGCGTTGCCGACGACCTCACCGTCAGCGGCACTACAGTCGACGGCGTGGTAGAGGCGTTGGAATGGCCTGAGAGAGAAATTTTTGCCGTGCAGTTTCATCCGGAGCGCATGCGTGACGGCAACCCCACGATGTGCGGTTTTTTCAAAAACTGGATAGAACGCGTGGCGGCTGTAGCAAGCAACAAAAAATCAGAAATTGCCAAAAACGACTGAAAAAACGCTTTGTTTTTTGCACAACGATACCACTTTTGTGCAGAAAAAAATGCGGTTTTTTAGCCTAAATATTTTTTTCTATTAGAATAATAATTACTTACTTTGCACGTCTAAAAAAAGAAACAAAAGAATTTATTAATCTAAAAAAATTTAAAAGTTATGTCTGAAATTGCAGAAAGAGTAAAGGCTATAATTGTTGATAAACTGAGTGTAAACGAATCAGAAGTAACACCGGAAGCAACATTTGCTCAGGACCTCGGCGCAGATTCTCTCGACACTGTAGAATTGATCATGGAATTCGAGAAAGAATTCGGTATCACAATCCCTGACGATCAGGCAGAAGGTATCAAAACTGTAGGCGACGCTATCGCATACATCGAAAACGCTAACAAATAATTTATCCCCTAATGGAACTTAAAAGAGTTGTTGTAACTGGATTGGGCTCAATCACGCCTATCGGCAACGACGCCGAAACTACGTGGAAAAACGCAGTGGAAGGTGTCAGCGGAGCCGGTCCTATTACGCATTTCGACGCCTCTTTATTCAAGACGCAATTCGCCTGTGAAGTAAAGGGCTACAACTCTGCCGACCATTTCGACCGCAAGGAAGCCCGCAAATATGACCTCTACGCGCAATATGGCGTTATCGCTGCCCGCGAGGCGGTGAAAGACGCTGGCCTCGAAGAATTCGAAGGCTTGAACAAAGACCGCGTAGGCGTTATCTTCGCTGCTGGCATTGGTGGATTGCACACTTTCGAGGAGGAAGCTGGCTACTACGCCATGAACAAGGACAAAGGCCCAAAGTACAATCCATTCTTCATCCCTAAAATGATTGCCGATATGGCTGCAGGTCTCATTTCGATGACCTACGGCTACCGTGGACCGAACTACGCAACCGTTTCGGCTTGCGCTTCTTCAACCCACGCGCTTATCGACGCTTACAACACCATCCGTCTTGGCAAGGCCGACGCCGTTGTCACCGGTGGTGCGGAAGCAGCAATCTTCCCTGCCGGTGTAGGTGGCTTCAACTCAATGCACGCTTTGTCGACACGCAACGACGATCCGGAGCACGCTTCCCGCCCATTCAGCGGCTCGCGCGACGGTTTCGTTATGGGTGAAGGCTCGGCTTGCCTTATCTTTGAGGAATTGGAACACGCTCTCGCCCGCGGCGCCCACATCTATGCTGAGGTTGCCGGTGGCGGTATGTCGGCAGACGCTTATCACCTCACTGCAACCCACCCTGAGGGTCTGGGCGCAAAACTCGTGATGAGCAACGCTCTCGAAGACGCTGAAATGAAACCTGAAGACATCGACTACATCAACGTGCACGGCACGTCGACTCCTGTAGGCGACCTGTCGGAGGTGAAGGCAATACAAGGTGTATTCGGCGACCACGCTTACAAACTTAACCTCAGCTCGACAAAGTCGATGACCGGGCACCTCCTCGGTGCAACCGGAGCTCTTGAGGCTATGTTCTGCGTAAAGTCGGTACAAGAAGACATCGTTCCACCTACAATCAACCACGAGGACGGTGACAACGATCCTGAAATTGACTACAACCTGAACTTTACGTTCGGCAAAGCCCAAAAGCGCACTGTCAATGCCGCTCTCTCAAACACGTTTGGTTTCGGCGGACACAACGCTTGTATCATCATGAAGAAATACAAAGGCTAAAAGCCGTGAACGTTTACGAACGGATAAAACTTTTCATAAAGCTCCTTCTCTCCAATGAGAAGGAGCTTTATTATTTTTGTGCGGATCTGACGGGATTCTGCCCACGCGGAATAGCAATCTACCGGCAGGCGCTGACCCACCGACCCGCCAACGCGTCAGCAATCAACGGCACCGTCGTAGGCTCCGGCTCGGGATACTCCAAGCGCGAAGCCCACCAACACGCAGCTGAAGCCGCCATGAAACCCTAAAAAAACGAACAAGATGAAAATAACACACTACATAACAATATTGCTCCTGTCACTTCTTTTATTCAATTGCAAGGGACAAGAAGACACACAGATTCTACATGCCGAATCCTGTCTTGACAAAGATCCTTCTGAAAGTTTCAAAATTCTACAAAACATCGATGCAAATGAATTGTCTCCCATGAACCGTGCGCTATACGCACTGATAAAAACCGAGGCTTTATACAAATGCGACATACCCGCAGAATCTGACTCTCTAATAAACATCGCCTTAAACCACTACAAATCTGGGAAAAGGCATATTCAATCCATGATTTTCAAAGGCATTGTTGAATATGAAATCGGAAACAATGTCGACGCCATAAATTGGCTAAAAAAAGCTGAGGAAGCAACGCCCAAAGATGACTATGAAACGCTTGGATACATAAATATGCAATTAGGGAATATATACCTGGACTCTTACATTGAAAACAAAGAAGACATCAGAAAATACAAAAAAGCACTTATATACTACACAAAATCACACAACCAAAAACGATGCCAAGTGCTGAACGGTATTATTGGCGGCTCATACCGCTCTGTCAACACAGACAGTGCATGCAAATACCTGAACAATGCCATTGCACTTGACACAAAAGCCAAAGACAGTCTGTTTCTGTTTCTTCACACAGAAATGCTGGCACGAACTTTTTACCAAGACTCAAACTACCTGAAGTTAAAGAACTTAGCTTTATATGCCATTACGGAAGGAAGTGACCACTGCCCCGCAGACGAAGCAATACACGATGCCGCAAGAGCATACGCTCAATTGGGGAGATTTGATTCTGCCAATTTTTTCCTATCCCGCCTCAAACAGCACAACCTTTCTCCTGAAGAGAAAGTAAAACTACTCACCACAAAAACAATACTTTTTGAGAAAGAAGGCAATTTCAAGGAAGCTCTTGTCACCTACAAGGAGGCTGCAGACATTGCCGACAGCATCATCAGCTCTTCTCATCAGCAGCAATTATTCCTAAAGGAGAAATGTTATGACACGCAAGTTCTTAAAACAGAAAACATTGAAATAAAGCACAAAAAATTGACAACAATAATCGGTTATTCAATTTTAGTGATTCTACTTTGCACCACATTTATTGTCATCTACAAGAAAAAACAGAATCAGATAAAAAACATTCTTCTTGTCCAAGAGGATTTTCAATCCGCACATAAACTGGCAATGGAAGATATGCTTAAACAACAAAGCATCTCCGACGAACTCCATTGCGCCCTTTTGTCACAAATTTCAACTGTCAAGCAGCTAATCGAGAAATCATATTACTTCGGCAATCAAACAGGAAAATTCAACGACGCTTTCCAAAAAATGATGAGAATAAACACTCCAAACCATAATTTCTGGGAAGGGCTAAAAATCCACACCAATATCACCTTTGACAACATAATTACAAAACTTAAAATCAAATACCCCGCACTCACGGAACAGGACATTTATTTTATTTGTATGCGACTTTGCAACTTTTCCGCTGCTGAAATAATTGTGTGCATGGGATATACAAATAGCCATTCCGCCACCAACCGCCAACTTAGAATAGCAAAAAAATTAAATATGGAAATAAGCCTTAACGAGTTCATCCTTAAAGTCAAAAACAAAGAAATATCTTTTTAAAAACGCCTCAATCGAATCAATTTTGGCATCCAATTTTCGATGATGCAATCTTAACAGATAAACCTCTGGTTATCAGCATCCATTTTCTTCGTTGATGCATTGATTTTTTAGGATTTTATATAATTTATCCATACCTTTGCATGTACAGAAGACACATCTTTATGAAAGAATGAATTTGATATTGAACCCGGAGGGCAACTGAACACCAACACTAAATAAACTTTTACGATTATGAAAAAACTCTACACTTTAATTTTGATGGCAATGGCAGCAATAACAGCGACAGCTGCCGACTGGACATATATGCCGATGGTGCGCGAGGGCGTGGAATGGCATTATGCAACCCAAAACGTCCGACAAGGAGGAACCGACACCGGAAACATCTATCTGCGTTTTGACGGCTCCGAAACCGTCGACGGCAAGACCTACAGCGTGCTGTACCGCTACGACACTCCCGCGTTCGACAAAGCGAAAGCACAGATTGCCGCATACATGCGCGAAGACGGGCACAAGGTGTATGCAATCTGCAAAATCAAGCCCGACGGGACCAGCACCAGCGGCAACGAAAGCGAGGAACGGGTGGCCTACGATTTCGACACCCCTGAAAACAACACATTTGCCATCGTTGGCAAAGTGGACTTCATCACCGTGGGCAACACAAGCCACAAAGCACTGTCAGACAACTCCGTAAATCACATTTGGGCAATCGACGGAATCGGTATCGCTGCAGAGGGATTTACAGCCGACGGCTATCTGCCATTCCCAAACCCATACGTCGTAGCGTCGACATTCTATTTCAGCACATATCTGGTCGACTTGAAAGAAATTGCCACAGGCAACACAATCTACAGCCACGACAGTTTCTACGGCTCTGTAGCCGACATCAAAGCCGACAACCGCCCACTGACAGTCATCGTGGCCGGCGGACGCATCAACGCTGTGTCGCCAAAGGGTGAATGCTCCGACCTCACCATTGCCAACACGACGGGCGCGACAGTGGCACACAGCGAAGGAGCGTCGGCAAGCATCGAAGGGCTGACGCCGGGCATCTACGTGGTGACTGCGACAACACCCGAAGGCAAACGCGTGGCAAAGAAAATCGCTCTATAACAACCCCGTTCTTTATCTTCCCAGCCTCACGCCGACACAGACGGAGAGGGGCGTGCGGCGCCGTGCATTGTCTGAAATTCAGCAATTTTCCCGGTTTATGGCAAAAAAACCGCATAAAATTTTTATCAAAGGATATAATCTATTAATTTTGCAGTTCGTGAGATAAACCGAAAAAATAGAAAAAACAAAATAAAAATGGCAACAACAGACAAAAAACAAGCCACTCGCACAACGATCGACGAACTCAACGAGAAACTGTCGTCGGCGGAACAGAGTGTTGAGAAGAACAAGAAAAAAATCCTTTACGCCGTAATCGCTGCCGTGGCTGTAGTGGCTATCGGCTTCTGGGCATACTACGGCTTCTACCAGAATAAGGTGAGCGAGACCAAAGAATTGGTTGGAAAAGCCGACGCCGCAAAGATGGAAGGTCAGGACTCTATGGCGCTGAAGCTCTACAAGCAGGCTGCCGAGGGATATGGCAAGTTTGCAAACCGCGCAAACCTCGAGGCTGCAATCATCCTCTTCAACCAGGGCAAGGCTGCCGACGCTTTGACCTACCTCGAAGCCTACAGCTCTGAGGAGTCGCTCATCGGCTCTATGGCTCAGACTTTGAAAGGCGACTGCAACGTGAACCTCAAGAAATATGACGACGCTGTGGCTTGCTACGAAAAGGCGGTGAAGGTGGCTGACGGCAACAAGATGCTCGTGCCTTTCGCAATGTACAAGAAAGCAATCGTGCTCGCCGCTCAAAACAAGCATGCGGAAGCTGCTAAAGTCTTTGAAGAAATAAGCAACCAATATCCAGCGTTCGCTCCTCACGGACAGGGCGGCCTCGACATCCAGAAACTTATGGAGCAGGAGAAATTCCGCGCCGCTGGCGACAAATAAGACAGAAGGTAATATTAATTTCTTTCATAAAAGAGACGGGCTGGGTTCTTCGGAATCCAGTTCGTTTTTTATTTCTCCTCATTTTCATATTTTGGATGTTTAAAAAAATTAAAAAATCCAAATTCATATCACACCACGTCTATTTTCACTCAAAAGTTTTGTTTAGCAGCCTTTTTATCGTACATTTGCGGAACACTTAATTTTTAAAATTTAATAACCTATGAGACTTATTTCAAGAGTCAAGGCCCTCGCAGGAGCCTTGCTTTTGGCTGGATGCCTCACGCAGCAGGCAGCAGCCGCCTCATTCGTCGGAAACCGCGACGATTTCCGTGACGAAACAATCTACTTCGTGATGACAACCCGTTTCTACGACGGCGACAAGTCAAACAACGTGCAGTGCTGGGACGGCCAACAATACAACGACGGCGACCCCGCTTGGCGCGGCGACTTCAAGGGCCTTATTGAGAAGCTTGACTACATCAAGGCTCTCGGCTTCACCGCCATCTGGATTACCCCTGTAGTAGAAAACGCTTCGGGCTACGACTATCACGGATATCACGCATCCGACTTCAGCAAAGTAGACCACCGCTACGAGTCGGAGGACGTCACCTTCAAGTCGCTCATCGACGCTGCCCACCAAAGAGGCATGAAGGTGATTCTCGACATCGTGCTCAACCACACCGGCAACTTCGGCGAGGCAAACCTCTGCAAGCTGTTTGACCGCAACTGGAAGGGCGACCAAAGCGACATCGACGCATGCATGATTCCGTTCACTCAAAAAGACGGCGGCCGTCTGCCCGACGACTACCTTGATCTCCCTTCTGGTGAACAATACGGCGCTCGTCTGCGCGAGATGAAGAATACCGACAACAAAAACCACGACATCCACAACCTTTGGCATCACTTCGGACAGTTCAACTGGGACGACAACACCCGCTGGTGGGCACAGATTGCTGGCGACTGCGTGGACTTGAACACCGAGAACCCGCGGACTGCCAACTATCTTTATCGACTGCTACACAAACTTCATCAAGATGGGTGTTGACGGATTCCGTATCGACACCGGCGGCCACATTGCACGTCTGACTTTCAACAAGATGTTCAACCCGGCTTTCACAAAAGCTGCCGAGACCTACAAGGCTGCACGCAACGGCGGTCCGTTCTTTATGTTTACCGAGGTATGCGCGCGCTACTCTCAGGTATGGTACCGCGAGATACCTGCTCTCTCCGTGCCTTTCTACACTTGGCAAGAGTCGAAAGACTACGCCTGGGACTACAGCCCTGAATCATGGGACAATCTGACAATCTTCGAGCAGACTCCGTTCACCCACACAAACATGCTCTCTTGCCAACAGCAATATGCCGACAACGGAGCGTCGACGCAAGGCTCGCAGCCTACGTCTGACAACGTGTTCCTCCGCGGCAACACATACCACAAGCCTGACTACTCGAAATACTCGGGTCTGAGCGTTATCGACTTCCCGATGCACCACAACTTCCGGGACATCGGCAGCGCATGGGGCATTGCACGCAGCGGCGACAAATACTACAACGATGCTTCATACAACGTGGTTTACGTCGACTCCCACGACTATGCGCCAAACGGTGCACCGGAAGACCAGCGCTTCGCACAAGGCACCGACACTTGGGCTGAAAACCTCTCTCTGATGTTCACATTCCGTGGAATCCCCTGCCTCTACTACGGCAGCGAGATTGAGTTCAAGAAAGGATGCACCATCGACAAGGGTCCGAACATGCCTTTGAAAGATTCTGGACGTGCCTACTTCGGTGGATACATCAAGGGCGACATCCAGGTGAACGACTTTGCCGACTGGACCGGCGCCACAGGCAACATGAACGCGACGCTCAACTATCCGTTGGCTCTCCACATTCAGCGTCTGAACCGCATCCGCATGGCCATCCCTGCCCTCCGCAAGGGTCAGTACAGCACTGAGGGATGCGCAGGAAGCTACGCTTTCAAACGCCGCTTCACCGACGCCACAACCGACAGCTACGTGCTCGTTACAATCTCCGGCGACGCTACATTCAGCGGCATCGAGAACGGCACATACGTTGACGCAATCACCGGCGACACCAAGACCGTCACCGACGGCAAGCTGACCGCAAACTGCTCCGGCCGCGGAAACATGCGCATCTACGTGCTCAACACCGCCCTCACCCCTGCCCCTGGCAAGGTGGGCGAAGACGGCAAATTCCTCTATGGCGCTTCTCCTGTCAGCAACACTCAGCCTGCCTACGACGGCACTCAGGAAGAGTTGACCGACAACCCTCGCGGCGGCGGCAACCCTGGCGGTGGCAGCAATCCTGGCGAAGACATCCCTGAATACACTCCGCAACTCTCCAATGGAGAAATGGCTGTATTCTTCGAGGCTCCTGCCGACAATTCATACAAGAAAGTAAGCGTTTGGTGCTGGAGCAGCACTACAAACACCAACTTCACCGGCGGCGCAAGCGCAAAATGGCCGGGAGAGCGCGCCACTATGATGGGCAAGGCTGCAAACGGAAACTTGATTTGGAAATGGACATTCACAGGCACCGTCGACACTTCCGACATGCCTACCCACATCATCTTCAGCAACGCCGGCAGCCCGCAGACAGACGACCTTGAGTTCAAGAACGGCGGCTACTACATCATAAACGGCGTTGACCACGTAGTTACTCCGACAACTTCCTCTGTCGACGGCAACGTGAGCGCATCGCTGAGAGCGTATGCCTACAACGGAACTATCTTTGTAATCGCCCCCGAAGCAACCACGGTGACCATCTCTTCTATCGACGGCCGCACATTCACGCAGCCTGTCGAACAAGGCGAAAACCGCATCGTAGGCTTCGGCAAGGGCATCTACATTGTTGAAGGACAAAAAATAATCCTATAAATTCAAAAATTTCGGAATGTGGCAGTTTTTAAGCTAAAACATTAATTCATAGCAGATTAACGATTTTAACAATATTTCCTACTGCTAAATTGGGATACCCAATGTTTAAAAAATGTTACATTCCGAAAAAAAATAAGTACATTGCGCTTGCACCACAAAAATAGGTTGTATCTTTGTACTGTTTTTTTGAAGCAAAAAAATTGTTTTATTATTAAAATTTAGAAAAAAATGAAAAAAAGTTAGTTTTTATTACTTGCTGTTGTAGCTTCTGCTACATTGTTCTCTTGCTCTGGCAACAAAGCCGCTAATGATTCAACTGCTGCTGACACTACAGTTCAAACTGAAGACACTGCAGCTCCTGCTGACACTGCAGCTACTGTTGACTCTACTGCAGCTCAGGCTTAATTCTAAGCATAGAACAGTAAACAAGATAAGGACTACCTCGATAGAGGTGGTCCTTTTTTTTGCGTCTCCTCCACAGAAACCGACAGCGGCCTCACACACATCGGAGCATGCTAAAATAAAGCAAGCGGAGGCGTGTCAGTCAGCGACACACCTCCGCTTTGCTTATCGATGTTGCGACAAGGATTACTCCTCTTCGCCCTCAGTCTCGTCCTCCTTCATGTTGTGGAACACGTTTTGCACATCATCGTCGTCCTCAAACTTCTCAAGGAGTTTCTCGATCTGCTCACGCTGCTCCGGAGTCACATCCTTATAGTCGTTAGGGATGCGTTCAAACTCCGCGCTCTGGATTTCGAAGCCATTCTCCTCAAGATATTTCTGGATGTTGGCAAACGCGTCAAAGCGCCGTAGATAGCGATGTCGTCGCCCTCGTTCTCAACCTCGTCAACACCGAAGTCGATAAGTTCCAATTCAAGCTCCTCCAAGTCAACGCCTTCTTTCGGCGCAACCTTAAACACACACTTGTGGTCGAAAAGGAACGAAAGGCTGCCCGACGTGCCGAGCGAGCCACCGAACTTATTGAAGTAGCTGCGCACGTTGGCAACCGTACGGGTATTGTTGTCGGTAGCCGTTTCCACCACAATAGCGATACCGAAAGGACCGTATCCTTCGTATACGATTTCCTTGTAGTCGCTTGCATCCTTGTCGGTAGCCTTCTTGATGGCGCGTTCAACGGTGTCCTTAGGCATATTGGCTGCTTTTGCGTTCTGCAGGAGCACACGCAAGCGGGAGTTGCCGGCAGGGTCAGGGCCAGCGGCTTTCACCGCGATAGTGATTTCCTTACCGATTTTTGTGAACGTACGCGACATGTTGCCCCAACGTTTCAATTTTCTCGCTTTGCGATATTCAAAAGCTCTTCCCATGAGTATACTTTTTATTATTGTAGTTATTGTTTTGATTTATTATCGTAGTTGTGCGCCAAGTTGCTTTTGCAAGTTGGTGATTATTTTCTTCATGACGGCATCGATTTGCTTGTCGTTGAGCGTCTTCTCGTCGTCCTGCAACGTCATGCTCACGGCATACGACTTCTTGCCCGCCTCAAGGTTCTTGCCCTCGTAGACATCGAAGAGAGTCACGCTCTTGAGCAGACGTTTCTCCGAGTTGCGGATTACGGTCTCAACGTCGGCAAACGTAGTGGCAGCGTCGATAAGCAGCGCAAGGTCGCGCTTCACAGGCATTGACTTCGGAAGGTCGGTGTACTCCACCTTCTTCTTCAACGCAATCTTCACCAACGCGTTCCAGTTGAGTTCAGCGAAATAGACAGGCTGGCTGACATCGGTCTTCTTGAGCATTTTGTGGCTCACCACGCCCACATAACCGATAAGTTTGCCGCCGCGGTTGCGGTATTCCAGACATGCCGCAAACAAATCGTTGCTTGTCTGCTTTGCCACAAGCTCCTTCTGGCTTACGCCCAGACGAGCAAACACATTCTCGACAACCGCCTTAAGGTCGAACACTGTCGACTTCACAGCCGGAGACGTCCAGTTGGCAGTATGCAGGTCACCGGTCATCCAGATGCCCAGATGCGCCTCCTCTGCAAACGGAGCCAATGGCTTCTCTTCGGTCGACTCGGCTTGCGGGTCGAAAGAGTAGACATTTCCAAACTCATACATCAGCAGGTTGGCACTCTTGCGGTTGATGTTGTGCGCAAGACTTTCAAGACCGCCGAACACAAGAGTCTGACGCATCACCGCCAAATCGCTGCTCAACGGATTGAGCAGACGCACGCAATTGTCGAGCGGATACATCTCCAAGCCGTCGTAGTAGCTTACGGCAGTGAGCGAATTGTTCATAATCTCGCGATATCCGGCGGCTGTCAGCTGCTCCGACACGAGGTTCTGCAGCTGATTTGCATCGTCGGTAGGCTGGCGGTAGGACAACGAGGCATGGAGTGTCTCGTCAAACTCCACGTTGTTGTAGCCATAGATGCGCAGTATGTCTTCCACCACGTCGCACGGGCGGGTAACATCCACACGGTATGTCGGGATGCGCAGTGTGAGCACATCGTCGGTTTCTTTTTCAATCTCCATCTCGAGAGCGGCGAGGATGGTCTTCACCAGACCCTTGTCGAGAGTCTTGCCGATGAGACGCGACATGTAGTCGAGCGACAACTCTACCGTAGGACGCTCAACAGGCGCAGGGTAGAAATCAGAGATTTCGCCGCAGATTTCGCCGCCTGCCAGCTCCTTCACGAGCAATGCGGCAGCCTTGAGGGCATAAATCACATTGTTGGGATCCACGCCACGCTCAAAGCGGAACGAAGCATCGGTGTTCAAGCCCTGACGGCGCGCCGTCTTGCGCACCCATGTCGGATGGAAGCAAGCCGACTCAAGGAAGATGTCGGTTGTCTGTTCCGTAACGCCCGATTCAAGTCCGCCAAACACGCCGGCGATACACATAGGCTCCTCTGCGTTGCAAATCATAAGGTCGCGGGCTGTCATCGTGCGTTCCACACCGTCGAGAGTCACGAATTTCGAGCCTTCAGCGGCTGGGCGCACCACGATTTTGTTGCCTTTCACCTTTGCCAGGTCGAAGCAGTGCAGCGGCTGGCAATAAGCGTTAAGTATGAAGTTTGTAATGTCGACCACATTGTTGATTGGACGCTGACCGATGGCTGTCAGATAGTTGCGCAGCCACTCCGGACTTTCCGCCACCTTCACGCCGCGGATAGTCAAACCGGCATAGCGGATGGCAGCCTCCTGGCATTCCACCTCTACAGGAATCGCGCCGTCGGCACGGTCGCTGTGGAAAGCGTCGACAGAAGGAGAATGCAGGTCGGCCTGCATGCCCTGAGCCTTCATCCATGCGGCAAGGTCGCGCGCCACGCCGAAATGCGACGCAGCATCGATACGGTTAGGAGTCAGGTCGACTTCAAACATATAGTCGTCCTTCACGTTATAGTAATCTTTGGCGAGAGTGCCCGGCTTCACCGTCTCAGGAAGCTCGATGATTCCGTCGTGCGATGTGCCGACACCGATTTCGTCTTCGGCGCAAATCATTCCGAACGACTCGACGCCGCGGATTTTTGATTTCTTGATTGCAAATTCCTTGTCGCCATCGTAGAGTTTAGTGCCCACGGTAGCCACAACCACATGCTGTCCGGCAGCCACGTTTGCCGCTCCGCAGACAATCTGCGTAGGAATGCCGTCGCCAAGGTCCACGGTGGTGATGTGCAGGTGGTCGCTGTCGGGATGCTCAACGCAAGTGAGCACCTTGCCTACAACCAGCCCCTCAAGCCCGCCTTTGATTGTTTCTACTTTCTCAACGCCGTCCGTCTCAAGACCGATAGAAGTAAGGGCGGCAGAAACCTCCTCCGGCGAAAGGTTGAAATTAAGATATTCTTTCAACCAGTTATACGATATATTCATAACCTATAAATGTTTCTAAACAGAGTTGTAAGGATAGACCTCCGTAAATCGCACAAATTTACGAATTAATTTCCAAAAAAGGCAATCTAATCAAGTCTATTTCAGCAAAGAGAGGAAACGCGACGGGATAGGCGTCTCAAACAGCATCTCCTTCTTGGTGACAGGGTGCGCGAAATGAAGCGTGCGCGCGTGCAGACCGAGGCGGTGTATCGGACTTGCCTTGGCTCCGTACTTGCGGTCGCCGACAATCGGATGCCCAAGGTCTTTCATGTGCACACGAATCTGATTCTTGCGTCCGGTGTCAAGACTCAGCTCCATCAGCGAGTAGCCGTTGTTGCACTGCAGACGCTTGAAGCGCGTGATGGCGAGCTGACCCTCGTCGGGATTCTGCGTGGAGTACACCTCAAACTGCGATGTCTCGGCAAGATAACTCTTCACAACGCCTTCCTCCTGCTCCACCTTGCCCTCGACAACAGCCACATAGCGGCGGCCGAGCACCATATTGTTCCAGTTGTGCTGCATAGCCTCCTTCGCCTCAACGTTCTTGGCAAACATCATCAACCCCGACGTGTCGCGGTCAAGACGATGCACAACGAAGAGCATCAGCCGCGGGTCTTTCTTCTTCAGATAGTCGCGGAGAATGCTGTATGCCGTGCCGTCCTTCACATTGTCGGTCGACACCGAGAGGATGCCGCTGCCCTTGTTGATTACGATAATGTCGTTGTCCTCATACACCAGCTTGATGCGCGGATGGGAGAACACCACAAACGGGCGTGTGAAATTGACCGACAGCGTGTCGCCGGCATGGACTGGCTGGTCGAATTGCGATGTAGGCATCGAATTGAGTGCCACTTGGTTATATTTCATCAGCGCCTTGATGGATGTGCGCTTATGGTCGGTAAGTTTTGCTTCCAGACACTGCATCAGCGTCGACTCCTCTGCGGCAGTCCACACGAGGATGCTGTCGGGACGCCAGCGGTTGCGCTCCGCTCCCGGTTTTCCGTTTCTCGTCATAATCATTGATTTATATCGCAAAATTACTGCAAAACGGCGTAACTACAAAATAAAGCGGTGGTTGAGCGACAAAAACAACGTCAGCGACGCCTAAAAATGCACACAAATGACGAAATGTGTTTCATTTTTCAATATTTTGATATATTTTTGTATCAGAATACGAAAACAATGGGAGTCAAGATACATAGAGAGGGAGTGAACATCATCCTTGCGTTCGCGCTTATTTTGGTGGTAATCAACATCCCTATATACCTTTTTGTCGCTTCGTGGGTTGCCAAAGGCATTGTCTGGGGCATCTCGCTGTTTGCATTGTGGCTTGTCACCAACTTCTTCCGGTCGCCGATACGCAGTTTTGCCGGGGAGAGGGAGCATATGGTTGTGTCGTCGGTCGACGGCAAAGTCGTGGCTCTCGAAGAGGTCGACGAATGCGACGTGCTCGGTGGACGCGCCATCCAACTGTCGGTGTTCATGTCGGTGTTCAACGTCCATGCCAACTGGTATCCGGTCGACGGCAAGGTTGAGAAAGTGGAACATCAACACGGACGTTTCCGTTCTGCCTATCTTCCGAAGTCGAGCAGCGAGAACGAGCGTTCGTCAATCGTGATACGCACCAACGGAGGCACGCGCATTCTCGTGCGTCAGATTGCCGGCGCCATCGCGCGACGAATCGTAACCTATGCGCTTCCGGGGTCGAAGGCCGACATCTCGGCGCATCTCGGCTTCATCAAATTCGGTTCCAGAGTTGACATCTACCTACCTGTCGACGCTGAAATTTCGTCAAAATCGGCGACAAGACAATAGGCGGAGTAACGCCTATCGCCCGTCTGAAAGAATAACATCATACAGCAATGAAACTTTTTCGCGCAGTAAAGCAAAACATACCGAACACCATCACGAGCATGAACCTCTTCTCGGGCTGCATGGCGGTGGTGTCAGCATTCCATTTCAATGAAACCATCGGAGCCATGCAAGGCTACGAATGGGCGTTTCTGTTCATAGGACTTGCCACCGTGTTTGACTTCTGCGACGGACTGTCGGCGCGCCTGCTGCACGCCTATTCAGCTCTCGGGAAGGAACTGGACTCGCTGTCTGACCTCGTCAGCTTCGGAGTGGCGCCCGCCGCGCTGGTGTTCAACCTCATACAGTCGCAAACAGGCTCATGGGTGGCTTTTCTGGCATTCCTGATCGCCGTTTTCGGAGCATTGCGTCTTGCCAAATTCAACATTGACGACCGCCAGACCACATCTTTCATCGGCCTGCCGATTCCTGCCAACGCCATTTTCTGGATTGGCGTTGTGGCCTGGAACGTGGACTTCCGCTATATCGGCGACGCCTGGATGACCGCGCTTGTGGTTCTGTTTCCGCTGCTGATGGTGAGCAGCCTGCCGATGTTCTCCCTAAAGGTGAAAACGCTGTCGCTGCGCTCCAACGTGCGCCGCTACGCCCTGCTGCTCGGCACCGCCATGCTCGTTGCCGCCCTGCAGTTGGCTGGCTTGCTGTGGGCGATTGTGTTCTACATTCTGCTGTCAGTCACAGAGCGCCGCGATGAACAAAATCGCCAGTAGGTTGTTTTCCTTTTGTAATTAATATATTCGATTAAAGTGTCATTCTTCATATTTTTAATCTTCATCATTTTATTTATCGTAGCGATTCCGTTGCTACGCATTGCGGCTGCCCTGATAAATATGAAAAGACGGGTTGCCAACGCCTTCGGAGGCAAGGAAAAGCCGGGAAAAGCCAACGAAGAGCCGCAACGCCGCAAAGTGTATGACAAGGACATTGGCGAATACGTGAAATTTGAAGAAATAGCCGTCAACAAGTCAGACGACGCCCCCATGGAAAAAGTGGAGTACCGCGAGGAATCGCAGGTTTCCGACGTAGAGTTTGAAGAAATCCGCGACTAATCAATCCGTCACCACTCCACCTCGACAGCCGCCGAGCCCGTGATGCCGACAATAGGCGCCCGCGTTTTCTCAATGCGGATATATCCGCCTGTGATTTCAGGAAATTTTTTCAGCAGCCCACTGCGGATGCGTCCCGCCACATGCTCCAACAGACGCGACGGCACTCCCATCTCCGCCTTCACCACCTCATAGACTTCAGCATAGTTGAGCGTTGCCTCAAGATTGTCGGTCTGCATAGCCTCCTCAAAAGGATAGTCGAGCCGCAGCGCAACAACAAACGTGTTGCCCACCGCACGTTCCTGCTCCATCACGCCGTGACGGGCGCGGAAACGCAGATTGTCAAGCGTTATCGACGTGCGCATCATTGCTTTCCTCCTCTTTCTGCTCTATCCACACATACGCCCCCAAGTCGAGGCTGCCCGAGGCAAAACGGTCGTTGCCGAGCATGTCGAAGCGCGCCGCGTCGGGACACAGCGTCATGTCGCCCTTGCCGATGGCGTCGCTCTCGTTTTTCAGACGATAGTCGAAGATATAGTCTTTCCTTACGGTATAGAATTTAGGATCGCCGCCCCACACGCAGTTGATGAAGTTGTCGTCGTCGTTACCCTTGGAACGCAACAGACAGTTGCGTAGATACACCGCGCTGCCCTTGAGGTCGCCTTCCGAGATGTCGGAAGCGTTGCCGTAGACCACGCAGTTGTTGAACTCCGCATCCATCAGCGGATTGTCGTACGACTTGTCTTTCGGCAGCACATAGTTGAGCGTCAGCAACGGACTGGTTATCGCCGAAAACAGATAATAGTTGGCAAACGTGCAGTTGTTGAACGCATACTTGCCTCCCGTAAGGTTGACCACCCCCTCCGACGCATCCGAAAACTCGCTGCCCTCGGCGTCAATCCATGAGTGGGCGGCAGTCAGCACCGACGACGATGAGTTGTGGAGCACACTATTGAAAATGTGCAACTTGCGCTTGTCGAGCACGCCGCACGAATCCACCACAACGCCGCTCGACGAGCCCTGCATCTCCACATAAGCCATCTCGTTGCCATAGCTGTCTTTGTCATAATGCACACCGTCCCATTGCCCCGACATCAGCTGGAACGGGATGCTGCCAGCCACCTTGTCGAGACGGTCGGCGCGCAGACGCACAGGATTGCCCTGCGTCCCCTCCATCAGCAGAGTGCCTTTCACCCGGATTTTCGCCTTGTCGTGGAAATAAACCGTTGTGCCGGCAGGGATGCGCAGCGTGGCGCCCTCGTCGACCACAAGACTGTCCATCACGCGGTACGGACGGTCGGCGGTCAGAGCCGTGTTCTCGCTTATCGTCCAGTCGCTCACGGTCACCGCATTCTGTCCGGCCGCACGCAGCGTGACTGTCTGCAGCACACCGTTGGTCACAAAGTTGAGATTGCCGTAGACATCAAACGGAGTGTCGGCAGAGGTCTCGTCGACACGTGCCGTGACAAACACATAAAGGCTGTCGTTGCCGCGCACCTCAATGTCGGAAAACCGCTCTCCGGAACGCCCGTCGACATTCATATAGAAATGTGCGCCGTCGCCCACCCCATCAATCGAGATGTCGCTGATGCGCAGCTGCTTCTTGTGGCGGTTGTAGACAAGAAAACGATGCGTGGCTGTGGTCTCTCCAGTAAATACGGTGTCGAAACTGAGCGTGTCGGTCGAAAACACCAGCGTGTCGCTGCTGCTTGTCGTGAAGTTGTCCTCGATGCACGACGGTAACGATGCAACAAGCACAAATGTGAATATGGCGAACAATAAACTTCTCATTTTTGGGAATATATTTACATTAATAAACGTAAAAACATATTTCTTTATTGCACACCAGCCCACTTTTACCTCGTCGGACAAGCCTCAGATTTTCTGCTTCCAGAATTAATGAGTAACTTTGCAAGGCGTTTTGTCGCATCCGCTATCATGCTGGCATAAACAATTATACGGCGACAAGCGTTATTATATGATTTTACAGATTTCGTTACAATAATGAACGACGACAACAATAAGAATAAAAAGAAAGAGCAGAGCGACGAGGAACTGCTGAAAAACGTCACCGGAAGCGAGTACAAATACGGCTTCGTTTCCGACATCGACACACACGTGATTCCCGTCGGTCTGAACGAAGACGTGGTGCGCTACATCTCGAAAGTAAAAGGCGAACCGGAATGGCTGCTCGACTTCCGTCTGAAAGCGTTCAGCCATTGGAAGACGATGACGATGCCTCGCTGGGCGCATCTCGACATCCCGGAAATCGACTTCCAGGCGATAAGCTATTATGCCGCACCGAAGGTCAAGGACGCGCCGAAATCAATGGACGAGGTCGACCCTGAACTGCGACGCACATTCGACAAACTCGGCATCTCGCTCGAGGAACAGATGAGGCTGTCGGGAATGGCTGTCGACGCCGTGATGGACAGTGTGTCGGTGAAAACCACCTACCGCGACAAGTTGGCTGAACTGGGCGTGATTTTCTGCTCAATCTCTGAAGCGGTGAAGGACTATCCCGACCTTGTGAAGAAATATCTCGGATCGGTGGTAAGCTACCGCGACAACTTCTTCGCCGCACTCAACTCGGCGGTGTTTTCCGACGGCTCGTTTGTCTACATTCCGAAAGGAGTGCGCTGCCCGATGGAGCTGTCTACATATTTCCGCATAAACGCCGCCGGAACAGGTCAGTTTGAACGCACTCTGATTGTTGCCGACGACGATGCCTACGTGTCATACCTCGAAGGCTGCACGGCTCCGATGCGCGACGAGAACCAGCTGCACGCCGCAATAGTGGAAATCGTGGTGGAGGACCGCGCAGAGGTAAAGTATTCCACTGTCCAGAACTGGTACCCGGGCGACAAGGAGGGCAAAGGCGGCATCTACAACTTCGTGACGAAACGCGGACTGTGCCGAGGCGACTTCTCGAAACTGTCGTGGACACAGGTGGAGACAGGCTCTGCAATCACATGGAAATACCCAAGCTGCGTGCTGAAAGGCGACAACTCCGTGGGTGAATTCTACTCCGTCGCAGTGACCAACAACTATCAGCAAGCCGACACCGGCACAAAAATGATACATATAGGCAAGAATTCCCGCAGCACAATCGTGTCGAAGGGCATATCGGCGGGATTCAGCCAAAACAGTTACCGAGGAGCGGTGAAAGTGGCGAAAAACGCAACCGGATGCCGCAACTACACGCAGTGCGACAGCCTGCTGCTCAGCAAGACGTGCGGAGCGCACACATTCCCGTATATCGACGTGCAGAACGACTCGTCGGTGGTGGAACACGAGGCGACGACATCGAAAATCAACGAGGACCAGCTGTTCTACTGCAACCAGCGCGGCATCCCCACCGAAGACGCCGTCGGACTTATCGTCAACGGATATGCCAAAGAGGTTATGAACAAACTGCCGATGGAATTTGCCGTCGAGGCACAGAAGCTATTGCAAGTGTCGCTTGAAAATTCTGTAGGCTAAACCAATACAATCAAAATGGAAAAACAAAATTCTATGCTCGAAATAAAGAATTTACATGCCGAAATCGACGGCAAGGAAATATTGAAAGGCATCAACCTGACGGTCAACCCGGGAGAAGTGCACGCCATCATGGGTCCGAACGGATCAGGCAAAAGCACGCTGTCGGCGGTGCTGACAGGCCATCCCGCCTACAAGGTGACTGCCGGCGAGGTGACGTTCAACGGAAAGAATCTGCTTGAGCTGTCGGCAGAAAACCGCTCGCACGAAGGTCTGTTTCTCAGTTTCCAGTATCCCGTGGAGATTCCGGGTGTGTCGATGGTCAACTTTATGCGCGCAGCCCTCAACGCAAAGCGCAAATACCTCAACCTCGACCCGCTGTCGGCTACCGACTTCCTAAAACTGATGCGCGAGAAGCGCGCCATCGTGCAGCTTGACAACAAACTGGCTTCGCGCTCGGTCAACGAGGGTTTCTCGGGCGGCGAGAAGAAGCGCAACGAAATCTTCCAGATGGCGGTACTCGAGCCGCGGCTGAGCATCCTCGACGAGACCGACAGCGGTCTCGACATCGACGCACTGCGCATCGTGGCAGAGGGTGTCAACAAGCTCAAGACCGACAACAACGCAACCATCGTAATCACCCACTACCAGCGTCTGCTCGACTACATCAAGCCCGACATCGTGCATGTGCTCTACAAAGGACGCATCGTGAAAACCGCCGGTCCAGAACTGGCTCTCGAGCTCGAGGAGCGCGGATATGACTGGATTAAAGAAGAAGTGGACAACGCAACTAAAGAATAATAGGAAATGTCGTCTATCAATCAATATATCGACCTGCTCAACGCCAACCGCGAAGCCATCGACAGCCATAGCGCCGGCGCGCTCAACGCCGCGCGGCAGTCTGCCCTCGAGGCTCTCGCCGGACAACGGATGCCGGTGAAGGGCGACGAGGACTATGAGGTGACCGACCTTGAGGAGGTGTTTGCCGCCGACTATGGTGTCAACATCAACCGCATCGAGATGGCTGCCAACCCCGCCGAAGCGTTCCATTGCGACGTGCCCAATCTAAGCACGTGCCTGTATTTTCTTATAAACGACTCGTTCAAGGCCGCCAAACTCGGCAAACGCGCTGCCCGACGGTGTCATCGTAAAATCGCTGCGCGACGCCGCCGCCGACAATGCCGACATCGTTGACCGCTACTACGGAAAGGCAGCACGGCTCTCCGACCGCCCCACTGCCCTCAACACGCTGCTGGCGCAGGACGGTGTGTTTGTCTACGTGCCGAAAGGCGTGGCGGTGGAAAAACCTTTGCAAATTGTCAACATCCTCACCAGCGGAGCTCCGCTGATGGCGTGCCGACGCCTGCTGATTGTGGTGGAGGAAAACGCGCAACTGCGCATGCTGGCCTGCGACCACACCCAGGCTCACGACGTTGACTTCCTCAACTCGCAGGTGGTGGAGATATTCGCCGGCAAGAACTCCGTGGTCGACTTCTACGACATTGAGGACTCGTCCGACCGCACCCGCCGCGTCTCTACGCTGTACCTGCACCAGGAAGCCGGATCAAACCTTATGGTCGACGGCATCACGCTGAAAAACGGAATGACGCGCAACGACTTTATCGTTGACCTTGCCGGCGACAACACCGAGCTGCATCTGCTGGGCATGGCAATGGCATCGGGACAGCGCCACGTTGACAACCACACGATGGTGTGCCACACGGCAAAAGGCGGACACACCGACGAGCTGTTCAAATACGTGCTCGACGACAAGGCTGTCGGCTCGTTCTCCGGACTCATCAAGGTGGAGCCCGAAGCCGACAAGACCGAGGCTTATCAAAGCAACCGCAACGTGCTTGCGTCGACCGAGGCCCGCATGTTCTCAAAGCCGCAGCTGCTCATCGACTGCGACGATGTGAAGTGCAGCCACGGCTCGTCGATAGGTCAGATTGACCAAAACGCACTGTTCTATATGCGCTCGCGAGGCATCCCCGAACACGAGGCACGGCTGATGCTCATGCAGGCATTTATGAACGACGTGATCGACGGTGTGCGCCTCGAGTCGCTCAAAGACCGTCTGCGCCACCTCGTCGGAAGCCACATTCTCGGCAACTCGGCGTCATGCCACGACTGCGCCGGCAGCTGCCAAAACAAAGTAAACACAAAGAAATGCTTGACATACAGAAAATACGTTCTGAATACCCTATCCTTAGCCGCGAAGTGTGCGGCAAACCGCTGATTTACCTCGATTCAGCAGCCACATCGCAGACTCCGCGATGCGTGGTGGAACGAATCGACGATATGTACTACACGATGAAAGCCAACGTGCACCGCGGCGTGCACCAGCTGTCGCAAGAGGCGACGGAGCGTCAGGAACGCACCCGCGAGCGCGTGCGGCAGTTCTTCAACGCCGCTTCGACGGAGGAAATCATCTTCACGCGCGGCACAACGGAGGCTATCAATCTTGTTGCATCGTCGTTTGGCGACAAGTTGTGCAACGGCGATGAGATCATTGTCACCGTGATGGAACACCATTCAAACATTGTGCCTTGGCAACTGTTGCAGCAGCGCAAGCGCATACGTCTGCGCGTGGTGCCTGTCAACGAGAAGGGCGAACTGCGCCAGGACATCTACCGCGACATGTTTACGGAGAACACCCGCCTGGTGGCAATCTGCCACGTGTCAAACGTGCTGGGCACTGTCAACCCTGTAAAGGAGATGATTGCCGAAGCCCACAAGCACGGCGTGCCGGTGCTCGTCGACGGCGCCCAGAGCGCACCGCACATAAAGTCGACGTGCAGGATATCGATGCGGATTTTTATGCGTGCTCAGCCCACAAGATGTATGGACCGACTGGCGTAGGTGTGCTTTACGGAAAGAAACGCCTGCTCGAGTCGATGACTCCATATCAAGGCGGCGGCGAGATGATTGGCAACGTGTCGTTTGAGAAAACAACGTTTGCCGACCTTCCGTTCAAGTTTGAGGCAGGCACACCCGACTTCGTGGGCATCGCGGCATTTGCCGAAGCGCTCGACTACATCGACCATCTCGGCATCGAAAACATTGAAACCTGGGAACGCCACTTGACGGAACGCGCCACTGAAGGACTGATGCGCATCCCAGGAATGCGCATTTTCGGAACCGCCGACAACAAGTGCGGCGTGGTTTCTTTCCTCGTCGGCAACATCCACCATTACGACATGGGAATGCTCCTCGACAAGCTCGGAGTGGCAGTGCGCACCGGACATCACTGCGCCCAGCCGCTGATGACGGCTCTCGGCGTGGAGGGCACCGTGCGCGCTTCGTTCGGTGTCTACAACACGGAAGAGGAGGTAGACCAGTTTGTAGCGGCGGTGGAACGGGTGGCAAAGATGTTCTGACCCCAACCTGCAGACAGCATTTTAATTTGAAAGTTCATCATAAGTTCATCAAATCACAATCGGTCATTAGAGATTTTTCGCCCAAAAAGAAAACGAAATTTTCTAATGACCGATTGGGGTTTATTTTGTCAAATAAGGAATCAACTGCTCCATGCTATTTTCGATACTATCAATAGTCGGTATATCTTTGTAGGCAAGGTCAGGAAGTTCTTTTGCATAGACGTTGCTTAACGCTGACCATACACTATGTAGGTCACTGATGATTGGAGAATCCATGATGTCTTTGTTTTGCCATCCTTCGGACTTATCGAATCTCTGTTGATCTTGTACAAACAAGTTGCTGAAGTCCGATTTGAAAGCGTAACTTTTCAGATAGTCTTGTGTCTCAGCATCATTCAAAAGGAAATGCAAATCATAGAAATGGCGTATCTTGGCTGTCAATTCCGGCATGTAGTTGTCGGCTAAGGAACAACGAAGCAATGACACCAACTTTTCTGTTAATGTTCTGCGCTTATCGAGAACATTAACATCAAAAGGTTGCATATCGAAGTCTTCTATCAAGTTCTCATTGCCAGTCTTTTGCAGGAACTCGGTCAAGAAACTTTGCAGTTTACATTTCTGAAAAGGATATGGATTGGCAAAGGAATTGATTTCAACAAGCAACTGTCCTGCCTTGATAGCACCTACTTGTAATGTATCAATAGCTCTTGGATAAGAATAGTATGCCTTGTGATAATGAGATCCCTTGCTCGTAAAACTAGGCAGATCCATTTCCCGCAGACCTTCAGTCATACTTTTGGCAGTTCTCTTGATCAGCATCTTCAATTGGTTGCCGCTGAGCGTCCATGCCTCAGAGATAGCAATATCTATGTCTTCTGAGAATCTACTACCGATACCATATGCTTTTGTAAGACTTGTTCCTCCTTTGAATATGGCACGATTATCCTTGTCGTTCGCAGACATCAATGACAGCGAGCGACAAATCCAATAGTCTTTCTCGATGAAAATGCTCTTGATGCCAAGTCCTCCATCCTCTACAGATTGTGATGCAGCTTGCAAGGCATCAGAGAACAACTCCCTGTCTTCATGTAATCCCATTTTATGTTCCAGTTTCTTTTGTTTGACAATACTTTGTCGGAGATTGGCAACTTGTAACTTGTCAATCCATTCAATGTTTTACTGATGGTTTCAGTTTCAAGTTCCATGTTCTCGTAGATGGCTCCAAGCAAAGCCCTCACATAAGGTGTATATGCCAAGGATAATTCTGCCAATTCTTGCTTCTGATTCTTTGAAAGAGCATTGATTGCTTTGCAAATATTCGTCACACATTCATCTGGTAAAGTGGCAGGAATGTTCTTTATAAGGCGCAGAGCATCCAACAATCTAAGCAGTGGAATGTTGCTTGATGTTATGGCGTTCTCTTGTAGCAAGAAAGATATTTTGACGCCATTTCTTGTGATAGGTCTACGATATTTATTTGTGCCGACAAGGATAGATGAGCTTATCTGTGTTGTCAGCCCTATGGATGCAAATGCGGCTGTTCCGGTAATGTAACCTACAATTTTTCCATTTTGCTCCAGAAAGTCCTTTACAAGTTCAGAATCTGCAGGTTTTAGATTCCCAAAGATGGTTTTCTTCGGAATATAGTATTTCCCCTTTGCTATCTTTTGTAGCTCGCCTTGGAGCACAAGACGGTTGAGAGCTTTGGCGAGTGCTGGCTGATACCGCATCTCCACCCCAAAGTCTCTTGTTGTCAATACAACCCCAGCAGGGGTCGATGACAATTTCCTTTATCAGTCTTGCTACAACCATGTTTTTCTCCTTTTTTCGAGTGCAAAGTTAGTAAAAGTCTTGTTTTTTACGTAATAAACTTGACTTTTATATATTTCTTTAACCATTTTCATACTATAATCCATCCCATACCCCTTCATCCTCCCTTGTTTTTCCTTAGCAAACTTAGTTCAACCCACCAGACTGTCAAGTACCGCCTTGCTATTGTGAGGTTATTTCATCAGCAGCCTTCCACCAATCAAAGATTGGGGTATTCCGAAGCTTGGCAACCATCAAAGCTAATGAAGAATTGGATAAGAAAAGTCTATCATGGAGTGTTATAAAGATTATATAATATTGAAACAAGAAGACTATGAGAAAGAGTTCCCTATTATACAAAGGACGCAACCTCATCAAATCATAGGGCTGCGCCGTAAATCTTAATTACGACACAGCCCCTTTCTTTATTTTTATCCTTCGCTCCTACTGCCGCAGCAACAGCGAGGCATCGCCATAGCTGAGAAAACGGAAACCGCGGTCAAGGGCGTAGTCGTAGATCGACCGCCAGTTGCCGTCGACAAACGCCGACACGAGCAACAGCAACGTGGACTGCGGCTGGTGGAAATTTGTCACCATCCCGTCAATCACATGAAACTCATATCCGGGAGCGATGATTATCTGTGTCGACCCTACAAGATGCGTCAGATTGTTTGCGTCCATATATCCGGCAATTGCCTTCAGGGAGTCTTTTGCCGACAGCCCACCTTTATAATTATACGGAGTCCACTGTTTCACGTGGAGCGGGTCTTCGTCGCCGTCGTGGATGGCAACGCCGATGTAATACAGGCTCTCGAGCGTGCGCACCGACGTTGTGCCCACAGCGATGATCTTGCCCGGAGCATTGAGCAAATCTTCCACCAGGCTGCGTGTCACGGAAATAAACTCCGTGTGCATCTCATGCTCCCCAATCACATCCGACTTAACCGGCTGAAACGTTCCGGCACCCACATGCAACGTCAGCTCACGGCGGCGGATGCCACGGCGGTCAAGGTCGGCAAGCGTGCGCTCCGTGAAGTGCAGCCCGGCAGTCGGTGCTGCTACAGAACCCTCGATGTGGGAATAGACGGTCTGATAATCCTCCGTGTCGCTCGGCTCGGTGTTGCGGTTCAGATATGGAGGGATCGGAATCTCGCCCACCGCATCAAGGATAGAGGCGAATGTCACCGAGCCGTCGCTCCATGAGAAACGGATGCGGAACGCGTTGCCGCTTTGTCCGTCGCGCTCGGCGTAGAGAGTCACAGGCTTGCCGTCAACCGTCAGTTCGAGAGCCAGCTTGCCCTCTTTCCAACGCTTTGAGTTACCCACAAAGCAAAGCCATTCGCAGCCGTCGGTAGAGGCAAACGACAGAGCATAGTCGGCAGGAGTCAACGGCTCCAAGCAGAAAATCTCAATCAGCGCGCCGCCGCCCGGCTTGCGGAAACGCAGCCGCGCGTTGATTACACGCGTATTGTTGTAGACCAATGTGCTGTCGGCAGGCAGCAATTCAGGGATTTCCCGGAACACGTGTTCCGAGCATTCACCACCCTTGTAGAGCAGCAACTTGCACTCGTCGCGCTGCGCCAGCGGATGCTTGGCTATGCGCTCGTCGGGCAGAGGATAGTTGAAATCCTCGATGCGAATATCGTAAACTTTTGCCATATCTTTCATTTTATATTTTTATGATTTGTGCAAGCCTAAACTGATAAAATAGGTTGATAAACTCGATTATTTCTGATTACGGCGAACATTCTAGCCACGAGCTTGGCTCGCACTGCGTTTAATACGGTCATTTTGTTTTTTTCCTTCGGCGACTTTTCTTTCAAAATATGTTTTCAGATCGCCTGTCTTCTTATGGGCAATCGCCACGGCAGCCATGTGAAGGAGGCATTTTATGTATTTTACGGCCCGTTGAGACACTCTGTTTCGAGAGTGTTGGCTCGAGCCGGATGTGTATGCGAATGGAGCGACTCCGACGTAACAGTTGAACTGTCTGGGATTGTCGAAGCGTGTAAAGGCTTCAGTAGCTATAATCATGTTCATAGCGACAACCGGTCCGACGCCTTCCACAGACTTAAGCAATCTCATCTGTCGGGATAGCTCTTCCGAAGAATCGATGACATCAGCCATCTCTTGGGCAATCTCTTTCAACATCTTTTTCAAGAGACTTGATCATCTCCTTCAGACGCTTAGCCTTGCGCTTGAAGATTTTTATCCTCCATGAAGCCTTCCTGGTCGGACAGCTGCGCTTTGTATTTCGCCATATCCGTAAGGTAGAGCGAGCGCTCCGCCTCCAGCTGCTTGAGGCGCATAAGTTCCTCTGCAGGACGCTGGTAGGGCTTGGCTTTATCGAAGAAGCGCATGGCATACTCGGCAATGCGGCGGGCGTCCACTTTGTCATTTTTTTACCGCGTGTTACGCCGGAACAGTATTTTTATCTGCGAGGCGTTTTTCAAGCCACAGCTTGCTGCCTACCGACTTGCAGGCACATATCAGTGGATATGTGTACTGGCCGGTGTGCTCCGCGCAGATGATGAAACAGTCGTTGCTCATGCTCAGTTCTTCTTTTTATGCCGGCTATCACAGTGGCGATGGCCTGCGGGTGATTACTTACTTGTTCCTCTTTGAGGACCTTTGAATTTGACATTACACAGATGTCCAGTTTCTTTTTCGAGACATCTATGCCGATGAAATAAAAAAATTTTTGCATAACTTTGTAGTTGACAAACAACGAGAGAAAGGAACTCGTCCCTAACCTAACTACCTTAACAACAGGTGTTATATTTTTATACAGGTCTCCGGACGGGAAAGGCGGAGAGTCCTAATATGAACACGGGTATTTCCCCTGGCGCAAAATGGTTCACTCTCTGTCTTCCTTTCTTTCAATATTTATTTTTTCACTGCAAATTTACCATTTCTATTTCAGTTTCGGTTTGCCGCTGCAAATCTAAGGTAGTGCAAAGTTACACAATTTGACCGCAACCAGCGCATTTACCACGCATTATTCCCTCATCTGATGGAAAAGAGCCTACCTCACATCGGCGCCCCACATCAGCTTGTTGCGCAGTGCGCCGGCGAAATTATGCCCGGCGCGAAGCACCACGTTGACACAGAAGTCGGCCTTGCGCAGACGTATGGTTGACCCTATGGGCAGCGACAGCGACTCGCCGTCGACCGATATGCGGAACGTGTGCGACCGCTCCGAACGGGTGGTCACGGCAATCTCCACCGTGTCTGGCACCACAAGCGGACGCATCGTCAGCGAGTGCGCCGCTATCGGCGACAGCACGAAACTGCTGCATGCAGGATGCAGAATCGGGCCTCCGACACTCAGATTGTAGGCAGTGCTGCCGGTAGGAGTGGCAATGATGAGTCCGTCGCCAAGATACGTGTTCAGCATCGTGGTGTCGACGGAAGTGTCCATGGCAAGCATCGACGCGGAGGCATTCTTCAGTATCGCCACCTCATTGAGAGCGTAGCGGTTGGCAAGCGCCACGCCGGCATTAGTGTCGACCTGCAGCAGCGAACGGCGCTCGATGCGGAAATTGCCGTCGGCAAGCCCGGCGACAAACGTCGACACATCAGCCACCGACACATCCGAGAGATATCCCAGATGCCCGGTGTTGACTCCGAAAATAGGTGTCTCACGGCTGCCCACCCATGCCGCCGCGCGCAGAAACGTGCCGTCGCCGCCGATGCTCACCACCACATCGGCCGACACCTCTCCGTCGCCCACCGCCTTGTCGGCAGCGACGTCGGGAATCAACCCTTTGACATACTCCAGGAAACCGCGTTCCACTTCAATGAACGCCCCGGAAGCACGCAACGCCTCAAAAAGCGCGCGTATCTCCTCCACCTTGTGATCCTGGCATTGGTTGCCGTAGACTGCTATTTTCATATTATTTATATCTTTTGTCTTTCTTATATTAGGAATTAATGCTAATTTTGCAGAAATTTTTATCTTTAGGCAGCAAACTGACCAATTCCATCACAGAATTGAAAAAGTAGAGCCAACCATAATACAAAGGTAACGAAAGAAAACGGTATAACAACAAGAATAAAGCGGTAAAAAAAATGACCAACCTGAGTGTCAACATCAACAAAGTGGCAACCATCCGCAACGCACGCGGAGGCAATGTCCCAGACGTAGAGAAAGTGGCTCTCGACTGCGAACGCTTCGGAGCCGACGGCATCACCGTGCACCCGCGTCCCGATGAGCGCCACATCCGCCGTGCCGACGTGCTGCAGTTGCGCCCCATTCTGCACAAGGAATTCAACATTGAAGGCTACCCCACCGAGCAGTTTATGGACTTGGTGCTGAGCGTGCGCCCGGCGCAGGTCACCCTTGTGCCCGACGCCCCCGACGCTCTGACATCGAGCACCGGATGGGACGTTGAGAAGCATTTCGACTTCCTCTCGCAGATTGTTGAGCGGCTGAAAGAAAGAGGCATCCGCACAAGCATCTTCGTCAACCCCGACGACAATGCCATCCGCCTTGCGGCAAAAGCCGGCGCCGACCGCGTGGAGCTCTACACCGAGCCCTATGCCACAATGTATCCCGACGACGCGGAGGCAGCCATAGCGCCGTTTGTTCAGTCGGCCGTCACCGCCCACAAAGCCGGACTCGGCGTCAACGCCGGCCACGACCTCAGCCTGGAGAATCTCAAGTTCTTCCATGAGCGCATGCCATACCTCGACGAGGTGTCGATAGGCCACGCCTTGATTTCCGACGCGCTCTATCTCGGACTCGAGGAAACAATAAAACAATACAAAAATTGTTTGAAATAGCATTTTTATCACTAAATTTGTGTGTTGAATTTTTTGAAACTAACGATTTAAGATATGACATCTCTCCTCATCGCGGCACAGACAGCCGCACAGACCAGTTCCGCCGAACTTTCGGTGTGGGATCTCTGCCTTAAAGGCGGCATCATCATGATTCCTCTCGCACTCTTGTCGCTCGTGTCGATCTACATCTTCTTCGAGCGTTGGTTCGCGCTGCGCAAAGCGGCAAAAGATGACGACACGTTTATGAAACGCATCAAGGACTACATCCACGACGGAGAGATTGAGAGCGCCGACATGCTCTGCAAGAAAACAGCCACTCCCTATGCCCGCCTGATACAAAAAGGCATCTCGCGCATCGGGCGCCCGATGAACGACGTGCTTGTGGCAATCGAGAACGTGGGCAACATCGAGGTTGCCAAACTCGGCAAGGGCTTCACATGGCTCGCCACGACAGCGGCGGGAGCGCCGATGCTCGGATTCCTCGGCACGGTAACTGGTATGGTGAAAGCTTTCTTCGCCATGGCAAACGCCGGAGCAAACGCCAACATCTCAGTGCTCGCCGGAGGCATCTACGAGGCTCTGACCACAACGGTTGCCGGACTCGTGGTGGGCATCATCGCTCTGTTTGCCTACAACTATCTGTCGGCACGCGTGAACCACGTGATGAACCAACTCGAAAACAAGACAATGGAATTTATGGACCTGCTCAACGAGCCGGCTTCTAAATAACACCTACTACAATGGCACTAAAACGTCAACACGATCTGATGGCTTCCTACAGCATGGCGTCGATGACCGACGTCATCTTCCTGCTGCTCATATTCTTTATGGTGACGTCGACGTTCGTATCGCCGACAGCGCTTGAAGTTGACCTGCCGAAAAGCTCGGAACAGACGGCTGTAAAGAAACCAAGCACCAAAGTCTACATCGACAAGACACAGCAACTTTACGCCTCCTTCGGCGAGGAAAGTCCGCAAGCCATCCAAGACGACCAACTGCTGGCGTTTCTGCAGATGACGCAACAGCAGGACTCAACCCAAGTGATTGCGCTCTACGCCGACGAGTCGGTGCCTTACGGACGCATCGTGGAAGTGCTCGACATGACGTCGCGCCACAACTTGAAGATGGTGCTCGCCACAAAACCCACCGAAGCTAACGACCACCGCTTCGAGCAAGCACAGGAAACGCAGCCCGACGCTGCCGCAACACAACAATAACGACAAGGAATGACTGCGGAAGAGAAAAAATACAAGATTCTGGGTATCATCCTCGCGGCTGTCACCTATGCGGTGATAATCGTGGCGATGATTCTCACACGCATCTCGGCTTCCTCTGAGCAGAATTCTCAAATAAACGCATCGGAAAACAAAACACAAATAGCCTTTGACGGCGAAGAATACGTTGAATTCGGCGACATCCCGGAGCCGAACCTCAACGACGGGGAACCGGCGGCAAACGACGCCGACAACGAGCCGGCAAGCGACGGAAGCGACCAGACCAACGAAGGCAACCCGGGCGACGGAGAGGCGCTCGTGTCGTCGCGCCACGACTCGCCGATGGAAACTCCGAAGAAAAAGAAAACCGGGCCAACAGCCGCCGAGCTGAAAAAACAGAAGGAAGAACAGGCTCGCATCAAGAAAGAAAAGGAACAGCAGGAGAAAGAAAAGAATAAAATCAACAACCGTGCGTCGAACGCATTCAACCGCACCGGCGGCAACAGCGCCGGACACAGCGGCTCGCCCGACGGAAACGCCTCGACAGGCGCAGTGTCGGGTGTGCCCGGACACAACCTCGGCACAAACTACCGCCTCAACGCGGCCCACTTCTCATGCGCCAAGAGCGGCGAACTGCAATTCAGCATAACCGTGAGGAAAGACGGCGCGGTCACCAGCGTGACCTACGTCAAGGGCACAGGCGAAGCTGCCGGCGACAAAAATGTCCGACGACAGTTCGAGCAACGCACACGCAACCTGCGCTTCACCGTGACGGGCGACAACGCTCCCAATGAAAAACGCGGAGTCATTACCTGGAAAATAAAATAATCCATCCGCCGGCACACGCAGGCATCCCCACCACCACTACAGGCGGCAACCGTCGGCAATATCGCCGATTTAGACAGTTTTCTTTTAGACAAAATTATTTTCTAACTATATTTGCATAAAAATTCAATGAGGATAAAAGATACAAGAAAAAAGAACGAACGGCAACAGCTGATTCTTGACATCATCAAGAATCGACAGGTGAGCAGCCAGGAAGAACTGGTAAATGCTCTTGCCGAGCACGGCATCCGTGTGACGCAAGCCACGCTGTCGCGCGACATCAAGAAACTCCACATCACGAAAGTTTCGACCGCCGACAACAGGTATGTCTACATCGTGCCCAACAGCAACGACATCACCGACACGCTGCTCAGCGCCAACCGCGGTCCCGCCAATCCCAACCATTCAGTCGGCTTCGAGTCGCTGACATTCTCGGGCAACATCGCCGTGGTGAAAACGCGCAACGGATATGCCAGCGGACTCGCCTACGACATCGACATGAGCCACACCCCCGAGATTCTTGGCACAATAGCCGGCGCCGACACTATTTTTCTGGTGATGAGCGAGGACGTCAGCCGCGAGAAAGCACGTGAAGTGCTGAGCCGGTTCATCCCCATTGACAAATAACAGGATTTGTGGAATAATACATTTCGAAAAAGGTAATTAAACAAGAAAGCAGAAGATGATCAAAGCAGAAGACATTGAAATTGTCGTTGCAAGCGAGAAAACAGTCAAATATGTTGACGAAATTCTCGACACCATCACCCGCGCGGCGAAAGTGCGCGGCACGGGCATCGCAAAGCGCTCGCCCGAATACGTAAAGCAGAAGATGCTTGAAAACAAGGCGGTGGTGGCTCTCTACAAAGGAGAGGAATTTGCAGGGTTCAGCTACATTGAAAGCTGGAGCAACAAGCAGTTTGTAGCCAACTCAGGTCTAATCGTAGCCAACAAGTTCCGCGGACTGGGGCTGGCAAACCGCATCAAACGACGAATTTTCGAGCTGTCGCGCGAACGCTTTCCACATGCCAAGATTTTCAGTCTGACAACAGGAGCAGCAGTGATGAAAATCAACAACAAGCTGGGATTCCGCCCCGTCACGTTCGACCAGCTGACCGACGACGAGGCATTCTGGAAAGGCTGCGAGAGCTGTGTGAATTTCGACATCTTGCAGCGCAACGGCCGACGCATGTGCCTTTGCACCGGACTGCTCTACGACCCCGACGAGCACCCTGACGACAAATACAGGGAACAAGCAAAAGAAAAAAACAACGAATAAAACATATTGACAGGAAAGATGGAAGGAACAAAGAAAAAAGTAGTAGTGGCTTACAGCGGCGGTCTCGACACGTCGTACACCGTTATGTATCTCGCCAAGGAATTGGGCTATGAAGTGTATGCGGCATGCGCAGACACCGGCGGCTTCAGCCCTGCCCAATTGAAAGCCAACGAGGAAAACGCCTACAAACTCGGCGCCAAACACTACGTGACGCTCGACGTGACACAAGAATACTACGCAAAGAGCCTCAAATATATGATTTACGGCAACGTGCTGCGCAACGGCACATACCCTATCTCCGTAAGCTCCGAACGCATTTTCCAGGCAATAGCCATCGCGCGCTATGCCAACGAGGTGGGCGCCGACGCCATAGCCCACGGCTCTACAGGCGCGGGCAACGACCAGGTGCGTTTCGACATGACTTTCCTCGTGATGGCTCCCGGAGTTGAGATTCTGACGCTCACCCGCGACAACGCGCTCTCGCGCGACGAGGAAATTGAATACCTGCGCTCCAACGGTTTCGTAGCCGACTTCACAAAGATGAAATATTCCTACAACGTGGGCATCTGGGGCACATCGATCTGCGGCGGCGAGATTCTCGACTCAAAGCAGGGTCTGCCCGACTCGGCATACCTCAAGCAGGTGGAGAAAGACGGCAAGGAAGAGATGCGCATCGAGTTTAAGCACGGAGAGATTGTGGCTGTCAACGGAAAGGCTTTTGACAACAAAATCGAGGCGATACGCTACATCGAGTCGATTGCCGCCCCTTACGGCATCGGACGCGACATGCACGTGGGCGACACAATCATCGGCATCAAAGGCCGCGTAGGCTTTGAGGCGGCAGCGCCGATGGTAATCATCAACGCGCATAAATTCCTTGAGAAGTACACCCTCAGCAAATGGCAGCAATACTGGAAAGACCAGGTGGCAAACTGGCATGGAATGTTCCTGCACGAGAGCCAGTATCTCGAGCCTGTGATGCGCGACATCGAGGCGATGCTCGAATCATCGCAGCGCAACGTCAACGGCACAGTGATTGTCGAGTTGCGCCCGCTGTCGATGTTCATGGTGGGTGTCGACTCTCCCGACGACTTGGTGAAGACGAAATTCGGCGAATACGGCGAAATGCAGAAAGGCTGGACTGCCGACGACGCAAAAGGCTTCATAAAGGTGCTGTCCACTCCGCTGCGTGTTTATTATGCCAACCATAAAGACGAACAAATATGATAAAGGCTGGAATAATTGGAGGTGCCGGATACACCGCCGGCGAACTCATCCGACTGTTGCTCAACCACCCCGACGTAGACCTTAAATGGGTGCACAGCACAAGCAATGCCGGCAACCCAGTGGCTGCCGTGCATCAAGGGCTTGTGGGCGACACCAATCTGGTGTTTACATCGACAACAGCGTTTGCCGATGTCGACGTGATTTTCTTCTGCACGCCCCACGGCGAGTCGCGCAAATTCATGGAAGCGCACGCTGCGGAAATCCCGGAGGAGATGCGCATTGTCGACCTCTCGCAGGACTTCCGCATCAACGACGGCTCGCACGACTTCATCTACGGGCTGCCTGAGCTCAACCGCAAATACATTATCCGCGGCAAGCACGTTGCCAACCCAGGATGTTTCGCCACAGCCATTCAGTTGGCGCTGCTTCCGCTGGCACGCAACCTGCTGCTCAACAGCGATGTCCACGTGCATGCCATCACCGGCTCGACGGGCGCGGGCGTGAAACCGTCGCCGTCGTCGCATTTCTCATGGCGCAACGACAACGTGTCGATCTACAAGCCTTTCAAGCACCAACACTTGGCTGAAATCCGCCAGACGCTGACATCGATGCAGACAAGCTTCTCTTCGAAATCGAGTTCATCCCGGTGCGCGGCTGCTTCTCGCGCGGCATTTTCGCGTCGGCATATCTCGACTGCCCGGTGGCGCTCGACGAGATTGTGAAACTCTACGAGGACTACTACGACGACCATAACTTCACATACGTAATCAACCGTATGCCCGACCTCAAGGACGTGGTCAACACCAACAAGTGTCTGCTCTATCTCACTAAGGAAGACGGCAAACTGCTGATTGTGTCGGTTATCGACAATCTGCTGAAAGGCGCGTCGGGACAAGCCGTCCACAACATGAACCTGCTCTTCGGGCTCCACGAGCGCACAGGGCTTAACCTGAAGGCTTCGGCTTTCTAAACATTCAACGACGATGAATCTTTTTGATGTATATCCTTTGTTCGATGTCGAGATTGTGCGCGGCGAAGGCTGCCACGTCTACGACAGCAAAGGCACAGAATATCTTGACCTCTACGGCGGCCACGCCGTGATAAGCGTGGGACACAGCCATCCGCACTATGTCGACGCGATAAAACGTCAGGCGGAGAAACTGGTGTTCTACTCCAACTCTGTCCACAACTCGCTGCAGGTGCGCCTGGCTGAGAAACTCGGCAAGGCGTGCGGATACGACGACTACAGCCTCTTCCTGATAAACTCAGGTGCGGAAGCCAACGAAAACGCTATGAAACTGGCTTCGTTCCACACCGGCAAGGGGCGCATCGTGGCTTTCGGAAAGGCGTTCCACGGACGCACATCGCTTGCCGTGGAGGCAACCGACAACCCTAAGATTGTGGCACCTGTCAACGCAAACCATCGCGTGACGTTCGTGCCGTTTGGCGACGCCGACGCCGCCGAACGCGAGATGGCGAAAGGCGACGTGGCGGCTGTGATAGTGGAAGGCATCCAGGGTGTGGGCGGAATCAACGTGCCCGCCGATGGGTTCTGGCACGCTCTGCGCGCAGCCTGCGACCGCCACAACGTGGTGATGATAGCCGATGAGATACAGTCGGGCTACGGCCGCTCGGGCAAATTCTTCGCACATCAGCACAGCGGTGTGCGCGCCGACATCGTGACCATGGCGAAGGGCATTGCCAACGGCTTCCCTATGGGCGCGTTGATTATCAACCCGGAAATCAAGCCGTCGTACGGCATGCTCGGCACCACTTTCGGAGGAAACCATCTGGCATGCGCAGCGGCAATCGCCGTGCTCGACATCTTCGAGCAGGAAAACCTTGTCGACAACGCTGCCCGTATGGGCGACTACCTGATGGCGGAATTGAAGAAAATCGACGGCATAAAGGAGGTGCGCGGAAAAGGACTGATGATAGGCATCGAGTTCGACTGCCCAGTGAATGAGCTGCGATCGCGGCTGCTGTTTGAGCAACACGTGTTTACAGGTGCGTCCGGACAAAACGTAATCCGGCTGCTGCCTCCGCTGGTTCTGACCAAGGACCTCGCCGACGAGTTTATAAAACGATTTAAAGCAGTGTTATGAGCGTCAACAAAG
Source organism: Bacteroidales bacterium (assembly GCA_022009815.1). Taxonomy (GTDB): domain Bacteria; phylum Bacteroidota; class Bacteroidia; order Bacteroidales; family Muribaculaceae; genus Limisoma. The sequence continues at coordinate 858,526 of CP091725.1, forward strand.
TGATTCTGATTGGCAACGTGGGCAAAGACCCGCAAGTGCGCTACATCGCCGAGAACAAGCCTTACGCGTCGTTTCCGCTCGCCACCAGCGACCCTGCCTACACCACCGAGGCGGGAGTGCAGATTCCCGAACGTACGGAATGGCACAACATCGTGATGTGGGGCAAGAACGCCGAATATGCGGAAAAGTATATCCGCAAGGGCACGAAACTCTACATCGAGGGCAAACTCAGCACCCGCGTGTGGGAGGACCGCAACACGATAAAGCACTATGTGACGGAAATCCACGTAGAAAGATTCGAGTTTCTCGGACAGCCGCGTCAGCAATAGCACCGCGCCAAAGCATCGCACGCGCCGAGATGCGCGGCGAAGGGCGGAGGAACAGTAATTACGGAAATTTCAAGAATTATGTGGCTTGTATAGAAAAAAGTAGTAATTTTGCATCGGTTTTAAAACAAGAAAAATCACTAAACGAAAATAACAAGATGAAAGCATTCGTATTCCCCGGACAAGGGGCTCAGTTTGTCGGAATGGGCAAAGACCTCTACGACAACAATGCAGTAGCAAAAGAACTTTTCGAAAAAGCAAACGAAATCCTCGGATTCCGTATCACAGACCTTATGTTTGAAGGCACTGAGGAAGACCTCCGCCAGACAAAGGTCACTCAACCGGCCATCTTCCTTCACTCTGTGATTCTCGCCAAGACTCTCGGCGACGAGTTCAAACCAGAGATGGTGGCAGGTCACTCTCTCGGCGAATTTTCAGCACTCGTGGCTGCCGGCGCGCTCTCATTCGAGGACGGTCTTCGTCTGGTTTCCACCCGTGCATTGGCAATGCAGAAGGCTTGCGAGGCACAGCCTTCGACAATGGCAGCCGTTCTCGGCTTGACCAACGAGCAGGTAGAGGAAATCTGTGCGTCGATCGACGCCGTTGTCGCTCCTGCCAACTACAACTGCCCTGGACAGGTGGTTATCTCAGGTGTTGAAGAAGGCATCGACGCCGCTTGCGAGAAAGCTCTTGCAGCAGGCGCACGCCGCGCGTTGAAACTGAAAGTGGGCGGTGCGTTCCACTCTCCATTGATGCAGCCGGCACATGACGAGCTCGCAGCCGCCATCAACAAGGCTCAGTTCTCTACACCAATCTGCCCTGTTTATCAGAATGTAGACGCAATGCCTCACACCGACCCAGAGGAAATCAAGAAACCTCATCGCGCAGCTGACCGCTCCAGTGCTCTGGACACAGATTGTGCAAAAAATGATTGCCGACGGTGCCAACGACTTTACAGAGCTCGGCCCGGGCGCAGTGCTTCAAGGCTTGATCCGCAAGATCGACCGCAGCGTTGCCACTTCAGGCCGTCAATAAGACATAACAATTACGGTATTTCCAACAAACAGAGGCCGTCTGCAATCGCAGACAGCCTCTGTCTTTTTTTGGTCGTTTGCCAAAAAAGTGGTAAATTGCGCCAAATTTATTGGTATGGATAATTCAAGTGTAATCTCACGTGTGCGCTACCTTATGGGCGAATTACGGCTGCGGCAGAACTCTTTTGCCGCGCGGATAGGCTGCGACGTCACAAACTTATCGAAACAACTGAATGGCAAATTGCCCATAACCGACTCTTTCATCAACAAGATTGTGGTCAACACCGGAGTGTCGAAAGAATGGCTCGTAAGCGGCACTGGCGTGCCGTTCGGCAAATCTGACGCTCCCGAGGCGCTGACTGCGGGGCTGACCGACTCCGAAGCGGAAGGAATGCCTGTCTACGACCTCGACGTGACAGCCGGACCGCTGACCCGCGAGCGTATTTTCGCCGACGACCGCATCGTGGGACGCATAGCGATGCCCGGGATGGACAGCGAATGCCGGGTGGTGCGCGTGAGCGGCGACAGCATGGCGCCTGTAATCAACAACGGCGACTATATCGCCGTGCGCGAGGTGGGCGACACATCGATTATCTATTGGGGACAAATCTACGTTGTGCTGCTCGACGACTACCGCATGGTTAAATACCTGCGCCGACATCCCGACGAGTCAAAGGTGGTGCTCCGCAGCGCCAACCCAGCCTACGACGACATCGACGTGCCTAAATCAGCCATCAGAGGCTTGTTTTTCGTGAGCAAGATAGTGAAAGTTGTCGACGCCGGATAAATAACCGACACACATAAAAAAACATCCCGATTGCCGCTGCAACCGGGATGTTTCTATTTATGGGGAAATGACTGTTATTTCACAATCACCTTTACACCGTTTACGATGTAGACACCGCGCTGCAAGCCCTCGATGCGGGTCTTGCCTGCCACGTCGGCACGGCGCACGAGTGAGCCGGCGGCGTTGTAGACGCGTACGGTGGCTTCTGTCGCACTTTCAACAACCACTGCACCAACTGTGCCATAGACACGGAGTCCGTCGGCTGTGAGCATTCCTACGCCCGAGTTCGGAGTCATCTCAATCGGAGTGCCGGTCATGTCGCCCTCTGTGAGGTCGATAGTGTCGAATGTGAAGTCTTCATAGCCTTCTGCTTTGACAACGAGGCTGAAGACTGCCTGATCCTTAACCTTGATTTCGAAGCTGCCGTCTGCACCGGTTGTTGCCTCGGCAACCTTGTCTTCACCCTTGTAGAGTGCCACTGACGCGCCGGCGATTGCTGCATGCGACTCGGCGTCGGTAACTGTTCCGCTGAATGTGCGTACCGTCTTCTGCATCTCTACTGTTATGTCGAAGTTGCCCTCGAACGGAACTTCTTCAGAAGAAACCATGTCGTAGCCAGCTGCCTTGAACAGAACGTTGTATGTGCCAAGCTGTTTGAACTTGAGCGCGAACGCTCCGTTTTCGTCGGTTGTGCCGGTCGCCACGTCTGCGCCACTTGCAGGATCGCTTACGTATACCTCAACGCCCTTGATAGGTGCTTTGGTCTCAGCGTCGGCCACAACACCGCTGAACGTGTAGACTGTCTGCTGCATTTCAACCGCCGTGCCGACCATGTCGCCCTCAAACTGCGTGCCTTCATAAGAAACCATGTCGTAGCCTGTTGCCTTGAACAGGATGTCGTATGTGCCAAGCTGCTTGAACTTGATGTCGAACGCACCGTTTTCGTCGGTAGTGCCGGTCATCACGTCGGCGCCGCTCTCTGGATCGCTTACATATATCTCAACGCCTGCGATAGGAGCCTTGGTCTCGGCGTCGGTAACCACTCCGCTGAACGTGTAGGTCTTGGTCAGCGTGACAGCCAGACCGCTGATGTTGCCGTCGGCGAGTGATATGGTTTCAGGATGAGTATAAGCGTCGTAAGACGGATGGCTTACTGTCAATGTATACTCCTTGCCGTATTTGATGACATCCATCGAGAATGCACCCTCGGCGTCGGTCTCGCTGTAGTATTCCACGCCGTCGGCGCTTGCAAGAGTGATGTAGGCGCTTGCCACAGCCTCGCCCTTCTCGTTCTTAACCGCACCGCTCAGCGTCTTGTACGGGCTGACAACGAAGTGAGCCACAGGAAGGCTGATATCGCTGAATGACGCCGTTGCCATTTGAGTCTCATCATCCTTCTTAGCCTGTTGAGCCTGACCCTTTACATTTTTGTCCACCTCGAACGATGTGCTGTTGTATGCAGTTCCGGCAGAAGTCAAGAAGAGGCGGATGTCGCCACCGTCATAAACAAAGCCATCAGGGAATGTCAAAGTAACAACACTCTTGATGTTTTCTGCTGTGACAGCCTCACTGTGGTCAACCGTCATCTTGTCGGCAACCTGAGTCAAGCCTTCTGTGCTTTCGCCCATGAGAGCAGTGCCCTCAGCCACATTGCCAATCCAAGCATCTACAGAGAATGTGATGTTCTTGGAAGAGTGCGTTCCGAAGAACTGGATTTCGTTGATTTTCGTACCTGCAGGCAGATTGATGAGCGATTTCGGATAGATAATCTCTGTCTTTGAGTACTTGTAGAAGAAGTCGGCAGGACCGGCAGTAGCCGTTTCCGTAGGAGTTCCTACAATTACCTCAGCGTCGCCCTTCTCCTTGTTTACAGTCACATTTACTGTTTCGCTCGCCGCAGTGCCAGTTTCAGCCGTAAACTTGACAAAAGTCTCGGTAGCGCCGACAGCGTGAGGGATTACAGAGAATTCGAAGTCGTATTCCTTGCTTGCCTCAAGAGCCGGAGTCTCGGCAGTGGCAACGATACCGTCGTTCATCCACAATTCTGCTCTATAAGAGCCAGCCTCTTTCGCTTCGCCGTTCTCAACACGAGCCACAACCTTGTAGGCACTGTTTACCTCAGCGTTTTCAGGGATGTCGGCGCTCAGCACGTTGAAGCCCTGAGCCACATTCAAAGCAACATTCTTAACAAAAGAAGTTCCTCCCATATTCACTTTCTCGCGATCAGCGAAGAATCCTTCCTTAGAAACAGTCAGATTATATTCGAGACCGTCTTGAACCACGATGAAGTTGAACTTACCTTCAGCATCAGTAGTGCCTGAATATTCAACATTGTCGCTCACGAGTTTCACCTCGGCGCCTTCAACAACAGCATTGTCGGCTGCAGAAGTAACCACACCGCTGAACACCGAAGCCTCCTTGTCGAAACCGAACACCGTTACAGGGAGCGGTTTTAATGTCATTTTGCCAGTAAGCGTACCATCGGCGTAGCGGATAGCCGCAAGAGCGGCATGGTCGCCGTCAACCTCGAAGTTGGTTGTTGAATACTGCTCTGCCGACGACATCACTGTAACGCGTAAGTTGCCGCCAGTGTAGGTAAACGGAGTGTTGAACGTCACCTTGATGATAGGCTGATGGTCGCTGCTGCTGCCAATGACAGCCGCTACAGCATAAGTGTCGGCATAAACCTGAGTCATCGACTCCGACTGATACCATTCATCTTGTTTCGGAGAGGTAGCATCAGTGTTCTCCATCCAGATCTTCAAATTAGAAGTGATTTCCTTGTTGCTATAAGCGTTCTTATAACCAAGGAACGTGATGCTCTTGAGCTCAGTTCCTGCAGGAATGTTGAGCATGTCGGCAGGATAGATGATTTCCGACTGCGAGTTGTAGTAGTTGAGTTGCAACGGAATGTCGTTGGCAGTTGTAGTGCAGTTGCCGACAACAGCCTCGCCTACCACTTCCTCAGCGGCAACAGTGATTGTTGCAGTTCTTTCAATCTGAACACCGCCGTCGACAACCAATTTGGCAGCGAACTCGCCATTCTTGCGCGGAGTGAACTGGAATTCAACACTTGCATATTCACCCGAAGCGATAGCCGGGAGAGCCTTCTCGGCAATCAAGTCCTCACCGATATAGAATTTTGCAGTGCAAACACCTTCCTCGATGTCTTTCTTACCGAAAGAAGCGACGTCGAACGAAACAGTCGAAGCATGGTTGACAGTTGCTGTTTCCGGAATCTTCACATTGCCAAGTTCAGCCTCGTAGTCAGGAGTATCGAGGTATGAACCACCGATAATGTTGTCCACGCGAGCATAACCAGCCTCGAAAGCGATATACCAGTCGCCGGCAGGAATGTTGTCGAGAGTGAACGTCTTGTACATGAAGTTGTCGTAGTATCCGCTAGGATATGTTCCCATAGCGAAGCAGTTTGCATCGTCGGAATTGTCGATAGTGATGTTTTTCACCTGAGTCCAATTCTTGCGGTCTGCAGAATAGTAGACATTGAGCTTCGATGTTGCATTGCGCTTGTTGGCGTCGAAAGTCATGTGCTCGCCTTCAGCCAAGCGGATTTTCGGAAGCACGAATTTTGACAATTCCACCTCGTCGCTTGTAGCGGCATATCCGTTCTCGCCATAAGAGAAATTAGACACTTTCCATTTCTTTTGTCCTGAAGACAGTTCGATGTAGGTGCCGGCAGGGAATTTCTGGTCGTTGAAGTTGATGTAAACCTTCGACGGGTCAACAATCTCTCCAGTCACAGCCAAAGTGTATACCTCACCCTGACCGTCGGCAGGAGTGATGACAATGTTGCCAGAACGCTTGCCAACCACAGACGCATCCATAGTCACCGTGAGATAAGCCTTTCCGAGGGCTGCCACTTCATAAGGGAATGTTGCAGCCTCGCCATTTTCCGTAGCGCTGATTTTATATGAGAATCCTTCAGGAACGCTTACGCTGTTGATTGTCAGCGGAGCGCCGCCCTTTGCATTGCTTATAACGAGCACCTTGCTGGTGCTTGTCTGCATCACCTGGAAATCGACAGTAGAGCCGTTTTCCACATCGTGCGACAAGTTGTCCTCCAAAGTAAACACAGGAGTGTGAGGGAACACCTCTATCCAACCAAGATAAGTTGTTACGCCCGAAATATTTTCTTTCAAATGGAAGCCATGACGATAGTTTTTCGTAACAGCCATAGTTACTGTACCCTCGAGATATTGCTCCTCGCCAACGGCAAGAGGGAACGAAACCGGCACCGGCTCGCCCACAGCAACACCGTCAGAGTTGTCAAACAAAGACACTGAGTAGCCTTCATCGCCTACAGCCAAAGGAACTTCGCCCGAGTTTTTGATTTTGGCTTTGAACTGCACCTGAACATTTCCGTCGGCGTCAGCACAAAGGTCACTCGAAGAAATCATTGTAGGCGACGAAAGGATTGTCATTTCCCTTTTCAGAACGACATCGGCACTCGCTGCCGAAAACTCGTCGAGAAGCACTTGGTCGCCACAGATGCCCAGGCGTGTGCCTGCTGCAACATTAGGAAACTCCACCTTTGTCCAAGCGTCGGTGCTGAGAGCAGGAACAGTCACCTCATACTTGTCGCCCTTAGTCACAGTGCCGTCGGAGGCAACTGTGCAGGTGTAGAATGACACCGAACCTTCAGTAGCGCTCTGCTTCACGTAGATGCTTGCATCTCCGGTAATTGCAGGAGTCACAATCATATCGGTCATTGTCTGCGAGCTCTCGCCCCAAGAATCATAAAGAGTTTGAGTACCAACCTTCAAGCATGCGCCGTCATCGCCATAACCGCCCGTTTCCTGAGCGAAGTACTCGACAAACGAAGGCGTGCTCCAAGAGTCGGCTTGAAACCTGTCAACATAGTGCGCCCAACCCGGAGGGGCAAACGACGACACCAATTTTCCCGACCCCAGACCCGAAAAATCATAGGCATAAGGAGCCACCACGTTGGCTCTCGCAACAGAAAAACCTAAAGCGAGAGCCAACATTGTTAATAAATAAGTAAACTTTCTCATAAAAAAATATTTAAAGAAATAAATAATTCCTATTACTTCTTTTTTTGATGTGCAAATATAGAAATTTGCTATCAAGTTGCCAATTTTTTGCGTGTTTTTCTGAAAAAATATTACCACAAACCATCTTTTCCTGCACAATCATCCGTCTTCGCATAAAAAAAACAGACATTTTGCGCCTCCCGCACCTTTCTATTGAATAACCTCGCCTTTTTCAAAGTTTTTGTGTAAGTTTGCAACAGAATTAGCAAACAAGAACATATATGAATCCTATCGTAAGCATCATTATGGGCAGCACATCGGACATGCCAGTGCTCGAGAAAGCCGCCAAACTACTTGATGAATTTGAAATTCCATTTGAAATCAACGCCCTTTCAGCACACCGCACACCGCAGGAAGTGACCGACTTCGCCAACAACGCCAGCAAGCGCGGGCTGAAAGTGATTATCGCCGCAGCGGGCATGGCCGCGCACCTGCCGGGCGTTATCGCCGCCCAGACCACAGTGCCAGTGATCGGTGTCCCCATCAAGTCCACGCTCGAGGGTATGGACGCCCTGCTCGCAATCGTGCAGATGCCTCCGGGCATCCCAGTGGCAACCGTGGGCATCAATGCCGGGCTCAACGCCGCCATTCTTGCCGTGCAGATGCTGTCGCTCACCGACGAGCGCATCGCCGCGCGTTTTGCGGAATACAAGCAGGGTCTTGCCAAGAAAATCGTGAAAGCCAACGAAGACCTTGCCCGCATTTCGTATAAGTTCAAGACAAACTAAGCATCTCCCAGCTATGAACGACTTCAACTACCGCCGCCGTCACTCTTCGACAGTGCAGATAGGCAACGTGCCGCTTGGAGGCGACAATCCGATACGGGTACAGTCGATGACATCGACCTCGACGCTCGACACCGACACCAGCGTGGCGCAATGCCGCCGCATCTTCGACGCAGGCGCCGACTATGTGCGCCTAACCGCACAAGGAGTGCGCGAGGCGCACAATATCGGTGAAATCCGCGCCGCCCTCCATGCCGCAGGCTACACCAAGCCGCTTGTCGCCGACATCCATTTCAACCCCAAAGCCGCATTCGAGGCAGCCGCCACGACCGACAAGGTGCGCATCAATCCCGGCAACTTTGTCGATGCCGCGCGCACGTTCAAGAAATTGGAGTATACCGACGAGGAGTATGCCGCGGAACTTGAGAAGATACGCCGTGCCGTGGTACCTTTTCTCGCCATTTGCCGCGAGCACCACACGGCAGTGCGCCTCGGCGTGAACCACGGGTCGCTGTCAGACCGCATCATGAGCCGCTACGGCGACACCCCTGCCGGAATGGTTGAGTCGGCAATGGAGTATCTACGGATATTCCGCGAAGAGAATTTCAACAACGTGGCAATCTCCATCAAGGCCTCCAACACGGTGATCATGGTTGAGACCGTGCGCCGCCTCGTTGCGGAGATGGACCGCGAGGACATGCACTATCCGCTGCATCTCGGTGTGACCGAGGCTGGCGACGGCGAGGACGGCCGCATAAAGTCGGCTGTGGGCATCGGCACACTGCTCGCCGAAGGCATCGGCGACACCGTGCGCGTGTCGCTGAGCGAGGAGCCGGAACTTGAAATCCCCGTGGCGCGCAAACTGGTTGACTACATCACCGCCCGCGAAGGCCACGCCCCAATCAGCGGATGCTTCGCCAAGGCCTACAACCGCATCGCTCCCGAACGCCGCCCCACAAACGCCGTGGGACACATAGGCGCGCAAAACGTGCCGGTAGTAGCCACCGCATTGAGTCCAGCCGACGTGGCGGCAATCGCGACGAAACCCGACTATTTCCTCTCCGACGTGAACTGGAAAGCGGTCGACGCCTCCGACAAGGCCGAAGGCTTCAGCGACGACGACGTGCTGCTCCTCACAAGCCACCACGCCAACCCCGTGGGCGAAATCGAGGCATTCATCCACCGTCTGTGGGACAACGGCTGCAAAGCGCCGGTCGTGGTGCGCATGAGTTATGACGACGCCGACGAGGAAGACGTGCAGGTAAAAGCCGGAGCCGACTTCGGCGCGCTTCTGCTCAACGGCCTCGTAGACGGAATCGTGCTTGACGCGCCCAACCTGCCCAACAACGCCGATGCCGTGGCATACTCGTTCGGCATCCTCCAGGCGGCACGCCGACGCACCACAAAAACAGAATACATCTCATGTCCGAGCTGCGGCCGCACCCTCTACGACCTGCAACACGCCGTGAAGGAGATAAAAGCTGCCACCTCACATCTTAAAGGCTTGAAAATAGGCATTATGGGATGCATTGTCAACGGTCCGGGCGAGATGGCCGACGCCGACTACGGATATGTGGGCGCCGCCGTGGGAAAAGTGAGCCTCTACAAAGGCAAGGAGTGCGTGGAACGCAACGTGCCTCAGGACGTAGCGCTCACGCATCTGATCGACCTTATAAAAGCCAACGGCGACTGGACCGAACCTAAACAATAGATTTATGAATACGCCCAAAAACGTTATAGACAACTTTGTAAACGCAGGCATCGCCAAAGCGCAACTGCGTGGCGGCAAACTGATGCTGCTGTCGATGATGGCAGGCGCCTACATAGCCATCGGCGGCGTGCTGTCGGTGGTGGCAGGCTTCGGATTTCCCGAACTTACAGCGGGCAACCCGTCGCTGCAGCGTCTGCTCAGCGGCGCCGCATTTCCGATTGGACTTATCCTTGTGGTGATTCTCGGTGCAGAACTCTTCACCGGCAACAACGCCGTGCTGATGCCCGCCGCCCTGCAGGGCAAAATATCGCCGTGCGCAGCCGTGCGCAACTGGGTTGCCGTCTATCTCGGCAATTTTATGGGCGCGCTGCTCTTCACGCTGCTTTTCGTATATGCCGTCGGACTCACCGCCGCAGAGCCCTACCATAGCGCCGTGCAGCGCATCGCCGAAGCGAAAGTGTCGATGCCGTGGCACGTTGTGCTGCTCAAAGGCATCGGAGCCAACTGGTTTGTCTGCCTCGCCGTGTGGCTCGCCGCCTCGGCAAAGACGATGCTGGCCAAAATGGCAGGCTGCTGGCTGCCCGTGATGGCATTCGTGGCACTCGGCTACGAACACTCCATCGCCAATATGTTTTTCATTCCGATAGGAATGCTTGAGGGCGCCGACGTGACCCTGCACCAATTCTTCATTGCCAACCTGCTGCCTGCAACCATAGGCAACATCATTGGCGGAGCGTTGCTTGTAGGGTCGGCCTACACCTACGTGAACCGTTAAAAATAAGAATCCGTCTCTTCGACACAAAAGCGTGAAAAAGGCTATGTGCGGAAAACGGCAATAGGGTCGCAGGTCGTTGATTCACTACGATTTAAATAATTTAAGAAGACCTTATTTATAAACATATGAGCAAAATATCCATCAGATTCTATAATGACCGTGAGGTGCGGGCGGTTTGGGATGAAGATAATTCCAAATGGTGGTTTTCCGTGCTTGATATTGTCGGGGTATTGAATGGCCAAGAAGACTACCAGAAGAACAGGAACTATTGGAAGTATCTGAAAACCAAGCTAAAGAAAGAAAACAACGAACTGGTTAGTGTCACTAACCAGTTGAAACTATCCGCCCCGGATGGTAAGCGGAGATTAACCGACGTTCTTGATAATGATGGCGTAATTCAACTTGCAAAGAATTTTTCGAATACCAAAACGAAGAGTTCTTGGAAATGAGTAAAGCCCGTCGAGAGGAAATCAACGACATCTCAAAACGTACTTTGTTTTTGGAGAAACTTCAAAAGCAAGCACAACTATTTGAGGGCAAAGAGATTCAGCCTCTTAATGAACCTCTTGTAGAATATGGACAGGATTTGCCATTTTAATCCCAAATCTTACACAGCCCATTATATAGCATAGCTCCTCCGCTTCGATTCCAATATGTTATATCCTGTTCTATAAAGAGCCATTTTAATGATTTGAATATAACTTCTATTGAGTGTCCAGATTTAAATGAAAATTGGAAATATTCTGAATTACTGATTTGTACACAAGTATATCTCTTATCCAATAGTTCTCTTAAACGAATAAATTCAGTAGGATTTCCAGCTTTTTTATTGATTAAAGAAAATCCCCTGCTAATGCAGAGGATTTTCTTATATCGTTCAAAGGTTATTCCTTTTTTCAATAAATCACCATATCCATAATGGTTCCCTGAGCCTTTATCACAGGTGATTGGCTACATGTTTTTGTGTTCCTGTCATATACGAATAATCCTGCTCCGTTGGAATCTGTTACTAATCCAAAATAAACTTGATTGTCTTTGTGATTTATAGCACAACTATAGCCATTGGTTCGCGGAAAATCAAGGACTTCTCCTGTACAGTTATAGATGTCGGCTCTGAAAGCATAGTTTGTCTTGTCGTTGATGTAGTCAGGACCGGAAGCTCCAATGAATGCCGGACAATAACCGAAGAAGTATAATTCTCCTTTTCCGGCGTAATGATAAGAGAGTACATATTGCAACTTTCCTCCCTCTACACCTTGCCATGTCCTGTCTGTAAGATTAAAACAATAATCACGATCAAAGTCAGTTTCACCATTCTTTATGCGTAATAGCCCGCAATATTGATCTGGTACATAGCCATAGGATCCCCAACAAGGAATGTATAAATCGTTCTTTCATCAACAAACATTCCACCAACACCGATAACCGTGGCGGATGATAACCGATAATCAACGATTTTTTTAATCGGTTTATCTGTTTTTGTATCTACCAATAAAATATGTGCGCCCTTCTTACAAATAGGCATATTCTCAAATTGACCCAATCCGACATAAAGAATGTCATCACGCAAGAACAGGCCGATGGGATTGGGTGTGTTGCTGCCATCAACACCCCATTTTGTATCAACCAAATCTATTTCACCAGTTCTTTCCATTGTGGTGGGATTGAAGATTACAATCTTGTTTTCTACAGGCGCCGAAGCATACGCCTTTGTTTCATTTACCACCAACATATTTCCAACCATCGGTGCCATACGGTCTATTTGAATTTGCCCGGCTTTGGTTAAAGTGCCGTCATCATTTCGGATGTATTTGTAGACATTTGCATCTGCCGCACCACCAATGCTGAATACCCAGTCTTTGTATGTGGCGAGATAAGGAGTGCTCTTTACTTCATGCGCGTTAGAGAAGCTGACATTCCCCTCTGCAATGTTCTGTACGGGAACTACATATCCCATAGAAGCTTGAGGAGCCATATCAATTGCAAGAATCATTTTGGCTTTCCCCTCCGTTACGGGTGGTTCTGGATTGTTGTTGTCATCACAGGAAACCATTGCAAGGCTTCCAAACAGGCATACTGCCAATAATGTTAGTTTTTTCATTGTTTTTATTGTTTTTATTGTTTACCATTCAAGTGAAGTAAATCGGATTTTAAGCGAGAAAAGACGGCCAGCCAATGGATAATTGAAATTAGTCATTTCATCTGCATCAAGAATATTGTGGCATTCTGCTCCGAAGATTATTTTTCGTTTACAAATACCATACTCAAAACCGAGAGTATGAATACATGACCTCGGTATTTTATAGTTTTGATTTTTACTCAGTTCGTAACCATAATAATACTTGTCGGTATACCCTCCTTCATAATAAATACGGGTATATTGATTCCGACCACCAAAGAGGTTGTCCTTTCGGTAATCTACCATCCAATTAAAATATAGAATAGGAATATGTGGCAACTGCATTTTATAGGTTTGGCTTGGTGTATTTGTACCAAACAGATATTTTGAATAGTCAAGCGATTTTTGCCAAGTACCATTCAGCGACACGAACCAATTCCGGTCAATATCCCATTTTACCTCCGCGTCTGCACCATAGAGCAAAGCTTCGCCTAAATTCTGATATTTATAATATCCGGCTTGCGCAAGCATATACATCATGTTTTTTACTTTTGTCGTATATACATTTGCTTCAAATTGCAACCGTGATTCATTATTGTAGTAGTGGTCATATATTACCCCTAAATTATAATTGTTCGCCATTTCAGGGTTCAGTGCCGTATTGACCTGGGTTGTGATACGGTCACCAAGGATTTCCTCATATCGCGGCAAACGATAATTATGTTCCAATGCTGCTTTCAGATACCAATGTCGTGGTAAATCATATTTCAAGGCAATGCTATAGCCCAAATTGTCTCCTGTGCGGTCGGTCTTGACCGGTTCACTTTCCGAGCCATATGTCAGGTCTACCGTCTCACCGTTCACTCCGAAATGATAATATCGTCCGGTAATAACAGAAGTAAGTTTGTCTTTGAACCACCTGTTTTCGAAAGACAGAGAAGAAATAAGACCTGTCACATCTGATTGGAGTCCACAAAGTCTTTTTTTCAAGAATTTTTCAGCTTCCGGATCATTAGCCTCCTGAGTAACGTATCGAAAATCATTGTTTAAATTGACTGACATTTTATTAGGAATCAAATGATATTTTAAATTCAGATTGAAACGGATGTCATGAGTATGGTCATCTGAAAGGTTTGGTACACTTCCTTTTTCTCCTTTGTAGCTATTGGGACGTTTGTTGCCATAGAAGTCATATACATATGAAGATGTATCGTTCAGACATGAATTAGTATACAAATAGCCTCCATTAAATTTCATATCCATTTTTTTAGTAAGGAAAGATTTTCTTTCTAAATGTAAAGTTCCACCTGTAGTGAACGCTTTGCTGAAGGTATGACGAATGTTGGTTTCGATACCTTGCATCTCTTTTCTATTGGCGTATCCTAAAATTTCTAATTCAGCTTCATCGAAATAGCCATTCATAAAATTGAAACTTACAGCGTAGTCTATCATTTTCAAATGATCATGGTCTCGTTTTATTTTCAATCCTTCTACATAGGGAGATTCTATGGTATAATTATTTGCCGCTAAAGCTCCTCCTGCATATAGAGTCACAGCCGTGTTTATTTTATTGAAAAAATGGCGAACAGTCGCACTACCCTCATGCGTTCCGTAACTTTGAATTTTATATGCCAAATCGTAAAAATCTTTATCGGGATCAATCGTCACTACATTGACAGCACTTCCCAATCCATCTCCTCCAAACTCCGGTGGAACAATCCCTTTGTATATTTCTATACGGTCGATGAATTGAAGTGGGATGTCATTTATGGAAAAGTTCCCATCTGGTGTATTTAATGGATAACCATCCATATATATTTGAACTCTATTGCCTTCCAAGCCACGAACATTTATTTTAGTCTGGCTTCCAACTCCGCCGGTTTGTCTGAGTTTTACGCCTGTTTGATGGTTGAGCACCTCACTTATTGAAGTCCCTCGTCCTGCCAAAGTTTTGCCATCAATTACTGTAACAGGAACTCCTTGTTGCTTTACCTCTCGTATCTCACGCCTTTCGCTGATGCCTACAACCTCCACACCGTTCAGTTGCATATATGCGTCTTCCATAAGGACATCTAATACCTTGTCCCTCTCTGATTCTGAAAAAAATACAGTCTTGGTCATTTTTTTTAAGCCAACGCATGAAAATACTATAGTTGACTTACCTGTAGGAATATTCTTTAATTCATAATTTCCTTGATCATCTGTAGTTGTCCCGATTGAAGTATGTTCTATTTGTATCCTTACACCTATTAAAGGAGATTTATCCTCAACGCTTCTAACACTCCCAGATAAAACCCGTTGAGCCATAGCGGATAAATTGAACAAGGAATAAAGAAAAAATAATAAAAAAACACTAACAATTCTTCTTGTGTTGGAATTTATAAAATCGAATTTCATACGTTTATCTTTTGGATGCAAAGTTGTCTCGTTTTCATAGAATGCACAATACCTAAATTTTTGTATTTTAGCGTTGCTGTAATCTGAGAAATTACGGATATAAGTATTGATTGTAATAATCCTCAAATCCGCAGCTAAGCATTTCCTGCGTCCTTCTTGCGTGTACACGTCCTCTCTCTCCTGAATTTGCAGATAATTTGAGGTTGAAACACCCACTTCAACCCACAATATCCCCTTACCCCACAATCGAACATTCTACACCTTAGACCGAGATTGAGCCGATTACAGAGATTACAGATGACAATGTGGAGTAAAATTGCTCCATGTCTGAAAATATCCCTCCAAAAGAAGTGAGTTTCTCAGATTTAATTTGTATGTTTGCCCTGTCTATCGTCGGATTCTCTTGTTTGTTTTTGCAACACTAAGACAAGTGAATTCCTCGATGCGGCAAACTCCCAGGCAACTTTTTGTTGTTCAGGCACTTAAATAGTTTAACTCACAATAGTGTTGCGGAATTAAGGATTACAATGAAAGATCTGAAAGGAACAAAAACCGAAGCTAACCTGATGGCAGCTTTTGCCGGTGAATCGCAGGCAACCAACAAGTATACCTATTACGCATCAAAGGCAAAAAAAGACGGATATGTGCAGATAGCACAACTGTTTGAAGAAACGGCGGGCAATGAGCGCGAACACGCCAAACTGTGGTTCAAGCTGCTTCACGGCGGTGCCGTGCCAGGCACAATGGAGAATCTTGCCGACGCAGCAGCCGGCGAAAACTATGAGTGGACCGACATGTATGCCACCTTCGCCAAAGAGGCGCGCGAGGAGGGATTCGACCACATAGCAGGACTGTTTGAAGGAGTGGCGGCTATCGAGAAACGCCACGAAGAACGCTACCGCAAGTTGTTGAAAAACATCGAGGACAAGGTGGTGTTCTCACGCGACGGCGACTGCATCTGGCAGTGTCTCAACTGCGGTCATATCCACATCGGCAAAGAGGCACCCGAGGTTTGCCCCGTATGCGCGCATCCGAAGGCCTATTTCGCCCTCGTCGCCGACAATTACTAATCTCCACGCACAATAACAAGGGGCTGTGTCGTAATTGAGTTTAACGACACAGCCCCTTGTTTTACAGTTGGAGTAGATTGTCAGAGTTTCGACTCTGTTTCTGTAACTATCGCATCATCTGCGGTGCAGCAGTCAAGACTTCCTTCTTTGGCTTGGATACAGATGTAGACCATCGGTTCGTTGCTATTGTTCTTGTGATTGCGGGAAGCCCCTGTGGAGACTCTCACGACAGAGCCGGAAGCGATAGGGAAGTATCTCCATCAACTTGGAATGTGCCCTCTCCCGAAAGGAAGATGTAAACTTCCTCGTTGCCTTTGTGTGCATGGAAAAACGGTACAGCTTGACCCGGGTCGAGAGTGCCCAATGACACCTCGGCACCAGTGAGACCGAGCACTTCTTTCAGGAATGCTTTGCCAGAGAAGTCGGCCACATTGCCGACAGTGGCATGGGCGAATTTATCGCCCACGTTGAGTTTCTTTGTTTCGCTCATTTCTTGCTTGGATTTATATTTGTTATTAACTTTGCATTTGTAATGCACTATCTTTTTGATAGCGCAAAGTTATGACAGTTTGCCATAAAATGCAAGACGTTACGCATAAGCAATTTAGTTACTTTAGGGTAACTAACACTGAAAATCAACGAGAAAAAAATGGAAGAATTGATAAAAAAATATTCGGCAATTGACCGATGTCCCATAAGGAATGTAATCTCACACTTCAGCAGCAAGTGGGGAATACTTATATTGTTGGTTCTTGGAGAGGCAGAGAAGCTGCGGTTCAACGAGATTTATAAGATACTTCCTGACATTTCTCCAAAGGTTTTAAGTTCCACACTGAAATCTTTGGAGCAAGACAAACTGGTAACAAGAACGATCTATGCGACAATACCTCCGAAAGTAGAATACCGCATTTCGGAAGATGGTCGGACTTTGCTCCCGATTTTGCAAGAGTTATCCCAGTGGGGCTTGATGAAAATGGCTAAAGAGTGACTGAGCGGCGCATGATGTCGGGATTGAGGGCGTTTGAGACGGCTCGGCAGAACTCCCGGCCGATGTTGTCGGCGAAATCCATGAATGTTCATCACCGAGGCGCAGTATTTGCGCGAAAAGGCTTCTTTGAGCGCGGCGAACCAGTCGAGATGCGGCAGCAGCTCAGCGCACGAGGAAGTCAATGGAGATTGTCTGCATGAACGTATATCGTTTAAGGTCGTTTATCGTTAAGCGATATGCAAAAGTACGGTCATGCGCATTCCGGGTAAAATACAGCAAGAGGCTGTGTCAAAACAGACACAGCCTCTTGCTGTATTTTGTCGCAGTTAGAATTTAGCTCCTACCCCGACGAGGAAATTCACACCCTGGTTGCGCATGGTGAAGTAGTCCTGCCAACGGCGGTTGAACAGGTTGTTGCCCTGAGCATACACGTGAAGGATGTCGTTGATGCGATAGGTTGCGCCGAGACTGAAGTCGGACACAACGCCGAGGCTTCTCTGCTCCAAATTGACGAAAGCCGAACCGGCGACCGTGTTGCAGACAACCACATTTCTACCGCTGCGGAACTGGTATGCCACATTGATGTCAAGTTTCTTGATCGGGCGCACTGTCAACGCCGCATTGAACTGATGCTCCGCGCGGTCGTCGTTGGCGATGTAGCCGCTCTCCTTTCCTTGCGGAGTAAACATATAGCCCGCTTTCACCTCAGCCACACTGCGCAGCTTATAGGCAACGTCCAGACCCAACTTCACGCCATTTAGATCGTATTGCGCATAGCGCACTGTGCCGCGAAGCATGTCGGGCGATGAGAAATTCCAATCGCCGAGCAGCTCCACCGTTCCAATCTCAGGCACATACGCATCTCTGACCACAGCGAATCCGACAAACGGCGACAAACTCAATCCCTTGAACAACCCGATGTTCAACCGAGCCTCGGCGTCGACCAGCGTATATGTGTTTCCGATAAGCGCCATCGACGGATTGACATAGCGGTTGCGCTCTGCAATTACGTGCAGCGGGTTCATCCGGTTGCCGCCGGTTGCCGACACGGCAAGCGACGCCCTGTTGTTGATCGTGTAGTCAAACCTCACGTCAGGAGCGATATGAAACACCGTCCCGCTGCTCGCAATGTCGAGCCGCGCACCGATGCGCAGGTTGATGCGGTCGTTGCTCTTCAGATAATATGGAGTCAGCGTCGTGACGCTCTGGCTGCGGTCGTTGAGCCTTGCTCCGAACGTCATCTCCATCTGGTTGAAACCTCCATATTCAGCGACTCTGTTTTTGTAGCTCAGACTGTTGAACTCAGCGTTGACACCGATATGCGAATCCTCGTCCCAAACAAACTCCGCACCCGCATTGATGCTGAAATTATGCTCCGTCAGAGCCTTCTCGAGCGCAGGCTCCACAGGGTTGGCATATCCGAAATAATTATATCCAATGCCAGCGTGGTATCCAAACGAACGCTCGTCGTTGGCACGGCTGAGCCATTGCAAGCCCAGTCCCACCTCATTGTTGCCCTGTTTGCGCTCCACGTCATCCTTCGAAGCTGGCAGCATCATTCCGTAGTAGTTGAACTTGCTCAGATGATACACCAGGGCGGCACTCAGTTCGCCAGCCTTTAACCGGCTTGCGAAATCGACGCCGATACGGTCTTCAACGAAGAATTTCTTCCGCGCCTCGCCGTTGCCCACCGAGAAATGGTCGAACGTGGCGTAATTGCTTATCGAGCCGTTTGCCGAGTTGTGCTGCAGCCAAATGTTCATCGACATCTGCTCCTTGTCGACCACGCGGTATCCGAGGCTTCCAACCATGTTCATATAGTTGCCCATGCCAAACTCCGCATATCCACGCTTTGTTGAAAACTCGAAGCCGTCAGCCTGCCGTTGCGGATTCTGCACCACAAGCCACGGGTTTACCGCAGCCGGCACCGCCCAGTCGCTGAATTTCAGTTTTACGGGAGAGGCTGTCGACGGCGCCGCGTCAGGCAGCGCCTCCATCTTCTCAGCCTTATGCTCCACCACTTCGGTCTCCTTTGTCACACTGATGGTTTGGTTCAGCTCGTCGGCGGCAGCCAAAGGCGTCAAAGCCGCCGAAGTCAGGATTATGCTGTATAATACTTTCGTTTTCATCACTATTTCAGTGTTTTAAGTCGTTTTTCAATCATTTCCTTTATGTCAGTCTCCTTGCCCGGATAGTTGGCCTTCAGACTCTCAAGATATTCACGCGCCTGGAATTTGTCGCCCTGCTTGTTGTAAATGTCAGACAACAGGATGAATCCTCTCGCCATCCAATATTGATGCGTCGTTTCGGAGTCGAGCAATTTGTTGACCACCTTCTCCGCCTTCTTGTAGTTTCCGGCGTTGTAATAGTATGTACCGAGGTCGACAGCCGCCTTCGAGCCATATACGCTCGTGATGTCGTTGTCAACAAGATTGTTGAGATCGGCAACCGCAGCCTCATGCTTGCCCTGCTTCATCTCAGCCGTAGCGCGGGCATATCTTGCCTCGGCACGAGCCTCGGCACCGACATTCTCGTCGTCGATCAGACGGCCGGCATAGAGAAGCATCTTCTCATAGTCGGCGTTGCCCTCAGCCACGCGCAGCAATCCGAGCGCCGCACGGTTCTTGTTGTAGGTCGATGTGGCCTTCTTCTCCAATTTCTCGAAACTCTCGCGCGCCTTTGCATACTGCTTCTTTGCAATCAGCAAATCGCCCTGCATACCCAGCGCCGACTCGGCGAACGCCGCGTCGGGAGCCTTCTCCAACGCCTTGTTTACGTAGTCCAGCGCCTCCGTCGTGTCGCCGTTCTGACTGGCAGCCTCGGCGATATAGAACGAAGCCTGAGCCACACCGTTTCCGTTAGGATATTGCTTCAGATATTTCTTGAGGCCATCGGTCTTTCCCTTGTCGAGATATTCGTTTTCGGCAGCCTCAAAAGTGAGTTGAGCCATCTCGCTCTCATTGATTTCATAGCTCGACCCCGCACTCTTCAGCAGCGCCGAGAGTTCGCCAAGACGTCCCTCCGAGGCATAAATGCGCTTCAGGTCGTCGACAGCCACCTTCGCCTCCTCGCTTGAAGGGAATTTGCGAATCAGCGCCTCGTATTGCTGTCTCGACTCCGCAGTCTTTCCCATAGAGTTCAGCAGCAACGCCAGCTGCAGCTGTCCCTTGCGCGCCTCCTCGCTCTGCGGATAGGCGTCCATCAGCTTCTCAAAAGTGTGCTGCGTCTGCGCGTGCTTGCCCTGCGCCTCATAGGCCTGCGCCTTTTCGTAGAGCGCCTTTGGCGCATAAGCCGACTGCGGGTATTTTGCGACGAGCTCATCCATCAGCGCAATCTTGTCGGACTGGCTGCCCTGGAGTCCCCTCATCATAGCCTGCTGATAAACGGCGTAGTCACCGTTGGCCGTGCCGAGCGCCAAAGCCTTCGAATAGAACGTTTCCGCCTTTGCGAAGTCGCGGTTGTAATAGTGACAGTCGGCGATACGGTTGTATGTGTCGGCGCGCAACGTGCCTGTTATGTCGGCAGCGTTGGCAGCCTTGTTGAACGCCGCCAGCGCCGTGAAATATTCACGCAGTTGATAGCTTGCATATCCCAATCCGTAGTTTCCGCGGCCATAGTTGGCATCGGTGGCGGCGGCATTGATGACGTATTGATTGTAGAGCGTCTGCGCCTGTTTGTATTTTTTCTGGCGGTAGCGAGTTTCCGCAAGCCACAGCTTCACCTCCTGCGCCACCTTGGAATCATATTGAGCAAGCTCGTCGGCACGCGTCAGGAAGTCGGCGGCAGAAGTGGTTTTTCCCGCCTGCAGCTCGCGCATACCCAGACGGTAGAGCACGTTCTGCTTCGCCTTCATCATCTTTGCAGACGGACTCTTCAACGCCTCGATGCACGACAGCGCGTTGTCGTAGTCCTTGCTTGTCATATATGAGTTTATTATATAATCCTCCACATTCGACGCATAGCGCGAGTTAGGAAACTTGTTCAAGAAATCCTGAAACAGCTTCACGCTGCTCGAGAACGGCGTGCGTCCGCCACGGCTCTGCGCCAACGCATAGTTATAGAACGCCGTCTCGCGCGTCGACTCGTCGTAAGGCATCTTGTAAGCCTTCTCAAACGCCAGTGCCGCGGCATTCAGATTGTCGTCCTTTAGATACATCTGCCCCATAAACAGATATGCGCTCTGCGCCATCACATCGTCGGCATCGGTCACCGCGCCCACATGCGTTTTGGCATTCTCATAGTCGCCCTTGCGGAACTCGCACACGCCCAAGGCGAAAAGCGCCGACCGTTCAGGCACATCGACAGCGTTCACGTATTCCGTCAGATAGCCAATCGCCTCTACGCTGTTTCCAAGATGATACTGGCTTTCGCCCAGCATACGGTTCAGTTCCGTGGTCATCTCGACAGGCAGTTTTTGTCGAGAAGGTCCTTGCCAGCGCTCACCACATCTGAATATTTCTCCTTTTTGAAATCAATCTGACACAGATAGAACTGCGCCTCGCCCCAGAAACGGCTGTTCTTGCGGATAGCAGAAAACGCCTGTTCCGCACTGTCGTAGTCGCCGCGCGCATAGTCGACATAAGCCAGATAATATGCCGAATGCTCCGAGTATCGGCTGTCGGCGCGCAGCTGTCGCAACTCGGCGGCAGCACCGTCATAGTCCTTAGTGTTCAACCGGCAGAACGCCCTGCGGAAAAGCAAGTCGCCGCGCTTGTCGGCGTCGAACGCCGAAGCCGGTATACCCTCATATCCGCGCAGAGCCGCAGCAAAGTCATTATTGTAGAAGTAATGGTCGCCGAGCGCCATTCTTGCCTCCAGCCTATGGATAGACGCCGGATAAGCCTCGACAAACCGCTCCAGCGCGTCGACACAGTCGGCATCGTTGCGCTGCATCTTAGCCATAGCGATATAGAAATCAGCATCCTCATAGACAGAAGCCGGCGCCTCCAGACGCTTCAGCTCCGACAGTTGGTCGATGCATCCCGTAAAATTTTTGTTGTCATACATACGGATGCCCCGCGACAGATATCCGTCGGCACCCGCCGTCGTTGTCGCATTCTGTGCCGACAGCATCGAAGCCGACGCCAGGCACAACATAGCCAATTTATGTCCTCTCATAATCGTTTTCTTACTATTACACAAAGATAGCGCAAATCGAGCGCAGAGCATTCAAGCTTGCTTGAGCATGCTATGCCGAGATGCAGCCTATTTTATACAAAGGTACAACAAAGAAATGGAAGAAAATGCAAAATGAATAAAGAATGTTGTCAGTCAGCGCAGTCAGGTAAAATTTGACTTTATTATCCTTAAAATATGAAAATTTATTTTTTATTTACCTTTGCGATAGCTTGTTTGCCTATATCCGCGGATATGCTACAGGTTGTTGCCGACATTACACCGAAACCAACATTTAACTTTAAATTATATGAAACAGCTGTTACTATGCTTCATTGCCGCATTGCTGCTCATGCCGTCACCACTGATGGCCGACAATGCCAAGAAAAAAATCAAGACATTGGACATAACCATGGATATGCCCACCGCCGACATGGACCTCGACGCCGGAGAGGAGCTCGCCCTGAAGTCGGTGCAGACAGCCTACGGCGACCTTTTCAAGAGCGGCGTCATTTCGCTCATGTCAATCTCTTGGGACGGAGAGTTTGGAGAGAACAGCGATGAGATTCCCACATTCAAAGCCGGGTTTCCATACATCGCCACCATCCAGCTGTCGATAGATCCCAGCAGCAACTATCAGACCGACTACAAGACGATAAACGGCGACTTCGTGCTCTCACCTGACAATTTCAAGGTCACAATCAACGGCAAGGCCACACGCCTCCTTAAAGATTGTGCCCCCTACTTTCCAATCGTACAGCTGTCGATCACCGTGCCAGGCGGCAAGCCCGGACCACAGAATAAAGAGATTCCATTCCTTGAATACAACGAATATAAGAGCGAATTTCGCTCCACACTGCCTTATGTGTCGCGCAAAGAGGCCGACGAACTGAATCCCGCGCTCCATTCGTTTGACGTGTTGGTTATGGACAGACCCTACAAATTCAAAGAGCTTATGTATGATAAATCATTCACGACATCAAGCGGCCATAGCTACAAAAAAACACAACATGCTGTTTATAAGCAAGATAATCATCGACGTAAGCAACAGGGCTGACAATAACAACGTATCTGAATTCACAGATTTGCTTGGCTCCATGTTTTCCGATATAGTAAACCTCAAAGAAGTGTGGCTCAGTTCGAAGGTCGACATTCTTAAATACATCCGCGATCTCCACAAAGCCACTGTAAACCCAGTGTTTCCCCAGTACCGCCAGTATGAAGAACAAAGCTCAAAGCTTTACACCGCCAAGGGCACACTCTTCATCCCCGAGCAAGCAGCCAATGCCGTGCTCAGCATGCTTGCCACCGACCCAACCGAGCCATCATACACCATCCGCACCTACAGCGGCGACGTGTATGCCGCGCAGAAAGCCGGAGTTTCAGCAACAAAGGTGCTCACTTGCACCAAGCACACCTTCACCGCCAAAATCAAGACAGCCGACCGCGTGTGCCAGTACCAGACATGCAAGCGTCCGTTCAAGTGGTATTATTCATGCAGCGTATGCGGCAAATGCGAATACAACAAAGCGCACACCTTCGGTGGAGGCACCGGCGGAGAATATATCTCCGTGCATGACATGTATGAGGACATAGCCAGCGACCAAGCCTACATCGGAGTCAACGCCGCCGGCGGACACGTGTATTGGAAGAGCTGCATCTTCTGCGGCATACCCCACAACTACCATATGCATCATCTCACTCCTGCCGACCAGAAGATGATGGGCTTTGACGGATCGTTTGCTGAATACAAACAAGGCATGCTGGAAACGCTGAGGACGATTGAAGAACAAAGCCTGCTGCAAACCTCGCTGATGAGCGACGAGATGTTTATCCTCCCCCTCAAGTCGGAGGCGAATATGAGCGTATGGGCACAGGACGGTGTCAACCGCGCACTTTGCGACAACCTCATTGACGACAACGTGCTCGGCACCGACTACACCAAACCGGTGACCCGCGACCAGCTGCGCTCCATCATGACACGTCTGGTGAAAGAGATGACCGGCAAAGACGCCACAGCCGCCGCCATAGGACTCACTGACGCCACCCTGCCACAAAGCGGCATCGTCACGCGTCAGGAGCTTGCAGCCTACGTGCACCGCACGCTGATGTATATAGAGCGGAATTCCGACCTTGCCTATTCAGAATATGAACCAAAACTCTCAAAATATGCCGACAACGCACAGGTCAAGGAATGGGCAAAGAGCCTATGGGATTTTGCGACGTCTTTGAACTGATTGACCCCAAAAACGCCACTACGCTTGCCCCCAACGAGACATGCTCCATCGAGCAAGCCCTCGTCACAGCCGAACGAGCCACCATGGCACACCGCACGGGCTGGTATATGGCAGCATATATCGATGAATTCGGCAACTTCTTGTCGTCTTGGGGCTTGCGCAACCTGTACACGATACATTCCTCGTTCGGCAGCTGTGACCAGATTTGGACAGACCGCATAAGAAACGGCATGTATGACAAGCTGCCGGCTACGGAACCGTTCACCGGTTCGCGCTGTTATATCGACGCAGGGGTGATGCACCCGATACGCGCCAAGATGGGCAGGGACTATCACAAGAAAGACAAGTAATAAACACCCCTCGAATTTTTGCACAGATGATGCGTAAGTGTGCGGCACACTTACGCATCATCTGTGTAATTATCAGGTTTAAGTATAAAAATTGCTAAAGCGGCAACACCCTGCGCAATTAATCTCTATATTTGCCCGAAGATTTTAAAACTGAAAAAGATTATGGGACATATTGAAGAAGTCGCCACCCGTCTGAAAGGACTGCGCGATGCCCTCGGGCTGAGTGTTGCCGACGTGTGCGCCGTATGCGGCATCGAAGAAGAAAAATACACCGCCTACGAGCAGGGCACCACAGGCATTCCCGTAAGCACGGCAAAACGTATAGCCGAAGCCTACGGTGTTGAAATCATGGCACTGCTCTTCGGCGAGGAGCCGAAGATGAACAGCTACTACATCACGCGCAAAGGCAGCGGAGAGACAGTGGAACGCCGCGACTGGTACAAATACCAATCGCTTGCCGCCGGATTTTCCAACCGCAAGATGGAGCCGTTTCTGGTCACCGTGCAGCCCAACCCCACCGCAGAGGTGCATCTGAGCAGCCACGACGGACAAGAATTCAACTACGTCGAGCAAGGCGTTATGGAGCTGCACATCGACGGCAAAATAATGACACTCAACGCCGGCGACACCATCATGTTTGACGCCCGCCGCCCGCACGGCATGCGCTCCGTCGGCGACAAGGAATTGAAATTTGTCGCAGTGATCATCTGATTCTACAATTCATTTTTTCGAAGAAACTGGTAAAAAACAATATGTTAGAGAAATTTCTTAGCAAAACGAAGTTCGACTCCTACGAGGATTTCATGCAGAACTTCAAGGTCAACGTGCCAGAGAATTTCAACTTCGGCTACGATGTGGTCGACGAATGGGCACGCACCAATCCCGACAAGCCCGCCCTGCTCTGGACCAACGAACAAGGCGAGAAGATACAGTTCACGTTTGCCGACATCAAGCGCGAGAGCGACAAGGCGGCATCGTTTTTCACATCGCTCGGCATTGGCCGCGGCGACATGGTGATGCTCATACTGAAGCGCCGCTACCAATTCTGGTTCTCCATCATCGCGCTCCACAAAATCGGCGCCACCACCATTCCCGCCACCCACCTGCTGACGGCAAAAGACATCGTTTACCGCTGCCAGTCGGCCGACATCAAAGCCATCGTTGCCGTAGGCGACGACATCGTGCTTAAACATATCGACGACGCCCTTCCGAAATGCCCATCGCTGAAGTATCGCATCTCCACCGGTCCGCACATCCCCGAAGGCTGGCTCGACTTCAACAAAGGCTGTGCCGAGGCAGCTCCGTTCGTGCGTCCGGCAAAAGCCAACAGCAACGACGACATCTCGCTGATGTACTTTACCTCAGGCACCACCGGCGAGCCCAAGATGGTTGCCCACAGCTTCACCTACCCACTCGGGCACATCATCACCGGCTCCTATTGGCACAACCTTCATGAAGACAGCCTCCACCTGACGCTCGCCGACACCGGCTGGGGCAAGGCCGTATGGGGCAAACTCTACGGGCAGTGGATTGCCGGCGCAAACGTGTTTGTCTACGACTTTGAGAAATTCAAGCCCGTCGACGTGCTCCAAATGATCCACGACCACCACATCACATCGTTTTGCGCGCCCCCGACAGTGTTCCGCTTCCTTATCCGCGAGGACTTGTCGAAATTCGACATCTCCTCGCTGAAATACTGCACCATCGCCGGCGAGGCACTCAACCCGAGCGTCTACAACGAATGGCTGCGTCTGACAGGCATCAAACTGATGGAAGGCTTCGGCCAGACCGAAACAACACTCACCATAGCCACCTACCCGTGGCTTGAGCCGAAACCCGGCTCCATGGGCAAGAAAGGGCCAGTCTACGACATAGACCTGCTCACATCCGACGGCCGCTGGGCAGAAGACGGCGAACAGGGGGAAATCGTGGTGCGCACCGGCGACAGCCGCCCGCTCGGACTGTTCAAGGAGTACTACCGCGACCCCGAACTGACACGCGAGGCATGGCACGACGGCATCTACCACACCGGCGACGTGGCATGGCGCGACGAGGACGGCTATTTCTGGTTTATCGGCCGCAAGGACGACGTCATCAAGTCGTCGGGCTACCGCATCGGCCCGTTTGAGGTGGAGAGCGCACTGATGACCCATCCCGCCGTGGTTGAATGCGCCATCACCGGTGTTCCCGACGAAATCCGCGGACAGGTTGTCAAAGCCACCATCGTGCTGTCGAAAGACTACAAAGACCGCGCCGACGAGGCTCTGGTAAAAGACATCCAGGACCACGTGAAGCGCACCACCGCCCCCTACAAGTATCCGCGCGTGGTGGAATTTGTCGACGAACTGCCGAAAACCATCAGCGGCAAGATCCGCCGCGTTGAAATCCGCGACAAGTCGAAAAAATAACCGATATTGTAAAAAAGCCACATAGCCGCCGCTTTGCCACCGACAAAACGACGGCTATGTCTTGTTTTATGAAAATAATTTCGTTTGTCGCAAATTAATTCTTACCTTAGCGCAAGAAAACAATAAATAACGCATCGATACAATGATGGAAAACAGATATTGTGTGATTATGTGCGGCGGAGTCGGAAGCCGGTTCTGGCCGTTCAGCAAATCTTCTGCACCCAAGCAGTTTATAGACTTTCGGCACAGGCCGATCGTTGTTGCAAATGAGTTTTGACCGTGTGGCTGAAATTGTGCCGGTCAGAAACATCCTCGCCATCACCAACGAACGCTACGCCCCGCTGGTGAAACAGCAGCTCCCCGACCTTGCCGACGACCAGATACTTCTTGAGCCCGACCGCCGCAACACGGCACCATGTATCGCCTGGGCAGCCTACCACATCCGCGCCATCAATCCCAACGCGATGATGCTCGTCACCCCATCCGACCACCTGATACTCAAAGAAGACGCATTCCGCGACTGCGTGGTCAAGGGTTTCGACTTCCTGTCGCGCCAACGCCGCGGACTGCTGACCCTCGGCATCAAGCCCAACCGTCCGGAAACGGGCTACGGCTACATCCAAATCAGCAAGGACGAGGTTGAAGACGGCATCACGAAAGTCAAGACATTCACCGAAAGCCCAACGAAGAGTTGGCAAAGGTGTTTGTGCAGAGCGGCGAGTTT
Source organism: Bacteroidales bacterium (assembly GCA_022009815.1). Taxonomy (GTDB): domain Bacteria; phylum Bacteroidota; class Bacteroidia; order Bacteroidales; family Muribaculaceae; genus Limisoma. Next base: position 886,364 of record CP091725.1, read on the forward strand.
TTCTGGAACTCCGGCATCTTCCTGTGGTCGGCCGACGCCATCATCGACGCCTTCCACGACCACTGCCCCGACATCGCCATGCGTTTTGACAACGGTCTTGGCAAATTCGGCACAGCGAAAGAGGCGGAGTTTATCGGCTCCGAGTTTCCAGCCTGCCCCAACATCTCCATCGACTATGCTGTGATGGAGAAGAGCAACGACGTTTATGTGGAATGTGTGGACATCGGCTGGAGCGACCTCGGCTCGTGGGGCGCATACTACGAGAAGTCGCCAAAAGCGGAGCACCGCAACGTGATCCACAACTGCCGCACCGTGCTCAACAACTGCGAGAACAACATCTTCGCCGCGAAAAACGAGAAACTCATCGTGGCGTCGGGTCTCGACGGATATGTTGTGGCCGACAACGACGACATCCTGCTGATTTGTCCCCTGTCGGAAGAACAGAAAATCAAGCAATACGTCAACGAAGTAAAGACCAATTTCGGCGACAAATACCTATAGCCGGCATCTGTCGGCATGACAGGGCGGACAAACCGCAAGTTTGTCCGCCTTTACGTGCGTTTAACCGATTTATGACTATTTTTGCAACAAAATTTAGAAACACAAAATAATGAAAAAGCTATTACTTATCGCAGTTGTCGCCGCCGTCACATTGGTGGCAGGCTGCAGCAATTCGAAAAAAGCCGATGTCGACGACGAAAACGTAGCCGTCAAGACCACAGGCGACTCCATCTCCATGTATCTTGGCACGCTCTACGGCGCGCAAATGGTGCAGATGGCAGACTCCACTCTCGACAAGACCGAATTTATCGACGGTATGAAAATCGCCCTCAACACAGCCTCAATGGACTCGCTGCAGAACATGGGCATGGCGCTGTCGCAAAAAGCCCAAGCTGCCACAGGAGCGGAAAAGGACAAACTGCAAAGCCGTCTTGGCGGAATGGGCATGGCTGCGCAATATATGCTTCCTGCCATTGAAGGAATGAAAGTACAATTCAAAATTGAGCTGAACAAAGCCGTTCTTCTCAAATATTTCAAAGAGGCGATGACCGCCGACAAACCCGTAGACACCAAGGCAGCCGAGGAGGCTTTGGACAAAATTATGAACCGCTTCTCTCCTATGCCAGGCAACAACGCCGTCGACACCAAGGCAGCCGAAGAGAACGCCAAGCCGGCGCAGCCTACATCGAGAAAGAGATGAAAGCCGACAAGTCGCTGAAAAAGACAGCAAGCGGGCTGGTCTACAAAGTGATTAAGAAAGGCGTAGGAGCAAAACCCACCAAAGACCAGACAGCGATGGTAAAATACGAAGGCCGCCACATCGACGGCTCGGTGTTTGACGACGGACAGGGTCAAGTGCAGGAATTTCCCGTATCGCGCGTTGTGCCAGGCTTCAGCGAAGGCTTGATGCTTATGAGCCCCGGAGCCAAATACCGCTTCTATATCCCCGGCAATCTCGGCTATGGAGAGCGCGGCACAGGTGCCGGCGGCCCTATCGGCCCCAACGAGACCCTCGTCTTCGACGTGGAGCTTGTAGGCATAAAATAAAGCCGTTTTTACGATTATGCTAACATATACAGACATCCAGCGACTTGCCTCTGAAGGCGAAGGAAAATCCATCGAGTTCAAAGAAACCACAGGACAACTTGACCGAGGGATGGAAACTTTATGTGCTTTTTTAAATGGCAATGGTGGAACATTACTTTTTGGCATAACCGACAATGGAAAGATTATTGGACAGGACATCAGCGACAAAACACGAAGAGACATCGCTGATGCCCTTTTAAAATTCGAGCCTATTTCAGAGCTGTCAACATCGTTTGTCAGGACACAACAAGCCAATCGATACGCAATAGCTATTGAAGTAAAAGGACAGCAATATGCACGTCCTTTTATGTACAAAGGCCGAGCTTATCATCGGATTGACAGTGTGACAAGTGTTATGTCGCAGATGGCGTACAATGACTTACTTTCTCAACGTGACGACATCCGCCATCGATGGGAATCATTACCCAGCAACCTGTCCATAGACGACTTGTCGACAGATGAAATTGTCAAGACAATCCGTATTGGAATTAACAGCGGACGGATACCCGAGTCCGTTGACACCTCAGATACAATTTCCTTGTTACGGAAACTTAATCTGCTTGAAAATTCATCAATAAAGAATGCAGCAGCAGTCTTGTTTGCAAAAACATGTCATGCCTGCCTCAATGCACCTTGCGAATGGCAAGGTTCAGAGGCATCGACAAAAATGAATTCATTGACAACCAAAGATTGTCAGGCAATATATTCCAACTTGTAGATGCGGCTATGTCTTTCTTTTTCAAACATCTATCACTCGCTGGCAAAATTGGCACACTTGAGCGGTCAGATGATTTACAAATTCCCATCAACGCATTACGGGAATGCTGCATCAACGCTTTCTGCCATAGACAATACTCCTCTCCCGGAGGGTCTGTGGGCATCGCTGTTTTTGACAATAGAGTAGAAATTGAAAATACCGGCACCTTCCCCTCCGAGATTGATATTGACAACTTAAATTCCGAATACGCTTCTTGCCCATCCAACCCTCTAATAGCAAATGTGCTATATATAAGAAAATATTTAGAGAGTTGGGGAAGAGGAATCAAACTTATAATCAATGAGTGCGTCAAGAGCGGACTACCAACACCAAAATTCATCTGCCAAAACAATTTTGTCAGAGTAATTCTATTCACAAAACAAGTTGGTGAACAAGTTAGTGAACAAGTTAGTGAACAAGTTAGTGAACAAGTTCGCGCCCTTGTCAATATCATTGGGCATAACGAGTTGACAGTTAAAGCAATTATGGAATCCCTTTCGCTAAAAAGTCGGCGATATGTTCTTGACAATTATCTGCATCCAGCAATCAGCGGAGGCTGGGTCAACAGGCTTTATCCAGAACAGCCGAATCATCCCCGACAAAAATACGTACTGTCTGACAAAGCAAAAAAACTGATAAAACAACCTTTGTAGGCATAAAATAAAGCCGTTTAGGAATTTTTGATAAATAATTTACACACCTACGGCAAAATAGCATTAATTTTGCCGTCTGAACAATTAAACAAGAAAACAATATATGGATAAACTGAGTTATGCTCTCGGCATGAGCATGGGACACAACTTTAAGGGCACCGGCATCAAAACGCTTAATTCGGCGGACTTCGCAGCCGGCGTGGCATCCGTCTACGACGGTGTCAAACCAGAAATGACCTTCGACGAGGCAAAGCGCATCGTCAACGAATATTTCGCAAAACTCGAGGCAGAGATGCAGGCAGAGGCAGCCAAGCAGGGCGAGGTGAACCGCAAGAACGGCGAGGCATTCCTTACAGAAAACGCAAAACGCGAAGGCATCAAGGTGACCGAGAGCGGACTGCAATACGAAGTGCTTGAGTCGGGCAAAGGCGACTCACCAAAGGCCTCCGACAACGTAGAGGTGCACTACACAGGCAAACTCATCGACGGCACCGTGTTTGACAGCTCCGTGGAGCGCGGCGTGCCGGCATCGTTCGGCGTCACACAGGTGATTCCGGGCTGGGTAGAGGCACTGCAGCTGATGCACGAAGGCGACAAATGGCGTCTTTACATCCCTTCAGACCTTGCCTACGGTCCTAACGGCGCAGGCGGCGTGATCGGCCCTAACATGACGTTGATTTTCGACGTCGAACTTCTCCGCGTAATCAAGAAATAACAACAATTAAAAAAACAAATAAAATGAAAAAACTTATTTTTGCCGGTGTAGCAATGCTTATGCTTGCATTTACCGGTTGCAAGGGCACAGGCTCAAGCGACAAACAGGCACTCGCATCCCAACAGGACAGCCTCGCAACAGCGTTTGGTGAATATTTCGCCGCACAATATGCACAACAGGAAATGTACACACCTGACAGCCTCCGCCTCGACAAAGCAGAGTTTCTCAAGGGCGTGAAGGTGGCACTCGCCGCCGACACCACAAAGGCAGGAAAATCATATCTCGCCGGCCTGCAGATGGGCTTGCAGATGTTCAGCCAGCTTCAGCAGCTGGAGAAGGAATATGGCGTGTCGGGCGAGAAGGTGCTTGAGGCATTCAAGGTTGCCATCGCAAAAGATTCCATCGACACCGACATGGCCGTTATCGGTCCGCGCATCCAGAACCTTATCGGCAAGGTAAAAGAGGCCAAACTCGCCGACAACGCGGAAGCACAGGCAAACAAGAAAGCGACAGAAGGCTACCTCAACACGCTGAAGAAAAACGGAGCCAAGTCAATGAGCAACGGTCTTGTATACCAAGTGCTTGAGAACGGCAACGGCGCCAAGGTCAACGCAAGCGACATTGTCAATGTAGTGATTACCGTAACCGACAAGAACGGCACAGTGCTTCAATCAACCAACGGCGAGCCACAGCAGATGCCAGCCAGCCAGTTCGGACAGATTCATCCGATGCTTGCCGAAGGCATCACAGCAATGCACGTTGGCGACCACTTCAAATTCTACGTCAACCTGGGCGCAGAAGTTCCACAAAACTTCAAACCTTACGACTTCATCGTGTTTGACGTCAAGCTCGTAGAGCCGGCAGCAGCCGAAAAGGCAGAACCAGAAAAATAAAATCCTGTCAAGGACTCACCGAAGCACGCTTCCCACGTTTGGGCGAGCGTGCTTTTTTATTGATGCAAAAAGCCCTGTTTTAGTAAATTAAAGCAACATTTTCTTGCAACTTTGTCACCCAAACGCCAAATTCTGCGTAATTTGACAATCTTTTGTAATCGCGCAGAAAAATCTTAACAAAAATGCAATGAAAAAAATTTTGTTATTCCACAATATAATTCATATCTTTGCTCCAAATCACTAATTTAAAAATCATTTAGTATGAAAAAACTTTTACTCTCTTCTTTGATGCTCGCTACCGGCATTTTCGCCGCATCTGCAGCCGAAGCAACAATTGATTTCTCACAGCAAGGCTGGAGTAATGAATCTGAGATAACCGCAACAACCCCAATCGGCGACAGCGGTATCAGCGTTGCGTTTGCCAAGGGCGAAGGCAAAAGCGCTCCAAAGTACTACACTTCAGGCACAGCAGTCCGTATGTATTCCGGCAACACAATGACACTTGCCGTTCCTCAAGGAACAACCGTGACCAGCATCGCGATGAAACTTTCCTCTCAGACATACAATTTTGCTGACGACAACACAGGCTACTCCGCTTCTACCGGCACTTTCACCGCCGATCCTAAGACAGCCAGGACAGGCGCATGGACAGGCACTGCCACCGAAGACCTTGTTCTCTCCCTTGTCAACAAGCAAAACGCCGCAAAAAAATGGCCGCAGCTCCGCATCGTTTCTATGACAGTGACTTACACAGCCGGTGTAGAGACCAAATGCGCCACTCCAAATTCTCTTTGGCAGAAGGCAAATACTACAACCCGTTGGAAATTACATTGACAACATCTACCGCTGATGCAAAAATCATGTACTCAATCAACGGCGCAGCCGCTGCAGAATACACAGCCCCTATCGCACTCAGCGAGGTAGGCACCTACGCAGTGAAGGCTTATGCGGTCAAGACAGGTCTTGAGAACAGCGCAGAGGCAGTTGCCAACTACGAAATCGCAAACCCAGTAGAGGTTGGCAGCATCGCCGAGTTTATCATGGCAGGCGAGGCAGACGCCACCCCAGCTTACAAATGGACATTCCCAGTAGTCGTAACAGCCCAGATCAAGGGTGAAGGCTTCGGCGCAACTTACGTTAAGGACGCAGCCGGCGACGTTATGTATATCTTCGGCAAGGATGTTCCAGCCTACAACACAGGCGACGTTATCCCAGCAGGTGTAGTTGGCGAATACCAGAACTTCAACGGCGTTTACGAAATGACATATCCTAACGGCGACACCTTCGCACCGGCATCAGGCAACGAAGGCTTCACACCAGCCGCTGTTGGCGCAGGCACAATCACAGCCGCCGACGTAAACAAGGTTGTTGTCATCTCCGGCACTTATGTAGAGACAACAGACGGCACAAAGACAACTAAGTCAATGCAGGACGCAACAGGCTCAATCACTGTTTACTATCAGTCGAAATGGGGCGTTGAGTCAGCAACAAACGGCACAAAATACGATCTTCTCTGCGCAGTAGGCTTGTACAAATCAGCTGTACAGGTTTATCCTATCAAGTTCTTGCCGGAAGGCGGCAGCGTTGAGACCGTCAGCACAGCAGCAACTGTACGCGCTCTTGAAGGCGGCATCGAGGTTAACGCAGAAGGCAATGTATTGGTTGTGAACGCAGCCGGTCAGGTTGTAGCCAACCAGGCAGTAAACGGCACAGCAACAATCGCCCTTGCAAAAGGATTCTACATTGTACGCGCAGCCGACACAGTGGCAAAAGTAATCGTAAAGTAAACGGATTGCAATAGTCAATAAACAAACCGTCCCGGCGATGTATGAAGCATTGCCGGGACGGATTTTTTTGCGTTGTCGCGCGCGTTTACTTCTCGCGCATATAAAGATTTATCGGAGTGCCGGAGAAGTCCCATTGCTCGCGAATCTTGTTTTCCAGATAGCGTCGGTATGGTTCCTTCACCCACTGCGGCAGGTTGCAGAAGAACACAAACGTAGGTATGCGCTGGTCTTTAAGCATTGTGACATACTTTATCTTCACATATTTGCCCTTGTTTGCCGGTGGCGGATATGCGCCTATCACCTCCTGCATATAGTTGTTGAGCTGCGATGTGGGCACGATGCGCTTGCGGTTGTTGTAGACCTCCACAGCCGTTTCCAGCACCTTGTATATGCGCTGCTTTGTGAGCGCGGATGTGAAGATGATAGGGAAGTCGGCAAACGGCGCGAAACGATCGCGTATCGCCGCCTCGAAATGCTTTATCGCCGCCGTGCTCTTGTCCTCCACAAGGTCCCATTTGTTGACACAGACAACGAGCCCCTTCTTGTTTCTGAATGAGCGAGAAAATGTTCACGTCCTGCGCCTCGATGCCGCGAGTGGCATCAATCATCAGGATGCATACGTCGCTGTTCTCGATGGAGCGGATGGAGCGGATCACACTGTAGTACTCTATATCCTCGTTGACCTTCGCTTTCTTTCTGATACCGGCAGTGTCGACCAGATAGAAGTCGAATCCGAATTTTGAATAGCGCGTGTAGATGCTGTCGCGCGTTGTTCCGGCGATGTTTGTCACGATGTTGCGGTCCTCGCCGATAAATGCGTTGATTATCGATGATTTTCCAGCGTTCGGACGTCCTACGATGGCGAAACGCGGCAGCTGCTCCACCGTCTCGTCTATTTCATCTTTCGGCGGGAAACGCTTCATGATCTCATCGAGGAGGTCGCCCGTACCCGATCCACTGATTGCAGAGAGACAGAAGGGATCGCCCAGTCCGAAGGAATAGAATTCGGCGGAGTTGTAGCGCCATTCGTTTGAGTCGCACTTGTTGGCCACGAGAATCACCGGCTTGTTGGAGCGACGGAGTATCGCCGCCACCTTGTCGTCGAGGTCGGTCACGCCGTTCATCGCATCGACCACAAAGAGGATTTCGTCGGCCTCCTCTATGGCTATCGCCACCTGCTTGTTGATTTCGCCCTCGAAGATGTCCTCCGAGTTTACCACCCATCCTCCGGTGTCGACAATTGAAAACTCCTGACCGCACCAGTCCACCTTTCCGTACTGGCGGTCGCGCGTAGTGCCCGACGTGTCGTCGACAATCGCCGTCCGCGACTGCGTAAGGCGGTTGAACAGCGTTGATTTACCCACATTGGGGCGTCCCACAATTGCTACTAATCGTCCCATATCTCTTTTCCTTTCCTTTAAATTTTATTCAACATATCCGAATGCGCGCAGTTTGTTTTCGCGGTTGCGCCAGTCGGGCTCCACTTTCACAAAAATCTCAAGAAACACCTTCTTCCCGAAAAATTTCTCGATGTCGCGCCTCGACTCCATTCCCACACGTTTCAGCTTCTGCCCGCCGTGTCCGATTACGATGCCTTTCTGGCTGTCGCGTTCCACGTAGACCACCGCCATGATGTGGATGTCGGTTTTTCCCTCGTCATACTTCTCCACAATCACCTCTGTTGCGTAAGGCACCTCCTTGTCGTAGGTCAGCAATATCTTTTCGCGGATAATCTCCGTAACGAAGAAGCGCGCAGGCTTGTCGGTGAGGGCATCCTTGCCAAAATAAGGCGGCGACGGCGGCAGCAGTTCCACGATGCGCTTCATCAAGCTCTGCACGTTGAAATTCTCCTTTGCCGACATCGGAAACACCTCGGCCTGCGGCAACAGGGCTTTCCACTTGTCCATCACCGTCAGCAGGTCGGCGTTGCCTTTAAGCAAGTCAATTTATTGATTACGAGCAGCACCGGCACCTTCTCCTTCGCCACCTTCGCAATGAAGTCGGCGTTTTTCGTAGCGTCCTCCACCACGTCGGTCACGTAGAGCAGCACGTCGGCGTCGGTCAGCGCGCCCTCAGAGAAGTTGAGCATGCTCTCCTGCAGTTTATACTTCGGCTTCAGCACACCCGGCGTGTCGGAAAACACAATCTGATAGTCGTCGGCGTTTACAATGCCGAGGATGCGGTGGCGTGTGGTCTGCGCCTTCTGTGTGATTATCGACACACGCTCGCCCACCAGTTGGTTCATCAGCGTAGACTTTCCCACGTTAGGGTTGCCCACAATATTTACGAAACCTGCTCTATGCTCCATATTCTTCGCTTTGCACAAAAAATGCGGAATACGGTACGGGAATCAATCCTGTGCCGCGTTCCGCACGGTTTTATTATTAAATTTTGTCTTGCTCTTTCTCTCTTAGCAGTCCCAGACAATATACATCGCGCCCCAAGTAAATCCGGCACCGAATGCCGTAAGCACGATTTTGTCGCCCTTCTTCAACTTGTCCTTGTTCTCGTCGAGACACAAAGGAATTGAAGCCGCGCTCGTATTGCCGCGATACTGGATGTTGACAAGCACCTTGTCTGTAGGGACGCCGATACGACCACCGACAGCCTCGATGATTCGCAAGTTTGCCTGATGAGGCACGAACCAGTCGATTTGGTCAACAGTCAGATTGTTGCGCTTCATCACGTCGAGCGACGAAGTGAGCATATCGGTCACAGCGTGCTTATAAACCGCGCGACCTTCCTGATAAACAAAGTGTTCGTGAGCGTCTACCGTAGCGTGCGACGCAGGATAAGCCGAACCGCCGGCCTTCATCACCAAGTGAGACAAGCCTTCGCCGTCCACGTGGTAAACACCGTCGATTATGCCAACTGTCTGGTCTTCTGTCGGCTCCACCATCACAGCTGCCGCAGCGTCGCCAAATAGCGGACACGTTGAGCGGTCGTCATAGTTGGTCATGCTCGACATCATCTCAGCAGCCACTACAATCACTTTCTTGTAGAGTCCGCCACGGATGTATGCGTTTGCAGCCTGCAAAGCCACGATAAAACCGGCGCAAGCCGCCTGGATGTCGTAGGCATAGCAGTTTGTCAACCCTGCTTTGTGAGAAATAATCGACGCAGTCGACGGGAAGCGGTAGTCTGGGTTTGAAGTGGCGCAAATCACCAGTTCCACCTCGTCTTTGGCAGTTCCGGTGTTGGCAAGCAGCCGCTCCACGGCGATTGCTCCCATATACGACGATCCCAACCCTTCGCCTTTCAGAATGCGGCGTTCTTTAATTCCCACACGGGTTGTAATCCACTCATCGTTGGTGTCAACCATATGCGACAACTCCTCGTTGGTCAGCACATAGTCGGGCACGTATGAGGCTATTCCTGTAATTTTAGCTCTTAACATTATCTTTTTCAGATGTCTCCGTTAAACAAATTTGTCCTAAACGATTGCATTTAGGACAATTTTCTTCCACAATGGATTCAGCGGACTCCCGATTAGAGAGCAGCCTCTTTTTCGATTGCCACTTTTCCTCTGTAATATCCGCATTCGCCACATACAGTGTGATATACGTGCCATGCGCCACAGTTCGGGCAGAGTACCAAAGTAGGAGCTACAGCTTTGTCGTGAGTTCTTCTCTTAGCTGTTCTTGTCTTCGATTGTTTTCGTTTTGGATGTGCCATTTTCTTATTTATTATTTATTGTTATCCATTAATTTCCTCAATGCATCCCACCGAGGATCGTTATTTTCTTTCACTTCTTCAGTTTCAGCCTGTCTGCTATGCTTTTGCAGTTCAGCCACCATAGCATCGTTGCATTCGCCGTCGGCATGCACATGCTTCATCGGGATTGTCAACGCTATCGTGTCGTAGATGATGTCGGTCAGGTCGTAGTAGCGCTCCGACTCAGCCACTTCTATCACTTCGTCGTTGTCGGCGTTGGTCTCGGCGGCATATTTCAGCGCCACGTGATAGTCGGTGTCGACATCAAGCACGAGGTCGTCAAGACAACGGTCGCACGCTGTGATTATTTCCTTCCATCCAGAATGTAAGGTCGAAAAAATCGCCTTTGTGCTCCACTTCCAACTTCACGTCGACATTGCCGCCACGAATTTCGCCTTCTTCTCTTTGCTGGAAGAATGCGTCGTCGACAACATAGTTAAACTGCTGAGTGCCAACAGGCATAGCCCGCAGTTCCAAAGTATAGGAGTGTAATTGTCCCATAATCGTCCCGTTAAAACGGCACAAAGATATAAACAAAATATCGAATAATCAACATTTTCAGCCGTTTTGTGGAATCTCAATCCGCTCTCGGCTTAATTATTTACAATTATTTATATTGTTTACGATTTATTCACCGTCCATACGCTACGACTTCCCTGTCTGGAAGCACGTCAACTGCCAAAGAAGCGGCAAACGCCGGTCTGCACGCCGTTGGTTTGCCGTTGGATGGCAGTTTTTTACTTAAACGTGAAGCCTTGCAGCAACGTGGCCTGCGACGTGCCGAACAATTTTGACGCCGAGTTGTCGAAAATGTCGACAAGCACCATGGGGTCGTTGAACCGAGCAGGCAGGGTCACGCTGGTGAGTTCCGGACAGAAGAACGCCCATGTGCCCATTTCCACAACCGTAGACGGGATGACAAGCTTGGTGATGGGAGTGCGCATAAACGCGCCGTCGCCAATCTTCAGCAGTCCTTCGGGAAGCGTGACGCTCGACAGCCTCTTGCAGCCGGAATATGCGCTGGATCCAATCTCCGTAACCGTAGACGGCACCACCACCGATGTGATCGACTCGCAGCCCTCAAACAGGTTTTCGCTGATTTTCTTTATGCCGACGGGGAATTTCACCGTTGTCAGTTTCTTGCATTCGCTAAAGGCGTATGTCTGCAGGTCCTTCACCGTGTTTGGCAACGTAATCGACGTGATGGCAGTGCCGGCGAACGCCGTTCCCTCGATGAGGGTCACGCCCGGCTCGATGGTGATGGAACTCAGGTTGGTGCAGCCTGCAAACGCACCACGCTTGATGGTGCGCACGCTCGCCGGAACCTTCACCGACTTCAGATTGTTCATATAGGCAAACGCATACGGGCCGATTTCCTTGACCGACGACGGGATGACAAGCGTATGGGCGGTCTCTCCTTTAAGAGCCTCCGAGTTGATTTCCGTCACAGAACAACGTACGCCCTTGAAATTCACGAAGCCGAGAATCTCAACGACTTCCGTTTCTTGGAACAGGTAGTCGTCGACGCCCATAAATTCCGCATATCTTTTGTCAGGACGAAGGCGGTAGCGCAGATGGTTGACAACGGTGTCGACCGAAGACGGCAGACCTGACGTTCTCTTTTGCGCCCTTTCCTCGTGCCACTCCGGCACCTGCACGTCGCCCGACTGGCGTGTAGTATTGGGCTTGCTTTGACGCGTCACTTGCTCCACGCCCTGCTTCAACTTGCCCAGACCACGCTTCCACGACTGGGCGTCTATCGTAGCCGCAGACAGCACAATGCATGCCGCCACGGCCGCTATAACCAATTTGTTGTGTCTCATTTCAATTGATTTTTATGGTATAAACACCGCACGGATTGGCAGTTGGTTAGTACGGAGACTTCTTCCAATGACAACCCTGTCACGCCATGACGATGCGCCTTCTGCATTCAGCTTGCACGCCTGCAGCTTGTCTTCCATGTCGCACTCGTCGGTTGACCAATAATCGCAATAGATGTCATCACTGCCAAGCGACGGCAGAAACAGCATGTTGCCGTTTGAGGCTCGTCAGCAGGAAGCCGCGCTGACCGTTCATCTCCGCCTGTTCCCACGTGCATTTGCGGATAAGCATATACAGCTCGGGCACGGTAGGCATGCGCCACTTGCCGCCCCAATGCTTGCGCGCGGCGTCATACTTAGGGTTGCCGAGGATGGTTGAGCGGTACACTTTTTGGCCGTACGACACACTGCCGCCTCCCAGATTCGCCTTATGCTCCACTTCGCCCCAGCCGTAGGTTGTGCCTGCCTGCTCTGGCTTCGTGGCGCCGACGTCGCATGCCGCCCACATTATTAGCTTGCCGTCGACCTTGATTCCGAGGTCCACGTAGTCGTGGCCGTTGAGCGTGGCGGTGACAGGCAGCTTGCCGGTGATGTGCACCAGCCATTTCTGCGACATTTCTTCTATCATCTCGCGTTTGATATTGGGATGCTTCGGATCCTGCACGATGTCGCCTTCCTCATACCGTGCAAATGCATTCAGGGGAAGGAGAGCTGCAACAAGAGCAATGGCAAAAAAGACTCTGAGTTTTCTCATATGGTATTTTTATGATTTGTGCAAGCCTAAACTGATAAAATAGGTTGATAAACTCGATTATTTCTGATTACGGCGAACATTCTAGCCACGAGCTTGGCTCGCACTGCGTTTAATACGGTCATTTTGTTTTTTCCTTCGGCGACTTTTTCTTTCAAAAATATGTTTGTCAGATCGCCTGTCTTCTTATGGGCAATCGCCACGGCAGCCATGTGAAGGAGGCATTTTATGTATTTTACGGCCCGTTGAGACACTCTGTTTCGAGAGTGTTGGCTCGAGCCGGATGTGTATGCGAATGGAGCGACTCCGACGTAACAGTTGAACTGTCTGGGATTGTCGAAGCGTGTAAAGGCTTCAGTAGCTATAATCATGTTCATAGCGACAACCGGTCCGACGCCTTCCACAGACTTAAGCAATCTCATCTGTCGGGATAGCTCTTCCGAAGAATCGATGACATCAGCCATCTCTTGGGCAATCTCTTTCAACGTCTTTTCAAGAGACTTGATCATCTCCTTCAGACGCTTAGCCTTGCGCTTGAAGATTTTATCCTCCATGAAGCCTTCCTGGTCGGACAGCTGCGCTTTGTATTTCGCCATATCCGTAAGGTAGAGCGAGCGCTCCGCCTCCAGCTGCTTGAGGCGCATAAGTTCCTCTGCAGGACGCTGGTAGGGCTTGGCTTTATCGAAGAAGCGCATGGCATACTCGGCAATGCGGCGGGCGTCCACTTTGTCATTTTTACCGCGTGTTACGCCGGAACAGTATTTTATCTGCGAGGCGTTTTCAAGCCACAGCTTGCTGCCTACCGACTTGCAGGCACATATCAGTGGATATGTGTACTGGCCGGTGTGCTCCGCGCAGATGATGAAACAGTCGTTGCTCATGCTCAGTTCTTCTTTTATGCCGGCTATCACAGTGGCGATGGCCTGCGGGTGATTACTTACTTGTTCCTCTTTGAGGACCTTTGAATTTGACATTACACAGATGTCCAGTTTCTTTTTCGAGACATCTATGCCGATGAAATAAAAATTTTGCATAACTTTGTAGTTGACAAACAACGAGAGAAAGGAACTCGTCCCTAACCTAACTACCTTAACAACAGGTGTTATATTTTTATACAGGTCTCCGGACGGGAAAGGCGGAGAGTCCTAATATGAACACGGGTATTTCCCCTGGCGCAAAAATGGTTCACTCTCTGTCTTCCTTTCTTTCAATATTTATTTTTTCACTGCAAATTTACCATTTCTATTTCAGTTTCGGTTTGCCGCTGCAAATCTAAGGTATTTTTATGTTTTGGTTATTACAAATTCATAAATAATTCTCCACCGGCCGTTCTTTTACTTAAATGTGAAGCCTTGCAGCAACGTAGCCTCCGACGTGCCAAACAATTTCGTCGACGAATTGTCGAAAACGTCGACAAGCACATCTGCATCGTTGAACCTTGCCGGCAACGTCACCTTTGCAAGTTTGTGGCAGAAGAATGCCCAAGTACCCATCTCCATTACCGTAGATGGGATTACAAGCGATGTCAGCGAGGTGTCGCTGAACGCGCCGTCGCATATCTTCACAAGTCCCTCGGGCAGCGTGACGCTCGACAAGCTCTTGCAGTCGTAATATGCCCGTTCGCCAATCTCCGTCACCGTAGGAGGCACTACAACCGACGTGAGCGACTCGCAGCCCATAAACAGGCATTCGCCTATTTTCTTTATGCCGTCGGGCAGCTTCACCGTTTTCAGTTTCTTGCAGTCTTCAAACACGTAAGTCTGCAAATCCTTCACCGTGTTGGGGATGGTTATCGACGTGATGCCTGTGCCGGCAAACGACGTTCCCTCAATGAGTCTGACGCCCGGCTCGATGGTGACGGAACTCAGGTTGGTGCAGCCGGCGAACGCTCCGCGCTTGATGGTGCGCACGCTCGACGGAATCACTACCCGCTTCAGATTCTGCATATAGGCAAACGCATACGGACCGATTTCCTTTAGTGTGGTCGGAATTATGAGCGTATGTGCGGTCTCTCCCTTGAGAGCGTCCTGGTCGGTGCGCGTCACGGCGCAGCGCACGCTGCCATATTTCACATGGCTGAGGATCTCGACTGTTTCCGTTTCTTGAAAAAGGAAGTCGTCGACGCCCATAAACACGGCATTTCTGTCGTTTGGATAAAGTCGGTAGCGGAGGTGTTCGATCACCGTGTCGACCGCCGCCGGCAGACCCGACGTTCTCTTTTGCGCCCTTTCCTCATGCCATTCCGGCACCTGCACGTCGCCCGACTGGCGCGTAGTGTTGGGTTTGCTCTGACGCGTCACTTGCTCCACGCCTTGTTTCAACTTGCCCAGACTGCGCTTCCACGACTGGGCTCCTATCGTAGCCGACGACAGCACAATGCATGCCGCCACGGCCGCTATAATCATTTTGTTGTGTTTCATTTTTCAATTGATTTTTTATGGTACAAACACCGCGCGCACAGGAATCTGATATGTGCGGGGTGTCCGCTCGATGTCAATATAGTCATCCCACGACGTCTTGCCGACAGCTCTCAGCGAGCACGACTGCTCCTTGTCGTCCATGTCGCACTCGTCGCTCGACCAATATTCACAGCAGCTGTCATCGCTGTCAAGCGACGGGAGGAACAGCATGTTGCCGTTTTTGATGCTCGTCAGCAGGAAGCCGCGCTGGCCGTTCATCTCCGCCTGTTCCCACTTGCATTTGCGGATAAGCATATACTGCTCCGGCACAGTCGGCAATCGCCACTTTCCGCCCCAATGCTTGCGCGCGGCGTCGTATTTCGGGTTGCCCAACACCGTGCTGCGGTACACTTTCTTGCCGTACGATGCGCTGTTGGAGCCATCCAGCTCCGCCTTATGCTCCACTTCAGCCCAACCGTAGGTTGTGCCCACCTGTTCGGGCTTCATGGCGCCGACGTCGCACGCCGCCCACATTATCAATTTGCCCTCGACCTTGATACCGAGGTCCACGTAGTCGTGGCCGTTGAGCGTGGCAGTGACAGGCAGCTTGCCGGTGATGTGCACCAGCCATTTCTGCGACACGTCCTCAATCATCTCGCGTTTGATGTTAGGATACTTCGGATCCTGCACGATGTCGCCTTCCGCATACTGGCGCTGTGCGCTGAGCGGCATAGCAACTGCCAACAGTGCCAAGGCGACAAAAATTTTCAGTTTAATCATATCGTTTTTTTATCAATATCCACAATCCGTTTCATTGCTCCAGCACCGGACGGATGGCGTGCTGGCAATTACGGTAGTCGGAGTCGAGCTTGACGCCTCCGTAACCGGTGGTGTACATCAGTTCGACCGAAAGTTCCTTATCTTCCATGTCGCACTCGTCGGTTGTCCAATAATACCCCAGGATTTCATTGTCGCGGCACGACGGCACAAACATCATGTTGCCGTTTTTGATGCTCGTCAGCAGGAAGCCGCGCTGGCCGTTCATCTCAGCCTCTTCCCATTTGCATTTGCGGATAAGCATATAGAAATCTTCGCCGGTGGGCGTGCGCCACTTGCCGCCCCAATGCTTGCGCGCGGCGTCGTATTGTGGATTGCCGAGGATGGTTGATCGGTAAATTTCTTGCCATACGACACGCTGTTCTCTCTGGTGCTGTTTTTCTTCGACACTACTTCCGCCCATCCGTAGCGCACACCGTTTTGTTCGGGTTTCGTGGCGTTAAGGTCGCATGCCGCCCATTTCACCTTCAAGCCAAGGTCGACATACGGATGCCCGTTGTGCATGCCGGTGACAGGCAGCGTGCCGGTGATGTGCACCAGCCAGCGGTCACTTTCTTCGACTTCATCGCTGACACATTCCCGCGTGATGTTAGAATGGTTCGGATCTTGCACGATGTCGCCTTTCTTATGCCGCCCAAATGCACTCAGGGGAAGGAGTAGTACAACAAGTGCAATGGTAAAAAGACTCTGAGTTTTCTCATATGGTTGTTTTTTTATGTTTTGGTTATTACAAATTTATAAATAATTCTTCAACACCAAACCATTCAGCACAAAAAAAATCCACAGCAATGCCGTGGATTTTTTCGTGCTGCTGCCTCAGGCGCTATCTTACCAAAACTTTCTCCACGTGGCTGCCCACGCTTACGATGTAGAATCCTGCGGGGAGTGCGATTTCCGCGCCGTCGGCAAGCGATGCAGATGCCACCTGGCGGCCCGACGCATCGCTGACGATTACTTTACCGCCGTCGGCTCCGAAGATGCGCACACCGCCCTTGAAAGCGGTGATTTCAACGCTGTCGGCAGCCACATCGGCTACCGCGCCCTGGGCGTTGAACGTGAATTCCACAAGTTTAGACTTGCCGGAAACGTAGCTGGCCTGGATGCCCAACGTGTGCTCTCCACGGCTGATGCCCATCACTGGGAAGAACGTTGCGCTGGTCGATCCCAGATACGCGCCGTCGAGATAGAGGTCGTATTTCTGCACGTTGCCCACGTTTGCGTCGGTCGCCTCTTTCGGCCCAACATAGAAGTCGTCGGCAAGCGAGAAGAAGCAGTCGTTGGAAATGTAGTGGAGCGCCAGATAGACGGTTTGTCCGGCATAAGCCGAGAGGTCGACCTCGTAGGTCTGCCATGTGCCTTTAGGCATTATGTTGCCGAGCGACTTGAACGATATCACACTGTCGTCGGTCGTGGAAACGCAAAGCTCGAATGTCTCCGGATAGGCTTCCGAATACGCCTTCAGGCTGATACGGCACACGTAGCCGTCCATCACGGTCTGCGCCGGAGAGATGAGCCATTTGTCGGCGGCGGCCTGCTGAGGCGAGAAGAATATCACCGCCTTTTCGCCCGACTGCGCTATCGCCGCTACGTCGGACGGCGCCATGGCTGGAGTGGTGGCGTAGGGGTTGAACACCATCGGTGCCACCGCCACTTGATTGTCGGGGGTGCAGGCTCCGGGGAAGTTGATGATGTTTGACGCCGAGCCGAGCGCAATCGGGTAGACCACGCGGCGGTCGTTGTCGACCGACTTCCATTCGCCGAAGCTCGTTGCGAAATCATCGTATGCCTCGAAATCGTCCTCGAAGCCGAGGTCCTGGTTCCAGCGCACTTCGGCATTGACCTTGTCGGCGTCGGTCTCGCTGTCGGTCTGCGTCACGGTTATGTTGTACGGGTCGAAGATTGTTTCAACAAGAGCGATGTCGACCTTTGCGCCGTCGGCAATTTCCATCGACTTGCTCCACTTGTCGTAGCGGTCGGCTTCGACCGACACGATATAGTTGCCTGCCGGCAGCGACGGAATCTCGACCGCGCCTTTGCTTATCACGGCGCTGTAGGTTGTCGACGCTGACTCGTTGAAAAATTCCATCTTCACGCCGTCTACCTCCACATTGTCGTTGGCGGAGGCTGCGACGATGACCTTGCAGAACGTGCCGGCTCCCACATCAAACAACTGCTCGACGAGCTCGCTCTCGGCGTTCTTATAGACCGCCTTCACGCCAAGCGTATAGCTGCCAGCCTCAAGCTGGTCGAACGCAAACGAATAGCCGTCGGTCTCGCCCACCTGCTTTCCGTTTATACACAAGGAAACGCTCGTTGGGATTGTACGGCGAACGCATCGCGCAGCGCAGCGACTTCGTTGCCACGGCATCGCTGAAATAATCGGCCTGACCCACGAAAAAGTCGTCGACCATAAGCATAAACGCACCGCCGTTGGACGGGTCGCCGATATAATGGATGGCTATGCGCACCGTCTCGCCCTCATATTCGGCAAGCGAATACTCCTTAGCCTCCCACTCTTCGTAGCCCACAGTCTCATAATTGCCCGACGAGATGACCGTAAAGTCGGACGCCTCAGGGTTGTCGACCGTAGTGATGCCCACCTCGAAACGCTCCTTATAGACATCGGCAGCCTTAGCCATAAAACGCACAATATTGTTCTTGCCGACAGTGACTGCCGGCGAGATCAGCCAATCATCGTTGGCAGAACCGCCATAAGTGCGCACAAAGCCCACATACTGCTTGCCGCTGTAGGGACGCAGCACGGGATAATCGGTCCACCACGACGGCTCCACCACAAGCGGATTGATCACCTGCGCATACTGCAGCGTGCCGCGGTTGGGATAAGAACCCTGAAGCGGAGCGGCGGCGGCATGGTCGCCGTCGATGCCCGTCCACGGCGAAAACTCCGTGTCAAACGCCGTATAGCTCTCGAAATCATCGAAAAACACCGGATCCTCACGGTTCCACTGCAGCGTCACGTCGTTCTTGCCCGTCATCGGGTCGTGGCGCTCAGCCAGCTTGAGAGCAAACGGATTGCGCACGTCCTCCGTGAGCGTCACATTCAGCGTCATGTCGCCCGTCACCGGAAAATCCTTAGCATACGCGGCATAGCCCGCACGCTCCACAGTAAGACGGTGGTTTCCGCTATACACCTTCAAGCGGCACTCGCCGGCAGCATCGAGCGTAGTCTCGCTCGCACCGTAAGTCATACTGTAGTCTGTCTGCACAAGCATAACCCGCTGTCCCTCGAGCGACTCCCCGGTGGCAGCCACAACCTTAACCGTAAGATTGCAGTCGCGCGACAGCGCAGACGCCTGCAACGTGGCAAACACCGCCACAAAAACCAATAATAGTTTAAAGTTCCTCATATTTAAAGCTCTTTTTGTTTCAAAACAACAATATTTCAGCCTACAAAGTTACGGCACATTAGCCATACCACAAAGCGATTAACGATATTTGGCAACATTTCGTCGACCGATTTGTCGGAAATCGGAGGCAAAACAACCGCAAATTTGTTGAAAATCGGAGGCAAAATCTCTGAAATTTGTCGGAAATCGGAGGCAAACACCCCTCCGAATTTCGGGGAAATGGCGGAAATCGGCATTTTAAATTTCGGGGAAATGGAATTTTTCAGCGTAAACCACTATGACACAGCGAAGTAGCCAAAACAGCAAAAAAACGTCACAAAAATCCCCTCTCCTTTAGCCGAAAAAAGGCGCGCAGCCTGTCAGCCGCGCGCCCCTCCAGCCCCGTCGCCGGAACTGCTATATCTTACCCATTTCAACCATCGCCAGAAACTTTACCAAATGAATCTGGCGCTTGATGCGGCTGGGCTGCTTTATCAAGCGATAGGCAAATTCCAAATCGTGGTTCACCCACCACTTCGGCGCACGCTTGACATTGCCTGTATAGACATCAAAACTTCCGCCTAAACCTTGATAAATCGCAGCATGCCGCTCCGACATCTCTTCCATCAGCAATTCCTGCTTGGGCGAACCCATCGCCACAAAAACAGCGTCGGGCCGCTTTTCAGCCACGTCGGCAATCAGAGCCTTGCGCTCCGCATCGGTTTTAATATAGCCGTCACGGTAGCCCACAATGTTGATTCCCGGATAATCCGCCCTCAGCTTCATCACCGTCTGCTCTATTACGGCAGGCTTGCTGCCCACTAAATAGAAACGCTTGCCTTGCGGAGCAAGCGCTGCGATAATCTTCAGCCACAACTCGCAGCCCGGCAGCTTAACCACATCCTTATGCCCATGCTTCCGCAATGCCATCACCGCCCCCACGCCATCGCAATATCCGATGTTGCGGTTTATTATGTCGCGCGTCTGATGCGTGGCATGCAGAATCTTCTCCGCATTGATTGCTACAAGTATTCCCTTTCTGCCCACAACATAGTCGAGCAACTGCTGAAACGACGTGAAGGGAAACACTTTCACGCCCCTCACCGTCACCCTCATATCATTTCCATAGTCTAAAATGTAATAACTCATAGCGCAGAACATAAATGCATTGCTCCAGCGCATATATGATATTTTTGAACTTACGCCTTGCTTAAGTTGATAATAAAAATAGCCGCGTCTGTCCTGCATATTCTCTACCGTCCACCGCATCACGCGTTCCGCCTCCGCCCTATGCTCCTCGCTGCGATGCAGTTTGTGCAGCGTCACAAACAATTGCGCCGGGCAATGGATGTCAATCGGATACGTGCGGTCATGGTAATATTTCGGAGTGCCGTCGGCCTCAAAGAAATTGCGGATATAGAAATCAAAACCTTTCTCAATGTTCGAGTGAAACGACTTGTCGCCAGTCTGCTCCTCATAAGCCGTCAGACCGTCAAGATTGTAGCCAGTGTGGAAACTGTCTATCCACGACTGCACAGGAAGCATTCCGTAAACCCATTCGCCGGCATCCCCCTGCGCGTCGCAGCATGCCTCAACCGACCGTCGCGCCGCCTCTCTGTATTCCTCCTTCTTCGTGTATTTATAGCAATACGCCAACAGCTTGCTGCCAAGCAGCGAGGCGTTGAACACGGTGTCGTTGCCTTTCAACGGACTGTAAGAAAACAAGAAGCCTCCCCGGCACTCCGCGCGGTGCAAATCATTCATCACAAAATCCGCCGACGACAGCGCCACGTCGAGATATCTGCGCTCGCCAATCACCTCATACGCCTCCATCAGTGCCGTTGCGCAGAAACACGTCGCCACAACCGTTGGCGTAAACTTGGGAAACAGAAACAGCCTCCGCGCCTGCCAGTCGAAATTATAGCCCCAGCACGCTCCGCTGTAACCTTCCGACTGCAACGAAATCAGCAAATCTGCCAACTCTCGCACACGCGCCAGCAACGCCTTCCTTGTCCCGACTTCGGCTTGCAGGTCCGGGAATTTGTCCACTGCATGGACAAGATTGCAATACCCTTGCAGAAACAAGCCTATACCCTTGGCATTATACTCCTTTGGCACCATCGCCAAACGGCGCAGATTCACAGGGCAGCGCTTAAACCCTTGTATCACACACAGTCGCAATATCGCCGACCGCTTAAGCGGCAACAATGCATGCGCCAATCGCGAGTTCAGTCCGTCATAAGGGTCCCAGCCCTTAAATCCCTCCGACTCGCAATAGCGCTTCAACGAAAGAAATGAATCAATAATCAACTTTCCGTTTTTTTATAAATTTTGCAGGATTTCAAACAATTTGAAATAGAATCAAAAATGTAATTTTCTTGAGTTTTTTTCAACAAATATTCCAATCCATCTCCAGACACAAAACTTTTAGGGTGACCAACCAACACAAAAACCTCTCTTTCCGATTGTTTCTCTATGAATTTCAAGAATTTTTTATGCATATTTTTTGAAAAGAGACAATAATCCCAAGTTTGGAATTCCTTTTGAAAGAAATATTGCACTTTTCCAATAAAACCCTTTTTCCCTTGACTTGTTTTTGCCTCAAACGCATCTTTTGCAGATTTTCGATTTTGCATAAGAGACTTTATTCGGTCAACAGACAAGTATTTTGACAAACGTAAAATAGGCAATGAAACAATAGGAAGTTCTATCAAGTCTGATTTCTCTTTTCCCGCAGTTTCTAAATTATCCGTACAATACCACCAACCAAGATTATCTTTGACCATAGAATAATCATATCTTGACAAACTTCCAGTTTCCTTTCCTCCGGGATATATTGAAGAATCTGCTCTCAAACCAACTTGTCGCATTGCTTTTATCAATGTTTCCGATGGCTGTATATTATATCCGCCTGCTCTCAAGACTTCACATTGGTAATTATCTCCAATCAATCGTTCTATGGTATCCTTTCCTCTTTTTAGCAAAGATCGTAATGAATTATCACCAGAACCTTCATAATCCCCTAGTCTCCATTTATTGAGGTTTACCTTCCATCCATCTTTTTCCCAAACGGCATCAACCCACTGTGGGTGCAAATGCAGTTGAATATCATGACCTTTAGCATACGCCTGTTTCAGCTGATTCTCCATAGCCACTACAGGATTATGGTCATATCCCATACGATTCCCTTTTTCCCATTCCTCTTTAAGTTTCCAATACTCTATCACCTCAAAAAAAATTGTTATCTTGGCATTATACCGTTCAGCGATAGATAATATTTTCTCTGTTGGCTCTATTATATGGCGAAAAACATTACCCGAACCATTTCCATAAAGTTCGTAATCGAGTGTCAAGATTATATTTTTCATCTTTTTATCTTTAAATATTTTTTAGAACACTCATCTGTCATGTCAATATTTGCATACTTTGATATGGCAAAAACACCTGTTTTGCATGACACTTTCATTCCTAATTTAAACCCATTTTTTTCAAATGAATTTAATGAGGGTATATTGGAAGCATTTACAGATGTTATAAACGCATTGATATTTATCGGTGCGATTTCAATTCCTTGTTTTATTATCAATTGTTGTAATCCATTACCACGATATTTGCGATGAACAAAATATGGACCCAGCCAAGCGGTTTCATTACCCATATCAAAATTACCTACATAATCAATTTTGTGTTCTCTAAAATGAATCCATCCAAACGCGACAGGAATATCATCCGTAAAAACAACACATAGTTTACTTCCAAGCTCTAACCATTTTCGGCAAGGTAAAATTTTCAACCTATCGAAATTCAATGATTCAATTTCTTCTATAGCATCAATAGACCTGCATTGAAATTTATCCCATACCGATTTTCTCTTTATCTCTATATATTTTCTCTCTCCATAGAGACATAATGTGTGTGACCGATAATATAATTTGCTGACTACTCCTTTCAATATGAATTTAAGAGTATTCAGTAAACCATCTGATTTTATAAAAATCAACACTTTGCGCATAACCGCATCAAATAAATTGTCTGAAAAAAGGTTTCAAATCTTTTATATCAAGTATATCATATCGGGCATGAAATATATCTCCCAAGTGTTTCCAATCGTTATTTTCAATCCTGGCTCTGACATCTCTTTGTATATTCATCCAGCGCAATGGTTTTGTGGTAGATTGCAATAAACGGTATTCAGAAGGATTTAATAAGATGTTACTTATATTGCTAAATTTATAGTGCATGCCACTCTGCGAACCACAAGTTCTTGTATTAACTTCTAGAAACCATAATTTCCCATTTCTAGTATCATACATAAATTCAAATTCAGCAAAGCCCTTGTATTTCAATTCAGTCATAAAATCACAGACTAATTCTTTTATTGACTGAACCAAATTTGCATTCGTGATTTCTTCAATATATGATGTTAACCCTTTACTTAGCTTTCGCTCTTGGCAAGCAACATAAGAACCGGCACACTTACCATTCACCCAAAAGCCTTGACAGGAGATGTTTGTTAGATATTTATCAGGAATATCAATAAACTCTTGTACCATTACATCTTTCTTATTTTCTTCTGAGATACGGTTTACATAAGATTGAAATTCCTCTGGAGTACTTATTTTTACGGCTTTAAAAAACAATGGAATTTCGTAATTCCGCTTCAGAAAAAGCGGATAATGTAAATCATTTACTTCTGCTTTATCTAATGTGGCATATTTAGCAATCAAAAAACCTTTTTTTGCTGCATATTCGTACATTTTGTCTTTATGAGCCAGCATTTCAATAACAGAATAAGGACCGGAATATACATTGCATACACCATACAGTTCTTTATATTCTCTTAGAATAGAGGCTAATATTTCTCCCGATGTTATGTAACAGATTGGCTTGGCTTTATGGTCCGCTACTATTTGAGTGATATATTGTTTCAACTCTGCCATATTATGGTAACAAATTTTTTCTCCATAGCGACTATGGTAACCAACATTTCGCTTAGAAGAACAGAAAGCTGTTACATCTGCCCCGGCTTTACCTAACTCTCTCAAGAGAGCCAATCCTTGAGGAGTGAGACCTAAAATGATATATTTTTGATTGTTCATATTCAAACTGTTGCGTTGGGTTTGCGTACTATTAGCTTAAATTTCCCTCTTTGAGTGTATATTAAATCCTCAATGCCTACTATCTTTGTAGAAACTTCCATATTGTCAAATCCTACTCGTTTTAATGTCTCATTTTTTACAAAATAAGCATCAGCTTCTGTGAAATTTTCATCAGGAACTATATAAACAATTACTTCACCTTTCTCTTCCTGTACCCACTGACAAGCTTTGATATGTTGTCCTCTTTCAATAAAATCAATTCTTGTTACCAAAGATCCATCTTTGCATATTACATAATCATCTTTTCGTCCTTCTATCTTTTTTACAATAATAGGTGGATTTTCTTCTGATGATTTTGCCATTTCCATTATGTCATTGGAACGATAACGAATCAAAGGAAAAGCGTCATTAATCAGTGACGTACATATTTCACCATCGTCAATGTATTCATTAATACTAAAACCTGGTGCTTCATAATATCCAGCATGATTGTGCGATTCCACAAGGAAGATAGTACGTTCTGTCATGCTATAGCGGTCATAAATCTCTGTCCCTAATCGTTCCTCAATTAAATCTCGTTGATAATCTAATAAAGTTTCACTGGATGTGAATGTAATGGGAATATTCAATTCCAATTCGGCATCTTTAAGAAAAGTGCTAAGCTATACAATGAGCTTGGATAGCCTTCAATAGCAATAGGCCGAAACGTTACAATCTTTTTGTAATACTGTTCCACGGTATTGCTGTTGATGTTATAGCTTGATAGGAACAAAGTATTGCTAAGATGTATTTTTAAAGATGTTTGATTTCTATTCAAATGCCCTCTTAAAGAAACAAGAGGTTGACCATATGTAAATCCATCACGTTTTCGCGAGCAATAAGTGTAGGCTTGTGTCCACCATATTGATGGCCAACTTTCATATATCTTTAGCGGTGTTCCCGTTGTTCCGCTTGTATTAGCTCTAATGACCTGCCACCTTGGTACCGTCAGCATCTCATCGGCATGCTTCTTTACCATGTCTTTTGTAATTACAGGCAACTTCTTGATGTCTTCCAAGCAAGTGATGTCTTCTTTCCGAATTCCTTCTTCAGTGTATAGTTTGTGATAGAATGGAGATTTATCGTATGCCCTGCGGAAGATTTCCAGAAAGCGTTTCGTTTCTTTGTTTTAATTCCTCCGCATTCATTGTGTATAACCTGTCTACTTCCTTAATGTAAGGACGAATTATAGGATAACTGCGCAATGCATATTTGATGGTTTCAAACAGGTATTTCTTGATACTCATAGTTCTGCCAATTATAAATTCTTATATACTTCCATTAAAGAAGATGTAACATTTTGGGGAAGATAAGATTCTGCTTTTCTTTTCGATTCTCTCCCCATGTTCCCTCTGAGTTTAGAATCTGTCACGAGCGTTTTCAACGTTTTGTAGATTTCCTCTTTATCTCCCGGTTGAAAAAGTATACCATTTTCATGTTGTTTCACTATTTCTGGAATACCTCCTACCGGTGTAGCAAGAATGGGTTTTCCATACGACATAGCTTCTAAGATAGAGACAGGCAATCCCTCAACGTAAGAGGGTAAGATAAAGGCATCACAACCAAGCAATAAATCTGTTTTCTTTGCACCGGAAACAAATCCTTCATAAGCTACTAATTCATCTATTTTATATTGCTCAATTTGATTCTTTAATTCATCTATTTGTCCGTTCCCACCAATGTGCAGCATAACTTTGCCTTGAAACTCATTGATATGTTCATACAATACATCCAACAAATCGAATATACCTTTTTGCTTGTCAACCAATCCCAAAAACAGCAAATGGAATTTATTATCCTGTTTCTTTACTACTTTTTCAACAGGAAGAGCAACGATATTCTCTACAATATAGATATCTACACCTTCTGTGACAGATTGATAAAACTCTTTCCACGATTCTGATAAGGTAATGATGGCATCACAACGGTTCAATATAGAAGCTATCCATTGTGGATTTGTCGCATAATACTCTTTAAATCCCCCACCGTGGATATGAAGCACTACCTTTTTCCCATACCATTGTGCCAACTGGACGAAATAGGCAGAACGTTTAAAGCTGTTATAGGAGGCGGTATGTATATGGACTATTTTAATCCTTTTGTCCGTACACAATTTATATGCCATATTACACCATCCAGTTACAGCCTTAAATAGTTTCTGTAGTTTGTTTGTTCCTCCTGAATTTACTACACACTTAAACACAAGAAACACATACTGTTCATAATTGTGCATTACCTGTGCTACACCTCCTTTGGGGTGGCGGTATTCACAGCCCACAGTCAGTATTTTATTAGAAATCTCTCGGTTTATCATTAGTCTATGCTGTTATTGGATGAGATACAGGAAGCAATAATAAGAATACGATACCTTCCTAAATGAACTTTCCCCAATTTGGGAAAGACTTCAAAGCCTGATATAATTTGTTGTAATCCCTGCCTTGTTGACAAAGATCGTATGATACGATATAGCGCAATGTAAATCCATACTAATTATACTTAATATAATTTCTCGTATTTTTCAGCACAAATATTCATAGAATAATTTGTGCTGAAATTATCCACCAAAGCTTCTTTCGACAATGGCTTGTCAATATATCTTTTAACTGCTGTACAATAAGCCTCAACGCTCAAATCATCACATAGATACCCATTAACTCCATCTTCTATCACATCGGGAATACCACCTACGGGGGTACAAATTGGTGTTACTCCGCATGACAACGCTTCCAATAAGCTGATGGGAAGTCCTTCGTATATGGATGTCAGACAGAAGGCATCGGAGCAAAGTAAATAATCATTCACATTGCTCTTTCGCCCAAAAAGAGAATCTTATCACAAGCTAATTTTTGGAGTTCTTTACCAGCTTCACAATCATAACCATTGCCAAGAATCAACAGCGTGAAGTCTATGTTTTCCGCTGCAAGATGGTTAAATGAATCCACTAATAATTGCTGGTTCTTCTGTGAATGAAAGCGAGCGACATGAATAAACACTTTTGTGCCGAAGGTTCTTTTATAAGAAGAAACTTCCTCCTTCACCTTTTCATATAGAGGAGATGCTGCAACGCTAGAACGTCCGTTATTTATATACGGAGCATTATGCAATTTGTAATAGCTCTCGTATGACTCTTGGCAAAGCCGGGATATGCACACAGGGCGAATGTATTCATGCTTATAGAAGAAACGATTTAAATAATATTGCAATCCCACTCCGCCGGTGTTATTGGCAAGGTTATGTAGCGTGTGGATAAATTTTATCTTTTTATTTTGAATGGCCAATTTGTATATATAGGGTATTACATTTAAATGACAATGCACCACATCTGGATTTTCATTCATTATATATTTTTCAAGCCGGCGACATTTGCCAAGAGAAAAACCTCTGTCGAACTTCATGGAATGGAATTTGACAGAGGAAGATAAAAACTGTTTGTTAAAAGTTGATGTATCTATTTTGTCATCGCGCAGCATACACAATGTTACATCGTGCCCCATCTTTGCCAGTTGATTGGATAAATCCACAACAAACTTTTCTGCTCCACCAGAACTTAGACTGTATATAATTTGAATGATTTTCATAAGGTGAAATTAGGAATTAAAGATTTTAGTATATTCAGCTACTACATTATCATAGTTATAGTCAAGTAGATAACGGTCGTATGCTTTTGATGACAATTTACTTGCTAATTCAGGATGTTGCAAATAAGATAATAGACACTGTCTTAATTGTGTTGCATTCTTTACGTCATACATCAGACATTCTTTGTTCTCAGTTATGGTATTTACAATGCCTGGAACACGAGACGTTATAATGGCTTTACGATTAAACATTGCTTCCAACAAAGATACTGATGTCCCTTCAAAATCGGATGCGATTAAGTAATAGTCTGAAAGTTTATAAACTTCATTGACCTTTTCCTTGGGAACATTCCCTAAAAAGGTAACGCAGTTTTCTAATCCGCATTCAGTTACTTTCTGTTTAAGGCTATCCATAGAGACACCATCTCCTGCAAAGACAATATAGGGTGAGTAGTTCTTTTTCTCTTCTTCTGTGAAAAGCTTAATCGCTTCTATAATTGTATCCTGGTTTTTCATTCCCTTTAAAGAGCCCACCATACAAATTACATTGGATTTAATTGGAATTTGGAATTTCCGTTTTAAATCTTCTTTTGATAGTTTTGCTATAGAAAAAGGGACTAACGGATAAATCACTTTGCAGTTTATACCATATTTTGCATCATAATTTCTTTTGATGTCTTCCGAAACCGCTACTACTACTTCTGCATTGTTGAAGAAACGCCTGTATACTTCTTCGTGTCCCTTAGGAGGCAACTCTCCATAATGTATTACTGCATAGTATTTCCTATTTAACAATTTACATATTTTGTGATATAAATTCCATAGAATAGCATGTGATGCAGAATAAGAAAAAACAACTTTTCGAGCATCTTTCGCAAACAACAAATGGAAAAAAAGTTGTATTGGAAAGATATATTTTGTTGGGCGAATTTTATAGCTCCTTATTTGTTTCGTATCAGGAATGTCTAAACTGTGGCTTGCCGTATAAGAAATGTTGAATTTATCTTTCAGTGATTGAATTAGATAATAATTAAAAATTTCCATTCCTCCTGTAATATGGGGATATGTCCCTGCTCCTAAAACAAAGTGAATTCTATCCATAAATTAAATGATTAATACGTTCATCCCACACAAGTAACAGTGGTATAATAATCCATATTGGAGTTACATAATATAAAGGAACAATCGTCATGCTGTTGACAAGTATAAAGATTATTAAAGTTCTTTTTTCTGTAGTATGACTATTGATAAATAATAATAACCACCAACCCAAAAACAGAAAAAGGCCTACAGCACCAAAATCAAACAATATCTGCAAGAAATTATTGTGCGGAGAAAAAAGGATTCCGCTCAGTGATGCCATTCTATCGGCAGCGCCACAACCTGCACCAAATAAATGAATTAATGTATCTTTTTGCAAAAATGTTCCCAGACCCGCAGCCCAAATAACAGTTCTACCTGATCCGCTTGACATGTCTTCGGACATAAACCGCCTGATGACATTGTCTAACAATCCAACATGGAGAGCAAGCATAAAGACTAAGCCTACACAAATAGCAATGCCTACTATTTTAGGCGAAAATATGGCTTTTTTATAATAGAACGCCAATGCTATGCCCAATGACAAAATAGCTCCACGCGACACAAGCAGAGTTAGGCATATGAAAAATATGCTTAAAACAATAAGATAAAATCTCTTTTCACCGGATTTTGAAGTCCTGGAGTATCTGAATGCTGACAGCAAAAATACAATCCCTATGAAAAAGGAAAGATAATTGGAATCTTTCCAAGCTAATCTTTGAGTATCTCCAGATGACGTTGCATAATCAGCAACCAAGTTATCATAATTGTATAAACTAATCAAACATGAACAGCACATTGTAATAATAATACAATTTATGAGGGGCTGAATATATTCATCATCTGTCAAATTAAGAACTAATAGATAGACTATCGAAAAGGTGATGGATAATAAGAACGAAATATTCCCATAAAACACAGTATTTGCAAATACATATAGTGCAAATAAGACTAATAATCTCCAATTCTGTCTATCGAAGCTCCTATAAGCGGGGTTTTGTGTGTGGCGCAGTTGAATGTATCCAAATAGAAGGATTGCTATATGGAACCATAATGTATTTGGTAAGAATTCGCCAAATATGGTTGAAAAGCGTTCAGTTATCAAGTTAATAGCGGTAAAAATGGGTATTAGCTTGACGTATGAGGCACAAAAGAGGAAATAGACTACAATATATACTAATCTAAGTGATGTCGGAGGTGATGTGTTTATAGAAACATGCACCAACTCCGACATCAGAACAAATGCCATGAACCATTTTAGGGGCGCTGAATTAACTTTTGAAAAAATCATTGGTGAATTTTAGCGAAATAAATGAACCTTTCTTAATAGATTTATCACCTTTGCCCTATCTATAATGAATATATTTATATATACTTCCCAAGAGTAAACCAGAAGCAAATATATTATAGACAGCATTATACAGTTTATTAAAGACAGTTCGTGAAATATATTAATAAGCGTCAAAGGGAGCAGCAAAAAAGCAGATATTCCAAGCAATTTGAAGATTTCTTTTGTTGGGAAATAATTAATCAATGATGAATTTAAAATCTTACATTCAAAAAATATTTGAAATAGCTTAGGCAACATTGTATTAAGCATTGCACTTGAAATAGCCCCCCATATCCCATATCTGTTTATTAAAACAAATGTCATTGGAATACAAATGATAGAGGATAAAGCAAAAGCTTTCATTGATAATTTAGTTTTACCAACAGCTCTCAGAATAGTACCACTACCAACCATTCCCAAAATAAAGGTCAAAACATACAACCTGAAAAAAGGAACTGCGTCCATGTATTTTTCTGAAAAAAGGAAATGGACAATTTGTGGAGAAAACAAACAGACCACACCTATTAAAGGAAGCGAAAAAGATAAAGTCTGTACTACAAACCGCTGGTATAAATTTTTCACTTGCTCTATAGTCCCGTTTTTATACTCGGTAGCCATATTCATTACATTGACTTGGCACAAGGCATCATAAATTTGCATGATACCTGGAATTCCAAAAAAAGCAATACTATATACGGCATATTCCTCTACACTCAAATAATTAACACAAACTAATTTGTCTATCTGATTACAAGTTGTAGATAATATAACTGCAATTCCAAAAGGAAATGCATATTGGAATTGCTCTTTTAGCAATGAAAATGAAAAGAAATCTTCTCTATGTTTTATGGGATAAGACTTTAAAATATACCCCAGCACTATAATGAATAATAATATATTCAGCAGCAAAAGAGAACCTAATATTCCTTGAATGGTTTTAAAAATAAGAGCAAATGAAATTACCGCTACTATTTTCAATATAATTCCTGCCGGATGATATACCATTGCCAATATTTTATCTTTACGAACCACTGAAAGCGGATCTACCAGGTTAGATGGCATAAAAAAGATAATACTGGCTATAACTATAAACAAGTTGTCACTTAACACCACGTTTTTCAACAGCCAATTATTTATGGATGGAACGAACAGTAAAGAAGAACCAGCTATACCCAATAGAAGCAATACTATAAATGAGTTCCAAATAATCTGCTTTTGCCTTAAAGAAGAGCTATTCGGATAAAAATAATATGGATTGGACTGAATGCCAAAACACAAAACTGATCCAACAAAACCCTGAACCAAATAGAATTGTGCATATGTGCCATAATCAGCTTTGGATAAATAGCGAGTCAAAAACACTGGCATTACAAACTGCGCAGCCATAGCGACAATTTTGCCAATGGAGACATAAAGAGCGAAACGGTTACTGTTTGTTTTTGACATATTCATTATACCCCTTACAAGATATAGGTGCTTCAATCTTATCTATATCTGTTTTTAATATTTTGGCAGGATTACCTCCAGCAATGCAATTCGCTGGAACATTTTTAGTTACAACGGAACATGCCGCTATAATAGAATTATCACCAATGGTTACCCCTTTTTGAATTCTAACGTTAGTACCTATCCAACAGTTTTTTCCTATAAAAATTGGTGCATTATCTGAATGTTTCCATCGTCTTGAATCGTCATGTTCTCCTGTTGTCCTCATATATAAGCGAAAATCAGGATTAATGGGATGATTATTATTATCGCAAATCACAGTATTGTCCGCAATAGCAGTATAATCGTCAATATATACACTATTCGTACATAATATTTTAGAATTGACTCCAATTTTAGTACATTTCCCAAAATAGATTTTCCCATGATTTTGAGAATGCAAAATACCATGAATCCATGAATCACTTGAAATTATTATATCTTCTTTTTGAAGAACCATCTAATAACGAAACTATACTATTAATTCCGAAAATATGATTACTTCCTAGCAATGTTGTTTTTGAAACAAACATTTTTTTTCTACGCTTTAAACGCAAACATTGTATTAGCTTGTTGATAAACATAAATTTAAATTATATATAACATTTATTTTATAACATACTTATTATGTACAAACTTTGAATTGTCATTATAGTTCAAAACCTTTGCAGGAACACCTCCAACAGTTGCTCCTTCCGGTACATCTTTTACTACGACTGCTCCTGCTCCAATAGTAGTATTATTACCTATATGGACATTTTCCACGATACATACATTCGGACCGATATATACATTATCGCCAATTACGGCAGGAGTTCGTTTGTTTGTTCCGATAGAAAGGAATTGGCTTACATTTACATTATTCCCTATTACAGTTCCACCATTGATGACAATACCGATGCCATGCCCTATATAAAATCCATAACCAATTTTTGTGGTTCGTGGTATTTGGATGCCATACTTCGTTGTCATTCGTTGATGCATAAATAGATTATATAATTGGGTTTTTGTAATATATTTCTATTTTACTATAGTTTATTTTTTGCAAGGAAGAGATCTAACATTATCAACGGAGTAGGGTTGTGCCCATACTCGTATTGCCATATAGATAGGGCTTTGCTCCATAAATCCTTGAAGTGATTGACGTGTGTTTTCAGTGATTTTGTTTCAAATCAGTGGCAAGTTATCTACTTATAAATTCCGCAGAAGTCGAGGATGATTTTGTCATCGCGGCGGGGGAGCGTCTTGAATGGGTCGTGGGCGGTGAGGAAGACTACGATGTCGGCGCGGTCGTATGCCTCGCGGTAGTCCGTCAACTTAAACACGTTATGCTCCGTCACGTTAGGCTCAACGACAAGGATGTCGGCGTTGTTGCAGCTTTGCATCACTTTTGTGGTGATGTATTTCGCCGGCGATTCGCGGAGGTCGTCGATGTTTGGCTTGAACGCGAGTCCCATCATTGCGACTGTTGGCTTGCGGTGGTTTTCGAGTTCGAAGCGGAGCATTGCGTTCTCCACTTTTTCGGCACACCAGAATGCCTTGTAGTTGTTGATTTCGCGCGCTTTTGCAATCAGCTGGCTCTCAACGGGGAAGTCGGCTGTGATGAAGTATGGGTCGACGGCGATGCAGTGTCCGCCCACTCCGCAGCCCGGCTGCAGGATGTTGACGCGCGGATGCTTGTTTGCGAGGGCTATGAGCTCCCACACGTTGATGCCCGCCTTGTCGCAGATGAGCGACAACTCGTTGGCGAAGGCAATCTGCACGTCGCGCGAGGAGTTTTCGGTGAGTTTGCACATCTCTGCCGTCTTGCAGTTTGTGCGGTGGAGCGTGCCTTGCACGAATTGGCTGTAGAATGCGATTGCCTTGTCGGTCGAGGCTTCGTCCATACCGCCGATCACGCGGTCGTTGTGCACAAGTTCGTAGATTACGTTGCCCGGCAGCACGCGCTCGGGCAGTATGCTATATGGATTTTTCCGCTAAGCTCGGGGCGGAGTTCGAAAATGAGTTTCGCCATCTTGTCGGTTGTTCCGACTGGCGATGTCGACTCGATGACGTAGAGGTCGCCTTCCTTAAGGAATGGGATGACGGCGCGTGTGGCAGCCTCGACGTATGATATGTCGGGCTCGTGGTTGCCCTTGAACGGCGTAGGCACCACCATGAAGTATGCGTCGCTCACCTCGGGGGTGGTGCTTGCATGGAGGGCGCCTGAGCGCACCACGTCCTGCAGCATTTCTTCCATGCCCGGCTCCACGATGTGGAGGTGTCCCTGATTTGTCATTTCCACTACTTTGGGGTTGATGTCAACACCCGTTACCTGCACGCCATGCTTGGCGGCAATAATCGCTGTGGGCAGGCCGATATAGCCCAACCCCATAAACATGCTTTCATTGAATTGTGTAATTAAAAGTAGAAGTCATTTTTTGGAATATCCGCGCATGCGGACGCTGCCGTCATCGCAGACAGACGGCGTAGAGGAGTGTGCGCCAACGGCGTGCGCGCACGGAGGCGAGAATCTCGCCTATGATTGCAGCTCCCTCCGCGGCAAGTGCCTCGGGAGCGAGGGTGGCGGATGTGAGCATCGCGCCTTCGAAGCGTGTATGTCCGCTGCCCTCAACGGCTGAGGCGAAAGCCGTCAGTCCGTAGCGTTGCAGCTTGTCGATGAGGGCTGTGCGCTGCGATGGCGCAAGGGCACATATCGCCGTGGCAAACTCGCCCCAGCAGGCGGCTGTGCTGTGGTCGGGATGTTCCGCCACATGGGCTGTGAAGCGGTCGTCGCCGAGCGCGGCTGGCAACCGATGTTCAACGAAGGAGGAATGACGCAGCGTGCCTGTCTCGGCGGTGGGCGTAAGGAAGCGGCGCAGCGGAGCGTTGCCCACGATGCTGTCGATGCGTTTGCGGTCGGAGGCGCAGAAATGTGCCAGCGAACGGGCGTCGGCACGGTCGGCGTCGGTAAACGCCGCGGGCATCCCGGCAGCACCGGTCATTATGTCGCGCAGACGGTCGCAGGCGTCGTCGACGTGTCCTGCTTCCTCCAGACGCGCGCGCAGGCTGTCGGAAATGCGCAGCTGCAGGCTCGTCTCGGTCGAGGCGTGATGGTTTTCAACCACCGCCACGTCGTAGCGCATCACGTTAGACAACGCGATGGCCATCGATCCCACCTTGAAAATCAGTTTGTTGTCGCCGCCGATTTCGCGGATATAGCCTTCGTAGCCGGCAAACGGACCGCTCATGATGCGTATGCGGTCGGCAGATGTGAAGTTGCAGAATGGGGAGCGGAGCATCATCAGTTGCCCGGCGGTGTTGTCGTTGAACAGGCGGAAGGCTGTCATCTCGCTGTCGGCCACCACCATGGCGTCTTTCTCCTTGCGCGACGAGTCGACCATCAGACGCGCCGCGCCGCTCTTTTCGCGCAGCAGCGCCACAAGCTGGTTCTTGTTGCCGCGCACGAATACGAGTCCTGGCATGGTCAGCGCCATACGGCTCACGCGCTGTCCGCCGACGATGGCAAACTGCTGTCGCATCGGCAGATAGGTGTCGGCAACCGCCGGCTCTCTGTCGAGCAAAGCCTTCAGCATCTTCTCGCCTCGTGGCTGAGTGTGGACCACATACCAGTTCTCGCTCATTCTGTCTTGTTTAAACACGTATTCCCCGGCAAGGCATACGCCTCCCGAGGTAATCAAAAAAACTGCAGAGTCTCCGATGGCGTTACAATACGCGCGGCATCGAAGGCAGTGCCTCTATGTCCTTGTTAAGCCCGGCAACGACAGCCGGTAAAGACACTTGCTTCATCATCTAATCTTTCGTGGCGCAACGTGATGCACCCAATCTTCCGCAAAGATATATAATTATTCTATATTTTGCAAAATAAATCTTATCTCACCTCGGCGCGGAGATGGTATTCGTTGCGCAGACGCTCGAAAGCGTCGGGATTGGCGCGCAGACGCCGGGTGTCGGCGAGAGGGTCGTAGGAGCGCATAATCGTGTCGACGCTGTCTACGTCGGCGCCGAGCAGCGGA
This sequence comes from Bacteroidales bacterium, assembly GCA_022009815.1. Taxonomy (GTDB): domain Bacteria; phylum Bacteroidota; class Bacteroidia; order Bacteroidales; family Muribaculaceae; genus Limisoma. The sequence goes on from CP091725.1 coordinate 922,251, forward strand.
GCGGCTGGATGCGGCTTGTCGTCGACCGCCACGCCATAGTGGCGTTCAAATGCCTCGAGAGCCATCGCCGTGGCGCGCTGCTTGCCTTCTGCCGAATATCCTGCGATGTGGGGCGTCGCCACGAAGGCGCGCTCGAGCAGCACGGGGTTTATGCGCGGCTCGTTCTCCCAGCAGTCGATTGCCACCGCCATCTCTCCGCCGTCGACGGCTTTGAGCAGCGCCTGCTCGTCGACGATGCCTCCGCGCGCACTGTTGACGAGCAGACGGCAGCGGCTTAGACTTTCAAGGAAACGACTGTCGGCGATGTGCCATGTGGCGTCGGCGCCACTGCGGGTGAGCGGTGTGTGGAACGTTATCACGTCTGCCTCGCGCGCCACGGTGGCGAGGTCGACAAAATCGCCTCCCTCACGGCGCTGACGCGGCGGATCGCACCGCAGCACGCGCATGCCGAGGCGCTCGCCCCAGCGCGCCACGATGCCGCCCACGTGTCCCACACCAACCACGCCGAGCGTCAAGCCACGCACGTCGCCTCCGAAGCGGCTGCCTATGACGGCATGCACATACTGCGCCACGGCTGGGGCGTTGCATCCCGGGGCGTTGGCCACGTCGATGCCCGCGCCGCGACACCACTGAAGGTCGATATGGTCGGTGCCGATAGTGGCTGTGGCTACAAACTTCACGCTGCTGCCGTCGAGCAGCGACGCGTCGCAGCGGGTGCGTGTGCGCACAAAGTGCGTCGGCGCGGTGCACGGCATCGGCTGTGATTCCAGACGCCGGCAAATATGCCACATCACCGAATTTTTCAAGCAAACCCTTGATATACGGGATGTTTGCCTCAACGATTATTCTCATATCAGTTGCAATAAGTTCAACAGGTTGTAGATGACCGCCGGCGACAGGGCGACGCAGACAGCCATAAGTGCGAAAAACACGATGTAGAGCTTCGGCATCTTGCGGATGGTGAAGAAATGCGCCACCTGCACCGCCGCAAGCATGTTTGCCACCACCGCATACGCTTCAGCATGGCTCACGTCTGCCACCATAAACAGCACCGTGGCTACAGCCATCACGTTGACAAACCCATTGTAGGCACGCAGTTGCTGGCGGTAGGATATCAGCGTCAACGCGTTGGAGAGTCCGAATATCGTGCCCACAGCCACCATAAACATCGGCTGGAGCAGCAGCCCGGCGTCCACTCCGCCGCGGAGCGTGGCTATGCCGCCAAGCAGGTCGGGCAGGCGCACCTGCGCCGGGTCGATCCATCCAAACGCCGTGGCCGTCCACACGGGCACCACGATGCCCACAAGCACGGCGAGCAGCGTGCGCAGTGTGAAGATGCGCATCTGGAAATCCCACGATAAACACCGGTATATAGAGCGCGAACACAAAACTCTGCATGGCGCAGACCGTAAGAATCATCGTGATGAGAAACGCCACGCTCTGGCTGTCGTGCTGCTGAAACGTGCCAAACATCACGTAGGTGCACACCACAAGCGCGAGCGCGAGCAGCGTGGGCGTGCCGAGCGACGTCGACACCACGGGGTTTGACAGCGTGGCGCAGAGAAACACGGTGACAAACATCATCGTGTGCTCGCGGATAAACACGTAGGTCTTGTTGAGCCAGTTGAGCATCACGGCCGCAACAAACACCACCACCATATTCACCGCCCACGACAATATGCCCGACGGCAGCAGGTGGTCGAGTCCGCCGCCAAACAAGCCTTCGACCGGCGGCACGGAGGGCGTGCCGAAGAAAAGCAGCATGGCGTATGCCGCCACGATGCCCACAACGGCTGTGAGCCACGTGAGCACACGGCTGTTGATGAATCTGTTGATTGCCGCCTCGCCCATCACTCGTCGCCGAATTTCTGCTGACGCACCCTCAGGATGTTTGACACATCAAACCAAAAGCCCTCGGGTCCGCCGCTTTTAGGATTCTCAAACTTGATATAGTCAATGTCGCCCTCATACTCCAGATGTTCCGCCGCCTTGAAGTTCAAGCCGTTGGTAATCACATACTCATGCACCGGGCTGATCACCACCCACGGCTTCTCCTTAGTGCCTGTGCCGGTCGACATGATTGCCTTGATAAGATTGTTGAGACGCGACTGCATGATTGCCGCACGGGTGTATTTCTGACGCTCCTTAAGCACATAGATGTAATATTCCATCTGCTTCAAGTCAAACGGATCGTCGGCGAGCGAAAGCTCCGCATATTTGATTATCGTGTCGCACTCCGCCGGAGTGTGGTGCTTCTTATAGTAGAGAGGCTGTATCTTTTTTGAAAATTCCGACTGGCGGTAGGGATCATAGTCCTCCGAAAACACATATCCGAGATACAGATGGCGATATTCCTTGAGCGACATGTTGGTGTCGTTGCTCTGATACTTGCGCCACAACCGCTTGTAGTAGTAGTTTGAGCGCGGATTCTGGATATTGACGCGTATCGAGTCCATATTCACGTCGATTGGACGGAACTTGGTGTCTTTCCTGCCCTTTCGGGCACTGCGCCTGCCCAAACCCACAGCCCGGCAAACAGCATTATAACCGCTAATAACTTTCTCATCTTCGTTAAAAATATTTCTTTAATGCGACATATTGTAGGCTGCCACAGCAACCATTATGGCGATGCCCGTAAGCGACACGCTTATCACCGTGGGGAAGCCCTTGGCACAGACATACTGCAAAAAACGTTTCGACGGGAAACGCAGTGCCGCGCCTTTGGGTGTACGGGCGAAAAACACTCCGCCGGCAACCGCGCCTACAGCCGCACCTATCACCATCGAGGCATAGTAGCCCATCATCAGCCCGAGAAGCATGCCGGCAACCGACGTTATCAGCATCTGCGGCAGTCCCTGCGTGGCTTTGGTGAGCGCCGGCTGCTGCATGGAGTTGATGGTCACCACAATCACAACCATCACGCCCCAATAAGAAAGCGTGACGGTGGGCACCTCCATCAGTCCGCCCCACTGCAGCAACCACAGTCCGCCATAGGAGGCAAGCACCGACGGCACATAAGGCCTGACACATAGGTAAAGCCCCAAGCCAAGCAGCATCACGCCGAGTATAGTCAACAATACGTCCACAATCTTGCTAATTTTTGCGAAGTTAGCAATTTTCCCTCAATGCCGTGTCCCTTTTAACGTTTTATAGCACGAATCGGCGCCGTGGATAAACTTACCCACGACGCCGAATTTCTATAATCAGGTTGTTTTAACTATCTAACGATAACCTTTGTTGCTTTGCCATCGACAACCACTACATACATGCCACGTGCCACTGCAAACGTGCGCTCTGCCGAGTTGATTGCCACTGCCTGACCGGCTGCGTTGTAGACCGACACTGTCGCTGCGTCGCCGACAATGCGGATTTGTCCGTCGGCTGCAATTACGCCTGCTGCCTCTGCACCTACCTGCCCAACGCCCGACGATGTGAGATATTCTGCATTGACGGTCTTGGTGTTGAGGTCGACTGTCAATTTGTAAGCACCGTTCTTTATGCAGAATGCGCCATTATAATGCTTGCCGAAGTCGGTAAAATCAGTGTTGTCTGTCAATTCACCATCTTTGTTGTCCGGACACCAACGGCTGTTGTTTACTGGACCCCATTCTGCGTCAATACCCGTAACAAAAGCGAAATATGCCAAATCTTCCTCAGCTTCTTCGCCTACAGCCTTGCCTTCCACCTTCAAGTCGATAGGATCGAACGTGAACACGCCCGGAGTTTCCGGATTGCTCTCCGCCATATAGCTGTCGTCGTCTGATGCCCAGTGGTGACCTTCCGCCTTGTTGGATGTTCCAATCACATAAAGCTTTGTAGGAGCAATGTAAAGAGTATTGTCATCCAAATTCATTCGGATAAAGAACGTTCCGACACCCACATTTATAGAGTTGCTGTTTTTGCTTACTGTAAGTTTCTCTGCCAAAGCGCCTTCTTGTTTATCATTTTCCAAGCCCCAACGGTTTCCGTTGACATACGTCCAACCCCCTTCATCATTGTTTTCAGCAAGGACTGATGCGAAACCCAGATTTTCACGACCAGGAGCTGTTGTCACGGTTGCAGACCAAACATTTCCACTTTCCCAAGTCATCGCAATGCCGCTGGTTGGATTCCATGCGCCTCCTACTTCATTTTGTCCAAGGATATACATCTTTGGCAACGAGAATGTGTACTGAGCGGCAAATGCTCCACCATGATATTGATATACCCGTGCTGTATATTCGTCAATCTTCTCTACAGACAACAATGTATATGGATATGAATTATTTGAGACAACACCGGCTGTGGGCTCATGTGCAGCAACAACAGTATTGGTTTTTCTATCAACTATCTGGAATCCATCACGATAGTCTGTTCCTGCTTGTTCAATTGTAAACAATCTTCCATTCAAAGTGACAACATCTCCGCCACCGCCAGTGCCAACCGTTCCGACTCTTTTATAAGCCACCCATTTCGAACCATCATAATGATAAAAGTCTCTGTTAGAGCGATAACGCACTGCCACATCATCACTTTCAGGAGATTCTGTCAATGGCTGAATAATAGTCATATTGTCGACCGTAAAGGCAATTTAGGAAGAGCCTTTGACTTCGCGGCAACATATTCACCTTTAGCTATAAAAATCTTGGCGGCAACACTTTGTCCAGAGCCGATGATAAAAAGTGCAGCACCTTCTTCACTGAAAACGTCTCCAGCCGCACGACCGATAAAATCCATACGGGCAGCTGTCACTCCGTCCGGAAGGGTTACGTTCACCGTCTTTGACTCTTTTGTCGCTACATTGTAAAGCACAAACGACTTCATAGAACCAGCAGCAGCCCATCCATTCACAATAATCAAATTGCCCTTGCTGTCACGCGAGATGCCAACGCCACTGCCCGATTTCCCCGCCAAAAGCGTTTCCGTTTTAGATCCGTCAAAAGAAACAATTGACTTATTAGCTTTGAAATTGGTATAGACTTTCCCTTCAAAGCCAACACCAGCACGACCTTCGGCGGCTGAAGGCAGACCCGTAGTCATTTTCCAATCCTGCGTAAGAGTTTGTGCCTGAACGGCTACGGCGGATGCAACAACAGCGAGTCCGCACACAAGAATGTGTTTAAATTTTTTCATAAAGTTAGGTTTTAGTTTGATTTATAAGTTTTAGTTAAGTTCTTCTATTATAAAAAAGTTAGGCCGTAGTCTTTTTTCCTTATTTTTCGTAAAAGTACACATTAAAATCAACACCGCAATATTTTTAAATCTTTTTAACTCACAATTATCTATTTTCAACATCCTGTATCGCGCTGACACCAAGAGACTGGCTAATACCTTCTGCCGCTCTATTGACACCGCGTCGCAGATGCGATATTTCATAGCAACCCATTCGCAGGAGCGCAGCAATGACGCATGAGGTCACTGACCGCCACCATGCTCATGCGCTTCGGAGATGCGCTACTAGTCACTCTCTGCCTTCATTCCGGAGAGCGAGGGGGATGTCCGCAGCGCGGACACGCTTTCAGTTAACTTTTATCTTTGCACTATCAATAGGAAGTTAAGAGAAACTCTCCGAATTGTTAAAGAAAGACAGGGACGGTGAACTTCTCTGTTAACTAGTCACAAGGACTTTCCGGGGTTACAGTCCGTCTCTGTCTTATTTGTTGAACACATCAAGCTAGATTTCTAGACCTGTATGTCTACTAAAAGTTTTGGATGCATTCAACTAACTTATTTAATCAATAACAGCAAAGATATGCAAGACCTGTCAACTAAACAACACTTCGTGGGCTGTGATGTATCAAAAGATACATTGGACTTGGCCCTGTATCAACCGAAAACGGACTACCGCAAGTTCGAACACGTGCAGATTTCCAACGATACGGAGGGATTCAAGCAACTGCTCCAATGGCTCAAGGCACGGAAGATTAAGAAAAACGAGGTGGCCATAGCTTTTGAGCACACAGGGGCGTACTCCATCGCACTGGCCGAATGGCTGCACAAGAAGAAAATCACCTTCAACATGCTCCATCCGCTGGACGTCAAGAACGCATGTTCCCGAGGCAGGAACAAGACCGATGAGGTGGATGCCAAATTCATCGCCGACTATGCCTATACAATGCGCGAGAAGCTCGCTCCCTCAGGTCCGGAGCCCAAGAATATCAAACACCTCAGAGAGCTGCGTAACGAGCGCGATCTGTGTGTCCGCTGCCGCGCCTCCTATTTGTGCCAGATAAAGGTTCAGACTGAAGCACAGACCATTGCGCGCATGCATAAGATGGTCGACTTTATGACCGTCCAGATACATCAGATAGAGGAAGAAATCAAGAAAATCATCGCCGCCGACGAGACCATCGCGACCAATTACCATCTCCTCATCTCCATCCCAGGCATAGGCATGGTGAATGCCGTCAACACAATCGTCGCCACGGGAAACTTCACACGCTTCCAAACCTCCCGACAATATGCCAAATTCTGCTCCGTCAGTCCGATGGCAGTACAGTCGGGCACCTCGGTACACTCAGGCAACCATGTCTGCAAGAAAGGTCACAACGAGTTGAAAGCTACCCTTTCGGAGGCAGCCCGCAGTGCCATCATCCACGATCCGCAACTCAGACACTACTATCAGCGCAAGCGCAGTCAAGGCAAAAGCCACGGGTGTGTGATGAATGCCGTCAAGTTCAAACTCATCTGCCGCATGTTCGCCGTGATAAAGCGTCAGCAACCCTATGTCAACACCGAATGCTATCGTGGCTAAGCCGGAGAAGGTACACCTGTACTTCCTTTGACCGATTCCGGAACAGAGATTGGTCATTGGACAAATCCATATCATCCCAATGAGAGAACATCATCCTGTAATGTTAAAAACTTGAACTCGAGAAAATGCAAATATTTTAACACTTTATCCTTGCTCAAATCCTAGATTTCCCCGGACTGCGTCCGGGGCAGAGCAACCAACGCAGCATGCACCGCAACGCGGTGCCGCTGAGGCACAAGCTTGTTTTTGCTTTTTGGATAAAACCGGCTGCGCCTCGGAAAAATCAAAATTTCAAGCAAGCTTGATTTTGCTTTTTCTCTCGGCTTGCACTAACTTTGCAAAAAATTTCTATGAAGAAGCCGAAATTGGAAGGGGTGAAAAATCTCTTGTTTGACTTGGGCGGCGTCATTATGGACATCCGCCGCGAAAATTGTGTTAAAGCCTTGGAGCAACTGGAAGTGAGCGGCATCGGCGAGATGCTGGGCGTCTACTGCCAGCAGGGCGCATTTCTTCAACTTGAAGAGGGAAAAATCACACCGGCTGAGTTTCGCGACTATGTGCGCGGCAAGTCTGCCCGCACACTCTCCGACGAGGAAATCGACACGGCGTTTGACGCCTTTCTTGTGGGCATTCCTGTGGCGCGTCTCCATGCGCTCGAGTCGCTGCGCTGCCATTATAAGATATATGTGCTGTCAAACACCAACGCCATAATGTACAACCAGGGCATCCGCCGCGAGTTTGAGAAAGACGGCAAACACCGCGAAGACTATTTCGACGGCATCTGCACAAGTTTTGAGGAGGGCGTGGCAAAGCCCGACCGCCGCATCTTCGAGGCCGTGGTGCGCAAATTCGGCATCCGCCCGGAAGAAACGCTGTTCTTCGACGATTCGCAGACCAACCTCGACGCAGCGTCGCAACTGGGATTCAAGACGTGGCTTGTGGCTGAAGGTACGGAATTCATGGAAGCGTTCGGAGAGTAATGGATACTTTTTTCAACAAGCAAGTCCCCGACAACATGCCGCCGTTAGCGGCAACGATAGGGATGTTTGACGGCGTGCACCGCGGCCACCGCCTTGTTGTCGACAATCTGCGCCAAGCTGCGTCGGCACGAGGATTGAAAACCGCCGTGTTCACCTTCCCCAACCATCCACAGCTGCTGTTTCACCCCGACTGCGGTCTGCGGCTGCTCACAAGCCCGGGAAAGAAGGCTTCGCTGCTGGCGCAGACGGGCGTTGACTACACTTTCTTCCTAACATTCACTCATGAATTGGCAACGATGACGGCACGCGAGTTTATGACGTTGCTGCACTCCCGCTACAACGTGCGGCTGCTCGCCGTGGGCTACGACCACCGCTTCGGACGGCGGTCGGACGAGACTTTTGCCGACTATCAACGCTACGGCGAGGCGATTGGCATGGACGTGATAACCACTCCCGAACTCAGCGGCGACGGCCACATCAGCTCGTCTGCCATACGCCGACGGCTGGCTGAGGGCGACGTGAAAGGCGCCGCCTCGATGCTCGGACACCGCTACAGCATTGCCGGCAGAGTGGTTGACGGCAAGCGCAACGGCCGCCTTATCGGCTTCCCCACCGCCAACATCGACCTTGACGGCATGCCTCTGCTCGTGCCGCCCGACGGCGTATATGCCGTTAAAGTATCGGTCGACGGAGCGACATTCGGTGGTATGCTCAACATCGGCACTCCGACAGTCGACCATGCAACGCAACGCACCATTGAGGTGAACATCTTCAACTTCGACAACGAGATATACGGCAAGACGGTGAATCTTGAATTTGTTGACCGTGTGCGCGACGAGCGACGCATGAACGGACTCGACGACCTGCGCCGGCAACTACAACTCGACCGAAAAACAATTGAAAATATATTAACACAATCTCCAGAATATGAAAATCATTAATTTTGCCGACGAGCGTTCGCTTGTCAACGTTTTTATGCGCGAACTGCGCGACGAGAAAATCCAGAAAGACATGTTGCGTTTCCGCCGCAACATTGAGCGTATTGGGGAAATTGCAGCCTATGAGATTTCAAAAACACTCGAATTCAAGGCCATCGACACCAAAACTTGCCTCGGAACAGCAAAAAGCCATGTGGTGGACGAAACTGTGGTTATCGCCACCATCCTGCGCGCCGGTCTGCCTTTGCATCAGGGCGTGCACAACTATTTCGACGGCGCTGAGAACGCTTTCGTGTCTGCCTACCGCAAATATGTGAGCAAAGACGATTTCCGCATCCACATCGAGTATATCGCCGCTCCACGCATCGACGACAAGGTGCTGATAATCACCGACCCTATGCTCGCAACAGGATCGTCGATGGAGCTTGCCTACGAGGCTTTGCTCACAAAAGGCAAACCTTCGAAGGTGCATATCGTGTCGGTAATCGCCTCGCAACAGGCTATCGACTTTATCCGCGACAAATTCCCTGCCGACACCACTCTCTGGGTGGCTGCCATCGACGACGAGATCAACGAGCACAAATACATCGTGCCTGGACTCGGAGATGCCGGCGACCTTGCTTTCGGTGAAAAAGAAGGTTAACGGATTAAACCTTTTCCGCTCATCTTCGTTCTAAAAGATATCAACTTAAAAAACGAAGAATGATGAAGAGACTTCTTACAACAACCCTGCTCAGCATCGTGATGCTGCTTATCTGCACACCTGGTGCGGCAGCGTCAGACAGAGCCATTGCCTATCACGACCTGCCTCTACGCGCACAGTCGTTTGTCAAAAAATATTTCAATCCGCACAAGGTGGTGCTCGTGAAGGAAGACCGCGGTTTCCGCGACACCGACTACGATGTGAAGTTTACCGACGGAAGCGAGATTGAGTTCAACGGCAGAGGCGAATGGACTGAGGTGAAATGCCCTAAAGGTTTGAAAAACGGCATCATACCGGTGCAGATAATGAACTTTATGAAGCACCGCGGCTATCTGAAGCATGGCGTAAAGCCTGTGAAGATTGAATACAGCCGAAAGGGTTATGAGGTGAAACTGAGCAACGGAACAGAGCTGGAGTTCGACCAACGCTTCAATCTTGTCGACGTGGACCATTGAGGAATTTTCAAAAAAACTTTTGGCGTTTCAGAAAATTTGCCGTAACTTTGCGCCACTAAAACCTCGATACCCGGGTGGCGAAATTGGTAGACGCGCTAGTTTCAGGTTCTAGTGGTGTAACAACCTTGTCGGTTCGAGTCCGATCTCGGGTACACAGAATAGCTGATAATCTTTGATTGTCAGCTATTTTTGTTTTACCAGCCAAAAACAAACAATACTGCTATTTTTTAGATGCGGAAAATCCTCGCCACGGCGATTGCAGCCTTCACCATCCATAAAGGCAGACGGTCGGCAAGCAGAAAACATAGCCGGTAGACATACGGAATGTTGCTGAAACTCCAGATATGCGCATTGGTTTCGGGATAGGTCGACCGCCAACGCACAATGTCGCGGTGGCTGCCTCGGAGCATCTTTATCTTCGCCGTAAACCGAGCAAACAGTATGAATTGCGAATAGCGTTCGGAATACGCCTGCGGCATCGAGGCAAACCAACGGTCCATCCCGTCGACAAACGCAAGATGGTCGGCAAGCACCCTGTCCATTCGCTCGGTCGACAACGAGTCTGTCGTTTCTTTACGATAATGGTAGAACGGACGGTTGTAAATCACTATGCGGCGCGTTGCAACAGCCACTCTGAACCACAGCCCCAAATCTTCCCAACAGTTGACCCCCTCAAAAAAGCGGATGCCGTTGTCAACAATCACGCTGCGGCGTATAATCTTGTTGCACAATGAGCAATGAAGCGTGTCGAGAGGCATATCGTTGAGCTGTGGATAGTCGAGCGACGGAAAACTCACAGTGTCACAACGTCCCTTGCCCTTCTCCAAATAATATGGGATACACACCACGTCGGCGCCTGTGGAATCAGCCACTCGCAGCATCGTGCCATACATCTCGGCATCAACCCAGTCGTCTGCGTCGCAATGGATTACGAATTCGCCGCTCGCCGCGTCAACACCGCGTTGCCGCGAATATGCGCTGCCACGGTTGATGTCGTTGCGAAGCACCGTCACTTGGTCGCGCCGCTGCGGATAGCTTGCCACAACTGCCTGGAGCACCGCCTCGGAAGCGTCGGTGCTGCTGTCGTTGACAAAAATAAACTCTATGCCGCCCGACAGCGACTGACGCATCAGCGAATGCACACAATCTCCGATATGCCGCTCCGCATTGTAGAATGGAACGACAACCGAGAGCCGTATGTCTGTTTTCGCAATGTCCATAGATACATACAAAGTTAGTGATTTCGCTGATAAAAAGAAATATATTAACTTTGTGTTATTAAAATTTATTGTTGTGGCAGAAAAAAAAATTGTTGAGACTCCGCTGATGAAGCAGTTTTTCGAGATGAAGAAAAAACATCCCGATGCAATCATGCTGTATCGTGTGGGCGACTTTTACGAAACATTTTCAACCGACGCCGTCACGGCTTCGGAAATATTGGGCATAACGCTCACAAAACGTGCCAACGGCCCGGGACAGTACATCGAACTTGCCGGTTTTCCGCACCATGCGCTCGACACATATCTGCCAAAACTGGTGCGCGCGGGAAAACGCGTTGCAATCTGCGAGCAACTTGAAGACCCTAAACTGACAAAAAAACTCGTGAAGCGCGGCATCACCGAACTGGTGACTCCGGGAGTAGCCATCAACGGAAATATGCTCGACTACCGCGAGAACAACTTCCTCGGTGCGGTGCATTTCGGAAAAAACGCCTGCGGAGTGGCGTTTCTCGACATCAGCACAGGTGAGTTTCTTACCGCCGAGGGCACAATCGACTATATTGACAAACTGCTCGCCAACTTCTCTCCGAAGGAGGTGCTTGTGGAGCGGTCGTGCAAAAAACGCTTCGACCAGTCGTTTACGGCTAAATATCTGACGTTTGAGCTCGACGATTGGATGATGACCGGCGAGGCTGCTCACGACAGGCTGCTGAAGCAGTTTGAAACAAAAAGCCTGAAAGGTTTCGGTGTCGACAAGATGCAGAATGCCATCGTGGCTTCGGGAGCAATTCTGTTCTACCTCGACCTGACTCAGCACACTCAGATTTCACACATCACGTCGCTCGCTCGCATCGAGGAGGAGAAATTCGTGCGTCTCGACCGGTTTACGGTGCGCAACCTCGAGCTGGTGGAACCGATGTGCGAGGACGGAAAGAGCCTGCTAAACGTGATTGACCGCACAGTATGCCCTATGGGCGCGCGCCTGCTGCGACGATGGACTTTGTTTCCGCTGAAGTCGGTGAAGCAAATCAACGACCGGCTCGACGTGGTGAAGCATTTCTTCAAAGACCGGGAGGGGCGCGAACTGATCCAACGCCAGCTGGAACTGGTCGGCGACATGGAGAGGCTGGTGTCGAAAGTGGCGGTGGGAAGAATCTCGCCACGGGAGATGGTGCAGATGAAAAATGCGCTCAACGCGGTGGCGCCGATAAAGGCTTATTGCGAAGATGCCGACAATGCTGTGCTGCGGTCGTTCGGCGAGCAACTGAATGCATGCGCCTCCATACGCGACCGAATCGAACGAGAGCTGAACCCCGACGCGCCAAACGCAACCAACAGGGGCAACGTGATTAGAACCGGCGTCAACGATGAACTCGACTCGCTGCGCGAAATTTCTTATTCCGGAAAGGACTATCTGCTGAAAATACAACAACGGGAGAGCGAGCTGACGGGAATACCAAGCCTGAAGGTGGCTTACAACAACGTGTTCGGATACTACATTGAGGTGCGCAACACGCACAAGGACAAGGTGCCGGAAGGATGGATTCGGAAGCAGACGCTTGTCAACGCCGAACGCTACGTCACTCAGGAGCTGAAGGAATATGAGGAGAAAATTCTTGGCGCTGAGGAGAAAATCCTTTCGCTGGAGACTCGACTGTTCAACGACCTGGTGGCTGCCGTGGCGACATACATCCCTGCAATCCAGCTGAACGCGTCGCTCGTTGCCCGGCTCGACTGCCTGATGTCGTTCACAAGGGTTTCTATAGAAAACCGCTACAACCGCCCGGAAGTCAACGAGTCGCTCGACATCGACATCGTCGAGGGACGACACCCTGTTATCGAAAAGCAACTGCCGCCGGGCGAGTCATACATCGCCAACAACGTGACTCTCGGAAACGAGTCGCAGCAGATTATGATGATCACCGGTCCCAACATGGCGGGTAAGTCGGCGCTGCTGCGACAAACGGCTCTCATCGTGCTGATGGCACAGATTGGATGCTTCGTGCCTGCCGACGCCGCGAAATCGGCATCGTCGACAAAATATTCACCCGCGTCGGCGCTTCCGACAACATCTCTCTCGGTGAGTCGACATTTATGGTGGAAATGAACGAGGCGGCTTCAATCCTCAACAATCTGAGCGAACGAAGTCTTGTTCTGTTTGACGAGTTGGGACGAGGCACGAGCACATACGACGGAATATCTATAGCATGGTCGATTGTGGAGTATATCCACGAAAACCCGCGGTTTCACGCAAAAACTCTCTTCGCCACTCACTATCACGAACTCAACGAAATGGCTAAAACGTTCAAACGAATAGCCAACTTCAATGTGTCGGTGCGCGAAATCGACGGAAAGGTTGTGTTCCTCCGAAAACTCGTGGAGGGAGGCAGCGAGCACAGCTTCGGTATACACGTGGCGAAACTCGCAGGACTGCCACCGGCAATCGTCACCCGCGCAAACGAGGTGCTTCACCATCTTGAATCGGCAAACTCTAAGGATGCCGCGGCGCAATGCCTCTCGGAAATGGACGAAGGCAGTGGTAAGGGTGTACAGCTGTCGTTCTTCCAACTCGACGACCCTGTTCTGAGCCAGGTGCGCGACGAAATCCTGAACACCGACATAAACAACCTTACGCCAATGGCGGCGCTCAACAAACTGAACGACATAAAGGCAATAATTACTGGCAAAAAGGGGTGATTTGAAAAAATCAGAAATTTTTTGTATCTTTGTATTACATGGCAAACTAAACTGAAAAACTGCTCGTGGAAAATATTGACTATAAATCCTTACATCTGACTCCAGAACAGGAGGACCAGAACATCGAAGCCGCCTTTCAGGACGTGCTCGACGGATACCTGCACAGCAACCACCGCAAAAAGGTGGAAATAATAAAGCGCGCATATTCATTCGCCAAGGAGGCGCACAAGGGCATACGCCGGCGGTCGGGAGAGCCTTACATCCTACACCCTATCGCCGTGGCGAAAATCGTGAGCCAGGAAATCGGTCTCGGATCTACGTCGATATGCGCTGCTCTGCTGCATGACGTGGTGGAGGACACGGAATACACTGTAGAGGATATCGAGATGAACTTCGGCAAAAAGATTGCTCTGATTGTCGACGGGCTGACAAAGATTTCAGGCGGTATTTTCGGCGACAGGGCTTCGGCTCAGGCGGAGAATTTCAGAAAACTGCTGCTGACAATGGCGGAGGACATACGCGTAATCCTTATCAAAATGGCTGACCGTCTGCACAACATGCGAACTCTCGGTTCGATGCTGCCAAGCAAGCAGTATAAAATTGCCGGCGAAACGCTCTACATCTACGCGCCGCTCGCTCACCGACTCGGTTTGTTTGCCATAAACCGAACTTGAGGACTTGAGTTTCAAATACCAGCACCCTGAACAATACAAGGAAATCGTCGCGAAAATCGAAAAAACAGACAAGGACCGACAGATGGTCTTTGAAAACTTCGCCGCGCCAATCCGCGAGAAGCTCGATGAAATGGGGCTCAAATACTCGCTGTCAACCCGAGTGAAGTCGACTTTCTCTATCTGGAACAAAATGGAAACCAAACACGTGCCGTTTGAGGAGGTCTACGACCTATACGCTGTGAGAATCGTGTTCGACTGCTGCGAGACCGACAACGAGAAGACGATTTGCTGGAGCATATACTCTGCAATTACCGATATTTACAAGCTACACCCTACCAGAACCCGCGACTGGGTAAGCACGCCAAAGGCCAACGGATACCGTGCGTTGCACCTGACAGTGATGGGCAACGACGGAAACTGGGTGGAGGTGCAGATCAGAAGCCAAAAGATGGACGACATCGCTGAACGCGGTTTTGCAGCCCACTGGAAATACAAAATCGGTGAAAGCGACGAGGAGTCGGAACTCGAAACGTGGTTGAAAACGATTACCGACCTGCTGAAGGAGCCGGGACCGAACGCGGTCGACTTCCTCGACACTATAAAACTGAACCTGTTTGCAACCGAGATTATCGTGTTCACGCCTAAGGGCGACCTCGTGACGCTGCCTAAAGACGCTACGGTGCTCGACCTTGCATACAACCTGCACTCCGAAATCGGTTCGCACGCCATTGCGGGTAAGGTGAACCACAGGCTGGTGCCTATATCTTACAAACTGCAAAGCGGTGACCAGGTGGAGGTGCTGACGTCAAACTCAGAAACCTGTCCCGGAATGGCAGTCGTTCATTTGCACTGCCAAAGCGAAAACAAGACTGGAGGCGGCGCTAAGAAAGGAACGGAAGATGCTGATTGAGAAAGGCGAAAAAATGGCGAGAAAAGCGGTCGAGGGGGTGTCGCCGGAAGACTATGCGCAGTTTATATCAAAACTGATGGCGCATTTCCACATCACTACTCGCGACGGTATGTATCTCGCTATCGGATGCGGACACATCGAAATCAACGAGGGCATCGTGAAGTCGCTGTGCAAAAAGCAGAATCTGGGGTTGCTGAACCGCCTGTGGCCTTTCGGCAAAAAGCCTGCCGACGACTCTGCTCAACACGCTGCCGACAATTCCCATCAGAAGGAAATCGACACGAAAAAGGTATACGTGCTGCGCTCTGTGAACGGTGTGCACAACTACAAGATTGCTCAATGCTGCAACCCGATTCCGGGCGACGACGTGGTGGGATACATCGACGACGACAACAACGTGGTGGTTCACAAAATGGACTGCGAGACGGCGACAAGACTAAAGAGCAGTTTCGGAAACCGTCTGGTGGCTACCCAATGGGAGGAGTCGCCGCAAATCACATCATTCATGGCAACAATCCACATCGAGGGAATCGACAGGATGGGCATCCTGCAGGAGCTGATACATGAGATTTCAATAAATATGTCTATCAACATCCGCAACCTCAACATCGAGGCAAACCAGGGCGTGTTCACGTGCAACCTTGTGGTGCGCGTGTCAGACGCTGCCATCGTTGTGAGGATGTGCCGCCAAATAAAGAAAATCAACGGTGTGAAATCAGCTGTAAGAACCAGTTAATAAAAAAACGAGTCTATGAAAGAACTGAAAAAAGTTTTCGCCAAAAAATTCTGGATTCACGTAGCGTTCTTTGTCGCTGCCGTGGCGGTTATCCTATATTTCGTGCCCGGACGCGCCCATAAGAAATTTGTCTACGAAGTGGGCAAGCCTTGGACGGCGCCGGCTCTCTACGCGCCGGCTCAGCTGGTCGTTGGGCTCGACGCGGCTTCGGAAAGGCGATAAAAGACAGCATAATCAATTCTTTCATACCGTTTTTCAAACACAACACGAACATCGAGGCGGAGATTCAATCGAAAATCAGCCAGACGCCTATGCTGATGCGTAGCGAAATCAGCAATGCCGTGCGCCAAGTGTATGCCGACGGAATTGTCGACAACAGAGTCTACGATTCTATTCAGAGCAACAAACTCCCAAGCCTGAAGGTGGTCGACAATGAAAACAGGGCGCAAACACTGTCGACCGCAAAAATGAGGTCGGCAAAAGCGGCTTATGAATATATCGACAAGCAGGTGCATGGTGTGCTGTCGATGTCGACACTGAACCTCGCCGAACTACTAAAACCGAATTTTGTGGAAGACTCGCAGCGGAACAAGGAATACCTGCAGGGCGAATATGCCCGCGCAAGCATTCGGGCGCCTATCGAAAAGGGTGAGCTGATAATTGCCCGCGGTGCCAAAGTGACGCCGCAAAACGCGCTGGCCATCGAGGCGTGCGAGAAAATCCTTGAAAGCGAGTCGACTGGAAAGTCGCACTATCCTATCGTGGGAAACACGATTGTGGTGCTGATGCTGTTCTTCCTCCTTTTCCTCTATTTCTTAATCTACCGCCGGCAGGCAATTCTCGAAAACAAGAGGAAACTGAGTTTCGTGCTGTCGCTGCTGACTGCCGTGACCATCGCATCCTACACGCTGATGCACCGCGTGGTCTACGGCCCGATGCTGATGCCTATCACGCTGATTCCTGTCATCGTGGTCACGTTCTTCGACTCGCGCACTGCCTTCTTCTTGTCGATGGTGCAGGTGCTCCTTTGCAGCCTGATCGAAGAGGGGGCGGCGCAAGGCAACTTCATTATCATGCACACGGTGGCTTGCATCGTTGCCATCGACACTCTGCAGGAACTCACAAAACGCTCGCAGCTTATACGCACTGCCATCTGCGTGTTCCTGTCATACTCTATCATGTATGCTGCTTTGACAATAATCGAGGAAGGTAACATTACTGCAATCGACCCGCACACGTTTGCTTGCTTCGCCATAAACGCCGTGATGCTGTCGTTTGCATATGTAATCATTTCGTGTTCGAGCGTGTGTTCGGTTTTGTGTCGAAAGTAACGCTCGTTGAGCTGGCTGACATCAACAATCCTCTCCTGCAGGAACTGTCGGAAAAATGCCCGGGAACGTTCCAGCACTCCGTGCAATTGTCAAACCTCGTGGCGGAAGCGGCGCGCGAAATCGGGGCGAACTCGCAGCTGGCGCGTGCCGGAGCGCTGTACCACGACATCGGAAAAATGGACAACCCGGCTTTCTTCACCGAAAACCAGCACGATGTGAACCCTCACGAGGTGCTGACTCCGGAGCAAAGCGCGAAAATCGTTATCCGACACGTGACCGACGGACTGAAACGTGCCGAAAAGGAAAAACTGCCTATGGAAATCAGAAATTTCATCCTTGAGCACCACGGCAGAAACCTTGCCAAATATTTCTATACAACTGCTTGCAACAACAACGGTGGAAACCCGGTCGACCCGACGCCTTTCACATACCCTGGCCCGAACCCGCGCAGCAAGGAGACGTCGTTGCTGATGATGGCTGATGCCACCGAAGCGGCGTCGAGAAGCCTGAAGGAATACAACGACGAGACTATTTCAAATCTTGTCAACAAGATTATCGACGGGCAAATCGCACAAGGGCTGATGAAAGACTCGCCTCTGAGTTTCCGTGATGTGGAGGTGGTGAAAGGTGTTTATTTCTCGACTGCGTACGATGTACCACACCCGAATTTCATATCCCGAACTCAAAAAACCTACCGCCAAACCCATCCAATAGCTCCAATTCGCTTGGAAAAGTGTAACAACCCACCCTTGATTCGTCCCGAAAAGTGTAACGAAATGTCACTGATTCGCCTGGAAAAATGTAACAAAGCCTTGTACATTCGTTCCGAAAAGTGTAATTTCGCATTAAATAATAACGGGAGAAGATATGCTTAAAAGAAAGATAGAGAAATATTTAGGCCAGTGGAAAGAAGCCGCCGACAGGAAGCCACTTGTGATAAAGGGCATACGGCAGTGTGGAAAGACATATATTGTACAGAAATTTGCGACCGAGAATTATGAAAGTGTTGTCTATATAAACTTCATTCTCGAGCCAGACAAGAAGTCTGCGTTTCACGGCAATATCGATGTCGACACCATCATCCTAAACCTATCCGCCTTGATTCCTGGCTCACGTTTCATCAATGGGAAAACATGCATCATACTTGACGAAATTCAAGAGTGCAAAGAAGCGAGAACCTCCTTAAAATCGTTTTGCATCGACGGGCGTTTCGATGTCATTGCCACTGGGTCGCTGTTGGGTGTGAAAGGCTACGGCAAAAAGAAAGACATCGAGGGAGGTCAAGATTCCGTACCTGTCGGATATGAGACGGTAATCGAGATGTTTCCTTTGGATTTTGAAGAATTTTTATGGGCAAACGGCATCAATGACTCCGTGATTGACAACGTCAAGACATGTTTTAACAATGAACAGGCCGTTGCCGAAGGCATCCATCGCGCGATGATGGAACTGCTTTATAGATACATCATTGTCGGAGGTCTGCCAGAGGTGGTCAACTGCTTCATTGAGACTAAGAACATCGAACTCATATACAATAAGCAACGCAATCTTATATCTGAATATGAAGAGGATATGGTGAAATATGCCGCTGATACCGACAAGCCACATATTCGCGAATGCTTTGAATCTATCCCCAAGCAACTGGCAAAAGAAAACAAAAAATTCCAGTATTCGGTGGTCAAAAAGGGTGGGCGTGCCTCGCAATATTTGGGATGCATCCAATGGCTGGAAGACGCAGGAATAGCCCAAAGATGCTACAACACGACAATAACAGAATTGCCGTTGGACGGCAACGCCATTACTGATTGCTTCAAGCTGTATACCACCGACATAGGTCTTCTTATGGCAATGTTGG
Source organism: Bacteroidales bacterium (assembly GCA_022009815.1). Taxonomy (GTDB): domain Bacteria; phylum Bacteroidota; class Bacteroidia; order Bacteroidales; family Muribaculaceae; genus Limisoma. The sequence continues at coordinate 941,483 of CP091725.1, forward strand.
ACTATGGCACACAGGCCGACATCCTTAAAGGAAACCTTTTAGGCTACAAAGGCGCTATATTCGAAAACCTAATGGCAGACTTTTTTTGCAAGTCAGGGCAACGGCTATACTATTTTCATAAAGAAAGTGGGCTTGAACTCGATTTTTTGGTTAGATTCAAAGGGGAATGTGTCGTCATTGAAGTCAAATCAAAAACCGGCAAGGCAAAAAGCATGAACCTAAAATCCGCAAGCAATCTCAATGGCAATCTCAATTGCAGTAAAGAGCTTGAACACTATGCATCATGATAGTATGAGCGTGAATTTTGTCCGATTTGTGCATACCTTCCCCTTACCCCACAATGCGACTTGAGGCAATACGCAGATTAAAACCATAAGGAACGGACTTTATCCGAATCCAGTTTTGAAAGGTCTTGCATAAGCCCGGTTTTCAGTATAGATATTCAGCACGTATTGCCTTGCTGTCATGATCCACTTGGCAGGTACGGAGATGAAGCTGAAGACAAAAGCCTTTATGCGACTCGTTTCCTTGAGCCCGAAAGCCTTGGTGTCAAGCTTGCTAATGATGGTCTTATAGAAATTGTGTATCAATGCCGTAAGCAGAAGGAATACAGTGTTCTCTGACATGAACGACTTGGGGAGCCTGTTCCAGCCGAATCCGTTGTTCATATCATCGAATATACGCTCTTTGCCCCCACGCTTGTTGTAAAATTCGACGATGTCTCTTGTTGATGAGTCATAATCGTTGGTAAGAATGGATCTGTAGGTGTATTCACCTTCCCACAAGTCAAGCTCTCCATCCATGCGCTTTTGTCTCTGGATGACAAGACGATAGCACTTGCCTTCCCATTTCTCAACGAGAATGGAATTGAGTTCGAACTGGATGCCGTTAATCTCCTCCGTCTTCCATCCTCTCAGAGCAAAGATGTCATTGTAGAGCGAACTGCATCGGTTGGCACGGATGTAGAAATGTTTGCAATGCTTCTCTATCTCACTGACGATTTCCTTCGAGCAGGAACCGCAGTCTGCCCTGAAGCGATTTACACGGATGTTCTGGGATTCCAGAAGAGCGAAGAATCTCTTATGGGTGTCTGCCTGATGAAAACGCACATTCGTGTTACCATCGCTGTTCTCGATATAGACTATCTTGTCACCGATAACATATACGCCAGGCCTGTAGCCGAGGAACTTTTTGTAGGTCGGTTTTGCATCATACTTCTCCGTTTCAAGGAACTGATGGTCAAAGTCAACATCGTATTCCTCAATTTCCTTCAACTCGCCTGTAGAAACCAAAGCGTTTATAAGCAATGTGTTGAGTTTGTCTGCAGTATTGAAATCATAGGTCTTGCCTTGGTCGGAAGTATAGGAGATGTTTTCCTGTGTCAGTTCCTTGATGGCTCTGAGGATGGTATCAGAGCTGCATGTACGAAGGGTAGGATGATACGAGAGATGGCGCATCAGTTGTGACGTTACATCTTCCACGCATGAGCCGCCACAGAAATAAACGCTCATCAGCGAACGGACTATCTCGCTGAACTGATATCCGAAGATACTGCTGCATCTCTGACCCAGTGTTGAGTCGATAACGGGTGAAAGCATGGAGTCAAATTTCTCCATGATTGAAAAAATTCCTCCAAAAGGTGTGAGTTTCTCAGATTTAATTTGTGAGTCCACTTTAAAAAGTGGTTTCGTTTAAAAGTTTAACATTCATTCGTTCTTTGACTTTTGTAGTCTGGAGATTTTTTTCTTAATTTTGAAGTCGTAAACAACAATATAAGAATATGTTCAAAAAGAGTCCAAAGACAAAACAATTCAACTTGTTCAGCTCTCCTTCAGGACTGAGGTGCGCGCGAGATGGTCGTATGTACGACGATGAATCATCTTGGCTCAACAAGTTCTACAAGGAAGTAACCTCCAAGGTTGACGAAGACATTTTTTTAAACCGCTCTATACAACAGAGCGAGAGGATAATCGTGTCGGTCGTCCAAATGCGTCCATCCGCATTCTTGTCTCAATGATGATACTCAAAGAAGGATGTGGTTGTAGTGACGAGCAGTTGTATGAGCAGTGCCGATTCAATCTGCTTTATCGCCGTGCCCTTGGCATGGTGACTCTTGATGAACAGTGTCCAGCCATAGATTCTTATTATGGATTCCGCCGTAAGATCTGCGAGTATGAGGAGCAAAAAGGCGTGAACCTCTTTGACAAATGCTTCAAGCAAATCACCAAGGCACAAGCTATTGAGTATCGCATCTCCGGCAAGGCTATCCGTATGGACAGCAAACTCATTTCCAGCAATATCGCTTGGTACTCTCGTTATGAGATTATCCATGCGACTTTTTGTTAAATGCGTGTCTGAGGAGTCGTTGAGTCGCATTGATGACCAACTCGTTCATCAGCAGGCATTGGATTTCTTCCAGGAGGATTCCGCTAAGACCGTTTACCGTACTGACAGCGAGACCATGGGCAAGCGACTTCTTTCATTGGGTATCGTGATTGACTATCTTCTAACTCATGACATAATAGGTACTGATACTCTTCTCAGCCGTGTGTTCTCTGAACAATACGACAAATCTGAGGAAGGCATCGTCTCTGTCCGAGACAAGAAGAAGGTCTGCGCCAAGAGCCTTCAAAACCCACATGACCCAGATGCTGAATATCGTGGAAAGAATGGGAAGAAGGTGAAGGGTTACAGCACCAACATCACAGAAACCACGGATGAGCCAGGCAAGCCGAGCCTTATCACTGACGTGAAGGTCAAGGGAGCCTCCGCTGCAGACAATGGATTTGTCCAAGATGCCATAGATTCCACGAAGGAAGTTACTGGCAATGACGTGCAAACGGTCTATACCGATGGAGCATACCAAAGTAAAAGAGAATCGCAAGTTCGCAGAGGACAACGGCATTGAGTTCATCGCCAATGGCATACAAGGAAAAGCCTTCTCGATTTGACTTGGACATGACGGATGAGCATACCTTGCAAGTCACCGACAAGACAACGGCAGAAGTCCAAACGGCAATACCTGTCAAACATGGACAATGGAAAATACCTGTTGAGAGTCCAAATGGAAAAAGGACTTGGAGATACTTCTCCAAAGAGCAAGTGGACAAGGCCGAGGTTCGCAAGAAAGTTGAATCCATCCCTTTCGAGGAAAGGAAGAAACGCAACAATGTCGAGGCAACCGTGTTACAATATTGCTTCCATACGAGAAACAACAAGACTAGATACCGCACAAAGATAAAGCATACTTTGCAAGCTATCGCAAGGTGTGCTTGGATAAACATGCGCCGACTTTTCTTGTATGACCTTGAAATGGATCTCCAGATGGCAACAAAATAGTTCAAAGACCGAATCGCCCCACTTTGGGGCTATATTTAGGCAATAAGAGGCATTTAGACGCTGTATAAACTGGTCGTTTGCCAACTTGTCGCCAAAGTTAGTTAACGCCAAGGATTGCGTAAACTTTCCAAGGCATATGTTTAATTCAAATTAATCCACTTTTTAAAGTGGAGTCATTTGTATTTTTGCCATGTCATATTAGAGTTTTGCTTGTTTTCTTTTTGCAACACTAAGATAAGTGAAAATTCTGACATGGCAAAATCCTGGGCAACTTTTTGTTGCTCAGGAACTTATAAATAAAGTTAAATTATAGTGTTGCGGAATTAAGGATGAATACGATTCTAAAGAACAAAGCGATATATCATGTCAACAACGCCATCAAACTTGGCCAATATAACGTAGGGCGCGATGGAGACGTACTAACAGTCCCGCTCTATATGGGATTTCTGATACAGGACAAACTTACGGACGTAATCATTCCTGATGTAGATTTAACCGCAGCTATCGTGTAAGCACCGACTGGATGGCGGAATATCGGCAGCGTAATAGTGTGGCGTACCCCTGGACGCCACGGAAATACGCGGCAATCTGCCGTGGTGAATGAGGCGCATAGCGCCGGCAACAAGTCGGAACTGCTGGCCTTGGCCTGCAGCGTAGCGCTGGCAGAGCAGACAGCCGCATAGCGGTTGCTCGCTGCATGGGTGGCGGAATCCACAGCATCGGCAGGCGAGGCTTTCGTGCCGGAGGCACGAGACTTACTCCTAACCCATTACGCGGAGCCTGCGGAGCGTGATGGGATTATACCGGTCAACACCATATGCGTGCCGGAGGTACGCCACTACGGCCTGCGGATATAGAGAGCGGCCGCAGGCTTCGCATGCGGTTCCCACTTGTGGTCGGCGCTATGCGCCTAAGAATGCCATTGACACGGTCTAAGTGTATAGGCTATTCAGACCGCGGCCAATGGAGGGTTGGCAAGTCGTCACCATGCTCGTATATAGCAGTTTAGCGAAAGCTTTTTATAAAATAATAGTACAAATTTAATTCGTTAAATAATTAGTATCTTTGCAAAACTTATGGCAATCTTAATCTCTTTGAATATTTTATTTAAAAAACATATAACTATGAAGAAATTAATTTTTTCTTTCATTGTTGTTGCTACAGCGATTCTTGTGTCATGCAATGAAGAATTTGAAGAAGTAACCACTATCGACATCCCAAATTATCGCGATGGTGTATACTCAGGCGACAATCTGACATTTACAGTAGATGGAGAACCCCGCACGGTAAATTCTGTTACGATTAGCTCTCGCCAAGTTGGCAATGACACCCTTTACTCGGACAATCTAAAGAGACACTACTTAAATCCGATTTATGCCACCAACGTTATAATCAAAGGTTTTCCAGGTAAGAAAGACCGCATCACCATACCCGCAATTTCCAGTGTAGATAAATTGAGAGGATGTATTAATATATATCCCGAGTATTATGATTGCTTTGGAAAGTTTACTGGCAGTATTCTTGACCGTCACGAATTTCAAGGGTTAGAACTCCAACTGATTTCTCGATGAATTTAAAAACATTTCTAATAATGGCGAGGGTAACATTTTTTCCCGCCATTTTGCTCGGACAGAATGCCTCTGCGCAAAGCGACACTCTCAAGACAGTAAACCGGCTGAAGGAGGTTGTGGTGAGAGGATATGGTGCCGAGCGAAATCTTAAAGCCCCGGAAATGGGCAGAGTGAGCCTAAGCAGCAATATGATCGCCAACCTGCCCGTGATGTTTGGCGAGCCTGACATCGTTAAGGCTTTACAGACTCTTCCTGGCGTATCGCAAGGAATGGAGGGCTTCACTGGGCTATATGTCAGAGGTGGCGACAACGACCAAAACCTATTCCTCTATCAAGGGCTACCGCTCTACCACGTTAGCCACCTCGGAGGCATCTTCTCTTCTTTCAACGTTGAGACAGTAGACCGCGTTGACTTCTACAAAGCATCGTTTCCAGCAAGATATGGCGGCAGAATATCGTCAATCACCGACATTGCAATGCGCGAGCCTGACTTCAACAAGTTTGGCGGAAAAGTGTCGGTCGGGCTTCTCAACGCCAACGTCTACGTGACAGGGCCTATCATCAAAGGCCGCACGGCATTTTCAGCCGGCCTGCGCCGCTCGTGGATCGACTTGCTGTCGGCACCTACACTTGCCATCGTAAACGCCATCACCAAAAAGAATGGCAAAAAGCATATACTTGGTTACAGTTTCACTGACATGAACTTGAGGCTCGACCATAAAATCAATCGTGACATGTCGCTCCAGATTGTGGGATATTATGGCTACGACCGCCTTAAATTAGGACTTCGCGAATTTGATGCCAAAAGCTCCGGCTCTACGACAGAATCGGATACGCACTTCTTCGACGAGAACTCAAACCGTTTGGCTTGGGGAAATTGGGGCGTGATTGGCAACTACGATTATAGACTGAATCGCGGTATTCTCAGGGCCGCGGTCTACTATTCAAAATATTCCTCCAATTATCGGCAAGAACGGGAATATCAAACCGACACGAGCGACCCATCAACCTACGAATACAGCAAAAGCCATACGTCAAATTCGATAGCCGACATCGGTGCGAAGGTGAGCTATATGGCCGACTTCAGCAAGGTCTACACGCTGCGTGCCGGAGTCGACTACGCAAACCACAACTACCTGCCGGAGGGGCTTGTAAACAGTTTTCTCACCGACGGCATCGAAACTGTCGAGAACAACAACAGCCCCCACGTCACGTCGAACGAGGTTGCAGCCTACGTCGACAACACTCTTAACTTCAACGACAAAGTTGCCTTCAGCGTAGGCATCAGAGGCGTGGTCAACAGAGTGCAGGGCACTACGTTTGCCGACATTGAACCGCGCGCATCGCTGAAAGTCGCTTTGGGCGACAACTTCAGCGTCAAGGCCGGGTATGCAAGAATCCATCAGTACGTACAGCAAGTATCAACCAACTACATCGACCTGCCAACCGACCTTTGGCAACCTGTTTCCGCCAGATTCAAGCCTCTGCAAAGCGACCTATATTCAATTGGCGTTTATGGCAATCTGCCATGGAATATGTACTTCTCTGTTGAAGGATGGTATAAGGATATGGATAACCTGTTGGAGTACCGCGAGGGCGTCTCCGTGCTCAATCCCGACCTCGCATGGGAGGACAAACTCACATCGGGCAAAGGATGGTCCTACGGTGTGGACCTGAGCGTCACTCGCGAAGTAGGCAAAATCACGGGAACGGTCGGCTACGGCTTGCTGTGGAACTGGCGCAAATTTGACGACCTCAACCAGGGAGTGAAATTCCCAGCTAAATTCGACAACCGCCATAAAATCAACATCAACGCATCCTACAAGCTCAACGAAAAGATAGAGTTCAACGCCGGATGGACATTCACCACCGGCAACCGCATGACCCTCTCGACCTACAACTACGACGTGCCGGGCACAATGTTTCCCGACGCACCGTCGCCTGGACCTCCAGGGTGGGGAGACGACGACGAAGTGGAAGGCGTGGATTTATACTCGTCACGCAACAACGTACGCCTACCCGCAAACCATAGACTCGATCTCGGAATGACGATACACGTCCGCCACAAGAACGGGCATGCCGGGATGTGGAACATCAGCATTTACAATGCTTACTGCCATATGAACGCCATCACGATAAAGAAGGACAACATCAACGATGTGTTCTTCAATCCTGATAAAGAGAATTGGCACCGGACATTCAAACGCTGAGTCTCATCCCTATTATTCCTTCTTTTTCTTACACTTATTATTTCTAAGCTTATGCATCTCCGAAAATACATTCTGGCAACGCTCCTAATCTTTGTCCTCGCCTCATGCTATCGGGAGCAGGACCTCGACCGATACAGAAACGACGAGTTGTCGAACATGCTAACGCTCAACTCGTTGGTCAGCGCGGATTCGACAGTGCAGGTGGCCGCCACAAAGCCCTACTTCTTCTCCGACGTGCATAAAGGCCGCACGTTCGTGACCGACCTCGACATTGCCGTAAGCATAAACGGCGAGGAAAAAGAGCACATGACGTATGACGCCAACCGACACCTCTACGTCTCCAACACGAAAGTGCTTCCCGGCGAGAGCGTCACCGTCAGCACCCGCTACCGCGACAAGACAGTCAAGGCAACCGACGTAATGCCGGAGCCTGTCGTCATCGAAGGAATCTCCGTAAGCCGACAAGGTCCGATGCAAATCTACACCGACGCCGACTGCGTGGTCTACTACAATCTGACGTTCACCGACAAGCCCGGCGACAGCTACTACTTCCTGCAATGGGACAACGCCGATGGTCTCCGAGGCTTCTCGATGGGCGAACGCAACTTCACGCACGAATACGTATTCCAACAGCTTGCCAACCAGATTCATTCTACGTTGCCTGGTTGGAAGCCATATTCGCCATACGGCCTGCCTTTCTCCGACAGGGTTTCGACGGGCAAAAGCGCACCATCGAAGTGAGAGAGATTATACAACTGTCGTCAGGCACTTGGCGGCAAAAACGGATGGCGCGCAAGTTCTGGCTGTATGCTATATCAAAGCCATACTACGACTATCTTGTCAGCTCTATAATAAACCGCACCGACAACAAAGGCATACAAGGCGGACTCATTGACCTCGGATTGGCAGACCCTGTCAAAATATTCAGCAACGTAGACGGCGGAGTTGGCATCGTCGGATGCTACACTTCCGACAGCCAAACCATCGACGTGATTAAAGAGATTGGCCCGTTTCCGAAGTATTGAGTCTGCCGGATTTTGACAACGTAACGGAGAAACCCAACGATTTGAATGTTATATTCAAATTTTTTTAGTATTTTTTTGATTGGCAGAGGCGTTAAGTTTGGAAAAAACACTACATTTGTGACGTGAAAACAACATAATTTGCTGTTAGCAAAACAAACCTAAATAAAAATGTTAGAAAAGACAAACGTTAAGACCTTGGAGAATGTAGTAGTCCGCTTTTCGGGCGACTCTGGCGACGGTATGCAGCTCGCCGGCAACATTTTCTCTAACGTGTCGGCGGGCGTGGGCGACCAAATCTCCACTTTCCCCGACTATCCTGCTGAAATCCGCGCTCCGCAAGGCACTCTGAGCGGTGTCTCTGGATTTCAAGTGCACATTGGCAAGGGCGTGCATACGCCGGGCGACCTCGCCGACGTCCTGGTGGCTATGAACCCTGCGGCGCTGAAACGCCATGCCTGCTTCCTGAAAAAAGGAGGTGTCGCAATTGTCGACATCGACTCATTCAAGGAGTCTGACCTCAAAAAGCGCTCTACGAAACCAACGATCCTTTCCACGAAATCGGAATCGACAACACTGCACAAATCGTTGAAGTGCCGGTGACTTCGATGGTGAAAAACGCTCTCGCCGAATCTGGACTCGACCTGAAGTCAATGCTGCGATGCCGCAACATCTTCGCGCTCGGATTGGTTTGCTGGCTGTTCGACCGCCCGCTTGAATCCGCTTTGCACCTCCTGAAAAACAAATTCGCAAAAAAGCCTGCTGTTTACGAGGCTAACGCTAAAGTGCTCAACGCTGGATACGACTATGGACACAATATCCATGCTTCTGTTTCAACATACCGTATCGAAACCGGCGACACTCGTCCTGGAACATACACCGATGTAAACGGAAACACGGCCACTGCTTGGGGACTTATATACGCTTCTGAAAAATCGGGACGACCATTGTATCTCGGAAGCTACCCTATCACTCCTGCCACCGACATCCTTCACGAACTTGCAAAACGCAAGGACCTCGGGGTGAAGGCTTGCCAGATGGAGGACGAGATTGCAGGCGTATGCTCGGCTATAGGTGCGGCTTTTGCCGGCGATTTGGCGGTGACCACTACTTCCGGACCTGGATTGGCGCTGAAGAGCGAGGGTATAGGTCTGGCTGTGATGGCTGAACTTCCGCTTGTAATCGTCGACGTGCAGCGTGGTGGCCCGTCTACGGGTCTGCCTACAAAAACCGAACAGACCGACCTTCGTCAGGCTATCTACGGCCGCAACGGTGAATGCCCTATCGTGGTTTTGGCTGCCGCTTCTCCTGTCGACTGCTTCCACATGGCTTTCGAAGCCGCAAGAATTGCAATCGAGCACATGACGCCGGTTGTGCTTCTATCCGACGCTTTCATCGGAAACGGCTCGTCGGCGTTCAGACTGCCGGAAGAGGGTGAATATCCTGAAATTAAACCGCGTTTCGTGCCGGAAGGCAAATCTGACTGGCATCCTTACGACCGCGACGAGAATACCAAAGCGCGCTACTGGGCTATTCCGGGAACTCCTGGTCTGACTCACCGCCTCGGCGGCTTGGAGAAGGATTCCAAAACTGGTGCCATCTCGACCGACCCGGAAAACCACGAGAAAATGGTGCTCCTGCGACAGGAGAAAGTAGACCGCGTGGCTTTCGACATCCTTGACGTAGAGCCTTACGGCGACGCTGACGCTGATACGCTTGTCATCGGATGGGGCGGCACGTTCGGTCATATCCATGAGGCTGTCGACGATCTGAGGGCTGCCGGCAAAAAGTGGCTATGGCTCATTTCCGCTACATCAACCCGCTGCCTAAAAACACCGGGGAGGTGCTCGCCAGATACAAACACGTTGTCGTTGCCGAACTCAACCTCGGACAGTTTGCCGACTTCCTGCAGGCAAAATTCCCGAACGTTCTGATCAGACGCATCAACAAGGTGCAGGGACAACCGTTCCTTGTGCAGGAGCTTGTCGATGGTGTAACTAAAATTATGGAGGAATAAGAATCATGGAAGAAAAGAAATATCAAGCCTCTGATTTCAAGAGCGACCAATACGTGCGCTGGTGTCCCGGTTGCGGCGACCACGCCATTCTGAACGTGCTGCACAAAGCAATGGCGGAACTCGGCGTTGCTCCTGAAAAAACTGCCGTGATTTCTGGTATCGGCTGCAGCTCGCGTCTGCCTTACTATATGAACACTTACGGTTTCCACACCATCCACGGACGTGCGGCGGCTATCGCCACTGGTTTCAAAGTGGCACGCCCCGACATGACCGTTTGGCAAATCTCCGGCGACGGCGACGGTCTGGCAATCGGCGGAAACCACTTCATCCACGCTGTCAGACGAAACGTAAACATGAATATGATTCTGCTCAACAACCGTATCTACGGTTTGACAAAGGGTCAGTATTCGCCTACGTCTGAACGAGGATTCGTATCTAAGTCTTCGCCTTACGGCACTACGGAGGATCCGTTCATCCCGGCTGAACTCGTGTTTGGAGCGAGAGGCACTTTCTTCGGCAGAAGCCTCGACGTTGAGCTGAAAACGTCGCAAGAGGTCTTGGTTGCAGCCGCACGCCATCGCGGAGCGTCGGTTGTTGAAATGCTCCAAAACTGCGTAATCTTCAACCAAGGAATATACAGCTTCGTCAGCGACCGCGAATTGCGCCCTGACCACACCATCCACTTGCGCCACGGCGAGAAAATGCTCTTCGGCAAGGAGATGAACAAGGGCTTGGTTCAAGACGGATTCCTCTTGAAGGCTGTGACAATCGGCGAGGACGGATACACCATCGACGACGTGCTTACTCACGATGCTCACTGCCAGTCCAACTTCCTCCATCAGCAGCTTGCTATGATGGACGGAAAGTCGTTGCCTTTGGCAATCGGCGTTATACGCGATGTCGACGCACCGGTATATGAGGAGGAAGTCGACAAACAGACTCACAATGTCGAGGAGCGCAAACATTTCGGTTCGCTGCGCGACATGATTATGGCTGGTGAAACTTGGGAAGTGAAATAAAACAGACCTCATATCAATAAGAACAGGCGTGCTTCTAAACCACGCCTGTTTTTTTATCTCCCTTCGTCGCTCCGCGACGACACTCTGCAGTAACCCGGTACGCAGAGCAGAGCGCAGCGCAGCGTGCCGGAGGTACGCCACTCCCCCGAAAACTACGCTTTATTCAGCTAAATGTGCTTTTTTTTGATAGATTTAGCTGATTATACGGCAGTTTTGCTGGCCGACATAGCGACATTCCCTTCGCCGCGGAGCGCAGTAAGCCGTTTTGTGTCAGCAGATTTACGCCAGCGGCGCATTACTCAATAGTAACCCCATTCGCACGACGCGTCAGCGGAGGGCGCATGGAGACAGACGCTCGTCGCTGCTCTCGCGCTTCGAAGATGCGCTACTGACCAACAACTGCGCATGTCGTCGCGGAGCGACGACACTCTGCAGTAACCCGGTACGCGGAGCGCAGCGCAGCGTGCCGGGATCTCTGCCAGCATCCGCCATCAGCGTGCCGGAGGTACGCCACTTCAACATCTCAAAAAAAAGACAGGCGCATTTCCGAAACGCGCCTGTCTTCTTATCTATATGTGTTTCTCTACAACACTTCCTCAACCGGTGTGTAAGGCAAGCCCCATGCGTCGGCAACGCCCTTATACACCACCTTGCCGTCAACAATGTTCAAGCCCTCAAGAAGGTCGTGATTTTCCTTGCATGCCTGTTTCCAGCCCTTGTCGGCAAGTTTCAGCGCATAAGGAATTGTGGCGTTGGTGAGCGCGAACGTCGATGTGCGTGCCACGGCTCCCGGGATATTTGCCACAGCATAGTGAACTATGCCGTCAATCTCATACACTGGATCCTGATGGGTGGTAGGATGCGAGGTCTCGAAGCAGCCGCCCTGGTCGATAGCCACGTCTACAAGCACTGTGCCTTTCTTCATCAGCTTCAGCATATCGCGGGTGACGAGTTTAGGCGCTTTGGCGCCTGGGATAAGCACTGAGCCGATAACAAGATCGGCGTCGGCAAGCTCCTGACGGATATTGTATTCATTGCTCATTAGCGTCTTGATGTTCTTGGGCATAACATCCGCAAGATACGTGAGGCGAGGTATCGAGATGTCGCAAATTGTAACATCGGCGCCTGTGCCGGCGGCGGTCATTGCGGCAGCTGTGCCGACAACGCCTCCTCCTATCACAAACACTTTCGCCGGCTTTACGCCTGGAACGCCGCCGAGAAGCACGCCTTTGCCTCCGTGCGGACGCTCAAGAAAATACATTCCTTCTTGTACCGACATTCGTCCTGCAACCTCCGACATCGGTATCAACAACGGCAACGAGTTGTCGGACATACGGACGGTTTCGTAAGCAAGGCAGACGGCGCCGCTCTCTACCATTGCTTTGGTCAGTGGCTCGCTGCTGGCAAAGTGTAGATACGTGAACAGCAACTGTCCCTTGCGCACCAATTTGTACTCAGGTTCTATTGGTTCCTTTACTTTGATTATCATCTCCGCCTTGGCGTAGACATCCTCTATCGTTGGACTCATCACCGCGCCTACGGCTTCATAGTCGGCATCGCTGAATCCGCTGCCTTCGCCTGCCGTTTTCTGCACATACACTGTATGACCGTGCTTAACCAACTCGTGAACACCTGCCGGGGTCATCGACACGCGGCTTTCGTTGTTCTTAATTTCTTTAGGAATTCCAATAATCATAGTCTTGTATTTTTTATTAAGATTAGGGTTTTTATAGGAAAACTGCGGCGCCGTAGGAGAGCCACATTATCACGAGAAGCACGTAGGTGACTTCTCTTCTATACTGATAGCATTTATATGCAAGGTATCCGCACAACACTATGTAAATCGGAAAGGCGGTGGCAAGAAAGGCGGTCTGACCTCCTTGTTGAAGACCATAGCGCGACATGTACACCGGCCAAAGCAATACCGGCAGGATGCTGGCTATCACAATTATGACAACCCACAGAGGCGGTCTCTGTGTTTCCTGGTTTGGGTTATTGTCGCTGTGTTTTTTCATTTCCTTGTTTTTACACAGATTGAATTATGATTCTTTGTTAGATACACGCAAAGATAAATTGTTTCATTTTTTTTCAACTATTTTTCTTCATTTTTTTTACGCCGACACGCAATTTTTTTTATTCACGACCCCAAAATATGTTTTACGACATATTTATTTTGCCGATTCTTGTTCCTGTAGGCAACGTGCCTTGAAGCCCGAACCTGACGGTGCGGCTGCGGGGCATGGCTACACGCTGTCTGACAACGGCTCTGACGGCGCCGCGCAACCGCTGGCTTGACACCATCTCGCCGTGACAGCTGTAGCCGTTTTCGGCATAGACGGTGAGCCTTACGTCGGCGTCAGACGCGTCTATATGCCACTGTGCCAGACGCAGACGGAACGGCAATTCTGTCTGGTCGGTGCGCAGTTCGACGGCTTGCGTGCTTTTCTCTTCTATGTCGGGATCATACACGTTGTCGCTGTCGCTCAGGAGTCCGGATGCGTGGCTTTGGTAGCGTGACGTGCGGTGGGTGAAGGTGTTGTCGGGGGCTACTGCCATTGTCTTGCCGCCGCCATACACGAGCAACTCGCCGTGGCTGGCGGAATAGACAAGGCCTTCTGCCGATGGGACTGTGATGCCGGTCGACGTGACGCGCGTGCCTTCATAACGGCAGAGCTGTCCGTTGCTGTCGATAAATGCCAATCCGTTTTCTGTGACGGCGGCAAGACGCGACGAGGCTACAATCCGTTGGGAGATTCGGGTAGAGGCGGTGCAACGTCCGGAGGTGTCAAACGACAGCAGGCGGATGCCGTCGGCACTGAGAAGACACACTGGCGATCTGCCGATAATCCACGTCGCGCCGTAGCGCAGCGTGGGCATCACGCCGTGCACTCCTGCATTGTCGGCGCGAGTGCATTCTGTCCATTGCAGTGGGTTGCCGGTGCTGTGAAGCAGTGTGGTTGGCTGGGCGACGGAGCGGGCGGTGGTCGGCGGAACTGAGGAGGAGGTGTCGGGCTGGATGGCGAAGCCGCCTGGACGCGTGGCGTAGGCATAGTTGCCGGTGGCCGACGGCGTGAGGGGAATGGTTCGGCTGTAGCGTTGTCCGCCTGCCACGACAATAAGTGTCAGCCGGCGGGCTCGGCTGTCGGGATAGGACACAAGGTTGGTGGTCTGAAGGCTGTATTGTTCCAGCAGGGCTGAACGGGTGATAGTTGCATTTCCGGATTCGGTGGCGATGTCGACACTGACATAGGTGCTTGCCACTCCGTTTTTGAGTGTTGTGGCGTCGACCACGGAAAGGAAGTGGGGTGCGGCGGGCAAATGGCGCACAAGGTTGCCGGCAAACAGGCTGGTGCCTACGGTGTCGAGAGTGTTTGCCGTGAATCTGGATGGTGTCGGCTGCCAGGCTACGGCTGTCGATTGGCGGATCACTGCCACTGCCACCTTGCCGCCGCCTATATCTGTGAGGTTGCTACCTGCCACTGTGCCTTCCTGTAGTGCTTTCGTGTCGGTGATAGATGCCACAAGACGCATTTCCTGTGCCTCGGCTGATTGGCGGAGCTGTGCGGAGGTGTCGTTCTCTGCCCGCATTCGCAGATGGTAGGTTTTCTGACCGGTCTGGCTCTGCTCGCAGCGGAAGCGCATTGTGGAGAAGTCGCCGACCTCTTCGGTGGCATAGATTTCAACGGCTTTGACAAACGGCTGCCAGTGTCCGAGTCCCGACGAGACAAGGTGCAGCGTGGGCTGCCACATCGTTGCGCTGAGGGTGGTGCTGTCTATGGTGCTGACGGTGCCGGGCGTTGCATCGGCAAGGGTTTCGGGCTGCCACGCATGGCCTACGCATGCCGCTGCGCCGCTCCAGAGCAGACTGTCGTCCCACAGGCGCAATGCCACGCGAAGCACAACTGGCTGCAGGCAGCAGCCTCCTGCCGAGGCGACGGTCTGCAACTCACTTATGGCTGACCGGAACGCGCGCTCCACGCCGCTGCGGTCGGAGGCTGCCAGCGTGCCTTTCCATTGCGGATACGACCCCTTGAGGGTGATGCCTGCTATGTCGGTGCTTATCGTTGCCGACATGATGGTGCCGAACGCAAATTCAGGCATCTCTACCATCCCGCCGAGGCTGTCGTAGCCCGACCCGTTGAAATGCAGATAGCGGAGTCCGGCGGATGTTGACATCACTACAAACTCTCCGCTGACGGCAAATCCTGTCACGCTGCCGCCGTCGGCAAACAGGGTGCGCTGAACGGCGGTAAACGTTCCGTCCTGACTGTAGCCTGACATTATTACGTCTTTTCCGTTGCGCTGCATGAAGTAGTATGTGCGGCTGCCGCGACGGTCGGCGCCGAGAAAGCGGTCGTCGGTGGTTTTCGGACACACGGCGGTGGGGGTGCCGGCCACTTCCATCCAGTCTCCGCGGTGGCGCACGTTGACGGCCTCTGACCGGTTGCCATCAATTGGTGTCAATGGCTTGAATTCAATCTTTTTTGTGTTTTTCATTGCTTTTGTGTTTTTCCACAAAAATAAAACGCAGCGTGTCTGGATTCCCGTAAAAAAGGGGAAAAGACACCTGCGTTGGGTTCTTTTTTGCCGGAATTTCTTCGGTGGGGCTATCCTTTTCTGCCGAAGTCGGCTGGTATCTCGCCCCACTGCTTGGTTTCCCACTTGATGATGGGATTCGTATAAGTGTTGGTGGCAAGCCACTTCTCGGCGCGCGCCACGAGCCCGAGCAGCTCGGCGTTGCGGGATGTGGGGGCGAGCGTGGTGCGGCATTTACCGTCGCGCACCCATTTCTGGGCTATCTTGCTGTCGCTGTAGATGGGGATGTTGCTGCCTTTCTGTTTCAACAACGCCAATCCGTGGACAATGGCAAGAAACTCTCCGATATTGTTGGTGCCGTCGTGATAGGGTCCAACTTTAAATACTTCCTGTCCGGTCTGGACATAAACGCCGCGATACTCCATTATCCCTGGATTGCCCATACAGCCGGCGTCTACAGCAAGACTGTTGAGTATCACATCGGGGGGATAGACCGACGGCGACGCTTTTTTGGTGCGGGGTGCTACAACCTCGGGGGTGTCCTCCTGAAGGTGGCGGGCTATCTGGCGCAACGCCATCGATGCCGATGCGTCGCTCTCTCGCATCGACATTACGGCTTCTTCCTTGGAATAAAACGATTTGTAGCGGGCGCCGGGGTAGCCTTCTACCTCGGCTCGACATTCATCCCATGTCTCATAAAGTCCTGGCTGACGCCCAACGTACACAACGTATATCTTGCTTTTTGCCATAATGTGTCTGCTTATTTTTGCAAAGGTAATGATTTTTCCTATTTCTTCCTGCTGCGGGGATGGCAGTTTGCCACTTCCTGCCGAAGGAACGAGCGGTCGATATGCACGTAGATTTCGGTGGTGGTGATGCTCTCATGTCCGAGCATTCCTGTATGGCGCGCAGATTGGCGCCGCCCTCGAGAAGATGCGTGGCAAAGGAATGACGGAGGGTGTGCGGACTGATGTTTTTCTTTATGCCGCACTCGCCGCAGAGTTTCTTTATGATGTAGAATATCATTGTGCGGGTTAGCTGCCCGCCGCGGCGGTTGAGGAAAAGGATGTCCTCGCTGCCGCGTTTGGGCGTCAGGTTTGACCGAAGGGGCAGATAGGCGCGGATGGCGTCGACTGCCGATGAGGCGATGGGGACGATGCGCTGTTTGCTGCCTTTTCCGTCTACGGTGACATACCCTTCGTCGATGTCCACCTTCGACATCTGCAGTCCGACAAGTTCCGACACGCGAAGTCCGCAGCAATACGTGGTTTCGATGATGGCGCGGTTGCGGCAGCCCTCATAGGTCGAATCATCACACGCTGCCTCCATGGCGTCGATCTCATCTACGGTCAGGATGTCGGGCAGCTGACGCCCGAGACGTGGCAACTCAAGCAGTGTGGCGGGATTGTGGTCGGTGTATCCACTCGTTTTCAGAAACTGGAAACATCCGGATACCAGACACGATGCGTGCCTGCGACCGGGGATGGATGCCGATGTCGTGGAGCACGGAGAGAAACTCATGGAGCAACGGCTCGGTGACCGACGGCAGTCTCTCGTTTTTCTCTTCCAAAAACTGCAGCAGTTTCTGGACATCGTTGTCATACGATGCCACCGTGTTGGCCGACAAGCCTTTCTCCAACGACAAATGGGCGTTGAAAAGTTCTACCAATGTCGCGTTGTCGGGTAATTCTGTCATAGCGGTGTTGAAAAATACGGATAGTTTTATTAATTTTGCAGATGTTCCGGGAGAATCCTGCTGCAACAAAGGTAAGCAATTCCGCCGGAAAAACCTCGATAACCCCAAGACTAAGCGATTATGAAAATTCTTATTATCAACGGACCAAATTTGAATTTGTTGGGAGTCAGAGAGAAAAGCATTTATGGCGATTCTTCGTTTGAGACTTTCTTCAACACGCTGACTGCGGATTTCCCCGACATAGAATTTGAATATTTCCAAAGCAACCACGAAGGTGCGATTATCGATAAAATCCACGACCGGGGGTTCGACGTGGACGGCATTGTCCTCAACGCGGGTGCTTACACCCACACGTCAATCGCTATCGGCGACGCTATCCGTGCGGTGAAAGCGCCGGTGGTGGAGGTCCACATCTCAAACGTGCACGCTCGTGAGGAATACCGCCACGTGTCAATGATTGCCGGGGCATGCCGGGGTGTGATTGCCGGATTCGGCCTCAACAGCTACCGCCTGGCGGTTATGGCTCTGATGAACGCTTGAGATTCACTGTCTTACAAAAAAACAGATATATTTTTATAAGCCCAAAAGTACAAGATGAAGACTAAATTTACGAAAATTGTCGCAACTGTCTCCGATCGTCGTTGTGACGTGGACTTTATAAAACAGTTGGCGGAAAACGGCTTGAACGTGGTGCGCATGAACTCTGCACACATTCAACGCGAAGGTTTCCAAAGAATTGTCAACAACGTGCGCGCGGTCAGCGACAGAATAGGAATTCTTATGGACACAAAGGGTCCGGAAATCAGAACAACGACTAATGTCGACGACGAAAACCTGTCGTTCTCTGCCGGAGACAAGGTCTGTGTGACCGGAGCGCCCGACGAACTTAGCGATAAGCAGAACATACATCTGTCATACCCCGACATTGCCAATGACGTCAAAGCGGGCATGCACCTGCTCATCGACGATGGCGAGCTCGACTTTAATCGACAGCATCGACGGGAAAACGCTGCGTTGCACGGCATTGAACGATGGCGAACTAGGTTCGAGAAAGAGCGTGAACATCCCTGGCGCAAGCATCAAACTGCCGTCGCTGACACAACGCGACATTCAGAACATCGGATATGCCATCGAGATGGGGGTCGACTTCATCGCTCACTCGTTTGTCCGATCAAGACAGGACGTGCTCGACATCCAGAAAATTCTCGACGCTAACAACAGCCCGATTAAAATCATATCTAAAATCGAAAACCAGGAGGGCATCGACAATATCGACGAGATTCTCGAGGTGTCTTACGGAATCATGATTGCTCGTGGCGACCTCGGAATTGAAGTGCCGGCGGAGAGAATCCCGGTGCTGCAACGACAGCTGATTAGCAAGTGTGTAAACGCTCACAAGCCGGTCATTGTCGCTACTCAGATGCTCCACACGATGATCAGCAACCCGCGCCCTACTCGCGCGGAGGTGTCCGACATCGCAAACGCGGTGTTTCAAAGGGCTGACGCTCTGATGCTCAGCGGTGAGACTGCTTATGGAAAATATCCCGTGGAGGCGATTTCAACAATGTCGAAAATCATAAAGGAGACGGAGATGTCGCTGTCAAGCCGGAAAGACGCGGTAAACCACACGCTGTTCTGCCGCGACACTGCCGATGTGACAACTTTCCTTGCCCACGGTGCCGTCGATGCGCAATACGAAATCGGGGCGAAGGCTATCGTGACCGACAGCTACACCGGACGCACTGCGCGCTACATTGCTTCTTTCCGTGGCATATCGCCTACGCTCGCTATATGCTACCGCCCGAACGTGCCGCGACTGTTGGCGTTGAGCTACGGTGTGTACCCTATGTATCAGAAAAAGGAAACGTCGTCGCGCGCGTATCTGTACAACGGGCTGGAACACCTCATCGAACTGAACATCATTACGCCCGACGACAAAATCGCATACCTCGGCGGTGGTTTCGGTGAGGGTAAGGGCACCACGTTCCTTGAAATCAACCGTGTGGCTGACGTGCTCGAAAACTATGACCATTACGACTTGCCAAACCTCGAAAACCCAGAGAAATAATGACCGAAGAACTTGAAGAATATATCCTGCGCCACATCGACAAGGAGGGCGAAACGCTGAGCCGGCTCGACCGGGAGACTCACCTATACCATCTGCGACCGAGGATGTGTTCCGGACACCTGCAGGGAAAACTGCTGAAGATGTTCGTAAGAATGATCCGCCCTAAGCGGATTCTCGAACTCGGCACGTTTACCGGATATTCAGCCTTGGCAATGGCGGAAGGTCTGGTGCCGGGGGCGGAGCTGCACACAATCGAAATCGACGACGAGCTGGAGGATTTCATCAGAGAGCATTTCTGCCAGGCGCAACAGGGGAAAAACATCCACCTGCACATCGGCGACGCTCGCGACATAATACCTCAGGTGGGTGGAAAGTTCGACCTCGTGTTTATGGATGCCAATAAAAGACAGTATCTGGAATACTACAACTTGGTGTTCGACTATGTGAACCCCGACGGATTCATTATTGCCGACAACACGCTGTGGGACGGAAAAGTGGTCGACTACGGAAAGAAACTCGACGCTCAGACAGCGGGAATACTTGAGTTCAACGATTTTGTTGCTGCCGACGAGCGTGTGGAAAAGGTTATAATACCTCTTCGCGACGGACTCACAATTATCCACAAACTTCCTCTATAGAATTCAGGAAGCAATCATTTTTATCCAGCATGTCGACGATGCGCCAGAGGCACATTACTACATCATAGCCTCATCCGCACGACGCGCCGGCGGAGGGCGCATGGGGGCAGATGCTCCCACACAGACCGGGCGCTTCGAAGATGCGCTACTACCGCTCGTGATAAGCGAAATTTGGGCGGCCAATATTCTGACCGCCTTATTGATTTATCCCAAATCCTAATAACCGATTTGGGTTTCTGTTTTTACAACTCGCTGAAAAAAAGAGGATGTGCCTATTTTTGCACACCCTCCTATCTGCAAATATATAAAATTCCAAAAATCCCACTAAGGATAAAAAAAATTGATTGTCTCACGACAACCAATCTTGTTAACCTTAAATCTAATACCATGAAAAACACATTGCAAATGTACGGATTGTTTCATATACTATACAAAATCCGCCACACAAAATGCATCACATAAGTCTTAATTAACCTGCGTGGGCAACATCAATGCCCATACAACTATTTTCTGTACAGATAACCGCGCATCGCTCTTGTCGTAGCCAACGAGGCAAGAAGTCCGACAACTGCCACTATGCCGAGAATCATCGCAACATCGCCAACGCTGACGGCAACCGGATAGGTGTTGACTACAAGGTTGCTCGCATCGGCACTCAGCCGGATAAACCCGAAATGCTGTTGCAGTACGCACAAGACGACTCCGACTGCAAGTCCTGCCACGGCGCCGACTATCGATATCAGCCATCCCTCCGCCACAAATATCTGTTCCACCATACGGTTGTCGGCACCAAGGCTGTGAAGCGTACGGATGCTCTCGTCTTTCTCAAGTATGAGGATGGCGAGCGTGCTGATGACGTTGAACGACGCAACAACAAGGATGAGCGACAGCAACAGCAGCGAAATCCATTTCTCAACGTTGATCATCTTCAGAGACTGACTGTGCTGCATTAGCCGGTTTTCAACCTTGTAGCCGTCGCCTACGGCTTTGCTTATCGCCGACATGACGGTCCCTTCATCTGCGTCTTGACGCAGACCCACCTCAATGGCTGTCGCCTCGGTGGTATAGTCGAGCAGCGTTCGGGCGGCGGCAAGCGACGTGAACACATAATTCTGGTCGTAGGCTCCCTGGCGCACCTCAAACACTCCGCTGACAAATGTGGGCACGCGCTGGAACGCTGTGGCGGGATTCGCTACATTGACTGCCCCGACACGCCGTGGAGCATAGATATAGCATATCGGCTCGAACCCTGGTCGGGCGTCGAGCGTCAAGGCGGCTCCGATGCTCATTATGCAATAGTCGCTGTTGCCGTCAGTCAGCAGAAACCTGCCGTCGGGCTTTATCAGTTTTTTCAGATTTGTCAGACGGTCATAGTCGTCGGTGATGCCTTTCAGCACTATCGGAATCTGACGGTTGCCGTAAATCACGAGCGCGCTCTCTGTCACCGTCGGCACGGCAACATCTACGCCTTCAACCTTCTTTATCTTACCTATCAACGCCGATGCGTCGGCTATCACACCGCGCTTTGCCGAAACCTTGACTGCCGGCTCCATGCTCGACATCTTGCTGTCGACAAGCTGGTGAAAGCCGTTGAACACCGACAACACACAAATCATCGCCAGTGCGGTCACGGCTACGGCACACACGGCAATGGTGGATATCACACTGACCGCCGTGTGCGACTTCTTCGACACAAGGTAGCGCAATGCTATTCTCAGCGGCAGCAGTCTCATTTCTGATTATTCCTCTTCTTCGCCTCCTTCGTTGCGGTGAAGGGCGGTGTCTTGTTTTAGGATGTTGTCGATATGCTCTATATAGTCGAGTGAGTCATCGATGAAAAACGACAACTCCGGGGTCTTGCGCAACTGATAGCGCAACGTCTTTGCGAGCTCGTAACGGATGCTCTTCGCACTTTTATTGATATTCGCCAAAATCTCCTGAGCCTTGTCCGACGGGAATATGCTCAGATATCCGCGGGCGACGCTCAAGTCGGGCGACACTCTAACTCCACTGACCGACACCAGAACTCCGCCCATAGCGGCGGTCTGGCGACGGAACAATTCACTCAATTCCTTTTGCAGCAGTCGTGCAATCTTTGCTTGTCTTGTACTTTCCATATTCAATTTGCAATATTCGGCATTTTTCCGCAATTTTCCAAAACAAACTCGCTTTTACTGCAAACTTTCTTGCCGTCTGGCATATCATAAATTCCCGCGCCGGCAACACGACGGGAATGCTCGAGGTTATTAAAATACTCTAAAATAGTTGCTTTTGATAGAAATAAATAATAATTTTGCGGTCAATAGGCTTCATTTTGACAGCATTAAAACGATTTGTGTGTCGTTCTTGTCATTCACAACTGGGAGAACGCTTTGATGGGATTACGAAAAATTATTCACCAAAATATTCTGAAAATGAAAAAAATCTACTATCTGACTCTCGCGGCAATGCTCGCCGGAGCGGGCGCGACGGGAATGGCTTCCGCCAAGAAGTTCCGCGCATTGGCTTCGCCTGACGCATTCTCTGCGGCTGTCGCTAAAAAGCAGAGCGCACTGACAATGTCAAGCGTGTGCTATTCGCCTAAGGGCGCGGCGCTGGCAAACTCTG
Source organism: Bacteroidales bacterium (assembly GCA_022009815.1). GTDB lineage: Bacteria > Bacteroidota > Bacteroidia > Bacteroidales > Muribaculaceae > Limisoma. Next base: position 964,206 of record CP091725.1, read on the forward strand.
AGCCAGACGCTGCCATCAGCAACACTGAGGGGTGGGGACTGCTCACCGGAACCGATGGTAAATCGTGGTTTTACTATCAGAAATTCTCTGTCGACCCGAAACGCCACACATACACCGGCTCGGAATTTTCGGTGATGAATGCCGACAACGAGACGTTGGCAACTATCAAGGTGGATATTCCAGACGACAAGAATGTGAATGTAATCGAGCCGTTCGGGTCGGTGACAAAAAAATTCTTCGACCGCGATGAGAAGACGTGGGAGGTGATGGTGTTCATCCATAGCTACGACGCCTCTTACAAGCAGTATGGCGAATTCCGTGTCTACAACCAGAACGGCGAGATTGTGCGCACATACGACGCCGACAACGCTTTGTTTGTCGACTATTCGGAGGGGTTCAACTATTATCAGCGCATCGCGCTGGTGAAGGCTGTTGAAGAAGAAGGTGTGGCAAAAACTCAGATTTCTGTGATGCAGCCTTGCGGTTGGAACGAAGCTCCGACTGTCGAAAAGACGCTCAGCGTGCCGTCAACGCTGCTAAACTACAGCGCTGGCTCCTACTTCAACTCGTTCAACATCGACGGCAACCCGTATTTCGTGTTCTCTCACTATGAGAAACCGTTCTTTGTCGATGAAACGGTCGACGACCCTATCGCTACGTCCGACAACCATTTCATCCTTGAGGTGTACGACAAGAAGTTCAACCAGATAAACACAATTTCGGTGCCTGTCGCAGCCGAACAGGGCGCGCTCTACGGTATGCGCTCTTTCGGTCTATTCTCCGACGATGCTTCCGACATGTGCAAGGGCACGTTCTCGGGCGACGACAAGATGAATTTCATCGTGACAAACCAGAACTACACTGTTGCAAACGATGATTACACCTACACTTTCGAGGTCTACAACGAGGATTCGCAAAAGATTGCGGTCATCAACCAGGCGGTGTCGTCGTGGCAGAAACTGTCTGACATCCCTGGCAACGAGTCGCAATATGGGTTTATAATAACCGGCGGTTCATCGGAGGCTATCGAGATGGTCAACATCCCATCGTGCAACGTGGCGGCTACATTCTCGGCTATGGTGGGCGACGCTCAGCTGTCTGACAACTTCGACCGCTACCCTGTGGGCGATGGATATCAATATGTGTTCGGCATCGGAAACGGTCTTTACGACGAGCAGAAAAACGTCATCTCGCGCATCGGCTGGTTCAACAAGGACTGCTCGGTCGACCATTTTGTTAGTTTCAACATCGGTCAGGACGGCGAAAACTTCACGCCGCTTGTCAACGGCACTGTCCTCAACCCTTATCTTTTCAACACCGACAACCTGCACGAATACCTGTTCCTTGCTAAAATCAAGAATCAGGAAACGGGAATCATCGCAAATGAACTGTGGGTGGCAAACGAGAACGGCGAGGTGCTGCGAAAATTCAAAGGCGACGACACGAAGGGCGACATGAGCGTATGCGACGTGCTCGACAACCGCTTGGTTGTCAGCTTCGCAAACCAGACTAAGGGAACATACTCTGTCGACTTCTACAACCTGCCGTTCGAAAAGTTTGAAAATGGCGGCGAGGGTACGGCAGCTTCGCCTTACAAGGTTTCAACCGTGGGCGACTTGATGATGATTGCTCAGAATCCGTCGGCATACTACGAACTCGTGAACGACATCGATATGTCGAACGTTGAGTGGTCGCCGATTGCTACGTTCTCCGGTTATTTCGACGGCAAACCACAAACTGCTTAACCTTGAGCCTGTCAGCAGTGCCGCGCATGTCGGCCTGTTCGGACAAATCATCGGAGCTGGCGAGACCGACCGCGCCGAGGTGAAAAACTTGTCTTTTGTCAAGCCGTCTATCGTCGCTTCGGCAAAGACACGCAATGCCGGAGTTTTGGCGGGAAGCGCTATGGCTGTGGCTATCGACAATGTGCACGTCTACGGCGCCGATATTTACGGCAACACTGTTGATGCTCCTTTTGGCGGAATCGTGGGAGAGGCTTCGCTCTACTCGTCAATCACGTCGACCGACATCGACAAGCTCTATCTTGACGCTGAACAAGCAAGCAATGTGGGAGGTCTTGTCGGCAACTTGTCTACTTCGTCTACTATCAATGCGTCGAGCGTTGTCAACGGCACAATCCGCGGTCTTTCCGCTGTTGGAGGCATCGCCGGAACCACCGACTCCAATAAGAGCAACATCTCCAACACTTACTACAACGGCTCGGTAGGCGGAAAAAACACCGTGGGTGGCATTGTTGGAAACGCAGGACGCAGCACGATTACGAATTGCTATGTGAACAATGCTGAGCTTTCTGTATCGGAACCGAACCAGTGGACAAATCTCGTTTCGCTCGGTGCCATAGCCGGATATTTGGAACCAGACTGGGCTAATGCCAACAAAGTGATTATATCGGGTAACGTTGCCGGAAATGACTGCTCGTTCATCTTCCTTGACAAAGCTGAAAACTCTCACAAAGGCGCACACCGCATCATCGGATCAACCATGGCCGACGATGCTGAGGCTGCTGGCAAGACTGAGACTGGACTGGCAAGCAACTATGCTGCCTTCCCTCTTGTCGACGCAGCGGAGGCCTCTGGTGCCACTACTGTCAATGGCGAGACCGTAACCGCAGATGCGCTGACCGAGGCATTCATGTCGGGTATCGGATTCAAATTCGGTGCAAACGCTGCCTCTCCATGGGTTGCACAGACTGAAGGCCTTCCGAAACTTTACTTCCAGAATTCAGAGTGCGTCGTATCGCTCGACTCGCATGAAATCCTTATGGGTGTCGACGACGAATATGTCACCCTTGAAGTTGAAGTGTTCGGCGCTGACGACATCACCGGCATTACGTTCACTTCGTCCGACCCTGAGACCGTAAGCGTAAGCGAGCCTGAAATCGAGGACAACTATGCGGAAATCACTCTGACGGCATTGAAACCGGGCAAGGCTACCATCACTGTGGCTTTCGGTGGTCAGACTGCAACCTGCCAGGTGATTGTAACCGGCGACGCCTCGGTTGGAAGCATTGACGCCGACGCATTGGCTGTCCGCTACGCCGACGGTGTTGTGACGGCTGAAGGCGCTGCCCGCATCGACGCATACTCCACTACGGGCGCGCTCGTTGGCTCGGCTCGTGCCGACCGTCTGAGCGTCAACGCAAAGGGTCTGCTCATCGTTGTGGCTACAGGTTCCGACGGCAACCGCACAACCAGCAAGATTATTGCAAAATAGCATTCTGACACTCACGTCAATACACAGCGAAGGCAGCCCCGCTAGGAGCAGCCTTCGCTTTTTGTTACATCTCCATTAATTCTGGTTTTAACAAAAAATCAATAAGACCAATTGTTATTATACCCGACTGGTTCCTCTTTGGTTTTATATAGTCCTTGACTATTATTATTTTTTTAAAAGCGTCGTCAATGTTCAGTAGAGAATTTGACTCTTGTCGTTCTTTTGAATCTGTTGGCATAATAAACGCTGACTGTATATAATATCGCTGACTACCACGATTCGCCACAAAATCAACCTCATATTGTTTTCTTATTCTTTTTCCTTCACTGTTCAATGGCCTTGTTTCCACCATCCCGACATCTACAGAATAACCTCTTATTCGCAATTCGTTATAGATTACATTTTCCATAATATGATTTTCTTCCATCTGCCTAAATCCTAAAATAGCATTTCGGATACCCATATCCGTGAAATAGTGTTTTGCCAGCGTGTTTATGTATTTTTTCCCCTTTATATCATAACGAATTGACTTTTCTATTAAAAATGCATCCTCAAGATATGACAAATAAGTATTTATTGTCTTGCTTGACAGTGTGACATTTTTGACACTCTTGAACGTGTTCTCCAATTTTGAAGGATTTGTTGGAGAACCTATCGTGGACGCCATGATTTGCAAAAGTTCTTGCAGTTCTGAATCGCATCGTATTGAGTAACGATCCTTTATATCTGTGAGATATACTTTGGCATACAAATCCTTTAGATATGATTCCTTTGCTTCGTCAGTTGACAAACTTAAAACAAGTGGTAGACCTCCATAAGTATAATAATCATTCCAAACATCAATGGGATGTCTTTGGTCTACAGACATAATTTCGGCAAAAGAAAGAGGATGCACACAAATTTGAGTTCCCCTACCTCTGAATTCTGTTATTATGTCTGTCGACAAAAATTTAGAATTACTTCCCGTCACATAAATATCAGCATTCTCTATTTTAAGATAACTATTAAGAACATCCTCAAAGTCTTTAACACACTGAACCTCATCCAACAATATGTAATACATATCATTATCTTTCATTTTTGAGTCAATATGAGCCAACAAGACATCCGGATTCCGCAGATTCTTATTCCGACGATCTTCCAAATCAACTTGGATGATATGGTTGTCATCGACTCCCACATTTCTCAAATGCTCCTTAAACAGTTTGAATAAGAGATACGACTTCCCACATCTTCTTAAACCTGTGATTATTTTAATCAAGCCATTATGCTTACTTGCAATAAGCCTATTAAGATATATGTCACGATTTATCACCATTACTATTTCAAATTATTGGTACATGTACCATGTTTTGGAAATACAAAAATAATGATTTTATTTTATAACTCCTTACATTGGCTATAAAATCTGACTATATCTGAATGTGTTGACAGATTTGAGGGCGATTAACTAATGTCGTTTACACCGTTAAGAACGATTCTCTATTTTTCTTTACAACCTTGGCTTTTGGATGCCGTTAGTAAGGCATAGGGGAAACGGGTTTGTGAGGAACAATCCGCCAGCCATAGACTTCTGCATCACACTGAAATCGCATACCCTCTCTTCTGTCTCGGCATAGGTTATATCGCCGACCCTCATCTCGTTGTGACGCATCTACACTTTCGTGTTTGAACTCTCAAAAGTGCCAACTTTTTCTGCCCCGCCAGGAGCAGCCTTCGCTTTTTGTTTTATTGGTTACTGCCGGGCTGCGACGTCTTTCTCTATCCAGCGAGCCACGCAGTCTTCATCGTTGCTCTGCGTCACCTCGTCGGCTACGTGGCGAACCTCCTCGACCGCGTTCGACGGAGCGATAAACAAGTCGGCAACCTTGCGCATCGACAAATCGTTGGGACTGTCGCCAAACACAACGACCCGGTCGGCGCCAACCTGCTGCTTCAACCGCTCTACAGCGCGTGCCTTCGACACGCCTTCTGCCATCACCTCAAGAAATCCCACCTTAGGGTTGAAGATGTCGCGATAATAAGTCATCTCGCATTTCAGCCGGCTTTGGCTTCGTTGTACACATTTCCCATCTTCTCATAGTCGCCGGCTACAAAAACGAGCATCGTATGCTCCTTTTTGGCTACAGGCATTGAGTTCTGAAAAAGGAAACGCTTGTATGGAGAGTTGCGGCGCTGGCTCACAAAACGTCGCTCATAGTCGTCCATCGTCGGCAGATGGTAGGATTCTATCACCCTGCCGTTATACGTGTAGAAAAACGGACGGATCCCATACTTCCGGCTCAACTCCGACAGGCATTCAACATCCTCCGGACGCAGATAAGTCTGGTTGATAAGCCCATCCTGCCACATGGCGGCTCCGGTCATCACGATATACGGCAGACGGCTGTCGATGCCGTGCATCAGCTGCACCACGGTGGCAGGGGTGCGCGCGGTGGCGATTGAGAAATTGATGTCATTGTCGGCAATGAGACGGTTGAGCATGTCGCGGCTTGCTGCCGACACTTGCGACTGGCTGTTGAGCAGTGTCCCGTCAAGGTCTGATATATATAGTGTCTTTTTGTCATAATTCTATTTCTTTACAATCAGCGCGCTGACCTCAAACAGCAGATACAGAGGCAAGAACACTATCATCAGCGTGAACGGGTCGCCGGTTGGCGTTATCACGGCGGCAAGCACAAGCAGCACCACGACGGCGTGGCGGCGGTAGCGGCTGAAAAATTTACGACGAAGGATGCCGATGGCCGACAAGGTCCATGCCAGCAGCGGTAGCTCAAAAACAAGTCCCATGACAAGGTTGAGCATCAAGAAATTGTCCATATAAGAGTCGAGCGACAGCTGATTGTGAATCGTGGTGCTCAACTGATATGTGAAGAGGAAGCGCATCGTGATGGGAAACACGAGGAAATAGCCCACCGCAACACCAAGATAAAACATCACCGTGCCAAGCGCGAACGCGATTCGCGCTCCGCGCACCTCCTTCTCGTAAAGTGCCGGTCGGACAAACGTCCACAGCAGATAAAGCAGCACGGGAAACGCAAAAACAACGGCAAGCCACAACGACAGATTGATGTGTGTGAAAAACTGAGCCGTCAGATTATAGTTGATGATTTCAACGTTGAAATCGCTGGTCGAAAACGCCTCAAGTCCGGGAATGCTGCCCGTAATGTCGGCAAACAGACGATAAAGGGCAAAATCGCCGTGGCACGGCGCCATTATGACGTTGTCGAAAAGCCACGGCATAAAATAGAAGAAGCCGGCCATAAAAACGGCAAGCACTCCAGCCATCTTGAACAGCACCTTACGCAGGTCGTCAAGATGTCCCCAAAAACTTTTGTCAGTCTCCGCCATAGGCGAGCCTGTTATTTCTTCTTATCGGTATTATTGTCGACTGGCTTGTCGATTTCTTCTTTCACTTCGTTCATTCCATCCTTGAAGGAACGGATACCTTTTCCGATGCCGCGCATCAGTTCTGGAATCTTACGTCCTCCGAACAAAAGAAGAACCACCAAAGCGATGATTATAATCTCACCGCTGCCAATACCTCCCAAAAGACCTAACAATTCGTTATTCATATTTCTTGTTTTTTCAAGTACAAAGATAGTGCAAGGTTCGGAAAAACATTCAAACTTGTTTGAAAATGTTTTCCCGAACCGCCGCCATTCTTATCATTTCGGCGGAATATGCCGTATTTTGCGCCTTGAAACAATGGCAACGTTGGCTATCGCCGCAGAGCGATGACTCTTTGTCGTAACCCGGCGCACTCGCGGTCAAAATCAGCCACAAAAGAACAGTCAAAATTTCAGTTTTTGCCGCTATTTTCCATCAAAATGCAAACACCTGATTATCAATCATAAACCAACCACATTTCCTCAGTTGGCGCATTTTTGTTTCCTCAGTTGGCGCATTTTCATTTCCTCAGTTGGCAAAAAACGCCAGCCAAGACAAACTGTTTTGGTCAATCTTTAAGGCATCCGATTGGCACAACATAAACACCATCCTTTCTACGATAGGCAAAATCGCCAGTACCAGTAAGAACCATTAAGAACGATGGTTCTTTCATCTTGTCTGTATTTATTTTATCAACAAGGGCAAGAAGGTTCGACGCTCCCTCGTTGATTAATCGATCTCCTCCAAGCTTGATTTCCACAAGACCGTAGCGACCATTGCGAAGATGTATTACGGCATCACATTCAAGCCCACTCTTGTCTCTATAATGAAACACCTGTCCATCCAAAGCATCGGCAAATATACGGAGATCGCGCACACAAAGAGTTTCAAAAAACAAGCCCATCGTATTTAGGTCGTTGATTAGGTCTTTCGGGCCAAGACCCAAGACAGCCGTTCCAATTGATGGGTCTATGAAATATCTGGTATTTGCTGTGCGTATGGCTGTTTTTGAGCGCAAATTCGGATTCCACGCTTCGCTATCTTCTATCACAAAAATTTTTCGAAGAGCATCCAAATAACTACCTGCCGTTTTGATCCCTATTTCATTCTCATCATTTGTCATCATATCAGCAACGATTGTGCCTATCGTTGCTTGCGAACCTTGGTTCCGGGCATAGGAACGCATCAACAATCTCGTTGTTGTTATATTCCGGTTTGTGCCGTCAACCCGCGACACGTCTTTTTTTATTACGGCATCAACATAGTCAAACGCTTGAGCAAGCGCGGCGTCTCCTTGCAAGCTGCAAGCGAAAGGCCATCCTCCACGACAAATCAAAAAAGCAATGTCGTCTATTCTTAGGCTATTCGTTGCAACAATGTTCTCGCGCGACTCAAACAAATGCGACAAACTTACTTTTCCATTTGACTCGCCCGACTCATATAGACTCATCGGTCGCATCGTCAACCAGCTGAACCTGCCTGTCCCGGAATGTTTCATGGATTCTTCATCCGAAGGAACGGCAGAACCCGTAAGTATGAATTGTCCGACCTGATGCCTATGGTCAACCTCAAACCTCATGGTGTCCCACAATTTTGGAGCCAACTGCCATTCATCAACAAGCCTTGGCGTATCACCTTCAAGCAAAATGCCTGGATCTATTTCAGCCATCTGCAAATTGGATTCAAACGAGGCTGGATTGTCCATATACAGGATGCTTCGTGCCTGTTGTTCCGCGGTTGTTGTCTTACCACACCATTTAGGGCCCTCTATAAGAACCGCACCTTTACTCCTAAGTTTTTTCTCCAAAATGCCATCGGCTATCCTATGCTTGTATTCCATCTCCATAAGTGACTGATTTAGACTGCAAATATAATTATTTTTTTATACATTTCCTCAGTTGGCGCATTTTTGTTTCCTCAGTTGGCGCGTTTTCGTTTCCTCAGTTGGCGCATTTTCGTTTCCTCAGTTGGCGCGTTTTCGTTTCCTCAGTTGGCAAAAACGCCAGCCGTAGGCATAAAAAAATCGGGCAGACAGGCATCCTGTCCACCCGGGAAAAGTTATGTCTTTATTTTTTAGAATTTATATCCTACGTTGAAAAACAAGGCAATGTTGTAAGCCTTTGTGTTGTCTGCAATATGCAGGAAGCCGTAGCGGGTGTCAAGTCCTACAAGGAATCGGTCGAACTCCAATCCGAGGCCGATGCCCATACCCATATCAAATCGGTTCAAACCATCGTCGCCGAATGTTTTTTCCGACACACTTTCACCACGATAAGACGCTTTTGTCTTGCCGCCTACACCGACTGCGAGATACGGACCGGCATTAAACACCACATCGGCGTTCTTCAAACCGAAACGCATTGTTCCCATCAATGGCACCTCAAGATACATTTGGTTTACGTGTGTGTCAAGATCTTTGGCAATGTCCTTTGTATCAACATTTGTTCCTATCTGTTCGAAGTTCACACCTGTGCGGAAGCCGAAGCGTCCCTGAATCGGCATATCCACGCCAAGGCCAACACGATAGGCGAAACGTGGAGATGTGCCTGATGAGTGGTCGCCAACCCATGTTGATGTGCCTACTCCGGCATTTATACTCAACGCAACATCCTGCGCGTTCATTCCAATCACTGCACTTACGATTAAAATCGCTGATAAGATAAATTTTTTCATAAAATTTTGTTTTAGTTTGGTCTTATGTCCAAAGAACATCCCACTGGCTTTTTTGTTCAGCACCAAAAGACCAATATACCAAGAAATACGACTAATCGACTATTTTGCGGCCAGCATCTTGTGTCCGGCGAGGCAATAGAGGCATTTGTGGGGCAGACAATAGGCGTTGCGCAGCTGTATCACCGCCTGCGACACCATGGCATTGTCAATCTTCATGCCGGCGTTGCCAAACATTGTGGTGATATGGTTGTGTTCTGGTTTTAGATTCTCAAGCAAGGCAACGGCTCGTTCCGTCCAATCGTAGTCGTCGGCGGTTTCGGCATACGTGTAGTAGAGCGGTGCGACGGTGTTGATTAGCACGATGTCGACGCTGCTGCGCCCAAAGGCTGCCTGCGTTTCCTGGCTCTCGCGTCCGAATGTGTAATGGTTGCTCCAATAGCCAGTGAGCGTCACGCTGAAAAGGTCGCGGAGACGCTGCTCGTCGCCTTTGGCTTCAAGCAGGTCTGCCATCAGGCGGAAGCCGTCGTGCACAAAATGGGCAAGCAGGGCGATGCGGCGCCACGGGAAGTTCTGCGGACGCATACGGAATGCCTTCCACACAAGTCCTTCAGGGCGGCGCAGTGAGAATTTGGTGCTGAGAAACGCATATTCGCGCTGCAATTGCTCTTGATAGCGGTCGGTGGCTGGACGGTCGAGCAGTCCTGCCTGCCCGAAACAGCGCTTCAAGCTGCAGCAATGAGTCGGCGTGCTTGTGCAGCAGGTTGAGCGGAAGGCTTTTGGCAAGCAGTTCGAAGGCATCGCTGTTGGTGCCGAATCCGATGGTGCGTGCGAGCGTGACGTAGCAGGTGTCTTCCCAACTGCCGTGGAAACGGTCCAGCAAGCCCTTCACGCGGCGGCTCTTGTCGGCAAGCCGCTCGAAGATGAGCGACTGCACCCATTCCGCCACATCGAGACTTGTCATTTCGCGTATCACCTGGCGGCATGGCAATTCCACGGTGGAATTCACGAGCGCGGCATAGCGGTCGGCGATTTCTGCGGTGCATTCCATCACCATTTGCGGGATGCGCTCGCCGTTGGCGCGCACCACCGGAGCGTCGTCTTTTGCCACTACGTGCAGCACAACGGTATCGTATGCCGGATCGTCGTCGTGCCCATGGCGGTGCCAGTCGGAGGCGCGATAGTGAATTTCCACGTTTCCCGCCCACAGACAGCCGTCAATCTCCACCTTGGCATTGAAGAAGTCGGGGCCGGCGTCTGTGTTGCGCCTGCCCGGGTCGATGACACGCACACGGCGTCCGTCGTTGGTGGCGAGCTCGCGCGCGCCCCACAGACGGTGTTCCCACATATATTGCATCAGCATTTCCATGGCAAAAGTCGATTGAGTGTCTACAGCCAGCCGTTGTCGCAATACCAGCGTATGGTTTCTTCCAGACCCTGACGCAGGTCGTAGCGCGGATGGTAGCCGAAGTCGTTGACAGCGGGCGTGATGTCGCACGTCCAGTTGCGCTGGCGCAGGATTTTATATTTGTCACGGTTGAGTGTGCTTGCCTTGCCCTTTGCAGCGGCAATGCGTTCGGCAATGGCGCATACTATCCCTACAATCCACAACGGGGCTTTCACGGGGACCACAAACCGCTTGCCAAGCAGATGCTTGACGATGCTGCGGAATTCGCTCTGGGTGTATGTTTTGCCGTCGGTGAGCAGATACGACTTGCGGCGCACGCCGGATTCCAGCGCGTCAAACACCGCTGACGCAAGATCCTTGACATAGACAAACGTGAGCAGTTGGCGACGGTAGCCTACGCTGAAGTCAAAGCCTTGCGCTATCGACTTAACCATCAGATAATAATCACGCTCGTGCGGACCGTAGACTCCCGTAGGGCGCATGACTATATACGGAAAGCCGGCTATCGACTGCAGATAGGTCTCGGCTTTGAGTTTCGACAAGCCGTATTTTGTATTTGCCATCGGTATGCTGTCAGCCGTGAAGGGCGTGTAGCCTTTCTCATCGCCCACACCGAGCACTCCCATCGAACTCATCATAACGAATCCGTCGGGCACGGCATCGAGCGAGCGCAACGTGTCGACAAGCAGCCGCAGACAACCGTAGTTCACACGGTTGAAGTCGTTGAAATTGACACATTTGGTAGCGCCGAGATTGTGCACCACATAGTCCCACGCGCCATGCTGCCGCAATTGGGCTTCGATGGTGGATTTGAATTTATCCCCGTCGGTAAAGTCGAGTTCCACGAAATTGATGCGGCTGTCTTTCAGAAACTCACGCGATGTGGTGGCTCTGACCGCCGCCCACACGTCGTAGCCGCGCCTCAACGCCTCCTCGACAATAAATCCGCCGATAAATCCACCGGCGCCTGTGACCAATACCTTTTTTGTCATTCTATGTTGTTTGCCGCCGCGCCATCGATTAGGCGAGGCTTAGTTGATATTTCTTTATAAACTCGAGCACTTTGGGATTGCGTTCCGCAGCCTCTTTCATAAGCTCTGTCTGATTCCAGATTTTTTCGCCAGGCTGACGCTCTCTCACCTTCACCGAGAGCATGACGCTGTCGTTGCTCACGAAGTTGCGGAGCGACTGGAGAATGTCGGGCATAAACGACTCGATTTTATCCTTCTGCGCCGGATTGTCGACAACAAACTCATAATGGAAAGGCTCGCCTGTGGCACTCGGAAATCCCTTGATCATAGCGTTGTAGAGCATCGCCTCTTTTTCATGCTGACGCACAAACTCGCGCCATCCTTCCCGAAAAGCGTCGTCGGTATAAGCCTCACTGCGCGGAGAATTCAGCGGCCGGATGTCATTTTTTTTTTCAGACTCGGCGGCATTGTTGCCTGACGGCTGCTGACTTTGTGGCACGGCAGTGCCGGAAATAGGTGCCTTTATCGACACCGACGACAAGCCTGCCACCTTGCCGCCGGGCGTTGCCTGAGGGCGTGGTGCCGGTGCTGGCCGCACCGGACGCACGGGCCGCGCTACAGGCGCCTGCGGTTGCGGAGCCGCCTGAACCGGTTGCGGTGCTGGCGCGGGAGCTGCCTGGCGCTGCGGTGCCGGTGCAGCAGGGGCTGCCGGAGCAACCTTTCTCAGCGGTTGCGGAGCGGTTGGAGCGGCGGTCTCTCCGCCAAAGAGTTGGCATATCTTGATAAGCGTAAGTTCGACAATGAAACGCTTGTTGGTTGCATTGATATAGTTAAGGTCGCACGTGTTGCAGAGATCCATAGCCTGATACAGCTTGCCGAGCGGACAGCGTGCCGCCTGCTGCTTGTAGCGTTCCGCTATCTCGCCTGTCACTTCCATCAGCGGCACCAGTTCCGGCGAGTGGGCCACGACAAGTTCGCGCAGATGCGCCGCGACACCGTTGATAAACACCCTCGAGTCAAAACCGTGGTCGCGCACGTCTTTGTAGACGAGGAGCGACTGCTCGACATTGTTGTCGGCAAAAGCGTCGACAAGACGGAAATAATAGTCGTAGTCAAGGACGTTGAGATTGTCGATGGCGGCACGATAGGTGATGTTGCCCATCGATGCGGCTGCCACCTGGTCGAATATCGACAGGGCGTCGCGCATAGCGCCGTCGGCCTTCTGCGCTATCACGTTAAGAGCCTCCGGCTCGGTTGTGTAACCCTCATGGTCGGCAACATATTTCAGCTGCTCGGCGATGTCGGAGGGCGTGATGCGCTGGAAGTCATATTTCTGGCATCGAGAAAGAATCGTTGGCAGAATTCTGCCGTTCCGTGGTGGCAAGAATGAAAATCACGTATTTAGGCGGCTCCTCAAGCGTCTTCAAAAAGGCGTTGAACGCCGCAGCGGAAAGCATGTGGACCTCATCGACGATAAACACGCGGTAACGGCCCGTGACTGGCGGCACCAACACTTGGTCGGTAAGCTGGCGGATGTCGTCGACGCTGTTATTTGACGCGGCGTCGAGCTCAATGATGTTGAGCGACCGCTGCTCGTTGAACGCGCGACACGACTCGCACTCGTTGCAAGGCTCGCCGTCGGCCGTCAGATGCTCACAGTTGATGGCTTTCGCAAAGATGCGTGCCATCGTTGTCTTGCCCACACCGCGCTGCCCGCAGAACAGGTAGGAATGCGCCAGACGTCCCGACTTGACGGCGTTTCAGCGTGTTGACGAGAGCATGTTGACCCACCACCGACTTGAACGTCGAAGGGCGGTATTTTCTTGCCGATACTATATAACTTTCCATATGACAAAGATAACTTTTTTTTCGCTTTCCACAGTCAAAATCAATTTAAAAACGACACGGCATTGCAGACAGTTGCGGAAAAATCGTTATTTTTGCACTTATGATACTGTCGAAACTGTCGATATTGAACTATAAGAACATCGCCGAGGCAACACTCGAATTTTCCCCGAAGGTGAATTGCCTGCTGGGCAACAACGGTATGGGCAAAACCAACGTGCTCGACGCGATTTTCTATCTCAGTTTCTGTCAAAGCAGCCTCGCGCGAACCGACGCAACAACCGTGCGCTACGGCGAAGAGTTCATGCTGCTGCAGGGCGAGTATGTGCGGAGCGGAAAAACGGAGCAGATTTCGTGCGCGCTGCAGCGCGGAAAGAAGAAATCCGTGAAACGCAACGGGAAGGAATACCGCCGGCAGAGCGAACACATCGGGCTGCTCCCGCTTGTGATGGTCACTCCGAGCGACTGGAATCTTATCGCCGGCGGCAGCGAGGAGCGGCGACGACTGATCGACCGGATAATATCGCAGGGAAACCACGAATATCTGGAGCAGCTGATTGGCTACAACCGTGCGCTCGAACAGCGCAACGCGATGCTGAAACAGGGCATCGCCGACCCTCTGTTGCTCGAAACCGTCGACACTTTCCTTTGCCATGCAGCGGCAGCCATCCACAAGGCTCGCCAGCAATGGATTGAAAGGTTCACTCCAATCTTCATGCGCTACTACAACACAATCTCCGACAGCAACGAGCAGGTGAGGCTCGACTACCGCAGCGTGCTCAACACTCAGACAATGGCGGAAGTGCTGCGTCAGAATCTGGAACGCGACCGCGTGCTTGGACACACGTCGATGGGCGTGCACCGCGACGACATCGAGCTGATGCTCGGCGACGAGCTGATGCGCCGCACGGGCTCGCAGGGACAGTGCAAGACCTACACAATCGCGCTGCGCCTCGCCCAGTTCGACTTTCTGAAAACGGAATGCGGACAGACTCCGATTCTGCTGCTTGACGATATTTGACAAACTTGACGCAAACCGCGTGGCAAACATTATGCGCATCGTGTCGGAACCGGCTTTCGGGCAGATTTTTGTGTCAGACACCAACCGCCAGCACCTCGACGAGACTGTGGAGGCGGTGGGTAGCGATTACCGCATTTTCACGGTCGACAACGGTGTGTGCCGACAGGAAGGAGGCATGCAATGAAACGCCGCGACCCCGTGCTCTTAGGCGACGTGATGCGCCAGTTTCTCGACCCTGCGGCTCTCGACGACAATGCCAACCAGCAACGCCTTGTGGCCTTCTGGCCCGACGTGGTGGGCGAATACATCAACCGGCAGACGGTACGCCGCTGGATAAAAGACCGCGTGCTGCATGTGGTCATCGTTTCCGCTCCGCTGCGCAACGAGCTGATGCTCAACCGCAGCCATTTGGTGAAACGCCTGAATGAAATCACAGGAGCCGATGTCATCTCCGACATCGTTTCCACTGAAAACAAAAACGAGACGGCAGCCCGTAAAAATGAGCCTCCGTCTCGTTAAATTCTTTGTCACTTCCGCTTATTCCTGACGCATGCGGCGAGTGAAGTCAGCCATCTTTATAGCCACCTCGGCAGCCTCCGCGCCCTTGTTGCCAAGCGCACCGCCGGCACGCTCGAGCGCCTGCTCCTCATTGTCGGTGGTAAGCACGCCAAACACAACCGGCACCTCGCCGTTTGCATTCAACTGAGCCACGCCTTGAGTCACACTGTCGCAAACATAGTCGAAATGCGGTGTGCCGCCACGAATCACGCAGCCAATCACAATCACTGCCTCGACATTTACATTGTCGATCATGCACGCCGCGCCATAAGTAAGCTCCACCGTGCCTGGCACATGCTCAACGAGGATATTGTCGTCGGTGTAGCCCTCGGCGTGAAACACATCGAGCGCGCCCTTCAACAAAGCCTCCGTCACTTGTGGATTCCACTCAGCCACGACAATTCCGACGCTGAAACCGTCCAATTTTGGCAAATTAGCCTTATGCCCTTCCTGGGCTCTCAATTCTGTTGACATAGTATGTACGTTTTTTTGTTTCGCTCTACAAAGGTAATGCAAAATAAAATAACTCATTTATTGTGGAGAGAATTATTATACGGCGTTTCATCCTCGGCGGCAAGGGAAATGTCGGTTCGCTCCACTGCGTTGTCGTCGAGATAGATGCCACAGAGCGTCTGCTCGATGCTGCGCAACGTAGCGGCTCGTTCGCGAGGCTTCAGCTGGCATTCCCACACCTGAATCACGTGCCAGCCCATACGCCTCAGCTCCATCCGATCTCGGGCATCGCGCGCCTGATTGCGCTCAATCTTCTGCTGCCAGAAGCCGGCATTTGTCTTCGGCAGGCGGAAATAGCGGCACCCCTCATGCCCATGCCAGAAACATCCGTTTACGAAAATCACCGTACGGTAACGGCCAAGCACAATGTCGGGCGTGCCCGGCAAAGCGCGCACGTTCTTGCGATAGCGGAATCCCCGGGAAAACAGGTAGTGGCGTACCATCGTTTCCGGACGCGTGTCGCGGCTGCGGATGTGCGACATGCAGCGATGCCGTTGCTCGGCTGTCATTGTGTCAACCATACTAATCTTTCAAGCACCCTATCGGCACAACATAAATGCCGTCTTTACGACGGTAAGCGAAATCACCGACACCAGTCAGAACCATCAAACGCCGGCTTCTTCATTTTTGTGGTGTCGATTTTGCCAGCCAGCGATGTCAAAGTCAACGCCCCCGCTTCAATCAAAGTGTCACCACCCAATTTTATTTCGACGAGTCCGTAATTTCCATTCTTTAAATGAATGACAGCATCGCACTCCAGGCCGTTTTTGTCACGGAAATGATAAACGGTACCGCCAAGAGCATCTGCAAACACACGCAAATCGCGCACACACAATGTTTCAAACATCAATCCGAATGTGTTTAAATCCTCAATCAAGTCTTTCGGCCCAATGCCCAATGCGGCAGTAGCTATCGAAGGGTCAACAAAATATCTTGTATCAGATGTCCGTATCGCTGTTTTGCTTCTCAAATTTGGATTCCACGCAGGCATATCCTCTATGACAAAAATCTTGCGGAGAGCCAACAGATACGACTCAACAGTGACGTCGCTCACCGAATCCGATTCGTTGACAGCGACATCCTTACGTATCGTCGGAACACTTGCCTGTGCGCCTTGATGGCGCGCGTACGAACGAAGCAGCCTCTTTGCAAGATCTGAATCTCTGTTTACATTGTCAACACGAGAAATGTCAGAACGCGTCACCGACTCAAGATATTCCTCGACCTGAAGCAACGCCGCTTTTTCTGTTTGCTTTGACACCGCCCTCGGCCAACCTCCGCGACACACTGCAAATGCAAGTTGCGACAACGACAATGTGCTTGTAGCGCCAATGCTTTCTGGCGACTCAAACAGTTCAGAAAGACTTACGCCGCCATTGGATTCTCCCGACTCCCAAAGACTCATCGGACGCATCTTAACCCAGCCAAAACGGCCGGTCCCTGTGTGCTCTATCTGCCCATTGTTTATCACTGGAACAGCTGAACCGGTAAGGATAAACTGACCATCGCCATCTCTGTGGTCGACAGTGAAACGAATGGCATCCCAAAACTGCGGAGCCGTCTGCCACTCATCAATAAGTCGAGGCACAGCACCGTCAAGCAAAGCATTGATATCGGTCTCAACCATTTGCATATACTGCATCCGCCTCATCGGATCGTTCATATAAAGCACGCTCTTGGCTTGCTGCTCGGCAGTCGTGGTCTTACCACACGCTTTTGGACCCTCCACCAAAACAGCTCCAATTGCCTCCAACTTCTCTCGCAATATTCCGTCTGCTATCCGCGGCTTATATTCGCTCATTTTTTTGTTCGTATTTTTTTGTTTATGCAAAGATATTTTTTTAATTTCCACATAAACAAATATTTACGAATCTTATTTGGCGATTTGGCCATTTTTTACTTGGCGATTTGGCCATTTTTTACTTGGCGATTTGGCCATTTTATTTTGACAGCGTGAGGCGCACTTTGTCGGGGGTTACGACAAGGCGGGCATTGGCGCCTTCGATGATTGGAAGGTTGTAGTCGACATGCCCCACCGGGAAGTTGTAAGCCACCGGGAAATCGTAGTCGGCAACCATCCGCTGCACCATATCGTACATATTGTCGAAGTCCTTCGACGGCTTGTATTCGGTGAACTGCCCAACAATCAACGCACGCGTAGAGGCAAGCGTGCCGTTAAGACGCAGATGGTAGAGCATGCGCTCTATGCTGTAGATAGCCTCGTCGATGTCCTCAATGAAGAGGATATGGTCCTTGCGGAGCAAGTTGAACGGTGTGGACAGCAGTCCGCTCAGCACGGCGATATTGCCTCCGTAAATTCTGCCTTCAGCCTCGCCAAGACGGTTGTGAGGGTCGGCCGCCACTTCATAGTCGGGCATGGTGCCGGTAAGGATGTCGCGGAGCGCGCGGCTGCACTCGTCGTCGGGACGCTCGGTCAGATGCTTGCACATCAGCGAGTGGATGCTTGCCACGCCATCGCGGGCCAACGCTGCATGGAAGGCCGAGATGTCGCTGAATCCCATCACCCATTTAGGATCGCGGCTCCACAATCCCGGTTCGAAATGCTCGAGCAGATGCACCACTCCGTATCCGCCACGGCTGCACATTATGGCACGCACCGA
The DNA here is from genome assembly GCA_022009815.1 of Bacteroidales bacterium. GTDB lineage: Bacteria > Bacteroidota > Bacteroidia > Bacteroidales > Muribaculaceae > Limisoma. The sequence goes on from CP091725.1 coordinate 982,437, forward strand.
CGGGTCGGCGAGCGCCTGACGGATGTCGGCTATACGCTCTTCCGCCGTTCCGCTGTACGATCCGTTCACGCCTTTGCAGTGCCGACTCACTACGGGGCGGAATCCCCAACTCTCGATTGTCCGGCATGCGCTGTCGACCAGCTCCGGTTTGATTGCACTTGCCGGCGAGAGAATCGCCACGGCATCGCCCTGTCTCAATGGCTTTGGATATATCATATTGTCTTAATTTACTTGTACTTTAATACCTTTCTGACGGAACACTTCTGCGATGCGCTCCAATTCGTCGCGCTCCACTTTCTGCAAGCGCTGCTCCGGTGTCGGACGGTCGAGCGAGTAGAGCATCACCTCTGCCGGCTCAATCTCAAGATAAGCCTTCAGCAACGCCTGAATCTCAGCGTCGGTGGTGTTGTCGATGCGCACGCCGTCGTGCTCGCCACGCACCATCATGGTCTGGACGATGCACTGATGGCGGAATTTTTTAAGATGTCCAACCACGTGCTCCACCGTAAACTCCTTGTTTGCCGGACGGTCGATAAGGCGCATCGTGGCGTCAACCGCCGAGTCAAGTTTCAGTATGTTGTTGTCCACCTTCAGAAGCGCCTCGGCAACAGCCGGACGGTCAATCATCGTGGAATTTGACAAAACGCTGATTTTCACCGAAGGGTAATACTTGTTGCGCAATGCTATCACATCGTCGACCACGCCTCCGAAGTCAGGGTGCAACGTTGGTTCGCCGTTGCCTGAGAAAGTGATTACGTCAAGACGGTCGCCGGCGGCATGCATCGCCTTCAGTTTGTCTTCCAGAGCCGCGCGCACCTCCTCGCGGGTGCTTATACCAGCCTTTCCCGCGCCCTGGGCATTGTAGCCAGCCTCGCAGTACAGGCAGTCAAACGAGCAGATTTTACCATCGTTGGGCATCAGGTTAACTCCAAGCGACGTGCCGAGCCTGCGGCTGTGGATTGGTCCGAAAATCGTGTCGTGAAACAGTATTGTCACCATATTTCTATTCCTTTCTCAATAATTCGTTGAACAAATCTATATACTTACGCGCAACCGCGCCGTATGAAAACCGCGCCGCCACGCTGTCGTGGAGAGCCTTGCGGTCGACACTCTGCGACACCGCCCACAAGATGCCCTCGGCAAGGCTGTCGGCGTCGGGATAGGCGGCGAGCCATCCGCCGCGCCGATGCGTGATTATGTCCGACTGGCCTCCGTGGTCAAACGCCACGGCAAGGCATCCGGCAGCCTGTCCCTCGGCAAGCGTCATGCCAAACGTCTCGAAATGCGACGACGACACAACCACATCGCCTGCCGCCATCAGGTCTGCCACCTTTTCAGGAGCCACCGCGCCAACCCACCGGTAAGGCAGTCGTATCTGTCCGAGCAGCGACTCGTCGCGGATAGAGCCGAAAAGCTGCAGCTCGATGTTGCAGTCGGGATGATTGTCGGCGATGATGTTTGCCGCCTCGATGAGCTGTCCGAACCCTTTCACGGGGTCGTCAAGTCGCGCCGCGCCCATCGTCACCACCTTCTTGTCCTTGTTTCCTGTACGCTGCCAACTGTAGCTGTCGACCGCCATCGCATTGTGGATCACCGACACCGCCCTGCCCTCAAGCAGCGCGCTGCGGCGGCAACAGTCGGCAAGCCATCCGCTGACAGCCACAAAATGGATGTCGGCATTGTCGTATATGCGTTTTTTCCGCTTCCACACACGGTGCGACAGGTCGTTGCCATAAGGGAAACGCATAAACCTGCAATGTCCGCACTCGCGCTCATAGCCGTCGCAACCATAGGCATGGTGGCAGATTCCCGTCATGCACCACATATCGTGCAGCGTCCACACCAACCGCTTACCCATTGCGGCAAGTCGCCCGACGTCGGTGAGCGACAGCATCCCCTGGTTTATCCAATTGAGACACACCACATCGGCTGAACGCAGCCACGGATGCGACAGCACATCGACACCATAGCGCGCCGTCGACACCTTAAACAGGTCGCGGCGGTTCAAGCCGTTTGCGGCGAAGATGCCTATGCGCTCGCGCAGGAAAGCCCAACGGCGCTGCTCCGCTGTTCCCGCCACATCGACAAGCGGGTCGGCCGTAGTGCGGTCGACAACAAGCATACGGGCATCAACACCCTCCCCGACAAGGGCGTGCAGAAGCCTCCAGCTGGCAATCGCCGCACCACCATGGGCATCGGCAGTGTTGAGAATCACCACTTTCATTTGCGTCCCCTCCGCAGCATCGCACCGATGTTGAGATGCTCTTTTTTAACAATCATCATGGCAAACACACAAAGCATTGCGGTGTTGACCACAAGTTGCAGCATCGTGTTGCCAACTTTCAGATATTCAGCCACAAAATAAAGCACCGCAGCCACGGCTACGTATGAGAGAATCGACTTCAAATCGTAGTCGATAGGATTTTTCTTCTGTCCTACAACATAAGACATCACCATAGCCACGCCATAGCCGGCCACGCCAGCCCAGGCGCATGCCATATATCCGAACTTGGGCACAAGCAGCACATTCATGGCAATCAGCACGGCGCATCCCACAAAAGAGAACAACGCGCCCCAAAGCGTCTTGTCGATGAGCTTGTACCAGAACGACAAGTTGAAATAAACGCCCATCAGAATTTCCGCCGCCATCACAATCGGCACCACACGCAATCCAGCCCAATATTCCGGATTCGGGGCAATGACGTGTTTGAGCACATCGATATAAAACACCACGCAAAGGAATGCCAGCAGCGTGAAGATCACGAAATATTTCATCGCCTTGGCGTAAAACTCCTTGCTGTCCTTGTCGCGGCTCTTGCTGAACACAATCGGCTCATAGGCATAGCGGAAAGCCTGTGTCAGCAAAGCCATAATCATGGCAATCTTGCTCGCCGCGCCGTAGATGCCGAGCTGCATCTTTGCATCGCTGCCAACATAGACATGGCTGAATATAATCTTGTCAGCCACCTGATTAAGGATTCCAGCGATACCAAGAATCAGTATCGGATAAGAATAGTTGAGCATACGCTTCGCCAACTGCCAGTCGAAACCGCCGCCAAGCTTTATGAGCGGCAGCATCAGCAGCATTATCGTGCCGGTGCAGACAAGGTTGAACAGGAAGGCATAAGCCACATCGCTACCTCCGAGAAACACGTAGTAGACAATGTTTAACGCTATGTTTAGCACAATGAAGAGCAGCTTCAACGCCACGAAGTGAAACGGGCGCTTGCGGTAGCGCAGATAAGCGAACGGGATGCATTGGAAAGCGTCCATCGCCACAACACCCATCATCATACCTATATACGAAGGATGGTCGGCATAGCCCATGGCACCTGCAATCTGCGGCAGAAACGCCAGTCCGAGCGCCACAAACAGCAGCGACGTGGACCCACCATAATCAGCGTTGTTGAATAGACCCTGCGCGGATTCTCCTCCGCCTTGTTCACATAGCGGAAAAATGTGGTTTCCATTCCATAGGTGAGAATCACCATCAGCAACGCCACCCATGCATACACCTCGGTGACAACGCCATAGCCACCCGAACGTGCCGACATCGCCGTGACGTAGATAGGCACAAGAAGATAGTTTAGAAATCGCCCTACAATAGAACTGACACCATAGATGGCAGTGTCTTTTACCAATGATTTTAATCCAGCCATTATTCTCTGTTTTTTATCATTATTATGGTTGCAAAGGTATACATTATTACGAGCATAGACAACAAAAGCGTCCAAAGTCGACCAGCTAAAAACATCGGCGGCGAGACCCGCAATATGGAGCATCCGCCGCCGATTGTTTTTCTCTTAGACCTACGTTCTATATTTTCTTTCCAAAAGCACGACGGCGCTTGTGCTGGCGCGTCTCGAAATATTGCCACTGCGACTGCACCTTCGTGTTCAGCTCCAACTCCGGATTGCTCTCGGCATATTTGAAGCCATATTTTTGGAAATACGGAATCAAGTCGGTGAACAGCAATGCGTTTACGCCCTTGCTCTGATATTCCGGCTTGATAGCCACAAGCAGAAGGTCGACCGTGTCGGTCACGTTGAAATACATGGCACGCATCAGATGCCACCATCCGAACGGCAACATTCGTCCATGCGACTTCTGCAGCGCCCGCGACAACGACGGCAAAGCCACGCCCACACCGATAACCTCGTTGTTGGAGTCTTTTATCACACAGAGCAGGTCGAGGCGCAACAGGCGCAGATAAATCTTCACATAATAGTCAATCTGACGGTCGGTCAGTTTGGTAAATTCAAACAGCTCGGCATAAGCCTCGTTGATAAGGTCGAAGAACGGACGTCCCACCTCGCGGACAACCTTCTTGCGGTTGGTGTATTTCTCCACGTGCAGCCCATATTTCTTCTTCACTATCTCGGCGATGCGCTGATGCTTCTCAGGGATAGCGTCGGGCACGGTCATCTGAAATTCCACCCAGTCGGCGCGTTTTTCAAATCCCATGCGCTCCATGTGCTTGGGATAGTATGGGTAGTTGTAGATGGTAGCCATCGTCGACAATTCATCGAAGCCCTCGACAAGCATTCCCTCATAGTCCATATCGGAAAATCCGAGCGGACCAATAATCGTTTCCATTCCGCGCTCCTTGCCCCATGCTATGGCAGCGTTGAAAAGCGCGTCGCACACTTCCTCATCATCGATAAACTCCACAAATCCGAAACGCATCTCCTTCTTGCCTCGCTGCTCGTTTGAGAGGCGATGGATGATTGCAGCGATGCGTCCCACAGGCTTGCCGTCGCGGAAAGCCATAAAATACTCGGCATCACACAACTCAAACGCAGGGTTCACGTCGGGCGACAGCGTGTTGACATCGTCCATGCGCAACGGCGGCACAAAGCAGTCGTTGCCTTTATACATATCCGTGCCAAACTGCACAAACTTTCAGTGACTTCTTATCCTTCGGTATAACTCTGATTTCTACAGACATATCTTTGTTCTATTTTTTCATTATATCTTCCCATTCGTCCGCGCCTGTCGTGTCAAGACCGTCGCGCGTAAGCCCGTGGCGCAGCATTCCCTCAACAAACCGAGCCACCAGACGCGCATCGCATTCCAGACGATGTGCGGCGTCGGGCGTCCCGTCTGACTCACGCGTCAGCACACCGCTTTTGGTGAACAGCGACACATTGTGCCGGCTGTCGGAAAAAAGGAAATTGTTGCAATAAAATTTTATATGCTCGTTGTAGCAGGCGCGGGCATCTGCCTTTCCGAATATTTTCATCATATCGCTCTCACGGGCGATGACCACATCGGCGACCTCAAGATTTTCGACGATAGCCGGCATCACACGCGTTATGCGGCTGCACAGCTCAGGCTTGAAACCCGGCAGATAGACGATTATCGCCTTGCGGTCCTGAGCATACGCCAACAATTCAGAGAGCGGCTGGCGCACGCTTTCCTCCACAGAGAAACGATCCGAACACCACGATGTCGTTCTCCTCGATTTTCGGCCACAGCACGTCAAACCTCGAGTCGGGGTATTTCACATACTCCGAGAAACGCTCGTTGCCCTCCTTGTCGCGGAAAATCAGCGACACCTGCGACTGCCCTTCCGTAAACCGGTCGACCGACTTCACGCCCACACCGTTTTTCTTCAGCGTGTCAACAATCATGTCGCCCACGCCGTCGGTGGCACATTCGCTTACGAATTCCACCGCCACGCCATCGTGGCTCAGCGTCATTGCCATGTTTGCAATGCGTCCGCCAACAAACGAACACACCTGCCTCCCCTCCTCATGCAGGATGTCGAGGCAAGCCTGTCCCACTGCAATAACCTTGCTCACCGTTGTTCCTCCTTTTCCTCACCACGGCTCTTCTTGCCGAGATATCCGCCATGATGGCGCAGCGCATACTGCTCCTTCGTGAATCCCGTGGTGCGCATCGTTCCCACAACGAGCACGTCGCCAATGACAGTCATCAGCGTTGTCGACGTGGTAGGAGTCAGCCCGAGCGGACAAACCTCCGGAGCGTTGCCCGTCCAAAGGCACACATCCGCCGACTGAGCCAGCTCACTGTCGGCATTTCCCGTAATCACGATAATCTGCAGCTGCGGATTCAACCGCTTTGCAAGCGTCACCAGCTCCACAATCTCGCGCGTCTTACCCGAATTCGAGAGCAGCAGCATGATGTCGTTCTCCTGCATCACGCCCAAGTCGCCATGCTGCGCCTCGCTCGGGTGCAGGAACACGGCAGGGATTCCCGTCGACGCAAAAGTCGTTGCAATGTTCATGGCAATCTGTCCAGCCTTGCCCATGCCCGATGTTATAAGTTTTCCGTGGCGGTTCCACACCTGCTCCACAATCATTCCTACAGCACGCTCATATCCGTCGGTCACCGGGATTTCCGCCACCGCACGGCTTTCGTGAGCGAGGATGTCGCGCATACACTGTTTGATGTCTGTCATATCTGTTGTCAGTCTTTTGATTCAATCAAGTTGCGTCCTTCATACTCGCAGATGGCTTTCACCCACGCAGCCGGAAGGCATTTCGATTCCTGCGTATCCACGTCGAACGCCACCATCACCGTCGCGCATTCGCTCTTCACCTCCTTCGTGACAGTGTTTACGATGCGCTGGTGCACTTTGAAACTCTTCTCGCGGATCGACTCCACACGGGTCACGACCGACACCGGCTCGCCGAATCGCATCGGGGCGTAGAAGTTGCAGTTCACGTTGGCAATCACCACGTCGGGCCGCGTCCAGTTCATCTGACCTTTGCGGATGGTGGTGAAATAAGCCGATTTACCGAGGTCGTAATAGGTGAAAAACACAGAGTTGTTGACGTGTCCGAGCACATCGATGTCGTTAAAACGCATCTGCACCGGGATAGAGTGCCTGAACGCCGGCTTTGACTCTACCTTTTCAAGATTTTTCTCTTCCATTTCTTTCCTCCTTTTTTGCTGCCGAGCAAGCCCGACATCAATATGCAAAATTACTCAGATTTCCTCAATATTCAAAGCGTAGCTTTTATAATGTCATTATTCAATGACAATAAACAAACTTTTTTCGTTCTATATTTGCAGAAATTTATGTTTTTTGTGTAAGTTTGCAAAAAACGTCTCGCAATGGACTTCAACAAGACAATCAACCGCTGGCACACCGGATGCGTAAAATACGACGGTCTGCAGCAAAACTACGGTCGAAGCGACCTTTTGCCGCTTTGGGTGGCTGATATGGATTTCGAGGTGTGTCCCGCCATCACAGAAGCTCTGCGCCACAGGCTGGAGCACCAAGTGTTCGGCTATTCGATAGCACCCGACAGTTATTGGCAGTCGATACAGGACTGGCTGCTCAACCGCCATGGATTCAGCGTGGAGCGCGACGAGCTGACATTCATCCCCGGCATTGTCCGCGGACTTGCGATGGCACTTCAGGTGTTTACCGACAAGGGCGACAAGGTGCTGATACAACAGCCCGTCTACCATCCGTTCCGCATCATCATCGAGGGCAACTGCCGCAAGGTGGTCAGAAATCCGCTGCGCTTCTGCGACGACGGACACGTAGAGATGGACTTCGAGCTGCTCGAGCGCCAGTTTGCCGAGGAGCGTCCGCGCATGATGATTCTCTGCAATCCGCACAACCCCGGCGGATTTGTATGGAGCCGCGAGGAGCTGGCACGTCTTGCCGACCTCTGCACCGAATACGGCGTGCTGGTGGCGAGCGATGAAATCCACGGCGACCTTGAGCTGTTTGGCAACCGCTACACCCCGTTTGCCTCCGTTTCCGACGCAGCGGCGCAATGCAGCGTCACGTTTGGCGCGCCGTCGAAGACATTCAACATCGCCGGCATCGTAAGTTCGTGGTGTGTGGTGAAAAATCCGGCACTCCGCCGCAAGTTCTTCACCTGGCTCACAGTCAATGAATACAACGTGCCCACATTCGTGCAGACCGTAGCCACCGAAGCCGCCTACACCAAAGCGGCGGGATGGCTCGACGAGGCGCTGCGCTACATCGAGGACAACATCCGCTACACGGAGCAATTTCTGGCGGAGCGGATACCGCAAATCCGCGCCATGCGCCCGCAGGCGTCGTTCCTCGTATGGCTCGACTGCTCGGCATTGGGACTGAAGGGCAAGGACTTGGTCGACCTGTTTGTCGACAAGGCGCATCTGGCCCTCAACGACGGCGAGATGTTTGGCACCGGAGGCGAATGCCACATGCGGCTCAACGTGGGCTGCTGCCGCACAACGCTTGAAAAGGCGCTCCGCCAACTGGAGGACGCCGTCAATAAAAACTTAAAAAAAGGATGAAATATAACGACGAAGAAGACAAATGTTATGGCATCGCCGGAATGGCGATAGGTATTTCAATCTGGAACGGAGAGGACTTGCTCTATCAAATCGACATTGACGACGATGAGCACGGCTACATCTCGTTTACGCCCGACTATTATTTCTCAGGCAATCCCGCAGTGTCGCCCGTAGAGTCGTGGCACGCCACGCTCAAGCACTACCAGATGACCGTAGGCATGCTCATCGCCAACTTGTTCTGCCGCAATCTGCCGGCAGGCAAGCCGACGCAATACGCCGACGCCAAGAAAGCGATTTTCAGCACCGTGGCAGATGAGGGCAAACGCACCTGCCAATTGGATGACGATGAGATAAGAAGCATGTTTCAGGAAACGTTCAACTATCTGGAACAGGTGTTCCGCAACCCGTCGGTGCGCAAAATAGCACACGAGTTTGCACAACATCTGAAAGACAGCCGACGGCTGTCGCACTATGAGGTGAAACAACTCCTCGGCATGATAAGCGAAGACTAAGATTCGGAACAAAAAAACAAAGACTAAGATTATGAAAATAAGGAATTTACTTCTATCCGCCGCAGCCGTGACAACAGCTGCGGTGGTGATGACGTCGGGCGGCAGCGCCGACGATGTGATGACACGCAGCGCCGACGGCACCTACGTGGTCAACACCACCACACTTGCGCCCACCGTCAAAGGCTATGCCGGCGCCACGCCTCTGAAAATCCACATCAAGAACGACCGCATTGTGAAAATCGAGGCTCTTCCCAACCGCGAGTCGCACAACCTGTTTCTGCGCGCCGAGAAAGGGCTGTTCGGCAAATGGACAGGCAAGCATGTCGGCGAGGCATCGAAACAGAAAGTAGACGCCGTCAGCGGCGCCACCTACTCGAGCAACGCCATAAAAGAAACGTGAAACGCGGTCTTTCCTACTACCGCAAGCACAAGAAATAACCAAAAATCACACCTTTTTTTTTGCAGAACAAGCGGTTTATGCGTAACTTTGCAAACTGCAACCCTTTATAAGGTGTGCTTACAACGTTTGATAATAACAAATTGAAAGATATATGAACGTATTGGAGTTAAGCGAACAAGAGATTGTGAGACGCAACAGTCTCGCCGAACTCAGAAAGATGGGAATAGAGCCTTATCCCGCTGAGGAATATGTAGTTACAGGACACACAAAAGAGATTAAGGAAAACTTCAAAGACGACGCCGAGCCACGCGAAGTGAGAATCGCCGGCCGCATCATGAGCCGCCGCATCATGGGCAAAGCCTCGTTTATGGAACTGCAGGACTCCGAAGGCCGTATCCAGGTTTACATCAGCCGCGACGACCTTTGTCCGGGAGAAGACAAGGACACCTACAACATTTTCTTCAAGAAACTGCTCGACATCGGCGACATTGTCGGCATCGAGGGATTTGTGTTCCGCACACAGATGGGCGAAATCACCGTTCACGCCAAGAACATCAAGATGCTCAGCAAGTCGCTGCGCCCACTTCCAATCGTCAAGATGAAAGACGGCAAGGCATACGACGCCTTCGAAGATCCGGAGCTCCGCTACCGCCAGCGCTATGTTGACCTCATTGTCAACGACGGCGTCAAGGACATTTTCCTTCAGCGCGCCACCGTGCTCCGCACCCTTCGCAGCGTGCTCGACGAGGCAGGCTACACCGAGGTTGAGACCCCGACCCTTCAGAGCATCGCCGGCGGAGCAAGCGCCCGTCCGTTCATCACCCATTTCAACGCACTCGACGTTGACATGTACATGCGCATCGCAACCGAGCTCTATCTGAAACGCCTCATCGTCGGCGGTTTCGAGGGCGTTTATGAAATCGGCAAGAACTTCCGCAACGAGGGAATGGACCGCAACCACAACCCGGAGTTCACCTGCATGGAGCTTTACGTTCAGTATAAAGACTACAACTGGATGATGGCATTCACAGAGAAGTTGCTCGAAACAATCTGCATCGCCGTAAACGGCTCTACAGAGCGCAAGGTAGGCGACAACGTCATCTCGTTCAAGGCGCCTTACCGCCGTCTGCCTATCCTCGACGCAATCAAGGAGAAGACAGGCTTCGACTGCAACGGCAAGACAGAGGAAGAAATCCGCGCATTCTGCAAGGAGAAGGGCATGGATGTAGATGAGACCATGGGTAAGGGCAAGTTGATCGACGAACTCTTCGGTGAGTTCTGCGAGGGTACTTTCCTCCAGCCAACCTTCATCACCGACTATCCAGTCGAGATGTCGCCGCTTACAAAGATGCACCGTTCAAAGCCGGGACTCACAGAGCGTTTCGAGCTTATGGTCAACGGCAAGGAGCTTGCCAATGCCTACTCAGAGCTTAACGACCCAATTGATCAGGAAGAACGCTTCGTAGAGCAGATGCGTCTTGCCGACAAGGGCGACGACGAGGCGATGATTATCGACAAGGACTTCCTCCGTGCCCTCCAGTACGGTATGCCTCCGACAAGCGGCATCGGCATCGGCATCGACCGTCTTGTGATGCTCATGACCGGACAGACCACAATCCAGGAAGTGCTGTTCTTCCCGCAGATGCGTCCGGAGAAAGTTGTGAAACGCGACCAGGAAGACGCCTACACCACCCTCGGCATCCCAGCAGAATGGGTAGCACCGCTGCAGAAGGCAGGCTATCTCACCGTTGACAGCCTCGACGGCGCCAATCCAGGCAAAGTGCATCAGGAAATTTGCGGACTCAACAAGAAATTCAAACTCGGCCTCACCAATCCGTCGGTCGACAACGTCGCCGCTTGGATTGACGCCGTGAAGAAATAAACAATCCATAATGGCTTTTCCAGGAAAGATCGCAGTGATGGGCGGCGGCAGCTGGGCCACCGCCCTCGCCAAACTTCTGTTGCAGAACTGCGACAGCATATATTGGTATATGCGCCGCGACGACCGCATAGCCGACTTCAAGCGCACGGGGCACAACCCTGTCTATCTGTCAGACATCGTGTTTGACACCGCGCGCATCAACTTTTCATCGGACATCAACGAGGTGTGCGGCAAAGCCGACACCTTGCTGTTTGCCGTACCGTCGCCTTACCTCAAGGACCACTTGAAGAAAGTAACCGCCGACCTTTCTGACAAATATATGGTAAGCGCCATCAAAGGCATCGTGCCCGAGGACAACACCATCGTCACGACCTACATGTCCGACCGTTTCGGCATCAAGCCAGAGCGTCAGATAGTGATAGGCGGACCGTGCCACGCAGAAGAAGTGGCTCTCGGCCGCCGCTCCTACCTCACCGTTGGCAGCCTCGACCCGTCGCTTGCCGCCGCATTCGCCCCATACCTTCAAGGCCCGGCGTTGCGCACCATAGTGTCGGGCGACGTATCCGGCATTGAATACGGCGCCGTGCTTAAACGTTTACGGCATCTGCGGAGGCATAGTCTACGGCTTGAAAAACGGCGACAACTTCCTCGCCATGATCACAAGCAACGCCATCCGCGAGATGGAACGCTTCCTCGCCGCCACCAGCCCCGGCGAGCGCAACATCTGCGACTCCGTGTATCTTGGCGACCTTCTCGTCACGGCATACTCCAAATTCTCCCGCAACCACAATTTCGGCGCCTACATAGGCCGCGGCTATTCTGTCAAAGCGGCGATGATGGAGATGGAAATGGTTGCAGAAGGATACTACGGCACAAAGTGCATCTATGAAATAAACAAACGCTACGGCATCGACATGCCGATTCTCAACTGTGTCTACAGCATACTCTATGAGAAAGTGCCGGCACAGAAAGCCATCGACCGCCTCGCGTTTGAATTGAGATAACGACAACCAATCTATGATTAATAATAACGCTGATTATGAAGAATTTAGAACTAAACATCAAGCATGTGGCAGAATTTGTCACCAAGCCGCAGATTGACGCTTTCGACAGCGCAGCTGCCAACGGACTTGAACAACTCGAAAAAGGCACAGGTGCCGGCAACGATTTCCTCGGATGGATGCATCTCCCCAGTGCAACACCGGAATCGCTTGTAGCCGACATCGAAAAGACCGCCGCCACCCTCCGCAACGACTGCGAATATGTAGTGGCAATCGGCATCGGCGGCAGCTATCTTGGCGCCAAAGCCGTTATTGAAGCCCTCAGCGACTCGTTTGCCGCCTACAAACCGGCAAGCGGCGCACGCGTGATTTCGCCGGACAGAACATCGGCGAGGACTACACCCACGAGCTCATAAGCCTCTTGAAAGGCAAAAAGTTCGGTATCATCGTGATTTCCAAATCAGGCACAACGACCGAGCCGGCAATCGCATTCCGCATCCTCAAGGAAATGCTTGAGGCACAGGAAGGCAAGGAGTTTGCCTCGAAACACATCGTTGCAGTCACCGACGCCAAGCGCGGCGCGCTCCGCTCGCTCGCCACAGAGGAAGGCTACGCAACCTACGTAATTGAGGACAACGTCGGCGGACGCTTCTCCGTTCTCACACCGGTAGGCCTTCTGCCTATCGCCGTTGCAGGCTTCGACATCCGCGCCCTTCTCGACGGAGCGAAGGCAATGGAGGCAGCCACCGCGGCAGCCGACGACAGCAACCCCGCCTACCTCTACGCCAAGACCCGCAACGCACTCTATGCCGAAGGCAAGAAGACGGAGATTCTGGTGAACTACAATCCAAAACTCCACTACCTCGGCGAATGGTGGAAACAGCTTTACGGCGAGAGCGAAGGCAAGGAGCACAAAGGCATCTTCCCAGCCGCTGTCGACAACTCCACCGACCTTCACTCAATGGGTCAGTGGATTCAGGAAGGCGAACGCACCATCTTCGAGACCGTAATCTCCGTAGCCGAGCAACAGCACGAAATGGTGATTCCGAGCGACGCCGCCAACCTTGACGGACTCAACTACATCGCAGGCAAGCGCATCGACGAAGTGAACAAGATGGCAGAACTCGGCACCGTAATCGCCCACGTAGACGGCGGAGTGCCCAACATCCACATCACCCTCGGCTCGCTCACAGAGCGCTGCCTCGGCGAAATCATCTATTTCTTCGAGAAAGCGTGCGGCATCAGCGGCTACATCCTCGGCGTGAACCCATTCAACCAGCCGGGAGTAGAGGCCTACAAGAAGAATATGTTCGCACTGCTCAACAAGCCAGGCTACGAGGCAGAGAGCAAAACCATCCAGGCGAAACTGAAATAACACGCAAACACCATAAGCAAAAGAGACCGTCACTTGGAATAAGTGGCGGTTTTTTTGTCTAAAGTTTTGCGAAATCAAGTATATTTTGTTTCTTTGTTGTTGCATCTCAGATGCGCCGAAAAAAAAGTATTAACTACAATTCCTACCGCTATGAACGCTTTCGTAGAGAAATGCAACAAGATTTTCGGAGAAACCACTCTCCACTATCATAAATTCGACAACATCGACGCAGTGCCGGAAAACCCATACGAGGCAGGCACCATCGACGATGTGCTGTTCAGAAAGAACTGGATCGACGCCGTGCAGTGGCACATGGAGGACATTATCCGCGACCCAGCCATCGACCCCGTCGAGGCACTCGCGCTGAAACGCCGCATCGACAAGTCGAACCAGGACCGCACCGACCTTGTGGAGGACATCGACACCTATTTCCGCGACCTTTACAGCAACGTCAAGCCGCTTGACGGCGCCACAATCAACACCGAAAGTCCGGCATGGGCAATCGACCGTCTGTCTATTCTCGCACTGAAAATCTACCACATGCGCCAAGAGGCAGAGCGCACCGACGCCACCGCCGAGCACATAGCCAAGTGCACAGCCAAACTGCGCGTGCTGCTGGAGCAGCAAGTAGACCTCTCAACCGCCATCGGCCAACTCCTTGACGACATCGCCGCCGGCCGCAAATATATGAAAGTCTACCGCCAGATGAAGATGTACAACGACGCAGACACCAATCCGGTGCTCTACGCCCAGAAAAATAATCAAACCGGGAAGATAGAATTGACAAAAGAATACAAAAACGTACTCATAGCGCGATTTTCCGCCCTCGGTGATGTCGCGATGACCGTCCCGGTGGTCTACTCCGCCTGCGAGGCATACCCCACGGTGCGGTTTGTCATCGCCACACAGCCCGTAGCGGCGTCGCTGTTTGTCAACCCGCCCCAAAACCTCACGGTTGTAGGAGTCGACGTCAAGCAGCGCTACAAAGGCACGCACGGCATCTGGCGTCTTATGGGCGACCTGCGGCGCGAATACGCCATTGACGCGTTTATCGACCTTCACGACGTGATCCGCACCCACATCATGGGCGTCTACTGCCGCATGCACGGCATCCCGATGAGCCGCATCGACAAAGGTCGCAGCGAGAAGCGCGAGCTGACACGCGAGACGGGCAAGAATCTGCATCCGCTGATTTCCACCCGTCAACGCTACTTCGACGCATTCAAGCGAATGGGATTCGACTTCGGCGAGACATTCACGTCGGTCTATCCCACGGGAGCCGACACGACGCTGTTTGCCGACATCACGAAACCCAAATCCGGCGGCGATCGCTGGATTGCCATCGCCCCGTTTGCCAAGCACGAAGGAAAGATATATCCCCCCGGACTGATGTCGCTCGTTGTCGACACCTTGTCGCAGCGCGACGGGACACGCCTGTTTCTCTTCGGAGGCGGCGGCTATGAGCGCGACATCCTCGAAGAATGGGCGTGCGAGCACCCACACAACGTCACCTCGCTTGCCGGCAAGCGCTACGGCTTTGCCAAAGAGCTTGCGCTGCTGAGCCACTGCGACGTGATGCTCTCGATGGACTCCGCCAACATGCACCTCGCCTCGCTTGTCGAGCTTCCGGTGGTGTCGGTCTGGGGCGCCACACATCCATATTGCGGATTCACCGGATGGCATCAGAATCCAGCCAACGAAGTGCAGACCGACCTACCCTGCCGTCCATGTTCCGTGTTTGGCAACAAGCCGTGCCAACGCGGCGACTATGCCTGCCTCCGCGGCATTGACTACCACGCCATAGTGCAACGGCTTGACAACGTAATAAACCAACGATGAGTGAAGATTTCGACATAAGGACAAGCCGCACCGACGGCGACAATGAATTTGAGCGCGCGCTGCGTCCGCTGGCGTTCGATGATTTCAACGGACAGGAGAAAATCATCGAAAACCTGCGCGTGTTTGTCAAGGCGGCAAAAATGCGCGGAGAGTCGCTCGACCACACGTTGCTTTACGGTCCTCCCGGTCTTGGCAAGACCACCCTGTCAAACATAATGGCAAACGAGCTCGGCGTAGGCTTCAAGGTAACGTCAGGCCCAGTGCTCGACAAGCCCGGCGACCTTGCCGGCATCCTGACATCGCTCGAGGAGAACGACGTGCTGTTTATCGACGAGATACACCGCCTCAGCCCCGTTGTCGAAGAATATCTCTACTCCGCAATGGAGGATTTCCGCATCGACATTATGATTGACAAAGGTCCAGGCGCGAGAAGCGTTCAGCTCAACCTGTCGCCGTTCACCCTTGTCGGCGCCACCACACGCAGCGGCCTGCTCACCCCGCCGCTCCGCGCGCGCTTCGGCATCAAATGTCATTTAGAATACTACGACCACGACGTTCTGAGCTCAATCGTGCTGCGCTCCGCCCGACTGCTCAACGTCAGATGCACAACGGAAGCCGCCGGCGAGATAGCCATGCGCAGCCGCGGCACGCCACGTATCGCCAATGCCCTGCTTCGCCGAGTGCGCGACTTTGCCCAGGTGAAAGGCAACGGCGCCATCGACACCGAGATAGCCAAATTCGCGCTTGAGGCACTCAACATCGACAAGTTCGGACTCGACGAGGTTGACAACAAACTACTGCTCACGATTATCGACAAGTTCAACGGCGGCCCGGTTGGACTCACCACCATCGCCACCGCCCTCGGCGAGGACGCGGAAACCGTGGAGGAAGTCTACGAGCCTTTCCTCATCAAGGAAGGCTTCATCAAGCGCACCCCCCGCGGGCGCGAGGTGACAACGCTTGCCTATACCCACCTGCACAAGAATCCGCACGCCACCGAGGGAGGGTTGTTTGGATAGATAACAAATTGTCATGGATGTATCCGTTTAGTAACTAAAAGCAGCAAAGGTTACGGCAATTAATCAAAGGTCAAAAGTTTCTGGAAAAGGATAAATGCATAACATCTTTCCAAACGACACGCTACACGGAAACCGTAGAAACTTTTTTCAAAGTTTTCCACTTAAAATTAGTTAATTTATTACTGTATGTTTCTATTTCTAAGTGGCTTTCCATACTTTTGTGGCACATTACCAAAAGATATGTCTGAAATAACTAAACGAATAAAAAACACGCATACCGGGCAAATACTTTTCATTTCCGATTTTTCAGATCTCAACGGAAATGAGAAAGTTATAAGTCGCGCCCTTTCTTCTGAAGAAAAAAGAGGAAATTTAATCAGATTGGCCAATGGCGTTTATCTTCGTCCGAAAAACACGCGGTTTGGTGTCGTATATCCATCTGTTGATGAGATGGTTAACGCAATTGCACGCCGGGACAGGGCTAAAGTTCAACCTTGTGGCGTGACAGCCCTTAATATTTTAGGATTGTCAACACAAGTTCCAACCAAATACACCTATCTGACATCTGGCAGTAGCAGAAAATTGAAATTAGGCAACCGCTTGGTAGAATTGAAGCGAAGTGTCCCGAAGAATTTTGCCTTCAAGACAGCATTAGGAGCATTGCTAATGCAAGCACTTAAAAGTTTGGGAGAAAAAAACATCAGCAAACAGGAAATAGAACAGATACATAAACTCGTATCTGAAGAAACGCAAAAAGAGGCATTCAAGCAAGACTTGTCATTAATGCCTATCTGGATGAGGAAACTAATAACGAATATCTTCAATACCCTCAATTTATAATGGCACTTTGGATAAACATACAAGACCCGAGCGTTTGGCACTATTGCAACGTGCGGAAGAAAAATTCAAGATTGACCAATTGGCATTGGAAAAGGATTGTTGGGTAACAATGGTGCTCAATGCTCTGTTTAAATGTTCGTGCTCTGAACACCTTTGTTTCAAAGGAGGAACAAGCCTTAGCAAGGGTTGGGGCTTGATTGACAGATTTAGTGAAGACATAGACTTGTCTGTCAACCATATATTTTTTGAAATAGAGAAAACAACCAAAAGCCAACGAGAGAAACTTCGCAAGAAGGCACGCCGATATATATTGGATGTCGTTTCAAAAGAGCTTGAGAACAATCTAAAGAGTATGGGCGTAAAAGGATTTCGTATTGAGACTGTCACAAAAACAGTTGACAACAAAGGTGCGGCCACGACTATTGCCAGCGACAAAGACCCCTCTGTGATATTGTTACACTACACCTCTATTTTAAATGGCTACAATGAATATATACCACCACGCGTAAAAATAGAAATCAGTTGCCTGTCAATGAATGAACCAACCGAAGAACGTATGATTTCATCATATGTAGAACAGACATTTCCAGGCGAGGATGATATAGCAAGTGCAACAATCAGAACCGTTGTTCCAACACGGACATTCTTGGAAAAAGCTTTTCTGCTATGTGAGGAATTTCAGAAGGAAAAGCCTCGCCATATCCGTATGTCCAGGCATCTCTACGACTTAGAGCGTCTTATGGATACCAGATTTGGCAAACAAGCGCTTGAGAACAAGGATTTATATGAGCGTATTGTTGAGCATCGTTCTATATATTACGCATTAAGATATGTAGACTATTCCAAATTGTCGCCCAATGCAATAGACTTTATCCCCAAAGATGAACTTATTTCAGATTGGAAGGCTGACTATGCTGAGATGTGCGACCACTTCATATATGGAAACAAATTGTCATTTGAACAATTGATAAACCGCATAAAAGAATTGAAAGAACGGTTTAGAGAAATATAATCATCCGAATCTTAAAAATAATTCTCTATTTTGCGCGCCACATATTGCCAAAGCGAATAGAAACTGCGAAATTTGCACCCAGTTATTAAAACAATGACG
Organism: Bacteroidales bacterium; assembly: GCA_022009815.1. GTDB lineage: Bacteria > Bacteroidota > Bacteroidia > Bacteroidales > Muribaculaceae > Limisoma. Next base: position 1,000,684 of record CP091725.1, read on the forward strand.
ACTTATTATGACAACTTTTACAGAAGATGAGACACGGCGCTACAGCCGCCAGCTGCTGCTCGACGGCTTCGGTGTCGAGGGACAACGCCGGCTGCGCGACAGCCGTGTGATCGTTGTCGGCGCAGGAGGCCTCGGCTCGCCTGTGGCATACTATCTTGCCGCCGCCGGAGTAGGCACAATCGCCTTGGCCGACGGCGACCGCGTAGACCTTTCGAACCTGCAACGCCAAATACTCCACACCACCGCCGACCTCGGCCGCGCGAAGGTGGAGTCGGCCCGCGAGAAACTCGTCCGCCTGAACCCAAACATCAAAATCGAGACTTATCAAGAATTTCTCACGCCAGAAACCGCGCCTGAGATTTTCAAGGACTACGACTTCGTTGTTGAATGCAGCGACAATTTCCAGACCAAATATCTTGTCAACGACGCCTGCGTCGCCGTAGACAAGCCCTTCTCGCTCGGCGGCATCCGCATGCTCGGCGGTCAGACGATGACCCACATTCCCGGCACGGCATGCTACCGCTGCCTTTTCCCGATCGAGCCCGACCCTTCGACCGTGCCCAACAGCTCGTCGGTCGGCGTGCTTGGCTCCGCCGTGGGAATAATCGGCAGCATCCAAGCCACCGAGACAATAAAATACATCACCGGCATCGGCACTCTTCTCACCGACCGTCTGCTCGTTGCCGACGCATCGACAATGACATTCAACACCCTTTCGCTGCCCCGCAATCCAAATGTCCGCTATGCTCAGAGAAATGACAAAAACGACCTGGCGCGCCACGCTGACGCTTCTGCTGGTCCTTTCCGCCGTGCTTTCAGCCGACGCCCAGTCGCTGTCGATGGACTATCTGAGATACATCGAGCAGTGGAGCCCGCTGGCAGTGCGCCACCAACAGCAATACGGCATTCCGGCGAGCATCACCCTGTCGCAGGGACTGCTTGAGAGCTGTGCCGGGCTGTCGCGTCTTGCCACCGAAGGCAACAACCATTTCGGCATCAAGTGCCACAAAGACTGGACCGGCGACGGCATCTATGCCGACGACGACGAGAAGAACGAATGTTTCCGCAAATACGCCGACGCGTCGGAATCGTTTGAAGACCACGCCCGCTTCCTCAAGCGCAAACGCTATCAGCCGCTTTTCCAGTTGAAAGAAACCGACTATGCCGGCTGGGCTGCAGGACTCAAACAGTGTGGCTATGCCACCGACCCGTCGTATGCAGCCAAGCTTGTGAACATAATCGAGACTTATGAGTTATACAAGTATGACACCGGTCAACCGGTTGTAGCCCAGCGCCGTGAGCTCCGAGGCGACGAGACAATGGAGCACACCATCGACATGGCTATCGTCAACGAGTTCAAGATTATGCACAAAATCCGTCAGAAGTGGGGGCTCTACTATGTCACCGTCTATCCTGGCGACACCTACGACAGCATAGCGGAAGAGTTTGGCATGAAAAAGCGCAAGCTGCTTGACTTCAACGACCTTGACCGCAATGCCGAGATGCTCCACTCCGGAGCGATGCTCTACCTACAAGAGAAAAACGAGCGTATGCCGGATGGAATGCCCGAGGCACACAAGGTGAAACGCGGCGAGACAGCGTCGTCGATAGCCCGCGACTATGGGTTGAAACTGAAATCGCTACTGCGCATCAACAACCTGCGCGAAAACGACACGCTGACCGTAGGCACATACCTGCGGCTCAGATAGAAAACAAGGAATTATTCAAAACTCATAAAAATAGGGACTTATGAAAAAACAATTATTGACAATCGCTCTGTTGGCAGGCACCCTGACGGCATCCGCCGGGGTCAACCTCGTGGTTTCCGGCCAGCAACAACAGAGTTTCGCCGTCGGCGACATCGGCAAGATCACCTTCACCGAGTCGACGATGGACGTTTATGGCAAAGATTCCGGCAAGATAGGCACGTTCAGCCTGTCGGACATCACGAAGTTGTTTTTCAGCGACAAGGAGGGAAATGTGACCGAAATCAATCCCGACGGCGCGCTGAAATTCGCAAAAACCGGCAATACACTCAAGGTTGACGGGCTGAGCACTCCCGCCGACGCCTTCATTGTTTCAGCCAGCGGCCGCATCGTCATGCAACAGAAACAATGGGACGGCAACAGCCTCGACATCTCGTCGCTGACAGAAGGCGTTTATATCCTTGCCGTCGGCAATGCAGCATTCAAATTCATCAAACAGTAACACAAAAACACCAATAATATGAAAAAATTATTTTTTCCATTGATAGCCATCATAATGGCAGTGGCAGCCTATGCCGGACAAGACGTGCTTAAAATCCATCTGAAAGACGGCTCGACCCAGACCATCGCCGTTTCAGCCATCGACTCACTCACATTCGAGCAAATGCAGTCGGCCGGTACATTTTCAGTAGTCGACCTCACCACAAAGTCGGTAGAGCTCAAATTCGTTCCGGCGAAGACCCTCGGCGCCTTCAACATCGGCGTCATCAAGGCGTCAGACCTCAACGCCTTCGCCAACGACGAAGCATTCTGCGCCGACCAAGCCAAGAAATTTGATGCCGACGCCAAGAGCTGGGACATGTCGCTGTCGGAATATCTCGACTTCTCCCTCTATAAAGGCAACGAAATCGACGATACAAAGACATTCCCCTACAGCGACCTTGAAGAAGGCACCGAATATGTGGCATACGCCTACGGCGTCAACACCGCCGACGGCACCGCCAACACGACGGTGGAGAAATTCACGTTCACCACAGAGTCGCTTCTTGAGCTTGACTTCAAACTCAGCACCAGCGACCTTTCCGCCAAATCAGGCATCATCAACACCAACCCGACCGACGCCAATGCCACCTACTACATCGGCTACGTCACAGCCGACGCCTACACCAAAGATTTCGGCGGCGACGACCAGACCCTTCTCAACAATGCCGTAGGCACAATCAACACCAATCTTGCGATGGGCGGCACATTTGACGCCGTAGCCAAGAAAGGCGCCATGCGCTCGCTGATGTCAGGACTCACACCCAACACAGCATACTACGCCATTGCGTTCGGCATCAAGAAACATAAAGCCAACACCGTCTACAACACCACCCCGTTGCAGAAACTGGCATTCACCACACCAGGCTTCGAAGTGACCGACAACTGCACATTCAGCATCGCTACAGAAAACATCCAGGCAATGCTCTTCGACGTCAAGGTCACCCCAAGCAACGCCGACACCCGCTACTATGTAGCCATCAAGGCCGACAGCGAGACAACCGGCAAGACAGCCGAGCAAATCGCCGACGAGCAAATCGTGTTTGAAGACGGCTTCAGCATCAACTGGGCAACGTCGAAACAAATCCACACCGGCACACAGACCCTCAACAGCCGCACCGACATCGGCGCCACCAACCTGAAGCCGGAAACCGACTACACCATCTACGTTTTCGGCATGGACACCAAGGGCTACCGCACAACAGCCGTATCGACAGCGAAAGTGCGCACATCGGAAGTCAAGAAATCAGACATGACAATCAGCTTTGAAGGCGTCACCGCCGGCGACGAGGCCGACTCACAGGACTTCTTCAAGCGCAACTACTACGTAAACTTCACTCCGGTACCGACGAAAAACGATGAGTACTACTTCGTAGGACTCGTTTCGGCAACCGACTATGAGTTTGAGACAGCGTTCGGCAGCGACGAAGAGTTTATGAGCAGCGTTATTTCAGCCGCAGGCGAAAACATCATGCTCAACTGCTTCCTCGGCAAGCCGTCGGCACCACTCAAAGGTCAGCTCGACTACAAAGGCAACGCACTGAAACCAGGCACAAAATACTATATCATCGCATTCGGCTACCAGGGCAAAGCCACCACACCGCTGTTTAAACAGGAAGTGACCACCACCGGCGAGGCAGAGACCGGCGGCGGCAACGGGGGTTGGGGATTTTAACGAATCTCAGAAATTTGTCGTACCTTTGCACGGACTTCAAGATTTAAAACAACAAATCAACGATATGGACAAAATTGAAAAAGGAAAGTTTGTCGAGATGGCCTACGAACTCTATGAGGTGGGCGAAGACGGCAAGGAAGAACTCATGCTCGAGATGACCAAAGAGAAACCCGAACGTTTCGTCTATGGCGACGAGGACAATATGCTTCCAGCCATCTGCCAAGCCATCGGCGGCAAGACCGCAGGCGAAGGTTTCGACTTCACAGTCACACCGGAGAACGGCTTCGGCGAATATCAGGACGGACTGGTAAAGAAGCTGTCGCGCAAGATGTTTGAGATGGACGGCGAGTTTGACAGCAAACACGTCTATGTAGGCGCAGCCATCACAATGATGACCGCCGAAGGCCGTCCGGCACCAGGCATGGTGCTCGACATCACCGACGAAGATGTTACTGTAGACTTCAACCACCCGATGGCAGGCATGACCATGCACTTCAAGGGAGAGATTGTCACCGTCCGCGACGCCACCGAGGCAGAACTCCACCCACAGTGCGGCGGTTGCTCAGGCGACTGCGGCGAGGGAGGCTGCTCCGGCTGCTCTGGCGGCTGCCATTAATCCTACCGGCGTTTTTTTCAACGTCTGAATAAAAAACCGACGGCGGCGAATGCTCCAAATTACGAGCATCGCCGCCGTCGCTGTATTATTTTTGCAGAAAAAAACGATAAGCCATGAAAAACGAAAACATCAAAGACATCATCGCAGAAAACCGCCGCCGCACAGCCCGTCTTGCCGACAACTACGACCCAATCATCGGTCAAGGATGCCTCGGCGAGCGAATCACCGTCAGGCGCCGCGGCGGCAAGGACGTACTTGTGCCAGCCACCATGACCGCCGACCCCAGCTACCGCAAACAAATGTCGGCACACGACTTCAACCAGCTACGCCAACGCCACGACTTCGAGTATTGGTGTGCCACGTGTGTCACAGTCAAAGACAAATCGGGCTATGCCGACGTGCGCCTGCGCCTCAACCGTCCACAACGCATCATCGCCGGCGTCCTTGAGCGTCAGCGCACCGCCAGCCAGCCCATCCGCGCCATCCTGCTCAAAGCGCGTCAGCTCGGCGGTTCCACCGTTGTTCAAGCCTACATGGCATGGCTCCAGCTCCTTCACCGCGACAACTGGCACAGCCTCATCTGCGCCCACGTCAAAGACGCCGCCCAGACCATCCGCGGCATGATGAGCAAACTGCTCGCCTCCTATCCCGAAGAATATCTACCCTCCGGCGAAAAAAGCCTCCGTCTCACGTCGTTTGAAGGCAGCCGCACCACGATGCGCCTCGGCCACCGCAACAACACCGTCACCATCACGTCGGCAGAGACCCCCGAGGCAGCGCGCGGCAAGGACATCGCCATGGCCCATCTGTCGGAAGTGGCATTCTGGCGCACCTCCGCCTGCCACGACCCCAACGACATCATCCGCTCGATAGCCGGTTCGGTAGCCCTTGCCAGCCATACCCTGCTCGTGATTGAAAGCACCGCCAACGGCGTTGGCAACTATTTCCACACCGAATGGCTCCGCGCCGAAGCCGGCGTGAGCGACAAGACCGCCATCTTCGTCCCGTGGTATGAATATGGCATCTACACCCTTCCTGTCGACGACTATGAAACACTTTGGAACAGCCTCGACCCCTACGAGCGCGGACTGTGGCAGCGCGGCTTGTCGCTTGAACAGATAGCGTGGTATCACGCCAAGCGCCGCGAATACACCACCCACCGCGCCATGCAGGCAGAATATCCGTCGACCGCCGACGAAGCGTTTACCGCCACCGACCGCGGCGTGTTTGACACCGACGGCATCGCGCGTCTGCGCACAGAATGCCGCCAACCGGCATCGACCGGCGAGATTTGCGGCAATGCCGTGAAAGGGCGCGAGGCACTCCGCAACGTGCATTTCACCGCCGACAGCGCCGGACGTCTGAAAATCTGGAAACACCCCGAGCAGAGCGTATCCACCGACCGTTATCTCACCATTGTGGACATAGGCGGCCGCAGCGACACAAGCGACTACAGCGTGATAGCCGTCGTTGACCGCCACGGCGACGGCAACCGTCCGGAAATCGTGGCCCAATGGCGCGGCCACACCGACCACGACCTTCTGGCGTGGAACGCCAGCCAGATAGCCACCTACTACCGCAAAGCCCTGCTCATCGTTGAGAGCAACACCATAGAGACCGAGCGCACCGAGGGCGAGAATTCAGGATATATCCTTGACGAAATCGCCGACTACTATGACAACGTGTACTACCGCCGCAGCGGAGAAGGCAGCACGGCAATGCGTCCGGGATTCCACACCAACCGTCAGACCAAACCGCTGATTGTCAACAATCTTGTGGCAGCCGTGCGCGACGGCAGCTACACCGAGCGCGACAGCGGCGCCGTCGACGAGCTTCAGACCTACGAGCGCAAGCCCAACGGCACTTTCGGCGCCAAGGACGGCCATCACGACGACATTCTGATGACCCGCTGCATCGGACTCTTCATAGCCCAGGAAATGGCTCGCAACGGCGGATGCGACATCTCTGCGCTTAAGCGACCATTCTGCTGAGCGAAAAAAATTTAAAAAAATTTCATCCCGTCTTTAAACCTTTCGTGAAGAAGCAAGTCATAGTAGTACAAAAACAATTATATAAAACAATTTTTTGCAAGATATATTAGGGCTAATGCCCTGCACAGAGCATCAAAAAAATGTGTGGGAACACAGAAAGGGTTTTTACAAACAATTTTTTCATTGGTATGGATGGGCTTCGACAACGAAGCCCATTACTTTTTTTCGACAGACCTTCAGAGACTCGAAAAAAACAGAGTCCAAAAAGAGGGTCAGAGAAGCCCCTCCGGGGCAAAAGTCGGATATTTTCTAAAAAAAAAGTGTTTTTTATGAACCAAAGTTAAGGCATTTTTGATTTCTATGCCTTAACTTTGTACCCTGTAAAAACTTACACCGAAGACCGATGAATTATTCTTTCTTGGATTTTCTATCGCTTATTGGAGCGGTAGGGTTGTTCCTCTACGGAATGAAAATAATGAGTGAAGGCCTGCAGAAGACTGCCGGCGACAGAATGCGCAATATCTTGTCGGCAATGACAAAGAACCGTTTCGCAGGTTTGATAACCGGTATCTTCATCACAGCACTGATTCAATCCTCGTCGGCCTCGACAGTGATGGTTGTCAGTTTCGTGAACGCCGGACTGATGTCGCTCGCCGACTCCATGGCCGTCATCATGGGCGCCAACGTAGGCACCACCTTCACCGCTTGGATAATCTCCATCTTCGGCGGCCAGGTCAACGTCAACGCCTTCATCCTGCCTCTTATCGGTATCGCCACCCCCTTCCTGTTCTCAAGCAAAAGCAACTACAAGTCGATAGCCGAATTTCTTATCGGTTTCTCCTTCCTCTTCTTAGGCCTGCAACTCATCAGCGAGAACGTGCCCGAGCTTGACGCCAACGCGCTCGAATTCCTTGCCCATTACGCCGATATGGGCTTTGCGTCGGTGGTTATTTTCGTGCTTGTCGGCATCGTCATCACCATGATAATCCAATCGTCGGCAGCGTCGTTTGCCATCGTGATGATTATGTGCGGCAAGGGCTGGATAACGTTTGAGATGGGCTGCGCGATGGTGCTCGGAAGCAACATCGGCACCACAATCACCCCAATTCTCGCCTCCCTCGGCGGAAACTCCGCTGCAAAGAAAGCCGCCCTCGGGCATCTGCTTTTCAACTGCTTCGGCACCGTGTGGGCACTGATTTTCATCTACCCACTGATTTCGCTTGTAATCACCATCACAGCCAAGATAGGGCCAGGCAATCCCGACACCGCCGGCGCAGCCGCAATGTCGTTCGGACTGTCGGTTTTCCACACGATATTCAACCTTATCAACGTAGTCATCATGATTTGGCTGACCGAATACTACGTGAAAATCTGCAACTTCCTCATCAAGCCCAAGCACAAAGAAGAGGACGAGTTCCAGCTCAAATACATCTCCCGAGGCATGCTCAACGCCGCCGAGCTCAACATTGCCCAGGCACAGCGAGAGATTGAGGTCTACGCCGACCGCGTCAACCGTATGTTCGGCATGGTCAAGTCGCTGCGCCACATCAAGCCCGAGACCGAGGAATTCAACAAGCTTTTTTCTCGCATCGGCAAATATGAGGAAATCTCCGACCGCATGGAGATAGAGATAGCCAACTACCTCAACCGCGTTGTCGACGGCCGACTGAGCTATGAAGGCAAAATGCGTATCTCGTCGATGCTCAGCATTGTCAGCGAGATAGAGAGCATCGCCGACAGCTGCAACAACCTTGCGCGCACTATGGTGCGCCAGCACGAGGCAAAAGTCACATTCAACCAGATAGTCTCAGCCAACATCGACACGATGTTTAAATACACCTCCGAGGCCCTTGAGAACATGATACTGCTGCTCCGCGACATCGAGAACGCCGACGAGAAGCATATCATGATTTCCTACAACAAAGAGCGTGAAATCAACAACTACCGCAATGCCCTCCGTTCGGAGAATGTGGACAACATCAACCACAAGATCTACCCGTATGAGGAAGGCATCTACTATATGGACATCATCTGCGAGAGCGAGCGTCTGTGCGACTACATCGTCAACGTAGTTGACTGCGTTCGCGCCCAGACAGAAGCCGAGGCATAGCGCCTCGCGGCTGACAATTTACAGGCGGCAAGCTGCAACGGTTGTGCAACTTGCCGCCTGCCATTTCATAAAAAACGGGAAAAGGGCAGCACATCAACAATCTTTAAGGTTTGTAGACGCAATTTTTGAGGATTTTTGCGTATGTTTGCACAGATAAAGCAAAGCGAAAGCACAATGACGTCACCTATTGACGATTATGCCGAGCCCCAGCTTTCACAACGATTAAACACAAGAACCATAACCAAACCATTATGAAGTCCTTAAAATCAATCATCCTGACAGTCCTGACGGTTGCAATGAGCACCTTGACGGCACAGGCGGCAATCAGTGTCGGCGCAGAGCAGACAAGTGAATACATCCCGTTGCTGAAAGGCAAGCGCGTTGCTCTTCTGAGCAACCACACCGGCATGGTTGGCAACGAGCACGTGCTCGACATCATGCTGCGCAAAGGCGTCAACGTCACAACAATCTTCTCTCCCGAACACGGCTTCCGCGGCAATGCCGACGCCGGCGAACACGTGAAGAGCAGCGTCGACCCCAAGACCGGCATTCCCATCGCCTCTCTCTACGACGGCAACAAGCGCGAGCCCAAGAAAGAAATAATGGCAAAATTCGACATCATCGTCACCGACATCCAGGATGTAGGCCTGCGGTTCTACACCTACTACTGCACGATGGTCGACCTCATGAACGCCGCCGTCAAATACGGCAAGGAGTTTATGGTACTCGACCGTCCGAACCCCAACGGCATGTATGTCGACGGTCCGATCCTCGACATGAAATACGAATCAGGCGTAGGACGCCTTCCGATCCCCATCGTGCACGGCCTCACAATGGGCGAGATTGCCACAATGGCAAACGGCGAAGGCTGGCTCAAGGGCGGCAAGAAAGTGCCGTTGACCGTGATAAAGTGCAAGGGCTACACCCATCAGAGCCGCTACGTGCTGCCTATCGCACCGTCGCCCAACCTCCCCAACATGCACGCCATCTATCTTTATCCATCGATGTGCTATTTCGAAGCCACCCCGGTTAGCCTCGGGCGCGGCACGACGAAGCCATTCCAGATTTACGGCCATCCCAACATGAAGGGCTATTCGTTCTCGTTCACACCACGCAGCATCAGCGGCGCCAAGAATCCGCCACAACTCAACAAGCTGTGCTACGGCGTTGACTTGTCAGGTCTGTCGGACGAAGAAGTCATCGCCAAAGGCATAAACCTCGAATACCTCATCGACGCCTACCGCAACCTCAATCTGGACGACCACTTCTTCCGTCCGTTCTTCGAGCTGCTCATAGGCCGCGGCGACATCCGCAAAATGATAAAGGAAGGCAAGAGCGCCGACGAAATCAAAGCCACATGGCAGTCGGACGTCGAGAAGTTCAAGGCACAGCGCCGTCCATATCTTCTTTATGCAGAATAATCAATAATTCAATCACTTATAACAAAACACCGTAAAAACTTATGTCAACTCCTTGGATAATCCTCGCGACAATCGCGTTTTATTTCCTACTGCTGTTTGTCATCTCATGGATAACCGGCCGCAAGGCCGACAACGCCGGCTTCTTCACCGGCAACCGCAAATCTCCGTGGTATCTTGTTGCGATAGCTATGATCGGCGCGCCGATTTCAGGCGTCACCTTCATCTCCGTCCCCGGCGCCGTCGCCGCCAACGGCTACTCCTACATGCAGATGGTGCTCGGCTTCTTTGTCGGCGCACTGCTCGTCTCGCTTGTGCTGATACCGATGTTCTACCGCATGAACCTTGTCAGCATCTACGGCTACCTTGAAAACCGCTTCGGGCTTGCAAGCTACCGCACAGGCGCATGGTTCTTCTTCATCTCCAAGATGCTCGGCGCGTCGGTGCGCTTCTTCGTGGTGTGCGTTGTGCTCCAGTCGCTTGTTTTCGACTCGTTCGGCATACCGTTCTCCGTCAACGTCATCCTCACCGTGGCACTCATCTGGCTCTACTCCTACCAGGGCGGCGTCAAGTCGCTCATCTGGACCGACTCACTGAAGACCGTCTGCCTTGTAGGCTCTCTGATCTGCTGCGTTGTGGTCATCGCCGGCCGCCTCGACATGAGCATTGCCGACCTACCCAGCGCCGTTATCGCCGACAAGACCAGCCAGATCTTCTTCTTCGACAATCCATCCGACGCCCACTACTTCTGGAAGCAATTTCTCGCCGGAGTGTTTATGCTTGTAGCCATGACCGGCCTTGACCAAGACCTCATGCAACGCACAATGAGCTGCAAGAACTTCCGCGACTCACAGAAGAATATGATTGTTGCCAACTTCATGCAAATCTTCGTCATCGGTCTGTTTCTCGTGCTCGGCACCCTTCTCTACATGTATGCCGGCCGCAACGGCATCCACACAGAGAAGCCCGACGCCCTCTTCGGCGCAATTGCCTGGAGCGACGGCTTCCCGATAATAATCGGTATCCTGTTTATCCTCGGTCTCATCGCAGCGTCATACTCCGCCGCCGGCTCCGCCCTCACGGCCATGACCACCTCATTCACCGTCGACATACTCCAAGCCGACAAGAAAAAAGACGACGCCCATCTGACAAGCACCCGCAAGAAAGTGCATGTAGCCATGTCGGTGTTGATGATTGTCACCATCATCGTGTTCAACGCCCTCAACAACGACAGCGCCATCAACGCCGTCTACTCGCTCGCCTCCTACACCTACGGCCCGATTCTCGGTATGTTTGTGTTTGGCATGGCATGTAAGAAGCCCGTCAACGACAAACTTGTCCCAGTGGTCTGCATCGCAGCACCCCTCATCAGCCTCGTGCTTCAGAAAAACAGCGAGGCGTGGTTCAACGGCTATCAGATAGGCTTCGAGCTTCTGCTCATCAACGCAGCGCTCACCGTTGTCGGTCTGGCATTCTTAATCAAAAGAAACAAATAGTCAGGCATGTCGCGCAACCTGCTGAACAAATATATCTGGCTGCTTGAAACCATAGAGCGCCACGGCCGCCTGTCGCGCTCCGAGCTCAACGACCTGTGGCTCGCCTCCGACATCTCCGGAGGCGAGCCGTTGGCGCGGCGCACATTCTACAACTACCGCAACGGCATAGAGGAGATTTTCGGCATCTCGATAGCCTACAACAGCGCCACCTACGAATATTTCATCGAAAACGCCGACGCCACCGGCGAGCTCAGCGGCTGGCTCATCAACTCAATGTCGATCAACGGAATGCTCAGCGACGCCGGCGACATCGCCGACCGCGTGATGCTGGAAGACGTGCCGTCGGCACGCCGCTATCTCGCCACGGTGATCGACGCCATCAAGAAGTTTCGCAAGGTGAAGTTCTCCTACACACCATTCTACCGCACCAAAGCAAGCGAAGGCATCATCATAGAGCCTTACTTCCTGCGCATCTTCAAGCAACGCTGGTATATGATAGGCTACAACTCCAAGGACCGCATGGTTAAGACCTATTCTCTCGACCGCGTTAACACCCTGACACTCACTGAGGAGCATTTCGAGGACCCCGGCATCAGCGTGAAAGAGTTTCAAGAACTTTTTCGGCATCATGACCACCAAAAGCGAGGCAAAGCACGTTGTGCTGCGCGCCGACAGCGAGCAGGCCAAATACCTGCGCGCCCTTCCGCTCCACCCCTCCCAGCGCGAGACCATGGGCGACGGCTACAGCGATTTCGACTATCATCTCTGCATCACCTACGACTTTATCCAGGAACTGCTGTCGAAAGGCAGCCGCATCATGGTTGTCGCCCCCGCGGAATTGAAGGCCGCCGTGGTTGAAGAACTGCGCAAGTCGCTGTCGAACTATGAGCTATAGGACAATTAAGCCACAAAAAGCGATATTTTAAAAATTATTATCTCCGTCCAAGTTGCCGCAATGCTTGGGAAATGAGTATTTTTGCAATCGCAATGAGGCAGTTATTCATCACGTTACTAATCTGCGTGGTTTCAGCCATTGGAGCCGACGCACAAATTGTTGACCTTGGACAGGAAAAGATCAACACCGACAGTCTGCGCCGCGAACTTGACAACGGTCCGTACTTCACGCTCTACAAAGACAATTATTTTATCACCGGCACATCGATAGGAACGCAAGCCCCGTCGCGCACCAACAGCGACGTGAAATTCCAAGTGAGCATCGCGCAGCGTCTCACGAAGAGTACGCTTCCGTTCAACACGTATCTCTTTCTCTTCTACTCGCAGAAGTGCATGTGGAACATCTACGAGGAGTCGCTTCCCATGCGCGACCTCAACTTCAACCCCGGTATCGGACTGGCAAAGCATCTGTTTGTCAAAAACCGCTATATCGGCAAGGTCACGCTCCTCGTCGAGCATGAATCAAACGGACGCGACGGCGTGGATTCTCGCAGCTGGAACAAGATTTCGCTTGCCTGCAACATCTTCATCGACCCGAATTTCATGATTCACGGCAAGGCGTGGATTCCCATCATCGACGGCATGAACAACAAAGACATTCTCGACTACAGCGGCATCTACCAGACCGGCATGACCTACACTACCCCCAACAAGCGTTTCGGCTTTGGGCTGACGCTCATCAAGCGCCGCGGATGGCGGCTGAGCTACAACACCATCTGGGAGTTCAACTACCGAGTGTTCAAGAAAGACAATCAATTTCTTTTCGTGCAATACTACAACGGATACGGAGAGAACCTGCTCGACTACAACAAGTTTCACTCGCGCCTGCGTGTGGGACTCGTGATAAAGCCAAAACTTTTCAGCGATTTCTAAGTTATGAAAATAGGATTCGACGCCAAGCGGGCGGCACAAAACCGCACAGGGCTGGGAAACTACAGCCGCTTCGTGCTGCGCATCCTCTCGCAGCAGCACCCCGAAAACGAATACCGCCTCTACATGCCCAACCCACGGCGCACGCCATTTCTGCACGAGATACCCACCATTGCGAGCCTGCGGCAATGCTTCCCGCCCAAAGGCTTGTGGAGCCGTCTGCGGCAACTGTGGCGCGTGTGGGGCATGACATCCACCCTGCGCGACGACGGCATAGAGCTGTTTCACGGGCTCAGCAACGAGCTGCCCCTCAACATAGGCCGCGGCAACTGCCGCAGCGTGGTGACCATACACGACCTTATCTTCATCCACACTCCACAATACTACCACTGGATTGACCGGCAGATTTACAACTACAAGTTCCGCCACGCCTGCCATTCCGCCGACCGCGTTATTGCCGTGAGCCAATACACCAAACGCGAGATTATGCACTACTACGGCGTGGCAGAGGAGAAAATCGACGTGGTCTATCAGGGTTGCGACAAGGCGTTTGCCGCCGAGATTGCGCAATCCACGCTCGACGACGTGAAGGCGCGCTACGGCCTTCCCTCCGAGTTTGCACTGTTTGTGGGCAGCATAGAGGAGCGCAAGAATCTCGGTTTGCTCGTTGAGGCGCTGCGGCTGTCGGCCTCCGGCGGACGCGCGTTCCACATCGTTGCCGTAGGACGCTCCACAGCCTACTGCGAGTCGCTGAAACGCCGCATTGCAGAGCTCGGTCTTGCCGACTACTGCCATTTTCACCACAACGTGCCGTTTGCCGACCTGCCATCGTTTTATCGGCTCGCGTGCCTGTTTGTCTACCCTTCACGCATCGAGGGCTTCGGCATTCCTCTGCTCGAGGCGCTCACCAGCGGCGTGCCGGCGGTGGGCTGCACCGGCTCGTGTCTTGAGGAGGCCGGCGGACAGGGATCGATATATGTCGACCCCGACGACGCAGAGGGCATGAGAAAGGCTGTGGAGAGCGTGCTTGGCGACGAAACGCTGCGCCAGCGCATGATTGCCGACGGCAGGGAACACATCAAGCGCTTCACCGACGAGACGCTGTGCGCCGACTTGATGCGCGTGTATGAAAAAACGATGAGCCAGCCGTCTGCAACCCGCTGAAACGCCGCGCTGACGGATGACAACGACAAAGCTCAATCTGTCGGCATTAAATTTCCGCCAAGCCGGAAAAAGTCTTATTTTTGCACATTATGAAGCATATACTTTTGATATTGCTCTTTGCTGCGCTCCTCGCAGTGGCCTCGTGCAGCCGCACCGACGACGCCCGCCTTGCCGTGGCAGAAAGACAGATGGCAGAACATCCCGACAGCGCACTCTTGACGTTGCGCAAGATCGACGCCACGTCGCTCAACCGTCACAACACCGCCCTGTATGCCCTGCTGCTGACGCAAGCCCAATACAAACGACATCACCGCCACCAGCGACTCTCTGATAAACATTGCCCTCTATTATTTTTCCGACGGCAAGCGCCACATTGAATGCCTTGTCTATAAAGGCGCTGTATTGCAAGAACTTGGCGAAGAACAGGAGGCGATTGACTATCTAAAAAAAGCAGAAGCGGCGACCTCTCCAACTGACAACGAGATGCTTGGATACATCAATATGCGGCTTGGCAACATCTATATGAACTCTTATATTGAGAACAACGAGGATATTGCAAAATACAAAAAAGCTCTGCATCACTACAAGCTGTCGGGCAATAAAAAGTATCAGCTGGCATGTCTTGGCACCGTCGGCGCTCTATATCGCGCGGAGAATATGGACAGCGCATATTACTATATCAATGCTGCTATAAAACTGGCTGAAGAATTGGGAAACAGCGAGAGAATTGCGTATCATAAGGAAACTTTGGCTCGGGCATATTTTATGGATTCTCTTATCAATAAAGCCAAAGATGTCGCAATGGACGTATTAAGCTATGACGTTGATGTTAGCGACAGGGTGGATATTTATGTAGATTTAATAGGAATATACACAACATTAGGCAAACCCGACTCGGCTATGCTATATTCAGAACAAATAGACACAACAGCCATACATCCAAGTCAAAAGGTTGCAATGCTTATGGCTTTGACAAAATTGTACAAAGATATGGGCAATTTTGAGAAAGCTTTTTGGGTAGACCACCGATGTTTTTCCCTCGTAGACTCCATACAGAAATCAAGCCATCAATCAGAACTTTATGGATTGGAATTGAGATATGACAAGAAAGAAGCGGAAGTCGCAAATGCAAAACTAAGCAATAGGCAATTGGTATTATCCCTCATTATACTTATCATGGGGTTGCTGCTTGTATTGGCTTTTGCCATTGTTAAACGATGGAAAGTCCGCAATGCAAATTGCCTAATGATTATATCACAATTAGAGAACGAATCTGAAATAATAAAACTACGAAGCGCAAAACAGGAGCAGAAATCAAAGAAGCAAACAGATGAAATAAGCAAATTGTCAAAAGAATCTGAAGCATTACGAAACCGCCTAACACGAAAAGATGAAGCAGAGATTCAAATGCGAGAAATTATCAATTGGCAATTCTGCAATGTAAATGGATTGCTTGCTTTTGCACACGAATGCGACAAGCGTCCAGCAAAATTTATGAAAGAGTTTCTTAAGACTGTACAATCTGCTAAAAACAGAATGTCTGACTCCTTATGGAAAACTATGCAAGATTATGTAAACCTATGCTATGACAATTTACTGAAGAAAATCGCAACAGACTATCCAAAACTTACAGAAGAAGACTTAATGATAATAGCTATGCAAAAATGTGGATTTACATACATTGGTATGACTATCTGTATGGGATATAAGGACGTAAACTATGTCAATGTAAAGAAACAGCGAATAGCAAAAAAAATTGGCACAGATGAAACTCTCGCAATATTCATTTCTCAATATATCAACAAGCTAAAAACAACCCAAGTATACAACAAAAACACATTTTTGTAAGACAACAATTGCCACATCTTACCAATGATTAGAAAAGCACTCTAGCAACATATTGATTACCATCTTATTAAGCCCCTCTTGATAATAACATTTTTTTTGTTTGTTAAATATATATTTTTTTAAATTCGTTGACATAAACCTCTTTTAATTTTTACTTTTATGTCAAAGAAAATTTTATTATTCGCCGCTGTAATCTCAGCTGTTTATACCCTTGCTGAGGGTTCTGAAAAAATTGTTGTTACAAAAACAAAAAACAGGTGACAAAACAGAAACTCATATTCCAGAAGTGGATTATGACAAAGAGAAAAACAAACTTGATGTGTCATTCCGGTCTGACGGAAACTATGATGTCATAATTGACGATGAAGACGGAGAAACACGATGCAGGTTTGGGCTCAACACATCTGGGGCAAAGCAACAATATGCACTGCCAAACCTCCAAGAAGGGGTATACACCGTTACCATTTCATCGGGCATAAACGAGTTCTCCGGTGAATTATATGTCGATGATGATTTCTAATCAAACCTTTTACAAACCAAAAACCAATTATTATGAAAAAAACATTATTCCTGTCATTCCTTTTTTGCCTTTTAGGAATGTCGTTAACATTTGCGCAAGAAACAGACTTCAACGGCGATGCCGATTTCAGCGAAGAAGAATTTCGTCAAAAAGTAGATTCCGTGTTCCAATATATGGAATATCAGGGCGTTGACACCGGCATTCTGATTGAACACGGTTTCAATTTCCTAAACCCAAGAGTATTCAATGGACAAAACCCAGATTCCGTATATTCTAATAAGGATATACTAAAAACGCTGTATGCCGGATTGTATGACTCAAAAGTAAACAACGAATTTTCTTTGGGAGATACAGAAACCGTATTTTCAAAGGTTGACAACTCCCAAAACATTTCAATACTCTATTGCGGTTACAATTACCTTCCCGAGCGAGCATTCAAATCCGGTCAATTGTATTTTGAAAACGAACAAATCAAAATAGACGACACATATCATTGGAGTCCTTTTGACTATGATTTTTGCTTTGCCATAGCCCTTGGAAAGAACGAATTTGAAGGGACCGAAATAAGTATTCCTTTGAAGATAGACACTCTGATTACCAATATTATGTCAAAAGTGGCAACAATGGAGATAAAAGCAGATAACGAGGAGTATGAAAAAGTTAAAGTCAACAGTAATTGGACACATAGTTTTTCAGAACTTGGCGAACACTGGCTCACGTTCCGTATTCAGTTTGACGACGGCTATACAATGGAATGCCGCACACCAATAATGCTATATCAGTCGGATCGGCTACGCTCATATCTACCACAAAAGGCTATAGAAACGTTCAGCACAATTGCCCCTGACAGAGAACAGTCGGGAGGAAAACTTGAAGTAATTTATCTCAACAAGGAGAAAACCGATGGAAAATTTATCCGTCCATTGGTTATTGTCGGCGACATCAATCTGTCAAGCATTCTCTCTGGCGACGCAACTAAGTCAATCGACCTCAAATCCCTTTGTTCAAACAAAGAGATAAGCAATAAGATTGATCAATTGTCGCAAATATATGATATTATATATTTGAAATACAATGATGATATGGATGACTTGCTGCGCAATGGAAAGTTGCTGCGTAAGGCATTGCAGACAGTAAACGACAACCGGTTTTCGGTGTCGGATGATACCTACGTTGTTGGTCTTGGCGTTGGTGGCGTAATTGCACGCATCGGCATCAATATGATGGAGAGCGCAGGCGAGAATCATCGTGTTTGTAAGTTTATAGCAGTAAACTCCCCTTTTAGAGGAGTAAATATTCCGTTGTCATTGCAAGCGCTGATGAGACACATTCCTAAATTCCCTAAATTGGTAAAAAGAAACATCAGTAGTTTTATCAACAAAGCCGAAAGTTTTAATAATTTTATAAACATTGCTTTGATGAATTCTTTGATTATTCAACGACTTGATGAGCAAAACAATTGCTCAAATCTACTTAATACCAATTGGTTGACTATCAATCAAGAATATTTTTCAAAGCCACAGAAATGCCAATCAGTTACAATTGTGACAAATCCTATGACAGGAAAAAAGGAAGATAACATTTTTAAAATAAAAGGAAGAAAATCTATTATCATAGCTAATTTTTCTGTAGATTTAAATGGATATGATTCAAAGCCAAGAAACGAAATCTATTCTGGGAAAACGGTTCTCTCTGTCGTTGGTTTTGGAAAAACAAGAAAATTCAAAATCAATGGCAATAATTTTGTTCTTCCTATAGATCAAGACCCGGGTTTAAGAATTTCAATAGCACCGTTAAAGAATCTAACATCTATCGTAGACATCAATATCATTTGCCCAAGCATCACCTACATTCCTTGCTATAGCGCATTGGATATACCAAAGTCGGAATTTGATGCAATTACTAATTTTGACGAGTTTGTTTCGAATAAGTTTGATAAATGCATATTGATTCGAACGTCTGACAATACCGACTACACGCCAATAATGTCAGCACTTGCCAGAGAATTGGTTCCACATATAGAGGGACAGACCCACAATGTGTTTGGCACAACAGAACTTACACTGGAAAACGCACCTAACATTTCGTTGATAAAATATGAGTGGACATCCAAAAGTGGCAATTTCAAAGTGATTTCATCCTCAAAAATAAAGCCGTGCTGACACCAACAAATTACTTAGGAGCAACCGATTTTATTGACGTTACCCCAAAAATGCAACTTGTCAGCCTACCAGAAATAGAACGACTGAAAACAACTTTTAAAATTTCATCTGCTCAACTCTCTATCAAAGGAAACGATTATATATCTCCAGAACTTGGAATCTACAGCTTGTCGCGCATACCTGACGATGTTACTTCCATTACATGGACAGCATCCAACGGAGTGGAACTCACTCCCTATGAAGACATGACAGTTGGAGCAAAGCTAAAGAGCGACATCTGACCGTTGGATTCAGGCCTCTTTCACATCGTATGGAGTAACCCACAAGATTAGCAAAAGCCTCAATGTGGCAAAACTCGACTCCATAAGCATGAAGATGGTGAAACACTGGCGCAACAAGGAAGAAGAACTCGACAAATACTTTTTCCATATTGACATATACCCTTCATCGCCAATAGACGAGATGGATTTTTGTTGGTACAACACCGTGAATATTTACCCTAAAGAATCAGACAACGGTCATGGTATGATGAAATATTTTGGCGAAGCCAAAATAACAACAGAAGGCGATGTGGGACCATGCTATCAGATAAAAACAGATCCGATAATTCCAATAAAACCAATTATTCCACAATTCATTAACGAATTGGCAGATATTCCTGTAGAACCACTACTGAAAGGCAAAAATGAAGCAATTGTTTCGATGCCAAAAATCGGTGTTGATGAGACTGCAAAAGGAAAAGTTTTTTGTGATGTCAAAGATAAATTCGGCACAATTTATACTGTTTCGTATGAGGTTGAATCAAAATGGTCGACAATCTATTGCGCAACACCAAATCCGGCAAACAGTGTCATAACAATCACAAAATTGACAGACGGGCCCGATAACGGCTTAAATCTTTGCGCAGTCAACTATGTCACGGCACGTCTTTACAACGGACAGTCGCTTGTCAGAGAACAAGAAATTAGTGAAAACTGCAACCATATAGATGTTGAAGATTTACCAGAAGGTTCTTATTATCTTAACGTAGAAGAAAATGGTAGGATAGTTTTGAAACAGACGGTTATAATAAAGCACTGATTATTATAATAAAATGGGCGAAAAAATGGACAAAACTATGTCGCTAAGCACTTTTTCGCTCATTTTTTGTAAATAATTTTGCTTATTCGCAAATTATAATTATTTTTACGCAAATTAATCTGATTTGATATGAAAAAGGCACTATTTTTTATGATTTTCATATTCGCGACTGCGATTTGCGGATATGCACAGGAAGCGCCGGCTGCAGAGCAGAACGACGACTCAGAACTGATTTTACGCTATCAGAGCCGCCGCACTATGCGCGGATATAAAATGCTGTTCGAGGCAGGCTACCAATGGGGGTTGCCAGACAAAGAAGGCTTCCTATGCGGCGTCTACGACCCCGACAAGTGGAGCGTCGGCGCGTCGGCAGGCTTCCAATTCAACAATTTCGTGTTTCTTGGCGGCGGCACCGATTTCCAATTGTACCGTAGCGGCGGCAACACCTATCTGACGGTTCCCGTTTTCGGCGAACTCAGAATAAATGTGTTAAACGACAAAAAGTTTACACCTTTTGGTGATGTCAGGTTTGGCTACGGCATCGGCGATATCCGCGGTGCGTATGTCGCATTCCAAGTGGGAGTGCGCTACTCACTTCCGAAGCACCATGCAATCTACCTGCTGTGCCAGTATGACAACCAATTGGGCGACGGTTCGGCAGACCACACCGACTTTGTCAACGACAATCTCGGATTTAAATTGGGTTATGAATTTTAAGCACAAAGATTATGAGACGATTCCTGGCTTTTATCACAATAGCGATGCTGGCTCTTGCCGCCAACGCACAACAGTCGCCGACAGACACCGACGCCGTGCGCAGCAAGCTGACGATGCGCGGCTACAAAGCTTTTTACGACGTCAATTATCTGTTTACGATTTATCCCTCAGACACAGATACGGGCAACAGCCTCGGCTTCTCCACGTCGCATGGATTCCAATTCAACAACTATCTTTATTTTGGCGGCGGCATCGGGTTTAACTCGTTTTTCTGCGACGGAACGACACGTCTTGTTGTACCTATATTCGGCGAGCTGCGATGCAATTTTCTCAACCGCCGCACCACCCCGTTTGTCTGCGGACGCTATGGCTACGGCTTCGGCAAGATTCACGGCTCATACGACAGTCTTGTGCTCGGCATGCGCCTCGCTCTCAAAAACAACCACTCGCTAACCGCCGGCGTTGAGTACAGTGTTCAATCAGACATCAGCGACAATGGCTACTACCAGACCAACATAGGCTTCCGTCTGGGCTACGAATTCTGACAAAGCCGACAGACACAGAAGGACACAAACGCATTGCCGCGCCGCTGTTTTTTTTGAGCCATTAAAAAAGCCAAGACAGCGGCGCGTCTCCGCATTTTGACATTGATGATGTCCGTTTATAAAAAATATTTCTTACATTTGCATAAACGAGTCTTCATTGATATGAAAGAATTAAAGATCACTACCAACGTGCGGGTTTATCAGTATGATGAACTCGTTGAAGAGGACAAAATTTTAGTTGACAAGGCAAAGGCTATGACCGAAAATTCGTATGCGCCCTACAGTAAATTTCATGTAGGCGCCGCGGTGCTGCTGTCGAACGGCAAGATTGTTGGCGGCTCCAACCAGGAGAACGCCGCTTTCCCGTCGGGCACGTGCGCCGAGCGCACCACCGTATACTACGCGCATTCAAAATATCCGGAAGCCAAGTTTGAGAAACTCGCCATCGCCGCCAAAAAAGACGGAAAGTTTACCAGCTACCCCGTGTCGCCCTGCGGCGCGTGCCGCCAGTCTATCCTTGAGTATGAGACCCTCGGCAAGCAACCGGTGAAGATTTATCTCTACGGCGAAGACGGCATTTATGTTGTAGACCGGGTAGCGAACCTCCTGCCCCTGCATTTCGCCAGTTTCTAACCGCCTGTGCCAATGATAAAAACAGTAATAAACCCGGAATTCGAGCATCTACGCAAGGAGTTGTCGTCAATCCCGGAGACAATAGCCGTGTGCGGCACAAAGATATTTCAGGGACGCAACCGCATCTACCGCGCCACAATCGGCGGCATAGACCTTACGGTGAAGGAATTCAGAGTTCCGTCGCTGGCAAACCGCATAGCCTACACTTTCTTCAGAAAGGGCAAGGCGCGCCGGTCGTATGACAACGCGATGGCGCTCGGCAAGCTCGGCATCGGCACTCCGGAGCCCATAGCCTACATCGAGGAGCGCGCCGGCGGTCTGCTGCGCCGCAGCTACTACGTGTGCCGCTACTGGGAAGGAGACGTTGTCGGCGGATGGGAACACAAAATGAGCGACTCGGGCGCGATGCTCGAATCGCTTGCCCGCTTCACACTGACACTCCACCAAAAAGGCGTT
This sequence comes from Bacteroidales bacterium, assembly GCA_022009815.1. Classification (GTDB taxonomy): domain Bacteria; phylum Bacteroidota; class Bacteroidia; order Bacteroidales; family Muribaculaceae; genus Limisoma. Next base: position 1,023,185 of record CP091725.1, read on the forward strand.
TACCACAAGGACTTCTCACAGGGCAACATCCTCTATCGCCGCGACAAAGACGGCGGATTCGAGTTTGTGCTTGTCGACATAAACCGGATGCTGTTTGGCGTACACGACACCGCACGGCTCTACCGCAACTTCCGCAGCATCAACATCCAAAGCGAGCACGAGACAGTGCGCTTCGCCGAGGCTTATGCCCGCGTGGCTGGACTCGACGAGGAAAATATGCGCACCGTTGCCGTCGGGATGCTGCAACAATACAAGAAAGAAAGGCTCTCCACCGCCGACTGAAAAAACTTATAGGAAAATGATTTTTACAATGAGAAAAACGATATATCTGCTGTTTGCCGTCATAGCGGCAGCCGTATGCACGGCATGCGGCAACAGCGCGTTCAGTATCGAGGGCAAACTGACCGATGCTGGCACACAGAATCTGCGCATCGTATACCAGGCAGGCGACTCAATCGTGTCGCAATGGGTGCCGGCAGTCAACGGCGAGTTTAAAGTGGACGGCAAGGCATCCGACCTGTCGGTGGTCTATCTCTACAGCGCGCAGATGCAACTGATTGCCCACCTTGCTGTGGAAGGCAGCGACCACATAAAGATTGAAGGCTCAATAGCCGACCGCTACAACCTGAAGGTGACGGGCTCGGAGATCAATGAGCAGTGGAACGACTTTATCCGGGCACATGCCGCCGACTTCAAGGCGATGCGCAACGACCGCACAGACAAGGCGATAGCCGACTATATAGGCAAGAATCCGAAATGTGGTAAGCACGCTGCTGCTCACTTGCGACTATTCCGACATTTCCAGCCCCAACGCACAGGCGTTGCTGAAGAAAATCGACAAGGCAGCCAAACCAGAGCAGCTGCTGTCGCTGTATTCGCAATTTTTAAACAGCGGCGACCTGACATCGAAAAAAGTGGCCTCGCTGAAACTGCGCAACGACCAGGATTCGCTGGTGATTGTGCGCACTTACGACCATCCAGCGACCATCCTGTTTTTCTGGCGCAACGAAGACAGCGACCGCCAGACAACGGTCAACTCGCTGAAGTCACTGTGTCGTGGCAGCCGCCTGCAAATGGTCGACATCTGTCTTGACTCCGACACACTTGACTGGCGACGCACCATTGATGGAGATTCCGTGAAATGGGGTCACTACAAAGCCATCGGCGGCGTTGTCGACAAGACCATCGTAGACCTCAACGTCAAGGGTTCGCCATATTTCATCGTAGCCGATTCTACCGGCACACAAATCTACCGCGGCACACAGTTTGAGAATATGCGCGCCGTCCTGAACAAGAAAAAAATCAAATAACAAAGATGTTTACCAAGACCAACGGAGCCGCCGTGCAAGGCATCGACGCCCTGATGATAAAGATAGAAGTGTCGGTGGAACAAGGATTCGGATTCTGCATTGTCGGACTCCCCGACACCGCCGTAAAGGAGAGCTACCAACGCATCCTCTCAGCCGTGAAGATGTGCGGCATCGAGTTTCCGCGCCGCAAGGTGGTGGTCAATATGTCGCCCGCCGACGTGAAAAAAGAAGGGTCGGCCTACGACCTTCCGCTTGCCATCGCGGTGCTTGCCGCCGATGAAAAGGTGACAGCCGACCGCCTGGAGCGCTTCATGCTAATGGGCGAACTGAGCCTTGACGGCTCGCTGCAACCCATCAAAGGCGTGCTCCCGATGGCAATAAAGGCCCGCGAACACGGACTCGACGGCATCATCGTGCCAAAGGCCAACGTGATGGAGGCCGCCGTGGTCAACAACCTCAACGTCTATGGCGCCGACAACATCCTTGAGGTAATCGGCTTCTTCAACAACACCTACGACCTTCAGCCCACCGTGGTCGACACGCGCGAGATGTTTCGCCGCCAAGTGGACCATTTCGACTTCGACTTCTCGGAAGTCAAGGGTCAGGAAATCGTGAAACGCGCCTTCGAAGTGGCGTGCGCGGGCGGCCACAACATACTGCTCATCGGGTCGCCCGGCTCGGGAAAGTCGATGATGGCAAAACGCCTGCCGTCAATCCTTCCGCCGCTGACGTTGCAGGAAGCTCTCGAAACCACCAAAATACACTCCGTTGCAGGCAAACTGAAACAAGGGTCGATGCTAATGACTCAACGTCCTTTCCGCTCACCCCACCACACCATCTCTCCGGTGGCTCTCGTTGGCGGAGGCTCCTATCCAACACCCGGCGAAATCAGCCTTGCCCATAACGGAATCCTCTTTCTCGACGAGTTTCCGGAATTCAGCCGTCAGGTGCTCGAAGTGATGCGCCAGCCGCTCGAAGACCGCCATATCACCATCTCGCGCGCAAAGTACACCGTGGACTATCCCGCAGGGTTCATGCTCGTTGCATCGATGAACCCCTGTCCGTGCGGATACTACAACCATCCCACAAAACAATGCATCTGCGCACCCGGCGCCGTGCAGCACTATCTCAACCGCATCTCCGGCCCGCTCCTCGACCGCATCGACCTGCAGGTGGAGGTGGCGCCAGTGGAATTTGACGACATCTCGTCGACCGCCCCAGCCGAGAGCAGCGCAGCCATACGCGAACGCGTGATCCGGGCGCGCGAAATACAGACACGCCGCTACGAAGGCATCAAAGGCGTGCACTGCAACGCCCAGATGACCACCGCACTGATGCACCAGTATGCGCAGCCCGACGCAGCCGGACTTGAAAAGCTGAAAGACGCCATGACGCGGTTCAACATGTCGGCACGCGCCTACGACCGCATCCTCCGCGTGGCGCGCACCATCGCCGACCTTGAAGGCAGCGACCGCGTGCTCACTTACCACATCCAGGAGGCTATCGGCTACCGCAACCTCGACCGCGGCAATTGGGCAGAACGCAGGATGTTCTGACAAAAGCTTTTTGCGATTGGTTTTTTAACCCTACAAAAAGAAAACAAAAATGAACAATTCAATCGAAATATACCACTCGCAAGACGGAAGCGTACAGCTTAATGTAAAGCTGGAAAATGAGACAGTGTGGCTGAGTGCAAATCAAATGGCTATGCTTTTTGACCGCGATGCAAAGACAATACGCAAACATATAAACAATGTTTTTGCAGATGGAGAATTGGCAAAGGAAAGCAACACGCATTTTTTGCGTGTTGCTAATTCCGACAAACCTGTTCCGTTCTATAATCTTGATGTAATCATTTCTGTAGGATATAGAGTAAAGAGTAGGCAAGGCGTACAATTCCGCCAATGGGCAACCTCCGTCCTCAAACAATACCTCATCAAGGGCTACGTTGTCAACCAACAGATAAAACTTGACCGCTACAACGAGCTTAAGGATGTTGTGCGCCTCATGTCGCGCTCCATTGTCTTGCAGGACAAGGTGACCACAGACGAGTATAGCGGGTTGTTAAAGAGCAACATCCGACAGATATATCAGACCTTTAGTGCATAGCCGAGAGCCGCACAGAAGAGAAAGACGTGATGATGAAAGTAGTGGTGAATCTGATCAACAAAGAGAATCAGTAGAAGTCACAATCATAGGTTTGTATATGCATTTTTGAATATAAGTAGTTATATTTGTACAAATTTTATAGGAATCTGTGCTGCGACAACTGGGCAGACATTGGTTTCTGTCATTTATCATTTCATTATGATCAAAGCGTCCAACGACATATCAATAAAGAGTTTTATCACTGATATAAGAATTATCAGTATCATTTACTTTGTTTTTTTGATTGCAGTGGTGTGTATTTTCGGATATACACCAAACAACGACACAGAAGGCTATATCGAATACGCAAAAATTTGCCTTCACAACAATCAACCATATCCTTGCACCTCTACAATTGTTGGACAACCATTTATTTGGAATATAGGTATTATCAACCTTGTTGAAACCTCCATTTATCTGTTTGGGAGTGTAATTCCCATTCTGCCTTTAATGTGCCTTATGAAAGCAATAACTGCATTTCTGACAGGTAAAATCGCTGAAATTTTATTCAACCGAAAAGTAGGACTAACCGCTACATTACTGTTTGTTTTATACCCAGGCAATTGGGGGCAAAGCACATTTATTCTTAGCGAAATTCCTATGACTTGTTTTGCTTTACTTTCTCTATATCTGCTTCTTAAAAGCAATCGTCGATATTTGTTTTTCATAGCCGGTTTTACTCTTTGTCTCGCCAATTGGTTCAGAGGCATAGCTTTAATCTTTATCTTGGCAATCATTATTTACCATCTAATATTTGACCGAAATAATTTACTGAAAAAAATTGTTCCTTTTATTGCCGGTTATTTGACATTCATCATCATAGCAGGATCTTCAACATATATACGAACCGGTTATTTCATTTATCAAGGCGATACCCTTTGGTTCAATATTTGTGATGACGCATATGATGGCGCAAGCATAGCACCGCACTATGGGCAAGACCCTTATGAGAAAGGCAAGCCAAGATATATAGAAGACATGCGTTCAAAGACATGCTTTGAATGTGCCGATATTTGGAAATCAAGATGCCTTCCGTGGATAATGAACCATAAAATAGAATGGATAAAAAAGATACCTTACCGCTTATGGTATATATATTCGTCCGACCATGACAATATATCTGCTTTTCTTCACGACAAATCAAAGCCGGAAAACAACGTTATGACATTGCCAATAAAACACATTTTCAAAGAATATAAGACGTTGTCACCAACACAATGGTTAGCACTTGCCAATGCTTTAATCTACTATTCATTGATTCTGTGCTTTGTTCTGTCTTTATTTATGACATGTATAAGAAGAAATTGGAAACAAGCATTTCTACCGTTGTTTATCGTCATAGTAGGTTCCTTGCTGCTGACATTGGTAATTCACGGAGAAACTCGTTTTAAGTTGCCGTTCTTACCTTTTATCTTCATAATGGCCGCATATTTTGTTTCTAACCTTTTCTCAGCACAAAGACAGCCTCGCGGCCTACGTTGAAAAGCAAATCGAGAATGCTCTGATTGGGCTGAAATCCAAATTTTGACGACCATATCTGATAGTATGGCTCGAGTGTTTGCTCCGTCAGCACACCGTCGCGTAGATTGAGGGCGTCAGAGACCGCCAAATCGTTTTTATTGTCAATAACGGCTGTTTCTATATCCAAGTCGAGAAAATCGATTACAGCGGCGTGCAACGTCAAATTAAGCGATGCTATTGTTTGTATCGACTCGTCTGTATAGATTTGCTTCAAATCATCTGCAAAATAGTCGAAGAACGGAGTGCGTCCGTAAGCCGAGAACAACGCACCCCAATGCGTATGTCGCCAATTGCCGTGACTGGAAAGCGCCACCTCTCCCACCGCCATCCGCCTGTTTGGCTTTTGCAGCGACGCCGACAGCTGCTGGCATCCGTTTGTGCCAACAATGTCCATACGGTTAAGATGCTTGTGGTGCTTGTCGAAAGGCTCCGACAAATCTATCGCCACCTTGCCATAACGAAGCATGGCAGCGTAATAGTCTACGCTGCCCGCATATCTGGAGCTGAACACTGCTTTCAATGTGTCCATCTTATTCTACTTGTCGGGATTTGCATCCTTGAAGATTCTGTTCCAACGGATTCCAGAGAATAACGGTTTATCCTCATCGAATGATATGATGACAAACATCGGCGTGCCTACTATGTGGTCTTCAGGCACAAAACCCCAATAGCGCGAGTCGAGCGAATTGTCGCGGTTGTCGCCCATCATCCAATAGTAATCCATCTTGAACGTATAAGAGTCGGTCTGTTTGCCGTTGATGAATATTTTGCCGTCGCGCACCTGCAAGTCGTTTCGCTCATAGTTGCGGATGCATCGCTCATAAACAGGCAGATTGAACATGTTAAGCTTCAGCGTCACACCCTTTTTAGGTATCCACATTCCGCCCTGAGCTATATTTGTGGCATAGTTGGCACGCGTCCATCCGTAATAGCGCGTAATAGGATAAGGCGGACACGGCTCTATCACTTCCGAGCGCTCCACAGCCGTGACATAAGGCAACGATTTGAAATAAGCCACCGCCTTTTTTGTCAGAGGCACACCTCCGGAATAGAAAGATCCGTCGCGGTTCATCTTCTTGTCGTAGATCATCTCACCATCGGCATTGGCAACTGGAGCATTGCGGTCGGCAAGACTGATGCCTGCCTTTTCCCAATCCTCATCGCTGATCGACTGTCCGTTGGTATAGATGTCATAGTTGAACTGCAAATTTTCCGGTTCATCAAGCGGCTTGCCGTTGATATACACCGTTTGGTCGACAATCTTCAGATAGTCGCCAGGCAAACCTATGCAACGCTTCACATAGTTCTCGCGGCGGTCCACCGGACGATACATCACCTTTCCGAAATATTCCGGATGCTGGTTTACCACACGGCGTCCCAGCTCAATGCAACGCTTGCCGAACTCGTAGCTGTAATATTCATGCAGCGATGTTGGATTCTGCTGCTTGAAACCTTCAATGTAGCAACTTGTATAGTAATCCGGATTCTGCACATTGTAGGCAATAGTGTCGCCAGCCGGGAAGTTGAACACAACGATGTCGTTGCGTTCAACCTTACGGAATCCTTTCAGACGACGGTATTCGTTTTCCGGATGGTCGAGATAGCTCTTTGTGTTGATTATAGGAAACGTGTTCTGACAAAGAGGAAAGTGGATTGGAGTGATAGGCACACGCGGCCCGTAGCACATCTTGTTGACCCACAGATAGTCGCCCACAAGAAGCGTTTTCTCCAATGAAGAAGACGGAATCTTATAGTTCTGACCAATGAATGTGAAAATTATATATACAAGTACAAGGGCATAGACAATAGCGTCTATCCAGCTCATCACTGTACGCACTACCGACGATTTCGACGTGCGCCACCAGTCCCAACGCACGTAGCGCGTCAGATAGATGTCGACCAAAACGGGATAAACCAGCAGAAACCACCAGTTGCCAAGCCATGTCAAAAATGCGAAAAACAGCACTGAGACAATAGCAAAACGTATCTTCTGTGACCTTTTTGCCGATAATATCCGCTCCTTTATACTTTTACCCTTTTTGTTTGATTCCATATATTTCTTATTTGTTATGCAAATATACTACTACCAATTGAACTTTGGAAAATAATGATTGAATGCTTTTTTATCTCCAACTAAAATAGGACAATGTTTTTTCACTAAATACACTATCAAGAACAGTGTTGCAGCCACAAATATGAAAACAGACACAAAGCCTATAATATTGTTTATAGGAAAATATGATACTAATTTTTCATAGAAAAATCTCCAAAATTTAATTACACCACCATTCAGATAATAGAATAGCAAACTGTTTGCCCCTATATAGCAAATCAAATTCAAGTGTTTGACATACAACTTATTGACTAACAACAACATCATTATTATGCCGCAAATTGTATATATCATAAACATTGGAAAATTATTTAATTCCTGTCCCCAAAACACATTTGTTGTTGAATGTTTAAAAAACAACGATTCAACCATCATAAGCGATCCGTACAAAAAGACCGACACTATCAAATTCCTCCAACTGATAAAATTTTTGAACTTATCTTCATAAATTCTGTAAAAGAATCCCATTCCGAAGAAAAACACAACAAAAAAAACTTTATCCAGCTGATAAGGCAATGTTTCTGAAGTAATGCTTTTTATAAAAATGCCAATACCTACACTTAAAAATAAAAATAGTCCGATATATTTTAGATTCTTTGTGGCGTTAAGAACTGAGGCAAATATCAATTGAGCCACACCGAGAGATACAACAAACCATGTTGCCCAACCTAAAAGTATCGACTTAAAGCCATATATAACAGGCTCACTGTTTGACAAATATTTGGGAACAACTATTATGGTTGATATGATTAAGTATGTCCAAACAATGCCTCGGAATATTTGTTTCAATTTTTTTCCAAAAGAAAATTCTCTATAATCAGAAGTAAAGACATATCCAGACAAAAAGAAGAAAAAAGGCATTCTGAAAAAAGAAAATATCTCTTTTGTGCCAGTGTCAACAATAGGAAGATATTCTTCGCAATGAAACAGCACCACTAAAAGAATGCTTATTCCTTTTCCTAAATCAACCCACTCTTTTCTTCCTTTACTCTCGTATAAACTAATCATATATTATTTTACCACTAAAATTTTAGTGACACAACCACTTGATTTATCGTTTTCATTCTGCGATGCAAATACATAGTATACACCCGTGTTCACGCGTGAACCTTCGCTGTTAAGTCCATCCCATACAAACATACCTCCTGTGGAGCGTCCTGAATAAACAAGGTTGCCCATAGAGTCTGTAATCTTCACGAGAGAATTGTCCATAAGTCCTGCCACTGTGATATGTCCGCTATAGTCAGGACGCACTGGATTAGGATAAGCATAGACATCACTGTAGTCATTTTGAGCCGGCGCAGCGTCACTTTCATAGACAAGTGTACCTTTCTTTGTTCCTATAAACACGCGATTATCATCTGTGCTACATGCAACAGATGTTATCTCAACACTTGTCAACGGACTGTTTTCAGTAGAAAAATGCTCCAATATCTCACTGCCGTCGCTACTGGTCAAATATAATCCCGATGTAGAGGATCCAAACCATTTTCTATTTGCTCCATCAATGGCTATGTCATTAACCGATACGCCATCAAGCAAGTAGTCGGCAAGATTTGTACCATCGTTACGAGGCACTTTAACTCTATTCACAACCACATTTCCAGAAAAAGCCGCTTTAATATTGTTTATCAAGCCGACTCCTGTGTTGGTGCCGAGCCAGAATTTGTTGTTTTCTTCCTTGATGGAATGTATATAACCTATATCAAAATTTTTTCCGTCCTGATCATTATAAGTTGTTACAATTGCAACCCTATCATCTGAAATATCAGTCAATGTACCATTGGTATCAATTATAGCCAATTTTGATTTCCACATATTTGATGCCAACAACACGTATCTGCCATCTTTAGAAATGCATAACTGGCTGCCATACGTTGTAGCAAAATTGCCTAAATCAATAGATATAAAATCGTCGGCAGTCAGATTTTCTTTATAAAGTTTGTCCTTTGGTAAAATATACAAAGGTGCGTATGTTGTCTTATTGAAATTATAAAAAGAAAACCACAGATTTCCCTCTTTGTCAAATTTCAAGTCGCTTACGCAACAAACATAATTAAGAAATAAAGGAGAGTTTGTTTGATCAACCTTTTGAATCTGTTTGCCATCTTCAACGCAATACAACCCCTCAAAATAAGAACCAAACCAAATTCTATTCTTATTGTTTGGATCTATCTGAGGACTGTATGGACCCATCAATGCATTTTTTGATATGCTTACATTATTGTTGAATGTAGGATTTACAGGCGACACATCTTTCCATTCACCATTTTTCATTTCACAAAATGCTATTTTCATTCTATTGGTAGCATCCTTGTAGTTTGTACCCGAATTCATAGAATACAGCGTGCCGTTTTGATAAGTGAGGTAGTAAGGCTCGCTGACGGTAGAGGTGTTTGGACGATAAGTGTCGTGAAGAATGGTGACAGAGCCGTCGGAGATTGAAAACTCCTTCAATCCGTTGCTGTCGAGATTCCACAATCCTTTGCCATCGATTGTTGACAGATGGCTACCGTCGATTTCCGAAGGCATCGCCACTGTCTGCGACGTTCCATCCGGGCTTACAACTATATATTTTTCCATATACGAAGCCACCATATTGCTGCCCGACATCGACACGTTCGACGGCGCCGACTTCTCTATAACCGACATTGCAAGGTTGGTAGGATCCTCTCCTATTTTTATATAATAAAACCAACCAGTCGTGGTCAACATACTGTTGTTGTCTACTTTCAGCAACTGCATTTCCTGCTTGATGTTGGTTTCCTTGAAACTGCTCAGTTCATAATGACTCTCACCAACCGACGACACATAGATTTTTTTTGTCGAACGTGGCAAATATGTTTTTATCGGTCACTACAATCGATTTGAAAGCCTTTCCATAGTTGAACGACTCTTTTACCACACATTTGTTGCAGTCTACGACCATATATCCGAAATCAGTGGCAATGTATGCATAATCGCCGCTGAAATCCACGCTGTTGATTGCTTTCGACACTGTGAGAATAACGCTTTTGAGGTCAGGCACATTGTCAACACGTCCGTTTCGCGCACAATGTCGATGTTTGAGTTGCTGTATGCCACAAGCAAAAATTTCTTGTCGTAGTTATAGTATATGCCCGAAATGTCAGTGTCAGACATTCCGTTCATTTTCGTATAAAACACCGATTCATCGTTATCTTTGTCGTAGGAATACAACCAACCGTCGGCGAGATAGAACACCTTGTTGTCGGTGTCGACAAGCGAATTGTTGTTGTTGCCCGAAAATACGGGATAAATGCTCCAACTGCCCACTTGCTGGGACTTCGCCGGCACAACAGCCATCACAATCAGTAATGCAACTGCCAAACATATTCTCTTTATCATAGTGTCTTTTTTAAATAGTCTATAAGTTTTTTTGTAGCCCTTGCGCGATGGCTGATGGCATTTTTTTCTGCCGACTCCATTTCTGCGAAAGTGCGGTCGCTGCCTTCCGGCAGAAACACTTTGTCGTATCCGAATCCACCTTCTCCATGACGCTCTGTGGCAATTGTTCCCTCTATTTTTCCCTCAAATTCAATGCTTTCACTGCCTTCAATAAGTGCTATCACCGTGCGGAAACGCGCTGTGCGGTCGGTCTTTCCAGCCAATTCACCGAGCAGCTTGTCTATGTTGCGCTCCGAATTGCAGTCCTCGCCTGCATAACGTGCGGAGTAGACACCCGGACGTCCGTCAAGCGCCGTCACCTCCAAACCGGTGTCGTCGGCAAAGCAGTCGTATCCGTATTTGTCCTTCACCCAACGCGCTTTAAGCATGGCGTTGCCTTCGATTGTAGCCGCCGTTTCCGGAATATCGTCGTGACAACCTATTTCAGAAAGACTGAGAATATTGTACTCTCCTCCTGCAATAGCCCTGATTTCCTGAAGCTTGTTTTTATTATTTGTAGCGAATACAATATTCTTCATATCTTTCTAATAATTCAGCTGTTCTATTTATTAAAACGTTGTTTTACACGCTTTATTTCACAACGATGTTGACAATCTTGTTTGGCACAACTATCACTTTCACCACAGTTTTGCCTTCAAGCCAGCGTGCGGCATTCTCATTTTCAAGAGCCAGACGCTCAACTTCAGCCTTGTCGGTGCCGTTTGCCACTTGAATGTTGAAACGTGCCTTTCCGTTGAACGACACTGCATAGTTCACGTTTGCCTCAACAAGATATGCCTCGTTGAATTTTGGCCAGGCTGCGTCGCACACCGTAGTGTCGTTGCCTACAGCATGCCACAATTCCTCTGCAATGTGAGGAGCGAACGGTGCGAGAAGCACCACAAGTTCACCAAGCACCTCGCGCGAATGACACTTAGCCGCAGCAAGCTCGTTTACGCAAATCATAAACGCGCTGACCGATGTGTTGTAAGAGAAATGCTCAATGTCCCATGTCACTTTCTTTATCAGTTTATGAAGCGATTTGAGCGCCTCTGCCGAAGCTTTTTCATCGTCGACGAGCAAAGTGTCGCCTTTGTAGAACAAGTTCCACAATTTCTTCAAGAAGCGGTTCACACCGTCGATACCGTTGGTGTCCCACGGCTTGCTCTGCTCCAACGGACCGAGGAACATTTCGTAAAGACGCAATGTGTCGGCACCATAAGTTTCTACAATATCGTCTGGATTCACAACATTGAACATTGACTTTGACATCTTCTCAACGGCATATCCACAAACATATTTGCCATCCTCAAGCACAAACTGTGCGTCGGCAAACTCCGGACGCCACGCCTTGAATTTCTCAATATCGAGCACGTCGTTGCTAACGATGTTGACATCAACGTGGATAGGTGTTGTGTCGTAATCCTTCTTCAATCCGTATGAAACGAATGTGTTGGTATCCTTTATGCGGTAAACAAAGTTGGAGCGTCCCTGAATCATACCCTGATTTATGAGCTTCTTGAACGGTTCTTCCTCGCATACAACACCGTTGTCAAACAAGAATTTGTTCCAGAAACGGCTATAAATCAAGTGACCTGTGGCATGCTCCGTACCGCCGATGTAAAGGTCAACGTTGCGCCAATACTCGTCTGCCTCTTTAGACACAAGAGCATTGTTGTTGCGCGGATCCATATAGCGCAGATAATATGCCGACGAGCCAGCGAAACCAGGCATTGTGCAAGTTCGTAAGGATAGCCTTCGGCTGTGTGCCAGTTTTTGGCACGTCCCAATGGAGGCTCGCCAGTCTCCGTAGGCAGGAATTTGTCAACTTCGGGCAGTTCAAGAGGCAACTGGTCCTCATCGAGCACATGAGGAATGCCGTCTTTGTAGTATACAGGGAACGGCTCGCCCCAATAGCGCTGACGACTGAAGATAGCATCGCGCAGACGATAGTTCACTTTTACCTTGCCTATGCCTTTTTCTTTGATAAACTTCTTTGTCGCGGCAATGGCTTCTTTCACTTCCATTCCGTTGAGATTCAACTCCGCACCCTCAGAATTTATCATTTTGCCCTCTTTTGCGTCAAAACTTTGTTCAGACACGTCGCATCCCTCAATAAGAGGCACTACGGGCAGATTGAAATGACGAGCGAAAGCATAGTCGCGGCTGTCGTGGGCTGGCACTGCCATGATTGCGCCCGTGCCGTAGCCAGCAAGCACATAGTCGCTTATCCACACAGGTATTTCCTTTCCTGTAAGCGGATTCACGGCATACGATCCTGAGAACACACCGCTGACCTGCTTGTCAATCAGACGCTCACGCTCTGTCTTATGCTTTATTTCAGCCAAATATTTATCTACTGCTTCACGCTGTTCGGCAGTAACGAGTTTTTCAACATATTCACTTTCCGGTGCGAGCACCATGAATGTCACACCAAAGATTGTATCTGCACGGGTTGTGAAAATTTCAAGATTGAGATCTTGTCCTACCACCTTGAAATTCATTTCAGCACCCTCCGAACGTCCAATCCAGTTGCGCTGTGTTTCTTTAAGAGAGTCGGTCCAGTCGATGGTGTCAAGACCGTCGAGAAGACGTTGTGCATAGGCCGACACACGCAGACACCATTGGTTCATCACCTTCTGCTCCACCGGATATCCACCACGTATCGACACACCCTCGCTCACCTCGTCGTTGGCAAGCACAGTGCCGAGTTTCGCACACCAGTTGACCATTGTCTTGCCACGATAAGCAATACGGTAGTTCATCAGCACGTCGCTCTGCTCCTTTTCGCTCATTGCGTTCCATTCGGCAGCCGTGAAGTGCATTTCCTCGCCGCATGCAGCCTCCACGCCTTCCGTGCCGTTCTGCTTGAACGCATCTATAAGTTTGTCGATGCACTCAGACTTGTTTGTCTTCAAGTCATAGTAACTCTTGAACATTTTTACAAATGCCCACTGTGTCCATTTGTAATATTGCGGATCGCACGTCTTGAGCTCGCGGCTCCAATCGTAGCAGAAACCAATCTTGTTCAGCTGCTCGCGGTAACGGTTGATGTTGTTTACGGTTGTCACCTCAGGATGCTGACCAGTCTGAATGGCATATTGCTCGGCAGGCAAACCATATGCGTCGTAGCCCATCGGATGAAGCACATTGAATCCCTGCAGACGCTTGTAGCGTGAGAATATGTCAGACGCAATGTAACCGAGCGGATGGCCTACGTGAAGTCCCGCACCCGAAGGATAAGGAAACATGTCGAGCACGTAGAATTTCGGACGCTTTGCATCGATGTCGGTTTTATAAACGTTGTTGTCTTTCCAATACTGTTGCCAGCGTTTCTCTATTTCTTTGTGATTATATTCCATATTTCTTTTCTTATTTTATCAAACCAAGTTGTTTAGAAATGTCGAGCATCTTGTTTATCGGACGCACTGCGCGCTCGCAAAGATCCTCGCTTATTTTTATTTCCGGAGCCTCGTATTTAAGGCAGTTGTAGATTTTCTCAAGTGTGTTTAGACGCATATAGAAGCACTCGTTGCACGCACATGTGCTGTCGTCGGGAGGCGCAGGAATGAATTCCTTGTCCGGACAAGCCTTCTTCATCTCGTAAAGTATGCCCGACTCCGTCACTACAATAAACTGACGGGCGTCTGACTTTACAGCATAGTCGAGCAAGCCTTTTGTCGAGCCCACCTTGTCGGCAAGAACAAGCAGACTCTTCTTGCATTCAGGATGCGCCAGCACTTTCGCTTCAGGATATTGCTTCTTCAATCCTATGAGTTTCTCAAGCGAGAATTTCTCATGCACCATGCACGCTCCGTCCCACAGTTTCATCTGACGTCCTGTAAGACTGTTGATATAATTGCCGAGGTTGCGGTCTGGTCCGAAAATCATTTTCTGATCTTTCGGGAAACTCTCCACTATCTGGCACGCGTTGGATGATGTGACAACCACGTCGGTCAGCGCCTTCACCTCTGCCGTCGTGTTGGCATAACTTATAACGATGTGGTCGGGATTCTCGTCAATGAACCGCTGCAAGTCGGCGGCCTTGCAACTGTCGGCAAGTGAACATCCGGCATTGAGATCGGGCACAAGCACCTTCTTCCGCGGCGACAGAATTTTCGCCGTCTCGCCCATGAAGTTCACTCCGCAGCTGACAATCACGTCGGCATCCGTCTGCGCAGCCTTCTGTGCCAACGCCAGACTGTCGCCGATGAAATCGGCTATAGCCTGCACCTCGTCGCGCTGATAGTAGTGCGCCAGGATGACTGCATTCTTCTCTTTCTTCAGTTTGCCAATCTCTTCCACCAGATTCAAACCCTCCTCTACAGGAGCGTCAACGTAACCTTTATCCACAGTCATTATTTTATATATTTTCTTTTTATTTTTTTAAAAAAGGAATTTTATGTTGTTACTATTAGCGCGTTGATAACTGTAGTAACTTTTTGGCTGTTTTCTTGTTTTTTAAGTTATTGATATAATTGTCTACGTTATCAATATGCTGTCAACACGCAATATCCTTATATTTCAGTTTCATATAAGTTTTATCAACACCTTGTCAATAATCCGCAAAGTTAGTAAATTCTTACGATTTTAAGGCTTGATTTATGTCGAAAACCTGTTTAATCAGCGATTATTATTTTATGCTAACTTTTTTTGAAAGTTGAAAACTATTTACATACGTTGTTGATTCTTAGATTGCAAGAAAAAAGTTTCAATTGTTGTTGTTGGGTTTTCAACTGTTATCAACCATTTATTCACATATTGTGGACAACTCCTGTAAGTTAAATTCATTACCTTTGCATTCAAATAATTAACTTCTGAACAAACAATGAAAAAGAAATCAATGCAGGAACTTGCTCGACTGTCGTGTGAGGAATATCATAAAGTGGAGAAACTCCACATTGTAGTGGTGCTCGACGACGTGCGCAGCCTTAACAATATAGGCTCTATATTCCGCACGGCTGATGCCTTTCTGATAGAGAAAATCTACCTTTGCGGAATCACTGCCACTCCTCCAAGTCCGGATATTCACAAAACGGCGCTCGGTGCGGAGGACTCTGTGGAATGGGAATATGTTGATAATGTTGTAAACCTTGTTGAAAACCTTCAGGAGAATGGCTATCAAGTATGTGCCATTGAGCAAGTTAACGGTAGCGTCAACTTGTTGGACTTTGTTGTTGATAAGTCAGCCAAATATGCCGTGGTGATGGGTAATGAAGTGAAAGGTGTGAAGCAGAAAGTAGTAGACGCGGCTGACTGCTGCATTGAGTTGCCCCAATATGGCACCAAGCACTCGCTGAACGTGTCGATCACTGCCGGCATTGTGATGTGGCAACTATTTCAACAATGCGTTGACAAGTAGTTGTTAACATAGTGTGGATAAACATAGCATCACGCTGACATTCAGCGTGATGCTATGTTTATAACTTGTTTAAAGTTGTTTCAAAATGTGATAACGTGTCTATCCGTATTTACAGCTCCAACTATACCCCACCCATCAGTGACATTGCTATAAATTTGAATAGCTTCGGTGTACTCATCTTGTGGAGTGATGCTATATACCATCAGTGACTTCAGGTAGAAATAAAGTTCTTTGGTGATGCTTTGCAGTTCTACAATAAGTTTGGTTTGTTCGCGAGGAGCCACAAGGTCAACGCTGATGGTAAATTCATGTTGCGTGCCATTGAAACGCTGGTCAGAGAAGATGTTGCTGAAGTAGCGAGGCCAGTTGCCACGCTTGGCATAGATGTCGGTATCTTTGAATAAAGTCTCATCATCGGAAGTGAAAACGTCATTGTAGTTTTCATCATTGCGCTTCTCCTTGCAGAATGTAACTGTAAGTGTCCACTTGAGGAAGCATCCATTGTTATGCACCTTTAATACCCCATCGTATGTCGTGTTTAGACTCCCTTTTAAGGCGAAAATCTGTACTTAAGGAGGCTTCATTTATTTCAGAATTGAAACTTGCATATGAATCTTCTTTAATCTCTTTCTCTGTTCTTTCTAATGAAGATAGTTTGAGATAATATAGATAATGACTAATGTTAGCGTTGACATTTAAAGAAAAAGAGTTGTTGAAAAGATGCGTCCAGTACGCACTACCCATCACGTTGTCCCAGTGATTGATAGTGGAATGCTTGATAAGAAGATAGTCTGATTTGTCATTATCATCACCTTTGTAAATTTTATAACTATCGGATGGCGATGCATCGCTCACGTCCTTACCCCAATAGACAACTGCCGTAAGTTTGTCTCTATCGGAAAATTTATGGACAAACTTAGCATTCAAGTCGTAATAATTCATCTTTGAATAAGGCTTTAGAGCGTTGGGATTATCGTAAACCTTATCAAGTAGAGGTTGCATAATCCAGTTGAAGTAGGAGGCTCGAGCGGCAATGTTGAAACTTGTATGCCCTTTCCATATCGGACCTTCGGCGTGAATTGCTGACAAAAGCATACCAACGTTAACGTTTCCGTGGTAATTGCTTGATTTGTGTGGCTGACAAAGTCTGAGCCGACATCTGCGACGACTGCACGCCGAAGTTTGTGCGAGAACCGTAGACATTGACGTCGCGCAGCTCCGTGCTGCGTTGCAACCTTACCTCTATCGCTTTATTGCCACTTTCAGCGGTGAAAGAAGAAGGCGTGTAGCCAACGTATGCTGCGGTCAGCTCTGTCCCTTCAACAACGTTAATCTCAAAATAGCCTCTTACATCAGCCGTTGTTTCCGCGCTGGAGCCTTTCACAAACTGGCGGCAGCCAATGCCTCTCCAGTATCAGCGTCGACCACATATCCTCGGATAATATCAGCTTTCGCCGCCACGACCATCGCAAAAGATAAAGCTGTCAAAATTAAGCGTTTCATAATATTATGGTCTTTAGTTTTCTACAAGTGGTTGGTACATAGCATCGCCTAATACTTCACCCGTAGTTGATAAATAAATTTCACAATTAATAGTATATAAACCTGGCTGCTTTATATTTATGATAGCAGACGGATTTTTTTCGTTATAGTCCAAAGTTGCTTTATCATTACCTGTAGCATCATCCTCTTTTCCGTCAATAATGCTCCAACGATATCTGACATAGTTGCCTGTAGGTATATCTTTTATTATAGAATAAGTATAGTCTATATTGGTTTTTATAATACCATTATTAGTACCTTCACAACTAATTAAATCAGAACGGTAAAAATGTTTGTAATATTTTCTTTTTTCCATATTTTCGTATGGGCCATAATTAGGTGCATGACGCATTAAAGGACAAGAACCCCATTTAGATTCATACATATCTTTAACCGACGAAACCACAGCAGAATGGTCAGAATCATAGTAATTAATTTTAACAGCATTATCTTCTGTCGTTTCGGAGTAATAGTCATCAGTCCAATATTTACTTATGGAGCTTTCATTTATCCAATATTTTTTTCCACCATCAGACACATTCCAAGCATAACTATGACAATTGTATGTAGCAGAAGAGTTGGATAAGAACGTTGCATTTGGATATGTTTTTATTGTGAATGAATTTAATTCAGCAATTTCTTGGGATGTCATTTCACTTATGCTATATGCTATAAGGGGTTTGCCACATTTGGTAAAAATACGAACCTTTAAAGAAACTTTTGCATTACTTTCTTGAATTTTATTTTGTAATAATTCTGAATGTCTTAAAGAAAAGAAGGAATTATTATTTGATATTCTCTTTTCATTGAATTTTTTCTCATGAAGAATATTCAAGCGTTGTAATAAATTGCCTTGATAGAGAGATTCAAATTCTCCAGAACTTAAAATTAATTCAAGGTATCCTAATTTTATATTTGGATATGTTTCTATATTTTCTTTATCACTATTTAATGTTGCAACATTGACATTTTCATATAAGTCAAGAAGTTTTTCAGCTGCATCAGTGCGTTTTTTTAGTTCAGTAAAACCATTGAATCCATCCATTACTTTTTTGATGCCGACTAATTCATCATTATATGCAGAGAAGTTTCCAAACAGAGGGTAGTTCATACATATTTGCACCAACTCTTCCGTGCTGAGATTGGGCAATACGTCATCGGGAATCTGGCATGCAGACTGCATTTCTTCCAATGTTTGGAATGTTTTCCATATTTCTGGTTTTGTTACAGAGTCGAAAGAAAATGTTTGGGATGTAAAAGCTCTTGTTTTATTGTCAATAGTTGGTTGTTTGGTATCAATTTGTAATTCTTCATTACAAGCAACTAAGAGAAAGAGTAAGGCAATTATATAAATAAACTTTTTTTCATAATTAACAATTTAAAGTTAATAAAAATGTGTTTTTATTAAGATTTGATTAAGGTAATCGGTTGCAAGTTATGTATTTATACGTATAAATACAAATTTTATTGAAGGAAAATTACAAAAAAAGTAGAGAGAGCGTTCCTAATAGAGTCAGGCTTGTCAACAGCGTGTTTATATAGTTATTGACATATATGTTGATAACTTGTTAAGTATTTGTTTTTCAATAAGAATATGTGTTGATAATATGTTGAGAGTATTGTCGATGATAAAAAAAAGCAAAATTTTAGGTCTGTAAATTTGGAGGGAAAAAAACTTTGGCGTATCTTTGCACCGCATTTAGCGCAAGGGCGAATACCAGAGTGGCCAAATGGGGCAGACTGTAAATCTGCTGGTTTATACCTTCGGTGGTTCGAATCCATCTTCGCCCACAAAGCTTGCGGAAGTAGCTCAGTTGATAGAGCATCAGCCTTCCAAGCTGAGGGTCGCGAGTTTGAGCCTCGTCTTCCGCTCAAAATCTATGAAAGAGTTCCTTTTTTAGGGACTCTTTTTTTGTGCATTCTTGAAAATAGTGATAACTTCGCATCATTATGAAACCGATTTTTCTAATAGGATATATGGGTTCCGGCAAGTCGACTCTCGGACGGGTGTTGTCGGAAATGCTTGAATGCGAGTTTACCGATCTTGACGCATATATTGAAAACCGTTACCACAAGACTGTGAAGCAGATTTTTGCGGAGCACGGTGAGGCGGGTTTCCGTGAGCTTGAGCGGAGGATGCTTCTCGAGGTGTGCGAGTTTCAAGACATCGTGATAGCCTGTGGCGGCGGCACGCCATGTTTCGGCGACAATATGGATTTGATGAACAGCCATGGGGTGGCGGTTTATCTTCAGGTGCCTGTGGAAAGACTGTTTCAGCGCTTGTCGCGTCCGCGGTCGAAGGCTAAGCGTCCGGTTATAGCCGACAAGAGCGATGATGAGTTGATGCAGTTTATTTCCGACAATCTTCGTCAGCGCGATCCATTCTATTCTCGTGCCTCCATCAAGTTTGATACCACAGAAATAGAAACAGCCGCAGAGACGCGTGTCACGGCGGCGCGCCTTGCCGACATTCTCAAGCCTATTTTGAGTAATTGAGAAACGCTTTGTGTGCATAAATTCCACACTTTTTCCACATATCAACAGGTTGTTGATAAATATGTTGATAATACAAATGCTTGAAAAACAAATCTTTATGTAGAAACTGCGAATATTGGCACAGCGATTGATGTATTATAAGACAACAAGGCAACAGAAGTTTAACAGATAAAAATTTACAGTTATGAAAACATTGGTATTTGCAATCGCAGCAGTAATGGTATCGGGATCAATGGCATTCGCCGCAATTAACGACCAGTCAGTATCACAACAGCCAGTGAATGAACCGGACACCACCCAGGTGGCACAGCCGGAGGAGCCAGACTCCACGGCGCAGACACCGGAAACTCCCGCTCAGCCAGCCGCTGAATAAAAGGAGAAAGAGAGTAAAAGTAGTATAGAAAAAGAAGTTCAACATATAAAATTTACAGTTATGAAAACATTGGTATTTGCAATCGCAGCAGTAATGGTATCGGGATCAATGGCATTCGCCGCAATTAACGACCAGTCAGTATCACAGCAGCCAGTGAATGAACCGGACACCACCCAGGTGGCACAGCCGGAGGAGCCAGACTCCACGGCACAGACACCGGAAATTCCCGCTCAGCCAGCCGCTGAATAATAAAAAGGCATCACGGTCTGTATTTTCTCATAAAAAACATTTGGTCCGCGTACTCGGTGACGAGTATGCGGTTTTTTTATGGAAAAGTAGACAGCCATTAAAGGAAAAGCAGTAAATTTGCGGTTCAAGTAAATGTCAAAAAAACAGATTATGAACCAAACGGATGCCATGGCGCGCGCCGCGCGTGCCAAAAAGGTTACATGGGTAGGATTTTGGGTAAATGTGGTGCTGTCGGTGGCAAAGATAATCGCGGGCATCGTAGGACGTTCGGGAGCAATGATTGCCGACGGCGTGCATTCAATATCGGATTTCGTTACCGACATCATAGTAATTGTGTTTATAGGAGTCTCGGCAAAAGGCGAGAACACCCGCTTCCGTTATGGACACGGCAAGTTTGAAACCTTTGCAACGATGCTTATAAGTTTCGCACTTTTTGCCGTTGCGGTAGGATTGTTCTGGACATCGTTCAGCCAGATTGTCGACGCGCTCAACGGCAAGGTGTTGCCACGTCCGGAGATGGTTGCGCTTGTAATGGCATTTGTCTCGGTGGTTGCGAAGAGTGGCTGTTTCACTACACCCGTGTGGCTGGCGAGCAGATGAACTCCATGGCGCTTGTCGCCAATGCCTGGCATCATCGCAGCGACGCTTTTTCGAGCATCGCCGTGCTTGTAGGCATCGGTTGTGCGATGTTTCTTGGCGAGCGCTGGCGTGTGCTCGATCCAATTGCCGCAGCCACAGTCAGCGTGTTTATAGCTTTGGTGGCATACCGTCTTGCCATGCCGTCTATCCGCGAGCTTCTCGAGGTTGCTTTGCCCGACGATGTGACGGCCGAGATGGGCGGGGTTATAGGCAGAGTCGACGGTGTCTGCGCCTACCATCATCTGCGCACACGCAAGAACGGCAACGTCTACATTATGGATTTCCATATAAAGGTTGATCCGCGGCTCACAATCGTTGAGGCACACGACATCTCCAAACGTGCCGAGGCTGCGCTGAAGGCAAAATATGGCGAGCAGTCGATTGTTAACATCCACATAGAACCCTATCAGGGTGAGACTGTCGACAGCAGCAAGTCATGCACTGACTGATTCTTTACTTTATATTTGCGTATTGCTTCGAAATTGCGCATCAGCCCGGCGTATTTGGCGCGTTTTACGGCAGAGCGGCGAAACAGGCGGCGGAAGTCTTCTTCCGTCATTCCTGCCATTGTTTCGTCGTTGAGGGCGAGAAACTCATCAGAAGGGCTGAATTCCTCAATCTCTGTAGGTGACGAGAAGCGGTTGTGCGGACACGCCTTCTGGCATTCATCACATCCGTAGACGCGGTTTCCGAGCCGCTGAGCCACGATGTCGGGCAATGTGCCGCGATGTTCGATTGTCATGCACGAAATGCATATACGGGCGTCCAGACAGCCTCCATCGCGGCTCAGCGCGCCCATAGGGCAGGCATCGACGCAACGGTGGCAGTCGCCGCATCCGATGTTGAGCCTGTGGTCGGGGCAACAGGCAGAGTGGTCAGTATTTCGCCGAGAAAGAAAAACGATCCGTGGCTGGGAATGATGAGATGGTTGTTGCGGCCGATGAAGCCTATTCCGGCGCGCTGTGCCCAATATCGCTCGCGCAGGGGAGCGGTGTCGACGCAGCACCGGCATTCACCGCCTAATTCCGTGCGTATGAAATCAGCCACCGTCTGCAGCCGATGGCGCACAACGTCGTGATAGTCGCTGCCGTAGGCGTAATATGCGAATTGGGGCGCGTCTGACTGTTGCAGACGCTTGGGATAGTAGTTTATCGCCATGCTTATCACGGTGCGCGCTCCATCGAGCAGCGTGCGCGGGTCGAGTCGCAGGTCGGGATAGTTTTCCATATATGCCATCGAGCCGTTTTTTTCGGCGGCAATCCAGTTGGCGTAGCGCGTGGCGGCTTCTGGGTCGACAGGCATAGCCTCGGCAAAGCCACAGGCAGAGAAACCGGCCTCGAGGGCTTTCCGCCTTATGGCTTCCTTACATTGGGATGGGCAGAAACTGGTATCCATTTTCTTTAAGCCATTCGATGGCGCGTGGCAAGGCATAGCGCAGGTTGCTCTCGGATTTCAGAGAGTCGTGAAACACGATGATAGACCCGTTGCGCACGTAGCGTCGCACGTTGTCGAGCACCTGTTCGCCTGTAAGTTTTTTAGAGTAGTCGCGCGTGACGAGGTCGTACATGATGATTCTCATGTTGTCTTTGATGGCAGCCGCCTGTTTCCAGCGTATCAGTCCGTGCGGCGGCCGAAACAAAGGGCTGTCGATGAGGGCGTGCGCCTCCATTATGTCGGCCACATAGCGTGCCGTTGTCACCTTTGCGCCCTGCAGATGGTGCATAGTGTGGTTTCCCACGCTGTGTCCGCGTTCCACCACCATTCGGAATGTCTCCGGATGTTTTCTCACGTTGTCGCCCACGCAGAAGAATGTGGCCTTTATGCCGTAATGGTCAAGCAAATCGAGTACCCAAGGAGTCACTTCGGGTATAGGGCCGTCGTCAAACGTAAGAAACACAGCCTTGTGCTTCATCGGTATGCGCCACACCGTTTCGGGAAACAGCATGCGGTAGGGTATGGGTGGTTGCTCTATCAGCATAGGTTTTTATTTTATTAATGCTCGGCACGGTGCAATTGTTCACTGGCGAGCCTCTGATTGCGGTTGTGGAAGTCGTTGGCTTTTTCAACAGCGATGGCAAACGACTCGTTTTTCTTCAGCACAGAGGCGTATTTCTTAGGATTGTAGGTGCTGAGAGTGCGCGCCGCCTCGTATGTGTAATCCCAAACGCGTGATTTACCAACCGATGGAGGCTCTTTTCCGCGCACAATGTTGAGGTTGCGCTCCAAAGCCGCCCAGATGTCCACTCCGCGGCGCTCCACGTCGGCAATCTTGCGACGTGCGGCGTCGGGATTGCCGTTGGCATACGACGCGAGGAGGCTGAGGAAGCCGCCGTCGTTGTATATCAGGCGGTTGCCCGGCGACATTGGTTGCCAGAAGGTGAGCGTCTGGAAATAAACCATGTGTTGCGAGAAGCGGTCGATAGCCGCAGAGATGGTGGCATCGGCTTTCCGGCGGTCGGCAGCGTTGCCCGTAGCGCGCCACAGATGGTAATAGGCATCGGCGGTGCGGCGGTAGAACTCATAGTTGCTCAGAGCCACAAATTCAGGCAGTTTCGACTCTTTCAGCATCAGTATGTCGCGAGCCTTGGCATAGCGGTCGGCGGCAAAAGCCTCCGAGCGCACGCGTTGCGGCAGCAGAGGGAATGCCGATGGATTGGCGGCGGCTTCTTTAGCCACGTCGCCCTCCTTTATCAGTCGGTCGGTGAGGTCGAGCATTGCCAGACGCATATAAGCGAGCATGTCGCGGTTCACCTCGTCGAGATAAGGCTTATTGTCGGGAGAGGCTTTGTCAAGTCCGCCCCACAGGAAGTGGTGCATCATATTGTCGTATGCGCGGTCGCTGTAGCCCGTTCCGATACTTGTGTAGCTGTCCTGTCGGAATGGTGTAAGCTCGATTGTAAGGCCGGTCTGCGCCAGATACGGTGAGATGAACGCATAGTTGTTTGCGCTCATGCATTTCACAAACGCTATGTTGCGTTGCCATCCGTTTGCGGCGTTTGTGGCAGCCATGTCGACCATCACCATGCGTGTTGCGTTGACCGCCGTGTTTGGAGCGGGTTTGAACGGATTGACACGCAGGTCCATAATTATCTTTCTGGAGGCAAGCGGTGCGCAGTCGTGGTGGAATTTGCCTTGGCGCAACAGTGCCGTTGTGTCGACATCGATGGTGAGCAACGGGCTGATTTGCCGTATGTCGTAGAATTTTTGTCGTAGAATGCCTTTAGCTGGTCAATGGCGTCGACGGCGGTTGTGTCGGCGAGCAGGGTGTTGCCGCGGTGGTAGTTGTAGGCATAGAAATCCACATTGCCGGTCAGCGGTATGCGCTTACTGTCGAAGTAGGGATAGCACGATTGAGCGATGTACCAATGCGAGTTGAGGTAGTCGGTGTTGAGAGTGCGCACGTCGGTGCGGAAGCCTTCAACATCTTGTGTGTACCACAACGGAAACGACAGGTTGTCGCCGCTGTTGAACAGGATGGCGTCGCGGTCGCAGCTGACGAGCAGGTCGTGGCCGTAGTCGCGGCAAAGGAGACGCCCGCTGCGGTCGTGGTCGTCCCATGTCTGGCTCACCATCTGCAGCGGCACGATTATGCCTGCGGCGAGGCCTATATATGTGGCTATACGCTCAAAACGGCGGTGTGCGTTGTCGAAAAGACGGCGGTAGATTTTAAACAGCATCCGCGCCAAGCCTATCACGCCGAGTCCTATCCAGATGGCGTAGGCATAGAACGAGCCGACAAACGAGTAGTCGCGTTCGCGGCACTGTCCAGGAGTCTGGTTGAGATAAAGCACGATGGCTATTCCCGTCATGAACCACAACATGAAAATCACCCAAGCCTGGCGTTTGCCTTCGTGTCCGCCGCGCGCCTGCCAAGCCAAGCCTATCAGTCCGAGCAGCAGAGGAATGCCGTAGTAAAGGTTGTGACCCTCGTTGTCGGTGCCGAATTCTGCCGGCAGCAACCGCTGGTCGCCGAGTCGCAGATTGTCGACAATGGGCACTCCCGACAGCCAGTTGCCCTGGGTCACCTCGCCGTTGCCGTTGATGTCGTTCTGGCGGCCGACGAAGTTGAACATCATATAGCGCCAGTACATTTGGCTGAACTGATAGATGGCAAAGTATTTGATGTTGTCCCAATACGACGGCATCTGCACTTTGACGGTCTTCACCGAGTCGCCGTGCTGCACGTGGGCATCGATTTCGGTAGGCGTGATGCCGCCCACCCAGCTGCTGTATTCATCGGCGCACGACGGGGCGTAGATGCGCGGAAGGAACATATAGATTTCCGGTGCGTACTTTGTTTCCCTTACCGGAGAAATCTCAATATAACTGTCTGGTTCAGAAGGGTTGGATTTACCTTCTGCTTATAGCGGTGTTTCTTGATTTTTGTTATTGCCCTGCCGTTCTTGTCGCGCTGCATAAGGTCGGAAGACGCAGTGTAGACCGGGCCGTAGAACAGTGGCGCCGAGCCAAACTGGTCGCGGGAGATGTAGGATTCAAGGTCGAACGGGTTGTTCGGACGGTTCACGTTCATCGGCGTGTCGGCGTTGGAGCGAATGGGCACGATGGCGTAGCAGGAGAATCCTATCATGATGGCGACAATGTAGAGCGCGATGTTGTTCATCACGCGCACCGGGAGGGTGGGGCAATAGAAGAAGAAATAAACCACGGCGACCACAAGCATTGTGGCTGGCACGTAGAGATTTTCTCCGGCAATCATAAGCACGCCCGACACAGCCACAAGCAGCAGGAATGAAACCTTCATTCTCAGCGTGTTGCGCTGCTGATGAAGCTCGATGATTGCCCAGACGGCAATGGCGGCGAATGTGGCTATGTAAATGAGCCATCCGCTGTTGAAACTCATTCCAAGACGGTTGACAAACAGAAGTTCGGCATATTGAGCCAGATGGAGCGAGCCGGGAACAAGGCCGTAGAGGATAAACATGACGATGGCGAGCGATAGCACGAGCACGGGCAGTGTGGTCCACCAGTGTGTGCGGTCAACTTTGCGGTAGTACACCACAAGCGCTATTGCCGGAACGCAGAGCAGGTTGAGCAGATGCACGCCTATCGACAGACCTACAACATAGGCTATAGCCACAAGCCAACGGTCGCTGCCGGGCTGGTTGATGCGGTTTTCCCATTTCAGCACGAGCCACAGGGTGAGGGCGGTGCAGAAAGAAGAGTAGGCATAAACTTCCGCCTCCACGGCTGAAAACCAGAATGTGTCGCTCCATGTGAACGCGAGGGCGCCGCAGATGCCGCTGCCAACGATGAGTGCCATCTGGCGTCGTGTCCTGACGGGTTTGCCCACACCGCACAGCAGCCGCCGTGCGAAGTGGGTTATGGTCCAGAACAGCAGCATGACCGTGGCGGCGCTGAGCAGTGCCGACATAGCGTTGATGCACACAGCCACCTTGTCGGGCGACGATGCGAAATTGCTGAAGAAGCGTGCTGTCAGCGCAAAAAACGGATTGCCGGGAGCGTGTCCCACCTCGAGTGCATAGCTTTGCGCTATGTATTCAGGACAGTCCCAGAAACTTGCCGACGGTTCAAGTGTGAGGAGGTAGGTGACCGCCGCTATGGCAAAGGTCACCCACCCCGTCAGATTGTTTATGTAGTTATAGCTTCTTTCTGTCATTCAGTGTTTTATGAGTTGCTTTGTTCCATCAGCTGTGTCATCACTGTGTAGAAATTGTCGTGTTTCATCAGGAAATCCTGTGCCTCTTTCGGGAACATTCTCGCATAGGTCGGGAATGAGTACACGATGTTTTGGGCGGCGCTTGCCGAGCGGCTGTGCAGCACTCTCAGCGCGGCGCGCTCGAAACCGTACCACAGGTTCAGTCCCTGCTTGTCGAGCTTCACAAACAGTTTCTTGGCGGCAGATGGGTTGGCGAGCATATATGTCTCAAACAATTTCAGATAGCCGGCATCTTGATAGAGATAGTCGTCGATGTTGGTCAGACATCCTTTCAAGTCGGCAGACAGACTGTTGTAGTAGCGCATATACTGGGCGTAGTTGGTGAGCAGTTGCTCCATCAGCTGCGATCCGCGCTTCATGTCGTCGCTGTTGCCGGTGGCATGTGCGATGGTGAAGTATGCGCTTGCTGTGTCTTCAATTATTGAGAAACTTGCATTCACGGCAAACCACGGCAACTTCTGTTCCATCAGGTGGAGCAGTGTGCGCGCCTTGTTGTAGCGGTCGGCGATAAATCCGTCGGTCATCACGCGTGCCGGAACGTCGACTTTCAACGAGTCGTTGTGTTCCTTCAGGTCTGCTGCCATCTCAGCCTCTTTTATGAGGTTTTGTGCGGCTTCGACAATCGAAATACGCGTGGAGTTGACCATCCGCGCTGCCGTCTCGTCGTAGTAAGGCACGTTGCCGGGAGTGGCTTTGTCGAGTCCGCCCCAGCGGTAATGCTCGGTGATGTTGCGGTATGCCTTGTCGGTGTAGCCCGATCCTACGCTCTTGTATGCCAACATGTTGATAGGAGTAAGAGCGTATGCCATACCTGCCGATGTCGTGAATTTGTAGCCGCCGTCTTGATTCTCGAAGTAAGAGTAGTACTCATCAGGAATCGTGATTGCGAAATATGCCGGGCGTTTCCATCCCTGAGCCACCATCGACGAGATTATGTCGAGCTGCATAGCCTTCGCCGACGACAGAGTGTATCCGTCTTTGCTCGTAATGTATTGATCCTTGAGCAGATTGACGGGAATGTTGCTGTCCACATTGTTTCTCATGTCGGCGGGAACCACACCGTTGGCAACAATCTTGGCGCGGTCAACAGGGATAAACATGTTCGGGTAGTTGAAGCTTGTGTCGCCCGAACCTTCGGCCGACGGCAGGCTGTAGTAGTTGGCTATTGAAGTCAGCGCCGAAACCTGGCGGTTTGGATTGTTGAACGACGGGTTGCCGTCGACGTCGTATGTGTAGAGCAGTCCGAACAAATGCTGGTCGTAGGCGAATGTCTGAGCGTTTGCCTGCATTGGCAGAGGAGCCGATTCGTAGGCAGGACGACGCATCTGTGCCATATACCAGTCGGTTGCGAGATACGACATGTTGACCACTCTGACGTCGGTGCGGTAGCCTTCCACTTCCTGTGCATACCAGAGCGGGAAGGTGTCGTTGTCGCCGGAGGTGAAGATGATGCCGTCCTTGTCGACGCTCGACAGGTAGTTCATGCCGAAGTCGCGGCAGGCATAGCGTCCGCTGCGGTCGTGGTCGTCCCATGTCTGGCTTACCATCTGGAGCGGAACGAATATGCCGAATGCCACTGCCGCAACGACAAGAGCCGGACGGACTTTCTTTCAGCGTCGGTCTCCTCAAAGCCGTTTTTGCCTTCTTTTTTGCAAGAAACCTTGCGCACGGCATACGACAGCAGTTTGTAAAGACCAGTCACGCCCATGCCTATCCAGATGGCAAAGGCATAGAATGAGCCGGCGTATGCGTAGTCGCGTTCGCGTGGCTGCTCAGGTGTCTGGTTGAGATACAGCACGATGGCTATGCCCGTCATGAAGAACAGGAAGAACACCACCCAGAATTGCTCGATGCCGCGCTTGCCGCAGTATGCCTGCCAAAGCAAGCCGATGAGTCCGAGCAGCAGCGGAAGCATGTAGAACACGTTGCGTCCGGGGTTGTTTTTCAAGTCGTCGGGGAGCATATCCTGGTCGCCGAGACGGGCGTTGTCGATAAACGGAATGCCGCTGATCCAGTTGCCGTGGTTGATTTCGCCTTGACCCTGCAGGTCGTTCTGACGGCCGGCAAAATTCCAGAGGAAGTAGCGCCAATACATGTAATTGAGCTGGTACTGGAAGAAGTAGCGTATATTCTCAGAGAATGTAGGCACGTCGACAACGCTGCTGCCTGTTTCCACAGGATGCGTGTCGATAGTGCCCATGCAGCGTAGGTATTTGTCTTTGGCGCTGCTGTCGTAAAGGCGTGGGAACAGCATCTTTGTCGACGACGGATAAGAATATTCGGTGTTGTAGTTGTCGTCGATTTCTTTGTAGCGGTCTGGCTCGTCGGGCGATGCCTTTACCTCCTTCACGTATTTGCTGGCTTTTGTCATCACCGCCGCGCCGGTGTCGTCGCGTTCTACGGGCGACGCGTAGGTTGGGCCATAGAGCAGCGGAGTCTTGCCATACTGCTCGCGGTTAAGGTAGCTGCCGAGGGCAAACACGTTGTCGGGGGAGTTCTGGTCCATCGGTGTCTGCGCGTTGGAACGGATAAGAATGAGGGCATAAGAAGAGTAGCCCACAAATATCACAGCGATGTAGAGTGCTGTGTTGTAGAGTATTCTTACCGGTATTTTTTTGCATACTCCGAAGAGATAGAACGCAAGTGCCGCTGTGAGCACAATCGGGATGAGCATGCTGCTGCCAATGAACAGGATGCCCGAGAAGAATGTGGTGAGCAGGAACGACCAGCGCATCTGGTTGGCGCTGCTTTGCTTGTGGAAGGAGTAGACCGTCCACACGAGCAAGCCTACGAATATCAGCGCGTAGGCAATCACGCCGGTGTTGAACGGCATGCCTAATTTGTTGACAAACAGCAGTTCGGAGTATTGTGCAATCTCAACGAAGCCCGGAACGAGTCCGAAGAGGATAAACACGATGATGCCGAACGAGATGAGCAGTGCGATGAGCGATCCTTTGGCGGTAGTTTCCTTGAATTTCTTGTAGTAGATGACCAGGATAATCGCAGGTATACACAACAGGTTGAGCAGATGGACTGCCACCGAAACGCCTATCACGTAGGCAATTGCCACGAGATAGCGGTCGCTGTGGGGCTCTTCGCTGCGGTTTTCCCATTTAAGAATAAGCCAGAACGTCAGGGCGGTGCAGAACGAAGAGAAGGCGTAGACTTCGCCCTCTACGGCTGAAAACCAGAACGTGTCGCTCCAGGCGTAGGCGAGGGCGCCACAGACGCCGCTGCCCATAATCAGTGCTATCTGCATCCACGAATATTCCTCTTGACCGTCTTTGGTGATTAGACGGCGCACAAGGTGGGTTACTGTCCAGAACAGCAGCAGGATACATCCGGCGCTGAGCAGTCCTGACATGGCGTTGACACACAGTGCCACCTGTGAAGGGCTGGAGGCAAAGTGCGTGAAGAAGTTGGCTGTGAGCATGAAAATCGGGTTGCCGGGCGGGTGTCCCACTTCGAGTTTGTAGCCTTGCGAGATAAACTCGCCGCAGTCCCAGAAACTTGCGGTCGGCTCAAGCGTCAGCATATAGGTGACGGTGGCGATTGCGAAAATCACCCAGCCGAGCGAGTTGTTGATTAGATTGTATCTTTTCATTGTTTTGATATTGTCGACAATTTCAATTTGCAAAGATAATATCTTGATGTCGTTAATCGTAAATATTTGTGCTTAAACCCTGTTAATTCGGCGGAAAAATCAGAGATGTGATATTTTGCATCGCCAAATTGGGTAATGAAACGCCGCCAAATTAGGTAACGAAACGCCGCCAAATTGGGTAATTTAAAAAAAATATATATATTTGCAGCAGAGAAAGGAGGTCTTTAGCTATGAAAGAATACAAAAAAAGAATTGCAGATAAATTGTTGAAATATAGACTTGAAGAAGTCGGAGCTGTATTGGTGGAAGGTCCTAAGTGGTGTGGAAAAACGACCACCGCAGAGCAGCTTGCAAAAAGCGTGTTATATATGGCGGATCCAAGCACAAGAAACAGCAGCTTGGAAATGGCTGATTTAAACGTGAGAATGTTGCTCAAAGGAGATGTTCCAAGGTTGATTGATGAATGGCAGGTTATTCCACAAATTTGGGATACAATCAGATTTGAGGTCGACCATCGAGGAGAAGAAGGCTTGTTTATACTTACGGGGTCGTCTGTACCGGTGTCGTCAGAAGACATACATCATACGGGAACGGGTCGTTTTGCATGGATTACAATGCGAACAATGTCGCTTTGGGAGTCAGGTGATTCAACGGGCGATATAAGCATAGAGCAGCTTTTCAAAGGCGAGACGGATCTGGTGGGTTACAATAGCAAAACGTTGGACGATATTGCTTTTTTGGTTTGTCGAGGCGGTTGGCCAAGTGCTGTTGCAAAGAATCATCGTGTGGCGCTACGACAGGCTTACGATTACTATGATGCGGTGGTGAAAAAGGATATATCGCGAGTGGACGAAGTGGTCAGAAGCAGCGAGAGGACCAAGTTGCTTATGCGTTCTTATGCACGTTCACAGGGCGCGCAAGTAAGTGTGGGGGTCATCCGTCAGGACATGATGGCGAATGATGATGCCTCGTTGGCAGACAAAACAGTGCAGAGTTATATCGGTGCTCTTAAAAAAATATTTGTTATAGAGGATATGCCAGCATGGAATCCGAATCTAAGAAGTCGCACGGCTATCAGGTCGGCAGAAACTCGTTATTTTGTGGATCCTTCAATTGCTGTTGCTGCGTTGGGACTTGGTCCGGAAGATCTTGTCAATGATTTGGAGACATTTGGATTGTTGTTTGAGACGCTTTGCATTCGCGACCTTCGGGTGTATGCTGATGCTATAGATGGAAATGTCTATCATTATCGTGATAAATGGTTTGGAGTGCGATGCGGTCATCCATCTTCGCAATGGTGCTTATGGATTGATTGAAATTAAGTTGGGTGGAGCAACGGCTATAGAGAAGGGCGTGTCGACGTTGCTTAGTCTGGCGTCAAAGATTGACACAACAAAAATGAAATCTCCATCATTTTTAATGGTGCTGACGGCTGTGGGTGATTATGCTTATCGTCGAAAGGACGGTGTGTATGTTGTGCCGGTTGGTTGTCTGAGGGATTAGCTGTCGGGTGTGGGCGGTTAATTCGGCGGAAAAATCAACATAATGGGCATAAAGGTTGTTGTTTAAAGAAAAATGGTTAAGTTTGTATTCTGATAAAACTAAAAAGGCAAACAATGAAAACGGATAAACTGAAACTTAAGTTATTGGCTATTATGCTGGTTGTCGCTGTCGGCGTGTCGGTGTCGTCGTGCGATGATGAAGAATACTATTTCAGCGACCTTGTGGGCAGCTGGCAGTTGGTGGAGTCGGGCGGACAGCCGGTCTACGACTACCAGGTGGACTACTATACGTTCTATTCCGACGGAACGGGCTGTTACTCTTACTACGACCGGCGCGGCCATTTGTGGGATGAGCCTTTCTTGTGGGACATCCGTTCGGGCGGCAGGCTGTATCTGTCGTACGAAAATCCGGAATACGGCAACACGATGTGTTATTATCGCTATGACGGACGCTATATGTATTTCTCCACGAGTCCGACGTTCTACGACTACACGGTGTATGCCACGGCGCGCTGAAGATTTTCAGAGGCGAGGGCAATGACTTCGGGCAAAGATATGTGGCGGCACGCGGCGATGCGTGCCGCTGTTTCGTTTATGCCTGCCGTCGACTCGTCGGTTTCGACGAGCAGTTTGTCTGCCGGTATCGACGCCGCGGCGTCGGTGTTGAAATGGCTGCCGAGCGAGAGAAGGATACCGTTGTCGGCAAGCTGCTTTGCCATAGTGGCGTTGCCGCGGAATCCGTGCCAGATCCATGGCATCGCCGGGCGGCATTCCTTTTTGACGGCGAGGATTATGTCGAGGGCCTTGACCACATGCAGTATCAATGGTTTGCGCAGCGATTCCGACAGGGCGATGTGGTGGCGGAAAACGTCGGTTTGCGTGTCGATGCCGGCTCCGCGCAGACGGTCTACGCCCGTCTCGCCTATGGCTGCGACCGACGGATGTGCTGCGACGCGCTCAAGCAGTTCGAAATCAGGTGTCGCGCCGGTCTCCCACGGATGTATGCCCACGGAATAATGCTTGCCTTCTTCTGGACGGAAGAGGGCAGGACTCACGCTGATGATTGCATCGGTGCGTGTGGTGTCGTGTGTGTGGCAGTCGATGAGCATAGGCGCTATGGTACAGGGTCATAGCCGCTTCCGCCCCACGGATGGCAGCGGCAGATGCGCTTCACGGCAAGCCACGTCCCTTTCAGCGGTCCGTGTTTGCGTATGGCTTCTATGGCATATTGCGAGCAGGTGGGCGTGTAGCGGCATGCCGGTGGAAACATCGGGGAGATGGCGGTCTGATAGAATCGTATCAACGCCGTCAGAAGCCGTGTGAGCAGCTTTCGCATCATTGGCGGTCTGTTTGTTGTTCTTGTGAGATTCCGGCAGCTACGGCGCTTAAAATGGCTTGTACGCGCTTCTCAATTGAATGGTACGACTTCGCTTCGTCGCTGACGTAGATAAAGGCGATGTCCACTTTCTTGCCGGTTGACTCAAGGGCCGGCGTCAGCAGGTGGCGGTTGAGACGGTATGCTTCGCGCACACGGCGGCGCAGAAGCACGCGTCCCACGGCTTTGCGGATTTTCTTTTTCGGAATCGTTATCATGAATTGTGCCGCGGCGCCGTATGTGCGGTTGCTTTCGCTGTAGACGGCGCGCAAAGGATAGGCTTTCGCCGGTTTGCCCTCGGCGAAAAGTCGGTTGACAGCCGTGCGGCTGCAGAGTTTTTCCGTTTTGTGAAGACTGAGTTCCGACATATCCGTTTTGAAATCAGCAATCCCACCCTCTGAGGTGGGATTGCCGCTTGATTATTTGTTGTTTTCCTTCAAATATTGTTCAAGGGCGGCGGTCATCGACGGGGCGTTGGCTGTTGGAGCCTCGATGTCGAGGCGCAGCCCGGCGTCAGTCACGGCTTTGGCGGTCTGTGCACCGAAGCAGCCGATTTTGATGTCGCCCTGCTCGAAGTTGGGGAAGTTTTTCTGCAGCGACTTGATGCCAGTCGGGCTGAAGAAGATGAGCATATCGTAGTCGAAAGCCTCGCCTTCCTGGAAGTCGTTGCTGACGGTGCGGTACATCACGGCGCGCGTGTAGTTCACCTTGTTTTTCTCCAAAACGCTTTCTCCGTCGTTTTTCTGCACTTCCGACACTACGTATAGGTATTTCTCTCCGTTGTGCTTGGTGATTTGGGGAATCAAATCGTCGAGTTTGCCCGATTTTCCGAAGAAAATCTTGCGTTTGCGGTAGATGGTGTATTTCTGCAGGTAGAGGGCGATAGCCTCTGTGGTGCAGAAGTATTTCATTGTCTCAGGCACGTTGAAGCGGGTTTCTTCTGCGATGCGGAAGAAATGGTCGATTGCAGATTTTGCGGTGAAGATGACAGCGGTGTGCTCCGGGAGCGATATTTTCTGCTGTCTGAATTCTTTTGAAGTCAACCCTTCCACTTTGATAAACGGTCTGAATACGATTTCGACGCCATACTTCTTCTCAATGTCGAAATATGGGGATTTATCTGAAGACGGTTTGGGCTGAGATACTAATATTTTGTTGACTTTAACCATTTTGTTGCGTTTGACCTTTAAAACAGACTCCAATTGTAAAAGAAAGTTAATGGAGCAATTTCCACGGCGCAAAGGTACGAAATAAAATAGACGTACTGAAACAAATTGGCATAAAAAATTCTAATGCTCTTAATGAAGAACACTCCTTTTGCAATGATGTATAAGTATACCGCCAAAGTTATGGAGATTTCGTTATGCTCTGGTGCAAAGAGCATAACGAGAGCCAGCGGAGTGAGTGCGAGCCCGAGGAAAATCTGTGTTGAGTTGTAGCCTTGCAGCCATAGGCGGGTGTCTACGCGGCTTGCGAAAACGTAGCCTGTGAATGACACGCAAATAAGCTGGAACAGGTAGAAACCGGCGGCCACGGCAACCGACAGCGAGGTGAGGAGCGGCATCGACATCGACTGTGCCTGCGGCAGCCATTGCAGGGCGGCGGAATAGACCACGATGCCTTCCATAATCACGGCTACGGCGATAAGTGCCGTCAGCAGCAGCGTCTCGTTCGACGTATGCTCGTCGAGGTGGTTCTCGGTGCGCTTCACGGAGTAGAGTCCGTGGCGTATTTTCTGGAAGAAGTTGGAGCCTTTCTTGTAGCAGTAGGCTATGAGCAGGAACGACACCACAAGCAGCGTGATCATTATCGACGAGTCGGCTGGTGTCTGGTGGTACTCTTCGGGCATCTCGCCCTGACGGTCGTCGACAAGAGGGTAGGTGGCAAGGGGTTTCAGACCGGTTGCCGCCGCGGGCAGCGAATCGGTCAGCCCGCCGGGATGGGCAGGCTTGTAGACATGGTGGTGGTGGAAACTGTGGTTTCCCACGGTTTCCTCCATGTCGGCCGTGTGCTGCTGACTTGCTATGTTCAGACTGTCGGGCATACTGTTCTATCTTTGGTTCAACAATTGATTTGTCGGCAGCGAGAGCTTCCGACGATGCTTTCTCTGGAGTTTCCGCCACCGTCCACAGCGTTTTGTGCGACTGTTTCATGAATCCCTCGTCCACGCAGCGCTGCAGCATCTGCAGCAGAGGCGTGAAGAATCCTTCGGTGTTTACAATCACGATTTTGCCTTTGTATAGGCTGAGCTGCTTCCAAGTTATGATTTCGAGGAGTTCCTCAAGGGTGCCGCATCCTCCGGGAAGGGCGACAACAGCGTCGGCCATAGCCGCCATCCGCTCTTTGCGGGTGTGGATATCGGGAGTCACGACGGTTTGTGTCAGAGCGTCGTATCCCCATCCGTTGTCGGCCATGAATTTCGGAATCACGCCCACCGCCTTGCCACCGTTGTCGAGACATCCGTCGGCAAGATTGCGCATCAGTCCCTGGTTGCCTGCACCGCACACAACGGTCGCTCCCTCACGGGCAAGAGCCGCGCCGAGGCGATAGGCGGCGTCAAGATACCGGAAGTCGACATCCTGGCTCGAAGCGCAATATACACAGACGGTCGTAGGCATAGGCTGGTTAGAAATGGCTGCTGCCGTCGAAGCAGTGTGTGCACACCTTGCATTTCGGCAGACCGATTGCTTTTATCAATGTCTCTATCGTGTTGAACCGCAGAGATGTGAGGTTGAACCGACGGCGTATTTCCTCCACCAAACGCTTGTATTCGGGCGAGTCGGTGGTGGCATATTTGTCGAGGTTCTTGCTTCCATCGCCCTCAAATTCCTCGATGATACGCCGCGTTATCAGTTCCATGTCGCTCTTCGACGACGTGAATCCGATAAAAGGGCATCCGTAGATTAACGGCGGACAGGCGATGCGCATGTGCACCTCCTTGGCACCGTAGTCGTAGAGCACCTTGACGTTGTCGCGCAACTGAGTGCCTCTCACAATTGAGTCGTCGCAGAAGAGCAGGCGTTTGCCGTCGAGCATCGCGCGGTTGGGGATGAGTTTCATTTGCCACGAGCGAGCGCATTGACTGGTCGCTCGGTGTGAAGCTGCGGGGCCATGTGGGGGTATACTTGGCGATGGCGCGATGGTAGGGCACACCTTTGCCTTCGGCATATCCCAGCGCCATGCCCACGCCGCTGTCGGGGATGCCGCAGGCGCAGTCCACGTCGCTGTTGTCAGAGCGTCCCATCTCCACGCCGCTGTCGAAGCGCACTTTCTCCACGTTGACTCCTTCATAGCACGATGTGGGGAAGCCGTAGTAGACCCAGAGGAACGAGCATATCTGCATCTCCTCGTTGGGCTTGCGCAGCTGCTCCACGCCGTCGGCTGTGATGCGCACAATCTCGCCCGGACCGATGTAGCGGTCGATTTGGTAGTCGAGATTCGGAAAACATGTCGACTCGCTCGAAGCGGCGTATGCTCCGTCTTTCTTGCCTATTACTATCGGTGTGCGGCCCAGTTTGTCGCGTGCGGCGATAATGCCGTTTTCTGTGAGCAGCAGCATTGAGCAAGAGCCTTTCACGCTGTTGTAGACGTTTTCAATGCCTTCCACGAAGTCGCGTCCCTCGGTGATGAGCAGTGCCACGAGTTCGGTCTGGTTGATTTTGCCCGAGCTGAGTTCGGCGAAGTGGTGGTTTGCAGCGAGCATTCTTTTCTCCAGCTCGTCGATGTTTGCAATTTTAGCCACTGTGACGATGGCGAATTTGCCGAGGTGGGAGTTGAAGATGATGGGTTGAGGGTCGGTGTCGCTGATTACACCAATGCCCGAGTTGCCTTCAAAGAAAGGCAACTCGCATTCAAACTTGGTGCGGAAATATGTACTTTCGAGACTGTGGATTTTGCGGATGAATCCGCGTTGCGGGTCGTAGGTAGCCATTCCGGCGCGCCTTGTGCCCAGATGTGAGTTGTAGTCGGTCCCGTAGAACAGGTCTGCTTTGCATGCCTGTCGCGAGATTGTTCCAAAAATCCTCCCATTATGTCGCTTTTTTCTTTCTTTTTCTATTTCAATCGTGCAAGTGTTTGGGCAATGCGGCGCGCAGCCTCGCGGATGTTGTCGTCGCTGGTGGCGTAACTGAGTCGGATATAGCCTGGTGCGCAGAACGCGTCGCCGCTGACTGTTGCCACGTGTCCCACCTCAAGCAGATACATCGCCAAGTCGTTGGCGTCGTTGATGCGGCGGTCGCCGTCGGCTTTGCCGAAGTATGCCGACACTTCCGGGAAAATGTAGAACGCGCCCTGCGGATGGTTGATGCGCAGACCCGGGATTTCTTTGAGCAGGCTCACCACGAGGTCGCGGCGGCGTTCGAATGCCTGGCGCATTGTCTCGACGCACTCCTGCGAGCCGGTGTAGGCGGCCTCGGCTGCCTTCTGGGCGATTGACGAAGGGTTTGACGTGTATTGACCCTGAAGCTTTGTTGTGGCTTTTGCCACCCACAGAGGCGCGGCGATGAAGCCGATGCGCCATCCTGTCATGGCGTACGCCTTCGACACACCATTGACGATGATTGTGCGGTCGCGCACGGCGTCAAATTCCGAGATCGACGCGAATTTGCCGGTGAAGTTGATATGCTCGTAGATTTCGTCCGACAGCACGAGGATGTCGGGATGTTTTGCAAGCACGTCGGCAAGGGCTTTCAGCTCGTCGTGTGTGTAGACGCTGCCCGTAGGGTTCGACGGCGAGCAGAGCAGCAGCATGCGTGTGCGCGGTGTGATTGCTGCCTCAAGTTGCTCGGGCGTGATTTTGAAGTCCTGTTCCACGCCGGCTGGCACAGTCACTGTCTTGCCCTCGGCGAGTTTCACCATTTCCACATAGCTTACCCATGCCGGAGTGGGGATAACCACCTCGTCGCCGGGGTTGATTGTGGCGAGGATCACATTGCACAAAGACTGTTTTGCGCCGCCCGACACCACAATCTGTTCGGGAGCGAAGTCGAGACCGTTCTCGTTTTTCATCTTTGCGGCAATGGCCTTGCGAAGGGTCATGTAGCCGGCAACCGGTGTGTAGAACGTGAAGTTTTCGTCGATGGCTTTCTTGGCGGCTTCCTTGATGTGGTCAGGGGTGTGGAAGTCGGGTTCGCCCACAGAAAGGTTGATCACGTCGACTCCTTGAGCCTTCAGTTCGTTACTCTTTTGCGACATCGCCAATGTTGCTGATGGCGACAAAGCTTGGATTCTTTGAGAAATGTGTTCCATTACGATTGAAGAAATAGTTTTATAAAAAACAGGACTGCTTTGTATTTCTGCATCGCAGCCCCACAATCTTTCTGCAAAGTTACGCATTATATCTTGAATTTTGAGCAAAATGCCAAAGGATAATCATCTGCGTTTTTTATTGGATTTGTTGGATAAATGCTTCGTGAGATTGTTTTAATGATTATAAAATGATTAAATTTGCGGATGTTTTTGTAATAAATATAAGCCGTGATAACGTTTTTAGTATCGATTTGCCTGCTTCTGGCGGGCTATTTTACCTATGGGCGCTTTGTGGAGCGCTATTTCGGTGTGTCGGCCGAGCGCGACACGCCTGTTAAGCGTCTTGCCGACGGTGTCGACTATCAGGAGCTGAAGCCGTGGCGCATGTACGTGATTCAGTTTCTCAACATTGCCGGACTGGGTCCGATATTCGGCGCCATTATGGGTGCCGCCTACGGACCGATGGCCTATCTGTGGATTGTGGTGGGCTGCATTTATGGGCGCCGCGCACGACTTTTTCTCGGGTATGCTTTCGCTGCGCAATGATGGCAAGGATTTGCCCGAGATTGTTGGCACATACCTCGGCAAGAGGATGCGGCAGGTGCTGATTGTGTTTGCCGCATTTTTGCTGCTGGCTGTCGGGGTGTCGTTTGTCAACGGTCCGGCGGAACTGCTGGCGCGGCTCACGGGCTGGGACATGACGCTGTGGTTGTGGGTTATCTTCGCATACTATGTTTTTGCCACGCTGTTGCCCATCGACAAGATTATCGGCAAGGTGTATCCGTTTATGGGCGGTGCGTTGCTGTTTATGGCGCTCGGCGTAGGTGCATATCTGATTTATGGCGATGCTACGGGCGCTGTCGAGATGAAGGAGCTGACGGCG
Organism: Bacteroidales bacterium; assembly: GCA_022009815.1. Lineage (GTDB taxonomy): Bacteria > Bacteroidota > Bacteroidia > Bacteroidales > Muribaculaceae > Limisoma. The sequence continues at coordinate 1,062,652 of CP091725.1, forward strand.
GATTCGCTGCGCAACTTCCATAGCAACCCGGATGCCAACATTCTGTTTCCAATGCTTTTTGTGGTGATTTCTTGTGGCGCGATTTCCGGATTCCACGCCACCCAGTCGCCGCTGATGGCAAGGTGTATGGCTAATGAGAAATATGCACGTCCGGTGTTCTACGGGGCGATGGTCAGCGAGGGCATTGTGGCTCTGATTTGGGCTACTGCCGCCATTGCTTATTTCGGTGGGCCTGAGGGGCTCAACGCCGCTGCCGATGCAGGCAAGACTCCGGCGGTTATGGTCAACGAAATCTGTAATTCGTGGCTCGGACGCGTGGGTGCGGTGCTCGCAATCCTTGGTGTGGTGGCATGTCCGATAACGTCGGGCGACACGGCGTTCCGCAGCATGCGTCTTATCGTGGCGCAGGCGTTCCGCTTCAGCCAGAAGAAGCTGGTCAGCCGCCTGATGGTGTCGGTGCCGATTTTTGTGGTGGCTTATGTTTGCTGCTTTATGGATTTCTCTACGATATGGAAATATGTGGGCATCTCCAATCAGATTCTTGCCACGGTGACGCTCTGGACAGCGGCGGCATTCCTTGCGCGCAGTGGCAAGGTGCATTGGATTATGACGGTGCCGGCGATGTTTCTCACCGATGTGTGTGTCTGCTATCTGTGTGTGGCTCCGTACAAGGTTGGCGGACTGGCGATGCCGCAGGTTGTTGGCAACGTTGCCGGCATTGTGGCGGCGTTTGCGCTGTTGGCGTTGTTCCTTTACAAAATGCGCCGTCGTTGAATCAGCGGCGGCGCGAGTGGCGGCTATAAAGGCGCGTGTGTCATTTCTGTCGGGCGACAAACGTCACCCAGCTGTCAATGTTGTCGGATAGCGTTTCTGGATATGGCAAATCGATTTTCACGTCGGGTCGTATTCCTGACGCTCCGTTGTGATGCTTGTCGCTCAGAAAAGTGGACGACACAGTGACCGGATAGAACACTTGGATTCGGCTGTGGGGAAGATGAAACGGTATGAGATTGCCTGTATATGCCGCTCCGGCACTGTTTTCCTTGCCGTAGATTGTGTATCGTTCACGCGAGGTGAAATTCTGTGCCACCCTCAGTATGGTCTCTGCCGCGCTGGCTGTTCGTCGGTCGATGATGAATGATATGTGGATCTTTGCGTCGTGTGCCGGAATTTCTTCATCATCGTTGTCATCTTCATCGGAGCCAAGCAGCAGAAACGACTTGTCGGCATTGTCGTCAGTGATTAGCTGACTCACCCAATCCTTCATGGAATTGTCGGAACGGTTGGCATACGTGTTTCTAAACCAATATTCTTCCGGGACGAGTGCCTTGTGGTCTATCAGCAGCGGGATTAAAGGAGCCCAAAAGGCGTCGGCGCCGCCCATGTTTCCACGGATGTCGATTATTAGATTCTTGCATTTGCTGTTTTGGAAGTCGTTAACAGCATTCGCCATCCATTCAAACGAAGGGTCGTTGCCGGCACACGACGGCACACGGATCAAGTACGACCGCTTGTCGACGCGGGTGCTTAATTTCTGCGGTTCATATTTCATCAAGCCATTGTAGTCGGGAGTGTCTTTTCTTTTATAGACCTGCCAGAAAAGGTGGGCGTCAACATAATAGTGGGCGTCAAACATGGAATTAATCCAGAAAGCATACTCGCAGGCGGCTTGCCTGATTCCCATGCTGCCCGAACCTACAGCTTCTTTCAGCGATGTTTTCATGGCGTTGTATTGTGAGCTGAAGCCATTGCTTATTATGGCCGGGAATGCCGCATAGTTTGCCTCTGTGTATGATGTCAGATAGTTGAAGTCCTGCATATTGTCGGTGATGCTGTCGGCCTCGATGTAGGAATGAGGCGAGGCGTATGCGCTTGCGCATAGGGCTACCGTCGCGCACAAGCTCAAATAAGTCTTTTCATAAGATGCTGTTTTAGTTTGGAATAAAAAGAAAAAGCGGAACTCCTCCATGGTGTTCCGCTTTGTTTTGCTATGACGTATAATCGGATTAACCGTTAACCTTAGCCATGTGAGCGATAAGCTCAAGAACTTTGTTAGAGTAACCGATCTCGTTGTCGTACCAAGAGATAACCTTAACGAAAGTGTCAGTCAAGTAAACACCTGCGTTTGCGTCGAAGATAGAAGTGTGAGTGTTGCCCAAGAAGTCTGAAGAAACAACTGCGTCCTCAGTGTAAGCAAGTACACCCTTCAATTCGCCTTCTGCAGCTTCCTTCATAGCAGCGCAGATAGCTTCCTTAGATGCTGGCTTAGCCAAGTTGGCTGTCAAGTCAACAACAGAAACGTCCAAAGTAGGAACGCGCATAGAGATACCAGTCAATTTGCCGTTCAACTCAGGGATTACTTTACCTACAGCCTTAGCAGCACCAGTAGTTGAAGGGATGATGTTGCCAGAAGCGGCACGGCCACCACGCCAGTCTTTCAAAGAAGGACCGTCTACTGTCTTCTGAGTAGCAGTAGTTGAGTGAACTGTAGTCATCAAACCGTTAACGATGCCGAACTTGTCGTTCAAAACCTTAGCGATAGGAGCCAAGCAGTTTGTTGTACAAGAAGCGTTAGAAACGAATTGTGTTCCCTTTTCGTATTTGTCGAAGTTTACGCCGCAAACAAACATTGGGGTGTCGTCCTTTGAAGGAGCTGACATAACAACGTATTTAGCGCCAGCCTCGATGTGAGCCTGAGCTTTTTCCTTTGTCAAGAAAAGACCAGTAGATTCTACTACGTATTCTGCACCAACCTCGTTCCACTTCAAGTCAGCTGGGTTGCGCTCTGCAGTTACGCGGATTTCCTTACCGTTGACGATAAGTTTGCTGTTCTCAACGTCAGCCTCGATAGTGCCGTTGAATTGACCGTGCATTGTATCATATTTGAGCATGTATGCCAAATAGTCAACCGGGCAAAGGTCGTTGATACCTACGATTTGAATGTCATTTCTGTTTTGAGCTGCACGGAAAACGAAACGTCCGATACGGCCAAATCCGTTAATACCTACTTTAATCATTTTTGTTAATATTTTGGGTTAAAAAATTGTCTCTAAATTTCTTATTGCAAAAAGAGTGCCAATTCAAGAGGCACTGACAAACCTGTCATTTATACAATCTTCTTTCTGCCTTTTTAAAATTCTGTGCAAAAGTATATATTTTTTCGCTAATAGCGACAAAATCACGGAATTTTTTCTGTAATTTAATCTTTATAAACTGTTGGATGTGTGCTTTTTCATCTCCATGTAGTGTTTCTTCTGCTCTGGGGCAAGCCGTTCGACGGCATAGCGCAGCGTTGTGCGGGGCATTGTGGCTGCGTGGAGGTCGAGAAAACGCAACAGCGTGGAAATGTCGCGTTTGCCCGTTTCGCGGAGCATCCAGCCGTTGGCTTTCCGCATCAGGTCGTGGGGGTGTTGGAGCAGATGGCCGACGTTGCGGAGGGCGGTGTCGAACTGGCGGTTGCGGATGGGCAGCATTGTCGACACGACGGCTATGCGTTGTTCCCACAGGTTGGCGCTGTCGAGAAGGCGTGGCGTGGGGTCGTTGCCTTCCATTATCTGGTCGCCTATAATATATGGTGCGCTGAGGTCTACAAGATCCCAGTTGTTGATGCCGTTGGTGTGGGTGAGGTAGAACTGGGCTATCCGGTGTTTCTCTGCGGGGTCTTTGCGCGCCTTCCGGTAGCGTTCCACGAGCGACAGAAGTGCCGACAGCCGGTGCTCGTGGATTTCGCTGGCGAGCATCTCGGCTACGGTTTGCAGCGGGGCGTCGAGGGTTTGTTTGGCTATATGCCTGTTGGCTGGCACCATCACCCCGATAAATTTGTCGCCTTCGCCATATTCGCCTTTGCCGGTCTTGAAAAAGCGGCTCAGTGTGTCGGCTTTGCCTGGTGTCGTTGCGGCGCTTAGCGCTGCCTGCCATTCTGCGGCGGTCGTTATTTTGTTTTCCATATTGTTGCACGTTTCTTATGTGCAAATATAGCGGAAAAATAAAAAAGGCGGAACAGAAAAATTGTTCCGCCTCCAAGCAAGGGTCTTATCAGTCGATTTTTTCAAAGTCTTCTTTTCCCACTCCGCAGAGGGGGCATACCCAATCGTCGGGAATGTCTTCAAATTTTGTACCTGGAGCGATGCCGTGTTCCGGGTCGCCAATCTCTGGGTCGTAAACCCAATCGCATACTGTGCAAATGTATTTGTCCATATTTTTTAGAATTTAGTTTAATGTTATAACGATTACAATGTTGATTTTGTTTTCAGCTTCGTAGTTAAACTTTTGTGGGTTTATCTACTAAAATGTTAAGAATTTATAAAAATGTGTGGTTTGCGCGGAAAGTGTTGATAAAAGTCCACTTGGTGTACCTTTTTAAAATTCTGAAATTGCTGACAATCTGTGGGGTAGTTTGTGGATTTCAAATTCTCAGAAACTTGTTTTTGGTTTAGTTTGCTGATTTACAATGCAATGCGTTGATTTTTGCGTGTTTTGAAAAAGTCGCGGAAAAATCGTGGGTGTCAAAATGCTTGCAAAAAAGCTGATTCTATGGGAATTATTTCTAAATTTGCACATATTTTTATTCAGGAAAAAGAAATTTATGGCTCTAAACTATATTTGGATAGGATTTTTTTCGCCCTGACTTTTGTTTTTGCTCTTTTTGAATCGATTGTCAACGGAGATATCGACATTTGGTCGCGTGTCATGAGTTCGTCGTTCGACTCGGCGAAGACGGCTTTTGAGCTGTCGCTGGGTTTGACGGGCGTACTGTCGTTATGGATGGGTATAATGAAGATAGGGGAGAAGGGGGGGGGTTATTCCTTTCTTCGGACGTCTGGTGAGCCCGTTGTTCACACGCCTGTTTCCGGGCATTCCGAAAAACCATCCCGCGATGGGGTCTATTTTCATGAACATCTCGGCCAACATGCTCGGTCTCGACAATGCCGCAACGCCGCTCGGCCTGAAGGCTATGCAGCACATGCAGGAGCTGAACCCGAAGAAAGACACCGCCACCGATGCGATGCTGATGTTTCTGGTGCTCAACGCTTCCGGACTCGTGCTGATTCCTATCGGCATCATGACGTATCGTGCAAGTTGCGGCGCGGCAAACCCCACCGACGTGTTTGTGCCCATACTGATAGCCACCTTCGTGTCGACGCTTTTCGGCATCGTGTCGCTGTGCCTCAAACAGCGCATCAAGATTTTCGACCGCGTGATTCTCACGTGGCTTTTAGGTCTGCTTGCCGTGGTGGTCGGCGTGGTGTGGTATTTCTCCACTCTGACGCCTGAGCAGATGCAGCGCTACAGCTCGTTTGTCGCAAACATTATCCTTTTCGGCGTGATTCTGATGTTTATAGGCGCCGGGGTGAGAAAGCGCATCAATGTCTACGAAAACTTCATAGAAGGGGCAAAGGATGGCTTTAAAACGGCTGTGATGATTATCCCTTATCTTGTGGCGATACTTGTGGCAATCGGGATGTTCCGTGCCTCGGGCGCCATGGGCGTGATGACGGGCGCGGTGTCCGAGCTGGTGAAGGCGATGGGATTCGACTCCACTTGGGTGGAGGCATTGCCCACAGCGTTGATGAAGCCGTTGAGCGGCACGGGAAGCCGTGGCTTGATGGTCGATGTGATAAATCATTTCGGCGTCGACTCGCTCGTGGCGCGTATCGCCGGATGCATCCAGGGCAGCACCGACACTACGTTCTATATTCTTGCCGTGTACTTCGGCAGCGTGGGTGTGAAAGACGCGCTATGCAGTCCCGTTCGCGCTGATGGCTGATGTGGTGGGCTCGATTACGGGTGTCGCCGTGGCTTATTTCTTCTTCGGATAGGATAAAAACGGTGTTGGATTTTGAGTTTTAGGCACTTTGCACTATCTTTGTCGGTGCTTCTGAACAGAAAATGGCAGAATTAACTATACTTACAGACGGCGTTGAGATGCCTCGCGTCGACAAATCGTTGATGCATGAATGGATTGAGGCGGTGGCCCGTGGTTTTGGAAAATCTCTGGGCGACATTTCGTATATCTTTTGCAACGATGCTAAAATCCTGGAGGTCAATCGCCAATTTCTAAATCACGATTATTTTACGGATGTCATAACGTTTGATTATAGCCGCCCGCACAGAATTTCGGGCGACATTTTCATCTCGCTCGACACGGTGGCTTCAAATGCCGAAATGGTTGGCGCCACATACGAGAGGGAGTTCTATCGGGTGTTTATCCATGGCATTCTCCACTTGTGCGGGGTCAACGACAAGGGTCCTGGCGAGCGCGAGATTATGGAGCGCCACGAGGACGAATCGCTTGACATCCTGACTAATATGATTGCTCGCAAAAAATGAAATTTGAATATGATGTCATAGTGGTCGGTGCCGGTCATGCCGGCTGTGAGGCGGCGTGTGCTTCAGCCAATTTGGGCTCGGAGACGCTGCTCGTCACGATGGATATGAACAAGATTGCCCAAATGAGTTGCAATCCTGCTGTTGGCGGTATTGCTAAAGGTCAGATAGTCAGGGAGATAGACGCTCTTGGCGGACAGATGGGCATTGTCACCGACGAGGCTTCGATACAATTCAGGATGCTGAACCGGTCGAAGGGTCCGGCGATGTGGAGTCCGCGTGCGCAGGCCGACCGCGTGAAGTTTATCGAGGCTTGGAGAAGCCGCATTGAGAACACCGACCGCCTTTACATGTGGCAGGACTCTGTTGTGGAACTTGTCATTGAGGACGGCAGGGTAGGAGGTGTGCGCACGGCTATGGGGGTCACGTTCAAGGCGAAGTCGGTGGTGCTGACCGCTGGTACGTTTCTCGATGGTCTGATGCATATAGGCCGCGTGAAAATCGGTGGCGGACGCATCTCTGAGCCTGCGTCGCACGGCATCTCTGAGCAACTGCGCCGGCTTGGTTTCGAGGTGGGCAGAATGAAGACGGGAACGCCTGTACGCATTGACGGCCGCACGGTGCATTTCGACAAGGCTGTGCGCCAGGACGGCGACTCCGATTTCCATAAGTTCTCATATCTGCCGGATGTGAAACGCCGGTTGAAGCAGCGTCCGTGCTGGATTGTCTACACCAATACGGAGGTGCACGACGTGCTGCGTGAGGGATTGCCCGACTCGCCGCTTTTCAATGGTCAGATCCAAAGTGTGGGGCCGCGCTATTGCCCGAGCATCGAAACGAAGATTGTCACGTTTGCCGACAAGGACCAGCATCAGCTTTTCCTTGAGCCGGAGGGCGAGACTACCCAGGAATATTATCTCAACGGCTACTCTTCGTCGTTGCCGCTGATGGTGCAGGTGAATGCTATGCAGAAGATTCCGGCTCTTGCCGACGCGCAGATTTATCGCCCTGGATATGCGATAGAATACGACTATTTCGACCCTACGCAGTTGCGCCACACGCTTGAGACGAAGCTTGTGTCCGGACTGTTTTTTGCCGGACAGGTGAACGGCACGACGGGCTATGAGGAGGCTGCCGGACAGGGGCTGGTGGCTGGAATCAACGCCCATCAGAAGGCTGAGGGAAAAGACCCGTTTGTGCTTGGCCGCGACGAGTCGTATATCGGTGTGCTTATCGATGACTTGGTGACAAAGGGGGTCGACGAGCCGTACCGTATGTTTACGTCGCGCGCCGAATACCGCATCCTCCTTCGTCAGGATGATGCCGACATGCGCCTTACGCCGCGTGGCTTTGAAATCGGACTGGCTTCGCGCGAACGCTATGATTTGATGCTCGGGAAGAAACGCCAGCGCGACGCGCTTATCGATTTCGCACGCAATTTCTCTGTAAAGGCTGCGCGCATAAATCCTTTTCTGGAGGAGAAGGGGCTGTCGCCGCTGAGACAATCTGTGAAACTTTACGACCTCATACTGCGTCCGCAGCTCGACATCTTTATGCTTGCCGAGGCGATCGGCCCGCTTGCCGAGCATATAGCCGGCATTGAGGAGCAGCGTCGCGAGGAAATTGTTGAATCGGCTGAAATCTTGATAAAATATCAGGGATATATCGACCGCGAACGACTTATAGCCGAAAAAATTTCGCGCCTCGAACACGTGAAGCTGCGTGGAAAGATTGTATATGCCGACGTGAAGGCTATTTCAACCGAGGCTCGGCAGAAACTGACGAAAATCGACCCGGAAACTGTGGCGCAGGCTTCGCGTATACCAGGTATATCGCCGAGCGACATCAATATTCTGTTGCTGCTTTTGGGAAGATAAAAAAACCGTGTTCCACGTGGAACAAATTGAAGCGAATAATCAATACACAAAATAACAATGAAACTCGAAGAAGTTAAAAAAACAATCCGCGACATCTATGATTTCCCTCAGAAGGGAATCATTTTCCGCGACCTTACTACCGCATTCAAGGATGCGGATGCCCTCTGCACTATTTCGGAGGAGTTGAAAAAGCGTTATGAAGGACTCGGAGTGACCAAAGTGGTCGGCATCGAGTCGCGTGGCTTTATCGGTGGCGCTGTGCTTGCCCGTGATTTGGGCGCTGGCTTCGTGCCTGTGCGCAAGCCTGGAAAACTGCCTGCCGACACTATCAGCAAGTCGTACAGCAAGGAGTATGGTGTGGACACTATCGAAATCCACCGCGACGCTATCGCTGAAGGCGATGTGGTGGTGCTTCACGATGATTTGCTCGCTACTGGTGGCACGATGGCTGCGGCTTATGATTTGGTGAAATCAATGAATCCTAAGAAAATCTACATCAGCTTTATTGTCGAACTCTCTGGTCTCGACGGACGCAAGGCTTTCCCTGAGGATGTTCAGGTAGATTCGCTGATTGTTTATTAGTCTGCGGAAATTATTTCGTATATTTGCAGGCGTATGGATTCCCCATACGCCTGTTTTTTTATTGTATGCTCCGATGAACGATATCCTGAAAAATAAAATCAGTATGTTGCCCGACAAGCCGGGATGTTATCTCTACTACGACAAGGTGGGGACGGTTATATATGTGGGCAAGGCGAAGAGGCTGAAACGGCGTGTGTCGTCTTATTTCAACCGTGTGCACGACTCGGTGAAGACAAACGTGCTGGTGAGCAACATCGCTGATATGCGCTACATTGTGGTGGGCAGCGAGGACGATGCCTTGCATCTTGAAAACAGTCTTATCAAGGAGTATAAGCCGCGCTACAACATCCTGCTGAAGGACGACAAGTCGTATCCTTGGATATGCGTCACAAACGAGTTGTATCCTCGTGTGTTTCTCACACGCAACGTTATGCCGAAGGGCGGACGTTATTATGGCCCGTATGCGAGCACCGCGGTGGTGCGCACGCTGCTCGAGCTTCTGAAGGAGCTTTATCCGTTGCGGTCGTGCCGCTGGCCGATTACGGCTGAAAGCGTGGAGAAGCGGTCGGTGCGCGTCTGTCTGGACTATCACATCCACAATTGTCTGGGGTGCTGCGAGGGCAGGGTGTCGCCGGAGGAATACGGGGAATATATCGGTCAGGTGAAGCGCATTCTGAGCGGCGACACGCAGGCGGTTTCCGACTACCTTGTGGCGGAGATGCAGAGGCTTGCCGCCGAGCTGCGGTTTGAGGAGGCGCAGGAGCTGAAGCGGAAATATCAGTTGATTGAACGCTACAGGGCGAAGTCGGTCGTCGTGAGCGCGTCGGAAACCGACATCGATGTCTATTCGTATGAGCCGGGCGACAATTTCGCTTACGTCAATTATATGCACGTGCGCCATGGCTCGGTGGTGCAGTGTGTGACGTTTGAGTTCCGTAAGAAGCTCGACGAGTCGCCTGAGCAGATTCTGTCGTATGCTGTTGCCGAGGCGGAGGCTCAGTTCCACAATGCTGCGCGGACGGTTGTTGTGCCGTTCTTGCCCGACTGCGCTTCGGAGAGCCGCTCGTTTGTGGTGCCGCAGCGGGGCGACAAACGGCGTCTGCTTGAGATTTCGTTGCAGAACGCGCGCCAGTATAAGCACGACAAGGTGAAGAATGCCGAGAAGCTTAATCCTGAGCAGCGGGTCACGCGTCTGCTGACGAGGATGCAGAAGGATTTCAGGCTGACGGAGCTGCCGCGCCACATTGAGTGTTTCGACAATTCCAACATTCAAGGCACTAATCCTGTGGCTTCGTGCGTGGTGTTTAAAAACGGAAAGCCGTCGAAGCGCGACTACCGCCATTTCAACATAAAGACGGTCGAGGGTCCCGACGATTTCGCTTCGATGATCGAGGTGCTCACTCGACGCTACAGCCGTCTGTTGGAGGAGGGGCAGTCGTTGCCTCAGCTGGTGGTGGTCGATGGCGGAAAAGGGCAGCTGAGTTCTGCGGTGGAGGCTTTCGACCGACTTGGAATCCGTGGCAAGGTGGCGCTTGTGGGCATTGCGAAACGGCTTGAGGAAATCTATTTCCCGGGCGACAGTGTGCCGCTGTATATCGACAAGAATTCTGAGTCGCTGCGTGTGATTCAGCAGCTGCGCGACGAGGCTCACCGGTTCGGAATCACTCACCATCGCAACCGCAGAAGCAAGGGGCAGACGGTCTCTGCGCTCGACTCGATAAAGGGTGTTGGAGAGAAGACTCGCACGGCGTTGCTCGCACATTTCAAGAGTTTGAAACGCCTGCGCGAGGCATCGGAAGCCGAGGTGGCGGCTGTGGTCGGACCGGCGAAGGCGAGGATTGTTGTGGCTGCGCTTTCTGATGCCGCAGAAAACGGCAGCAATGGAGATAAGTAGTTGATAATCAGTAAAATAGCGTGTTCCGCGTGGTCAAGAGTCTGAAATTTCGCTAAAAGAAGTGTGCCAATAGCCGATAATCGAGGATTTTTCTTAAATTTGCACTATTATGAGAATTGTTATACAAAGAGTTCGCGAGGCGTCTGTCACGATTGGCGGGGTGCTTAAGTCTGCCGTAGGTGCGGGCATGATGATACTTGTCGGCGTGGAGCACGACGACACTGCCGACGATGTGGAATGGTTGGTGAAAAAAACGCTCGGTCTGCGCATATTCGACGATGATGCGGGGGTGATGAACCGTTCGGTTCTCGACGTTGGCGGCGAGATTCTTGTCGTCAGCCAGTTCACGCTCCATGCGTCGACACGCAAGGGAAACCGCCCGTCCTACATCCGTGCGGCGCGTCCAGAAACGGCGGTGCCGCTCTATCGTGATTTCATAGACCGTCTCAACGAGGCTTTGCCGAAGCCTTGTGGTGAAGGGGAGTTTGGCGCCGATATGCAGGTGGCGCTTGTCAACGACGGACCGGTGACAATAATCATTGACTCGCATCTAAAAGAATGACGCTATGACCATCGAGGAAGCTCAAAAGAAAGTGGACGGCTGGATACGCAAATACGGTGTGCGCTATTTCAGCGAACTGACAAATATGGCGGTGCTCACGGAAGAGGTGGGCGAGGTGGCGCGCATAATGTCGCGGCGCTACGGCGACCAATCGTTCAAGGAGGGTGAGGATCCCGACGCTCTCGCCGACGAGCTTGCCGATGTGTTTTGGGTGCTTGTGTGCATCGCAAACCAGACGGGGGTCGACCTGACTGCGGCGTTTGAGAAGAATCTCGCCAAGAAAACCGCGCGCGACAGCCACCGGCATCTCGAAAATCCGAAATTGTCTAAATAAAAATACAAATCTTATGGAACAAAACAATCAAGACCGTTACAAAATGGTGATTGGCGAAAGCCATGTGACCACCGACGATGCTTTTGTCGCTGCCGACGTGAAGGCGATTCTCGACAAGCATTTCGATGAGAACAACAATGTGGAGGTTTACAAGCGTTGCTTCAACGCCATCGACCTTACCACTCTCAACTCTACCGACACTGTTTCGTCGGTTACGAAATTCGTTACGCGTGTGAATGATTTCGAGACTGAGTATCCTGAGTTGCCAAACGTGGCGGCTATCTGCGTATATCCTAATTTCGCGATGGTGGTCAGCGGTGCGCTTGAGGTGAGCGGGGTGCAGAAGGCTGTCGTTGCCGGATCGTTCCCTTCGTCGCAGACTTTCCTTGAAATCAAAACCACTGAGGCGGCGCTCGCTGTGGCTGACGGTGCTACGGAGGTCGACATCGTGTTCAACCTCGGTCTGTATTACGACGGACAGTATGAGGAGCTTGCCGACGAGATTTCTGAGATAAAGCATTCTGTGCGCGACGCCCACTTGAAGGTGATTCTTGAGACAGGCGCGCTGAAGACGGCTCTTGACATACGCAACGCGGCTATCCTGTCGATGTATTCGGGCGCGGATTTCATCAAGACGTCGACCGGCAAGGTTTATCCTGGCGCCACTCTCGAGGCAGCTTACGTGATGCTCCACGCCATTAAGGAATATTACGAGAAGACGGGACGCAAGGTGGGATTCAAGGTGTCTGGCGGCGTGTCGTCGACCGATGATGCCGTTCGCTACTATACGCTCGTCCGCGAGATTCTCGGAGAGGAATGGCTCACAAACGAATTGTTCCGCATCGGCACGTCGCGTGCTGCAAACTATATCCTTTCATCTATCGTTGGCAAGGAGGTGAAATTCTTCTAAGGCGCGACAGATTGCAGGAAACATTGGAATCCCGGCCGGCTTGTCCCGGTTGGGATTTTTTTTGCGCATGGAGGGTCGCGGGTCTGCATCCGCGACGGATGCGACAGGGGCGGCTCTGACGCGTTTTCACCGCTCGGGCGACAAATTGGTCGTCTGCGGCGGCAGAGGCTGTCAGAAGCCGTTAAAACGACCCCGGAGCGTGACGCCTTTGTCGTGTCGTTCTTCAGTGTGATAAACAAACAACGAGGCTGCGTTCAAAAAAAACGCAGCCTCGTTGTTGTTATGTCGGGTTTCTTAGAATTTGAAAGCCGTTGGTTGTGTCACACCCGGAATTTTGTAGACAGTCGAGATTGTGCCTTTCACAGTCACTTTCTTGCCAAGATTCTCAGGATGATTCTTCAAGTTGAGCGCAGCGCGCACGTCGCCAGCCGGAAGACCGATGGCAATACATTTCTTCACGTCTTTTTCCGATGCTTTGTCGGCGATGAGCACATTCAGGTTGTTGGCGCCTTCGGCGGTGAATTTAGCCGATGTGTTGGCGTCGATGCTGCTTGAGAAGCCCACGATGTAGCCGCTCACCCATTTGTCGGTGCCTGTGATGCCGCCGAGCACGTCAGATGCAGTGTAAGGCTTTGTCTCCGAGCCGTCGTTGCCGCTGTCGGCAGCGCCGCTTCTCTTACCTACGAGAAGGTTGTCGAAGCACCATGTTGCATAGTTGGCGTCGGTTCCTGCTGTGTAGCGGAAGCCGATATAGAGTTTACCGCTGAACTTGCTGAGGTCAACGTCGCCGCTCTTCTCCCATGAGCTGTAGCCGCTTGCCGGCGCGGTGGCGATGTTGCAGTCCAATTTGGTGAGTTTTGCCTCTGCCGGATTGTTGGATGTCATCACATAAACCTCAAAATTGGATTTTGTGCTGCCATAGCCGTTCACCTGTGTGTCGAAGCTCATCACCTTGGCTGCCATCTTGTCGAAGTCAACGAGCGGAGTGATAAGCCATGCGTCAAATGGGGCTTTGCCTTTGTAGCCTGAGAATGTGGCGTAGACGTTGCCGCTGAATGCGCGCATTGACCAGTTCTTGTTGCCCGATGCGGTCACCGAGGTCCATCCGTCGCCGAGAAGGTTGCTGTCGGCGAGGTCTACATAGCCGTCAGAGCCGGGGTTGTACGACTCGAAGTTTTGGTCGATGAGGTTCACTGCGGCTGTCGACACGAATACAAATTCGTTGGCGGCTCCGCTGTTGCCGGTGATGGCTGTAATGCCGTATTGCTTGCCGATTGTGCCGTGGAGCGTGATTGGTGCGCCAAAGTTGTCGGGGTTGTCGGCAAGGTTGGCTTTTGTGCGGAGTGCCGAACCTTGTGGAAGGTCGATTACAACGCATTTCTTATAGTCGCGTTCCGAAGCGTTGTCGGCGATGACGAGTGTGTTGGGCAGTGTGGCCTTTGTCCACTCGATGTCGGCGTTGCTCTTCACCTCTGATACGCCAGGGGCTACAGCGCCTACGATATAGCCTTTCACCCAAAGCGCGCGGGTGTAGTTCTCGTTGCCGAGGCTGATGGCTTTTGCCACATCGACAGGATTGTTCTGTGTGCCGATTTGCTCCTCATAGATGCAGTCGCTGAGGCTGCGGAGCGTGAGCTGCCATGAGTTGTTGAAGTAGCCTAGGATACCAACTACTGAAATCTCGCCCTCCGGAAGGGTCTCGTAGTAGAAGTTTGAGTATCCGCTTGTGCGCACGGCGATGGTTGAATTGCCGTCGGTGAGGTTCTGCGACACGGTGGTCTGGTAAGAGGCGAAGGTCTCTTTGCCGCCGTTCACGAATTTAACGCCGTCGAAACGTACAAGCTGGCTCTGATATTTGCGTATGCCGGCAGCGTCGGTCGGGAGCGAGGAGATTGATGGCACACGGAGTGTGTCGATTTTCTCCGGTTCTGGGAATCCGTTGAGCTGTGCGTGCTTCTTGAAGAATTCAAGTGGCATGAATGTTGTCTGCCAGCCGAACGAGCTGCTGTATTCGGGCAAGCCGAATTGCTGGAGTCCTGAATATTTGCCGATATACATGTCTGTTGCGTCGATCACCACTTCCTGCCCGGGACGGTATGATGCGTAAAGGCTGTTGGCGTTGATGCTGAACGTGATGCAAGATGGTGTCTCGCCGGCTTCGCTGTAGGTGTCCTGAATCACGAGATTCTTGTAGATGTTGCCCGACTCGTCCGACGACACGACGCGGCCCTTGATGATGTAGTGGGTCTTGCCGTCGTCCTTATATCCGATGGTGTCGACGCAGTTGTTGGCTTCCTGCCAGTATTTGGTCTTAAGTTCTTCGATGCTGGTATTGGCCTCGATGGTGGCAACGGGGGCTACCATTGGCGGGGTGTCCCAATTGTCATCGCAGCTCGTTGCGGCGAGGGCTGCGAAAAGCATTGCCGAGATATATAACTTTGAATGTTTCATCTTTATATCGTATTTTTTATTGTTGTAAATCTGTTTTTTAGAATCGTATTCCTACGTTGGCGAAGATGCGGATACCCTGCGCGTAGTAGTAACGGTTCGGATATTTGTCCGCGCTGTAGTTCTTGTAGTCAAAACGGCTCTGCTGATAACCTCCGGTCTGGATGTCGGTCTTGTTGAGCAGGTTGTTGACGTTGACGTTGAAATTGAGCGAAAGGCTGCGGTTGATGTAAACCAGCTTGCCGATGCTGAGGTTCAGAAGGAATGCGTCGCGGAGTTTCTCCTGGTTGGTGATTTCCTTGACCTTTGCCTCATATTGCTCGCGGTTCTCGCAGAACGAGAGCAGTCCGGGCATGTATTCGTGGCGGATTGGCGACAAGTCGATGTAGGCGTCGCCGAGCCATGTGCCGTTGATTTCAAAGAACCACTGATGAGGGGCGTTGTAGTTGATCGAGAGGCTGCCTGCGGTTTGCGGTGTGCCGCCTACGTAGAAGTTCTTGAGATAGACAATCTGCGTGGTGTCGGCTTTGGCGCCGTTCTCGAAGCTGCGGGTGCCGCGCGGACGGTTCTTGTACTGGTAGCGCGAGAACGTGCCGGCAAACGAAACGGTCAAGTCGGGGGTGATTTTTACTGCCAGTCCAACCTCTACGCCTTTGTAGGTCTTGTTGACTCCGGTAAGTACGTAGTTGGTGAATGTCGAGAAGTTGTCATCGTAGAACGAGCTGCGGGTGGTGCCGTCATAGCTGTTGGTCCAGAATCCGGTGATTTTACCACGCACGCGGCTGTAGTTGAAGATGTAGCTCAGGTCGCCGCTCAGGATGCGTTCGCTCTTGAGTCCGAGGATAGTGTTGTCTTTGATTCTCGGTGAGATATACACGTTGTCGGCGAGCGGTGCGCGGGTGCCGTAGGTGGCATTGAGCGTGAAGAAGTTGTGACCGTCCAACTTGTAGGTGGCGCCGGCCTTGAGCATTGCGTTGTCAAACGAATGGGTCTTGCCCTTGCCAAGTGAGTTCTTCGGCGCGCGTCCGTTGCGCATCTTTCCGTCGCGCTGATACTGCGTGTAGCTGATTTTCAAACCATAGTTGAAGTCCCAGTGGCTGCGGTTGATCATGTTCTGCAACCAGGCGGTGGCGATGATTGAGTTGATGTCATAGTTGTAGCCGAACTTGTCGCCCTTGTAGACTTTTGCCATAGGGTTGTCAAGGTCGTTGATGAGCATCGTCGGATCGTCGGGATAGTCGCGCTCGGTAAACTTGTCGGTATCGGTCCAGTATTCGCCGCCGAGAAGGTCGCGCATTGTCTTGTAGTAGGTGGCTTTGGTATAGTTGAAGCCCACGCCGCCCTGAAGGGTCATATATTCGTTCAAGCGGTGGTTGAGTGTCGAGTTGAAGGCGAAACTCAGCTGATTGCTGTGACGGTTTTCAAGAATGTAAGTTGAGCCGTTGTAGTTCGGATTGGCTCCTTCGGCAAAGAGTTTCTTTGCGTTGTAGTTCGACAGATAAAGTCCGTCCCAGTTGAGTTGGCGCATGTCTTCGTCGTTGCGCCAGCGCTCGGTGTAGAGGTTGAACGCTTCCTCGTTGCTCTTGTAGTACGAAGGCAGGTAGCGGTAGTAGTCCGGACGCGGGTCTGCGGCTTTGTCCCAGTTGAGTGCCGATGACGAATAGAGTGAGTAGCGGAGGGCGGCGCCGGTGTTGAGGGTGGTGCCGGCCTTCTTGTTCCATACCCAGTTGACGATGGCTGTCGGGTCAAACGACTCTATCACTTTGGCATTGCGCTTCTTGCCGTCCTGCCAGCCCCAGTTGGGGTTGTACATATGGGTGCCGGCAAGGTCGTAGGCTTCCTCGTAGGTTGCCGACGAGCCGCCGCGGCGTGTCGGCGCGCCGTAGAGCGTGATGCCGAGGCTGTGGTTGGCGTTAAACACTTTCTGCAGCGACAGAAACAGTCCGGCTGAGTTGTAGAACGTGCCTTCTGTGATGCCTTCCTTGCTGTAGCGGCCTACGGCTGAGAGCGTAAACGCCCATCCGTTTCTTTAAGACCGGTGGAGTAGGTGACCATGCCGCGCGTTGTGTAGGCGCCGTTGGTATACGAAACGCTGCCTCGGAAGCCGGGGGCATAGTTGGATGCCAGCGTGTTGACGTTGGTAGAGCCGCCGATTTCGCCGAGGGTGTAGTTTGACGGGGTTAGCCCGATGCTTGCTGCCTTGCTCTTGAATGCCTGGTTCATGCCGCCGAACGAGGAGTAGTTGAAGCGGCCGCGGATTGCGTCGGTGAGATGCACGCCGTTGACATACATCTGCGAGTATTCCTGGGCATAGCCGCGCAGACGGAATCGCATTACGGAGAAGTCGTAGCTTGCGGCGTTGTAGTAGACATCGTCCGACGCGCCGGCAAGCATGCCGATTGATTGGTCGTTGCCTTCCTCGTCTTCAATCTGGTTCTCGTCGAGAACCGCCATGTCGGTGCTGGTGGCAATACTTTTGTCCACAGCCATCTTGAGCGTGCCGAGGTTGGTGACGCTGTGGCTGTCGATTGCCACGCTGGTCACAATGTCCTTGTAGCCATAGGCAATCACTGTCAGTGTCTCGTCGCCGGTATGGGCGGCTGAGATGCGGAAGTCGCCGTTCGGTCCGGTAAAGGCGCTGCTTCCCTGTTGGAGAAGTACGGTGGCACCTGCTATCGGCTGTCCGCTGTCGGCGTCAACCACCACTCCGCTCACGCCTGTGTTCTGTGCGAACGCGGGCATCACGGCGAGCAGGAGCAGCGTGATAAACAGTTTAGTTTCATAAATTAGTTGGTTTATTTTTGTTTGTTTGATTTCGGTTATTTGAGTTCCCGGGTCAGGAATATCTGTGTGGGGAAGTGGTCGCTGTAGCCGTTGAGATAAACGCCGCTGGCAAACGTGCGGAGCGGATAGCCGGTGCGGTCACCTTCCTCGGTGCGGATGCCTGGAATGTCGTTGTGAACCTTGCACTTGAAGTATTTGAGCGTCGACCGGTCCTTGCCGACAAGGTTGTAGTTGATGATTATCTGGTCGAAGAGGTTCCACTGTCCGCGGTAGGCGAGGGTGCCTACGCCGCTGGCAAGAACATCCCACCAGGGGTTGTACCAGCCGCCTTCCTCTACGTCCTTGACGTTGCGTTTGGCGCCGAGCACCTCTGCGCAGCTGGGGTCCATAGGGTCGTCGTTCAAGTCGCCCATTATGATGATTTTCTGCTTAGGATTTATGGCAAGCACGGAGTCGGCGATATGTTTCGACAACGCTGCGGCTGCCTCGCGGAGATAGCTCGACTGCTTTTGTCCGCCAAGACGTGACGGCCAGTGGTTGACAATCACACTTACCGGCTCGCCGAGAAGAAGGCCGCTGACACACGATTGGTCGCGGGTGCGGAAATTGGGGTTCGACTCGACGACAAGGGTGTGGTGGGTCACGTTGAGCGGGCGGAACAAGCGTGGGTTGAACAGGAAGCCTACGTCGATGCCGCGGCGGTCTGGTGAGTCGTGGTGTAGCACTTGCAGATTCCATGCCTTGAGCTGCTCGTCGCGGGCGAGATCCTGCATAACGGTGATGTTCTCAACCTCGGAAACGCCGATGATGGCTGGTCCCATAGGTGTGATGTCGGTCTTCATGTTGCTGATAGCGTAGGCAAGATTGTGGATTTTGTTCCAGTAGCGTTTGCCTGTCCACTTGCGCGCGCCGTTGGGGGTATACTCTGAGTCGCGCCCCAGCGGGTTGTTGGGGATGGTGTCAAAAAGGTTCTCCAAATTGTAGAACGCAACGCCTGCCACTTGGTAGCGTTTTCCTTGTCCTTGCATCGGCAATGTTGCCAACAGAACAATCGCAAATGCGAGAGATAGAATCCGTTTCATATCGTTTTTTGTTTTTCGTTTGCAAATGTACATTAAAAAGAAATTCCAAAAATAACAAAAAAATGTCATATACAAGGAAATACATCTCTAAAATTGATTTCCTTCGATAGTTTTTTGTCTTTTATTGCCATAAATCGCAGTTATTGCCTTTCTGCAATCTGTTTACGCATAACGAGCATTGTCTAACGGTTGAAAGTCCCGAGCAAGCCCTAATGGCGGGAATTGCATAGTCAAAGGCAAGGGTGTCCATCGTGAGGTGGAATCTGAAAGAAGCCGGTGGCAAACATCTTCCCAAGTCAATGGCTGCCACCAAAAAGATAGGTCGGAAAACGAAAGTGTGGCTGTGTCAAAATAGACGCAACCTCTTTGTGTAATATGTTGTAAAACACGAAGTTGAAGTGCTATATTGGTTGAATTACATTCGATAATTTCGATGCAAAATTAGATAAAATCTATTTTGTAGAACAAAATCGTTTGACTAATTTTGCAAAAAATGAACTATGATACAAGTAAACAAGGGTATATGTCCTCACGACCATATTTGTCCGCTGATTAAGGCGTGTCCGGTCGGGGCAATTCCACAGGATTCCGAAGGTTTTCCGGTGATAGATTTCAACCTTTGCATCGAGTGCGGCAAATGCGTGAGAAAATGCCCTATGAAGGCAATGGACAAATAGAAGGAGACAATCGATAAATCGTTTAAAAAAATTGTTTTAATTGTTATGTCACCTACTTTCATTCGATTCAAACAATGGCTTGGCAGGCTGTCGTTTCGTACAGGCATAGTAGTGGCAACACTCTGTGTAATCAGCTATATAGTTTCATTTACTCAGATGTTGCTTCCCGTATCGGCAACAACGAAAGGTGTATTATGGGTGGTGTTTTTCGGACTTGCCAAAACATTTCAATATGCAGCACTGCTCATTTTAGGAACTGCTGGTTTGACTCGCATTAAAGCCATATTCAAATACCGAAAATAAATCAGACAGCAATTAATAAACACGGATCATGGTTAATCACAAAAGAAAATATTATCGGGCAGCCCTCGAAAAGGTGGTGATTTTTATCATTATACCGTAGGTTAAAAAAAGCAACCGGCAGGCATTGTCTGCCCGTCGGTTGCTCCTGCGGTGTGGGGCCGCTATAATTCAAAGCCGAATTTAAATCCCAAATTGCAATTGATGTCGTCGGCTTTCAGTACTTTTAAATTCTGATTGATTTGAAAGTTCCACTCACCGGCCAGGTAGACTGCATGTTTCTTCGGCAACGCATAGCGCAAACCAAGTTGGCAAGCACAATAAACGCCGTGCATATCGCCGATTCCGTAGCCCAGTTTTCCGTCTGCAAATGGCGTGAAGCGTTTGGCGTTCAGTAAATTAATCCTTAACTCGCCGAATATAGGCACTGTTAGATATGTCGTGCCCCTTGAGCTGTAGACATTTGCTGCTGCGCCCAAGCCGACAAACACAAAGTTGTTGAATTGGCAACCAACCGATGCCGATGCGCTGAAATGGCTGGGTGAGAATATATTCTTGTCCAGAGGCACAATCTCTCCTGTGGGGGATTCAAGATATGCTTCGCCGCCTAATCCCCACAGATATCCTGTTTCAAAAACGCCTTTAGTCCCTGAAGTGTGTGCCGTGCCTGATATTTTGAAATCGCTGTTGAATCTCTTTTTGCCGCCTCTTGCGCCTGGCATCCTATCGCCGTCATCAATGCGATGAAAATTAATAAGATTGATTTTTTCATAATGCTGAGGTTTTTTCGGTTAATTATGCAGCAGACTGCGCTAAGGTAGCCCGGATGGTCTAAAATTCGTAGCCCACCTTAAAGCCTAATGCTACATAATCGCCTAAATCAGTGTCTATTATGAATATTGAAGAGGAGCAGTATTGAAAGGTGAAGTCGGCGGCGGCATAGACTGCGTGATGCTTCTTCATCCCTATCCTCACGCCCAGCAGGTTCTCCCAATAAAAACCTCGTGCGCGGTCGCCCATACTGTATCCCATTCTGATGTCGAAGAATGGCATTACTCGTTTGTCGTTTAGACAGTTCACCCTCAGGTCGGCGAACAGAGGCACGCTGATATAGCAGTTTTCGTTATGCCGATAAGAGTCGATGCCGGCACCGATTCCGAAGTACACGAAGTTGTTCAATTGAAAGCCCTGAGAGGTTGTAACGCTGAACTTGTTAGGTAATTTGGGGTCGTCTTGGTTTTTTAATCCTATGAAATAACCAGTTTCATAAAAGGCCTTGTATCCGTCCATCGTATGTCGGCTGTTGTAGCGCGCCGTCTTTGTCGCGTCAGCCTCTTGCGCCTGGCATCCTATCACCGTCATCAATGCGATGAAAATTAATAAGATTGTCCTTTTCATACTGTAAATTTTTAAGATTAAAAGAATGTTTTTATCGGTTTGCTGAATGATATTGCAAATATAATTAATCACTTTCAGATTTCAAAACATTTTTGTTAACATATTTAAGCAAAGTGGGATTTTGACTTATGGATAATAACAATTTGCGCGCGTTTGACGAAGATATATAGGATAGATGTAAAAATGTCGAACTTTGCGCCATTAAACAATGGCAACGATGGCAGGCTATCGTCGCGGAGCGACGACACTCTTCCGTAATCAGGCACGCGCATACCGTTTTTTTAGCATTATACCGTGTGTGAAAAAAGAAAGCAACCGGCGGGCATTTCTGCCCGTCGGTTGCTTCGTTATGGATTTCAAATATCAGCGCACCACTTTGATTGTCTTTGCGCCGATGCGCACAAGGAATATGCCGTGGTTGCCGAGCGCTACGTTGTGTTCTGTAGCTGCCGTGTTGTCTTGATGCAGGAGTCTGCCGTCGAGGCTGTAAACTGCCACCGGAGCGGCTTCGGCGAGGGTGATGCGGATGCCGTCGGCTGTTGTGGCAACCGTAGCGCCGTCATTGCCGGCGGTTATGCTCTCCACAGCGTCGCTGCGTTTCACTTCCTGCGGTTCCGAGCGGTCGGACGTTGCCTCTTCGATGATTTTGCTGCTTGAATCAAGACGGAATGCCTGAACGGTGTAGGCATAGACGTCGCCGGCTGAATAGTCGGGGGTGTCGATTCTGCGACTTGTGTCGGAGGTCTCGTCGTATTTGTATTTCAGCTCCGTGCTTTCGCCTTTGTTGAGATTCTGGCTTAATTGCAGGTCGTCAAACAGCACATAGCCCGTTCCTTCAGCGATTGAAATCTCGACGTAGGTGTCTTTCTCGCCTTTCTCAAGCGTGATGACTTGTTCGGCGAGGTCGGTGGTGACGGGGCATTCTGTCTTGAACAGTTCGTCGGCCTTGCCGTCAGCCCTGTCTTTAAGCACACAGATTCTCAATTTCGTGACGTTGCGGCCGAGCACATTGAAGCGGAGTGTGGATTTGCCTCCGTCGTGGCCGAGGTCGAGAATCGGCGAATAGATGGTGCCGGGAACGTTGTAGTCAAGGAACATGTTTGAGATGCCAAACATACCTTGTGCTGCCATCGGTGCGAATGCTATCCAGTCGCAGCGTGGGGCGAGGTCGTCGAGAAACACGCGGATTCCGCCGAGGCGGGAGTAGTCCCATGGGCTGTCGATTGTGCCCACTTTCACTGCGCTGAAGTCGGATTTGAACAGGTTAAACGGTTCGTTGTCGGCTTGGGCGGTGTGGGTGAGGATTGTGTAGACGGCATAGGCTGTGGCTTGCGGCACGCTTTGCCAGTTGGCGGTGAAGCCGTAGCTTGCCACGTTGGTGGCGGGAAGGGTGACTGGCGTCTTGAGTTTGCGTATCACGGTTATTGTGTTCGACGTGTTTGAGGTCTCTCCGTTGCGTTTCGAGCAGACGGTGTAGTAATAGTCGATATTTGCCTCGATGCCGGTGACGTCGTAGCTTGTGCCGCTCACTTCCTTGTCCTTGAAGAGATATTGCTCTGTGGCGTTTTTCAGCGTGTAGACGCTGAGCAGATAGCCTTCGGCGCCTTCAACAGCCTGCCAGTTGGCGGTGAATTGGGTGTCGCTTACGTTGGTGGCGGCTTGTGCCAATGGCGCGCCGGGCTTGCCGTTGTCGATTTGGGTGATGGTTATGTCGTCAATGAAGATTGGATAACTTTTTGCCGTTATCTGGATATCGTCTTTTGAGTTGCCGTCGGTGAATGTCAGCGTATACTCTTTCCATTTTGTGGTGCCCTCGATGGTCTGAGAGCTGGTCACGGAGTTGCTGTATTCGCCCAGAAGGCAGTTCTGCACATAGATTTCATCGGTGGTGCTCGACTTTGACGAAGCTACACGCGCGCGGAATTTGATGGTGAACGAACCGCCGTAGTTCGACAGGTTGAGGGTAGGGGTGATGAGCCAGCCGGTGCCTTCTTCGGTGTCTACGTCAAGATAGGCGCAGCCGCCGGCTTGGTATACGAATCCGCCGCGCCAGCCTGACTGTTGTGTGTACTTGGCGTCGATCGTGCCGTCGTTCCAGTCTGAAAGTTCGGTGCCGTCGGGGTCGTCCTCGCTTCCTGCCGTGAATTTGGCAAAGTTTTCGGAAACGAGCACAATCTCCGAACCTATTTCGCGGAGCGACGGCGAGTGGGGTTTTGCTGCGAGTGCCTCGAGTTTGGCGTCAAGGGCGGCTGGGGCTTTCTGTGTGTGGCGCAGTCCCGCCATTGCGGTTGCCGCTGTGACAATCGCAAGTGAATAGAAAAGTAGAGTCTTTTTCATAAAACTGATGGTTTATTGCTGTTTGGGGTGTTTGCCCTTTACAAATGTTTCTATTATTACCGCAAAAATATTGATTTGTTTTTGTTTGGGCAAGATATTTAGCGAAAAAAAACCGGACATCTGTGCGGATGACCGGTTTTTGTGGGTGTGGGTGCGTTGTGGTTAGCGCGCCACTTTTGTCGTCTTGTTACCTATTTTGACAAAGTATACGCCGTGGTTGTTGAGCGCCACTGTGTGGCTCAACGCGCCGCTGGCTGCGTTGTAGAGGCATTTGCCGTCAACGCTGTAAACTGCCACCGGAGCGGTCTCTGCAAGGCTGATTTCGATGCCGTTGGCTGTAGTCGCAATCTTTGCGTTGCCTGCTGCGATGTTGGCAACGCTGCCTTCGCCTACGGCTACGATGTTTGAATCTCCGGAAATGTTGCCGTTGTTTACGGCGCAGACGTAATAGTAGTACTTCTCGCCTTCTGTCAAGCCTGTGACGTCAAACGAAGTGCCTTCAACGGTTTTGTCCTCAAGCAGGAGCGTGGCTATGTTGTAGACACCGCCATAGGTGTATGAAACGTCGTCGATGGCGCAATTGCCCACTTCCTTTGTGTACGACAGACGGAGTTTCACGATGCCTTCGTCGTCAATGTCCATATCTACAAAGTCGGCTAAGTTGGAATCAACGTCGGCGAAGTCGAGTTCGCCGAGGTCAATCCATTCTGTGCCGTTAAATCCGGAAACAGTCAAGATGCTGCCTGCGCCGGCTCCCTGGTTCTTTACCCAGAAACTGAATTTTTTGATAGGAGCCGGAGCCTCCGGGGTCTCGATGAAGTCGCCGGTTGCGTCAAAAGCAAGGGCTATCTTCTCTGAATGGTAGTTGCCGCTTGAAGCGTAGATTTCGCGGCTTGTGCCGTTCTCGCTGACGCTGATTGTCCAGCCTTCCGGCAGTTTTGAGTTCTCAGTGTCGATGAATTTGTCTTTCTTGCCGGTAGCGACGATGCCGTCGAATCCTTCAGTGACTGTAGTCTCTTCCACATCGCTTTTGATGGTCTTGAACGAGAACACTGTGAGCAAGTAGCTGGTGGCGCCTTCCACTGCGCTCCAGTTGGCTGTGAAGTTTGTCGGGGTCACGTTGGTGGCTGCCAGTGCCTCTGGTGCCGGAACGTCGATTTACTGTCTGGGCAACCTTGATGTCGTCAATGTAGATAGGCGACTGGTAAGCGTACAGCTGAATGGAGGCGTTGGCTGCGCCCGATTTGAGCTCGACCTCATACTCTGCCCACTGGTCGGTGATGGCCACCTGGTCGTAGTCTACAACGCCCGACATAGGATCGCTTTCGTTGATGTCGTCCTCGTCGATGCTGACGAATTCAACAGCATCTGTCGCTCCTTCCTCTGCAACGCGTGCGCGGAATGTCACCACGATATATCCGCCGTTGCCCGAACCGTCGAATGTCGACGTGTTGAGGAAACCGGTGTCTTCGTCGTCGGTGCCTTCATCTACGATGCCGATATATGCGCATCCGCCGGCTTGAAACACGCCGTCTCCGCTCCAGCCTGGAGTGTTTGTCAGCTCGTCGGCGATATATCCGGTTGTTGCGTCGGTCACGTTGGTGGCGTCGGGTGTGGCTTCACTTCCGGCGGTGAATTTGGAGAAGTCCTCTTCGAGAAGCACTTGGAGATTCGGAGTCTCGTCAGCGGCCTCGCCTGCTTTGCTGATAGCTTTCAATGTCTTTACTGTGGTGGCTTTCTGGATATTGTCCACCGTGAATTTTTCACTTTGTGCGTGCCTGCCAGCGCAACCACGGCGCAGACGGCTACG
The DNA here is from genome assembly GCA_022009815.1 of Bacteroidales bacterium. Lineage (GTDB taxonomy): Bacteria > Bacteroidota > Bacteroidia > Bacteroidales > Muribaculaceae > Limisoma. The sequence continues at coordinate 1,087,974 of CP091725.1, forward strand.
GCAAGTGTTGAAACGAGTAGAGATTTTTTCATAAAAACTTTGGTTTATAGAGTTAAGCAAGCCACTCTCGCGCATAAGTCTTGAGAGTGGCTTGCAGATATGTTTGTCGCTTAGTCGATGATGTCGAAGCCTGTGTAAGGCACGAGTGCCTTCGGAATGCGGATGCCTTCCGGGGTCTGGTTGTTCTCGAGCAGCGCGGCCATGATGCGCGGCAGGGCGAGTGCGGAGCCGTTGAGCGTGTGGCAGAGCGTCATCTTCTTGTTGGCGTCGCGGTAGCGGCAGTGCAGACGGTTGGCTTGGTAGCTTTCGAAGTTTGAAACCGAGCTTACCTCAAGCCAGCGTTTCTGTGCGGCTGAGAACACCTCGAAGTCGAATGTGATTGCCGATGTGAAGCTCATGTCGCCGCCGCAGAGGCGAAGGATGTGCCATGGCAACTCGAGTTTCTCGAGCAGTCCCTGCACGTGGTCTTTCATCTCTTCCAACGCTGCGTATGAGTTTTCAGGCTTCTCGATGCGCACAATCTCGACCTTGTCAAACTGGTGCAGACGGTTCAGTCCGCGCACGTCCTTGCCGTAGCTGCCGGCCTCGCGGCGGAAGCATGCAGAGTATGCGCAGTTCTTTCGGAAGGTCTTTCTCATCGAAAATCACATCGCGGTAGATGTTGGTGACAGGCACTTCGGCTGTCGGGATGAGATACAGGTTGTCAAGGTTGCAGTGATACATCTGTCCCTCTTTGTCGGGCAATTGACCTGTGCCGATGCCCGATGCCTCGTTGACAACGTAAGGTGGCTGTGTCTCGAGATAGCCTGCCTTTGAGGCTTCGTCGAGGAAGAATTGGATGAGCGCGCGCTGAAGTTTCGCTCCCTTGCCGAAATAGACTGGGAAACCGGCGCCGGTGATTTTCACACCGAGCTCGAAGTCAATCAGATTGTATTTCTTTGCAAGTTCCCAGTGGGGAAGGGCGTCTTCTGGAAGGTCGGGCATCTGACCGCCTGTCTTTTCTACAACGTTGTCCTCGGCTGTCTTGCCTTCCGGCACCATTGCGCAAGGGGTGTTTGGAATGGAGAGAAGAATCTCGGTGATTTTGTCGGCGGCGCTTTTCACCTCTTCCTCAATGGCTTTGTTGGCGGCTTTGAGTTCTGCCACCTGTGCCTTTACGCCTTCTGCCTCGTCTTTCTTGCCCGACTTCATCAACGCTCCGATCTGTGCGGCGAGTTTGTTGAGGTCGGCGCCGTTTTGGTCAAAACGGGCTTGCGCCGTGCGGCGTGCCTGGTCGAGTTCGAGAATCTCGTTTATGAGTTTCCGCATCGAAATGTTTCACCGCAAGGCGGCGCACAATTTCTTGTGGATTTTCTTTGATTGCAGCTAATGTAAGCATCTTTTTTCGTTCTTATAAAGTTCTTATATCTTGTTGATTATGCGAGCAGTTCGCGCACTTTTGCCGAGATGGCCTTGCCTTCTGCCTTTCCTGCCAGCTCTTTGGTGGCTGTGCCCATCACCTTGCCCATCTCTTTGGCTGATGTGGCGCCGACACGGGCGATGATTTCCTTCAGGGCGGCGGTCAGTTCCTCTTCGGAGAGTTGTTTGGGCAGATACTCTTCGATGATTGCTGCCTGTGCCAATTCTTCACCGGCAAGGTCTTCGCGGTTCTGTTCTGTGTAGATCGATGCGCTTTCCTTGCGCTGTTTCACCATCTTGGCGAGAATCTTCAGAGCGGCGTCGTCGCTCAGTTCGCCATCGCCGCCTTTGGCGGTCTTGGCCTCAAGAAATTCTTTTTTGATGCCGCGAAGCGCCTCGAGGCGCACTTTGTCGCGTGCCAACATTGCGGTTTTGATGTCGCCGCTTACTTTATCAAACAGGTTCATAATTGTATATGTTGTTTTAAAGTTTTTAATCAAATTCAATCTCGCGCATTCCGTGCCCCGTTGTTTCTTGTGCGGGCTTCGGCGCTTGGTGTGTCGGCTCGGCTATTTCAGCCTGCGACTCGGCAAGCGTGCGCCATTCTTCGCGCAGGCGGCTGTCGGAGCCGCGGCGGAAGGTCGGCGTTTTCTCGATAAAGTTGATCAGCGTGTCGTTGTCCATCTGTTGCGGAGTGAGCAGGATGTAGTTTGCGCTCGCTTTCTTGCGGTTGCGCTCTGCCACTTTCTCCTTGCCGTATTCCGCGGAGATGCGTGAGTCGTCGTCGGCTGCTACCGGTTCTTGTTTCGGCTTGCCGAAAATCCGGGGCTTTGGCTTGTAGGTGGTCTCGTTGCTGAGGCTGATGTCGAAGCCGGAGGCAAGGATTGTGATTTTCACCTTGTCGCCGAGAGTGTCGTCGACCGACGTTCCCCAAATCACGTCGACATCCTTAGCGAAATTGTTCATAAACGCTGTAATCTCGTTGGCCTCGCCCATCATGAACGGATGCTCGGATTTCTTAGAGTAGTACAGGTTGAAGAGGAAACGCTTTGACGTCTGCACGTCGCGGTTTTTCAGCAACGGAGAGTTGAGAGCGTCCTCGATGGCTTTGGTCACTCGGTTTTCGCCTTCACCGTATCCGGTGCTGATGATTGCCGTGCCGCCGTCTTTGAGCGTCGTGTTGACGTCCTCGAAGTCAAGGTTGATTTTTCCCTTGAAGTTTATCAGTTCGGAGATGCTTCGGGCTGCGTCGGTAAGCGTTTCATCCGCTTTGTCGAATGCGTTGTCAAACTCCAGGTCGCTGTAGATTTCTGTCAGACGCTCGTTGTTGATAATCAGCATGGCGTCTACATATTTGCCCATCTCGTCGGCGCCTTCAAGCGCCTTGATGATTTTTTTCTCGCCCTCGAAGAGGAATGGTATCGTGACAATGCCCACGGTCAGCATGCCGCGTTCGCGTGCTATGCGTGCCACTACAGGTGATGCTCCCGTACCGGTTCCTCCGCCCATACCGGCGGTGACAAACACCATTTGTGTCCTCGTCGAAGAGTTCGGCGAGCTCCTCTGCGCTTTCCTCAGCTGCCGCTTTGGCTTTTTCAGGCTTGTTGCCCGCGCCGAGACCGCGGGATGTGTTCGGTCCGAGAAGCACCTGCTCCGGCACCGGGGAATTAAGCAGAGCCTGGCGGTCGGTGTTGGTCACAACAAACGACACTCCCGGGATATTTTGCTTATACATATAGTTGACGGCGTTGTTGCCGCCGCCGCCCACACCGACAACTTTGATGATTGCCGAGCCGTTTTCGTTGAAACTGCTCACTTGGCGTTCGTCGGTAGGGAAAATCGTTGATTTGGTTGCTATATCTTCGCTACTCATAGTCGTTCGTTTTTATTGTTCGTCTTCTGCATCTTCGAATGTTTTTTCAACGCCGTCGCTCATTTGTTTGATGAAGCGCGAGATGAAGCTTGGCTTTTTCGGTTTCTTCGGTTGCTCGTCGTGAGTCTCTTGAGGCTTATGGGTTGGTTGCGCTGGCTCGTTGGCGTCGGGATACTCGGGCATCGCCGGTATCGACATGCAGTTTGCCGTCTGCGGCTGGTTGGAAATCCACTCTACTACCGACAGAAGCTGCGGTATCTTGGAGAGCTCCTTGCCTTCGTCAACTCCCGGATACAAGCCGGTGCGCACTTTCATGTCGGAGATGTTGTTGAGAAGGTCTGCCATACGCTTCAAGTGCATGCCGCGGCCTGTGGTGACAAAGCCGGCGGCAAGGTCGCCAGGGGTCATCTGGGCAAACTGCAGCTGGTTGAACACGTTCTCCATGATTTCACCTGCGCGCGCCGAAACGTAGTTTGACACGTCGAGAGCCGATGCGCCCGAGATGTCGGCGTTGGGCAGGTCTACGCCAACCGACATTGCGTCGCCGTAGCTGCGTTTTATCTTGTCGGCCTGCTCCTCAAGTAGGTTGAGCGAGCAGAGGTCGCGGGTGATGTTGCGTGAACCCATCGGCAGCACGTTGAGATACAGAAGGCTGTTGTTTTTGTAGACGGCAACGGTCGTTGTCTCTGCTCCGTGGTCAACGTAGACGCTGCCAAGACGGCGCTCTTCGCTGGTGAGCATCGACTGTGCGGCGGCTATCGGGGTGATGATGAAGTCGTTGATGCGGATTTTCAGACGGTCGAACACCATCTGGAGGTTGCGGCGCATCTGCGGACGGCAAAGCACAACGTTCATCACGGCGTGCAGATGTTGTCCAATTGAGCCAATGGGGTTTGCCACGGCGCTGCCGTCGAGCTCATACTCGCGCGGAAGCACTGCGACAATATTTTTGCTGTCGAGCCCCGCCGAAGCCTCTTTTTTCAGCAAATCGATGAATTCGCGGCTGATGGGGACATCTTCGTTGAGGTCGCGGTCAATCTCTATTTTCTCTGTGTGGAGCGAGCGTCCGCCAAAGGCGAGATACACGCTGTCTATCTGGCGTGGAGCCACTCGGCTGTCGTTCTTGATACGGTAGAGCAGGTCGTTTGTCTTGCTGCACACCTCGTCGACGTTGACGATGCTGCCGTATCTGACACAGTCCAGAATCGGCACTTCGTGATAGCACACAATTGTCGCATTGCCGGGCGCTGTGACGCTTGCCACCACTCCGGCGATGTGTGAACTGCCAATCTCAAGGGCTACTATGTATTTCTTGTCTTCCATATCTTTATGGCTGTTTTGGTGTAATCGTATGTTTGCGTGTGGTGTCGGAAACTTCGCTGACTGCTACCGACACCAGCGGGTCGGGCGACTCCTCGTGGCCGAGGCTTACGTCCTGCTGTATCTTCAGGCGTGGCGTGTTGATGCGTTTGCTTGCCACAATCTGTCCGTGCCATTTCAGCGTGATGGTGTCGTAGAAGTCCCATCCTTTCACCGGCAGCACTTCTTGATAGAACCGCTTCAGCTTGGCGAATTTCTTGTCAAGGTCGGTCAGGTCGCCGAGGTTCACGGTGATTCCTGCCATCTGGGGGATGATGTAGACGTTGCGCGGGTTGGCGGCGTTGATTGCCGAAACCATTTCGTCAGCCTCGGGATGGCTGGAGAGGAAGTCGATGAGCGGCAGAAGCTGTGTGGGCTGAAACCGCTTGCTGAAATGTCCGCTTACGACGGGCACGTCGAGGAAGAATCCTTCGTTGGCTGGGACGTGCTTGCCGGCGCGGTTGATGTAGTACGACTGGTTGCCGTCAAAAACCCGCATCACGGGCTGTATCGGCTCCAGGTCGATGCACAGGCTGTTGTCGCTGCGGGTGTAGCACTGCACGTGCTCTACGTAGTATTGCTTGTTGAACGTGCGTTCAATCTGCTCCTCGCTGATGTTGACGAGGCGTTTGCCCTTGACATTGAAGCCGAGGCGGTTCATTTCCGACAGGATAAACTTGTCGGTGATGAACCGGATGGAGTCGTTGGGGTTTTCCACAGTCACGACAATGCCGCTGCACGTGGCGTCGCGCCGCGCGGCACTGGTCCAGAAGAATGAGCCTATGACGTAGGCAACAACCAGGATTGTCGATATGTAGAACAGTAACTTTTTCAATGTTTTTGCTTTACCACTTCACAAATTTGGGGCAGATAGTTGCAGATGTCGCCTGCACCAACTGTCAAAAGTACGTCAAAATTATAATTTTTTATTGTTTCTACCAAAGAATTTTTATTGCAAAGTGCTTTGTTTTTTTGCATTTTATATCTTTAAGTATGATTTCTGACGTCACTCCGGGTATCGGAAGCTCGCGGGCTGGGTAGATGTCGAGCAGCAGAACGTCGTCGGCGAGCGACAGGGCTTCGGCGAATTGCGGAGCGAAATCGCGGGTACGGGTGTAGAGGTGCGGCTGGAAAACTACGGTCAGTCGGCGGTTGGGGTATAAGTCCTTGACGGAGCGGATGCTTGCCTTGAGTTCGTCGGGGTGGTGGGCATAGTCGTCGATAATCACTTTGCCGTTTTTGCCGGACTCTTTGAGCCAGAACTCGAAGCGGCGCTTTGGACCGAGGAATGTGCCTACGGCATTGCGCATCACGTCGTCGGGCACGCCTACCAGCTGGCATACTGCCATTGCTGCCACTGCGTTCTCGATGTTGATATCGACAGGCACGCCGAGTTTGACGTCTTTGATTGTGCCTTTGGGGCTTACGAAGTCAAACACGATTTCGCCGTCGCCCTTGCGCACGTTTTCTGCGTGGAAGTCGCCCTCGTTGCGCGAGTAGTGGTAGACGGCGACGCCCTGCTGTGGGCGCGGACGCAGTTTCAGTCCGGTGTGGCAGATGAGTGTGCCGCCGGGCTGGATTAGCTCGGTGAAGTGGGCGAAACTTTCCAGATATGCCTCCTCTGTGCCGTAGATGTCGAGGTGGTCGGGGTCGGTGGCTGTAACCACTGCTATGTAGGGGTTGAGCCAGTGGAATGAGCGGTCGAACTCGTCGGCCTCGATGACGGTGTAGGGGCTTGTCTGGCTGAGCATGAAGTTGCTGTCGTAGTTGCGCAGGATGCCGCCGAGGAAGGCGTTGCAGCCTATCTCGGAGGAGTGCAGTATGTGTGCCGCCATGCTCGATGTGGTGGTCTTGCCGTGTGTGCCTGAGAAGCAGAGCCCCTTGGAGTCGTGGGTGAGCAGTCCGAGCACCTGGGCGCGTTTCATCACGTCAAATCCGCCGTCGCGGAAATATGTGAGCCCGGGATGGGTCGACGGCACCGCGGGGGTGTAGACCACGAGTGTGGTCGCCTTGTCGCGGCAATAGCCGGGAATCAGCTCTGCCGCATCGTCGTAGGTGATTTCGGCGCCTTCGGCTGTCAGTTCGTCGGTGAGGGCAGTGCGTGTGCGGTCGTAGCCAGCCACTTTAAGCCCTTTTGATAGATAGTATCTGACGAGAGCCGCCATGCCTATGCCTCCGGCTCCCACAAAATATACGCTTTTATATTGTTTTTTTTCTGCCATAGTCTTTGTTTGGTTTTATTGTTCAACGATTTGCATTACGCGGTCAACGATGTCGCCGACGGCGTTGCGCAATGCCATTTTGGAGATGTTGGCCGACAATTTCTGCAGCTTGGCGTCGTCTTTCACAAGGGCGAGCGCCTCGGGCATAAGCTTGTCGGCGGCTTCGGCGTCGCGCACCATCACTGCAGCGCCGTGGTCGACGAGTGCCATCGCATTTTTTGTCTGATGGTCCTCGGCTACGTTGGGCGACGGCACAAGGAGTGAGGCTTTGCCGAGCAGCTGCAGTTCGGAAATGGAGCTTGCTCCCGCACGCGACACCACAAGGTCGGCGGCGCGGTATGCCTCGTCCATATTCGACACGAAAGCCTGCTGCACCACGTTGCCGGGTTGTTTCTCCTGCATTGTGGCGCGTGCCTGCTCATCGTAGATTTTGCCGGTCTGCCAGATCAGTTGCACCTCGGAGTCGGCTTTTATCGTGTCGAGAGCCGCGGCGATGCAGTTGTTGACGGTGCGGGCGCCGAGCGAGCCTCCCACCACGAGGATTGTGCGTCGGTCGGGGTCGAGTCCGAATTTCTGCCTTGCCTGTTGCGGCGTGAGCGTGCAGTTGAGGATGTTCTGTCTCACGGGGTTGCCCGTGACGAGGATTTTGTCGGCAGGGAAGAAGCGTTCCATGCCTTCGTATGCCACGCATATAGCGTTGGCTTTCTGTGCGAGCAGCTTGTTGGTCACTCCGGCGTAGGAGTTCTGCTCCTGTATGAGCGTCGGGATGCCTTTCTTTTGTGCCTCCTTAAGCATTGGTCCGCTGGCATATCCGCCCACGCCGATGGCGATGTCGGGCTTGAAGTCGCGGAGAATCTTTTTTGCCAGATGCATACTTTTCAGCAGCCGGGCAACGACTTTGACGTTGCGCAGCAGATGCTTGCGGTCGAAACCGCTGACGGGCAGACCAACAATTTTGTAGCCTGCCGCCGGCACTTTCTCCATCTCCATACGGTTTTCTGCACCGACAAAGAGGATGTTGGCATCCGGACGGCGTTCCTTGATGCCGTTGGCTATCGACAGCGCCGGGAAGATGTGTCCGCCGGTGCCGCCACCGCTGATAAGTACATTCAATTGTTTTTTCATATCTTGATAAAACGTCTTGTTGTTCAATAGTTTATAAAAGCCGTCAGTCGTTGCGTGTCGGGTTGGCGGCGCGCATGCTTTCAGGCAGTGCTTCCTTTTCCTTGCGCACGTCTTTCTCGGCGCTTGTCTGTGTTGCCGTGCGGCTTACGCTGAGCATCACTCCGAAGGCGATGCTTATCACCAGCACCGACGTGCCGCCTTTAGAAATCAACGGCAGCGGCTGTCCCGACACGGGAAACACTCCTGTGTTGATTGCCATGTGGAAGTAGGCCTGAAGCACCACCATCACTGCCATTCCCATCACGAGGAAGGCTGGGTAGGCGCGGTTGCACTTGCGCGCGATGTTTCCGGCGCGCATCAGCAGGGTGAAGAACAGTCCAATCAGAAACAGTCCGCCGAACAGTCCGAGTTCCTCCACGATGATAGAGAACACATAGTCGGAAAACGCCAGAGGCAGACGGCTGCACTCGCGGGAGTTGCCCGGCAACACGCCAGTGATGCCTCCGTGGGCCTGTGCCATGTATGAGTACATCTCCTGGTCGTTCTTATCGGTTATCTTCTGCTCATAGAGCGGGGTGCGGAATCGCTCGAAGAAGCGGTCCATACGGGCGTCCCATGTGCTGGCGCGCGGCGTGGTGGCCTTGGCTGCCTGTTCTGTCTGCTCCGTTTCCGCTTTCCGGGTCGGAGAGGGTGTTTGCCTCGGCGCAGCTTTTTATGCCGAACAGAATGGCGACCACAACGCTGAATAAAAGCACGGCGCGCATGAAAGCCTTTCCGCTCACCTTGCCTATGATGATAAGCGACAGGCTGATAAGGACGAACAGCAATGTGTTGGTCATGCCTTGCATCACGAGGAGGCTGCCGAACATTCCGACGATTACCGCCGATATCCATAGTCCCCTGTCCTTGATGCGCCCTTGTTTGTGGTCGATGTTGGTTGCCATCACCAGCGACAGCAGAAACACGATTGCAACCTTGGCGAGTTCCGCCGGTTGTATAGTGAAGCCGGGAAGGTGCACGGCACGTTGCGCCCCGTTGATGTTTTTGCCGAAGAATGCTGCAAACAGCATCAAGCCGATGGCAATGAGGCTGAACACATTGCCGTAGTTGACATATTTGGTGTAGTTTATGCGCGAGCAGGCAATCATCGTCACCACACCGATGGCAAGATACGTAAGCTGTCTGACCATTGGTTCCATCAAGTCGTTTTTTATCTCGCGGCTCGACGCACTGTAACTTTCCACCACCGATATCACCAACAGTGTGATATAGATGCCGAGGATGTAGGTGTCGGGTTTGCCGACTTTGGTGTTTGTCGTTGCTTCAGCCATAACGTGATGCCTCGTTTCTGTTATTTCTTAAGTTTTCTGACTTCGTCTTTGAATTGACGTCCGCGGTCTTCGTAGCTCTTGAAGAGGTCGAAACTTGCGCAGCATGGCGACAACAGCACAGTGTCGCCGCTCTTGGCAAGGCGTGTAGCCTCGCTCACCGCGTCGCCGATGCTGTGGGTGTCGGCTATCACGGGAACTTTCCCGGCGAAGAATGTCTTGATTTCTCGTTGTCCTTGCCCATGCACACGATGGCTGAAACTTTGTCGGTGACAAATTTTTCGATTTCCGAGTAGTCGTTGCCTTTGTCTTTGCCTCCAAGAATCAGAACCACAGGCGTTTTCATACTCTCAAGCGCATACCAGCAAGAGTTTACGTTGGTGGCTTTGGAGTCGTTAACGTAGCGGATGCCGTTGATGGTGTCAACGTATTCCAGACGATGCTCAACCGACTGGAAGTCGGACAAGGCTTTGCGGATTACGTCCTTCTTGATGTTGAGCAGCGATGCCGACAGACCTGCGGCCATAGAGTTGTAGAGGTTGTGCAGACCGTTGAGGGCGAGCTCGTCGACAGGCATCTCGAAGTCGGTGCCTTCGGCGGCATTGAACACCAGAGTGTCGCCGTCGCAGTATGCGCGTGCGCCTTCCTCGTTGTGCTCAGAGAACGGCAGCATCTGAGCCTCCACGTTGATGTGGTTGAGCTGCTCTGCAATCACAGGGTCGTCTTCCCAATAGATGAACGAGTCGTCTTTTGTCTGGTTCTGGAGAATGCGGAACTTTGCGTTCACATAATTCTGCATCTCATAGTTGTAGCGGTCAAGATGGTCGGGAGTGATGTTGAGCAGCACGGCGATGTTGGCTTTGAAGTCATACATGTTGTCGAGTTGGAAACTGCTCAGCTCAATCACGTAGACATCGTGGTTGGCTGTCGCCACCTGATATGCGAGGCTTGTCCCCACGTTTCCAGCCAGACCCACGTTCAAGCCGGCGTCCTTGAGGATGTGGTAGGTAAGCATTGTGGTTGTTGTCTTGCCGTTACTACCCGTGATACATACCATTTTCGCATCGGTATAGCGTCCGGCAAATTCGATTTCCGAAATCACCGGGATGTTTTTAGCCTTTATTTTCTGGATGATAGGCGCTGTGTCGGGGATGCCCGGACTTTTCACCACCTCGTCGGCGGCAAGGATGCGCTCCTCGGTGTGGTGGCCTTCTTCCCAGTTGATAGAGTACTCGTCAAGACGTGCCTTGTATTTGTCGGCAATGTTTCCAAAATCGGAAAGCCAAACGTCCATTCCTTTTACTTTTGCGAGGACCGCGGCGCCTACGCCGCTTTCTCCTCCGCCAAGCACTGCAATTCTTCGAGTCATTATCGTATTTTTAAAGTTATAAATGTCAATATTGCAAGAAATATGCCAATAATCCAGAATCTTACGGTGATTTTCGACTCAGGGATGGCATTGAACGGATGCTGCCAAAGCACGCCCTTGTCGCCTGTGCCTTGTTTCTGGAAATGGTGGTGGAGCGGAGCCATCTTGAAGATGCGCCGTCCGGTGCCGGTCTTGCGCCGGGTGTATTTGAAATATGCTGTCTGAAGAATCACCGACAGGTTTTCAACGAGGAAGATTCCGCAGAGGATTGGGATGAGCAGCTCCTTGCGGATCAGGATTGAGAACACGGCGATGATGCCACCGAGCGTAAGGCTGCCGGTGTCGCCCATAAACACTTGTGCAGGGTAGGCGTTGTACCACAGGAAGCCCACCAGCGCGCCGATGAATGCCGCTGCGTAGACCATCAGCTCGCCGCTGCCTGGGATATACATTATGTTTAGGTAGGACGAGTAGATGATGTTGCCTCCGAGATAGCACATGATGGCGAGCGCCACTCCGATGATTGCCGATGTGCCGGTTGCGAGTCCGTCGATGCCGTCGGTGAGGTTGGCGCCGTTTGACACAGCCGCTACCACGAAGATTGTCACGAGGACAAACAATATCCAGCCGCCGGTCTCGGCGTTGTCGCCCATCCATTTGGTGAACCACGCATAGTTCATGTTGTTGCCTTTCACAAACGGGATTGTGGTGATTGGCTGCTTCTCTTCCTGCGATTTGTAAGTCACCTCAATCTGATGGTTGGCAGCGTTTTGCGTCTCGATGTTCTCGCGCACCACGATGTCGGGGCTGAGATACATTGTCAGTCCGACCATCAGACCCACGCCCACCTGACCTACAATCTTGAACTTGCCAGCCAAGCCGTCCTTGTTGTGCTTGGCGAGTTTCTTGTAGTCGTCGAGGAAGCCGAGCAGTCCGAAGAGCAGTGTTGACACCACCATCAGAATCATGTAGACGTTTGTGAAGTCGCCAAGCAGCAGGCATGGCACGATAATGGCGATGATGATGATCACGCCGCCCATTGTCGGTGTGCCGGTCTTGCTCATTTGTCCTTCAAGTCCGAGGTTGCGCACAATCTCGCCCACCTGCATCATTTGCAGACGGTCGATGATGTGCCGACCCACGATTGTGGCGATGAGGATTGACAATATCAACGCCATACCCGACCTGAAGGTCAGATATTCAAACAGGCGTGCGCCGGGCACGTCGAATTGCTGTAGATAATCGAATAAATGATAAAGCATTGTTTATTGTTGTAATTCTTTTTCTTCGTTAAAAATCTCCTGTACCACTTCCTTGTCGTCGAAATGGTGCTTCACTCCGCAGATTTCCTGATAGTTCTCGTGTCCTTTGCCGGCAATCACGACCACGTCGCCCTTTTGGGCAAACTGAGCCGCGGTGCGGATGGCCTCGCGACGGTCGGCGATGCGCAGCATGCGTCTGCGGTCGTCGGCGTCAAGCCCCTCGACCATATCGTTGAGGATGTCGTCGGGATTCTCGAAGCGCGGGTTGTCGGATGTGAGTATCAACTTGTCGCTCAGGCGTGAAGCCTCTTTCGCCATGATTGGACGCTTGCCGCGGTCGCGGTTTCCGCCGGCGCCGACAACGGTGATTATTTTGCCGCGTGTCCCCACCACGTCGCGCACGGTCGAAAGCACGTTGACCAAAGCGTCGGGTGTGTGGGCATAGTCGACGATTGCCGTGTAGCCGCGCGGCGACTCAAAAGTCTGGAATCGTCCGGCAACAGGCACCAGTCGGCTCATGTCGACCAATGTGCGCTCCTCGTCGAAACCGAGCAGGCGTGTGGCTCCGTAGACGGCGAGCAGGTTGTAGGCGTTGAATCGTCCGGTGAACAGCACCTCCACTTCGTGGCGGTCAATGTTGAGCAGCGTTCCGTTGAGCCGGCTCTCGATGATTTTGCAACGGAAGTCGGCCTGCGAGCGCAGCGAATATGTGTATTTCTTTGCGGCGGTGTTCTGCAGCATGAACTGTCCAGCCTTGTCGTCGGCGTTTACCAGAGCGAACGCGTCGGCAGGGAGGATGTCGAAAAACCGTTTTTTCGCCCTCATATATGCGTCGACAGTCTTGTGGTAGTCGAGGTGGTCGCGCGTCAGGTTGGTGAAGATTGCACCGCGGAACCGCAGACCGTCGATGCGGTGCTGGTCGGCAGCGTGCGAGCTCACTTCCATAAACGCATATTCGCAACCTTCCTCCACCATTTCGTGCATCAAGCGGTTGAGCGTCAGCTGGTCGGGAGTGGTCTGTGTGGCAGGCACCGCACGTCCGTCAACATAGTTGCATACGGTTGAAAACAGACCGGTCTTGTAGCCCATCATCCGCAGCATCTCGTAGAGCAGCGTGGCGGTGGTTGTCTTTCCGTTTGTTCCGGTTACGCCCACAAGCTTCAGCTTGTCGGTAGGGTTGTCGTACCATTCCGAGGCGAGGAAGCCCAGCGCCGAGGCGCAGCATTCCACCTTTATATATGTCACATCGCTGTCGAGCACATCGGGCAGCGTCTGGCATACCACAGCCGTCGCTCCAGCCTTCACCACGTCGGGGATGAATTTATGTCCGTCGACGGTGACGCCCGGCACGGCTACAAACAAGGCGCCCGGCGTAATCTTCCGCGAGTCGCTCTCGATGCCTGAGATTTCCTTGTCGGTAGCACCGGTGATGCTGACCGCTTTAATTCTTGACAATAATTGAGATAAAATCTTGCTCATATATAATCAATTATTTAAATGCAAAGTTGCTTTCGTTCCTTTTCTTAGCGGAGAGCCGGCGGCAGGAATCTGCTGGGCCACATAGCCCGTTCCGCTTATTTTTGTCACAGTCACACCGCAGCGTTCAAGAGTTGCCACGGCATCGCGCAGTCCCATTCCTAAAACGTTGGGCACCATTCCTTTCTCGTTTCCCTTGCTTTTCATCTGGGAATATGACTTAGCCTTCATCTGGCTCAGCACTCTTGTGGTCTTGTCGCTGCTCATCGCCATCAGGGTAGGTGCGCGGTGGGTGTTGTCGTCCTCTTTTCTGAAGTCTGACTTGTTGCCGAGCATCCCCCGTGCATACATCTTCAGGGCAGTGTTCATCAGCACCCGTCCGCTCACCAGCTGCGCGCTGCGTATGCGGGGAGCGTTGAACACCACGATGCACGAATACATCGGTTTGTCGTAGGGGAAGAAACCTGTAAACGTCACCCGGAGTTTGTTTGTGTATCCCACGCCAGGCTCCATGATGCGTGCGGTTCCGGTTTTTCCGGCAATCTCCACGAAGTTGTTCTGCAGCCGCGGTGCCGTAGGCACACCCTTGCGGTCGCTCCACACCACGGCTCGCAGCATTGACCGCACCTCGCTTGCCGTCTTCGGGCTGAACGCCTGTTTCCGCACATACGACACCGGAATTGATTTTATCAGCGAGTCGTTTCGCCACAGTTCCTTAACAAGCCGCGGGCGCACAAACTTTCCGTCGTTTGCGATTGCGTTGATGATTGCAAGGTTGGTGACCGGCGACTGTTGCACGGCATATCCGTAGCAGCAACGCGACAGGTTGATGCGCCAAGGGTTTTCCATCTTCTTGTCGGGGCTTCCGAGTGGCTGTATTGTAGGTCTGCTCTCGCCGGAGATTCCGATGTTGAGCGGTTCGAAGAATCCGATTTCCTCAAGGCGTTTGCGGAATTCCCACGGTTTTTCTCCATAGTGGCTCGTGATTATCCGTGCGGTTCCGATGTTGCTTGATCCGGCGAGCACCTCGGTCACCGTCGGGTTCGCTCCGATGGAGTGGGTGTCGGTGATAGGTCTTGCTTGGGCGTATGGGAAGCTCGCGCCGACTGTAACAGGGGTGCCAGCATGCACAAAACCGTCCTCGATAGCGATGGCAAGCGATATAGGCTTCATCACCGAGCCAAGTTCCCATGAGCGCACGGCGTGGTTTACGGTCTCGATATAGTCGTGGGCTGTTTCGTTCCACGACAGGTTGGAAATGGCTTTGATGTCGCCCGTCTTCACGTCCATCAGCACCGCAGTCGCCCATTCCGGTTCCTGCTCGACGCACATATTGTAAAGCTCCGTTTCGAGGATGTCCTGAATATGTACGTCGATAGATGTCAGGATGTCGTATCCGTTGATGGCGGCGATGTCCTCCCACTCCTTTATCGCAGTGGTCAGCTGCACCTTCTTTTTGACGCCCGGCTTGCCGTATAGCAGCGAGTCAAGCTCTTTCTCCAGCCCCGACGTTCCGTGCTTCAAATCGTTGATGTTGCCGATGCTTCGAGCTGCCATGCGTCCGAACGGCTTCTCGCGGCAGTCGAGCGCCTGCGCGGTTATGATTGTCCTGCCGTTTTTGGTGTTCAGATAAGCGAACGTGCGGAGCGTGTCGAGTTCGGCTTTGGTCATTTTCTTTGAAATGAGGAAAGTGCGCGACCGGTTGTCTTTATCCTTTTTAATCTCATTGTCAAACAGCACCTTCCATTGAGCAGCCGTGCGTTGGGGCTGTGTGTGCAGCGATTCGAGCTGAGCGCACAGTCTCGGCAGCAGCGAGTCGATGGCCTCGGTCTTGAAGTTTGGCGAGCGCAAGTCGAGTCTCACCATATAGTATCTCACGCTCACCGACAGAATCGAGCCGTCGGAAGCAAGAATCTTTCCACGTTCGGGCGTGATGGAGTCGCCGCCCACAAGCGTTCCCGCCGCCTTCTCGTTCCAGAGAGGAGCGTCGACAACCGTTGTTTTGAAAAGCATCGTAGCAATAAGAATGGCAAAAAGCGCAATGATAATGAATATCATGCGGTAACGGTTGAGCATGCCCTGCTGTATTTTACTTTTCTTTTTCTTCTCCTCCATTGTCAGTGTCGTTTGTAGAGTCCAGATAATATGGCGGTTGCTCGGCAACTTTCAGGTACAGGTGAAGAGTGTCGAGTTTTTGGGTCAGCTCGCTCTCTCGGATTTTGCTGCTGTATTCCGAAGAAGCGTTGACCATGTTTGTCTTGGCGTTTGCGAGTTCCTCGCTCAGATGTATTATTTGGGCGATTTTCAACTGCACATCGAATTTGAAAGAGATGTAGATGATGAACATAGCCACAACAACCACAACGCCGATGATGTTGCGCTTGTAGTCTTTTACGGAAAGCCACTGTCCGCGGTATATGCGCTTCAGCATTCTGGGCGATTTCTTAGGTTTCTGCTCGTCGGCCATCACTCGTCCTCCTTTCCAATTATCGCCACACGCAGTTTTGCGCTGCGTGCGCGCGGATTGCGTTCCACCTCCTCGTCAGACGGAACGATCGGTTTTCCCGACAGCGGCGCTATAGGCGACAGCCGGCGTCCGAAGAAGTCGGTTTCCACTTTGCCGTCGATGCGTCCGCTGCGCATGAAATTCTTCACCATGCGGTCCTCGATGCTGTGGTATGTTATTATAGCGAGTCGTCCGCCCGGGCGTATAGCCGTTAGCGTCTGCTCGAGAAACTCCTGAAGCGCGTCGACTTCGTGGTTCACCTCCATACGCAAAGCCTGGAACACCTGAGCCAGCTCCTTCTTTTCCTGTCGCGGGTTGATGAGCGGTCGCACCACGCCAAGCAGGTCGGCGATAGTGACAATGTCCTTCGAAGCCCTTGCCTTCACGATGCAGTCAGCCATTCGTTTGGCATTCTTCAGCTCGCCGTAAAGGCGGAAAATCGTGGTCAGCCGTTCGGCGTCGTATTCGTTCACCACGCGTCGCGCGTCAAGGTCGTTGTCGCGGTTCATGCGCATGTCGAGAACGCCGTCGCTGTATCTGAACGAGAAACCGCGCTCTCCGTCGTCGAAGTGATGGAACGACACGCCGAGGTCGGCGAGGATGCCGTCGGCAGGCAGCGCATTGTAGAAACGGAGGAAATTGCGCAGGTATCGGAAGTTTCCATGCACAAACGTGAACCGGTTGTCGTCAATCCGGTTTGCATAAGCGTCCATGTCCTGGTCGAAGCTGAACAGGCGTCCCTTAGGTCCGAGACACGACATGATGGCGCGCGAGTGACCTCCTCCTCCGAATGTCACGTCGACGTATGTGCCGTCGGGTTTTATGTCGAGCCCTTGGATTGTTTCCGGCGCCAATGCAGGGATATGATACACAGGCAGTTCCTCTTTCATTACCATAAAAAATCTTCTTCCATACCTAATTAGGTGGTAAAGGTAGACATTATTTATAAAAGTAGCGTAATAGATTGAAAAAAAGTTATTAACAACTGTTCAAAATGGCATTTCGAGCGTCGGTGTTACGGTTTGGGAAGGTTTTTTTATAGAAAAAAATTTAATCAGAAAGGCGATTTTTTTGTAAAAAGATTGCGAATGAAGAAATAATGTGTAACTTTGTTGCTGTCTGGAAACAATAACCTAAAAATTAAAACAGATGAAGAAGAATTTACTATTTGGATTTCTCGCAGCCTCAGCGCTGCTTGGAGCGGCGCCGCTGGCAAATGCCGGAGTGGTGCTTGAGGAAGATTTCAACCAGTTTACGGATGGCACAACAAGCAAG
Organism: Bacteroidales bacterium; assembly: GCA_022009815.1. Lineage (GTDB taxonomy): Bacteria > Bacteroidota > Bacteroidia > Bacteroidales > Muribaculaceae > Limisoma. Next base: position 1,105,167 of record CP091725.1, read on the forward strand.
CCAGGGAATGTTGACATCGCAGCGAGCGGAAAGCTCGGCGATGTGTTGCTTGGATGGACGGGTGATGCAATCTACGAAGCGGGCGGCTCACTGTTTGTCGGCACAACCGATGTGCTTGATTTCGATCCGCATTCGATTTCCACACCCGATTTGGACCTGGATGCAAAAGATGGTAATATCCGCATCACATTGCGTGTGAAATCGTGGACAGAGTACGGCAACATGATCAACATCAAGGCCGGCGACACGAAATTGAGTTCTCCTTATTTCGAGGACGGAGAATGGCATGATTTTGTTATTGTAACAGACAAGGGACTTCCCGGAGCATTGTCGATTTCTTCAGCGAGCCTTTATTCAACCCCGTTCTTTATTGATTATCTGAAGATTGAGCAGGGTGATGAAGTGGTGCCTTCACCAACATCCCTGCGTCCGACAGACTATGACGGCACAACATTCTCGGCACGCTGGCTTTCTGTGCCAAACGCAACGGGCTACACCGTGTCGGTCTACAACAAGGATGCCGAAGGCAACCGAATCAACGTCAAGACCTACGACGCCGAGCCGCTTCCGGAAGGCGACACATCGGGCAACCGCGTGATCGTCACAGTGGACGACAACACGTTGAAATATTACTTTGTGGTTGTTGCCAAAAGAGGCACAAACGTTTCTACAGAGTCGAACGAGTCGGAAGTTATCAAGCACGTTGAAAGTCTGGAAGCTCCGACCGCACTCGCGGCAACCGACGTGACCACCAACAGCTTCACAGCCAACTGGACAGCCGTTCCCGATGCCGACACCTACACAGCAACTCTTTATAAGACCATAACTCTTACGGAGGACAGCGACACAGAGATTCTCAACGAAGATTTCGCGGGCATCACGAAAGGATCGTTTGATTTGATTGACCTTCCATCAAAAGACCCAGACAACCTCGACGCCTACACCCACACACCAGGCTGGTATGCATCGACATACGCTTTCGGTGGCGGAAGCCTTGTGCTTTGGCCGATGTTTGGAACTGCGTTCTTTGTAACGCCGTCTCTTGACCTCAGCGGCAATGGCGGAGTGGTGTTTGTAGACTTTACCGCAGCCGCAGGCGACAGCGGAAAATACAAGACCGGAGAAAAAGTTACAGTAGACCTTCTGACTCAGGCAAACAACGAGACCACAGTGCTTGAGAGCGCGGAAATCGAACTCGACGAGGGCGCGTTCAAGAACTACGGCACAATGTTTACCAAAGGCGTTAAAGGCTCGTTTATCCGCTTCTCTTACGGAGGTACCAGCGAGGTGCATTTTGACGATGTAGTTATTACTCAGAAGACCAAGGCAGGCGACAAGGTGCGCACCGTAGCCCAGCAGGTTGAGACAACCGGACTGTCGGCGAAATTCACTTATGAGCCGGCAGCCAACACGGAATATTCTTACAAAGTGTTTGCAAGCGTGAACACAATCACAGCCGTTGGTATGGACGATGTGGTTTATTCAGGCGCATCCAACGAAATTGTGGTTGGTGAGGCAGACGGCGTTGCCGACGTTGCAGCCGCAGGATTCAAAGTGTTTGCACGCAACGGACGTCTCGTTGTCGATGCCGCAGAGGCAGCCCCAGTCACCGTTGTTGACGCATACGGCCGTGTAATCGCTGCGTTTGAGGCACATCAGGGCGAGAACGCTGTTGATTGCCAAGGATTTGTAATTGTCCGCGTAGGCGACAAGGTGGTAAAGACCATTGTAAGATAGAAAAAACGGAATTGCATATTTGACAAGTGTGCCGGACGGATTGTTCCGGCACACTTTTTTTGAAAAAAAGTATTGGAATGTCAATGTTTTGTGTAATTTTGTAATTGGAAGTTACGAAAAGAGTGTAATTTATTGGAAATGAGCATTGGGTAATCGCTCATAATAGTAATAGGTTACGAATTAGTTAGTTATCTACTGCATTATTCTTCTGTGCGTTGCGTAACCTTCAAAGAACTCTTCGTATGCAAAAGTAACAATAAAACGGGAGATTTAGAAATGAATCTCCTGATTTTTTCTTCTCACACAAGTTTTTCCGTAAAAGCGATTTTATCCGTCAGCACACCATCGCCCAAAAAGATTTTGAACGAACGTGTGCCGACTGCCGCATAAGCGGAGAAAAGGGCTTTGCCTCATGCCTAAACAATAGTTTAGACTGATGAGACAAGGCCCCTTTCTTTTGTGCTTATGCCAAAGAGGTGCTTTTACGGGGTTTTGACGATTTTTCTTTTTTCGTTGTCCTTTTGAGCCGGAAGCGGAAAGCCGTGTATGACCGCACATTCCATAAATGGAACAAGCCGTCACTCACGGCAGACAAACCGGGAAGAATGATTTTATCCATCCGACCAAACACGTTTGGCCAAACAGATAAAAACATACTTCCTTGCCGATGGTTTGCTCGGTTTCACGCTACCGGCTATGTTCTTTTCTGTTGGGGATGTCTTTTTCACGGATTTCTCTTTTGAAGTTTTCCTGTCTAATCTGCCTCCACTTCCGTTTACCTCCATTTTCGCGCCTTTCAGTGAGCCGCATCAGGCAGTCATTTTCGTGCTGGGTGCAAAGGTAACTCCGGGATTGTACGGGAAAGCAAGGTCAAGCCTCCTGTTTTCTGGAAAAATCTCCAGCCCTTCGGGTAGTATTTTTCCGAAAAACCTTGCATTCCCTAATCCCTACCTTTTTAAGCACCCGAAACGAAAACGACCGATGCGACAGAAAGACGCATTAAAAAAAATGTCGGATAAACGAGAGGCAGATAAGATAGTTTGAAACTCAACTCCCTCAGCTCTTGAATCCGCATTAAAAAACAAAAAATCAAAAACAAAACGGATATGAGAACGGCAATAGCAACAAAATTCGTGGCATGGGAAGTACCAAGTTTGGAGAACCTGCAAGGCAGCAAGGTGTACGGACTTCGCACCAAACTGAACAATGGTGAGAAATTGAGCCGAGAGGAAAAGGATTGGCTTACACGCAACGTGAACAGCAACACCTATTTCAAGAGCGCAGTACCCTTGCAAGGTTGGATGTTTGACTTTTCCGACATTCTCCGAACCTACATTGTAAAGCAGTATGGACATTGGGCGGAATACAAGGCTACCGACAAGACCGCACTCCGCAGTTTCCTATACGGCAGGATAGACAGCATCGTGGAACTTAACAAATGATACGGCTATGACAGCAACGGTAAATTTCAGACAAATGGCGCAATACATAGGGCTTGCGATATGCACCCTAATCATGCGCACCGCCTTTTGGGTGTCCGGCATCCTTTGGTACATCGTCAGAGAGATAATAAACGGAGTGTTCCGAGTGGCAATAGGGGTAATCGTGGCTATTCTTTCCGTTATCCTGTTCTTCGGCTTCATTCTTTGGTTATTCACCCTTTAATCCCTACCGACATGGCAAAGAGAAGAAGCAAGACAGTGGAGCAACAATGCAGATACTACGAGGTGGGCAACATCTTCGAGTACATGGTGGAAACATACCTCAACGGCAATATGTCCGTGTTCCGTGGACTCTACCACGAACTGAACAAGGACGCACGGAAGGACTTTATAGACTTCCTATTGAGCGAGGTTGAGCCGATTTATTGGAGGGAGATTTGAAACATACTATTTGACAACTGATAAAAACGACAGCGATATGAAAGGAACAGACCATTTCAAGAGAACGATACAGATGTATTTGGAACAACGTGCGGAGGAAGACACGCTCTTTGAGAAGAACTACCGCAATCCAGCCAAGAACATTGACGATTGCGTAACCTACATTCTGAACTATGTGCAGAAAAGCGGTTGTAACGGCTTCACGGACGGAGAGATATACGGACAAGCAGTACACTACTATGACGAGAACGAGATTGAGGTGGGCAAGCCTATCCAATGCCAAGTGGCGGTGAACCACATTGTGGAACTCACGGCAGAGGAAAAAGCAGAAGCACGTCAGCAGGCAGTCCGCAGATACCAAGACGAGGAACTCCGCAAGTTGCAGAACCGCACCAAGCCGACAAAGGCGAAACAGAAACCCAAGTTCAACCCTCATTATTTGATTTTGGCTTATGAAACCGAGAAACAAATTTGAAAAAGCAGTTCTTGCCCAAAGCAAGAAACTACGCCCGATAACCCCGATACAGATAAATTGGGCATTCCGTAATTGCGTGGAGCATTATGCACACCGCTTGCCGAAAGGTCGTACCACTTGTATGGATTGCGGTCATAGTTGGGTAATGACGGAGCAGACCGAGCATTGTACGTGTCCCGAATGTGGAGCAAGTTTGAAAGTCTGCCTCACCTATCAGCGCAAGGTAAGACAAAAGCAGTATTTCACAACCCTTACCACAAGCGGAGAATACCAAGTGCTACGAATGTTCTTGCTTGTCGTGGGTATGGAGAAAGGGGTTAATGCCAAGTCCTATGCCCTTGAAATCGGGCAGTATTGGTGGAATGAACAAGGGCGTAAGGCTGTTGTTGCCATTCCACGCACATTGGGATGCTACATCGACACGTTCTCATTCGCTTCTCCTTTTGCTATCCGCAATGACAATGAAGCGTACCGCCATATCTCATATTCCCCGATATATCCAAGATATAAGGTGTTGCCGACGCTCCGCAGAAACGGCTTTAACGGCAATTTCCACGACATTGTACCCACCAAACTAATACCGGCATTATTGTCGGACAGCCGTGCGGAAACGCTGTTGAAGGCAGGGCAATATCCCATGTTGCGCTACTATCTGTACCACTCTTTCAATATTGGAGAGTATTGGGCTTCAATCAAGATATGTATCCGCAACGGCTATACCATTGAGGACGGCTCAATGTGGCGTGACACCATAGACCTCCTGCGTCATTTCGGCAAGGACACAAACAGCCCGAAATACGTTTGCCCTGCCGACCTCAAAGTTGAACACGACAAGTTGGTGGCAAAGCGCAACCTGCAAAGGAAACATGAGTGGACTGAACAGCAACGCAGGAAAGCGATTGAGGACGAGAAACAATATCTGAAAGCTAAGGGCATATTCTTCGGACTTGCCTTTACCGACAGCCTTATTTGCGTCAAAGTCATAGAGAGCGTGGAAGAAATGGCAGAGGAAGGAAGGACGATGCACCATTGTGTGGGCGGTTACCACAAACGAAAAGACTCCCTTATCCTATCCGCCACCATTGACGGAAAACGAATTGAAACGATAGAGGTGTCACTAAAAACTTTTGAGGTGGTGCAGTGTCGTGGCGTATGCAACGAGAACTCCGAATACCACGACCGCATCATCGCCCTTGTGAACAAGAACGCCAACCTTATCCGCCAGCGGATGAAAGCGGCATAATATCGACATCTAACAACTAACATTATGGAAGTAAGATTTGAAAGCATGGTTTTCCTATGGGATGATAAAATCCCCACGATGTTCCTTGAATTTATGAACCTCCTCACTCTTTGTCAGAGTGAGGAGCAATTAAGGGCGAGCGTCAAGGACTTTGCCGAGAAACACGAACTTGACAAGTTCTTCCTTTACGGCTTCGGCTCACATCATTTCTACCTACACCAACGCTACACGAGCGACCCCGAAATGGTGATGCAACGCAGAGTGCTGTCTGTACATTTCTAATCATCTAAATAACAACGACTATGGCAACAAAAATGACAATTAACGGAGTAAGCACCTGCCAATCGGCAGGAACGGAGAACTACGAGAAATTCCAAACGGGTATCGGCAGACGCAAACGCACCCTTGTGCAATACGACTACCGCCACATGGACGGGGAATTGTTCTCTTGTGTGAAACCCACGTTAGACGAGTGCCGAGCCGCACGGGACAAGTGGCTGACGGCAAAGGAAAGGAAGGAGAACAAGCGATGAACGAAGCAGGCTACCAAACGCTGATAGTCAAGTTCAGCGAGCCAATCACGGCATTGGACGGCATCTTTGACGATGCCGAAGCGTGGGGAGTTGATACCCTAAAGGGGTGGATAGACAACTATGAAAGCAGCCGTTTCACTGCCATTGACAGCCATACGGCAGTCATCACGAGCGAGTATAACATGGAATGTCTGAAAGAGTGGCTGGAAAATGCACACCCATAACCGAGAAAACAGAATTTTGAACATTGGGGCGGTGTCCGCACCGCCCGAACCATAAACCTAAAAGACAACGAATATGATAGCAAAGACAATTTTGGAGCAGATAGGCGGCAGACGCTTTGCCGCCATGACGGGAAGCAAAGACTTCACAGACATGGGCAACGGCTTGCGCATGAGCCTTGCGAGGAACAAACCAGTGCCAACCGCCTTGACATCATTTATGACGGAGGTGCAGACCTCTACAATATGCGTTTCTACCGCAGGACGTTCAGCAAAAAGACATTCGAGAGCAGGACGAAGGACATTGAAACGCACGAGGGGATATATTGCGATATGCTGGAGGAAATGTTCACGATGGTGACGGGGCTTTACACCCGTTTTTGAGAGGTGGGCGGCGAAAGCCGCCTACTTTCTTTCAGTGAGCATGATGGCGGACAAAGAAAGTAGCAAAGAAACCTTTGTTTTAATCTGCGATAAATGGAAGCATAATATCTCTTATATGAATGATTTTCCGTACCTTTGCAAAAAATGAATTATGAGTAAAATAAATACTACATATCAGGAATTAGCTGATTACATATTTTTCCCTTTTTTAGTTCATGTACAGCCCCTGGACAAGGATTATTTTTGTTTCGTACATTAAATGCTACTACTCGAAAATATGGTAAAACACAAGCGGAAATTAACTTGTGCCATATTGTAATATTCAATTTGTTGGAAAATGGTTATTTGGAAGCCGCTAATGAACCATCTCCATTTGTAATGCTCATTCTATAAAATGGATAATTGAGCCTTTACCGGAAGGTCAAACAAAAAGCTTATGAAATATATAAAATATATAATCATGGAGAGGATTGTCCGTATCCTGAATATCAAGTGGAATTTGAAAGAGGAACAAAATTTGAGATAACTGACATAAAGAAAGGCAAAGAATATAATGTAGTTCATATAAAAGAACTGCCATCTTAAACTATCTGATAGCAGCAATATAGTAAAAAAATCCGATGAAGTTGGCGGCTTCATCGGATTTTCTTTTGTCAGGTACTTATTATTTATGGTACATACAGTAGTGCAAACTCCGCCTTTCTCCGTTTGAGCAGCATGGCGTGCCGTTTCCCCTTGTAGTTGCAGAAAGCGATATACTCCCGATAGATGTTCCTGTCGCCGCCTCCAGCTTTCGGATCAGCTTGCTTTTGGGTATCTTCCCGTACCCCAACAGACGGTATGGACCGACATTGTAGGCAAGCGTGGCAAGAAGCAAGCTATCCTTCCGGAACTTCCGGAACATTGCGCAGAACTTCCGCAGGTCTTTCCGCAGGAGCGCGTCCGCCTGCCGCTTCGTCATGGTACGTGCCGAATACCTTTCGCCCGGCAAAAGTTTGTGCCCATATCCCACGTATGGGTAATGTTTTTCCGAATGCCAGCCCTCAAGAATTTCGTGCAGCACACCGCCCTCTCGAAAAGCGGCAGACGGTAGATTGCCGCCTGCCCGTCCGTTCCCTCATGGCGTCTGTTCCGTGCGGACACGGAACAGACCGCCAGAAGCGAACAGAGGATACCATGAATACACGCATCATCGTGTAAGGGGCTTGAAGTTCCCGATGGGGACAACAGTGATAACCCCGTCATCCTTCACGTTTCGGTTGTTGAAGTCAAATTCCAGCTCGTAAGAGTTGTTGAATTGTCCTCCACTACCACGATGAAGTTGTGCGCTTCGTCGCCCTCCGCCGTGTAATACAGCCGGAACTTCTCGTTTTCAAGCAGGTAGCGGTCATTGGGCAGGAACGTGATTCCGTTGTCCATTTTCAGCGTGCCTTCCCCCTCGAACTGGAAATACCGAATGGTGTAGAGGGTGTTGGCGAAGTCGCCCGTCTTTTTCAGCTCACAGCGGATTTCCACCGTCTGCCCCTCGTCACCTTGTTGGGTACGGGCATGGTTTCCACCGTGAAGGGATAGGATTGCTGGATGTCCATGTCATCGTCACACGACACGAGTGTGAGCGATATGGCGGCGAACAGGCAGAGTGCCAACGCCTTGAAAATTGATATTCTCTTGTTCTTGTTGTTCAGTATGTTCATTGTCCTTTGATTTTTAAGTTATTGTTCTTTTTTCGTTGTCAGTTGTAGATACTCGTTCAAGTCCTTGCAACCGTCATAGAGGGCGGAACGGTCACAGACACGTTCCCCATAGTGTCCTTTCAGCGTTTCCAACGTCCGCCGTCCGGCTTCGTCACGGTCGAGATAACAGTCTATGCGCCCGTAACCGCCCAAATACCTCATCGCCTTTTCCACGTTGGAAACCGAGTTCAGCACAAGGCAGTCACCCGTTTCCAATCCGAGCGTGGCAGCGGAAAGAAAGTCCATGAAGCCTTCAAAACGCTGCACACGTCAGCCGGAGAGCCTTCCGCCTTGACCAGCGACACATCTTCGGAGGCACGCATCCTTTGAAGAAACGGCTGCGGATTTCATATCCACCAGCCACATTCGGGAAGCCGACGGCGAAATACCGCTTGCCACGCACTCCGTAATTCAGTTGGCAGCAATACCGGAATGCAATGCCGTAAGGAATGCCCCGTTCCGCCAGATAGTCCGTCAGTGGAGAATGAAACAGCGGGGCGGCTTCCACTCCTTCAAAGGCAGGTTCTGACGGTTTAGGCTGGAAAGTTGGTCTGCTCACTTCGGGAACAGGCATAGGCATATTGGCGGTTTCCGCTATGAACTTCACTTGTTCCATGAAGTCGCCGCTTCCGATAAACTCCCCGGCAAGAGTGAAGATGTCGCCGCCCTTGCCCGTACCGAAGTCGTACCAGAGCTGTTTCGCCACGTTCACACGGAAAGATGGCGTGCGCTCATTGCGGTATGGCGCACGATACCACAACTCGTTGCCGCTTCTTCTGACAGGCTCATGCCCCAGCCGTGCGAGGAAGTCCGCAAGGGCTATATGCCTCATGGCGTCGATTTCCGTCCGTTCCATGCGGTGCGTCAGTTTATGATGAACTTCACGCCCACGCCCCACTGCGTATGAAACTTCCTCGTGTCACCACCCCACAGGCAACGCTCCCGGAGGTTGGCGAGCAGGGCGATACGGTCTGCCACGTAAAACTCCACATCGAGCGTCAGCGCACCGCCGTAGATGAAGGCGTCCCGGTCATGGAGCGTGGAGCCGTCATGCAGTACCTTTTCGCCCCAGTTCACCGATTCATATCCGGCAAGAGCCGAAGCACCTGCATAGACGAACACGATTTTACGGGCATCGGAAAGTATCTTGAAGTAGTATCCGCCCTCCGCCGTGAACTGCGCCACGGGTATCTTCCCGTCCTTGTAAGGGTTGTTCTTCAACAGGTACTCGCCGCCGAACACCCATTTGTTCCCCTTTGGTATAAGTGGAAAGAGCCGCCCCGAAACTGTACCCACCGTCGTTGCCGCCGGGATTGAAGCGGTCCGCCATGTTCGCCCTGACCTCGATGCCCTGCATCTTCGGCAGGCATCGCTGGGCGTGCGCCTGCCCCGTAAACAGGGCAAGCGACGCGATGATTATTGCGATGTACTTTCTCATGGTCAGCGCACTTGAAGTTCGTTGATGGTATTGGCACGTACCAAGTCCTCGTTCTCAATCATGAAAGACTGGTGGCGACCTCCGTTCTTCTCGTTGAGTTCCACCACGAGGCATTTGTCGTCGGGAATGGTGAACTTCGCCATCGTGAATACCGTGCGCTCGCTCTTCTTGCCCGGCACGAGTGTGGCGTAATTCTGCGCACGGAGCGGCAGGATGATCTGCTCCTGCACGGCGGTACGCTTCGCCACCTTCTTGTCCACGATTTTCCATGTGATGTAGTCCACATCGAAAGGCACATTGCTCTGGTTTTTTATCTCCGTGTGGAAATAGAGCAAACCGTTATGCGTGTAGATACCTTTCAGCAGATACTGGATACCGAATCGCTTGCAGCCGATGTGCTTCACCTCGCGCTTATTCTGCTTGTGGATGGACTTCATGATAAGGCGTACCAGCATCGGGCTTTCGCTGCCCAGTTCCTTCAGATATATTTCCTGCGCATTGTTCGGGCGGTTCACTTCTCGCCGTCATGGATGAAGTCGCACATCTCCACATTGAGCAGCAACGGTTCGGAGGCATATTTCACGTTGAAGGCATAGAAACTCCCGTCCTCTGTTATCACGGACATATTGGTTTCGTTCGGGAAGTCCTCACGGTAGCTTTCACGCGGATGACGTTCTCCGCTCCGTCGGCTTTGCCCGCAATCAGGTCGGGCGAGCCTAAATCCACGTAACGAACCTCCGAGGGGAAAATGACGTGGACGGTCTTGTCATAGGTCACTTCCAAGCCGTGCGGGGGACCATGCGGTCGAAGGTTAGCTTCTTTGTCAGCCCGTGATACAGATCGCCGTCCGCCTCCTTCTGCGGATAGACCTCCTTTGTCAATGTCGGTTGTTCACTTCCGTTGTCCTTTACAACGGTTACGTTCTCCTGCGCGTTGGCAGTTACGATGCCCATAGCGAGGGCAAACATGATGATTACTTTTCTCATTACTTTGGATTTTAGTGGTAAATAAAAATTGGATTGTTGTTACTTTCTTTTTTCAATTCCTGTCCTGATAGAGCAAGACCTTGTACCCGGCTTTCAGATGCACCTTGACGGTACGCATCTTCTTAGCGATATACTGGCTTGTTCCTTGTATCAGCCCTTTACCCAAATCGGAGGCAAGCTGCGCCCCTGCGTTGGTGGAGATATTGATGCTGCTGCCCAGCGAGCCGCCCATGTTGGCGGCAACCTCCCTGACGGCATTCATTTCCATAGAGTTTGGAATAAAGATACCGGGTTGCCCGTCCGTGTCATACACCACCAGCTCTACCGGGATAATCGTACCTGCGTACTCCAGCGAAGTAATTTCAATATCGAGTCGTTCGCCCTGAATCTTTGCCGTGCCGATCACCACTGCATTACGGGGTATGATTTTGTCCGCCACTGCCATCGGCTCCAGCAGCCGTAATCTTACCGCTTGCCCATCGGTCACGCTCTGCGCCCCATAGACGCACGCCGACAGGGTGTTCTTGTCTGACACGGTCGTGACGCCCACCGCCGTATTAAAACTGCGGTTACGCTCCTGCGAGAAGGAGGCGACAAATTCGGCGATGCTCATCGGCTGTGAGAGCGAGGACACCACCTGATGCGCCACCTGCCTGACAGGTGCAGCCGTGTTCTTTCCGGCTTTCTGCACGGGATAAGGCTCTGCCGCCTGTCCGACAGGTGGCTGTGTGCCGTTCTGCCCACCCATGTACTTCGCCGCCAGCTCATAGGACTTCTCCATGAGTGCCACTTGGTCATCCATAGCGGACGCCTTGTCTTTCTCGCTCTCCAGTTTCGATTCCAGCGAAGCGATACGCTCTAACAGTTCGTCCATATCCGCATTGTCGTTCTTTGGCTGCTCGTAGAAGTTGCCGAGCGTGGCATTGAGGTCGCGGTAGGCGGCTGCGGATGATTGGATGGTCTTCGGGGCGGACTTCACATTCTCTTCCATGCCTCCGGGATTGGCAAGGTCGAAGTCCCTGCCACTATCCGTTTCCGCCACTTCTCGGTCGAACATATCGCCCAGTTCCTGCATGGTGCGGCTGCGGTTCTCCTGCCGTTCCTCCATCGCCCCCTGCTCGTATGCTTTCGCCTTGTCGCCGATGATCTGGCGGTTCGCCTTGTCAGCTTCGGGCATTTCGATGTTGTAACCTCCCGTCCCGGTTGCTGTTCCTTGTCGGAAGACGGGGCGAATATCAGCCACATCGCCCCGATGAATACCAGCACCATAGCGGGCAGCACTATCATTTTCTGACGTTTCAGCCTTTGGGCTTCGGTCAGCGGCTTGCGCTCCTTCTTCGGTTTCCCATTGTCGGGAGCCGCCTTGTTTCGTTTTTAGGTTCATTCTTCGTCTGTTCCATATAAATAAGGTATTACGTTGTGATTGTTTTACGGCTTTACGGACAGTCCACCTGTCCGGCATGGTCTGTTACTATCCGGTTGCCGCCATTCCTGCCGATGTCATAGACGGCTTTGCCGAAGGTGTAGATGGCAAGCACCGCGAAGGCGGCGAGCATCGCCAGCACGATGCGCCTGCGTGTCTTCGGGGGTAAACCGTCCAGATAGCCTTTGAGCCTTGCCACCAGCATTTTCTTTTTGTCGTGGAGTTTCCAGTACGCACGCCAAAATGATTTCCTGATTTTCTTCATGTCCGTTACCTTTTGATGGTTTGTAAATCCTTGTTCTCGATAATGGTGAATCCCTCTATGGTGAAACCGTTGGGATTGTCGTCCGAACGGGACGAGTTCAAGAGGCGGCACGTGGTCACGAGGCTGCGTTCGGTGACGTTGCTTTGCCGGATGATTTTCTGCGTGGCATAGGTCACGGCACGGTAGGGATAGCCGTTGAATCGCATACCACGCTGTCCACCTTCAGTACTTGGTTGATATTCCCGGAGATGATACGGTTGTAGTACCCCTTCTCGGCGAAGTCCGAATAGTAGTTGTACACGCTTTTGTCCGCTAATAGCAGGGCGCGTTTCACATTATGCTCTATCGCGCTCTTTTCGGGAGAGAGCGTGAAGAACAGCTCGTGGAAGCGGCGCACGTGTTCCCTTGCCTCCGCCGGACGGTTCTGCGACAAGTCCTGCGAGAGAGCCAGCATCAGCGACTTGCCGTTGTCCAGCACGTAAATCTTTTCCCGTTGTCGCTCAGCGAAGCGGTAGGAACTCCACACGCTCCATACCGTTATCACGGCGCACAGCGAGAGGAAGACGATACCGAACAGGCGTATCTGCCTGAACGATGATTCGATGTTTTTGAGTGACTTAAATTCCATTGTTGTTTATTCGTTTTTAATTGTCAGTTGATTATTTCAGCAGTTTCCCGGCACGTCCGACCACGTTTCCTGCGGCTGCACCCGCCACGCTGCCCGCCATGCTTCCGGCTCGTCCTGCCGTCTGGTTCACGTTGCGACCGTAGCTTCCCATGCCTCCGGCTTGGATAATCCAGCCTGCCACCGTTGGGATGGTGAAGTAGCCGATGATGCCGATTATCATGAATATGATATACACCCCGTCACTCGAATCCAGCGAGAAGTTCGGATCAGCCTGCATCCGTTCGATGTCGCTTTGCAGCATCAGCACCTGTATCTTCGCCAGTATGGTACTGAACATATCCGATACGGGCAGCCACAGATAGACCTGTATGTAGCGGCATATCCACTGCGTGAGCGTGCTTTGGAAGCCGTCCCACACCGATATGGCAAAGGCTATCGGACCGAGTATCGCCAGCACCACGAGGAAAAACGTGCGGATGGTGTCTATCACGAGGGCGGCGGCTTGGAACATCAGTTCCAGTATCTCGCGGAAGAAGTCGCGGATGCCCTTCTTCATGTTGTACATCCCACGCTCAATATACATCCCCGCCATCGTCACCATGTCGCCAGGCGACCAGCCCAGTTCCTCCAGCTGTTTGTCAAACTCCTCGTTCGACACGAGGTAGGCGGTTTCGGGTTGCGCATCATCGTCTCGTATTCCAGTTTGTCCTTCTGCTCACGGTATCGGTTCATGTCCAGCGTTTCCACCTCCAGCATCTTTGCCGTACCCTGCACGACGGGCGACATGATGCTGTTTATCGTGCCTAATACCACCGTCGGGAAGAACATGATGCACAGACCGATGGCGAACGGGCGCAGCATGGGGAACATGTCTATCGGTTCGGCTCTCGCCAGCGACTGCCACACCCGGTAGGCGACGTAGAACAGCGCGCCCAGCCCGGCGATGCCTTTCGCCACGCCCGCCATGTCCCCGCATAGCGGCATCATCTGTTCGTAGAGCGAGCGCAGAATCTGGTGAAGGTTGTCGAAATTCATAGGCTACCAGTATCTTTCGTTCATGTTCCCGTACAGCCCCATGATGCGGTCGAGGTCGTTCTTCTTCTTTGCCCGCAGGTAGCTCACACTGATGTTCTTGTTGGTGTAGTAGCTCACGAGGTTGCGGTAACGTTTCATCTTGGAGTAGCAGCGTTCCACCACGTCCATGCGCTCCTTGTCCGTCATGGAGAGCGTGGTGATGTTCACCACATTCTTCAGTTCCGTCAGCACATCGTTGGATTCCTCCAATAACTTGGTGTAACCGAAGGCGATGGCTCCCAGTTCCTCCACCGTGAAGTTGTCGTCACGCATCATCTTCTGGAAACTGGTCACATAGGTGTCGGTGATGTCACCCACCATCAGGATGGTTTGCTGCACCTTCCGGGCGTCTTACCAGATTGTTCACGGATTTGAGCGCGTCGTAATACTTCTTGCCCTGCTCGTAAATCTTCACCGTCTCTTGAAAATTTTTTATCATATTCTGGGCGGTCGTGGAAGTGTGTACCACGTTCTTGGAGGTGTTCACGATGCTCTGCGCGATGTTGGACGGGTCTATCACCGCCCACTGTGCGCTTGCCCTGCCGACTGCAAACAGGCACAGGCAGATAATAAGTGTCATTCTTGTTCTCATGTTACTTTGGATTTTAGTGGTTTTCATTATTTATTCTCGCTTATCGGATGGTCCGGTTTCGGGGTCACACGCACGTAGTCCCCGTTCGGCGAGAAGGTCAGGACGTCCGTCGCCTCGTTATAGGACACGTCGATGCGGAACCCGTGTTCATGAACAGGTTGCCGTTCTCCTCCTGCAAGAGATAGGTTTCCGGCTTCAGCTTGCGGCGAAGCCCGCTCCGCTTGAACACCGTCACCTTGTAGGCTTCGCCCTCCTTGTAGATAAGCACGTCGGGCTTTCCCTCCACGCTCTCCCAGTTCCCGCAAAGCTGGTCACGGCGGTTGTCCGCTACATCGCAGGATTGCAGTACCATGACCGCCAGCCCAATTAAACACTTGCTGACTTGCAGCATTTTCGTTCTTGATATACTCATACGCATTTTCTTTTTTAGTTGATGAATCGGTTTTTACTTATTCCTCCGTCTTTCGGCAAGTTGCCGGATGGTGGCTTCGATGTCGCCGCCCAGCTGCTCCGCCAGACGGTAAACCTCTACTTTTTCCGTTTCTTCGGTGGTGTACGCCAGATACTCTTCAGCACTAACTTCGGTGGCATAGACCGCTGACTGTGTGCCACCCATCCCGATCCAGACTTCCTTGTAGAGCCTTGACGGGTTGTTCGCCATGTTGATGGAGAGTATCTGCGATTTCTCCTTCTCCGTCAGACCCAACAGGGACTGTATGGCATCAAACTTGTTCATGTACTTCCGCTGGTCAAGGAGTATCTTGCAGTCGGAGTTGTTGATGATGCTCTCCTTGACGACGGGCGAGGAAATGATGTCGTCCACCTCCTGCGTCACCACGATTGCCTCCCCGTAATACTTGCGCACGGTCTTGTACATATAGCGCAGGTACTCAGCCATGTTCGCCGAAGATAGAGCCTTCCAAGCCTCTTCCACTATCAGTTGCTTGCGCACGCCTTTCAATCGGCGCATCTTGTTGATGAAGGCTTCCATGATGATGATGGTCACCACAGGGAAAAGCTCGCGATTTTCCTTTATACTGTCAATCTCGAAGACGATGAACCGCTTGCCGAGCAGGTCGATGTTCTCCGTGGAGTTGAGCAGGAAGTCGTAGCGTCCGCCCCGGTAATACTGCCGCATGGTGGTGAGCATATTGTCGATGTTGAAGTCGGACTTCTCCACCTTTATCTCACGTTCCGCCAGTTCGCGGCGGTAGTCGTCGCGCATATACTCATAAAAGGTGTTGAACGAGGGGACGATGCTCCGGTCAGCCCTGATACGCTCGATGTAGGCGTTCACCGCACCGCCCAGTTCGCCGCTCTCCGTCTTCGTCACTTTGTCGTCCTCCGATTTCCAGAGCGTCAGCAGCAGCGTCTTGATGCTGTCCTTTTTCTCCACGTCAAACACGTAATCATCGGTGTAGAACGGGTTGAACGAAATCGGTTTCTCCTCCGTGTAGGTGAAGTACACGCCGTCCGCCCCGTTTGTCTTGCGCCGGATCATCTCGCACAAGCCCTGATAGGAGTTTCCCGTGTCCACCAGCACCACGTGCGTACCCTGCTCGTAGTATTGCCTCACGAGGTGGTTCATAAAGAAGGATTTGCCGCTGCCCGAAGGACCCAACACGAACTTGTTGCGGTTGGTGGTGATGCCCCGCTTCATTGGCAGGTCGGAGATGTCGAGGTGCAGCGGTTTTCCCGTAAGCCTGTCCACCATCTTGATGCCGAAGGGCGAGAGCGAGCTGCGGTAGTTGGTTTCCTCCGTGAAGAGGCACACCGCCTGCTCGATGAAGGTGTGGAAACTCTCTTCCGCCGGGAAGTCCGCCGCATTGCCGGGCATCGCCGCCCAGTAGAGCGTCGGGCAGTCGATGGTGTTGTGGCGGGGTACGCACTCCATGCTGGCGAGCTGGCTGCCTACATCGTTCTTGATATGCTTCAGCTCCTCCGCGTCATCGCTCCATGCCATGACGTTGAAGTGCGCCCGCACCGATGTCAGCCCGTAGGAATGGGCTTCGTTCAGGTACTGGTCTATCCACTCGCGGTTGATGCTGTTGCTCCGGCTGTATCGGGATAGCGACTGCATATTCCTTGCGGACTTCTCGAACTTCTGCAAATTTTCCTCGCTGTTGTCGATAATCACATATTGGTTGTAGATGTGGTTGCAGGAGAGCAGCAGACCAACGGGGGAGGCGAAGGAAAGGCGGCAGTCGCTTCGATCCGTGGAAAGTTTCTCGTAGCGGATGTCGGTAGTCACCTTTCCGGGCATATCCTCCGCGTCGGAGAGGGTGTGCAGGCACAGGCGGTTGTCACCGATACGCATTTCTTTTGCCGAGAGGTCGATGTCCTGCAAGGTCGTGTCGCCTTCGGGCATGAGCGAGAAGTAACGCTCTATCAGCCCGGCGGACTTCTCCGTCCCGACAATCTCGTCGGTGGAGAGGCGTCGCAGCCTGACAAAGCCGCTGTCGTTCATGATGCGCTCGAACTGTTCGGCGGCCTCCATGAACTTCCCGGCGGTTTCCTTGTCCAGTTCCTTCGGGATGATATGCCCCCGGCACAGCGTACTGAAGTTGCTCTGCATCCGGTTACGTTCCTTTGTCGTCTTGGTCAGGTAGAGGTAGCAGGTGTGTTTCAGGTACGGACGCTCGTTGAAATGGCGTTCAAAGGAGCGGCTCAAAAAACTCATGTCGTCTTTCTGTAACTCCGGCTTGTAGCGTTCCTTGATGAACCAGTCCTGCTTATGCACGACGCAGAAGTCCGGTAGCACCTTGGTAGCCTTGCACCAGCAGCCGTGTATCGCTTCGTACTCCGCGCCCGTCACGGTGTAAAGCTCCGGCAGTTCCACCTCAAAAGCCACCGTGATGTCGGCGTCTTTGGAAATGATGCAGCCATGCTCCACAGCCAGCAGCGGGAACTTGTTTTCCAGTGTTGTCATTTTGGATGTATTTCTCATGTCGTTTCTTCCTTTCGTTGCCGTTTGAATAATCGGGTAATCCGCCGCCGGTTGATAAGGTATCGGGGATGGCTCCTTGCCGCTCCAATTTCATCAGCCCGTGTTCGCCGTACCGGGCGTTCAGCGCGAAGGTCTGCCATACGAGGACGGAAGACGATGCCGCGCCGAAGCCGATACATACCCACTGGTCGATGCCGACCATGTAGAGGATGACGAACAGGACGAAGAGAGCCAGCAGACCTCCGCAGAAGATGAAGAGGTACTGAGCCTTCAAACCCTTGAACTCGACCGGACGGCCGATACCCTTGTTTATCGGTATTCAGCCATACATTGTTTATTAAAGGAAGAATGAGCGCAGGATAGTGGCGGCGACAATCAGGAAGATACAAGCCCCGAACCACGAGGCGGCGGTCTTCGAGGTGTCCGGGTCGCCGGACGAAAACTTGCCATAGACTTTACGCCTCCGATAAGACCGACTACCGCGCCGATGGCGTAGATTAGTTTCGTGCCTGGGTCAAAATAGCTTGAGACCATAGAGGTGGCTTCGTTGATGCCTGCCAGACCGTTTCCCTGTGCGAATACGGAGGCGGTGGCGGCAACCATAAGTGCCGCGGAAAGGATTGTTCTCTTGCTTTTCAAAGCGTTCTTGATGTTCTTGTTCATAAACTGTTCTTGTTTTAGTGCCGTCAAAAGGGTGGATGGTCCTTTGTCGGGCAGTTGATACTTGTTTACTTTACTTTGGTTTAGTGGTTGCCGTTTGTTTCTACGGACTTGGGGGTGTCCGTTGCGGGTTGGCTGTACCTTGTACCGCCGTGCGCGTGGGTGTGTCATTTTACTTTTTCATGTCCATTCTTTTAGTTGTTATACATAGTTGCGGAAGTCGAACTCCTCGATGTTG
Source organism: Bacteroidales bacterium (assembly GCA_022009815.1). Classification (GTDB taxonomy): domain Bacteria; phylum Bacteroidota; class Bacteroidia; order Bacteroidales; family Muribaculaceae; genus Limisoma. Next base: position 1,123,627 of record CP091725.1, read on the forward strand.
TCGGGAATCACGAACACCTTTCTTGTTGTGTCACGGTCATGTTCACCGTGTCCACGAAAACTGCCATCGCCTTTGCAAGCCTCTCACTCATTGCTTCATCGGTCAGGCGTTCCGTTATTCTTGTAAAAGCTCTGTCCCGTCCAGTTCCGTCATGACCTTTCCGGCGTGTCGCATTTCCTCACCGGACGGTGATTCCTTCCGTATGGTGCGTACTGCCATGTCAATATCCTCGAAGCTGCTTCCCGAAGCCTGCTTTTTGTCTGGTTCTTCGTCCTCCGGTTCATCCTCTCCGTACTCCAGTTCCGAGGGCGGGATGCTCGTGAAGGTTTCATCGAGTTTGTCCTCCGGTACTTGTGTCGGGCGTGAGACGGTTTCCGTGTTTCCGTCGTCAAAAGTAGCCTCTTCCTCCGACAGCTCAATGCCTTTTTCCGAAGTGGCGGCTTCTTGCGCCGGTATGGCAGCGGTTGTCCGGGTCGATGCCATCTTGAAACGGCTCTTGCCAATGATGTCCGAGGTGTCTGCGTGAGGTATTTCCTTATCCTTTCCTTGCTCTGCCACCGTACTGTCCAATGACCGCCACAGCCCGGCAATGTGTCTGAAGAAACGGATAAGTTTCGCTTCCATGATGCGGTCGTAGAGCAACAGGGACAGAAACCACACGTTGCAGGCAACCGATACGATTAAAAACACCTTTGTCATAGTTTCACTTTTTGGGCGTTTTCAATCTGTTCCATGTACTGCGTTCCGTATTGCCAGAAATGGTCGCGGAGGATGTTGTCCACGAACTTGCCGATGCTCAAGCCGTTTTCCATCCGACTGGCAACGATAGCGACTTTCTCATGAATTTCTCGGCTGATGTATATACATTGCCGCGTTTTGATTTCCGATGCTTGCAGGAAAGTCGAGAGCGGTTTGTCTCTGCCTTTATCCTTGCGGAAGTCAACGCCGGTATTTTCCTGATCGTAGTCGGTTGCACACTTTGCTGCACTGGCAGCGGTTCTTTCACTCTTTCCTGTTTGCAGGCAGTCTGCCTGTCGGTTCTTCTTTGTTCTTTTCATACTTCTTTGTTGTTTATTGTTTCTATAGATTATAGGATTCCATGTGCCGTTTGAACGATTCGGCTATCTCGTCTTGGAACAGCGTGAAATGGTGTGTCAGCACGTTGTCAAGAAAAGCCGCGATAGTCACCTCGTTGCCACCGATTACATGAAGCATCTTCTGTATGCGGTCGTGGTACTCCTTGCGGATATAGACCTGCTTGCCGAGCCTTGCCGTGACATTGGATCCACACATGAATACCGTGTCATAATCCTGCTTTCCGGCTTGCCATTCCTGCGCTTGCGTTCCGGTTCCTCTTTGGGACGGGAAGCAGGCGATGTAATCACCGTCTGTAATTCTTCTTTCGGAGGTGGAGAAGGTGCGTTTCCGCCCGTACTTCTCGCTTCCGGTGGAATGCTTGTATCGTCCAGCCGAAACGAGTTGATTACGGCTTCGCTGTCGATGTCCTCGATTCTTGTTTTCTTTGCCATGACATTCAGTTTTTGATGATGCCGAGAATCTCATCCGCGAGTTTGTCAAGGTTGCTGCCGCGTATCAGCGTTTTGTCCGCAGGGAATGCCGTGGAACGGAATACAGCCTTGCGTTCTGCCGCTGTCTCCTTGCGGAAACGCTTGCTGTCCGGCAGGTATGTTTCCAGAATGGGCAGGGCGAACTCGGCACAGACTTTGTCGTATGCCTTGTATAGTTCTGTCTTTTCGCGTCCGTCCACCATGTTCCACACGAGGTAAATCCCTTTGATGCCGGACTTGCCCGTGCTTATCATCTGTTCGTTGATGACAGTGGCGAACTTGATGGAACTCTCCATCACCACACGGTCGGCGATGATGGGCGTGAAGATGTAGTCCATTTTGGAAATGGTCTGCACCACATCGGCATTGTTGATGGTTCCCGGCAAGTCGAAGAACACGAAATCAAGGTCGGGCTGCGCTGCCACCAGATTTTCGGCAGTCTTTACCGCATCTTCCGCACGGCTGCATCTGATGGTGTACGGGTTCTTCTTCAGCCGTTTGAGCTGCTCATACGCCATCACCTTGTAATGCCCGTCCTCCATGACAGCTTTCATGTCGCGCTTGCGCATGTCATGGATACTGTACTGCGGAAAATCGCAGTCCACCACGGCTACGTTGTAGCCTTTCACATAGTGCAGGTAGCTTGCTACAAGCACTGTCAGGGTTGTCTTACCCGCTCCACCTTTCTGCGTGGAGATTGCCACATAAGTTGCTTCTTTCATTTGTCTGATAATTTATTTGGTTATACATCTGTCCGGTGGCGGTAGCGTATTGCCATTCATACATACGCACGCGCTTCCATTTATTCCGCCATTCCTTAATCCGGCTGTGCCTGCGGGCATTCATCGGTCTGTCCAATCACCCACGCTTTATCCGTCCGCATGGACGTGTGCTTGGAAAACCGGCTGAATATGTACACCCGTTTTCAACCGTTGGATTGATGCCCGGATTGCTGTCCGAACATCCGGCGGAAGGAGTGTATTTTCAGTCCCACATCCGAATCACACTGCAAATAAACAAGGATATTTTGGAACTTGTATCACTTCTCCGGCAAGTGGCAGCACGTTGCGCCGGTTGACACTGATTGTCCGGGTCAAGCCTCTGTCCGATACCGCTTTAAGGGCGTAACTTTGCACCCGAACGGCAGGGTTCGCCGCAGGTGGCGCAGCCCGGAGTTTGAAAGGCATTCCCCCCAATCCGTCCCCGACGGATTTTTATGTTCACCTGAACATAGCAAGGTATGTTTTCAGCCGCTCAAAATATTTTGAGCATCCCGGAAAACGCCTTGCCCTTGCAGGGGGCGGGCTTACCCTCCGAAGTCGGGAAGCCTCTCAAACCTACGGTGTCTGTGCCATGAAGCGGCGGCTTATGCCGTCAAACCGCTAAATCCAAAGTAATATGAGTGAAAAAAAAAGAAACAAAGGCGGGAGAAATCCCAAACTCGATCCGGCGGTGTTCAGATACACCGTCCGTTTCAGCGAGGAGGAACACAACCGTTTCCTCTCCATGTTCGAGAAGTCGGGCGTTTACGCCAAGTCGGTTTTCCTGAAGGCGCACTTCTTCGGGCAACCGTTCAAGGTACTGAAAGTGGATAAAACGCTGGTGGATTACTACACCAAGCTATCTGATTTCATGCGCAATTCCGCGCAATAGGCACGAACTACAACCAAGTCGTGAAGGAACTGAGGCTGCATTTTTCCGAGAAAAAGGCGATGGCGTTGCTCTACAAACTGGAGCAACAGACCGTCGAACTCGTGAAACTGAGCCGCCAGATTGTGGAACTGTCTAAAGAGATGCAGGAAAAATGGTCGCAAAAATCAGCGTAGGAAACTCGTTGTACGGCGCACTTGCCTACAACGGGGAGAAGATCAACAAGGAGGAAGGACGGCTGCTGACGACCAACCGCATCTACAATGACGGTACGGGAACGGTGGACATCCGCCGGGCGATGGAGGACTTCCTCGCCCTGATGCCCGTGCGGTCGAAGGTGGAGAAGCCGGTGGTGCATATCTCGCTCAACCCGCATCCCGACGATATGCTGACCGACACCGAGCTTCAGGACATCGCGCGGGAGTATCTGGAGAAGATGGGCTTCGGCAACCAGCCCTATATGGTGTACAAGCATGAGGACATAGACCGCCACCACCTGCATATCGTGACGGTGCGGGTGGACGGGGACGGCAGGAGCATAGACACCCGAAACAACTTTTACCGTAGCAAGCAGATAACCCGCGAGCTGGAACGGAAATACGGGCTGCATGACGCGGAACGGAAAAGCCGCCGTACCGATATGCCGCTGCATAAAGTGGATGTTTCGGCGGGCGATGTGAAGAAACAGGCGGGGAATGTGGTAAAGGAACTTAACCGCCGTTACCGTTTCCAGACGATGGGCGAATACCGCGCCCTCCTTTCCTTATATAATATGACGGTGGAGGAAGCGCGGGGCAACAAGGTCGGCAATCCTTTCAAGTCCTCGCTCTTCGGGAAGTCCGTCGGCTATGATGCCGTACAGAGAAAGTTCGCCCGTTCAAAAACGGAAATCAAGGACAGAAAACTCGCCGACATGACGAAGCGCACCGTCCTTTCCGTACTGCAAGGCACGTATGACAAGGAGAGGTTCATTGCCACACTCAAGGAGAAAGGTATTGACACCGTGCTGCGCTATACGGAGGAAGGACGCATCTACGGGGCCACGTTCATCGACCACCGAACAGGATGCGTGTTGAACGGCTCACGCATGGGCAGGGAACTGTCCGCCAACGCCTTGCAGGAACACTTCACGCTGCCATACGCCGGACAGCCGCCGGTTCCGCTTTCCATTACCACGGAGGGTCAGGAAGAAACGCAAGCTCCGTCCACTCCCGAATACGGAAGGGACTTGGACGGCATGGGCTTGTTCTCTCCCGAAGGCCCGGCAGTGGACGCCGAGGAGGAAGCCTTCATCCGGGCGATGCAGCGCAGGAAGAAAAAGAAGAAGCGCAAGGGCTTGGGAATGTAATCAGTCAGACAAAGTATCAACAATCAAAACAATTTCAAGGTATGTCACAACAAGAAGACGATTTGAGGGCATTGGCGAAAATCATGGATTTTCTGCGTGCCGTGAGTATTATTTTAGTGGTCATGAACGTGTACTGGTTCTGTTATGAAGCCATACGGCTCTGGGGTGTGGACATCGGTGTGGTGGACAGGATACTGATGAACTTCAACCGCACGGCGGGGCTGTTCCGTTCCATCCTCTACACGAAACTATTTGCCGTCCTCCTGCTTGCCCTGTCCTGTCTGGGGACAAAGGGCGTGAAGGGCGAGAAAATCACGTGGGGGAAAATCTGGGCGGTCCTTGCCGTGGGCTTCGTGCTGTTCTTCCTCAACTGGTGGATACTGGCCCTGCCATTGCCGGTGGAGGCGGTGACGGGACTGTATATCCTGGCCGTTGGTGCGGGCTATGTATTCCTGCTGATGGGCGGTCTGTGGTTGAGCCGCCTGTTGAAGCACAACCTCATGGATGATGTGTTCAACAACGAGAACGAGAGCTTCATGCAGGAAACGCGGCTTATCGAAAGCGAGTATTCGGTCAATCTTCCGACACGGTTTTACTACAAAAAGCGTTGGAACAATGGCTGGATCAATGTCGTGAATCCTTTTAGGGCTTCCATCGTGTTGGGTACTCCGGGCAGCGGTAAATCCTATGCAGTGGTAAATAATTTCATCAAGCAGCAGATAGAAAAGGGCTTCTCGATGTATGTGTACGACTTCAAATTCAGCGACTTGTCCACGATAGCATACAACCATCTGCTGAACCACCCGGAGGGCTACAAGGTGAAACCGAAGTTTTATGTGATAAACTTCGATGACCCGCGACGTTCGCACCGTTGCAATCCCATTCACCCGGACTTCATGGAGGATATTACGGACGCTTATGAGAGTGCGTACACCATTATGCTCAACTTAAATAAAGTTGGGTGCAAAAGCAGGGCGACTTTTTCGTAGAATCGCCCATCATCCTTTTCGCGGCTATTATCTGGTATCTCAAAATTTTCCAGAACGGCAAGTATTGTACATTCCCCCATGCGATTGAGTTCCTGAACCGCCGCTATGAGGATATTTTCCCGATACTGACCTCTTACCCGGAATTGGAAAACTATCTTTCTCCGTTCATGGACGCATGGCTCGGAGGGGCTGCGGAGCAGTTGATGGGGCAGATAGCAAGCGCGAAAATCCCTTTGTCAAGGATGATTTCCCCGCAGCTCTATTGGGTGATGTCGGACAGCGAGTTCACGCTGGACATCAACAACCCCGAAGAACCGAAAATACTCTGTGTGGGCAACAATCCCGACCGTCAGAATATCTACGGGGCCGCTCTCGGTCTGTATAACTCCCGTATCGTGAAACTCATCAACAAGAAAGGGATGCTGAAGTCGTCGGTCATCATCGACGAGCTGCCCACGATTTATTTCAAGGGGTTGGACAACCTTATCGCCACCGCGCGAAGCAACAAGGTTGCCGTGTGTCTGGGCTTTCAGGATTTCAGCCAGTTGGTGCGCGACTACGGTGATAAAGAAGCGAAGGTCGTGATGAACACCGTCGGCAATATCTTTTCCGGTCAGGTGGTGGGTGAAACCGCCAAGACGCTTTCCGAACGCTTCGGTAAGGTGTTGCAGAAACGGCAGTCCATTTCCATCAACCGGCAGGATGTTTCCACCTCCATCAACACGCAGATGGATTCACTCATCCCGCCGAGCAAGATTTCCGGCTTGACGCAGGGTATGTTTGTCGGTTCGGTATCCGACAACTTCAACGAGCGTATCGAGCAGAAGATTTTCCATTGCGAGATTGTCGTGGATGCCGAGAAGGTGAAGCGCGAGGAGAAAGCCTACAAGAAAATCCCCGTCATTACCGACTTTACGGACGGGGACGGCAACGACCGCATGAAGGAAACGGTTCAGGCGAATTACAGGCGCATCAAGGAGGAAGTGAAGCAGATTGTTCAAGAGGAACTGGAACGTATCGCAAATGATGAAAACTTGAAACACCTGTTGCAGCAGAAATAACAGATTCCTTTATATATGAAAAAGGGGATGTGTCAAAACACCCAAAATATGAAAATTACCCCTGTCACAGATATCTGTAGCAAGGGTAATTTTGTTAAAAAGAGAGTTTTGACACCCTCTTTTTATTCTCAGATTTGAGATGCTTGTTGATGGTGGTAATGGCAAGCATCAGCAAATAATTTTTCAGTTCTGTATCGTCTTTAAGCAGTATGCTGTATTCTTCGGCAAACATTCTCAACAGTCTGGTTCTGAGTTTCGACATTTCTTCACCGAAAGGTATCTGTCGGTTTTCTTGCCAATACTCAATCACTACGGAAGATACCAGCCACTTGAACTCGGATTTCATCTCTTTGCCGAGTTTCTTGAAGCGGATTTGTTCGCTAATTGGCGGCTCGTTGTATGGCATTATGTCTGCCGGGTCATAAACGGATATACTGCCGATACCATAATCCATGATTATCGGTAAATCAGTTTTTACATCATTCTTATGTTTCTTCTTTTTAGCCATACCCGTTATTGTTGCAGGAAACCTTTACCTTTATCAGTAAGATAGTATTTCTGTTGCGGACTCTTGGAGCCTATGGGATAAAGTGAAAGGACCAAACCGGAATTTATTGCCGGATGGATATAGTTCTTTAAGAAATTCCTTTTATCTTTCATTCCCGTTTTCTCCATGATTTCTTTAGCAGAGAGAGTGTTGTTCCCAATAGCAGACAACAGTTTTCCTAACTGTGGGGTTACTGTGGGGTTACTATAGGGTTGCTGTGGGGTTGCTGTGGGGTCTTGTCCTACTGTAGTTCTTGTATAATGAAACACAATCCATACAGCATTGCCGTCGGTATGAAACTCCGGATCCGGAATACCGACACGGCGACATTCGTTTACCATAAGGGCTATGCCACGTCCCCAACTCTCCAATACTGCACTTTTGTACAGCACATTGGCTACTATCAGATTTTGTGGTTCGGAATTGTGGCCACCCAACAGTTTCTCAATGGTAATATCAGGCGGAAATGTTCCGCTGTTTTCAATCTCCACGCGGTCATCATAGATAGCAATCCCGACTGAACTGCCGGGGCGATGGTAAACACGATGTGCAAAAGCATTTATGCAACATTCTCTCAATGCCTTATATGGCACATTCAGTTCCTCTTCTCTGTACAAACCTTCAATTTTACCGGAAAGGGACAAATGCTTGAAGAAAAATGCCATTGCAGCATCCAGCAAGTTGAATATATTGCCTGTCACACGCTGATTATCTAAAAATTCATCTTTTGTCGTTCCTTTGAACCGGGCTAAACGGAGCAGACATTGGGGATAATGGTAGAAGTTTCGTCCGAATAGGACAACGGAAGCATTGTTCAGCTTTCCATCATTCAACAAGTCAAATTTTTCAAGGATGGTTCGGACATCCTCCTGCATAGAACCTTCCGGCAAACGTCCGCCTCTGATTCCTCCACGTACTGCGCCCAAGATTGCCGTTTCGTCAAGGTCGGATATTTTCAAGCCGGGATTTTGCATGGAATCCCAAGCATAGGTTCCGCCTCGCTGCATAACCAACAGGTTGTATATACCCTGCGGCATGGCAGATGTAACGCTCTCTATCCGTTGATAAGCCCTCCCCTTATAGGTGAACGGGCGCATATATCGTTGTTCTTCCGCTGATAAAGCTATAACACTTTTGTTCGTTCCCGGAATGTCTGTATAGGATATATCAATGGTCGCAAACGGCTCGATTCGTCTGATGGTTTCCGCAATATTGCGCTTCGTCTTGTCGCTCACTTCCTGACCGATAATCTTTCCCTTGTCGGTTACACCGAACAGCACCGTGCCGCCCGTACCGTTCAGGAAGGCACAAAGAGTTTCCATTCCACGCTCCAACTGCCCGGTAGTTTCTTTGAACTCAACTGTCCCGCCTTCGGCTCCGGCAATCAGTCCGTTCAATATTTCGAGGTTATCTATTTTCATCCGTCATTGATTAATACTTGCAAAGTTAATGATTTTAATCGGCTTTCCGGCAGATAATAGAGTGATTGTAAATGAAGAAGGATAAGAAACCGTATAATCCGGCCGCTTATCCTTTGTTTGGCATTCGTTTATCTCCTCATCCGCTCCAATTCATCGTCATGTCGCATCTTCGCGTTCAGTTTGTCCTGCATCTTTTCAAGGAAGTAGGTGCGACTGTCGCTTTCCTGCGTTTGATGTCCGTATAGAAGCGGTAGCAGTCTTTGGACTCCACACCGAAAAAGGAATAGAGGACAGGGGCAAGCTCTTTCAGCGAAGCCTTGCCGCCATTGATGCAGCCGGTGGCGTAGAGGGCATAGATTAGCTCTACCAACTCGACGGCATTACCGGTCCATTGCAGGGCTGGGACTGTGGCTTTGGTTTCGGATGTGGATGTTAGTGGTGGCACGGAGGTAATTGCAGAAGCGGATACTATCTTCTGCATCTTTCGGATGAAGGATAACGCCTTGCGGATATACACAGTGACGACATTCTCCTCCGATACCGACAAGTTCTGCGGATGGTGCTGTAATTCGATTTCGGCAAAAGCCAACGCCACAATAATATGCTTGGCATCATTGCCGCCGTAGCACAGGTTTATTACTTCCTGCACGAATCCGCCGTATGCCGTTTCCGTGCTACCGTTGTCTTTTCCGTTTATCATGGCGAAAAACTGTGTTTCCGCCAGTATGAGATGGTTCATTATCTTTTCTGTTTTGAGGGTTTACACTTGTTTATCAGTGTGCGCACACTGATATATGGTGCAAATCATAGCCCTAAACACGAGAAAAGATTGTGAGAAAATTGTACTACATTGTTTTTCAGAAAGATAAAATTCAAAAATAATTTTATCCTTGATTGCATCCCTTGTGAAATGTGTTCAGATTCTGAACATGTGTTCACTTTCTGAGCACGGAAATCCCGCCAAGATGTTCATAATCTGAACATTTTATGCCCGTGGCTCTTTATGATAGGTAAGCCGGATTACTCCGTCCCTATAAGTTTTGTTCTCCATAAGCCGCCAGTCATTCATAGGTAGTGCTGACTTGAAAAAATGCGCTCCGTTTCCGTCGATGGTTGGAACAACGTATAGTATGATTTCATCTATCACGTTCATCCGTAACAGTCCGTTGGCATATTCGGTATTCCCGGCAGTTACTTCCAACAAATGGCAAATGCTTCCACCTTCCTCCCTCCATTCTTGAAGCACGGATACCGAATAGTCGGATGTCAGCTTATACAGGGCATTGGCACGTATTTCATCCATACCGTAATCTTCGGTTTGAAGCAACCGCTTCCGGGGATGCAGTTTCATCGGACAGCCATCTATTGAGATAACGGCAAGTAATTGTATTTTCGCCATAACGTATTTTCTTTCCTTTTTGGCGAGGCAAAAAAGTAGCGTGCAATTCACACTACTTTCAAGCGATGGCTCTGGTAAAGCCTTTACGGAGAGTACGTGAATGCACGCTATGCGTAAGCATAGCATAAGCATCACGCAATCGTCTCCGTAGTTTCAATTTACCAGATTTTCGCTCGAAACGCCTTGCGGTCTTATGTCTATATCATCGGCGAAAAGTTACCCGATCGCCTGCTATTTTCTGAAATACAATTGCAAAGTTAATCAATTATTGCCATTTACAGCCATACTCCGGTCAGTTTTCTTCATTCAATCCATACTCTACCAATTTATTATACAGCGTTGTCCTGCCGATACCCAGTATCTTTGCAGCCATTTTCTTGTTACCGGCTGCTTGTTTCAAAGCACGCAGGATACGTCCTCTTTCTTCATCCCCGCTCTTCAATGTAAAACAAGCGGAAGTAGCGGACGGTTCATTGTCAAGTTCCAAATCGGCTTCGGTTATCATATCGCCTTCTGATTGCAGGACTGCCGTCTGTATCTTCTGTTTCAACTCGCGCACGTTGCCCGGCCACGCATGGGCGAGCAGGGCATTACGGGCAGATGCGGCAAACCCTTTTACTTCACGTTCCAACTCACGGTTTGCCATTTCACGGAAGAACTCGGCCAATGGCATGATGTCTTCCGGGCAGTCGCGCAAGGGCGGCATGGTTATCACATACTCCTGCAAGCGATAGAGCAAATCCTGCCGGAACCGCTTTTCCGTTACGGCTTTCTGCAAATCCTCGTTGGTTGCAGCCACTATCCTCACGTTGGCTGTTTTGTCCTCCTTTGCACCGACGGGACGGTAACGGCGTTCCTGTATGGCGCGGAGCAGCATCTGTTGCATCTCCATTGTTAGGTTGCCCACTTCGTCAAGGAACAGCGTGCCGCCATCCGCTTCCAGAAAATACCCCGTCTTGTTTGCTTCGGCACCAGTAAACGCACCCTTGACGTGTCCGAAGAAGGCGGATTGTATCAATGACGGGGACAAGGCTCCGCAGTCCACTGCCACAAAAGGTTTATCGGCAAGTTTGCTTTGTTGGTGTATATGTTGTGCGATATGTTCCTTGCCCGTACCGTTCTCGCCCAGTATCAGCACGCTCATCCGGGTGGTGGCTACAAGGCGCACACGTTTCTTGATTTCTGATAGGCTTCGCCCTGCCGGACGAATATCGGAATGTTCCATTGTAGTCGCTTTTCATGTTCTTTTTGCAGGGTGCGGATAAGCGGTATCAGTTTATCCTCCAACAACTGTTTCTGTATGTAATCCTTTGAGCCGAGCTTCATACTTTCCACTGCCGTATGCACCTCCCCGTAATTGGTCATAACGATAAACACCTGCTGTTTGTCGTTGGCACGCATCCACCGTAACAACTCTATGCTTTCACCGTCGGGGAGGCGTAGGTCGGCAACGACAATATCATCCACCTCTGACTTTGCCAATAGTTTCTTGGCAGTGGCAAGATTATATGCCGACATAGTATCGAAGCTGTCTTTCTTCAGCAGGTTGCAGACATAATCGTTATAGACGGGGTTGTCCTCAATCACAAATACTTTCATCCGACGACCTCCTTTCCTTTTGCGCAAGTTCTATGATAACTGTTCCCATACGAAGCATGGCATCCACGCATTTCCGCAATTCCATTTCGGAACATTCAGATTCTTGATGCAGCAGTTCATACAGGTTCCACAAGGGTTTGTCAGCACGGATAACAGCCCATGAACTTCGCTGACGGTGCATCCATTCGTCCAATGCCTTGCGGTCATTCCTCTCCATGATTTCCCGGACAGCCTGCATATCCTTTTCTGTTTCGGTTATCAAACGGTCGAGCATCGCCCGTTTGTCACCATATGCAAGCAGAGAGGACAAGTCGGGAAGTTCATCCTTGTCCGTACTTGTCAAAAGGCATTTGTCTGATACAGCAACCAGTTCGGAAATGGAAAATGGCTTGAACAGGCAGGCGGTAAATCCATTTTCCAACAGCTCCTCTTCGCTGCAACTGCCGGAGGCGGTCGCCACGACAATGGGAATCTCTTTCGAGTTGCTGACACTTGACGAGCGTAACAACTCCAACACCTCATAGCCGTTAATCTCCGGCATTTTCATATCGGTTATCATGAGGTCGTATGTGTGCTGCCGCATGGCTTCCATTGCATCGCCAATAGTGGTGAACGTGTCGCAATGCACACCTATACCAGCATACATTTCCTTTGTCATGGATAATACCATCGGATTGTCGTCCAATACGATGACAGAATAAGGTCTTTCTATATGAGCCAGACTTTCTGCGGCTGTCTGTTCTTCAATACCAATATCGGCAGTGTTCATTGGCAACTCCACAGTAAAACGACTGCCTTCTCCTTTTTCGCTTTCCAAGCGTATAGTGCCGCCAAGCATCCCGACTATCTGTTTCACAATGCTTAACCCCAATCCGAAACCGTCTTGCGTGGCGGCGTTGGAAAGCCGCTCGAACGCTCCGAACACTCGCTGTTGTTCTTCCGCACTCATGCCGGTTCCGGTGTCCTCTACTACAAGGGTCAGCCTATTGCCGTCATAGCTTATGACAAGTGAAACGCTTCCGGCATTCGTGAACTTGACGGCATTGCCCAGCAGGTTGTCGCATATCTGTATGATGCGCTCCTTGTCGCCATTCAGGATAATACCCTCCGGGCACTCGATGGTAAGTTTAAGATCTTTTGCTTCTGCTTGTTGCGTAAACTCCGTTTGCAACAGCTCCGCGATGTTTTCCAAACGAAACGGACGGACATTCGCCTGTTCCTTGCCGCTGTCCAAGCGGAAGAAGTCAAGCAGGGAGTTGAGCATGTCGGTCATTCTCTTGGAGGCTTGCAGGATATTGTCCGCATAACCGCTTATCTTTTCTTCTTCGTTGTCCTGCATCAGTTCCGCATATCCATGTATGGCAGTCAGTGGTGTGCGTAGCTCGTGGGTGATGGTGTGCATCGCTTTCTTGCGTGAGGCTATCAACGATTCGTTTTGTTTTACTGACTTTTGCAGTTGCCCGATTAAATCTGTTGTCTTACGTTTGTACTGCTTGATGCGGGTGGCATAGCGGTGAATGATGATGTATGAAATAATGAGCAACAGCAGCATGACACCCGTTATGATACCTACCTGCAAGAACGACTTTTCACGCATAGCGGATATTTCCGCCTCACGTTCCTGCAAGTCAGCCTGCACCTTGTGGTCCATCTGCTGGATAAGGGTTTGCAGTTGGCGGTTCAGTTCCGCATTGCGGCTGGCAAGGCTGTCGGCATACTCCGACAGACGATGGCTTTGGGCACGTTGTTGCGCTATCATATCACGGTTCAGTGTGTAGAGCATCGTGGTGGTCGTCGTCGGAGGTGCTTCCTGTTTCTTGCCGAACAACCCGAGAAAACCTTTCCTCCTCTGTTTCTTCGGCTCTTCCTGCCTGCTCGTTTGCACTATCACCGGCACCTGCTTGGCTATCCGACGGTTGATGTCCGCCTGTTGTTCCAGAGCCTCCATGATGGCGCACAGCCGCTTTTCCTTGTCCTCCAGCAAGTGGCGCACGCTGTCTATGCGCACCGATTCGTAATGGCTCTTGAAGCGGCAAAGCATACTATCCACCGTCATCCGTTGCCGCCGGTATGCCGCCACATCCTTATCGTCCCATTCCAGCACCGACTCGCCCAAAAGAGACAACTCCACCACACCCACATACGCATCGTGTGTTTCCTTGCGGAAGCGGTTGATTTCACGGTTCTCCCGTTCCAGCAACTCCAAGTCGCGCCATTCTCCGAGCCACGTGCAGATGATGCCGCCCACCAGCAGGACTATCAACAGATAGCCTGCGGCAAGCAGCTTGCGGAAATGCTTGGTAGTGGTAACGAATTGTTCGCTCATTTGCTGTTTGTGTAAATACCGTTATTTAAAATACGCATATAGGTCGTGGAACTTCGCAGGTTCATGGATGAGAATGGCGGCCATGCTGCCTATGACCGCCACCAGAATTATATATCCGAATAGAATTCTACTCCTCAATGAAACAACCATTCTTCCCTTATTTACAATTGTTATAATTATTAAGGCATCTGACCACCGGCGATAGGTGGAATTTCTGTTAGTATGGGATTTCTCGGGATTGAGTTAAAAATTCTTTGGCCACGTATGGCTTGACTTGGAGGAGCGTTTTCATTTACATCAAGCCGATAACATCTATCGTTAAATGTTATAATTCCCCAAATACCAATTGTTCCTGGGATTCTCGCCAATCCTTCAGTAGGTTTAAAAAGAACAACATTATCTATTATTGATTTTTAACCGCCCGATTCCATGATGTTTTAATACTATTGTTAGGCGTTGGAATATGAGCAACATACCTAATGCCATTGTGCCTAAAACTGGCCATATAACACCCCGAAAAACCTGAACTTAAAGTATCTATGCCATTTGAAGCAACGACTGCTATTCTATCCGCAATATATATGACACAGGCATAGTCTAATCTAAGAAAACGATAGTTACGGGTATATCCTTTTATTTGAAATGTCAACTTACTTTGCGTGACAATCGGAGGGGTCAAACCTACATTATAAATATTTTGATAATGAAACCGTGCAATATTTGTCATTACTGCTCGACTGTTTGGCAATCTTAATGCTTGAATCAAATTCATATATTTACTTACTGTTACTTTCGTTTGTTATAGGCTCGATACATGATGCCATTATATCCATCAGTTTAGACAGACCTTCGGTCTGCGGCTGCTGACTGGCTGTCACATGTATCTGGTATTTTGCCGTTTGGTTGGTCATGCGGGTGTTCTCGCGGGCGGTCGTGACTTTGCCGCTGATTTCCGCATTTATAAACCAATGTTTTGCAGAAGCTTTTGCCTCTACTTCTGCGTTGGTAGTGCTTTTTACGTTTGATGTATCGGTAACCTCCATCTGGAAATCGACATCCACGCGATCTATGAGCAGGGAAGGAATAGGCACCAATCCTATAAACGGAGCCTTGACACTTTGTGACATTGTTGTCATTTTTCCATCCTGCTGTATCGGTCTTTCGACATCGAATTCCAATATACGCGCTTTATTGCCGCTTTTACCATCAAATGCAATTTGCTGGTAGAAATTCCATGCTGTCGCTGCCAATTCCTGTTGTGCTTCGGCTGCTGCAATAAGTGGAGCTGCAATAAGTTCCCGCATGGGAAGCCCCTTGAATTTGTCAGTCACGTTTGAATCTGCTTTAAGAACTGGAGAAGTTTCTCTGTTTTGAGTCTCTTCCAATGCAGCGGAGATAATTTCTTTCGCCTGTCCGCTTACATTTTCATTCAAGTTTTCCGCATTTTCTTGTTGCCCTTGGTTCTTTATTTCTTCTGCCATAACATTTGAATTTTAAAATTGTTAGATATTTTTTACAAAATCGTCAATAATTCGGGAAATGCTCTCCGGAGTCTCCTGAACCTTAAAATTGACGCAAACCTCCATGACATCATCCGCATCCGGTTTTTATGTTGCTCATCTGCATCTGGAGATTGGCTCTTTGTGGGCTGGATAACAATAAGTTGTTTTCTGGAATCTGTGATTCCACGCTTCCGACCTTCGCCTTGAACTTTATCTGCACATTATCCATCGCAAGATAATGATGGGATATCAAGGCTATAAGTGGAATATCAATAGTCTTGTCTCCAACCATGATTTTTTTCGATTGGAACGTATTTGCGTTATTTGCATTTGTTCCTTCAAAAAGTCTGGTCAGATTTTGTATCTGATGATTCTGCAATGTATCTTGTGCACAGTTTACGGCGTATTGCAAACCATTCATAATATCAGAGAATGAATTGGTTTGAACACTGTCCGGCTCATCGTCATTATTTTTCTTGTCTCTGTGAAAAAGTCCCATGTTTTTAATTTAATTACTTGATTTGTTGCCTTTAATGAGCACCAATCTTGGCAATGTCCGGCTTACAGCTTCCATATTTACACTGGAGTCTATATTATTATTAACAATGCCTTGATGCCAAAACCTATATGGTGGATTCTCCGTGTGTTCCAGCACGTCCTCCTTTTTTTATTGGGGTTATACTTCGGTTAATGTTCGTTGCGGGCGGAACATTTCCGCCCGCAACGGCTTACTGCTTCCTCAAGGTAGGCAATGCTCCTTTAAGTTCGTAACGCCACTCTGAGCCTGCGTTCTGCAAGGCGGTGTTCATGGCATCAACGGCATTCTTCCAGGTAACGCCAGTGCCGTCCACCTTCGTGGCTTCGGGGACGATGTTTTCTTTATTGTAGCCGATGCCTTGTTCATGATTGTTCTTCCAATAGCAGGCGGTCACGGTGGTGTAGTTATTTCCCAAAAAGCCGCCGATATGTACTTTGCCGGTGCTACTACCCGTACTGGTTACGTTGCCCGTGGCATAGCAGGCAAGGAGGCTGATTCCTGCGTTCATTCCCACCAGACTGCCGCCAGCGATATTCTTTTTGGGGTTTATTTCTATGATCACGTTGCCCGTGGCATAGCAAGCGGTCAGGGTGGCACTCGAATTCGTCTGACCTGCCACGCCGCCGACATCGACCGTTCCCTTCACTGTGGCAGAGGAACTGCATCCGGTGATGGAACCGCCTATTTGAACACCCACCACACCGCCGACATACACCGTGCCGCTGACGTTGCCCGACACCGAGCAGTTTTCAATGGTGCCCCAGCTAGATCCTACCACGCCGCCAATACTGCCGCCATATATTTGATTGCTTGTTATCTGTACGCCCTCCATCACCACGTTCTTCACCGTACCAGCTCTATTGAGCCAGCCGAACAGACCCGCAAATTCGTCATTTGTCGTAAAGGTCAGCCCCGTAATGGTATGGCCGCCACCATCGAAGGTGCCTTTGTATGAGTTGTCGTAGTCTGTGCCTATCGGCGTCCAGGCTTTGCCGGTGAGGTCAATGTTTTTGTCGAGGGTAATGTTTATGTCGGTCTTACCTCCGTTCACTAATTCGGCTATATTCATCAGACCGTCGGCGTTATAGACCGTGTAGCTGCCGTCGTCCTCTATGATATAGCCTCTTGCCGTAGCGAGGGAGACGGTGTAGGTATATTCACCGCCCGCCTGCCAGTCGGTAGCATTCTTCATCTTATAAACGAAGGTCTTGCCGTTAGTGAAGGTGCAGGTAATGAAGGCCGTGCCAGCTGCCACACTTTGCGGGGCTACGATGGCGGTGTAGGTGTTGCTGCCCTTGTCATACGGGACGATTATATCCGGGTTGCCGCCTTCGGTGGAGAGACCCGTCAGCTGCACGGATGCCAGCCCCTCGGTGTTGTCCGTCAGAACGATGGTCACCCGCGCCGTGCGGTGGGTGAAGCGGAGCGTGGGGCTGCCGTAGGTCACCGTCTGCCCGTCGGCTACGATGAGGTCGCTGCCCTCAAAGTCTTTCTGGGCACTTTGGTTGGCTTTTACCTTTACCGCAGGCGGGGTTGTCTCGCCAGCGGTGTAGGGCCACCACGCCGTGACGGTGATGTCGTTGTGGTTGGTCCAGTAGTACGGGTCGGTGGAGGTCAGCGTGGCGCTGGTGGGGTCGGCGGTGGAGGGCGTCACGTTGTACGTCTTCACCATGCCGTCCATCAGAACTGCCACGCTCTGCACACCCGTCCAATTGCCATCCGCGGGGGCACGGGTGCCGGCGGTGGCTGTCGCGGCGGGGTTCAGCCCCGTGGCGGTGAAGACGATGGGTGTGCCTTCCGCCCCTTCTGGTAGGAAGCCCGCTTCGTCCTGCGTGCAGGCGGCAAGGGCGAACAGCAGGGCGATGGCTGCGAATATATGGATGTTTGTTCGTTTCATGATGCGTGTTGTTTAGGGGTTGTTATTGTTTCTTTTCAGTACGGGCAGGCCGTCGGTGCCGAGTGCCCACTGGTAGTCGTTGCCGGTGAGGGCGGGGTTCATGCCGTCGACGGCTGTCTGCCATTTCGCGGTCGCACCGTCCACCTTCGTGGCATCTACCGTTCCTCCATGATTACGGAATACTCCTTGCCCGGCATTGCCTCCCCAATAACAGGAAGTTATAGTATTGTAGTTATAACGCACTATTGCTCCAGATTCATACTCTTTCAATGTGCCGTCAAACCAGCAAGCTGTGATACTGCCATAATTTAAATCGGCTATACCACAAGTTCTACCATATGCAGAAATTTCCCGTCACAGAGCAGGCAATGATTTGACCCTCATTTTGCTCCACTATTCCAGCTGCTGATCCACTACTGCCATACAGATTCACATCTATGAGTTGTAGGTTCTTTATCACACCACGTACATTTAATAACCCAAAAAGTTCAGTAGTCGCTGCTGAAATGTTTAATCCCGTAATGCGGTGTCCCTGCCCATTAAAGACGCCGGAGTAGCCAGGCCATGTGCCTATCCGTGTCCAATCCTTACCCGTCAGGTCTATGTCGGCGGTGAGGGTGCAATTTATCGATTCGTCCTTTTGTGCGGCTTTGTTCCATGCCAGCAGGCCGTCAGCGTTATAGACCATGTAACTGCCGTCGTTCTGTATAGAATAGCCCAAATCCTCGGCTGCGCCGCTCTCGCCGCCGCCGTCAACCCAGCTGCCGATGGTGCAACCCTCTAACGTCAGGCCGGTGGTGTTCACCTTAACTGTATATTTATAGCGGCTACCCGCTTCTAATACGACGTTGTTCTGCGGACGGAAGTAGAAGGTGCCGCCGCCGAGTTTCACCTTGACGAACGGCTTGCCTGCCGCAACGGTCTGCGGGGCAGTCAGTGCCTCGTAGGTGTTGCCGCTTGCGTTGTAGGTCTTGATGGCGGTCGGGTTGCCGTTATCGGCGGACAGACTCACGAGGCTCACCGTGGCACCGGCGACGCTCGTGAATCCCGTGCCGGGCTTCAGTTCGATTGTCACGCGTGCCGTGCGGTGGGTAAATTCAAGAGTCGGGTTGTTAAATTCCACCTTCCGGTTCTCAGCAGAGATGAAATCGCTGTTTTGGAAGTCAGCCAGTTTGCTTTGGTCTTCTGCCACCTTCACGGCAGGCATCTGTGTGATGTTGGCATTGTTGAAGGGCCACCATGCCGATACGGTAATCGGGTTGCGGCTGGTCCAGTAGTACGGGTCGTTCTCGCGTGAAAGCGTGGCACTCTTGAAATCGGTAGAAGCCGTTACGGTGTATTCCTTTACCGCATCGCCCAACTTGAGTGCCACGGAAGTGACGCCCTGCCAGTCGCCGTCCACAGCGGCACGGGTGGAAGGGGCTGCCAGCGGCGTTGCTTCTACGGACAGTCCGGTGGCACGGATGACGACGGGGTATTCACCTTCGGGCAGACGGTTATCGCCAGCCAGTTCGTCCTGCGTGCAGGCGGCGAGGGCGAACAGCAGTGCGGTGGCTGCGGGGATAAAAATTCTATGTCTCATAATTCTTCAACCTAATCAATTAATTATTAATATCTTACAGGCTAGCATTCACTTCTCCGCCGTCTATATCGTTCCACTTTGCAATGGTGGCTTCGCTGACTTCAAGGACTTTGTTGCGTACCTTGACGGTATAGGTATAGTTGTTGCCCGCCTGCAGTGCGCCTTCGGGCATGGTGAGTGTGGCATGATATTCCTGACCTTTGTAATTCACAACCAACGGCAGGGATGCAACTGTCTGCGGGAAGAGGATGATCGATGACGTGAGATTGCCGTCTGCCAGATTCATGGTCAGTTCTCCGGTCTGTGCCCCGTTGTCTGCGGTGGCAATACCGTCGGCCGTGTTGAACGTACCGGTGAGTAACAATCCGTCCAGCGTGTAACGTTCAGGCTTGACCACGCTGAAATTCACGCCGTCGCCCGCCTCGAAGGTAAGGGTTATCTGGCTCATGCGGTGGTGGAAGGAGTTGTCTTCACCGCCTTTGGCGGTTTTGTCGGTGAAGCTTACTACCGGGTTGTTTTTGTCTCCCGTGGCTCCTGAAGCAAAGAGAAAGTCGATGGCAGGTTGGTTCTGCTGCGCCGTGGCATCGGTCGTGGCTGTGAGGATGCCTCCCACCGCGTTGTACGGATAGTAGGCGCGGAAAGTATGGGTCTTTGTATCTTCGATATAGATAACCTTTCCTTCTGCCTCAAATTTCCCGTTTTTCAGGATGAAAGGCACGTTGCCGTACTGGGAATCGTTGCCGATGTCGGTGATGCCGATACGGTCGCCGGCAGTCCAGGTGGTTCCGCTGGCGCGGGTGGCGGGGGCGATGTCGGCGGTAAACTGGGCGGCCACGGGGTCACCGTTCAGGTTCTCGTTGTCGTTGTTGCAGGCTACCAGTGCGAGGGCGAGCATCGCAAGTGCAAAAAATCTTGTCTTCATTATATTCTGTTATTATATTAGTTAAATTCCATTTCAATAATTGCTGCACCTTAGCAAAATCAAAGCAAGCTTTGCTTCTGCGTTCGGTTTGCTAATTATTTTACAAATCGGCATTTACATCATCACCTTTCACTTCTTCCCAGCCGTTGATTTCGACTCCGTCCACTTCCATGCCTTCGGGAGTCTCAACCAGCGTTCCGCCGAGGGTCAGCGATTCGCCCTTTCCGGTGTTGAACCCCTTGAGGGCTTCCGTGATGTCGCTTTTCAGCGTCGTGGGGGTCGGGTTGCCGTCCGCATAGCGGATTTCACCCGTCAGCAGTTGTTCCGTGCCGGTCACACCCAGCAACCGCACCGTGGCTTTCCACTTGCCGGCATCGTCACCTTCGGTTATCTTGGTGAAGGGCAGCACGACGTTTGAAGCGGCTCCGTAGGTATCGGTAGCGAAATCGAGAGTTCTGGCTGCACCCGTCAGATGGGCAACAATCTCCGTGATGCGTCCGGCGGCATCCCCCGTCGGTTTGATGATAAGCGTCAGTTCGCGTACCTGCTGCTTCATTGCGGCGGTCAGCGGATAGTCCTTGTCTTTCTCGATGCTCACCTGTTTCGTATAGGTGAAGAACCATCCCGGGGCATTGTTCACAAAGGCATCCGTTCCTGCCCGGTTTCCCGTGGCTGCGGCAATGGTGGCGGTGGTACCATTTACCATGATTCCTTCAGCAGGGTTCCACACCGCAAGGGTGTAGCTGCCCGGAGCAAACAGATGGTTGGGGGCATGGGTGGCGGAAGTCTCCGTACCCGTATAGTCACCCATTGTAACCGTCCATGTGGTAGGTATGTCGATACCCTCACCGCGTGCCGACCAGTCGGCTGTCACCGCAATCTTCCCATAGTCGGGATGCGGCGTGTCATAAAGCGTGTCCTTCACGCAGGAAGAGAGCAGCACGGCGGCTGCCATTCCTACCATATTTATATATTGTCTTGCTTTCATACTCTATTCCTCCGTATTAGAATAACTTCCATACCAATGTCACACCGGCGTTGATGGGACCACACCAATTTTTTGTCTCGTTGCCACAGCGCACGCGCACACCATCGATGACTTCATATTTTTCGAAATCGGCATTCAGGTAGCCCAAGCCAAGGTTGAAATCAAGATCTAATGCCTTGTTTAGTCGCAGCTGATAGCCGGCGGTGATGCCGCCACCCATCAGGTCGCCCTGCTTGCCTGTTTCGGAAAGCTTGTAGTTGAACTGTCCAGCCTTGAACATCGCGCCCAGATGCCAGGCTTTCTTCTCACCCATATAGTAACGTACTTCCGGAGCCACTTCCCAGAGTGCATAGCGGCGGTCTTTGTCGCTCCAGGTCCAAGAAGTCCACGAGCCGTTTACGGCAATGCCCCACGATGGACAGATGCGCCATTCAAGTCCTAAATCTGGTGTCAAGGTAGCCCAGCGCAGCAGGTTGGCACGCAGGGAGAGATGATAATCAGTTGTGATTTTGGTTTCCGACAGCGTGTCGGCAAGTGTATTTTGTTGAGCGGTTTTTCTCGGCTTCTGCCTTTTTCAGCGGCAAGTCGGGCTTCTTCCGCCTTGCGCTGCTCTTCGGCAAGCCGTTCCTGCTCGGCACGCTTCTCGGTTTCTAAGCGTTCGGCTTCCGCCTTGCGTCGTGCTTCTGCTTCCGCATCCGTCACGGCAGTTCCCTTTACCGGTACCGTCAGGCGCACGGTGACAAAATCACCCTCAGTCGCATGGTTGCGGGTAATGAAATTCTCCTCTTTTATTTCCGCACGGATAATCAGTTCGGATTTCACACGGTTGGCACGGATCTTCGCCGTGGCAAGGTTCTCGGCTTCACTGCCCAGTGAATTACAGTAGCCGTCAACCAATAGCGGCAGCTTGCCGTCAAGAATTGTGGTTTTGTTGTTTTCGATACATTCCAACAGACGGGCAAGTTCCGTGTCATTGCCATTCCAAGGCACGTAGAACATGTCCTTCTGCGGAACGAACCGGAAGGTGTAGGTCGTGTCTGCTTTCTGCTGCGCAATGACAGGAAAAGTTACCGTCATCAGCCACAGAAACAGGGTAAGAAAGTGATTTTTCTGCTCATATAAACTTGAATTTATTATCTTTGTCTTCTCCAAAGGTAATAAATGCCATTCAGCGCCCAAAATATTACAAAAACTTTTTCTGTTGAAATACAGCGTTTTATAAAAATTGTCGTTTGAGCACTTTTCACATTGTCGTCTGAGCACTTATTTTGTCAAATCGGCACTTTTTGAGTTGTCGAATTAGCACTTTTTGTAGTATGAGCACTTTTGGAAAATGGGTTTCTGAGAGCTTTTTCATCGGATTTTTACCACGCAAATCACTTCAGATTTGCTTTTTTCCACTTGGCAGGCGTACATCCTTCCTTCTCGGTAAATAATTTGATAAAGTTACTGCGGGAAAGAAAACCGGAAGACTCAGCCAGCTTCTGTATATTGATCTCCGGATGCTCCTTCAGTATGTTTTTCGCATACTCCAACCGGAGACTGGTTATCCATTCGCGGAATGTCATTTTATACGTAGTCTTGATATAAGCGGAAAGATAGGTACGGTTCGTATGAAGTATTTCGGACAGTTCTTTTATGGTAAGTCCCTGCTGGACATAGCCGTCTGTCTTTATCCAGTTGGCCACTTTCTCTATAATTTCTGTATAGGACACTGGAACTTCTTTCTCAGAAACTATTTAGGTTCTGTTTCTGTATCTGTCAGAAGTTCTTCTTCAGACTGTATATCTTGCTCAAAAGCATTTTCCACCTGTTCATAGAACAGCAGGTAGTTCTGATAGCTGTAGAAAAGATAGCTGTAGAACGGTATTGACGACAAAATCCAGATAAAAACATATTTGTCTGGCAGAAATGTCAGCAATCCGCATCCGACACCGAAGATAACAGCCCAATAAGTGAATATGGAAAGCCATTCGATATATGTACCTATATCATCCGCCTGAGTTTCATTGAAAATCCGAATGGCTCTACGGTATGCAATTATGACTCTGCGAGCTAAAACGACTCCAAAAACGACTAACCATACAGCTAAAGCAAATAAAGAGAATTTTTGCATGATTCCGCTTGGCAACAGGAACAACACAACTCCGGAAAGAGTTGAAAATATAATCCATAAAATGATATGTGTCCACACACGCCGTTTGGTAATGTAAAAACGATCAAGCAACATTATCAATGCCGAACTGAACAGAGAATAGCACAGGAAGTATGTGGACATGTTCATCAATATGGCAGAATCCGCATTTTTGAATCGGATACCAAAGAAGAAATGTACCGAATAATTTGCCGAAAGCAGCAGCATAGCTATACCCATAATCTGTCGGGAGCGGAGATAATTCTTGAAAATTTTCTTTTCAGGAGTCTTTGCAAACAAAAAATAAAAGCCGAAGAATAACATCAATGGCAGTGCGGTATAAAGTGAAAAACTGTATATAGATGGCTCCATTGTTATGCTTATTTGATTTTGATACAAAGTTACGTCTTTTTCTTCACAAATAGACACATAATCTATGATTTAACGTTATAGATTCGGTCATATTAGATTGAAAAATTATTAGAATTAAAGCCAGTGGTGAAAAATTCAACCACTGGCTTTTTCTGTCAAGACTTCGATATTAAAGTTTTACACCTTTGGATTCCGATAAACCGGGTCTCCCTATAATTAAATGACTGCGTACAAAGTCCACGTGCGGGCTTTCCGGCTGTTGTTCCGTCTGTTTTTTCTCGTTGCCTTGCCGGTTCTCTTCCGTGTTTTCCTGAGCCGGAGGAGCCAGCTCAAGCTGTATCTTGCGGTCCAGTGCGGCGAGTTCGGACTTCAGCTGTTTCAGCTCGTCCTCCTTCTTCCACACCTTGCCCGCTATCTCCTGCAACTGCGGAATCTCCTTTTCCAGCACTTCGTTCTTAGACTTGTACTGGTCGATGATGGTCGGAATCCTCTCCAATGCGTTCAGAAAGTTTCGTGCGGCAGCAATCGGGTCTGCCATCGCCAGATGCCCGTTGTTGTAGGTGTACTTGTAGTTGCCCTCCACCACGAAGCGGTTGTCGGTGAACTCCAGACCTTCTTTGAGTGTCCTCTCGCTGACCACCTTTATCGGAAAGCCGTAAAGTTCCCCGACAGCCTTGTACAGTCCACCAGTCGTGGCGTTCTTGGCGATTTCCTGCAAACGCTTACCGATGACCTTCTCATCCGTTGAATCCACGCCGTCCACCTTGACAAGATTAAGGCGGCTGCCTTCCTTATCAGTCTGCACAACGGAAAGAAAACGGTTCCAGTCTTCCGTCATGGCTTCGATGAAAGCCGTGTTGTTGCGCAGTTCTCCCGTCTTGGATTCCAGCTTGAACTCCGAATCGCGCTTGCCCTTGTTGAACGACTTGCGTTCCCCTTCGAGCGAGGCGATACGCTTCTCTAATTTCGCCTTATCCAAAAGGTCGGTATTGCCGGAGAGCAACGCCATATACTCCGAGAAGTTCATACCCGATTTTTCGTCCATTGCTCCCTCGTCGATGATACGTGCGCCCATCGCTCCACTTTTGAGCTGCGATATGAACGTCTGCTTGCAGTGCAGCAGATTGAACTTGTAGCTGTCCAGCGACTTTTCCACCGCGTAGATGATGATATCCACGTTGTTCTCGGCAAAATGCTTGGCAATCTCGTTCCCGGCTCTAACACCCCGTCCGTCACGCTGTTGCAGGTCGGACGGTCGCCACGGTGTATCAAGGTGATGGATGGCGACACATCTTTTCTGCGCATTCACGCCCGTTCCGAGCATACTTGTGGAGCCGAACAGCACGCGCACCGTCCCGGCGTTCATGGCATCTATCACCGCCTTACGAGCCTTATCCGTCTTACACTCCTGAATGAAGCGCACCTCACTTGCCGGTATGCCGTAATCCTCCACCAACTTGCGTTTTATCTCGCTGTACACGTTCCATCCTTCCCCCGGCTGGTATGTCCCCAAGTCGGAGAACACGAACTGCGTACCCTTGTGCGCCTCGTACTTGTGGTAATACTCTGCAATCATCTTGGCACAATGGCTTGCCTTGTTGTCGGGATGGTCCTCGTAGTTCGGGTCTATCATGCGCATATCAAGAGCCATCTTTCTCGCGTAGTCGGTGGCGATGAGCATCTTCGCCTTTTCCTCCGTTTCCGACAGGGGTAACCTGCCAAGCAGAGTGGCATCGCCGGTTTTGGCAAACTGCATCAGCTTCTGTATGAAGTCCTCCTGCTCCGGTGTGGGCGGTATGTGGTGCAGTATCTCATTCTTGTTTGGTCTGTCCACACCTACATCCTCCGCCGTGCGGTAGTCGGTAATCTCGTTGTAGAAGGCGGCAAGCTCCGGCACCTTGATGAAATAGCGAAAACGCTCCTTCTGAACGATATTGTTCGTTACGTTGAACTCAAAATCGGTCGTCTTTTTGGCGAAGATGGCAGCCCAAGCATCGAAACAGCGGATGTCCTGCCGTTCCAGTTCGTTGGGGCGCAGGTATTTGAAGAGCAGGTACAGTTCCGTCAGACTGTTGGAAATGGTCGTGCCCGAAAGGAACGTAGCCCCCAAGTCCTTGCCCGTGCGTTCCTGTATGGTACGGATGGCAAAGAGCATATTCAGGGCCTTCTGGCTTCCTTCCGAGTTTCCCAATCCCGCCACACGGTCATGACGGGTGTTGAAAGTCAAGTTCTTGAACTGGTGACTCTCGTCAATGAAGATGTGGTCGATGCCCATCTGCTTGAAGTCCACCACATCATCCGTGCGGGACTTGATGGCGTGTTCCACCTTCTCCAGCTTCGCCACAAGGTTGTGCTTGCGCTTCTCCAGCCCTTTCAGCATCGCCCGCGACACGTTCTTGCCCTGCTGTCGCAAGACTTCGAGATTTTCCTCCACCGTGTCAAGCTCCGCCTGCAGGATGCGCTGCTGCAACTCCGGTGACTGCGGTATCTTCCCGAACTGGTCGTGCGACATGATGACGCAATCATAGTCGTTGTTCTTGATGTTGTTGAAGAAACGCACACGGTTGGCGGTCGAAAAGTCCTTTTCAGAAGCGTAGAGGATGCGGGCGTTAGGATAGGCCGCCTGATAGGTGGCGGCAATCTCCGCCACATTCGCTTTCAGCCCGATAATCATCGGCTTGTGCGCCAAGTTCAGACGCTTCATCTCATGTGCCGCTATGCACATTATCAGCGTCTTGCCGGTTCCACAGGCTAAGCGCAAAGCGCCTTGCCGTCCTTTCGGACGGTAGGTTTCTAAACGCTCGCCACCGAACCGTACGTACACGTCTCCATGTATACGGCTCTCCATGGTTATTTCAGTCTATTTCTTTTCATGAATCTTACGATAACAATTTTCACATACTGCTATTGTTTTTCTCTGTCTGGCAATCATGAAGCGTTCCCACTCCTGTTTGCCTTTCAGGTCTTTTAGCTTGCGGACATGCACCATTCTAAGGTTGTCCTCCGCTCCGCAATATTCACATTCACGGGCTTTCAACCGAGCCATAAGGCTGGTACTTTCAGTCCCGCGATAACTGGGCATGATATGCGCATTGTCAATACGCGCGTCTTTTCTCTGCTTGAACCCTCCATGATAAATAGTACGTTCCAACATTTCGCCCTTGTTGTTTTCATACCTTACTGTAAAGACTTTATTCCGGCAATATTTACGGATTATTTTCCTTACGGTTGATTCATACTTGGATGATAATGTTTTATACATACTCTCTTTCATGTAGTAATAGAAACTATTGAGAATGTTGACATTGTTTGCAATACAGTAGTAGTTATAGATTCCCCGAATTTCCGAATTGTATCGGTTGAGTATTTCAAGGTCATCATTACTACGGAGATACGGGCGTGAGGTCGATTCCCATGCTTCCTTGCCATTCTTGATTATTATGCGCATCGCATTATAGTCAAGCAGTTTCTTTCTCATAACCTCATAAGGCAGGAGAAGAACCACTTTATGGTCAAGTGAGCGTATGGGGATTCCTCTGAAATCCTTTCTCGTCTTGTCCGTACTGCGGACTGTAACATCAAAGCCGAGAAATTTGGCTGCGTCGTGTGAGTTGGTGATTAACGTCTTTCATCCGAAAGTTCGAGTTTCAACGTATCTTGCAGAAAGGTCTTAATGTCCCCCTTTGCTTTTACACAGTCCTCTTTACTTCCGATTACGCAAATCAGAAAATCATCGGCATAGCGTACATACCTCATGCGTTTGAAGTTTTCGTCCATGTCAAGAGTTGCAGGAAGTTGTTGCATCTCACGGTGGAGAATGGCTATCTCCCTGCGCAATGCTTCTTTCTTCTGCTCGTCTGTTTCATTCTTCAGTTTCTTTACACGTTTGTCCTTACGATTTGCAACCCTTTTATATTCGGGGTTGCGTACACGTGCTTTACCTTTATTGAAGACGTTTATGTAGTTCCGCATAAATTTATCGAGTTTGTCAAGATAAATATTCGCCAAAATCGGACTTATTATGCCTCCCTGCGGTGTTCCGATATAGGAATTTTTGTACTCCCATTGTTCCATGTAGCCTGCTTTGAGGAATTTACGTATCAGTCGCAGGAAACGCTCGTCATTGATTCTTTCAGCAAGGATTCCGATTAAAACATCATGGTTGATGTTGTCAAAGAAACCCTTGATGTCTCCCTCGATGAACCAACGTGCTCCCGTACCTCCCTTTTGTAAGGAAGCCATAGCCGTATGACAGCCACGGTGTGGTCTGAATCCATGCGAGCAGTCTTCAAAATGACCTTCGTAGATGGATTCAAGAATCATCCTTACAACTTCCTGTACAAGTTTGTCCTTAAAGGCTGGTATGCCTAAAGGACGTTGCTTGCCATTCTTTTTGGGAATGTAAATTCTCCGTGCAGGGCACGGACGGTAACTTTCGTCTTTCAACTGTCCAATGATAGAGTGAATGTGCTTTATGCTCATTCCGTCTATGGTCTGCCCGTCTGTGCCTTTCGTATAGTTGCCCGCATTCTGCGACAACTTTTGATAGGCAAGTGCGTACAGATTTTCATTGAACAGCAGTCGGTAAAGCCGTTCAAACTTGTAATTAGGGTCTTGGCTGTGCCCAGCCAGACTGTTTAATACATTTGCTGAATCTCTCATAATGTCTCACACATCATTCGTTAAACATATTAAATAATAACTCACTGTCTCCCTTCGCCATGTACAAGGCTTTCCCTTGCTCGGACTACTACGGAGACTCTGTTGTCATATAGGATATTCAGGGGGCAAACCCCATAGCCTTTCGGCATTCCTACTTAGACAATCCCCATTTAGACATATAGTAACATAGCTCAATAGATTGTCGGATGCGATTTTCGTCCTTTTCCGCTTATTGCGGCTGTTCTGCAATCGGTTTTCGGCTCTCGTACTTGAGGTAGGAAAGTAGAAGTATTGCAGCCCGACGTTTGTAACTATCTTCCGTCGGGGTTTACCAACTAACAACTCGGACTGTCGTTCAAACAGTATAGTCTTCATCCTCATATCTATCATTTCATTTAGACATTCAGTAGCAGCATGATAGTTAGCTGACTTATGCCGTTTCCAACATGCGACACTCCCCACCGCCTTTCGGCTAAGTGGATAAGTTGGCTAATGACCGGCGTTGAAAACCCTTGCCGGGTAGGTTGCTAAGCCTACATTTACTATATGCCCTTATGGGCGCAGCACCTCGTGGTCGCAGATCCCGCCGCCGTTCTGTTTCAGCATCCAGACGCAATCCTTCTGCGACGGGTAAACGCTCTTGATTCCCCGGCTTGCCAGCCCTTTCAGGTTGAGGTCGGGAAAAGTCTGGTGCGAGCCGTCATACTTCGGGCGCACGAAACAGTTGAACTTGCGGTTATACATCGTCGTGAGCCGTTCCTTGAACTGCGGCGACTGTTCTTCCAACCATTCGGAGAACCCGTTACGGATTTCGTCTATCTTCGCGTTGGCGAGCTGTATGCCCTCGCTGTCGCGTACCTTGATGTCGTTGCCGTTCTCGTCCTTGCCGATACTTTTCATCATGTCGGGGCAGGTGTTGTGCAGGGCGTGCTTCAACAGGTGCATACCGTCATAGTTCCGGTAATAGCCCTTTACTAAAAACTCGTCCGTGATCTTCATGGTGCGGTAGCCGCACGCCACGGAAAACTCGTCCATGCTTGCGGAGTAGGCTATTTTCACGTCCGTGTCGAAAAGGTGGCTCATGTAGGCGGCATACACACCCGTGGGAATCCAGCGTTCCCCGAAATTGAAGTCGAGGTCTTCAAAGGCGATGCGCTGCGGTTCGGCCTCCTTCAATGCCTCCCACGCCTGTTTCACCTCCGGCATCCGCTCACTTTCGGGATTGTCCTCCATCCAGCCCTCTATGCGTTCCGCCTTCTCTATCACGTTCCCCGCGATGAAGCGGTCTTTGATTTCGTAACCGGTTACGAGCGGGTTGTAGAAGATGCGCCCCTTGAGGGCACCAAGCAGTTCCTCTTCCGTGGTGTCGGTTATCTCCCGCATATAGCCGAGATTGACCGTGCCGAACTTGTTGAGCGATGCGGACAAGGCTTCTTCGGGAGAGCCTGCATTGACACGGCTCTCCACCGAGAAGGAAACGGGACGGTCGAAGATGTCCGCCTTGACAAACTTGCCGTCCTCCGCACGTTCCAGCGAAAGGATGTCGCGCCCTCCGGCATCCATCATCACCAGTTTCACGTTCTGTCTGGCGTTGAGGTTACCGTAACGCATGACAAACTCATCGTAGTAGGTGTTGAGATACCCGCGCTGCGGTTTGTGTTCCGTATGGTTCTCCGTCTCGTGGCTATACAGACGTTCGTAAGCGTCACGGAGCGATATATACAGCATCGCTTTCTCTTTTTGATAGCCACGGAGGTCGAGCGGTTGGAAGGTCGCACCGTAAGGCGTGAGGTCTTTCAGGTAACCGAGATTGCGTGAAGCATCCAGCACCATCGAGCCGTCACGGTGGTGTGGCTCCAGCAGGCCGTTGAACGGACGGGGAGAAAGGTCCATGACTTCCTCCTTCGGCTTTTCCGTTTCAAGTTCCGGGAACAGGGAAGTGGCAACCGTTTCGGAAGTAGGCACAACTTCTGCCAGTGTTTCAGGTTGCTTTATTTCTTCCGTTTGTTCCGGCTTTTTATCCA
Source organism: Bacteroidales bacterium (assembly GCA_022009815.1). Lineage (GTDB taxonomy): Bacteria > Bacteroidota > Bacteroidia > Bacteroidales > Muribaculaceae > Limisoma. The sequence continues at coordinate 1,154,156 of CP091725.1, forward strand.
TATTGTCCGAAGAAGGCGCAAAAGCAGGGTTCAACGTGTCTTTGATACCCATCTTTTTTTCAGTTGTTCCTGCCTGTGCCGTTCTGCCTCAAGCCGTAGGGCCTTGCGCCGTTCCGCTGTCAGGCTCATCATTGTCTCATAGAAGCCGTTGATGGGAGGATTGGTTTCCCAATCCAGAGTGGCGTAAATGTCGTCCGGGTCGTTTGGCTTTTCGGCATTTTCCGGCTTTTCTTCCTTATTACCGTTTACCGGCTTGGCGGCTTCAACGGGTGGAGTAACTTTGACTTGCGGTTTAGGCGTGGACGGCATAGGCTTCGGCTTGCTTTCCTTTTTCGCTGCCTTTTTCTTTTTTACCGGTTCCTCTATGGGCATACCCCAAAGGTCGAGCAGGGTAAGCTGCACGGCTGACGAATGATTGGGTTGGCGCGGCTCAATCTCCGGCTTTTCCTCTATGGGCTGTGCCTGCGGCTTCTCCACTCCCTTGACAGGCTCAATTACAGAAACGGGGGCTATTACAGAAGGTGATACCTTTTCTGTTTTCGGAGCAGGTTGCACTTCCGCAGCCGTGCTTCCCTCCTTTGTCGGATGCAGCCTGTGTCTCTCATACAGTTTCCTGTCAAGTTGTTGCAGTTCTATTTTCAGATGCTCCCGCAAGTCTTCCGCCAGTTGTGCGATGTCCCCCACAGTGCAGGAGTTTATAGGCTGGTTTCCCGTACGGGTCGGTACTTCTGATCAAATCCGTGTGTGAAAGCGAGCCGATGCTCCATACATACCCATTTACGGAAGTGCCGATAGGGGTCTGTTCGGTCTGCACGAAGAGTTTTTCGTTGTAATACAGTTCACCGTTCTTTCCGCTGTTCTTTTGCAGGATAATCAGGTCGCTGCCCACCTCCGTTCCCGCGTTATCCGTAAAGAGGTTGTTCGGCAGGCGGGCTACGCCCACCAGATTGGCATGGTTCATCATATACTCGCGTATGGGCGCGTTGGTCGGGGCATCCAGTACCCCCTGCGAGGTGATGAACGCCACGATTCCGCCTTCACGCACCGCGTCAAGGCTTTTCAGGAAAAAGTAATTGTGTATCGTCCGTGCCGCCGAGAGCCTTGCAGGATCCTTGCTGCCCGAAAAATCCGGGTCGAACACCGCCACATCGCCAAACGGTATATTGGAGACAGCCAAATCAAAATGGTTCATGAACGGCTTTTCTATCTTCTCGAAGCCCTGTACCCTTACTTTCTGTCCGGGATGCAGGTGCTTCAGTATCTTGCCCGTCATCAGGTCTTTCTCAAAAGCCATGATGTCCGCGTCCGGTCTGTTCTCCAGCACGGCGTCCACGAATGCACCGACACCTGCCGACGGCTCCAGCACCCGGTCGGGACGGATGCCGTGTTCATGCAGCACGTCCGCGATGGTCCCGGTTATCTCCGGCGGGGTATAGAAGGCGGTCAGCACGGACTGCTTCATGGCATCCATATTCCGTTTGTACTCCGTCTCGTCTTTTGTGTTCTCTCGCAGCAACCTGTGCAGTTCCACGGTAGGGGCAAACAGTTCGAGGTCGGACTTCGCCCAGTGGACGGCATCCGTCAGTTCCCTTGCAGGGTTGAGTATGTTCTTCAGTCCCCCGAAACCGCAATAACGTTCTAACAAGAGCCGTTCGCGTGCGGTGGGTGTGCGCTGTTCCCTGTCAAGGAGGAATGCCGTCCGTATCGCCTCGATGTTGTCCCGCAGCCTCTGTTTGCGGTTAAACGCCATACTCTTCGATATAGAGGATGACGGCTCCCGTCAGCTCCGTGTAGAGCAGGTCATATTCGGGCGACAGGGCGAAATTGTCGTCCGAGAGGTCATAGATGGAGAATACGTTTCCGACAAGCGGTAGCAGCTTCTGGGTAAAGGCTTCACATTTTTCTCCCGGTACTTCACCCGCAAATTCGTTCTCCACGACTTCGCGCAGGATGGCGTGCTTGGAGTAGCGAAGGCCCTCCGTCAGCACCTTCATCGCCAGTTCCTGCGCCCCGTCGGCAGGATAGCCTTCGAGCCTTGCCTGTTCATACGCTTCGGCGGCACGGTCGGTTCTTTCTCGGATGAAGGCTTCATCGGCTGCCTGTTCGAACTTGTTCGTGGTGAGGTAGTCCAGCAGGTACAGACCGTAATAGGAAAAGTCGGTCCGACCCTCGTTTTTCTTCTTGTTGTTCATTTCTTTGGAATTTAGTGGATTGATAATGATGATAGGGATAATCGTTGGAAAACGAGAAGAAAAAGGCACCCGGTATCCCTCCGAGTGCCACCACTAAATCCAAAGTATGAGTGTAATCCGGTATCGAAGAACAATTCATTACTCTGAACCAGTGGCAAAGTTAAACATTTATTTTCTTCTTTTCGCAGAGGTCGCTTTACTTTTCCTTTCTGGGAACACGAAAACCGTGTTATAGTCCCCGTCAAAGGCGACTACGGCATCAAAACTCTTGCCCTGCTTGCTCTTGAATCCTTTGAGCAGTTTCGTGTGTCCGTCGGTGAGCAGGTTTTTTTGATTTCATCATCAGAGAGGGTGCGGTTTGCTTTCAGGCGGAACACGGGCAGACCGCACTCCGCGTTGTCGCAGCGGACGACCTTGCCGTAAAAACTGCATCGTCCCCGCTCCGCACTTGGGACACTTGCAGCCGGAATCCCTGCGGGCGAACAGCTTGTCGCACGACAGCAGTTCGGAGGTAATTTCCCGTGTATATGCCTCAATCTTCCTGCGGAAGTCATCGGCGGGCAGTTCCCCACGCTCGATGCGTGCCAATTCCTTTTTCCCATTCGCCCGTCATGGCGACATCGGCAATACGCATCGCCTTCACGACCTAGTAGAGGGCAAGCCCTTTTTTTCGGTGGGGACAAGCGACTTCTTGCAGCGTTCCATATAGCCGCGCTTGAAAAGCGTTTCGATGATGGACGCACGGGTGGCGGGCGTGCCGATGCCGCAATCCTTCATAGCCTGCCGCAATGCGTCGTCCTCTATCTCCTTGCCAGCCGTTTCCATCGCGGACAGCAGGGTGGCTTCGGTATGCAGCGGCTTGGGTTTGGTCTTTCCCTCCGTGATGGAGGCGGCTTTCAGTGCCAGCGTGTCGCCTTCCTGCCAACAGGGAATGGCGGCGGTTTCCTCTTGGCTGTTGTTCTCTTCTCCATTCTCCTTGCCATAGACGGCACGCCATCCGGCTTGCCTGATGATGCTGCCTTTTGCCACGAACTCCACTCCGGCACACTCTGCCGTGACGGTGGCAGTGTCCTTGACGCATTTTTCGGAGAAAGCCTCAAGCATGCGCCCGGCTATCATGTGATAGACGGTGCTGTCCTCTTTGGAGAGGAACAGCGGCTTCTCGCCCGTGACGAGCAGGGCATGGTGGTCTGTTACCTTGCCGCCGTCCACGCTGCGGCGTGTCGGCACGGCTTTCGGCTGCAACTTGCCCTTCCATTCGGGCAGGCTGCCGATGAAGGCAAGCAGCTTGGGGATTTCCGCGAACACGTCTTCGGGAATGTAGCGGCTTCCGGTTCGCGGATAGGTGATGAGCTTCTTCTCGTAGAGCTTCTGCGCGATTTCAAGCGTCTGTTCCGCCGTGAAGCCATGCTTGGCGTTGGCTTCCTTCTGGAGCGTGGTCAGGTCGTACAGGAGCGGTGTTTCCTCCGTCTTCTCCTTGCGTTCGGCTTTCGTGACGGTGGCTGTGCCTGCCGACTTCACCTTATTATACAGTTCCGTCGCGGACTCTTTCTCTTTCCATTTTTCGGAAGAGGAAAACTTCACCGTTCCTTCATCGCAGCCGTCCGTTGCGATATGGAGCTGCCAGAAGGCTTCGGGGGTAAAGCGGCGGTTCTCCCAATAGCGTGCGCACACCATCGCCAACGTGGGTGTCTGCACCCGCCCGACGGAGTAAGTGCCGTGTCCGGCGGCGATGGAGAGTGCCTGCGTGCCGTTGATGCCCACGAGCCAGTCTGATTCGCTCCGTGCTTTGGCGGCAAGATAGAGGTTGTCGTATTTGTCGCCCGCTTCGAGGTTGCGCAGTCCCTCGCGGATAGCCTTGTCGGTAAGCGAGCTTATCCAGAGGCGGACGAACGGGGTGGTGCATCCGGTATAATGATAGAGGTAGCGGAAGATAAGCTCACCCTCGCGTCCGGCATCGGTCGTCACGATGATCTGTTCGCTTTCCTTGAATAGCCGGGCGACGGTTTTGATCTGCGTCACCACGCTGCTGTCAGGCTTGTAGCCCTTCTCCGTCTTTACCTGACGGGAGACGAGCGTGAAGGTGTCGGGTATGACGGGCAGGTTGTCACGGACAAAGCCGCGTATGCCGTAACCGTCGGGCATGGCAAGCTGCACGAGGTGTCCGAACGCCCATGTCACGGCGTAGCCGCCTCCCTCGAAATATCCTTCCTCTCTCTTTGTCGCGCCCACGATACGGGCGATCTCACGTGCCACAGACGGCTTTTTCTGCAATGATTGTCTTCATATTTTTTTCTGTCGTTTTGAATTTTTACAAATGTTACTTCGGATTTAGTGGCGGACACCGGATTACATCTTCATGCCCTTATTGTTTTTCTTTTGCGGCTTCTCCTGCTGCTGTTGCTGTGCGGTGTCCTTCGGGGCGGTCTGTCCCTTCCGCAACGGCTCCTTCAGGTTCTTGGTAGCCTCGTTGGTCTTGCCCTCGCTGTTCGCCGCCACCTGCGTGCGGCTCTCGTTGGAAGGCGCGACCTTCTGCGCGTTATCGGGGTTGGTGTCGTAGCGGTACGGGCGTCCCTTCTCCGGGTTGAACCTGATGTACATCGTGGCGTGGAAGCCCTGCTTGTCGGTCACGTTCTCCAGTTTCACGGCTTTGCCAGCCACGTAGTCGGCTTTCTGCTGCTCGGTGAAGTCCACGCCGCTCCATTTGCTGATGGGGCGGATGCTGCCGTCGGCGTTCGTCCACGTGTTGCGGCGTTGCTCCTTGTTCGTGTTGGCTGTGTTTTTCCGTACCCTGCGCCTGTCCCTGTGCGGGGTTGTTCTTGGCTTCCTGTGCTTGTGCGGCACGTGGCGACCTGCCGGTTCCCGGCACGAACTCCACGCCGCGCTGCTCCACGTTCACTTGCAGGGTGGTGACGAACTTCCTGCCGTCCTTGCGCTCGATGAGTTTGTCGCGCACAGGCAGCCCGGCACGCAGCATGTCCTGCTCCTGCTTGGTGATTTCCGTCTTGCCGATGCGCTCCGGTATGCGCACCTTGTTTGCCGGGACATCCGTGATTTCGTTCGTCTTGCGGTCGATGCTGACGAACGAGGGGATGATCTCGCCCGTTTCCCTGTCCACGAGGTCCACAACCCTGCCGAGGTTGCCCGTTTCGCGCAGGTTCTTCCGGTCGTCGTCGGAGAACTTGTGTTCCTTGTACTCGTCGAGTTTCTGCTCCTTGCGGATGAAGTGCGGCACAAGGCTGACGTTGCCCTCGCCGTCCTTCTTGAAGGAGAGGCGGGCATCCAGCTCGAAAGCCTCTCCGCCGAAATTGGGCGACACCCTCACCAAGTCGGACTTGCCGTAGTTGAGCATCCGGTCAAGGTCGCCCGACTTTTTCAAGGTCGTCGCGCTTCACGCCCCATTTCTCCTCCAGCTCCTTCCAGTTGATTTTGCTCTCGTCAATGGGCTGGTAGCCCCGGTTGCTCTGCGCCTGCTGCGGGTTTTCCTGATTCTGTTCGTTTTTCTGTTCCATTTCTTCCTGTTTTTTAGGTTCGTCATCTTGTTTCTGTTCCGGTTGTTCCTGCTTTTCGGCGGACTGCTCCTCCTGTACTTTCTTTTCGTAGCCGGAGGTGTCCACCTTGTGGGGCGCAAGCATCTCCTTGTTGCCTTCGGGGTCTTTAAGCAAGTCCTTGAAAACTTCAAGCAGCTTGTCGGCTTGGTCCGCCGCGACACGGTAGAAACCGAAGCGGCTGGGTTCCTTGCACTGCCGGAAGAAGTTTTTGAAGAAGTTGTCCAGCACGTCTCCGTGCCTGTCGAATTGCAGGAAACTCTGCGCGTTCTCCGCCTTTGCGGGGGTACGCTTGGGTGAGCCGTCGGCGTTAAGCCCGGCTACCACGCTAATCTCGCCCGTCTTCTCGACGCGGACTAGCAGCACGTCTTTTTTTCTGTTGTTTTTCTTTGCCATTTTGAAAAAAATGTTTTTAATGGGTTATTTATTAAAGAAATTATGGATACGCGCCTTGTAGAAGGCTATATCTTCCTTGCGGAAATTCTTTTACGTGTTCGGAGAGGAATGTCAGTACGTCCTCCTCGCTGTAATAGGTCTTTTTGCCGAGCGTCTTGTACGGCAATGCACCGATGCTGCGGTAGCGCTGCAGGGTACGCTTGCTTATCTGGAGCAGCATGCAGAGGTCTTGGTTGTCGAAAAGCCTGATCCCGTCCATCGGGTTCGGGGCTTTGCCGGACGGTCGCAGGGAGAGCAGCAGCTCGTCCTGACGGTCGAGCCGTTCCATCACCTTCTGCATCCAGTCCTCAAAATTGTTTCGTGTAAGCAGTTCCATATCTTATGTCCTCCTTCCTTTGGGTTTGCCGCCGCCCGTGCGCAGCGTGTGGTTGCGTTTCAGTTCCGTCAGTGTCGCTGCATCTTCTGCCACGGTGCAGTCTGCGAGCAGGCGGTCTATTTCCGACCGGCGGTAGCGGCATTTGCCGCGCAGCACGACATAGGCGATGCGCTGTTCGCTGCGCATACGTTGGAGGGTACGGGTACTCACGTTCAGCAGGTGCGCCGCCTCGCGGGTGGTGAGCAGCATGTCGGAAAACTCTCCCTTCCTCTCACCGGAAACGGCACGCACATAGACCGCTATCTCGGCTATCTGTTCCGTCAGGGCGGTGAAGGCGGAACTTTCAATCGTTATCACTTTCATATTTTGTCCTTTCTTTTGTTTCTCTGCGGCAAAATTCGGCAATAAACAAAAGGAGCTTTAACAACTCACTACGTGACTCACGTAAGATTTTCTTTGAAAGTGACTCCGTAACCCGGACAACCGGCGCAACAAACTGCCATATAGCGGAAAACGGCACGCATTCAAGGCGGCTGCGTTACCTTTGCGGTAAATCATTAAATGTTTTGGTATATGGAAATCGTATCTATCGAGAAAGACCTTCGAGATGATGCTGGCGTCATTCAACGCCCTCTCGGAGAAAGTCGCCGCCCTAAGGCGCAAAAGCGACGGCGGGCGGCTGGAAAGGTGGCTCACGGGCGAGGAGGTCTGCGGGCAGTTGAGAATCAGCCCGCGCACGTTGCAGTCATTGCGTGACAGGCGGCTTATCGGCTACTCGCAGATGAACCGCAGATTCTATTACAGGCCGGAGGAGGTCAGGCGGCTTATTCCGCTTATCGGCACGATCTATCCCGATGGAAAATGACTCTGTTTTTATTAACCACTTAATCCGATGTTATGATGAACGAGAACAACGAGGTTTTCTCAATGGAGGACGAGCAGGTTGCCACCGCGATACAGAATATGCTCAAAGGCTCCAAATGGCTCTCCGCATTTTTGGAAAGTTACCGTCCGCCACTGGACGGGGAACATTACCTGACGGACAAGGAGGTGGCGGAAATGCTCCGGGTAAGCCGCCGCACCTTGCAGGAGTATCGCAACAACAGGATGCTGCCCTTTATCCTTCTGGCAGGTAAGGTGCTTTATCCCGAATCGGGACTGCGTGAACTGTTGGAGGCGAATTACCTCAAGCCGCTGGAATAAGGCGGTTGCATGAAAAAAAAAAGGAAACGGACAGCACCCGATGGCGTTGTCCGTTTCCTTTTTCGTTGTCTGTATGCGTGTTCAGCAATATCCGGTTTTCCCGTTCTGTATGAACATCACGTATGCCTGCCTCTTTTCCTTTGAGAGTGCCTTCTCCACCAGCCACATGCGGAACACGTGTGTATAGTATGTGTTCAGCCGGAAGGCTACTGGAATGATGATTTCAAGCGAGTAAACATCCGCGTACAGGCCGTTTTCAAGCTGTATGTAGCGGCATACCTCGTAGTCGTTCAGCACGTCCGACTTGCGGACGGCTTTGATGGTGGCGTTCACTGCCGGGACGGTGGCATGGAACTCTTCGGCGATTTCCCCGGCGGTCATCCATACCTCGTTACCGGTTACGCTGACCGTCTTGTCCTCTATAATGATTATGTCACGTTTCATGGCGTCTCTGTTTTAGATGGTACATCCTGCAAATTCCTCGATTTGGTTCAATCTTGCGGCAAGGTTCTCCATGTCTTGGTTGAGCTTCTCTTTGGTTATCTTCGCGTATATCTGCGTTGTCTTTATACTCTTGTGTCCCAGCATGGAACTGACTGTTTCGATGGGTACACCGTTGGAGAGGAACACCGTCGTGGCTGCCGTATGGCGGCTCTGATGCCACGTGATGTGCTTGGTGATGCCGCAACGCTTGGCGACGGCACGGATTCCGGCGAGGCACGTGTTGTAGTGGGGAACAGGGAAAATCCTGCCGTTTTCGCACAGCCCGCGGTATTTGTCGATGATTTGTTTCGCAATGTCAAGCAGGCGGATGTTAGACACCACGCCCGTCTTCTGGCGGTTGATGTTTATCCACTCGTGTTCATCGAAGTAGGTGCGGATGTTCTCTTCCGTCAAATTGCGCATATCGGCGAATGACAAGCCCGTGAAGGCGCAGAACAGGTAGAGGTCGCGGTATAGTTCCTGTTTGGCGTTCTTCAGTTTACCTTCCATCAGCAGGCGGATTTCGTCTTTGGTCAGGAAACTGCGTGTCGTTTCCTCCTTCTTGATTTCATACTCCCTGAACGGGTCGCGTGTGAGCCATTCGTTGTTGATGGCGATGAACACCATCGTCCGAAGTGGGCATACATACAGCCACACGGTATTGGTGCAGCAGTGTTTGTCCGTGCGCAGAAACATCTCGAAGTCGGAAATGAAAGCGGGGGTAAGCTCTTTCAACGCGATGTCCTTCACGTGGTAACGGATGTTGAGAAACTCTTGCAGGTGCTTGTAAACGGTCTTGTACTTCAAGAGTGTGCCTTTGGCTTTCATGCCTGCTTCCACCTGCTTGGCATAGTCCTCGTTGTGTTGCTGGAACACCTGCATCAGCGTGTGATAGCGGTGTTCCAGTCCGAGAAAGGCGTTCTTCACCTTCTCTGCCATGACGAAGTTGTCACGCTCCATGATTTCCTGATAGTGCTTGTTGATGCGCACCCGCATCTTGTCAAGCATGCGGTTCGTTTCGAGTGCCGCCGTGCTTCTGCCCGTGACACGTCCCCCTTTGGTGTCCCACAACTTGGGATCGATGGTCAGTTTGCAACTGAATTGCGTCTGGCTGCCGTCCACCGTGATGCGTCCCATGACGGGAACCGTCCCGTCTTTTTTCACTACCTGACGTTTGAGGTAGTAAATAACTGAAAATGTACTCTTCATCGTCCTTAATTTTTTTGTTCAAAATTAGTTGGTGAAGAGCCCTCCTCTGATACGCAAATTGCGGAAGAACGGCGCAATCTTTTTTCGTTACCGGATTTTTTGCGTGAGTTGTCAGTAACTCACTAATCCTTAAAGCCTTGTTTCGTTATTCGTGTCCATTTCGTCACCTATTGAGCGTGGTTACGAACAAGTAACGTAGCTCCGTCTTGATTTGGCTTCGGCGTGGATTGAAATGGCTCTCGGAATAATTGGCAGCGTAAATGAAACCCCTGTAAATCAAATCCATTACCATATTCTTCCGCATTTCACTTTTTTGTAGTAACTTTGTAGAATTAATAGGAAAAATATTTAGACAGCATAACAAAAACCGCTTTATGAATAAAATTTACTTGTTGACAGCGATGCTTCTCATTGCCGCGGCTGCGATGGCAGGAGTGCCCGCGCCTCAGCGTGGACCTCAGAAGCTGGCGCATGGATTGCCAGTGCCTGTTGTCAAGCCGGCAACCAACGTCAGCGATGCCGGGTTTACCGCCAATTGGGAAAAGGCCTCAGGAGCCAACTGCTACACCGTCTATACATATATCCGCCACAAGGCACCGGCAGATGAAACCTACTATTTCTACAACGATGATTTCAGCGGATTCAAATACGGCTCCATCGAGAGTCCGTTCGACATAGGTTGGGATGGCTCGACGGCTACACCAACCGCAGCAACTGGTATGTCTATGGCGCATATTCATGCCACGGCGTTTTTGGACTCTACAACAAAAAGTCGGCAGAGCAGAACGGAATGCTCATGTCGCCGATGTACAGCCTGCAGAACAACGACGGCAAGTTTACGGTGACGTTCCGCGCGAAAACCACCGGCACAGCCACTGTAGCCGTCTTCGCCACCGAATATCTGATGGCAGGACCCTCATACGCACTCGGCAAGGTGGGCAAGGTGGAGCTGACCAAGGAGTGGGCAGACTATACGCTTGAGCTCGACGGCGGAATCCAGGGCTGCTATGTGGAGCTGGATATGGTTGGCGGCGACAGCAACGCATATTTTGACAATATGACAATCAGCCAGCCTATGAAGGCTGGCGACGAGGCTATGCTTGTCTACGACTTTGTGGAAACAGGCGACGTGTCGAGCCACGACGTTGCGACAGCCGACAAGGTGGCAGGCGACGTGTATTGGTATCAGGTGGCCTCGCTGAAGCGGTTGTCGTCAGGGTCGGAACTCGATGATTCCAACTACAGCGACCTCGTTGAGGTGAAGCAGGAAGGCGCAGTGTGTGCATTGAAGACCTCTGCGGCGCGCGCTTATGCCACAGCCGACGGCGTGGCGGTTGAAAATCCTGAAGGCGCCGATGTGGCGGTCTACGATGCCGGCGGAAGAGAGGTCTATGCAAGCCGCGACGGAGCGGAGAAGCAGATGGTTGTCCTGCCTTCGGGGGTCTACGTAGTGAAGGTGGGCTACAAGGTTGTGAAAGTGATGAAATAACTTAATAAAAAAGAACTATGAAGAAAATTCTAATGAGTGCTGCCGCTTTGTTGTTGTCGGCAGTTGGAGCGTATGCCGCTCAACAAAAGTATTATTTCCTTTATGAAGAGGGACATGAGGATCAGCCTGAAACCAGTTGGTTTATCCTTGACCGTGAGGCTAAAAAATACATTCCTGACTCTTGTGGAGATGATGAGCTGACAGTGAAACTATAAGAAGTCGGGAAATACGGAAACGTTTGACTGCTATGATAATTCGTATTTTACTCACAGTGTGGTAATGAAGAAGAACGACAAGGGACAGACCGTGGTGCAGATTTCTTACGAAAAAGGTAAAACAAACGGACGGAAAATCGTTTGTGGAACCGAGGCTGAATATGATAAATACTGGGAAGAGTATAGAGCCAAAAACGGCGGCGGCGACGGCGGCGGATCGACGTCGACATCGGACAATCCTGTGGACAAAGCCACAAAAAAGGTTAAGTCAGGATTAAAAAGCGGCTTGAACAAGCTTAAAAAGAAAAAATAAGACAAAAAAATAGTGGCGGGAGGCGGTATGCCTCCCGTTTTTTTTGTGCCTCGCCGGTGGTAGTGGCATACCTCCGGCACGCTCCGCGACGAGGAAAATGCGTTGGTGTGGGTTAGTAGCGCATCTCCGAAGCGCGTGGGCTGCGTGGTGCGTCTGTCCCCTATGCGCCCTCCGCTGACGCGTCGTGCGGATGGGGTTATGATGGAGTAATGCGCCGCTGGCGCAAATTTGTTGGCGTTGTTGTGTGCTGAAAATAAGGCAGTTGGGAAATTTATTGGCAAAAAACCAACAAAATATTTGCAAATCGCCATTTTGTGTATTATCTTCGCATCAGATTTCCAAGAAAAACACACAAATCAAAACCGAGAATTATGTTTGAGCACAAAATCATGAGAAACCAAGAACTGATGGCAAATTGGCAACGCAGCCTGAAGAAAGCCATCGAAACCAACCGCTACGACAGCCGTTACAACGTGATAGACCGTGCGCTCCGCGGCGGCACACCACGCTACGACGTGAGTTACGACTACGCGTTGCGAATGATGTATCAGATGGTGCGCGACGGCAAGCCATGCTCCCGCCGGAGTAAACTGAAGCGTCAGATGTGGGAGGAGATAAGCCTCCACGTCAGGCGCGTCATGCACAGGCGCAAATGCACGATTGCCGAAGCCGTGGCGACAGTGCTTGCCGAGCAAAAAGCGTCACGCTACTTCCTGTCGAAAAACAAGCTTCAAAAATCATCTACCATGAAATACACAACCACAGCAGTCGTCGTATCCACACTGTTTAGCCTATCCTCGTGCCACAGCCATAGGGCAGTGGAGAGCACTGCGGGATTGCAGACGCACACGGAAACGGCCGACAGTGTCGCCGCCACACGCCGCACCACGGCATCGGCGAAAGAGGCATCGGAAATCGTTGAGATAAACTTCTTTGCCCCAGACTCGACAGGCCGTCAAGCCGTGAGAAGCATAAGCCGTCGCCGCCGGCTTGCAGCCGAGGAGCGCACCGGCACAGTGGCGGTGGCAGCTACAGGCGTGAGCGTCGGGACGACAGAGCAGACCACATCGACGCGCCGGCTGCCTACGCGCTGCCGACTTTCGCTTGTCGCATTGCTTGCGGCTGCAACAACACTAATCTTGATAACCTTTACAATTAAAAAAAGACAATGAACAACACACGAAAAATCACAATTTCAATCGACATTGAGCAAGTGCTGAAAACAGTTTATGCCGAGAGCGCGTGCCTCGCCCTGATGAGCGGCCGCGACAGCCGTCCGGCAGTAATCTCGTCCGACAACCGTCGATTGCTCGGCGTTTATTGCCTCAACGCCTGGCTATGTCTTGCCGGCGAACTCGCGAGCATCGTAGACAGCCAATCGTTTTCGATTCCCTCCGACAGCGACACCACCTACACGCTGTCGCTGACCGTTGACGGCGTCGGCACCGCCCAGAGCCTGCGCCGCTATGCAGAGCGCTACGTCGCACAGTCGGTGCTTGCCAGCTGCTATGCCGCCCGCGAGAGTCTTGCCATGCAATTCCGCGACAACGCCGCCCGGACGCTATCCGGTCTGCGCCTTGCCGCCACGCTCTCCGACAGGGTCGATTGTTGGCTGTAAAGCGTTGACAGACTGCCTTGTTATCAAATTTTCACAAAATGATAGGTATGCCGCAGCGGTCAAATTACGCTGATTTAGGTATTGCGGAAGGCAATGCGCCGACGTAATTTTACGACCAGAAAAACAACAATGAACAATTAAACTACACGAAGATGAAAATTGGTATTTTTTATGGCTCAACAACAGGCGTTACCGAGGCTGTTGCAGAGCGAATAGCGAAGAAACTCGGCGTAGCCTCCGCCGACGTGCACAATGTAGGTTCGGCCACAGCCGCCGATGCCGCGGGCTACGACGCGTTGCTGCTCGGCACCTCCACATGGGGCGCCGGCGAGCTGCAAGACGACTGGTACGACTTTCTCGACCAGCTGAAGAGTCAGGACTTGACAGGCAAGAAAGTGGCATTGTTCGGCTGCGGCGACTCCTCGTCGTTCAGCGACACGTTTTGCAGCGCCATGGGCGAAATCCACGACGGTCTGGCAGCCACCGGCTGCACGTTTGTCGGACAGGTCGACGCTTCCGGCTATACCTACGATGATTCGGCGGCAGTGAGCGGCGGCAAGTTTGTCGGTCTGGCACTCGACGAAGTCAACGAAGACGACAAGACCGACGGACGCATCGACGCCTGGGCCGCACAGCTGAAGAGCGAGGGCGTGGAATAACCGCGAGACAGAAACAAACGTCAATAACAAAATAAAAACGACCAACGACAATGATGGAAATAGCCAACACGATGCTGTCGAGCGAGCTTCAGGTGTTTCTCAACTATGTGTACGAATACAAGAAAGGCGTGCGCAACATGGTGCTATGCACGCTGAACCGTCGCTATCTGGCGGCAGCCGTGGCACGACTCGACGACCAGGGCATCTGCCACTTCGAGCAGTCGGCCAACGAGAACAACGTCAATCTGTATTTCGGCAAGCCGGAATGCATAGCGGCAGTAAGGCAGTTTATCGTGCGCCCGCTCCATCAGCTGTCGCCCGAGGAGGATTTCATCCTCGGGGCACTGCTTGGCTACGACATCTGCCTGCAGTGCGAGCGGTTTTGCACGCGCAAGAAGCGAGCCGACGCTATGGCGCAGTGCGCCGGATGAAAGAATTAACGAAGTGTCTTTTCAAGCCGTCCCGGCGAGGACGGCGAAAAAGAAAGGCGAGTCCCGAAAGAGACTCGCCTTTTCTGATTTATTGAAGTGAAATGTTATTTCACGAGAACCTTAGTAGCCTTGCCGTCGACAACAACTACATATACACCGCTTGCAACGAAGAACTGAGCGTCCTTGCTGTTTACAGCGACAGCCTGTCCGGCAGCGTTGAAGATAGAAACAGCGTTAGCCTCACCGATGATGCGGATTTCGCCGATACCAGCAACGACCTTAGCCGCTTCAACGGCAGCGTCGTTAACGTTGTCGCCCAGACGGACAGCATAGATAGTGTTGAGACCGAGGTCGACAGCGATACGGTATGCACCGCTCTTAATCTTGTAAGAAGTGTCGCCGTTCAAGCCGATGGCAGACATAGTCTTGTCGGCAAGCTCAGTATCCTTTTCAGCCGGACCGTAGCGATGAGCGTTGACTTCGTCCCAAGTGCCAGGAGTCGAAGTGAATGCGAAGTAGCCATAGTCGTTTTCATCGGCAGCGAGAATCGAGATGTTATCAATCTGATAGATGCCCTCAGATATCTGGTTGGCAACGTGAGTCTCGTCGGCAGGATCCCAGGCGTTAGGTTCTACAGAACCAAGGAGGTAAAGCTTCTCAGGATAAACCACCGGAGCTTCGCCAGCAACGAGGACCGTCATGTTCTTGAGGTCGACAGTGAGTTCGAATTCGCCTTCCTCAGCCACGCGGATAGCGCCGGCAGCCTTCACGAGAGGCATAGCCGTGTTGAGAGTAACGGCAGTGTTGTCGACCTCAAAACCGTAGCGGTTTGCATTGACAACATCCCAGTCAGCGTTAAGCACTGTAGTGATACCGAAGTTGCAAGGACCTGTTAAAGTGCCAGTGTAGACACCGTTTTCCCCCTTGGTCAATTTCACGCCGTCTTCAGGGTTCCATACATTATTAGAACCGATGATGTAAACAGAAGCAGGATACTCGTCGCTTGAGATGTTGATGTCGTATTTGCTTGGAGCGGCAACGACAACTTCACCGTTTTCGCGAGGAAGAGCGACAGTTTTCAACAACTCACCGCTGTTGCTGACAATGTAGAGGTTGTTTGCGCAGTCCCAAGCGATGTCGTTGAGGTTGCGGCCGATAGTAGTGGCGAATTTGTATTTCTCAGTCAAAACAGGAGCGCCATTGTCGTCCTTAGAAACCTCGAATACTGTGAGAGTCTTGTCAGAAGTACCGATGGCGAGGAGAGAGAAGTCGGCGTTGAAGCGGATGCCGCCACCGCCGTAGAAACCGCCCTTGTCGTTAGAGTCAACCTTGTAGTCCTCTACGCCCTCAGCGTTGATGTGAACCAAAGTAGGTTCCGTTGCAGTAGCAGTGGAGCGCGAGTTTGCATACCAGATGCCACCCTCGTTGTCGTAGATTGCAGTAGAGTTGGTGTGAGTGATGGTGTATTGACCAGTCAACGCGTCGATAGCCTTTGAAGGAGCACTGTCCCAAGTAGAGGCCTTGCCGAGGAGGTACTCGTCAGTGCGGTAGCCAGAGTAAGAGAAGCCAGTGCCGCTTGCGTTTGTAGAAAGCATCAACAGCTTGAGACCATAGCCAGAGCCTTGGATGTCCATACTTACGTTAGGCGCAGCGATAAATTCGCCGGCTTCGTTAGTGATTTCGTAAGTGTCAGGGTTTGCAGTGCCCTTGATCACCGGCTTGAACGCAGCGTTGAGGTCGGTTGGGTCAACCTGCCAGAGCGCGATGCCGTTAGAGTTCTGACCGCTCAGGAAGATACGGCCGTCGGCAGCGATGCGCACTTTTCGAGGGTCGTAAGAAGTTTTTCCATTAGGGAATGTAGTCTGGAAAGTCTGACCACCCTTGAAAGCATATTTGCCTTCAGCGTTCTTGATAGGATTCATGGTCGGGTCGAAAGCATACAGACCATTGTCTTCGCCAGAAGAGTGGTAGCCGGTAGGTTTCGCCGCCATAGCCTCGGCAACAAGGATTCGTCCGAAGTTAGGGCTGTCGGTGTTGTTGTCTACGTCCACGCTTGACGGGTGGTAGAAGCTGTATTTCTTAGTGTTTACAGTAGGTTCTGCAACAGTTGCGCTTGTAACGGCAACTTTGAATTGCACCAACGCGTCTTTAGGAACGTCGGCACCCGGAACTTCAACAGAGTTGAGGTTTTTGAGGGTTGTCATTTCGTAGTCACCGTAAGTAGCTACAGTAGTACCTTCGTATTCCTTTGTCATTTCGCCGTCGACAAACATCTGAACCTTTACAGATTCAGCAGGAGCGTTCAAGCGATAAGAAACAGTGTAGTTTTCAGCAGCAGGTTCCACCTTGATGTCGTAAGCGTAAGCGTTGCGGGCCTCAAGAGCAGGAAGCGGCTTAGGAATAGAGAATGTGTACTTTGCAGCGAACTGACCGCAGTGGTATTGGTAGATTGTGGCGTTGAATTCGTCCACCTTCTCTGCATTGAGCGAAGTGCCGAAACTTGTGCCGTTGGCAGAGCCCTCTGCAGCGTGTGTTGCTACTACGGTGTTTGTGCTTCTGTCCACAATCTGGAAACCGTCGGTGAAATCAACACCGGCAGGTTCGATTGTGTATTGAGTACCGTTGAGGGTAATCATGTCGATACCAGTAGAACCATTTATGCCGGCATCCGCAAGAGTTGTCCAATTTGTTCCGTCAAAAACATATGCCTCTTTAACACCCTTGTCCTTAAGGATGATGGCATCGCTTTCCGGATCGTTTGTCAAAGGTTGTGCGATACAAGTGGTTTGGAAGTTGGCAAAAGTGGTTTCAATGACCTTGCTCTTTTCAACAACCTGGGCACTGTTTGCAAAGAACAATTTTACAATCTTATTGCCATTGGACGGGCAGAAGAAAACGGCGCCGCCAGTCTCGCTTGTGATGTCGCCGACAACTTTGCCGAACACGTCCATTCGGCTTGTGCTTGTCACGCTTTCCGGGATTGTCACCTCAAATTCGGAAATGACACCGGTTGTCTTGTTCCAAATTTTCAACGAAGTCATTTTGCCGCCCCATTTCCAGAGGTTGGCAACGAGAAGGTTGCCTTTGGAATCGACAGAAGTACATACGCCGGCCGCACCAACTTCAAGAGTGTTCTTGTTTGTGCCGTCGAACGATGCGATTTTTTGCGCTGTCATGTCGTTGACAAAGACTTTTCCGTCGAAACCAATGCCCCAACGGGCATCGGTGGCTGTAGGCAGACCCTCGGTCACCTTCCAGTCCTGCGTCAAAGTCTGTGCATTCATAGCCATGGCTGTCGATGCAATGGTCAAGCCAGCCAACAGAATGTGTTTAAAAGACTTTCTCATAAAAAAGATTTTTAAGTTAATAAATGATGTGTATTCTGTATTTTTCTTTGTTCTTTTTCGGTTAGGTTATTACTAAACTGCGTAAAGATATGAAATTTCTTTGAGAAACAAGCATCGGGGACAAGTTTTTAACTTATTTAACCCACAGAATGAGCGGCAACTGCCGCGGTAACGGGGGCAGACATCCCGGGCGAACGTCAAAAAAAGCGCGTTGAGGATGCTAAAAAAACGTATAATTTGCTTGGTAGTGTTAAATATCGCTAATTATAAGACAGTTTTTGAGCCGTTGAAACCAAATGTTTGTGCATTTGTCTATTAATAAGTATATTTGCAGACGGAAATGGAGGGGGCGGAAGTCTTCTCCATTGTTTTATTAATATATCAACAATTGAAGAATGATTGACAAAAGCGCACTGACAGCAGTCTTGGAGCGAGGAATGGAAGGCACCGACCTTTTTCTCGTCGACGTCAGAATCAGCAAGGACAACAACATCGTGGTGGAAATCGACAGCGACACAAGTGTGGACATAGATGAGTGTATCCGCCTTAACCGACTTGTTGAGAGCGAGTTTGACCGCGACGAGGAAGATTATGAACTTGAAATCGGCTCAGCCGGACTGACATCGCCACTGCGCGTAGAGCGCCAGTATCACAAGAACGAAGGCAACGAGGTTGAAGTGCTTACCGCCGACGGTCGCAAGCTCAAAGGCATCCTCAAGAGTGCCGACGCCGACGGCTTCGTGCTTACGGTAGTCAAGAAAGTGAAACCCGAAGGCGCCAAGCGTCCGGTGGAGCAGGAGGAAGACCTCCGCTTCGGTTATAACGAAATAAAATATACAAAAATACGTAATCCAGTTTTAAGACATTATGGCAAAGAAAGAGGAAACCATAAGCATGGTAGACAGCTTTTCGGAGTTTAAAGAGCTGAAGAATATCGACAAGACCACAATGATCAGCGTGTTGGAGGAATCGTTCCGCAACGTGCTGGCAAAGATGTTTGGATCGGACGAGAATTTCGTCGTAATCATGAACCCAGACAAGGGCGACTGCGAGATTTATCAAAATCTCACAGTAGTGGCCGACGGCGCTGTAGAGAATCCGAGCATGCAGATCGGTCTTACCGCCGCCCGCGAGATTGACCCGGAATGCGAGATCGGCGAGGACGTTACGAAAGAAATCGTGTTTGAGAAATTCGGCCGCCGCGCCATCCTGACACTCCGTCAGACGCTCGCATCCAAGATACTCGATCTTCAGAAAGACGCCATCTATACCAAGTTCAAGGCAATGGAAGGCGAGATTGTAGTAGGCGAGGTCTACCAAATCTGGAAACGCGAAGTGCTTGTTCTTGACGAGGAGCACAACGAGCTCATCCTCCCGAAGGAAGAGCAGATTCCGAGCGACCGTTACCGCAAGGGCGAAACTATCCGCGCCGTCATCAAGGAAGTGCAGAACGCCAACAACAACCCGAAGGTGATAATTTCGCGCACAAGCCCTGAATTCCTCCGCCGTCTGTTTGAAATTGAGGTGCCGGAGATTCACGACGGACTCATCTTGCTTAAAGGCATCGCCCGCATCCCTGGCGAGCGCGCCAAGATAGCCGTAGAGTCGTATGACGACCGCATCGATCCGGTCGGCGCATGCGTTGGCGTGAAAGGCTCCCGTATCCACGGCATTGTGCGCGAGTTGCGCAACGAGAACATCGACGTGATCAACTACACAACAAATCCCGAACTCTACATCCGCCGCGCCCTCAGCCCCGCCAAGGTGTCGTCAATCCGCATCAACGAGGAAGAGAAGTGCGCCGAGGTTATGCTGCTCCCGGAAGAGGTGTCGCTTGCCATCGGAAAAGGCGGCTTGAACATCAAGCTTGCCACAATGCTGACCGGCTATCAGATCGACGTTTATCGCTTCACAGAGGACAGCGACGACATTTATCTTGATGAATTCAGCGACGAAATCGACAGCTGGGTTATCGACGCCCTCAAAGGCATCGGCTGCACCACGGCAAAAGCCGTCCTCAACATGCCACGCGAGCAGATAATCGACAAAGCCGACCTTGAGGAAAGCACCGTCGACCAAGTGCTCGATATATTGAAAGCGGAATTTGAGGATTAACAACAGGAAACTTAACAAGCAATATGCCAATAAAGATAAGCAAAGTAGCAAACGATTTGAATGTGGGGATTCCTACGCTGGTGGAATTTCTGCAGAAACACAATCAGGAGGTCGGCGATCCCGGCAACCTGAACCTTCGCATCTCCGACGAGCAGCACGAAATGCTGGTGCGCGCGTTTAAACGACAAAGACTTGAAGTCGAAGTCGGAGCGCTATGCCTCGGAGCGTCAGAAGGACAAAGTGAAAAACAAGGCTCCGCAAGAGCCTAAAAAGCCGGAGCAGATAAAGACTGTTGTGGAAACCGTGCAGAAGCCGAAGATTCTCGGCAAAATCGAACTCGACAAGCACAACAACCCTGTCGTTGAAGAGAAGAAGCCAGAGCCCAAGCCAGCACCTGCGCCCGCACCCGCACCGAAGCCTGCGCCGAAGCCGGAACCTAAACCAGAGGTAAAGAAAGAGGTAAAGGAAGAGGTTAAGAAGGCGGAGGTGAAAGAGGAGGCAAAGCCAGCTCCGCAGCCGGCGCCACAGCCACAGAGCGCGCCGAAAGCCGCAGCACCTGAGGTTTCGGAATCCAACGAAATCAAGACTGTCGTGGCAACAATCGCCGCTCCTAAGATTCTCGGCAAAATCGACCTTGACGCCATCAACCAGTCGACCCGTCCGAAGAAGAAGTCGAAGGAGGAAAAGCGTAAAGAGCGCATCGCCAAGGAAAAACAAGCCAACGGAGGCGCAAACGCCGACAGCGAGAAGCGCAAGCGCAAACGCATCGGCAAGGAGAAAGTCGACATTGAGCATCCGGGCGGACAGCAAGCCGGCGGACAGAAGCAAGGTGGAGGCAACAACGACAGCCGCCGCAACAAGAACAAGAACGCCGACCGTCCGAACAACAAGGCCAAGCGCCACATAAAGGCAGAGGTCAGCGAAGAAGACGTGCAGAAGCAGGTTAAGGAAACACTTGCGCGCCTCACCAACAAGCCTCAGAAGAAGAGTGCTAAATGGAGAAAAGAGAAGCGCGAGGCTTTTGAAGAGCGCGAGCGCGAGGAAGCCGCATTGGAGGCAAAGGAAAGTAAGACGCTGCGCATCACAGAATTCGTGACAGCCAACGACTTGGCACTGATGATGGATGTGCCGGTCAACAAGGTTATCGCCACATGTATGAATATCGGCGTGATGGTTTCCATCAACCAGCGACTCGATGCTGAGACCATCAACCTTGTAGCAGAAGAATTCGGTTTCAAGACAGAATATATCAGTGCGGAAGTGTCGGAGGCAATCAACGAGGAGGCCGACTCCGAGGAAGATTTGCTGCCGCGTCCGCCGATTGTGACCGTGATGGGACACGTAGACCACGGTAAGACATCGCTGCTCGACTACATTCGCAACGCCAACGTTATTGCCGGCGAGGCTGGTGGCATCACGCAGCATATCGGAGCCTACAACGTGAAGCTTGAGGACGGCCGCCGCATCACGTTCCTCGACACCCCGGGCCACGAGGCATTTACGGCAATGCGTGCCCGCGGAGCCAAGGTGACGGATATCGCCATCATCATCGTTGCCGCCGACGACAACGTGATGCCGCAGACCATCGAGGCAATCAACCACGCCTCGGCAGCCGGTGTGCCAATCGTGTTTGCAATCAACAAGATAGACAAGCCTGCCGCCAATCCAGACAAATCAAGGAGGAGCTCGCCAATATGAACTACCTCGTGGAAGACTGGGGTGGAAAATATCAGTCGCAGGAAATCTCAGCCAAGAAGGGTATCGGTGTTAAAGAACTGCTCGACAAGGTGCTTCTCGAAGCAGAGATGCTCGACCTTAAAGCCAACCCCAACCGCAAGGCAACAGGCTCGATTATCGAGTCGTCGCTCGACAAGGGTCGCGGCTATGTGGCAACCGTGCTTGTGAGCAACGGAACGCTGCGTGTGGGCGACATCATGGTGGCAGGAACAAGCTATGGCAAGATCCGCGCCATGTTCAACGAGCGCAACCAGCGCATCACGGAGGCAGGCCCTGCGGCACCGGCATTGGTGCTCGGTCTGAACGGTGCGCCGACCGCCGGCGACACGTTCAACATTCTTGACACCGACCGTGAGGCACGCGAGATAGCTACGCGCCGCGAGCAATTGCAGCGCGAGGTCAAGGAGCGCACCCGCCGCATGCCGGGTCTCGACGACATTGCCCGCCGCCGCGCGTTGGGCGAGTTCCACGAGTTGAACCTTATTGTCAAAGGTGACGTTGACGGCTCAATCGAGGCGTTGAGCGACTCGCTTATCAAGCTGTCGACACCAGAGGTTCAGGTCAACGTAATCCACAAGGCCGTGGGCGCGATTTCGGAGAGCGACGTTACGCTTGCCGCCGCATCCGACGCCGTTATTATCGGCTTCCAGGTGCGTCCGTCGGTAGCCGCCCGCCGTCTGGCAGAAAACGATGGCGTCGACATCCGTCTCTATTCAATCATCTACGATGCAATCGAGGAGGTTAAAGACGCAATGGCAGGAATGCTCTCTCCGGAGCTCAAGGAAGAGGTTACCGGTACGGCAGAAGTGCTTCAAACCTACAAGATATCGAAGGTCGGCACGATTGCAGGCTGTATGGTGCGCGAGGGCAAGGTGAAACGCACGAGCAAAGTGCGCCTCATCCGCGACGGCATTGTCATCTATACAGGCGAGCTCGGCTCTCTGAAGCGTTTCAAGGACGATGTCAAGGAAGTGTCGTCGGGCTACGACTGCGGTCTTAACATCGCCAACTACAACGATGTGAAGGAAGGCGACATGATTGAAGCCTACGAAGAAGTAGAGGTTTCAAAAACGCTGTAAACGCAGGCAATGCGGACAGTGAGTGTCAACATCGGGACTAATCTCGGCGACCGCGAGGCAAACTTGCGCCGCGCCGTTGACGAGATAGCCCGCAGCGTTGGCAGCACCCCGCGAGTCTCAAGCATATACGAATCTGAAGCATGGGGTTATCAGTCTGATAACCCCTTTTTCAATATCGCTGTCGAGTTTGAGAGCGACTTGCCTGTCGGGCGTCTGCTCGACATCTTTCAGCGCATCGAGCGCGAGGCGGGAAGCTCCAACCACCGCAATGCCGACGGCAGCTATGCCGACCGTCTGCTCGACATCGACATCGTGTATGCCGGCGATGAGGTTGTCGACACTGCCGCTGTCGTCCTGCCTCATCCACGAATGGACAAACGCGAGTTTGTGCTGGCACCGCTCTGCGAGCTGTCGCCCGGGTGGCGGCATCCCGTCAGCTTGCTGACGGCTGCAGAAATGCTTGCCCGTCTGCGCGCAACCGACAAAACAGACAGAAAATAGGACATTAAGAATGAACATTTCAATTTCCGGCAATGTTGGAAAGACAGATAAAAATGCGTAACTTGCGCACACAAAACGAAAGAAGCGAATGAAGATAGGAACAATTGACTTGGGAGAGCGCCCGGTGCTGCTGGCACCGATGGAAGACGTGACTGATCCGTCGTTCCGTCTCATCTGCAAAGAGCAGGGAGCCGATATGGTCTACACGGAATTCGTGTCGGCCGACGCTCTTGTGCGCAACATCAACAGCACCACCCGCAAACTCCACACCAACGCCGCCGAGCGGCCTGTGGCGATACAAATCTACGGCAAGGAGGTGGAACCGATGGTGGAGGCTGCAAAAATCGCCGAGGCAGCCGGTCCCGACGTCATCGACATCAATTTCGGATGTCCGGTGAAGAAGGTGGCGTCGAAAGGCGCGGGGGCAGGAATGCTCCGCGACGTGCCCAAGCTGCTGCAAATCACGCGTTCGGTGGTCGACGCGGTGAAGTTGCCCGTGACGGTCAAGACCCGTCTGGGGTGGGACTGCGAAAACAAAATCATCACCACGCTCGCCGAGCAGCTGCAGGACTGCGGCATCCGTGCGCTTACAATCCACGGACGCACCCGCAGCCAGATGTATACCGGCGACGCCGACTGGACGCTTATCGGCGAGGTGAAGCGCAATCCCCGCATCACGATACCGATTGTCGGCAACGGCGACATCACGACGCCAGAGGGCTTGAAAACGGCATTCGACCGCTACGGAGTCGATGCGGTCATGGTGGGTAGAGCCTCGATAGGCGCTCCGTGGATTTTCCGCGAGATGAAGCACTATCTGCTCCACGGCACCGCGATAGAGATACCGGCGTCGGAGAAGATGGCGCTGCTCCGCCGCCAGATTGCGGAGAGCATCGAAGGCATCGATGAGTTGAGAGGCATTCTCCACATCCGCCGTCATCTTGCCGCGTCGCCGCTCTTCAAGGGTATCCCCAATTTCAGGGAAACGCGCATCGCAATGCTTCAGGCAAAGACGTGGGCAGAGCTCGACGACGTGCTGCAACGCATAGAAACTGATTATTTACATATTTAGAAACAAGCGACGTTATGAAGAAATTCTTTGGCTATCATCACCCTCTGCTGCGCGGCAGCGGTAAATGCCACTCCACGCACCATCAATGTGGGCGAATTCAACGAACTGGTGGTTAACGACGGCATCAACGTGGTCTATTCCAACAATGCCGACTCAGTGGGCATCGTGGCGTTTGACATCGAGAAGGAATACACATCCTACATCATGGCAGAGCGTTCGAAGGGCAGACTGAAAATACAGCTCGACCCTGCAGCAATCACTGTCAAGACACTGCCTACGGTCTATGTCTATTCGTCGTATCTGTACAAGGCAGAGAATACAAAAGACAGCACCCTGACGCTGCGCAAAGTGGCTCCGGGGGCTAAAATCGACATACAGCTTCAAGGCAACGGCACAATCATTGCCAACGGTCTCGACGCTATCAACATCAACCTTAAACTGCTCACGGGAAAGGGTAAAATCATAACATCTGGCAAATGTGAGAACTTGTCGATAAAGAATGTGGGCACCGGCGAGATTCAAGCCGACGAGGTGGCGGCGAAACACGTGAAATGCGCGCTGATGGGCACCGGCGCAATAGGCTGCGCCCCTAAGGAAACGCTCTCCGTGAAGGGCGTAGGCTCAGGAAAGGTGTACTATATCGGCAAACCTGTCATCACCAAGAGCAAGCTGTCGAATGTGAAAATCGTGCAGCTCGAAGGCGGCGTCGAGACAGAAGCCACCGATGTGATTGAAGACAATGAGCCGGAAACAGTGGCTGCCGAAGACCCGGAAACCACCGACAACGGCACCGGTCTGCTCGACTTGATGGAAGTGCCGGAGCCGGCAGTCGTAAACCGAGAATAGGCGCGTGGAAGAAACCGAACTTAAACTGAAAACAGCGCGCACGCTGAAGTGGAACACCATCGACAAATTCGCTTCGCAGGTGTTCTACGGCGTCACGGGCGTCGTGCTTGCCAACCTGCTCTCGAAGGAAGACTTCGGGCTGGTCGGCGCTATGCTTGTGTTTCAGGCGTTCGCCTCATTGTTTGTCGACAGCGGATTCTGTGCGGCGCTGATACAGAAAAAATCGCCTACTGAAACAGACTATTGTACGGTTTTTTATTTCAACCTCGGCATCAGCATTGCCATCTACGCCATCCTGTGGGCTTGTGCGCCGTTGATTGCCGACACCTTCGGCGACCAGCGTCTGATAAGCCTGTCGAGGGTGATGTTCCTGTCGTTTATCATCAACGCCACCGCCCTTGTGCAGACCAACCGCATGATGAAGCAGATGACGATGGCGCGCGTGGCGATAGCCAACTCGCTGGGGCTTGTCGTGTCGGGAGCCGTGGGCATCTGGCTTGCCGTGGAAGGCTACGGCGCATGGGCAATAGTGTGGCAGACCATTGTGCTCGCCACCGTCAAATCGGTCTTCCTGTGGACGACAACAGGCTGGCTTCCGCGCACGGGGTTCAGCATGGCGTCGCTGCGGTCGGTGTTTTCCGTTGGCAGCGGAGTGATGGTGTGCTCTTTTCTCAACACATTGTCGCTCAACGCCTATTCGTTTATCATCGGTGCTTACTACAACCTTGCCAAACTCGGATGCTACACGCAAGCCGACAAATGGAGCAAGATGGGCATACAGTCGATAGCGCAGATACTGACGGCGTCGTTCTTGCCGGTGCTCAGTGGCTTTCAGGACGACAGGGAGCGGCTGTTGCGCGCCATGCGCAAGATGAACCGGTTCACCGCCTATCTTGTCTTTCCTCTGCTGCTGTTGCTCACAACATGCGCCGAACCGATATTCCATATCCTGTTTGGCACTAAGTGGGATGAAGCCATAATCCTGTTTCAGATACTCGCCGTGCGCGGCATCTTCATAGTGCTTGCCACCAACATCAACAACTACATCCTCGGACTCGGGCGTTCACGCTCGCTTGTGGTCTATGAAACGGTCAAAGACGCATTGATGATAGCCGCCATCGTGGTGACCATCCCCATGGGCATAACGGCGATGATTTGGGGACAGCTTGTGGCGTCGGCGCTGTTCTATGTCTATGCCGTGATTGTGGCTGGACGCATCGTGGGCTATCCGACGCGCAACGTGGTGGGCGACATCCTTCCGTATGCCGTCATATCTGGCGCAGTGGCTGCAGTTCAGTGCCTTGTGCTTGTCGGCATTGCGAATCCGTGGCTCAACATCCTTGCGCAGACCTCTGTGTGCTTCGCGCTCTATTATGTGGCAAACCGCTTTCTCAATTCAACAATTCAGCGCGAAGTGCTGGGCTATGCCCTCGGACGTTTCCGCAAAAAAAACGGCAAGAAGGAGCAGAAATCGGGAATTTTGTGATTTTCCACGTGTCGCTCCTTGGAATTTTGTGATAAAAGAGGCTGAATAGTCTGGAATTTTGTGATTTTTCGTGTATATTTCCTTGAAATTTTGTGATTTTTCGCTATTTTTGCAAAAGAAAAGGTGTTGATTATGAGATTAATGCGGAGAAAAATAGACGACTTTCTCAAAGAATGGAAGGAAAACGAGGATCGATTGCCTCTTATCGTCAAAGGAGCGCGGCAGATTGGCAAGACGGCATCCATCATGCAATTTGCAAATGACAACTATAAGAACGTGGTTGCCATCAATTTTGTTTTACAGCAGAAATTCAAGTCGATATTTGATGACGGCTATGATGTGGACAGCATTGTGCGCAACATCACGCTTATCGACCCCAGTATAGAATTAGAACCGGGCAACACGATTTTCTTTTTCGATGAGATGCAGGACTGCCCTGTTTGCGCCACAAGTCTTAAGGCATTCAAAATAGATGGTAGGTATGACGTGGTCTGCTCCGGCTCGCTTATGGGCATTAATTATCAGGAAATAGAGTCGAACAGTGTGGGCTACAAAGAGGATTATACAATGCATTCCATGGATTTTGAGGAGTTTCTGTGGGCAAAAGGTTATGATTCCGCGTTTGTAGAGCGACTGTTCGAAAAGATGGTGTCAGTCACACCGTTGTCGAGCTTGGAGATGGATGTGTTGGGAGGGTTGTTTCGCGACTATATGATTGTCGGCGGAATGCCGGCGGTGGTCAGTTTGTTTGTAAAGAAGGGCAATTTCAGCGGCACGCTCAAGATGCAACGGCAACTTCTTCTCGACTATGAGGAGGACATAACGAAGTATGCGCAAGGTCTTGACAAGGGTAAGATAAAGAATGTCTACAACCACATTTCTGTGTTCTTGGGGCAAGACAATAAGAAATTTCAGATCAGCAAGATTGCCCATGGTGCCAGAAGCCGGGAATATGTCGGCACGGTGGAATGGCTTAGTGATGCCGGAATAGTCAATGTGTGCCATTGTCTTGCGCATATCTCCCTGCCGCTTAAGGGCAACTACGATCCGAAATCATATAAGCTCTATTACAAGGATACGGGTTTGCTTGTTGCCTCGCTCGACGAGGAGTCGCAGGAGGATATGCGGGTGAATAAGAATTATGGCACTTACAAGGGTGCTGTTTATGAAAACGTTGTAGGTGATATGTTGGCGAAGCAAGGCTATGATTTGTATTTCTATCGTAATGAAAAATCAACGTTAGAGATGGACTTCTTCATACGCGACATTCAAACATTGATACCCATAGAGGTGAAGGCATCGGACAATGCAACCAAATCGTTGTCAAAGTTGACGGCTAATGACGGCAAATATCCGGATATCCGTTACGGCATTAAATTATGCAATAAGAATATTGGATTTAATGGCAGGTTCTATACTTTCCCATATTTTCTTGCGTTTCTGCTCAAGCGGTTTGTAAGTGAAAAATAGGGGAGGGGTGAGTCTCTTTATCAGTAATATAAGCAAAAACAACACAGCGGCACCGGATGGCGTCGCTGTGTCATTTTTGTCTGTTTGTTGAAACGCTTACAAACGGCGTTTTTCAGGCGGATAGTCGATTGAATAGTGCAATCCGCGCGACTCGTGGCGTTCCTTTGCCTGTCGCATAATCAAGTAGCCCACGTTGATGAGGTTGCGCAGCTCGCAGATTTCACGCGACGCCTTGCTCTGCTTGAACAGACGCTCGGTCTCCTCGTATAGGATGTCGAGGCGGTTCCATGCGCGGTCGAGTCGCAGGTTGGAGCGCACGATGCCCACGTAGGTGCTCATGATTTGGTTCACCTCCTTGAGGCTCTGTGTGATCAGCACCATCTCCTCGTTGTGCTGCGTGCCCTCGTCGTTCCATTCCGGCACGTCTTCGCGCAGCGAGTAGTGGGCAATGTTTGCCATCGAATGCTTTGCCGCCGCGTCGGCATAGACCACGGCTTCAATCAGAGAGTTGGAAGCCAGTCGGTTGCCTCCGTGCAGGCCTGTGCATGAGCATTCACCCACGGCATACAGGCGTTGGATTGAAGAGCATCCGTTGAGGTCCACCTTGATGCCACCGCACAGGTAGTGTGCAGCCGGCGCCACAGGGATATAGTCTTTCGTAATGTCGATGCCGAGGCTCAGACACTTGGCGTAAATGTTTGGGAAGTGGTGTTTCGTTTCTTCCGGGTCTTTGTGGGTCACGTCGAGCCACACATGGTCGTCGCCTCGCATCTTCATCTCGTTGTCGATGGCTCGCGCCACGATGT
This sequence comes from Bacteroidales bacterium, assembly GCA_022009815.1. Lineage (GTDB taxonomy): Bacteria > Bacteroidota > Bacteroidia > Bacteroidales > Muribaculaceae > Limisoma. The sequence goes on from CP091725.1 coordinate 1,182,747, forward strand.
CGCGTGGAGCGAGCGACAGGCGCGGGTCGTATTTCTGCATGAATTCCTTGCCGTCCATTGTGCGCAGCACGGCGCCGTAGCCACGCATAGCCTCAGTGATGAGGAACGAAGGGCGGTCGCCCGGATGGTATAGTGCTGTTGGGTGGAACTGAATGAATTCCATATCCTTTACGGTACCTTTTGCGCGGTACACCATTGCGATGCCGTCGCCGGTTGCCACCATCGGGTTTGTTGTCGTGGTGTAGACCTGACCGATGCCGCCGGTTGCCATCACTGTCACTTTCGACAGGAAAGTCTCCACTTTTCCGGTTTCGGGGTTGAGGATATATGCTCCGTAGCAAGTGATGTCGGGAGTGCGTCGCGTCACGATTTTGCCCAAATGATGCTGGGTTATGATTTCAACGGCGAAGAAATTCTCAAACACGTCGATGTTGGGGTGACTTTTGAGGGCGCGCACGAGACTCTGCTGGATTTCGGCGCCGGTGTTGTCGGCGTGGTGCAGGATGCGGAACTCCGAGTGTCCGCCCTCGCGGTGCAGGTCGAACTCACCGTCTTCCTTGCGGTCGAAATCAACGCCCCACTTGAGCAGTTGGTTGATTTGTTCGGGAGCGCCTTTCACCACCTTCTCCACGGCAGCGCGGTCACTGAGCCAGTCGCCGGCAATCATAGTGTCTTCTATGTGCTTGTCGAAGTTGTCGACTTTGAGATTTGTCACTGAAGCCACACCGCCTTGTGCATAAAGTGTTGGCCTCTTCTATGTCCGATTTGCAGATTAGCGCCACACGGCCTGTCTCTGCCACTTTCAGCGCGAAACTCATTCCCGCTATTCCGGACCCGATTACGAGATAGTCATATTTACGAACCATGACAAAATGATTTTTTATCAGCGCAAAAGTACGCAAAAACCGACTATACTACAAAAAAATTTCAGAGCTTTTGTCGCTATTTTATCGGCAGCTCGATGCGGAACGTGGTTCCGGCGCCGATTTCCGACCACTTGACGAAGATGCGTCCGCCGTGATATTCCTCAATTATACGCTTCGCCAGCGTCAGACCGAGTCCCCATCCGCGCTTCTTGGTGGTGAATCCGGGGCTGAACACCGTCTTGAAGTTTTTTCGGGCAATGCCTTTTCCGGTGTCGGTCACTTCGATGAATGCCGTGCGGTGGTCGTAGCCGGCGGTCACGTTGAGACTTCCCTTGCCCTGCATGGCGTCGACAGCGTTCTTGCACAGGTTTTCAATCACCCATGCGAACAGCGGACGGCAGAGCATCACGTTGCGGTCGTCGTCGGGGAGGTTGACCGACAGTGCCACACTCGTGGAGATGCGTGCACGCATATAGTCAAGTCCCTGCCTTACCGACTCGCACACGGGCTCCAGCTTCATTTCCGGCTTGGAGCCGATTTTCGAGAATCGGTCGGCAATCATCGACAGCCGGTTCACGTCTTTGTCCATATCCTCGACAATCTCTTTGTCAACGCCCGACGCCTCGAGCATCTGCACCCATGCCATTAGCGATGAAATCGGCGTGCCGAGCTGGTGGGCGGTTTCTTTCGACAGTCCGACCCACACTTTGTTCTGCTCAGCCTTTTTTGTCGACATCACGGCAAGGTATACGATAATCACGAAGATTATCATCACGGCAATCTGGATGCGCGGCAGGTAGGACATGCTTGTGAGTAGCGTGGAGTCCTCATAGTAGATGTGTTGCGTTGTGGCGCCGTCGATTTTGATTGGGATATGGTTGTTTGTTTTTTTCAGAGCCTTGAGCCGTTTGGCGAGAAACGCGCGGTTGGCGTCCGACAGCAGGTCGGGCGTCAGCGAGTCGACGGGTTCGGGCATCTTGAAGTTGCGCGACATCAGGATGTTGTCGTTGTCGTCGACAAGCAGCACCGGGATGTTGTTGTTGTTTTTTATGATGCTCAGATAGAAGTCGATGTCGGACGACTGAGCCGATGTCAGCGCCTTTGTGGCGTTGGCCCAAATCTCCATACGCTCGCGTTCCTGGTCGGCAAGGTCGTCGACCAAGTTGTTGGAAATGTGGAGGAAGAAAGCCACAAGCACCAGCGACACCGCCAGAAACACCGTCTTCCAGATCCGTCTGTTGTCATAGATGTTAGCCATACTGTCTGCAAACTTAGTGCATTTGTCGCTCAAAAACAAATTGTGACAGGGTTGTTATTGGATAATCGCGTCAGAAAGCGTAACTTTACGCTGAACTTTAAAACGCGAATCGACTATGAACGACAAGATACAGATTTTCTGTGAGAACACAGGCAAATATATGGATGTGAAGGGCGGAGAGACGCTGCTCGACGTGTACAACCGCATAAAGGATGAAATCAGCGTGAAGCCTATTTGCGCCCACGTCAACCACAAGACCGAGGGTCTCAACTATCCGCTTTTTATGCCGAAGATGGTGAACTTCATCGATGAGGGCAATCCGTCGGGACAGCGCATGTATGTGCGTTCGCTCTGCATGGTGCTCGCCAAGGCAGTCCACGACCTGTATCCTGCCGCCAGTCTGTGCATAGAGCATTCCATCGCCGGCGGATACTATGCCACAATCGACCGGCAGACTGCCGACGCCGCTACTGTCGCTGCCGTGAAGCGTCGCATGGAGGAAATCATTGCCGCCGACATTCCGTTTGTCAGAAGCACTAAGCTTACGACCGATGTCATCAAGCTGTTTCGCAACGCCGGGATGGCTGACAAGGTGACGCTGCTTGAAACTGCCGCCGACCTCTACACCACATATTACAGCCTCGAAGGGTTTGTAGACAGTTACTATGGCGACCTTGTGCCGTCGACATCCTATGTCGGGGTGTTCGACCTTGTGCCCTACGAGAGCGGACTGCTCCTGCTGCCGCCCGACTTTGACGGCGACCGCACGAAGCCTGCGGGGATTAATCCGCAGCCAAAACTGTTCAAGGCGTTTACCGACTATATAAAGCTCAACAAGACGGTGGGAGTGGGCAGCGTGGGCATGCTCAACAAGGCCGTCGCCGACAAGAGCAACGTGGGCATGCTGATTGCCGTGGCAGAGACCATCCACGACAAGAAAATCGGAGCCATCGCCGACCAGATCACCGAACGTTTCCGACAGGGAGGCGCGCGCGTGGTGCTGGTGGCAGGACCGTCGTCGTCGGGCAAAACGACCACAACCAAACGCCTGTCCATCCATCTGCTTGCCAATCTGGTGCGCCCGCAGATGATTTCACTCGACAATTATTTCGTAGACCGTGAGCACACGCCGCGCGACGAGAACGGCGACTATGACTATGAGTCGCTCTACGCTCTCGACATCGAACAGTTCAACAAAGACCTGACCGACCTTATCGCAGGAAAGGAGGTGGCGATGCCGTCGTATGACTTCACCACAGGCAAACGCACATACAAAGGCAACAAGCTCCGTCTCGACGACAACTCGATACTGCTGATGGAAGGCATCCACGGACTTAATCCAGAGCTGACGGAAAGCATCCCCGACGAGATGAAGTATAAGGTGTATGTGTCTGCGCTCACAACGCTCAACATCGACAACCATAACTGGGTGCCGACAACCGACAACCGACTGCTGCGCCGCATTGTGCGCGACTTCAAGTATCGCGGCACGTCGGCGCTCGACACCATCCGCCGTTGGCCGAGCGTGCGCCGTGGCGAAGGAAAATGGATATTCCCGTATCAGGAGAACGCCGACGCAATGTTTAACTCATCGCTGATATTCGAGCTTGGTGTCATGAAGGACTTTGCTGAGCCGATATTGAAGCAGGTGCCGCACAACGTGCCGGAATATGCCGAGGCATACCGTCTGCTCAGTTTCCTCAGCTACTTCAACGCCATCCCCAACCGTCAAATCCCAGCCACAAGCCTTTTGCGCGAGTTCCTTGGCGGCAGCAGCTTCAAGTATTAGAAAAAATCTTGGAAAAGCGGACAAAAACAATGTAAAAACGCTTGGAAAAGCGGACAAAAACGCATAATTTTGCCTTGGAAAAACGACAAGACGATGCTTAAACGAAAGATTGACAGATTTTTAAGAGATTTTTTCAAGACGTCAAGAAACGCCTTGCTTATCAGTGGTGCGCGACAGATAGGAAAAACCTTCTCGATTCGTGAGTATGGCAAGGAGTATAAACATTTTGTCGAGATAAATTTTGTCGACAATCCCGAAGCTGCAGAGATGTTTGGCAAAGGTTTGTCGGCGCACGACATTTTGTTGCGCTTGTCGCTTTTGACAAAAGCAGAACTTGTAAAAGGCGAAACTTTGATATTTTTTGATGAGGTTCAGGAATGTCCGGAGATTGTCACGGCAATAAAATTTCTTGTGGAAGAGGGTTCTTATCGCTATGTGCTCAGCGGATCGTTGCTTGGTGTGGATTTGAAGGATTTGCGGTCTGTTCCTGTAGGGTATATGAGTGTTAAGAATATGTATCCGCTGGATTTTGAGGAGTTTATAAGGAATGTGGGTGTTGGCGACAGTGTAGTGGAGTCAGTTAGGAAAGCATGGCTTGACCGCACCTCAGTCGACAGTTTTGTTCACGCTAAAATGATGGAGCTTTATCGCCTGTATCTTGTTGTTGGAGGAATGCCCGATGCTGTACGGCAATATCTGGAAACCAACAATCTGCAGACGGTTATAAGAATACAGCGCGACATAATAAATCTATACAAGCGCGACATTTCAAAATATGACTCGGGCAACAAACTCTATATAGAAGAAATCTTCAATCTAATTCCTCCGGAATTAAATGCCAAGAACAAGAGGTTCGTTCTCAAGAATTTAAATGAAAATGCTAAATTCTCGCGCTTGCAGAACAGTTTTCTGTGGCTGACAGACGCTGGCGTGGCGTTGCCGGTGTATAATGTTGAAGAGCCGAAAGTTCCGTTGCTGCTTTCGCGGTCGCGCAATTTATTCAAGCTATTTCAAAGTGATGTAGGGTTGCTCGCCGCACAATATGCTGAAGGCATCCAGTTGCGCATTATTGAAGGGGGAAGCGACATCAATTATGGCTCGGTCTATGAGAATGCCGTGGCGCAGGAATTGACGGCGCACGGGTTCAACACATACTACTACAACAACAAGAAACGCGGTGAATTGGATTTTGTCGTAGAGATGCAAGGCGGTGTGTTGCCGATAGAAGTGAAGTCGGGAAAAGACTATGCGCAGCATCGGGCATTGAACAATGTCCTTGCCTGTGCGGATTATGACATTCCGTATGCGCTTGTGCTGAACAATGACAATCTGCGTGTTGACGGGCGTGTTGTCTATGCCCCGATTTATATGACAATGTTTCTGGAGCACGACAATGATGTGCCGGAGTTTTATAAAATCGATTTGACTGGGTTGGGATAGGCCAGGTAAATATTTGAGTATAATAAAAAACGACTGTTTTTATGAAAAAATTTTGTTTGGGTTTTCTGGTTTGCTATCTTTGCATTGCAGACAGAAAAACTGTAATGTGACATATCGATAACTGTGAAGCGTTATGCTTATCTCTAAGTCGGGAACGTAGGAAATTCAAGACTTTTCAGAGGGAAAGCGTAATGGCTTCCCACGCAATAGCGTGGGCTGCCGTTGCTGTATCTTCTGAATAAGGTTTTTCCTACGACCTCCGACTTAGATGCATGGCATAAGCAGCGCCACGCTTCGCGTTTTTTTAATACCAAAAAGAAGGAGCCATAGGGGCGTGCGGTGGCTCGGATTATAAAAGATGGATTACAAACTTAAAGCGCGTTTTTTGAGCCTTTATTCTATGATATTGGCAGATGGCATAATTGATGCGCGGGAGATGGAGACTCTTTATAGAATAGGGAGGGAAGAGTATGGAATTTCCCAAAAAGAAATAGACTTGGCCATTAAAGAAAGCGGAACTCCATTTCATTGCCCAGAAGATTTGCCAGGCAAATTAGTTTTTTATATCAAATGTCGGAGATTGCGCTTGCCGATAATCAACTTGATAATTCTGAACGTTCGTTGATTTGTAAATATGCGAAAAGAATGGGATTTATTGAAGAGAATATCAATGATATTGTAGATTATCTTTTGCAGCAAGCAAAGGCGCATGTCCCAGTCTCAGACGTAATCGACAATATAATGAAGGAGGAATAATTATGCATAGGCTTAAAAAACTGTTTAGTTTGGGTGCCCCTGATGTGAAAAGAGTTGATGGGGCAACAAATTTTGAGGGCATCAAGGAGGCGAGACAACAGGGTGAAACGTATATTAATTATGGCAGGCGACTGTGCGGTATTGTCAATGCAAGTGTTGCGGCGTTGCCACCATTTCTACAACGCATATATAGTCAGGAAAGGCATTCGCAGATTGTTGACGAGGCTAAGCAGCGACAAATGAGGTTGCAGGTAGAGAAAGAGATTGCAGATATTGATATTAAAATCTCCCAAGAAAATAATAATCTTGACTTACAGAATAAGAAGATTGAAGATGTGAGAATGGAAATGGAAGATGTCAAGCGTAATATCGTAGGTCTGAAGCAAAAGGATAATGAGTTGAATAGGAGTGCGAACATTAAGATGATTCTAGGAATTGTAATTCTAGTACCATTGACCATATATCTTTTTACATTCTATAGTTCAACTTTTTATTCGGCTTTTTTTAAGGATTTTGGGACAGCGGAAAATATGGGAGTGAAAGCAGCGATGTTTGACCCTCAGGCTTTGAGCAAAGCCATGTCTGAAGGCATAATGGAGTTGTTGTTTGTGCTTAGCGCTCCAATTATTTTTTTAGGGCTTGGCTATAGTCTGCATATTTTCACTCAGCAGAAAAAAAGATCGAAATATGTTAAAATAGTATTTATTGTTCTTGTCACATTGCTTTTCGATTGCATTCTTGCCTATTTGATAGGCAAAAGTATATATGATTACGATAAACTGAACTCGCTAGCGGATATGCCTAACTACTCAATTTATATGGCCGTTTGCGATGCAAATACGTGGGCTGTAATTTTTTGTGGATTTATAGTATATATTATCTGGGGTGTTGTCTTTGATATGGCATATACTGGATTTGAAGATAGAAAATCAACCAAACGGGAGGTGGAAGCTTGTAACATCAAGATGGATTCATTTAAGGAAAAACTCGCACAATTGCAACAGGGGTTGACTGACATTAAGAATAAACTCGCTCAACTTAATGGCGATAGAAATAACAGACAGAGCTCGTTGAACAATAATATTTTTGTGGATTTGTCGCCAATAAAAGTAGCATTCAGCGATTTCTTTTCTGGTTGGATGACGGTTATGCCTGCGCTTGGAAAGGGGGTTGCTCAGCAAGAAGAAGCAAAAAATGTGTATCAAACAACATTTGAAAATTTATTTAATGTGACATCAATAAAAGAAAGTGAGGAAAAAAATGAAAGTGAAAGGAATAATACAATCGGCTATGTTTGCCATTATTGTTGCAATGGTAATGTTTGGGTGTAGTTCGGAGAAGCAAGTCAAATCAAAGAAAGATCTATCGCTTCCATTGAATATCACGATTTATTTGGATTTGTCTGATAGACTTGTGCGAGACCTAACTCCGTCGCAAAGAGAACGGGATTTGGCAATTGTTGAACATTTTACAAAGTTGTTTCAGGATTCGTGCCAGAGTACGGGTATTTTAAAATCAAAGCATAGGCTTAAGGTGTTGTTTTATCCAGCTCCGGAAAATACAGAAATAAACACTCTTGCATCGGCTTTGGTGATTGATATGAAAAATCTGCAGCCAAAAGATAAAAGAGTTGAACTTCAGAAAATGCCAAGCGTTTTTAAAAATAGCTTGGCACAAATTTATGATGAAACGTTGAATGCTAAAAAATGGCTTGGAAGTGATATCTGGGGATTCTTCAGCAATAAGAAAGTTGACGATTTATGCATTAAAAAAGGATATAGAAATGTCCTTGTTATTTTGACAGATGGATATTTGTATTATGAATTAAACAAACAGCAAAGTCAAGATGCTTATTCTTATGTTACGTCAAAAACATTACTAAAACAGAATTCTTCAATGATTGTTAAAAGAAAAGGATTGCAGGGATTGGAGGTGCTTATGCTTGAAACCAATCCGTATAGTCCAAAAGAGCATGATCGGTTGCAATCGGTTCTTGAGAATTGGTTTGAGGGTATGGAAACTGGGCGTTTTGTCGTTTCTGAAACTGATTTGTCCAACAATACGGAGACTGTTATAGATAACTTTTTAAATGGTGATAAATGAAATACATAATATCGTTTGTGTTGGCAGTGGTCTTGTTGTGTTGTTCTTACGACAAGTCAGAAAGAGCGAATTCTGAGGTAGTGTATGTTTGTTCAGGAGCGTCTGCCAAACGATATCACAAGTCTGAGAATTGCCGAGGTCTCCTCAATTGCGGTGGAATCATTGAGGAAATGTCAGTTTCAGAGGCTGAGAGCAAAGGTAAAACACAATGTGGGATTTGCTATTAAACTATAAAATCCCTTAAATTGGCGTAATATTATGGCATCGGGGCGATTTTTTCGCCTCGATGCTTGATTTTCAAGCAAAAAAGTTTGGCAGAATCAAAACAATGTTGTATCTTTGTATTACGTCTTAGCGTAATATAAAAGAGTATGGCACATCCTGATTGGGCAGTAAAATTCCGTCGCCCCGGAACTGAACTTCGTCGTGTAAACGATTCGCTCTACAAGTTGTATGAGTGTTCAAGCGTGTATGACAAGGAGAAAAAGCGCGCCCGCAAGATTACAGGCAAATATCTTGGCTCTATAACTGAGGATGGAGGCTTTAAGGAGTCGCGCAAGCGAATAATGGAACGTGAGATTGCGGAACTTAAAGGAGGGAAGTCGACTGTGATTGCTGAGCCAAAAATAGGAGAAGTAAAGGAATTCGGTCTCTCAGACTACATTCTGACGGAGCAGAGCGACTGTATTGACCGACTAAAGCAAGTGTTCCATGAGGATTGGTCACGGATTATTGCGTTGGTGTACTGCAGGTTGCGTTTTCAGTCGCCGATGCGTCGCGTTGCAGGAGACTTTGCCGATAGTTATCTGTCGCACAAGATTGGCAATAGGGGCTTGTCGGCCAATGCGCTATCGGGATTTCTTCGTGATTTGGGCACAAAGCGTGATAAAATAACTGAGTATATGCGCAGCTATATTGATCCTTTGGATAATATCATCTTTGACGGCACCGATCAGCTCTCGGCATCACGTTGCATGGATTATCCGCAACTGACAAACAAAACGCGGCACGTTCGACACTGCGGTAAATATAATGTGGATTTTCAACTGCGCCAAGCATCTGCCCGTATATTATCGTTTGATGCCAGGCAGCATAAAGGATGTCAGCGCATTTAAGGTGTGCCTCGCCGATTCGGGCATACGCGATGGTGTTGCCATTATCGATAAAGGATTTCAATCGGCTTCAAACATAGCGCAACTTGACAAATTGGGGATAAAGTTCACTATGGCGCTAAAGCGCTCTACCAAAGGTCTGGATTATAACATATTCGCCTCGCGGACCAACGACGGAGCTGATGGAGCATTCCTCTATCACAAAAAGCCGATATGGTGGAAGCGCTTTGAGATTGATGGTCATGAAGTGTTTCTCTACCTTGACGAGGCACACCGCAGCGATGAGTCGGAAGACTACATGCGACGCGTTTTCGACCCCGAAATGGAAGAGTACACAATGGACGGATACAAGGTGAAGTCACTGCAGTTCGGCACATTAGCTCTAATGTCTACATCGGGGAAAGATGCCGAACATGTTTACCTCGACTATAAGACTCGTGGCGATGTAGAGCAGGCTATTGATGCATTTAAAAATGTCATCGAGGCCGACCATTCTTATATGCAAGACGAAAAATCGCTTGAGGCATGGACTTTCATCTGCATGATTGCATTGCAGTGGTACTACGACTTGAGCGAACGTCTCAAAAAAGCGGAACTAAGCAATCGTTATGCCCCGATGGACATGGTACGTAGCCTGAGCCGCGTGCGCACCGTCAGGGTTGAGCGTAAATGGATTCCGGCTGAGGTAATGAAGAAAGACCGGCAACTTGTCGAAGCCGCCGGCCTTGATATTACGCCCGAACAAGGGATTTTATAGATTAAATATAGTTGGAGTCGAAAAGATCTTGTCTTTAGGGATGGCGAGTCTTTTCGGCTCTTGCTTTCTGACGAGCGTCTAATCCGGCTCAGTAGATTTTGAGTAGGTAAGATTGGCTCAATGTTAAGACGGCGGAACAAGTCGAACTTTGCGCCTTGAAGAATTGGCAATGTCGGTGGGCAGAGTGTAGCGGCGCATGCCGCGCCACCGCGGATGAGTCAAAAAAAAGAGCATCACTTTCGTGATACTCTCTTTTGCGTGGTGCCACCAGGAATCGTAATTTATCTCCAAGTGGTTGAATATCATTGTTTTCTAAAAGCGACTCGACCGTAATCTCCTCCGTTTGCTCCACCAATGACTTGCGTTATTCTGCGCAAGGTTGCGTGAAGGTTTCCATGGGCAAAGGTAGTGAATTACTTTGAACTATTATCATTGTTGTCTTTCAATTTCTTGATTTCCCTATCAAAATCGCTTTCAAGCAGTTCCATTTCACGTTTGCGGTAGATTTCAAACTCCTTTTCTGCCTTCTCAATCGCTTGTTTATGCGAAATGTTTCCATTGTCAATCAGGACCTTACGTTTGTGTGCAATAATTTGGTAATCCAGTGCCTCTATCCAATCTTTCATGGTCATGGGATTCATTTCCAATGCTTGGAACTCGGCAAAATCCAGGAAACCGGAAACAAGCAGATTCAGACGTTGTAGCTCAATCTCCGACAGATAGTTCTTGGCAATCTTCACATCGTCCTTGGTCACATAGTTGCCCTTGAAGTTGGTCATTCCGACAAAAGGCTTATCCCTGATACGTTGTAATAACTCACGGAAATAGCGATTGCCCCCTTGCTTTAACCGTTCATCATCCATCGCAAACCCAAATGACCGATTTGGGTTAAATGAGTATTTTCAAAAAGAGCAGTCTTCTATTTTAGTGTGAAGCGAGCCTTCTGTGTTATATGGTCCGAGGCGTTGCCGATGAGAGCTTCAAATACGCCGTTTTCCGACTTCCATGAGCTTGACGTTTCGTCGTAGAAAGCGAGGGCTGTATTGTCTATGGTAATGTCCACGTCCTGCTGTTCGCTGGGATTGAGCCATACCTTCTTGAATCCTTTGAGTTCTTTTACGGGACGGTCCACCGATGCTTCCACGTCCTTTACGTAGAGCTGTACAATCTCTGCGCCACGCTTCGTGCCGGTGTTCTTGACGGTTACGGTGAATGTCAGCTTGCCGTCGCGCGTCATCTCTTTGGCAGACTGGCGCAGGTTGCTGATGCTGAAAGATGTGTAACTCAGTCCGTGTCCGAAAGCAAATGTCGGCTTGATGCGGTTTTTCTCCGTCCATCGGTAACCCACGTATATGCCTTCCTTATATTCCTCGTCTATTATCTTGTCAAAACCAGCAGCTGTGTCGTCTGTCTCGCGCCACGTGCCAGGATAGGTTTTTAGAGCGTGTGCGCCACAATCGTTGAGGCTTCCGTACCATGTGAATGGCAGCTTTCCGCTCGGATTGGCGTCGCCCGTCAGCACATCGGCGATGGCGTTGCCTGCCTCTGAGCCTATAAACCAGCTCTGCACGATGGCCTGCACTTTGTCTTTCCAAGGCATTGCCACGGCGTTGCCAGAGACGTTTACGTAAACGAGGCGGTCAGTAACCTTGGCGAGAGCCTCGATTAAACGGTTTTGCTCGTATGGCAGATTATACTGCTTGCGGTCGTGTCCTTCGCAGTCCTGATAGTCCGATTTGTTCAGTCCGCCCACCATAATGACATAGTCGGCGTTCTTTGCCTTCTCCACAGCCTCGGCAATGAGCTGGTCAGCGGAGCGGTTATCCTTCAGATTCTGACCAGTCTCCACTCCATTATATTCGCCCGTCACGTCTCCCACGTAGCCTCGTGCATAATCAATCTCTGCCGAACCTCCGAGTTTCGCTCTCAGTCCGTCAAGAGGAAGCGTCTCACGCTGCACCTTCAATGATGACGAACCACCGCCGACGGTCATCATCTTGATGGCGTTTTCGCCCACTACGAGTATGCGCTTCGCCTTGGTGCGGTCGATGGGCAGCACGTTGTTGCGGTTCTGTAGGAGCACGATTCCCTCGTCAGCTATCTGACGGGCTGCTTCGTAGTGCGATTCAGAGCAGAGGAAGCCGTGAGGACGCTGTCTGTTCATAGTCGTGCGGAAGAACAGTCGCAGCACACGGCGCACCTTGTCGTCAAGTTCCTGTGTGGTGTACTTGCCGCTCTTGATATCTTTAAGATATGGTGTGGCAAGATAATAGTTCTCGTAAGCGTTGCTTGTGCCTGCAGACAGACCATTGGTCCAGGATCCGAACTCCATGTCCAGTCCGTTCTTTACAGCCTGGTCAGTGTCGTGACATCCGCCCCAGTCGCTTACCACCACGCCGTCAAATGCCCAGTCGCCCTTCAGAATACGGTTTAGCGTATACTGGTTATGGCAGTTATGCTCGTTCTTGTAGAGGTTGTATGCGCCCATAATCGCCCAAGCCTTTCCTTGTTCTACGGCAGCCTTGAATGTAGGCAGATAAATCTCATGCAGAGCGCGGTCGCTTACAATGACGTTCACCTGATTACGATATTCCTCGTCATTGTTCAGACAGTAATGCTTGACGCATGCCGAAACTCCCATCGACTGTAGCCCTTGTATGTAAGGCACCACCATCGTGGAAGCCAGATAAGGGTCTTCGCCCATATACTCGAAGTTGCGTCCTCCGAGCGGAGTGCGATAGATGTTGACGCCCGGTCCGAGAATCATGTCCTTGCCACGATAGAGAGCTTCCTCGCCGAGACTCTTGCCATAGAGTGCGGCAAGGTCTGGATTCCATGTGGCGGCAAGGCATGTCAGCGCAGGAAACGCCACGCATGAGTCGTTGGTCTGTCTTGCCTGTTCCCATTCGTCCCACAGTACGTCAGGGCGTACACCGTGAGGACCGTCGTCTGTCCAGAAGTCGGGAAACCCCAAACGCGGTATTCCGGCAGACGAGAATTTGCTCTGCGCATGTATGACGCGTATCTTTTCCTGAAGAGTCATGCGTGAGAGAGCATCGTCAATGCGCCGCTCTATAGGCTGTGTCTCGTCAAGATAAACGGGAGTGTGCTGAGCAATGGCTGTCATAGCACACACTGCAATCAAGCAAGATGTTATGATATGTCTCATGATAATGTGTAAGTCCTTAATTTGCAACACTATTATAAATTAAATTTTTAAACGCCTGAGTAACAAAAAGTTCTTAGACTGGCCAAGCGGCCCAGGATTTTGCCATGTCGAAGGATTAATTTGTCTTAGTGTTGCGAAAAGAAAACAAGAAAATCCAACGATAGACATAGCAAAAATACAAATTAAATCTGAGAAGCACACTCCTTTTGAGGAATATTCTCGGGCCATGGAGCAATTTGACTCCACAATGTCATCTGTAATCGACTCGACCCTTGGTTTAAGGTGTAAATTGTTCGGTTATTGCCATTATTGCATCAAAAAAACTTGCAGAAATCATCTGCCATACAAAATATTTCTATAACTTTGCTTTCGGTGATTATATCGATTATTGTCTGTATCTCTTTGTGTTTTAGCACAATGAAGATGCTGCATTTTCACTAATCTTATTCGTGAAGGCTCGACAAAGAGGGGCGGATGGATTGTCATAAATAATAAATCGAACGATGACAAACAAGAAAATGAATAATGTGGAAATTCTTTTGTCAAAAATGGACAAAGGAAAGTTGAGCGACTTTATAAGAAAAGAATGCATCAACGATAGTCGGTTTCAAGACCGTTTTCTCGCTCTTGGAGCAGGGTTCTTCAAGCCTGCCCCTGACAGCTACACTTCCCGCGTAGAGGATCTTATTGAAGATTTTAGTGGAAGATATGGGTATATCGAGTATAGCGATGCGTTTGATTTCAACCGGGCCGTTACCCGGATTCTTGACGAGGCGGAAGAAGCGATGGAAAGCCACCAATGGGATGTGGCCGTGGCTGTTCTTACCGGCATAGTGGATGCAGGAGAAGACATTATAAACAGTGGAGATGACAGTGCTGGAGAACTTGGAGCTATTGTAAGCGATTGTTTATAAATGGCATAAACTTTGTGCCAGTGAGTCATTGCCGGAAAATATAAAAGACGAGATTTTTGAGTTGGCATTGAATCGGTTCAATAAAGAAAATCTCAAAGGTTGGGATTGGTGGTGGGAATGGATAGAAATGTCAATCCAGCTTGCTGACACATCTGACAAACAAAACCGCATTGTGGAAACACTTGATGCAATCAAAACCGATGGAGATGAATGGAGTGCAAGACATGATGCCCAGACTGCACAGAAATACAAACTTGAAATAATGTCGAAGCAAGGCTCTCCGAAAGAGCAACGCAAGTTCATGTATGACAATGTGGGAAATCCGGACTTTCGAAAGAAACTACTCCAGATGGCATGGGATGAGGCGAACTATGACGAAGTGCTTCGTCTGGCAAAAGAAGGGGTTACCCACGATACAGAATGGGCGGGTCTTGTTTCAGAATGGCGTAAATGGGAATATCAGGTATATTGCCATATCGGTGATAAGGATAACACGCTTAGGCTTGCCAGGCATTTCTTCTTCAACGGGGGCAGATGGGGCGATCGGGAGTTTTCGTTAGAAAACATGTATTCGAAAATCAAAATGTTGGTTCCACCGAACCAATGGAGTGATTATGTCGAAACTTTAATAAGTGAATCTGTCAGCAAGAGAGATGATGACCGTCGTCTGTTGTTCATCTACACGCAAGAAAAGATGTGGAAGCGATTTATGGAATACCTTCGGAAGAATCCTTCTGCATACAATATAGATGCTTCTCCCCAAGAAGTGAAGGATTTATATCGGAATGAGATAATTCAACTCTATTCAACTTCTGTCAGAAAATTCTTCCAAAATGCGTCAGATCGAAATTCGTATCGTGAAGGAGTTGGTCTTTTACGTAAATTAATCAACTATGGAGGCAAATCGGAGGCCGACAACATAATAGTCGAGCAAAAGTCGCGTACTCCACGCCGTCCAGCCTTAATTGATGAACTATCAAAACTGTAGAGGCGAGAAAAGCCAAATTTCAAAACATCTATTATCAAGCGATTGAAACCGTACTCAATCGCTTGACTTCTTCTTGCTCAAATGCTTCAAGTCCCGTACACCGCAGGTTTAAATGTTTAAATCCGTGGCAGATATAATCTTGATATGATTCATTTGACTGGATGTTGTTTCATTACAGTTGATGCCTAATCATCAGCAGTGCCATTCTATCAAAAGAATGGTTTCAAATTCCTTGGTGAGTCAGAAAAAAGTCTATACTAAAAATACAAGAAAAACAATAATAGACAGGATACTGTTTTTAATGAGCACATTACACAAATAATGCGAGAAAATTCAACCTAACAGGAAATTTTCAAAGAGTGTGCAGTACATGGTAATATACATATCTGTCATTTATTCAGAGAATTATCCAAATTTTATCTACCACCGATTTTAGTAGTATATAATTTGTAGGTGGTATGGTATATAAAACGGGCAATCGTCTGAAAACATCAGATATTGCCCGTTGTCTTCTTTATTATATTGCTCAGTCTGCTGCTTGTGCAGATGCTGGCACTTTGTGTCATTTTATAGAATCCGGTACATACGACGTGTTGCCGAAGAAATGTCCTTATTGGTCTGAGGACAGAATCCATTAGTATGATAGAATTTGATACTTCTTGGGTTGTTGAGTGCATCAACGGTTATGAATTGACAACCAGCTTGACGATACTCCGTAAATGTGTCAGCCACAAGGTCTATTATTGCAGTGCCAATTCCCTTGCTTTGATAATCAACAGATGTTCCGAGATGTCCTATATTTATAGCGGGATATGAGGACTGACGATTGAAAAATTCAACAATATCAGCATCTACTTCAAGTTTCAAATCGTCAATAAAATCCTCTTTCTCTGTCTGACTGGAAATCATTAAAGCGTCATTCATTAGAGTAAAAGCTGCCACAATTTCTCCAGAATTTAAGAAAGCGCAATAAGCAGATAGATAGTGCCTCCTCATACATTCTTCGACTTCATGTTGGAAGAAATTGTCAAGTTTATCAACGCCACATGAAAACGCAGACATATTTTCATAGTCTGCGTCTGTCATTAGTCTTATTTGGAAATCAATATCCGAGTAATGGGTTCTTTCCTCCACAATTCCTAATTATCCGTTTGACGTTGGCTTCTGTTCGAGCCTTACGCTCTTCAATGCGATGTCGTTCTTCTGCACTAAAATCCCCCCGGAGATGTTTCTCCAGATTGCGACGAAAACGGGCGACATCTTCTCGATCCATCGGAGGATTTGGTATTGAACGTATCATAGCTTCAATTATTTGTTTATACAAAGGTACAACATTTATCTTGAGGACCAATACTGTTAAGATGAAAAACTTGTTTCTGAACACGATTTTCTCCAATTTTTATTGAATCACTCGCAACGATTTTATTCGGGCTGCCCTCAATCACGACCCCTAATAATGCGCCACCGCGGATGAGTCAAAAAAAGAGAGCATCACTTTCGTGATACTCTCTTTTGCGTGGTGCCACCAGGAATCGAACCGGGGACACAAGGATTTTCAGTCCTTTGCTCTACCAACTGAGCTATGGCACCTTGCGTTTCTTTGCGAGTGCAAAGGTATTGCAAATTTTATTACTGTGCAAATTTTTTTGATAAAATTTTTGCGCATAAATGAAGGGGAGATAGCAAAAAGGCTGCATCTCGTTGAGATACAGCCTTTTCTTTGATGTTCTGTGGATTTTATTTTTTCAAAATCACTTTGGTTGTCGTCACGTTTTCACCAGAAACGACGCGCACGATGTATACGCCTTCAGGATTTCCTGCGATGTCGATTGTGCTGTCGTTGCCGAAGCGAGCCACAACGGCGCCAGCCACATTGAGAACGTCAACACGGTCGTAGGCACCGTCGATGTTGAGGATGCCTGTCGTCGGGTTCGGGTACACGCGGTTTGAGCCGTTTGCCACAACGCTTACCGCAGAGCCGTCGGTTACGACAAACTCCGTTTCAACCAGCGGAGAAGCCTCCGTGTGGAACAACGCTTTCACGCCGGCGCGGTGTGTGCCGTTCTGCAGCTTGTCGAATGTAAATGAGCGTTCAGTCTGTTCCGCCACCTTGTTGCCGTCGAGGTAAACCTCAAATTTGAGGTCGCCACGGATGTTGTCGGGGTCAACGCCGTCAGGCAGCTCGTAGCCGACAAACACATCGTCGACCATCATGAACAGCAGATAGTCGGAAACGCAGTTGATAGCCACATATTTTGCTTCGGCAGGCACAGTGTAGCGATACTCTGTCCATTCGCCCATCGGGAGCTCCACAGGGTTCTCGCCGTTGAGCCATGTGAAATTGTCGGCGGCTTTGCCTGTTGTAGAGTATCCTGCGTTCATCTTCTCGCGGCCGTAGTCTTCGTTGAAGCTCTTTGCGAAGAATTTGAATGTGAAATCCTTTGCAAACGACAATTCGGGGGAAATGATGAAGTCGTTGTTGTAGACGCTGCTGTTTTCCTTTGCAAACGAAGCGAGGAACTGCTTTCCGCTGTGCGGACGGATGCCCTCGTTGATTACTCCGAGCACGGGGTCGGTCTCATACGGATTGAACACCTGGAATGCCATTTCCGCACCGGCGTTAGGATAATTCACGCCGTCGATAGGAATTGTGGCAGTGTGGCTGTCGTCGATATATGTCCAACCGATGGTTCCCGGCGAGTTGACGGCGAATGCCTCATGGCCTTCAAAGTCGTCAAACAAATAGTTTGGCGTGTTCCATACAAACTTGCGCTGACCCGCAGTGCTTGTCTTCGACACCTCGAGTCCGAACGGATCCACGCGGTATTCGTCAAGAACGGCGTTGACAGTCGCTGTCTCGCCCTTTGTGGCGTCGTGCTCGGCGGCAAATGTCGTAAATCCGGGCTTGCTTACCGTCACGTTGTACACGTCGCGCCAAACCTCGCCAAGCGACAGTTTGCCGTCGGCGCCCACGGTTCCGGTATACTCGTTTCCAAACGTCTGTCCCTTCAGAGCCACAGCGGCGCCGTCAGCCTCGTTTGTAGGAGTGGATGTGCTTACGGCAACGTTGAGCGGCAACGTCATGTTGCAGTATTCCACTGCCGACAGACGCGCGTCGGAGGCGTCGTTGTCGCCATACACGGCCTTTACGGCATAGCGGTAGCCACCATAAGGAAGCGTAGCCCATTGCGCGTCGGCAAGAGTGCGCTCAGTCAATGGTGCGTCGGAGAGTTTTGTCCATTTTGTCTGGTCTTCGGCGTCGGTGTCGGCAAGGCGGTACACCTCATATTTCGGAGCAGCCACCTGTGGCAGTCCGGCGTCGGCTACAGCCACGCCGGTGGCGCGGATCATGAGCGGACGGTTGATGTTGTGTTCCTCGACATAGGTGAATACGCCAGTCAGATAGTCGTCGCTGAAGCAGTTTTCGCGCTCTGCGAACGGATATTCATCGGTAGCCTCGGCGATGCCCAGTCCGGCATGTCCCTCGGCGCTTATTGCAAGCATATATCCGTGCGGCGCCATCAGTTCGGTCGGGAATACAAACGTGTTCCACTTATTGTCGACGTTGGCAACGTTCTCGCGGCTGAACAGCACGGTTGAGGTGGGATTGCCGTCGGTGTCGAGGTCGAACACAAAGATGTTGACAGACTTATGTTCCTGCAGGTATTTGTCGGTAAACCACGACATCGACGACAGGATTGCCGGAGTGCGGTAAATGGCGCCATAAACGCTGTTTTTCGTGCCGTTGATGTTGCCGAGACGACCGTCGTAGATGCCGCTGTCGTGGCGATATTCAGTGAAGTCGGCAGGCGTTTCCCAAGCCACGTTTGCAACGCTCTTGGTCGACGTTACAGTGACTTTCGCAGGCGACAGGCGTTTTGCTGTCATAGCCACATCGCCGAGAGCGACGGTGCCGTCTTCGGTCAAGACGATTTCTTTCTCTGCGTCGTCCATCATGTAGCGGTGGATGCTGACTGTCACTTTGTCGATGGCTGCCAGCTGCTGGAATGAGAATGTGCCGTCGGCGGCAGAAACCGTCGTGACGGTAGAGTAGCCCTTGGCGGTGACGGAGCCTCCCTCAATCGGGTTGCCGTCCTCGCTCACGAGGCGTCCGCTGATGTCCACGTTGCGCAATTTCTGAATCTCAACCGGCAGGATGGTTGTCTTGCCCGCCTCAATATTAACCTTTATAGTTTTTGAGACATAGCCGTCGGCTTCAATGAGGATGTCATATTCGCCGGCTTCGATTTCGCCGAAGTCAAACGAGCCGTCGGCTTCGGTGATGCTTGAAATCTTAAGACTCTCGATATACACCACCGCATTCCCGATAGGGTTGGTGCCGTCGGTCACCGTGCCCTTCAGCACTCCGTTTGTCACTGCCGTGAGCTCCACGTCGGTGACATAGAGAATATATCCGTCGGGAGCCTGCGAATGGCAGTAGAAACCGATGTTGTAGTTGCCGTCGGCGGCAATTGCCGGGAATGTCACCTCATACTGCTGCATGTCGTAGGTTGCCACCTCGAAGTCGCCGAGTTTGGTTGTCATCGCCTCCACTGTCTTGCCCTGACCGAGATACACAGCCACGTGTTCGGGGTATGACTCGTCGTAGGATTTTGCGTTGAAGCGCAGACGATACTGCACTCCGGCGTTCAAGGCGATAGGCGAAGAAATCAGCCAGTCGTCGGCAGATGTCTCATAATCCTCGTTGGCATAATATTTGGCGGCGGCAAGCGTAGTCTCGCGCTCCCAAGTGTAGTAGTCGTTGTTGGCGTCGATCACCGTCCACAATCCGAAATCGCCGTCGGTCTTGAACGAGCAGGTGTAGGGCACGGTGATTGCCGGACCGGCAGCCACCCCGTTGGTTTTCGCCTTTCCGCCATTGCCGTCGGCAGTGTAAGCCTCGATTTCGTAAGAATAAGTATCCAGTTTGTCGACGGTGTCGGTGCATGACGTAGCCGTCAGATTTTCAGCGACCATAGAGCCGTCGGTCAGTCGCTTCACGCGGTAGCGCAGCGACGCCTGGTCAATCCATCCGCCGTTTTGTCCGGCAGTCGGCGCCGTCCATTCCACTTTAAGCGTGGTGTCGTCAATCTTCGACACGGTTGCCCCTGTAGGAGCCACCGGCGTGTCGTGTCCGATGTATGCGGTCTGTTCCGCAGGCTCGCCGTTGCCCTCGGCATTTACGGCAAACACTTTGTATTCGTGGCGTCCGCTTGTAGGCACATTCGCGTCGGTCCATGACGACTGCGCGCCAGGAGCGGCATCGGTCACGGAGCCCGCCAAAGAGTTGTCGCGGAAGATGTCCACGCGGGTTATCGTAGTGTTGCCCTTCTTGTCGTAAGTCTGAGTGGGGTTTGTCCACGAAAGCGTTGCGCTCAGCGCGCCCTCGGCAGCCGGAGTGACAGTCAGTCCCTCGATGGCGGCAGGAGCCTTGTCGGCAGTGCGCACAAACGGGATGTGGAGACCCACCACCTGCGCGTTTTCGCTGATTGTGCCGGTGCGCTCAGAATTGCCGTTGGCAATGTTTACAACCGTCAGGAATCCCTCCTCGTAGATTGTGTTGGCTGCCCAATACAGCGTTTCGGTGCTGTGGTCGAACTCCATTGACTGGAAATATTCCGCCGGCTCCTCATAAGTGTAGCCAATCGACTCGAGGTCGCCGTTTGTCTTGTTTATCTTGTAGAGATATCCGTCGTCGCCCTTTATGGCATACAGCTGTCCGTCGTAGGAGCATGCAAGAGCCACAAACTTCTCGGCGAGCGTTGCCACATTCTGCACATCGCCGTTTGTGAGGTTTACGGTTACAAGCGTCGACACCGTAGACGAGCCCACGTTTGCAAGGGCATACATGGTCTGTGTCGAATAGTCGAACGTCATGTCGGCAAACAAAGCGTTCAGTCGGCTGTAGTCGGCGATTTGGGTAAACGCTCCGGTTGTCAGATTCACCGTACCGAAATCAACAGGCGCGGCATAGTCGCCCGGAGTGTAGCGGTAAACGTAGTAGACACCGTTGGCTGCCGCACCGGCGCATGCTTGATGCTCTGCGTCAAACGGAAACAGCACGTCGACCGTCGATGGGTCGCCGGCATTGAAGCGGCAAACACCATACTGCTGGTCGCTCGGCGCATGCTCCACATAGCGCAGCCATCCGTAGACCGTCGGCGACTTGTCGGCGTCGGCTTTGGCAACCTGACGGGCAGGCGCAGTGCGCTCTTTCTTGATGCTTTTGCCTGTGCGCTCTATCACAGATGAAGTGGCGGCCGTTGCCCCCACAGCAAGTGTCAGCACGGCGAAAAGCACGAATAACAATTTCTTTTTCATTGAAATCTTTGTTGATTGTTGCTGATTAGAAAAAATTCGGACACTGCCCTGAAACAGATTTCATGGTCAGCGTCCGATTTTATAGTATCTGATTGATTGACACCTATATTACACTGTGAGGATTTCCTTTTCCTTTGCAGCGAAAACCTCGTCGATTTTCTTCATATAGTTGTCGTGGATTTTCTGCACTTTTGCCTCTGCGTCTTTCTCGACATCTTCAGGCATACCGTTTTTCACGGCTTTCTTCAGACCGTCGATTGCGTCGCGGCGGGCGTTGCGCACAGAAATCTTGGCTTGCTCGGCCTCTCCCTTCGACTGCTTTACAAGAGCCTTGCGGCGCTCTTCGGTCAATGGAGGAATCGACAGGCGTATCACCTCACCGTTGTTTTCCGGAGTGATGCCTATCTCGGAATTGATGATGGCTTTCTCAATCTCCTTAAACATTGATTTCTCCCACGGGGTAATCACGATTGTGCGTGCGTCGGGCACTGAGATGTTTGCCACATTGGAAACCGGCGCAGCGCTTCCGTAATAATCCACTTTGACACCGTCGAGAATTTTTGGGTTGGCCTTGCCGGCACGGATGTGGGCGAGTGTCTCGTCGAGATACTCAACCGCCATCTCCATCTTTTCCTCAGCAGGCTTGATGTAAGTGTTGACGTCGTTCATTTTTTGATTGTTGTTTTATTGTTTTTAAATTTTTATTTCTGATAAACCAATGTGCCGATAGGCTCTCCCTCAATCACTTTCTTGAGGTTGCCTTTGGTGTCCATGTCAAACACCACGATCGGCAGATTGTTCTCCTTGCACATCACGGTTGCCGTGAGGTCCATCACCTTCAAGCCGCGCTCGTAAATCTCATCGTAGGTGATTTCGGTAAACTTCTTGGCTGAAGGGTCTTTTTCAGGGTCGGCGGTGTAGATGCCGTCCACACGCGTGCCTTTGAGCATCACGTCGGCTTCCACCTCGATGCCTCGCAGAGCCGAGCCTGTGTCGGTGGTGAAGAACGGGTTGCCCGTGCCGCACGAAATTATCGACACCTTGCCTGCCTTCATAGCGTCTATGGCTTTCCACTTGCTGTAGTGTTCGCCGATCGGGAACATATTCACGGCGGTGAACACTTGTGCCGGCTGTCCTATCTTTTCAAGGGCGGAGCATAGGGCGAGAGAGTTGATTACAGTGGCAAGCATGCCCATCTGGTCGCCTTTCACGCGGTCAACGCCTTTGGCTGCGCCTGCCAGTCCGCGGAAGATGTTGCCTCCTCCAATCACGATGGCAATCTCAACTCCGGCTTGCGCCAACTCCTTGATTTGCTCGGCATAATCGCCCACGCGCACGGGGTCGATGCCATAGCCTTGAGCGCCCATCAGCGACTCTCCGCTAAGTTTCAGCAGGATTCTCTTATAACTTGTTCTCATTTATTTTGATTCTTTATTTTGTTCTTCTTCACAAATTTAGTTACTTTGTCGTTAACAACAAATTTTTGGCAACGATTATTGCTATGGACAACAAATTTTTTAGATTTTTACTCGCCGTTGTTTGCGTGATTGTCTTCTCGATGCCGGCGGCGGCAGAGGTGAGTTTGTCGACAATACGGGAAAAGGCCGACCGATTCTATCAGCATGAGGAATGGGCGAACGCTCTCGCTATGTTTCGCGCCATTCTGGAGCGCGAGCCTACCGACATGCAGACCTACGGACGCTCGGTGACTGTCTATGGCGCAATCAGCAATCCCGAAGAGCAGATGGAGCTGCTCGAGGCAACGCAAAGATACGCGCTGCCGCTCGACAGTTTGTTTGACGAAGTGAGAATATCGGCGTTTGAAATCGGACGCCCCGCCATCCTTGAGGATTTCATGATTCTCGTAAAGGAAAAACAGCCGTGGCTGAAACGCAACATCAACATCCGGCTGGCGCGGCTGTATGATTCGCGCAACAATGCCGAGAAAATGATTGAGATGAGCGACACGTTGCTTGCCGTCAACCCCGACGATCCGTCGATGCTCCGCATCAAGGCGCGCGGATACATGCTGCTCGACCGCTACGATGAGGCGGTGGCTGTCTACAAGCGCATAATCGGTCTCAATCCGAAGGATGTCGACGCGATGCTCAACATCGGGGTCTACTATTTCTCGGAATTCGACACACGCAAGCTTGCGCATTCTTCACCGGAGGCCGACGAAGCCCGGAAATATCTCGGCATGGCATACCGTCTGAATCCAACCGAGCATCTCCGCTCGATGCTCGACCGTCTGAACGGAGGAAAGTGACGACGCTGCGGGTGTGCCCGATGCGTGGATTGTAGTAACCTTTTTACGGATTCTTCCGCGTCCGTCTTGACGCAGAAGGCAAATATGTTTATTTTTGCAGCAACAAAAAAACAGTCTGCCTTATGGATACGGAAATCCTTCAAATCAACACGATAGACAGTTACAACAGTTTGTTCGGACTGGAAACACGCCATCCGTTGGTGGCAGTTGTCGACCTTGCCGACGCCACACGTTTTCCCTCCCATTTCACAATGAATTACGGCATATATGCCCTGTTTCTGAAACAGACGCGCTGCGGCGACATCCGCTACGGGCGCCAGACCTACGACTATCAGGAAGGCACGGTCACAAGTTTCGCTCCGGGACAGGTGGTCGAAGTCAATATGGAGCCGGGATTCAAGCCGAAAGCTCGCGGACTGCTTTTCCATCCCGATCTTATACGGGGCACGTCGTTGGGGCAGGGCATCAAGAACTATTCGTTTTTCGACTACTCTTCGGCTGAGGCGCTGCATCTCAGCGACGAGGAGAAGGTGCTGTTCAGCAACTGTCTTGACCAGATAGCGACGGAAATCGAGCGACCCATCGACAAGTTCAGCCGTCGCCTGATTGCGCGCAACATCGAGTTGCTGCTCGACTACTGCATGCGTTTCTATGCCCGGCAGTTTGAGACTCGTTCCGTTGTCAACCACGGAGTCCTTGCGCAGTTTGAAACGCTTCTCGACGAATATTTCGCAAGCGGACGCACGCAGTCGGAGGGGCTGCCGTCGGTGAAGTTTTTTGCCGACAAGGTGTGTCTGTCGCCAAACTACTTCGGCGATTTGATTAAGAAGGAGACAGGAAAGACGGCGCAGGAATACATACAGGACAAATAATTGCGCTCGCAAAGGAGCTGCTGCTCGGTTCAGAAAAGACCATCAGCGAGATTTCGTATGAATTGGGTTATCAGTATTCCCAGCATTTCAACCGCATTTTCAAGAAGAATGTCGGGCAGACACCGAATGAATATCGTAAACTGCAGGCATAAAATGACAGTCGTGCAGCACAGCAGCATCGCCGCCGTGACATCGGCGGCCGACGCCCCGTCGCGCCTTTGCCACTATGCCGTGGCGATGGAAATCCGTGGCGATTTCGCATGCCGATGCTGCGACTACGCCGACGCGCGGATGTCGTTTTTTCCGCCGGGCGAGGCGATGCCGGTGGCTGCCGACGCACGGGTGCTGTCGTTCCACAAATCGCTGTCGCTGCAACTGCCGCTGCGTGGCGTATTCTCCGACTACGCATTTTTCGGCTACCGCTATCCGCGGGAGTCGCTTCACATCTCGCTGCGCGAGAAAAGCGTGGTAGACCGACTGTTTGATGCCGTGGCTGGGATTCTCTCTGACAACACTGGCGATTCCAAAGATTCATTACTTGCTGAAAAAATCAACTTGTTGCTTGCCAACTGCCGGCGCTTTTATCAGCGGCAGTTTATCCTGCATGAGGATTATTGCGCGATGTATGTGGCAGAAACCGAAAAGACGGTTGACCGGTTCTATGCCGAAGGCCACGGGTGCGACGTGCCGCCGATAGGGTTGCCGGCACGGGCGCTCGGCGTTTCCGAGACATATTTGGCAAGTGTTGTGCGCTTTTCCACGGGCAGGACGTTCCGTGAATTTGCGCAGCTGCGTCAGTTGCGCGTCGCCAAGATGCTTCTTGTCGACACCGACCGCCCCGTGGCCGACATCGCCCGGTCGCTCGGCTTCCCGTCGGCAGAGTGCTTGAGAAGTTTTTCCGCCTCGTTGCAGGCTCTTCAGCTTCCGATTTCCGCCGCTTCCGCTGCTGACCCTAAAAAAACATACCGTCCCGGCAACTTTGACGCTGCCGGGACGGTTGTATTTGTAGTATGGTTGCCGATGCTATCTGACAATCACCTTTTCAGTCGCTGTTGCCGAACGCACAATGTAGCAGCCTGGAGCGAGCGTAGACACGTCGCTGCGCTGCATCCGTTCGGCGACACGTGCTCCGCTGAGGTTGTAGACGGTCACCAATGCATTGTCGGCGATTTCCACGGCGCTCACACCGCTTTGCTCGGTCGACACTGCGATGCGGTCCACGTGGATGTTGTAGCCGTAGTCGGAATAGCCTTTCAGAGCCACGCAAACTACGTTGCCGCTGAGGGGATATGAGTATTCCTTCCATCCGGTTGTGCCGTTGTCGCGCATAATCGGGTCGCCGAGGGTCTGTACGCTGCCGTCGGCGGCGATGGCGCAAGGTGTCAGCGAGTCTTCGGTTGCGAACGTGCCGCTATAGTGATAAACCGAGAAGTTGAAATATGCCTGCTGTCCGCCCACGGCTATCGCCGGAGAGACGATTGTCGACACTGTGCCTTTGGCCACGTTGGTGGAGTAGCAGCAGAAGGAGATGAGTCCGCTTGTTCCGTCGGCATCCTGTGTCTTCGGATCGTTGCCTGCGGTGAATGTGGCCCATGCCGCGCCCATAAACCATGTGTGCTGGCACGTTCCTCCGTCAAACGATTCTTTGAACGGCATTGCCAATGCGTCGCCGAGAATCACGCTGTTGCTTGTCGCCGCGGAGGCAGCGCCGTTCTCGTTGGCGGCGGTGACCTTATATTCAGTCAATGAATATTTGCCTTTCTGCAATCCTGTCAGCGACGTTTCTGTTGTCGCTTCGGCAACAACCACTCCGTCGTTGCGCTCCACGCGGTAGGTGAGGTTGCCAACGTAGCCGCCGTTCTTGCCCGCTGTCGGTGCTGTCCACGACAATGTGGCATCTCCTCCGTCGACACGCAGCGACACATTTTCTGCCGGCATCGGTTGGTCGACGCCCACCTGTGTCTTCACGCGCGACTGAAGTCCGTAGCCTTTCGCGTTGTCTGCCGTCACAACGATGCGCGCCGTGCCGTCGGGCAGTGTCAGCGGTAGGCTGACGAGTTCTCCAGGATTTTTGCCGCTTATTGTCACTGTGTCGACACCCTCGATGGCGATGCGGACGTTGAGTGTACCCTCAAGAGCCGCTCCGCCGAAGGTTTTTTCCGGCATGCGGAAACTCAGTGTGCCCTCGCGGCGTGCGCCGGTGGAGGTGTATGCAAGGTCGGTTACGCAGTCGGGGGCTGCGTTGACGGGATTCTCAAAATAGATGCCGAGAAACTGCGCCTGCGAATTGCCCGACACGGCCGTTGCCTTGGCGGTGGCTGTGTCGATCTCATAGAGGCGCATCGTGTTGTCGACCGACGAGCCAAACCAATACAGCTTGTCGTTGCGGTAGTCGAACGCCATGCTTTGCGAATAGCGCGGGGTGACGCCCGTGAATCCTATCTTTGTCAGCGCGCCGGTGGCGGCGTCAAGGCGATACAGCTCGCCCTTCACGTTGAGGGCATACCCCTGGCCGTTGCGGTCGAAGGCAAGCGCTGCCATCGTTATGATGTCGTTGTAGTACGAGCGTATGAACGTTGAGGTGGCTGTTGTCTCGTCAAACGTGCCAAACTCCGTATACGACTCCGTCCACTCGTTGGCAAAGAAGCAATACATCTTGTCGTCGGCAGGATTGTAGGCAATGCTGCCTGCTAAATTGTGGATGTTGGTTATCGGCGCAATTTCCGACATGATGTCCAGGTCGGGCTCGTAGGCAATCAGATGTCCGTGCAGCTTTACAGCGGCGTCGGTGTCGGCATTGGCTGTCGACTCGATATAGTAAGTGCCGTTTGTATGCTGCCGACTCGATTTGGAAATCGGTGCTTAGAACCACCGGTTTCGCATCGACCGTGTATCCGAAAAAGCGGTACAGTCCAAGACCCGCTGTCTGCTGTTCTGCAGTGGTCCACGCCTTGTTGCTCACCATCGATCCGAACACCATCGGTTCGTTGTCGACCACAAGGCAATTGTCGGCGCTGTCAAGCAGACGCTCCGCGTTGGCGGAAACAATCGACAACGCCGCCACCGCGCCAAGGAAAAAACGATTGTTCATAAGTCTTATTTCTTAATGAAACGAGCTACTGATTTTCCTGCGCCGCTCTCTGTTGCCACGAAATAAGTTCCGGCAGCGAGATGCGACACGTTGAGGCTTGTCTGTGTTCCGTCGACCATCTTGAAGCCAACTTTCTGGCCGTTGGCGTTGTAGATGCTGACGCTGCTGATTGTCGCGTCGGAGCTTACGGTTATCGTTTCCTCGGCAACCGTCGGATATACCTTGACTGCTGAGTCTGTCGCTATTTCAGCCACAGCGCCCTCTTCTGGATTGAAGTCTACTTTTGAAAGTTCGGCGCGGTTGTTGTCATCCCCCAGTCCGAGCTGTCCGTAGCGGTTGAATCCCCACGACCATACAGAGCCGTCGATCTGTACGCCAACAGAATGATAGAAACCTGCGGCAACAGTCTGCCATTGCGCCGTGCCTATCTGTGTCGGTGTGTCAATATTTCTGTTTGTGCCGTTGGCAAGCTCTCCGTGGAGGTTGTAGCCCCATCCCCAAAGAGTGTAGTCATCCTTGATGACGAGCACATGCATATCGCCGACAGAATATGACAACACTTTGTCGAACGCCTTCATGGGTTTGCCGTCTGTTTTGCCTTCGACAGCGCGTCCGAGAGCCGACTCTTCGTTGTTTCCCCAAGTCCACAGCGAGCCGTCGGCTTTCAATGCCGCCGACATCTTCAAACCAGCCTGTACTTGAGTCCAGTCGGTGTCTTCGCCCACTTGTTGCGGAGTTGTGAATATAGTGGTGGAACTGCTGTTCACCTGGTTCTGCGAGTTGTCGCCCCATGCCCACAATGTGCCGTCGGCTTTCACGGCAGTGCTGTGGTAGAAGCCCGAAGCGCAGTCGAGCCAACGCTCATCGCTCACCTTCTCAGGTGTCGTCGCGCACTCTTTCATCTCGCTGTCGGCGCCAACACCGAGTTGCCCGGTGAGGTTCTTGCCCCACGCCCACAATGTGCCGTCGGGATGAATACCTACTATTGTTGTCGAGCGGCCTTTCACCACCGCCCATTTGGCATCGTCCACCTTTGTCGGCGTGTAGATGCCGCTGTATGTTCCTACGCTGACCAATCCCAATTGTCCGTAAGCATTCTGACCTCATGCATAGAGTGCGCCGTCGGAGGCGATAGCATAAGAGTTGTAGAGAGTGGCGGTCACTGATCGGAATTTAACGCCATCCTTTTCTACGGGCTTGAACGTGGTGGCGTTGTAGTGGTTGTCGCTTATCTCGCTGTCGAAGTAGTGCCCGTCGCCGAGTTGGCCGGCATCGTTGTTTCCACTCACGTAGATTTTGCCGTCTTTTGTGAGAAGCATCGTGTGGTTGCCCGCTGCAATGCGCGTCACCTCGGCTGAGTTAGCGTCAATACCTGCCGCAACAGCCGCAATCAAAAGGAGAGTAGATAATTTTTTTCATAATTGAAAATATTAGTGGTTTTTAATTCGGCGGTAAAGATACGTAATTATTGCGATGCAATGTCGTAAAAAAGCGCAAAAAGAAACTTTTTTCTTGAAAAAAGTTTCAATCGTTTGTTTGTAATTAAAAAATCGCTATTTTTGTATAGGAAAAACGTTACAATTATGGGATTCTTTAATTTTTTCAATCATCACAACTGGTCGGGCGGCAACGATGACAACGACGATTTCAACTACAACGACAATGAAGGCACAAAATTCGTTGTCGGAGGCGACGAAGGCGGCAAGTTCTTAAACCACTGCGGAGGAAATATGTGGATGGACTCCGACGGAGATCTGAATGTGCGCACCGGCGACCATTCATGGATGGATATGAACGATGGCGACATCTTCTTCGGATAGACGCAAATCGCTCGTCGCAGAATATCCAAAAAATCATAAAATTATACGCTAAGTCGTGGCAAATACTTACTTTTGCACAAAATTTTGTCAGACAAATGTTGAAGCGTATAATTCTATTCCTGATGTTGGCAACGGCGGCATGTGCCTTTGCCGAAACTGACGGACTGCCTTCTCCGCGCAACAAGACCTATCATGGTTACTATTATTTTCGCACGGAGCAGGGCGACAGCGCGCTGATGCTCGTAATCAACAACATCACTGTTTCCTCCCGAACGTTTTAAAAACAAAAATCAGGAGCAGTTCTATTGGCGCACCGTCCGCGACGTGCGCAAGGGGCTGCCTTATGCCAAACTTATATCCGCCACCGTAATCGAGACGTATGAATACATTGAGACTCTGCCCACAACGAAAGAACGCGAGGCTTATCTGAAGAGCATGGAGCGCGATGTGTTCAACCAATATAAGCCTGAACTGAAGCGGTTCTCGCGTCAGCAGGCGCGTGTGCTTGTGAAACTCATCAACCGCGAGACAAACCAGAAGTCATACGGCATCATCAAGGCGTTTTTAGGCACGTTCCGTGCGTCGTTCTATCAGGCGTTCGGACGGCTCTTCAATGTCAATCTGAAAGCCGACTGGCATCCGGTCACCGACGAGACCGACGCGATGATCGACCGCATAGCCACGCGTATAGAGCAGGGACTGCTGTGAGGAAACGCCGACGGAGGTTTGCGTATTACGATTGTTTGGGCTACTTTGAAACGATAAAAATTATCTTATAAAGATGAATACAATAGAACTTGTCAACACTCTGCCGCGGGTGTTTGCCGGACAACCGGGCATCCAGTCGGAAGTGTGGTTGAAGACGCTCCGGTTTGAGCGCGGAAAAAAATATCTGATTTCGGCGGAAAGCGGTTGCGGAAAGTCGTCGCTGTGCGCATATCTCTACGGCTACCGCAAGGACTATGAAGGCACGTTCCTGTTTGACGGTCGCTCCATCGACGAGCTGACCGTGGAGGAGTGGTGCGACGTGCGACGTCGCCACATTGCCTATCTGCCGCAGGAGATGCGCCTGTTTCCTGAGCTTACAGCTTTGGAAAATGTGGAGCTGAAGAACCGGCTTACCGGACATAAGACAACTGCCGAGATCCGCAGCCTGTTCGAGCGGCTGGGGGTTGCCGACCGCGCCGACCGTCCGGCGGGAAAACTGTCGATAGGACAGCAGCAGAGAGTGGCAATAATACGCACGGTGTGCCAGCCGTGCGACTTTTTCCTGCTCGACGAGCCGGTGAGCCACCTCGACGAGACAAACAACCGTATCGTTGCCGACATCATCACCGAGGAGGCGGCACGCACTGGCGCGGCTGTCATTGCTACATCGGTGGGCAACAATCTTGACATCGCAGTGGAGGAGGCACTGAAGTTATGAGAAATCCGTTGATGTGGAAACTGCTGCGCAAGCATATCAGCAAGGCGCAACTCATAGGTTTCGCTATTGCAAACATGGTGGGTTTGACAATCGTGCTGCTCGGTCTGCAGTTCTGGCAGGACGTGCGTCCGGTGTTTGAAGACGAGGACAGTTTCATCCGTAAGGACTATCTTGTGGTGACAAAGAGCATCGGCACGGCGTCGATGGTGAAAAGTATGCTCGGAGGGACTGACGCCAACGCTTTCTCGGAAAGCGAGATTGCCGACCTCGAGCGGCAGCCGTGGATGCGCAAGGTGGGACGGTTCTCGACAACAAATTATAAGGTGATGGGCAACCTGGGAATCAGCGGACGTTCCGTGAGCCTGCACACATATATATTTTTCGAGTCGGTGCCCGACGAATTTATCGACACGAAAAACATAAAATGGGGATTCGACGCCAACAGCCCGCGCCCGGTGGTGCCCATCCTGCTGTCGAAAGACTATCTGTCGCTCTATAACTTCGGATTTGCGGCGTCGCAAGGCATGCCGCAGCTGAGCGAGGACATGGTGGGCAAGGTGCCTATCATGCTTGCCGTCACCGCGACCGACGGTCATCAGGAATACATCGAGGGGCGCATCGTGGGATTCTCAAACCGGCTGAACACGATTATCGTGCCTGAAAGCTTTATGCAATGGAGCAACGCGCGCTATGCGCCGGAGGTCAACGTGCAGCCGTCGCGGCTCATCCTCGAGGTGAGCAAGCCCGGCGATGTGGCTATTGAAATACATGAAGAAGCACGGCTATGAGATTGCCGGCGACAAGATGAACTCCAACAAGGCGAGCTATATGCTGACCGTGATTATGGGCATCGTGATAGCCGTGGGGCTGGTAATCAGCCTGCTGTCGTTCTTTATCCTTATCCTGAGCATCTATCTGCTGTTGCAGAAAAACACAAGGAAGCTGCAGGACTTGCTACTGCTTGGCTACACTCCGGCGGAAGTGGCGGGTACATACGTGAAAATGGTGGTCTACGTCAATGCCGCCGTCTATGTGCTGTCGATAGCCTTGCTGCTCTATGCGCGGTCGCTCTATATGACGCAGCTGCAGGTGTTCTCGCTCTCGGGCGAACCGATATGGCTGTCGGCGCTTGCCGGACTTGTCGTGATCGGGCTTATCACGCTGGGCAACGTCATCGCAATACGCCGCAAGGTGGCATCGCTATGGTTTGTTGAAAAATAACTATTGATATTATGAGACTAAGAAATTACATCACAACATTGTTTGTGGCATTTGCCGCTGTGGCGGCTGCCGCACAGACGCAAGTGGTGGCGCACCGCGGATATTGGCGTGCGCCGGGTTCGGCTCAAAACAGCATCGCGTCGCTCTGCAAGGCTGACTCGATTGATTGCTACGGCTCCGAGCTTGACGTGTGGCTGAGCACCGACGGCGTGCTTTTCGTGAACCACGACGCTGTGTTTAAGGGGCACAACGTTGAGCAAAGCTCGTCGGCTGAACTAAGCGCGATTATTCTCGACAACGGCGAGCACATGCCGACGCTCGATGAGTATCTCGCAAAGGCAAAAACGCTGAAAACGCGGATTGTGCTCGAGCTGAAGGCTCATCAGACAAAGGAGAAGGAAGCCGAGGCTGTGGCTAAAATTGTGGAGATGGTGGAAAAATACGGTTTGACCGACCGCACGGAGTACATCTCGTTCTCGCTCTTTGCCTGCAAGGAATTCAAGCGCGTGGCGCCGCAGGGCACCGACATCTACTATCTCAACGGCGAACTCTCGCCTGCGGAATTGAAAACTCTCGGCTTTGCCGGGTTTGACTACAGCATGGGTCCCATCAAGAAACATCCGGAATGGATTGAGGAGGCTCACAAATTAGGACTGAAAGTCAATGTCTGGACAATCGACAAAGAAGCGGACATGCAATGGCTCATCGATCAGAAAGTGGACTTCATAACCACCAACGAACCGGTGTTGCTGCAGCAGTTGCTGCGGAAATAACAACCCTCCGGCGTCGCGCTTCAAAGTGTGGCGCCGGTTGTTTTTTTGCTCTTGAAAAACGCTTTTAAAAACAAGAAATAAGTTTTTTCTTCATTTTTGCGATAAAATATAAGCAAAACACTTGTTTTTGTGAAATATTCGTTTTATCTTTGTTGTGTCCTAAGAAACAAAGGGCTGAAAATAGTTTTTTTAAAAGGGTATAATTGTGGGTATAAAAAATTGAGTTTATGGAAAAGATGCAGTCTTCGTAAAGAAGACTGAAGGTAAAAATCAAAATGCGTTTCATAAGGAAAAGCGAGATTAGATAAAAATAGTAAAGGGATCGGGTGTCTGTGAGGATACCCTTTTCTGTGTGTTATTATGACAGATGGCTTGTTGCCGCAGTATATAAAAACATTGCACAGGCTCGGAAATTTCGCTAATTTTGCATCCGACAAATTTTCAGACAGATATGAACAAAAGCAAATATGCAATCGCTCTGATGGCTTGCTGCATTGTGGCGGTGGCAGGATGTGCGGGCAAGACTGCCGGAAACACCGCGCAGCAGACAGCCGATGAGGCAAAGGAAATCACGTTCGACGCCGACAGCGCCTATTCTTTTGTGGCGCGCCAATGTGCGTTTGGGGAGCGTGTGCCAAACACCGATGCCCATTCGGAGTGCGGCGACTGGATTGCCTCGCGGTTGAGGCAATGCGGCGCAACGGTGACTGAGCAGCGCGCCGACCTGAAGGCTTTTGACGGCACTCTGCTGCACGCGCGCAACATCGTGGGTGAGTTTTATCCGGAAAAGAAAAGACGCGTGTTGCTGGTGGCTCATTGGGACTGTCGTCCGTGGGCCGACAGCGACCCCAACCCCGACAATCGCCGCAAACCGGTGATGGGTGCCAACGACGGTGCCAGCGGCGTGGGTGTGTTGCTGAGATGGCACGTCTGCTCAAAAACAACGAGCCGGCGGTGGGCATCGACATCCTGCTCGTCGACGCGGAGGACTGGGGCGACGACAATGGCGACAATCCCGACTCGTGGGCTCTCGGTGCCCAGCACTGGGTGCGCACGCCTCACCGCGAGGGCTACACCCGTCCGGAATATGCCATTTTGCTCGACATGGTGGGCGACGCCAATGCCACATTCCTGCGCGAATATTTCTCGCAGCAGTACGCTCCCGACGTGGTCAACCGCGTGTGGGCTGCCGCCAACCGTCTGGGCTACGGCAACTTCTTTGTAAACGCCAACGGCGGCGGCATAACCGACGACCACCTGGCAATCAACAATGCCGGAATCCCGTGTATCGACATCATCGACCAGAGGATGGACTCTCCGACGGGATTCTGCCCGCAGTGGCACACAACCGACGACACGATGACCCATATCGACCGCCGTCCGCTGAAGGCTGTCGGACAGACTCTCGTAAACCTTTTGCTTGAAATAAATTTTGCGTAACTTCGCACCGTAGAAACAGAAAATGTCGATATGAAGGAAGCATTGCATCTGACACAAGAACAGAAACTGCAGCAACGGCTGTCGCCGCAGCAGGTGCAGTTTGTCAGACTGCTGGAAATGAACAGCCTTGAGGTGGAAGATGAAGTGCGCCACGAAATCCTTGACAATCCGGCAATCGAAGTGGCTGAGCAGGACGACAGCCAGAAGAACGGAAGCGAGGAAGGCGGAGAGGAAAGCGAGGAAAAGGCTGACGACATTGCTCCCGACACGACAATGGCGCGCGACGCCGACGATCCGGAGGACGATGCCGACGACACTCCCGACTATCGCCTGAACATATCAAACCACAGCGCCGACGACAAGGTGCTTGAGCCTATCATCACGTCGGAAAGCACGCTGATTGACTATCTTACGGAGCAAATCAACGAGCATGACCTGTCGGAAAAGCAGCAGCAAATAGCCGACTACATAATCGGAAGCATCGACGACAACGGCTATCTGACGCGTTCGGTGTCGGCAATCTCCGACGACCTTATCTTTCAGGAAGGACTTGACGTGACCGACGGGGAAATCAACACCGTGCTGCAGGCAATACGTGAGCTCGACCCTGCGGGGGTGGCGGCGTTTGACCTGCGCGACTGTCTGCTGCTGCAGTTGGAACGGCTGCCGGGAACGCCCGAAAACCTACATGCCTACACGGTTGTCGACAAATATTTCACCGAGTTTTCAAAAAAACACTACGACAAGATTATGGCGGCAATGAAACTCGATAAAGAGGAGTTCCGCCATGTGCTTGAAGCTATACAGGCTCTCAATCCAAAGCCGGGAAGCCTTTACGGAGGCGGCGAAAACCAAAAGGCGCAGCACATAATCCCCGACTTCAACGTCGATGTGGACGGCGATACAATAACGCTGACGCTGCTCAACAATGTGCCCGACTTGCAGATTGAGGAGTCGTTCCAAGCAATGTATGACAATCTTCCCGCAAAGCCGCGCAACCGCAACGAGGAGGAGGCAAACCGATTTGTCAAAGACAAATACGAGTCGGCATCGGTGTTTATCAAGATGCTGAAGCAGAGGCAGCAGACGCTGTTCAGCACGATGCGCGCCATTGTGGGATGGCAAAAAGCGTTTTTCCTCACCGAGGACGAGTCGCAGCTGCGGCCGATGGTGCTGAAAGACATCGCCGCGATAACGGGCTATGACCTGTCGGTGATATCACGCGCCACTTCAGGAAAATACGTGATGACTCCCGGCGGCGTATACCCGCTGAAGTTCTTCTTCAACGAGGGTATGAAGCATGAGTCGGGCGAAGACGTGTCGACTCGCGAGATTCAGTCGGCATTGAAAGACATCATCGAACACGAGGACAAGAAAAAGCCGTTCTCCGACGAGGCTCTTTGCGAACTTCTCAACAAGAAAGGCTATGAAATAGCACGCCGCACCATCGCCAAATACCGCGAACGCCTGGGTTTCCCTGTGGCACGGCTGCGTAAAGAATTATGATATGGAAAATCTGAAAACGGAAATCACGTCGACAATAATGTCGCTTGAACAGAAAACGATGCGTGTAATCCACTATGTGGCTGCCGTATTCTCGTTTCTGCTGTCGCCGATGTTCATGCCAACATACGGTATGCTCATCGCATTCCAACTGTCAACTTACCAGATTTTGCTCACCACCGACAAACTTATCGTCATCGCTGTGGTGGCGGTGCTCACATGCGTGGTGCCGGCAATCCTGTTTATTGTGATGAAGCATTTCGGCATAATCTCCGATGTGCATCTGAATCAACGCAGGGAGCGGTTTCTGCCATACTCAATCATCACGGTTTGCTATGTTGTCGGCGCGCTCTATCTGTTCAACATCAATGCTCCCACGTGGATGTGGATGTTTCTCTTCGGAGCGGCTACGTCGGCTTTGGTGTCGATGGTGGTCAACTTCTTCTGGAAAATCAGCGCGCACATGGCTGGTATCGGCGGACTGATCGGCTTGCTTTGTAAAATCAACAATTACGGTGACGGCGTTTTCGACCTTATGCCGATAATCTGCGTGATGATAATCACGGCAGGCATCCTCGGCACGTCGCGCATCGCAATGGAGCGGCACACGCTGTGGCAGGTGATTGCCGGCGTGCTCAACGGATTCCTCTGCGTTTATATGATTTGACGGATATGGACAAGAACTGCATAATCCACACGCTTGCCAACGGCATGCGTGCCGTCTACTGTCAGCGGCATGGAAACGTGGCATACTGCGGTGTGGCTGTCAATGCCGGAAGCCGCGACGAGGGCGTCGACAGGGGGCTTGCGCACTTTGTGGAGCATACCATATTCAAAGGCACGTCGCGACGCCGCGCTTGGCACATACTCAACCGAATGGAGCTTGTCGGCGGCGAGCTCAACGCCTACACGTCGAAGGAGGAGACGCTCGTCTACTCGCTGTTTCCAAAGGGGAATATGCCGCGAGCCATGGAACTTATTGCCGACCTTGTGCAAAACTCTGTGTTTCCCGAGCATGAGTTGGAAAAGGAGAGGGAGGTGGTGCTGGAAGAGATTCTGTCATACCGCGACACGCCGTCGGAGGCCGTCTACGACGACTTTGAGGACTTGATTTTCGCGGGCAACGCTCTCGGACACAACATCCTCGGCGACGAGGACTCTTTGCAGGAACTTTCTTCGGAGAAATGCCGCAGATTCATAGAATGCCTGTACACCCCCGACAATATGGTGCTGTTTGGTGTGGGCGACGCAGCCCCCGAACGCTTCTTCCGCCTTGCCGAGCGGCATTTCGGAGGCTTCAGCCGCACGCTTGTGCGCCCCGGGCGCAGCGTGCCGGCAGTGTTGCCGCAGTTTGCCGAGACACGCTCTGTCGACTCACATCAGGCCCACACTGTGATCGGCATTCCCACATTCGGAATGCACGACGACCGCAAATACGCGCTTCTGCTGCTCAACAACATTCTCGGAGGTCCGGGGATGAACTCTCTGCTCAATGTGGCGATACGCGAACGCCACGGCTATGCCTATACCGTCGAGTCGGCGGTGACTTTGTTTTCCGACAGCGGATTGATGACCGTTTATTTCGGAAGCGACGAGCGCTACGCCAAGCGGTGTCTCAACCTCGTGGACCGCACTCTCGACTCGCTCGCATCGTCAACGATGCGCCAGCGTGCGCTCGACGCCGCAAAGAAGCAATATGCGGGTCAGTTGCTCGTGGGCAGCGAGAGTCTTGAAGGCACAGCATTGTCGATGGGCAAGAGCGTGATGCACTTCGGGACGGTCAGCACCGTCGACGAAATCACCGCCCGCATACGCAGCGTCACCGCCGAGCAGCTCCGCGATGCCGCCGCCACCATAGCCGGTCGCTATTCCCGCCTGACATTTCTCTGAAAAATTGCGATTACCGGAGTAAAATAACAGGATACGAGTTTTGTAGATACGTGTGTGATGCTTATATTTGCACTGTCGATGACGCGTAATGTGCCGTCGGCGATGAAGTTAAGGAAATACTAACAAGAAACCGAATAATTATGGAAAAATCGTTCAGGAGTCATTTGTCAGCGGCAGTGGCGCTGCTTTTGACGGTGTTTGTGTTCGCATCGTGTTCCGATAGCCCGTCGGATTTGGTGAACTATGTGCCTAAGGAGTCAAAGGCTGTGATGGTGTTCAAGCCTGGCGACCTTGCGAAAAAAGGAAATCTGGAGAAGTATGTGAAGAAGTTCCCGAAAGAGAAGTTTGGAGAGGCGGCTGAGTTCATAAAAACGTGTATGAAAGGCGATAGCGGCATCGACATGGAGCAGATGGTGATGTTTGAATACGAAGGTGACGGCTACCTGTCGTTTGTCATCAGCGACGAGAGCAAGTTTGAGAAACTGGATCTTGTAGCCGACAACACGACCAAAGGCGAGTCGGGCGGGTTGACAACCTATGAGGCCGACAGCGACGCGCCTTCTGTGGTGGTCGACGGCAGTAAGGCTTGGCTTTGCCCGAAAAATCTGGACGATGCCATCGACGCGGTGAAGACATTCATTGCCCTTGACAAGGAGAAGTCGGTGGCTGAGGCTCCAGGTTTTGCCGACAACATGAGCGACGGCGACATGAACATATATATCAACATGGAGGAAATCATGTCGATGGGCGGCGGAATGACCGAGCAGATGATGAATAAGGAAATGTCGAGATACGGGCTGTCGCTTGACGACATGAATATCAAGGAATATTTCGACAGCCATATCTATCTGACGGTGCTTTTTGAGAAAGACAAACTTTCTGTGAAGTGCAAATGCTTGGACGGCAAGGGCGAGAACATCGTTTCAAAGGTCGTTGGCAACAAAACGATTGACACCGGAATGCTCAAGTTCTTTGACAAGTCGACCACGATGGTCTATGCGTCGGTGATTCCCGACTATGTCAAGAAGATGTACTCAAACCTTATCGAGAGCACAATCTACGACGAGACACAGAAGGCGATAGTTGAGGAAATCTTCAAAAACCTCGACGACAACGTGGCTTTTGGTATCTCAATCTCAGGAAACCTGACAACAAAAGTAGAGTCGGAATGGGGCAGCTATGATAAATTCAACCAGAAGTCAATCAATGGCACAATGGTGGCAAAATGCAAGAAGAGTCTGGAAGCTGATGTTGCCACGCTCGCGTCGATACTCGGCCTGCCGATAGCGACCGACGGTTCGGTGTCGTTTCCTATCGACAGCGAGACCACAGTGCGCATCAAGAGCGAGGGTAATTATCTCGTTGTTTCCACAACTGCCGCTCCGTCGCAGCCTCTTGCCGACCCGGGAATGTTTGGCGGCAAGTCGGCGGCAATGTTTGTCAACCTGTCGAAGACATCGCCAGCGGCGCAAAGCATCAAGCGCGCCTTTGGCATCGACCTCGACCTTACTGCAATCAGTTATTCAGACAAGCAGGACAACTTGTTTGAACTGAAGGTGAACAACAACAAACAGGACAACGTGCTTGCCTATCTCGTAGACCTTGTGCTGAAGGTTTCAGAGATTTAGCATACAGTGCAGACTGTTGATAAATCGGTATGCGTTGGAAAAACCGGACGCATACCGATTTTTTTACTTTTTAAAAGCGAAAAAAGTTTGGATAAGCAAGTAAAATTAATAATTTTGCAATTGAAACCTTTTTAAAAGGGGTGTCATAGAAATCGTTGACTAATCAAAAACGAAGGATTATGCTGAAATTGTGTATCAATTCGCGCGACGAACTGTTTGTGCTCGATCTTGACAAGGTGGCATACATACAAGCGAGCGGAAATTACTCGCGTATCGTCTATATCGGCGGAATGCAGATGATGATAACGCTTGGACTGTCGAAATTGGAGGGAATGATAAAGATGATTGTTCCGAAAGACCGCCGGAGCTCGTTTGTGCGACTTGGACGCAGCCTGCTTGTCAACCAAACCTATCTGACCCACATCAATGTGTTGAAGCAGCGGCTGACGCTGTCCGACAATCAGGAGCATTCCTATGTGCTCGACGTGCCGAAAGCATTGTTGAAGGCATATAAGGACTTGATTAGAAAGTTTCGCCGAGAGAATTAAAAACAAAGAGGAGTAGACCGTTATGACAAAGATTATCATAGGCAAACAGGGCGACCAGAAGTTTCCGATAAAGAATGCGGGAGTCAGTCGCCAGCATGCAAGTATCACCATAGAGGGCGGACATTGGATTCTTGAGGATCTGGACTCGACCAACGGCACGTTTGTGCGCGACGACAATGGCTTGTATCAGCGGGTGAGCCGCGTGGAGATAAAAGAAGACACGATGGTGCGGCTGGGCGACGAGAGCAGCAACGGCTATGCGTTTATGGCTCACCATGTGGTGGAGGACGACCCTGAGAACTACGCCTATGAGTTCGCTCGGCTTGCGGAATGGCGCGACCGGTTCAAGAAAGAGCGTGAGCGTTGCCAGGCGGCGCAGCGCAACCGTGGGCTGGTGCAGATATTGATTTCTGTGGTGGTTATCGCCGTGTCGTATATGCCATTCCTTTCGGAGCAGCCACGACTCCAGCTGATGGTGATGCGCATTGGCATGCTGCTGCCTCCTGTCTACATTTCTTTGCCTCGGGCAAAAACAAGATGCAGCGCATCTACGACCGTCAGCAGCGCATACTTGTGTGTCCGCGCTGCGGACGTCCGCTCACCGATTATGAGATTACGAAACAGATGTGCATGACGTGTAAGGCACATTCATAAGAATCATAAAAGAATATTTATGCTATGAGAAAGAAAATCACAATCATCCTGATGCTGGCGTTGTTTATGCTGGTATCCGCGCCCGTCTCGGCGCGCACTTTCGTGTTGTCGATCGGCATCGCCGACTATGATGGCGACGAGCACGACTTGCAGCGCAGCGGTCAGGACGCCATCAAATTCAGTGACGTCATGAAGACGCAGACCAAAGACGTGGTCACGCTGACAAGCCGCAACGCCACGCGTGAAAATGTGATTGTGGCCCTTGCCGCAGTGTGCAGCAAAGCCAAGGAGGGCGACCGCATTGTGTTTTTCTACAGCGGACACGGCGCGGATGGATGCATCGTGGCAACCGATATGAAGCCGGTGAACTACAGCGAGATGATGCAGCTGTTTTCGGCTTCGAAGGCAAAGGAAATCGTATGCTTCTTCGATGCCTGCTTCTCCGGCACGATAGCGCAGGATGTGCGTTCGTCAGACAAGGATATCGTGTTTTTCCTGTCGAGCCGTCCCGACGAGATGTCGCAAGAAGACTCTGGATGGATTGGCGCGGGCTATCTGACACAGGCTTTGCTGAAAGGCATCCGTGGAATGGCCGACACCGACCATAATAAGGAAGTGACTGTAATGGAGCTGTTTAAATATATTTACAAGGACGTGACGGCGCGTGTGGAGAAGCGCAACTCAAACGCTCCCGACGACCGCTACAAGGTTAGACAGCATCCGCAACTTGTTGCTGCCAAGCGTTCTTACAACATGGTGCTGACAAAATGGTAGGCACACGAAGTCTGTTCGACAGAGAAATGTGCCATTTCGTCAAAAAAACTGCCGTGTTCAAACAGTATGGCCCGAAACGTTTGCAAAACGCCGTTGCCGACGCTTAACTTTGTGACAGAAACAAAAACCAAATGTTATGGAAACCAAGAAACTAAAATTTCAGACTGTTGCAGCAGGCAACCAGGGAACAGTAGACGCAACGATTGTTGAGGGTGAGAACAAAGAAAACAACGCTGCGAAAACAGCGGGTATGGCAGCCGCAGGCATCGCTGCCGGTGCCGCCGTCGGCTATGCTGGTTATGAGGTTTATCAGCAATTCGCGGGTACGGTAGAGGCAGAACCGATGACTGCCGACGAGGCGCTCGACGCCGTTGCCGGACTTACAGCCGACAACACTGTCACCGAACCGGTGGTCGAGGCACAGCCGGAACCTGTCGTGGCAGCCGAACCGGTGGCTGAGACACAGCCTGCAGCCACAACGCAGCACACGACGACAACGGAAACGACGGTGAACCCCGACGATGTTTCAGACGAGATTCTTGCAGCCGACATCATTGACCCTACCGATGCCCAGGCTTCCGACTTCCCGTTTGAGGTGGGCGAGATTGCACAGGTCTACAACGTGAACGGAGAACTTGAGACAACCACTACAATTACAGCCGAAGACGGCACGGAAATGGTGCTTGTCGACGTAAACGGCGACCAGATGTTTGACGTGGCGCGTGACGCTTACGGAAACGAGGTTGAACTCGGTGTGGTGTCGACCGTCAGCGACATGGAGATGCTCCACGCCCAGCAGCAAGGCGACACAACAGGCTATCTTGCCGCTTCCGACACCGATCCGATGCCTGACGACAACTCTTTCGAAGCCGATATTATCGACCCAACTACTCTTGGATAAAACCATCTATGGACAACGAAAATCAGACTATACTTGTAACATGCCCGGAGTGTAAAAAGCAGATGCGTATGCGCAATCCGCAAACTCCGGGTGTTTATAAAATAACATGCCCGTTCTGCGGCAAGCCGTTTCCAGTGAAGATTGTAGACAGCAACAAGCAGCCGGAGCCTGCGCCGCAGCCTGCACCCAAACCGGCTCCACAGCCAGCCGACAACGCGCCTGTGGTGGAGCAATTCTGCTCCAGCTGCGGCATGAAGCTGCGCATCCGCAACCCGCAGCCCGGACAGCACAATGTGCGCTGCCCGAAATGCCAGAGCGTGCAGACTTATGTCTACGAAGCGGCTAATGGAGAGGGCGAAAACACCGAGACACGTCCGGTAGAAAAGGTCAACAAGACCAAGCCGGTGCAGAAAAATTTCAATATCTGTCGTGGATGCCTCGTGCAGAAACGCGGACATTTCCGCTCCGACCGTATTTTTGAGCTGGCGGGAAAAGAAACCATCGTAGGGCGTCAGGACACCGA
The DNA here is from genome assembly GCA_022009815.1 of Bacteroidales bacterium. Taxonomy (GTDB): domain Bacteria; phylum Bacteroidota; class Bacteroidia; order Bacteroidales; family Muribaculaceae; genus Limisoma. Next base: position 1,225,553 of record CP091725.1, read on the forward strand.
CGCTCCATGTGACGTGATGGTCGACGACCCGACAATGAGCCGCCGCTCGATAAGCATCACTGCCGAGACAAAATCGGCGGGAATCATCTATAAACTCACTGTGCTCAACGCCACTAACAAGGTGAAGCACAACGGTAGAGCTTTGAGCGCCGGCATGGGAGAGTATCTCGAGTTTGGCGACACCATCGTGCTCGGCCGCACCACATTCAAGTTTGAAAGCACCGAATCAAGAATCTTAGAAATTTAAGGATATGGACATACGATTGAATCAACCATACTCATTTACGCAACTCGGGCGGCGCACCAACCAGGAGGATTCGCGCTATCCCGACTGCGACACGCCGAAAGACCCGCAACCGTTTTTCGTGGTCTGCGACGGCGTAGGGGGAAATGAAAAAGGAGAAGTGGCAAGCCGCACCGTCTGCGACGCATTCGGGAAGGCGCTTGCGGGTAGGGATTGGTCGTGTCCGTTCTCTGTCCGTGACTTTGAGCAGGCTCTCGACTTCGCTTTCAACGAACTGCAGCGCGTATCGACGCCTGAGAACAAGGGTATGGCTACAACGCTCACGTTTGTGGCATTCCATTCCGACGGCTGTTTCATCGCCCATATCGGCGACAGCCGCGTGTACTATGTGCGCCCGGGCAGCGGCATTGTCTACCGCACCGACGACCATTCGCTGGTCAACGCCCTTGTGCGTGCCGGCGTGATAACGGAGAAGGAGGCGGAAACGCATCCCGACCGCAACGTGATTACGCGTTCGGTGTGTGTGCCCGACGCAGAGCAGGAGCGTTCGGCAGCAACAACGGTCAACATCACCGATGTGCGTCCGGGTGATTATGTGTTTATGTGCTCCGACGGCGTGTTGAAGAATCTTAGTGACGATATGCTTGTCGAAATCCTCGGCAAACCGGCTTCCGACGCTGAAAAATGTGCCCGGATAGCTGCGATGAGTGTGGACAGCGACGACAACAATACGGCATATCTTGTCAGTGTCGACAGTGTGGCTGGGGCGTTGCCGGTGGAGCCGCAGACTGCCACGCGCATAGTGACGCCGGCAGAAGCGCGTCCGGCTGGCGGATACACGAAAAAGAAAAAGACGCCGATGGGCGCTGTGATTGCCGCCGCTGTGGTTCTTGCGATATTGATTGTTGCCGCTGTGGTTGTGTTCTCGGGCTTGAAAGGCGGTGAGGACAAGGAGAATGTGGAGAAAGCATCGGAGGAGAAGACCGAAATGCTGTCGGAAAAACAAGGAATGGCTACGGCTCCGAGCTTCAAGGGCGATATGCAGAAATTCATCAACGACAACCTGCGCTATCCGGCTGACGCCACAAAGGAAGGCACGGTTGAGGTGCGTTTCAAGATAGAGGAAGACGGAACGACCGACGATGTTGAGGTGGTAAAGGGCGTTGACCCGGCTATCGACAAAGAGGCGGTGCGCCTGTGCAAGATGATGCGTTTCGAGCCGGCGCGCAATGCCGACGGCACTCCGGAGGAGGTGGCCTACAGCCAAAATCACGTTCCGCCGTCCGGCAGCCAAACAGCCTGCCGTACAGACCAAAAAGCAGGGTCAGGACGGCTCGGTGAAGACTCAGACGCAGACACAGGAACAGGAGCAAGTGTCGCCTGAAGAGGCATTGAAACGCAAGGAAGAGCAGAGAAAGAAACGCGAGGCGGAGGCTGAGCGTCGGAAGATAGAAAAATTGGCTGGACAGCCGTTGCAGAGCATCTAAGATGGACAAAGAGGATTTTAAGTATGCGTTGCCTGTAGGCACGTTGTTGCGAAGTCCCAACCGGGAATACCGCATCGAGAAAGTGCTTGGTGTGGGCGGTTTCGGCATAACCTACAAGGTGTCGGCGACGCTGGTCTACCAGAATGTGCCCATCTTCACATATTTCGCCGTAAAGGAGCATTTCCTGAAAGACGCCTGCGAGCGCGATGCCGGGTCGGCGGGTGTGGTGTATTCGCGTCCGTCGAAGGCGCGCGTGGAGGAGAGCCGCAAGGACTTCCTGTCGGAGGCTGAGCGTCTGAATGCCTTGAGCGGGCAGGTGGACAATATTGTGCCTGTCAGCGAGGTGTTTGAGGCAAACAACACGGTCTACTATGTGATGGAATATCTCAACGGCGGCTCGCTGAGCGACATTGTGAAGGCTGGCGGACCGCTGCCCGAGCAGCGTGCGCTTGAAATAATCGAGCCGGTTGCAAGGGCTGTGGCGTTTCTGCACAGTCATCGCATCAACCATCTCGACATAAAGCCCGACAACATAATGTTTAAGACTACGCCCGACGGCTCGAAAATACCGGTAATCATCGATTTCGGCTTGGCGAAGCATTATGACGGCAACGGGCGTCCCACGTCGACGGTGCGTGTGCAGGGCTGCAGCGACGGCTATGCTCCGGTGGAGCAATATGCCGGACTCAACACGTTTGTGCCGCAAGCCGATGTCTACGCTCTCGGTGCCACGCTCTATTATATGCTTGTGGGCAAGGATCCGGCAATCGCCACTGAGCAGACTTCGGCGGGCATTGTGCAGTCGCTGCCCAAGACGCTGGACAGATCGGTGGTCAACGCCATTGTCGGGGCGATGCAGCAGAATCGTGCCGACCGAACGCCTTCGGTGGAGGCTTTTCTCGCGTCTCTTCACGATGGCGGCGAAGCCGTTTGCGAGGTGGATGCCGACACTGCGCCGACTCGCATAATCGCAGCCGGGCGTAAAAGCCGGAAACCGTTGTGGATTGTGCTGGCGTCGGTTGCAGCCGCGATTGCCGTGGCGGCAGCGGTGATGCTTGTGCTCGACAAGAAAGGCAACAGTTACGGTCTGCGCGACGGAGAATATGAATATATTGACGAGCTTGGCGCAATGGTCTGCGACAGCGTGGTTTCCGATTCCGTTGTGTATTATGGCGATGAAGCTGTGGTGACCGACACGGTTGCGCCTGTTGATGACTATTATGACGAACCTGCCGCCGCCGACACGGCTGCGGAATGGTAGAAAAAGACTGGAAAGAATGAAAAAAACGTTGATTTTTACGATATGCGCGGCCCTTGCCGCGGGAATGGCTCTCGCAACGCAGCCCAACGCAGTGCTGCAAAAAGCACAGGAGGGCGACGCAGCATCGCAGAATGCCGTTGGCGAGTGGTGCTACAACGGCACAAACGGGATGAAGCGCGACTACGGGCAGGCGTTGCAATGGTGGGCGAAGGCTGCCAAGCAGGGCGATGTAAAGGCTGTGGGCAATATGGGAATGTGCTATCGCTACGGATACGGCATCGACAGGGACTCGCTGAAGGCCACTCGGCTGTATCTGAAATCAATACGCGACGGAAACGACTCGTTGATGACTGCCGTTGAGGCGGCGGCTCAGCGCGGCGGACTGTTTGACGGCATCGTGACAGCGTTGGCTTACAAGACGGGAAACGGCGTGAAGCGCGACGGGGCGAAAGCCGTGCAGTATTTCCAGATGGCCGCCGAGGGCGGTTCGGTCGACGCACAGCGTGAATATGCCTTAATCTGTCTGAATACAGGACGACAGCCCGACGCTTTGGAATGGTTTGCGAAAGCGGCGGAGCAGGGCGACTTGTCGGCTACGTATTTCTGCGGAATGATGAAGATGAAAGGTCTTGGCGGAGAGGAAAACCACGTGGAGGGCTTGGAGTTTCTTGAGAAAGCCGCTTCGGGCAATTTCCCACAGGCGTGCTACGACCTTAGCCTGCGCTATGCCGCCGGCGACGGTGTGGAGCCCGACTCGTTGAAGGCTGCCGACTATCTGCGGCGCGCCGCGGTGCTCGGATCGCATCGTGCGCAGTGGGACTATGCCGTTGCCTTCCGCGACGGAACGGGTCCGGAGCGCAGCTACTGCATGGCTATGGCTTGGATGGCCATCGCCGCCGACCAGGGTTATGTGGCAGACTTCAAGAAACCTACTGCGACAAGAAAAACCCCGACAATTCGGCGTTTTTCTACTACCTGAAAGGCAATGCCTATTTGTATAAGCAGGACTACGACAAGGCGCTTGAATGCTTTGAGCATCTTGTGACGATGGATATCCCCGAGGGGCTGACAATGAAAGCGTTGACCCTTGTGAAAAAGGAGGGCGGACGCCTTGAGCCGTCGACACGCGAGCAGTGTGTGGGCTACCTGAAGGCGGCGTCGGTGCGCGACGTGTCGGCGAAAGCGTTGCTTGCGTATGTCTATACGCTTGGCTCCGACGATTTGAGCGGCGAGGAGGCCGACGAGTGTGTGTCGCTGCTTCAGCAAGCCTCCGAGGCACGTTTCCCGAAGGCTCTCAACACACTCGGAATAATGTATAACAGCATTGGCAAGGACTACTTCGCGCAGGCGGCTGCATGCTTTGCGGCGGCTTGCGAGGAAGGAATGATTGAGCAGGAGCCGGCTGCCGTCTATGCAAAATATCTCAGAGAGGGGCTTGGCGGTGTGGCTGTCGACAAGAAGAAAGCCGCGGAGGTGGAGAAGATGGCACTTAAACCCGACTATCAGGACCGTCTGATGAAACTCGTTGCCGACACATGGCTTGCCGACGAGGAAACACAGCAACCGCCGGTCGACACATTTGTCAACCCGACTCCGGAAACCACTGTCGACACAACAGTTGATATGTGATTGGAGTCATCCAATCGTCTCAATGATTCGGCGGCAGCGTTCAGCGGTGGCTTACGAGGATTTTCTCGCTTAAAATCAATTCCTTGTCCGACTTCAGCGTCGCAATATAGATGCCCTCGGGTAGTTGCTCCACGTTTATTGCAGTCGTCCCGTCTTCCATAGTGGCGGTTGCGACAATGCGCCCCGACGTGTCGGCAAGCGACGCGGTGAGTCTGTCGGGATTGGGTGCGTTGAAGTAGAGATTGTCGGCCGACAGGCGCAGTCCCGGGCTGTCGGGATTTATACTTTCTGCCGAGCCAAAGCTGAAGTCGAAATCATCACGGCGGAATTCATAGTGGAACCGGTCGTCTGTTTTCTGCATGAATTCCAATTCAACGACATATTCAGGCATACAGGCGCACTCATCTAAGTTCGGGTTCATCATGTCTGCCTCAAACGGTCTGCTGCCGATGAATCCAATCCCTTCAATGGCAAAAAGACTTTCGGAAGTAGCCCCGTTGAGGGTTGCAAAAAACGCCTTTCGCTTTTTTTCGTTGACCTTCACATATTTAATCCCAGTGATGGTGATGTATGTCTCGTCTGCTGCAGGTCTGTATGTATCACCTATTTTCCAGTCAAAATCATAGATGAGACGCTCTTCCAAAGCGTCCTTGTCGTAATAATGGTACATGTCTATGCTAGTCCCGTTGGGCACACGCCTGCCTATCGCATATATCCGTTTGCCCTCTTCTCTGACGAAGCCATAAACCATAGCGTCCTCTTTCTGGAAGTCGACAGTGGCATATCTGTAGCAGACTTTATAGGTTTTGCTGTTTATCAAGGTGTCGCCGGAGAGCTGCAGGTAGTAGCTGCCTTCTTTTAGAGGGTAATACGTCCATTTGTATCCCCACTCCACGCCTTCTCTGACCAATGGTGTGTAACTGTATCCAACCGGATTTTCTGCATAAATGGCGATGCCTGCGATTGCAGACAGCAACGAAAACAATAATACTTTCATAACACTTTGTTTTTGAATACTTCAAAGGTACTGTTTTTTCAATTGTGGCACAGCTGTTTATTTTTTTTGGGGGGGGGTAGTTAAAAAATTATAAAAAAACAGTGCTGGAGGCGACGAGCTTTAGGCGGTCTCGCCGCTACTGCGCTTGTCGCTCGATTCGCTCAATCAGGGCTGACCGGAGGTCGGCACGCGGATCGGTGAGACCGAGTTTGGCGCGGATGTGTGTGCGCTGGCTCGTGATGTTGCCTTTTTCCTTACCCAGCATCATACAGATTTCCGACGTCTTGTGCCCGTGCAGAATCAGTTGGACAATTTCCACTTCCGACGGCGTCAGCCCGGGAATTGCCGCTGAAATCCTGTTGAGTGCAGCTTTTTCCTCGTTGCCGATACGCTCAATCTCGTCGCGCAGCTTCCAGATAGCAGAGTCGGTAAAGAAGTCGAGCATATTGATTTTGCCTTTTTTCTTAGTGTGGATAAATTCCAGTGCCTTTTCTTTGTCGATGCCGAGAGCGTCAAGCACGTTGCGCTCGGTGTCCTTCATCCGGATATGCTCCGTCTCAAGCCGCTGGAAATTGCGCACAAACATATAGCCGAGTATCGGCACCAGCAGAAACGACATGAAAATAAGAGGGAAGAAGTTGGTAAACATCTCATTGTCGATCAGTGCCGTGCATGAAACATAGGCACTTGCCGGCAATGCCACAAGCACAAAAGGCAGGATTTTGTAGTTGGCAGCCAGCGCAAGGACAATCACGCCGAACGACAGGAATAGGTCGCCAAGCACGAGCACCACATTCTCTGATGTCGGATTGATGGAGCATGTCAGCATCTCCACCACCATGAAGCTTTGCACCATCAGCAGTATTGATGCCAACGCGGCGCGCAGTTTGACAACGCGGAATGCGAGTAGCGACAAGACTCCGATAGTAAAGGCATACTGCCCTAAGTTGAGTGCTGTGAACAGGATTCCGGTAGGGCCCGACAGCCCGAGCAGGTTGAGGGGAACGGCTACGAGTATCAGAATGCAGATAAAAAACAGCACCATTATACGCTGCCAGTTGGTTGCATCGTATTTTCGTCGCCATTCAAACGTAAAATACGCTCTTTTAAGTTGTTGTTGTTTGTTGAGTTGCATTTTGTCAGTCTGTTTCAGTCTGTAAAAATAAGTGTTTTTATTTGATTTCAGCCTATTTCAGCATTGGAATTTTACTTTCTGAGGTAACAGGTATGTTTTTTGGAAGTAATTTTGGGGCATTAGAATTGTAAATCGTACAATATATATACAACGCGGTAGGGAAATTTTTACGGCATCGGAAGCGATTGCTTCCGATGCCGTTGTTTTTTGGGGTTGCAGAAAGGCGCGGTCTGTCTTTACTTGTATCGCTTTACGCGCTCGTCATTGATTACTCCGCTCCAGTTCAGACCGAACGCAAAGTCGTAGACATTTCCGTCGGCGTCGCGGTAGCAACGGATGTCGCGCGGACGGTCTTCGCAATGCTCCTCCACAGCCTCCATCGATTCCGGCAGCTGCACTGGCAACAGTGCCGACGGTTCACGTCGGCCGGAAATCAAGTCCATATACACCTGTGCCTGCACGTCGAAGCCAACAAGGATTGCGTCGGCAAGAGGCTCAATCTCGCGCATCACGGTAGGGTTTGACGTCATCAGCACCACAACCACGGGTTTGTTGCCCATCTCCTTGCGCACGCGTTGCAGCAACGTCAGGTCGCAGGCGTTGATGGTGTGGGCTGTCTTTCCTCGGTATGAGCGGTTGGTTGAGTCCTCAAACGGGTCGCCTCCGGCAATGCTGTGCTTGCGTGCGGTGGTGGCGGTGTAGTCGGCATATTGCAGACTGATTGGTATGTAACCCTCCTTCATGTCGTAGCCCATCCACAGGCTGTGCGGTGATTCGATAAACACCACGGCGAAGTCGGCTTTGTCGGCGCATGTGGCTTTGTCGTAGTATTTCTCAAGCACGTGTTCAGGCACGGGGTCGTAGATGTGTTCGGGCGTAATGTTGCGCCAATAAGTCGGACCTTCCGGGGCGCGGCGTTGCGGGATGTAGACGCGTTTGCGCTCTTTTTGCGGCAGCAGGTTGGCGTGGTTCTTTATCATCACCACACTTTTCAGCTGCTGCTCATATCCACGTTGCATGAACTCAGGGTTGCCCACAACCTTTTTCGTGTGCTCCACATCGACATACGGGTTCTCAAACAGTCCGGTGCGGAAGATGTTGAGCAGCAGGCGGCGTGCCGAGCGTTCGAAACGCGCCCTCATCCATTCTTCGCCATGCTCCTTCACGCCCATCTCGTAAGCCTCGATTACGGGACCCTTCTCGTTGTTGCCGCCGAATTGGTCTACGCCAGCCATCAGGGCTTTGTAGTGGCGTTCAGCCACGCTCATTGTCTCCACACCCCACGGCTTGCCGGAATGGATGCCAGGGTGCTTCTCGTCGCCGGTTATGATCCAGTCGGTACAGACCACGCCGTCGTAGCCAGCCTCCTCGCGCAGTTGATGCGATATGATTTCGCGGTTGAAGCCGTTGCCCACGTTCTCGTCGGTCTGGTTGTAGGATATTGTGTAGTAAGGCATCACGGCGGAAGCCTTCTCCGTGCCGCCGGTCAGCTTGAACGCGCCTTCAAGGAACGGGATTTTGTGCTGCTCGTAGCAGCCGCCCGGGTATACGGCAAACTTTCCGTTGCCATAGTGGGCGTCGCGGCCGCCTTCGCCAGAGCCGCCGCCCGGCCAGTGCTTCACCATTGCGTTAACGCTGCCGTTGCCCCATCCGCCAGCCGTAGAATCGGTCTGGAAGCCGTCGGCGTATGCGCGCGTGAGGTCGGTCACGAGGCGTGGCTCAGGTCCGAACGTGCTGCTGTAGCGATACCACCGCGGGTCGGTGCCGAGGTCGGCTTGCGGCGACAATGCCGTGGCAAGACCGAGCGCGCGGTATTCCTCGCGGGCTATCCTGCCGAACTCTTCAACGGTTTCGGGAGAGAACGTGGCGGCAAGTCCGAGCATATTGCTCCACAGCGAGATGCTGCCATCGCTGCCGGGGCTGAACTCGGCATCGGCAAATGCCGAATGGCGCGGGTCGGAGGAGTTGTTGGCAGGGATGCCGTGCGTGCGTCCTTCGATGAGCGCCTGCACCTTATTGTTCCATCGCGCTGCCGTTTCCGGACTTTCGACAGTCGACACCAGCACGTGGCGCAGATTGTCGTCGGTGAGAAACTTGATTTGCGCGTCGCTGAGGTCGTAAGCCTTCATGCCGCTTTCGGCAAACGGCTTACCTCCGTAGGTGTCGTTGGGCATCGGCAGCTTGTTCTGTATGCTGTAGAGCATCAGTCCTGCAATCTCGTCGACACTCAGCCGCGATGCAAGGTCGGCGGCGCGTTCCTCCATCGGCAGACGCCAGTCCTCATAGGGCAGGAGGGTGTCGCTGCCGTCGAAACTTTTGAACGCCTTGCCGTCCACTTCTATTATCTTCACTCCCGATGTGGGAGAGTAGCCCAAATCGGGGCCGTCGGTTTGACGCACCAGGTTGAAGCCGTCTTTTTTTATTGTTTCCATCCTGTTATGGATCCTAAGTAACAGGTTAATTCGTTTGCCATCTTTTCCGCCTGCCGCATCGACGGGTGGTAGCCTGCGCCGTAGCCCAACGAGCCGTCTTGCGGTGATATGTCGAAGCGGAAGAATGCATTGTCGCCATCCTTGCGCATGGCCGCAGCCACGCGGTCGAGAGCGCGCTGCACGATGCCGAGGTTTGCCTGTCAGCATACTGCCTGTCAGCATCACGATTTTGGCGTTAGGGTAATATCCGCGCAACCGTTTTGCAAACTGCAGTGCGGCATTCTCGTATCTGACAGAGTCGCCTTTGTTGACGCTCATGTCGTTTGTGCCAAGATTTACGCAGACCACATCGGGCTGGAACGAAGAGAAGTCCCATTTTTCGTCGGCGTCATAGAAGAGCGTGCGGTCGTAGAGGGCGGGCATGCAGCCGTCGGGTGTGTCCTCTGTCGGTCCGCCGTAGTTGCGGTACATTCCTATGCCGGAGCGTGCCACGACGTTGTATTCCGCACCGAGGGCGCGTGCCGTGCGTGCGGCGAACGTGTAGTAATGGTTCTCGGTGTCGTATGTGAATTTCTCGCGGGCGCTGTCGGCTTCGATGCCGTAGCCGCAGGTGATAGAGTTGCCGATAAATTCAATCCTTCGGGAGCTGCGTTTTGGGGCGTTCAGCATCTTTCCGCCGTCCGACAGCAAAAAGCCGCGGAATTCGGGGCGTTTCTGATAGCCTTCGATGGCATACGTCACACGCACGCGATGCTCGTTGTTGTCAAGGTTGGAGGCGAGAGTCGCCACCGAATCGTTTTCGGAGAAATTGATTTTAAATGGAGCGAGGTTGTCAAGTTCCACCATGAAATATCCGCTGCCAGGCTTTGCAAGCATCGTGACCGATGAGCCCGAGAAACGGAATTCGGCACTTGTGCCTGGATATGAAAATGCCGGCGATTTGGGATTCCGCCAAGAGATGCGCCCGTTGTAGACGATTTGCGGATTGTCGGGGCTGACCGTCACTTCGGAGAAAGCGCATGCCGCTGCCGACAGGATTAAGACTAATGCAAGATATAGTTTTTTTCATATACTTGATTTTAAAGAAACAAAGGGAAGCCACAGAAATACGGGCTTCCCTTTGAAAAACGGTTTTCTTAGTCGAGGTCGAAACCGATGTCGTGGCGGAAATATTTGCCGTCAAAATTGATTTTCTCAATTGATGCAAACGACTGTGCCAACGCTTCGGCTTTTGTAGTGCCGTAGGAGCTTACGGCAATCACGCGTCCGCCGTTGGTCACAACCCCGTTGTCGGTGCGCTTCGTCCCGGCGTGGAAGAGGATGCTGTCGGTCACGGTGTCAAGCCCTGTGATTGCTTTTCCCTTCTCGTATGCTCCGGGGTATCCGGCAGATACCATCATCACCGTCACGGCATAGCGCGGGTCTATGGCGAGACGCCGGTCGGCAAGAGTGCCTGTGGCTACGCCTTCAAACAGGTCGAGCAGGTCGCCGTCGGTGCGGAGCATCACGGCTTCGGTCTCCGGGTCGCCCATGCGCACGTTGTATTCAATCACCATCGGCTCGCCCTTCACGTTGATGAGCCCGAGGAAGATGAATCCTTTATATGTGAGGTTTTCCTCTTTAAGTCCTTTCAGGGTGGGCAGGATGATGCGGTCGGTCACTTTCTGCATAAATGCGTCGTCGGCGAAGCTGACAGGCGACACTGCGCCCATACCGCCGGTGTTGAGTCCGGTGTCGCCCTCTCCGATGCGCTTGTAGTCCTTGGCCACAGGCAACACCTTATAAGAATTGCCATCGGTAAGCACAAACACGGAGCATTCGATGCCTGAAAGAAACTCCTCGATCACCACTGTTGCCGACGATTTGCCAAACATACCGCCGAGCATCTCGCGGAGCGATGCCTCCGCCTCTTCGACAGTCGGCAGAATCAGCACACCTTTGCCGGCAGCCAGTCCGTCGGCTTTAAGCACGTAGGGAGCCTCGAGCGAGTGCAGAAACTGGATGCCCTCCTCGATGTTGCCGGCGCTGACACTGAGATAGCGTGCCGTAGGGATGTTGTGGCGCATCATGAAGCCTTTGGCAAAGTCCTTGCTGCCTTCGAGCTGCGCACCGCCTTTCGACGGGCCTATGACCGGCACCGATTTCAGCGTCTCGTTGTCAGTGAAATAGTCGTAGATGCCTTCAACCAAAGGGTCTTCGTTGCCCACGACAACCATTGTCACACCGTTGTCGATGGCAAATTTGCCTACGGCTTCGAAGTCGAGCGGCGACAGTGCCACATTTTCACCATATTGTTCGGTTCCGCCGTTGCCGGGGGCGATGAAGAGTTTCGCAAGGCGTGGGCTTTGGTTGAGTTTCCATGCCAAAGCCGACTCGCGACCTCCGGAGCCAAGCAGCAGAACGGTTTCTTTTTTGTTTTCAGCCATGATTCAGTATATGTTTTATGATTGGTTGTTAATCTTGATTGTCCTTGCGGTTGCGGTGGCGCATCACGACATCGCCCGATTCGAAGTCGGAATCGTCAAACAGACGTGGTTTCTTGAATTTGACAGCGCGGCGCACCTTGTCGTCTTCAAAGCGAGCGGAGTCTTTGCTGCGTTTGCTGTCGCGGAAACGCTCGTTGTAGGGTTTGTGGTAGTGCTCCTCGAGGGCGTTCTGCGCACGGCGGCGGCGCACACCGCGGCGGTCGCGTTCCCACTGCTCGTCGTCGCGTTTGAAGTCGCGGTCTCCGCGGAATTTTCCGCCTTGGTTTTTCCATCGGCGTGCCTGACGCTCGTCGCGCTCGTCGTTGTCGCGACGGCGGCGTACGGGGCGTTCCGGGCGTTTGAATTCCTCGTTGCGGATGGAGCGACCCTGCTTGCGGAACTCGGCATACGTGCCGTCGAAAATCACGTATTCGCGGAACTCGCATTCCAGAGCGCCGTTGAGCACGGGGAATTTCACAGAAGGCTTCAAGCCGATTTGTCGAAATATTCGGGTTTGTATCCGATAATCCATGCGTGGTAGCCACGGAACACGTTTTTCAGGCGTTCGCCGATGGATGCGTAGAGGGCGTCCATGTCGTCGGCCGAGATGCGTTCGCCGTATGGCGGGTTGGTGATGAGAATGCCGTTTTCGGGAGCCTCGGTGTATTCCTGTATAGGCATTGTCTTCAGCTCGATGTCCTTGCCCACGCTTGCGCTCTTGATGTTGCGCTCGGCGATGGCGATGGCTTTCGGCGAATTGTCGGAACCGTAGATTTTATATTCAAACTCGCGCTCGGCGGAGTCGTCGTTGTAGATAGAGTCGAAAAGCTCCTGGTCGAAGTCGGGCCAGTGCTCGAAAGCGAAGTCGCTGCGGAACACGCCTGGATTGATGTTGCGGGCAATCAGGGCTGCCTCGATGAGGAATGTGCCCGATCCGCACATCGGGTCGATGAAGTTGCTCTGTCCGTGCCAGCCGGTTTTCAGAATCAGTCCGGCGGCGAGCACCTCGTTGATAGGCGCGTCGGTCTGCATCACGCGGTATCCGCGTTTGTGGAGCGACTCTCCTGATGAGTCGAGCGACAGGGTCACCTTGTCCTGGTAGATATGCACGTTCAGCAGAATGTCGGCGTTTGTCAGACGTATTGACGGGCGCTTGCCGTATTTCTCGGTGAAGAAATCGGCGATGGCGTCTTTCACGCGGTATGTGACAAACTTCGAGTGGCGGAAGTCATCGCTGTAGACGGTGGAGTCGATGGCGAAAGTCTTTCGGGCGACAACAGTTGTTCCCAGTCGAAAAGTTTTGCCTGACGGTAAAGCTCATCGGCGTCTGACGCGGTGAACGTGTGGATTGGTTTAAGAATGCGCAATGCCGTGCGGCAGCAGAAATTGGCACGATACATCAAGGCTTTGTCGCCTTTAAACGATACCATGCGTGTGCCTGTTGTAACATCTTCTGCGCCCAATTGGCGCAATTCTTCCGCCAGGACATCCTCAAGTCCCTGAAAAGTCTTGGCTACGAGTTCCATTTGCTCTTTCATTATAGTTTAGTCTTGCTTTAATCTAAGAATGTTGTCGGCTTTCGCCTGTGTGAGTTTCTCGTTGTCGGCGACATCGTCGGTCACCCAGATGTTGCCGCCGATTATGGCATTGTTGCCAATGTGTATGCGCCCCAGCACAGAAGTGTTGGAGTAGATGACCACATTGTCTCCGATGATGGGGTGGCGTGGAATGCCTTTGATGGGGTTGTTGTCCTCGTCATAGTCGAAACTCTTGGCGCCGAGGGTCACTCCCTGGTAGAGTTTCACGTTGTTGCCAATGATGGCGGTGGCTCCAATCACCACTCCTGTGCCGTGGTCAATCGAGAAATGCTCGCCGATGGTTGCCCCGGGGTGAATGTCGATGCCCGTTTCTGAGTGCGCAATCTCGCTTATCATCCGCGGGATGATGGGCACTCCGAGCGTGAGCAGGGCGTGGGCTATGCGGTAGTTGATGATGGCCTTCAGACCGGGATAGCAGAATATCACCTCCTCGGTGCTGACGGCGGCAGGGTCGCCGCAATATGTGGCGTGGACGTCGGTGTGGAGCACGCGGCGCATCTCCGGGAGCATCTCGATAAACTGTGCTGCCGTCGTGGCGGCGTCGCGCTCAAGTGCGGCATAGTCGGTCGTGTCGCAGTCGTTGTCGAGAACCATGCCGGCGGCAATCTGTTCCGACAGCACTTTGTGCAGGCGTCCGCAGTTGATTCCGATGAAGTATTCAAGGTTGTAGATGTTCACATCGTCGTTGCCGTAGAACCCCGGAAACAGGACTGCGCGGCAGAGGTCGATGATTTCTTGAATAGAGGATTGAGCCGGAAGGGACTCGCCGCCCCGGCAGAGATGGCACATCGTGCCTAACGACGTTTTGCTGGCAAGGACAGAGGTTACAGCCTTCAGCTTGTCTTCGTGTCTGTACGTCTTGTTCATCAGAATGTTGCTTATCTTCTGCAAAGATAATATAAATTTAGGTGACAGAACGAATTGATGTCGCGATTTCTGTTTTGAAAAATTCGGGATTGTTTTGTCTGAAATATAGGACACCAAAACTTCACTTGTATTTTTGTGGTATTTGTTTTTGCGCTCATCTTATGCTATCTTTGCCACATTATATATAAAAGATGGAATTCAATCAGCATAACAAACAGGAATATCCGCCGATGCACACGGCGGAACATATATTGAACGGGACAATGGTGAGGATGTTCGGCTGTGGCCGTTCGTTCAGTGCGCATATAGAGAGAAAGAAGTCGAAATGCGACTACCGCCTGGCGACGCCGCTATCCGAAAGTCAGCTTCGCGGGGTGGAGGATGCGGTGAATGCCGTCATAGGCCGGGGGCTTCCTGTGACAACCGAAGTGGTGCGTCAGGAGGATGTGGCTGACCGTTTCGACCTGTCGAGACTGCCCGACGATGCCTCGGCTATGGTGCGCATTGTGCATGTGGGCGACTACGATGAATGCCTGTGTGTGGGAGCGCACGTGGAAAACACATCGCAGATTGGGCATTTTCGCATATCTTCGGCGCGTTTTTCCGGCGGGGTGCAGCGCATCGTTTTCCGCCTCGATGAGTGATTTGAAAACGCTGCTCCGAAAAAAGAGAAAAAATAATCACATTTTTGTGAAATTTTTTTGAGGGCATAATTGATTGTATTATAGTGTGATATGTGAAAATGTGTCGAAAAAAGATGTTTTATAACATAATTTTTTGTCCGAAAAATTTGGTGGGTAATAAAATTTGCTCTACCTTTGCACTCGCAATCGGGAAACAAACCGACTGCAAAACGAAAGAGAACATTGAAATGATGCGATAAAGAGACAAGACGAAGGAAGAGGGCGGAAGCCCTCCGTCAAGAGAAAGAATAGCGCAGATGCCGGGACGATCCGAGGTTGTTGGTCTGGCTGTCGGAATGACAGGGAAAAATAAAAAAAACAAGATAAACAACGGAGAGTTTGATCCTGGCTCAGGATGAACGCTAGCGACAGGCTTAACACATGCAAGTCGAGGGGCAGCGAGGGAGTGGCAACACTTCTGTCGGCGACCGGCGCACGGGTGAGTAACGCGTATGCAACCTGCCCTTCACAGGGGGATAACCGGGAGAAATTCCGACTAATACCGCATACGTCCTCCGGGGGCATCCCCGGAGGATGAAAGAATTATCGGTGAAGGATGGGCATGCGTGATATTAGGTAGTTGGCGGGGCAACGGCCCACCAAGCCCACGATATCTAGGGGTTCTGAGAGGAAGGTCCCCCACATTGGTACTGAGACACGGACCAAACTCCTACGGGAGGCAGCAGTGAGGAATATTGGTCAATGGACGAGAGTCTGAACCAGCCAAGTCGCGTGAAGGAAGACGGATCTATGGTTTGTAAACTTCTTTAGTGCGGGAACAAAGCGGCGTCGTGACGCCGGATGAGTGTACCGCAAGAATAAGCATCGGCTAACTCCGTGCCAGCAGCCGCGGTAATACGGAGGATGCGAGCGTTATCCGGATTTATTGGGTTTAAAGGGAGCGCAGGCTGCGAGGCAAGTCAGCGGTCAAATGTCGGGGCTCAACCCCGGCCTGCCGTTGAAACTGTCTTGCTAGAGTTCGAGTGAGGTATGCGGAATGCGTTGTGTAGCGGTGAAATGCATAGATATGACGCAGAACTCCGATTGCGAAGGCAGCATACCAACTCGCGACTGACGCTGAGGCTCGAAAGCGTGGGTATCGAACAGGATTAGATACCCTGGTAGTCCACGCAGTAAACGATGAATACTAACTGTTCGGAGGGCGACCTCTGAGTGGTAAAGCGAAAGCGTTAAGTATTCCACCTGGGGAGTACGCCGGCAACGGTGAAACTCAAAGGAATTGACGGGGGCCCGCACAAGCGGAGGAACATGTGGTTTAATTCGATGATACGCGAGGAACCTTACCCGGGCTCAAACGTCGGGCGAACCATCCTGAAAGGGATGGGCCAGCAATGGCGGCCGACGAGGTGCTGCATGGTTGTCGTCAGCTCGTGCCGTGAGGTGTCGGCTTAAGTGCCATAACGAGCGCAACCCCCGCGTCCAGTTGCCAGCGAGTAGAGTCGGGCACTCTGGACGGACTGCCGGCGCAAGCCGCGAGGAAGGCGGGGATGACGTCAAATCAGCACGGCCCCTTACGTCCGGGGCGACACACGTGTTACAATGGCGTGGAACAGAGGGAAGCCACCTGGCGACAGGGAGCGGAACCCGAAAACACGTCTCAGTTCGGATTGGAGTCTGCAACTCGACTCCATGAAGCTGGATTCGCTAGTAATCGCGCATCAGCCATGGCGCGGTGAATACGTTCCCGGGCCTTGTACACACCGCCCGTCAAGCCATGGGAGCCGGGAGTGCCTGAAGGCCGTAACCGCAAGGAGCGGTCAAGGGTAAGACTGGTGACTGGGGCTAAGTCGTAACAAGGTAGCCGTACCGGAAGGTGCGGCTGGAACACCTCCTTTCTGGAGCTGACGGCCTTGAAAGACGGCAGCGGAGGATGTCCCGCAAGGGCGTCTGCGACAAGGACGAGGGGTTTCGGCCCTCGGAATTCATCTAAATAGAAGTCGATTTATCGCAACCTTATAGTTTTGACCTCGGTCAAAACATGGGGGATTAGCTCAGCTGGCTAGAGCACCTGCTTTGCAAGCAGGGGGTCAACGGTTCGAATCCGTTATTCTCCACACAAAAGATCATTGACGTATTGGAAGCAAACGAAACAGAACGAGCAAACAACTCATAAGAGTGAAAAACTCGAAGAGCGAAAAAGATAAAAAGAAAGCAAAGAAGGGCATATGGAGGATGCCTAGGCTCTCGAAGGCGAAGAAGGACGTGATAAGCTGCGAAAAGCTCCGGGGAGTGGCAAATACACCGAGATCCGGAGATGTCCGAATGGGGCAACCCGTCGAGGCTCGACCTCGACACACGCGAACGCGTGGGCGAACGTGGGGAACTGAAACATCTAAGTACCCATAGGAAGAGAAAATAACAATGATTCCGCAAGTAGTGGCGAGCGAACGCGGAAGAGCCCAAACCGCAGGCGTAGCAATGCGCCGTGCGGGGTTATAGGACCGGCGCCACGAAGAACCGAATGCTAGCCGAACCGACTGGAAAGTCGGGCCACAGCGGGTGACAGCCCCGTAGGCGAAAGCGTTCGGCGATTCCAGCCGGCACCTGAGTAACCCGGAGCACGAGGAATTCCGGGCGAATTAGCGGGGACCATCCCGTAAGGCTAAATACTAACGAGAGACCGATAGCGAACCAGTACCGTGAGGGAAAGGTGAAAAGAACCTCGAACAGAGGAGTGCAACAGACCCTGAAACCATATGCCTACAAGCGGTCGGAGCGGCTTAGTGCCGTGACGGCGTGCCTTTTGCATAATGAACCTACGAGTCACCGTCGTTGGCAAGGTTAAGGACAAGGATGTCCGGAGCCGAAGCGAAAGCGAGTCCGAAGAGGGCGTCGGAGTCAGCGGAGGTGGACGCGAAACCAAGTGATCTACCCTTGGGCAGGTTGAAGGACAGGTAAAACTGTCTGGAGGACCGAACCGGTAAGCGTTGAAAAGCTTTCGGATGACCTGAGGGTAGGAGTGAAAGGCCAATCAAACTTGGAGATAGCTCGTACTCCCCGAAATGTATTTAGGTGCAGCCTCGGAGAGAATCTGACGGAGGTAGAGCGACTGATAGGATGCGAGGGCTTCACCGCCTATCAAGTCCTGACAAACTCCGAATGCCGTCAGACATATCCGGGAGTAAGGGCGCGGGTGCTAAGGTCCGCGTCCGAGAGAGGAACAACTCAGACCATCGGCTAAGGTCCCGAAATCCGGGCTAAGTTGAAGACAATAACGAGGTGGGATTGCATAGACAGCTAGGATGTTGGCTTGGAAGCAGCCATTCATTTAAAGAGTGCGTAACAGCTCACTAGTCGAGTGATCCCGCGTGGATAATAATCGGGCATAAGTCCGGTACCGAAGCCATGGAATCACGCTTAGGGCGTGATTGGTAGGGGAGCATTCCGTACAGCGTCGAAGGTCGGTGGCGATGCCGGCTGGAGCGTACGGAAAAAGCAAATGTCGGTATAAGTAACGATAATGGAGGCGAGAAACCTCCACGCCGAAAGACCAAGGTTTTCCTGATCAACGCTAATCGGATCAGGGTAAGTCGGGACCTAAGGGGCAGCCGCGAGGCGGACCCGATGGAAGAAAACGGTAAAGATTCCGTTACTGTCGCCGGGAGTGAAGCGGGGACGGAGGAGTGACACCGCCGCGGACTGACGGAATAGTCCGTTGAAGAGTGTAGGTATTCGGAGGCCAGGCAAATCCGGTCTTCGAGCTGAACTTGACAGTACTGCGAGCCTTCGGGCAAGCAGACAGCGCGGGTAAGCAGACTCCCAAGAAAAAAACCGCTAAACATATGTCGGCGACACCCGTACCGAAACGGACACACGTGGTCGGGTAGAATATACTAAGGCGCTCGAGAGATTCACCGTTAAGGAACTAGGCAAATTGACCTCGTAACTTCGGGATAAGGGGTCCCACAGCGATGTGGGCGCAGAGAATAGGTCCAGGCAACTGTTTAACAAAAACACAGGGCTGTGCGAAATTTAAAGATGAAGTATACAGCCTGACACCTGCCCGGTGCCGGAAGGTTAAGAGGAGAAGTCATCGCAAGAGAAGCTTTGAATTGAAGCCCCGGTAAACGGCGGCCGTAACTATAACGGTCCTAAGGTAGCGAAATTCCTTGTCGGGTAAGTTCCGACCTGCACGAATGGTGTAATGATCTGGACACTGTCTCAACGGTGAGCTCGGTGAAATTGTAGTATCGGTGAAGATGCCGATTACCCGCAACGGGACGAAAAGACCCCGTGAACCTTTACTGCAGCTTAGCATTGGGACCGGGTGCGTGATGTGTAGGATAGTCCGGAGACAGCGAGGCGGGGGCGCCAGCCCTCGCGGAGTCGACGTTGAAATACGGACCTTTGCGCATCTGGTCTCTAACTCGCGGAAAGCGAGGACACTGCTTGGTGGGTAGTTTGACTGGGGTGGTCGCCTCCAAAAGAGTAACGGAGGCTTCTAAAGGTGCCCTCAGACCGATTGGTAACCGGTCGCAGAGTGTAATGGCATAAGGGCGCTTGACTGAGAGGACGACAATCCGAACAGGTAGGAAACTAGAGCATAGTGATCCGGCGGTACCGCATGGAAGGGCCGTCGCTCAAAGGATAAAAGGTACTCCGGGGATAACAGGCTGATCCCTCCCAAGAGCTCATATCGACGGAGTGGTTTGGCACCTCGATGTCGGCTCGTCACATCCCGGGGCTGGAGAAGGTCCCAAGGGTTAGGCTGTTCGCCTATTAAAGTGGCACGCGAGCTGGGTTCAGAACGTCGTGAGACAGTTCGGTCTCTATCTGTTGTGGGCGCGGGAGATTTGCGGGGATCCGACACTAGTACGAGAGGACCGTGTTGGACCGACCTCCGGTGAGCCGGTTGTACCGCCAGGTGCACGGCCGGGTAGCCGCGTCGGGGACGGATAAGTGCTGAAAGCATCTAAGCACGAAGCCAACCTCAAGATAAGATCTCCATACAGGGCCGTCGAAGACGACGACGTCGATAGGCTGCAGGTGTAAAGTCAGTGATGGCAAAGCCGAGCAGTACTAATTGCCCGAAAGCTTCAGAACCGCCGGCTTCCCGCAAGGGGAGTCGGGCGGGGACAAAAAAATACAGACTCGACAGTGAGTTTGCTTCCGATCAATGATTTTTAAGCACAACGTCCGAGGGACGCCGCGGAGGCGGCGCAAGAGTCCCGGAGACGTATAAAGAAAAAGTAAGGCGGTCATAGCGCGGGGGTTCCACCCCTCCCCATTCCGAACAGGGAAGTTAAGCCCCGCCACGCCGATGGTACTGGTAACCCGGGAGAGTAGGTAGCCGCCCCCTTACGAAGCGCCCCTTGGAGCAATCCGAGGGGCGCTTTCTTTGTAACCATACGCGAACCTCTCTACAACCGCTCTTCGGCGGTAGTTGCGTGCGCCGCCGGTGTCACGGGGTAGGCGAGCCAACCCCGTGCTAACATATTAAACTATAAAATCCCTTGTTCGGGCGTAATATCAAGGCCGGCGGCTTCGACAAGTTGCCGGTCTTTCTTCATTACCTCAGCCGGAATCCATTTACGCTCAACCCTGACGGTGCGCACGCGGCTCAGGCTACGTACCATGTCCATCGGGGCATAACGATTGCTTAGTTCCGCTTTTTTGAGACGTTCGCTCAAGTCGTAGTACCACTGCAATGCAATCATGCAGATGAAAGTCCATGCCTCAAGCGATTTTTCGTCTTGCATATAAGAATGGTCGGCCTCGATGACATTTTTAAATGCATCAATAGCCTGCTCTACATCGCCACGAGTCTTATAGTCGAGGTAAACATGTTCGGCATCTTTCCCCGATGTAGACATTAGAGCTAATGTGCCGAACTGCAGTGACTTCACCTTGTATCCGTCCATTGTGTACTCTTCCATTTCGGGGTCGAAAACGCGTCGCATGTAGTCTTCCGACTCATCGCTGCGGTGTGCCTCGTCAAGGTAGAGAAACACTTCATGACCATCAATCTCAAAGCGCTTCCACCATATCGGCTTTTTGTGATAGAGGAATGCTACATCAGCTCCGTCGTTGGTCCGCGAGGCGAATATGTTATAATCCAGACCTTTGGTAGAGCGCTTTAGCGCCATAGTGAACTTTATCCCCAATTTGTCAAGTTGCGCTATGTTTGAAGCCGATTGAAATCCTTTATCGATAATGGCAACACCATCGCGTATGCCCGAATCGGCGAGGCACACCTTAAATGCGCTGACATCCTTTATGCTGCCTGGCATCAAACGATAATATACGGGCAGATGCTTGGCGCAGTTGAAAATCCACATTATATTTACCGCAGTGTCGAACGTGCCGCGTTTTGTTTTTGTCAGTTGCGGATAATCCATGCAACGTGATGCCGAGAGCTGATCGGTGCCGTCAAAGATGATATTATCCAAAGGATCAATATAGCTGCGCATATACTCAGTTATTTTTATCACGCTTTGTGCCCAAATCACGAAGAAATCCCGATAGCGCATTGGCCGACAAGCCCCTATTGCCAATCTTGTGCGACAGATAACTATCGGCAAAGTCTCCTGCAACGCGACGCATCGGCGACTGAAAAACGCAACCTGCAGTACACCAACGCAATAATCCGTGACCAATCCTCATGGAACACTTGCTTTAGTCGGTCAATACAGTCGCTCTGCTCCGTCAGAATGTAGTCTGAGAGACCGAATTCCTTTACTTCTCCTATTTTTGGCTCAGCAATCACAGTCGACTTCCCTCCTTTAAGTTCCGCAATCTCACGTTCCATTATTCGCTTGCGCGACTCCTTAAAGCCTCCATCCTCAGTTATAGAGCCAAGATATTTGCCTGTAATCTTGCGGGCGCGCTTTTTCTCCTTGTCATACACGCTTGAACACTCATACAACTTGTAGAGCGAATCGTTTACACGACGAAGTTCAGTTCCGGGGCGACGGAATTTTACTGCCCAATCAGGATGTGCCATACTCTTTTATATTACGCTAAGACGTAATACAAAGATACAACATTGTTTTGATTCTGCCAAACTTTTTTGCTTGAAAATCAAGCATCGAGGCGAAAAAATCGCCCCGATGCCATAATATTACGCCAATTTAAGGGATTTTATAGATTAAACCGCACTTCGGCGGTTTTTGCGATGCACCGCGCCGTTGTCGCATACCAATGGAGAATGGTTTTTTTGATGCACCGCACGTTGTCGCATACCGATGGATGGTGGTTTTATCAATGGGGGATGGCAATCCGATGGCGAAGGCAACCGCCGAAGGACGGTTGTATAATCATAGCCCCAGGTTGGCTTGCCTACCTGGGGGCAGAGCCGAGAGAATTAATCTACCGCCGAAGAGCGGTTGTATAAATCAAGGGAAATATTTTAGCAAGTTGAGTCAGCCGTCCCGCCATAGGTAGTGGCGTACCTCCGGCACGCGAGATGGGAAGGATGCGCAGAATCCCGGCACGCATCCGCTTCGCTCCGTGTACCGGGTTACGGAAAAGTGCCGTCGCTCCGCGACGATGCCGATGTGGCGATGGCATTTCTACAACCGTTCTTCGGCGGTAGTTGCGTGTGCCGCCGGTGTCACGGGGTAGGCAAGCCAACCCCGTGCTAACATATTAAACCGCACTTCGGCGGTTTTTGCGATGCACCGCACGTTGGCGCATGCCGATGGATGGCGGTTTTTTTTGCGATGCACTGCGCCGTTGGCGCATACCAAAGGGAAATGGGAATGGTTTTATCAATGGGGGATGTCGATGGTTGGCAGGAGGTTTTTATGCAGAATTATTCTTGTGGGGATTGTTTTGAAGTTATGGCTTTCCGTTATTTTTTCTATGATTTATCTTTCAATTGAATGTTTTTATGAAAAAATGTCGGAAAAATTAGTGTTTTGCTGTTAAATTGTATATATTTGCAATGAAAATAAAAGGACAAAACACTAAATCAAATATATTTTTATGAGAAAGTTTACATTATTATTCACAATGTTGGCGTTGTCTATGGGCTTTTCCATGGCACGGGCGGATGTTGTGAGTCCCTACACTTACAATTTTGAGGGGCTTTCTACATCGTCGACCGATTTTGCGCCAGCAGGTTGGGGTCATGTAGTGGAAGGCTATGACGGTTATGGCGACTTCTATTATGTCGATTACCAACTTAAGGAGTCAGGCGGATATGGCGACAACGGCGCCTATCTGTACATTGGGTCACAAACCATTGGTGACGGATCCTGGGATCAAGGAACAGTCGCCGATATGCTTGTCACGCCACCGATTACCGGCGATGCGAGCATCTATGTGAAAGAACAAGTCGAGCGGTACGATAACGTTCTACACTTGTTCTTACAATGCGTCGACAAAGAAATATTCCAAGGGCTCAAAGTATGACGTTACGGTGCCGGAATTGAGCGAGACGGAATGGACCAAGGTGGATATTCCTGGTGTCGCCGCCGACACGCGTATCGGCATTTGTGGCGACGACGTGAGTATCGATGAGTTTGCGGCAGCGAGTGCCGTCATCGAGTTGCGCAAGGAATTGCAGGTGTCTTTGGTCAAATTGTTGTCGGGCGCGACCGCCGATGCCGATGCCGACGGCAATATTACGCTGAAGATGAATGTAAAGGTTAAAAACAACGGCGATATTGCGTTTAATCCAGGTGATGAAAACTACTCGTTGAGCATCATGCGTAAGAATACCGGCAGTGCAGCCGATACGGAAGTATATACGCAGCCTATAGCGGTGGCTCTTCAGCCAGGCGAAACGTCAGACTTTATCGAGCTCAACGCCGTCATCCCTGTGACAGAAAGCGTACGTTCACGTTTCGACGTAAGGGAAAACATCACGGGGTCGAGCAGCTACGGCGGCTGGGTGGATATTTATGCCTATAAGCCTGACTTCTCGGTGACAACGACAAGTTTCGACGTCATCAGCAACGGCACGCTGCAGGATTTCGGCATCAGCCAGTCCAGCGTGGATAAAGAATACAACATCCGCAACACCAAAGGTGCCGCGCCTCTTACCATCAACAGCATCACCGTGCCGGAAGGCTTTACCTATTCGATCATGGATGAAGATGTGGCAGAGACGCTTACTACACCGTTTGTAGTGAGGGCTCACGAAATTGTTGCTGACCGTAACGATGGACGCCTCGGTTTTGGGCAGCCGCAGCGGTGATATTGTGGTCACTCCAGCCGACGGACAAGGCACGGCAATCACGCTGCCGGTCAGCGGTACGATTGTCGACCCGTCGAAACTTTATGTTACGTTTGCCGACGGTAAATTCCCGGCAGGCACTTACGTAGAAGGTAATTCGTGGACAGTTGACAAATACACCAACGGAGACGGCAACTACAGCGCCGTCAACAGCAGCGTCACTCCGATGACCAAGTTTGTACTTCCAAAGATTCGTCTTGGAGAAGGAGAGTCTTTGACATTCACTGCGGCTAAGCGTGGCAGCAGTTCCAAATTGAACGTATACTATTCTGCCGACCGTGTCAACTGGACGTTGGCGCAGTCCATCAGCGAAGATGCCAGCGATGAAGCAAACAAATTCTCGGCAGACAAATACGGCTCATCGTATTCGTATATCGACGTGTTCAAGTATAAATCGTTCACGCCAGCCATCCCTGCAGGAGACTGGTATGTGGCATTCGAGGCGGGTTATTCCCGTATAGGCTCAATCGTCGGCGGCACTGTGCTTGCCATTCCCGAGCACGAGTTGCTTGTCAGCAGCGTTGTGATGCCTGAGGAAGGCGTTGTCAACCACGCCTACACCGCATCAGCCACAATCGCCAATGTCGGTACAGCCGACATAGCCGAAGGCGAGCTCACAGCCAAACTTTATTTCGGAGAGACAGCGATGCAGACGCAGGCACTGCCGGCGTTGGCTTCAGGCGCATCCACATCGGTATCGTTCAACGTACCGCTTCGCGAGGCAGGCACATTCGCCACAAAGATTGCCGTTGAAGGCACAGCGACCGCAGAGGTATCCGCCAGCCTTGTCGTGGCTCAGGAAATACCGAGCGGAAGCAAGCAGGTGGGCACAGTGACTACAACCGGTACCTATGTGCCGGCACGATTGAACTACAAAAACTCAGACTCTGAGATTATCTACACGCAGGATGTGATTGGATTGGCAGATGGCACAGCCATCAAGGGGCTTACGTTCAAGGGCTACAAATCGGCAAAAGAATTGCCGTTGTCGCTTGAAGTGTGGATGGAGAACACCACCGACGGTGCACCCGATGCCTCCGCACCTCACTCAACCGAGGGAATGACAAAGGTGTACAGCAATCCTAACATTGTTCTCGGCTCAATCGGTGACAGCAAAAACCATATGCCGATATTCGACCTTGATTTCTCATCGACACCATTTGTCTACACCGGCGGCAACCTGCGCATTATAGTGCAGTCACGCAGTACGACATATATCGCCACAAACTTTGAAGTAGACGGAAACAGGAAGAATATGGCAATCTACCGCAGCAGCGACAGCCCGTTGGATGAAGAAGACGAATACAGAACGGCAGATCTTCCAGTGGTCTATCTGCATATCGACAAGGAAGCAACCTCCCTTAGCGGAACGGTTACAGCCAACGGCGCTCCAGTTGCCGACGCGGAAGTGAAGATTGCTTCGGGCATTGTTGAATATTCGGGAACAACCGACGCGGATGGAAAATACACATTCCCTGTTTATCAAGACAATTTGGAGTATACAATGACCGTCACCAAGGACGGCTACTTTGAAAAGACAGAGACTGTGGCTTTCAACGGAGAGTCGATTGTCAAGGATGTGGCACTTGAAAGTGCCGAAGGCTTCAAAATATTATCGTTCAACATCCCGGAAACCGGTGAGGTCAACACAGCCTATACCGCCACTGTCAAGCTGCTCAATGGAATTGCCAAAGAGGCAGGCTCATACACCGCCCATTTGTTTGTCAATGATGGAATCTTGGCAGGGGCAGAGGCTGTGGCAATTGGCAAACGCCGAACAGGAATTCACGTTCTCATATATGCCTCGCGAGGCAGGCACAGTGAGCGTGTACGCAAAATTCACTTACGCCAGCGGTTACGTACAGACGGAAGCCGTCAATGTGACAATTGCAGAAGAGAAGGCGGATGCTGAAGTAATTGTAGGAGAAGCCAACAGCACCGACAGGGCAGGAGCGATAACTCCATTTAATAAAAATTCAAGGACAGAAATCATCTATCCTAAGTCGCTCATCAACTTGCCGGCAGGCACAAAGCTGGACGCAATCCGTTTCTATGGCTCTCATTATGCCAAGGACTTTAAGATTACGCTCAACGCATGGGTAGGCAACGTGGCTGAAGGCACCGCGCTTCAGGGCTTCGGTGTCGACGGTTTGACACAGGTTGCAACCGACCAGATTATAGATATGAACAAAACCATCGAAGATACAGCAATGGAACCTATTGTTGAACTCACATTCCCCGACGGCTTTGTTTACGATGGCGGCGATGTGCGTCTGTATCTTGACGCTACGGCAACCGATTGGGTGAGCGCTAAATTTGAAGTGGACAAGAACGTAAGCGGACAGGCTCAGCAGGCAGCCTCCGACAGCGAATTGACCGATTCGTCGCGGAAGTCAAATATCAGCCTTCCTGTGGCTCACTTCGTTGTCAGCCCGTACAAGACGCTGAGCGGTGCGGTTAAGAACGAGAAGGGCGAGGCTGTGGCAAGCGCATATATCATTCTTGCAAGCGCTGACGGCGTGGAATACTACAGCGAGACCGACGCCGAGGGAGCATTCTCGATGAATGTCATCAAATACGACAAGGAGTATACATTGACAGTAAGCCATCCGTCTTACGACGCTTATACTCATCCTGAAACCATCTCACTCGCCGACGGCGATGTCAGCGGTCTGGCTATCACGCTGACCAAGACTTACACGTTCAGCGGTGTTGTGACCGACGCTGAGACCCACGCTCCTATCGCAGGCGTTGAAATTTATGTAAGCAATCCTGAGAGCGGCGCTGACGTGATGACCGGCACAACCGACGAAAACGGAGCGTTCGACATCAAGTTCAAGCAGCTTGGCACATACGACATCCTGTTCAAGGCAACGGGCTACGACATGGTTTCTTATGAAGGCACTCAGTTTGATGGCGACATGGTCGGCACAGCGGTTGAAATGCAGCAGACGGTACGCACATTCAGCGGAACAGTTACCGACGCCGAGTCGCATGCAGCAATCGCCGGCGCGTCAGTGGCACTCTACAAGGGTGAAGACAAGGTTGCCGAGGCAACAACCGGTGCAGACGGCAGCTTCGAAATCAAGGTTAAGGATCAGGCAGTCTTCAGCCTCGTTGTCAAAGCAGAAGGCTATGAAGACTTCACATTCGACACTATCGACCTCACAGAGGGCGACATGACCGGCACTCCGATTGAGATGGCAAAAGACAACTCAGGCGTAGGAATGCTCACAGCCGACGGACTCCGTGTCTATGGCACAGTTGGTGCAGTGGTTGTTGAGAGTGCGTCAGAAGCCACCGTACGCGTCTACAACGCCGCCGGCTCACTCGTGCGCCGTGCCGACGTGGCAGGCAAGACCCGCATCGAGGGCTTGCAGCGCGGTGTCTACATCGTAAACGGTGTAAAGGTGATTGTGAAATAACAGTCATTTCCCCCATAAATAGAAACATCCCGGTTGCGGCTGCAATCGGGATGTTTTTTGTCTTTGCCTGGCAAAGACCAATTGAGATTAGATGATGATTGTCAATTCAGAATTTCAAGGATGTCGGCGGTGATTTGGTCAGGAGTCAGACGGTTTGCCGCATACTCCTCGCCGACGTTGTATCGGTCGATGAACTCTTTGCGAACGCCGCGGCACATCACGCGCATCTCCGACTCGCCATAATAGCGGGCTATCTTTTCCCCGTATCCACCGTCGAGCGCACCGTCTTCAAGCGTCACCACCAGGCTGTGGTTGTCGCGGAGACCTTCAAGACGCTCCGTGTCGAGACCTGTGAGGAATCGAGGGTTGACAACAGTCGCATCGATGCCGCTTTGCTTCAGCTGTTCAGCCACAGTCTCGGCAAGAGCAAAGAAATTGCCCACACCGATGATTGCCACACCGCTGCCGCAGTGAGCCATCTCAAAACGGTTCATCTCCGGCTCATAGTCGGTAGGGAAGTCAACGCTGCGCGACCCAGCCACGCCAGTGGCAGGCACACGTATAGCCACCGGATGCTCAGTCTGCTGGATGCTCCAGTCGAGCATTGCCAGATATTCCTCGCGGCATGTAGGCGCAAGGTAGACCATATTCGGGATGTTTGAAATCAGCGGGATGTCGAACAGGCAGAGGTGTGTCACGTCGTTCATCGCGCCGAGGCTGCCCCAAAACACGAGAATCGTGGCAGGATTATTGTTGATGCAGAGATCCTGCGACAACTGGTCGTAGGCACGCTGAATGAACGTGCTGTAGACCCCGAACACCGGTTTCGCCCCGCCTTTTGCAAGCGCCGAAGCCATAGCCACAGCCTGCTCCTCCGCGATTCCCATGTCGATAAACTGCTTTCCAGCGCGCTCGCGCCGGTCCTTAGTGAAACCGAACACCGCCGGAGTGCCGGCCGTTATGCCCACCACCGTCCGGTCTGCCTTCATCAGCGACAGCAGATGCTCCGCAGTCAGCGTGTCATAGCCCTTGTCGCCAGCCGGCTTTTTCAGTTCTCCGGTAGGGATGTCGAACGGCATGCTCCAATGGAAACGTTCCTTCTGACACTCGGCAAACCGATAACCTTTGCCTTTAAGCGTGTTTATGTGGAGCACGATGGGATGGTCGATGTCGCGCACACGACGGAAAGCCTCGATCATCGCCTCGATGTCGTTGCCGTCAGCCACATAGAGATAGTCGAAGCCCATAGCCTTGAAGAAGTTGCAAGGCGCCTCACCGTTGGTTTCGCGCAGCAGTTGCAGGTTGCGGTAAAGTCCGCCGTGGTTTTCGGCAATCGACATCTGGTTGTCGTTGACCACCACAATCATATTTGAGCCAAGCTCGGCAGCCACGTCAAGACCCTCAAACGCCTCACCGCCGCTTAGCGAGCCGTCGCCGATCACCGCCACCACATTAAACCGCTCGCCGCGCAGGTCGCGCGCCTTCGCCAGTCCCGAAGCAAGGCTTACAGAAGTCGATGTGTGTCCGATAACAAAATGGTCGTGCTCGCTTTCAGAAGGCTCTGTGTAGCCCGACACCTCGTCGTAGCAATCCGGGTTTGTAAATGCCTCTTTGCGTCCGGTGAGCATCTTGTGAGCGTAGCTTTGGTGAGACACGTCGAACACGAATTTGTCCACCGGCGAGTTCATCACATAATGCATAGCCACCGTGGCCTCCACCATGCCGAGGTTAGGGCCCACGTGCCCGCCATGCACGCTGAGTTTCTGAATCAGCGCCTCGCGCATCTCAGCACATAGAGAAGTCAGTTCGCCGACAGACAGCTTCTTCACGTCGGCAGGAGAATTGATGTTTCGAGATACATTTTATAGTTGTTTTTATTGATTTACCACGATGCAAAGTTACATCATCATTGGCAAACAACAATAAACAATCTTACTTCAATGACAACCCGAAATACAGAGTTTTTTCCCAGCAAAGGGAAATTATAGGAGCGACATTCGGAACGTCTTGGTGTATGGAGCGTCGGTGGGCTGAATGAGAGAAATGCCTCCGTCGTGGAGCGACAGCACACGCCGAGCCACGGCAAGTCCGATGCCCGATCCGTTTTGCTTCGTGGTGAAGAACGGCACGAAGATGCGGTCGCGGCATTCTTCAGGAATCGGAGAGCCATTGTCGGAGATGTCGATAACCACCGAGTCGTCGCTGCACGAGCGAGAACAGATGTCGATTTTTGTAGCTCCGGCGTCAACCGCATTGTGGAGAATGTTTACAAGCGCGCGGACCATCAGCGTGCGGTCGGCATTGACAATCAAGTCATTTTCCGTATGTATTTTTACCGAAGCATTCGCTATTGACTCGCTGAGCAGAGTCGTAGCCTCGGATATGAGATCCGCAACGTAGACCAATTGCCGTTGCGGCTTTGGGATGGCAGAGAATTTGCGGAAAGTCTCGGTGAATGCCATCAGCGACGCCGAAGTGTCGCGGATTACCTCGATTTTTTCTTTCATTGAGCCGGATGCCGTCGGCAGCAGGCTGTCGCTCAGAGCATTGATTGGAGCGATGCTGTTCATAATCTCGTGTGTAAGCACCCTTGTAAGGTTGATCCACGCATCAACCTCCTTGCGGCTCAGCGCATTGTGGATGTCGGTCAGCACGCACACCGTCGTCGTGTTGCCGTCGTGAACGAATCCTGACACGCTTACCGACAAATTCTTATCTTTGCCAAGGCCGACGATTGTAGTTCCCGCGACAGGAGAATCGGCTGTTATATTGTCGAAACCCGGCAAAGTGCGGTTTATAGCGGCAGTGTTGGCGGCATATTTCATTCCGAGCATTTTGAGCGCAATGTCGTTGCAGATGCGCACGTTGCCATTGCTGTCGATTGCAATGATTCCCGCATTGACACGGTCGATGATTGCCTTGTAGTAGCGTTCGCGCTGCTCGGCGCCCGACTTAGATTGCTTTATAATCTCAGTCAGCGAGTCGAGCAGAGCGTTGATTTCCTTGTCGCCTTTCTGGAAGCGCATTGTGAAATCGTTGTTGCGTATGGCTTCGAGCAGCGTAGCGTATTTTTGCCGCTCATGTCTGACAGCCGCTATTCCGATTGCAGCGGCTGCAGCCACGGCAGCCATTGCGGCAGCTATAACCGTCGGCGAAGCGCCGGCAGAGAAAAGCAGAGCAACGGCAATTACGGCTACGAAGACAATATGTTTTAGAATCCAGGTCATTGTCACGGCTCAATTTCGTAGCGTTTCATCTTGTTGTAGAGAGTTTGGCGGCTGATGCCGAGTCTTGTCGCCACAAGCGACAGGTTGCCGCCGCAGCGCGCAATGGCGTCGCATATCATCTTCCGTTCCATCGCCTCAATCGTAATCTCCGGCTCAGCCGAAGTCGCGTCAGCCACCGGCAGCTGCAGGTCGGCAGAGCCGATAACCGCATTGTCGGTGATTATCACCGCCTTCTCCACGGCGTGGCGCAGCTGCCTGATGTTGCCGGGCCAGGCATTTCTCTTCAATGCCTCCATAGCCTCCGTCGAGAAGCGGCATATATCCTTGCCGTAGCGTTTTGCATAGCATTTAAGAAAGCTGTCGGCGAGCAGCGGAATGTCGTCACGGCGATTGCGCAGCGGTGGCAGTTCAAGCTGTATGGTGTTTATGCGGTAGAGCAAATCCTCCCGGAAAGAGCCGTCGGCAACCATCTTTTGAAGGTTCTTGTTGGTGGCGCACACAAGGCGAATGTCGACGGTCGTAGGCGTGTTGCTGCCAACGCGCTGCACATAGCGTCGTTGCACCACGGTCAGCAGTTTTGCCTGCTGGTGCAACGGCAGGTTGCCTATCTCGTCGAGAAACAACGTGCCACCGTCGGCCTCCTCAATCAGACCCTTGCGGTCAGTCCTGGCGTCGGTGAACGCACCTTTGACATGGCCAAACAGCTCGCTTTCAAACAGCGTGTCGGTAATGGCTCCCATGTCGACACACACCATCGGTTTCGCCACGCGGGCAGACAGGCGGTGAAGCTCATGGGCGAGCACATCCTTCCCCGTACCGTTTTCGCCAGTAATCAGCACATTGGCGTCGGTGCGTGCCACCTTCTCCACCAAAGTCTTCAGTCGCAGCATTGCTTCCGATTGTCCCCAGACCATCTCCGTCGGTGCTGGATTGGCGGGAGCGGATTCCAGCCGCGATTTAACCGCGCGCATAAGCGTGCCGATCAGGCGGGTATTGTCCCACGGCTTTTCCACGAAATCAAAAGCACCGTCCTTCATCGCCTGCACCGCCAACTCCACATCGGCGTAAGCCGTAAACAGCACAACAGGCACATCCGGAAACTTGTCGTTGATTTTGTGAAGCCAGTACAGACCCTCGTTGCCATTGTTGATTCCAGCCACGAAATTCATGTCGAGCAGCACGGCGTCGACGCCGTGCGCCAAGACATTCAGCATAGTTTTTGGCGACGGCAGCGTCATCACTTCCTCAAAGACATCGTCGAGCAGCAGCCGCAACGATGACAGAATGTTGCGGTTGTCGTCGACAACAAGTATTTTGCCTTGCTTTTTCATTGTGTTGCGAAGATAAGAAAAATCCCGGCAAAAACGGCAAGAGTCAATTGCCTTTCTGCCGGGATTAAGGAAACTTATATTTTCAGGAAGCTATTCAGCGTGCAGGCTGTCGACAGGATTAGTCCTTGCGGTGCGCCAGCATTGATAGGTGACAGTGGCGGCAGTCAGTGCGGCAAGGGCAATGAACGTGGCGGCATACACCATCCAGCCGATGTTGATTCTATATGCAAACTCCTCAAGCCATCGGTTCACGAACCAATATGACAGAGGCACTGCAGGAATGAAGCTGACAGCCAGAATCTTTAAGTATTTCAGATTGAACATTGCCACAACATCGGCAGTCGACGAGCCGAACACTTTGCGCACGGCAATCTCTCGTCGGCGATACTCGCTGTCGAACACCACCAGCCCGAACACACCCATAATGCTGATGGCAATGGCAAGCAGCGAGAAACCGAAATCTGATTGGTGAGGCGCATCTCGTTTTTGTAGGTGTCGTCGAGAATCTTGTTGTAGAACTGCATCTCGAAAGGGTATTCAGCGTTGAACTTCGTCAATTCCGTGCGAATTTTGGAGGCAGCGTCAAACATGTTTGCGCCTTTCTTGACACGCACAGTCAGGTTGTCGCAATTAAAGTCCTTACTCAACACAATCATTACAGGCTCCGTCTTGCTGTGCAGCGACGAGAACTTCGCATTGTCGCAGATGCCCACGATTGGAAACTGCGTGTCGCCGAACACAAGGCATTTGCCAACATCGACAGAGCTGCTGTATTTGTCGCGTGCCAGCTTGTTGAGGATTATGGCATTTGTGTCGGAGGCGCAGAAGTCGCGTCCGTCGACGATTTTTATGCCCATTGTGTTGCAATAGCCGGCGGTGGCAAACAGGGTGCGTGGCGCCACCTCATCACCGTCGGCGCTGTGGAACACCCATCCCTGGGAGTTGTCTTTGCGCCCAGCCACACTCCACGACAGCGAAGCATCAGCCACCATCGGCAGACGTTTCAAAGCCTCGACGGCGGTTTGCGGCTCGGAGATGTCGGCGCGGGTGATGTCGCATACTATCAGCTCATCCTTCAGAAATCCGTAGTCGGCGGAGTTCACAAGGTAGTCGCGTTGCCGTTGCATAAGCAGGGCACTGACAATCAGCGAAGCCGAGATGAAGAACTGCAGCCCTATCATCGCCGTGCGCATAGCCTTGCCTCTTGGCGACAATCCGAAGTTGCCTTTAAGCGCCACGGCAGGGGCAAACGACGTGATCCGCCAAGCGGGAGCCAGCCCGGCAAGAACACCTACCACAATCGCCGCCGCGGCAGAAAGACCAAGCACGTGCAGGTTGCCGAAAGGATTTATTCCAGCCACGGTCAGTTGGTTCATCTCCGTGTGCGACAGCAGCAACAACCCACCGACGGCAATTATGAATGCCGTAAAAGCGATTCCGGCAGCCTCTGCTGTCAGATACAGGCGCAGCGACGATTGTGTGGCTCCGAGAATCTTTTGCGTGTTTATGCTGCGCACGCGCATCGGGATCAGCGCGTTGGAGAAGTTGGCGAAATTGATGGCGGCAATCAGCAGAATCAGCAAGGCTATTGACAGCAGAATCTTCTCGTTTGACGCTTTTATTTGTTCTCCCACCAGAATGAAATCGCTGTTGTAGTGGGTCTCGGTCAGCGGAATCAGCACAAACTCTTTGCGGGTATTGCCAAACCACTCGTTGCCTTTGCAGATTTCTTCAAACTGCTTGTTGGCCGACGCCTGTATTGCAGGGAAATTCTCCGCTTTGTCGGCTTTTATGAACATTGTGAACGAGTTCATGTTGGGGTTTGTCAAATTGTCGCCAAACCACGATTTGTCGATTACTCTGAGCACAGGATTCCTCAGCCATGTGTTTGGAGCGGATGTCGCGGTAGACGGCACCCACGATCCATGTTTTCGCTTTGTTGATGCTTTTGCCCAATGGCGAAGCGTCGCCGAAATATTTCTTGGCGAAACTTTCCGGTATCATCACCTGGTTGGCATCGAGGCATTTTTTGTCGCCCACCACGATGTCGAGATTGTAGAAGTCGGCAAAATTCGGAGCGCACATCATAAACGTCCCGGAGCAGAAATGCTCGTTGATGTAGAATGTCTCCTCATAGCAGTCGCCGAGGATATAGGTGTAGCTTTCCACATGCGGTTGCCCGCCAATCAGCTCCATTATAGGGAAGCTCATTGACGAAAACTTTTCAAAATCGCTGTCTTTTGGCGGAATGTTGCAAGGCATGGCTATGCGGTCGGCATCCGCCAGTGCGGCATTGTAGCTGCGGTCGTAGTCAATCTGCATCAACAGTGCCACAAACACCATGAATGCCGCTGTCAGTCCCAGCAGGTTGAGCACCACCGACAGGCGGTAGCGCCGCGCCACGAACATCAGGTTGCGTAATAGTGATTTCATCGTCTGATTCCTCCGCAGTTTAAAGATTTTTGTTTTGTATTGTCGACACAATCTTTCCGTCGAGCATCTCCACCACACGCGCGGCATACTCGGCGTCGTGCTTGTTGTGGGTTACCATCACGATGGTGGTGCCGGCGGCGTTGAGCTCGCTGAGGATTCTCATCACCTCCGCTCCGTTTTTGGAGTCAAGGTTGCCCGTAGGCTCGTCGGCAAGCACGAGGTCGGGATGGCTCACCACAGCCCGTGCAATAGCCACTCTCTGCTGCTGTCCGCCCGACAGTTGGTGAGGAAAATGCTTTGCGCGGTGGCTTATCTCCATGCGTTGCATGATGTTGTTGACCATCTTCCGGCGTTCAGCCGATGGGATTTTCATATAAGTGAGTGGCAGCTCGATGTTTTCCCACACAGTGAGTTCGTCGATGAGATTGAAACTCTGGAACACGAATCCAATCTTTCCGCGTCGCAGGCGAGTGCGGTCGCGCTCGCCGAGCGTTCCGACGTCTGTGCCGTTGAGCATAAAAGAGCCGGAAGTTGGCGAGTCAAGAAGTCCGAGAATGTTCAGCAATGTGGTTTTGCCACATCCCGAAGGACCCATTATTGCCACGAATTCGCCTTTCGATTTCAAGGCAGATGTTGTTGACCGCAATGGTCTCGATGTCGCTTGTGCGGAATGTCTTTGTGAGATTTGTTGTTTTGATAATCATATCTGTGGATGTTTTTTGTATTATTCAATAATCAGTTTTGTGCAGTCGCCGAAATTGTCGTAGCCGCCGAGCACAACGCGCTCGCCCGGCTGCAAGCCCTCGGTCACCTCATAGAAACTCGGATTCTGCCGTCCGATTCTTACAGAACGGCGATGGGCAGTCTTGCCGTCTTTACCTATCACGAAAATCCAGTTTCCGCCTGTTGTCGTGAAGAAAGATCCGCGAGGAATCATTATCGCCGTCGAAGGTTCGCCGAGGCGCAGGTTGACATAGTTTGTCTGCCCGTTGCGCATATTGGCAGGAACGTTGCCCACAAACTGCATGTCGATGCGGAATTTAGAGTCGCGCACGTCGGGATAAACCTTGCCCACCATCACTTGATAGGTGGATTTGCCACGCTCCATAGTCCCGGTCAGCCCGGTGGCGATGCGGTCGATGTAGTGCTCGTCAATGTCGGCTTCCATCTTATGTCCGTTCACCACGTTGATGCGGCCTATCATCTGTCCGGAAGCGATGGTCTGTCCCAGCTCCAGCGACATCTGTCCCAGCTCGCCGTCGGCAGAAGCGCATACGGTCAGCTTGTCGCGCCGCTGTCGGATAAGGTCGAGGCTCAGACGCATGTTTTGAAGGTCGCTCTCAAGTTGGCTTATCTGGATGCTGCGGTAGATGGAGTCCTGGCGCAGCCGCTCGCAGACAAGCTTGCGCTTCTCCGAGGCAAGCTGAAAGTCCTCCTGTGCCTTCAGATATTCTTCTTTGGAAATCAGGTCTTCGTCGAGCAGACGTTTGTACTGCTCAAACGTGCGTCGTTTGTCGCACATCGATGTCGAGCTGCAGTTTTTCTGTGCGGTTGCTTAGTTTGTCCTGCTCCATTGTCACTTGCGTGTTGCGCAGGAAATTCTGTTTCTCGGCGAGGTTTGCCTCGGCGTTGAGAATCTCAAGGTCGAGCGAAGAGTTGCGCAGCTGTGCTATTGGTTGTCCTTTCACCACTCTCGTGCCCTCTTCTACGAAAATGCGGTCCACGATGCCTCCCTCCTCGGCGCTCAGCTGTATCGATGTGAGCGGCTGCACCTTGCCGAGAATGCGGGCGTAGTCGTCAAACTGACCTCGCGTCACGTCGCCTATGAGCAGCGACTCCCTCTCCACTCTCATTGCCGACGCTCCGCCTTGTAGCACCACAATAGCGGCGGCTATAGCCACTCCGGCGGCAATGGCGATTATTGTAATCGTTTTGCGGCTTATTGGGGAGCGGCGCTTTCAGTTGTATGTCCATGTCAGTCAAAGATTTTGTTTGTAATGTAATAGTTGGCGAGGCGACGTTTCACGTCGAAGAGCAAACGGCAGCGCACGAGTTCGGCTTGCGATGCAAACCAATTGTCGGCACTTTTGCGCAGGTCGAGCACGTCCATCAGTCCCTCGTCGTATTTGCGTCGCGCCAGAGCGTATGCCACCGAGTCGGCATCGACCTTGCGCTCCATCTTCACAATCTCTTTGGCATAGTTGTCGCGGTCGATGACGGCTTGCGAGAAGTCGGTGTCAAGTTGCAGTCGCTGCCGTTCCAATGCAATCTGCGCCGCTACATATCTGTTGCGCGCCTTGCGGTAGCCGTTGATGCGGCTCATGCCGTCGAACAGCGGAATGCTTACCGACACACCGACGTATTGTCCGAAGTTCACGTCCATCTGTCTGCCGAACGACTCGTTTGTCTGACCCTGATGGCTGTAATAGTAGTCGGAAATGCCGGCGTTGAGGAAGATTGACGGCATCAGCCGTCCGCGGGCAGAGAGCGCGTTTAGCCGTTGAGTCTCGACGTTTGCCTCGGCTTGACGCAACAGAGGATTGTCGGCAGCCAGCAGCCCGTTGCTGACCGTAGCCGCCCCTGTTGCCGGCATCTCCACCGAAAGACTGTCGGCGAGCGGAAAATTCATCGCCGATTTCAGTTTCAGTTCGGCAGAACGCAATTGTGCGAGCGCGGAGGTGAGGCAATAGTCGTCGTCGGCTTCCTGGGCTTCGCTTTGGCTTAGGTCTACGGCGCTTTTCAGCCCCAGCTCCTTCATGCGGCGAGTCTGCTTCAGAGCGTCGAGGCTCTCGCGGTGTTTGGCATCCATAATTTTGGACAATTCCTGACAGTATAGCAGATTGACGCAGGCGTCGAGTGCCGCGATAGAGGCGTTGTCGCGCTGCGCGTCGACTTCCGACTCCGCCTGGCGTTTGGCTGCACGCGCGCTGCGGAAGTCGTTTACAAGACTTCCGCCGGTAAACAGCGGCACGCTTATGCTCAACCCGTAGGAATTGCCGAATGTGCGCAGGTTGTTGTAGGTGTTGGTGGCGGGGTCGATGGAGCGTCCGAAGCTGAATTGTGCGCCTATCTGAGCGCCCACCGACGGCAGTGTGCTTGCCAATGCCGACTGCTGGTCAAGACGGCTGTCGCTGAGCGAAATGCGGGCTGCGCGCACGTCGAGATTGTGGTTTGCGGCATAGCGCATGCAGCTGTCGACCGACATCCGTGTCTGAGCCGTGGCTGCCAACGCCGCCAGAAACATTGATATGACAAATTTTATTCTCATGTAAAAAAATAGTGCTATAATAGTGCCAAAAGAGTTAAATTGTTGAGACATAATTGGTAACGATTTTAGGCGGGATGCCTGACTGTCAAAAAATTTGACAATGGCGTCAAGAAAATAGACAATGAGTCAGACGGCACAGGTGTGCTGTAAATGTTTGATTCCGCGCTCCGGAAAGCAGTGAAAAGATGGTGTTAAGGGGAATGAAAATCAAAAAAAAGCAAAGGTGTGAATTGATTGTAGGTCAGAATGTTATATTGATAAATTGCGTCAGAGGAACATCGGATTGCGCGAGAGGAACATTTTTGCGGCTTTGATTTTTTGCAGTCGGTTTGAAAATGCCGATTTTTGCGAGCGAAAAACAAACCAAATCTTATGCGAAAAATCAGAATTAAATTGTCTGTTGGCGGCAATGCTTGCCGTTGCGACAGGCATACAGGCGTCAGACTTTGTTGTCGATGAGCTGTGTTACAACATCACCGACGCTGAGGCGAAAACCGTCGAAGTGGCGAAGTATGACTATGCGGTAGACGGCGAAATGGTGCGTCCCACAAAGATGGATGTAGTGGTGCCGAAGACAGTTGTAAACCCCAACGACAATCAGACCTACCGCGTCACGGCGCTCGGCGATGGAGCGTTCACCGTCTATGGCTTGAGGGGTGGCTGGTTCGACTACACGTCGATAGTTCTTCCGGAGGGTTTGCTTGAAATCAAGGCAAACGCATTTTCCGGGCAGAGCAAATTGACGTCGCTCGTAATTCCCGGCACGGTGAAGTCGGTAAAAACGAAATTTGCACAAATGTCGGGCATCAGCGAACTGACATTTCCGGCATCGGTGAAGGAGATGGTCACGATTGAGTCGGGACGAATACAGAAGCTGACAATCGAAGGCTCGCCAACGATAACCGCTGGCAGCCGTGATTATATCACAGGCTCTGTTACGAACAACATCGTTTATTTCATTGACAATGACACGTCTTATAAGAATGTGGAGATTACGCTGACGTCGGCCGTTCCGCCCACGTTGCCGGAAGTCACCCGCATACAATACAAGGCATATTCGGGCCGCACCACAGTGCACGTGCCGGAAGGATGCTCCGATGCCTATAACGCTGCCGGATGGAATCAGGCGGAGGTGCTTGTAGAAGGCACAGACCATGCGGATGTAGACGGCATACGTTATTTACACGATTCCCACCGTGCAATCGGCTACGACGTGGTGAGCGAGCTCAACGGCCCGCTCAATATTCCGCAGACGGTGCAGATTGGAGGAAAGACCTATCCCGTGGAGGTGCTTGCTGTGAGAATGTTTGAAGGCGAGGGCGAATCGCTTATAAAGAACGTTACGGCGATAACGCTTCCAGAAGGCTTGAAACGACTGGAAAAGAATTCGCTCTACTCTGAAGTTGTTTCGGCGACGGAAGTGACAATTCCTGCGAGTGTGGAGTATGTAGGCACATACTTTCTGCGTGGAGAGACTCTTAAAAAGATTACGTTTAAAGGCTCTCCTGTGCTCGCCGATAATTCCGTGGGCTCCGACTATAAGTTGATCCACTTTATGAGCCAGACGCCTCCGGTGGTTGGAAAATATTCGTTTCAGAGTGCACATCTGATGGTCGTGGCTCCCGACATTGCGAGCATTCCGGTTTATCGGACTACTCTGTCGGGGCATTGGGGCGTTGAGAAAGGCTATGAATTGTCGGTTTATGGCGGATTGAAAGAGGCAGACAATGTTTGTTATTCTGCAATGGAAGACGGCAATGCCTGCGCCATATATTTTGACGGAACACAGACTTCGGTTGCCTTGTCAAAGACAATACAGATAGGCGGAGCAGCCCGTGCGCTCGCAAAGATTCAACGCGGACTCTTCTACTACAAAAATATTACGGAAGTGATTGTTCCAGAAACGGTAAAGACTATCGGCGGCAATGCGTTCTACAAATGCTCCGCGTTGACATCGCTGCAGCTACCGTCGGAAGTCGAGGAGATAGGCGATTATGCATTTTATGAATGCAGTGCTTGGTCCATTGACGTGACGCTGCCTGGCTTGAATAAATTAGGCAAGGGGGCTTTCCAAAAATCGGGAATCAAATCGCTCAACCTCACCGGCGCTCCATTGGCAACAATTCCGGAGTCTGCGTTCGGCGAATGCTCCAGCCTTGCGTCGATAACGCTCAACGAAGGCTTGTCGATGATTGAAAGTTATGCCTTTACTGGAGCCGTTGTTACAGAACTGACCATTCCGTCGACTGTCACAGACATATATACGGTTGGAATTTGGAGTAAAATAAAGAAATTGATTTCAAAGGCAACGACACCGCCAACGTTGAGAAATTCGCGGCAGTTGAATTGTCCGCTTTTCGTGCCCAATGGTTGTGTGACGGCATATCGCCAGGCAGACCGGTGGGTGGAGTCGACAAGTGTGATAGCTGCCGGCGAGATGCAGACCGGCGGACTGTCGTTTTATCTTGGCGACACTGACGCATTGCTATATAATGTCGATACCGATGTCACGGGCTCAGACGTAGTGATTCCAGCCACTGTGGAGCAAGACGGAAACAGTTATACGGTCAACGAGATGCGCGCGGCGTTGCTGAAAAACTCCACCGCAGTCAAGTCGGTGACTATTCCCGCCAGCATCACGCAAATCCCCAACGATGCATTCCGCAACTGCACGGAGTTGACGTCGGTGACGATGCCAGCCACGGTCACATCGATAGGCGCTTACGCTTTCATGAATTGTATTTAGAGCCTTATAACTAACCATAACTTACTATGACTAACTAACCATAAAGTCTTGATTTTCAATACTCTTTGATTTTTAACACTTTCTGAGTGCTTTTTGGCTGTTCCCGATTTTCCACATATTTTTGCAGCGTATTTCTACCGTGGAGAATTTGCGGAGCTTTTATTTTGTCATATCGTGAACGTAGTTTACAATGATTTACGAGTGGTTACGATGAAGGACAGATTTGAAGCTGATAGGCAAAAAGCGTTATATCGTGGACTTGGTTGACAAAGGTTGTCAATGGTTCACTTCCGTTTACTCCATCGGTGGAATACTCAAAGTATGTAGAACATAGCAATATCAAAGAGTATGAGACCGACAAGAAAATGTGAATTTTGTGGCAAGACATTCGTGCCAAGAAGCGGTATGCAGAAATACTGTTCCGAGGAATGTCAGGCAGAGGCAAAACGTCTTAGGAAGAAAAGACAGCAGGACTTGATTAACGGTATTGAGCCTATCATGGATCTGCAACATCAGGAGTATCTTACTTTCTCAAAGGCTGCCATACTGATGGGATGCACCCGACAGTATATCTACAAACTTGTGGCTAACGGCAAGTTGAAGGCATCAAGATTGAGCAGCAGAATGGCATTCGTTAGAAAGGCTGATATAGAGAAGATGTTTGAGGGTCATCCCTACAAGCGTGTGATTCCTGCCAGCAAGAGCAAGCCCTGTCAAAGGCAAAAGCAGAAAAACCAACACAAAACCAGGAACCAACAAAAGGGAAAGAGGAGAATGAGGTGCTTGACTATTATTCTGGTGAGGAAGTTATGTCCATTTATAAGGTCAAGAAGTCTTGGCTCTATACATCCGCCAAGCGCAACCAGATACCGATGTGCCGTATCGCTGGCAAGAACTATTACAGCAAACGACATGTTGACGAGTTCTTTGGAACTGCCGTTGACCTCAACGGCATTACGGAATGGGTGACTGCCGATGAGGTGGAGGTTGCCTTTTGTATGAGCAAGTCTGCGCTTCGGGCATACACCTATCGCCACAAGATACCGACCAAACGTGAGTATGGTCGCACCTATTATTCCAAGGAACATCTTGAAGAACTGCGCAGGACTGACCTCATGAGCGATGACAACTATTATACCACCGAACAAGTGCAGCAGTTGTATGGTCTGACAAGTGCCAATATCTGCCATGTCGTGAGAGTTCACCATATCAGTAAGGTAAAAGTGGGTGTAAAGAACCTGCTTTTGAAGACGGATGTGGAGCGAGCAATGGCAGAAAGGGCAGCAAAAGGACTGTGAAAGCAAGTGATTTCAGCATTATCCATCAGTTACTATGAATAATTGGAGTCACGGAAGCATCATTTTATTCCTTTGCAGCCGTGAAGAGACACTTCACCACGAATAATCATCAATAATACATATCAGTTATGAGCAACATTTGCAAGACCGTATCATTGCGTACACGCAAAATCAAGGACGGACGCATGCTGTCCTATTATCTTGACTATTACCCTGGCTATCGTGACGAGAGCACGATGAAGGTAATCCGCCATGAGTCGCTTGGCATCTACATCTATGCCAAGCCGAAAAACCAGATGGAACAGAAATACAACCTCAACCTTACGGCAAGAGCTGAGGCTATACGCTGCCGTCGCTTTGAGGCTATCGTCAACGAGCGTTATGATTTCTTCGACAAGGAGAAGATGAAAGGCGATTTCCTCGCCTACTTCAAGAGACTGGCGGACAAGAAGAACTCCAAGTGGCAGCACGTCTATATGCACTTTCGTACCTTCACGCAAGGCAAGTGTACCTTCGGTGAGATAAACGTGGACTTGTGCAACAGATTTCGTGAGTATCTGCTTACAGCACCACAGGGACTGCATAAGAACAGAAAGCTGCATATCAACTCAGCAGCCAACTACTGGTCAACTTTCCGTGCTTCAATCCACACAGCCTATCGTGACCATAAGATAAAGGAGAATCCAAATGGTTTCTTGGAACGTATCGAGACCATCCCGACAGACAAGGAGCATCTTTCACAGGACGAGGTTATCCGCTTGGCATCCACACCATGCTCTGCCCCTGCCTTGAAGCGAGCCTTCCTGTTCTCTTGCCTAACGGCATTGCGAAAGAGCGACATCAAGAAGCTCACTTGGGAGGAGATACAGCCATACGGCAGCGATGGTGTGATGTATGTCACTACACGAATGCAGAAGACAAAAGACATTGTGCATA
The DNA here is from genome assembly GCA_022009815.1 of Bacteroidales bacterium. Taxonomy (GTDB): domain Bacteria; phylum Bacteroidota; class Bacteroidia; order Bacteroidales; family Muribaculaceae; genus Limisoma. The sequence goes on from CP091725.1 coordinate 1,268,217, forward strand.
ACCCCATCAGTGAGGAAGCCTTGGAACTGATTGGCTATTCACCGGAGAAACGAGGCAAGGTGTTCCCCGATTTCAAAGACTCCATGACACAGGCGCCATTGAAGAACTGGCTGAAAGATGCAGGGATTACCAAGCATATCTCCTATCATTGCTCACGCCACAGCTTTGCCTGTCTCCAGCTCGATGCAGGAACCAGTATTGCCGTAGTGCAGCGTTATCTCGGTCACAAGAATGTGGCAACAACAGAGGTGTATGCCAAGATTTCCGATGCACAAAAGCGTGCTTCGGTTGGCTGCATCACCTTGAAGAAGTAACCATTTGACAATAACACGCAGAAAGGACTGTTGGAATGATAGTGTTCCAATAGTTCTTTTTCGTTTTATTGGTTCTATTTGTGGTCGTGGATAGAACCAATCCGACAAATACATTCCAATTTCTGTTGATATTAAAGAGGAACTGCAAATATCCCTTTTCTTTGCCCTTACCTTTGTAGTCAGCAATTAGCAGCAACTGGCACTAACGAGCAGTTTAAAGTATGATTCAGAGTCTGATATCATATTAGAACGCTAATAAAGCGTAAAAGAAAAAGTGCCAGAGAACGTAAATGCGGTTTTTTTACATGCTTATGCATCTAACTTTGTGGAAGTTTTTTTGAACGAATAACAATAAAACGAATACGATAATGACAGTAAACAAGACAACTTCAGATTGTACCATCTACGCTTTTTGTTGGTACGGCAATTCTCGCCATCTCTCTTGTCGTGGCGATGTATGTAGGCAATGACTTTCACCAAAGTCTGTTTGTCGAGTCAATCATCTTTGTAGGGAGCAACATCCTGCTTTGGGCGATATTCATTTCCATGGTGAATTATCCCTATGAACTGACGACCATTGGTAGCAACAGCAAGACAAAGAAACGTGGTAGAAGCAGAGCCAGCAACAGAACAAGAACAGCCAAAGCAAACCTTACCACAAACAGAGTCTGTAAAATACAGTCATGAGGACTATGCCAAGTGTGTAGAGGCACAAGAAAAAGAAGCGCAGGAGGAAAAGGACAAGCGAACAAGAGCCGTACTTGACTATGTGCATCGTACCATGTCAAGGTTTCTGTATGAGGAAGATTTGTACAAGGTAATTGAGGCTGTCAAGGAATGGAGCAACGACACCAACTATACCCCGACAGCAATAAACCGTTTCAAGGAAAATATTGAGAATATCCCTTTAAGGCACTTCGTGTGGAATATCGCAGAGCGTTTGGGTAAGCGTGATTACACAATGGCAATGCGAATAGCCTTTGTCAAGGCATTGTTCCCCAAACCGTTTGAAGGCTTGGACTACAGTACATTGAAAAACCTGAAAGCACCGTGCTCCAATGATGTCATTCCGATTGATGAGCCAGACAATGGTGGATACGATTTCCATGATGTGACGGAGGAAATTCCCGAATAATCCCCATTGTTAGAGTTATTCCTTCGTGAATGACAAATGACTGTCACGAACCTCAGTAACGGAAGCATCATTCTGTTCCTTTGCACCAGTTATTAACAAAGTATCAGAATGAATAAGGAATTAACTTTCAACGACCTTCCAATGGTCGTTGCCCAGCTTCGGGATGAAGTGGTGGGCATGAAGCAGATGATCATCGGTCTGCAATCACAGAACAAGCCACACAAGGCGAACACGCACATACCTATGAGTGTGGAGGAAGCATCGGCATACCTGAAAATGCCGATGGCAACTCTCTACATGAAACTTGGAAACGGCAGCATTCCTGCCACCAAGCCAGGCAAACGTTACTGCCTTTATCAAGATGAACTTGACAAGTGGCTGGAGACTAACCGCAAAAATCCTGTACCTCTTACGGCAGAGGAAGAGAATGCAGCCATTCTTGCAGGAAACAAGCGCAAGCCGAAACCCTTAAACTGGTAATGTCATGGATGCGCTTGAAATTTGTAACAAGCTACGCTCGGAGGCTTCGGGCGTAGCCACTTCTGGAATTCCGCTTGACGTATTCCCCCAGAAGATGCAGCAGATGATTCTTGATTTGGCAAGGACGGAGAACTATTCCATTGAGTTTACCGCTACTTCCATAATATCCGCTATGGCAGCAGCCGTCGGCAACTCCTGCTATATCCGGATTAAAGGCAATTGGATTACTTCACCTATCCTATATGTCATTCTTGTTGGCAGACCAGGAGTCGGCAAGACTCCACCATTGAACTTTGCCTACAAGCCGTTGCACGACATTGATACTGAAGAGCACCATAAGTTCAAGGCTCTAAAGAATGAGTATGCAGCCATTGTGGAGAGAAACAAGGGCAAAAAGCGGACGGAATGGGAATCGTTACCTCCTGTGCCAGTCCTGCATAAGAATATCATGAATGACTTCACGCCAGAGATTCTGATGCGCAATCACGATGCCAACCTCAGAGGTGTGGCAGTTGTGGTGGATGAGATAATGGGGCTGTTCAACACCATCAACCGATACAACAACAGTTCTTTTGTACAACAGATGCTGTCGGCTCACAATGGCTTGCCAGTAGATGTGTCTCGTTGTAATCTTGATTGTCCTTTACGCATTGACTATCCTTGCATACAGATTGTGGGAACTATCCAGACTGGTATTGTGCATGAACTTTATGATATGGGATTCAAGAAGAATGGTTTTCTTGACCGTTTTCTGATCACATGCCCAAAAGGTTTGAAGATTGCTCCTTGGGTTAAGGTTCCAAAACAAGATGCTGCAATCATTGAAAGACCATTCCGTGTATGGAAAGAGATTATAGACAAGGCTGTGGCTCTTCCTTTTACGGAAGGTATCTTCAATGTTCTTGACTTCTCTGATGAAGCCATTGATATATTCTATGATTGGCAGAATGAGGATATAGAACGGCAGAATGCCATTACGGATGAAAGAATGATAGACTCACGTGCTGCAAAAGTTCCTTTGAACACTGCTCGGCTTGCATTGATATTCCAACTGTTCAGATGGGCTTGTGATGAGTCTCACAAGGATTTTGTTGATGCGGAGTCCGTGAATGCAGCTATACGGATGAGCGATTACTTTGAGAAGTCATACAAAAGGATGGATGACCTCGTTTTAACCGAGGCTACCGACCCTGTGAAAAAACAGGTACTTGACTCGTTGGGAAACAAGTTCGTAACTGCTGAAGCAGTAAAGGCTGGAGCGGATTTCGGTTTTGCAAGACGTACTGTCATGTATATGCTCAAAGACTTCTGTCAGAGAAACTTTATCATCAAAGACAAGCAAGGCAATTATGAGAAAGTTCAGAAGTAGAACCACCACCTTGCACCGTTTGCACTTTGCACTTCTTGCACTCTTGCACAAAAGATGCTGCATTTTGTGCCAAACAAGTGCAAAAGTGCAGAAAGTGCAAGGTGCAATAAGTGCAGAGCCTTATGAGTGAGTATAGATTCCATCTACAGAAATACAAGCTGGGCAACCGATATGCTTGCCCTCAATGTGGGCGTAAGCGTTGCTTTGCAAGATATATTGACGAGCAAGGACAGATTGTATTCCCTGACAATGTTGGGCGTTGTGACCATGAACAGAGTTGTGGCTACCATTATTCTCCGTCTGATTATTTCAAGGACAATCCCGATGCCAACTGCAATGATGATTGGAGATATAAAACACCAATCAAAGAGTGCAGGAAAGAGAAACCTCTTCCAACTTTCATTGAAAATAAGTTGATGGAGCAAACACTGCATGGCTATTCTGTCAATCCTTTGTACCGATACATTTCAACGGTCTTTGGCAAAGAGGAGACAGAACGGCTGTTTGCCTTGTACAAGGTCGGCACTTCAAAGAAATGGGGCGGTTCAACTATCTTTTGGCAGATAGATGTCAATGGGAATGTGCGCACAGGCAAGATAATGAAGTATGATGACAAGACAGGACACCGCATCAAGGAACCTCACAGTTTGGTGACTTGGGTACACTCGGAACTGAAACTGCCAGACTTCACACTTCGGCAGTGCTTCTTTGGCGAACATCTGTTGACAGATAAAATCACGACCAAGACTATAGCCATAGTGGAGAGTGAAAAGACAGCCATCATTGCCACACACTTCATGTCTGATTTCGTATGGCTGGCTACTGGAGGCATGAATGGATGTTTCAATAAAGATGCAGTCGAAGTGCTCAGAGGTAAGGAGGTCGTTTTGGTTCCAGATCTTGGGGCAGCGGATAAGTGGAAAAGCAAACTTCCGTTGCTGCAATCAATATGCAAGCAAGTTCTTGTCAGCAACATCTTGGAAGACAATGCCACCGATGAACAAAAGACCAAAGGTCTTGACATTGCCGACTTCCTACTGATGACAGAAACACCACAGATGGCACTACAAAGACTGACAAAGAAGCATCCGCCACTTCAACATCTGATAGACAGTCTTGGGTTGGTATTGGTGGAAGATCCATAGCATGATGGATTAAGGGTAAGCGAGCAAGCCTAGCGTGAGTGACGGACTTTCACAAAAGTCCTAAACATAATAGGGACTTTTAGATTCACTTGCTGACGCTGTTCACTTAAAAAGTCCTTCTATTATGCTCAGGCTCCGCCCGAGACCTGTCTCCAATTATACAAGAACTACGTTACAAACTCAAACAAGATTCTTATGGAAAGAAACATACCACGTGCAGCCATCCATGTAGGCACAGACAAGAAATCGTTCTCGTCCCAAGTGGGCAACGAGGCGGAACGAAGAGGTTGGGACGAGAAGCGTTACCAACTAAAAAACGCAGACATAGATAAGAACAACCATTATAACTACTCACGCAAGAGACTCAACTTTGAGATAGTCAAGGATGGAAAGATAGTGCCTCTTGGTTCCCAGTCTGTGCCGTTGCATGAACGCTTGCAGCATAGACTTGATGAACTTGGCTTCAAGCCGTATATGGATGCCAAGCGTCCCGACCAAGTTTCAAGGAACAGTCCGAACTGCACTGTCGGCATCATCTTCAGTGGTGACCATGATGTGCTTAACAGGCTTGCCTTTGGTGAACAGAAACTCAACACATCAGATCCAAATGCTGACCACAGCAAAGTTGTATTGCAAAAAGGCATCTATGACTGGGCATTGGACACCTACCGCTTTGCATGTGAGAAATGGGGAGAAGAGAATGTCATCGGCTTTGATGTGCATTGTGACGAGACAAGCATCCATGCCCATGTGCAGACCGTGCCTGTTGAACAAGTAAGGAAACGTGGGCGCATCGGAAGCAAGTACATTCACAAGGATAATCCAGAAAAGGTTCTCTCTACCAAGGAATGGAGAGCACTTCCAAAAGAAGAACGTGACAACTACACAAAATCGGAAGCGGTAAAGGGTGTTGTTGAAAGGGTCTCTTATGCCAAAGTGTGGGGAGAGCGAGCAAAGGACAAATCACAATACCTTTCCCAACTGCATACTGACTATTACAACAAGGTAGGGCATAAGTATGGCTTGGCAAGAGGCTTCTCCTATGATGAACTTTCAGAGGAAGAAAAGCGAGGACGCAAGCATAAGAACAAGGTGGTGCTTGAAGCGGAACGTCAGGCGAAAGTCGCTCTTGACAAAGTGGAGAAATATGCAGTGCTTGCCACAATCGACAAGAAGGAGCTGACCATTCCTTTACTCAACATCAAGGCTCCAGTTCAAGAAGCGATGAATGCCGTAAAGAAAGAACTTGCCATCCCAATTCCTACTATTATCGGGCAAAAGGCGTGGCGTGAGGAGCGGACAACAAACATCAATGATGCTATTAAAGCTCTTGTAGCAGCTATCAATGCAGAACGTGACAAGCAGAATGAAGATGTACGCAAGTCTGTCAACAAGACGTACACTTACTATATGCAGAACCTCAATAAGCAGATAGAGGAGAACAAGTCGCTTCGTGCCGAGAATGATGCACTAAAGACTGAAAACAACAAAGTCAAACAACGCATATCCCAACTTGACGAGAAGGCTGTGGAGCGAGTGACTACTCAACTTGTCTATGCGAAGGAAGAACTCGCCAGTGCCAAAAGTTATAATACTACATTTATGGAAATGTACAATGAATTGAAGGTTCGTTGGAATGCCATTTGGCAGGAGCCAGAAATGACAGACGCATGGAGACGAGTGGAAGTACGCAAGGAGAAAGAAACAAAAGAAAAGGCTCGGCAAGAAGCCGAAGCCAAACGTGAAAGCATGGCTCGTCAAAATAGATACATAGGAGTGCTTGACAAGTTCATCCATACGGGACACGAAGCTTTATCATCCTTTGCAAAAACAGACAGAGTCAACTTCAACGAGAAAGAATCGGCTTCCATATACTATGGCATTATGGCATCTGCTGTAAAGCATAATATTGGATTGGACTCTAAAGCCAGTATAGATTCGGCAGCAAAAAGGTTCTTATATGGTATGTCGTGGAAAGGCTTTACAGACTTCAAGCAGGAATGTGTCACCAGCTGGACAAAACTCTTCGCCACGAATGAAGTTCAATTCACAGACAACGCCATTGACAACTTCCTCGCTTTTGTTGACCACATGTCATGTAGCGCAGACACATACGTTTCACTTGGCGGTTCTAATGGGTGCGCTGACCAACTTACGAATTGGGACGGAACACAAAAGGTGGGATTGGGTGCGGTTCTAAGAAAAAAGCCAAGAGGCTTCTCACTATAAATTAAAATAATGAGTATAAGAACTTGCTTTGTTTAAAATTAGACAAAGCAAGTTCTTGTGCTCTTTAATCAATTAAATGTAGATGCATCTATTTCCATTGGTTTCAAATCTTCATACTTTCATAACGATAGTTATAATAGACTTTCACTTTTATCAGAATGCAATTTGCTGTTTTCTAATACATATTTTTTGCTTGTATTGGCATAACAATACACACAAAAATGCTTGCAAGTATTATACATACCGATATCTTTGCTAATCATGCAGCCACATACCTTTCTTTGCCCTTTGTCTTTCATACCTTTGGCATCTTTGATTTTGTGTGGCTTAGATAATTGTCCAAACATATCTCTTTCTGGCAGATAACCAGTATTTAGATAGTAGACAAAGTCTTCATCATCTGCAAATAGCTCCTTCATTAACAACAACTACATTGAGAGAATCCAGCGGTACATATCACTATCAAGAAGAAACTCAATGTTCTTTGGCTCGCACGAAGGAGCAGGACGTGCGGCTATCCTATATTCCATCGCCATCTCATGCAGACTAAATGGCATCAATCTGTTCGAATACATATGCGACGTAATAGAAAAGACTGCAGAATGGCAACCAAATACTCCATTGGAAAAATATAGAGACTTACTTCCTGACCGATGGAAAAAGCAGTAACAGCATTAATTTAATCAGCTGTTACTGCTTTTTTATTATGCAAGGTATAAACGCGGAGCCGCTTACTTCTAGAAAGTTTTTATTTTCATAAAACAACCCAAAATCGAAGCCAAAAGTATAAGAAAACGGCCTTAAAACACACGTTTTCACAATATTCATCGACCCAGTTCCTACTCAATTTAGCCCTTGTGGACTCATTTTATTATTTCTTTCTTCGCTTGGGATTCATGGGGAACCAGCCCTTCTCTACGCGTTTTTTCTGAGAGAAGAGTTCGCCGATGCCCCATAGGGCGGAAGCACCGAACACACCAAGGAATGAGGAGATATAGACATTGCTGATGAAGAGTGCTGCCACGCAACAGCTGATGCCAACGAGCAGATAGATCACCCAGGGACGAGTGCCAAAATAATATTCTGTCTTGATGACGATAGGATGCCAGAGACCTATCGTTAGAAAGGTCATCGCGGCTATGATAATACCTGTGAAATACATATTTTATTCTTTTGGTTAGATCTTATTTCCATGTTTCAGCAATCGCAGCGCCTTGATGGATGCGGTTACCCATACCAATACCGTCGCGCATGTTACCAGCCAACACCAGTCCCTTGTATTGGTTTTGTAGTTCCTCGATCAGTCTGAACCGTTCTCCACTGTCGCTCCAGTACTGGGGAATGGCATGTTGGTGACGGAAGATCCGGATGAAGTCGGGTTGTACATCTGACGGATGTTTCAGCATCGAGTGGAAGGCTTCCAATACGATCTGACGAATCTCGTCGTCGCTCTTCTGCAAATAGTCGGTATGACGGGCACCTCCGATGAAGTATGAGTAAAGTGCTCCGCCCTCTGGCGCACGGCCTTCGAAGCATGATGACGGGAAGAGGATTCCAAGCACACGTTTCTGTTCCTTGCTGGGTACCAGACCACCGAAAGCGGGGAAGTCCAAACCCCTGGCATCACGGATGCCGACACAGACCTGAATAATGGGCGCATAGAACAACTGGGTGAATGGTTTGAGTCGCTCAGCAGGGATAAATGGCAGCAATGCCGGCAGGGCATAGGAGCCCACGGTGGTGACCACGCGCTGGCATCTGATTTCCTCCGAGCCGTTGAAGGTGACAGACCACTCTCCCCCATCTGCAGGCCGTATTTTTACATTATTGGCATCGAGGATGATATCAAGTCCTTTGGCCATCGCATCTACCATCTGACTCAAGCCGCCCACAGCCGAGAACACCTTCTTGGTGGCCAGTCTGTCGCGATCCGTCTTGGGCTCTTTGGCCTTCGCCATCGCACCACGGATGAAACTGCCGTAGTTGGCTTCGAGATTATAGAGTTTCGGCAGGGCATAACGGGTGGTGAGCTTCATCGGATCGCCAGCATAGACACCTGACACAAACGGATCGACGGCATATTCGTAGAACGACTTACCCAGACGACGTTGCGCCAAGGCACCTACCGGTTCATCAGGATCAGTGCCTCGTTTGCGCCAAGGCTCTCCAAGGATTCGGAATTTGTCGGATAGACGGAACAGCGGTGTGGTGATGGCACTCAACGGACCCGACGGCAGCGCATGAAACTGGTTGCCCTTCCAGATAAGACGCCGTTTCGAGGATTCCCTGGCAATCTCCAGTTCACAGTCACCAGCCAGATCATTGAACAGTTCCACGACCTCAGGGAAGGATACCACACCCGTATTGGGGCCGCTCTCAAACACAAAGCCATCCTCCTGATAAGTTCGGATCTGGCCTCCGATCCTACTTTCTTTTTCGACAATCACGACATCGTGGCCTTTTTTCTTCAGGTTGTGGGCCGTGCTGAGTCCTGTCAGACCGGCTCCTATAATGACAATTCCTCGATTCTGCATGATCAATAGCTTTTTTAAATGGGATTAGAAAAATGTTTGTCTGTATGCTGCATCAACGGGTCGAGGGCGGCAGCCACACAGCGCACAAACGGACGGCCGTCGGTATTGACGGTGATGTGATGGTCGTCAAACACCAGAATACCGTCGGATGCCATTTCCCTCAGACGTTCCTCGTCGTAATGACAGGTCTTGCGCAGCTGGGCGACGGATGTGCCCGTCCGCTCTGCCACATCGTTCCAGTCGAGAGTGTAGTTACACATCAGCGTCTCCACCACTTCACGGATCAGCTTCTGCTCTGCTGAGAGCTGGTAGCCACGACTAGTGTAGAGACGGTCCTTGCCAATCGTTTCGATATAGGCTTTGATTTCGCGTCCGTTCTGGGCATAGGCATCGTCGAGCTGACTAATGGCGGTCACGCCGAAGGCATAGACCTGCGCTGTGGTGCGACGGGTGCAGTAGCCCTGGAAGTTACGATGCAGCCTTCCCGTCTGCAGGGCTGTGTAGAGTTCATCATCCGGCAGCACGAAGTGATCCAGTCCGATGCTCTGATAGCCTGCCTGCCTTAATATCTCCGAGGCTGTCTCATACATCCGGTTTTTCTCTTCCGTCGCAGGCAAGCCCATACGATCGAGTATCTGCTGACGGGGGAAGAGTTTGGGTAGATGGGCATAGGAGAATGTGACCAGACGGTCAGGGCGCAACGCTGAAGCCTGTTCGATGGTCTTTCGGAAGGAGTCCACGCTCTGTAATGGCAATCCATAGATAAAGTCAAAGTTGACAGTCGCTCCCGAGGCCCTCAGAATCTGGAGGATCTCTTGTAAGGGCAACAGTGACGGACGACGGTTGACTGCTTTCAGCACCTCTTCTTTCATATCCTGAATACCAATGCTATAGCGGGTAAATCCGCATGCGGTGAGCTGTTGCCAGTCGTGCTCGGACAGATAGCCAGGATGGCACTCAATCGCAATCTCAGGACTTGCTATCGTGGGTGCAATACTGAGCAGATGATCGTTGAGTTCCTTGAGCATCGGAATGGGAATCGACGTCGGACTGCCACCACCATAGTGTATCTGTGAGATCTGCCGACTGTTGTCAATATGACGGGCCACCAGGTCGATCTCCCGATGCAGCGCCCCCACATAGGCCTCCACCGTCTCTGGCTTAGCAGCAGGATAGGAGTTACAGCCACAGTAATGACACAGGTGACGACAGAAGGGAATATGCAGATAAAACGATATCTGATTCTGACGGGCCGAATCCGATGCGTTGACGGCACACAGATAATCGGTTTCGGAAACTCGCCAAAATAGTTGGCTGGCGGATAACTCGTGTATCGCGGTACTGGACGGTTGTATTTTTGAATAATCTCAGGCTGCATTTTTCTTTCTGAAAACGGTTAATATATAAAGCAGCGACAGGGCTGCGATAAAGCATTCTGTGAGGAAAAGGCCATGATAGCCGAAGTGGTCGGCCATGCTGCCGCTGACAGCTGCCATGATGATACCACTCAGGTGGGTCAGTACGGTCTGGATGGTGAAGTCGGTACCTTCGCGCCCCTTACGCACGCACTCCATCGCTGAGGTATAGACCACGATGGTGGCCATACCGTAGCTGGCCCACATCAGCACGATGCCCAAGTAGAGCAACAGTGTTGAAGGCTGCTCGAGATAGGACATGGTGAGGAAATAGACGGTTGTCAACAGGACAAAGCAGGCGAAGAGCAGTCGGGCTGTGTAGATGCCGATACGGCGCACAATGAATCCGGCACCAAAGGAGGCGCAGAATGCCGCAGAAGTGCCCACGATGCCACTCATCACACCAATCTCCTTCATGGAATAGCCCAGGTCAACCAGCCAGGGGCGCATCATCGACAAGATACCCACGATACTGGCATAATAGAGCAACAGGAAGCCGATCTGTCTCCAGATACTGCGCTGCGTGAAAAACGAGGCAAAGTCCGTCAGCCGCGCCCGTTCTTGAGGGTTCTTGACTATCATCCCGGTATCACGCCTCATGATAAGCGGCACCAACATCAGTAACACAAATACACCCAAGCACATCGTCACCGTCTGCCAGCCATACTCATGGAGTACCACCAGCAATAGACCGCTACCCACCAAGACACCCCCGAAGCTACCCATCGACTGCATACTGTTCACCATACTCTTATCCCTTCCGCCATGCATCAGGATGGCCAAGGCATCAGTAGCGATATCCTGAGTAGCAGATGCCACCAGCGACAGGCACACTAAGGCAATGATCAGATACAGGTTGTCGCCGATATCCAATAGGCCTGCCAAGATGATAAACAGGGCATAGACACACTCGCTGCCGATGATACAGCGGCGGAAGTCACGTCCCGTCAGACAACGACGATCGACGATGGGTGACCAGAGGAATTTCAGGACCCAAGGCAACTTCACCAGCTGCAACAGTCCGATGGTGGCCAGCGAATAATGAGCCTCACGCATCATCACCTGTAAGGCGGTAGCGAAGAAGCTGGAAGGGAGACTTTGGGCAATATAAAGACAGAAGAACATCGGTAATCCAATGCCTCTGCCGTCACGACTGATATGGTTGTTTTCTTGGTTTCCTTGTTGCATACCTTATTTATATATCAAATATCAGAGAAGTTCCGAAAGAGACAGGACGTCCTTTCTGACCATAGGCAGCACTATCCTTGAAGTAATAGGTCAGGTAGTCGGTATCTGTCAGGTTCTTGCCCCACAACTCCCATGTCACAGGGCCGAAGGTGGCACTCGCCTTGGCGTTCAACAAGGCATAGCAGCGCTGGCTTACCAGATTGTCCTCATTCCAGTAGATCTTTCCCATACCGTTCAGACCGACACTCAGTACCAAACGGTCCATGATGCCCTGACGCGGCGTGATGGTATAACTGCCGTTCAACGACAACGTGTGTCGCGGCACAAGCGGCAGCATGTTACCTGTGTAACTCACGGTCTCGCTCTTCTGATAATCCAAGAAGCGGGCATAAGTATAGCCATAGCTCAGTCTCAGCGTCAACGGTTGTACCGGACGGGCTATCAACGACAATTCCACGCCCTTACTGTCGGAGTGACCTGCATTGCGGGTGATATTGCCTACGCCTGGTACGGTCTGAGTGATCTGTTGATGGCGCCAATCTACGTAGAAGAGTGTCAGTTCCATCTGCAGGGCATGGTCGAAGAACGATGTCTTGGTACCCACCTCGTAATTCCAGTTGTACTCCGGGTCATAGGTGCGCTCATCATCCTGAAGGAAAGTGGAATTAAAGCCACCCGTCTTATAACTTCTTGTCACCGAGACGTAGAAGAGTTGTTCTTCGGTGGTCAGGTATTCTATCGAGAACTTCGGTGTCAGCTGCGTAAAGTTAAGCTTGCTATTATAAGTATCCTCAAGATTACCCAATGTCGTAGCCCAGGCAGCAGTGCGATAGGCCTGATAGTCCTCCTTGGCATGTTCGTAGTCGAAACGCAGACCCACACGAGCTTTCAATCCGCCTACGATTCTTAATGACGACTGGTGATAGACTGACACACCCGTGGTAGGCGAGTCGTAGAACTTCGGGGTGCAGTAATCCTGAGCAATGTAGGTCGTACTGAGATTCTTTATAGCTGTCGCTGAAGAAGAAGGCACCCACCATCCACTGATAACGACTATCGCTTGTCGATTTCAGGGTCAGTTCTTCACTAAAGATATTCTGACGCACACCCTGTTTCACCCAATAGAGATCCTTCGGCGAAAAATCCTGGTCGATACCCATCTGATCATCTATATACTGATAGGCAGTCTGACTGTTCAGGCTAAATCCGTTGCCCGTATAGCAGGCATTCAGACCCGCGGTGGTAATCTGGCGCAAATAGGAGCTGTAGCGGTTGTAGTTGATCTCACCAGTCTCACCAGTCTCTGCATCATAAATGGCATAAGGATAACCACCCTGATCGCTGTTACGATAGCTGATGTCGGCAGTAATCTGCCAACGCTGGGCAGGTCTCCAAAACACTCTGCCACGCAGATAGCCCTCGTTGAACTTGTCAACCTTACTACCATCGAACGCATTGCGGAAGAAACCATCGTTATGATGATAGCTGCCGTTCACGGCAAATCCAAACTTGTCGCTTACCTTATTATAATGATAGGCATTCACAACGGCATCGTTGTAACGACCATAGCCAAGCTTCACCCGTGTACCCTGATAATCGAATGGCGAGTGGGTATAGGCATTGATGATACCACCGATACAATTACGTCCGTAAAGTGTGCCCTGCGGTCCACGCAACACCTCCAGAGACGACAAGTCAAACAGGTCGTCATCGAAAGCAGAGCGCTCCATGTGAGGCACGCCATCCACATAAAATCCCACGGTGGGACCATTGGTCTTCGATCCTACGCCACGCACAAATACGGGCGATGTCTGTCGGCTACCGTATTCCGGTATATAGAAATTTGGCACCGTGTATCCTAGATCCTTTATACTAGTCATCTCCGTCTGACGCACAAAAAAACTGGAAAGAACGGTTTCCGAGATCGCTTCGCGTCTGGGAGCATCTTGTTTGAAGCCTATCACTTCCACACCTTCCATATCTACATAGCGGGCCACCGTCGTATCTGTCTCCTCTTCTATCTCGTCAGCAAAGACACTAAACGGGCAAATAACATCATTAATAATGTAAACTTCAATTTCATTTCTTTTTGTCTTGGTTTGTTTTTACGCTGCAAAGGTATAGCTTTTATCGATACTGCACAATCCCCATTTATATGGATTTTAACTATATTCAGCATGATAGAACCAACTTATTAAAACCTTTGGCAGTCTTCGGGACTTGCAAATAGGCTCGTAGATAGCCTTTTTATTAATGTCACCTTTCACGTTGCTCGCCACACATTCGCCATGCAACTTCTGGATAAAGGAGTTGACATATACACGATTACCGCGCTTCTTGGCCATAGGCAGGTTTCAAGCACACAGAACTATGCGAAGATAACTCCCAAGAAGGTACTTGAAGCCATCATGAAGATAGGATAAGACATATCTTCAGCTTTATATAAGTTCGGCAATAATGTTGATTTGTTGCCGAATTTATGTTTTCAAAATGACCTCATAAAAAGGAAAATAAGGCTGGATATAAGGAAAAGGTTATTAGGTTTGCACCAAAAGCCTGTAAATCGAATAGTCTTTTGCCGTCAAAAAAGAGAGAAGGGAAACTCGGTTTACTTGAACAAAGAATAGTTTAGTTTATACCCATATTAAATATCCACTTATAGCCTTTGTAAATGTTTGCAAAACTTGGAATGTACCTTGCTACATCGAACGCTCACGTTCTGGCAATGGTGCTCACGTATGGATTTTCTTTGAAACACCAGTAACTGCTTTCAAGGCACGCAAGTTGGGAAATGCCATTCTTACAGAGGCGATGAGTTGTGATGCTCACCTGTCTTTCAAGTCATACGACCGTTTCTTTCCAAACCAAGACACCTTGCCTGAAGGAGGACTAGGCAATCTTGTAGCCTTGCCATTGCAAGGTATGGCTCGACGCAAAGGGAACAGTGTGTTCGTTGATGAAGACTTCAATGCGTATGCCGACCAATGGGAAATGTTGTCGCAAATCCATAAGCTATCAGAGGTAGAACTTGATTTGTTATTACAGCTGCATGCAGTGCCAACATTAGGAGAACTGTCAAAGACCTGCGAGGAGAAACCTTGGGAGACTCCTCATATGGATGCTGCGCAATCTGAAGACTATCCAAAACAAATCGTTCTGACAAGAGCGAATATGCTTTATGTTCCTTTAGCAAGTTTATCTGCCAAATGTGTGAATATATTCAAGCGCATAGCAGCTTTTCGTAATCCGGAGTTTTATGAGAAGCAAGGTATGCGCCTTTCTACCTATAATATCCCTCGCATCATTTCATGTTCGGAAATGACAGATGATTATCTTGCCCTTCCTCGTGGGTGTGAAGATGCTGTTTGTGGTATTCTAACCCAACATGGAGTAAAGGTAGTAATCTCAGACAAACAAATCATGGGCATAATATCAATGTTACATTCAGAGGATCTCTTCGGGAAGAACAGCAAAATGCAATGGAAGCTTTTTCTGGGCATAATATAGGGACATTATCAGCAACAACAGCGTTTGGAAAGACAGTGTTTGCCATCGGAATGCTTGCAAGGAGAAAGGTGAACACCTTAATTCTTGTTCATAACAAGGCATTGCTGGAACAATGGAAAGAACGGTTGGAAACTTTCCTCAAGATAGATGAGATCGTCGAAGAGCCTGCAGCCAAACGAGGAAGGAAAGAATTCTTCGGTCATTGGTTGTTTATATGCAGGCAAGAACACGTTGCATGGCATCATTGATATAGCTTTGATACAATCTTGTTTGAGCGATGGTGAAGCGAAGCCTTTTGTCAAGGATTACGGTATGGTGATAGTAGATGAATGTCATCATGTATCCTCTGTCAGCTTCGAGCAAGTGCTTCGACAAGTAACAGCTACATACGTATATGGTTTGACAGCAACTCCTATCAGAAAGGATGGGCATCAACCTATTATTTTCATGCAATGCGGAAAGATAAGATTCACAGCTGATGCCAAGAGCCAAATGGAAAATCAAACATTTAAACGTTTGTTGATTCCAAGGTTTACATCATTCCGAAACATTTCGTCAGATAGCAAGACTTATGTTCAGGTTACACAAGATTTGTCCGAAGATAAGGTTAGGAATGAGTTCATCGTAGAAGATGTAAGAATTGCCATTCAAGAAGGTCGTACCCCATTGGTATTAACCACTCGCACTGCTCATGTCAAGGCGTTAGCCCAAATGCTTATTCCATTTGCAGACCATGTCATTCAACTCATTGGAGCTGATTCTGCTAAAGAAAAGCGTCTTGCATTACAAAATCTACAGTCAATGTCCACATCAGAATCACTTGTGATTGTGGCTACAGGAAAGTATGTAGGAGAAGGATTTGATTATCCTCGCCTTGATACACTGTTCCTTACTATGCCTATAGCTTGGAAAGGAAATGTGGAGCAATATGCTGGGCGTTTGCATAGGGAATACGCAGGAAAGAACGAAGTGCGTATTTATGATTATGTGGATGTTCATGTCCCACTTTGTGACTCTATGTATCGTAAACGGCTGAAAGGGTATTTAAGAGCAGGATACGGAAGTATGTGACATCATCCACACTTGACAAAAATCCCCAAGAACTGATATATGAACGAAACAATTACGAAGCGACATTTCGGAATGATTTGGCAAAAGCCCAGAACTCTGTCATCATCGCTGTCCCAAAAGTAAAGTTCAAGTACAAGCCCGTTATCATGTCAACATTTGCAAACATTATTCATAATGGTGTTACTGTGGCTGTACATATCAAAGAGGAAGGGGCTAATGATATAGAACTTAAAAATACAGGAATGGATGTGGTGTGCAACAAGGAACAAACTCTGCAATGCGCCATCATAGACAAATCTATTGTCTGGTATGGGAACATAAACTTCTTTGGTTACAATTCGGAAACAAACAATGTTATGCGAATCGCTGACCACAAAATAGCCAACGAAATGATAGAAATACTATACTCAGGCACTGGAAATGATGTGAATGGAGGTTAAATACGTTAAATCTCACATTTCGTATCTACACAGAATTCATACTGCCACTTTTCTACCGTTTATAGCGTATAATACTGATAATCAACTAATAACAGATACTCTGGGTGTAAGGCATTGCCGTCGGTAGTGCTGCCCGCTTCGCTGGGACGCATCGGCGAATATGGATTCCTCGGCTGCAAGGCTCTGACGTCGATAGAACTACCCGCCGCGCTGACTGAAATCGGTGTGTCGGCGTTCAACGGATGCTCTGCGATGGCGTGTGATGTCAACATCCCTGACGGCGTGACCGTAATTCCTGATGGCGCATTCGACCAGAGCGGAATAACAGGCATTACGCTTGGCAAGAACGTGAAGACCGTAGGCCGCAAGGCATTCTACAACTGTCAGAACATATTGTCGATAACGCTCAACGAAGGCTTGACTGAAATCGGCGAGATGGGATTTCAATTGTAGCAAAATCAAGGAGCTTGAATTGCCGGCATCGCTTACAACCATGGGCAGCAACGCTTTCTGGAATGTTGGCATAAAGGTGGTTTGCCACAGCGCGGCTCCGCTGACGCTGCCAAAATCGACGATGTATTCATATCAGTTCAAAAAATGCACGGTAATCGTGCCGGTTGGAAGCGTCGCAGCGTATGTGGCGGCAACCGACAAAGGCTGGGACGAAAGCAACACGTATCTGACGTTTGCCGGATTGGCAGACGGCGTTGAGTATAGGGCAAACGATACGGAAGCGTGGGTGACAGGTGTTGCCGACGACACTGTGGTTGCCGACATCAAGGACTATCTGTCGATTGACGGCTCTCAGATGCCGGTGACTCGCATCGATGCTGCGTTCAGCGGCAAGACACAGTTGCAAAAGGTGACCGTTCCCGCAGCCGTCAAAGCGCTTCCCGAGAATATGTTCAAAGACTGCACGTCGCTCAATGCGGTGACGTTTGCGTCAGGCAGCCAGTTGCAGACCATCGGCAAGTGGGCATTCATGTCGACAGCCGTTGCAGCGATAGAGATACCGGAGGGCGTCACGGAATTGCCCGACGGAGTGTTCAAAGGTTGCTTGTCGCTGACAGAAATCACGCTCCCGTCAAACCTCGTCTCGGTGGGCGGCGGATGCTTCTACAACTGCAAGGCTTTGACGACGGTAAATGTCTGCGCCGACAATCTGACGATAGCCGACCGTGCATTCTATAGTTGCGAGTCGCTTGAAACGATTAATTCCGCCAATCCGTTGCAGCTGAGCAGCGATATCCGCAAACTTGGAATGGAATTTGTGGGGTGCAAGAGTCTTAAAGCCGTGAGTGTGGCAGGCGGGATGATAGGCGCATTCGCTTTCGACGGCTGCGAGTCGCTCGTGTCGGTGGGTATAGCCGAAGGGGTGAAGACAATCAGTGAATATGCCTTCGACGGCTGTACGTCGTTGAAACGCATACTATTGCCGGCGTCGCTCCAGGAAATTAAGCATGAGACGTTCCGGAACGTCGTGTTTGAGGAAATCACGTGTCTGGCTGTTACACCGCCATCGATACGTGACAATACATTCACCGACTATTCGGCGCATCTCTGTGTGCCGGCAGAGTCGATGGCAGCCTATGCCGCAGCCATCGGATGGAAGGAATTCTCGAATATCAGCGACCTGACAACAAGCGGCGTGTCGGCGGTGGCCAACGACGGTGTGAGTGTGGCTGTGCGCGACGGACGCATCTGCGTTGACGGCGTAGGTGAAACAGAGATGATTAAGGTTTATTCGGCGGGCGGAATGCTTGTCGGAATAGGATTGAACCGGCAGGTTGAAGTGCCGTCGCCGGGAATCTATATCGTGGAATTCAAGAAAGGCACCGTCAAGGTAGCAATAAGGTAAGTTTTATAAAAAATATTAGTGTAACATCATGCGCTCTCTGGTTTGTGAAAATCGGAGGGCGTTTCTTTTGTTGTAAAAAATCATCATAATGAAAAATTGGGGCAATTTTTTTAGACATAAATGTTTGGAATTTGGATATATTATATAACTTTGCGAACAAACCGAAATAAAAACATAAACCAAGCTAACGGATTTTAGGGAGAGTCGGACAACGGGTGTGGATTCTCCGCTTTGTTCAGGAGTTTAACGCCAACGCAAAGGGACGCGTTGTGACATATAGGCAATAAGCTGTGGAAACCAGACAAATGTCAGTCAATCATAGTGGATGGCAAAGCCGCATCGATTGGTGGAGCAGCGGTTGTGAAGATGAGATAGAAACCTATAAAATAAAAGAGTATGAAAAGCAAATCAAAAGTGACAATGTTGGTGGTGGCAGTGCTGCTGTCGCTACTGGCGAGTGTAAATGTGCAGGCTTCCAAAACAGGCAAATGCGGAGACAACATCACATGGACTCTTGACGATAAAGGCAACTTGGAGTTGACCGGAAAGGGAAAGATGTATGACTATTCCTTAATGGGCGCGCCATGGGGCACTTCGATAGTGTCGGTGACGATATCGGAAGGAATCGAGAATCTCGGGAAATATGCTCTCAGTTTCTGCGGAAAATTGACAAATGTGGTTATTCCAAACTCTGTGAAGGAAATATTAGATGGTGCCTTTCGTGGCTGTGCCGGCTTGGAAACTGTGACTATCGGAGAGTCGGTGGCGAGCATCGGACCATCGGCCTTCAGTGGATGTCGCGAGTTGTTGAGCGTGACGATTCCAAGCGCGGTGAAGGTTATTGAAACCAAGGCATTTTTCAATTGCGGCAAGTTGACGAGCTTCAGTGTTGACAAGGAAAATAAAACGTACGACAGTAGAGGCAATTGCAATGCGATAATAGAAACAGCAACCAACACGCTGATTTATGGTTGCAAGAATACGGTTATCCCTAACACGGTGACGAAAATCGGAGAAGAAGCCTTCGCTTACAGTGTGGCGTTGACGAGCATAGAGATTCCTAATTCGGTGACAGACATCAAAAGCGGTGCTTTCTCTGGCTGCAGCGGCTTGACAGGCGTGGTGATTCCAAGTTCGGTGATCAACCTCGAAGGACATGTCTTCTATGGCTGTGAATCGTTGACAAGCATGGTAATTCCGAATTCAGTGAAGAGCATCGGGGCATACACCCTCTATGGATGCCGCGGGTTGAAGAGCGTCGTTGTCGGAGAATCGGTGGCGAGTGTTGGAAATGCCGCATTCAAAGAATGCTCAGGGTTGACAAGGCTTGAGATGCTGACAAAAGTGCCGCCGAAATGTGGAAAAGATGTGTTTGTCGGAGTGGATAAAACCGCGTGCGAGCTTGTTGTTCCGGCAGGATGTGTTGACGTTTATAAAGCAGCTGTAGAGTGGGGCGATTTCTCGAAAATCACTCCGGGTGAAAGCTCTGTCGGCGAGGTCGGCACGCCAGGCATGTCGGTGACTGCCGCCGGCGGAGAGATAGTCGTAGAAGGAGTTGCCGATGCGGCAGTTGAGGTCTACGGCATAGGCGGCTCGCTGCTTTACAGCGGAAAGTCGCACCGCGTCTCTGTGCCCGTGGCCGGCATCTACGTTGTGCGCGTCAACGGCAAGCCGCATAAGGTGGTGATAAAGTAAGGTTGTGAAATATTATAGCATCATGCGCTCTCCGGTTTGTGAAAATCGGAGGGCGTTTCTTTTGTTGTAAAAAATCATCATAATCAAAAATTAGAGTAAATTTTTTAGACATAAATGTTTGGAATTTGGATATATTGTATAACTTTGTGGCGCAGACCGAAAAAAACATAAACCAGGCTAACGGATTTTAGGGAGAGTCGGACAACGGGTGTGGATTCTCCGCTTTGTTCAGGAATTTAACGCCAACGCAAAGGGATGCGTTGGGATATATAGTCAATAAGCTGTGGAAACCAGACAAATGTCAGTTAATCATAGTGGATGGCAAAGCCGCATCGATTGGTGGAGCAGCGGTTGTGAAGATGAGATAGAAACCTATAAAATAAAAGAGTATGAAAAGCAAATCAAAAGTAACAATGTTGGTGGTGGCAGAGCTGCTGTCGCTGCTGTCGAGTGTAAATGTGCAGGCTTCCAAAACATGCAAATGCGGAGACAACATCACATGGACTCTTGACGATATAGTCAAAATATGAAAAATTCTTTCAAAGAAACCAATTTCCTAATTAATATTTACAAACCTCTGGGTATGTTTCGGCTGCCCAGGCAAAAAACTAAAAAAAATTATGAAACACAACAAACCAACCGGACAAGTAAGCATGCGTATGTTTCTCACGCTTGTACTAATTATGATGTCGTCAGCATTCGTGATGGCGCAAGAGAATTACGGCTTCAAGGTAGCCGGCGTAGATGTGACGAACGACAACTATCTCGACCTCACCGAAATCAGCGGAGTGAGCGGCAAGGTGTATTTCGACCCCAACACAAGAACCCTGACGCTCGACAACGCCACTATTGAGGCAGATGGCAGTAACGCCATCTTGAACGAAACCTGCGACTACCTTTCGATAGAGTTGATCGGCACAAACAACTTTGATGTTACTGACTTTGCTGGTATAACCTTGAAAGAGGAGACGACAATTTGGAGCCACTGCGGCGGAAAACTCAGCGTAAAGAGCAACAAATGCGCCGTGTTCGTTCGCGGTTGTCCTCTCGAAATCAGCAACTGCTGGTTGGAGGTGGAAGGCAAATGGGGCATATCAGCAAACGACAACGTGGCAGAAGAGGTGCTCAAAATACGCAACTCACACGTTGAAGCCAAGGGCACTTCGGGCTCCATCTGCGACATCTCCGGTCTGGAGCTTGATGGATGCCACATCGACATTCCGTCCAAGGCGGCGTATGACGCCGACAAGAAGGCGGTGGCATTGAACGGGGAAACCGTGAAAGAAAGTTGTGATTGAACCCAACAGCTATGGCATCAATATCGCCGACAAGCCGGTGACAACACTCAACTATAAAGACCTCACAAGCATCTACGGAGTGAGCGGCAGCGCCTCTTACGACCCCGATACAAAAACCCTCACTCTCGACAACGCCACCATCGAAAGAAACTCTACCGACGGAACGGGCATTGTGAACAAGACTGTCTCCGACTTCACCGTCAAGCTGATTGGCAAGAACACCGTTACAGCCGACCTGGCAAGCATGGTGTTGAACCAGACGTCTACCATCACCGGCGACGGTTCGCTCCATCTCACGAGCAAGCGATTCTGCGGTCTCGACATGGAGAGCGCTTCCGTAACCATCGACAACACCAGTCTGTTTGTTAAGGGTGGCTATGGCATAGCAGGTTTTATTGGAGCAGAGAGCGAGGTGCTCACCGTGCGCAACTCTTACGTAGAGGCAGAAGGCAGCGGCAGCGGATCTATCACACTCATCAGCAACCTCATCCTCGACAACTGCGCCATCACACAGCCCGTCGGTGCGAAGTTTGACACCGACCAAAAGGCAGTAGTTTTGAATGGCGAGGTGTTTAAGTCCAAGGTCGTGATTGAGCCTGTCAACAACAGCATCGGCTCCATTACAGCCGACGTGCCCGCCTGCAAGCAAGGCATCTACAACCTTAACGGCGTAAAGCTGACCCAGCAGTGGGACGACCTGCCTGCCGGCGTCTACATCGTAGACGGCGTGAAGCGCGTGAAGAACTGATACAGCAAACGAATAACGAAAAAAATAACGGAGGGTGTGCATGGAAATAGAATGCACACCCTCTAAGCAGTTACACGTCCATATTCCTCATGTGTGTCAAACTAAGAATAACCTCCACAAATTCTTCTACTTGTTGCACCTCGTATATAATACGGATTATCATCAGCCGATGCGGCGGTTGAGGGCAATGCTACTTCAATTGGAGCAGTGGCGGTTAATGATGCCATGTGCTTAGAACTTTTTACGTTAAAACCCATATTTGACAAGCAGATTTTGAAGAAAATATTTGGAGTTTCCAATAAAAAAGAGTATTTTTGCAGCAACAAATCCCACCACGCCTCTCAACGATGCGTACCACGGTGGGACTTCGCTTTTTATAAAGGGTATATGGATTACGACAAACAACCGATAAACGTAGATGAACAGGTTGTCTTGCTCCAGAACAGAGGGCTGGTGATAGAAGATATTGCAACTGCCAAATTGCAGCTTCGCAATATCAGTTATTTTCGTATTGCCAGTTACCTACGATATATGGAGGAAGACAGACAGTTTCATCATTATAAACTGGGTAGTACATTTGAACAAGCCATCGACCTTTATCTCTTTGACAAAGAACTTCGTCAACTTATATTCAAGGCAATTCAAGATATAGAGATTTCTCTTCGGACCAAAATGATTCAGATATTTTCTATGGAGCATGGCGCATTTTGGTTTATGGATGCATCATTGTTCAAGAATGCAGACTTTTATGAAGGCTGCCTTGACAATATCAAGAAAGAGGTGTCTCGTTCAAATGAAGATTTCATCAAGGAGCATTCCGAGAAATATACTTTCCCTTCTCTCCCTCCTGTGTGGAAAACATTGGAGGTCGTTTCGTTTGGTACGCTTTCCAAATTATTTTGTCTGTTTAAGGACAATCGTCTTAAAAAGCAAGTGGCAAGAGAGTTTGGACTACCTCAATACACTTACTTGGAAAGTTGGATAAGGTGCATAACCGTGCTTCGCAATTGTTGTGCACACCATGCTCGTATATGGAATAGGCGTTTTGCATTGAAGCCACAATTGCCAAATCGGCTTCCATTTCTTGGATTGCTCCAACCCAAAAGCCTATCAAACTTTACCATCAGTTATGCACCATATTATATATGGAGCAAACTATAACTCCTTGTATGGATTTGAAAAGTTCGCTGCTCAGGTTGCTTGCAGATTATCCCAATATTGATTTACATGCCATGGGCTTTCCACAAGGATGGGAAAACGAACCTTTATGGAGATAGCAGTTTGGTATTCGGACTAACACATTTTTCCTAAACCACCAAAAATTACCTTGCAGAGTTATGTGAAATTCCATTAACATTTCTGCCATATTGTGTCAAAGAAAATCAAACTAAGAATAACCTCCACAAATTCTTCTACTTGTTGCACCTCGTATATAATACGGATTATCATCAGCCGATGCGGTGGTTGAGGGCAATGTCACTACGATTGGGGCAGTGGCGGTTAATGATGCCATGTGCTTCAGCGGCACCGCGTTGCGGTGCATGCCGGGCAGGAGTCACAGCCCCGGACGCGGTCCGGGGAAATCTAGGATTTGAGCAAGGATAAAGTGTTAAAATATTTGCATTTTCTCGAGTTCAAGTTTTTAACATTACAGGATGATGTTCTCTCATTGGGATGATATGGATTTGTCCAATGACCAATCTCTGTTCCGGAATCGGTCAAAGGAAGTACAGGTGTACCTTCTCCGGCTTAGCCACGATAGCATTCGGTGTTGACATAGGGTTGCTGACGCTTTATCACGGCGAACATGCGGCAGATGAGTTTGAACTTGACGGCATTCATCACACACCCGTGGCTTTTGCCTTGACTGCGCTTGCGCTGATAGTAGTGTCTGAGTTGCGGATCGTGGATGATGGCACTGCGGGCTGCCTCCGAAAGGGTAGCTTTCAACTCGTTGTGACCTTTCTTGCAGACATGGTTGCCTGAGTGTACCGAGGTGCCCGACTGTACTGCCATCGGACTGACGGAGCAGAATTTGGCATATTGTCGGGAGGTTTGGAAGCGTGTGAAGTTTCCCGTGGCGACGATTGTGTTGACGGCATTCACCATGCCTATGCCTGGGATGGAGATGAGGAGATGGTAATTGGTCGCGATGGTCTCGTCGGCGGCGATGATTTTTCTTGATTTCTTCCTCTATCTGATGTATCTGGACGGTCATAAAGTCGACCATCTTATGCATGCGCGCAATGGTCTGTGCTTCAGTCTGAACCTTTATCTGGCACAAATAGGAGGCGCGGCAGCGGACACACAGATCGCGCTCGTTACGCAGCTCTCTGAGGTGTTTGATATTCTTGGGCTCCGGACCTGAGGGAGCGAGCTTCTCGCGCATTGTATAGGCATAGTCGGCGATGAATTTGGCATCCACCTCATCGGTCTTGTTCCTGCCTCGGGAACATGCGTTCTTGACGTCCAGCGGATGGAGCATGTTGAAGGTGATTTCTCTTCTTGTGCAGCCATTCGGCCAGTGCGATGGAGTACGCCCCTGTGTGCTCAAAAAGCTATGGCCACCTCGTTTTTTTCTTAATCTTCCGTGCCTTGAGCCATTGGAGCAGTTGCTTGAATCCCTCCGTATCGTTGGAAATCTGCACGTGTTCGAACTTGCGGTAGTCCGTTTTTCGGTTGATACAGGGCCAAGTCCAATGTATCTTTTGATACATCACAGCCCACGAAGTGTTGTTTAGTTGACAGGTCTTGCATATCTTTGCTGTTATTGATTAAATAAGTTAGTTGAATGCATCCAAAACTTTTAGTAGACATACAGGTCTAGAAATCTAGCTTGATGTGTTCAACAAATAAGACAGAGACGGACTGTAACCCCGGAAAGTCCTTGTGACTAGTTAACAGAGAAGTTCACCGTCCCTGTCTTTCTTTTTAACAATTCGGAGAGTTTCTCTTAACTTCCTATTGATAGTGCAAAGATAAAAGTTAACTGAAAGCGCGTCCGCGTTGCGGACGTCGGATGCTGGATTGTTGCCGATGCGGTGGTTGAGGGCAATGCTACTTCAATTGGAGCGGTGGCGGTTAATGATGCCATGTGCTTCAGCGGCACCGCGTTGCGCATGCCACCGGTGTCACGGGGTAGGCGAGCCAACCCCGTGCTAACATATTAAACTGCTCTTCGGCAGTTTTTTCGGGTTAGTAGAAATTTATCCCCACTAAAAATCTACTGACCCGTTTTTGTGGCACAGCAGGCATAGCCGCGGAAAATCAAGAAGCCCCGGACCAATGTCCGAGGCTTCTTCGGCAACACGTTGCCGTTGTGTCGTTTTACGTCCATTCGATATATCACATACTTCTTTTCTGTCAACGACGTAGGGAAATTTAGACTAAATGATTAAGGTTGAAGTGTAATATATTTTCTTGTAAAAAAGTACAATCAATCTTATCAAAATAAGACCTTTAGGCCCTAAATCGTGATACAAATGTAATGTATAAAATTTGTTCTGCAAAATAAAAATTTTAAATTGCCCCCCCCATTAACTTTTAATGAAGGAAATACACAAACTTTAACGAAGCGATTACATTTTCAGCGACCATTCAAAACCGTCTTTTGTATCTTTAACATCGAAACCGATTGCGGCGAGACGGTCGCGAATAAGGTCGGACGTAGCCCAGTCCTTTTTCACTTTCGACTCCTTTCGGATTTCGAGCAAAAGGTCGACAGCCTTTTCAAACGGTTCGAGAGCCTGAGCGTCGTCGCCAGCCACGATTTCAGTGCGCACACCGAGGATGTCGATAAGAAACGCCTGGAACAAGTCTTTCAGCTCGTCGATGTCGTCCTTTGTCAGTGTCGCCTTTCCGTCGTTCACCTGGTTGATGATTTTGCAGGCATCGAAAAGCTCGGCGATGACGATAGGCGTGTTGAGGTCATCGTTGATGGCATCGTAGCATTTCTTGCGGAATCCCTTCACGTCGACCGAAGACGAGTCGGCAGGCTTCAGCTCCTGGAGTCTGCGGTAGCCGTCAACGATTCGGTCGTAAGCCTTCTCGGCGGCTTTAAGCGCGTCGTTGGAGAAGTCGACCGTTCCACGGTAGTGAGCTTGCAGGATGAAGAAGCGTATTGTCATCGGCGAGTAAGCCTGTTCGAGCAGAGGATGCGACCCGTTGAAAAATTCCTCGAGCGTAATGAAGTTTCCGAGCGATTTGCCCATCTTCTGCCCGTTGATTGTAATCATGTTGTTGTGCATCCAGTAGCGCACCGTCTCATGGCCGTTGTGAGCCACCGACTGCGCGATTTCGCACTCATGGTGAGGGAACATAAGATCCATTCCACCGCCGTGGATGTCGAACGTCTCGCCCAGATATTTCTGCCCCATCGTAGAGCATTCGAGATGCCATCCAGGGAATCCGTCGCTCCATGGCGAAGGCCATCGCATGATGTGTTCTGGCGACGCTTTCTTCCACAGCGCGAAGTCGACCGGGTTGTGCTTCTCCGACTGTCCGTCGAGCGCACGCGTCGTGTTGAGCAACTCGTCGATGTTTCGTCCCGACAGTTTGCCGTAGTGGAAGTCCTTGCTGTACTTCACCACGTCGAAATATACAGAACCGTTGCTTTCGTAGGCATATCCAGCCTTTAGAATCTCCTTGATATACTCGATTTGCTCAAGAATGTGTCCGGAAGCGTGAGGCTCGATGCTTGGCGGCAGCACGTTGAGCGCTTCCATAGCCTTGTGGTAGCGGTTTGTGTAGTATTGTGCCACTTCCATCGGCTCCAGCTGCTCCAAGCGTGCTTTTTTCTCAATTTTGTCCTCTCCCTCGTCGGCGTCGTGCTCCAGGTGCCCCACGTCGGTGATGTTTCGCACGTAGCGCACCCGGTATCCCAGGTGGCGCAGGTAGCGGAACAGCACGTCGAAAGTGATGGCAGGGCGAGTGTGTCCGAGGTGCGGATCGCCGTAGACAGTAGGACCGCACACATACATACCGACATTAGGCTCGTGCAGCGGCACGAATTGTTCCTTTTTTCGGGAGAGCGTGTTATATATGAATAACGGATTCTCCATCGTATCTGAAAATTAATATGTTATGCTTTGCCAACCGGCATTCCAGCTTCAGGCTGTTTAGGCTTGATGGTGCCGAAGTTGGCCTCGTATTTGCGGATGTTGTCCTGGAGCGCCATCAGCAAAGTCTTGGCGTTTTCAGGAGTCATGATGATTCGGCTCTGCACGCGGGCTTGTGGAGCGTTTGGCACCACGCTGATGAAGTCCATAAAGAACTCATTTACAGAGTGGGTGATGATAGCCAAGTTGGCATATTTACCAGATGCCATTTCCGGAGTCAATTCAATCTTTATTTCTCTTTGGTCGTTTTTCTCATTCATAATTTTAAAATGTTTAGAAGATTATTATGTGCGAAGTTACTAATTTCCCGTAAACTCGCCAAATTTTTTTCGTCGTCGACATTTAGAGCGCGAGCGGGTCGGGAGTACCAACTGTTTAGGCACTGTGTCTTGGAAACCTATTATTTGTGTTATTAAACATATAAAAGTCACGAAAGAAAATAAATGGTTTCTTATGGATGTAT
Organism: Bacteroidales bacterium; assembly: GCA_022009815.1. Classification (GTDB taxonomy): domain Bacteria; phylum Bacteroidota; class Bacteroidia; order Bacteroidales; family Muribaculaceae; genus Limisoma. The sequence continues at coordinate 1,296,223 of CP091725.1, forward strand.
TTGTATCTTTTATCATACTTGCAGCTATTGTTGCTGTATCATTCGCCTTGACTAAGTGCTTACTTGCTCTTGCTCGGTATCTTGACCGGCATTAGTATTTATCACAATTTAGGCGTTTTTGTTGACGCATTTGGTCAGTGAATTGTTTGTAATCGGGAAATCCACTATTGCCTGGATATACGCCGTAATACACAAAGGCAATTGTATCGTTGAATAATATATATGAATTGCTTTGCCGATAGCTGTCAGTTATTGCTATTTCTTTCGACCTATATATTTCATACACAGATTTAGTATAGCCACATCGCCTAAACAATAGAGAGATTGATCGTCTGTCACAGGAGTTGACACCTTGAACATTCGCTGCATGCATATAAGCATCCAGAACATCCAGTTTGTGACGCGATATCCCTGCCACGGTTTGCCTTTTTGCCATTGGGCATTAATCTCTTTTTGATGTATCCATTTGCCTCCTGATTTTATGGAAAGAGCCAATATCTTACCATTGACATTGGTGTAGTCAATTCCCCCATCATTTCCAACATAATCTTCAATTAGTTCAACCAAACATTTCATATCTTCAGCATGTTTGTAGTAATTGTCAGCCATTGCTTGAGCTGTAGGTGGTTCGCCGGAAGAAGGTAAATAAGAACGTAAGTGGTATGACAAAGATGTTGAACAGATGGATTCCAAAGATGAATTTATTATAAACGTTCTTTGTTTTGACTGACTTTATTAGGGAGACAAACAGGGAGACAAGCAGGCAAGCGGCAATTGGTATAGTTATAGGAAATAACCAAAAAAGCCCTACGGCACTTTCGCTGAGACAGTCAGTCAAAGTCGCTTTGTCTTCACAAGTCCATAATACACAAACAACAAGCACAGATATTGAAATTAACAATATCAGTTCAACAATACGTAATATGATGCCGAATAACCGCATATTATTATTTCTTGATTTTATCAAACATGCAATTGCCAAAGCAGAACCCTGACACAAGAACAAATAAACAAGGGATAATTGGCCAAAGAAAAATTTCGTTTGATTCGAGGTTTGTTTTATATGACAGTTCGTCCATTGTCATTATAATGAATAAGATCATTGTCCAAACATCAATCATAATGCATAATATGCGGAATAAGACAATGGTTAGTTTGTGGGGTTTGGAGGCACTGCTACAATCTGTCTTCTTGTAAAAAACTTTCTTAAGAGACCATATACAAAGAAAAATGGCAAACGAGAAAGGAATTTCCAGATAGAATAATTCGAAGACTAACGACCTATCGGGATTGCCATTAAACAAATTAAACATACCAATTATAACGAATAAGGTCAACATAAGAATGTCGAAAAATGCGAATGCCGCTTTTAAAAGATATTTCATATTGTTATTCCTTAAAAAGTTATTCACAAATATCTAATCTATCCAGACTATCTGAGGCTTCATATAAAAAGTTGTCAAGCAGTAGATACTTTCTGCCTTCGTTTAAAAATATGGAGAATGATATTCCGTTTTCTGCGAACAATGTGATTTGGCATCTGGTGTCAAAAAGTACATTTTTATTAGAAGGCACATAAGAATTCAATGATTTTAAAAGCGTTTCAATAGATTTGGCATTTAAATATTCAACCTTCTTCAAATCATAGCAAGTGTATTCAAATTCTTCAGGTGAGATGTCGGATGAGAAAAATATATCAGAAGGGATACAGCTGATTCTTGCGTTGCGAAATTTCATATTCTGTAGATCAGACAAATGCTCAACTTTTTTATTCTCAAAATCAGAAAATGAGAATGCATAATCTTGCAATGTCGGGTCGGGACAATATACAAAAGGAGGAATTGTCAGGCCTTCTTCTCCACCGAACACTGTCGCTTCAATCAGATTATTTCTAATCAGCATAATTTTGTAGGAAACTTTTAAATTAGAGAAATCCAAATCGCTGTTCTTTTCAAGTCCCATGATTCGTTCTTTGACAAAATCCACACTGTCTACTGACACACTCTGTTTTATTGCCTTTTTTACGTTGAACTTATTGTCAAACGAAAAGACTGTCACACTGTCGTTAGGTTCTGGGGCAATGCACGAAATCACAATCCTGTCTATCGGTCGTGAGGAGATAATCACATTGCAACAGATTGTCAATATTATTGTAGTCAATAAAATTTTTCTCATTTCATTTTCCTTTTATATATAATTTCAGGAGAGCTTATCAGTTATCATTCCCTCTGTCGGATTCCAACTAATAGTATTATTGCTTGGATCAAATTGATTTTTGCCTTCTGTTATAAAAATAATTTCCGGCCGTTGCTCTAATTTTGCAAAGATACCACCAATATTATGTTCGTTTAGAATTTTTATCGCTGTAGGGAATTGCTGTTTGAAATCTGAGGGCACTCCTTTTGCAAAACGTATTTTCTTCCCATCCAAATCCACGTTGTTTACAGGATTGTTTGCGCAGTAGGCGTAGGGGGAGAGGGAGCGGGTCGGGCTACCAACCGTTCTGGCACTGTGTCTTGGAAACCTATTCTTCATATAAGCAAAGATTGTTATAAGCATACAGATATGGGACGTCAAAACATTCTGAAATTTTGAACTGGGTATATATTTGCACAACTGATTCTTTTGCAATTGAAATTTTCTTTTTTATAGAAGGCTCTTTTTTGACTTTTTGTACCACGTTATATGAGAAGGACTCTCCTGGCTTCAAAAGCTTCAAGAATGTCTGACCAAGTATTTTTTCAGAATATTCGCCATCAGACCAAAGAAAGAATAGGCGAGGGCGTCCTGCACGAAAGAAATTTTTAATCTGTGTTTCATCTGCGTAGTCCATAACGTTGTCGTTTTTGTTTATCCATGTAAGATAATTCTCAGCTGAATTATTTGTAATCACAAGATTCCAAACATACGTTTTCTCGGTGCCATAATAATGGTAATACTCATAGTTGTATTCTTTTATGGATATATTGTTATCTTGCGCAAAAGACAATGAAGAACCTATGAATATAAATAATATTAAGATTGTTTTTCTCATTGTTTTTCGTTTATTATAGTTTCTTTTTTAGCTTTTAATATCTTACCGACAAGGTCGGTATTTGAATCTTTTCAATATCAATTCTTTTGAAGTAAATAAGGCTCAATAACTTGTCTTACCATTCATAGCTTGTCTTGCCGTTAAATAATCATCATAATCAATTAATACAATCCGGTCAATGTGGACAGATTTTTTTATGAGTTTATATCGATTGAAAACATCTGGTTCAAACTCAAAATCTTTATCATGAGACAATATCTGCTCTAAGGTACGAAGGTTTTCATTGTATACCCATAAACTCATCAAACCGAATACTATTTCTTCACAGTCATTGGCTGTGCTATCAAATGTGACAAAATTTCCATATTTAATACAATATGCCCTAACCATTTCCGGCAGATGATTCTTAATAAAATTATAAAAGCATAAATCAGAATCTTTATTTATAGGTCGTATGGTCAGAATGCATTCTCTGGTTGAATTGTTAATGAGTATATGTATTCTAACATATTTCTTTTCATTATAAAATGAATTTGTAATAGAATCTCCATACAATTCTGTCATCACATTTAAAAATCTTGATGTGGTTGTCAAATTGATTCCGTTTGCGAGACATTTAAATGCACGTTCTGAGTCACGATAATTTAATTTGTTTTCAAGGTTTTTTGCCCTATAAACATCAATTTTCAAAGACTCTGACATACCCCATGTTGGAAAGAGTGCATACAAAACTATTATCAACAAAACTTTTTTCATTTTATTATGTTCAGGAATTTATCAATCATTTTTTAAGTACTGGTAACTGGAACGGTATAATACCCGGCGATTCCTTTCATATTATTGTTTTTTTGCTTTTATAATTATTATGTCTTTATTTAGCACTGCTTTCTTCTGATATTCTAACCTGGTAAAGAAAGAAGTCTTACCTGTGCTGTATTTCACAGGATATTCCGATGACAACGAAGCGTGATAGTCGGCTATATAGACGGGGCTCTTCACAACAGCAGCGGATACGCAGACCAATGTTCCATCGGTTAAATAATAAACAATATCTGAAAACTCGTCGGAGTATACCAGTAGATATTGGTTGTACAGCTCCATATATTCCGATGTCTTAATGAATTTTTTGGAATGTATTTCATAGAATCCCATTGTGTATTCAGAGGCATAATCTGCATAATTATAGAATTTGTTGACAAAGTCGTTACAATCATCATTTTCTGATAGCCTGTTCAGAAAAAAGAAGTCAGAAATGGCTGCCATATAATATGGCCGCTGATTTTTATTCTGAGGAGAGATTCTCAAAATATAGTAATAGTGTTCTCCTTCCTCCAATTTACGGAAATGAGCACCCTTGAAATTTATATAGCCGCTTGACTGCAGCGTTAAGAACAGGATTGTCATCAAAATCAGTTTTTTCATATTAGGAAGCGTCTTAAATGCTACAAATTTTACTGTTGTTCTTTGCTCTTTTTGTATGGTTTAACCACTTTGTAATATGCATAAGGTGTTGGAAAAAGGATGTTATGTAGATTTGCATCGCTACGATAGTCCGGTACTTTTACATAGTCACAAATGCGGGTGTCGATAAATGACTGGTTGTACATTTTCCCTTGTACAAGATACAATTTATAATAATCTGGATTTTCATTCAATTTGTATTTCCCAAGGAAAGAGTCCGTCCGTCCTTCAATTTTTTTACCACTGGCAATAGGCATGGCGTCTTTGTAGAGTTTCATCGCTTCTTCAAACTCCGATTCAGAAAGGAACATTTCCATCTCGACGTAGTCCTCGGCCAGAACAAAGCACCCGTCTGTTTTGAATAGGTCGTTATAGTTGTGGATATTCGAAGCAATGGAGTCTTCTGCAATGAACAGGTATCCACCATCTACAACGATAAGCGAAGGATTGCCTATCTCTACAACGCCGCAATAATAACACGGTCTGCTCCCATCCGAAAGATATGTCGGACATGGCTCAATACCTTTTACATCTCCTGTCGGAACAACCAGAAATGAGAAAAGGAGCAATAGGATACAACTAATCCCTCCAGTCATGTTCTGTTTCAATACGTTTGCCTGCATCTTTGTTAGTATTTGAATTGTTTATAATGCTTTCGACTTGTTCTGGAGTAACAATTGGCATCACAGCATCTCTGTTTGGATCCATTATTGTTCCATCCAAGTCCACGTTGTTTACAGGATTGTTGGCGCAGTAGGCGTAGGGATAGAGCGAGCGGGTCGGGCTCAATCACGCGCACATAGCTCATCGGCGCCTCCGCCGCAACCATAGGCAGGGCAAGCAGAAACAGTGGTATGCCGACAAAATGCTTCATCTCGATGGTAATAGGTTTGTTGATAGCAAAGTAAACGAAAAAAAGCCATAAATGCAATAGCAAATTCTGCAATTCTGCAAACTTCTCCGATTTTTTATAGAAGTGTCATTTCTTCAATACCGAATCGCTGAAAAGAATGACAAATAATAGGATTGCTCGTTCCATTGTAACTTCTATTTTGTTTTAGATTTTAAATGAATGAAAATCAAGCTGTCTTCCGTAAGGCAAATACGGTTCGGCTTAAATAGAAACATTGAGTCAATTGGATGCATTATGCCAAGACTCCTGCAAGCAATATCTTCTTTGACCACAGAAATATGGCTTTTAAAAACAGATGTTGTTACAGAATCGGTCGCATTCGGCACAATTACAATATATGTAAATGACTCTTTTGGTTTGATCCTTTTGACGAATGTCGATCCGACAGCAATTCCTGTAAATCCGTTACTCCATGCTTCTGCAACACAAGAATAGCTTTCCCCGACTCTCCGATTGAAGAAGATGTCACTTTGCCTATCTTGAGACAACACCAACATACTATCAAGTCGATTGATCCAAGTCACATAGTTTTGATTGGAATTATTTGTAATTTCATAGTTCCATACACAAGAGTAAGAGCCTGAGGGTCTATTGATAGGACCATGTGGAACGATATAGCGATAACAAGTCTCTTCATAAGAAATGTCATTGTTTTTTGCTTGTATACAAAAAACAATTATAGCTGATAAAATCAGAATTTTAGTTTTCATTGTCATTCTTACGGGATTTATATTTCATAATTAAATTAGCGTTGGAATTGAGATTAATTTCCAGTAAAGCTGACTACAGAAATTTTGCTTGCAACATAATCTCCATAGGATAACAGGTGGCAATTAATGTCTTGATGTTGCATTTGTGTCCATGAGAACAATTCTGTCATTGCTGATTTCGATAAAAATCCAGAACGTGTAATCAGTAACATTTATTTTTGATTGCCAAAAAGGATCGAATTTTAGGGATAATTGCGAGAACACGTCTCGAATGCACTCTGTATTATATATTTCAATTATTCTGATGCCACCAATGTCAGATGTCTGTTCTGGCAGTTTTTTCCCAAAATATGGCAAGTCCTCTTGTGTGAACGCTCCAAATATTAAATATGGGTATTTGGAAAATTTTGACAATAACCTTGTTGCTATGACAATGTCTTTCTGTTTGTCAAAGTCAGAAGAAGCGACATATTTTTCTATAAGGTCTCTATATGGAAATGCATCAATGCCATCTGATTTCTCAGCTCCATTTATAGCCATTACAGACAGGCTGAATGCAATTAAAGTCATTATATATCTTTTCATATCACCAACCTTTTGATACCGATTGCAATACAATGTCAGTCTTGCTGAATAAAATAAAATTCCAACAAGCAGTGCCGTCGCGGGCAGAAACTTCTGTGCTGTGGAAAATGCGTTTATTCGGAAGATAGTCGAACCAATCCATGTACGTCAAGCCTGATTTGTCTACAAAAATCAAACAATCGCCAATGGTAATGAATCCGATATATTTAGAAGGGTTAAATCCGCAAAAGCTGTATTTAACAGTGACTGTCGCAAATAGTAACCCAGCATTGAATCCTCTGTCTCCAAATGTGAGTTCTGCAAATTTTTTTTGACCGTCGCAGTCCACGTTCGATTGTATCATATAGATTAGGCTATCAGAGACCAGGCGCATCTCCGTTAGTTCCGTTTCATCTGCTTTAATGATAAACAGTGACGGTAAAAAAGCCAGCAGTGTTATTGCTAATCTCGTTGCTCTCATTTTTTTGCTTTTATAATTATTTTGTCTTTATTGAGCACAGCTTTCTTCTGATATTCTATCCTGGTAAAGAAAGAAGTCTTACCTGTGCTGTATTTCACAGGATAGTCCGATGAAGACGAAGCGTGATAGTCGGCTATATAGACGGGGCTCTTCACAACAGCAGAGTATACGCAGACCAATGTTCCATCGGTTAAATAATAAACAATATCTGAAAACTCGTCGGAGTATACCAGTAGATATTGGTTGTACAGCTCCATATATTCCGATGTCTTAATGAATTTTTTGGAATGTATTTCATAGAATCCCATTGTGTATTCAGAGGCATAATCTGCATAATTATAGAATTTGTTGACAAAGTCGTTACAATCATCATTTTCTGATAGCCTGTTCAGAAAAAAGAAGTCAGAAATGGCAACCATAGAATATGGTCGCTCATTTTTATTCAGAGGGGAGATGCTCAAAATATAGTAATAGTGTTCTCCTTCCTCCAATTTACGGAAATGAGCGCCCTTGAAATTTATATAGCCGCTTGACTGCAGCGTTAAGAACAGAATTGTCATCAAAATCAGTTTTTTCATTGTATCGGTTTTTTTAAAGTTGGCATATACGGTGTTGTCATAAGTATTTCAACATCTTTTTCATTTGGATTCTGTGGGGGATACGACATAATGCCTTTCGCATTTTGCTCATCGTCAAAGCCGAACGTGTGGAATATTTCGTGCAGCCGATTCATCTGCGTATCAAAATCTATGTTCATTAAAATGGCTGTTTTAAGATGTGTTATTCCTCCAACAGCAGTGTAGGAACCATCAGGATGCTCTTCTCTTCTTAACCTATGATTTGTTTTGTCGCCACGCCTGAAAGTATTTCCGATATTGAATCCTTCAAAATTATCCGCTGTGGCCATGGCTTCGGCTTTTACTTGGTCAGCGCCAATGAAAGTCAAATCAAAAACAACCGAATACCCAGAATATTCGCCGTTGGTTACGACTAATCCCAAATTATTGAGGTGTTTTGAAATTGAGTTGTTCAACTCTTCGATTTCAGACAGAGAATAACCTGGGACTATTTTTGTTTCAGAATACAATGAACCTATATCCGATGTAACAACATAATAATCAGCTTTGATTGTCACAGTCTTATTTCCTTCATCTATAATTCTTATAGCTTTTCTTCCGTCCAAATCCACGTTGCGTACAGGGTTGTTTGCGCAGTAGGCGTAGGGTGAGAGGGATGGGTAGGAGAGAGCGAGCGGGTCGGGCGTGGTGAAGCGCACGAGCAGAGGGTCGTAAAATCGGGCCTCGTTGTCATACCAATCTATGCTCTCGAACTGCTCGAATTCCTTGTCCACGTGCATGCGGCGCGTGGCAGGGATGTTGTTGGGTGCCTTGTAGACGGGCAGCCCGGAGGCGTAGTAGCAAACAGCCTGCTCCACCGTGCCGGCGCTGTCGGTTACAGCCACGATGCTGCCAAGCGAGTTACGCACGTAGCGGTGGCTGTGCCAGCGTCCGTTGTCGTCCTTGGAGAAGAATCCGCCGCTCCACTCCAGGCGGCGAGTCCTACCGCCGACGCGCAGCACGTCGCCGTAGTATTCGCGGAGGGTGGATCGCGCCCGCTTCTGCTCGCGCACCACCGTGTCGCCGTTCTCAACGCGAGTCACGGTCGTGACGTAATAGCTTGTCTCCGTCTCGCGCTCCTTCACGCCGTCGGCGTTGTAGCTCAGGCTCAGTGTGTTGCCGTTGTCCATCGTGAAGCGTATCGGCAGGTGACGGTCGTTGTAGAGAATTGATGCGATGCGGCGTGTGCGGTCGGCTGTTATGCGCCCGCACTGGTCGTAGACAATCGGACGGTTGTATTCACCCTCTGCAAACCGCGGCGCATATACCGCCATCGCTGGCGACGATGAGTCGACGATGCGGCTCACGCGGTTGCCCTCGTATTCGATTGCAGCCTCCTGCACCGCCGGGTATCCGCGGTTTATCATCGTGACATTGCCGTTGAGGTCGTAGTCGAACGTCTCGGAGAAAAGTTCCGTAAACGGCGACAGGTTGCTCTCCCCGCATATCGCCGCCGTCAGGAAGCGGCGGGCGCCGTAGTCGTACTCCATGCGCTGGACGAACTTCTCTCCGCCGTAGGCAACGCTTGTGGTTTTTTCCGCCACCAAGCCATTGGCGGCGAAGGAGAGCGTCTCGCTGTAGCTGTTGTTGGCGATGGCAGTGACGCGCCCCTCCGCATCGAGCGTGTAGCCGGTCGCACCGTCGCTGCCGCCTCTCCGCCTCACAAGCCTGCCGGCGGCGTCATAGTCGTGGTAGGCCCGTTCCCATTTTCCGCCGTCCACCCGGATTTCCTCCGCATATAGCTGTCCGCCGTCCTGCATGTATGAGAAACAGCGGTCGATGGTCACCTCGTCGGGATTCGTCTGAAACTCGCCTTGCGGCAGCGACAGCACGGTGCGGCAGCGCGTTGGGCGCCCGATGAAATTGCAGTCGGTGAACGTGCTTTCGATGAACTCCGCCGTGTACTGCCTGCGGCACCGGGCGCGCTCGCGTCCGCGGCGGTCGTAGAGCCACACCGTGAACTCCGGGAACCCCATGCCGCCCATCACGGCGCAACCCGTGGGCTTGCCCAGGCGCGACGGCGCGCGCTCAAAGGCGTATTCCGCGTCCGATGGCAGAGTCCAGTCGGAAGTCCAGAAGTCGTATGAGTCGTAGTACCAAGCATTTGTGAAGTTGTAGTCGCGGTCGGGCGCATTCTCGAGACGGTAGCACATGTGCATATCCTTGTCGACCGTGGCGTCGAACACCGCCGAGATTTCCGACTGTGCATACTTCCGTTCCAGCTCCTCCCGCGTCCACGGTATGGATGAAATTCCAACCGTCACGCCCGCCACGGCAAGCCTCTTGTCGCTGTCGTAGGCATAGAAACGCCACTGCCCGCGGCTGCGCAGACAGCCGTCCTGCTCGAGCGCCAGCCGACCGAGCCGGTCGTAGACATAATATGTCGGCGCCACGCCGGGCACACGGCTCATCGTCACCCTGTTGCGTCCGTCGTATCGCCACTCCGAGCAGTATCGTTCCACCGTAGTTGAGTTGCACACGCCGTCGGCCGTCAGCCTCCGTGCCCCCTCGGGCGACACCGTGAACCTCAGCCTTCCGCACTCGTCGTAGACCCAGAAAGTCCAAGCGTCGTCTTCAAGCTCCGCCACCTTGCGTCCGTCAAAATCAGTGAAAACCGAGCGCGAATAAGCACTCGTCTCGTCGGTCTCAATCGTGAACCTCAGCGTCCCCTCCTTGTAGTATCCCTGGCGCACCAGCCGCCCTTCGCCGTCAACATCAAAAATCGGAACAGTCTCGTCGAAGCAGAACCCATGCTCCATGATGCGGGGCTTCGATGCCCCCGGGCGCGTCATCGACACCGGTCTGCCTTCCTCCGACAACTCGTATTTAAAAGTCGTCAGCGGTCTGTCGCATCCGTAGAACGCCTTGGCCTCTCCGATCAGCGATGCCGGCGCCACAAACGCCCCTCCGCTGTGCGTGCCCACCGGCAGCCACCGCTCCGCCATCTTGTCGCCGTGGCCGTAGACCGTCAGCTCCGCCACGTCCTCGAAATCGCCGCCCGCACCCACGCGTACAGTCTCCACCGGGCGTCCCAGCCCGTCAAAATAAGTTGTCGTGACACGCGCCATATCGAAGTATGCCGCCGGCTCGCTGCGCGACGGCGAGTAAGATTCGATCACGCGCACATAGCTCATCGGCGCCTCCGCCGCAACCATAGGCAGGGCAAGCAGAAACAGTGATATGCCGACAAAATGCTTCATCTCGATGGTAATAGGTTTGTTGATAGCAAAGTAAACGAAAAAAAGCCATAAATGCAATAGCAGATTCTGTAATTCTGCAAACTTCTTCGATTTCTTATAGAAGTGTCATTTCTTCAATACCGAATCGCTGAAAAGAATAGAGTTTTCACATAAAACGGTGACGATGAACACACCGCAGGTTTCTCCTCCGATGTCGCAGACTGCCTGAAGTCAACTTCGGCGAGATGGTTGTAAGCGCAGTTGCCAATAATATGCACATCGTTTTTCTCATTTCAACCGATATTTGTATTCAAATTTTTTGATAAAAAACTCATTGAAATCTTTAATGCCATCAAGGCGTCCGAACTTGTCGTACGAAAAGAACGTGGAAGTCCCGTCGCAGTCGGTCTTTTCGGCTATGCCCGTCAGCCAATGATACTTTAGAGTGGTGATTTTCGCCTCGGGCAAATTCTCGCGTATGGAGTTGAAAAGGGATGTCAGCGACTTGTCGTCGTAAATCAACGATATGCCACCGCGACTGAATCCGGCAGATTCCGCTATTCTGGAGAGTGTGGCAAAGTCTGTATTCAGGGCTTCAACGATAGGATATTTCCCATTATATCCCCATAAGTATGAAGCGAGTACAATTCCATTGTAGCTTATTTGCGCTATATTGCCGTTGCTTTCATACAAATACTCATACTCTGGAATATTGATGAAGTTTTTCAAATCCTCGTTGATATGTGCAGATTTACCTAATTCGTATTTAGGAACGACATCAGCTCCCGACTCTCCGACAAACGAGCGCACCAGGCGTCCTGCTTCGTCATATTCCATTCGTCTGGCGGCAGTTATCTTGCCGTCGCAGACGGTAACCTCGGAGTCAATTATGGCATATCGCGGATTTAGATAAGTGTAGAAAGTCTCTTGTCTGCGCCCTTTTGAGTCAAAAGTCCAATCCGATTTCTTCAGCCGACAGAAATTGCTGTAGTCGGAGAACGACGTTGAGAAATACGAGCATCCGTACTCTTGCTTGGAGACAGAGTCCCATTCGGATGTGGAGGATACGTTTGTTTTAACGAGCCTTTTGACAAACGGAATCAATTTGTATTCACTTACGGTATAATCGGCAATTAAATCCTCAGGTTCCTTAAGCATCAGATTTGAGAAATCGCTGATTTTTACGAAATCTCCCGTGAAATTTCCGCCGTCGCCTTCCAAAACCTCGTATTTATAGTCGTATCGCTTCTGCTGATTGTTGCCGATTGTGTTGAATACAGTCTTGCAGACCAAATCACCTCTTTATGGGCATACGATGTGTATATGCGGTTGTTGGTCGAGCCGCAGTTGGAGAAAGCCATGTCAAGATGGTCCGGGCAGTCGATATATGTTGAAAAATCGTATTGGGTGATAATTTTATCGTTATTGTGTTCATCGGTCTCAAACACGCGGGAGTATAATATGTCTGCAGTGCCTGTGGCGGTTGTCGGCAAACCATATGACGAAGTGCCGTATACGGTTTCCAAATCATCACCCATTCCGCCGTCGTCGTGCCCGCCCATAATAAAGTGGTAGGCATATTCCGGTTCAAACGGCACCACGCCGCTCGACGTGTTGTCTTTTGTATAATCCGTGGCATATTTGTAAGTCTTCCGGATCTTGGCGTTTGTCACATCGTCGGTGCAAGATGTTATGCTTCTAATCCTCAGTCCGCCCCAAAGTTTTGTCGGGGGAAATAGTTGTGGTGGTTATGTCGTTGAAATTGATTTTGACTATGCCAAAATCGCCTTCGCTATTATCTCTTTCGAAATAACTTCTCAGAACGTCGAGGCTTATGTTGCGGGGATTGCAGAGACGAATCCTATATTGCCCCGGCTTGGAGATTGATATTATTTGTTTCCTGGCGCTGTTTCCGAATCAATGAAGACGGTCGCTACAACCTCGTTCTTTCCATTGTATATTTTTACTGATGGATAGGCGTTTGAATATGCGGTTGAGTGGCTGTGGTTGTAATCCTTCCATCCGTCATCCCCTTGCAGGTAGCCCATACCCTTGAACATTTCGAAGTAGTTTGACACGTCCACATAGATATTTGTCGGGCTGCTTACGGTTATTGCAGCCTCCAGGACTTCGCCATGTTTGCGTCCGCACAGGGTGTAGTTGTGGGGAGTTGTGTAGGTGATTGTTTTTTCTTCATTTTTTTGGGCGTTTACAAACGCATAGTCGTGCGGCTCCCATTCGAAAGCCGTATGTCCACCAGTCGGATAAGTAATCTTGTTCAGAATTCCTATGGCGGCATACGCAGCATTCGGCTCTCTGTCGCCATAAGGGTAGCTTCCAAGTTGATGCTCAAACTGGTTGGTAAGCAGCGATGCGTTGTTGCAGCCGTTGTAATATCCCCAATGGTCTTGCGACTTGGAATAATTATCTGGTACAGAGCCTTTTTCATAATCAAATGAAAACAATGTCTGCTTGTTTTTGCCGTCAGCCGACACTTCCGAAATTTTATTGAGCAGTCCGCCGCGTTTGCCCCGGAATGGACTCTCCGACTGTTCAAACACGAAATTCTTCACCGGAGTGCATTCGGAATCGTTTCTGAATATTGTGATTTTCGACAGCCTGTCGTACTGCGAAGTTCTGGTGTCGACATCCACGGTTGTTGTCTCATAAGAGAACTCCACAATCTCCGAACTGGAGACAATCCGCTTCAGCAGTTTGGGATAGTAGTCGATGTATGAGTCGGCACCGGTGTAGCCCTGCACAAGTCCTTTGATATAATCTGAATTGAAACAGTCCTCATATCTATATGTGCCGCCAACCCGATAGATGCGCTCGCCCATATTCTGGTATTCAAACATAATCGAGTCGCCTTGCAAAGACTTTATTTTGGTCAGATGCCATGCGGAAATGAAGCGGTATTTATCTTTCTGCATATCCGCGTTTTGCAGCATCCGATAATAGTACAGGTAAGAATATTCGCTATATTCCGTAGCTTCAAAATAATAACGAGTGCCCTTGTCGTCGACAATCTCATAACGGCCGGGGTAGTAGTTGCTGTTCAAAGTCCTGCCATTTTCAAAATAGAGATAAGACGGCGACTGCAAGACCATCTGCCGGTTGTCGTCGTATATGAAAGTGCCGGTCATCCCCATTCCCGCAATCTGCAGCACATCGTTGGCCACGTCAAGACGGTTTTCCTCGTAAGGCTGGCAATAACGTGATATGTATTTGACATAGTCGGAGTTTGCCACAGCATAGTTATATTCCTTAGGCTTGTTGCATACGTAGTTTCTGAGTTTTTTACCGTCGGATGTAATATTGAACAGTCCTCGCATCATCCCGCCCTCCGCGAGCATCTCGTCAGGCAGACCGTTGACCGTGCGCGATATCGTGGCTCCGGCGAGCAGCGTCCATCCCAGACCTACAATTCCCGCGTTCTCGTTCACTTTGATGCCGCCTCCGTGGTAACCTATGGAAATCGGCACAGACAGAGATCCGTGGCTCACCTCGTAAATAGGCAGGTTGATGTCGGGTTGCCCGGATGCGAGCGAGACTCCGAAATCAATGTATCTGTTGAGCGACTCCACCTCTGGCGACGGTGGCAGCACGGAGAAGTTGTGTGGCGCATACTTCAGATTGTCGGCTGCCGCCGACAGGATTGATGCGATAGATAATGTTATGACCATCAAATATTTCATAGATCCGAATTTTTATTGTTGTTGTATCAATGCAACTTTTACGATGCTTCCGTCATATTGCCTGTATTCAACGAATTCAGCTTCCATTTTGTGTTCATTTAATTTGATGCCGACTTCTTTTGCCCAGGAATTGGAAATCTCAATGGGATGTATTAGAAAAATTGTGTGGATATCTAAATTGAAATATGGCTCAAGATTCAGAGTCCTGACCAAGTCGCGTATGTTTCGATTTATTTATCAGTTCGAAACTTTCAATGACACTATTCCAAATTGTGTATGGACATCCTGGCTCTGGGCTGTCTCGAATATATTCCAACGTATCTTTTTGGGCGTGAATCGACACAGTGCTTGGCACGTCGTCGTCAAACGAAAGAGAATAGCCTTTTTTCATGAAACGCATTCTTATTTGTCCTCTTGAGAGCTTTTTCAATTCATCCGGGAATACTGCTGGATTGTCAGTGACGGCGACCAATGTGTCGTTCGACAGCAGCACCTTGAATACCCGGCTCTCGATAGCCCGAACTGTATCTCCGTTAATGTCTTTGGGGAAAAGCCTTGTCCCACGGAAAAACACATCTTTATAGAGGATGATAGAATCGGTTTCCGCATTGGGCGTGGAGGCGTTGGCCAATGGAGATAGGCTGAAAAGGATGACAAATAATAGGATTGAAAGTTTCATTGTAACTTCTATTTTGTTTTAGATTTTAAATGAATGAAAATCAGGCTGTTCTTCCATAAGGCAAATACGGTTCGGCTTAAAAATGGACATTGAGCCGGTAGTGACCTTTAAGTCAAGACTCTTTTATGAAGTTGCTTCGTATAAGGTCTGCTCAGATCAGAATCCTCTCAAATGTCGGTATTTTTTCAGGTACAAATGCTCATTGTCTTTGTATATGGCCCTGATTCTGACTTTCGACGGAGCAATATTAATAAATCTGACAGGACCGTCGTCTCCTCCAACTTCATCCCACGTTACGGTTCTGTATGTTATTTGCCATTCATTGTTGTCATTCAATTCACAAATCCAAGCAGGTTTGATAAACTTGAAGATGACAGGATGACGCACTTCAAAATGAAATAACCAGTAGTTACATCTGTCCGCTATTTTAAAGCGGCCATAGGTTCTCTGTGTGGGAATCAAGAACTCTTTTATGAACTCATTTATGCACACTCTCATTTTTTGTTCGTCATTCGAATTAAATCCAGTGGGAGTGAAAAAGAAATGGGCTCCATTCTGCTCCAGAACAATCAGAGGCTCCATGTCATATCTGGATCGATCCAATTCACCATAGCCTGAGTATTCGCTTATCTGCAACAATAAAACGGAATCGACTCTCATTATCTCAATGGCATAATCCTTAAACATCTTCCGTTCAAATTCCATCTTTTTATCACCTTGTCGACAGAAAAACCGTCTTTGTAAATCCACCATTTTATTATTTCGGGTTCTTGTACGGATACAAACTCCAAAATTTTTTGAAAAGATGGAGAATTCGTTTCATATACGGTGTACGATTCCAAACCTCCGGGCAGCGCGTTTCGTCCCAATTGTCCAAACACGGATAGCGAAGATAAAAGCAATGCTGTTATAAATGGTAATGATTTCATATTATTGTTTCTTTGCTCTTTTTGTATGGTTTAACTATGCACAAGGTGTTGGAGAAAGGATGTTATGTAGATTTGCATCGCTACGATAGTCCGGTACTTTTACATAGTCACAAGTGCAGTTGTCGATAAATGACTGGTTGTTTATTTTCCCTTTTACAAGATACAATTTATAATAATCTGGATTTTCATTCAATTTGTATTTTCCAAGGAAAAAGTCCGTCCGTCCTTCAATTTTTTGGCATGGCGCCTCCGCCGCAGCCATAGGCAGGGCAAGCAGAAACAATGATATGGCAAAGACAGGTTTCATATAGACGCCAAGCTTGTAATTTCCACAAAGATAGAGTGTTGTTTTTGAAAAAGCAAGGGCGGAGGCGATAAAAAGCGGGGCAGGAAAGGTGGAGGCAGGGCGATTTAAGCATTTTTAGGCGAAGAAATTGCATAGGGATGACGCTATTTGCTAATTTTGCATAATTAAAGGAGATGTGAAAATGAAGAGACTTTTGCTTGTGATAATCGCAATGATGTCGCTGCTTCCGGCATTCGCCGGCGAAAAGGCGAAGATGACGCTCGTGACAAAAGTACATGACTTTGGATATGTCAAGGAGAAAGGCGGCGACGTGACATGCTGGTTTGAGTTTCGCAACACTGGCGACGAGCCGTTGATAATCCGCACGGCGCGCTCTTCGTGCGGCTGCACAAAGCCCGCTTATCCAAAGAAGCCCATTGCCCCCGGCGAGACAGCCAAAATCGGAGTGACGTATAAGCCCGACGGCCGCCGCGGAGCGTTTGACAAGACCGTCACGGTGGTGACCAACGGCGGGACGGCGTATTTGAGGATTAAAGGCAACGTGATACCGTAATGCGCAGACTGACGGTGATATTGACGGCGGCGCTTGTCGCCGCGGCTGCTTCCGCACAGCTGCAATGGGAGGAAACGGCGTGGGACTTCGGCACCATCAAGGAAGCCGACGGCAAGGTGGCGCACCGGTTTGCCTATCGCAACGCCGGGGCCGACACGGTGGTCGTGAAGCGCACATCGTCATCGTGCGGCTGCACGACGGCAAGGCTTGCCGACACGGTGATATTGCCCGGCGACAGCGGCAGCCTTCTTGTGGAGTTCAATCCGTCGTATCGCCCGGGGCCGTTCAAGAAGCATGTGGCTGTGCATACCGACAGGGAACCACACAGCTGCAGATAGCAGGCAAAGTGCGCCCCGAGGGAGAGACCGTAGGGCGGATTTTTCCGGAGAAAGTCGGTGATTTGCGGCTTACGTCGCGCACGGCAGTGGTTGGCGACGTGCGGCAGGGACATCGCCGCCAGGCAAGCGTGATAGCCTACAATGCCGGCCGCGACACCCTCAGCCTTTCGTTTGAGAGCGCCGACAAGCGTTTTGCCGTGGTTGCCGATCCCGCAGAGGTGGCTCCCGGCGACCTGACTTCGATAAGCATCGTCTTTCAGACAGACAGTGCCGACGAGACAGGGCGTGCCGACACGCAGATAGCCGTCAAAGCCAACGGCAGGAGTATGGGCGTGATAACCGCCACGGCGCAAGTAGTGGCGGCGCATCCAGAGAAAGTGGACTATGCCTCCGCACCGCAGTTGAGGCTTCGCGCCGACAGGGTGGACTTCACCCCGATAGGCACGAAGAAGATTATGCGCAGCGTGGAGATAGAGAATATCGGCAAAGCCGACCTTCACATCACCGGCACCGGCACGATGGACGATGCGGTGGCAGTGAAAGACGGCGCGATGCCTGAAGCCCGGTCGGAAAGGCAAAATCTGCATAACGCTCGACCCGAGCAAGATGGCCGACGGCCGACTGCTCAACAGCAGTGTGGTGATATTCACCAACGACCCGTTGCAAGGCACCGTGCAGATACGCACTGTAGGCACAACAGAAACAGATAAAAAACAAAAATAACAAAAGACACAACGATATGGAATTTCTTGATCATGACGAGCATCACAATATGGTGAGCCATCCGGAGAACAGCGAAGAGTTTACCGGACTTACTGTCAACAGTGGAGTGGCAGAGCCACCAAAAGTCAACCCTTACTTCCATCCGCGCAAGCGCCGCCGCACGATGACCGCCGGCGAATATGTGGAAGGCATCCTCAAGGGCGACGTGACTGTGCTGAGCCGAGCGGTGACGCTTGTGGAGAGTCTGGTGCCCGAGCATCAGGCATTGGCTCAGGAAGTGATAGAAAAGTGCCTTCCGTCGGCAGGCAACTCGCGCCGCATCGGCATCACCGGAGTGCCAGGCGCCGGCAAGAGTACGTCGATCGACGAGTTCGGACTGCATGTGCTTAAAGACGGCGGCAAACTCGCCGTTCTCGCCATCGACCCGAGCAGCGAGCGCACCAAAGGCAGTATCCTCGGCGACAAGACCCGCATGGAGAAACTGTCGATTCATCCCAAAGCCTTCATCCGCCCCAGCCCTTCGGCAGGCTCTCTCGGCGGCGTGGCACGCAAGACACGCGAATCCATTGTGCTTTGTGAGGCCGCCGGCTTCAACAACATCTTTGTGGAGACCGTCGGAGTGGGACAAAGCGAGACCGCTGTGCATTCGATGGTCGACTTCTTCCTGCTGATACAGCTGGCAGGCACCGGCGACGAGCTGCAAGGCATCAAGCGAGGCATCATGGAGATGGCCGACGGCATAGTCATCAACAAAGCCGACGGCGACAATATTGAGCGCGCCAACCTCGCCAAAGCGCAGTTTCAGAGCGCGTTGCATCTGTTTCCGCCCACATTGTCGGGCTGGATACCCGAAGTGCTGACCTATTCGGGCTACTACGGCATCGGCATCAAAGAAGTGTGGGAGATGATTGACCGCTATTTCGAGTTTGTCAAAGGCAACGGCTATTTCGAGCACCGCCGCATGGAGCAGGAGAAATATTGGATGTATGAGACAATCGACGAGCAGCTGAAGGCGCACTTCTACCGCGACCCAGAGGTGGAGGCGTTGCTGAAGGTGAAGCAGGACAATGTGCTTGCCGCCCGCCAGAGTTCGTTTGTCGCAGCAAAAGACGTGCTTGACTATTATTTCCAAAAAATGGGTTTGAAATAATTTGCACTGACTTTTTGATAAGTAAGGCTGCGTCTCGGAAAAATCAAAATTTCAAGCAAGCTTGATTTTGCTTTTTTGATAAAACCGGCTGCGCCTCGGAAAAATTGAAGCGAGCTTCATTTTTCACTCGGCTTGCGCGGTTTTTCCCTCGACTTGCACTAACTTTGTGCGAATTTTAAAATTTGGTCAGAAATTGGAAAAAGAAAAGATAAAGAAATCGTTGGGCACGGTGTGCAAGGTGGTCATACCGCTGGTTGTCGGAGTGGGACTGTTTTATTGGCTCTATAACAATGTCGATGTAGAGCAGATGAAAAACATCCTCCGCTACGACGTAGACTACACTTGGATAGGCGTAATGCTCGTAATCTCAACGTTCAGCCACGTGTTCCGCGCCATGCGATGGCGTTTGCAGCTGCGAGCGCTCGGCATCGACGCGCCGCTCGGAGTGCTTGTTGTCTCGATTTTCGGCACGTATGCCGTCAATCTTGTTTTTCCACGCCTCGGAGAGGTGTGGCGCTGCGGCTACATCTCGCGCCGTCAGAAAGCCCCGTTTACCAAAGTTGTAGGCTCGATGGTAGCCGACCGCCTGTCGGACACCGTCACCGTTCTGACGTTGACCCTTGTGACAATGTGTCTTGCGTGGTCGGCGTTCGACAAGTTTTTTGACGCCTTTCCCCAGGTTAAGGACGGCATCTTCAACACCGTCACGTCGCCCGTCACATGGATAGGAGTGGCAGTAGTCGCAGGACTCGTTGTAGCGTTGTTCAAACTCGGCAAGCACTTCGCGTTTATCCAGAAAATCGACAATGCCATCGCCGGACTGTGGCAAGGCTTCTACAGCATAACAAAGATGAAAGGCAAGCGCTGGTTCCTGTTTTACACGCTTCTCATCTGGGGCTGCTACTTCACGCAGCTCTACGTTTGCTTCTTCGCCTTCCCGTTTACGAAAGACCTCGGCATCGTTTGCGCGCTGGTGTGCTTCGTGCTGAGCAGCATCTCGATGGGCATCCCCACCAACGGAGGCCTCGGCGCATGGCACATTGCGATAATCTTCGGACTGTCGCTCTACGGCGTAGGCACGTTCTCGATCAATCGTCCCGACGCCAACGCCACCGCGTTTGCCATGCTCGTTTGGGGCACACAGACATTGTTGCTGATAGCGTTGGGAATCTATTCCTACGTCTACATATTGATGAATAAAACAAAAGAAGGGAAATAATAGATGGCACTCAAGATAAACGATTATTTCGATGAGGACGAGCGTCCGGCAGAAGAACGCGACGACGAGACGCAACCCGCACAGCCCGAGGCGCAAGCCGCTCCGGCCGTGCCGGAAGAAGAGCAATACCGCGAAGACTTTATCGTGACCAACGGTCAGCGCCGCCGTCGGCGGTGGCGCCGGATAATCATTGCCGGCGCGCTTCTTGTAGTGGCGGCGATAGTTGTCAACATGCTCTTCGTGTCGAAGAAAGTGGACAAAGGCTGCGTGCGCGGCTATCTCGTGAAGGTGGAACTCAGCAGCGGACTGCTGTTCGACTCCTACGAATGCACTATGGTCACCGACTATCCCGACCGAGTGACCGACGCAAACGACTTGATTTTTCATTTTTCCGTGCGCGACCAGAAGCTTGGCGAGAAAATCTACAAAGCCATGCGCGGCGACAGCGTGCTGCTTGTAGACTACGTGCGCTATTCAATGAAAATGCCGTGGCGCGGCAACACCGACGTGTATGTCGACAGTGCCACGGTGATGAAGTCGCCCGTGCTCCGCAGTCCCGAGCAAGTGGCTCACGACAAGGCGACATACGGCGCCAAGCCCGATACCACAAAACGTGGATAAGACATAAAAACAAAATAAATTAAAGATGGTTGCTCCTTTTCGCGGTCACGGCGCGGAAAGGAGCTTAATTTTGCATAAAATTTAAAAACGAAATGCTATGGAAAACAATTTTATTGAAATGGAATGGAGCCGGCTGTGGTGGCTGCTCAGTGTGGTGGTTACGGAGTATGTGCTCGTACTCGCCGCGGTGGGCGCCGACATGGCAAGCGGCATCAGCAAAGCCCGTAAGCGCGGCGAGGCAACACGCAGCCGCTCGCTCCGCCGCACCGTCGACAAGCTGGCGCGCTACTACAACGTGCTTGTGGTGCTTACCGTTGTCGACGCCATGCAGATAGCCGGCGCGTGGTTTATGCGCGCAGTTGAAGGCTATGCCGTGCCCACCGTGCCGCTGTTCACGCTTCTCGGGTCGCTCGGCATGGCAGGGATAGAGGTGAAGAGCATCTTTGAGAAAGGCAGCGACAAAGAGCGCACCGATGTAGGCGCGCTGCTCGACCTGCTCGAATCCGCCGTCGACAATGAGAGACTAACCAAAATTATCAACAACCTTAAAAACTTGAAGAAATGAAACATTTTACCATTGACGAACTTACACACTCAGACACCGCCATCGGCCACGGCATAGCCAACAATCCCGGCGCCGTGGAGCGGGAAAACCTGCGCCGTCTCGCCGAGCGCGTGCTCGACCCCGCAAGAGAACGCCTCGGCGCGCCAATCTACGTCAACAGCGGCTACCGCAACTGCGCGGTGAACCGTCTGGTGGGCGGAGCGCGTCGCTCATATCATCTGCAGGGGCGCGCCGCCGACCTCGACACCCGCAGCGGCCGCAACGGCGAACTGATGCGCATCCTCCAGTCGCTACCCCACACCGAACTGCTGTGGGAACAGGGCGGCCGCTGGATACACGTAGCCCTGTAGCGGCAGCCGACGGCGCCTTTTCCGCAGTGAAAACGGCGGAAAACGGCGGTTTGCGCGCAGTTTTTGAACAGAAATCGGATGTTGTGGTGTAAAAAGTGTGAAAAATAAAGCCAAACCGCTAAATATTAGAGGCTTGGCTTTTGTTGTTGAGTTTTTGTTGTAGTGGTTTGTGAGTTTTTGTTGAGTAATAAAATGAACACATTGCGCGCGATGCGCGTAAATTTGCAACATAAAACCAACATATTAAAATTTATTCGTATGAAAAACTTATTCACCATTATTGCAGCCAGCTTACTGCTCGGCACGGCATCAATGGCGGCAGAGCATACGGGGATTGACAACAATTCGGCATATCTTGATTTGCGTCCAAACGGCACGACGCTCCGCACGACGGCAGCCTCACGCATCGTGGTTTGCAACGTGATGGGTCAGATGGTTGCCAACACAGAGGCAACCGAGGTTTCGACAGCAGGTTGGCAGCCAGGACTCTACATTGCCCGTCAAGGTAATGCGGTAGTGAAATTTGTAGTGAAATAGGAAAATAGACAAATAAAACAGACATTAAAATTTATACAAATGAAAATGAAAAAGAACTTATTAAAAATGGCGTTGCTCGCTTTCGCAACCTTTGCGGCAAGTGTGGCAAGCGCACAAAGCACCTATGTGCTGTATGGCAATGTAGGTGAGGGTGAAGTGAAATTATCAACAACAAGAGACAAAGCCAATGCTGGCTCTATGACCGTGTCGGACTATAGCGAGAACGGGCAGGTAGTAGGATTTACTCAGACTATAACAGAAACTGGAAGTTGGTTTCTGTCTTACGATTGGTTTGGCTCGGAAATCGACCCTGTAATACTTAAAGGCACGGAATACAATCTTGTATACGATGTGCGAACATCATGGAGTGGCGATGTGAAGCTGAAATTTGAAGTTCAAACCAAGGGCGTGACAGAAAAACCCGTTTCGTTCGAACATGATGGAGAATGGCATACCATAACAATTCCTGTGCAGAGCTGGGTTGACGCCAACGTATTGCAAGCAATAGAATCCTCGTCTCGTGTGATGTTTGGTTTTGTTGGCGGCAATTGGGATGTCAAAGAGCCGACAACGATTGACTATAGAAATGTGAAATTGGTTCCAGTAAATGTGGTTCCAGACAACGAAGCGCCGACGTGGGTATCGGAGCCAACTGTAGTTGCATCCCCGACGGCTGCTACGATTTCGGTCAATGCTAAAGACAATATTTCAACGATATTGAAATATGAAGTTTCAAAAACTGAAGATTTTGCAACTCTGGAGGCATCAGTGAGTGGCAAAGCAAATGAAGCAACAGAAATTGCGTTGAAAGGACTGTCGCAAAAAACGGACTATAAATATTACGTTCGCGTTAAGGATATGGCTGGCAATGTTGGAGATGTTAAAACAGTAACGTTTACAACAACAGAAGCTCCGGCATTGGAGGAGGTGACATACTATGGCATCGCCGGAGGTTCGGACAAGGCGAATTGGATTAATACAGTTGATGGATATTTCCCAACTATTGAATATAGTGCAACAACAACAGCTTACAACCAAATAGTGTTCAAAATCAAACTGAGCGAAATTGGAAAAAATCTTACAACTCCAGAACTTTGGTGTGACCAATTGCCGGCTCCTATGTTTGTAGGAATGACAAAGGTGGAAGGAACGACAAATGAATTTACGGCGACGCTTTTTGATGAAAATGAAAAAACAAGAGAAGACCGAATTAATTTCCGCTTCCGTTTCCCAATGGATGGTGGCGCGCCGACGACACAGAATATCGTTATGAAGGTCGGCGATTCGAATGCGAAACCGTCGGAAGACACTACAGCTCCGACATGGGGCTCTGATCCAGTGGCACAAAACGTAACAGACAAGACTGCTGAAATTGTGGTTAATGTGACAGATGATTCAGGCAGCGCCTTCATTACTCTGACAGGTGATAATGGATTTGTTGAAGTGAAGAAAACAGTGAAAGCCGACGGCACAGATCAGACAATCGCGTTGAACGGACTTACGGCAATCACTTACTACAATCTGACACTTGCCATTGCCGACGCAGCAGGCAATGCCGGCGAGAGCAAAACAGTGAAATTCACCACTCTGGAGGCACCGGATCTTGAGCCACTGTATCTGACAATTCCAATTGCCTCAAAAGATTGGAACAACGAAGCATACAATCCTAATGGTTCAATGCTTATAACGGTAAATCCTGACAATACGTTGTCTTTTAAAGTTTCGCTTGATCAAGATCGTGAAGACTTTGAAGAAACCAATATGTATGTTCACGGGGTTGAGGAACCTGTTTCTTTGATTCGCACTTCTGAGGGCGTCTATGAATGCACAACGACAAAATCAATATCCAATAGAGATGCGTTGGTTCATTTCCATATGTATTTCCGGTTCAGTGACGGAAATTCGACATTTGCAGTTAAAAGCTTCACACCGTCAGAAGGTTCGACATCAGCAGTAGCAGAGGTTGAGGCAGAGGCAGCTAAGGTTGTTGCAGCCAACGGCGTAATCCGCGTTGAGGGCGACAAGACGTTTGCAGTCTACACCGTAGCCGGACAATTGGCATTCCGCGGCATGGGCGAGGTTCGCCTTGACAAGGGTGTCTATGTGGTTGTTGTCGACGGCAAGGCACAGAAAGTTATGCTGTAAAAAAACAATAATTGATTAAGGCGAAGAGCGGGGCTTCCGGGAAACGGAGGCTCCGCTCTCTGCGTATGTCGTTGGCGTCACGGGGTAGGCGAGCCAACCCCGTGCTAACATATGAAACCGCTCTTCGGCGGTTTCTCCCGATGGCGGTGTATTGCGCCGTTGGCGCAATCAGATGATGATTATGGCGGACGATGGGGTGAGGCAACCGCCGAAGGTGTGGGAGGTCGGTTAATGTGAAAGTAGGAGGTAAATGCCTTTATGAATAACATTTACCTCCTACCCAATTTTCTACATTTTGCTCTGCTTATTTCAGCGGCGGCGCTCCGCGGCGCATATGCGTCGGTGCGTGTACCCCCGACGCGGTCGGGGGTTAACTGAAGGCGTGACCGCTCGCGCGGTCGGCGCAGTAGCGCATCTCCGAAGCGCATATAGATGGTGCCAGCCGATGCCCCATGCGCCCTCCGCTGTCGCTTCGTGCGGATGGGGTTACGCCTATGGCGATGTATTGCGTCGTTGGGGCAATCCGATGGGTGATGGCGGACGATGTGGATGCGCAATACGATGGGTGATGGTGGACGATGGGCGAGGCAACCGCCGAAGGACGGTTGTATAATCGTAGCCCCAGGTTGGCTTGCCTACCTGGGGTTGGTTGTTGAAAGAAAAAATAAAATATAAGTCAGTATATTTGTGAGTTACGATGAAAAGATGTAACTTTGCACCGCTTTTCGTAATCTCTGGCAAGACAAGTGGCTTGTGAATATTGCGACAATTATTAACTAATTAATTCACAATAAAATGGATTTGATTAAAGTTGCCGAAGAGGCATTTGCAACCGGCAAACAGCATCCGGAGTTCGGACCGGGCGACACTATCACAGTGGCTTACCGTATTAAAGAGGGTAACAAAGAGCGTATCCAGCAATATCGCGGTGTAGTAATCCGCATTTCTGGAGAAGGCACAAAAAAACGCTTCACAGTGCGTAAGATGAGCGACAACATCGGCGTAGAGCGTATCTTCCCGATTGAGTCACCGTTTATCGACAGCATCACAGTCAACAAGTTTGGTAAAGTGCGTCGTGCAAAATTGTACTATCTGCGCAACCTTACAGGCAAGAAGGCTCGTATCAAAGAGCGTCGTGTTGTCAACAAGTAATCGCACAGCAGAACGTAGCGATACAGAGACCGATGGTTGGGATTCCAACCATCGGTCTTTTTTTGCTCGCCTCGGCATGAGCATTGTCTAACGGGTGAAAGTCCCGAGCAAGCCCTAATAGCGGGAATTGCATAATCAAAGGCAAGGGTGTCCATCGCGAGGCGGAATCTGAAGGAAGCTGACGACAAATATCTGACCTAACGAACAGAAACTTCATATAATGCATTTGACCGTAAAGTCCAATAGCTATTCGGAACGGTCGGTGGTGTGGGAGGTCGGTAAATGTGAAAGTAGGAGGTAAATGCCTTTATGAATAACAATTACCTCCTACCCAATTTTCTACACTTCGCTATGCTTCTTTCAGCGGCGGCGCTCCGCGGCGCATATGCGTCGGTGCGTGTACCCCCGACGCTGTCGGGGGTTAACTGAAGGCGTGACCGCTTGCGCGGTCGGCGTAGGAGCGCATATAGATGGTGCCAGCCGATGCCCCATGCGCCCTCCGCTGTCGCTTTGTGCGGATGGGGTTACGAGGTGTAATGCGCCTCTGGCGCATACCGATGGATGGCGGACGATGTGGATGCGCAATCCGATGGATGGCGGGGAAGTGGCGTACCTCCGGCACGCAGAGGTTGGTGTCGAGGAGAATCCCGGCACGCTACGCTGCGCTTTGCATACCGGGTTATGGAAGAGTGCCGTCGCTCTGCGACGAGAGAGTGCAAACCGAGGGATGACGTTTATACAACCGCTCTTCGGCGGTAGTCGCGCGTGCATCGGTGTCACGGGGTAGGCGAGCCAACCCCGTGCTAACATATGAAACCGCTCTTCGGCGGTTTTTTCGCGATGGCGATGCGCCGCGCCGTTGGCGCAATCCGATGACGGAGGCAACCGCTCTTCGGCGGTTTTTTCGCCTATGGCGATGATGCATCGCGCCGGAATGAGGTCTTTGTGATGAGATTATTTTGTGTGGGCTTTTGCAAGATTGGAAAATAAGGCATAACTTCGCATTATGGAAACAACGCTCGAAACGCTTATCAGTCGCGGTGCTGTCGACGGCCGTCTGCTGACGTTGCTGCAACAGTCGTTGCCGGATTGTCTTGACGATGTGCCCGACGGTTTCCGCCTTACTGCTCGCGATGTGGTTGTCGATGGCAGAGGTCTGCGTCTCACCACGCCGATGACCCGAGGCGAAGGCAACGCCGTTGCCGACTGGGGACGGCTTATGCTGCGTGTGCTCGCGGTGTCGTCGGTGAAGCCCCGCCGCCTACGGCGCATTGCCCGCGCCTGTGCCGACGGCACGATCACCGACAGCGCAACGTTGCGGTTGGCACTCGAACGCAATGAGGGCGGCAATGTGCATTTTTGGGTGGTTGCGGTTGTCGTGGCGTTGCTTTCGTTGCTTGTGTGGATAAACAATATGTAGAAATATGCAGAAAGATTCTTTTAGCACTTATAACGCTGACTTTTGCCTTTGCACCAGCCACGGCGGAGCGCATAAAACATGAAGACAAGATAATCGAGGCGATAACGCTGATGGACGAGGGCAAATATGTGCCGTCGATACGCATTTTGCGCGACGTGCTCGCTACCGACTCGACAAACTACCATGCCCGTTATGAACTGGGCTATGCCTACTATCTTGCAGGCAACTACCGGCAGTCGGCAGCCATGTATGAGCCGTTGGTCGACTATCCGGAAGCCAACGACCAGACATTCTCGATGCTTGGAAACGCCCTTGACATGGCAGGCGACCGCAAGCGCGCCTTAGACGTGTATTACGACGGAATCAAGCGGTTTCCGAAGAGCGGCAAGCTGCATGTGGAACTTGGCACGATGGCGCTGATAGACGGCGACAGCAAGACCGCCATGGCGTGCTATCTGCGCGCTGTCAAGGTGGCGCCCGACTACACTCCCGGCTTCTACCGCACCGCCATGCTGCTATTCAATTCCGACCGTCCCGAACTTGCTTTGTGCTACGGCGAGATGTTTCTTGCCAAAGAGAGTGAGAACAAAAGCCGTATAGAGGCAGTGAGCAAAGGCATTGTCGACACTTACCGCTCGATAGCCCGAGTTGACGGCGACACGCTGACGACCCACTTTCCGGCAGCCAACATCACGCTCTCGACAAATTCCACCGCCGCCGATTTGGAGCGGGAGTTCTTACGCTTTGACGTGATCTACAGCGTTGATTTCAATTTTGCCGCCAAGAGTCTCGGCAAGGTGGCAGCGCTCGATGCGGAGACCATTTGCCGCCTCCGCACCGCGATTGCCGACCAGCTGCTCAACAACGAACTTATCGCCGACAGCAAGAACCCCTATCTGCGTCATCTCAAAGCAGTGCGCGAGTCGGGCTGCGAGAACGCCTACAATCATTATGTGGTGCTCTACGGCGACCAGTCCGCCTTCAAGCGTTGGGTGGCACTGCATCCGATAGAATGGCAGAGGTTTGCCGACTGGTTTGACAGCTACAATCCCGCCGACGGCGAGTGTGCCTATTTCTGATTCAGCGGAACAGACGCGGCACAAATTGCAGCAGATACTGCCTCCAGTTGCACCATAGGTGTCCGCGCGAAGATTCGTGATATTCGTAGCCGACGCCCTCGTTGTCGAGAGTGGTTCGGAAAGCCGTGTTTTGGTCGTAGAGGAAGTCATCCTTGCCGATTGCAATCCAAAACAGACTGTAGCCCTCACGCTTCAGCGACTGCAGCTTCAGCGGCATATTGTTGTAGGCAGGCAGCGAGCAGTCGACCGCAGAGAAGTCGAGTCCGGCAGAGAACAGTCCGATATATCCGAAATCCTTAGGATAGTTGAGAGCGATAAATAGCGTGTGGAAACCACCCATCGACAGCCCCGCCACGGCGCGGTGAGCCTTGTCGGGCAACGTGCGGAAATTGTTGTCGACAAACGACACAATCTCGGGGAACGCCAGCTCGAAAGCCCCGCGTTTGTAGCCCGGCATCGTGTGTGTCATCGCCGGACGGTAAGCCAGATTCTCCGACGTCTCGCCTGGAGCGGCCTGCTTGTCGGCGTTGCCGTTAGGCATCACCACAATCATCGGTTCAGCCTTTCCCTCGGCGATAAGGTTGTCGAGGATGCGCGCCGCGTGTCCGAGTTCAAGCCACGCATTCTCGTCGCCGCCGCTTCCGTGCAGCAGATACAGCACGGGATATTTCTTCCCGGACTCGCCATAGTGGGGCGGCAGGTAGACCGACAAGCGGCGGTCGGCATGCAGAGCGTCGGAGTGATACCACACCTGCGCCACAGAACCGTGAGCCACATCGCGCACCTGATAGTAGTCGGCGCATCCTCCGCCTACATAAAAAATGCTGAACACCGTCCCCACGTCGCGCCGCGTGAACGGATTGGTAGGGTCTAAGCCGTCGACCCCATCGACAGTCACCCTGTAGGTGTACATCTCCGACGGCAGCGGCGGAGTGGTGTATTTCCATATTCCCCGTCCGCAATTCACCAAGTCGGCAGCGCCTCCGTTAGCCTCCCAGTCGCCGTGTACAGCCACAGCGTGGGCGTCGGGGGCGGCAACGGTAAACGTCACGCTCCGGTCGGCGTTGACCACCGGCGACTCAATGCTTGACTCCGTAAACTTCACATTTTGCTGCGCCGCTGCGGAGACAGTCAGCCACAGGCAGGCGGTTAAAAGAAGATGTTTCATATTTTCAGCCATTTTTAATTTCGTAAGTGCAAAATTAATGTTTTTGCTGAAAAAACAAATA
The DNA here is from genome assembly GCA_022009815.1 of Bacteroidales bacterium. Taxonomy (GTDB): domain Bacteria; phylum Bacteroidota; class Bacteroidia; order Bacteroidales; family Muribaculaceae; genus Limisoma. The sequence goes on from CP091725.1 coordinate 1,325,876, forward strand.
TGTGGTTGTCGGGGAAAAAGAAAGGGATAGTCGGCGCAATGTGTTGATGAGGGCGTTTTTTTGATGGGTGAGGCAACCGCCGAAGGACGGTTGGATAAGTTATTTGCAAGGTAATTGCGTTTGTGTGGGTGTCATTAGATTTGCAAACCGAGGGATGTGTTGACATATACAACCGCTCTTCGGCGGTAGTTGTGAATGCATCGATGTCACGGGGTAGGCAAGCCAACCCCGTGCTAACATATTAAACCGCTCTTCGGCGGTTTTTTTGTGATACATCGCGCCGGGTGGGGCGATCCGATGATGTAGGCAACCGCTGATGGCGGGGAAGTGGCGTACCTCCGGCACACAGAGTTTGGTGTCGAGGAGAATCCCGGCACGCTACGCTGCGCTTTGCATACCGGGTTACGGAAGAGTGCCGTCGCTCTGCGACGAGAGAGTGCAAACCGAGTGATGACGTTTATACAACCGCTCTTCGGCGGTAGATGGGTGATGCGTTGGCGTCACGGGGTAGGCGAGCCAACCCCGTGCTAACATATAAAACCGCTCTTCGGCGGTTTTTTCCGCATTGCGCCGTTGACGCAATCCGATGGATGGCTGTAGATGCGCTATTCTGTGTCTTTTGGAAGGAATAAGTGCAGCATCACCACGCTGATGAGAGCCGACATGATCGATCCGGCAAGGATTCCGAGCTTGGCGTCGGCAAGCAGCAACGCATGCTGTCGCGGGTCGTATGCGAGTCCGGCAATGAAAAGAGCCACGGTGAAACCGATGCCGCTGAGCATACACACACTTGCAAACGCCTTCCACGAACTGCCTTTAGGCAGGCGCACGAGTTTTGTGCGAATTGCAAGCCAGGAGAAAGAGAACACGCCGAGGAATTTTCCGAGCACCAGACCCAGTATTACGGCAAGTCCGACACCAGAGAACAGGTTGTCGAAACCCATGCCTTGGAAAGATATTCCAGCGTTGGCGAAAGCAAAAACAGGGATAATCATAAAGCTTACCGGCGTGTGAAGGTTGTCCTCCATGTCCTGCAACGGGCTGATGACGTGGTCGGACGCCGTTTCAATCTGCTTCAGCATATCCACCTGCCTGTGGGTCAGGATACGCGCGTTAGAATGCTTTCCGGTGATTGTCTGCTGCGGGAACGACGCCACGCACTCACGGATCTGCTCCACCGATTTCAGCACCGACGACTTTATTGTGGCAGGGATGCAGAAGGCAAGCGCCACACCCGCGATTGTGGCGTGGATACCAGAATTGAGCACCGCATACCAAAGCGCCAGTCCGATTGTCAGGTAGAACATCTTGGAGCGTATGCCCTTGATATTTCCGATTATAAGCAACAGCAGCATGACACCGGCATACAGCAGATATGCCGCATCGAGATGAGCGGTGTAGCAAGTTGCGATTACGATGATTCCACCAAGGTCGTCGGCAACGGCGAGAGTGGCGAGAAACACCTTCAACGCCAATGGCACACGCTTTCCGAAAATCGACAGCACACCGAGCGAGAAAGCAATGTCGGTTGCCATCGGCGTGGCAAGTCCGCGCATCGCGTCGGCATCGGCAGGCGCGCATAGCCAGAACACAAGCACCGGAATCAGCATACCGCCGCAAGCACCGATAAGCGGGAGCATCGCGTTGCGTGGCGACGACAGTTCGCCAACAAGAATCTCACGTTTTATTTCAAGACCTACGGAAAGGAAGAAAATCGCCATGAAGAAATCGTTGATGAGGTCGAGAATAGTCATCGTGTGACCTCCGTGGCTGAAAAGGTTGAAGTCGCCCACCGATAGGCTGACCGTTTGATTCCAAAATTCAAAATACGTTGCGCTCATCGAAGTGTTGGCAATAACCAGAGCCAGCACAGTGGCGGCAATCAGAAGCATGCTCGACGTCACATACGTGCGGAACATCTTCAAAAACCGAAAACTTTGTAACATTCTTCTATATATATGTTTCTAAAACAATGGCGGGCAGTCATAGCCCCAATCTTTTTCGGGAGCAAAATTAGGGAAATATTTCTGCATACACAAACGTGCCGCGGCACATAGTCAGCACCGCGGCACGTTTAATCCTTTCAGTCAGGGATTTGTGTCAGAACTTATAACCGATGGCGAAGTTCCATCCCTTGTTTTTCATAGACCAGCCCAAATCGTGCGCTCCAGCCACATTGCGCAGACCGCGCTGATAGCTGATGTTGAACACGTAGTGGTCCATCACCTCCACACCTGTGCCAATCTGCACACCGCAGTCAAAATTGCGGTGCTGCCACACGTCGTCGCCGTAATAGTCGCGCTTTCCAGTGATGTAAGAGTATCTTCCCGGAGTGTTGCTCGGCGCGCTGACCGCAATTGCCGTCACCTCGTCCTTACCGTCGCCGATTCCGAAGGAGAAGTATGGACCCGCTTCCACGTCCCACCGCACGGCGTTGGAGATGTTGAAATGGAACGAAGCCAGGACAGGGATTGAGAACGCATACCTGCGCGTGTGTCCGAGGTTTGTCTCAAGAGCGCGCCTGTCGGCGTCGTGGCGTATTGTAGAGTAGTCGTAACTGCGGTTCTCGAAATAGAAGCCCGGCTGCATGCTGAAGAAGTCGCGTATGTTAAGGTTCATCACCACGCCGGCAGTAAAACCGCGTTTCCAAGAGAAATTGCATTCCTCGCCAGCGTGTGGAATGTCGGCAGACAAATTTGATGAAGAAATGCCGAATCTCACCCCAATGTCAATCATCTGGTCAGGCACAGAAGTGTCGGCGAATTCGGCAGCCGAGGCAGTCGCCGCCACAGCAAGCAAAGAAAGAGCAAAAATATTTTTTTCATAACTGTCGTGATTAATTCTAATGTAAAGGTATCGTTTTTTCGTTAATATTGGCAACGTAATGCTACAAAACGCACATTTTTTCATCCTTTTGGATGAAAAAGACTACCTTTGTAGTCCATAAACCAAAAGAATATGAAAACAATAGCGATAAAATCATTGGAATCGTTGCCACAGGCAGCGGCCGAGTTTGTCGAAGCGATGGGCGACTACACCGTGTTTGCCTTCAACGGCGAGATGGGAGCCGGCAAGACAACGTTTATCAACGCGCTTTGCCGCGCGCTTGGAGTGGAGGACGACATCACCAACTCACCGTCGTTTTCAATCATCAATGAATATCGTTCGGACACTACCGCCGAACTGATTTATCATTTCGATTGTTATCGGTTGGAGAGCGTCGACGAGGCAGAGGACATCGGTGCAGAGGACTATTTCGACTCAGGCGCCGTGTGCCTTATCGAATGGCCGGAGCGCATAGAGGAACTGTTGCCCGCCGACACGGTCCGTGTCGACCTCAAAGAACAGGAAGACGGCAGCCGCCTTCTGACAATGACCTTCCCGGAGGCGTGATGGACAGCACCGACACGGCCGTGCTTACGGCAATCACCGTGGTGTTCACGATAAGCGGACTCCTCGCAATTGCGGCGTCGCTGTTTAACTGGAACTGGTTTTTCAACACCCGCAACGCCCGTATGCTTGTGGGGCGCTACCGGCGCCGCACGGCACGTTGTGTCTATTTCGTGGCAGGCGTTCTGATTCTTGCGATGGTTGCGGCTATCCATTTGCGCCTGGCAGACAAAATTTAGGAAATCGATAAAAACGATATATATTATGTCAACAAAAAAAGAAATTCCGGTGCTGCTCCTGACCGGTTATCTCGGCAGCGGAAAAACGACACTTGTAAACCACATATTGACAAATGAACGCGGCGTGAAGTTTGCCGTAATAGTGAACGACATCGGCGAAGTCAACATTGACGCCGACCTGATACAGAAAGGCGGAGTTGTAGGCGCAAAAGACGACAGCCTCGTTGCATTGCAGAACGGATGTATCTGCTGCACGCTCAAGATGGATCTCGTGGAGCAAGTCTACGACCTTGTGAAGTCGGGCAAGTTTGACTATATCGTGATTGAGGCGAGCGGCGTGTGCGAGCCGGCACCGATAGCGCAGACCATCTGTTCAATCCCGCGTCTCGGCGAGGCATACCGCAAGTATGGCATCGCCCGTCTTGACTGCATTGTGACGGTCGTCGACGCGCTGCGTCTGCAGGACGAGTTTGGCGGCGGCGACAATCTTACGCGCAAGGATATCGGCGAGGAAGATATTGAAAATCTGATAATCCAGCAGATTGAATTCTGCAACATCATTTTGCTCAACAAGGCATCGATGGTCAGCCCAGACCAGCTGAAGCGCATCAAGGCCATCGTCAAGACAATTCAGCCGCAAGCCAAGATAATAGATTGTGACTATGCGAAGGTCGACCTTGACGAGATAATCAACACAGGGATGTTTCATTTCGAACGTGTGGCAACGTCGGCGGCATGGATTCGCGAGATAGAGCGTCCGTTGGATGAGATTGAGGCAGAAGAGCATCATCATCACGACGATGAAGAGGATGAGGATCATGAACACGAGCATGAACATGAGCATGAACACCATCATCACCACCATCATCACGAAGGCGGAGAGACGGAAGAGTATGGCATCGGCACGTTTGTCTATTATCGCCGTCCGGCGTTCGACATTCATAAGTTCGACCGCTTTATGTCAACAAAATGGCCTAAAAACGTGATCCGCGCCAAGGGCGTCTGCTATTTTGCCCACAACCGCGACATGTCGTTCCTCTTCGAGCAGGCAGGCAGCCAGAAGCAACTGTCGGAAGCCGGCTTGTGGTATGCCACCGCACCGGAGAACGAATTGGCGGAGATGATGAAGCAAGAACCTGGCTTGGCGCGCGACTGGGATGAGAAATATGGCGACCGCATGCAGAAATCGTGTTTATCGGTCAGCATCTCGACAAAGCGCAACTTGCCCACGACCTTGACGAGTGTCTCGAAGAATAGGATATAAGAACAAAAAGAACCATATTGTATGAATAAACGATTTTTCAAGTCGCCTGAGTTTCTGGTGTGGCTCGGTTTCGGGCTGTCGGCGGCAGCGTTGCTGTCGTATGCCCTGTTGTTTTCTCTGACCGCGGCAGGGTCTGTGGCAGGCATGTCGGGTGGAGTCACGGCATTGTGCTTGCTGACTGTCGTTGCCGGACTTTCCGGACTTGCACTTTCCGTCTGGGGCATGATGCGCTGGGTGTTGCTCGACACTCCAAAATGGCTTCACATAGCGAGTATAGCCGTCAGTGTTGTCAATATCCTGTTTCCAGTGCCGTCGTCAACGTTCCTGCTGGTGTCGTCGATGGTGGGCAAGGAAAATGTGGAGGTGAAGCTGCCGTCGGAGTCGGATAAAGAAATCAAGCCCGACATCGTTATCTCCATTGACTCGCGTAAAGGAGTGCTCACAGGTGAAGTGAAGAACGACAGTGTCAAAATCGACGCGCTGGAGCTTTCGCTCACCGACCTTGACTATGAGGGCAAGCTCGGCAAATGGGCATCCCAGATTCCGGAACAAGCCAAAGTGACGTTTGAGGCTGATGAAAAGGCGAAATTTGACGAAGTGCAGAAGACTATGGACGCCCTCAGCACCGCCGGTGTGAAATTCAGAATGGCGGCAAAAGAATGACGCTTCTGCAAGAAATACAATAAAAGAAAAACCCTCCGGAAGGAGGGTTTTTTGTGATATGAAAGGAAAAATTTTTATGCTTATTTAGCAAGGGCAGTAGCCACGTCGACGGCGCAAGCCACGGTGCATCCAACCATAGGGTTGTTACCGATTCCGAGGAATCCCATCATCTCAACGTGAGCAGGAACAGAAGAAGAACCAGCGAATTGAGCGTCAGAGTGCATACGTCCCATAGTGTCGGTCATACCGTAAGAAGCAGGACCGGCAGCCATGTTGTCTGGGTGAAGAGTACGGCCTGTACCACCACCAGAAGCTACTGAGAAATAAGGCTTGCCAGCGAGAGTGCGCTCCTTCTTGTAGGTTCCGGCAACAGGGTGCTGGAAGCGGGTAGGGTTGGTAGAGTTACCAGTGATTGACACGTCAACACCCTCTTTCCACATGATAGCCACACCTTCGCGAACATCGTCGGCGCCGTAGCATTTCACTTTGGCGCGAGGACCGTTTGAGTAAGGGATTTCCTTAACCACCTTGAGGTCGCCAGTGAAGTAGTCAAACTCAGTCTGAACATAAGTAAAGCCGTTGATACGAGAGATGATCATAGCGGCGTCTTTTCCAAGACCGTTGAGGATTACGCGCAAAGGCTCTTTGCGAACTTTGTCGGCTTTGGCAGCGATTTTGATAGCGCCTTCAGCAGCAGCAAACGACTCGTGTCCAGCCAAGAAAGCGAAGCACTTAGTCTCTTCGCGGAGCAAACGTGCAGCGAGGTTGCCATGACCAAGACCAACCTTACGGTCGTCGGCAACAGAACCAGGGATGCAGAAAGCCTGGAGGCCGAGACCGATAGCCTCAGCAGCCTCAGCGGCGTTTTTGCAGCCTTTCTTCAACGCGATGGCGCAACCAACAACGTAAGCCCATTTAGCATTCTCGAAGCAGATAGGCTGAGTTTCCTCACAAGTCTTGTAAGGGTCGATGCCGGCAGCGTCGCAGATAGCGTTAGCCTCTTCAATATCTTTGATACCGTTTTCGTTCAATGCAGCAAGAATTTGCTTGATGCGACGGTCTTGACTTTCAAATTTTACTTCTCTAATCATAAAGCGGTCCTCCTATTATTCTTTACGTGGGTCAATATATTTAACAGCTTCGTCGAAGCGGCCGTAGTGACCTTTTGCCTTCTCGATAGCCTCTTTAGGATCCTCGCCGTTTTTGATCATTTCCATCATCTTGCCGAGGTGGATGAACTCGTAACCGATAACTTGGTTTTCTTCGTCGAGAGCCATGCGAGTGCAGTAGCCTTCAGCCATTTCCAAGTAGCGAGTTCCAGTTTTTGTAGTACCGAACATTGTACCAACCTGGCTGCGCAGACCCTTGCCGAGGTCTTCCAAAGAAGCGCCAACAGCCAAACCGCCTTCAGAGAAAGCCGACTGAGTGCGGCCGTAAACGATTTGCAGGAACAATTCGCGCATAGCAGTGTTGATAGCGTCGCAAACGAGGTCGGTGTTGAGCGCCTCGAGAAGAGTCTTGCCAGGGAGGATCTCAGAAGCCATAGCGGCAGAGTGGGTCATACCTGAGCAGCCGATAGTCTCGACCAAAGCCTCTTGGATTATGCCTTCCTTAACGTTCAAAGTAAGTTTGCAGGCACCTTGTTGAGGAGCGCACCAGCCGATACCGTGAGTAAGTCCGCTGATGTCCTTGATTTCTTTAGAACGCACCCACTTGCCCTCTTCGGGGATTGGAGCGCAAGGGTGGTTGGCACCCTTCTTAACGCAGCACATTTGCTGTACTTCATGAGTGTAAATCATAACGCGTCTTAATTTAGTTCAATAAAAAGATTCTATATATAAATTCTTCTGTCAATCTACCGATAATGCTTTTGCGAGTCGATATGCGCGCAAATATGTTGCAAAGATAATGCAAATTGGGCGAAGAAAGTTAAGAATATCTTTAAATTTAGTATTTTTGTGGAATGAAAAGGATTGCAATCAAGATAGGCAGCAATGTGCTTGCCCGGCGCGACGGCACGCTCGACATCACCCGGATGTCGGCATTGGTTGACCAGGTGGTCAGTCTGCGCCGCGCAGGAATGGAAGTGGTTATGATATCGTCGGGCGCCGTAGCCGCCGGGCGAAGTGAGATGCGTGGCGTCGACCGCCTTGACACGGTCAGTGCCCGCCAGTTGTTTTCGGCGGTTGGACAGGTTAAGCTCATCAATCACTATTATGAGTTTTTCCGCGACCACGGCATGGCGTGCGGTCAGGTGCTGACGCTGAAGGAAAGCTTCTCGACGCGTCGTCATTATCTCAATCAGAAACATTGTATGGAAGTGATGCTTGAAAATGGAGTCATCCCCATTGTCAACGAAAACGACACCGTGTCGCTCACCGAGCTGATGTTTACCGACAACGATGAGCTGTCGGGACTCATCGCCACGATGATGGATATGGATGCGCTTGTGATATTGTCGAATATCGACGGCGTTTACGACGGCGACCCATCGTTGCCGGAGTCGCGCGTCATCCGCCGCGTAGAGCCCGATGCCCGGATGGATGTCGATGCCATAGTAGGGCAGTCGCGCTCCTCGTTCGGGCGCGGCGGCATGGGCACCAAATTCCGCACGGCACGCAAAGTCGCCGACGAGGGCATCACCGTCTATATCGCCAACGGCAAGCGCGAGAACGTGCTTACCGACCTTCTTCTTGACGGCGCAGATGTGCCCTGCACAGAGTTTGTGGCAGAAAGCCGCGGCGTGTCGAGCGTGAAGAAATGGATTGCCCATAGCGACGGCTTCGCCAAAGGCGAGATACGCATCAACCAGGGCGCCTACGACGCGCTGATGTCGTCGCAGGCAAGCAGCCTATTGCCGGTGGGAGTGGTTGCCGTAGACGGCGATTTTGAGAAAGACGACATAGTCAGAGTGCTTGCTCCCGACGGCCGTCAGTTTGCCGTGGGCCGCACAAGTTACGACAGCGACGAGGCACGCGCCGCCATAGGCAAACAGGGACTGCGTCCAGTGATACACTACAACTATCTCTACATCGAACAGCTATAACCGACTATGAACGAAGATTTAAGAAAAATGCTTGAGTCCGCGCGCGAGGCATCGCGCGGACTCAACCGTTGCCAGGAAGCCGACATCAACCGCTTGCTGCTCAGCGCGGCAGACAAAGTGGAGGCAGCCATCGACAAGATTCTTGCCGCCAATGCCACCGACCTTGCCCGTATGGACAAGGACAATCCGAAATACGACCGTCTGAAACTGACCCCCGACCGCATCCGAGCCATCGCCGCCGACATGCGCAGCGTGGCTTCGTTGCCGTCGCCCCTTCGCCGCACATTGGCAGAGTGGACACAGCCCAACGGAATGCAGATAAGAAAAGTGTCGGTCCCGTTCGGTGTGGTAGGCGTAATCTACGAGGCGCGCCCCAATGTCACGTTTGACGTGTTCTCGATATTGATGAAGAGCGGCAACGCCTGTGTGCTTAAAGGCGGCAGCGACGCCGACGCCTCCAACCGCGCCGCCGTCGACGTGCTTCGCGAGTCACTTCTCGCCGAAGGATTCGACGAGCATAGCGTCACCCTGTTGCCACCCGACCATGAGGCAACCCAAGAGATGCTTCAAGCCGTTGGTTATGTCGATTTGGTCATACCTCGCGGCAGCAGCCGTCTGATACGCTTTGTGCGCGACAATGCGCGCGTGCCGGTCATAGAGACAGGCGCCGGCGTGTGTCATTGCTATTTTGACGCGTCGGGCGATTTGCAGAAAGGCAGCGCCATTGTGAGCAATGCAAAGACGCGCCGTGTCAGCGTGTGCAACGCCCTCGACTGTCTGCTCATCGACCGCGCCCGTCTTTCCGACCTACCCGCCCTTGTGGCGCCGATGGCGGCAAAGCACGTAGTGGTGCGTGCCGACGAAGAGGCTTATGCAGCGTTGACGGGCAAGTATCCCCACCTTGAACATGCCGACGACAGCGACTGGGGAAAAGAATATCTCGACTATAAGATGTCGGTGCGCACGGTCGACGGTCTCGGCGGCGCGCTTGACCACATCGCCCGCCACACGTCGCATCACAGCGAGAGCATCGTGGCAGAGGATGCCGACGCTTGCCGCGTGTTCTCACAGGAGGTCGACGCAGCGTGTGTCTACACCAACCTTCCCACGGCGTTTACCGACGGCGGTCAGTTCGGCTTTGGCGCAGAGATAGGCATCTCGACGCAGAAACTGCATGCCCGCGGCCCTATGGCGCTGCCCGAGATGACCACCTACAAATATGTAATCTCAGGCGACGGGCAGACGCGCGATTAAAAAAAGAAGCGTGCGGTGCAGTAATCGATATGCATCTGCGTTTATATTAATATCACATAATAGAAAAAACGATGAAAATGTATCAGAAATTTATGGCGGCAGCAGCGATGGCATTGGCTCTCGCCTCGTGTGGCGCGGGAAAACAAGCCACCATTGCCGACCTCGGAGGAGAATGGGTGATCACGTCGGCCGACGGCAATACCCTCAATGCGGAAACCACACCGTTTATCGGCATCAATGCCGCCGACGGCACAGTTTATGGCAGCACCGGTTGCAACAATCTTGTCGGCACTCTCGACAAGAACCAGAAACCCGGAACGGTTGATTTCAGCCAACTCGGCTCCACTCGCATGATGTGTGCCGACATGACGTCGGAACGCATAGTGATGGATATGCTCAACAAGGCAAAAGGATATAAATTCAACGGCAAGTCGGAGTTGCAGCTCACCGACGCCCAAGGCAACGTAGTGGCGCTGCTGCAGAAACGCAACGGCAAGATGAGCGAGTCGGGTCTGCAAGGCGAATGGAAGATTCTGTCGGCAGACGGAATGCCGGCATCGGGCGAAAGCACCCCGACAATCTGGTTTGACACAGAGGAGAACCTGACGCACGGCAATGCCGGCTGCAATACGTTCAACGGCGAGTATACCGTTGGCAAAGACCAGGCGCTTAGATTCGGAACGATGGCAGTCACCATGCGTATGTGTGACGACATGGAGTTTGAGCAGAAGTTCCTGCATGTGCTCGACCAAGTTGCTACGTTCGGCAAATTGCCAAACGGCAACGCCGGACTCTTCGACGAGAACGGCCGTCTCTTGATAGAGCTTGCCCGATAGCATCAACACTCTTTCTACAATAACATTTGTGAAATTTCCACGACGCAATGCCGTGGAAATTTTTTTTTAGTCGCTTCTGCTATCGGTTGTCGCGAGGGAATGCCCCGGTTTGTTTTAAAAACGATGGTGGATAAAAGAAAGTTAGAGGAAAAATGATTACCTTTGTGCATCTTGGCAATAGACATTAGAAAAAACATAAATGAAAAGGACTTTTTTAGCAATATTGTTGTTGGCAGCAGCCACGCCTTGGGGAGGCGCGGTGGAGACTGCATCCGGGAAATTGTCGACGGTGATTGGAGAAGATGCTGTGTCTGTTACAGAATTGTCGCTTACAGGCACGATGGACGCACGCGATTTCAAGTATATATCCGATTCGATGCCGCAGTTGTCCGTGCTCGACATAAGTGGCGTGACGATAGAGGAATACTCCGACAGGGAGCCCCTGTTTGCCAATTTTACATATTATCCAGCAGGCGAGTTGCCTAAATATTCGCTGATGGGCAAGCCGCTCACATCAGTGTCGCTTCCGTCGACGCTGACATCCATCGGCGAGGCGGCGTTTGCAGGCTGTGCCGAACTGACAGAAATCAGCCTTCCGTCTACGGTCGCCACGATAGGCAACTATGCATTTTCAAGTGCGTCAAAACTTGCGGATGTCAAAGGCGGCGAGGGCGTCCGCACGATAGGCGACTATGCGTTCAGCCGCGACGCCGCATTGACAACGGTTGCGACGCTGCCGCAGGTTGAGACCATCGGCGGACATGCGTTCAGCGGATGCTCTCAGATGGCGGACTTCACGTTTGCCCCATCGCTGCGCACTATTGGCGAGAGCGCGTTTGCCGGCAGCGGACTGACGTCGGCCGACATGAGCGGATGCACGTCGCTCAGCGTTGTCGGCGCATGGGCATTTGCCGACAACGGTTCGCTATGCGAAGTTAATATGCCAGCGACGGTAACATCGTTGGGCGAGGGCGCGTTTTTCTATTCATCGGCATTGCAGCAAGTGGCATTACCCGAGGGCCTTGTGAAAATCAACGAATACACATTCATGGGCGGCAAGGCAGTCGCCACGGTGACACTTCCGGAAGGCTTGAAAGAGATAGGCGACTATGCGTTCAGCGACTGGACAACGGTTCGGGAAATCATCATTCCATCGACGGTTGAATATATCGGCGACCGCGCCATGCGCAATTGGAACAGCCTCGCGGAGCTGACAAGCAATGCCGTCACGCCACCTGAGCTTGGCGACAATGTTTGGGAGAACGTAGACTATGAGAAAGTAAACCTCACCGTTCCGTCAGCCGGCGAGATGGCTTACAGGCTTGCGGAGCAGTGGCAGGACTTCTTCAAATCATCGTCGGCAAAACCGTTGGCAGCGGAGAGCCTGCGCGTGGCGGTTGACGGCGATGTGGTGACAATTACCAGCGACGAAGAGATAAGCACGGTGCAATTGTTTGACATGAGCGGCATCTTGCTGCAGTCGGCGGCACCGCACAGCCAGCAGTTCTCATTGACGCTGTCGGGCTACAGCGGCAGAGCCTACGTGGTGCGCTGCGTGTCAGGCAGCAATGAAAATCATAAAAATAAGCAGACAATAAATACATTATGGGCAAAAATAAATTGAAGAAATTCGGGGAGATGGAAACATTCCCCAACGTGTTCCAATATCCATTCGCAGAATTGCAGAAAGGGCCGTTTCCATTGAAAGGAAAGTGGAACACAGAGTTTTTCAAGAACGACAACCCCATAGTTCTGGAACTTGGTTGCGGCAAAGGAGAATATGCCGTCGGCATGGCAAAAAAATTTGCCGACCGCAACTTCATCGGAGTCGACATCAAAGGCGCCCGGATGTGGACCGGCGCCAAGCAGTCGGTGCAGGAAGGTATCGCCAACGTAGCGTTTCTCCGCACGAGTATCGAACTAATCGCCTCCTTCTTTGAGGCCGGCGAGGTGTCAGAAATCTGGATAACGTTTCCCGACCCCCAGATGCAGAAAGTCAACAAACGCCTGACGTCGACCCGCTTCATGCAACTCTATCGCCAGATATTGAAAGACGGCGGACTCGTGCATCTGAAAACCGACAGCCCGTTTCTTTATGCCTATACCGACGCCATGGTGCGTCTGAACGGCTTCGCCACTGAGGTCAACACCGACGACCTTTATCACAGCGGACTTGCCGACGATATCCTCGAAATCCGCACGTTCTACGAACGCCAATGGCTTGCCCGCGGCTTGACAATAAAATACATCAACTGGCATCTTGACGCCACCACGGCGCTTCAGGAGCCTGAAATCGACATAGAGAAAGATACCTATCGCAGTTTCTCGCGCGGGTATCTTGAAACAGACCCTCAATATTCAAAGTAACAATTATGGAAGAAAGACTATATCCCGCACTAATCACCGAGGCTTTGCGCAACGTCCGCTACCCAGGCAACGGCAAAGACCTTGTGGAGAACAATATGGTTGAGGACGACATCCGCATTGACGGAATGAACGTGTCATTCTCTTTGATTTGACAAATCGACCGATCCGTTTATCAAAAGTGTTGTCAAGGCCGCTGAAACAGCCGTCAAGACTTATGTCAGCGAGAATGCCTGCATAGAGGGCAACATCAGCGTGAAGTACCGCCAGAACGTAGAGCAGCCCGCCAAGATGCTCCCCGAAGTGAAAAACATCATCGGAGTCTCGTCGGGCAAAGGCGGAGTAGGCAAATCCACCGTGGCAAGCAATCTTGCCGTGGCGCTTGCCAAGCAAGGCTACAAGGTGGGGCTGCTTGACGCCGACATCTTCGGACCGTCGGCTCCAAAGATGTTTGGAGTAGAGGATGCCCCCGTGTATATGGATGAGGTAGGCGGCCGCAACCTTATCGCACCCGTAGAGCAATATGGCGTAAAAGTGCTGTCGATAGGCTTCCTCGTAGACAAAGACAACGCCGTGCTTTGGCGCGGCGGCATGGCAAGCAACGCCCTGAAGCAACTCATCGGCGACGCCAATTGGGGCGACCTCGACTATTTTGTGATAGATATGCCCCCAGGAACGAGCGACATCCATCTGACGCTTGTGCAGACCCTCGCCATCACCGGAGCCGTAGTGGTCACCACTCCGCAGGAAGTGGCACTCGCCGACGCGCGCAAGGGCGTCAGCATGTTCCAAAGTCCGCAGGTCAACGTGCCGGTGCTCGGCATCGTGGAGAATATGGCATGGTTCACTCCGGCGGAACATCCGGATGAGAAATACTACATCTTTGGCAATGGAGGCGGCAAACGCCTTGCGGAAAAGCTTGGAGTGGATTTGCTGGCACAGATACCGCTTGTGGCAAGCATCTGCGACGGCGGCGACCAAGGCAAGCCCGCTGCGTTGCAGAACACCGTCAGCGGCGAGGCGTTCAACACGTTGGCGCAGCGAGTGGTGGAGGCTGTAGACAAGCGCAACCGCGAACTTCCGCCGACACACAAAGTTGATGTTTTGAAACGTTAACCATTGTGGGCGTAGATATTGCCCGCAATGCTTGTAATTTTGCAATGTAAAAACAAAACGACAATGAAAATAGGAGACAAAATACCGGAAATGCTTGGCGTCGACGCCAACGGCAAAGAAGTGAAGGCATCCGACTATGCCGGAAAGCGTCTTGCCATCTATTTCTATCCGAAAGACAACACTCCCGGCTGCACCGCCGAGGCATGCAGCCTGCGCGACGGCTACGACGCCCTCCGCAGCGCAGGATATGAGGTGATAGGAGTGAGCAAGGACAGCGCGGCGTCGCACGGGAAGTTTGCCGCCAAACACTCGCTGCCGTTCACACTTATCGCCGACACCGAAACCACGCTCAACCAAGCGTTCGGCGTGTGGCAGAAAGAAGATGGCAGGACGGGAGTATATGGGTACGGTGCGCACCACGTTTCTTGTAGACGGCGACGGCACCGTGACCGACATTATTGCAAAAGTAGACACCAAAAACAGTGCCTCGCAGATTCTTGAAATAATAAACAAAAAAGCATAACTATGGAGAAAGCAACAGACAAGACAGCAGCTGCAAGCGAGAAGCTTAAAGCTTTGCAGAATGCGATGTCGAAGATAGAAAAGGACTATGGCCGCGGAGCGATAATGAAACTCGGTGACGACAATATAGAAAATATCGAGGTGATTCCTTCAGGCATCATCGGACTTGACTACGCACTCGGCGTGGGCGGCTATCCCCGCGGACGTATCATTGAAATCTACGGTCCGGAATCGTCGGGAAAGACCACGCTCGCCATCCTTGCCATCGCCCAGGCGCAGAAGCAGGGCGGCATAGCAGCCATCATCGACGCAGAGCATGCGTTTGACCGCTTTTATGCCGAGAAACTTGGCGTTGACGTCAACAACCTTTGGATTTCGCAGCCCGACAATGGCGAGCAGGCACTTGAAATCGCCGACCAGCTTATCCGCTCATCGGCAATCGACATAATCGTTATCGACTCTGTTGCGGCGTTGACACCAAAAGCCGAAATCGAAGGAGTGATGGGCGAAAAGCAGATGGGTCTGCAGGCGCGTTTGATGTCGCAGGCTCTCCGCAAGCTTACAGCCACAATCTCAAAGACCAACACCACATGTATCTTCATCAACCAGCTGCGCGACAAAATCGGCGTGATGTGGGGATCGCCAGAAACCACTACCGGAGGCAATGCCTTGAAGTTCTACGCTTCTGTGCGTCTTGATATCCGTCGCACCAGCGCCATCAAGAACGGCGAGGACGTGCTTGGCTATCAGACAAAGTAAAGGTTGTGAAAAACAAGGTTGCGCCTCCATTCCGCAAAGCAGAGTTTGAGTTGACATTCGGCGAAGGCGTGTCGCACAGCGGCGAAATCCTTGACCTCGGTGTGAATCTCGGCATTATAGCCAAGAGCGGATCATGGTTCTCCTACGACGGAACTAAGCTCGGACAGGGCCGCGACGCCGTGAAACGTCTGATTGGCGACAACCCGGAGCTTGCCGAAGAACTTGAGGCAAATCAAGGCAAAACTTTTCCATAAGGATGATGCCGACGACAGCGCGGAACCGACCGACGCTCCGGCAGCAGAATAAAAAAACATAAAAAGCAATGAAAATCGCAATCATTGGATGCGGCAATATGGGCGGCGCGATCGCAAGAGGTCTCGCTGCCGATGCTGTTTTTGCGTCAGAGCATACAATTGCGGCGAGCAACCGCACACAGCCCAAACTCGACGCCATCAAGGCTGAATATCCGCAGATAGAGACGTCGACCGACAACTGTCAGGCAGCCGCAGCCGCCGACATCGTGGTCATAGCCGTTAAGCCATGGCTCATCGACAGCGTTGCAGAAGGCTTGCGCCCTGTGCTTACAGCCGGCCAGACCATCGTGTCGGTAGTGGCAGGAGTGCCGTTCAGCCATCTTCGCGAACTCTTCGGCACAGCTACGCTTTTCCGCGTGATTCCCAACACCGCTATCGCCATCGGCGAAAGTATGACCGTAATAGCCGACGACGGAGCAGACAGTGGACAATTGGCTGTGGTGACCGACATTTTCAACCGTCTCGGCGAGACTCTTGTTGTGGAAGAGCGACTGCTTGACGCGGCAATGGCGCTTGGCTCGTGCGGCACGGCGTATGCCTTGCGCTACGTGCGCGCGGCGATGGAAGCCGGCGTGGAGCTTGGGCTTTATCCCGGTCAGGCAAAGAAAATTGTGGCGCAGACAGTCAAGGGAGCTGCCAGCCTGTTGCTTGCCCGCGGCACACATCCGGAGGAGGAGATAGACAAGGTGACCACCCCAGGCGGCTTCACAATAAAAGGCTTGAACCGCATGGAGGCTTGTGGCTTCAGCAACGCCGTGATCGAAGGCTTGAAAGCATCGATAAAATAGTGCTCGTCCGACATTTGAATTTGCCAAATTTGCAACGATTCTGGTCCTTCTTCGGATTCGCAACACCAGGATGTTAAAATATGAAGAAATGAAAAAAAAGATTTCTTGTTTGATTATGTGTGCTGTGACCTGTGCTGCGCTTGCGCAAACCACAGGAGATGAGGCTGGGCATACTTGGATAGATTTGGGGTTGCCCAGTGGAGTTAAATGGGCTTCTACCAATGTTGGTGCAAATCGTCCACAAGACGATGGCGACTACTATGCATGGGGCGAAACGACTGTGAAGACAGACTTTCGATGGGCTACCTACTCGCATGGGACAGGGCAAAATTCGCTCACGAAGTATTCTAATTCAGATGAGTTGTTGTCGCTTGAAGCCGCTGATGATGTCGCTTTCAAAGCATGGGGCGGCACATGGCGTATGCCAACCAAGGAAGAATGGGAAGAGCTCCAAGAGCATTGTGCCTGGACCTGGACTGAAGACTACAATAAAACAGGCGCAGCGGGATATGTGGTTGCGAGCAAGAACGGTGACGCCTCACTCTTTTTGCCTGCGGCAGGATGCTGTTATGCGAATCTGATAAACGAGAAAGGCGTGCATGGATACTATTGGTCGAGTTCGCTTTTCAAAAGCTCTTCTTATAGTGGCTCAGCCTACCAGTTGCAGTTTATTCGGGCTTATGTCAAATCTGATTGGAACCACACACGCTATTATGGATCATCTGTGCGTGGCGTGTGTAATGTCCCGTCGTCAACGATTGAGGGCATCACACAGTCAGAATGCCGCATATCTGTGATTGGCGGCAAAATCCATTGTGGTCAGGAATTCCGTGTCTATGACCTTTATGGGCGGGATGTGACACATCAGAATGGTTCTCTTCCTAAGGGGTATATGTAGTGCAGACAGAAAACAGCAGAGAGAAAGTCGGAGTCTTCTGATGGGATTCTTGAGTCGGAAAAATGACAATATGGGTAAAATGAAAAAGGCATCAATTATAATTGCGTTGGCATACGCGCTGGGCATCATCCTTCCATTTTCCTCGGCAAAAGCGGAGAAGGTGCAATATTGGGCGAAAGGCGTCAGTGAAGATGCAGGCTGGTACAACACCTTTCAGTTTACGAATGGCTGCTGGGCAGCGGTTAGTAGCAACATGATAGCATGGTGGCAGGATCGTATAAAGGAAACGTATATCTACACTGGGAAATGTTGGGACCCAGAGGAGGTCAATCGGGAATTTGATCGCAACACCTATTTCAATGATGGTGGTGACTATGTATATAAAGCTCTCGACTGGTATCTGCGCGAGACGCATCCAACCATCGCTTACACACGTACCAACCTCTATCAGAGCTACCTCTTTGAAGACGACTACGATAATCCTATCATCTTCACGCGAGGCTATATAGATTCCAACGAAGCGATATTTACTGATGTGTTGCTGCGCTATTTCACTACGGGTAACTACGTTGCGCAAATTCGTGACATGAACCACGCTTGGACTTTGTGGGCGATAGAAGTGGATACTGAAACCAACACTATCACGCGTATATGGGTGACGGATTCTGTTCCCAATGACCGCAATAACCCCAAAAAGGAGATACATGCCCTCGATTCAAAACGCTATAAAGACCTTTTCTATTTCGAACGGGGAATCTACGATGAGGAGAACAATTCTTGGGGAGTTCAGGCCATTCACCCGGCGGAATTGACATTCTTTGGCATAGAAGGCCGGTTTTTGGTTGATGCCAACGGAGAACCCGTGTTTGAACAGAAGCCTTGATTGCAACCAAAGAAGAGGCTGTGTCGAAACAGGCGCAGTATCCATATTTGCATTTCTTTCAATATTGCTTAAAATAGAAAAAAAGATATAGGAAACAGCAAAACTGCACTGAATGTAGTGCATATTTGCAGAATATTCGTATCTCCCGACTTCGTTGTTTAAAAGATAAGCGTTGTAACTTATTGATAGATAATATTTTGTATCTTTGCATCACTTATTGTTGGGTGACACGATGACGAAGTGGGGGGAAGTCTAAAGCTCCGAACCTTTTGTGTCTCGCTTTTTAATCTGTTCAAAGTCGGAATGAATAGAGGATATGTTGTTCTCGTATATCATCATTTCCGATTGTTTGAGTTATACACTGCCCATCCTTTAATCGTCAATAGATATTTCTGACGAGGATGACGTGGCTTGTCGGGGTAGAGCATAGAAACAAATCCCTCTTTCATGGCGGGATTAAGTGAGTATTCCATAAAATTCTCACGATTCTTTAATCCTACGGAAGCCATCATCTCTTTGACAGATAATCTATTGTTTGCAATCGCCTTTATTAAGCGGCTGATATTCTCATTATCTATCTGCAATGGATTGTCTGAGCTTGTCGGGGTACTTGTCGGGGTACTTGTCGGGGTGGAGATACCTATGTCTTTAGGAGCATTAATCACCATAAAACGATTTCTCAACTCGTTGTTTTCTCCCATCAATAGGTTGCGAAAGAATCGTTCCAAATAGACAGACTCCCTTTTGATGCCCTTTTGTATATTTTGATAATTGGCTCTAACCAACGCATTTCGGAAATACCAAGAATGATTGGCAAAAAGGTCGTTCTCAACATTGAATCCCATTGAGCGTAAATACTGTATGGTGAACACTGCTGTTGTTCGGGTATTGCCTTCTCCAAACGGATGAATTTGCCACAACCCAGATACGAATTTGGTAATATGACTTACTATTTGATTTACATCCAATCCTATATAATCAAATGCCTTTTCTTGCTCAAGATCATACTCTATGGCTCTGCGAATGTCGGGAGCAGATACATAGAGCACCGTGTCGCCACGAAGCACCCATTCTTTTTTGGTGATATTGTAATCTCTGATTTGTCCGGCAAACTTGAATAC
This sequence comes from Bacteroidales bacterium, assembly GCA_022009815.1. GTDB lineage: Bacteria > Bacteroidota > Bacteroidia > Bacteroidales > Muribaculaceae > Limisoma. The sequence continues at coordinate 1,345,333 of CP091725.1, forward strand.
ACCATCAAATATCCTTCGATGAATGGCGGTCAATCCAGCTACAGTGAAAGCAAACGAACGTTCATTCAATAGCTTGATTATATTGGCAGAAACTTTATCGGCTTCTTCTGTTTCATTATCCTTTTCAGTACGAATGTCTTTTGAATCGTAGTAACTCTTGATAAGTTGTTGTACTTCATCAATGGTTATGTCTCCCTCAATATGCTTGCGAGCAGTTTCAATAAGATAATTCGAGGGCTTCAAGCCATCTACTGCTTGAAGTCCTATTGCCGTTTGCCACGCATAGCCCTTTCACGCTTTTGTGGCTCGCCTTGCTGGATGTATTCGTCGAATTCACTCATTAGATTATAGTCAGTTGAAATATTTTCTGATATTATTGAAAGTTATTGATTTACAGATGGTTTAGCCCATAGCCAAGTACCTGTGAGTTGTTGGGTAGCATCAATAAATTCACAATCAACAACCGATTTTGCAAACTCTATATTCTTATTTAAGGTATCTATTTCAAGATCTGACAATCTAAAATTGAAGCTATGTTCAATAGTTTCATTAGTGTCTGCTACATGAATTTTGGCAACAGCAGAATATTCTCCGGCTTTCCAAAATAATGAATTTTTATATAGACGAATTAGTTCGTTATATTCATAAGAACGTTTAATATCATCAATATTTACATTGTTATTTATTCTTTGATTTTCAATAAATGTAGTTAATTTGTAGGCTAATAGTTTCCTTCTTTCTAAAAAAGTATCGGATTGAAATCCGATAAACTTTTCAACTAGTACATCTCTAAACGCATTAATGGCTATTGCATTTTGTTGTTTTGCCATTGTTGACTTGCCTTCAGGACCTTGAAGCTCGTAGAAAGTTTCACTATACCACATCCATCTAAGAATGTGATGTGCTCCATCTTTATCAGTAAGAATCAGTTTAATGTCATCTATTAGAGCATGTTTATCCCTTGCAAGAAAAGAAAATCTGAGATTGAAAACATTTCCATTTTTGATGTATCCTATTTCTGCTTCTCCATCATGGTATATTGATATCTTGGGTTTCTTCATCCAATTATATATCCATGATATTATTTGGGGTAACCATGCTAGAGCACCTAAAACTGCGACAATGTCTATAAATTTCATAATATTTTATTCTAATTGTTTTCTATAAACAGAATCTAAAGTATTTCCATTTTTATCTTTCCATACTAACCAGCCATTATTGCTGCTGCCAATACAGAAATCTGCGGCAGTACTAGGACTTGAAAAAGTTTTATCCGATGTCAATACTAGGATTTCGTTTTCATTGGAAGTGTAGTCTTGGAGCATCTTTTTCCGTTTTTCTTTCCAGTTAAAAGACGGCACCATTGTTGGGGCTACAATACTCCCTTTTAGGACTGTAAAGCCCTCGGAACTGTAGAAGCCCTTTGCATTGCACCCTCTACCTTTGGTGTAGAATATATGTTCTTCTTTGGGTTGTGACAATTCAAAAATATTGCAACCGATAAATGATGCCAGAAATTTCACATCTTCGAAAAATTCATCCATTGAGTCTTGTTGATGCTCTGGTAGATTAGGTGCTTTAGGGATTTGTTTATTATCGCTTAAAACAAAAGTGTTTGCTTTCTTGGCTTCAGTTATCGCTTTATATTCTATGTATTGTACATCAACTTTAGTCATATCGGCATCTTTCGATACGAATATGAGTGCTTTTTGCCAAAACGATTTTTTGCTATCATGGTCTTTTACACGTTCTTTAAAGTTCTCCGTTTCACCTATATACGCCTGTGGTTTGGTTAACTCATCTTCTCCCAGTAATATGTAAAACGCAGGTTTTTGCAACTTTTCTTGTGTATTCAGATAAGAGAGGTTGGAACGTGGCACGACAAACATTTGGCAAATCTTGTTGCTAATGAATGCATATTGAGTTCCTTTCGGGTCTCCATCAATTAAATATGTTGTTATTGTCTTTCCCATTGTTATTCATTGTGGATTGTTACGTTTGCAGTTGTATTTGTAATCGAATTTTTTTTTTGCATGAAATACCTAATTTGGTGTGAGGCATAACACATTTGATAGCTGCCTCTTCTTAATGCAAATATACACCATTATTGAATATAAATTACTATTTTTTGCTGAGTTTGACAGTTTTGATTGTAATTAGCAGATATACAGAAGTTTGTGGAGGTAGAAAAGTTGCTATATGAAACAGTGGTGATTGTTTTAACATTACTTTAACACTTGTGGCACGCCCGATAGTTGGCACGTATTTGTGTCGGCGTGGATATCTGCCTGTTAATACGTGTTTTAGTTTGATTCTGCAGATTCTCAGTTAGGGGTATGTTGTTGAAGACATGGATATATCCAAGGCCTCCGGCACGCTGGCTACGCTCCGCGTGCTGGGTTACGGAAGAGTGTCGTCGCTATGCGACGAAGTTTCCACAATCGCTCTTTGGCGTTTTTTTGCGGCAGTTTGTGCAAACAATAATAAATTCGGTCGATAGGTTTGGAATGATGGTTAATATGATTTACCTTTGTGATGTCTTTGCGTAAGAAAAAGACAATATTTTTATGTGGTTGAGTCTCGCTTTTCTGTCGGCGGCACTTCTTGGGCTTTACGACGTGGCAAAAAAATACTCTTTGCGGGAAAATGCCGTCATCCCGGTGCTTTTCTGCAACACGTTGTTTTGTGCGCTGATATTTCTTCCCTTCATCGTAGCCTCGCATATCGGCATCCTTGGCAGCGGATCGCTGCTGTGTGTCGACAACTGGCAATGGCAAGAACAGCGGTTTATCGTTCTGAAATCCTTTATTGTCCTGTCGTCGTGGATATTGGGCTATTATGCCATCAAACATCTTCCGATCACTATCGTAGGTCCGGTCAACGCCACCCGTCCCGTGCTGACTCTGCTCGGCGCGCTTATTATCTTCGGCGAGCGTCTTAATGGTTGGCAATGGGCAGGCGTGCTCCTTGCCGTCACGTCGTTCTACATGCTCAGCCGCAGCGGCAAGAAAGAAGGCATCCGTTTCAGTCATAACCGATGGATATATTATCTGGTGGCGGCAGCACTTCTGGGAGCCGTAAGCGGGCTTTACGACAAGTTTCTGATGTCGCCCACGGGAGCCGGCATCCGTGCGATTACCGTGCAGTGCTGGTATAACTTCTATCAGTGCGTGATAATGGGCATTGTGCTTCTTGTGGTGTGGTTGCCTCAGCGCAAGGCCTCGCCGTTCCGCTGGCGTTGGTCGATAATGCTGATTTCAGTGTTTATCACCCTTGCCGACGCCGCATACTTCTACGCTCTGACCTATCCCGACGCAATGATTTCAGTGACCTCCATGGTGCGTCGCGGCAGTGTGATAGTCTCGTTCTGCTTTGGCGCGATGATTTCAGGGAGAAGAATCTGCGGTCGAAAGCCGTCGACCTCTGCCTGGTGTTGCTCAGCATGGCGTGTCTGTGGATAGGAGGACATTAAGAGAAAGAAAACAAATGATAAAATATATTGTATGAAAAATTTTTTACTGACAGCAGTTATCGCAGCATCGGCAGCGATGCCGGTGATGGCAGGCACAGCTTTGCCTTATAGCGAAACGTTTGACACCGCCGTCGATTTTGCGACGATGACCGTCGTCGATGCGAACAGCGACAACAAGACGTGGTATCACAGTGACTACTACAAGTCGGCAATGATTGATTATTCCGACGACAGCAGCATGGACGACTGGCTGATTCTGCCAGCGTTCAGTCTCGCCCCCGGCGGCACGTATACCTTCGAGATGGATGCCCGGTGCTACAGCAGCTTCTTGGGAACGGAGCGTTTTGAGGTGAAGATGGGCACCGCCGCCACCGCCGCCGCGATGACAGAGACCGTTGTGGGAGAAACATTGCTTAAAACAGATAAATTTCAGCACTTCACTCAAAAAATCACTGTTGCCACAGCCGGAACATACTATATCGGCATCCACTGCATCTCTGACGCAGAACGCCGCGGCATGTTGGTTGACAACATTGCTTTGTCGGCCGGCGTGGCAGCGGAAAGCCCAGCAGCGGTAACCGACCTTACGCTGACGCCAGAGCCAACGGGTCTGAACAAGGTGACAGTGGCGTTTACCGCCCCGTCGCTCACGTCGACAGGCGCATCGCTGTCGGCGTTGGAAAAAGCAGAGATTTATCGCGATAAGGCGCTTATAAAGACCATCAGCCCTGTGGCTCCCGGACAGCCTGTCACGTTTGTCGACGAGACCGTAGCCGCCGGCAACCACAGCTATATGGCAGTGGCTTACAGTGCGACAGGACGCGGATTGGAAGCGTCGGCCGACGTGTTTGTCGGACCGGGCAAGCCTGCCGCCGTGGGCAATTTCAAGGTCAAGGAAACGACGCCCGGCGATGTGGAAATCACATGGAGCGCCCCGACAACCGATGAGAAAGGCAACCGCATAGACCCGTCGCTGATCACCTATAAGGTGGTTAGCTACGAAATTGTGCTCGACAGCTATTTCACAGAGTCAGACATCGTGGAAGGACTTGCCGACACCCGTTACGTCCACCATGCCATAGACGCCGGCAAAGGTCAGCGTTTCATTGCCTACGGCGTGTATGCAGAGACAATCTCGGGTAAGTCTACAGCCGTCAAGACCGCACTCTTCCCAGTGGGAACAAACTATTCCGTTCCGTTTGCAGAGTCGTTTGCCGGAGGCCAGGCATCGTCGCTGTGGCGCTCTGAAGTGGCAAAAAACCAGTCGACCGCCCCGGCGTGGACGCCGCTTACCGATGAAGACGTAGCCGACCTCGCGTCGCGCGACGGCGACGGCGGATACGCAGCCATGCTCGGAGAGAACAACGATGACAGCGCCCGCTACTATAGTGGCAAAATCGACCTGTCGGGCTTGCAGAATCCGGTGCTCTCGTTCTATACGTTCAACTTCGGCAACGGAAGCAACAACGACGACGAGAACGTGCTTGAAATCTATGGCGGCACAGGCTCGGGCTTCAATCTCATCAAAAGTATGGAGATAAAGGAAGTGGGTGAATACGGATGGAACAAGGTGATCGTTCCGTTGACGGCATACAAGGACAAGGTGGTGCAAATCGTGTTTACCGGAGTCACGAAAAACTATCTTGCCATTCCGTTGGATGCCATAACAGTAGGCGAGGCTCCGGCGCGCGACCTTGCGGCAGTCAGTCTGAGCATTCCTGAGACTGTGACGACAGGACAATACTTCGACATCGAAGTCGATGTTGAGAACGCCGGTATGCAGCCAGTCGGCGGCTATGTCGTGGAGCTGTACCGCAACGGCGAGAAGATTCATGAGGCAGAAGGTCCGGAGCTCTATTCGTGCGGACGTGCGCAAGTGGGATTCTCCGACCGTCTGGAAGTAATCGACAACGGCGACAATGAATACTATGCCAAGGTGGTCTGCGAAGGCGATGAGAATCCATCCAACAACACAACCGCCGTGGTCAAAGCCGCGGTTGAAGCGCCGGAATATCCGGTTGCAACCAACCTTAAAGCTACACGCAGCGGCAGTGCCGTCACTCTGACATGGACAGCCCCCGACCTCAGCACCGCGAAGCCGGAAGCAACCACCGACTCGTTTGAGGCTTATGAGTCGTTTGCCACACAAGGAGTGGGCGGATGGACATTCACAGATATGGACAACGCCCAGGTGGGTAAGTTCAAGGACATCACATTCCCAGGCATCACCTATGAGGGTTCGGTGCAGTCGTTCTGGGTAATGGACGCGTCGATGGAAGGCGCCAACGCCTCGTTTGCCGCGCATTCGGGCAAAAAATATATCGCGCAGATATTCAATTACGACGGTTCGCAGTGCGATGACTGGGCAATCTCACCCGAACTGAAGAGCATCGCCCAGACAGTATCGTTCTATGCCAAGAGTTATTCGTCGATACCAAGTTATGCCGAGACGTTCGAGGTGCTTTATTCCACCACCGACACGTCGACCGACCATTTCGTGAAACTCGGCACATACGAGAATGTGCCCAACGCATGGACACGCTATGACGTGGCATTGCCGGAGGGTGCAAAATATTTCGCCATCCGTTGCGTCTCTGAAGGATGCTACATGCTGCTTGTCGACGACGTTACGTTTGTCGCCGCCGGCGCCACCCACGGACTGGAAGTGGAAGGCTACAACGTGTACCGCAACCGTCAGAAAATCACGGAACAGCCGGTTTCGGGCACACAGTTTGTCGACACCGCCGCTCCCGACGGAGAGAACAAATATATGGTCACCGTGGCATACAACAAAGGCGAGTCGGTGCCCGGCAACGAAGTAGTGGCAGGAGAGGCAGGCGTTGAGGCTGTTGACGGCGACAATGTGGCGATTACAGCCCTCGACGGTAAGATTGTGGTTGACGGAGCAACCGCGCAGACCGTCATCATGCAGCCTAATGGAGCCATAGTCTATACAGGCACAGGCAGCCACGTTGAGGCGGCAGTGGCGCAAGGTGTGTATATCGTAAACAGGCGTTAAAGTAGCGAAGGTAATCGTGAAATAGTCCACGCTGAAACATATCGGCGCGGGCGGGTCACAAGGCAGTGTCCCGCCCGCGCTTTTTTTGGTGGCAATTATTTGCAAATCAAAGATTTCGTATTATCTTTACGGCGCAAACCATTAACAAGAAAAAATATAATCCAACGAAATAAATTTGCTATGAAAAAAATAGGATTTTTGCTGATTTTTGCACTTTGTTTGGTTTTGTCAGGATGCAATAAAGAAGACGAGCCAAAGTATGAGTCGCTTGATATTGGATATCATACGTGGACATTTAAAATTAGAGTGCTTGACAAAAATGGAGAGGATATATTAAAGCAAGAAGATGGCGTAAAAAAAATAAAAGGGATGCTGTCGATAGAATACGAGGGTGTTGTATATACACCTAAAATTGATTCGGATTTTGCTTTTGGAGATGTCCCGCTTTGGAGCTGGCTGATGATTGGAGATCCAGACGGAAGTGAGAGCGGACAATGTTTGTATTTTTCCAGGTTTGATGTAATTTCGAAATATGATGACACTTTCGTTATAAATTGGGTTGACAAAAGTAAAGATGTCATACATCTTACGCAGGAGCCTTTTTATATGAAAGACGGATACCCTTGTGCAAGGTCTGAGACACGAAAATGCTATCGCAATGGTGTTGATATGAATGTGCCAGGAGGGGATGACATTGTGATAACAAAAGTTATTGCAGATGAGTGAAATGGCAGACTGTCAAAAACACAGTGACACCTGAAATAAAAAGGTGTGGAATTTATTAGGATTGACAAGAACCGCTTGCTTCGGCAAGCGGTTCTCTTCGTATTCGACGGCTGTTGTATTCAGACTTCTCTGAGCAAGGCAAGGGTTATGCAATTGTTTTTGCAATACCGATGAAGAAAGATTTTGCGGATTGGCGGAAATGTTTTTACTTTGTAGGAGCGAACCAAAACATAGAAGCCTGCTATGGGTTTTGAAAAAGTAAGACATATCGACCTGCCTAAGATCTGCGATCCTCGCGGCAACCTGTCGTTTCTTGAGAACGGTGGGGTTGTCCCGTTCCCGATTGCGCGCACATACTGGGTCTACGACGTGCCTGGCGGCAAGAAGCGTTTCGGCCACGCGTTCCACCGACAGGAGGAACTGATAATCTCGTTGTCGGGAAGTTTCGACATTGTGCTCAACGACGGTTCGGAAGAGCGCCGTTACCATATGGCACGGTCGTACTACGGGCTTTATGTACCACGGATGATGTGGCGCGAACTCGACAATTTCTCGACCAACTCGGTGGCGCTGATTTTGGCGTCGACGCCGTATGACGCCTCCGACTATATCGAGGATTTCAACCTTTATAAAACGACTTTGGCCAATGGAAAATGACAATCACGCAACTGTGTCGGTCGACGACTGCCGGCTGCTGACGCTCGACCGCCATCACCATGAGAACGGGAATCTGACGGTGGTGGAAAACGGCAAAGACTTTCCGTTTGAGGTGCAGCGGGTGTTCTATATCTACGACGTGCCTGGCGGCACAGACCGCGGCGGACATTCCCACCGCCGTTGCCATCAGTTTATCGTGGCGGTCAGCGGAAGTTTCGATCTTGAAATCGATGATGGCGTCAGCCGGCGCACGGTGACGCTCAACCGCTCCAACATAGGGCTGTATGTGGCTCCCGGGATATGGGTGGGTCTGCGCAACTTCTCGTCGGGCTCGGTGTGCCTCACGCTGGCATCCGATCCGTATGACGAGGCAGACTACGTGCGCGACTATGACGAGTTTCTGAACCTGACAGTAAACAAAAGAAAATGAAGCACTACGAATTTCTGCCGCTTGGGGTTGTCAACAAGCCCTACAGACAGGCGATTCAATCGAAAATAGACAGCGTTCTCGACAAAGGCTGGTATCTCAACGGAGAGTTTGGCAAGCAGGTCGAGGCGCAATTGTCGTCGCTCACCAAAATGCCGTGGGCAGTGGCGTGCAGCAACGGGCTCGATGCCCTGCGGCTGATTTTCCGCGCCTACAAGGAGCTGGGTGTGATGCGCGACGGCGATGAAGTGATTGTGCAAGCCAACACCTACATAGCGTCGGTGCTTGCCATCAGCGACAACGGCTTGCGCCCGGTGCTTGTCGATGCCGACATTGACACGCTTAACATGGACTTCTCAAAGATAGAGGAGCGCATCACGGAGCGCACACGCGCCATCATGGTGGTGCATCTTTACGGCACGCCGTGCTGGTCGGACTCGCTTGCCGGCATAGCCTGGAAACACAATCTCAAGATTGTGGAGGACAACGCGCAGGCAATCGGTGCCACGACCACGTGCCGAGGCCTGAACGGCACCGGCATCACCGGCGGACTCGGCGATGCGGCGGCTTTCAGTTTCTATCCCACAAAAAATGTGGGTGCGATGGGCGATGCCGGGGCTGTGACCACAAACGACAAGGCGCTTGCCGACGCCGTCAGAGCCCTCGCAAACTATGGCTCCGACCGACGCTACCATAACATCTATCAAGGACTGAACTGCCGCATGGACGAGCTGCAGGCGGCAGTGCTGAGCGTCAAGCTGCAGCACCTGGCAGACATCTCCGGCGCACGCCGGCGCAATGCTGCCGTCTACGATCGCGAAATCGTCAATCAGCTGCTTCGCAAACCGAAGATGCTGCCGGGCAACGTGTGGCATCAGTATGTGGTGCTCGTAGCCGACGGACGTCGCGACGAGTTCCGTAAATTCTTGTCGGACAACGGAGTGCCTACAGATGTGCACTATGCCGTGCCACCACATCTGCAGCCGTGCTATGCCGGCCTTGCCGACAGCGCGTTGCCAGTTGCCGAGCGCATCGCGGCAGAGTGTGTGAGCATTCCGATAGCCGAGCATTTGTCGGGAACCGATATTTCAGAAATTTCAGAAATAATTAATGTTTAGATAGACGTTGATTGAATAAATTGTGTATTTTTGCAAAAAATTGAACACGATATGAAAATAACGAGAGATGCCGTTTGGCACACCACAAAAGATTACAGCATCATCACACTTGGATTGATATTATATGCCGTTGGATTCTGTGGATTTATTTTGCCGCACGGGGTTATCACTGGCGGTCTCGCGGGTATCGCAGCCTTGATTTTCTTCAAGACAGGTATCCCGGTGGCATATTCTTTCTATACTCTCAACATCATACTCCTCTCGATAGCCTATCGTATCGTGGGGCGCGGCTTTGTGCTTAAACCATCTACGGCGCGTCGGGACTCAGCCTCTTCATGCTCATCGCACAGATGTTTTTCAAGTCACATCCGGTTTTTCTTGAGCACGACATCCTGCTCAGCTGCATCATCGGAGCCGTGCTGTGCGGTGTGGGAACAGGCCTGGCGTTCACCCACAACGGCAGCACCGGCGGCACCGACATCGTGGCTGCGATGGTGTCGAAATACCGTCAGATTTCCGTAGGGCGTATGATTCTCTATGTCGACCTGTTTGTCATTTCCTCATCATATTTCATAAAGTACAACATCGAGCCGGTGGTCTACGGCTATGTGGTGCTGATATTCCTGTCGTATATGTGCGACATGGTGGTGAACAACAACAAGCAGGCGGTGCAGTTCTCCGTGTTCTCAAAGAAATGGAGCGCCATTGCCACCGCAGTCAACGCCGAGATGCACCGCGGATGCACGATTCTTGAAGGCACCGGATGGTATACGAAGCAGGAAGTGAAGATGCTGCTCATATTCAGCCGTAAGTCGGAGGCGTTGCAGGTTTACCGCATAATCTATTCCATCGACCCCAACGCCTTCGTGTCGCAGGGCAACGTCAACACCATCTATGGCGAAGGCTTCGACAAGAGCAAGGTGAAGGCAAAAATCCGCGACCTCAAGGACGGCGGCACCGGACAGCCACACCAACCATAGCCGGCAAAGCCACGAAAACGAATTTACAAATCCAACATATAGAAATGAACTACGAAAATCCTATCCGAAAGGGTAAACTATACTTCCGCTACGGGACTATGGGTTCCGCCAAGACCGCCATGCTGCTCACCACAGCCTACAACTTTGAGGAGCGTGGCATGGCCTATATCTGCATGAAGCCGATTGTCGACAACCGCGAGAAAGACTCCGTGATACGCTCGCGCATAGGCATCGAGCGCCGGTGCAGCTGGATTTATCCGGAGAGCGACATGTATAAGATGCTCACCGAGGTGTTTGACACCGAAGGCTTGAAAGAATGGATACTTATCGACGAGGCGCAGTTTCTTAGCCCCGAGCAGGTGGACCAGCTTGCCCGCATCGTCGACAATTTCGGCGTCAACGTGCTGTGCTACGGTCTGCGCACCGACTTCCAGAGCCATCTGTTTGACGGCTCGCGGCGGTTGTTTGAAATCGCCGACACTATTGACGAGGTGAAATCAACATGCACCTGCGGTCGCAAAACCATCATCAACGCGCGTATCGACCGTGCCGGAAATGTGGTTATGGACGGCGAACAGGTGGAGATTGGCGGCAACGACAAGTATATGGCGATGTGCCGTCGCTGCTGGGCGAAACGCCGCTGTGAGCGCGACCGCATCGAGTCGCTCGACTTCGGCGACGCCGAGAAAGGGTAGCGACTGCCGACAAAAAAAACAGCAAACCTGCCGGAGACTTCGTTGAAACGACGGAACTCCGGCAGGTTTGTCTATAAGAGGCTATGGGTTAGAACTGGAATTTTTCCAATTTCAGTTTGCCAAGTTTCTCCATGTTTCCTACATGGAGCGCGAAATGAGGGGCGGCAGAGTGAGCGGCAAGAGCCTGCTCGTCGCGCCAAGTCTCGCAAATCATCATCACGTCCTGACGGGTGGCGCTCTCAAACACGTCGTATGCCACACAGCCCTCGTCGTTCAGGGATTTTTCCACCAAGGCTTTCGCCTCTGCCAACAGGGCTGCGCGGTTGGCGGCCTCCACTTGGATAAACACATTTAGTCGTATCATATAGTTGTTAAAGATTAGGGTATCGGTTTAAAACGCTTTTTTGCCTCCTGGCGGCTGCAGTAGTTGAAGTGCCACCATTCCGACGGCAACGGGCGGAATCCCGCCTCCGTCATCACGCTGCGCAGCAGCTGCCTGTTGGCTCGCTCTTGTGCTGTGATTTTTCCTTGCTCCACGAGAGCCGCCTCGTGGGTGATGCCTGCCTCGCTGCCGAGATGGTCGACCGCCGTGCCCATCGGCAACGGTTGCCCGAGCGAGTCGGCGATGCTGATGTCTACGGCAAGCCCGTAGTTGTGCAAACCGCCTCCGTGGGCTGGGTTGGACACATAGCGGCTCTTCGACGAGCCTTTGACCACGTCCCACATCTGTTGTTGCACCGACATCGGCCGTGCAGCGTCGTAGACAATCAGACGGTATTCCGGATGCTTCTCCCGCAGCAGCCTCTGTGCTTTCAGCAAGCACTCCATTGCCACAGGATGCAGATACGCCTCGCGCAGGTCGGCATAAAGCACGCGTCCCACAAAATTGTCGGCACGGGCATACATCAAATCGATTGCAATCGACGTGTCGCGCTCGGCTATGTTCTCATATCCCAGCGAGTCGAGACACTGCGCCGTGCGGCTTTGCCGGTTTCTCAGCCACCGCATGGAGCTGTTCGGGCGTTGCGCTTTTGACGGGCTTTGACGGCGTCCGGTGCGCATCGCCGCAAGCCACTGCCGCAGCGGCAAGAAAAACGACCCACAGCCATCTCATCGCGTTGTTTTCACTTTGCGGGTGATGCGGATTGTGTTAGAAGAATAGTCAATCTCCACTTTTCCCAACCTGCTCAGCACCGACTGTCCGAGCAATATCGGAGCATTCTGAGTCTTCACGACAGTTGCCTTTACATTGTTCATGTCGAGGCCTCCGAAATTGACATTGCGGAGATTGACCACCGACCCCTCTATAATGTCGCCGCTTGCGGTCAGATAACTTGATGAACCCATAAAGTCCTTGTCGCTTAGATAGTTGTTCTTATACATAAACGCCGCTTCCACCGCCGATATCGTGACGTTGGCAGCGCCTGTGTCAAACACAAAATGCAACGGCAACCCGTTGATGCTGCATTTCACCTTGAACACACCGCTTTCCTTCGTCATCGGCACTTCTACGGTCTGATCCGTGTATTCGGCATTTTCCTCCTCCATTTTCAGTTGTTTTGACTTCAGCCGTTCCACGACCTTTGTAGCCGTCCATACTGCGTATCGAGTTCATGTCAGAATCGTTTTCAAGCAGAGTCAAGCGGAGAAAACCTTTGTCGACCGATTGGTTCAGGAAGTCGACCGCTTTCTGCTTGTCGCCAAACATAGCATAGTAGCAGGCAACGTTGTATAAAACCATAGATTCCGCATCCTTTCCGATTTCAGCAATCAGCGCCTCCGCCTCGTCGGTCCTGCCAAGATAGCCAAGAAGCATAATGCTCGGTGATGCAGAATCGGGGACGGTGTCCATTTCAACAGCCTGCTTGAAATCGGCTATGGCTTTGTCCTTATCGCCCAGATTCCAATAATGGCGTCCACGGAAGTAATAAGAAATCACCATCGGTTGCAAGGTTATAGCCGTGTCATAATCGTCGGCAGCCTCGTTGGTTTTCCCCAGGTGGTCGCGCGTAAAGCCCCGATAACAGTATGCGTCGGCTCTTTCCGGTTCCGCATCGAGATAGATGGACAATGCGCGGTCGGCGTCTTCCCATCGTCGTGCCTTAAAATAAGCCATTGCTTTGCTGTACAAGCCGTCGGTGTCGGTAGAGTCCATCTGTATTGCCCGGTCGGCGAAATCGAGCGCCATCTTCAAGTTGTCGGCATCAGAATATGCAGCCGACAGCCTCTGTGCCGCCCCTGCCGACGGCTCTATGTCAAACGACTTGTTGAAAAACTCCAAAGCCTCCGTCATATTGCCGCGTTTCTCATAGGTTGCGCCTATAATGAACGGCCACAACGAATTGTTGGGGTCTTTCTTCGCCTGTATTTTCATTTTCGAGCAAAGCACCACCGATGCCGAATCGGCAAGAGTGTTGACACAATCAAGCGCGCCCCCGTCGGTAATGTCGATAGAAAAGGCAGAGACCACATCGTCGGTCGCCTCGCTCCAACGTTTTTGGTTGATATAGGTATATGCACGCAGCGAGTAGCTCTGCGCGTTGCTATTGTCAAGTTTCACGGCATAATTATAATGCTCTATAGCCTTGTCGTAGTCTTTGCGGGCATCGGCATTGCGTCCAAGACACAACCAGCCGAGAGGGTTGCCAGGCTCAAGCTCCGTTATCTTCTTTGCGTCAGCGTCAGCGAGTTCGTATTGAAATTGTTCAAAATAGATTTGCGCACGCGAGTTCAGATAGTCCACGTCCTTAGGGTCGAGATTTATGGCCTCGGAGATGTCGGCGAGAGCCAAGTCTTGCTGTCCAAGACCTGAATATGCGCTTGACCGTAAGTTGAAAGCCACTCCTCTGCTCTCCTTGTCCTTTTTTGGCAAATATTGGATTGCCTTGTCGCTGTTTGTCAGCATCGAGCCATAATCATCGACTGTTGTGTAGGCAATAGCCATCCACAAATAGGCATAGCCGTTTTTGGCATCGTCAGCCAACTCTTTGTTCAAGCAGTCGACGGCAGTCTGATAGTCTTGATTCTGAAACGCCTCGTATGCCTTCTGCATGTTGAACGTCTCCGCCTGCTTGTTTGCTGCCAAAAGTGTTTGCACTGCGCACAGCAGCGCAAACACCAATACACCGAATCTTCTCATTTCTATTTCTTTTTAAAAGTTGCACCTATTATTGCATTTCCTATCTTGCGCTCCAATCCCTGACGGGTTGTTGGAATGCCTGTCTTGCGGGCAATCGAGCGTTTGACATTCGTCACGCCCAGAGCCCGTTTCCAAGAGAACGTGACATTGAGTCCTGGTAATATTTTCATAGCATTAAAAACTGAAATTAATTATTCCTCGTATTCCGTAGGGTCTTCAATCCCGGCGTCGTGGAGCGCCTCGATGCGCTCACGGCACGTGCCGCATTTGCCGCAATGCTTCTCTCCGCCCTTGTAGCACGAATAGGTCTCGGCATAGTTCAGACCGAGCCGCGCGCCGTGGCGGGCAATCTCAGTCTTCGACACGTTGGTGTAGGGAGCCATGACCGTGATGCCGTCGTAGGTTCCGGCACTCATTGCCGACGACATGGCGCGCACAAACGCCGGGCGGCAGTCGGGATATATGGCATGGTCGCCCGCATGGTTTGCAATCATCACGTGGCTCAGCCCGCGGCTCTCGGCCAGTCCGCACGCCACAGCGAGCATTATGCCGTTGCGGAACGGAACCACCGTGGATTTCATATTCTCGTCGTCGTAGTTTCCTTCGGGTATCGCTTCCGCGCCCTCGAGCAGCGAACTTTTGAAATACTTAGCCATAAAATCCAAAGGAATCACGATATGCTCTATGCCCAGACGCTCGCAGTGCATCCGGGCGAACTCGATTTCGCGACGGTTGTGGTTTGAGCCGTAGTCGAAAGTCACGGCAAGGGCAATGTTGGCACGGAATTCGTAGAGCAGCGTCACGGAGTCCATTCCTCCCGACAGCACAATGATTGAATCTTTCTCGTCCATCGTTTAAAAATTTTCTGTGAAATTAGCCAGCAACCTTGCCTTGCGCATCTCCTCATGCTCCTCGTCGGCATAGTTGGCAAAAGGGAGGATTGAGATTCCGCCACGTGGCATGAAGATGCCCTTCACCTCAAGGTAGCGTGGATTCATCAGTTTCACCAAATCCTTCATTATTATGTTTACGCAGTCCTCGTGGAAATCGCCGTGGTTGCGGAAACTGAAAAGATACAGTTTCAGACTCTTGCTCTCGACCATGTCTTCGCGCGGAATGTAGTTGATGATGATTTTTCCGAAATCCGGCTGTCCGGTCTTTGGGCACAGGCTCGTGAATTCCGGGCATGTGAACGTGACCAGATATTCATTCTCGGGATGCTTGTTTTTGAACGATTCAAGCACCTCGGGGTTGTACTGGTCGGAATATTTTGTGCCTTGGCATCCCAATAAAGTAACGCCTTGCAGCTCAGTTTCTGTTCTTGACATATTGATTATATGGTTTACAATTTGTGATATATTCAATCGAAAGGCCGGCATCAGCCGGCTCCGACTTCCTTTGCAAAACTACCAATAAATTACGAATATAGCAACTGTTGCCAAGTCTATGTCTTGAAAAATGTGTACTTTTGCAGAATAATCGCCGTGCGGCGACAACAATCAAAAAGATAGACTATATGAAAAAAGCGAATGCCGGACACCCGAAAGGGCTCTATGTGCTGTTTCTGACGGAAATGTGGGAACGGTTCAGTTACTATGGAATGAGGGCAATGTTTGTGCTCTATATGGTTAAGTGCCTGTCGCTTGCCAAGGAAGACGCCTCCCAGATTTATGGCAACTACACCGGATTGGTGTATCTGACGCCTCTGCTCGGCGGCTATCTTGCCGACCGCTTCTGGGGCAACCGCCGGTCGATTCTTCTCGGCTCGGCAGTGATGGCTCTCGGACAGTTTCTTATGTTTGTCAGCGCGTGCATCTACACCTCGCCGACGGCTTATTGGCTTATGTTTGCCGGACTCGGGCTGCTGATTCTCGGAAATGGTTTCTTCAAGCCCAACATCTCGACAATGGTCGGCGACCTCTATGCGAAAAACGATTCGCGCCGCGACTCCGCATACACAATCTTCTATATGGGCGTCAATGTTGGTGCGATGATCGCTCCGCTTTGGTGCGGATTCGTGAGCAATGGCGAGAGCCCCGAAGGATTCAAGTGGAGCTTCCTGTCGGCAGCGGTGGGAATGCTTATCGGAGGCTTGGTGTTCTACTTCTTCAAAGACCGCTATCTGCATTCGCCCGAAGGCAAGCCGCTGGGTGTGAAACCGGAGAAAAAACCGGAGAAAAAACAGGGCGAGGCAAATAAGCGTCCGGCATGGTTTTCGGCGGCGATGGCAGTGCTGTGTGTGGCTTTGTTCGCGGCGTTCTATGTTGGCGGAAGCGACATTATCGGCGCGGCGATATATTCAGTGTCGATCACCATTCCGGTGATGATAATCACCGACGGCTCGCTCACGACAATCGAGCGCAAGCGCATCGGCGTGATTTATGCCATCACCTTCTTCGTGATATTCTTCTGGGCGGCATACGAGCAGTCGGGCGCGTCGCTCACGTTCTTTGCCGACGAGCAGACCGACCGCAACATTCTCGGATGGGAGATGCCAGCATCCTACTTCCAGTCGTTCAACCCGATTTTCATCGTGTTGCTCGTGCCGGTGTTCAACATTCTTTGGGATTTCCTCCGCCGCCACGGAAAGGAGCCTGCCGCCACAATGAAGCAAGCCATCGGATTGGCGTTGCTCGGTGTGGGCTATCTTGTGATTGCTTTCGGTGTCGACAATCTGGATCCGGCGGTGAAAGTGAGCATTATGTGGCTCACGACGCTGTATTTCATGCAGACTCTCGGCGAGCTTTGCCTGGAGCCTATCGGACTCTCAATCGTAAACCGCCTGTCGCCTGCGCGGTTCTCATCGTTGCTGATGGGTGTGTGGTGTCTGAGCTCTGCCGCAGCCAACAAGCTTGCCGGCGTGCTTAGCGGACTGTATCCAGCCGACGGAAAGATAACGTCGTTTAGGCTATCAGATTGCCGATTTGAGCGACTTCTTCATGATATTCGTATGGATGAGTTTCGCTGCGGCGATAGTTCTCGCATTGTTGTCAAAACGCTTGGAAAAATTGATGTGATGAGACAGAATTCAGTCACGTTTCTTTACTTGCTTCTCGGCTCGCTCACGGCGTTCGGCCCGTTGGTGACCGACATGTATCTGCCGGCGTTGCCGGCAATGACCGAATGTTTCCACACCTCGATGCCGATGGTGCAGCTGGGTTTGACATTCAGTATGATAGGTCTCGCCGCCGGACAGCTTCTGTTCGGGCCATTGAGCGACAAGTACGGCCGCCGTCCGCTGCTGCTCGTCTCGATGGCGGTGTTTATCCTTTCAACCATAGGCTGTATATTCTCGCCCACAATACATTGGTTTGTGGCATTGCGGCTTCTGCAGGGCATCGGTGCGTCGGGAGGCATCGTGATTTCGCGGTCTGTCGCCGCCGACAAGTTCTCGGGGCGCGAGCTTGCAAAGGCAATGGCGATTATCGGAGCCATCAATGGAATAGCACCTGTTGCTGCGCCTGTAGCCGGCGGATTCTTCACTGACATCATCGGTTGGCAGGGCATATTCATCATCCTGCTGTGCATTGGCTTCATCCTGCTTGCCGCCGAGGTGGCATATCGCGAGACGCTGCCTGCCGCACGGCGTTCCGACGAGGGGCTGAAGCGGTTGGCGCTCAATTTTGGCAAGGTGCTTGGTAACAAGAAGTTTCTGTTTTATGTGTTGCAGTTTGGATGCGCCAGCGGAGTGCTTTTCGGCAACATCGCCTCCTCGCCGTTTATCATGCAGCAGCACTATGGCTTCTCTCCGCTTGTCTTCAGCGCGTTTTTTGCCGTCAATTCGGTCGCTATCGGCATTGCCGCGGCGTTGTCGGTCAAGTTCCGTCGCACGGAGAGCGCCACGTTTTACGGGAGTCTGCTGATGGTGGCGTTCTCTGCCGCTGAATTTGCGGCACTCGCACTGTCGGCGCCGTTCTGGGTATACGAGACGCTGCTGTTTGCCATACTCTTCTCGCTTGGGTTGACATTTACGTCGACCACCACGCTTGCCATGAATCTTGCGCGCGACAATGCAGGCACGGCTTCAGCCGTGTTCGGAGCCGCGGGATTTGCTTTTGGCGGACTTGTGTCGCCGTTGGTGGGGCTTGGCGATATGCTGACAACCACCGGAATAGTGTTTCTCGCCGGAAGCCTGCTCTCGTTCTTCTTCGCCGCATTTGCCACAAAAAAGTGAGTCGGCTCGCTTCGGTGGAGTGTGCGGCTTGAGGAAGGTGAAAGTTTCGAGATATTGCGCAGGGTGCGGTTGTGTGCGCCAATAGGATTTATTACGGCGTATGATGAATATGCCCGAGAGGCATTCCGCATGCATGGGCTGCGCTATCTGACCAAACCTTTGCAAATTGATGAACTGCGGGAGCTGGTGCAGGTGGTGTGCGACAGAATCGATCCGCCGCAACCGCATAGCCTACATCCGCAAGGTCTTTGACTGTTAGAACGCCGCCGGAATAGGCTTGCACTCTGCGTGCCGGGTTACGGAATAGTGTCGTCGCTCCGCGACGATAGCTTGATAACGCTGTCGTAGCACATGTCGTGCCATTTCCAGCGGCGCACATGCTGATATGCCGCCTTTATAATCCTCTCGTCAAGCAACCCTAATTCGTGCCGTTCTGATGTTTTTTTTGCAAAATTGTAAGTTTCAGTAAAACAATAGTTTAGCCAAATTTTCGGTGAATTGTGGCGATTTTGTTCGGTGAATTGTTGGGGTTTCGTTCGGTGAATTGTGGCGATTTGTTCGGTGAATTGTTGAAAAAATCACCGGTGTTTGGGCATTGCGCCATGTTTGGTGCATACGAAAGCCGCCACATCGACAGCCTTTTTATGGGCTTCGGCTATGGTTTCGCCTTTTACGAGCGAGGCGACAAAAGTGGCTGTAAACGAGTCGCCGGCGCCAACGGTGTCGACCACCTTGACTTTCGGTGTAGGCAAAAACGATGACTCACCGTCGGCAGCGAACACGTAACTGCCGTTGGCTCCGCACGTAAGCACCACAAGTTTCAGGTTGTAGCTGTCGATAATCTGCCGGCATCGGGCCTCGTAGCCATCGTCGCCGAGATTCAGCATCGGTGTCAGCGTCTCGATTTCCTCATCGTTGAGTTTCAGTACGTTGGCTATGCGTAACGATTCTTCGATTATGTCTTTGCTATAGTAGTTTTGACGCAGGTTGATGTCAAACACCTTCAGACTGCCGTCGGGCATGGCGCGCAGAAAGGCATGGATGGCATCGTGCGACATCTTTGAGCGTTGAGCCAGCGTGCCGAAGCATGCGGCACTCGCTTCCTCGGCTATCTCCTTGAACGACCGGACAAAAGCAAGTTCGTCCCATGCCACATTTTCTGTTATCTCGTAATGCGGAATGCCGTTGGCGTCGATAGCGACGTTTACGGTCGACGTTGGCAAGTCGGAGTCAATCAGGATGTTGTCAAGGTCGAGTTTGACAAGCATATCGTAAGTTTCAGCCCCGAGGCTGTCAAATCCGATTGCGCTTAATACGATGCCGTGCATACCGGCCTGCGATGCGTGGAATGCGAAATTTGCGGGAGCGCCCCCGAGTTGTTTTCCCTCGGGAAGCATATCCCACAATATCTCACCGATGCCTACGATGTAGTTCATCATTGGTTTTTAAGTTTTTTGATTAGTTCTCTGACGCCGACAGTCGCCGGTTCGGCTATCACCGTGACGTTGCCCACGCCCTCCGGAATTGCAGCCGGGCGAGGGTCGATATAGTAGATTGGCGCGTTCTTTGGCGCGTAGAAGAGCAGTCCGGCGGCAGGATAGACGTTGAGCGATGTGCCGATAACCACAAAGATGTCGGCCTCCTGGGCAATTTTCACAGCCGGGTCGAAGTTGGGCACAGCCTCTTGGAAGAACACGATGTGCGGTCGCACAGGGTCGCCATACTCGTCGCGCGTGTCGACTGATGTCTCAATGTTGTCGGGCGAGAGGGTGTATACGCGCTCCTCGTGGGTCATCGACCGCACTTTCATAAGTTCGCCGTGCAGGTGCAGCACGTGGCTGCTTCCAGCGCGTTCGTGCAGGTCGTCGACGTTTTGCGTGATGATTCTCACGTCGAAGTCCTTTTCAAGCTCTTTCAGGCCGAGGTGGGCGGCATTCGGCTTCTTGTCGAGCAGTTGCCGGCGCAGGTCGTTGTAGAACGAGTGGATAAGCGCCGGATTGCGCACGAAACCGTCGTGGCTCGCCACGTCCATCACAGGGTAGTTGTTCCACAAGCCGTCGGCGTCGCGGAATGTCGACAGTCCGCTCTCGGCGCTGATTCCAGCGCCGGTGAGAACGACTAACTTTTTCATTATTTTTCCTCCAGATTAAGAAGTTTGCGGAATCTCCGCGGAATTTCGATATTGTTGTTGATTTCCGAGAACAGCTCGCATCCTTTCCCACAGCAAACACCGGCACAGGGTTTCCCGTGTGGCTGTAGGTTGTGAATCCGATTCCGTTTTTGCGGTTCACGAGACTGAACACGTCGGAGGAGAAACGGCTGAAGTCTTTATACAGCGTCTTGTCGGTTGCTGCGGCGTTGTTCTTGAACTCGTTGAACGAAGCCTTCAGCGCCGCTTCCTCGCTCTCCGACACCGGGATGTGGCTCCACAGTCCGAGATTCTCAGCCATCACTTCCTTCACGGCGTCCCACGTAAGGTCGGTGTGCTGTGTGCAGTAGTCCTGGAAACGTCCTTTCGACATGCGTCGCCAATCGATGTCGGCAAATGTAGGGTTGTTGTTGCCCTTGTCCACACCGATTGTCATGCCGCCGGTGTCGTGGTCGGCAGTGATGACGATAAGCGTCTCGTCGGGATGCTGGACATAGAAATCGTATGCCACGCGGATTGACTCCTGAAAGTTGAGCACCTCCTTAACCACTGTCGCTCCGTCGTTTGCGTGCGCGGCATGGTCGATGTTGCCGCCTTCCACCATCATGAAGAAATGGTCGGGGCTGACAGCAATCATGTGCTGCAGGCATTCAGCCGTGAGCTGGCGCAGAGTGGGCGCGCCGGGGATGCTGTCGATGGTGTAAGGGAAGTCGGTGCTCTCCGACGGGCTGCCGAATGAAGCGAGAATCTTCTTGCCTCCCACAGCCTTTTTCAAGGCGTCCATTCCCGACACCACGTTGTAGCCGTTGGCGCGGTAGTCGTCAAACACCTTGTTGCAGGCGTCTTCGCCATTGCGTGCCATCAGCGTGTACATGCCGCCGATGAAGTCGAAGTTGCTGCGAGCGCCGTCGTGGTTGATTTCCTTCCACATCTTGCGGTGTGGCTGGTGAGCGAAGTGGGCAGCCGGCGTAGCGTCGTCAAACGCCACCGACGTGATTATTCCCACGCCCCATCCCTGGCGTTTCAGTTGTGTAGCCACGCTTTCCACCGCCACGGTGTCGGCGTTCATGCCAATCATCGAGTTGTTGGTCTTAATGCCTGTGGCAAGAGCCGTTCCAGCCGCCGCTGAGTCGGTTATCGAGCTGTTGGCGGAGTAGGTCAGCGCAAACGACGACACGGGAAACTGCATCATCAGGATGTTGTCGGGGCTGCCGAGCACGCGCCGGTTGTAGGTCTCTGCAGCCATCACATGGCCCATGCCCATACCGTCGCCGATAAACAGAAATACGTATTTGAGATCTGCCGAGGCTGTGAGCGAGAGCAGGATCAAAGCGAATGTCAGAAGAAATTTTTTCATAGGAGTTCTATTTTTTTGATTGTTTATTTATTTCAAGCATACTGTCGATGATGTCGCGCGAGTTGTAGAGGCGTGGTATCTTGCGCTGTCCGCCGAGCTTTCCGCTGCGTTGCAGCAACCAGTCGTCGAAGAGACCACGGCGAGCCTCCACGATTGACAGACGGTCGATGAAAATGTCATGGAATCGCTTCGCCTCATAGTCGGAGTTCTCTTGTTGCAGACATCGGTCGAGAAGGTCGGCAAACGCCTCCATGTCGGCAGGACGGCGGTCAAACTCGATGAGCCATTCGTGACGGCCTTTTGTCGTTGCGGTGGCATAGACCGGCGCCACGGTGTAGTTTGCCACCGCCGCACCCGTTTGCCGGCACGCCAGCTCAATCGCTGCGTCGGCGTTGTGCACCATCAGTTCCTCGCCGAAAGCATTGATGAAATGCTTGGTGCGTCCGGCGATTGTTATTTTCAGCGGCATGGTCTGCTCCACGCGCACGGTGTCGCCGATGCGGTATCGCCACAGGCCGTTGCAGGCGGTGATTACGAGTTCGTAGGTGTGTCCCGGCTCCACGTCGCGCGCGGTCAGTGTCTGCGGGTTGTCGCTGTCGACGTCGGAAAGCGGTATGAATTCGTAGAACACACCGAGGTCGAGCAGCAGGAGCATTGCCGGAGAGTCGGGTGACGACTGCACGGCGAAATCCTTCGGAGGCGTTGTAGGTCTCCACGAAGTGCATCTTTGTCTTGTCGGTGATGCTCTCATATTGACTGCGGTAGGGCTTGAAGCTGATGCCTCCGTGGAAAAACACTTCCAGATTGTGCCACACGTCGTGGATTGACTCGACACCCTCCCTGCGCATCACTTCTTTTATCACCGACAGAAACCACGACGGCACGCCGGAGATGTTGGTTACGTTCTGCCGACGGCTTGCCTCTACAAGAGCTGGCAGCTTCTTGCTCCAGTCTTCCATGAGTGCGGTCTGCTTGTCGGGGATGCGCACAAGGTTGGCAAGCGGGTTGATGTTGTTGATAAGGTTTGCCGACAGGTCGCCCACCACCACGTCTTTCCGCAGGTGCAGCTCGTTGGCGTAGCTGCCTCCGAGGATGAATGCCTTGCCGTCGAAAATGCGGCTTTGGGGATTCATTGCCAGATAGAGCGCCACGCAGTCGACACCGCCGCGGTAGTGGCATCTGGAGAACGATTCTTTTGTAATGGGCACATACTTGCTTTTGCCGTCGGACGTGCCCGACGATTGGGCGAAATTGCGGGTTACGCCGCGCCACAGCACGTCGCTCTTTCCTTCGACCATCTGCATTATGTATGGGCGCAGGTCTTCGTAGCGCACCAGCGGCACCGCCTTTTTGAAATCGTTGATGTCCTGCAGGCGTGCGAAGCCGTGCTTTCTGCCATATTCGGTGTTTTTAGCCTCGTCGAGAAGCTGCGTCAGCTGTTGCAGCTGAATCTCGTGGCATTCGTCCGAAAATCGCTCAATCTGCCGCACGCGGCGCATGAAAAATGGTCGTATGATGGAAGTTATGCTCATTGCTGTCAGTAAATCCGTTCCGCTATGTGCAAAGTTACGTCTTTTCTTGTTTATATCAAACAGGAAATAAAAAAGAATGACAACCCGCGATGGTTGCCATTCTTTTTGTTATATGCTTTTAATCAGAATGTTATCTGAATGAGATTTCGCAATTGTCGAGGCTGTCGATGATGGCGAGGCTGTGCACGTTGTAGCCTGCCTCGCGGAGCTTGTCGCCGCCGCCTTGAAAACCTTTCTCAATGATGAATCCCATGCCCTCGATTGTGGCGCCGGCCTGTCGGGCAAGGTCAATCATACCCATTGCCGCGTTGCCGTATGCAAGGAAGTCGTCGATGAAAAGCACGTGGTCGTCGGCAGTCAGGAAACTGTTGCTGATGCAGACCGTGTACACGCGGTTTTTCGTGAACGAGCGCACTTCCGACACGAGCATGTTGTCCATTGTCTTGGGCTGCTTTTTCTTGATGAACACCACCGGCAGTTGCATTTGGTATCCGAGCATTATTGCCGGCGCGATGCCTGAAGCCTCGATGGTCACTATCTTGTTGATTTTCTTGTCGGCAAAAAGTCGTGCGAACTCTTCCGCCAATTTATACATCAGGTTTGGGTCGAGTTGGTGGTTCAGAAAGCTATCCACTTTCAGAATGCCTCCAGGCAGCGAGCGTCCGTCTTGAAGGATGCGTTGTTTCAGAAGTTCCATATTGTGGCTTAGATAATCAACATGGCGTCGCCGTAGACACCGAAACGATATTTCTCTTTTACAGCCACGTCGTAGGCGTTCATCACCTTCTCATAGTCGCCGAATGCAGCCACCATCATAAGCATTGTGGAGTAGGGCATGTGGAAGTTGCTCACCAGTGCGTTGCACACCTCGAAGTCGTAGGGTGGGAAGATGAATTTGTTTGTCCATCCGCTGTATTCCTTGATGTGTCCGTTCATGCTGATGGCGGTTTCAATGGCGCGCAGGGTCGATGTGCCGACGGCACACACTTGGCGCTCTTTGTCCTTTGTCTCGTTGACTTTCTTCACAAGGTCGGCGGTGATTTCCATCTGTTCGGAGTCCATGCGGTGCTTGGTGAGGTCTTCCACGTCGATTTCGCGGAAGTTGCCCAAACCGAAGTGCAGCGTGAGGAAGTCGTAGTTGATGCCTTTGATTTCCATGCGCTTCATCACCTCGCGGCTGAAGTGCAGACCGGCAGCGGGAGCCACTACGGCACCTTCGTTTGGCGTAGATGCATTGGAAGCGTTCCTCGTCTTCAGGCGTAGGCTCGCGGTTGATGTAGAGCGGCAGCGGTGTCTGTCCAAGTTTGAACAAAGCCTCTTTGAATTCGTCGTGCGACCCGTCGTAGAGGAAGCGCAGCGTGCGTCCGCGCGAAGTGGTGTTGTCAATCACCTCGGCTACCATAGAGTCGTCTTCACCGAAATACAGCTTGTTGCCGATGCGAATTTTGCGAGCCGGCTCCACAAGCACGTCCCAGAGCTTGTGCTCTTCGTTGAGTTCGCGCAGCAGAAACACCTCGATGCGCGCGTTTGTTTTTTCCTTATTTCCGTATAGACGAGCGGGAAACACTTTCGTGTCGTTGAGAAGCATCAAGTCGCCATCGTCGAAATAGTCGATGATGTCCTTGAAAACTTTGTGCTCGATTTCTCCTGTTTTTTTGTGCAGCACCATCATGCGCGCCTCGTCGCGTTCCTCTGACGGTGTCTGGGCAATCAGTTCTTCAGGAAGTTTGAATTTGAATTGTGACAACTTCATAGATCCTTCGTTTTATTCTTTCTTATTTTCTTCTTTTCTCATTTCTTCGGGGAGCTCAAACTCCTCTTCTTTCAGCCGCGCGATGAGGCTGGGCACCGATTCGCATTGCTCAACGCGGATGTCGCCGACGCGTGTGCGCCGCAGCGCTGTCAGATGCGCGCCACTGCCGAGAGCTTCACCGATGTCGCGGGCAAGGGCACGGATATAGGTGCCTTTGCTGCACACCACGCGTATGCGGATTTCCGGCAGGTCGAACGACAGCAGTTCTATCTCGTCGATTACAAGTTCTTTAGGCTTGATTTCAACCTCCTTGCCTTTGCGCGCCATCTTGTATGCGCGCTTGCCGTCGACCTTGCATGCCGAGAAGGCTGGCGGCACCTGCTGGATGCGCCCTGTGAATTTTTTCAACGCCTCTTCTACAGCCGTGCGGTCGATATGCTCCCACGGGTATTCGGTGTCGATTTCTGTCTCAAGGTCGAAGCTTGGGGTTGTGGCGCCAAGGCGTATTGTCGCCTCATATTCTTTGACGTGGGCTTGCAACTCCTCGATGCGCTTTGTGGCGCGTCCGGTGACGATTACCATCACACCGGTTGCGAGCGGGTCGAGCGTGCCGGCGTGTCCCACTTTCAGTTTCTTTATCTTTGTGCGGCGGCTCAGTTCTCCGCGCACTCGCTTGACAACGTCGAACGACGTCCATGTCAGCGGTTTGTCAACGTAAAAAATTTCTCCTTCTACGGGATGCAGCATCTCTTTTCGGTTAAATGAAGTTGAAAATCAATGTTGCGGCGCCTGCCAGGGCGCAGTAGATGGCGAAATATATCAGTTTGCCGCGTTTCACGATGCTGATCATCCATTTGCAGGCCACGCAGCCCGAGATGAACGCTGCGAGAAATCCGACAATGAGCGACAGCGGAGCCACGCTCTGCAGCATGCTGTCGGCGCTGCCTTGGAGCATCTTGACCACATCGAGAAGGGCTTCGCCGAGAATCGGCGGGATGACCATGATGAATGAGAATTGCGCCAGTTTTTCTTTGCTGTTGCCTAGAAGCAGACCTGTGGCGATGGTGGAGCCTGAACGGGAGAGTCCGGGGAGCACCGCCACAGCTTGTGCCAGACCGATGATGAAGGCGTCGCGCATCGAGATGTTTGCTTTCTGACGAGGTTTTGCGAAATAAGAGAACGTGAGCAGCAGCGCTGTCACGAGCAGCATGGAGCCTACTATTGCAAGTCCGCTGCCGAATATTTCTTCAACATAGTCTTTGAAGAACACGCCTACGATGCCCACAGGAATCATCGAGATAACGATGTTGATGAAATAGCGGGTCTCGTCGTTCATGCGGCATTGTGCCAAGCCTTTGAATATCCAGCTGATTTCTTTCCAGAGAATCACGAGTGTGCTGAACACGGTGGCAACGTGTACGATGACAGTGAAAGCGAGGTTTTCTTCTCCCTCGATGCCAAACAGGGCGCTGCCGATTGCGAGGTGTCCGCTACTGCTGACGGGGAGGTATTCAGTGAGTCCTTGCACGAGACCGAGCAAGAGTGCTTGTATCCAATCCATTTGATTTATTTTTTCTTTTTATATAATATTGCAAAAAACATAATTACAAAGCCGATGAACGAGATGCCCGGACCTACGGCTGTGCGCATTGTGCTGAAGATGTCGGGGTTGAACGTTTCTTCGGTAGTGGCGCCGCCGCCCATCAGCAAAAATCCGATGACAATCAATGCCACCGACACGCCCATGAGAATGAAATTCTCTTTTCCGAGCGGACGTGTGTCGGTTTTCTTTTCTTTCTTTATTTCTTCCATATTTATTTCTGTGGTTTTTTTATCGTTTGAACAAGTCGTCGTAGTTGAGGTGGATGTATTTGTTGGCGGCAAAGAACGCCGCAATGCCGCAAATCACCACTCCGGCAAGCGCCAGCCCGACAAATACGGCGGCAACTTCCAGCTCGTTGAACATAGTGCCCACAAGTCCGCCGACGATGTCTTGCGCCGCGAAGTATGATCCGACAAACACGAGGCACGCCACTGCTGCGGCAATCAGTCCGTTAAGCATGTTCTGCACCACGAACGGACGGCGGATGAAGCCGGGCTTCGCTCCCACGAGTTTCATCGTGTGGATGAGGAATCGTCGGGAGTAGACGGTGAGGCGCACGGTGTTGTTTATCAGTGCGAAGGAGATAAACACGAGCAGAGCCGCCACGAAAGCAGCACGATGGTGATGTTGCCGATGTTTTTGTTGGTGGTCTCGACCTCGGTTTCATAGAGGGCAATGTCCTCCACTCCGCTTTGATGCATCAGCTGTGCCTGTATGCTCTTTAGCTTGCCTATTTCCGCATAGTTGGCTTTGACGTTGACCTGAAACTCCGCGCTGAGAGGGTTGACGCCGAAAGTCTCTACAAGATTTTCTCCGGTGTCTTTTTTCCATTGTTCCAAGGCCTGGTCTTTTGAGATGAATGTGGTCTTGGCGACGTACGGGGCTTTGGCGAAGATTGCTTTCAGCCCTGCGATGTCGGCGTCGGTGGCGTCGGTTTTTAGCACAATGCTGAAGCCCATATTTTCTTTAAGTTCGCGGCTCATTGTGCGTGCCGACAGGCCGAGAAACGCTGTTACGCCAATCAATATCAGCACTAACGCCACGCTGACGGTGGCTGTGATGTTTGACTGGAAATAGGATATTTTTGATTTCTGTTGTTTTGCCATAGTCAATTAATTTGTGCAAAGTTACAACCTGGAGATGCCGTTTGTCAACATTTTATGCTTTTTTCACGTTGGCAAATCTCTTTTTTTGCGACGTCTGCAGGTGTCAGTTGAGCAGGTCTTTGTCCAAGCCGATTTGTTGGTTGCGTACCCGTTCGTTGATTATGTCGAGATATTCATCGTCCGACACGAATCCCATTTCAGAAGAATCGTAGTCGTCCCAGTCATCCTTCGGAATCAGCATTGACGCTATCTCGAATTTGTGGATTGTGCGGTTGCAGTCGTTCAGGTCTTTGTATGTGAAGGAAAAATCGATTTTCGCGTTTCGCTTCTTCTTCAGCATCTTTCGGGCATACTGGGCGATAGGCTCGTTGGGATATTTGGCCAACGCCTCCTGCACCATTAGCTGTCCGTAGATGCCGCCACACATTTCGCAGAGAATCTTGCCTTCGCCATCCTCGAGATGGGCATACGGAAATCCGAGCCCTTTAATCCCATGAGCTTTATTTCGAACGACAATTCGCCCGAGTCGTACCTCAGAGTGTCGTCTGTTGAGAAAAAGTCATTGAGTGCCGTTTTTTCGGCATCTTTGCATCCTTCCGACTGCATTACCTCCACATCGTCGTCGGGAGAGAATCTGAAGCATTCAAAACTGGGCTTGTGGAATCCTTTCACAAACTGGAAGTCAAATATTCCGCTCAAGTCGAACGCTGCCTGGATTAAGAAGTGGAAGTGGTCGAAATCGTAATGGACGGGAACCGACAAAATTCTCCAAATGCTTGGTTGGGAGTTTTTTGCTGTGATTTTGAATATATATTTGTCCATAGCTTAAGCTTCTTTTCCGATTAGCGTGGCCGACGATGCGCTCTCCACGGTCACCATGACGCGGTCGCCTATGTGGTGGTTGCCGCGCGGGAACACGATTACTTTGTTTTGCTCGTTGCGTCCGAACAACTGTTCGCGGGAGCGTTTCGATGTGCCTTCGACAAGCACTTCGAAAGTTTTTCCGATGTCGCGTCGGTAGCTTTCCGCCGACAGCTCGTTCTGCAATGCTATCATGTGGTTGAGACGGTCTATTTTAACCTCTTCAGGCACGTTGTCTGGGAGGTTTTTTGACGCGAATGTGCCGGGACGCTCGGAGTATTTGAACATGAACGCGCTGTCGAACACCACTTCGCGCATCAGGCTCAGTGTCTCCTCGAAATCCTCTTCCGTCTCGTCGTGGAAGCCTGTAAACATGTCGGTGGTGATGCCGCAGTCGGGCATGGCGCGGCGGATGGCTGCGATGCGGTCAAGATACCATTCGCGGGTGTATTTGCGGTTCATCGCCTTGAGCACTTTGTTGCTTCCCGACTGCACAGGCAGGTGGATGTGCTTGCATACGTTTGGCACGGTGGCGATTACGTCGATGATTTCATCTGTCATGTCTTTCGGGTGCGACGTGGTGAAGCGCACTCGCATCTCCGGCGCGGCTTCGGCAACGATTCTGAGCAGGTCGGCGAAACCAACCACGGCTCCGTCTTCGCCCACGTAGTGGTAGGAGTTGACGTTTTGTCCGAGCAGCACTACTTCCTTGAAGCCTTTTGCCTGCATGTCGGCAAGTTCGTTGAGGATGCTGCGTGGCTCGCGGCTGCGCTCGCGGCCTCTGGTGTAGGGCACGATGCAGTAGGAGCAGAAGTTGTTGCATCCGCGCATGATGCTGATATATCCGCTTATGCGGCTGTGTCCGATGCGTTGCGGGATGACGTCGCGGTAGGTCTCTGTGGTCGAGAGTTGGATGTTGATGGCTTTTTCTCCAAGTTCGGCAGCCGCCACAAGGTCGGGTAGCGACAGGTAGGCGTCGGGTCCGGCCACAATGTCTACGCCGTGGTTGGCAATAAGCTCGTCTTTCACGCGCTCTGCCATGCATCCCAGCACGCCAAGCACCAATCTCGACTTGCGCTTCTTGCGGAGCGAGGCAAAGTAGTCCAGGCGTGAGAAGATTTTCTGCTCTGCGTTGTCGCGTATCGAGCAGGTGTTGAGAAACACGGCGTCGGCGTCCTCAATCGCGTCTGTTGGCTCGTAGCCGGCAATTTTCATCACTGATGCTATAACTTCACTGTCTGCCACGTTCATCTGGCAGCCATAGGTCTCTATGAATAGTTTCTTTTCCTTTTCTCCGCTCATCTTTATTTTTTTATTTATACAAAGATAGTAAAAATTGGCTTATTATGTGAATGAGGGCGAAACTCGTTGTGGAGAATGGTTGGGATGCAACGCGTTTTTTTACAAAATATGTCTATAATTTGGTTTATTCAGAAGAAGGCTATATCTTTGTCACGTAATAAACTAACATTTTAAACCATTTATATTTTCCTTATGTCTAAATTTAGATTGGCGCTTTCGCTGTTTTTGCTCTTTGTCTCCGTGCAGACCGCTGTGGCGGTGTCGGTGCCTGAGCTCGATAGCCTCGACCGCTACATTGGCCTTAAAA
This sequence comes from Bacteroidales bacterium, assembly GCA_022009815.1. Classification (GTDB taxonomy): domain Bacteria; phylum Bacteroidota; class Bacteroidia; order Bacteroidales; family Muribaculaceae; genus Limisoma. Next base: position 1,375,710 of record CP091725.1, read on the forward strand.
AAATGTTTGAGGGCAGGAAGTATGCGCGCATCGACAAAGAAAAACGGGCGGTTGCCTCGCGTCCGTCGTTTTCCTCCTACATGAAACTGGGTAAGGAGTATACGCTTTTCAAGGCAGACTCCGCGATTTTCTATTATGACAAGGCTGCAGAGTTGGCGTCTTCGCCTACCGACTCGCTGCTCGTGAGAATAAAAAAAGTGCGCTCGGAGGTTATCGCGGGCTATTATGCGGAGGCCTACAGCGACTTCAAGGCGATTTCGCACATGGAGATTCCCGACACGTTGCTGTCGGAGTTCTACGAAAGTGGCTATCGCATCTACTCTTTCTCTCTCAATGGCTCGGCGGAGGGCGGGCTTTTCTACGACCGCTATTACTCCAATACTGTGGCGTTTAGAAAAAAATGGATTGAGTCGCTGCCCGTCAGCTCCAACACGCGTAGGCTTTATGAGGCGGAGCAGGCGATGGCCGACGGCAAGCAGGCGGTGGCTAAGATGATTCTTGTCGACATGATTCCGTCGTTGCGCCGCGACGGCAATGATTTCGCTCTTGCCTGTGCGTTTCTGGCGAAGATTTACAGGTCGGAGGGAAAGTCGGAGGAGAGTGTGCGCTATTTTGCGCTCTCGGCGATCAGCGATATTATGTGCGCGGTGAAGGAAAACCAGTCGATTCTCGACTTGTCCATGATTCTTTACGGAGAGGGCGACATCGACCGCGCCTATCGTTATATTTTTACGTCGCTCGAGGACGCGGCGTTCTGCAACGCGCAGATGCGTGTCTATAATGTGTCGGGGTTGCTGCCGGTAATCGAGTCGCAGCATCGTGAGGAGGTTGCCGAGCATGAGCGGATGCTGATGATGTATATAGTGGTGAGTTTCTTCCTTCTCATCGGACTTGCCGTGGCGGTGTTCTATCTTGTGAAGCAGATGAAGAAGCTTACGCGCACGCGTCTGAAGCTGAAAGAGGCCAACATGACCAAGGATGAGTATATGGGGCAGTTCCTTGAACTGTGCTCTATATATATGAAGCGCCTCGACTCGTTTACTAAATTGGTCAACCGTAAGCTTGTGTCGGGACAGGTGGATGATTTGGTGAAGATGATGAAGTCGCAGAAATTCAGCGATGAGCAGCACTCTACGTTCTATAAGGAGTTTGACAATGCATTCCTTAAATCTACACCACGTTTGTCGATGATGTCAACGCCTTGCTGCGTCCGGAGGAGCGTTTTGAGATTGAGGCTCCCGGTTCGCTCAACACGGAATTGCGCATCTATGCCTTGTTGCGCCTCGGGATTGTCGACTCGTCGAAGATTGCAGAGTTTCTGCGCTATTCGGTCAATACCATATATGCTTACCGCAACAAAATGAAAAATCGTGCAATCGATAGGGATTCTTTTGAGAAAAACGTGATGAAAATAGGCATTATCGATTGATGTAATCGTTTATATTTGCTTATATTTCGTGAAAATTATATCATTGTTAATCAAGCATATAAAATTTTATACATCTATATTTGCCTATATTTGCGTTAATATGGCGATTGAAATGCTTGACAATGGCTGTAACTTTGTGGTGTCGAAAGCAAAGAGATGCTTTCAACCGAATAATGGTTAAACACTACGATTATAATATGGAGTATTAGAATTTAGTTTTATTTCGTTGTGAAACGCAGTAAAATGTCTCGAATAATGGTTTTATGTTAGGTTTGTAAATGTTGCTTCATCGAAGCAACTAAGAAACAGAGCTCGTCGGATTGACGGGCTTTTTTCTTTTTTGTCTGTATCATCCGTATGCAGCGGCACCGCGTTGCGGTGCGTGTTGTGCCGGCGTTATGCCCCGGACGCGGTCCGGGGTTAACTGAAAGCGGGTCCACGTTGTGGACTTCCCCGATGGTGCATAGGGTGGCTGCGTCTATACGTCCGCTCTGCGGACTTTCCCGATGGAAGTACTGTCTGGATGCCGACTGCATATGCTGTGGACTTCCCTGGAGGCGCATCGCGCTGTTTGGATGGCTGCTCTGCCGACTTTTGCCGATTTCCGCAAAATCTTATGTTGGAGGGTTGCGGAGATGCTACGGAAAACAAAAAATCCCGAAACTTTCGTTTCAGGATTTCTGCGGTGCGGACGGGACTCGAACCCGCGACCCCATGCGTGACAGGCATGTATTCTAACCAGCTGAACTACCGCACCATTGATAGTTGCTTTGTGTTAGCGATTGCAAAGGTACGACAAGTTTTTAAATCTGCAAAATTTTTGCCAAGTTTTTTGTAAATAAAATTCTTTATGCTTGATTATCAGTGTGCTGCTATGGAAGAGTCGGCGTGTATGCTGATGGGTGCGGCTTCTGGCAATCAGCGTAAAATAAAAGCGCACCGGCATTCGGCGCGCTTTTATGTCTTTTCGGGTGCTGAAACGCTATTCTTCGTAGTGTATTGGAATTTCGCGGTTCATGCTTTGGTCGAGCGAAATCAGAGTTTCTGTCGCCACGACACCATGAATCATCTGGATCTTGTCGTTGAGAAGTTCCATAAGATGCTGATTGTCGCGGGCATAAAGCTTTATCAGCATTGTGTACGGGCCGGTGGTGAAGTGACATTCAACAACTTCCGGTATTTTCTCCAATTCAGGTACAACATCCTTATACATAGAGCCTTTCTCCAATTTCACGCCGATGTAGGTGCAGGTTGTGTAGCCAAGCACTTTCGGGTTTACGTGGTAGCCCGAACCGGTGATTACCTTCAAATCAATCATCCGCTGTATGCGCTGGTGTATGGCAGCGCGCGACACCCCGCATACCACAGCCACGTCTTTCGACGGGATTCGTGCGTTTCGCATCACGATTTCAAGAATCTTACGGTCAAGATTGTCTATTTTTCCATCTTTATCTTTTTTTTCTGCCACAAAGATATAGCAAATTTTTAGAAAATCATCAAAAATGGTTGACAATTTACACTGAAATAGGCAAAAAAGCCCCAAAATATAGCAAAATGGCACAGCGTTACAGCCGTTGCAGGAAGTCGACGAGGTTCACCTCGCGGCTCAGTTCCATCTTTTTGCGCAGACGGTAACGTGCCATCTCCACACTGCGGTACGACATGTTGAGCAGTGGGGCAATCTCCTTGCTGCTGAGGCCCATCTTCAGATAAGCGCACAGCCTCTGGTCGTTGATGTTGAGCTGTGGGAACCGCTCGGCGAGGCGTTTGAGGTAGTTCTCGTAGACCACGTCGAAGTTTTGGGCGAATTTGTGCCAGTCGTCATCGTGCGAGATGTTCTCTTTGATGAGTTTCTGAATCTTCATCAGCTGCTTTGCCGACGTTTTCGAGATGGTGTCGCCGCTCTCCTGTAATTTGTTGATTTGGTTTGAGATGTCGATGAGAATCTCGTTTTTGCGCATCACGTTCATCGTGGCGTTTGACAGTTCCTGCGACTTGTGGCGCACGTCGTGTTCCAGCTGCGTGCTTTTCAGCCGTGAGATTTCGTTTTCACGTCGCAGCGACTCCTCTTCGGTCTGGCGTTTGTATTCACGCATTTCCTCCTCCTTGCGTTTCGCCACCATCAGCGCCGACTTGCGCGCCTTTCCCCGCACGTATATGAATAGGAAATATGTTGACGAGATGATGAAAAGGATGTAGAACGTTATCGCCCAGGTGCTTCTGTACCATGGCGGCGCGATGCGGAAGGTGAAGGAGTATTCCGAGCGGCTGTCGTCGTAGCGGTTGAACGAACGGATGTGCAGCGTGTATGTGCCTTCGTGTAATTGCGTGTATTCCTTTGAGTTGGCGGTGGTGTAGGCGCTCCATCCGGTGTCATAGTTTTCAAGATAATAACTGTAGAGCACGGCGCCCTCCTCGCGGAATTCCGGGCATATAAACTCGAAGCGCAGCGAGTTGAGGTCGTACGGCAAGTCGAACACGTTGTTGTGGAGCGCACCGCCGGCGGTGTATATCAGTGAGTCGGGGTTGGTGGCGAAAATGTTGCTCACAAACAATTTGCTCTTCCAGCTCACGCGGTGGTCGCGGTCAACGTCGATGGCGTAGAAACCGTCCTCGTTTGTCACGATCAGTTTGCGGGGCGAGATGAAGTTGAAATGCTCAAACCCGACAATCAGTTTGTCGAGCAAGGGCTTGTAGGTGATTGAGTCGACGTTGTATGTGCCTGTGGCATTGTAGAATGCGGCACAGATGTATTGTCCTGACACGCCCCACACGTCTTTCGCCGGCGACTGGTAGAGTCTCACCGACGTGTGCTCGCCGAAGATGCTGTTCAGCTTCTCGTTGGGCACCATCTTGTCGGTGTGCGGGTTGTAGCGGAAATCCGCCCTCGGTCGAGAAGGCGAGTTCGCCGTCGATTTTGTAGAGTGTGTTGTTGCGGTCGGTGGGGAATCCCTTTGTGTGGTTGTACAGTTCCACTTTGTCGAATTTAGTGAACGAAGCGTTTGGGTGTAGTTTGTATATGCCTTTCATCCAATGGCTTATCCAAATATTTCCAAACTCGTCCTCTATGATTCGTCCGCCAGCCTCGTTGTAGCCCGTCACACGGTTTGCCATTGTCCATTGTCCGCCGACGCGGCGCAGCAGGTAGAAGCTCTCATAGGTCGACGCCAGCGCCATGTCGGGGTGGCGGTGCAGGGGAACTACCGCCCAAGTGCCTGGTATTCCGCTTATTTGCCGTGCTTCGGAGCCTCTTAGTTGATACAGTCCGCGGTCGCTGCTCACAAGCACGTCGTTTCCGAGAGTGTCGATGCTCCACACCTGACTTTTCAGAAGCGAAGATGGTTTTGCCGGTTCTGCCGCCGCCGACAGCGGATAGGCAGTGGCATAGAGTCCGCGGTTTGTGCCGAGCAACAGGGTGTTTCCGAGAAGCATCGACGCATAGCCGGCGCCGTAAATGTTTGACGAGCCGAAAATTGTCGACACCGGAGAGTTGTAGAGCACGTAGTCGATGCCGTTGTCAAGACCGAGCCAGATGTTGTCCATCCGGTCGAAATCGATGCTCAGCACCGTGTTGTTCTGCAGTCCAGTCGACATATTCACGAATGTGTTGTTGCCGTTGGTTATGTCTTTGATTATTATGCCGTTGTTTACGGTGCCAAACACCAGCTCGCGCTCGTTTGTGGCAGCGCAAAACACCTGGTTGGCTTTCAGAAACGGGTCGATGTCCATCTCAAACGGGCGCACCGTGGCTCCGTCGAAGATAAACACTCCGTTGAACTCCGTGACAATGAGGATGTTGCCTTTCAGATAAGGCAACAGCGCGCACACGCGCATGCCTTTCACGCGCTCGCCTCCTGGGACGCTTGTAAACGTTTTTCCGTTGAGTTGGCAGATGCCACCCTCTTTCGATGCGATGTAGAGCCTGCCGCGGATGAGCGCGGAAGTCGTGATTTTATATTTATAAGGTATGGAAATCGATTTGCTGCCGTCGAATCGCAGCAGGTTGAAGTCGCTCTGAAACCAAATGTATTTGCCCGACTTGTGGATGTTCCACACCTCGGTGAAGTGGCGGTCGCGTTTCGGCAACGTGGGCATCAGGCTTTTATAAACGAAGCATCCCCGGTCGGGGTCGTTGTGGTAGTAGCCGAATTCCTCCGATCCGCCGGCATAGATGCGCGACGTGCTTTCGTCGACCATCAGTGAGCGCACCGACGTGTAGTTGCCGATGGGGCATAGTGTCCAGTTCTTGCTGTCGTAGATGAGCATGCCTGAATTGTTGGCAAAGAGCATTCGTCCGAAACTGTCCTGCTTGATGTCCCAGTTTTGTGTGCCTCCCTGATATGCGGAGCGAGTGTAGTTGCGCACAAGCGGATAGCTTGCCGATGCGGCGACGGAGCATACCGCTGCCAGAAATATTGCCAGCAGCATCCCGGCGAGGCGTGATTTTTTTAGTGTGAAGTCAAAAATTTCCATTGTTTGAAGAATGCATTCATTTAACGGCTCAAAATTCGTAAAAAAATGGATGTTGATGAACAAATAAAAATATGTTATAAAACATGTTTTTTTATAACAATCTAATATACAGACAAATAAAAATCAACAGGAAAGAGATGTTGAGTAGTAAAATGCCGCTTGTTGAGTTTTTTGTGAGTGCTTTTTTTTGGGTAGGGATACATTGTACTATAATTTTGCAGTGTCAAACCGAACAAAAACTGCGAGTTTTGACCTAACAGGAATATTCATTAAAATTTTATACCAAACTTATGAAGAAACAGATTCTACTATTTTGTTTTTTGTTTTTCGCAATGATAGGCTTTGCGGAAAACGTGAACATTACAGGAGTTGTTACTTCTGCCGAAGACGGTGAGCCGCTGATTGGCGCATCCGTCCAAGTAAAAGGCAACCCTTCGCAAGGAGTGGCCACCGACATTGATGGCAATTACACCATTTCTGTTCCGACGGGCGCCACGCTTCAGTATTCTTTTGTGGGCTGCAAGACCCAGGAAAAAACAGTCGTAAAGTCGGGCACATATAATATTGTGCTTGCAAGCGACTCTCACATGCTCAACGAGGTTGTGGCTATCGGCTACGGCGTGATGAAGAAAAGCGACCTTACCGGTTCGGTTACCAGTGTCGACGCCGACAAGCTTAAGAAAACTCCAGCCTCCAACCTTGCAAACGCCCTTCAGGGACAGGCTGCAGGTGTGACCATCAACTCAAACAGTGGACAGCCGGGTGCGGCTCCTGAGGTGCGCATCCGCGGTGTCGGTACGGTCAACGGCGCTTCTCCTATCTATGTAGTCGACGGTGTTATCGTTGACGACATCTCGTTCCTCAGCCCTAACGACATCCAGTCGACAGAGGTGCTGAAAGACGCCAGCGCAACAGCCATCTATGGTTCGCGCGGTGCCAACGGTGTCATCATCGTCACCACACGCAACGGCGCCACCGACGAGAAGACCCGCGTCACCCTCGATGCCTATGTCGGCGTTCAGCAGCGTTGGCGCAAACTTGACGTGATGAACGCCAAGGACTTCGCCGACACGCGTATCGCCATCAACGGCACAAAATCAGAAAAGGCTTTCTATGAGAAGCAGGGATTCAACAAATGGCTGTCGGCGTTCTGCCTTGGTACATCGGAGTATTATCCAACGGTCTACGATGCGGATAAGAACCCGACAGGATTTGACTACTCGGCAGTCGACACCGACTGGCAGGACGAAGTGTTCCGCAATGCATTGATTCAGAACTATCACCTCGCAATCGACGGTGGCAGTAAGAAGACTACATATTCGTTGAGCGGCAGTTGGTACTCTCAGGAAGGTACGCTTATAGGTTCTAAGTATCAGCGCTTAACGGTGCGCCTCAACACGTCGCATCAGGTGAAAAAATGGTTGAAGGTTGGCGAGAACGTATCGTTCATGGCCTCGACAGCGCGCAACGCGATGAACAACTCGGAGAGTGCCGGCGCTTCGGTGCTTTCAGCCGCCTTGGCGATGGCGCCATGGGATCCGGTGCGCTATCCGGAAGGCTCGGTGACGCGCAAGGGAAAGGATTTGAGCGGACAGATTGCCGCCGGCTCCAACTTCAAGAATGTGACAAACCCGTTCTCGATGGTCGAGATGAGCCATCCGAAGGATCGTTATGAGCGCTTCGTGGGCAACGTTTGCAGAAATCAACCCAATCGAGGGCTTGACTTTCCGTTCGAGCTACAGTTTTGACTACAATATCCACACTTTGAAGGAGTTCAAGGAAGCATACGAATTTTCGGCATACGACAAGAATGCGAAAAACTTCCTGTCCTCGCTTATGGGACGTTATTACAACTGGACGGTCGACAATATTCTCACTTACGCCCGCACAATCGGTAAGCACGACTTCTCGGCAATGGTCGGACAGACGGTTGAGGAGTACAATTACTATGGTATCAGCAGTTCTGGTTCTACAATCCTGAACCCGGTTGAGAAAAATTGGTTTCTCTCGAAGGTTACCGATGATTTCGGCCGTCCAGCCGACTCAGTGTCGCGCAACCGCCGCGTATCTATGCTCGGACGTCTGCATTACAGTTACAACAACCGTTACCTTGTGACATTCAACTTCCGTGCCGATGGCTCAAGCAAGTTCCCCGACAAACCGTGGGGCTACTTCCCTTCTACTGCTTTGGCATGGAAAGTCAGCGAGGAAAGTTTTATGAAGGATTTCCACAATCTCGACCTTCTCAAAATCCGTGCAGGTTGGGGACGCGTAGGCAATGATAATATCGGCAACGATGCGTTTATGCTCAAGGTGTTCAACGAAGGCCCGACATTCGTTGACTATGTGTTCGGCAAGGACCAGCAGCTCGCCAACGGTGCCACGGTGCTCACGTGGGTGAACAACGGTGGACATTGGGAAACACCGAGCAATGGAGCTTGGGCGTTGACTTCGGTTTGTGGAAAAACAAACTCACGGGTTCTGTCGACTTCTTCCTCCGCAACACAAAGGATATGCTTATGAATGTCACCGCTCCGGCTCACGTGGGCAACCGCTACTCGGCAATGAGCAATGTGGGCACAGTGCGTAACCGTGGTATTGAAATTACGCTTGAACACCGCAACCAGATTGGCGATTTCGGCTACTCGATCGGTGGCAACGTGTCGTTTATCGACAACGAGCTTACTGGTCTTAATGGCGGCTCACCGATTTATTCAAACTACAGCAATATAATGGTTGTTGACCAAGGCTATCCATTGTACTATTTCTGGGGTTACCAATACGACGGTATGTATAAGACCGACGAGGAGGCTCTTGAATACCTGACAGCCTATGACTCGAAGTCGATACCGTTCCATGCCGGCGACGCCAAGTATCGCGACAACAACCATGACGGCAAGATTGACGACAACGACCGTGTGAAACTTGGCTCGTCGATTCCATGGCTCAACTACGGTTTGAACATCGGCTTGAATTGGAAAAACTTTGACTTGCAGCTCTTCTTCCAGGGTGTGGCAGGCAACAAGATTTACAACCAACTCCGCCACCGCTTGGAGGGCACAGGCACGAACAATGCGCTCAGTCCTGTGATGAAGAATGCATGGATGCAGCACACCAACGATGCCGGTGAGACATATTATGACGGTTCGATTCCAAACCCGAAGAATTCAATCAACTACTATGTATCCGACCGCTTCCTCGAGAATGGATCCTATTTCCGCTTGAAGAATATGCAGCTTGGTTACACTATTCCGACCAGTGCCATCCGCAAGATTGGCTTGGAGTCGTGCCGCCTTTATTTGCAGGGCAGCAACCTGCTGACTGCCACAAAATACACTGGATTTGACCCTGAGGTCGGTGGTGGTGTCGACTATGGCAACTATCCGCAGGCACGCTCGTTTATCTTCGGTGCCAACATCTCTTTCTAACTTAAAATCAGAAAACGACAATGAAAACTAAATATTTATTGAAAGCATTCTGCGGCGTGACTCTCGTTGTTTCCGCCACATCGTGCAACGATTGGCTGAAAGAGGATGCCCCCGGAAAGTCAAGTCCCGATGACTACTTCGCGCAGGGCAAGGCTGCCATACAGTCGGTCAATGCCGCGTATGCTCCTCTTGAATGGGAGTTCAACAAGACATATTTCTCAGAGTGGTATATTGGCGACATCGCCTCTGATGATGCACTCAAAGGCGGCGAGAACACCGCTGACGACGGCAATGCCTACGATATCGACAATTTCAAGACAAATGCCAACAATGGAATTCTGCTGGATTTCTATCGCGCGCAGTATCAGGGCATACAGCGATGCAATCTTGCGCTTGTCGAGGTGGACGGCATTGAGCCTGACGAGGCTATGACTGCCGACCGCAAGCAGTGTCTGCTTGGCGAACTTTATTACTTGCGGGCTTTCTACTACTTCCGCCTTGTGCGCATTTTCGGTGGTGTTCCTTATGTAGACAAGGTGATTGACAGTCAAAAGAACTGGAGGCAGCCGCGCGCCACTGCAGAGGAAATCTACAGCCATATCGTCGACGACCTCAAACAGGCAGAGCAGTTGCTTTGGAACAAGAGCCAGTATGCCGACGAGGATCTCGGCCGTGCCACGAAGGGCGCGGCGCAGGCTATGCTGCTGAAGGCATATCTCTATATGCACGACTATGACAACGCATACGAGTGGGGCAAGAAATTCTTTGAGGACCAACAGAGCGAATACAATCTTTGCCCGAACTATGCCGACAACTTCACTCTCGCCGGTGAGAATGGACCTGAATCGGTGTTCGAAATCCAGTATATGGCAGACCCGACGAGCGACTATGGTGAAGGATTCGGATTCTCTCGCGGTACGTTCACCACGATTCTTACGCGTAGTCGTGCCGCATCGCTCGGTGGTAACAAAGGATGGGGATTCGACCGCCCGACACAGAATCTGTACAAGGAGTTTGAAGACGGCGACATTCGTCGTGATGTGGCAATCTCGAAGCCTACGGACAGCGAGATCGACGGCAATGCCGAACTCAATTATCTTGGCAATGTCTATAACAACAACAAGACATCATATTGCGAGAACGGCATATATATCGCTCTTGACCACCCGTCGCGCAGTCCGCTCAACTATCGTCTGATCCGCTTGTCGGACGTTATGCTGATGTATGCCGAGGCTGCTCTTGAAAGCGGCAAGGATATCGCAGTGGCAAAAACAATGCTCAACAAGGTGCGCGAACGTGTCGGAATGCCGGCATTCCCTGGATATCGCGGCTACAGCGACAACACCGAAGACTTGCGCAAGGCAATCCGCCATGAGCGTCGTGTGGAGTTGGCAATGGAAGGCCACCGCTGGTTCGACCTTTGCCGTTGGGGCATCGCCTATGAGGTGATGGATAAGGACAACGGTTCTTACGGCAAAAACGAGAGTGCCGAGGCACGCGCCGAAATGGCATCGTTTGTAAAAGGCAAGCACGAGCTGTTCCCGATTCCGGCAGAGGAAATCAACCTTAACCCGATGGAGCAGAACAACGGATACTAAAAACAACAAAAACAGGAAGGCGGACACACGTCTGTCCGCCCTCCTTAAAAATAAAAACTTAATCATTTAATCATTCACTAAAATTTTACCAATTATGAAAAATTTGACTCTTTTGGCTGCTATGGCAGTTTGTGGCGTAGGTATCGCCAATGCACAGTATGTAGGTGACCCTGCATTGTCAAAAACAACTTCAACAGGCAACTTGTATGACGTTGTTCTTCTCGACAATGCCAGCATCGAGTCTTTGAAGACTTCTGGCAAGACTGTTCAAGACCTTCGTGCGGACGACGTAAACCGTTTCCTCTATGTTTGGGACAATACTTTCGTTGCTGGTGACGGCTCTTATCCTGGCGTAGACATGCAGATGGACGGCTACGTTTCTTTTGACGTGTCAACAATTGGCTGGTCAGGCGCTGGATTCAACATTGCAAACGCTGCTGCCGATCTCAAGCACTTCACTGACAACACTCACTTCCACTGCGGTCTTCGCTCAACAAATGGCATCAAAAATGTAGCGCTTATCATCGGTGACGGTTATGCTTTTGAGAACAAGAACGACAAATGGACTCCTGCAAAGATTTCTGTCGGATCGGAGGCTTTTGTTGACAATGGCGCTTCTTATCCATTGGTAGGCAACTTCAGCGCTGACGGCGAATGGGTGGCTGTCGACATCACTTTGGGTCAGCTCAAGAAATTGTGGCCTGACTTCAACTACAAGGCTGTAGGTTTCGGTGGCAACCTCTTAGCAGTCCTTGGTGGCGGCACAGCAGGCAAAAACATCTGCCTCGACGCTGCTTATTTCTACACTCCTGGCGAAGGTTCTGTTGAAGGCATCGCAGCCGACGCTGACATCATCGTTACTGCACGCACAATCAACGCTGCCGGCGCAGAGGAAATCGCTCTCTACAACCTCGCAGGTCAGCTCGTTAAGAAGGTAAACTCTTCTGTAATGGGTGTTGAGGACGTTGCTGCAGGCGCCTACATCGTGAAGGCTGGCAATGCTGTGAAGAAAGTCGTTTTGAAATAATATTGTTTCAACAAAAATTCAGGTTGGCGGATGGAAATCCGCCAACTTAACTTCTAAAAGTCCGGCGGCAAATGCTGCCGGCAATCATACAGACCGCCACGACTGCGACTGTGGCAAAACAAAAACTCGAAACAATATTAAAGAAAAAATAATGAATCTCAGCAAGAAACTACTCTTCATGGCGTTGGCTTCGTACGCAGCGCTTCCAGCAGTGGCTAAAGACGCTCAGGTGGGCACCGGCGAGACCGACGGATACCGTTTGGTGTGGCAGGATTTGTTTGACGACCCCGAGCTGCGTCCGGACCGTTGGAACATTGAGGTGAACGGTTCCGGTGGAGGCAACAACGAGTTGCAGTTCTACACCGACCTCGACCGCAATGTGCGTCTCGGCGACGACGGCAAGGGCAACCATTGCCTTATTCTGACGGCTGTGCGCGAGGTGTATAACGGCAAGCAGTTCACTTCGGGACGCATAAATTCAAAAAACAAGGTGGCGTTTACCCACGGAAAGGTGGAGGCTGCCATAAGACTGCCGAAAACTGCCAACGGCTTGTGGCCGGCATTCTGGATGATGGGCAACGACTTTGACCAAGTGGGCTGGCCTAAATGCGGCGAGACCGACATTATGGAGTTCGGTCACATCGACGGCATCAACCGCGGTGTTCAGGACCGCTATTTCAACGGCGCATGCCATTGGGGACAGTCGTGGGACAACCATCCCAACTATGCCCGTGCGGTGACCTATGACTACAGCCTTCAGGATGGAGAGTTCCACATCTATACCTGCATTTGGGATCAGAACCGCATAGCTATGTATGTCGATCTCGACAAGCATCCAGATGCCAAACCTTATTATGAGATGACAATTCCCGCAACCGGCGACACCGGCGCACCGGGATATTACTTCCACAAGGAGAACTTTATATTGTTCAACCTCGCTGTGGGAGGCAATTTCCCAAATATCTGGGATGCTGCGGGCATCACCGCGCTCAACAACGGAAACGGCAACCAGGCAAGCATGTATGTGAACTATGTGAAGGTGTATCAGAAAGGCACTGCCGATGAGTCGCTCAACACACTGTCGCCTGGCGATAGCCAAGGCGGTGATAATAACCAAGGCGGCGGAAATCAGGGTGGTGATAATAACCAAGGTGGTGGAAGCCAAGGTGGTGGAAGCCAAGGCGGCGATGAGTCGCAGTATGTATGCGACCCTGCCTTGTCCAACACAACATCTGTAGGCAGATTGTATGATGTCGTGCTTCTTGACGGAGCAGGCGTTGAATCGTTGAGGGCTGCGGGTAAGACTGTTCAAGACCTCCGCATGGACGATGCAAACCGTTTCTTCTATATTTGGGAAAACACATTTGCAGAAGCCGACCAGTCGTATCCTGGCGTAGGAATGCATACCGATGGCTACACATCGTTGGACGTAACGAATGTCGGTTGGTCCGGCGCAGGTTTCTGCATCGTCAATGCGGCCGCAGATTTGCGACATTTCACAGACGACACTCATTTCCACTGCGGTCTGCGCACAACAAATGGATTGAGAAACGCCGCTCTTATCATTGGTGACGGTTATGTTTGGGGTGACAACAACAACAAATGGTCGCCTGCAAAAATATCTGTCGGATCGGAGGCTTTTGTTGACAATGGCGCTTCTTATCCATTGGTGGGCAACTTTGATGCAGACGGCGAATGGGTGGCTGTCGACATCACTCTCGGTCAGCTCAAGAAATTGTGGCCGAGCTTCAACTACAAGGCTGGCGGCTTTGGCGGAAACATCCTTTCGTTCCTCGCTGGCGGCACAACAGGCAAGAACATCAGCCTCGACGCTGTTTACTTCTACACTCCTGGCAATGGCGAAAGCGCAGTCGCTGGAGTGGTGGCCGACACCGACATCATAGTTACCGCTCGCACTGTCAATGCCGCGGGAACTGATGAAATTGCTCTCTACAATCTCGCCGGACAACTCGTCAGGAAGGTGAATGCTTCTATAATGGGTATAGAGGATATTGCTGCCGGCATCTATATTGTAAAGGCTGGCAATGCAGTGAAGAAAGTTGTATTGAAATAATATAGAAAGAAAAAATAATGAATCTCAGCAAGAAACTACTCTTCATGGCGTTGGCTTCGTGCGCAGCGCTTCCAGCAGTGGCTAAAGACGCTCAGGTGGGCACCGGCGAAACCAACGGATACCGGTTGGTGTGGCAGGATTTGTTTGACGACTCCGAGCTGCGTCCGGACCGTTGGAACATTGAGGTGAACGGTTCCGGCGGCGGCAACAACGAGTTGCAGTTCTACACCGACCTCGACCGCAATGTGCGTCTCGGCGACGACGGCAAGGGCAACCATTGCCTTATTCTGACGGCTGTGCGCGAGGTGTATAACGGCAAGCAGTTCACTTCGGGACGCATAAATTCAAAAAACAAGGTGGCGTTTACCCACGGAAAGGTGGAGGCTGCCATAAGACTGCCGAAAACTGCCAACGGCTTGTGGCCGGCATTCTGGATGATGGGCAACGACTTTGACCAAGTGGGCTGGCCTAAATGCGGCGAGACCGACATTATGGAGTTCGGTCACATCGACGGCATCAACCGCGGTGTTCAGGACCGCTATTTCAACGGCGCATGCCATTGGGGACAGTCGTGGAACAACCATCCCAACTATGCCCGTGCGGTGACCTACAACTACAGCCTTCAGGACGATGAGTACCACATCTATACCTGCATCTGGAATCAGGAGCGCATAGCTATGTATGTCGATCTCGACAAGTATCCGAATGCCGCTCCTTATTATGAGATGACAATTCCCGCAACCAGCGACACCGGCGCACCGGGATATTACTTCCACAAGGAGAACTTCATATTGTTCAACCTCGCTGTGGGTGGCAATTTCCCAAATATCAGGGATGCATCGGGCATTACCGCACTCAATGCCGGAAACGGCAACCAGGCAAGCATGTATGTGAACTATGTGAAAGTTTATCAGAAAGGCACTGCCGACGAGTCGCTCAACACGCTGTCGCCTGGCGATGAGCAGGGTGGCGCGTCTGTCGGTGATGTGGTTGCCGAAACTGAAATTGCATTCGACGGCAATACGGTAGCAGTGTCGGTTCCATCGACAATCTGCGTCTACAACATCAACGGAAGCCTTGTGCGCTCGGCTTGCGGCACGGAAATCTCCGTGGCTGACCTGCAGGGCGGTGTCTACATTGTGAAATGCGGACAGGCAACAAAGAAAATCGTAATCCGATAACTTGAAATGAACAGACTGACAAAGATATTATTTATAGCAATGGCTGTCGCAGTCGGTTTTGACGCCTACGCTGTTCCGAAAAAAGGAGGATACAAGCTGGTGTGGGAGGACAATTTCGACGGCGCCGCTCTCAACCGCGACTACTGGAACGTGGAGGTCAACGGCTCGGGCTGCGGCAACAATGAGTTGCAGTACTATGTCGACAATGCTGACAACGTGGCTGTGCGCGACGGAAATCTCGTCATCACAGCCCGTCGTCAGGACTACGACGGACACGCGTTTACTTCCGGACGCGTCAACACCTGTGGAAAGGTGGGGTTTACATACGGAATCGTTGAGGCGCGCATCAAACTGCCGAAGACTGCCAATGGCTTGTGGCCGGCATTCTGGATGATGGGCGACGACATCAAGGAGTGCGGTTGGCCGGCATGCGGCGAGACCGATGTGCTCGAGATGGGACATGCCGACGGCATCATGGACGGAACGCAGGAACGCTTGTTCAACGGCGCGCTCCACTGGGGTGTCAGCTCCGACAAGCACTGTCAGCAGGTGGCTGCCGGAAAGCATCAGTCGAGCCTCCAGGACGGAGAGTTTCACATATATACTGTTGTGTGGACTCCGACACGGATAGAAATGTTTGTCGACAACGCCGACAAGCCTTATCTGTCGGCGGCGATAGGCAAGAACAGCGACAAGCACGCCTTCTTCAACAAGGCCAACTTCCTGTTGTTCAACCTCGCCGTAGGCGGCGATTTCCCAAACATCCACAATGCCGACAATGTGACAGCGATACCTGCCGGCGGCGCGGAGATGCTTGTCGACTATGTGCGCGTTTATCAACCCAAGAAGCAAATATCATTGAATATCAAAAATAACAGAAAAACTTCCTACCTAATATGAACGATCAGAACATGATGAAGAAAGTAGTGCTGTTGTGCCTGTTCACCGTTTTTGCGGTGGGCTATGCACTTTCAGCCGGAAACGATGATGTCGAGAAAAAAATCGACCAGCTGTTGTCGAAGATGACTTTGGAAGAGAAAATCGGTCAGATCAACCAACAGACAGGACAGGGCTACAGCCCTGAGATGGTGCAGATTGTGAAAGCCGGCGGCATCGGCTCTATTCTCAATGAAGTGGACCCAGTGGTGGTCAACAAATTGCAGAAAGAGGCTATGAAAAACAGCCGTCTGCACATCCCGTTGATTTTTGCACGCGACGTGATTCATGGATTCAAGACAATCTTCCCTATACCTCTTGGACAGGCGGCTTCGTGGAATCTTGCCCTCATCGAGCAGGGTGCGCGCATTGCTGCCGAGGAGGCTTCGTCGACAGGTGTGCGCTGGACATTCTCTCCGATGGTCGACATCTCGCGTGATGCCCGTTGGGGACGCTGCGCCGAGTCGGCCGGCGAGGATCCTTATCTTGCAGGAAAAGTGGGCGTGGCGATGGTGCGCGGATATCAGACCGACGACCTGTCACAGCCAAACACTATGGCTGCCTGCACAAAGCACTTTGTAGGCTATGGTGCGGCAGAGGGTGGCAAAGACTATAATTCAACGTGGATTCCCGATGTTGTGATGCACGATGTTTATCTGCCGCCGTTTGAGGCATGTGCCAAAGCGGGCAGCGCAACGTTTATGTGTGCGTTCAACGACAACAACGGCATCCCGGCTTCGGCCAACCGCTACCTTATGCGCGACGTGCTTCGCGACAAGTGGGGCTGGGACGGCGTGATGTGCAGCGACTGGGGTTCGATTATGCAACTCGTGCCGCAAGGCTATTGCACCGACCTTAAGGACGCGGCGCTCAAGGCTGCGCTTGCCGGTGTCGATGTGGATATGGAAAGTTATGCGTATACCCGCCATCTGAAAGCTCTTGTTGAAGAGGGCAAAGTGGATGAGAAAGTAATCGATGGGCTGGTACGCAACGTGTTGCGTCTGAAATTCCGTCTCGGACTGTTTGATAATCCGTATGTTGACATGAAACGCGCAAACCAATTCTACGCTCCTGAGTCGCTTGAGGCAGCGGAACGTATGGTTGAGGAAAGCACCGTATTGCTGAAAAACAACGGTGTGCTGCCGTTCACGGGCAAGAAGGTGGCGCTTGTGGGACCGATGGCTGATGCCAAGCACGACCAGAACGGCACTTGGTGCTTCGACCTTGACAAGACCCACACTGTAACTCCGCTCGAGACTCTGCGTCAGACACTTGGCGACAATCTTGTGTTCGAGCCGGGACTCACATACAGCCGCGACAAAAGCGAGGAGGGAATCCGCAAAGCTGTGGAGGCTGCTAAACAAGCCGACATCGTGGTGATGGTGGCTGGCGAGGAGGCTGTGCTTTCGGGCGAGGCTCACTGTCGTGCCGACCTTTCTCTGCCTGGCGCGCAGACTGAGATGCTCAAAGCGCTGAAAGCCACAGGCAAGCCAGTGGTACTTGTTGTTATGGCAGGACGTCCGCTGACAATCAGCCAGGAGGTCGACCTTGCCGACGCCACTCTCTTTATGTTCCATCCTGGAACAATGGGAGGCCCGGCACTCGCAAAGCTGCTTGCCGGCGAGTCAGTGCCGTCGGGCAAACTGCCTATGTCGTTCCCGCGGATGGCTGGTCAGGAGCCTATGTACTACAACCATAACAATTCAGGCCGTCCGGCAAGCAACATCGTGCTGATGGACGACATCGAGCTCGAGGCAGGGCAGACATCCACTGGATGCACAGGCTACTATCTTGATGCCGGCGACGGACCTGCGTTTCCATTCGGCTACGGACTGTCGTACACCACGTTTGCCTACGGCGACGTGCGCCTCTCATCGGCAACGATGGACAAGACGGGAGAGATCGAAGTGGCTTGCACAATCAGCAACACTGGCAAAGTGGAGGCTTCCGAGACTGCGCAGCTCTATGTGCGCGACCTTGTCGGCTCGCTGACACGTCCGGTGCGCGAACTTAAGGGCTTTGAAAAAATCACGTTGAAACCAGGCGAGAGCCGCGACGTTAAATTCACGCTGAAGGCATCCGACTTGGCATTCCACACCTCGAGCGAGACGACCGTTGTGGAGCCGGGCGATTTCCAAGTGTGGGTGTCGACCGACAGTGCCAGCGGAACACCTGTGAAATTTACTGTAACTGAATAATACGACAATAGCAATGAATAAAAACAATATCATACTGACAGCTACGGCTTTGGCTTTGGCGATTGGCGTACTCTCTGCCGACGCCAAGAGCTTCAAGCGCGGAGTGAGCGAGAACGCTTTCAACCTGAAGGAAGAAATCGATGTGATAAAAACCGGAACGTCATGGTTCTACACGTGGGGCAACGTGCCTAACAACAACATCAAGGACTTGCCTGATGCCGATTTCGAGTTTGTTCCGATGTGCTGGAACGCCAACTACAATGCCGACAACATCCGCAGTTATTGCAAATCGCATCCAGAGACTAAATATCTGCTCGGTTTCAACGAGCCGAACTTCAAGAATCAGGCAAATATGACCCCTGAGGCGGCTGCAGCGGCATGGCCTGCTGTTCAGGCTCTTGCCAAAGAACTTGGACTGAAACTTGTGGGTCCGGCGGTAAACCATTCTCCCGACGGCCCTGAGAACGACCCGTATACATGGTATGCCAAGTTTGTGAATCTCGTGGGCAAGGACGCGTTCGACTACATTGCCATCCATAACTATTCAGGCGGCGTGGACGGAATGCGCACAATGATTGACAAATTCTACGGACTCTACGGCAAGCAGATATGGCTCACGGAGTTCTGCAACTGGCCGGGCAACAACACCGTGACCCCGGAGGCGCAGATCACGTCGATGGTGGCGCAGGTGGAATATCTTGAAAAGAGCGAGAAGGTGTATCGCTACGCATGGTTCAAGGCAAAAGGCTCGATAACCACATCGCCGGCCTACGGATTGATAGTGCCGAAAAACGGTGTCGGAGAGCGCGAGCTGTCGGAGCAGGGCAAAGTGTATGTGAATATGTCAGACTTCGACCAGACACGCTACCACTCCATGACAGAGGTGGTGCCCGCGGTTGAATATGTCAATTCAAACACCCTTGTGCTCGGATCGTCGTTCGACGGCAAAAACCCGTCGCCGATTGAGATTACGAAATTCAATTCAGGCGCTTATGCCGACTATCAGTTTGATGTGCCTGCGGCGGGCAGCTATACGCTTACCCTCCGAGTGAGCGGCATGGGCGAGCCTACGCGTTTCGACCCGACAGTGGGCATCTACAGTGTGGACAACGACGGCAAAGAGCTGTCGACACTTGCTGACAACAGACAATTTCAACTTCCAAACGATAACCAATCCTATGTCGATGTGCAGTTTGCCGTTTCGCTTGCTGCCGGCAAGCAGCGTATCCGCATTAAAGACGGTGGACCATACTCGCCGAGCGGCATTCACATCAGCTGCCTTACGTTCAATCCTAACGGCAGTGTTTCCGACATGACAATCGACACTGAAAAAGTGGCTTGTCATTTTGCCGGCGAATGCCTGCAGTTTACTGGCAACGCAGCCATCGGCACCGCCTCGGTCTACGACCTTAACGGACGATTGGTGGCTGCCGGTGAGGTTGAGGGCAACGCCCTTGCCGCAGAAGGTCTTGCCGATGGCGTTTATGTGGTCAAAGCCGTAACGGCAGAAGGTGTGGCAACGACACTGAAAGTTGTGAAATAGAGTAATTTTTATCATACATTTATAATAGTTAGGTTCTTTCCGTTAGTGGAAATAAAAGTAAGAAAGGTTTGTTAAATAGGGGCCTGGATCTGCGTGAGCAAATCCGGGCTTTTTTATGACTTCGTCATTGCGTCACCCAGAAATATTCATTGAAAAGTTTAGCTGTCAAACGCACATTTTTTCTCTTGTTTATGCTGCTTTTCGGAATAAAACGCTATTTTTGTGGTGTAAAATATGATACTAATATCAAAAATAACACTCTAATATGATATTTGAACGAAAGAAATACTTGGATGAACTTATCGCAGGACGTGGAAACGGCCTTGTGAAGATTATAACAGGTGTCAGACGATGTGGAAAGTCATTCCTGTTGTTTGTCCTTTGGCATAACTGGTTGTTGGAACATGGGGTGACTGATAGTCACATCATCGAGATACAACTTGATGATTTCCGAAACAGACGGTTGAGGAAGCCTGATGCCTTGCTCGACTATATAGACTCAAAGGTAGTGGAGGATGGCAATCCTTATTATATAGTCTTAGATGAGGTGCAACTGGTAGAAGAATTTGTGGAGGTTATTCTCAGCTTGACACATATGAGGAATGTAGATGTGTATGTGTCGGGCTCAAACTCTCGTTTCCTGTCAAGTGATGTCGTAACAGAGTTCCGAGGCAGAGGTGACGAGATACGCATTTGGCCTCTCACTTTTGATGAATATTTCAAGGGCGTAGGTGGCGACATACGCAAGGCATGGATGGACTACTATACTTTTGGAGGACTACCGCAAGTGGCTCTGTTGGAAACGGAAGAAAAGAAGACTGACTATTTGCGTGGACTGTATGAAACCACCTATCTGCGTGACGTAATTGAGCGCAACCATCTGCGTAATCCTGAAGGAATGAAGGAATTGGTGCGTGTGCTTGCCTCGGGCATTGGTTCGTCAACCAATCCAACGAGAATAGCCAATACCTTTCAATCTGCACAAGGGGTAACCATAAAAAGAGACACTATAAAACAATATATTGACTATCTGAAAGATTCTTTCTTGATAGAAGAAGCCTTACGCTATGATGTGAAAGGCAGAAAATATATTGGGACTGAGACGAAATACTATTTCGCAGACATCGGCATTCGTGCAGCCATTCTTAACTATCGTCAACAAGAGGAAACGCACATTATGGAAAACATTATCTATAATGAACTTCGTAGTCGTGGATATAATGTGGATGTAGGATTGGTTGAACTTGGCGGCAAGGATAAGAACAGCAAGTTTGTCAGAAGGCAGTTGGAAGTTGACTTTGTGGTGAACCGTCCTCCATACAGATTCTATATACAGTCGGCTTTTCACATGCCTACGCCAGAGAAGGAACAGCAAGAACGTCGCCCATTATTGTCAATCAATGACCACTTCCGTAAGATTGTCATTGTTGGTGATGATATTCACCGCAAGGAGGACGAACTCGGTGTGTTGACTGTCGGACTCTTGGATTTCCTGACGGACAAGAACTTGTTGGAGCAAGGATAATCATTTGGATATTGACAGACCTGACCAATTTAAAGTAGTCGATGGGCGAAGAATACATAGGACTGCTGATTGACTTTGCGCTGTGGGGTTTACTTCGGCATTATTGTTCTTAAGGAAAAGGAAACCTCGCAAATGCGCGTTTTTTGAGCGTCGAAGTCATAAAATAGTCCGTTTGAGAGTTGGGAGCAAAAAAGGAAGACGCCCCATTTTGTGGGGCGTCTTGCAGTATGAGAGGTTGTAACCAGTGCGAATCAGATCGACAGACGGCGGAGCGTGTCGAGCAAATCGCGGTTTATTGGTTTGTCCTTCTTGATAGCCTTTGAGAACGGCACGTAAACGATTTCATCGTTTGCCACGCCAATCATCACGTTGCGCTGGTCCTCAAGGAGAGCGTCGATGGCAGCCGCGCCCATGCGCGATGCGAGGATGCGGTCGTGGGCAGTAGGCGATCCGCCACGCTGCAGGTGTCCGAGAATCGACACGCGCACCTCATATTGCGGATATTCGTTTTTCACGCGTTCGGCAAGAGCCATTGCGCCGCCCGTCACAGGGCTTTCTGCAACAAGCACGATTGAAGAGTTCTTGCTCTTGCGGAAACCGTTGTTGATGAGTTCCTCCAACTGGTCGACCTCGGTGGAGATTTCCGGGATTATGGCAGCTTCTGCGCCAGTGGCGATTGCACCGTTGAGGGCGAGGAATCCGGCGTCGCGTCCCATCACCTCGATGAAGAACAGACGCTCGTGTGAAGTCGCCGTGTCGCGGATTTTGTCCACACATTGCATGATGGTGTTGAGGGCAGTGTCATATCCGATTGTCGTGTCGGTTCCGTATAGGTCGTTGTCGATTGTTCCCGGCAGACCTACGATAGGAATGTTATATTCAGTGGCGAAGATGCGTGCGCCCGTCAGAGAGCCGTCGCCTCCGATCACCACAAGAGAGTCGATGCCCGCGTTGACCATATTGTCGTACGCGATTTTCCGACCTTCTTCTGTGCGGAACTCCATGCAGCGTGCAGTCTTCAGGATTGTGCCGCCGACTTGGATGATGTTTGAAACGTTTTGCGTCTTGAATTCAACAATTTCGTTGGTCACCAGTCCGCGGTAGCCACGATAGATACCCTTCACGGCAATACCGTTGAAGATTGCCGAGCGGGTCACGGCGCGAATCGCCGCATTCATTCCAGGGGCATCGCCTCCTGATGTCAATATACCGATACATTTAGGCATAACTGTAACATTTAAGTGATAGGCTTATATATGTTTGTCAGCACAAAGGTAGTCTTATTTATCGCATCGGCAAAACAATGATGTGATAAAAAATTGTAACAAGGTTTGCCTGCGCCGCCTGTAATGCTGTATAATGCCTATAAGTCAGGATGCTTTTAGAATGGCCGGCGGCCTCCCGGAGGGGGTCCTATCGGCAGGGGCTGGTTGCCTCCGCGTTTCATGTCGGCGGGCATTTCTGGCGGGCGGTGTCCGCCGGGGGCGAAACCGTCGTAGTTGATGTCTTTTTCCGACGTGCCTTTGCCGAGCCGTGTGAAGCGGTAGGAAAACGACAGCATCACGTAGCGCGTCACGGTGTTGAACCGCCGGTCCTCAATGTAGTTTGCCGTCACGCTGCGCGACACGTTTTTCTTCTGTTGCAGCAGGTCGTATGCCTTCAGTGCAATTGTCGCCGACTTGTCTTTGAGAAATTCGTATGACAGCGATGCGTTCCAAAGCCATTGGTTGTTGTCGTAGCCGGCAGAGTATCCGCTGGTGGCGCTGTAGGTGATGTCGGAGCCTATCGACAGTCCGAAAGGAGTGTAGTAGTTTGCGTTTAACGAACCGCCGTATGAGTGGATGTCGCGGTTGTCGGTCTGAATTGAGTTGCGTGTCTGCTGATAGTTGTAGTACGGGCGCAGCTCAATGTCGACGATGTTGTTGCGGAAGGCGATGCTCGGAGTTTCGCTCAGCATCAGCGTTCCGCTGTAGTTTCGCTCTCCGTTGTTGAATCCCACGGCGCGCGAATAGCGTGCGAATGCGTTGTTGGTCCATCTCCAGCCTCGGTTTCCGATTGGCGACGTGTACATCATCATTCCGTCTGCACTCCACACCCCGTTCACGTTGTCGTATGTGGTGGTCTGCTTGCCGGTCTCCTTGTCGTAGATGGTTTGAGACGATGCTGTTTTGCGCCACGTTGATTCCTCCAAACGCCATAATGCTGCTCTGATGCTCTTGGTTGAAATTGTTGTAGCGCACGGAGATGCGGTGGTTGAACGCTGGCAGCAGGTTGGGATTACCCACCACGATGCGCGACGGATTGCTCTCGTCGGGGACTGGTTGCAACTGCGTCATTGTTGGCGACGTCGAGCGTCCGCGATAGTCGATGGCAAGTGAGTTTGTCTTCGAGATGGAGTAGCGGAACCGCATGAACGGCGCATAGTTCCACACCCATCGTTCCGGGATGTTTTTCTCGCTGTTCAGCAGGTTTTCGCTCTTCATCATTGTCGGGTTGACCGACACGCCCACGTTGAGGCGGTATTTCTTGCGGTTCTGCTTGAATCCGACGCGTATCTGCTGTGAGAACTGGTCGTTGCGGAACCTGTTGCTCTGGTCTTCGTCGAGCACACCGCTCTCGGCAGCCAGAGTGTTTGCAACCACGTGATTTGTCACGATGCCGTAGTCGTCCTCGAGTATGCGCAGGGCGCGTTGCGGATCATATTCACGGTCGGCGTTGTACACCAGTTTGTCGGCATTGTTGAAGTAGTAGTTCATGCGGTAGGCAAACGTCAGAAACCGGGCCTTATTGATGTCGCCGATAGGCTCCGTCCACGTCAGACGCGCGCCCACACGGCTGCTCCACTGATGGTTGTCGGTGTATTGGTCACGTGTCTCGTCCTGGTCGGGTTGAAGGAAATATTTGTTGATTGAATATGTGGTCTCGTCCTCGTTTGTGTTGCTGTATTTGTAAGTCAGCTGCGTGGAGAACGAGCGTCCCGGGCGGTTGCGGAATTTATGGTTGTAGACCACCTTGCCGCCGATGTCGTAGCTCGTGCCGCTGCTCGTCAGCAGGTTGTCGGAGCTGTTGACCGCGGTGCGGTTGGCGTCGCCTGCAAACAGGCGGCTCCACGACGCCTTGTCGCTGTCGTTGACACTCAGCATGAACGATGGGCGGAGATCAAGAGTGTTGAGCGAGTCGACTTGCCATTGCATTCGGAAATTGCCCGTCAGGTTGTGGCTGCGGTCGATTGCGTTGCTGAAAGCGTTCTCATAGCTTGTCGAGTCGGCAAACAGATACTGCTTGTTGCTCGTCTGCTGCGTTTTCTGGCGGCTGTGGGAATACATCACATCGCCGCCGGCGCGGAATATCTCGTCATTGCCCACATTGAAGTTGAAACCTACGTTTTGCGCGTCGTTCACACCGTCGACACCGCCGAAGCGTTTGAAACGTCCGTCGCCGGGCATCGAGAACGACATCTCGTTGATGTTGTTGGCGTCAGCCACTATTGAAAACTGGTTGTCGTTGACAAACCGGTTCACCATCAGGTTGCCGGAGTAGCGGTTGTCGGTGCCGTAGCCCACTGTCGCATTGCCGAACCATCCCTGCTTCATGCCTTTTTTCACCGTAAGGTTGATCACGGTCTCGTCCTCGCCGTCGTCAACGCCGGTTATCCTTGCCAAGTCGCTCTTGCGGTCGATAACCTGCAGCTTGTCGACCATGTCCACCGGAATGTTGCGCGACGCCACCTTTGCATCGTCGGAGAAGAACTCCTTGCCGTCGACAAGGATTTTGGTGACTTCTTTTCCTTGCGCCGTGATTTTGCCGTCGCTGCCCACTTCCACTCCCGGCAGACGTTTCAGCAAGTCCTCCACTACGGCGTTTGGCTGTGTCTTGTAGGAGTCGGCGTTGTATTCCACTGTGTCTTCCATCACCTTCACTTCGGCGCGTACTGCCGTCACTTCGGCATCGCGCAGCACGATGGAGTTTTCCTTGACGGCGATTTTGCCGAGGTCGATGGTGGCGTCGCCAACGCTGATTGCCACGGAGGTTGTCTCGTAGCCTACGTATGATACTTTTGCAACATATTTACCGCGAGCCACTCCCGTGAAGCGGAAATGACCGTTGACATCGCTCACGACGCCTTTCACCAGGCTGCTGTCGCGTGCCGACAGCAACTGCACCGTGGCGCTTATCAACGGTGTCTGGTCGTTGTTGTCGACGAGCAGACCCTTGACGTCGGCAGCCGATGCGAAGACTGTCGAAAAAAGCGAGATTATGACAGTAAGTAAATAGGTCGAATTTTTCATTTTTCCTTCTATTTTTGTATACAAAAGTAGTTAAATGCGACCGAAAAGCAATCGCATAATAGACAGAATGCAGAAATCTGCGTATCTTTGCACCACTTTAAATTTTATTTAGAAATTAATAATGAAAGAATTCCTTAAAATATTGCGCCGCTTTGTGCCGCCATACAAGAAATATTTGTTTCTCAACATTTTCTTCAATATCCTGGCGGCGTTTCTGACGCTTTTCTCCTTTGCATTGATAATCCCGATTCTCGAGATGCTCTTTATGGGCGACAAAGGGGTGGTCTATCACTATATGGACTGGACAAGCGGCTCGTTCAAGGATGTGGCAATCAATAATTTCTACTATTCTGCATATTATTGCAAAATTCATCTCGGTCCGTCGGTCACCCTGATGCTTCTCGCTGTGGCACTCGTGGTGATGACCGCATTCAAGACCGGCGCCACATATCTCAGCCTCTATTTCCTGATTCCGATTCGTTCGGGAATCGTGCGCGACATCCGCAACTTTGTCTACGACAAGATTCTGGGCCTTCCCATCGGCTTCTTCTCGAGCGAGCGCAAGGGCGACGTGATGGCGCGTATGTCGGGCGACGTGGCTGAGGTGGAAAACTCCATCATGGCGTCGCTCGATATGATGTTCAAGAATCCGATTATGATTGTCGTGTGCCTTGGCATGATGATTGTGATTAGTTGGCAGCTGACGATTTTTGTGTTTGTGCTGCTGCCAGTGGCTGGACTCGTGATGGGGCGCATAGGCAAGAGGCTGAAGCGCACGTCGCTCGTGGGACAGCAGCAGTGGGGCACGCTGATGTCGACCATCGAGGAGACACTCGGCGGCTTGCGCATTGTCAAGGCATTCAATGCGGAACATAAGATGAGCGCGCGTTTCCACGGTGAGAACCAGCAGTTCTACAACACGTCGAACCGCATCAACCGACGCCAGTCGCTCGCACACCCGATGAGCGAGTTTCTCGGCACGATGACCATCGCCATCGTGCTGTGGTTTGGAGGAACACTTATTCTTTCAGGCAACAATATCATCGACGCGCCCACATTCATATATTATATGGTGATTTTCTACAGCATCATCAATCCGGCGAAAGACCTGTCGAAGGCGGTCTACTCCGTGCAGAAAGGTTTGGCGTCGATGGAGCGTATTGACAAAATCCTCAGCGCCGACAATCCTATAAAAGACCCTGCCGAGCCAAAGACCCTGCCGTCGGAGAATTTCGACATCCGCTATGACAGAGTGCGCTTCCGCTATGGTCAGGATTGGGTGATCGACGGTGTTACGTTGGAAATTCCTTATGGCAAGACGGTGGCGCTGGTGGGACAGTCGGGCAGCGGAAAGTCGACACTCGCCGACCTGTTGCCGCGCTTCTACGACGTGCAGGAGGGCTCAATCTCTATCGGAGGCACCGACATCCGCCAGTTCCGCGTCAAGGATTTGCGCGCATTGATGGGCAACGTCAATCAGGAGGCGATACTGTTTAACGACAGTTTCTACAACAACATAACATTCGGTGTCGACGGCGCCACGCGCGAACAGGTGGAAGAGGCTGCGCGCATTGCCAACGCCCACGACTTCATTATGGAGACCGAGCAGGGCTACGACACCAATATCGGCGACCGCGGAGGCAGGCTGTCGGGCGGACAGCGCCAGCGCATAAGCATCGCGCGCGCGATACTCAAGAATCCGCCGTTGCTGATTCTCGACGAGGCCACATCGGCTCTCGACACCGAGAGCGAGCGTCTGGTGCAGGAGGCTCTTGACCGGCTGATGAAAAACCGCACCACTCTCGTCATTGCCCATCGGTTGTCGACAATCCGCAATGCCGACCAGATATGCGTGATGCATGAGGGCAAAATCGTGGAACGCGGCACGCATGACGAGCTTATCGCCATGAACCGCTATTACAAGAAACTTGTCGACATGCAGAAATTCTAATCAGCCATGAGACGCCGCATCGCCATTCTTGCTTCCGGAACAGGCTCCAACGCCGAGAATCTTGCCGCATATTTTCAAAATTCGGATGTGGCGGAAGTGGCGTTGCTGATTGCCGACCGCGAGGCACCGGTGATCGACAGGCTGAAGCCCTATGGAGTGCCTGCGGTGATCGTTCCGCGTGCTGAATGGCGCGAAAATCCGCAAAAGGCAGTCGCTGTGATGCGTGACGCGGCAGTCGACCTGGTGGTGCTTGCCGGATTTCTCACAGTGGTGCCGAAGGAAGTGCTGGAAGCCTTTCCCGAACGGATTGTCAACGTGCATCCATCGCTGCTGCCGAAGTTCGGAGGCAAAGGAATGTGGGGAATGAATGTGCATCGCGCCGTTATCGCCGCCGGCGAGGCGGAGAGCGGCATCACCATCCACTATGTGTCGGAAGGTGTCGACACGGGAGCGGCGATTGCCCAGTTCCGTTGTCCGGTCACCCCGTCCGACACCCCCGACACTCTCGCCGCAAAAATCCACGCGCTCGAGCAAGCGCATCTCCCTGAAATTATACAAAAACTGGTGGAATCTATTGCATAAAGTAATATTTATGCAGAATATTCGTTTTATTTCGAATAAAATCTAATTTTTTATGCGAAAAGTTTTGCTTATTCAAAAAATAGGCATATATTTGCAGCGTCAATAAATAAATATGCAGATATGAACGAAGATTCGAAAAAATTCCTTTTGCAAGAGAAGGAGATTCCAGAAGCATGGTACAATGTCGTGGCGGAGATGCCCAACAAGCCCCGTCCAATGCTCAATCCGGCAACAAAACAACCGCTTACAGCGGAAGATCTGTTTCCTCTTTTCTCAGAAGAGGCATCGCGCCAGGAGATGAACACCGCCGACACTTGGATTGAGATCCCGGAGGAGGTGCGCGACATGTACAAAATCTGGCGTCCTACACCGTTGGTGCGCGCCCGCGGCTTGGAGAAGGCTCTCGACACTCCGGCACATATCTATTTCAAGAACGAAAGCGTAAGCCCGGTAGGCTCGCACAAGCTTAACTCGGCAGTGCCACAGGCATACTACTGCAAGCAACAAGGCGTTACAAACATAACGACTGAAACAGGTGCCGGACAGTGGGGCGCGGCACTCTCGCTTGCCGCCAAGCATTTCGGACTGGAGCTTGCCGTCTATATGGTTAAGGTGTCCTATCATCAGAAACCTTACCGCCGCTCCATAATGGAGACCTACGGCGCGGAGGTGATAGCGTCGCCGAGTATGTCGACGAAGGCAGGACGTAAAATCATAACCGACAATCCTAATTATCAAGGTTCGCTCGGCACGGCGATTTCAGAGGCGGTGGAACTTGCGATGTCGACTCCCAACTGCAAATACGTGCTCGGATCGGTGCTCAACCACGTGGCGCTGCACCAGACGGTGATCGGACTTGAGGCGGAGAAGCAGATGGCTATGGCTGGCGAATATCCCGACATCGTGATTGGATGCTTCGGCGGAGGCAGCAACTTCAGCGGAATCTCATTCCCGTTTATGCGCCACAACTTCAGCGGAGAGCGCAACACTCGCTTCATCGCCGCCGAACCGGAGTCGTGCCCGAAGCTGACACGCGGCGTGTTCCAGTATGATTTCGGCGACGAGGCTGGCTACACACCGCTCATCCCGATGCTCACGCTCGGACATAATTTCGCGCCTGCAAATATCCATGCCGGTGGACTGCGCTACCACGGAGCAGGATCGGTGGTGAGCCAGCTGAAGGAGGACAACCTGATGGAAGCGGTCGACATCCCGCAGCTTGAAACCTTTGCCGCAGCCACAATGTTTGCCCGTTCGGAGGGCATAATCCCGGCGCCGGAGTCGTCGCACGCAATCGCCGCTGCCATCCGCGAGGCGAAGAAAGCAAAAGAGGCTGGCGAAAGCAAGGTGATACTCTTCAACCTGTCGGGTCACGGGCTTATCGACATGGCGGCATACGACCAGTATATCGCCGGCGATCTTGCCAACTATCAGGTGAGCGAAGAGATGGTTAGACAGAACACTAAGGATTTGGAAAAGATTATCTGAGAGTAGAATAGTGGTGAATAATTGAATCGGGGACGCAGCGATGTGTTCCCGATTTTTTTGTTGCGAAATTATGTTTTTAAAAACATTTTTCTCTCTTTTTTGGGTAAAAAAAATGTTTGCTTAATGCGAAAAAAACTTTAAAAAAATATTTGCTTGTCTCGCTTTTTTGCTCAATTTGCATTGCTTAAAAACCATTTGAGCCGCAAAAAGCCGTGGTTAAATGGCTTGGCGGCACGAGATTGTTATGAGAAAAACCCTCACCGTAAAAAGTGGGAACAAACCAAATAAATTAATTATGCTTATGAAAAATCTAAGTGCAATGTTCGTGGCACTTTCACTCGCAGGAGCTACCCCGTTCATACCAATGGGTGGGGGAACGGCGTATGCTCAGACTCAGGCTGGTGAAGTAACAGGAATTGTTTATGATTCCAATGGAGAGCCTCTTATAGGGGCGGTTGTATCGGTCAAAGGCACAAATCGTGGCGCGGCTACTGACGCCGACGGTAAATTCCGTCTGCAAGCCAAGCCAGGTCAGGTGCTTGTAGTGTCTTATGTGGGTGCCAAGACTCAGGAAGTGGCTGTCGGCGCTGCCCGTAGCTACACTGTGACATTGAAAAGCACAACCCAAATCTGGACGAGGTGGTAGTAACCGCTCTCGGTATCAAGAAAGACAAAAAGTCGCTTGGTTATGCTGTCGACGATCTTAACGCCGACGAATTGATGAAAAACAAGTCGGCCAACGCCATCAACTCGCTTTCTGGTAAGATTGCCGGTGTCAACATTACGCAGACTTCAGGTTCTGCAGGTGCCGGTTCGCAAATCATTCTCCGTGGTGGTACATCATTGGAGCGCGACAACCAGCCTCTGTTTGTTGTTGACGGTGTGATTTATGACAACTCGACTTCCGTAGTCGGCAACTCAGCCTTCGACGGTACTTTGTCGACATCAACAACCAACTCAAACCGTGTGATGGATATCAACCCTGAGGATATCGAGAACATGTCGGTCCTCAAAGGTCCTGCCGCAGCCGCTCTTTATGGTTCGCGCGCATCTGCCGGTGTTGTGATCATCACTACTAAGAAAGGTAAAGAAGGACGCGTTGAGGTCAACCTCTCCGCTAAATATATCACTTCTTGGGTTAAGGATCTTCCTAAGACCCAGAACCGCTATCGCCGTGGTTTCCTTCAGGACAACTATGATAAAGCTGGGAACTATATTGGTACTACATTTGACGATTTCGCTTATAATTCATGGGGAACAAAAGTTGATGCAGACACACCAATTTACGACAATATCGGTGACTTTTTCCAGCAGGCTGGAGCATGGGATACAAACCTAAGTATTTCTGGTGGTACGAAGAATAGCAATTTCTTCCTTTCTGGTTCGTTCTACGATCAGGACGGTATCATCCCGACAACCGGCTACACCAAGACTACATTCCGCTTCAACGGCGAGCAGAAATTCAAGATGTTCACATTCGGTGCCAACGTGGCTTACTCACAGGCACGCACCGACAAGACCATCACTTCTGCCGCGCTTTATGGATCAAGCGGATCAGGTACAATGTCAAGTCTTTATATGTGGTCGCCTACAGACGACATGACTCATTATAAGAACGAAGACGGCACACGCTACCGCATGTTCGGCGACCGTCTTGACGTAGCTGACGAGCGCGACAACCCATATTGGATTTTGAACAACAACAAGATGAAGGACAACACCGAGCGTTTCACCGGCAACTTCTCAATAAAAGCCGATATTACCGACTGGTGGTGGATTTCTTACCGCATGGGTATCGACTCTTATACTACTGAGAACACCAACCGTATCGGTGCCGGCGGTGTATACAAGGAGGCTTGGCAGAAAGGTATGTTGAGCGAGAACTCTCTCCGCTTCCAATATTTGTCGACCAACTTGATGACCAACTTCAACAAGCAGTTCGGCGACTTCAACCTCAACTTGATGCTCGGCACATCGACCGACGACACCAAGACAACAAGCAACTACCGAATGGCTTACAACTTCCAGGTTCCTGGTTTCTATGCATTCGACAATGCTCTTCCTACAGACCGCAATTTCCAAAGCTCAAGAACGCAAAAACGTCTTGTAGGCGTATTCGGCGAGTTCCGTGCTGACTGGAAGAACACAGTGTTTGCAACAGTTACAGGACGTAACGACTGGTCGTCTACTCTTCCTATCGACAACCGTTCATACTTCTATCCATCTGTCAGCGGTGCTTTCGCATTCTCTCAGCTGCTTCAGGATCTTGACGTGATGAACAACGACATTCTTACATTCGGTAAGATTCGCGCATCATGGGCCCGCGTAGGTAAGGACACCAATCCTTATGTTACCAGCACATACTTGTGGCCGGTAGGTACATATATCGGTGGCGTGTCAGGTGTGGGACACCATTGGCAGCGTGGTAACGCCAACTTGAAACCTGAGATCACAGAGTCAACAGAGTTGGGTCTTGAACTCCGTTTCTTCAAGAACCGCTTGAAATTTGACTACGCTTACTACACCAACAACTCTTACAACCAGATTCTTACTCCTCGTTTGTCAAACGGTTCGGGCTACATCCTGTACTCAGTCAACGCCGGCGACGTTTACAACAAAGGTATGGAGTTGAGCATCAGTGGCACACCAATCCAAACTAAGGACTGGACATGGGAAACCGGTATCAACCTCTCTGGTAACCGCGGTACTGTAGGCAACCTTCTCGACGGCTGCGAAATCCTTTACGTGACAGACGTACAGGTAGGTAACGCAAAGGCTGCTTCGTTCAACGACGGTAACTTCATGGCAATCTCCGGTTCTCGCTGGACTCGCACAGCAGACGGCAAGGTGGTGCTTGACACTAACGGTATGCCGATATGCGATGGTAGCACTACATACGAAATTGGTAACCGTGAGCCTAAGTTCCAGGGCGGTTGGAACAACACATTGACTTGGAAGAACTTTACGTTCAACATGCTGTGGGAGTTCCGCGTAGGTGGACACGTTTACAACGGTACTCAGTATGCTATGACCGTAGCCGGAACAAGCAAATTGACAGAAAACCGCGACTATTTGAGAATTGACGGAGTTGTGCAAACAGGTGGTACAAAAGACAACCCAATCTACGAAGACCGTACATTTGAATTCGAGGCAGGCAAGACTTATCAATACAATGGTAAGGAAGCCAGCGGCGAGACTATCATCAACGGTTACTGGCAGACATACTACGCAAAGGAAAGTGCCAACTTCATGAAGGAGGTCAACTCTCTCCGTCTGCGCACAATCTCTCTCTCTTACGAGATGCCGAAGTCATTGCTCGCAAAATCTAAATTCATCCAGCGTGCAGTGTTCACAGCAACTGCCAACAACGTTCTTCTTTTCACCAACTATGACGGTGACCCAGAAGTGGCAGCAGCAGGTTCAGGTGTCGTAGGTTCTTCTTCAGTAGGTATCGACTACTGCGGTGTTCCTGCAACAGCAAGCTTCGCATTTGGTGTAAACTTGACATTCTAATTTCTTAAAACTTGACAACTATGAAATTATATAAATCAATGATTCTTGGTGCGGCACTGGCGTTGTCGGCGACATCCTGCAACGACTGGCTCGACATCAATACAAACCCCACTTCTCTTTCTGTTGAGACAGTGAGCTATCAGAACCTGTTGCCATGGTGCCAATTTTATATGAGCCATGACTATATGAACACAGGTTGCAACGCATCTTACTATGCCGGCAACATCGTTTCTGGAGGTAATGCCCGCGACCAGGGCGCCGCTTTGTGGAACCTCGGCTCGGCTACCCGTAGCGGCAACACCTACCAGTGGTTCTTCGTGGGTGTAGGCCCCAACTTGAAAACGATGTATGATAAGGCAATGGCTGATGGCGCATACCACTATGCTGGAGCTTCTCGTCTGATCAAGGCATACGGCTTTATGCTTATGACTGACATTTTTGGAGAGATGCCGTATACTGAGACTTTCTCAAATATTGACTCTCCAAAATTTGATACCGGCAGAACAATCTTTATGGGTTGTTTGGCTGATATCGATGAGGCTATCGAGCTGTTCCAGAAAGACCAGCCGGATTCTGCGCAGCCATTAGCTGCCGGCGACAGCTGGAACAACGGTGATGTCCAGAAATGGCTGAAGTTCGCTTATCTTTTGAAGGCTCGTTGGTTGAACCACTTGAGCAAGAAGACTGCCGGCCCTTGGAAAGAAGGCAAATATGATGAGCAAGCTATTCTTGACTGCCTCGCAAAGGCTCAGCAGAGCAATGCCGACAACACAGTTATCCGCCACACGGATACCGACGGCAGCACTCACGACGTGCTTGGTTGGAACGAGACCGTTGACTATTCTACAGTTTACTCATGCGTTGGTATGAACTCGAACTACTATGTTTCGAAAACATACTTTGAGAACTTGACCAACTTCGACGGCAAGGGTATTGAAGACCCACGTGCCGACCACTTCATCCCATGGCAGCGCAGTGGAAAATCTGCCGATACTCCTGCTGAGGCATTCGGTCAGAAAATCAAATGGACTGCTGACGGCAAGTGGCGTCGTTCTGTAGGTGTTGACCTCACATCAAACATCTTCAGCAACTCTGGCCCGTACCCGACTATCTGGGACAATACGAAGAATCGTTGGTACTGCAAAACTGACAACGCTGAGCGTTGGGGCGATACCGTATTCGTACAGAGCAAATCGAGCAGCAAGGGATATTCAAAGAATGTAGACCTTCTGTGGCGTGGCAACGCTGGTAAAGACCAGTCTGCAATCAGCGGTATCTTCCAGGTTCGTCCGTCAAGCCCTACTTACCTTGGCACTTATTGGGAAGCCAACTTCATCAAGGCTGAGGTGCTGATGCGCAAGGGCGACAAGGCTGGTGCATTCGCTGCTTATCAGACTGCAGTGAAGGCTCACATGGAAGCTGTAAACGATCAGTTGACTAAGTGGTGTCAGGAAGATCCTACTTTGAACGACTGCCCGTCGTTCACTCCGATGAAGCAGGCCGACATCGATGCTTACTGCGCTGATGGTGGCGCTCTCGGAACAGCCGGCGACATCACAATGGGTAAGATTATGACTCAAAAGCTCATGACCGAGTTGTTTATGGTTGAAACTTGGAACGATTTCCGTCGTCACGATTTCGATACTAACATCTTCATGAATTGGAACAAGTCGTACGAGTACATGAACAATCCAAAATATCTGACTTACTGTCCGATGGGCAAGGGTCCACGTCGCTGGAAACCAGCAGCAATTGAAATCAACTACAACTCTGACAATGTAATGGCTATCGGTGCTGAGATTCCTGGTGCTTCTGAACTTCCGGGTAAGGCTTGGTACAACTCAGATCAAGTTAACACTCTTAATGTTTGGTGGGATTCAGACCAACCATAGTGTCAACGATTAAACATAGACTTTGAATTGGGGGCGCTGCCGGCAACGGCGGCGCCCCTTTTTTTCGGGGTAGGCATGAGCTTATTCTAATGGCTACTTGTAATGAGAGATTTTGCATCGGCTTGTTTTGGATGTATGAGCAAGACAGAATCGGCGAAATCGGAAAAAGAGCAGACGCTCCGCGACAATGGTCGGCGTGGCGATGGTTCTCGGCGTTTCTACAACCGCACTTCGGCGGTAGTTGCGCGTGCCACCGGTGTCACGGGGTAGGCGAGCCAACCCCGTGCTGACATATTAAACTGCTCTTCGGCAGTTTTTTCTCGGTGAATGTCGCCTTTCAACTACAAAGAATCCCGCGAGTAATTTTCGATTTTCGTGAAATAGTGGTAAATATGCGAACAGAGACGGAGTATATGATATATATCATTTGTAGATATGCCCCTATGCTATATATTTGTGCCAAAATTGTCGATTGGAAGCGGGAAAATGGCGAAAATGGAGGAAAAAACGAATTTTTTGGAAAAAAGTTGCCGGAAAATTTGTGGATTCAAAAAATAGTCGTACCTTTGCAACGCTTTCGGAAACAAAAGGGTGTTTAGCTCAGCTGGTTCAGAGCATCTGCCTTACAAGCAGAGGGTCGGCGGTTCGAATCCGTCAACACCCACCCAGAGGAATCGACAGAAAAGTCGGTTCCTTTTTTTTGTTTATCTACTAAACTATTTTATACTCGCGATGAGACCCAACTCAATCAAGACAATCCTAATGGCGGCGTCAGTGGCTCTGGCGTCGACAGCCGTGGCGCAGACCACCACGCTGACCCTTGACGACGCTGTGCGTATAGCTCTATCCGACAACCCGACGGTGAAGGTTGCCGACAGTGAAATCACCAAGCAGGAGTATGCCAAGAAAGGCACGCTCGCCAGCCTTATGCCAACCCTCGACTTCTCAGCCGGCTACAACCGCACGTTGAAGAAGCAAGTGATGTATATGGGCGACATGAAAGGATTCGGTGGCGGCTCTTCGGAAGGCACGGAGGGAGCGGAAGGCACGGAAGCCGCGTCGGCGATGCGCGACGGCATCAAGGTGGGTATGGACAACACGTGGTCGGCAGGCTTCGCGCTCTCGTTGCCCCTTGTCAACGCCCAACTGTGGAAACAGCTGAGCATCTCTGCCGACGATGTTGAGCTTGCGGTGGAAAAGTCGCGACAGTCGCGCATCTCCATGGTGTCGCAGGTGAAGCAGGCATACTATGCCGTGATGCTTGCCGAGGCAAGCCGCGACGCACTCAAGGAAAACTATGACAACGCAAAGAAGAAATATGACGACATCAACCAGAAATACCAGCAGGGACTGTCGTCGGAATACGACCTTATCCGCGCCGACGTCGCGGTGAAAAATGTGGAGCCAAGTCTGTTTGATGCCGAAAATTCCATTGTGCTTGCCAAATGGCGCCTGAAAGCGCTTATCGGAGTGGATCTCGACATGAGCATCGATTGCACGGGGTCGCTCAACGACTATACCGACCGCCTTTATGACGGCTATATGAAGGTAGACACCACGATGCTTGCCCAAAACTCATCGTTGCGGCAAATCGACCTGCAGCAGCGGCAGCTGCTCAAGTCGCGCGACGTGGCGAAGTCCGCTTATTATCCGACGCTCAACCTGTCGTTCGCATACCAATGGAACGCGATGGCAAACGATTTCCGCTTCAAGGACTATCGATGGAATCCGTATTCAACGCTCGGACTGTCGCTCAACATCCCGATTTTTTCCGGCGGACGCCGTTACAACTCGTTGAAGCAGACAAAAGTGCAGATTGACCAGCTTGCCCTCACGCGCCTCGACACCGAGCGCAACCTGATGGTGGGCGTGCGCCAGAGCGTCGACAAGATGCGCACAGGCATACGCCAGTATGAGTCGGCATGCAAAAGCGTCGACCAGGCGCGCAAGGGCTACGACATCGCCGTGAAGCGCTACGACACCGGCGCCGGCACGCTGCTCGAGGTCAACGACTCGCAGCTGGCGCTCACACAGTCGCAACTCAACCGCAGCCAGGCGGTCTACTCATATCTTGTGGCGCAGGCGCAGCTTGACGAGACACTCGGCACGGAATACACTTACGAAATAAAACAGAACCCCAATGAATATCAAGACACTCAACAAGATTGCCATGACAATGGCTGTCGCCATCGCCGCTGCGGCATGCTCCGGCGGCGACAAAGCCAAAGAGGAAAAGAAAGCCGACGACACAATGAATGTGGAGGTGGCAAAAACAGACTACCGCGAGGTGGACCAGGTAAATTCGTTCACCGGCACCGTGGAAGCCGACGTGACAAACAACATCGCCCCGCAGTCGCCGATGCGCATACGCAAGGTGTATGTGGAGGTGGGACAGCACGTGTCGGCAGGACAGAAACTTGCCGATATGGATCCGGCAAACCTCGACCAGGTGCGCCTGCAGATGGAAAACAACCATCTTGAGTTCAAGCGTGTGGACGAGCTGTTTAAAATCGGCGGATGCTCAAAGTCGGAATGGGACGCCAAAAAGATGGCATACGACATCTCGCGCCGCAACTATGAGAACCTTGCCGAGAACACGCGTCTCATCAGTCCAATCAGCGGCGTCGTGTCGCAGCGCAACTACGACAGCGGCGACATGTACAGCGGCGCCAGCCCGATTTGTGGTAGAGAAAATCCGCCCTGTCAAGATGAAGGTCAACGTCTCGGAGTCGCTCTTCACCAAGATAAAGAAAGGCATGAACGTAGACTTCACCCTCGATGTCTACGGCGACGAGTTGTTTACCGGCAAGGTCAACATTGTTTATCCTACCGTCGACCCGTCGACCCGCACATTCACCGTCGAGCTTCTGATAGCCAATGCCGACGAGCGTGTGCGCCCGGGAATGTATGCCCGTGTCACTATCAATCACGGACGCGCCAAGCACGTTGTGGTGCCCGACCGCGCCGTGCAGAAACTTGTAGGCTCGGGCGACCGCTATGTGTATGTTGTCAAGGGCGACAAGGCAGAGTACCGCAAAGTGGAGCTCGGACAGCGTCTCGACACCGAATATGAAATCCTCAGCGGAGTGAATCCCGGCGAAACGGTTGTCGTGGCTGGGCAGTCGCGCCTGAAACGGTGCCAAAGTGAAGATTGTGAAGAAATAACAAAAGGATTGCCCTATGAGTATATATCAGACAGCCGTCAAGCGGCCAATCACAACAATCCTGATTTTCCTCGGCATCGCCATCTTCGGACTGTTCTCTTTGACGCGGTTGAGCATCGACCTCTATCCCGACATCGAGACCAACTCCATCATGGTGATGACCACCTATTCAGGTGCGAGCGCGGAGGACATAGAAACCAATGTCACGCGTCCGCTGGAAAATATGCTTAACGGCGTGAGCGACTTGAAGCACATCACGTCGCAGTCGAAGGAAAACATCTCCATCATCACGCTGACGTTTGAATACGGCATCGACATCGATGTGGCAACCAACGACGTGCGCGACAAACTCGACCGCGTCACCACGCTCCCCGATGGAGCGCAGAAGCCTATTCTGTTCAAGTTCGGCACCGACGACATCCCTATCCTCATCCTTTCCGTGTCGGCAAAGGAGAGCATGACGGGATTGTATAAGATTCTCGACGACCAGGTGGCAACGCCGCTGGCACGCGTGTCGGGCGTTGGCTCGGTCTCGATTTCCGGTATTCCCGACCGTGAGGTACAGGTGCTTTGCGACCCTTACAAACTCGATGCCTATGGCATTTCGATAGAGCAGATAAGCCAAGTGCTTGCCGCCGAGAATCTCAATGTGCCGGCGGGCACAATCGACATCGGCTCGAATGTCTACTCAATGCGTGTGCAGAAAGAGTTTGCCGACGTCAACGAGATGCTCGACCTCGTGGTGGGCACCTACAGCGGAACGCCGGTCTATCTGCGCGACGTGGCGCATATCGACGACGCGCCGCAGGAGCGCGCCCAGGAGGCGTATACCAACGGCGAACTTGGCGGCATGATTATCGTTCAGAAGCAGTCGGGAGCCAACTCTGTCGAGATTTCCAAGGCTGTTAAAGCCCGTCTGACACAGATAGCGAAAAACCTTCCGAGCGATGTGCATATCGGCTTGATTGTCGACACGTCCGACTATATCATCAACACGATAGAATCGCTGAAGCACACCATCCTCATCACGATGCTCATTGTCAGCTTTGTGGTGTTGCTGTTCCTCGGACGTTGGCGCGCCACGTTTGTGATTGTGCTCACAATCCCAATCTCGCTGCTTTCGGCGCTCATCTATCTGCTTGCCACCGGCAACACGATGAACATCATCTCGATGAGTGCGCTCTCGATAGCCATCGGTATGGTGGTCGACAACGCCATTGTGGTGCTTGAGAACATCACCACCCACATCGAGCGCGGCAGCCGTCCGCGCCAGGCGGCGATGTTTGCCACCAACGAGGTTGCAATCTCCGTGATCGCCTCCACGCTCACCACCATTGCCGTGTTCCTGCCGCTGACCATGATCAGCGGTATGGCAGGAATCATGTTCAAGCAGCTGGGATGGATGGTGACAATCATCCTGTCGGTATCGACCATCGGCGCCATCACACTGACACCGACCCTCTGCTCGTTGATGCTGCGTCTTGACAAGAAATACAACCTGTTCCAGAAATGGTGTCAAACCCGTTTGACGCATTCCTGAAAAAGGTGACCGACGGCTATGCCGCGCTTCTCCGCACAGCCTTGCGCCACCGCTGGGCGACGCTTGCCATCATCGTAGGCTTGTTTGTCGCGTCGATAGTGGTGCTGATGCCGCAGATAAAGACGGAGTTCTTCCCGCAGCAGGACAACTCGCGAATCGGCATCACCGTCAAGCTGCCCGCCGGCACGCGTCAGGAAACGACGCGCGCTCTTGGTTTCCGCATCTATGAGCAGCTGAAAAGCAACTGTCCGGAGGTGACTACGGTAAGTTTCTCAGAGGGACAGGCCGGCGAGGACAACATCTTCGGCAGTATGCAGGACAACGGCAACAACATCCTGCAATACAACATCAGCACCGTGCGCTCGACGGAGCGCGAGCGGTCGCTCAGCGAGATATGCGATGCTATCCGCCACGACCTGAACCAGTATCCTGAAATCCGCACGTTCAACGTTGCCGCCGGTGGCGGTGGCGGCGGAATCGGCGGCGAGGCGGCGGTGGAGATCGAAATCTATGGCTACGACTTCACTACGTCCGACCGCATTGCCTCCGACGTGTCGGCAAAGATGCTCAGCGAGGACTGCTGCTCGCAGGTGAGCATCAGCCGCGACGAGTATACTCCCGAATACCGCGTCGACTTCGACCGCCAGAAGCTCGCCCTCAACGGACTTAACATGCAGACAGCCGCTTCCTATCTCCGCAACCGCGTGACAGGCAGCGCACTGACAAACTATCGCGAGGACGGCGACGAATATAAAATCCGTGTGCGCTACGACAAGAAGTTCCGCCAGTCGGTTGAGGACATCGAGAACATAACCATCTACAAC
This sequence comes from Bacteroidales bacterium, assembly GCA_022009815.1. Classification (GTDB taxonomy): domain Bacteria; phylum Bacteroidota; class Bacteroidia; order Bacteroidales; family Muribaculaceae; genus Limisoma. The sequence continues at coordinate 1,416,365 of CP091725.1, forward strand.
AGTCAAGGCAAGGGCATCAAAATACGCGACCTTGGCAAGGTGGTCGAGTCGCAGACACCGCCAACCATCGAGCGTCGCGACCGCGAGCGCGTAATCACGGTGAAATGCATCGTGGCCAAAGGCTACGCTCTCTCTGATGTGGTCAAGGCAGCCAACAAGGCGATGGGCGAGATAGACATGCCTGCCGACTTCACATGGCAGTTCGGCGGAACGTTTGAAGACCAGCAGGACACATTCACCGATATGATAATGCTCATGGCATTGATCATCGTGCTCGTGTTCATCATCATGGCATCGCAGTTTGAGTCGTTGACCTATCCGTTTGTCATCATGTTCTCAATCCCGTTTGCGGTGACCGGCGTGCTGATGGGACTCTTTGTCACAGGCACACCGCTCAGCATCATGGCGATGCTCGGCTTGCTGATGCTTATCGGTATTGTGGTCAACAATGGTATTGTGCTTATCGACTATATCATGCTCTGCCGTGAGCGCGGCCTCGGTCTCGTCAACGCCGTCGTGACCTCCGGACGCTCGCGTCTGCGCCCGATTCTTATGACCACCCTCACCACCGTCATCGGTATGATTCCTATGGCAGTGGGCAAGGGTGAAGGTTCCGAGATGTGGCGCGCCCTCGGTATGTCGGTGGCATGGGGATTGTCGTTCTCCACGCTCATCACCCTCATCATTATCCCGACGCTCTATAGCGTGTTTGCCCGCATCGGCATCAAGCGTGCACGCAAAAAAGAGTTGAAAACGTTAAAGAAATAAGACAATGAAAGCAGTATTTATAGCATACAACCAAGCGCACGAAGACGACGTGCTGACAGCGATGCGCGAACTCGACATCAAAGGATTCACCGGATGGCCGTCGCTCGTCGGGGCTGGACAGCGCGGCGGAGAGCCACACCTCGGCAGCCATGCGTGGCCAACGCTCAACGGGGCGTTGCTCACCGTGATTGACGACAGCAAGGTGGACACGTTGCTCAACCGGCTGCGCGACATCGACGCGGCAAGCCCGCAGCTTGGACTGCGTGCCTTCACTTGGGCGGTGGAGCAGGCAATCTAAACGATTCAGAAAACAGCGCGCTGAAAAGTGAGCCAAAAAAAACGGCATTCCGGACGTTAACGGCCGGAATGCCGTTCCGCTTTTACGTCACCGGAAAATGGCTATTGGTCACGGCATTGTTTTATATTTGTGCTGGCTAAGAGGGAATTGCCAAAAACAACGCAGATATGTTGCATAACATATCTTATTTATTTTACGTGTTCAAAAGATTACTTAATTTAGCAAAAAATAAGTAACTTTATGAGGCTGCAGAAAATATCTATTTTTTACCTTGTTGCCTTTTTCGCTTTGCTGTCTTCAATAGGCAATATTTTGTCAGGCGAGAACTCTCTCGACCTATACGACAGCAAAGCCCGCTTCTACGACTCTATGATTGGCCGGACAACATCCCAAGACCCCCTTGCTGAAAAATACTACCACCTCAGTCCCTACCTCTGGTGCGCAGCCAACCCAATAAAATTCGGAGATAAAAATGGAATGTATTTAAAGGGTATTGATGGAAACCCTGTGTTTTCTTTGAAGAAAAAAGGATGGACATCAAATGCCACCCCAAGTATTGCTAAAATTGGTGGCGCTATGATGAGAACCAAACAAGGAAAGAAAATTTTATCCCGAATGATGAAAACTGACTATCCAATCACCCTGCTTATCGACAGGACTTCTACTAGTAATAGAATGGGCGGAATTACCGCAGGAGAGACTTATTCAGATTACACATTTGATGACAACGCAAAGGCTCAAGATTTTAAAGAAGTGGTTATTGTAATTTATGAGAAAGTTATAAAAGACAACATGCAAAATGAAGAATTTTACAGAGATTCTAGCTTTTCAACATCAGATATAATTGGTACTGTAGCAGCACATGAGGGTGAGCACGGGACAAACAAAAAGGCCAATAGTGGTTTCGTGTCAGAGGAAGAAGCCGAGACTAAAGCTCTCAATAGTGAGAAGAAAGCTATAGATGATTTGAAAAAACGAAATAAAAAGGCATCAAGATGAAATTATTTTTTGTTTTACTATTTACAGTTGCGTGCAACTTTTATTTTGAAGCAGCAACCAAAGAAACGCTTGAAATTTTTGATATTATTTCATCATTGGAATATAGCCACTCTTATCCTTTAACTTATAAAGATGTAGAGCCAGTCACAGGTGACACAACTTGTTTGATTATTTCTGATGGAGCTGAATTTTTAGCAACTCCACAAAATCAACGTTTTTGGATTCGTGATTTAAAGACTGGAAAATATTGGAAAAAGGATAATCATGATTTTGATTTGAACTTTGGGCTTTATTCAGCATGTAATAGAAGAATATCACATGGAAGGACATATATTATTGTAATTTACAAAGGCGTTATTACGGTGTATGATTGGCATGATAGTATGGTTTTTTTGTGTCTATTGATAAAATTTTTAAAAAGAATTAAAGTATTCTCCTTTAGATAGGTTGAAAACTTTAGAAAATGTCTTAAATGCCAAAATATCCACTCATATTTTTGAACAACCATTAATACAGAAAAATAAATCTGCGTTAAAAATATTAAATATGACCACTTCTCCAAGCAGGCAGATCCCAGATTTGTTGAGCCGGATATTTCAGTTGACAAAAATACTGGAATTTTTTACATTAACGATAAAAAAGAAAGTGTATTGAAATGAAATCATTACCATATATTGTAATCGTCTATATGTTAGCACAGTCCTCTTGTACCCCGAAATTATTAAAAGAATATGCTGGATCGCCTCGTATCTTTTACGAAAAAGATACAGCAGAATTGAAATTAGATATTGACAGTGTGAAACAATATAGCCGTGTATTAAGTTTTTTGGGGGTCAAGAATAATGAAAAATATTGTATTTTCATTGATAATGAAAAGTGTGGCCAAAACTTTAATAAGAGCCGATTTTATGGAATAGTGAGCGCTGTCCGGCGTGTTCATTTAAGCCCCATTGGTTATGGATATTATAAATATTATATGGTTTTCGGAGAAGACACAATTCCTGTAGATTTAAATATACAGTATTATGTTTGCCTAAAACAAAAATGATTGAATCAAACAAAAAGATAATTTTCAATATGGAGGGTTTAACGATGATTGGTATAAAAAATAATAACGGCTTTTTCAGAATCTCAGTAGCTGTTATAATGCTGTTAAGCACTTTAGGGCTTATTAGGTTGAGTGCTCAATCCCATGATACCGTAGACAGTTATAGCGAGACATTTTATGCTTTCTATGGCTTTTTCCCATATGAATTCTACTTTAGTGACAATAGAGCAAGGAGGTTAACCGTTAACTTTTATGGGAAAAACCGCTTAGTTATCGAGAACAATTCGTATGTGTTAGGCATAAAAATTGTGCGAGATAAAGATAGAGGTCTGTTCCCTTTTCGTGACACAATTTATTTTCATGTGATTGACCCTCCACAAAAAGAATTGAGTGTACGCCACAGGCAGATAATAGTTGACAGCGTTACTTCGACAAGGCATATTACTGCCTCTCAAACAGTCCCACCATACAGAGATATAAAATTTGAAGACACCAATATGGTTTTCCCGTTATTGCAAAAATCTGACACAATTTTTGTCAGCAGGAATAATCGACATTTGAGGATAAGAGATTTTGAATTTTCTGTTTACCAATACGTTACTCTGCCTAATGGAGAAGCATTAAAACAGGAGTCTGTGAAATTTCCTCCACAAGAAAGAATGCGTCCCATCATATATAAAAAGTTTTTAAAATGGGTCGAAGAAGAAAAAAGCAAGGACGATGGCTTAGTCCCTGATGAAACCATTCTGAAAATAATAGACAAATATTATGATTGGGATGCTAAATAACAGCATAAACGTGAGAATGACATTTCATGGGCAAATTCACGAATAGCTTTTGATTTATATGAAATGAATAGCAATCGACGAATAGGTGTTGAAGAGCCAGCTACAATAAATGCTGAATTTTTGGGCTGGCAAGATGGAAACTCTGTGTGGAGACAAAATTTTTCAAAAGGGCCAGTGCCAATTGATTGGTGAAATATAAAAAACGAATAAATGATGAAAAAAGGATGTATGTTTAACAAAAAAAACAAAGTAAGTGAGACCATGATATGCAGATATATATATATCACCCTCACCTTGATAGTCGTATTGAACGTTATTGCTTTTCCTTGCCTTTCGTTATTCCCATTCCAATGGGCGTTAATATTAGGAGCATTATTTATTAATACCTTTACAAACAAAATGCCACTAAAATGCATCACAGTGATAATCATACTACTATCGTCAGTGGCGGTGTCCTTTATGGATATAGTAGGAAGTCTGTTTTTCAATCAAAATGTTTGGTTATTATCTTCTTTATCTTTTTTTTCGATTCTGAATATGTTGGTTAGCGTGAAAATCTTGATTGATATGTTGACTTTTTTGTCACTAAAATAACTAAAATCCCTCAATATAAACGAAACGATTTTCAAGCCTTATGAAAAATCATGTCACAGATATGGCTCCTATCAAAGAAACCACTCCATATATGCCCAGAACCACATTTAGAGCTATTATTGATAACAATTCTAAAGGAATAAACATAAGAAAAAATGGAAAATAAAATGGAAAATAAAATTTTAAGACTTACTACATCTTCATTGTTTGCTCTTCAAGGAGCATTTGCGATATTTTGGTCTCTGTATATGTATTTAGAAGACAATCTGAGGCTAACAGAAGCGTTTGTGATAGGCTGCATTTTATTGCTGTTTGCCTTGTTGTTCAATTTTAGAAAACCAATAATAAAAAAAACCGCCTATGCTGTATTGGTGCTTTATACTATTTTTTTTGATGTTTGTGGGATTATGTTGATAGGGGTTGGCAGTCCTGTAATTTGGATTGCATGGGTTATATTCTTTTTAATCGTTTCAAATTCGGCACTAATATTGCTTCATTACCTTTCGATACAAATGACAACACTTTTGGTTTTGTCCATGATAATACTTGCCATCAGTTCAATGCTTTGAAATCAACAGGCAAAATTTATGACATTTTTAAAAGGATATGAGATATTTGTGAACAGCCACGTCTATCAGTTAGATTGATTTGTGAGGCGGTTTGTGATTTGGAAAAGAGAAAATAGAGAGGAATTGTTTGTGTTTCTTCCGGATAAGCACTACCTTTAGGTAAAATTTAAGTCTGCTATGAAACTGCGATTGCTTTTTATTGTCATTCTGTTGTGTCTCGCCGGCGGAGCGTCGGCCGACGATGCCGACCGCCTTATTGCCGACTTCGACAGAAAGGCGGATGTGGCTTCTGCCAATAAGTTTTTTGAATTTCTCGACCGTCGGGAGTTCACCGACAGCAAGATAGTGTTTTCCTCGGCAGTGCCCGCCGACTCTCTGCGTCAGCAAACGTGGTATTGGGCGGCGGAGTGGTACTATGACTGCCAGAACTATTCACTTGCCAGGGACTATGCCAAGCGGGCATTGCCGCTTATGCGCTGGCCAAACCTTGATAAGTCGTGTTGTTTGAATCTTCTCGGCATTATCCATGTGCGTCTTGGCGATTTCAAGACGGCGGTGGAGTATGCCAAGCGGTGTGTCGACATCGATATCCGCCTCAATGATCCCGACCGCGTTTCGTCGAGTCTTAACACTCTGGCGGGAGCGTATATGGCGGCAGATCAGCCTCAGGATGCCGAACGCTACATCCTGCGCGGGCTTGAATATGCCGAGCGTGCCGGCAATCCTACGCGTATGGCTGTGCTGCTCGGGATGGCTTCCGAAATTTATTATAAACTTGGCGATTACAGCAAGTCGGTCGATTACGCCGACCGTGCCTACCGCCTTGATTCTATCGGAGGGCGCGAGGCGAAGATGGCAGTGCGACTGTCGCAGAAGGGCACCGCGCTTGTCGGTCTGAAGAAATATGCCGAGGCCGAACAGGTGCTTCTGAAAGCCATAGCCGGGCTGCGGGCCTCGGGCAACGCCCATTCGCTTGCCATCGACCTTAACCAGTTGGGATTTCTGATGCTCAGACAGGACCGTGAGCGCGAGGCAGTGGGCTATTTCAGCCAGGCAGCCTCGTTGTTTGGCAAAATGGGCGACCTCTATAATCTTGTGAATTCACATAAGGGCCTGTATGAGAGCTACTGGTCGATAAACCCCGACAGTGCGCGGATAGAGCTGGAGCATTTCAATGCGCTGCGCGACTCACTGTATTCCACCGCCACCGCCGACGCTTTGGCACGCTACAAGACAGAGTTTGACACCGACCGTCTGCGCGAGGAGGTGGAGCAGATTCACAGTGCCCGTCACCGCGACATCGTGGTTGGCGTCTGCGTGCTGGCTGTAGTGGTGCTGGCTGCCGTCGCAATCCATCGGAGAAGGATGCGCCGCTATCGTGCCGAGATGCTCGCGCTGATTCGCGATGTGGAAAGCCTCTACGGCACGCCCGAACCGGAAAGCGCCGACTGAAGCGGCAGAAAATTCGTTTGAGCGCATGGTTGTCGACGTGGTGCGGCAAGGACTGGCAAGCGGAGATGACATCAGTGTCTCCGCCATTGCCTCGCGGCTGAATCTCGGAGAGCAGACCTTCCGCCGGCGTTTTGTGGCAGAGACAGGGAAGCAGCCCAAAACGTTTGTGACGGCGATACAGATGGAAATGGCGGCGCGCCTGCTTGCGTCAGACACGACGGTGCCTGTTGCCGAGGTGGCTCGCGCATGCGGCTTTGACGATGCCAGCGCGTTCTCCCACGCATTCAAGAAGGCATATTCCTGCTCGCCCACACAGTTTCGCCAGAAACGTGCCTGAACACGCTTTTTTCAAGGGTTGAAAAGTATTTACAAAAGAATGTAAGATATTTACAAGTCTCTGAAACACATACGGTTGTAAATTTGTAGCCGGACAACAAACAATATGATCGTATGGAGAAAGACACTAATGCACACCAGCCATCGGCAACTTCTGGAAGGGAGCCGTTGCCGGAACACGTTTTGCGGACACGCAGGGAATTTGTCGACCTTGTTGCCAAGATTGTCGCGGATGCCATCCCGTCGCATCGTTACGATGTGGTGGGCATAGCGGAAAGACTTGGGCTGTCGGAGCAAACCTTCCGCCGGCGGTTGTATATCTGCACCGGATATACGCCGAAACAGTTTATCACGAGCATACAGATGCGCGAGGCAGAGCGGCTGCTGTCGGAATATCCCGACGCAAAGGTAAAGGATGTGGCATTCAAGTGCGGCTTCGACGAGACAAGCCCGTTCTCGAAGGCATTCAAGAAATGGAGCGGGTACGGCCCGTTGGCATTCCGCAAGCAAACGGATAGAGGAAAGCGAGGACTGGGTGCGCCTGCTTGAAAAATACAAATGACGCAGGCAAATTTGTAAGAATTTTACAACAATTAACCTGCTAATTGTGTGTAGATTTGCATTTTGAAGGGATATAGACTTGAATGAATCCTGGATAGAACCTAAAACATAACCTAAAACATAACCAACAAAAAACTATATGAAAAAGAATTACAACCACAAACAGGCGCGATGGCTGTTGGTCGTTGCGACCCTACTGGCATTGTTTGTCGCCAGACCGGTGAAAGCCGAAGACAATGTCTACAATGGCGACGGCTATTCATTGAAGTATATCGCTATTAAGAATCCACCGGAAGGCGAGGAGAAGCGTGCGATTGTCATAGGACTGACAGACGGCACACTGGATTATACAGGACATGTCAACATCCCATCGAAGATTGAAAATCTGCCGGTGCGCCACATCGGAGTGTATGACCGGATGTCGAACAGGGTCGGCTTCCCTAAGGTTTCGAGCATCGACATTCCATCATCGGTGCGGACAATAGGCAGGGGAAGCTTCTATGGCAACTCCAATCTGACCAATGTCAAGATTGCCCGCGGAGGATTGACAGAGATTCTCTCGGAGGCATTTCGAGGGTGTGTCGCGTTGAAAAACATAGAATTGCCCACAACATTGACAAGCATCGGATCGAGTGCGTTTGAGTCTTGTGAAGGATTGGAGAGCATCGTGTTTCCAGAGTCCGTCACCGATCTTCAAGGATGTCTTTCCTACTGTACGTCGTTGACAGAGGTGGCTTTGCCAAAGTCGTTGACCACATTCGGCGACGGAATGTTCATAGGATGCACATCGTTGAGGAGAGCCGTTGTGTGGGAAGGCGGCGCCGGCATGTCGGCGCCGGCTGCATATCTGAAAATCCCAGCCAGCACGTTCCTCGGGTGCAAGAATCTTGAAGAGGTGGTGTGGAATGCCTCTGTCACTGAAATCGGCAAGAATGCGTTCAACAGTTGCGAGAAATTGAAGAATTATCCCGACATGTCGAAGGTGAAAACAATTTTGAATGGGGCGTTTTCTTATAGTGGCATAGAGACGTTTACAACGCCGGCGTCGTTGGAGCTTATGGTCGAGTCGTTCACTCATAGCCATTGCCTGGAGTCGGTAACGATTACCCATAAAATGACCATCTATGGAAACCTTGCATTTGCCGACTGTCCAAAACTCACGTCGTTTGTTTTCCACGACGACATTGAAAACCTCTATGATGCTTGGTATATGTTCAGCGGTTGCACGGCGCTTGAGGAAATCCGTCTGCCAAAGAAATTGAAGAAAATAGACCGTTACATGTTTGATGGCTGCACAAACCTGAAGAGGCTCTACATAGGCGATGCTATTACTGAGATAGAGACAGGGTCTGTCTATGGCACGGCTCTTGAGGAGCTTCATATAGAAGCGGCAACACCGCCAAAACAGATTGTGTCGGAAGGACTTATCAACAATCCTCCTTTTGACAAATTTGCCTATGAAAACGCTACTGTCTACTGCCCCGATGCGAAGGCCTATTATTCCAACTACATGTGGCAGCGATTCAAAAAATACAAACTCCCGGAAGCGTTTAAGTACACCGAGGTTGAGGGCGGCTATTCCGCAACCTACAATCTCTTTGATTATGTCAAAGACCCGACAACAGGCGTTGATTATGGCGAGCTGTTTAGAAACGCATATCCCGACGGTAAGCTTGTCGTGCCTGAAACCCACAATGGAAAGCCCGTTGTAGAGATTGCTGACAATGCATTCTATTATAGGCTCAACAATATAACATACACATTGCAGAATATCAGCGAGGTGGTTTTGCCTGAAACGATAAGAAAAGTAGGCAAAGAAGCGTTCAACTATCTTACAGATATAAAGAAGGTGAATATGCCGTCGTCGCTCACCGAAATCGGAGAATATGCATTCTGGAGCACCGGAATTTCGGAAGTGATTCTTCCCGACGGGCTGAAGACGGTGGGCAAAAAAGCGTTCCAGTATTGCAACGACCTTACAAAACTGGTGATTCCGCAGTCGGTGGAAAGCATCAGCGGGAACGCTTTCTACTGCAGCTCTTATTCAGGAAATAAGATTTTGGAAATAATCTGCCATAATCCTACTCCTATACCGCTCTCCGAGCAGTTTGCAAACACGACATACAGCAAGCTGAGGATTCCTTTCGGCAGCAAGGACGCATACTACGAAGCAGACTATTGGCGCGATTTCTTCACGAAAGGCACTGTGGTTGTGGGCGTCGGCGAGCAAACGCTTGCCGCCCTGGAAATCACCCCGACGGAAGAGATGCAGGAGGGCGAATTCACGGTGACCATCAACAACAGCAACGAGGGAGCCGTGGTGAGATACTACATCATGAAGGATTGGAAAATGTTTAAGGAGATTTCGGAATATACCGGACCGATCACTATTTCGGAAATAGGCAACATCGACATCTATGCAATCGCCGAGGACGGCGACAAATGCTCGCCCGAGGCGCATCAGCATTATTATGTCGAGAAGAAAACCAACAGCCCTTGCAGTCTTGTGACATTCTGCGGAATGAACGTCAAAGACAAAGCGTTTGCTGCAAAGTTCGGCAAGAGTGTTGCGTATAGGGAGACAAAGGACGCCGGCGTGCTGACGTTGAGCTATGCCGACATCAACGCCGCCGACAATAAATACAACACAGGCATCAACGCTATGGACGGGACGCTGATTGTTGAACTGGTGGGCAACTCTACTATCGCAGCCGAAGCCTACGGCATCACGATGGGTACACAAGGTCCGGGCATCGGCGGCAAGGGCGGCAACCTGATTGTCCGCGGCACGACCGGCTCGGAAGTGCTGACTTTCAACATCTCCGACAAAGGTATGGGCATCTATGCATATCTTGCCGATGTGACAATCGAAAACTGTACGGTTGTTGTCAACGGCGCGCGTGATGGCATAGTCATGAAGTCGGGCCACGACGATGGCTATCTGACCGTGCGCGGCAAGAATACCGTGCTTAACCTCAACGGCAGCAATGCCGCTATGGAAAATGTGTCGGACTTGATGCTTGAAGACGGCTTGGAGATTGTAGAGCCGGAAGGCGGATATTTCAGTTATACGGGTTCTGGTGGCACGGTGTTTGACCCCAGCACCAAGGCGGTGGCCACCCATGTGGTTATCCGTTATGTCGACAATGGACTCCAAAGCCCGATGTTCTCGCATCGCGCCACAACATTTGCCGAGCCGTTTGAGCTTTACATCTACAACCCCAACGTAGACGGAAAGAAGAACGAACGTGGAACGGTGATTTATAAAGTCGTTCCGGCGGGCATAAGCGACCCAAGCCTCATAAAGGAGCAGCCGTATTACGGCAAGGGCATCCTTATTGAAGAAACGTCGACGGTATACGCTTACGTTGTCGACGGCAAGGAACAGAGTGAAACGGCAGTGGTCGAGTATGTATACGCACCCAATGTGCCGCAGATTGAGAAAGAGCAGACAACTGACTTCGGCAACGACCTCACCGACAGCGACGGCAATGCCTTGACGGTGGAAAACGTTGTGGTCAACAACGTGTACTACAACCTCCCGGCCGACAGCGGCAACGGCTACGACACTGCAGGAAAATGCGTTGTGGTCAACACACCGATGTCGGAAGACGCGTTTGTCGGCAATGACTCTCCGGCGACACCGTCGGAAGGCGACAATTTCGAATGGTTCAATGGAATGATTGTGGTTGTCGGCGGAACAGGAACCGTTGAGATTACCTGCGAGACGGTAGGCACTATGGTTCTTGCCGTGAGAAAGGGCAATGACGAGCCTGCGTATTATACGCAAAGCTCGGAAAACACCGTTGTGGTAAACTACGATAACAACACACCGGAATATCTGTATATCTACGCTGTGGATACGGCTGCGGGAAAGAAAAAGACGCGTGAGGTGTCGGCAGCCGCAGACTGCCTCAAGATTTACGGAATGAAGGTGACTCCGACCACGGTTGTGACAGGTGTTGAAAGCATCTTTGAGGATTCTGAGACACCGGGAGAACGCGTGATCTACGACCTCAACGGCCGCCGTTGCACGGAGCCGCTCGAGCCGGGCGTGTATATCGTGAACCGAAAGAAGGTGATTATAAGATAGCCTGATAAGTACAACCGATAGAAGAGATGCGCGTCAAGCGCCGGCACATCCCGGAGTTTGACGCGCATTTATTTGTTTGTTCAACAATGTCAAACCAAGTCGCTGTAATGGCGTATACGGCGCAGGTTGTAGTCGAGGATGATATTGCGGTGGCAGCAAGGGAAGTCGCCCATTATGCTGCGCTGCGGCCTCACGTTGTCGTATCGGCTTTTCTGGTGGCGGTAGTCGTTGTGCGCGCGCAGGATTGCACGAGCGTTTGCAAAATCCATCTTCGCCAAAAAGACGAAGAACGCTAGTGTGTCATACAGCCGTCTAATCAAGAGCATCCGTCGGCCTTCGCGCGGCGGCAGATTCTTGTAGAGCAGAAACAGATTGTTGCGGAAGTTGAGGTAGGTTTTCTTCGGGTTTGACGCCGGCAGGCTGCCGCCGCCAAGATGGAACACCACGCTCTGCGGAATGACCCGTATCGCCTGTCCGCGCTGGTGCAGACGCCAGCACAGGTCGATTTCCTCCATGTGGGCGAAGAAATCCTTGTCGAGACCACCAGCGGCGAGATATTCCTCCGTGCGCACCGTCATTGCGGCACCAGTAGCCCAGAAAATGTCGGTGATGTCGTTGTATTGTCCGTTGTCGGTCTCCACGGTGTCGAATATTCGTCCGCGGCAGAAAGGATATCCATGCTTGTCGATGAATCCCCCCGACGCACCAGCATATTCAAATTTCGAGTGGTCGGCGTCGCTCAGAATCTTAGGCTGGCACGCAGCCACTTCCGGGTGTGCCTCCATATATTCGTATAGCGGACGTATCCATTCCGGTGTCGCGGCAACATCGCTGTTGAGCAGCACGCTGTAGCGGTAGCCCAGTTCGCGGATTGCACGGTTGTAGCCTTCGGCATATCCGTAGTTTTTGTCGAAGCAAAGAGTGCGCACGTCGGGAAATTCCTGTTTCAACACGCTTAGCGACTCGTCGGTGCTGCCGTTGTCGACCACCACTACGTCGGCAATGTCGTTGCTGTTGGCAGCCACCACCGACGGCAGGTAACGGCGCAGCAGCGCCGCACCGTTCCAATTGAGTATGATTATTCCTACGGGTTTCATTTTTTATTCAGTTTGCGGCGCCAGCGGTTGTGCGACCACAGCCATGCATCCGGTTGGCGCAGTATTGTTTGTTCGAGCAGAAGGGCGTAGCGGTCGGTCACGAAATTCTCGTCGGTCTCCGCCACATTGTCGGCGATAGGCACAATCCTTGCGCGGTAGTGTCCGCGGCTGGTGCGCTCAACGTCGGCATACATAGCCGCCGCCTTTAGTTTACGCAGCAGCATCTCCGTGCCGGAGATAAACGGAGTGTCTTGGTTGAGGAAACGTATGCTGTGGTGCCCGTCGTTATGGCTTGGCTTCTGGTCGGAGATGAATCCGGTGACAAATACTCCGCCGTTGTGGCGAGCCTGCAGCAAAGCGCGCAGCACACCGTTTTTCGGGATAGAAGTAGAGTGGAAACGTTTGCGCAGATTGAACCAGAATCGATCGAACCACTTGTTGCGCAACGGGCGGTAGACCTGTGAATACTCAACATTGTCGGCGCGGTATACCCACAGCGTTATCGACGTGATCCATTCCCAGTTGCCGAAATGCGAGCAATACAAGCCTATCGACCGTCCGTCTTTGGCGATGCGTTCCACGTGCTCAATGTCTTCAAACACCATGCGTCGTCGCATCTCGTCGTCGCTGATGTGGAGCAGCTTTATCGTTTCGACAAACACGTCGGTGAAGTTGCGGTAGAAGCGCTTCACGATGTCGCGACGTTCCGCCTCTGTCTTGTCGGGGAATGCCGCGGCAATATTGGCTTCGACCAGCCTCCGGCGGTAGCGCACCACAGACGCAGCCACCCATGCCAGCGCGTCGGACAGCGCATAGAGTGCGCCGAACGGCAGCAGCGCCACGGAGTGGAGCAACAGCCAAAGAGGCGAATATGCTATGCGTTGCAGTGTCGTGCTCATACGATTTCAGCTTTTATAAGGTCGTCATGTCCGAGAGGCTCCACAAGGCGTACGTTTACGATAGTGTTGCTCAGTCGCTGGTCGGCAGGCACCGCCACACGCAGGTAGTTGTCGGTGAAACCTTTCATCAGTCCGTCGTCGTCGACAGCGTGTTCAAACAGCACCGGACGCACCGTGCCGAGATATTTTTTTGTGAATGCCGCCAGTTTGCGGTCAGACAGCGCCATCATGCGCCGAGTGCGCAAATGCTTGGTGTGCTGGTCCACGACGTATGGGATTTCAGCGCCATCGTGTCGGGACGTTCGGAGTAGGAGAACACGTGCAGGCGAGTGATGTCGAGACTGTCGACAAACGAACGCGAATCCTCAAAAATCTCAGGAGTTTCGCCGCGCATACCCGTAATAAGGTCCACTCCGATGAAAGCGTCAGGGATAAGGCGTTTAATTGCAGCCACCTTATCGGCAAACAGCTGACGGTCGTAGTGGCGGCGCATCAGTTTCAGCATCTCGTCGCTTCCCGACTGCAAAGGGATGTGGAAATGCGGCATGAAATGCTTTGAACCGGCGCAAAATTCAATGACATCGTCGGTCAGCAAGTCGGGCTCAATCGAAGATATTCGATAGCGCTCGATGCCCTCCACAGAGTCGAGGCAGCGCAGCAGGTCGATGAAACGTTCGCCCGTGTCATATCCGAAGTCGCCGATGTTTACTCCCGTGATTACAATCTCCTTGCCACCGTCGGCGGCAGCCCGACGAGCCTGTTCGGCAAGGTCGGCAATCCGTCCGCTGCGGCTGCGTCCGCGGGCACGGGGGATAGTGCAATAGCTGCAATAATAGTTGCAGCCGTCCTGCACCTTAAGGAAAAACCTGGTGCGGTCGCCTCGCGAGCACGAAGGGATAAACTGCCGGATGTCTTTCAGCGCAGTCACTTTCACCGTCGGCTCATGGTCGGCATACCAGCGGTCGACAAAGTCGGCTATTTCTTCCTTTTGGTCGTTTCCCACCACGATGTCGACGCCTTCGATGTCGGCCACCTCCTCGCTGTTCAGTTGGGCATAGCATCCCGTCACCACCATCACGGCATCCGGGTATCGGCGCGACAGTTTTCGGATTTCCTGTCGGCATTTCTTGTTAGCCAATTCCGTCACCGAGCAAGTGTTGACCACGCAAATGTCGGGCGTCTCGCCCGCCTGCACAGGTTGTGCACCACGGTCGGCGAGAAGCTTGCCGATGGTAGAAGTCTCGGCAAAGTTAAGTTTGCATCCCAACGTGTGGAATGCCACCTTCTTATTGTCAAAAGTTGTATTGTCTATCATTTGAGTACAAAGATAGTGCAAGCCGAGAGAAGAGCAAAACAAACTTGTTTGAATTTGCTCGTCCGAGGCGTAGCCTATCTTATGAAAAGATAGTGCAAGCCGAGAGAAGAGCAAAACAAACTTGTTTGAATTTGCTCGTCCGAGGCGTAGCCTATCTTATGAAAAGATAGTGCAAGCCGAGAGAAGAGCAAAACAAACTTGTTTGATTTTGCACATCCGAGGCGCAGGCTATGTTATGTTTTCTCCGGCATTCAGCGCAGTGCGCTTCAGAAAAAGCAGTCGTTATTGTTTGTTGCGCAGTTCAGCAATCAAGTCGTTGATGATATATGTGTCACTCATCAAGTGAAGCCCGTATTTCTCATCATGGAGCATACGGCTGGTTTCGGAATCGTAAAACAACTCCAGTGCACGTTCGTTTGAGATGTTGAGCGTGTCGGCAAGCTGCTTGACGATTCTTGCTATTTTGTTCCACAAAAGAAAGTCCTTCATAAGCTAAATGATTTTATGAGATTTAAATGTCAGATGCTTGTCAGCAATGTCTTGGTTCAAGATGCATATTTGGAAGTTAGGTTTGTGGTAAATCAAAAGGCTCAAAGTCGTTTCCACAGTAGCATAACCATTGATAAACGCTTCGATAGCGTCAATCACACGGTCGTCGGCGACGCCACCCTCCACGATGTCGTAGCCAGCCCACGACAGTCGATCCGTGGTAGAGAATTGATTTATCCATTCCGCCTCCTTTCCCAATTTTTCAAAGCCTCGACAACATCGTTGGCAACCGCCTCGCGGCTCTCGGTGTGCAGCGTGTCGTAGCAGTCCACGATGAGATTTTTTATAAGACCAGCCCGTTCAAGCCTCCGTCTCATTTCGGCAGGTGTTATACCTAATTTTTTAGCGGAAGCCTCGATAGCCAATATCGTGAACGACAGGCGGTCAAGTTCAGCAGTACGTTTCATTGTCTCCATTGCCGTAGATGTTGTTTGTTTTTTGCAAAGATAGTGCAAGCCGAGAGGAAAGAAAAGAGCTTGCTCGAATTTCTTTCCCGAGGCGCCGCCTATTTTATGAAAAGATAGTGCAAGCCGAGAGGAAAATGAAGTTTACTTCAATTTTTCCGAGGCGCCGCCGGTTTTATGCAAGAGCAAAACAAACAAGGTTGAAATAATATTCATCAGGGATTCCCTTTTTTCCTTTGTAAATAACCCATCATTCGTTACCTTTGTAAAAACCGCTTAAAAACAGACTATTTGCACGAAATTTGTAAACCTAAAACAATTAACGATATATGGGATTTTTTAGATACCTGACACTGCTTTTCTGCTTATGCACAATAACGTTGACACAGGCTCAACGCTATGAGGTGGACTGCCTTGTAAGCTCTGAAATAAAAGCTGTCGCAACAGACAAGCCAACGGAATTTGACGGCACCCGCACCGTGCTCTATCTGCGCAACGGCACGCTCGTGAATGTGGTGGGACGCAAGGTTGCCGGAACCGACGGACAGGAAGCCTCGCATCTCAAGCAGGCCGGTGACACGCTTGATGTGAGGCAGATAAAAGCCGTGATTGAATACGACGGCAAGCACTATCTTGCCGAGGCCCGTTGGCTGAAATTCTCCGACCAGAATCCGGAATCCGCAACCGACATCTTCGCCGCCGACAATTTCCGTCCGCGTTCCCGGTTGACGGACTGGCTCAACCTGTCGCACATTGGTTTGCATTCATCCGCCATGCGTGCCGTCTATAGCCCGATTCTTCCCATCGTGGCTCTTTTGCTTATGGTTGCGGCGGTGTGGGCTGCCTCCGCACCCGGTTTCTGCTCCTGTCCGCCCTGCCATTTGTCGTCTCCATATCCATATTGGTCTTTGTGGCGTTGGCCTTCTGCTATTTTTTCAGCGTTACAACGTTTGCCAAAGGCTCGTTTTCGGTGTGGCCTATCGTGGTGGGCTATCTGGCGCAGTGGCCAATGATATTGTTATCGTTGCATCTTGCAGGGAGCGTATGGCCTGCGATTGTGGTTTGCTATGGGATTCCGATGCTCATCAACGGTTTCCGGACGCGTCTGTATGGTGTTGTCATGACAGTTGTGGGCATAGTGGCTCTTCACGCGCTTGTTGTCGCGCTTGCTGTTACGGTTCAGGTTTCGCTGTGGATATTGATGGCTTTGTGTATAGCTTCCCCGTTGATTGGCTTTTTGTCACAGCAGGCATTGGCAAATTCTCCAATGCGTACAAGCAAAAATGGGTGGTGCGTGACGGCAAGTTGCAAAATGTGTCAATTCTGCATCAAGGAGACCGGATTGTTGAATGATGGCTGTTACGGTCTGGCATCAGCGGCGGCGCTCACGCGGTCAGATTTTGCACTGTCTTATTCAAAGATAGGCTGCGGTTCGGCAAAACATTGTCAAGCAAGCTTGAATGTTTTTCACTCACCTTGCACTATCTTTGAATAAAATAGGCTTCGGTTCGGCAAAACATTGTCAAGCAAGCTTGAATGTTTTTCGCTCACCTTGCACTATCTTTGCAGAAAAATTGTGTGATGAAGAAATTTAGAATTGGGCTGTTGCCTCGAATTATCATAGCGATTGTGCTTGGTATCGGCGCAGGATTTATAATGCCGGAAGTGGTAGTGCGTCTGTTTGTCACGTTCAACGGGCTGTTCAGTCAGTTTCTCGGATTTATTATACCTCTGATTATCGTAGGTCTTGTCACGCCAGCCATCGCCGATATCGGCAAGGGCGCGGGCAAGATGCTTGTGGCAACAACGCTGCTGGCGTATGTCGCCACGGTGCTGTCTGGATTCCTGTCGTTCGGGGTGGGTGATGTGGTGTTTCCGCATCTGATCACCAAAAACATCTCGATAGAACAGATAAGCGAGGCGCATGGCATAGAGCCGTTTTTCACGGTCGCCATCCCCGAGCCGTTGAACATTATGACTGCGCTTGTGATGGCCTTCACCGTGGGACTTGGACTCGCACATCTGAAATCCACAGCGCTGCGCGACGCGTTTGTAGACTTGAAGGATATAATCGTTAAAACCATACAGGCTGTAATCTTGCCGCTGCTGCCGTTGTATATTTTCGGCATTTTTATGAATATGACGCATTCCGGCCAGGTGGTGCATGTGTTGTCGGCGTTTATGAAGGTGATAGTTGTGATTTTCATACTTCACATTTTCCTTCTCATCTTTCAATTCAGCGTCGCCGGACTTGTGGCGAGGAAGAATCCTTTCCGCCTGTTGCGCAATATGCTGCCGGCATACTTCACGGCGCTCGGCACATCGTCGTCGGCAGCGACCATCCCTGTGACGCTGCGCCAGACTATTGCCAACGGCGTGGATGAGGGTGTGGCAGGATTTGTGGTGCCGTTGTGCGCCACGATACATTTGTCGGGCAGCACGCTGAAAATCGTTGCGTGCGCGCTGGCGTTGATGATGATGCAAGGCATTCCGTACGATTTTCAGATGTTTGCAGGTTTCATCTTTATGCTTGGCGTGACAATGGTGGCCGCTCCGGGAGTGCCCGGCGGAGCGATAATGGCGGCGCTGGGCATTCTGTCGTCGATGCTCGGCTTCGACCAAAACGCCCAGGCACTTATGATAGCCCTGTATATCGCTATGGACAGCTTCGGCACGGCATGCAACGTGACCGGTGATGGCGCTCTCGCGCTCATCATCGACCGTTGTTTCCGCAAGAAATAGACGCGAGGAAACCCCTTGATGCCCTACAGCTCGTCGAGGTCGGCACCTTTGCGCTCCAGAATCGAGGCGGCAAGGCTGTCGCCGGCTTGCACGATTGACACCAAAGGATACAGCGTCTTTGCGGCGTCGTAGTTGCGCATATCCTCAAAACTTGTCATGTTGACGCCCCATGCGCCCATGTGCCAACGCATGGCGAGCATCTCGGCATCGGTAAGTTCCAGTCCGCTGAGCAGAACGAGAATCACCGATTTCTCGCCGTGTCCCATAGGAAAGTTCTTGTAGCTCACCTTGTAGCCTTCGCAGTCTTCCCACTGTCCGAGGCGGTTTGCGCTTCTTGATGCTACGGAAGTAAATGTCGCTTTTGCACACGTCGTGGAGCAAAGATGCTATGATTACGCTGTCGCGCGTCACCTCGGTTTCCAGCGAGGCGTCTAATTGCTTCATCCCTTCCCATACGGCAAGCGCCGCCTTGGCGGTGTTGAGCGAATGCTCCACAAGCCCGCCCTCAGTGTTCAAGTGGTGACCAGCCGACGCCGGTGCGGTGAAGAAGCCTTGCTCCTCCAGGTCTTCAATCACGCCTTCCACGCCTTCGCGGCCGGTGGAGCGCAGCAATTCCAGAAATTCTTCTTTAGCGGTTTTGGTATCTTCCATTTTATATGTCTGTTTTTATACAAAATTACAAAAAAATATGCATCTGAGCTGATGCTGTGCGGATAAAAAAGTTTCCCGCCGCAACGACCTGCGGCGGGAAACCTGTTGTTTTGTCGCGTAGGGACACTATTTCTGGAACATATCTCTTATCGAGCCGATAGACGACAGGATGCCCGAAGCCTCGTAAGGAATGTAGACCGTCTTTCCGTCCTTACCGTTGACCATCTTCTCGAGCGTCTCGATATACTTCACGGCGAGCATATATGTCGCAGGGTCGGTCTTCGTTTCCTTGATGGCGTCGGCTACGCGGCGTATAGCCTCCGCCTCGCCTTCAGCCTGCAGTATCTTGGCGCGCGATTCGCCCTCAGCTTTAAGGATCTCCGACTGCTTTGCCGCCTCCGCCTGGTTGATGCGCGACTCGCGCTCACCTTCGGAACGGAGGATGAGCGACTTCTTCTCGCCCTCGGCTTTAAGAATTTCCGCACGTCTGTTGCGTTCAGCCTGCATCTGCTTCTCCATCGCCTCCCGCACGCTTCCCGGAGGAGTGATGTCCTGCAGCTCAACGCGGTTCACCTTCACGCCCCATTTGTTTGTAGCCTCGTCGAGGATTGCCTGAAGGCGTGAGTTTATGGTGTCGCGCGAAGTCAGGGTCTCGTCGAGCTCGAGTTCGCCGATTACGTTTCGGAGCGACGTCTGCGTCAGTTTCAATAGCGTTCGGCAGATTGTCGATTTCGTATACTGATTTTTTAGGGTCGACAACCTGAAAATATAGCAGCGCGTTGATTTCGGTTGTTACGTTGTCCTTCGTGATTACCTGTTGCGAAGGAAAGTCGTAGACCTGTTCGCGCAAGTCGATAGAAGAAGTGGCAGTCATGCGCACTATGGTGCGTCCGCCGAGTCCCGTCTCCACACGCCGGGTGTAGATTGTTTTAGGCTTGTCGATGAAAGGCCAGATGATGTTGAGTCCTGGAGGCAACACGCTGTGGAAGCGTCCGAGGCGTTCGATTACGCGCGTTTCCGATTGAGGCACGACTTTTACGCCAGCCATTACGAGAATCACCACAATTAAAATGGCGAGTCCGAGAAAAATCAATGATTCCATATAAATAAAGATTAAGAAGTTATTCCTCTTCGCGCTCCACGGTGAGAATGATGCTGTCGTAGCCAGTCACACGCACCTTTGTCCCGACGTCGATTGGCGACGCGTCGGCGCTGACAGCCTGCCAGTTGTCGCCGTCGATGCGTACACGTCCGGGGGTATTGCCGCCGATTGCTTCGGTCACCGTCGTTGTCCTGCCTATCAAGGCATCCATGTTGCTGAGACAGTCGCGGTGCTTGCGCGCCTCCGCCTGGCGTTTTATCAACGGCTTGAAGGCGATGAACGACAGCACGGAGCCTATGGCTGCGGCAGTCAGCTGCGCCTCGATGCCGAAACCGATAAGCGACGTGGCGAGAGCCAGTGCGCATCCGCCCACAAGGCAGAATGCAGCGAAAGTGTTTGTAAGTAGTTCGACAATCACAAGAATGGCTGCGGCAATTAGCCACAACAACCAATTTGATAGAAATGTAAATTCTTCCATGGCTATGGTTCTTACGTTAGTAGACTACAAATTTAATGATTGGCATTCAAAATAGCAATAGAAAGGTTGGTTTTTTTTGACGGCACGGTAAATGTAAATGTCTGTGATGCTGTTGCATTGTGTGTTTTGTGGCTGAAAAGTCAGACGTTTGCTCGTGCGGACTGAACGAAATGGAAAATTTTCAGACAAAAAAAGCGGACGCCGAGATGGTGTCCGCTTTGGGGGTGATGCTGTGGTTTGTTATTTCAACAAAGATGCAGGATCGAGGTTCTTGCCTTCGATATCCTTGAAGTAGCGGTATGTGCCCACCTTCAATTCCATTGTTGCAGACTCGTCGGCAACGATGATAGCCTTCTGGTGGAGCTGGAGAGCAGAGATTGTCCACATTTGTGAAACCGCACCTTCAACGCCCTGCTGCAATGCGCGGGCCTTGTTGTATCCGTTAACGATGAGGAGCACGCTCTTGGCAGAAGTGACAGTGCCGACACCTACAGTCAAAGCAGTTGAAGGCACCTTGTTGATGTCGCCGTCGAAGAAGCGGGAGTTTGCAATCTTCGTGTCGAGAGTCAACGTTTTCTGGCGAGTGCGAGAAGAGAGGGATGATCCCGGTTCGTTGAATGCGATGTGTCCGTCAGGACCAACGCCGCCGAGGAACAGGTCGATGCCGCCGTAGCTGGCAATCTTCTCCTCGTAGCGACGGCATTCAGCGTCGGGGTCTTCGGCATTGCCGTTGAGGATGTTTACGTTCTCTTTCTTGATGTTGATGTGGCTGAAGAAGTTGTTCCACATGAAAGAATGGTAGCTTTCCGGGTGTTCTTCCGGCAGACCGCAGTACTCGTCCATGTTGAAAGTTACAACATGTTCAAACGACACTTTTCCAGCCTTGTTGAGCTCAATCAAGTGTTTGTACATTCCGAGTGGAGAGCTGCCTGTAGGGCATCCCAAAACAAAAGGTTTCTCGGCAGTAGGGTTGGCCTCGTTGATGCGTGAAGCAACATAGTTGGCAGCCCATTCAGATACCTTTGCATAATCAGGTTCGATAATTAGACGCATATCTTTAAAATTTATGTTAGAATTTTTGCACAAAAGTAGGCATTATTTTTGAGATTACGCAGAATATCACTACTTTTGTGCGGTAAAATAACCGGCATAAACCAAAAAATAAGATATTAAACGTTAATCATTATGAAAAACGTTTGTTGTTTTTGATAGAACATATACCTTTGCATCAACCGAAAACAGGTCTTAAAAAATGAAAACTAATTTAAGTTCACAAATCAAACTGGATCTCGTTCCAAAGAGATACTATGCACCGGAAAACAAGATTGAATATGCATCTTTGTGCCGGGAAGAGAAAGTGTTTACCCAAATCTCTGAAACAGCCGACGGTGGCGTGAAATCGCTTGCTGACGAGGTTGTTGAGACAATCAAAAAGAATGTCGAAAAGAAGGGCAAATGTGTTATTGCGTTAGGCACAGGCAACAGCGTGCTTCCGGTGTATACGGAGCTCATCAACCGTTACGAGAACAAGAAGGTTGATTTCGCGGATGTTGTGGTTTTCAACCTGTTTGAGTTCTATCCAACAGAAGCTGGCGCACCTTCAACGCTCGACCGCTTGAACAACTTGCTCCTCAGCAAGGTCAACATCAAGCCAGAGAATGTGCACTCATTCAACCAGGAAGTGGAAAAGGCCGACCTTTACGAAGGCTGCCGCGCTTATGAGGCAGAAATCGACGCATGCGGAGGTCTTGACCTCGTGCTTTGCGAAATCGGTGTTGCCGGCAACTTGGCTTTCAACGCTCCGGGTTCGCAATTCTCTTCAGCATGCCGCATGACCCTCATCGACAGCGTTATACGTCGCAGCGTGTTGAGCGCATACGACCTTGAGGTGGCCCCTGCCACAGCAATCACCCTCGGCATCGGCAACATCCTTGCAGCAAAGAAAGTGCTTGCAATGGCATGGGGCGAAAACCAGGCCAAGATTGTGAAAGCAGCCGTTGAAGACAAAGCATCCGAGACAGTGCCAGCGTCATTCCTTCAGATGCACCGCAACGCCAAAGTTGTTGTCGACTTGTCGGCAGCAGAGCGTCTCACCCGCATCTGCCACCCATGGCTTGTTACTTCGTGCGATTGGAACAACAAGATGATCCGCCGCGCCATCGCATGGCTTTGCGAGAAGACAGGCAAACCAATTTTGAAACTTACAAGCAACGACTATAACGAGTATGGCTTGAACGAACTGGCAGCACAGTTTGGCTCGGCATACAACGTGAACATCAAGGTGTTTAACGACATTCAGCACACCATCACAGGATGGCCAGGCGGCAAGCCCGATGCAGACGACACCGACCGTCCGGAGCGCGCCAAACCATATCCAAAGCGTGTGATTGTGTTCAGCCCGCACCCAGACGACGACGTAATCTCTATGGGCGGCACGCTGAAGCGTCTCGTTGACCAGAAGCACGATGTGCATGTGGCTTACGAAACTTCGGGCAACATCGCAGTGGGTGATGAGGATATGTTCCGCTACATCCTCGTTATGGATCAAATCAAGAAAGAATTCGGTCTCGACACCGAACTTTATAATCAGAAATCAGAGGAAATCAAGAAGTTCCTCGCCGCAAAACATCCTGGCGACGTTGACTCTCACGATCTCCGTATGCTCAAGGGCCGCATCCGCCGTGCGGAGGCAAAAACAGCCTGCAACTGGATGGGTGTTAAGCCAGAGAACGTACACCACCTTGACCTGCCGTTCTACGAAACGGGTACAATCAAGAAGGGCGACCTCTCTGAGCGCGACGTGAAAATCGTGAAAGATTTGATTTCTTCAGTCAAGCCTCATCAGATTTTCGTGGCTGGCGACCTTGCCGACCCTCATGGCACTCACCGTGTCTGCACCGACGCTGTTCTCGCCGCTATTGACGAACTTCTTGACGATGGCGCAGAATGGATGAAAGAATGCCGCATCTGGATGTACCGCGGCGCATGGGCAGAATGGGAAATCGACCACATCGAAATGGCAGTTCCTATGAGCCCAGAGCAGCTCCGCTTCAAACGCAACACCATCCTCAAGCACCAGTCGCAGATGGAGAACGCTCCGTTCCTTGGCGACGACGACCGCTTGTTCTGGCAGCGTGCAGAAGACCGCAACCGTGCCACTGCTCAACTTTACAGCAGTCTTGGCCTTGCATCCTATGAGGCAATGGAGGCGTTTGTAGAATATCATCCTATCCGATAAAAAAAATTTTTATCAGCATACAATATGAACTAAATCTTTGCGTTATTGTTATAAGAAAAAGCAACAACAAATAAGTGAATCATAGGTTAAGGAATCCGACGGATCGAGAGATTAGTCGGATTATTTTTTTATATATGCCTGGCATTCATTGGCGCGGTCGCAGCCCTTCCGAACGATGAATCTTTCGCCAAAACGTTCGCCCGCCACACAATAATTAAGGAGTCTGCGGCTCTCCAAGTCTAAATAATTATTACAAATTGGATGAATTGTCGTACCTTTGTGGCATGGAATGGATAAACAGTGTGCTTTTTGAGCATTCGGCAATACAGGCTGTTGTCGTGATGGCTCTTATCATATTCTCAGGACTGGCGCTCGGCCGCATTCGTGTGGCTGGTATTTCGCTCGGTGTCACATTCGTGTTTTTTATGGGCATTTTTGCCGGTTATCTTGGCTTGTCGATCGACCATCAGATGCTCAACTATGCAGAAAGTTTCGGATTGGTGTTGTTTGTCTACGCCCTCGGTCTACAAGTGGGACCGGGTTTCTTCAGCGCGTTCCAGCAAGGCGGACTGAAGATGAACCTCGCCGGACTGGTGCTGATTCTGCTCGGCACGCTCACCGCCGTGGCGATGAGCCTCGGACTTGGATACGGCATCGGCGACATGACAGGCGTGCTGTGCGGAGCCACGACCAATACCCCCGCGCTTGCCGCTGCCCAGCAGACGCTTGTGCAGCTCGGACTTCCGGCAGAAACGGCAGCCCTCGGTTGTGCCGTCACCTATCCGCTCGGTGTGGTGGGCGTGATTTTCGCCATCATCGTTCTGCGCAAGTTCTTTACCCGCCCCGGCGACTTGAAGGAGCGCGAGGCAAATCATTCCGACCATACGTTTATCGCCACATTCGTAATCAAAAATCCGGCAATCTTCCACTATGCAATCGGAGATGTGCAGCGGTCGTCGACGTCGCAGTTCATCATTTCCCGACTGTGGCGCGCCAAAGAACTGATAATGCCCACGTCGCGTGTCACACTTGAGGAAGGCGACCGCATACTCGTTGTCACTACGGAGAAAGACGTGGAGGCACTAACAATCCTTTTCGGAGAACGCGAGAACCGCGACTGGAACCACCACGTGAATTGGAACAAGCTTGACCGTCAGTTCGTGTCGCGCCACATCATCGTGTCGCGTTCGGAAATCAACGGCAAGCGTCTTGGCTCGTTGCGTTTGCGCAACACGTTCGGCGTCACGGTGTCGCGTGTGCTACGCAGCGGCGTGATGCTTCTTGCCACCCCCGACCTCGTGTTGCAGATGGGCGACCGGCTCACGATGGTGGGCAACGCTTCCGACATAGAGAATGCCGAGAAACTTATAGGCAACCGTGCCGGCTCGCTCAATGAGCCGAACCTTGCGGTGATTTTTGTGGGCATCTTCCTCGGACTCGCATTGGGAATGATTCCAATCAGCCTGCCGTCGACCGACGTGCCTGTGCGTCTCGGACTTGCCGGCGGACCGATTGTGGCAGGACTGCTGATGGGCCGCTACGGACCGCGTCTGCACATGGTCACCTACACCACGCGTTCTGCCAATCTGATGCTCCGCGGCATAGGCTTGTCGATGTATCTTGCCTGTCTCGGCCTTGACTCCGGCGCACATTTCTTCGACACGCTTGTCGGACCGCAGGGACTTGCCTGGATTTCGCTCGGAGTAGTGCTTACCGTTGTGCCGACAATCATCGTAGGCATAATGGCGATGCGGTGGTTCAAATTCAACTTCGGGGAGACGTGCGGCATGCTTTGTGGCGCCATGGCCAACCCGATGGCGCTCACTTATGCCTCCGACAACATCAAGGGCGACGCGCCGGCGGTGAGCTATGCCACTGTCTATCCTTTGGGCATGTTTGTGCGCGTGATTATCGCGCAGCTGCTCATCCTTATGCTGTAGGAACTTAGCTGAAAAACAAATAAACGAATCTAATATAAAACTCAAAAAACTAATATCTATGATTAAAAATCTTTTAGGGAAAATGCTGCTTGTCGTAGCGACGGCGGCTGCATTATGGAGTTGCGGTGGCGTGGAACGCCCGGTGGAGTATGTTGCAGTGAAAATCGACGGCTCTGAGCTGTGGAGCATCATCGACGCCAAGTCGGGCGAGGTGGTCTGCAAGGATGAGTTCAAGGCATCCGGGGTGATGACCGACGGCGAGATGCTTTATCTGTCGCTTGAAGACGGCACCAAGGAAGTCTACAACATCAACAACGTGAAAACGCCGGTTGCTTCCAAACTTGTCGATGTGGCCCCTTTCAACGGCAACGACGTGACGGTGGCTGTGAAGGAAGGCAAGGCTCCGTGTATCATCGACCGCGAAGGCAAGCAAGTGGTGCAGCTGCCGAATTCAGTGACGCAGGTGGGCAACTTCAGCGAGGGGCTGGCGCCGTTCTGCCAGGGAGATTCCCTGTGGGGATATATCGACACGAAAGGCAAGGTGGTTATCAACCCCAAATATGATGCCGCTGAATTTTTCACCGACGGCTTGGCTGCCGTGGGCATTGGCAAAGGCGATGACATGACTGTGAAATTCATCGACAAGGACAACAAGGTGAAATTCACCATTAAGAAAGAAAAGTATAAGCTTTACGACTCAAATTTCAGAGAAGGCTATTTGCCGGTGGTGAAGAATGAAAAGATCGTGCTGCTCGACAAGGAAGGCAACGAGGCTGTGAAAAACGCCAAAATGGAGGAAGGCTATGGTGGCTACATAGTTTGCGACGGCAAGTTCGCTTTCTGCAAAGATGGCGAATTGGGTTTGATGAACGTCGACGGAGAAGTGCTTGTGCGCTCGAAATATGAAGAACTTTGGATAAGTCAGGACGGAACTATTGTGGCTTGCCTTAAAGATGGCGAAAAGGAAAGATACGGCATAATTGACGACAAAGGCGAAGAAGTGCTTCCATTTGATTATGACGATATCCGTCCGCTTATGGGCACAGGCAACATGCTGGTAAAGGAAGGCAAAACGTGGGCGCTTGTCAATAAAGAGGGCAAGGAGATTTCCAAGGACACCTACGACGCCGTGTCTTATGCATTGTCGGGAAAGTATCCGAGTCGGATGTTTGTGCGCAGCAATTATTTCGATGCCGAAGGCAATGCAGCGCTTGTGGCTAAGGAAATCACCGGCGACAGCTTTTTCGGAGTGAAGGCAGGTGTTACTGCCGCCGACCTGATAGCGTCGGGAGTGACCGACATCACTGGCGAAGCGTCCAACTACAGTTACCAATCGGTGCTCTGCGTGACGCGCCAGCTTGGAATGCTTGGTAGCGTGGAGGCTTCAATCACGTTTACCGACGGCATCACATCACCGATTAAGGAGATTGAGTATGGATATTGGTACAACTACGAGAACATCGTGGGCTATGAGTTCAACAAGTCGTCTGTACCAATGATGGCGGAAGCGGTTGTGTCGGTAGGACCGCAGTTTGCCAACCAGCGCGACAAGTTTATGGATGAGTTGTGCAAGAAAATCACCGGTCTTGGCTTCGTCAGCGACGGTGTCAGTGGCGACACACGCAACTTTAAACTGGCGGGGCAGGACGAAAATAGTGGACGGTATATCACCGTTGAGCCGTCGGGCGAAGACGGAGTCAACGTGCGCTACATCTATAATTGTATTTTCTGACTGTCGGCACACGGTTTGACAGACTGAAAAAAAAGACAATACGTCCCGCAGGCTGCGGGGCGTATTGCTTTTTTTAGCGGTGTTTAGAAAATGTTCCACATGGCATAACTTGTTAACAACTTGTCCGATAATGCGTGGAACAATGGAGTTATTAACAAAAAGGCCAAGTTATCAACAATTCCGGCAGTTTTTCCGTTTTTCGTTTTGCCGTTGAAATGAAAAGTAATTCCTTTGCATTCGTAAAACGAATAGACTATGGGTAAAATTATTGCTATCGCCAACCAGAAAGGTGGCGTCGGAAAAACAACCACATCCATCAATCTTGCAGCCTCGCTCGCCACGCTTGGCAAGCGGGTGCTCATCATCGATGCCGACCCGCAGGCCAATGCCACGTCGGGACTGGGCGTAGATCCGAAACAAATGTCTTCATCGATTTATGAGTGTCTTGTCGACGGCTATCCTCTGCGCGGCGCCGAATGCAGCACGTGTGTGGACAAACTCGACCTTGTGGGCTCGCGCATCGACCTTGTGGGCGCGGAGCTTGAACTCATCAACAAGCAGAACCGCGAGCGGGTGCTCAAGGGACTGCTCGAAGAGGTGAGAGACAACTACGACTACCTGATTATCGACTGCTCTCCGTCGCTCGGACTCATCACGGTCAACGCGCTCACGGCGTCAGACTCGGTGATAATTCCCGTGCAGGCGGAATATTTCGCATTGGAAGGCATCAGCAAACTGCTCAACACGATACGCATCATCAAATCGAAGCTCAATCCACAACTGGAAATCGAGGGCTTCCTTCTGACGATGTACGACGCGCGTCTGCGCCTCGCCAACCAGATTTTCGACGAGCTGAAAGGGCATTTCGGCGATATGGTGTTTGACACTGTGATTCCACGCAACACCCGTCTGTCGGAGGCTCCGAGCCACGGGCTTCCAGCCATCCTTTATGATTCGACAAGCCGTGGCGCCACAAGCCACATGCAGCTCGCCAAAGAATTACTCAAACGCAACAAACAGTAACCGCTATGTCAAAGAAACTTATGGGACTCGGCCGTGGACTCGACTCGCTGATTTCGATGGACAACATCCAGACCAGCGGTTCGTCGGCTATCAATGAGATTGAACTGTCGCAGATTTCTCCAAACCCCGAACAGCCGCGTGCATGGTTTGACGAGGAGTCGCTTGAAGAGCTTGCCTCTTCGATACGCGAGCTTGGAATCATACAGCCGCTCACGCTGCGCAAACTCGGAGCAGACCAATATCAGATAATTTCGGGCGAACGCCGTTACCGCGCCGCCAAGAAAGCCGGACTGACAACGGTGCCGGCATATATCCGTACGGCAAACGACAGCGAGCTGACAGAGATGGCGCTCATCGAAAACATTCAGCGCGAGGACCTGAATGCCATAGAGGTGGCGCTGACGTTTAAAAAACTCATCGACCAATATCGGCTCACACAGGAGCAGCTGTCGACGCGTATAGGCAAGAAACGCGCCACGATAGCCAACTTCCTGCGTCTGCTCAAACTGCCGGCAGAGGTGCAGCTCGGTCTGCGCGACCGCCGCGTTGACATGGGTCATGCACGTGCGCTTCTGGCAGTGGAGAACCCGAAACTGCAACTGCGCCTTTACAACGAAATCCTGAAGAAAGGATTGTCGGTGCGCCAGGTTGAGGAGCTTGCAAAGGAATACAACGAGACCTCGGCGACAGAAGCGCCGAAGAAGGCGGCTTCGGCAAGCATCTCAAAGGAGTTTGAAAGCCTGAAGAAACACCTGTCGTCGGCGTTCCAGACCAAAGTGCAGTTCTCCTGCGACAAGCAAGGCAAGGGAAAAATAGCATTTCCTTTCAAGAATGAGGAAGAACTTGCCAGATTAATTACTATCTTTGACCGCGTAAAAGGTAACTTGGATTAGAAAATTTAGTAACAAAATTGAAATTTTTGTCAAAAGCCGCGTTCACAGGCAACGAAATATTAAAAAAAAGTATAGCATTGGCGCTATGCTTGGCTTTCTCATTCTCATTTCCTATCTTTGCTGATGAAAGTCAGCCGGATGGTCAAGGGATGGCGCCCGTTGATGGGACGGATATTCCCGACGCTGTGGTTGCTGTCGACTCGATGTCGATAGCCGAGCCTCTTGTCCGCACTGACATGGCTGCTGACTCCACTCTTGTGGCAGCCGCCGACTCCGTGCCATCGCCGATAGGCGTGAAGCGCATATTCAATCCCGACCCCAACCGCGCGCTGTGGCTTTCTGTCCTTTGCCCGGGTCTGGGGCAGATTTACAACCGCCGCTATTGGAAAGTGCCGATAGTTGTGGGTGGATACGTCGGTCTGGCATACGCCACATCTTGGAACAACAGGATGCTCTCTGACTATACGAAAGCTTATAGAGACATCATGGACAGCGATCCGAACACAAAGTTATATGGATTTCTATCCATCCACCACAAAGGAGGAGGACATCGACAAAACGTGGCTTACGAAGGCTCTGAAGTCGAAAAAAGACTTCTATCGCCGTAACCGCGACTTGTGTATCATCGGTATGGTCGGACTTTATGCCGTCTGCATTATTGATGCCTACGTCGACGCTTCGCTGTCGCATTTCGACATTTCGCCTGACCTCTCGATGAGCATTTACCCGTCGATTGAGCAGAACGACACGAAACCTTCTTTGGAGTGGGCTGTGCTTTCACTTTTTAAAAGTTGAACCGCTAAAACGGAAAGGAAACAGATGAAGAAACAAATATTGGCATTGTGCCTGATTGCCGGCGCGGCGTTGACGTCGTTCGCCCGGCCTACCGTGCTTTCGCTGAAGGAGAACATTCAGGACAGCACTATCGTCTATCCACAAAGTTTTGAGACCGACACTCAGGAACTGATGAAGAACTGGTATCTTCAGAACTACGCAGTGGTTGACCGTTCGGGTGCCAACCTCAGCGATGTGCCTACGTCTGACAAAGATTTCATCGCACGGCTACAGAAGATGCCCACAGTCATTGAGATGCCATACAACGGAGTGGTGCGCAGTTACATCAATATGTACACGCAGCGCCGTCGCCAGCTGGTGGAGGAGATGCTCGGGCTGAGCCTCTATTATATGCCGTTTTTCGAGCAGGCACTCGAGAAAGAGGGTGTCCCTTTGGAACTGAAATATCTGCCGGTGATTGAGTCGGCGCTGAATCCAGATGCTGTGTCGCGCGTGGGCGCCACCGGTCTGTGGCAGTTTATGCTGACCACCGCCAAGGGCTTGGGGCTGGAGGTGAACTCCATCATCGACGAGCGCCGCGACCCTATCCGCTCATCGGAAATGGCTGCAAAATACCTTAAGCAACTTTACAACATCTATGGCGACTGGTCGCTTGCCATCGCTTCCTACAACTGCGGTCCGGGCAATGTGAACAAGGCTTTGCGCCGCGCCGGAGGAACTGCCGACAAGAAGAAGGATTTCTGGGACATATATTTCTATCTGCCGCAGGAAACGCGCGGATATGTGCCTGCGTTTATCGCGGCAAACTATGTGATGACTTATTACAAGGACCACAACCTCGGAAAATCGCTTGCACGTCGGCCTATTCTTACCGACACAATCCACGTGAACAAGCGAGTGCATTTCGAGCAGATATCGGCGGTGCTCAACATCCCGATGGAGGAGCTCCGCGTGCTTAACCCGCAATACCGCAAGGATGAGATTCCGGGCGACATCCGTCCGTATGCGCTTACACTGCCGTCGCAGCAAATCTACAGCTACATCGTCAGCGAGGACAGCATCGTGGCCCACAATGCTGCGCTCTATGCCCGCCGTGATGTGGTGGCGCCTGTCGATCCGTCGACAGTCAGCAACGACGATGGCGAGACGACAACGAAGCTTGTGGTGAAGTATCACAAGGTGAGACGCAACGAGACAATCTCGATGGTGGCGCGCAAATACGGCGTGTCGGTGTCGTCGATAAAGAAATGGAACGGTCTGCGCAGCAGCAGGCTGAAACGCGGACAGACGCTGAAAATCAACACCTACACGAAGGTGCGTGTTGAGCAGCCCGAAACCGAAGAGGAAGAAACGGTTGACGTAGAGGAAACCGTTGTGGCTGAACAACTCCAGTGGCAGCTCCTGAGAAGAAAAAGAAAGAAACAACGACCACGACAACAGCTCCGCGCAATCCTGAGCGTCACAAGGTGCAGCGTGGCGAGACGTTGGCTTCGATTGCCGGACAATATGGCGTGACAATCGCCGACATCCGTGAGTGGAACGACTTGAAGTCGAACAACATTATGGCTGGACAGGTGCTTGTGGTTGATGCCAAGAAGGCTGTCAAGAAGAAAAACGACACGCCTGCCGCTCCTGCAGTCCACACAGTGAAGTCGGGTGAGAATCTGTCGGCTATCGCCGATAAATATGGTGTCTCGGTTGCCAACCTTCGCGAATGGAACGACTTGAAGTCGGACAATATCCGTGTGGGCGACAAACTGAAACTCAAAGCCGACGGTAAAACGTCGACATCATCGCGCAGCCGCGACAATGAAGCGGCAGAGCAGACCCACAAGGTGAAAAGGGGTGAGACGCTCGGGCAGATTGCTACGAAATATGGCGTGACGGTCGACGACCTGCGCAAGTGGAACAACATCAAGGGCAACAATATTGCCGCAGGTCAGAATTTGAAGGTCTACTCCGACAAGAAAGTGGACAGAAAGACAGATAAAACCGACAAGACGAGCAAGAAAAAGCAGAAAACCCACAAGGTGAAGAGAGGCGAGACGCTTGGAGAGATTGCAGAAAAATACGGTGTCGGACTTTCAAAACTTAAAAAAGCCAACGGCATCAAGGGCAACAACATCCAGATTGGACAGTCGCTGAAGATTCCGCAGTAACAAGAAGGTTGCCGATAAAAACAACGACCGCTCCGTGTGCTGACTAACAGTATGCGGAGCGGTCGCTTTTCTATGTTATGCGGATTTTCGGCAGCCTTAGATGCAGCTTGCGCAAACTCACATCCGAATTGAAAAATCGACCTTGGCTGCAAGCTACGGCTCTATGGCTTACCGCTTTGCGTGTGGTTTGTGGCTCAAAAGCAAAAAAAAGAGTTCTTTTATATATAAAAACGATAATATCTTGTGAAAGTTGAAAAAATTTGCATTACCTTTACGAAATAATTGTAAAAAACAATAATTGCATGAAAAAGATTCAATACATCTTGTTGGCGTCGCTTGCGATAGGGGCTGGCGCGTCGGCTGCGAGTCTGCCCGAAGAGGCAGCGGCTATGGCAGAACAGTTTCTCTCCCAGAAAATGGGCGGAAGACCGCCGATGGCGGCTCGCTGACGGCGGCTGTCATGTCGACATCCGACAAAACTGTGAAAAAGACCAAATCGCTGAAAAAGGCAGAGTTCTATGCCTATAACGCTCCGCAAGGCGGTTTCGTGCTTATGTCGGCCAACGGCGACGATTTGCGGGTGATGGGCTACTCCACCGATGCCAGGCTGTCGTTCGACAATATGCCGGAAGCGTTGCAGGAATGGATGGTGGCTTACAAGGCAGCCACAGCCTCTTCTGATTTCAGCAACTCTTATCCTACGCCTACAGTGGCTCCGGTGGCTCCGTTGCTGAAGACAAAATGGGGACAGGGCGCTCCGTTCAACCGCAAATGCCCGAAATACAACGGCAATCCTATGCTCACGGGCTGCACCGCCACCGCGATGGCTCAGATTCTTAACTACTACAAGTCGAACTCTAAGGGCTATGATGTGTTGGAATATGTCAACGAGGGTGTTGGCAACAAGGAAATCTCTGTTGATTTCACAAAAATAAGTTACGACTGGGCCAATATGCTCGATGTTTATGAGGCAGGCTCCTATACCGACGCACAGGCCGACGCCGTGGCGCAGCTGATGTATGAGGCAGGAGTGTCGTGCAAGGCGAAATACGATGTGACATGGTCGGGGACGGGTGCGACGAGCGCCGCTATCCCATACGTGGGCTTCAACCGCTATTACGACTACAATTGTGAGATTTGGGTGCGCGAATATGTGCCCACAAAGCTTTGGATGACTGTCATACAGGAAGAGCTTACGGCCGGACGTCCGATACTTTATTCCGGATACAACGGCGCTTCGGGCCATGCCTTCGTGATTGACGGCATCGACGCCGAGAACAATGTGCATATCAACTGGGGATGGAGCGGCGATGCCGACGGCTATTACGACGTGACCTACTGCAGGGCTCCCGACGAGACACGAGGCTATTATTGTCAGCAACAGATGCTTGTGGGGCTGCGTCCGCGCACGGCAGCCGACGCTCCGTATGCGGAGGGCATAAAGCTGATAGGCTTCAACCAGGGCAACAGCTACGGGACAGTCACGACCAACTACTATGAGTCAGACAAGAGCTATACGTTCACGATTGGACTAATGCAGAACGGCGTGACAAAATATATCCGTAAGGATTACGAATATGACAAGTTGGGTTGCTATCCTTATATGAACAGCGGTAAAGAGTACGGAGACTGGACCGACGCTGCCGGCAAGGAAAACCCGACATTTGCCGACGGCGACTATGAGCTGACGCTCTATTACAAGGAGCGCGACACGGAGAAGCCGTGGACGGCGCTGCCTGCCCGCGAGGGTATGCGCACAATAATGAATCTAAATGGCGGCGAATGGACATGCACGGCTCCGATGCTTGAAAGTATTCCGTGCAGTCGGGAAAAATTCTTTCCATAGAGCCGGCGGCAGAACTCATAGGCAAGGCTCCGCTTTATCTTACGGTAGCCGTACAGGACGATTCGCATCGTCTTCCCGGCGTAAAGAGAGCGCTTGGTTTCACATTTACCGACACGGAGACAGGAGCTGTCTACGAGGCCGGTCGCAGCATATATGCGTTTGACGGATATTATTCCGACCTTCTGGAGCAGAAGACGTTTTGCATAAGTGCAACGAATGAAAAGGGCTTTATGTTGCCTGGCGGGACATATAAAGTCGGGGTAAAGAACGACAACAGCAGTGAATATACGTACGCCGAGGAGTTCCAAATTGATGTGAAGCCGGCGGTGGATTATCCGATTCTCGACAGCTCCAAGGATTTGTATTCCGAAAAGAGCACTACGTATTATTGGGGCTCTAAAGTGTGGCTGTGGAACAATGCAGCAAGAAATTCGGTCAACAAGATGGATGGCAATGTCAATATGAGCGTCTATGCAAAGTCGGTCGAGACAGGCGAGGAGGTGCGCCTCTGCACGTTTGCCGATGTGCCGGTGCCGTCTGACGATAAATATTATTTCTATGTGCCCAACAGCCTCTATCCGTTGGAGGGCGCTTACGAACTGTCGATGCGCTACGCCACTCCCGACGGCGAGCGCGGTTTGCTCAACCCGGATGCGAAGAGACAGATAATCACGATTCTGCCGACGGAATATGCCAACATACCCAAAATAGCAGCAACCGTGGCGCAGCTGCCAAATTCGGAATATCTGCCGAAAGGCGAGCAGCAGACGCTCAACGTGCCGATGACCAACACTGCGGCAGCTGATTTCAAGGGAATTGTCAAGGCGTCGTTCTACTGTGAGAAGAGTGGAAAATATATTGAAGTGGAGATTCCTGACGTGACAATAAAGGCAGGCGAGAGCACGACGGTAGCGGTGCCTGTCACATTCCCCGAGAATGGTGTCTATACAATGCAGATGAACGCCACTTCGCAGCAGTCGGTAGCAGCCGAGAAGGTGGGCACAACGTATGTGACTGCGCCTAACGGCTCGCCGCTGGGCTATCGCATCGGTGTCGGAGAGTCGTCGGTGTCGGCAGTCAAGGGCGTTTCGCTCCGCGTATATCCTAATCCGGCGACAGAGTCGTTCAGAATCCTTGGATTGGAAGAGACGTCGGGCGTGACAGTGATGTCGGTTACAGGAGCAGTGGTTGTCAGCACGACAGCCGACAAAGACCAAAGCATCGACGTCAGCGGTCTGCCTACAGGAGTCTACTTCGTGAAGGCCGGACAAAATGTGATGAAGTTTGTGAAGCGATAATGTCGTTGAAAACAGAGACGTAATGAACTGCACTCCAAAAGTTTTATGCCAAACTTTGGGGTGCAGTTCATTTTGACTTTATCAATGTCTGTCCATCGGTAAGTTGAACAGATTAAATAAAACCTATGGCAATTGAAGTTTGATGTAAAGCGCTCGCAACCTTACGAAATTGTCATATTTTTGCGAGAGATGATTGTGTGCTGATTGTCAGGGCTTTATTTGTGTGCGCACGGATGGAGTGCCTGAAGCTTATATGCAAATCGTTCGTAAACGCTCGTAAATTTTATCATTTTACGAGCGACCAAAAAGAAATATTTCCTTTGGTTTTATTGGAAATTTTGCCATGTTTCTTCAACTTGCGAAGGATATTGTAAACTTTGGTGTCTTTTTGTTTATCATCCAGTTGATCAGATAGAACATCCCAAAAGAGCCTTCGTATTTCATCTTTTGTTAACGATCCGTGATCTTTCAACGAATCAAGTAATAGAGCCTCACACTTCTTATCATCCAAACCTTTATGTTTAGAGTATTCTATTTTTTGGTCTGTGACTTGTGCTATATCCTTTGCTATGAAAATATGAGGCAAACGACCTTCTATTAGCTTTTGTTTACGGAGCATAGTTACAGCTTCTGACGAAATGCGCTTGCCTTTTTGCACAGAGTCCAACAAAACGGCATCAGTAAGAGACAAATCTCTGTTTTCTAACAGAAGCAAGCTGTAGTTTTCATCAATAACAGTCCCTGGTAATGTCAAGACGACCTCTGTTTCGGTGGACTTGTCGTAATCAGGCATAGGCAGATAGCGTTCTTTTTGACTTACAAACATCTTGTGAATGCCATAACCCTGAGTGTCTATCATTTTTATATTCACCATAGCCTTTACCAATGCTGGATTACGGTAGTGCTTTGGCGTTTTCTCTCCTGTAATGTACTGACTGTAGTTTCCATCAAAGAAGTATCCGTCATTCTGGAAAGTTAGTTTGTCTTTGTCTTCCGAAACAATTATTCGTGCTCCGCTTTCGTATTTCTGATGAGCGATTGAGTTGTGAAGACCCTCAAGTATACTCTCCGTGTCATACTTCCATACCTCGGCAGGAATAAGTGAGTTCTTTGGATAGATTTTAAAACGATAGTTTCTTATTCTGTTAAGCAGTTCGCTGGTGGTGCGTATGAATGGGATGGTGTAGATGTCGCCAAAGGTCTGCCCATCTTGGACGCATTTCCATACTATCTGCGCGATGTGATTGAGTTTATGGGCTTTCTCTTCTTTGCCGACAAGCAGCAGTGTGGTATTAGTTATCTTTCCGTCAATTGTTAGACAGGCTTTGTCAAGAAAGACTTTGTCATTCCAAGATTCGCATTCCTTTGCAAGCCGTGGATAACGTTGCTTGTAGCCTTCGCGCGCAAGCTTAATAGCATCGGGGTCAAGGTCGTCTATTGTGGCGTTCTTGACGACTTGTGCAGTCCAATCGTATGTTATGTCTTGTTCGTTGAGTATGGTATTAAGACGAGAATCTGTCATTTCTATCAAAGAATCATCCAGTCTCTGCCATGCTTTGCTGTGTGCGTATACAGGACGACGCTTCATGTGTTTGGGTATATGAATCACCCAAACAGTCTTGTGAGAATCATCTGTGATAAACTCTTTGACAAATAATCCTTCAGATGGCAAATTGGCACACAGGTCGGTCATCCTAAGTCTTGCCTTTTGTATGTCATAGTTGTAGGTGTTGGTGCCAACAATCTCCAATGTCTGATCAACAACGCCAATAACCAAGTGCCCTCCTTCCATATTTGACAAGGCGGAAACATAAGAAATGACATCGTCTTTTTCTTTTCCATTGAAATCATTCTTCATGTTCTTGAATTCTTTCCATTCGCACCCTTCATTTTCCTTTGGGTATTTAGAAAGTAGATATTGTTGTAGTTCTTGTTCGGTCATACTTTATATGCTATGTTTTATAACAAACTTCTGGACAGAAACTTATGATATTGCTTAAATTTTGAATAGCATTTCAAATTGAGAGGTGTTGTGCGCCACTTGTTAACAGTTGCTGGGGCTTTGCCCAATACTTCTGACGGCTATTGAGCAGTTCCCGTGTGTTCAATGAGAGTGGCTTATTCGGTTGTAATAATTATCTTCCATAGTATAAATGTTTTCTGCAAAAGTACTATTTTTGAATGTAAATATTTGAATAAATCGTAAAAAAAGTGGGATTATTCCACAAAGCACGTTGTGTAATTGTGGTATTGTGAATATTTATTCGTGCCTTATATTTACGAAAGCAGGAGAAAAGCACCAAAATATGCTTGTCTCCTGCTTGATTGTTTCTGCGGTGGGTTGTTGAGTCCGCTGCTATTCGGTTACGAACAGAGGTGTCGACAGATAGCGCTCGCCAGTGTCGGGGAGCAGCACTACGATTGTCTTTCCTTCGTTTTCGGGCTGCTTGGCGAGTTCCAAAGCTGCAGAGAATGCAGCTCCTGAAGATATGCCCACGAGCAGACCTTCCTGTTTAGCCAACTGGCGCGCACCGCTGAAAGCGTCTTCGTTTGAGACGGGGATGACGGTGTCGATGGGGTCGCTGTGATAGTTTGGGTTTGAAACCGGCGCCGATGCCCTGGATTTTGTGAGGGCCCGGCTTGCCGCCCGACAGCACCGGCGACGATTCAGGCTCCACAGCCACAGCTTTCACCTCCGGCTTGTGGGCTTTCAGAGCTTCTGCCACGCCGCTTACGGTGCCGCCTGTCCCTACTCCGGCAACGAAGATGTCGACCTCTCCGTCGGTGTCCGTCCAGATTTCCTCGCCCGTTGTGCGTCGGTGCGCTGCGGGGTTGGCATCGTTCTCAAATTGCTGAAGTATCACCGATCCGGGGTTGGCATTGCGCAGCTCCTCGGCTTTCTTGATGGCGCCGTTCATTCCGTCAGCGCCCGGAGTCAGCACCAGGGTTGCACCGAGGGCGCGCAGCAGCTTTTTGCGCTCGTCGCTCATCGTCTCGGGCATTGTCAGTGTCAGCCGATAACCTTTCACCGAAGCCACCCATGCCAATCCGATGCCAGTGTTGCCGCTTGTAGGCTCGATAATCTGAGCGCCAGGCTTGAGCGATCCGTCGGCCTCAGCCGCCTCGATCATAGCCAGCGCGATACGGTCTTTTACGCTGCCGCCGGGGTTGAAATATTCCACTTTAGCCACCAGACGGGCTTTCAAATTCTCCGCTTTTTCCACGTGTCCAAGTTCAACGAGGGGAGTGTGTCCCACCAACTTGGTCAAATCTTCATAAATCTTAGCCATTGAAATGGATTTTTATTGTTTCCATCGGCAAAGTTATGAATTATCATACGAAAAACGGTAGAAAATTATTCCGAAAAGGATGTGCCGGTTTAGATAAATTTTCTTGTTGAAAAAAAGAGTGTTGTCAGAAATTGTATCCGATGTTTACGCTCCAAGAGCAGTTGCGCAGGCGGTAGTCGGCACCTCCGTCGAAGTCCTTGGCATTGTTTTTAACGCTGCGTTGGTAATATACGCTGATTGTGTAGTGGCTGAAAAACGCCAGACCCGTTCCCACTTTCAAGCCGGCGTCGAAGCGGTTGACGGCAAGGAAGTCTTTCGGGTCGGCTTTGAAATATTTTTGATTGCTGATGTTGTGGTCAAACACCAGTTGTCCGTCCTCCTCGCCGAATGCAATGTAGGAGTCGGCTTTCTTTGTTCCCGACAAACCGTAGCTGAAATACGGACCTAAGTCGACCGACCATACAGCCTGTGGCAGAATGTTGAAACGCCATGACATAAGCACCGGTATGTGGATATCGTTGTAGCGCACGCGCGTGAACTGGCTTCCCATATAGTCCTCCTCAGCAGTCGCAGCCATCATCGCCGCGTCGTATCCGTGTCGTTCCCAGAACAAGCCCACCTCTATGGCAAGAAACTTTCGGATGTTTAGGTCGGCGATGGCGCCAACTTGCACGCCTGAGTGCCAATAAAAATTGCTCTGTATGAGTCCAGGCTGCTTGTCCATATAGTTGGTTGACACGCCCGACGAGTTCATGCCGGCGCGCAGTCCGAGCGCAATCACTTTGTCGGGGCGCGACGTGTCGAAAAACGGTACAGTTCTCTCGGCGGCAGCCTGCAGGCATCCCGCTGCAATCAATATGGTGAAATCAGTTTTCTCATATAGTGAATAATTTTCTGCGAAGTTACATAAAAAAATCCTGTGGCGGGGATTTAAAAGGTAGTCTAAAAGTAGGTTTTTATAGTTTCTCTTTCAGAAAGCGCTCCACGGCGGAGAACGACACGTCGGAAGCCACGACCTCGTGTGCGGCATCGAGCACAAAATATGCAGGGACGGTCTCAAACACCAGCGCGTCGCCTTCCATCAGCTCGTCGTAGGCGTCGCTGCAGTGTTTCCACGAGTCGGGAAATGTCGCGGCCTTGCGTTTCCATCCGTCGCCGTCTTCAAACATTGCCACGCTCACCACCTTCAGCTTTTTTGCCGTCGTCAGAGAGTTGACCGTAGCCGACTTTTCAATCTGCGCCGCACCTTTGCGGCATGCGTCGCAGTCGGAATTGTAAAGAAACACGAGTGTCAGCTCCGTTTTCACCTGTGCGATGCGGAAGTCGTCGCCGTTGAAGTCGCGCAGACGGAAATCGACAGCGTAAGCCGTTGCTCCGATGACTGTTGCCAGTAGAAATGTAATGAAAATTCTCATGTGGCAAAGGTAAGAAAAAATCGTGAAAACGGAAGCCGTATGGCCTTTTTGAATGCATAATAGGTAATGGCTGAAAAAAAATTGCTAATTTTGCATTATATTTATTAACAGTCAGCAAAATGGAAAGAAAAGTCAGAGTACGCTTTGCACCGTCGCCAACGGGTCCTCTCCACATTGGAGGAGTCCGCACGGCATTGTTCAACTACCTGTTTGCCCGCCGTCATGGCGGCGACATCATACTTCGCATCGAAGATACCGACTCCAATCGCTTTGTGCCTGGAGCGGAAGATTATATAAACGAGGCATTCGCCTGGTTGGGAATAAAATTTGACGAGGGAGTCCGCGAGGGCGGCAATTTCGGTCCCTACCGCCAGTCGGAGCGCCGCGACATCTATAGGAAGTATGTCAAGCAGCTGCTCGACGACGGCAAGGCTTATGTGGCTTTTGACACTCCGGAGGAACTGGAGGCGAAGCGTGCGGAAATCAAGAATTTCCAGTACGACGCGCACACCCGCATGCAGATGCGCAACTCGCTGACGCTGCCTGCCGAAGATGTGAAGCGCATGATTGACGGCGGAGAAAAGTATGTGGTGCGTTTCCTTGTCGAGCCAAACCGTGACGTAAAAGTCAACGACCTTGTGCGCGGCGAAGTGGTGATCAACTCTTCGATTCTTGACGACAAGGTGCTCTATAAGTCGGCGGACGATCTTCCAACCTACCATCTTGCCAATATCGTCGACGACCATCTGATGGAAATCACCCACGTGATCCGTGGTGAGGAGTGGTTGCCTTCGGCGCCGCTTCACGTGCTTCTCTACGAGGCGTTTGGATGGGCTGACACTATGCCGTCGTTCGTTCACCTTCCGTTGTTGCTCAAGCCCGACGGAAAGGGCAAGCTGTCGAAGCGCGACGGTGACCGTCTCGGTTTCCCAGTGTTTCCGTTGGAATGGAAAGACCCTAAGACAGGTGAGATTTCTTCAGGCTACCGTGAGTCGGGCTATCTTCCTGAGGCTGTAATCAATTTCCTTGCTCTTCTCGGATGGAATCCGGGCAATGACCAGGAAATCCTGTCGATGGACGAGCTTATCAGCCTGTTCTCGTTCGAGCACTGCTCTAAGAGTGGCGCAAAGTTCGACTTTGAGAAAGGCAAGTGGTTCAACCATAAATACTTGCAGGAGATGAGCGACGCCGATTTGGCGAAGCTCTATATGCCAATCCTTTCCGAACACGGGCATGCCGACGCCGATGCCGCCTACGTGGCTCGTGTGGTGGCTCTCGTGAAAGGCCGCATCAACTTTGTGCGCGATTTGTGGGAGCAGTCACGCTTCTTCTTCGAGGCTCCGACAACCTATGCCGAGAAGGACGTGCGCAAACGTTGGAAAGACGGTATGGCACAATTGATGGAACAGCTTATCGGCGTGCTTGAGGGAATCAGTGACTTCACATCGGCACCGTCGGAAGAGATTGTGCTTAAATGGATCACCGACAACGGCTACCATATGGGCAATGTGATGAACGCTTTCCGCCTCACGGTGGTCGGTGAATGTAAAGGTCCGCACATGTTTGACATCACAGAGCTGCTCGGTAAGGAGGAGACAATCCGCCGCATCCGTCGTGGCATAGAAAACATAAGCAACCGGAATAAACGATTTTTCAATCAACGCCTTGTGCAGTGTTTGGCTGCGCAAGGCGTTGTCGTTATATACACACAACTTACACCAAAAGGCATGAATCTATTTTACAATCTCGGCATCTCGCTCTATTCCGCAGCCGTGGGGATTGCGGCGACGCGAAACAACAAGGCACGGCTGATGAAGGCCGGTCAGG
This sequence comes from Bacteroidales bacterium, assembly GCA_022009815.1. Classification (GTDB taxonomy): domain Bacteria; phylum Bacteroidota; class Bacteroidia; order Bacteroidales; family Muribaculaceae; genus Limisoma. The sequence goes on from CP091725.1 coordinate 1,458,564, forward strand.
CGCAGACCTTCGGCATCCTTGCCGAAAGGTCGACACGTCGGCGTCCTACATCTGGATTCACGTGTCGTCGCTCGGCGAGTTCGAGCAAGGCAGACCGCTGATGGAAATGATAAAAAAGCATACGCCGGAAAAGAAGATTCTGCTCACGTTCTTCTCGCCGTCGGGCTATGAGGTGCGCAAGGACTATCCTCTCGCCGATGTGGTGTGCTATCTGCCGATGGACAAGCCGTCGCTCGTGCGCCGTTTCCTTGACGCGGTAAAGATAGAGAAGGCGTTTTTTGTGAAGTATGAGTTTTGGGGCAACTATCTCTCGGAGTTGAAGCGCCGGGGCATCCAGACATATATCATTTCAGCCATTTCCGTCCCACCCAGGCGTTCTTCAAATGGTATGGAGCGACATTCCGCCGCATGCTTGGCTGCTACGACATGCTTTTTGTGCAGGACGAGGAGTCGCGCGCGCTGCTCGCTGGGATAGGAGTTGACAATGTGGTTGTTGCCGGCGACACGCGTTTCGACCGTGTGACCGACATCCTTGAGGACCACACCGACCTGCCGGTCGTGGAGTCGTTCTCCCGCGGTGCGTTCACGCTGTTTGTCGGAAGTTCGTGGCAGCCTGATGAGGATTTCATTATCCCGTACTTCAACAAGCATCCGGAAATGAAGATGGTGCTGGCTCCGCATGAGATTTCAGAGGACCGCATATCCGGCATTCTGACTGGGTTGAAACGTCCCGCCGTGCGCTACACCAAGACTACGCCCGAAGAGGCAGCCGAGGCCGATTGCCTGATTCTCGACTGCTATGGCATCTTGTCGAAGAGCTATCGTTTTGCCACGGTGGCGTATGTCGGCGGAGGATTCGGGGTGGGCATCCACAACATCAACGAGGCTGCGGTCTACGGTATTCCGGTGGTGTTCGGACCGAAGTACGGCAAGTTTAAGGAGGCACGCGATTTGATAGCCCTTGAGGGCGCGTTTACGGTGTCGGGAGGCGATGAATACGCGTTGGTGATGAACCGCCTGCTTTCCGACGGCGAATACCTTAAGAAGCATGGTGAGATTGCCGGCGGATATATCCGCGACAATCTTGGCGCCACACGCCGCATCTATGACGCTATTTTTAAATAACAACTTATGGAGCCAACTGTGTGTTGTAGTCAATGCGCGGTCTGTATAAATATTTGAGAATGAAAAAAATCTGTTGTATCGGACATATAACGCTCGACAAGATCATCACGCCGAAATCGGAGGTGGAGATGCCGGGCGGCACATCGTTTTATTTTGCCCACGGCATCCACAATCTCAACCCTGACGCCAATTTCCAACTCGTCACGGCGGTGGCGCAGTCGGAGATGAAGTCGGTCGACGACATCCGCGCTCTCGGAGTCGATGTGGTGGTGCTGCCCACTCGCCACACCGTGTTTTTTGAAAACAAATACGGCGAGAACCAAAACAACCGCACCCAGCGAGTGCTCGCCAAGGCCGACCCGTTTACGGCGCAGTCGCTTCAGGGAATAGAGGCCGACATCTATCATCTCGGCTCCTTGCTCGCCGACGACTTCTCGCTCGACGTGTTTGAGATGCTGTCGGCAAAAGGCACGCTGTCGGTCGATGCCCAGGGTTATCTGCGCGAAGTGCGCGGCGAGAAGGTGTATCCAATTGACTGGAAGAACAAGCGTGACTATCTGCGCTATGTCGACATCCTTAAAGTGAACGAGTATGAAATTGAGTCACTCACGGGGCATACCGACGTGAAGGCGGCGGCGCTCACGCTTGCGGAGTGGGGCGTGAAGGAAGTGTGCATCACGCTCGGCAGTTATGGCTCTGTGATTTATGACGGCACCGAATTTGCTATTGTTCCGGCATTCCCGACGCGGGAGGTGGTCGATGCAACCGGTTGTGGCGACACGTATTCCACAGGTTATCTCTACAAGCGTGCTTGCGGGGCTTCGATAGCTGATGCCGGATGCTTCGCAGCCGCGATGTCGTCGCTCAAATTGGAGCATTCCGGACCATTCAGCCGTACGGAGGTGGATATAGAGAATCTGTTGAAAACGAGCGGGTTGACGGCGCGGATTGAAAAATAGTTTGAAAAAACTTGCTGAAAAATTTGCACAATAGAAAAAACGGTATTACCTTTGCACTCGCAATCAGGAAACTGATTGACGTTAGAGGGAGATTCGCTAGCTCAGCTGGTAGAGCACATCCCTTTTAAGGATGGGGTCCTGGGTTCGAACCCCAGGCGGATCACCAAAGGGTCGCAAATTGCGACCCTTTTTTTATTGTGTGTCGGGCATGACACTAATCTAACCTAACTGGTTCAATTCCAGTCGCAGGTATTTGTTGAATTTAGAGCCTGTGCTATATAAAATTTTGCGAGAAAACCAAAACAAAATGAGGTAATTTGTGATTATTTTCCTAACTTTGTAAGCAAATTAGAAGGACTATGGATATTAAGAAACATATTACAACTTTGGGGTTTGTTCCAAAAAATGGAACGAATGACATTTATCATAAAACGTATGTTGACTATGCCATAGAAATTGATTTTAAAAAACAAAATATTAATTATGGTAATAGTATCATAGCAGAAAGCAGGACTACACAAAATTTTTCGCAGCCTGAAAATTTTGTAGTACTTGAATGTGTTGACAGATTACTTACTAAAGGGTATAAACCTCAAAACATAGTTCTTGAAAAGACTTGGCCATCTGGACATGGAACATCTGGGCGATTGGATATTTGTGTTAATCGCGAAGATGGTACACCATATATGCTTATCGAATGTAAGACATTTGGCAAGGAATACAACAAGGAGTTAGCAAGAACTCGTAAGGATGGTGGACAATTATTCACGTATTTCCAATTATCTGGTGGTAAGGCTGATGTGCTAATGTTGTATGCATCAGAATTGAAAGGAAATAAGTTTGTCTATGTTAACGAGATTATCAAGATTGAAGATGATTATCGCAATGGTGATGTTAAAGACATTTATGAAAAATGGAATAAACTCACCAAAGACAACGGCATCTTCGATTCTTGGGTGCAACCATATAATTTTCAGAGTAAGGCTTTAACAAAAGAGCAGTTGAAGGAGATAAAAGCAGAGGATTCAAGCTTTATCTTCAATCGTTTTCTTGAAATTCTGCGTCACAATGTAGTATCTGACAAGGGTAATGCTTTTAACAAGATATTTACACTATTTTTGTGTAAGGTTTATGACGAAACAACCACAGGTGAGGGAGAAGAGTTAAAGTTCCAATGGCTTGAGGGTCGAGATAACCACGTAGATTTCCAACTTCGCTTGACAGACCTTTATAGTAAAGGTATGAAAAAGTTCTTGGATAGAACTGTTAGTGACTTCAACAATGAGGATTTCGACAAGCGTTGTGCAAATCTAACACCAGAGACAAAACAATATCTTCTTAAAGAGGTAAATAAACTCCGTCTTGAAAAGAATAACGAGTTTGCAATTAAGGAAGTATATGACAGTGCCTCTTTTGAGGAAAATGCAAAAGTCGTAAAAGAGGTTGTAGAGCTTATTCAAGGATATAGAATCCGTTATAATAAACGTCAACAGTATCTATCTGACTTCTTTGAATTGTTGCTTACTACTGGCCTCAAACAAGAGGCTGGTCAGTACTTTACACCTGTACCTATTGCACAGTTTATTATTAAGAGTCTTCCTTTGGATTCTATTATGGCAGATAAACTTTCTCGCAAAGATGGAGAAATCCTGCCATACATGATTGACTATGCAGCTGGTAGTGGTCACTTTATCACAGAGTTCATGCATGAAATACAAGACATCATAAACGCCTGTGATTCATCTAAGTATATTGAGGAAACAAGAAAGCACCTTATCAATTGGCAGAATTGCCATTTTGATTGGGCTACAGACTATGTATATGGCATAGAAAAGGATTATCGACTTGTGAAAGTTGGTAAAGTGGGTTGTTATTTGCACGGTGACGGTTTGGCAAATGTTATCCTAAGTGATGGACTTGCAAATTTCTGTAATAATAAGGAGTATAAAGGAAAACTACGCAAGCAAACAAATGATGGACAAAAGGACAATCAGCAATTTGATATTGTATTGAGTAATCCTCCATATTCTGTTTCATCATTCCGACAGACAACTCGTGACTATTATACAGAACAAGATTTTGAATTATATAACTCGTTGACTGATAACAGCTCTGAAATTGAGTGTCTGTTTGTCGAGCGTACCAAACAATTACTCAAAGATGGTGGCATAGCTGGCGTTATACTGCCAAGTTCTATTTTAAGTAATTCGGGCATATATACCAAGGCTCGTGAGATTATATTGCAATACTTTGATATTGTCGCAATAGCAGAATTGGGTAGCAATACATTTATGGCAACCAATACAAATACGGTCGTTATGTTCCTACGCCGTAGGGATAATTATTTTGCGATCAATACAAAGGTTGCTGTCGATACTTATTTTCGCACACTAAATGATGTTACTATCAACGGCATAGAAACCCCAGCCTTGAAATATGTGGCTTATGTTTGGGAAGGTCTTGATTATGCCGATTATGTCACATTATTGCAGAAGTCACCTAATGATAAAGTAAGGCACACGAAGTTTATATAGAATACAGGAAAAAACTTTCTTCTAAGAGCGATGTAAAGATTCTTGAAGAAATGTTAAGTATTGAGGCTGAAAAGCTTTTGTGCTTTATATTGGCGTACCCTCAAAAGGTTGTTATTGTTAAGAGTGGAGAGAAAGATGTCGAAAAGCGTTTCTTAGGTTATGAGTTTTCAAACCGCAGAGGAAACGAGGGAATCCACGCTATCCAAAGAGGAAAAAACATTGATGAGTGTACACATTTATTTGATGCACATAGATATGATAATCCAGAAAAGGCAAGTACATATATTTACAAAGCATTCAATGGAGATATTACATCCCCAATAGCAGAGACCATGCAATCGCATGTTAGTCGTGTGTCATTGATTGATATGCTCACTTTCGAACGTGATAGTTTTGAAAAGAATATATCGCTGACAGCAAAAAAAAAAGTTCTAATCGGCAGTAAGTATAACCAACTCAAATTAATTGATTTATCGATTTTACTTAAGCGAGGAAAATCAGCCAAATATGGCAAATCCAAGATTCAAATAATAAAGTCAGGGCAAGCCAGAGGTTGGTTTGATTTTGACTTTTCTGAAAGGCATTATGTAGATGATTCTTTCGTTCTTGATGAAAGAAAACTTGTAAAAGGTGATTTGTTGATAAATTCAACAGGTGTAGGAACTGCTGGTAGGGTTACGTACTTTGGTGAAGATGGAGATTTTGTTGCAGATAGCCATATAACCATTTTTAGACCTAATCAAAACTTGATTTTGTCCCAATATGCATTATGCGTGTTAGGACGAATAGGATTTGTGAATATTGAAAATATGGCACTGGGACAAAGTGGACAAATAGAATTGTCACTTGACATAATAGGTAATATCAAAATCCCAGTTCCTCCTATTGATGTTCAGAAACAGATTGTTAAAGAAATAGGCAAAGTTGATAAGTCAACGAGTATCGCTAATTCTGTAATTAATAATAAAATTTCAGATATTAAAACAATTATAAATGGATTAGTTCCTACTGTAGGTATAAAAGAGTATTTTGATATAAATACACAAACATTGAATCCTTCATCTTGTTGGAAAAACGAGTTCTTTACATATGTAGATATTGATTCTGTAGGCAAAGGTGATGGTAGAGTATCATTTGATAAAATTATATTAGGCAAAGATGCTCCATCCAGAGCAAGACGTGTCGCACAAGATAGGACAGTGGTAGTGTCTACGGTTCGCCCTTATCTGAAAGGTTTTGCATATATAGAGAGTGTTCCGGACAAGACTATTTTTTCAACTGGTTTTGCCTTGCTTAAGTCTAAAAATGAGGATACTTATATCTCTAAGTTGTTGTATTACTTGTTTATGTATTCAGATGACTTAATGAAGCAAATGGAAACAGCTATGCCAAAAGCGGCTTATCCAAGTATTAACAAGGAGGATATTGACAACTTTAAGATTCCATTATTGACTATTGATGAACAAAAACGCATCGTAGCCCAGATAGAGGTATTAGAATCTGAGATTACCCAAGCTCGCACTTTGACAGAAAATGCAGCGAGTGAGAAGCAAGTAATACTTGATAAATATTTGTAAAAATGAGTGATAGCAAGAATGATAAATGTATTTCTTTGGAGGATATGTACAAGAAAATGATGAGTACATTATCCTCTGCAAATTATGATTTTTCTAAATGGGAAAAGACAGGCGATAGGTATAAACAGTTTTCTATTTATGATACGTCTAAATATGAAACTATGTCCTCTTCAAATACAATAATCAAAAAGTAAATGCTGTATGCCAAGTTGGAGTGAGATTTTAACAGATATAAATCTGTATTCTAACACAGGAAATGAGTTAGATAAGAAACGTGAAGTGTTTTTGAATAAAATACATTCAATTACAGGGCGAAATGTAATAGCTTACTATTCTGGGTGGCTTAAAGCACCAGATGCTCCGCATGTCTCTATTGATGATCAGGATAAAAATGCTTTTATGACGGCTGTATATAAGTTAGACAAAACAAAAGGACTTGATTTAATTTTACATACACCAGGCGGTGATATTGCGGCAACTGAAAGCATTGTTACATACTTAAAAAGTATTTTCAAGGGAGATGTACGAGCATTTATCCCTCAAATTTCGATGTCTGCCGGAACTATGATTGCAATGTCTTGTAAACAGATTGTAATGGGAGAACAATCTTCATTGGGTCCTATAGATCCTCAAATGGGAGGAATTGCTTGTCAAGCAGTTGTTGATGAGTTCAAGCGAGCTGTTGATGAGGTCTCTAAAAATCCTGCGGCATTAGGACTATGGCAAACAATTATATCTAAATATCATCCCACATTTTTGACAGCCTGTGAAAATGCTGTTGCGTGGTCTGCTAAATTAGCAGAGCAGTGGTTAAGAGAGGTTAACCAAGATATAGATTTTGACAAAATTAAAAATGTTTTCTTGAATCATAATAATAGCTACTCTCATAGTAGACATCTATCCAAACAAGATTGTAAGAATGCAGGATTAAATATAATTGATTTAGAGGAGGATCAAGATTTACAAGACGCTGTTCTTAGCTTACATCATTGTTATATGATACTGTTTGATAAGTTTATGATTTCTAAGGTTGTTGAAAACCATATCGGGGGACGATACATGCAAAATTATACAGCTAAAGGATAATTATTACCAGAATATTCTAACAATAATGGCGACTCTTGATTGAGCTCGCCATTATTACAGCTTTTATCCCAAATCGGTCGTACATTTGCACAGTTCAATATTATTGAATAGATTTATCTTCAAATATCAGGTATCACAAGCATGGGATAAGGCAGAGAATCGTAAGGTAAAAACCGTTAATGACGTTCGGTCCCCATGCTTTTACATCTGAAGACTGGATAGTTCGTCATTAGTACGGTCATTTTTGTGGTTTGCTTTGTAACTGCTTGATTATAAACCTTTTGTTAATAGCGATTTCTAATGACCGCCATTAGAAAATAGGTTTTATAAATAACACACTGTCAGTGTATTGTAGATTTGACCACAAATTATTCCACTTCTATTGACCGATTTGGGTTTAAAGAAAGCGTTGTTGGAATGGCGGAATATATTGCACTTTGCGCCAAAAGACAATGTCAACGTTGGCAGGCTCCCTTCAGCTGGCGTGCATGCCTATGCCAGCGGCGGCGCTCACGCGGTCGGATGCCGTTTCTGATATTCCAAGCGGTTTTGCTGTTATCATAAGGTACTTGTTTTTCGTATTGACAAAAAAACGGACGGCATGTTGCTGAAACACGCCGTCCGGCATTATCGTGATAAGGTTATGTTTGATTGTCGCCCTGCTTATCTGGCGATGATTTTTTCCACTTTTGAACCAGTGCGGCGAATGTAGAGGCAACCCGGTGTCGGATTGTCAACACGCATGCCCTGCATGTTGTAATATTCTGGAGTGCCTTGCTCGTCAACGGTTATTTCGTCGACTCCGTCCTGAGCAGGAATCGTTACAAGAAACTTGTTGTGCGTGTTGCCGTTCATTGGTACGCCCTCAAGATAGTTGGCGAATGCAATCTGAAGGTAGTACATCTCGTTGTTGGGGAAGGTGATTTTCCCGTCGGCGAGTTTGCCGAACTCGATACCATAGTCGGGATTGAGAAGATCCTCAAATGTGAATATTTCACTGTGAATATACAGACCTACCATGCAGCTGACAGACACGCCGCCATAGTTGCTGACACTGAAGCCCATGTCCTGCCATTCCATCCACACGTGCTCTGGGTCTTCGGCGTGGATATAAAGGTCGTTGGCTTTAAAGTTGTTTTTGTCACCGAAGTAGGGGCAATTGCCGTTGCCGAACGGGTTGACAAGGCGATAGTAGCCAGGTGTTGTTTCGCTCTCTTCTATCTCCACATCCCATGTGGCGAGGAAGCTTTCGTCAATAGCCGAGAACATGTCATCACAGAATGTACCCGTGCCCAACTGTTTCCATCCGTCCTGTTTTTCGCGTGCGCCGACTGAAAGTGACAGGATAGCAAACAATGCAACTAAAAGGTAGTTTTTTCTCATACAAAAAAGATTAATGTTATCCTAAAATCCGCAAGCAATCTCAATGGCAATCTCAATTGCAGTAAAGAGCTTGAACACTATGCATCATGATAGTATGAGCGTGAATTTTGTCCGATTTGTGCATACCTTCCCCTTACCCCACAATGCGACTTGAGGCAATACGCAGATTAAAACCATAAGGAACGGACTTTATCCGAATCCAGTTTTGAAAGGTCTTGCATAAGCCCGGTTTTTCAGTATAGATATTCAGCACGTATTGCCTTGCTGTCATGATCCACTTGGCAGGTACGGAGATGAAGCTGAAGACAAAAGCCTTTATGCGACTCGTTTCCTTTAGCCCGAAAGCCTTGGTGTCAAGCTTGCTAATGATGGTCTTATAGAAATTGTGTATCAATGCCGTAAGCAGAAGGAATACAGTGTTCTCTGACATGAACGACTTGGGGAGCCTGTTCCAGCCGAATCCGTTGTTCATATCATCGAATATACGCTCTTTGCCCCCACGCTTGTTGTAAAATTCGACGATGTCTCTTGTTGATGAGTCATAATCGTTGGTAAGAATGGATCTGTAGGTGTATTCACCTTCCCACAAGTCAAGCTCTCCATCCATGCGCTTTTTGTCTCTGGATGACAAGACGATAGCACTTGCCTTCCCATTTCTCAACGAGAATGGAATTGAGTTCGAACTGGATGCCGTTAATCTCCTCCGTCTTCCATCCTCTCAGAGCAAAGATGTCATTGTAGAGCGAACTGCATCGGTTGGCACGGATGTAGAAATGTTTGCAATGCTTCTCTATCTCACTGACGATTTCCTTCGAGCAGGAACCGCAGTCTGCCCTGAAGCGATTTACACGGATGTTCTGGGATTCCAGAAGAGCGAAGAATCTCTTATGGGTGTCTGCCTGATGAAAAACGCACATTCGTGTTACCATCGCTGTTCTCGATATAGACTATCTTGTCACCGATAACATATACGCCAGGCCTGTAGCCGAGGAACTTTTTGTAGGTCGGTTTTGCATCATACTTCTCCGTTTCAAGGAACTGATGGTCAAAGTCAACATCGTATTCCTCAATTTCCTTCAACTCGCCTGTAGAAACCAAAGCGTTTATAAGCAATGTGTTGAGTTTGTCTGCAGTATTGAAATCATAGGTCTTGCCTTGGTCGGAAGTATAGGAGATGTTTTCCTGTGTCAGTTCCTTGATGGCTCTGAGGATGGTATCAGAGCTGCATGTACGAAGGGTAGGATGATACGAGAGATGGCGCATCAGTTGTGACGTTACATCTTCCACGCATGAGCCGCCACAGAAATAAACGCTCATCAGCGAACGGACTATCTCGCTGAACTGATATCCGAAGATACTGCTGCATCTCTGACCCAGTGTTGAGTCGATAACGGGTGAAAGCATGGAGTCAAATTTCTCCATGATTGAAAAAATTCCTCCAAAAGGTGTGAGTTTCTCAGATTTAATTTGTATTTTTGCCATGTCATATTAGAGTTTTGCTTGTTTTCTTTTTGCAACACTAAGATAAGTGAAAATTCTGACATGGCAAAATCCTGGGCAACTTTTTGTTGCTCAGGAACTTATAAATAAAGTTAAATTATAGTGTTGCGGAATTAAGGGTTATAAAATAATTATCAACGTTACAAACTTATATTATTTGTATGATATATGCAATAGATTTTCACAAAAACTGCATAAAAAATCAAAGGATGGCTTCCAGATTTGAAAACCATCCATTTTTTTGCTGTTGTGATTGACAAATGAAAGTCGGTGCTATTCGTTCATGATGTCGAGCGGGCCGGAGTAGTCGAGGTCGGGGATTACGGGGACTACAGAGCCGTAGCCTTGGGCGTTCCAATAGAGGTCGGTGTCGGTGGCTTCGGGTTCGTGGTTTTCGTATTTTCCCGTCAGGATGTAGAACGGTTTCCCTTCCGGACTTGTGTAGTGGGCATATTCTTCGGTCCATCGGCCGCGGCATGCGCGTGCGCGTCGGAAGCCTTTCACGACACCTCCTTTGGGGAAGTTCACGTTGAGGCACACGCCGTCGGGCAGTCCGCGCTCGATGACACGCCGCGTGATTTCGGTGACGTGCGGCATGCAGGCGTCGAAGTCGGCAGCCGAAGGGTTGTGGGTGCAAACGGAGAACCCTATGCTTGGGATGCCTTGCAGACAACCCTCGATTACGGCACCCATCGTGCCTGAATAAATCACGGAGTTGCCCGTGTTTGAGCCGTGGTTGATGCCAGCCAGCACGAGGTCGGGTTGCTTGTCGACGATGGCGTTGAGCGCAAGTTTGACGCAGTCGGCAGGGGTGCCGTTTACAGACCACATCTGCGCACCGTTGTAGTCGTCAATCCGTTTCGGCATAAGCATTGTGTTGCAGGAAATGGCCGACGAGCCGCCGGAGCGTGGACCGTCGGGAGCGGCGACAATCACCGTGCCGAGCTCCGACACAGCGTTGACAAGACGGTGGATGCCTTCCATCGTTATCCCGTCGTCGTTTGATATGAGAATGAGTGGCATGAAATTTTATTTTACGAGTTCCTGGGCATGGCGGAAATCGTCGGGCGAGCCAACGTCGAGCCATGTTCCGTTGATAGGGTGGTAGATTACTTTGCGCCCGTCGGCAACGAGCATTTCTATGAGGTCGGTTGCGTCAAAGACGGTGTCGTCGGGGATGCGGTCGAGCAGCGCGCGCCGCACGATGTAGATTCCCGCGTTGGCGTAGTAGTTGTAGGTTGGCTTTTCCTCCAGTCCGAGGATGCGGTTGCCTTCGCTTCTGAATATGGCGAGCGGCACCGACACCATGTATGGAATCGCCGCGATTGTCATGTCGGCCTGTTCCTCGATGTGCTGCAGGAACATGTCCTCATAGCTTATTGTGGTAAACAGGTCGGAGTTCATTATCAGCACATTGTCGTGCGACAGCCCGTCGACAAGCTTGGCTGCTCCGATTGTGCCGAGTTTGCGTGGTTCGCGCACGCAGCGCACGTCGACGCCGCCCACCGGACGCGAGAAATGCTCATCGAGCTGCTCTGCGAGGTAGTTGGTCGTGACGGCAATGTTTCTCACCCCGTTCCTGGCAAGAGCCTCCACGTTGTAGTCGATGATGCACTTGTCGCCGATTTTGAGCAGCGGCTTCGGGGTGGTCAGTGTCAGCGGTCGCAGCCTCTCTCCGCGACCGCCAGCCATCATTATGGCGTCGAGCGGCAGGATGGAGTGGCAAGAAGTGAAGTCGTAGACCTCCACGATGCGGCATTCGCTGTCGAGGCACGGCACGAGCGTGATTCCCTGTCGGCGCACCTCGCGCACCTTCTCCACGCTTATTTTGCCTTGTTCGAAGCGTCGGAAGTTGCGGTGCATTATCTCGCGGACTGTCACGTCGAGCGAGCGTTTGGCAATCAGAAACCGTCGCACGTCGCCGTCGGTCAGAGTGCCTGTCATGCGTTGCTTGTCGTCGACGGCGAAAAGCACCATCGATTGTCCCGACAGCCCGTTTATGCGCTCTATTGCCTCTATCAGAGAGGCGTCTTGGCTGATTATGTGTTTGCTGCAGTCGTACATTTGAAAAAAAAACTTATTGGAGTCCGAAATTATAGATAAAAATCGTAACGGGCAAATTCTGAATGATTATTTGATTGCAAATTGCGTAATCGTCGGGAAAAAACAAGCGCGGAAGCTTGAATTTCTACAAACTTCCGCGCTGTGTTGTAATTGATGCGTCGTGTTATTTTCCACATTTTGCCTTGATGGCAGACTTTATGCGGTCGAAAATCTCATCAACGCTTCCCATGCCCTCGATGGCGAGGTATTCGCCTCCGTCCTCGTAGAATTTCTGCAGGGGCTGTGTCTGTGAGTGGTACACTTTCAAACGACTTTTGATGGTCTCGAGATTGTCATCGCTGCGTCCCGACTCCTGTCCGCGTTTGAGCAGACGCTGTACGAGTTCGTCCTCGTCGACGTGCAGGCCTACCACGGCATCGACTTTTGCGCCGCGCTCGGCAAGCATAGTCTTCAGAGCCTTTGCCTGCTCGATAGTGCGTGGGAAACCGTCGAAAATCACGCCGTCGCGTGCTTCCGGAGTGTTGTCGAGGATGTCGGCAAGAATGCTGATCATCAATTCGTCAGGAATCAATTGTCCTTTCGAAATATAGGCATCGGCAGTGCGGCCGAGTTCCGTGCCGCGTGCGATGTGGTCGCGCAGCACTTCTCCTGTAGAGATGTGGTGCAGGCCATAGTTCTTGATTAAGTTCTCGCTCTGAGTGCCCTTCCCGGAACCCGGAGCGCCAAAAATAACGATGTTGAACATAACTAATTGTAGATTTAAATGTTCGGGCTTCACCGTTTGCAATGATGAAGCCCGAAGATTATAGGGTTATAAATTACTTTCAAGGATGTATATATCCTTCAAGTTTCGGGCTTGTTCGTCAAGGTCGAGTCCGTAGCCGATGATGAATTTGGTCGGAATCTCGAAGCAGCAATAGTCGACGTTGACATCTACTTTTGCAGCAGAAGGCTTGCGCAGCAATGTGGCGAAACGGATTTCGGCAGGGTTCTGCTTTTTCAGTTCGGCAACGAGCTGCTGGGCGGTGTAGCCAGTGTCGACGATATCCTCGACAATCACAATTGTGCGTCCGGAGATGTCCTGGTCGAGTCCGAGCAGTTGCTTTACCGAACCAGTCGATTGCGTTCCGCAATAAGACTTGAACCTGATGAAAGAGATTTCCGATGGGAAATCGATCTGACGGAATAGGTCGGCGGCAAAAATAAATGCGCCGTTGAGCACGCACACAAACAAAGGGTTCTTGCTTTCGCAGTCTTTCTTTATTTCAGCTGCTACTTCTTTGATTCTTGCTTGAATCTTGTCGTTTGTAATGTAGGGAACAAACGTTTTATCGTCGATGACTACCTTGTCCATAAAGGGTTGGAATTTTAATAAATTGCGCAAATTTACGAATAATTAATTGTATTGCAATGCGTATATAGAAAAATGTGTGGACAAAATTACAAAGACGCTTGAATATTGCGTTCTTTCATCAGATGTTCGGCGATGAGCCAGTCGAGCGGAGTGTCGAGGTCGATTGATCGGCCGGCATCCATCGGACACATTCTGCGGCGTTTGAACTTGCCGAGAGGCATCTGTCTGAGGCTTGTGGTGTTGATGACGTAGACCGCGCCGTTGTATTCCCACGCTTTCGGGGCATCCTGGCGCCGGGTGAAAGTCCCGTCGCCTTTCGAGATTTGCAGAAAACCGTCGTCGCCTTCCTCGAAGCAGTTGTAGTAGGGGTTGCTTTCCGCCTCTTTTACGGTCACCACCATGTCGATGTCGGGCGTGTAGAGCTCAAGGGCGCGGCGCACGTCGTCGGCGGTGCGCATTGGCGATGTTGGCTGCAGAAGCACGAGTCTGTCGTAGTCCACGCCTCGGTTGTGATAGAAGTCGAGGGCGTGCAGCATCACCTCGTATGAGCCGCTCTTGTCGGTGGCGAGGCTGTCTGGGCGCATGAACGGCACGTCGAGTCCCATTTTCCGTGCAGTCTCGGCGATTTCCGGGTCGTCGGTCGAGAGGCAGATGTCGCGGTCGTCGGCAAATTCGCGTGCCACGTTGATTGAGTATCCAATCAGCGGCAGTCCGCAAAGCGGACGTATGTTTTTATGCGGTATGCCTTTGCTTCCGCCGCGGGCAGGGATGAGATACAGGGTTTTCATTGCAGCCAATGTGTTCGTAAACCAAACGGGGCTGTATCGTAGATGATGCAGCCCCGCTTGTATTTCGGTTTTTTGTAAATCTTATTTTGCAGGAGCCTGCTGAGCAGGAGCCGCTGCCGGAGCCTGAGCTGTTTTAGGAGCCTCTTTCTTGGCGGCAGGAGTGCCGAAGTTGGCCGGAGCTGTTGTCTGGGAAGGAACGTCCTGTGTGCGTGAAGCCTGTTCAGCCTGAGTGCCGCCGATAAAGAAAGCGGAAAGGATGCTGAGCACGCAGATTACGATTGCGAGAGTCCAGGTTGCTTTTTCAACGAAGCTGTTCGTTTTGCGAACGCCGAGGATTTGGTTTGAACTTGCGTAGTTGGAAGCCAGACCTCCACCTTTGGATTTCTGGATCAAAACGATGCCAATCATCAAGATTGAGGCAATCACAATGAAAATTACTAATGCTTTAAACATTTCTGTTATTGTTTATTTTGTTTATATTTCTCGTTTTCAATCAGTTTCTTGAGGAAACGGATTTGGTCTGCAAAGTAAATACTTTTTTCTGAATAATTCAAACTTAATGATTGAATAATTTCTAAAGCCTTTGCGAATTTATGCTGACGGATGTATATTTTTGCGAGACTCTCGCTCAGCAGCGACGGGTCGTCGTCGGCGACTGGGGCTGTTGGCTTTGGTGCGCGCGCCACTTCCTCCGCCACTTCGTCCGCCTGTCTGTCGGCATCGTTGTCGGCAGTCGACGGGAAGCGTCCGCTTTGCTGCCGGCTGCGCGTGATGAATTTGTTGATAAGACGGTCGTGTTCGTTTTCCTCTCCGTTCTCTTCGGGCTCGCTTTTCTCCTCCTCTTTTGCCAGCAGCTGCGCATAGTCGGGTGTCGGGTTGAAGATTCGCTGTTCGAGGGCGCGAGTCTCGGCGTCGTCGTTGTTGCCGAATGTGTCGAGGAAGTGCGATATTGTGTCCATTGTGGATTTTGTCTTGTTGTCTGTTTCAGTGTTGTGAATGCGTATTGCGGAACCGTCGTTGCCTACGAGATAGAAGAGGTCTTCGCGGTTTCCGATGGTTGTTGCCGCGCCGGCAAGCAGTTGCTGTCGTTGGCTGTCGGTCAGAGAGCCGTCCTGCATTCTCATCACCATTGCCGGAAGGAAATATGGGTAGTCGGCCATCAGCGAGCAGAATAGGCTGTCGTTGATGGCTGCACCGTTGGCAATGGCGCGGTCGAGACATTTGACGCGGTCGGTTTTCTCCATTTCTATATTGTTTGTAAGCTTACCAGTTGCCTGCTGTGGCATTGAAAATCAGCATTACGAGTTCCTCGGTTATTTCCTCGCAGAGTTGGTCCTGGACGTTGGTCAGCATCTCAGAAGAGTCGAAGTCGCGAAACGCCGAGAACGACTGGTCGATTGAGTTCTTCGGCTGCTTGTGGTCGGTGTATTTCACGCGCACCGATATTGTCAGTCTTGTCTTTGATGCGTATGCGTCCTCGGTCACCGCCTGCGGGGTGAGCGAGTAGCCTGTAATCTCTCCCTCGACGCTCAGATCGGTGTTTGAGCTGTCGACAATCCGCAGTCGTGTCTGCTTGGTGTATGTGTCGGTGAGCTTGTTCTCAAACATCGGCTGCAGCGGAGCGTAGACCATTGCCGCTCGGATAGGAAACTGCCCGACGTTGATGGTCTTGTAGATAGAATAGTCGATGGCGGCGCCGTTCAGCTTGTAGCTGATGGTGCATGCGCTCAGTGCGACAATCATTGCCGCCACAATCCAGATGTATTTTAATTTGTTCATTCCAGTCCGTACTCTTTGATTTCTGTAGAGCGTCCGCTCGGATATTTTCAGTTCCTCGGCGGTTTTCTTCCGTTTGCCCTCGTTGCGCTCAAGCGACCGTTTTATGGTTTCGCGCTCGGTGTCCTCAAGGGTCATTGTTGCATCGTCGTGCGGCTCCGCGTTGATGAATTCCGCCTCGTTGGGCTGGCTTGCCGGCAACGCATGCTGCGGCAGCATAGCCTGCGGCGCGAAATTTTTCTGCAGGTTCTTGATGGTTCCTATGTTTTGGCGTGGCTGCCCTTGTGCCAGATTCTCGATGTCGTCGCGCAGGTTGTCGATTTCCTTGCGCATCTCGAAAATCATCTTGAAGAGCATCTCGCGTTCCTTTTCATAGGAGTGGAGCATCTCTCCCGGCGCCACAGCCGGCGTGAATTCGCCACCGGCGTATGGCAGATATGCTGCGACCTCGTCGGCAGTGATTTTCCTGCCGGCGTCAAACAGCGAAATCTGCTCAATCAGGTTTTTCAGCTGGCGCACGTTTCCCGGCCATCGGTAGCTCAGCAGGGCGCTTTTTGCCGAATCCTCAAACTCGATGGCAGGCATACGGTATTTGTCGGCGAAGTCGCGGCTGAACTTCCGTGACAGCAGGATTATATCGTCGCCCCGGTCGCGCAGCGGCGGCACGACGATGAAAATTGTCGACAGTCGGTAGTAAAGGTCTTCGCGGAAACGTCCTTCCGCCACCGCCTTCTGCATGTTTACGTTTGTGGCGGCAACAACGCGGATGTTGGTCTTCTGCACCTCCGACGAGCCGACTTTGATGAATTCTCCCGACTCCAGCACTCGCAGCAGCCGCGCCTGTGTGGTCAGCGGCAGCTCCGCCACCTCGTCGAGAAAAATCGTACCTCCGTTAGCCTCCTCGAAATAGCCTTTTCGTGAAGAGATGGCACCTGTAAACGCACCTTTCTCGTGTCCGAACAGCTCGGAGTCGATAGTGCCTTCAGGGATTGCTCCGCAGTTTACGGCGATGTACTTGCTGTGCTTGCGCGAGCTGTAGGCATGGATAATCTGCGGGAAAAACTCCTTTCCGGCGCCGCTTTCGCCGTTGATAAGCACCGACAGGTCGATCGGCGCCACTTGCAGGGCGCGTCCCACAGCCGCCATCAGGGCTGGGGAGTTTCCGATGATTCCAAATCGCTGTTTGGCTTCTTTTATTTCGGGGGTTATTTCGATATTCATATTGCAGTCTCCATACATTAAGCCTACAAAGATAGCGTTTTTTATGCATACGGATGCTTAGGAGACGGTTAAAATGCACTAACTTTGTGGAAGCAACAAGAAGGAATATGGATGAAAAAATGGAAATAGCGATTGTGCAGCATGATATTGTGGCTGAATCAGTGGAGCGAACGCTCTCGGGAATAGAGAGTCTGCTTGCCGGTGTTGAGGCGGTCGACCTGGTGGTTCTGCCAGAGATGTTTGCCACTGGATTTGACGTCGACGACGCGTCGGTGGCGGAGCCGGCATCGGGCGGCGCCGTGCTGCGGTGGATGCAGAGTCTTGCAGCCGCCCGGCGGTCGGCGGTGGAAGGCAGCGTGGCTGTCGACGACAACGGCCTCCGCAACCGCCATTATTTTGTGTATCCCGACGGCACATACCGCTACTACGACAAGCGTCATCTTTTCAGTTTCGGCGGCGAGAACCGTCTTTACCGGCAAGGCGTAAGCCCCTGTGTGGTGGAATATAAAGGAGTGCGCCTGCTGTTGCAGACGTGCTACGACCTGCGTTTCCCCGTGTTTTCGCGCAATTGCGGAGGCTGCTACGACGTGGCGGTGTATGTTGCGAGCTGGCCTAAGTCGCGCATCTCCGCATGGGACACGCTCCTTCAGGCGAGAGCCATAGAAAATCTTGCGTATGTCGTGGCGGTAAACCGAGTGGGAATGGTAGGCAAGTTGGAGTATGACGGCCACAGCCGTGTCGTAGACTATCTGGGCCGCACTGTCACGGGTGTAGCCGACAGCGAAGAGGGCGTTGCCGTGGCTGAAATCGACTTGTCGCGTCTGCGCGCTTTCCGCAGTAAATTTCCGGCACTTGACGATGCCGACCGCTTCACTGTCGACTTGTGACGGCCGCTGCGGTTGTAATGCTTGATGATGAGCTGATAAAATGTTGCGTAAATGTGAACAATACAGCCTTTGGCTTGTTAAAACAATTGTGGGCGGTTGACTGCGCTGCTGCTTGCTTTTTCTGGATTCAGACAGCTAAAATTCGGAGATGCAAGTCGCACATGCGTAGAAATTGCAAAATGTTTGCGTTGCAACCTTACACGGTGTGATAAAATGATGTTAAAACAATTAAAAAAGTTCCGCAAATAGCGGCCGTTGGCTGAATAATATATTATTTTTGTAGTGAAAATTAAAATTGAGAGGTGAGAACTAATGAATATCTACAATTTGGAAATTCATAAACAATGTGGTTTGTATAGTTTGCCGGAAGACGGCTCTATAAAAATCATGGACCGGAAGGAGGAGACGGAAGTCTTGTTCCTCGAGGAAAAACTGACCTATTCCAAACTGCTCTTCGTGTTGGAGGGAAAGGTCAAGTTGAAAATAAATAAGTTGGAAGTGCAGGTGGTTGGTCCTGGCAATGTGGCATTAGTGCCATGTAATTCCTATCTAATCGCGTCGGTAGAACCTGGAAGTTATCTTTTAATGGTTAATTTTACAGAAAAAGAGCCGTTTTGCTCGCGTTATTCGCTTGTGAACCTTATGCACGATGCCGATTCTGTGGAAGACAGTTCCCGTCGGGTGGGAGTCAGCCTGCCAATCAACGAGAGAATCAAGACATTTGTCGACTCAGTGGTTGCCTGCATGGACGACGGAATATCCAATAGTGTTTATTTCAACATTAAGAAGCAGGAATTGTTTGTTGATGCTGTCGTACTATGACAAGAACGATCTTGCAGAGTTCTTCTACCCGCTGTTCTGCTTCAACCGCAAATTTGAGCAGCTCGTGATGAGCAACTACGAGAACGTCACTGACGTCAAGCATTTTGCCGCACTTCTGCACATGCCAGTGACCACGTTCCAACGCAAGTTTAAAAAGCATTTCAAGACATCGGTAAAGCAATGGCTTCTTGACCGCAAGGCAGAGCGTATGCTCTCCGACATCAAGACCACCAACCGGTCGATAACCGACCTTTCTAAGCGTTATGGCTTCTCTTCGGTGTCGTATTTCTCCAATTTCTGCAAGCATTATTTCGGCAAGACTCCTACGGAATTGCGCGCGGAGGGAAATCTTGATGATTAGTCGATGACAACAATTTGACAGACAGAAAATTTCATAAGATAATAGGCGACATCTCCGGCATCTCTGTGCCGGAGATGTTTACGTTTCCGTTCTGCTACACTCCTCATCCTCTCGTGGAGATGGCGGCGGGCTGTCTGCGCTCCTATCTCGACAAGCGGGCAGACCTCGCTGATGAATTGCAGTCGGGCAAGATGATGGGAGTGCTTGTTGTGGAAAATTCAGTGGGCGAGGTGGGCTATCTTGCCGCATTCTCCGGCAATCTCAGCCATTCCAACGACCACGATTTCTTCGTTCCGGCAGTTTACGACATACTCTGTCCGGACGGCGAGTTTAAGAGACGCGAGGCGGAAATCACGGAAATCAACCGTCGTGTTGACCAGGCAGAGCGTTGCGAGGCTATGGCTGAGGCGCGCAGTGCGGTCGACGAAGTCAGGATGCGTGGCGAGAAGGCAGTTGCCGACTACCGCGCCTATATGGCGCAGTGCAAGGCGGAGCGTCAGCGCCTGAGGGCCAATGGCGGCGACACTGCCGCACTTGTCGCCGAAAGCCAGTATCAGAAAGCGGAGCTTAAACGTCTGCGCCGTCGCGTGGATGGGGAAGTGCGCCTTGCCGGCAGCCGATTGTCGGTACTTGAGGCGGAAGTGGCGACGCTGAAAGAAGAACGCCGGCGCCTGTCGGAATCGCTTCAGCGGTGGATATTCGACCGCTTCGTCATGCTTGACGCCAAAGGCGACCGGCGCACGCTCACGCAGATATTTGCCGATGCCCGCGGCGAGCTGCCACCAGCCGGCGCCGGGGAGTGTGCCGCCCCGAAGCTGCTGCAGTATGCCTATGTCAACGGCTATCGTCCGTTGGCGATGGGCGAGTTTTGGGTCGGCAAGTCGCCCGTCGGCGAGTTGCGTCGCGACGGCTGCTTCTACGGTGCATGCAAGGGCAAGTGTGAACCCATACTGAACTATATGCTTCAAGGACTCCGCGTGGAGCCCAACCCTCTGGAGTCGGCGCATAAAGAAGAGTTGCGCACGGTTTATGAAGACGGCAGCCTGTGGGTTGTCGACAAGCCGTCGGGCATGCTTTCCGCTCCGGGCAAGGTGGGCGGCGTCTCGGTTGCTGAGATAGCCCGGCAGCGTTTTCCCGAGGCTTCCGGACTGATGGTGGTGCATCGGCTGGACATGCACACATCCGGACTGCTCGTCGTGGCTAAGACGCTTGGCGCATTTGTGGCATTGCGGCGTCAGTTTGAGGCAAAGGAAGTAAAGAAAACATACACGGCGCTTCTCGACGGCAACGTTGCCTCCGACGAGGGCAGCATCAGCCTGCCGCTGTCGGCCGACTGGCACAACCGTCCGCGGCAGAAGGCGGATTATGCCGACGGAAAGGAGGCGGTCACGCTTTATCGGGTGTTGGGGCGTGGCGGCGGCATGACAAGGGTTGAGTTCAACCCCGTCACCGGGCGCACACATCAGTTGAGGGTGCATGCGGCGAGCGCCGACGGCTTGAATGCCCCGATTCATGGCGATGCATTGTATGGCACTCCCGACGCAAGACTCTGTCTGCATGCAAGTTGCATAACCTTTCGCCATCCCGACACGGGTGAATGGATGACGCTTGAAAGCACTCCGGGATTTTGAAAACGATTGTTAAATCCCTAAAAAGATGTTATAAAACATATTTTTTAGGCAGAAAATGATGCGTGAATCAAATAATGTGTTTATCTTTGCAGTGTAAAAAAGATTTTTTTAGTGTATTAGAAGAGTTTTTTTGTTAGGTTTGTTTTTTTAGTTTGGGAATTGATTAAGTAAAGGTTGAAAATGTAATAAGTGGTTAAGTCCACGGCATCACAAGTTTCAAGTAAACTTGTTTTGATAAAGTAATAAGGAAAAAGTGGTTTGGAAGCGGCGTCGTGGTGACGGTCGCTTTCTTTTTTTATGTAATTTTGCGGTGTGGAAAATCAGAAATTGCGGAAAATAATACATATCGACATGGACGCATTTTTTGCGGCAGTCGAGCAGCGCGACAATCCGGAGTTGCGTGGCAAGCCCATTGCCGTAGGCAACGAAGGGCATCGCGGAGTGGTTTCGACCGCCAGCTATGAAGCCCGTCGTTATGGAGTCCACAGCGCGATGTCGTCGGTCGTTGCTCTTCGCCGCTGTCCGCAGTTGATATTCACACCGGTAAGGATGAGTGTGTATAAAGAGATTTCCGAGCATATCCACTCGATTTTCCATGATTATACAGACGTCATAGAGCCATTGTCGATCGACGAGGCATTTCTTGATGTGACAGAAAACAAGCAGGGCGTTGAGCTGGCTGTCGACATAGCCAAAGACATAAAGCGCCGCATCCGTGAGGAACTCAATCTGACGGCGTCGGCAGGAGTGTCGTACAACAAATTTCTGGCGAAGATAGCCTCCGACTACCGCAAGCCCGACGGACTTTGCGTGATTCATCCCTCGCAGGCACTCGATTTTATTGCCCGCCTGCCCGTCGAGGCATTTTGGGGAGTCGGCGCTGTCACGGCAAAGAAAATGCATTCGATGGGAATCTATAACGGAGCCGTGTTGCGGTCATACTCCAAGGGCGGGCTGATAAGCGCGTTCGGGAAGATGGGGACCGTGTACTACGACTTTGCGCGCGGCATCGATGATCGTCCGGTGGTGGTCGACCGCGAGCGCAAGTCGGTAGGTTGCGAGCGCACGCTTGAGGAAGACCTCACCCGCCGTTCGCTGCTGTCGGTGCATCTGTATCAGTTGGTGCTTGAGTTGGTGGAGCGG
The DNA here is from genome assembly GCA_022009815.1 of Bacteroidales bacterium. Lineage (GTDB taxonomy): Bacteria > Bacteroidota > Bacteroidia > Bacteroidales > Muribaculaceae > Limisoma. The sequence continues at coordinate 1,480,775 of CP091725.1, forward strand.
TTGCGCAAAGGCAAGTTTGAGGGCAACGTGTTGACTCTTAAAGTGAAATTCTCCGATTTCACACAGATTACGCGCAGCCGCACCGTGGCGCAGCCGCTGACGTCGAAAACCCGCATCCTTCCGGTGGCAAAGTCGCTGCTTGCCGACATTGACGTTGAGCATATGGCAGTGCGTCTGCTCGGCTTGTCTGTGTCGAAATCGGCGGCAGGTTTCCATCGTCCCGTCGCAGTGCAGCTGGAGTTGGATTTAGATAGTGGAGATGGTTTGTCCCGACACCGCGCCGCATTCCGGCAACGCGAAAAACAGGCATGCGCTGGCTACGGCATTGTCGATGTCGCGGCACACGATGGCGTTGACCGTAGCGTTTGGGATTGCCGGAATCTCCGCAGTCTCCGAACCGATGACCACAACCCTGCCGTAGTCGGGCTCCATGGGAAGAGCTGAGCGCAGCGTGCGCCAATGACTGATGATTGCCTGTGCCATGCCGGCAGTGCAGATTACAATCTCAATGTCGCGCCAAGCCTTCATCACCCGGCTCATTGCTTGGCACAGCGTCTCGGCGCAGAACTCATTGACCGGGTTGAACTGCGCGCCTACAGCCTCGGCGTATGCCTGACCGCCGTCAATGTCTGTGCCGCAGAAAGCCACCTGGCATCCGGCATTGCAGAAAGCCTCAATCACAGCGTCGGCATCGGGAACCGCCACCACTACACGGCGGCGAGGAAATTTAAACTCCACGACTCCCTGACGGTTTCCGGCTGGCGACAGACGGTGGGGAGCGCGTCTGCCCGCCTTTGCGGCGGCATATTCTTCAAATTTCTTTTCCAGATAATTGTCAGCCATAGTGTTGCGGTTATTCGTTCACATCGGTCGCCTCGCCACGAGCGGCGGCGTTGAATGTTGCGATGTTTGGATAAGTGATTGTCGCCGCGTCAGTGCCGTCGGCAAGCTTTACTTCGATTTCAATTCCGGCTTCCGCCCTTTCGATAAGCTCCGGGAGGGCACGGTCGATTTTCTTGATGTTTACAAGGTTTAGAATCTCCTGTTTGCGTTCAGCGGCAGAAGCCCAGGCGATGTCGCCTGTTGTCACGTCCCACACAAAAGTGATTTCGACCATGTTCTTGTCATCGTCATAATTTATTTCATCGACTCTCATCACCGAAGTGATCTCCTTGGGCATTTTATGCTCCAGTTGGTCGATTCTGTCTTCAAGTTTATGCCTGTCGAGCATCGAGCACGACGTAGCCCCCGCCATAAGGCAGATTGCAATGATAAGTATGCGTAGAGAAATTTTCATTGTCTTGAATGCTTTTGATGTGCAAAAGTAAGAAACTAATCAATAAATCAACCCATTGACGGCATTATTTGCATATTTTGTCGGATATGGGCAAAAAATATGCCCGGTGTTTTGCGACCTTTGTACAAGAAAACAAAAGAACAAGCAGTGTTATGATAATCGAGACAGGAAAAATAGAGCGAGGCGACCGCGTTTATGCGTCGATGATTAAGTCAGGAAAAGTGTTGGCAGAATTGCGGTGCGACACGACAGTTTCCGGAATGACCGACGTCTACAAGGCATTGTGCCGCTTGTCGCCGATGGTCAAAGGATTTGTCAAAGTGAGCGTAAGCAACCGCACACGCGGCTGGTCGAAAACATTGTCGCTGCTTGTAGGCAGGGAAATGCCGTCGGCAAGCCATAAAGAAATGATAGCCGCCGGGCTTATGGAGCGCGACGGCCAATTATGCATCCCTTTCAACTAAGGGTTTAGCATATCTTTATTGAAAAATTCGAGAATCTCGAGCGAAGCCCTGTAAGCCTCTACGGCAGGACTGTCGGGGTTGAGGCTGATTGCCTTGCAATAGTCGTTGAGCGCATTTTTCCAACTGTTGAACTTGCGGTAGGCATTGCCCCGCAAGTAATAAAGTTCGTCAAGTTCCGGACACAACTCTATCATCACATCCAGTTGCGCAATCGCATTTTTCACATCGTTACGCTCTATCATTTTTCTAACATCATCGATTGTAGCCATATTCTTTAGTTTCGCTGTTACACTGCAAAGATAGTGCAAGCCGAGAGAAGAGCAAAACAAACTTGTTTGATTTTGCTCATCCGAGGCGCCGCCTATCTTATGGAAAGATAGTGCAAGCCGAGAGAAGAGCAAAACAAACTTGTTTGATTTTGCTCATCCGAGGCGCCGCCGGTTTTATGCAAGAGCAAAACAAATTTATTTGATTTTGCTCATCCGAGGCGCCGCCTATTTTATGAAAAGATAGTGCAAGCCGAGAGAAAAACATTCAAACTTGTTTTGTTTTTCACTCTCCTTGCACTACCTTTGGGCATAATAATTGGAAATATGAAAAAACTTTTGTCATTAATGTTGTTGCTGGCGCTTGCTGTTCAGGCGTCGGCTTTTACTTATAAAGAAGGACGCTCGACGCTCGGCCCGTATCCAACCGACCGCGTTGTGCGCACGTATCCCGACACGCTGAAGCCGATTTTCGTAAATCACGTGTCGCGCCATGGCTCGCGCTACCCTGCAGGCAGTTATTTCACGCTGTTGATGAAGCGCGCTCTCGACCGTGCCGACTCCCTGCAGACAATCACACCGCTCGGCCGCCGGCTGCTTGCCGAGGTCGACGCTGTAGTGGCGTCGAGCGAGGGCCGATGGGGGCAGCTCGACTCAATAGGCGAGGCTGAGCACCGCGGCATAGCCGCCCGTCTTTACCGCGCCTGTCCGCAGCTGCTTGACAGCGCACGGGTTGTGGCACTCTCATCGTCGTCGCCACGGTCGGTGATGAGCATGTATTCGTTCGTCCACCAGCTGTCGAAGATGGCGCGGCACATCGACATCACGGCAATGTCGGGAGAGCGGTTCAGCCCGTTGATGCGCAATTTCGACCTTGACGAGGAGTATAAGGCATACCGTAAGGATTCGTCGTATCTTAACACCTACGGCAGGTTTCTGGCTAAAAACGTAACCATTGACCCTTTGCTCCGTGTGCTTGGCGAGAACTATCCGCTCGACTACGACGAGGCGCAGAATCTTGCCATGGCGGAATATTATGTCATGGCAGGAATGGACGCCATGGGGCAGGAAAGCGACCCCTCGGCATATTTCACACTGAAAGAGTACAGGCAGCTGTGGTCGGTGTACAACTTCCGCGAATATCTGCTTTATTCAGCCAACACCCTGTCGTCGCGTCCGGCGGAGATTGCCGCGCCTCTTCTTCTCGACCTTGTGCAGACAGCCGACAGCGTGGTCTCGGGCAAACTTCATGCAGCAGCCAAATTGCGCTTCGGACATGCGGAGACAATGATGCCGTTGCTGGCGCTTATGCGCGTGCCAGGTTGCTGCTATCTGACAAACTATTTTGACACAGTGGCAGACAATTGGCATGCTTATGCCACGGTGCCGATGGCGTGCAATCTGCAGATGACGCTGTTCCGGTCGGACTCGGACAGAATTTATGCGCGGCTGGATCTCAACGAGCGTCCGGTAAGGTTGTTGCCAGGTCAGACATCCGACTATGTGTTGTGGGATGAATTGCGCGTTCATCTGCTCGAATTGTTGCCGGTGGAATAAAAATGCTTGCCAAATGTTTTTGCCAACGCTATGTTTGTAACAAAATGGAAACAAAACGGGCTTTAAAATGGCAAAAATCAGTTTGGTGTTGTTAAATGATGTTATACAACATATTTTTTAGATGAAAAGCTATTGCAGGGACAAAATTTGTCAGTACTTTTGCATCAAGTTTTTCATGGTATTAAATTTTAAGGTGAAAGGATTATTTGTCGGGAGATAAATAATCTTTTTTTATACCCTGTTTCAAGGCCGCCACTTCGTCGGCACCGCATACCCCGTCTTCGTCGGATTGACACAAGAGAGAGTGAAAAGAAATTGTTAATATCTGTTTAGTATTTAGACGTTGAGGATAGCGTGCGTTAAAAGATGTTTCAATATAGACAAATTGTGCCTCAAAAGTATGTTTTACAACATATTTAGCAGTACATTTGCATCAAGTTTTTCATGGTATTAGATTTTAAGGTAGGAAGGTTATTTGTCGGGAGATAAATAACTTTTTTATTTTGTATGTACTTGAAAATGATGGAGAACGGCAAAACATGTTTTTAAACATATCATTTTCTTAGTCAACTTGTTGGAATAATCTATACATTTGTAACCGAAAAGAGACCAAAGTAGTGTTACCATTATTGTCGGATTCCTTAACCGATGATAATGAGAATTTTGGAAAAAAATCTTTAGTTGTTGTTACAAATGTAATAGTTGAATGGATAGAGCAGGAACGCCGACCGGCGTTCCTGCTTGTTTTTAAGAGAGCTGAGGGGCAGTAGAAATTTAGGGGCTTTAAGGGCTCTGTAGAAATTTAGGGGCTTTAAGGGCTTTAAGGACTTTAAGGTCTTTAGCGGAAGTGCAAAATCAAATAAATTTGTTTTGCTCTTCACTCACCTTGCACTATCTTTGCATTACCTTAGATTTGCAGCGGCAAACCGAAACTGAAATAGAAATGGTAAATTTGCAGTGAAAAAATAAATATTGAAAGAAAGGAAGACAGAGAGTGAACCATTTTGCGCCAGGGGAAATACCCGTGTTCATATTAGGACTCTCCGCCTTTCCCGTCCGGAGACCTGTATAAAAATATAACACCTGTTGTTAAGGTAGTTAGGTTAGGGACGAGTTCCTTTCTCTCGTTGTTTGTCAACTACAAAGTTATGCAAAATTTTTATTTCATCGGCATAGATGTCTCGAAAAAGAAACTGGACATCTGTGTAATGTCAAATTCAAAGGTCCTCAAAGAGGAACAAGTAAGTAATCACCCGCAGGCCATCGCCACTGTGATAGCCGGCATAAAAGAAGAACTGAGCATGAGCAACGACTGTTTCATCATCTGCGCGGAGCACACCGGCCAGTACACATATCCACTGATATGTGCCTGCAAGTCGGTAGGCAGCAAGCTGTGGCTTGAAAACGCCTCGCAGATAAAATACTGTTCCGGCGTAACACGCGGTAAAAATGACAAAGTGGACGCCCGCCGCATTGCCGAGTATGCCATGCGCTTCTTCGATAAAGCCAAGCCCTACCAGCGTCCTGCAGAGGAACTTATGCGCCTCAAGCAGCTGGAGGCGGAGCGCTCGCTCTACCTTACGGATATGGCGAAATACAAAGCGCAGCTGTCAGACCAGGAAGGCTTCATGGAGGATAAAATCTTCAAGCGCAAGGCAAAGCGTCTGAAGGAGATGATCAAGTCTCTTGAAAAGACGTTGAAAGAGATTGCCCAAGAGATGGCTGATGTCATCGATTCTTCGGAAGAGCTATCCCGACAGATGAGATTGCTTAAGTCTGTGGAAGGCGTCGGACCGGTTGTCGCTATGAACATGATTATAGCTACTGAAGCCTTTACACGCTTCGACAATCCCAGACAGTTCAACTGTTACGTCGGAGTCGCTCCATTCGCATACACATCCGGCTCGAGCCAACACTCTCGAAACAGAGTGTCTCAACGGGCCGTAAAATACATAAAATGCCTCCTTCACATGGCTGCCGTGGCGATTGCCCATAAGAAGACAGGCGATCTGAAAACATATTTTGAAAGAAAAGTCGCCGAAGGAAAAAACAAAATGACCGTATTAAACGCAGTGCGAGCCAAGCTCGTGGCTAGAATGTTCGCCGTAATCAGAAATAATCGAGTTTATCAACCTATTTTATCAGTTTAGGCTTGCACAAATCATAAAAATATGGAGAAAGAAAAGATGACGGCAGGGCCGATTGGCGTGTTCGACTCCGGCTATGGTGGATTGACCATATTGTCGGAGATGCGCAGGCTGATGCCGCAATATGACTATATTTATCTTGGCGACAATGCGCGCGCACCTTATGGCAGCCGTTCGTTCGACATTGTTTATCAGTTCACGCTACAGGCTGTCCGCCATTTGTTCGACAGCGGATGCCGGTTGGTTATCCTGGCGTGCAATACGGCGTCGGCAAAGGCGTTGCGCACCATTCAACAGAATGATTTGCCTAAAATCGACCCTACGCGTCGTGTGCTCGGCGTGATACGTCCTACGGTTGAGGTGCTCGGACAGTTGACCCACACCGGCAATATCGGAGTGCTCGGCACCGCCGGCACAATCCAGAGCGGGAGTTATCCGATGGAGATTGCCAAGATGTATCCCGACTATCACACCTACGGTCAGGCGTGCCCTATGTGGGTTCCGTTGGTGGAGTATCGTGAGGCTGACGGCGACGGAGCCGATTATTTCGTCAAGAAATATGTCGACATGTTGTTTGCCCAGCAGCCGGCCATAGATACGGTTGTGCTTGGATGCACGCATTATCCGTTGCTGTATCAGAAAATCAAGCGTTATATCCCGGAAGGAGTCAGCATCGTGAAGCAGGGAACCATCGTTGCCGACAGCCTTAAAGACTATCTTTCGCGCCATCCCGAGATGGAGTCGCGCTGCGCGAAAGGCGGCGGATGCGAATATCGCACCACAGAGTCGTCAGAAAAATTCAGCACGATGGCTTCGGTGTTTCTTTCCGACAATATTGAAGCAAAACATATAACATTTTAAAGAATTAAGAAGATGAAACTTACGGTTAAGAATTTGATTTTGATGTGTGGACTGTTGGCAGTGTTGCCTATGACTTCGTGCTCCGACAACGAGCCCGACAATACGGTAACTGTCAATCTTGTCAACACAAAATTGACATATAACGGCGATGGCGAATGGGCCGACGCTCTCAATACAGAGGTACATGGCATCGATTGCCAGGGCGTTACATTCTCCCACACAGCCACAGCGAGCGAGTGGGGCTCATACTGGTCGGGATTCTGCGCGTCGCGCGTCACAGACGTTGATGACTACACAGCTGAAAACACATGGCTCGACCATCAGTATGCCTCAATGTCGGGCGGCGGTGTCACAGGCTTGGGCACACCGTATCTTGTAGGCTATTGGAATTCGGCTGAAGGAGAGAATCCAGCAAGCCCGTCGTTGGGAATTTCGATGACCGACGGTTCTACATTCACCGTCAAGTCTGTGTATCTGAACAATACGACCTACGCATTCTACACGATGCTCAACGGCTCGTCGTATTCAAAGAAATTTGCCGACGGCGACTGGATGAAGGCGTCGTTCTATGGCGTTACAGCCAATGGCACTGTCGTGGGTCCGGTGGATTTCTATCTTGCCGACTACCGCGACGGAAAGCATACATTGGTAAAGGATTGGACAATGGTCGACCTGTCGCCGCTCAGTGCCGGCAGCGCGTTGAAGAGCATCTACTTGCAGATGGCTTCGAGCGATTCCGGACAGTGGGGTATGAACACTCCCGCTTACGTGGCGCTTGACCGCTTGACATTGAACCCCGGCAAATAAAACCGGACAAACATACAGACAATGAAAGATACTGTAAAAAATCTTGAGGCTTTGCGCCAGGCAATGCGCAAGAGCCACGTCGATGCGGTGATTATCCCAGGCACCGACCCTCATCAGAGTGAGTATACAAGCGCGCATTGGAAACTGCGCGACTGGGTTACAGGATTTACCGGCTCAAACGGAACGGCGGTGGTTACACTCACCGATGCAGGACTGTGGACTGACTCTCGCTATTTCCTTCAGGCAGAGCAGGAGCTTGAAGGCACCGGCGTGACAATGTATAAGGAAGACGGCGGCAACGATCCGACAACGACCGAGTGGCTTGCCGAGAATCTTGAGGAAGGCGGAGTGCTTGCAGTCAACGGACTGCTTTTCTCCGTGGTTCAGGCATCGCGTCTTGAGGCGTTCTGCGGCGAGAACGGATTCCGTTTCGCCACCGACTTTGATCCATTCCCTGAAATTTATGCCGACCGTCAGGCATTGCCTCTCGATAAGGTGTTTGTGCATGAGGAGCAGTATGCCGGCGAAAGCACGCAGAGCAAGATAAAGAAAGTGCTTGACAAGGCAGCGGAGCACGGCGCCGACGCTACATTGCTGTCGGCACTCGACGAGATTGCCTGGACGCTCAATGTGCGCTGCTCAGACGTTGAATTCAATCCGGTGACAATATCTTATGCCTATCTGTCGGACACTGTTAACGTGTTTCGTGGATGAGCGCAAAATCGATGCCGATGTGCGTGCGTATCTCAAGGAGTGTGGTGTAGAGGTTGCACCTTACGACAGTGTGGAGAAATTTCTTGAGAAAATCAAGGACGCCACAGTGCTTCTTGACCCAAACAAAACGAGCGACACGATTGCCCGCAGCCTGCTCAATTGCGGCACGGTCTATGCGCAGTCGCCGGTAGCATTGCTGAAGGCAGTGAAAAACGATGTGCAGATCGAGGGCACGCGTAAGGCTATGGAGCGCGATGGCGTGGCTCTCGTGAAACTGTTTATGTGGATTGAGCAGAACGTGGCTTCTGGCAGCATCACGGAATATGACGTGGTGCAGAAGGTTCAGGAGTTCCGTGCAGCCAGCCCGCTTTACCGTGGCGAAAGCTTCGGTCTTATAGCCGGCTACAACGAGCATGGCGCCATCGTGCATTATGAGCCAGAGAAGGAAACGTCGTCGACTCTTCACCCCGAGGGAATGTTGCTTGTAGACACTGGCGGCCAGTATCTCGACGGAACAACCGACATCACGCGCACCGTTGCTCTCGGCACACCAACCGAAGCACAACGCCACGACTATACTCTCGTGCTGAAGGGACATATCGCCCTTGGCTCGATGATTTATCCAACAGGCACCCGCGGCAGCCAGCTTGATGTGCTTGCGCGTCAGTTCCTGTGGAAGGAATGTATGACATACTGGCACGGAACAGGCCATGGCGTCGGACATTTCCTGAACGTGCATGAGGGACCGCAGAATTTCCGTTTGAACGAGAATCCTACGGTGCTTGTGCCGGGAATGATTACCAGCGACGAGCCGGGACTTTACAAAACCGGAGAGTATGGCATCCGCATCGAAAACCTTGTGCTTTCGCGCAACTATCGTCATACGGATGATTTCGGAGACTTTATGAACTTTGAGGTGCTGACCCTGTTCCCTTACGACAGCCGTTTGATAGACTTGTCGATGCTTTCAGCCGATGAGCTGGCGTGGGTCAACAACTATCACGCCACAGTGCGCGAGCGACTCATGCCGCATCTTGATGCAGAGCAGAAGGCTTGGCTTGAAGAGAAACTAAAGAACTTAAAAAATAATTCTAATGGCACTTATAAAATCAGTTAGAGGATTTACTCCCAAAATTGGCAAGGACTGCTTTATCGCAGAGAATGCCACACTTGTCGGCGACGTGACGATGGGTGACGAATGCAGCATCTGGTTCAGCACCGTGCTTCGCGGAGATGTAAACACAATCACCATCGGCGACCGCGTCAACATACAGGACGGCTCGGTGCTCCACACTCTTTATCAGAAGTCGGTTATTGAAATCGGCAACGACGTTTCGGTGGGTCACAACGTGACAATCCACGGAGCCAAGGTGTGCGACTATGCGCTTATCGGCATGGGCAGCGTGCTGCTCGACGGCGTCGAGGTGGGCGAGGGCGCCATCGTGGCAGCCGGCAGTGTTGTGTCGCCTGGCACTAAAATCGGAGCGCACGAACTGTGGATGGGAGTGCCCGCCAAGTTCAAGAAGATGGTCGATCCGGCACAGGCAAAGGAGATGAACGTGAAGATAGCACACAACTATCTGATGTATTCAAAATGGTATGAGGAAGGCAAATAGCCAATTCTCCATATAAAGTTACGGCGCTGACCGACATGATGTCGATTCAGCGCCGTTTCTATTTTCAGGTTTTATTATAGAGTTATTTCTTTACAAACGGGATGCGGGCAGTTCCGTCGGTGGTTGCGACAACGGCGATGTAGTAGCCTGCCGGCAGATGCGCAACGTTGACAGAGTCGGCGTTTGAAGCGTCGGCAACAAGTGCGCCTCCGGCGTTGTATACGTCAATTCTCAGGGCCTCCACGTTGACGTGGAGCACGTCGACAGCAGGATTAGGATATGCCTTAACATTGACCGCGTTGACATCGTTGATGCCTGATATAGCACCGTTGAATTCGTATGGCTCTCCTAAAATATATGATTCACCTTTGCGGATGACAGGATAGGCAGCGTAATGGGTCCTCTCATGGAACTTTGCCGGGTCGATAAACACAGTGACAGGTACAGTCTGTTGCTCATAGGCTTTCAGGGTTATTCCGTCCACCTGAGCCAAGCCTATTCCATTGTTGTCTTGGTCTACGAAATACATTCCAGCACTGATGGTCTCCGACTTGTCGTTCTTGTTCTCAAGATCGATATTGAAAGTGCAGTTTGTGCCGATGGTAGGATATGATTCCGGAGCGGCGCTGAAAGCCACTTCATCTACTGGGTGCAGCACAGTCACATCCGAACCGTTCACGCGGAAGTCGATATGGGATGAATTGGTTGTATACAGCCAGTCAGGGAACAGGTATTCCTTGCGAATTTCCCGGCTGACGGTTGAGAGCCGGTACACACCGTCGCCGGCTGCCGTCGCAATCGGCAATGCCTTGAACGGGGCATTGAGTTGGGGGTAGTAAGCGCCTTGTGGGATATCTACGGTCTTAAATCGCTGAATACCATTTTGAGCCAGTGTGCAAGTTGTAGGTCTCAATGCCGATGTATCCCATGTATGTTTCCTTGTTGGCATTTCCAATGCAGTTGATGCACACCATTGTATCGTCGGTTTTGCTGAAATTCTCATTAGAGACAGTCATGCCAAAAGGACTGCCGTCAATGTTGAAGAACGTCAAACTGTTCTGCACTTCTGCGTTCTCGACAATAGAGAAACTCAAAGGAATGGCATTGTTTATCGGCAGAGTCTTGCCGTCGGTTGTCTGGAATCCGGTGAATGAGATGTTGTAAGTTTTGCCAATGACGAAGAAGTCGTATGTTGTCGGGAACGATATTCTTGCCTTGAAGTCGCAGTTGTCGTAGACAATTGCCCGCAAGGAGCCGCTGAGAGCATCGCCCGTTTCAGAATCAGTCACGGTAAACATGATGCTGCCGTCGACCGGTATTGACGAGCTGTTGTGGACAGTGACGTCGGCGTTGAACGAGAAACCTTTGTAGGTGGCAGTGTCATAAGATCCGATTCCGACCATTGATATATTTGGTGTCGGAGCAGACAAATAGACCTTGCCGTCGGCAACCGTCATGTTCAGACAGTCAGTAGAGGCGAATTTCCGCCATACGTCTCCATTAGCTTTCGACATAGCTCGTACGATGTAGTTTCCGTCGGCTATTCCCGCGGTGTTGAGAGTCATTGGAAGGTCGACGGAATATAGGCTTCCGCTTTGAAATTCCAACAGTTCACCGTTATTGTTCTCTATGCGCTCCTCATTTCCCATAGTCACCAATGCGCCCGAATCGTCGAACACACCCACATTAAGGCTACCGAAGAACGACTCCCCGCTCAGGTTTGCCGTATTGCGCAGCAGGATGGTCACAACGTCGCCCTTGTTGGCAGGCATTTCCTGCTCGCAGAATATGCCGCCTTTAACGTCGTTGTAGGGCACGAAGCAGAGCTGCTGTATAAATTCATACGGTTCCACGCCGTCTTTCAGCGGACGGGCGAGCACGATGCCCTGGTTCCATTTGAAAGCGCCGCTTCCGCCACCGATTCCGAGACCCGTCGGGTCCATATAGTTCATGTCGAAATAGCCGTCGCTGTATCCACCCCATCCCCAGTTTACGTGGAGAAAATAGTTGGTGTCGTATCCGTCGACCACGAAAGCGTGTCCGCCATCCTCGCCGGTGCCGCAATAGATAATCGGGCGTCCCTCCTGCAGCTCGTCGGTGATTATTTGTGAATTCCGCAGTCTCGCACCCGCTGCGGTTTACCGTGCGCGACGAGTAGCGGAAGTAGTTTTTAAAAGCCGGGTTGTAGCTATAGATTGAAGCGCCGCTCACTGGACCGTAGTTCATGTTCAACGACACGCCGCAGTCCTTCATCAGCAACGCAACGGCATCAGCCTGCATGTTGGAGTATTCCCCGTTGTTGTATCTGTCAATCATATTCGTCCAGTCGTAGACATGCTCCGAGAAGTTGGACGAGATTGTGCCGAATGACTGATGCTCATAAGAGTTATATCCGACACCCTGTTCCGGCCAGTTGTGGAATTTCATTATCTGCGCCATCGCTGTAGCTGCGCATCCCGTGGCGCATCGATGCGTGTTGTTGTTGTCGTCAGTGTATTCCGGAGCGAAGTTGTTGAATGGCGCATCTTGGTTCCATTTGGTGGTGACCAAAGGCTCCACCACAACCGACGGCGAGTCGGAGAGCAGAATTTTTCTGGCTTTAGCCTTCCCGCTCTGCACCGCAGCCACATATTCAGCATATCCGTCGAGCCACAGCTGCATTTGAGGCGGAACATTCTCAGCGTCGAAAAAGCCGTTTTCGGCATATCCCACAAGTTCTGTCATCTCGTCGTCGCCGCTGACGATGACATAGCCTTGCTCGAGATTGAAAGCATAGTATGGAGCGTTGTTTGTCTTGTCGCTTCGCAGATTTTTTGCGGGCGCGACTTGTCCAGTTCTGGAGTATTTGCGCGCAGCCGAAAGGGCTGCATTCTGGGAAATCTGTTTTCCATTGGCGAATAATGCCGATACGCAAATAGTGATAAGAATAGTCGTAGTCCGTTTCATTTAGCCAAAAAATTATAGGTTAAGGATGTAAAGATAAGCAAAATAATTGAAAAAACAACAAAACTAAAAAAAATAAGTGCAGATGGCAGGATTTTTTGTTTTAAGCAAAGTGCTTGCAGATGAACGCTAAAGGTTGTAACTTTGCAAGCGCAAAACAAGGAAATACGAATTAAAAAAATACGATAACATTATGGGTAAGAAAGCATTGCTGATGATTCTCGATGGATGGGGAATCGGCGATCACAAGAAAGATGACGTAATCTATTGCACCCCAACGCCTTATTGGGACTATTTGCTAAAAACATATCCGCACTCGCAGCTTCAGGCAAGCGGTGAGAACGTAGGATTGCCCGACGGACAGATGGGCAACTCAGAGGTTGGTCACCTTAACATCGGAGCCGGCCGTGTGGTTTATCAAGATCTCGTTAAAATCAACAAATCGATTGCCGACAAGTCGATTCTCAAGAACAAAGAGATTGTTTCGGCATTCACATACGCCAAGGAGAGCGGCAAAGCCATCCACTTCATGGGACTTACATCAAACGGCGGCGTGCACAGCTCGCTTGAGCATCTTTATGCACTTTGCGACATCGCCAAAGAGTATGGCTTGACAAAAGTTTATCTCCACTGCTTCATGGACGGCCGCGACACCGACCCGAAGAGCGGCAAGGGTTTCATCGAGCAGGTGCAGCAGCACTGCAGCCAGTCGGCAGGCGAGATAGCCTCAATCGTAGGCCGTTTCTATGCAATGGACCGCGACAAACGATGGAACCGCGTCAAGGAAGCCTACGACCTGCTTGTAGACGGCAAGGGCAAACAGGCGACAGATATGGTTCAGGCAATGCAGGAGTCGTATGATGAGGACGTTACTGACGAATTTATCAAACCTATTGTCAACGCCAAAGTTGACGGCACAATCAAAGAAGGCGACGCCGTTATTTTCTTCAACTACCGCAACGACCGCGCAAAGGAGCTCACCATCGCATTGACACAGAAAGACATGTCGGAGGAAGGCATGCACACAATCCCAGGGTTGCAGTATTACTGCATGACACCTTACGACTCATCGTTTACAGGAGTTCATATCCTCTTCGACAAAGAGAATGTAAAGGACACCCTCGGCGAGTATCTTGCAAACAACGGCAAGCACCAGCTTCACATAGCCGAGACAGAGAAGTATGCCCACGTGACATTCTTCTTCAACGGCGGTCGCGAGACACCGTATGAAGGCGAGGACCGCATCCTCGTGCCATCGCCAAAGGTAGCCACCTACGACCTCAAGCCAGAGATGAGTGCATACGAGGTCAAGGACAAGCTGGTTGACGCCATCGGCACAGAGAAATATGACTTCATCGTAGTCAACTACGCCAACGGCGACATGGTTGGCCACACAGGTATCTATGAGGCTATCGAGAAAGCCGTTGTCGCTATCGACAATTGTGTGAAAGATACAGTCGAGGCTGCCAAGGCCCACGGTTACGAGGTGGTTATCATCGCCGACCACGGCAATGCCGACCACGCCATCAACGAAGACGGCACGCCAAACACGGCACACTCGCTCAACCCAGTGCCATTTGTCTACGTTACAGAAAACAAGGACGCGAAGGTTGAAAACGGCATCCTCGCCGATGTCGCACCGTCAATCCTCAAGATTATGGGAATGCCGCAGCCAGCCGATATGACAGGCAAGGCATTGTTCTAATCCGTCAGCAAGCCATAACACAACCGCTAAAATGCAAAACTTTGTAAGGCATTTATTATTGCGTTTTATGCAATCGGTTCTATTTATTCTTATCTTTCTTCTATAATAGCAGGCTATGAAAAGTCCGGTCCTTCCAGGTATTGTTTGGAGGATTGGACTTTTCTATTTACCTTTACGTCAAATTCATAAAAGGAAAAGATTATTCTTAGAAAACTATACCCTATCGGCATACAGACGTTTGAGCGTATACGCAAGGAAGATATGCTGTATGTAGACAAGACTGAATATGTCTACCACATGACGCATACCGATGGCAAATATTTTTTCCTGAGCCGTCCGCGACGGTTTGGCAAGTCGTTGCTCACGTCAACATTCCGCAGCTATTTCGAGGGACGTAGAGATTTGTTCAAGGGTCTTGCCATTGAACGGCTTGAAACGGAATGGACTGAATATCCAGTGCTGCATTTCAGTATGGCTGGAGGAAAATACATGGATAAGGACCAGTTGGAACGCTATCTTGACCGCCGATTGGCAGAGTATGAGGAAGAGTGGGGAATTGACACTCCCGCAGCAGACGCAAATGACAGACTGTCTGCACTCATAATGACAGCATTCAACAAGACGGAGCGTCAGGTCGTTGTCCTGGTCGATGAGTATGATGCGCCGTTGCTCGACGTGGTGCATGAGGATGAGAAACTGCCGTTGTTGCGCAACGTGATGCGCAATTTCTACAGTCCGTTGAAGGATTGCGAACCCTATCTTCGTTTTGTGTTTCTTACAGGGATAACCAAGTTTTCGCAGATGAGCATTTTCAGCGAGTTGAACAACATGGTCAACGTGAGTATGCGTAATGATTATGCCGGTATCTGCGGCATAACGAATGAAGAACTTGAAAGTCAGATGTCGGCCGATGTCGACGCGTTGGCTGCGCGGCTCGGCATGACCAGGGAGGACACGTTGACGAGACTGCGAGAATATTATGATGGTTATCATTTTGCAGCCCAGTCGCCCGACGTGTACAATCCGTTCAGCCTTCTCAACGCGATGGCGTCAGGTTGTCTTGACTATTATTGGTTCTCCACGGGCACACCGACCTATCTGATAGAGATGCTCAACAAATACCATGTCATGCCGTCGGAGATAGGAGGCGGCGATGCCGACAAGTCAGAGTTTGACGCTCCGACGGAGCGAATGACCACGATAACGCCGTTGCTCTATCAGAGCGGCTACATCACAATCAAGGGCTACGACCCCGAGACCGATCTGTACAGGCTCGATATCCCGAACAAAGAAATCCGCGTAGGGCTTTACCGCAGCCTGCTGCCCAATTACATCGGGATGAACACAGTCAAGGGAACAACCACAATAGCCAAGATGTCGGCGTTGATTCGTCGCGGAGATATGGACGGTGCGCTCAAGATGCTTCAGGCATACCTTGCTACGGTGTCTTATTGCAGCAACGCAGACTCAGAAGGGCATTACCAGCAGATGATGTATGTGATTTTCTCCATCCTTGACAATTACGTCGATGTTGAGGTGCGCACACCGCACGGCCGTGTCGATATGGTACTGCGCACGGCAACGCATATCTATTTGTTCGAGCTGAAACTCAACCGCGATGCCGCCACCGCGATGCGGCAGATGGATTTGAAGGGATATCCACAGCGGTTTATGCTTTCAGGACTGCCCGTTGTGAATGTGGGCATCAACTTCGATGTGGAGCGGCACAATATTACCGACTGGGAGGTGCGTGACGCAGGAACTGCTGCCCAATAGCCAGAATCAATAACTGAGGCGCAGACCGACGGCAAGCTGGAAGCTGAAGTCGTTGCGGCGATGCATCGGCGATGCACTGTCGTCAGACAGGTCATAGACCAATTGCGGCTCTGCGAAAATTCCGTAACGGTAGGTGATGTTCAGCTGCGCGCCGACACCGGCGTTTACCGACCCCTGCCAAGGACGCGTGTCGAGCGTATTGTGTCGGGTGGCTTGCTTCTGCTCCTGACCCGACGCGACAACGAAATCCTTGCGCGTCGTTTTCACGCATTTCCACCTGCCCTCCGGCAAGAGCGTAGAGCGACACGTAGCGCGATGACAGAAACGTGTAGCTTACAGTCACAGGAATGCCGATGTAGTGCATACGGATTTTTGACGAGTAATAGTCGGATTCCGAACCCGACCGCCGTTCGCTTGTTGCGTAGGCGTATGAAATTCCGGCATTTATGCCCCAGTGGTCGGTAAGCATATAGCGGAACGAAGCCGAGTATGACACAGGAAACGAAACAATGTCGTCGGTTGCTGTAGCCTCGTCGATGTTGTTGGTAGTCGCTTTGAGATAAGTGGCGTCGAAAGTCGACGTCCCGACCGAAAGCATATGGCTGTGGGCAGGGATATGGTATAGCGGAGAGAATCCACCCTCCGACGCACTGCTGCCCTGACCGAACGCATTGTTGGCGGCAAGAGCAATGTGCCAGCGGCGGCTGCCGTTGTCAATCCGCTTTGCCGTCGGTGTGTTGGCGGCACTCTTGTGGGAAACGGCAGTCGACGCGGCGGGCATCGCTTCGAGAAACTCGCGCGTCGTGGCGCGGGGTCTGTCTTCCACAGAGTCGGTAGGAGCGACGGTGCAAACCGGCTCCTCGTCGATAGAAACGAGAGGCGCGTCGTCGGTCATCGCCATCACCGCCTCAGCGCGGAGGCGAGGAGTGTGGTCGTGGGAGGCGGCGATAAGCTCAGCCGGTGTGACTATGCCGGCAGAAGCCGGCGTTGCCGAAGTCTTCGTTTTTGTGATGACAGGAGAAACTCGTGGAGCGACATTCCCATTGTCGGGATTTGACATCAGGAAATAGGCGCCTACCACCAGCGCAAGGCATGCCGCCGCAGCCACCGCCCTCCAGACAACAGTAAGCGTTGGACGGCGTCGAGCCGTCGCAGCGTCGCGCTCAATGCTGTCCCAAATGCCGGGGCGCGGCTCCACCTCGAACCCGTCTAAAGATTCGCGCAGCGATTCAAGCCATTTGTCATTGTCGTTTTTCATATTTCGTCGTTTCTTCTCAAGTAATCGTTAATCATATTTGTGAGCATAGATTTCGCCCTCGACAGTTGTGACGACGACGATTTCTCGTTTATGCCCAGCCTCGAAGCAATCTCCTTATGGCTGTAGCCGTCGAAGGCATACATGTTGAGCACCGTTCGGTAACCGTGGGGCAGCGATGTGACCATGCGAAGAATCTCTGCCGCCGGCAACCTGCAAGTGTCGGGCTCCTCGTCGGGAATGTCGCCCACCGACTCAATGTCGGTCGATTCGGCGTGCTTGTTGCGTCGCAGCCTGTCGAGCGCGGCATTCACCATCACCCGCTTCATCCACGCGCGCAGCGAACCCTCACCCTTGTATGAGAACTTGTGGAAGTTTGTCAGCACGTTGACAAATACATCGTGCAGCAAGTCTTCCGCCTCGTCGCGGTCGGCGAGATAGCGAATGCCGATGGCAAGCATAGTCCCGCTGAAGCATACGTAGAGCTCGCGGCGCGCTGTAGCGTCGCCGCGTCTGCATCCTTCGTATATCTCCTCCTCGGTCACGTCTGCTGATGTTCTGACAATTAAACGGAATGATTGCAAATACTGCATCACAGTGAATTTTTAATTATTGGCGAGCAGTATTTTCGCAGTCCGGTCGTTTTAGCGATGAAAGGAAACAGAAATTATGAAAGAAAACAAGCGAAACATATTGGTTGTGATGATAAGTATGATTGCGGCTATGCTGCTGTTCATGTCGTGCGGAGAAGACGGCGACTACATGACATGCACGTATCCGGCATACAACTCCACAATCGGCTCGTTTGAGAAAGAGTCGGACGAAGCCTATTATATAGACAGCGACAAAGGCAATAAATTCTATGTGTCCAACTATGGCGATATGCTTGACAAAGGCTATAAAACCGGTCAGCGAGTCTATGCCGAGTTCAACACGCCTGTTGGAGAGCGACCCTATGTCGGTCAGATAACCGTGTTGCGGACATATCCTGTTTCGGTAAAGAAGTGTCGGCGCTGGATGAAAGTATGGGCGACGACCCCATAACCGTTGTCAATCTGTGGAATTCCAAAAATTTTCTGAACGTCCAATATATGCTTGCCTCCAGCAGCACCTATGTGCATAGCCTTGACCTCGTCACCGTGCCATCGCCCAAAAAGTCCAAGCCCGGCTATCAGTATCTTGAGCTCCGCCACAGTTTGAACGGCGACACCCCGACGACCAACATCGTGGGCATCATCTCGTTTGACATAAGCCGCTATCTATCCGATTCCAATCTGAAAGGCTTCATAATAAAAGTGAACGACGGACATGCCGGCGACACCTTCGTGCGGTATGACATAGATAAATAAATTCTCTTTTTACGACCGCCGCAAGGCATATGAGCGTAACTTTGCCGAAAAAAGAAAATGCTATGGAAAACAACGGAATGATTACGCTAACAAAAGCAGAAATGCTTGAGGAATGGAAGAAACGCAAAGGCTTTTACAGCGGAGTGCGGTCGTGTGATGTAGAGCGCGAGGACGGCGTGGACCTTGACGGCGTGTTGCAGCGCGAGATGGACGATTGGTACAACCAGATGCTCCGCGAGGCCCCGTCGGAGATGCTCCCGATAGAAAACATCGCAAATGAATGCCCTGCAACGGTCGATGCCCGCCGGGCCGTTACAGTGGATTTGCCAGCCAGGTGTGTGCGGGCGCTTGCGTTGAGGCTCGACTGCTGGGCAGCCGACGTGACGCAGTTTGCCGCTCCCGGCAGCGATGATGCAGAGGCGCAGCGCAGCGAGTGGACGCAGGCAGGGACAGAGCGTCCGGTGGTTGTGGCAGGAGTGCGCCGCTTGACGGCATATTCAGCCGCGGCAACAGACAAAGCGTCGATAGCCAGCCTCCTGGCAGTCTGCCGTCCATCCGACGGCACCTACCGCTTCCGGGCTGACGCCTGGACATGGAAGGACGGAGAGTTTGAGAAAGTTTAGCGGTTTATCGGCTGCGAGAACGCCGGGAGCTGATCCGGCTCGCCCGTCTGGTCAGGGTAGACAATCATAGTAGAGCAGTTCCCGAAATATTGAGCGAGCATATCGGGCAACTTTTCAAAATCAGGCAGGTAAGACACACCGCCCGGCCGCGAAGCCGCCGCAATCAGCAAATGGTCGTAATTAACCGAAGCCGAGAGCATCATAAACTCATCCCACGAATCCATCTGCTCGATGCGCACCTTGTCGGAGTATCCCTGGCGGTCGACAATCAGCCGCACGAACATCGCCGTCTCATGCGAGCAGTGGAAATAAATCTGGCAACCGAGAGTCCGGCCAACTTTCAGCACGTGGTTCATCCATTTAGAGAAACCCGGTTCGAACTGCGCTTTCGGCGGAACCGCCACAACGATGCGCCGCAGCGTGTTGAACGGCATCAGCATCTTGATCATCACCACCTCCCTGTGCAGCCGCGACAGGAATGCCTCCGAATACGGGCCGCTGTGAGAGTCGGCGGCAGTAAGCTTGCGGTGTATGCCAAGAATTATCGTGGTGGCCTCCTGCTCCTTCGCTGTGTGGATAACGCCCGTGGCAACGTCGGCACTGTAGCGGCTCACCGTCTTCAGCGTCACGCCCGAGCCAGACGCCGCCTGAGCCGCCATTTCAAGGAAGCGTTTCCCTGGCGGGCACTTCTCGCCACGTTGCGGTTGTCGGAATCGCTCACCACGTTTACGGCAATGACATTGTCGGTGTTTTTGGAGTCGCGTATAAGCACCGCAAGGCTGACCAGCTCGAAGAGCGTGTTCGGATTCGACACACTGATAAGCACCCGTTCGCCGTCGGACGTCTCAGGCTCCGCCGCCTCCATCTCATGGAGCGCCATGCATCGCGACGCCCGTTCGGTGACGATGCTGCTCACTACGCATGTGATAAGAATCAAAGCGATAGCTCCGTTCAGCACCTCATTCCCCAGCAGGTGAGACCCGTCGGGAAGAATTATGTTGTAGCCCACAAGCGCCACCGCCAGCGTAGCCGCGGCACGCGAAGTGGACAGACCATACATCAGGCTGCGCTCAGAAACCGACATGCGGCATAACTTCTGTGTCAGCCACGCCGTGATCCATTTAGTCACAATCGCCATCACCACCATCACCACCAGCAGCTCCACAGCCTCCCAGCCTCCAAAGAACACCCTCAGGTCAATCATCATGCCCACACCGATAAGGAAGAACGGGATGAACAACGCATTGCCCACAAACTCAAGGTTGTGCATCAGCGTAGACACGTTTGGAACGAGTCTGTTTAGCACCAGTCCGGCGAGAAACGCTCCGAGGATACCCTCCATGCCGACGATTTTCATCAGACCGGCACTGAGGAACATCATCCCAAGCACAAAAATGTATTGCAGCACACCATTGCTGTAGCGGCGGAAGAACCACCGTCCGATGCGCGGAAAGAAAATGATTACGCAAGCCGTCAGCAAAGCCACCTTCACCACAAGCCACAGCCACAGCAGCGAACCGCTGTCGGCGTCTTTGTACAAACCGCCGAGGATGGCAAGCAGAAACAGCGTCAGGCAGTCGGTGATTGCCGTCGCCCCCACCGAAATGCTCACACTGCGTTGCCGCGCCATGCCGTAGCGGCTCACGATAGGGTAGCTCACCAGCGTGTGGCTCGCATACATGCTTGCCACCAGCATAGCCGGCACAGCCGCATATTTCAGCAACATACTGTTTACGGCATATCCCATTGCCATAGGCACGATGAAACCCAGCAGACCGAACACAATCGCCTTGCTCCGGTTCTGCTTGAAGTCGTTCATGTCCATCTCCATGCCCGCGAGAAACATGATGTACAGGAGTCCGACGTTGCCGAAAAGCTGGAAACTGCTGTCGCGGACAACGATGTTGAGCCCGTGTTCGCCGATGACCATACCCGCGAGAATCATGCCGATTATGTGCGGGATGCGCAGCTTGCCGAACACAATTGGCGCAAAAAGGATTATGCCCAACACGATGAAGAAAATCCATGTAGGGTCCTGAACTGGGAAATATCCTGCTATGTTGCGAATCAATTCAGTCATAATTAAGAACAAAATTAGTTATTTTTCCTAATTGTATATATCCGTACTAATGAAAAAAGTTATAAATTTGCACCCTACAATCAAAATAAGGATATAAGAGAAATGAAAATTGCAATTGTTGGTGCCAGCGGCGCCGTAGGTCAAGAGTTTTTGCGAGTGCTCGACGAGCAGAATTTCCCCGTCGACGAGTTGCTGTTGTTCGGATCGAAACGCAGTGCCGGACGAACATACAAATTCCGTGGCAAGGACTATGCCGTGCGTGAGCTTTGCCACAACGACGACTTCAAAGGAGTGGACATTGCATTTACCTCGGCAGGCGCCGGCACATCAAAAGAATTTGCAGAGACAATA
This sequence comes from Bacteroidales bacterium, assembly GCA_022009815.1. Classification (GTDB taxonomy): domain Bacteria; phylum Bacteroidota; class Bacteroidia; order Bacteroidales; family Muribaculaceae; genus Limisoma. Next base: position 1,502,586 of record CP091725.1, read on the forward strand.
ACCAAATACGGCGCGACGATGATTGACAACTCATCGGCGTTCCGCATGGACGACGACGTGCCATTGGTAGTGCCCGAAGTCAACGGTGACGACGCATTCAACGCGCCCCGCCACATCATCGCCAATCCAAACTGCACGACGATACAGATGGTCGTTGCGCTCAAGCCCATCAACGACCTGTCGCCGATAAGCCGAGTGCATGTTGCGACCTATCAGGCAGCCAGCGGTGCCGGTGCCGCCGCCATGGACGAGCTCGTCAACCAGTATGCCGAACTCGGAGCAGGAAAAGACGCCACTGTTGAGAAATTCGCATATCAGCTTGCATATAACGTAATTCCTCATATCGACGTGTTCCAAGACAACGGATACACAAAGGAGGAAATGAAAATGTACAACGAGACCAAGAAGATAATGCATGCCCCGAAGCTCGATGTCAGCGCCATGTGTGTGCGAGTGCCAGTGATGCGCGCCCACAGCGAGGCAATCTGGGTCGAGACAGAACGCCCGATAAGCGTAGACGAAGCCCGCAAGGCATTTGAGGCGGCTGAAGGAGTCGTTGTCATCGACAATCCGGCAGAGAAACAGTATCCGATGCCGCTGTTTACGGCAGGCAAAGATCCCGTTTACGTTGGCCGTATCCGCAAGGATCTCGCCAATGAAAAGGGCTTGAGTTTCTGGGTGGTAGGCGACCAGATAAAGAAAGGCGCCGCGCTCAATGCCGTGCAGATAGCACAGCATCTCATCAAGAAAGACTAAAGAATAAGGAAATATAGAATAAGACTGTAGGCAAGGACACTTGCCTACAGTCTTTTATATTGGCTTGGAGTCATACCCGTGTGGTGCTTGAAATACTTTCCGAAAAACGACTGGTTTGGGAAATTCAGGCTATAGGCAATCTCCTGCACGTTCATGGTTGAATATTTCAGCAGGTTTTTCGCTTCGAGAATCACGTAGTGGTTTATCCAGTCGGCAGCAGTCTGTCCGCTTGCCTTCTTGATCAGAGTGGTGAAGTATTTTGGCGACAGGTGCATCTGTTCGGCGTAGAATCCCACGCTTCTCTCCTTCTTGTAGTTTGCGCCGAGCAGCAGCATAAACTCCTTGAAGTAGCCCGCATTTTTGCTGAACGCCTCCTGGTCAAGCATCTTGGTCTCTCCGGTGTTTTTGTCAACGGCGCGTCCCACCTTAAAGAACAAAGCGGAAATCAGACATCGCAGAATGTCGTTCGACAGCGCGTCCTCCTCGTTGTTGCGGATTTCGTCGGCTATGGAATCAATCAGGCATTCCGTTTCTTTGAAAGCCTCCGGCTCGAGTTGCATGCACTGCGCGTATTTCAGCGCCAGCAGTTTCTGAGCCATCGGCTTCACGTCGAGACTCATGTCGCGAATCAGGTTCAGGTCGATCACAGCCACCTGCACCGCACAGTTGTCGACGCGCGATGCCCGCATTATCTGTCCCGGGAAATTGATGTAGAGCGTTCCCGGTTTCAGGTCGAATTCTTCAGAATTGGTGGAAATGGAAACCTCGCCCCTGTCGCAGCATATCAAGATGAACGCATTTACGCTGAACGGATGCACGAAAGAGATGTCGGCATGTTCGCCGCCGACAGCCGAGCGCCGACCGATAAGCAGGCCATGGCGATAGACATCGTCTTTGTCGGGCTTGAAAATCGACATCAGCTTGTCGAGCGGCAGGCATGGGATTTCCTTTATCAGTTCCTTTTCCATAGATTTATTTGTAATTGTCAGCGATGTTGTAGATAGACTCGAATATAGCCTTGTCGTCGTCGGACAGCGTCACGCCACGGCGCGCCATCATCCGTTTTGCCGTGTCGAAGAATTTGTTGACCGACACGTCGGAATAGCCCGCCACGCTGCCTTCGGAGAACGACGCCACAAAGTTGCGCGGGAATCCGGCGCCGTGCACGTTCACGCCCACACCGATTACGGTGGCGGTGTTGAACATGCAGTTGATGCCAGCCTTCGAGTGGTCGCCCATGAATAGTCCGCAGTGTATCAGCCCTGTCCGCATAAACCTGTGTGTGCGGTAGTTCCAAAGCTTAATCTCCGTGTAGTCGTTTCAGATTAGAGGCATTTGTTCCCGCTCCGATGTTGCACCACTCACCAATCACGGCGTTTCCCAGGTATCCGTCGTGCGCCTTGTTGCTGAATCCCAGCATCACAACGTTGCTCAGTTCGCCACCCACCTTGCAGTGTGGTCCGATAGTGGTCGCTCCGTAGATTTTTGCGCCCATGTTCACCTGTGCGTGGCTGCAAGCCGCAAACGGCGCGCGTATGCACGAACCCTCCATCACCACAGCGTCCTTACCTATATATATAGGACCATCGTTTGTGTTCAGGTATGTCCCCTCTATCGACGCGCCCTCCTCGATGAAGATTGCCGGAAGTCCGTCGTCGAGCATCCTCGGTCCGATTACCGTGCACGATTCAGGCAGCGGCTGCGATTGGCGTCCGGCCGTCAGCGTTTTGAAGTCGCGCTTTATTTCACAATCGTTTTTAAGGAAAATGTCGTAGAGGAAGTGGACAGCGGAAAACTCAGAGTCGTATCTGCATATTGTTGCGAAATTTCTCGCATCGAAATCGCAACGGCATCCGCAGAAAGCCAAAAGCTCGTCGCCCGCCATCAAGGCCGTCCCCACAGACAGGTTGCCGATGGCTTCCGCCAACGAGTCGTCGGGAAGTATGTGCCCGGCGATGAATGTAGAGCAATCAGCGTCGGTGGTGGGGTATTTCTTTGAAAGATACGGCATTGTCAGAGCCGACACGACGGCGTCGGGGAAGCGCATCTGCCATTTCTGGCGTATTGTCATTATGCCAATCCGGATGTCGGCGAGCGGCCGCGTGTATGTGATTGGCAGCAAGTCGGTCCAGACGTTTTTGTCGTCGAATAATATCAAGTTGCGCATAGTCGTAATAGTTTGAGGTTGCTAAGATACAAACTTAATTCGTACTGCTCAAATTTTGCCCTGTGAAATTAGAAACCGTCCGGATTCTCGTCTGGAATAGTTAAAAATATATAAAACTGCATATCAAACCCCCTTAAAATGGCAAAACCGCGGCGCAGACGCCGGAAAAATGATGAAAATGGGTCAAAAACATTTGGCAGTTAGCAAATTATGGAGTAACTTTGCAACGCTTTTCGAGCGGAAAATGCGTCCTCGCGGCTGTAATCACCTAATAATAAAGGGTGTAGAGCCGGCGAGCGGTAGCGCCGCCCGATTGAAAATGCGAAAAAAGAGATTAATTAACAGTAATAAAAAAGAAAAGAACTAAAATGCCTACTATTCAGCAATTAGTAAGAAAAGGGCGCGTAGTTTTGAAAGACAAGAGCAAATCGCCGGCGTTGGACAGCTGTCCGCAGCGTCGTGGCGTTTGTGTGCGTGTCTACACAACTACTCCAAAAAAGCCTAACTCGGCAATGCGTAAAGTTGCGCGTGTAAGATTGACAAACGGTAAAGAGGTGAACTCTTACATCCCAGGAGAAGGCCACAACTTGCAGGAACACTCAATCGTGATGGTTCGCGGCGGACGTGTGAAAGACCTTCCAGGTGTGCGTTATCACATCGTACGCGGCACATTGGATACAGCCGGTGTTGCAGGCAGAACACAGCGTCGTTCGAAATACGGAGCGAAGCGTCCTAAGGCAGGTGCAGCCAAGAAGTAATATCTAAACAGCACAAAGAGATAAACAAAACGAGTCGAAACGAGTTTTTTGTTTATTGGATTATTCGGCGGAGTAAACACGGCAAGAGAGCCGCGTTGAAGATGCAAAGAGCAACCAAACGAACAAAAACGAATTTATTAGAAAAATGAGAAAGGCAAAACCTAAAAAAAGAATCATCTTGCCGGATCCAAAATTCGGAGACACAAGAGTTACTAAATTTGTGAATCACTTGATGTATGACGGAAAGAAGAACACCGCATACACAATATTCTACAGCGCATTGGAGACTGTGAAGTCGAAATTGCCTAACGAAGAAAAGACAGCGCTCGAAATCTGGAAAGCAGCGCTTGAGAATATTACACCGCAAGTGGAGGTTAAGTCTCGCCGTGTAGGTGGTGCTACCTTCCAGGTTCCTACAGAGATCCGTCCGGATCGTAAGGAGTCAATTTCAATGAAAAATCTAATCATCTTCGCCCGCAAGCGTGGAGGCAAAACGATGAGCGACAAGCTCGCAGCAGAAATCGTTGACGCATTCAACGAGCAGGGTGGCGCATTCAAACGTAAGGAAGACATGCACCGTATGGCTGAGGCCAACCGTGCTTTCGCACATTTTAGATTTTAATTTGAATAAATAAACAACAATGGCTACTAATATAGACGAAAAGTTAAATCTGACGAGAAATATCGGTATCATGGCCCACATCGATGCCGGTAAGACAACAACCTCAGAGCGTATCCTGTTCTACACAGGTTTGACCCACAAGATTGGTGAGGTGCACGATGGTGCAGCAACAATGGACTGGATGGAACAAGAGCAGGAGCGTGGTATCACAATCACATCAGCCGCAACAACAACATTCTGGAACTATGCTGGCAACAAGTATAAAATCAACTTGATTGACACTCCGGGACACGTTGACTTCACGGTAGAGGTTGAGCGTTCGCTCCGCGTGCTCGACGGTGCTGTGGCAACGTTCTGTGCGGTAGGTGGTGTTGAGCCACAGTCAGAGACAGTATGGCGTCAGGCAGACAAATACAATGTGCCTCGTATCGGTTACGTCAACAAGATGGACCGTTCGGGAGCCAACTTCTTTGAGGTAGTGCGTCAGGTGCGTGAAGTGCTCGGTGCAAACCCTGTAGCAATCCAGGTTCCAATCGGTGCAGAGGAGACCTTCAAGGGTGTTGTTGACTTGATCACAATGCAGGCTTACTTCTGGCACGACGAGACAATGGGTGCTGAGTACAGCCGCGAAGAGATTCCAGCGTCGTTGAAAGACGAGTGCGAGTCGATGCGCGACAAGATGCTCGAGACAATCGCCGAGTTTGACGATGACTTCATGACAAAATATTTCGACGATCCTTCGACAATCACAGAAGACGAAATCCGCCGCGTAATCCGCAAGGCTACATTGGCAATGGAAATCGTTCCTATGATCTGCGGTTCTTCATTCAAGAACAAGGGCGTTCAGTGCTTGCTCGACGACGTTTGCGCATTCTTGCCAAGCCCAGAGGATTCTGGCGAAATCGTAGGTAAGAATCCAGACGATCCAGAAAAAGAAGAGCGTCGTCGTCCAATCTTCGAGGACCCGATGTGTGCGTTGGCATTCAAGATTGCAACCGACCCATATGTAGGCCGTCTTTGCTTCTTCCGCGTTTACTCAGGTCAGATCGACGCCGGCAGCTACGTTTACAACACACGTTCACGCAAGAAAGAGCGTATCAGCCGTTTGTTCCAGATGCACTCAAACAAGCAGAACCCGAAAGACTTTATCGGCTGCGGTGATATCGGTGCCGGAGTAGGATTCAAGGATATCCGCACAGGCGACACACTCTGCGACGAGCAGCACCCGATTACACTCGAGGCTATGGAGTTCCCGGATCCAGTGATTGGTATCGCAGTAGAGCCTAAGACTCAGAAAGACCTCGACAAGCTCGGTGTAGGCTTGCAGAAGCTTGCAGAGGAAGACCCGACATTCCGCGTAGAGACAAACGAGGAGACAGGTCAGACAGTGATCAGCGGTATGGGTGAGCTTCACCTCGACATCATCATCGACCGTCTGCGTCGTGAGTTCAAGGTAGAGTGCAACCAGGGCCGTCCACAAGTAACATACAAGGAGTCTATCACCAAGCCGGTTGAGCTTCGCGAAGTGTTCAAGAAGCAGACAGGTGGTCGTGGTAAGTTTGCCGACATCATCGTGCGCGTTGAGCCGGTTGACGAAGGCTTCGAGGGCAACCTTCAGTTTGTTGACGAGGTCAAGGGCGGTAACATTCCTAAGGAATTCATCCCTTCAGTACAGAAAGGTTTCACAACAGCGATGAAGAACGGTGTTCTCGCCGGCTATCCAGTGGAGCAGTTGAAGGTGACTTTGATCGACGGTTCGTTCCACCCAGTGGATTCAGACCAGTTGTCGTTCGAGCTCTGTGCTATCCAGGCGTTCAAGAAAGCGTGTGAGAAGGCAGGTCCGGTTCTCCTTGAGCCAATCATGAAGATCGAGGTTGTGACACCGGAAGAGAGCATGGGTGACGTTATCAGCGACTTGAACAAGCGTCGTGGTCAGGTAGAAGGCATGGAGACCAGCCGCAGCGGTGCCCGCATCGTTAAGGCGAAAGCTCCGTTGGCAGAGATGTTCGGTTACGTAACAGCATTGCGTACAATCACATCAGGCCGTGCAACTTCCACAATGACTTTCAGCCACTATGCAGAGGTTAGCGCATCGATCGCCAAGGGTGTTCTTGAAGAGTGTCAAGGTAGAACAGATTTGTTGAAATAATTATAACTAAATACAATGAGCCAAAAAATCAGAATCAAATTAAAATCTTACGATCACAACTTGGTTGACAAGTCTGCCGAGAAGATTGTAAAGACGGTGAAGGCAACAGGCGCAGTGGTCAGCGGACCAATTCCATTGCCAACTCACAAGAGAATATTCACTGTCAACCGCTCGACTTTCGTAAACAAGAAATCGCGCGAGCAATTCCAACTCTCATCGTTCAAACGCTTGATCGACATCTACAGCTCGACAGCTAAGACAATCGACGCGTTGATGAAGCTTGAGCTTCCAAGCGGTGTAGACGTAGAGATCAAGGCGTAAGTAAGTAACCAAAGAATTTGAAACAATTAAAAAATTAGAGAAATGCCAGGATTATTAGGAAAGAAAATCGGAATGACATCCGTATTCAGTGCCGACGGTAAGAACGTACCGTGCACTGTTATCGAAGTAGGTCCTTGTGTTGTTACTCAGGTTAAGACATTGGAGAAAGACGGCTATGAGGCATTGCAGTTGGGCTTCGAGGACAAGAAGGAGAAGCACACAACCAAGCCGGAGCAGGGTCACTTCAAGAAAGCCGGTGTAGCACCAAAGCGCCACTTGGCCGAGTTCAAAGGTTTTGATGAAAGCTACAAATTGGGAGACGAAATAACCGTAGCGATGTTTGACGGCGTTGAGTTTGTCGACGTTATCGGCACATCGAAGGGTAAAGGTTTCCAAGGTGTTGTAAAACGTCACGGCTTCGGCGGTGTAGGACAGACCACTCACGGTCAGCACAACCGTCTCCGTGCTCCGGGTTCAATCGGTGCATGTTCTTACCCAGCCAAGGTGTTCAAGGGAATGCGCATGGCAGGTCAGACAGGCAACGAGCGTGTGACAGTCCAAAATCTTAAGGTGGTAAAAGTAATTCCGGAACACAACGTATTGATGATCAAGGGTTCGATTCCGGGAGCAAAAGGTTCAATCGTTTTAATTGAGAAATAATGGAAGTTGCAGTATATAACATCGAAGGTAAAGATACAGGCCGCAAAGTGACGCTCAACGACAGCGTATTCGCTATCGAGCCAAACGAGCATGCCGTATATTTGGACGTAAAGCAATATCTTGCCAACCAGCGTCAGGGCACTCACAAGTCAAAAGAGAGAAGCGAAGTGTCGGGCTCAACCCGCAAGCTGCACAAGCAGAAGGGTGGCGGCGGCTCGCGTATCGGTGACATCAACTCTCCGGTACTCGTCGGCGGAGGCCGTATTTTCGGTCCGCGTCCACGCACATACGAGTTCAAGCTCAACAAGAAAGTTAAGCAATTGGCCCGCAAGTCAGCGTTGTCAGTAAAGGCTCAGGACAATGCAATCATCGTGGTCGAGGATTTCGCATTCGAGGCCCCGAAAACTAAAGAATTCGTAAAGTTTGCTAAAAATATACAAGTAGCCGATAAAAAGGCGGTTATGGTTTTATCAGACCAAAATAAAAATGTATATTTGTCAGCTCGAAATTTGCCCAATGTGGAAATTGTAACTGCTTCGAGCTTAAACACATACAAAATCATGAACAACCGTTCGTTGATTTTGAGCGAGAGCAGCGTTGCAGTGATTAACGAATTTTAAAAGTAAGGAGGAATAAAAAATGGAAATAATGATCAAGCCGATTGTTACTGAGAAGGCGACAGCGACTAGCGAGAAGCTGAACCGCTACACATTTCGCGTATCTCCTGATGCCAACAAGGAGCAAATCAAGAAATTGATTCAGAACATATATGGCGTTAAAGTTGTGTCGGTCAACACGACCAACTATGACGGCAAAAGAAAGCAGCGCTACACAAAGACAGGCTTGCAACGCGGCAAGACAGCAGCGTTCAAGAAAGCTTATGTCAAGGTAGCAGAAGGTGAAACTATAGATTTTTATAGCAATATTTAATAGAAAATGGCAGTAAGAAAATTGAAGCCCACAACACCGGGGCAAAGACACAAGGTTATTGGTGTATTCGATGAAATCACTGCACGTACACCAGAGAAATCTCTTACAGTCGGAAAAAGATGCACAGGCGGACGCAACGCCGAAGGTCACCGCACGACACGCTATGTCGGCGGCGGCCACAAGCGTAAATTCCGTTTTATCGACTTCAAGAGAACAAAAGACGGTGTGCCAGCGACCGTAAAATCAATAGAGTACGATCCGAACCGTTCGGCTCGCATCGCATTGCTCTATTACGCAGACGGTGCAAAGGCATACATAATTGCACCCAACGGATTGGAAGTTGGCTCTACAGTTATGAGTGGAGAGGACGCCGCACCAGAGGTGGGGAACGCTCTTCCACTGAGCAAAATACCTGTTGGTACTTTAATTCATAACATTGAGCTGCGTCCAGGCCAGGGAGCCTTCATGGTTCGCTCGGCAGGAACATTCGCACAGCTGACCTCACGCGAGGGCGACTACGTAATCATCAAGTTGCCTTCGGGAGAGACTCGCAAGATTTTGGCTACATGCAAAGCAACAGTAGGAGTGGTAGGAAACTCAGACCACGCGTTGGAGCGTTCGGGTAAAGCCGGCCGTTCACGTTGGTTGGGCCGTCGTCCACGCAACCGTGGTGTTGTAATGAACCCGGTTGATCACCCAATGGGTGGTGGTGAAGGACGTGCATCAGGAGGACATCCACGTTCGCGCAAGGGCTTGTACTCTAAAGGTCTCAAGACACGCGCTCCTAAGAAGCATTCTTCAAAGTACATTATCGAGAGAAGAAAGAAGTAACCAGTTAAATCAAAAGAATTATGAGTCGTTCATTAAAGAAAGGTCCATACATCAGCGTGAAGCTCGACAAGAAGGTTGCAGCAATGGAAGCCAGCGGCAAGAAGTCGGTTATCAAGACTTGGTCGCGCGCGTCAATGATTGCACCGGACTTTGTAGGCCACACGTTTGCTGTGCATAATGGAAACAAATTTATCCCGGTTTATGTAACTGAGAACATGGTTGGACACAAGTTGGGCGAGTTCGCCCCGACACGTATCTTCCGTGGACACGCAGGCAACAAGAAGAAATAGTGAGGGATAAGAACTATTTTGAATTAAAAAAGAATTAAATACAATGGGTGTTAGAAAAAGAAACTCAGCTGAAAAAATTAAGGAAGCTCGAAAGACTTTGTATTGCGCAAAGCTGCGCAATGTGCCTTCTTCGCCACGCAAGATGCGCTATGTAGCCGACATGGTACGCGGTATGGAGGTATTCAAAGCTTTGGGAGTACTTAAGTTCTCTAATAAGGAAGCTGCTGCGAAGGTTGAGAAATTGCTTCGTTCGGCAATCGCCAATTGGGAACAGAAAAATGAGCGTAAGGCGGAAAACGGTGAGCTTTATGTCACAACGATTTTCGTTGACTGCGCTCCAATGTTGAAACGTTTGCGTCCGGCTCCACAGGGCCGTGGATACAGAATCCGCAAACGCTCGAACCATGTTACATTGTTCATCGGTACAAAAGAAACTAACGCTAAAAAGGAAGCATAAGAAATGGGACAAAAAGTAAATCCAATAAGCAATCGCTTAGGTATCATCAGAGGTTGGGATTCTAACTGGTATGGTGGAAGAAAATACGGTGATTCTTTGCTTGAGGACTCTAAGCTCCGCAAGTATCTTAATGCTCGCCTGGCTAAAGCAAGTGTATCGCGTATCGTAATTGAAAGAACTTTGAAGCTTATCACCATCACTGTCTGCACATCGCGTCCGGGACTTATCATCGGCAAGGGCGGTCAGGAAGTTGACAAGCTCAAGGAAGAGTTGAAGAAAATCACCGACAAGGATGTACAGATCAACATCTACGAGGTGAAGCGTCCGGAAGTCGACGCTCAGTTGGTGGCGAACAACATCGCCCGCCAGATTGAGGGCAAGATAGCTTACCGCCGCGCTGTCAAGATGGCTGTCGCATCGACGATGCGTGCAGGCGCAGAGGGCATCAAGGTGCAGGTGAGCGGACGTTTGAACGGAGCTGAAATGGCACGTTCGGAGATGTTCAAGGAAGGCCGTACGCCGCTTCACACATTGCGCGCCGACATCGACTATGCACTCGTAGAGGCATTGACGAAGGTAGGTATCGTAGGCGTGAAGGTTTGGATCTGCCGTGGCGAAGTCTATGGCAAGCGCGACCTGGCACCTTCGTTTGTCAACACAGACAAGGGCGGCCGCAGCAATGGCCCACGCGGCAAGAAGGGCGGATTCCGCGACAAGAAAAACAATCGTTAATCGACTTGAAATTACAGAACAATGTTACAACCAAAGAAAACAAAATTCAGAAGACAGCAAAAAGGCCGCATGAAGGGTTTGGCTCATCGCGGCAACCAGCTTGCTTTTGGTTCGTTCGGCATAAAGTCACTGGAATCGAAATGGATTACAGGACGTCAGATTGAGGCCGCCCGTGTGGCAGTTACCCGCTACATGCAGCGCCAGGGACAAATTTGGATCCGCATCTTCCCGGACAAGCCAATCACAAAGAAGCCAGCCGAGGTGCGTATGGGTAAAGGTAAAGGTAATCCTGAGGGATTCGTATCGCCAGTTACTCCAGGCCGTATCCTCATCGAGGTTGAGGGCGTAAGCTACGAAATCGCAAAAGAAGCATTGCGCCTTGCAGCACAGAAATTGCCTGTGACTACTAAGTTTATAGTAAGACGAGATTATGACCCAACTCAAAACGTGTAATTAGGAAATGAAGAAGGCAGAATATAAAGAAATGGACACTAAGGATTTGCGTGCCCGTTTGGAAACAGCAGAGAAGGAATACCTTCAGACGAAAGTCAACCACTCAATCTCTCCTTTGGACAATCCTGCAAGATTACACAGGACCGTCGCATGATTGCCCGAATGAAGACAGAGTTGCGAAAAAGAGAACTTAACGAAAAATAATCCCAAAGGCAATGGAAAAAAGAAATTTAAGAAAAGAACGTGTTGGGGTTGTTTCCAGCAACAAGGGTGACAAGACAATCACCGTGGCTGTAAAGTATAAGGAAAAACATCCAATCTACGGCAAGTTCGTCAACAAGACGAAGAAATATCACGCTCACGACGAGAAGAATGAGTGCAATGTAGGCGATACAGTGCGTTTGGTAGAGACTCGTCCTCTGAGCAAGACAAAGAGATGGAGATTAGTAGAAATCATTGAAAAAGCTAAATAATAATGATACAGACTGAATCACGATTGACTGTAGCGGACAACAGCGGCGCCAAGGAAGCGTTGTGTATCCGCGTATTAGGAGGCACAGGACGCCGATATGCTACCGTAGGCGACGTAATCGTCGTAACTGTAAAGAGCGTCATCCCGTCATCTGACGTGAAGAAAGGTACTGTGTCAAAGGCTATTGTTGTAAGAACGAAGAAGGAAATCCGCCGTGCAGACGGCAGCTACATCCGCTTCGACGACAATGCGTGTGTGTTATTGAATAATGCCGGTGAAATCCGCGGCAGCCGTATCTTTGGCCCAGTTGCGAGAGAGTTGCGCGCTACTAACATGAAGATTGTTTCATTGGCTCTGAAGTTCTTTAATCTCGAAAAAAAAAGCAGTAATGAGCAAATTACATATCAAAAAAGGAGATACCGTTTACGTAAACGCTGGCAACGACAAGGGCAAGACCGGCCGTGTGCTCCGCGTTCTCGTTTCGAAGAACAGAGCCGTAGTTGAAGGTCTGAATATGGTATCGAAGAGCGCCAAGCCGAGTGCCAAGCACCCGCAGGGCGGCATCATCAAAATGGAAGCCCCGATCCACGTTTCAAATTTGAATCTTTTGGATCCTAAGAGCGGCAAGCCGACACGTGTGGGCCGTCGCAAGAACGAAGAGGGTAAACAGTACGTTATTCTAAAAAATCAGGAGAGGAGATTAAATAATGAGCAGCACAACTCTGAAAAAAGACTATACTGAGAGAATTGTACCGGCTCTTGAGAAGGAGTTCAAATACACTTCAGTGATGCAGGTGCCTCGCCTTACTAAGATTGTCATCAACCAGGGTCTTGGTGCGGCAACGCAGGACAAGAAGGTGATTGAGACAGCGATCAACGAGCTTACAGCGATTACAGGCCAGAAGGCTGTTCCTACTTTGTCGAAGAAGGACATCGCGAGCTTCAAGGTGCGTAAGAAAATGCCTATCGGTGTCCGCGTGACATTGCGCCGCGAGCGCATGTACGAGTTCTTGGAGCGTCTTGTACGCATCGCACTTCCTCGTATCCGTGACTTCAAGGGAATCGAGAGCAAGCTCGACGGCCGTGGCAACTATACGCTCGGCATCACAGAGCAGATTATCTTCCCGGAGATCAACATCGACACAATCTCAAAGCTTGTAGGTATGAACATCACATTCGTGACTACCGCCAAGACCGATGAGGAAGGTTTCGCATTGTTGAAAGAATTTGGTTTACCATTTAAACGCTAAAAACAGATATGGCAAAAGAATCAATGAAAGCGCGCGAGGTTAAGCGTGCGAAACTCGTAGCCAAATATGCAGCAAAGCGTGCGGCGTTGAAGAAGATTGTAAACACCGGCGAACCAGCCGAGGCTTTTGAGGCAGCTCAAAAGCTTCAGGCTTTGCCAAAGAACTCCAACCCGATCCGTATGCACAACCGTTGCAGCCTGACAGGACGTCCAAAGGGCTATATCCGTCAGTTCGGCATTTCGAGAATCCAGTTCCGTGAGATGGCGTCTGCAGGATTGATCCCGGGCGTTAAGAAAGCAAGCTGGTAAACGAGTAAACAGAAAGAGTATTAAATATTGTCCGGAAACTCCGGATCAATTTAAACCAAAATAATATGACTGATCCAATAGCAGATTATTTGACAAGATTGAGGAATGCAATCAAGGCACAGCACAGAGTTGTAGAGGTGCCTGCCTCAAACTTGAAGAAAGAGATCACAAAGATTCTCTTCGAGAAGGGCTATATCTTGAACTACAAGTTTGTAGAGGGAGAGGTAGCCGGTGGTACTATCAAGATAGCCTTGAAGTATGATCCAGTAGACAAGGTAAACGCCATCAAGTGCTTGAAGCGCGTCAGCCGTCCTGGTCTTCGTCAGTATACAGGCTACAAAGATATGCCGAGAGTGTTGAACGGACTTGGAATCGCAATCATCTCTACGTCGAAAGGCATCATGACCAACAAGGAAGCCTTGGCGCAGAAAGTGGGTGGCGAAGTTCTATGTTATATCTATTAATAAGGAGGAATTGCAATGTCAAGAATAGGTAAAGCTCCGGTAGTGCTCCCAGCAGGAGTGACTGCAAAGGTAGAGAATAATGTAGTGACAGTTAAGGGTCCTAAGGGCGAGTTGCGCCAGGAGTTCCACTCAGACCTTACTGTAAAGGTAGAAGAGAATCATATTGTAGTTACCCGTCCGAGCGACGACATCGAGCACCGTTCACACCACGGTCTTGTACGCGCGTTGATCCACAACATGGTTGTCGGAGTATCGGAAGGCTACAAGAAGGAAATGGAGTTGGTAGGTGTAGGTTACCGTGCGGCAGCGCAGGGTCAGGTGCTTGAGCTTTCGCTTGGCTACTCACACGCCATCTATTTCAAGCTTCCGGCAGAGATCAAGGTCGATGCCAAGACAGAGAGAAACAAGAATCCGTTGATTACTCTTGAGTCGTGCGACAAGCAGCTTCTTGGCCAGGTATGCGCCAAGATCCGCAGCCTCCGCAAGCCTGAGCCTTACAAGGGTAAGGGTATCAAGTTCGTTGGTGAGATCATCCGTCGCAAGTCGGGTAAATCGGCAAGTGCTAAATAATAAAGGAAGACGATTATGGTAACGAAACAGGAAAGAAGAAATAAAATCAAGACACGCATCCGTGGCAAAGTTTCGGGCACAGCCGAGCGTCCTCGTATGACAGTGTTCAGAAGCAACAAGCAGATTTATGTACAGCTTGTAGACGACAGCGAAGGCAAGACACTTGCCAGCGCATCGTCGAAGGGAATCGAGGAAGGAACTAAGACCGAGGTGGCAGCAAAGGTAGGCCAGGCAATCGCTGAGAAGGCATTGGCAGCCGGCATCACTGAGGTTGTATTCGACCGCAACGGTTATTTGTTCCATGGTAGAGTTAAATCATTGGCTGACGCTGCACGCAACGGAGGACTTAAATTTTAAAGAACATGGCAAAGAGAAACAACAGAGTAAAATCAACGAACGATATCGAATTGAAGGACCGTCTGGTTGCCATCAACCGTGTCACTAAGGTGACAAAGGGTGGACGTGCATTCAGCTTCTCTGCAATTGTAGTTGTCGGCAACGAGAACGGCATTGTAGGCTGGGGTCTTGGTAAGGCGAACGAGGTGACAGCCGCCATCGCCAAAGGCGTGGAGGCAGCAAAGAAGAACCTTATCCGCGTACCGGTTCACAAAGGCACAATTCCACACGAGCAGGCAGCCAAATTCGGAGGCTCGCGCGTAATCCTTAAGCCGGCATCTCAGGGTACCGGTGTGAAGGCCGGTGGTGCAATGCGTGCCGTATTGGAGAGTGTAGGCATCACAGACGTGCTTTGCAAGTCAAAGGGCAGCTCTAACCCACACAACTTGGTTAAGGCAACTTTCGGCGCACTCGACGAGATGCGCAGCCCGATGACAGTGGCTCAAAACCGTGGAGTGTCGTTGGATGTAGTGTTTAATGGTTAAAAAATGAATGTTCATGGCAACTATTAAGATTAAGCAAACAAAGAGCAGAATCAACTGCCCTGCTGTGCAAAAGAGAACACTCGACGCACTTGGATTGAGAAAAATGAATCAAGAGGTTGAGAAGGAAGCGACTCCTCAAATCTTGGGTATGGTTAAACGAGTTCGTCACCTTGTAGAAGTAACGAACGCTTAAACACAATAAAAGACTATGGATTTAAGTAATTTGCAACCGGCTGTAGGCTCTACATCTTCACGCAGAAGAATCGGCCGTGGACCGGGTTCAGGAATGGGTGGTACTTCTACACGTGGACACAAGGGTGCCAAGCAGCGTTCGGGCTACTCTCGCAAGATTGGTTTCGAGGGCGGTCAGATGCCGTTGCAGCGCCGTGTGCCTAAATTCGGATTCAAGAATATTAACCGTGTAGAGTACAAGGCAATCAACGTAGACGTGCTTGAGAAGTTGGCGGCAGCCAAGAATCTTACGAAAGTAACGGTTGACGATTTGGTGGCAGCAGGATTCATCAATGGCAAGCAGAAGGTGAAAATCCTGGGCAACGGAGCGTTGACAGTGAAATTGGAAGTTGTGGCTCACGCATTCTCGAAGAAGGCGGAAGAGTTGATTGTAGCCGCTGGTGGCTCTATCGAAAAATTGTAAAAGATGAGATTAGTTGATACCATAAAAAATATTTGGAAGATAGAAGATTTGCGCAAGCGTCTTGTCGTGACTTTTCTATTGATATTGGTATACCGGGTGGGCTGCTATGTAGTCCTTCCGGGTATCGATCCGAATCAGCTGGCTGCGATGAAGAGTTTCACCAGCGGTGGCTTGATGCAGCTGCTCGATATGTTCTCGGGCGGCGCGTTCAGCCAGGCATCGATATTCGCTTTGGGTATCATGCCTTATATCACGGCGTCGATCGTGATACAACTGTTGGGCATGGTTCTTCCTCAGTTCCAGAAGTTGCAGCGTGAGGGCGAGAGCGGACACATGAAGATCAATCAGTACACCCGTTATCTTACGGTGCTGATTCTCCTTCTTCAGGCTCCTGCTTATCTGTTCAACCTTGAATATCAGGTTAACTCCGCAGCTCACGGCACGATGGCCTTGACATGGCTTGACAAGACCTATATGACTGTGATTCTGGCGGCCGGCAGTATGTTTATCATGTGGCTCGGCGAGCGCATCACAGACAAGGGTGTTGGCAACGGTATATCGTTTATCATCCTTATCGGTATCATCGCGCGTCTGCCGGGGGCATTCATCGAGGAGTTCATGGGCCGCATCTCGTCGGCACAGGGCGGCTTGGTGATGCTTGTAATCGAAATCGTGCTTTTGTTTGCAGTGATTCTCGGCGCAGTCCTTTTGGTGCAGGGCACACGCAAGGTGCCAGTGCAGTATGCGAAGAGAATTGTCGGCAACAAGCAGTATGGCGGTGCGCGCCAGTATATCCCATTGAAGGTTAACGCAGCGGGTGTGATGCCTATCATTTTCGCACAGGCAATCATGTTTATCCCGTTGACATTGGCAGGCTTCGGCTCGCGTGGCGAGGCAAGCTCGATTGTCAAGGCATTGACCAACATGGAGGGTTTCTGGTATAATTTCATTTACTTCTTGATGATTGTGGCGTTTACATATTTCTACACGGCGATTACCGTGCGTCCGACACAGATGTCGGAGGATATGAAGCGCAACAACGGATTTATTCCGGGAGTGAAGCCGGGCAAGAAAACGGCCGACTATCTCGACTCTATCATGTCGAGAATCACCCTTCCGGGATCAATCTTCTTGGGTATTGTTGCGATCATGCCGGCGTTCGCAAGAATCTGCGGCGTGACACACAGTTTTGCACAGTTCTTTGGAGGAACATCGTTGCTGATTATGGTGGGTGTCGTTCTCGACACGCTTCAGCAGATTGAAAGTCATCTGTTGATGCACCATTATGACGGACTGATGAAATCCGGAAAATTAAAAGGCCGTACCACAGGTTCGGGTTATTAATTTGGGTCCAGGATGATTTATCTGAAGACAGATGAAGAAATAGAGTTGATGCGTGTGAGTAATCTTCTCGTGGGGAAGACGCTCGGCGAATTGTCGAAGTGGATTGCTCCGGGGATTACCACGCTGAAACTTGACAAGATAGCGGAAGAGTTCATTAGAGACAATGGAGGCGTTCCGGGATTTCTCGGGTATGCGGGCTATCCCAACACACTTTGTGTTTCGGTCAACGAGACGGTTGTGCATGGGATTCCGTCGAGCGCCACGTTGCGGGAGGGCGATATAGTGTCGATTGACTGCGGAGCCGTCGTTGACGGCTACAATGGAGACTCGGCATATACATTTGCAGTCGGCGAGGTGGAACCGCGTGTGCGGGAGCTGCTGACGACTACGAAGGAAGCTCTTTACCTCGGCATCGCTCAGGCGGTGGAAGGCAACCGCATCGGGCATATCGGCAATGCCGTGCAGGAGCACTGTGAGAAGCGCGGCTTCTCGGTGGTGCGCGAGATGACCGGACATGGAATCGGGCGCAAGCTCCATGAGGAGCCGGCAGTGCCCAACTATGGCCGCCGCGGCGTCGGACCGTTGATCAAGGAAGGGATGTGCATAGCCATCGAGCCAATGATCAATATGGGCAGCCGCAACATTGTGATAGAACGTGACGGCTGGACTTGCCGCACCAAGGACCGCAAGCCGTCGGCTCATTTCGAGCATACGGTGGCAATCAGAGGAGGCAAGGCCGAAATCCTTTCTTCATTTGAATTTATTGAGGGTGAGAATCAGCAGTAACAACAACGGATAAACCAAGGAAAATAAGAAATATGTCAAAACAAGCAGCAATAGAGCAAGACGGAGTTATCGTGGAGGCGTTGTCCAACGCAATGTTCAAGGTAGAACTTGAGAACGGCCATCAGATAACCGCCCACATCTCCGGAAAAATGCGTATGCATTACATCAAGATCCTTCCGGGAGACAAAGTCAGGGTAGAGATGTCGCCCTATGACCTTTCGAAGGGAAGAATTGCTTTTAGATACAAATAAAAAAAGAAATACAATGAAAGTTAGAGCATCAGTAAAGAAGCGCACGGCTGACAGCAAAATTGTCAGAAGAAAAGGTCGCGTGTACGTAATCAACAAGAAAAATCCAAAATTAAAACAACGTCAAGGATAATTTTATTATTTTTGCAAAAAAAATATAATAGTATATGGCAGTACGTATTGTAGGTGTAGACTTGCCCCAAAATAAGAGAGGAGAAATAGCCCTTACATATATCTTCGGCATCGGCCGCAGCTCAGCCAACAAGATTCTGGCAGCAGCTGGCGTTGACAAGGATATCAAGGTGCAGGATTGGACCGACGCTCAGGCAGCAGCCGTGCGTGAGGCTATCGGAGCAGGCTACAAAGTAGAAGGTGATCTCCGCAGTGAGATTCAGTTGAACATCAAACGTTTGATGGATATCGGTTGCTATCGTGGCATCCGTCACCGTAACGGTCTTCCAGTGCGTGGACAGAGCACAAAGAACAATGCCCGCACACGCAAGGGACGCAAGAAGACAGTCGCTAACAAGAAAAAAGCTACTAAATAAAATTAAAGTATGGCAAAAAAAACAGTCGCAGCAAAGAAGAGAAATGTTAAGATCGACGGAGTCGGTCAGTTGCATGTACACTCATCTTTCAACAACATCATTGTGTGCTTAGCAAACAGTGAGGGACAAGTAATCTCATGGTCGAGCGCCGGCAAGATGGGATTCAGAGGATCGAAAAAGAACACACCGTATGCAGCCCAGATGGCAGCACAGGATTGCGCTAAGGTTGCTTACGATCTTGGATTGCGCAAGGTTAAGGCCTACGTGAAGGGACCGGGTAACGGACGTGAGTCGGCTATCCGTACGGTACACGGAGCAGGAATCGAGGTGACAGAGATCATCGATGTTACACCGCTTCCACACAATGGATGCCGTCCTCCAAAAAGAAGAAGAGTATAATCTCTGAATAAACAAAACTAAGGATCCAGCCGATGTGAAATAGATTGCACCAACAACCACCTCTCTGCAATCGCGGCTGCACTAAGCGGATTCGATAAAAACTTTAATTTTTAAAAGAATAAAAAATGGCAAGATATACCGGACCAAAAAGTAAAATTGCAAGAAAATTCGGCGAACCCATTTTCGGTGAGGACAAAGTTCTCTCAAAGAAGAACTATGCTCCTGGTCAGCACGGTGCCAACAAGAGAAGAAAAACTTCAGAGTATGGCAAGCAGTTGCTCGAAAAACAGAAAGCCAAATATACTTACGGCGTTTTGGAAAAACAATTCCGTAACTTGTTCGCCAAAGCAGAGCGTACCAAGGGTATTACGGGTGAGGTATTGCTGCAGTTGCTCGAGGCACGCCTCGACAATGTAGTTTACCGTTTGGGCATCGCTCCGACACGTGCGGCAGCGCGCCAGTTGGTTTCTCACCGTCACATCACAGTGAACGGCTCAGTGCTCAATATCCCTTCTTACAGCGTAAAGGCAGGCGACGTTGTTGCAGTGCGTGAGAAATCAAAGTCATTGGAGAACATCGCTGACGCGTTGGCAGGCTTCAACCACAGCAAATACCCATGGCTTGAGTGGGATGAGAGCATCAAGGGAGGCAAATTGCTTCACTTGCCACAGCGTGAAGACATTCCGGAGAACATTAGAGAACAGGCTATCGTCGAGTTGTATTCTAAACAGTAAAATTGTAAATATCCATGGCTATTTTAGCATTTCAGAAACCTGATAAAGTATTAATGCTCGAGGCAGACAACCGTTTCGGAAAGTTTGAGTTCCGTCCGTTGGAGCCGGGTTACGGAGTAACCGTCGGCAATGCCTTGCGAAGAATATTGCTTTCTTCGCTCGAGGGTTATGCTATCTCGTCTATCCGTATAGACGGAGTGAAACACGAGTTTGCAACTATTCCTGGTGTTATAGAGGATGTTACCAACATCATCTTGAACCTCAAGAAAGTTCGCTTCAAACACCTCGTGGAGACAGATGAGCCGACCGCGGGCAAAATCAACGTATCGGGCAAAGAAGTCTTGACAGCCGGTGATTTGGGCAAGGAGC
This sequence comes from Bacteroidales bacterium, assembly GCA_022009815.1. Lineage (GTDB taxonomy): Bacteria > Bacteroidota > Bacteroidia > Bacteroidales > Muribaculaceae > Limisoma. Next base: position 1,522,740 of record CP091725.1, read on the forward strand.
TGAGTGGGTTTGAGGTGTTGAACCCTGACTTGGTGATTTGCCATTTAGATCCAACTGTGGCTTCGTTCACGATGGACTTTACAATCAATAAGGGTCGCGGCTATGTACCAGCCGACGAGAATGTCCAACCGACAGACGCTGTCGACGTGATAGCCATCGACTCTATCTATACTCCGATTGTCAACGTGAAGTATGCGGTAGAGAACTATCGTGTAGAGCAAAAGACTGACTACGAGAAATTGGTTCTTGAGATTTCTACTGACGGATCTATCCATCCGAAGGAGGCATTGAAAGAGGCAGCCAAGATTCTGATCCATCACTTTATGCTGTTCTCTGACGAGAAAATCGCGTTGGAGACAACAGAAACTGACGGCAATGAGGAATTCGATGAGGAGGTGCTCCACATGCGCCAGCTCTTGAAGTCCAAACTTACCGATATGGATCTTTCTGTCCGTGCGCTCAACTGCTTGAAGAGCGCGGAGGTGGAGACTCTCGGCGAACTCGTTCAGTTCAACAAGACAGATTTGTTGAAATTCCGCAACTTCGGTAAGAAGTCGCTTACGGAACTTGACGAACTGTTGGCAAGCTTGAACCTTTCGTTTGGAATGGATATTTCAAAGTATAAATTAGATAAAGAATAATTACAATGAGACATAATAAGAAAATCAACCACTTAAGCCGTAAGAAAGCGCACTTGGACGCAACATTGGCGAATATGACCATTTCGCTGATTATGCACAAGCGCATTTTCACCACTTTGGCCAAGGCTAAGGCTTTGCGCATCTATGCAGAGCCTATCATCAACCGCGCTAAGGACGACACTACGAACTCTCGCCGTGTTGTGTTCAGCTACTTGCAGAACAAGAATGCAGTGACAGAGCTGTTCCAGGAAATCGCTAAGAAAATTGCAGACCGTCCAGGTGGCTACACTCGTATCATCAAGACTGGCAACCGCCTTGGTGACAACGCTAAGACTTGCTTTATCGAACTCGTTGACTACAATGAGAACATGCTTAAAACAGCAGGCAAGAAGAAAACTACCCGTACACGCCGCTCTCGCAAGGCTGCCGCTGAGGCTCCTGCTGCTGAGGCTCCTGCAACTGAAGCTCCTGCTACAGAAGAAAAGGCTGCAGAATAATCGAGTATTTTCAGATACTATTATAGGGCGAGACAACACGCAAAGTGTTGTCTCGTTTTTTTTGTTTTGTAGCCATCCGGAATCGGCCGTCGTCAACGGTCAGTTTGCAGCCTAAAAAGCTCCGCGACGAAATGTGTCTCGGTGGATGTCTCTACAACCGCTCTTCGGCGGTTTTTCGCATGGTAAAGTGCGTTGTTTATGGGGAAGTGGCGTACCTCCGGCACGCAGTTGAGAGGGAGATGCGCTGAGTCCCGGCACGCTGCCGCTTCGCTCCGCGTACCGGGTTACGTGAAGGTGTCGTCGCTCCGCGACGAAATTCGCCTCTCTGGATGCCTCTACAACCGCTCTTCGGCGGTAGATGTGTGTGCGTGGCGTCACGGGGTAGGCAAGCAACCCCGTGCTAACGTATGAAACCGCTCTTCGGCTATTTCCCTCGGCGTCACTTGCGAAGCCTTTGCCTGAACAAAAAAAGCTGCCCGATTCTCTAATCGCAGCAGCCCAATGTACAAATTATTCATTGGTGCTTCCATGGCATTTCAAACTAAAGGACAAACAAATAGAAACGCTGTAAACATCTATGTTTACAGTCACAAAATTAAGGAATAAATCAGAATTTGCAAATGAAGGATGCCGAATTTGTAAGTTTAATCTACGAAACGGCGAGTTTTGCCGTTGAGTCATGAATCTGTCCGTGTGTTGATATTTTTTGGTAAAAACAGGCGGTAGAAAATGTGTCTTATTGCGGGAAAATTCGTATATTTGTACGTTTAAAGGCTAATTGAAAAGAGAATGACTGAAAACAAAGAAAACTATAGTGCCAGCAATATCCAAGTGCTTGAGGGTCTGGAGGCTGTGCGCAAACGTCCGGCCATGTATATTGGCGATACGGGACCTAAAGGACTGCATCATTTGGTTTATGAGGTTGTTGACAACTCCATCGACGAGGCTCTTGCCGGGTATGCCACTCATATTGAGGTGATCATTGGCGAGGACAACTCTATTACGGTTGTCGACAACGGTCGTGGTATCCCAGTCGACAAGCATGAGAAGCTGCACAAGTCGGCACTCGAGGTTGTTCTGACGGTGCTTCATGCCGGAGGTAAGTTTGATAAAGGCTCGTATAAGGTTTCCGGCGGTCTGCACGGAGTCGGCGTTTCGTGTGTCAACGCGTTGTCGTCATATCTGCGTGCCGAAGTGCGCCGCAACGGGCATATTTATATGCAGGAATACGCTTACGGACATCCGAAGGCCCCGGTTGCGATAGTGGGCGACACGGAAGAGACGGGAACGAAGGTGCTTTTCAAGCCGGATCCAAGCATATTCAAGGAAACGACAGTATATAATTACGACACACTCGCCAACCGTCTGCGCGACCTTGCGTTCCTTAACCAAGGCATTCATCTGACGCTTACTGATATGCGTGAGAAAGACGAGAATGGCAATCCAAAGAGCGAGGTGTTCTACTCAACGGAGGGCTTGAAGGAGTTTGTCCGCTATATCGACCAGTCGAAGGAGCATCTTATCGACGACATCATTTATATCAACACCGAGCGCCAGGGCATCCCTGTGGAGGTGGCGTTTACTTACAATACAGCGTTCAACGAGAATATATATTCGTTTGTCAACAATATCGACACCATCGAGGGCGGTACGCACCTTACGGGTTTCCGCCGCGGATTGACGTCGACGTTGAAGAAATATGCCGACGACTCCAAGATTCTTGAGAAGGAGAAGGTGACAGTCGATCCTGCCGACTTCCGAGAGGGGTTGACAGCGGTTATTTCGGTAAAAGTGCTGGAGCCGCAGTTCGAGGGTCAGACAAAGACAAAACTCGGCAACAACGAGGTTATCGGAGCCGTTCAGACGGCAGTCAGCGAGGCGTTGGGCATATATCTTGAGGAGCATCCGAAGCAAGCCCGCACCATCGTGGAGAAGGTGGCGCTTGCAGCCCGTGCGCGTCAGGCAGCCTACAAGGCCCGTGTGAGCATCCAGCGCAAGTCGCCTCTTGGCGGTGGCGGATTGCCTGGCAAATTGGCCGACTGTGAGTCGAACACGGCAGAGGATTGCGAATTGTTTATCGTCGAGGGAGACTCTGCAGGCGGTTCGGCAAAGATGGGCCGTGACCGTGTGCATCAAGCCATCCTTCCGCTGCGCGGTAAGATTCTTAACGTTGAAAAGGCGATGGAGCATAAGATTTTCGACAATCAGGAAATCACCAACATTTTCCGTGCGCTTGGCGTGACCATCGGAACAGAAGACGATCCGAAAGCACCAAACATCAGCAAGTTGCGCTATCATAAGATTATCATCATGACCGATGCCGATGTCGACGGCGCGCACATTGCCACGTTGTTGATGACGCTGTTCTTCCGCCGTATGCGTCCGATTATCGAAAATGGTTATCTCTATCTTGCCACACCGCCGTTGTATAAGTGCACAAAGGGCAAGACCGAGCGTTATTGCTGGACCGATGACCAGCTGCGCAGCTTCATTCAGGAGTTTGGTCGCGGCGATGAGAAATCGGTGAATGTGCAGCGTTACAAAGGTCTTGGTGAGATGATGGCAGAGCAGCTTTGGGAAACGACAATGGATCCTGAAAACCGTTGGCTCAAGCAGGTGAACATCAGCGATGCCGCTGCCTGCGACCGTATATTCTCGATGCTTATGGGTGAGGACGTGGCTCCGCGCCGAGAGTTTATCGAAAAGAATGCCACTTACGCCAATATCGACGCATAGCGTTGTCAAGGCTATATATAAACAAGAAATCAGCGCCGTGGACAATCTCCGCGGCGCTGATTTTTTGTTGACTGAGGCTAAAGCGCGATGGTGTCGAGGTCGTCGGGCACAACGATGTGTCCGCTGAAATTCAGCGCAGCCTCGGCAGCGTAAGCCTTTTGTCTCGACGGCAGCGAGTCGTCTTCAGTGTGGTATATGATCAGGTTGCGCGCATGCAGCATCGCGGCGGTTTTTCCGGCGTCGAGCGCCGTGCTGTGGTGCTTTTCGTAGGGTTTATACCTTTCTGCCTCGCTGTGCAGGCAGAACGCCTCTGTAAGCAGCCAGTCGGCGTTTTGTGCCACGTCGCGGTTTGCATCGTTCAGCGGCTCGTCACCGAGACACACCACGGTTTTTCCTTCCGGCGTCACCGCACGGAATCCGTATTGCTCCTCTTTAGTGGAGTGGAGGCTGAAAAACGTTATGTCCATACCGGCAATCTTCCGCTGGCAACCATCGGTCAGCACGTCGATTTCGGTGCGTTCCTGAAATATGCCGAAGTCTTTTTTTGAGAACGTCAGCCGGCATATCTCCGTCAGCACGTTGATTACGCGTTTGTGCCCGTAGATGTGCAGCGCGCCGTCGTAAGCCTGTTTCTTTACCGCATTGACCACAGCGCGTGCCACCCATACGGCACCAATGACGTGGTCGGTGTGCGCATGAGTCAGAAACAGGTGGCCGACGTCGGCAATCGCCACGCCCGCCTTTTCAAGTTGTGCCAGGATGCCGTTGCCTCCACCGGCGTCGACCATCAGCCGCGACTCTCCGCAGTCGATGATGAAGCACGTGTTGTAGCATCGCGTCACGAAGGCGCTTCCCGTGCCGAGTATGGTAATCCTCTCTGCCATCAGGTTGTTATTTCTTCTGTTTGCAGCAGTGCTTTCTCACGTTGCGGCATGTAGTGTCGGCTTGCATGCGCGTCTTGCGGCAGGTGGTGTCGGCTTGCACACATGTTTTTTTGCAGGCAGTGTCGGTCAGCTCTCTCGCTTTGCAGCAAGTTTTTTGTGAGCGTTGGCAGCACAATTCTGTTTTCTGCTTGCAGCAAGATTTCTGTTTTCCGCATTTCTGTTGCGCGGCGATTATTCCCGCGCCCGCCAATGCTATGGCGGCAATGATTACAAATTTCTTCATAACAGTCTATTTTAATTTTGTCGGTTTGGCAAGTTCAATCACTTCGAGATCCTTTATCGTTCCGCAGTCCACATACAGGCGAATCAGTGTGCGCACCGCCTGCCAGCCGTAGACTCCCGCCGCTCCTGGGTTGATGTGCAGCAGACCGAGTTGGCGGTCGTAGATCACTTTCAGAATATGGCTGTGTCCGTCAACGAAGATTTGCGGACGCTTCACCTCGAGTTTGAATTTCACTCCAGACGCGTATTTTCCGGGATATCCGCCGATGTGGGTCATCGCCACGCGCACTCCGTCGGTTTCCCAGTCGCGCCAAGTGCCGAGAGTGCGTTGCATCGGTTGCCCGTCGATGTTTCCAGCCACAGCCCTCACCGGAGCGATGGCGTTCAGACGCTCGAGCACCTCGTCGGTTCCTATGTCGCCGGCATGCCAAATTTCGTCGCATCCTGCGAAATGCGTAGCGTAGCGGTCGTCCCAATATCCGTGGGTGTCGGAAAGTATGCCAATTTTCTTCATTACTCAAAAAAATACAATAAAAAATGGAGAAAAATATGTTTTTAAACACTATTATAGAAAATGAAATAAAAAAAGTTTACATCTTTTTATTTAAAAAAAGTCTTGCACGTATCAAAATCAAGTGTTATATTTGAGGTGTGAAAGGAAAAGTCAAGGCGACTTTTCAGTTCTCCCAATCTTGATTCTTTGGATCAGGTGCCGTGGAAATAAGAATTTATTACCTGAAGAAAAACCGCTTTTTTCGAAATATATATGTTTTTTTATAGATTGTAGATTTATAGATGGCCACTGTTGTGAAACAACGGCCATTTTTTTATGCCTTGTCGTAAGTGCTGGCATAAAAATAACACAACCGGATTTCTTCCCAGAGACCCGGCTGCGTATAAGCTATGCTTCCATAGCTTCCCAAACAAATATATTTTCGATGTATTTTCTGGGACAAAGATAATACTTTTATTTAGTATTCAGTTGTAAAAAAAGAGCTTTTAGATTTAATTCACAAATACACACATTTGTATGTGGGTGTTAGATTGTTGATTGATAGATGGTAATGGTGTAAAAATAAAGCCTGTGCCAAAAAACGATGATATAGACTAAATGTTAAACATTTTAGTATATTATCATTTCACAACAACTTTTTTTCCATTAACGATATAAAAACCGGCAGGGAGTGCGATAGTCGTTTCATCAGTCACAATTCGTTTCGCCACGATTTGTCCGGCAACGTTGTAGACGGCAACAGAGGTTGGAGATGCAACGCTTATCTTTACGGCTCCGCTGACAGCCCAAATGCGTGCATCGTCGGCAGTTTCGGTTGTAGAAATGCCACCAAAAACGTCTTTGAGGTTGATTGACATCACCGTTGCGGTGAAATCCTTCTGGTTTGTGTAGTCATACACGTTTCCGAGCACGTTGATGCCCTTTCCTTTGGCGCGTACACCGGCGAGTAGAGAGCTGTTGACAAACTTGGCGTAGAAAGTGGTCGGATATCCCGCGCTTGCAGGCTCGTTGGTTGTTGCTATTACGTTTTCGTTGGCATTCTCACCGTCGAATTCAAACAACGAAGAAGCCTGCTTGTCGGCGTTGGCGATGTTGTATCCGAAAGCATAGATTTTGTTGTCTTTGATGGTTGCGCTGTAGAGGCCAGAGATGCCCTCGCTTACGCACACACCTTTTGACAGCGCACCGTCGGCAACGCTGAAGCCAATCACCATGCCCTCAAGCTTTGTGCCCGACGACATTGTGACAGCATCTGTCGCACCGGCAGCCTTGTATCCGCCTTTCACAAGACCGGAAACCAATACAAAACCCTCGCTCACGTCGATACCTTTTACTTGCGAAGTGTGCTTGCCGTCGGAAGCGGCTACAGAGTTTGCGATGCTTGCCCAGACAGGGACAAGGTCGGTTGAGAACGCGGCGGCAAACACATCGTCGAATGTGGTCGGGGCAAGCGTGATGTCGGCAAAAGCGATAGTGTTGCCTTCCGCTTTCGCTTTCACGCGTCCGGCAACAAAGATTTTACCGTCGGCAAAAGTCACAGCGTCGATATAGTCCTCAGCGTCGGTGCCGGAGATGTCGAAACTCTTCACGAAGTTTCCGGCATTGTCAAGTTTCACGAGATATAGCGACTTGGCAGAGCGTGCAGCCACGGCGTTTTCTCCAAAAGAGAGCGTTTTTGCGTGCTGTCCGCCGATATAGATGTTGTCGGCGTTGTCGACAGCGATTTTTCGCAGTCAAAGAGCTTGCATCGTCGGCAGCGAAATGCTTGAACCAGTCGAGGTGGCCGTCGGCCGAAATTTTAAGCACGACAATGTCGAAGACCGCGCTTCCGGCAAAAGCCTTTTCTATGGTCGTTGTGTGGTTGTCGGCGTCAACGATGTCAAGAATTGAGTTGGCAGGAATGTCGGTGGCATCTTTTGCGTTGAATGCAGTGAAACTTGTCACGGCAGCCACGACCACACCGCCGTCAGAAGTGGTGGCGGCAGAAGCGTTTGCCACGCGACCCTGTTTTGAATAAACGTGCCAAGCGGCTGTTCCGTCGGCGTTCACTTTGGTGAGAAGTAGGTTGTCGTTGCCCGAAGTAGCTTTGTTGGGCGCGCCGAACGCCACCTTCTCCTGACTGCCGAAGTTGACGAAATTCAGCGAGTTGTCGTTGCCTTTAGACACGAATTTCGACACGAGGAAAGTGTTGTTGTCACTTGCCGCCACGGTTTCAGGCGTGCTGATTCCGTTGTTTGCGTTGATTGGAGTCACCCAGTTTGCAGTTGCAGCAACTCCCTGTGCGCCTGCAGGCATAGCCGAGGCTGCGAGAATCATTGAAAAAGTAAGTTTTTGTTCATATAAATAATTTTTTAATGTTAGAAAACGAGTCCAATGGTCGCCGCGTAATTTGAGGCGTTGACCGAGCCGGCATATCGGAATCCGGACCATGTCAGGCGGCAGAAGATGCCGAAGCGATGGTTTGCCGCGAAGTCGGCTTGTGCGGCGGCGTGGTATGTGCAGTCGTTGTTTGCCATCAGTAGGTATTGCCGTTCGGCAGATACGTTGAGCGCCGACGTTTCGGTTTCCGGCATTGTCAGTTTTGAAGACGTGCGGATGCGTGCGGATGCTCCGGCTTTGGCCGACAGCACACACCGATTGACGTGCCAAGCCACCGCCGCATCGGCGCCGGCGATGGCGGCATTGCCTTCCATCAGGCGTTCCGGCTCGGTATACCGCCATCTGTCGGAGGCATATCCTCCAGTGGCACGTGCTTGTATGCGCACATTGTCGAGAGTATGCTCGTAGGCAAGGCACAACGAGCCCTCGGTGGTCGACCTGCGGAACATCGTTAGCGATGCGATTTCCGGATATATGTTGTTTTCCGCCTCGCCAAAGATATTTTCATTTCCGTCGCGTTGTGTGCGGGTGATTTCAGCCTCCACGGCAAACGTATTTGTCGCGGCAAAACGTGTCAGGATGTGGGCGGCGGCATTGAAGCGGTGCTCGGCGACCGACGCCATCGGGAGTTCGTTGAGCGACGATATGATTTTGTCGAATCCGAAATAATCATAAGCCACGTGTATGCCGGCATCGGTGATTTTTCCTAAAGCCGAAGCCGCGTCGGCTTGGATGCCGAAATTTCTGCCGTTGTAGTATGTGTTGGTGTTCGAGCCGCGGAAACGGAAATAGTCGGTTCCGAGGCCAGTGGCATGGTAGACCGTAGGCTGAAACGTCTCGTTGTAGAATTTCACCACGTTTGTCTGTTTGTATTTTCCCGCTTTCAGCGCCACTCCGAGCCACCGCCACCGCATTCCGGCGGCGAAGTCGAGGTCGCTTGTCAGGTTTCGCGGACGGGGGTCGACGGTGCGGTAGGCAAGAAGAGCGTTGTAGCCGGCAAAGGCACCGATCGTCACGCCACCTTTCAATGTGTGCGCAAAGCCACCGCTGAATCGGTAGTTCTCCTCGTGGAGGTCGCCGCCGACAAGGTCGGCAGTGACATAAGGATATACCGTCTGATAGTCAGACGACTCGTTCAACATCACGTTGCGCCGCTGACCGAAATCGTATCCAGCCTCGCCCCAGATGTCGTTGCTCCCTTTCTTCACATAAGCTTTCGCCTCTATTCCCGCGCGGTTCGATCCGTCGCCCTCCTCAATCAGTCTCGCCTCCTGCTGACTGTCGTATCTCCAAAAGGCATCAATCGTAGTTAGAGAAGAAGCAAACCGGTCTTTCATCAGCGCCGGATTGCCGTAACGCCAAGTCGCCACGTTGGTTTCAAGACTTGAATGGCAGAGGCGTCGCGTCAGCACGTCGGTTTTTTGTTGCGCCGCGACTGATGCCGAAGCCAGAATGATTGATATGTATATAAGTCGTTTCATTCGCAATGTCATTTTATTATCTGCACACCGTCGTAGGTTATTGTCGAAGCCTTCTCACCGCTGGCATTTACTGCCGACTGCTGCACCTCGATTATTGAAGGCGTGCAGGCGGGGTTGAAGTCGAGCGAAGAATTGTTGGAGTCTTTCAGCACTCTGCGCCCGTCGGCTGTCAGATACAGCATTTTCCGGCGCACGCTTTTGAAGAATCGGTCGCTGTCGGAGCTCATCCGTCCGCACCAAGTCCAACCGGCGTCGATTGCCGCCGGCAGCACGTTCCATTTGCGGTCTGACTCCACGCTGCAGTTCACGCCGTCAACAATCCATTGATTCGGAATCTTGAATCCGTCGCCGCTCATGGGGAAAGTGCCCGACGGGAGGTACAGCGTATAATTGTAGGTGTAGTAATAGTCGGTCAGAAACTCCTGTTTGCTGACAGGGATGCGTGCAAGAGCAAACGACGTGAATCCCTGGTTGTGGAGAATGAAAATGCTCTTCGTGTCGCAATACCATTTGTCCATGTTTGGCACCTCGGGATTGTCGATGTCTGTTTGGCTCGGCACGGTTGATTCGTCATACCATTCGAAGTCGGCGTCTGACAGGTTGAATGAGTTTTCGTTCGACACGCGATGGTCGATAGCTGTGTCGCAGATGGTGAGCGACTGCCCCGGCAGCACGGGATGGTCGGTGCCGCTGCCCGGAATCACATAGACGGCGTGCACCGTCATCGCCTGATTCTTGAGGTCGGGCGAGAACTTGTACGACTGTGTGGAGCGGAACTTCGATTCCACAAACGCCAGTCCGTCGGCATACAGCACATGGTCGGTGTTGTTGTAGATTTTGAAATAAGTGTCGCCGATGTAGCTTGAGCCGGATGTGCGCCGAGTGCCAGTGAAGAAGATTTCCTCGAAGATGAAATCATCGTTGTCGGCGACAAGATACACTGGAAGCGACAGCCTGATGCCGTCGGCAGTGGCGCGCACCGCCTCGGCATTGCCCGACAGTCTGCCCTTTACGGTGGCGGCATCGTCACCAGAGCCGTTGGTGTAGGTCACATCGGCTTGATATGAGCATTCGTAGAAGCCCACCGGCAGCGAGATTGCACCTGTGGTGTTGAATGTTGTTGTCTCGCCGGTGGTCAGGTTGCGGAACGAGAGCTGCTCGTTGTCGATTGTCAGGTCGGCAACGTCGGTCTGCGGCACTATTTCCACCGTAGCATTGACGCGAGGCACACTGGCATCGTCGGCGCAGGCCTGCAGCAGCGCAGCCGTTATTGAGATTAATATGTAGAGAAATCGTCGCATAGTGCTAAAAAGTTAAGTTGGCCTCCACTCCGAAATACGGACTCACGTTGCGGCGGATTTTATAGCCGTTGGAGTAGTAGTCGGGGGTGTAGTCGATTATTTTGTTTGCAAACATTGACAGACGCAGGAATTTGCCTATGGTTTTTGTCGCTTTCAGGTTGACGCTCATGGCAAACGGCACGGTGAACTGTCGGAAAGCATCGTCGTTGTATGTCTTTATGAGTCGGCTCAGCACGGGGTCGGCCGCCGAGGCATCGGTGTATTCGTGCAGAGCACCGTCGGCGGCGTCGAGATATGCTGTAGGGCGTCCGTTTCGGCATGTCCTGTGTCTTGACAAACCAAGAACATTGCACTGATGTGGCGAAAATCAGTCCCCATTCAGGAATTTGAGTGTCAAACATCAGGTTGGTCGACAGCGTCTCGTTCCAGTCGCCGTCGTTCCAGTCGTACAGTCCAACGTATCGGTCGCTGACGGCTGAACCGTCGACCACGTCGGCAACCGACACAAACATCGGCAGACTGTTGCTGTAGCGCGTCTTGAACCACGCACCGTTGATGTTTACGCGTGTGCGCAGCGGGCGGATGCGTGCCGACGTGAATTGGAACTCAATTCCCTCTTTGTCTATCCTCGTGCCGTTGTCGGCGCGTGTGTATCCGTCAAGTTTGCGCTTGGGGGTGTATGGCAGCCCTTCGAGCGACGGTTTCCCTGTCAGCGAACGGCTATCGATGGCAGTCTCGTCATAATCGTTGTAGTCGTAGACTCCGTATACAGCCATATACCTGAATCCCGACGACATATTCTCGCGAAAATAGTCGACAGAGATTGTGTTGTCGCCAAACGAAAAGTCCATGCGCAGCTCTTTCTTAATGTTTGAGGCAGGGCGTATGTTGTAGTTTGTCGGGTCCTGAATGTAGCTGCGCACCACAAACCTGCTGTAGTCCTGCGGATGGTTAGGGTCGTAGTATCCCAATTCGGTGATGTCGTTGTAGTGCTTGTCGGGATAGAGATAGTTGAGAGTGGGCATTTTCGACGTCTTGCCCATACCGCCGGCAAAACTCAGTGCAATGCGGTGTCCAGCCCATTCCCATGCGGGCAGCGACCACTTCAGGTTGGCGCGCGGGTCGAGATAGATGTGGCCCTTCATCGCATACCGGCTGTCGAGTCCGGTAAGGCTGTTTGTGCGCAGACCGGCCTGCAGTTCGAGCCTGTGGGATGCAAGTTCTGCCTTGCCGTTGTACTCGATGAACGCCGACACCTGCGACAGGGCAGGGATGTCGCTGAACTTGCGTGGACGCGAACCCCATCCCGACACAGACAGCGGACGGCTTAGGTCGTAGACCTGACCGCGTCCGAAATTCTTGGCATAGTTCCAGTCGGCACCGGCGAGCAGGTTGCTGGTCAGCGCGCCTGTTGTCAGCGCAAAGTTGGCTTTCGCTTTTGCGTAGGCGGTGAAAGGCTTTCCGTCGCTGAGAAACGAAGCCTCATACTCGGAGAATATCAGTGCCGCGTCGTGCACGCCTTCCTCGCTGGTAGTGGGCACAATGCCGTAGCGTTGCGGCGCCACGAGCCGGCGCTGTGTGAGACGGTCGAACTGCTGCGTTATCAGCGTGTTGATGTCGAAGCTTTTAAACAATCCTTTCGCTGTCGGACGCCAGGAGATGTTGTTGGTTATGGCTATTTTGTTGTATGTCGACTTGTATTCGTCAATGCGTCCGTAGTTTATGTCGGGGTCGGACTTGCTGTTGTCAAACGAGCCGGTATAGTCGACGGCGGCGGAGTAGCGCAGTGCGTCGGTGTTGAGCGTAAGTCGCAGCGAGCCGTTGCCGCGTCGGTATTTCTGCAGGTTGTTTGTCGGGTCGGGCTTTGCGTCGAGCATGCTTGCGTCAATGTTGAGGAGTGCGGTGTGGCTCAGCTTGAGTCCTTTTCCCAACGACAATAGTTTGCTGTAGCCGTCGGCCTTGAAACGTGCGGTGAATGGCGTGGAGCGGCGTATCTTGTTGATTTTCACCATTCCGCTTGTGAGGTTTCCATATTCCACCGACGGGATTCCGCGCACCACTTCCACACTTTCCACATCGTCGGTCGAGATGGAACGCATGTCAACACCACGGTTGGTGGTGTTGAGGTTGTTTTCGGTCGACGATGTCGTGGTGGTTGATTGTGTTGACGACAAAGGTGTGTATTGCATATTGGCATCGGTCGACAGGGGGTTGCCGTCGACCACAAACAACGTTCCGAGCGAGGAGATTGCATAGTTGTTGTTGACCGAAGAGTTGCCTTGCGCGTCCATTGTGCCGGTTTCGCGCAATCCTATTGTGTTGGCAGCCGACAGGTCGGGGTCTTTCTGCTGTCCTCCGGGCAGCAGTTGCATAAGGTCGCTGAGGCTTGTGGGCTGCAGAAATTCCATTGCCGAACGGTCTATGCGCGAGGCCGTGACAGTACCTTGCGACTCCTTGGCAGTAACCACCACTTCGTGCAGCTCTGCAGCCATGACGATGGAATCGATGCGCGCCTCCTCTCCGCTTTTTTGCCCAGGTTTCTGCGATTGGGCTGGCAGCCATCCGGCGGCCAATAGTGCCAATGCAGCCAATATGTTGAGCCCTATTAGTTTGTGCATACGTTTAACTTCAATTGTGTACGGTGCAAAATTAATTTGTGATGCGGGCTATTTCAATCGCAAAAAGTAGGTAATATGCAGATTTTTGGAGCTTTGTCGGTCATCATTTGTTGCGATTCTTGATTTTTTTGGTTGTTTCGGTGCAGTGAAGACAGTCAGGTGGCGTTTACAATACGTAAAAAACAAAAGAAACGATGATATTTAATTCAAAAAGCGGTTGGAAATGGTTGTCGGCGACGTTGTTGCCGGTGCTTGGTTTTGCAGGATGCGGTAATCCCGGAGACAGCCCCGACTTGTATGGCACGCCGACGAGCGACTATCAATTCAAGGGACGTGTCACAGATGCCGACGGAAAACCTGTAGAGGGCATAAAAGTGGTGTCGGGCATTGTTGAGGGCGACAGGGTGTTTCATGAAGACTCGGTGTCGACGGATGCCGACGGACACTTCGTCACCAACAGGAAATCATCCACGTCGATAGAGTGGCAGGTGAAAGGCAATATGCGCATACTTACGTTTGAGGATACGAAAAACGGCATTTTTGCCAACGACACCGTGCGTAGCGCGGACATGGCCGTGAAGCAGTTGCAAAAGGGCGACGGCGCATGGGACAGTGGCAGCTTTGAGGTGACCGTGCCCGATAAAAAATTGAAGCGCCGATGAAGCAACCCAACTCATTGTCGCTGCGCCGCCGCATGGCTCTTGAACTATGGCGCAAGCGTATGGACATTGCCGTGAAAGAGCATCCTCTAAGACAACTTTTTTGGGAGTGCACGCAGCGTTGCAATCTGCATTGCCGTCATTGCGGCAGCGACTGCAGAGCAGAGATGGGCGTGGCAGACATGCCGCTTGCCGACTTTACGCGTGTGCTCGACAGTGTTGCCCTCCGCACCGATCCCAATCGGGTGTTTGTCGTTGTCACCGGCGGCGAGCCGTTGATGCGCCATGACATAGCGGAGTGTGGCGCGGCAATTTACGAAAGGGGCTTTCCGTGGGGAATGGTCACCAATGCGTTGGCGCTTACGCCGTTGAAGTTTCAGTCGTTGCTCGATGCCGGCATCCACTCAATGACCGTCAGCCTGGACGGAATCGGCGATGACCACAATTGGATGCGCGGCAATCCCGACAGTTTCCGAATGGTAGACCGCGCCATTGATATGCTTGTGGCGCATCCAGAGGTGAAGTTCGATGTGTTGACATGCGTGAACCGACGCAACTATGGCAACCTTGACGACATAAAGCAGTTTCTTGTAAAAAAAGGAGTGAAGCAATGGCGTGTGGTGGCGGTGTTTCCTGTGGGACGTGCCGCAGCCGACCCGATGATGCGCCTGATGCCCGCCGAATATCGCGGCATCCTCGATTTCATAAAACAGACCCGCAAGGAAGGTGCAATCCACACCAATTACGGCTGTGAGGGATTCATGGGCGATTATGAGGGCGATATCCGTGACTACTTCTTTGGCTGCCAGGCAGGAATAACTACAGGGTCGGTGCTTGCCGACGGCTCTGTTTCAGCTTGTGCGAGCATCCGCAGCGATTACCATCAAGGAAACATCTATGAGGACGATTTTATGGACGTGTGGGAGCATCGTTACCATCCTTACCGCGACCGCGAATGGATGCGCAGGGAGGAATGCTCCGAATGCAAATTTCCGCTATTGCCGTGGCGGAGCGATGCATCTGCGTGATTCCGACGGCTCGATGCTGATGTGTCCGCTGCACAGGTTGGGATAACGCGTTTTTGGGGAAGGGATTTTTAGACGGGGAAACGTAAATAGGCGTTAATAAAACATAAATAAATCTGCACACGCATTACGTTGTATGCGAATTAATGGCTACTTTTGCGTCGCGAAACTCGGCCAGGGTCTATTGTCTTAGATCCGCAAACCTCAGGGTAACAGAGGAAAATAAACATTTTTATGGTAAAAAAAGGTATTATTGAAGCATTGCTTTGTGCTTTGCTCTGTGCCCCGTGTGCTGTGTGCGGACAAAATTCCGTGACACTTGCCCGTCTGTATGAGATGGCTGAGGAACAGAGTGTCAGCATGGAAGCTTTCCGCAAGGCTGTTGAAAGTGCGGAAAAAGGAGTCGATATAGCAAAAAGCCAATGGCTGCCCGATGTCAGCGGCGAGCTGAGTGTGGGATATCTTGGCGACGGTTTGCTTGGCGACCGTAATTTCAGTGATTGGATGCATGTCGACAATCCTCATTTTATGAACAATTTCGCGTTGAAAGCGCAGCAGGTAATCTATTCAGGTGGAGCGATATCAGCCAGTATCGATTTGGCGGATATGGGCAAACGGATGGCAGAGCTTGACTATGCGAAAAACCGTCAGGAGATACGTTTTGTAATAGCGTCGTGTTATCTTGATTTGTGCCGGCTGCAGAACAGACAGCAGGTGATTGACAGAAACATCAGTTTGACGGAGCGCGTGATTGACAATATCAAGTCGAAATATTCACATGGGGCTGCTCTGAAAACCGACATAACACGTTACGAACTTCAGTTGGAGCGCTTGAAACTGCAACAGACGCGCATCGATGCGGCGAGGCGTGTGACGAGCACAAGACTTGCCATTATGCTTCATCAGCCTGAATCAACACTTTTTGAGGCTGATTTTGCTTCGTTGAGGAATGAAAACACAATGCTTGAAAAACAACGATGGAATGAACTGTCGGAGGGCAACATCGGCTTGCGTCAGGCGGGGTTGGCTGCAGAAATCAGCGGTAAGAAACTGGAACTGGAGAAAAGTAGCCGCCGCCCTAAAATCGCCGCTGTCGCCGAGTTGCATTTCGACGGACCGATAACGATTGAGGTGCCGGTGATTAACAAAAACTTCGGATATTGGTTTGCCGGGGTGGGCATCAGCTATAATTTCTCATCGCTATATAAGAGCAACCGACGCATCAGCAAGGCACGTACAGACTTGGTGCAAGCCGTTTGCAATACGATGCGGCGCGCGAAGGCATCGACAATGCCGTGCAGGCCACTTATGCCGACTATCTCACGGCATATAAGGATTTGGAAACGCAGAGAAAATCGGTGGCACTCGCCGACGAGAACTATGCCGTGGTGCAAAACCGCTATGACAATGGTTTGGCGCTGCTCACGGATATGCTCGACGCCTCCGACTCCAAGCTGTCGGCAGACCTTGACGCTGTGGACGCTGAAATCAATATCATCTACAATTTCTTCAAACTTAAATACATCTGTAATTCATTATGAAACGTTCGGTAAACGCATAGTATATAATATCGTGATCTTTTCTCTATTGTTGGCAGGATTGGCTGTTGTCTGCTATAAATTTCTCCATTTAGGCAATGTCGAGTATACAGACAACGCCACGGTGTGCCAGCACATCACGCCGGTCAACACCCGTGTGGCTGGATTTATTCGTGAAATCCGTTTTGAGGAAAATCAGCCGGTCAAGGCGGGCGACACTTTGGTAGTGATTGAGGATGCTGAGTTTCGCCTGCATCTGGCTCAAGCGGAGGCGGAGCTTGCAAACGCTCAGGCGGGGCATCGCGCAACTTCGGCGGGAATTGCAACTACGGAGAGCAACATATCGGTCAACGACGCTTCGATAGAAGAGGTTCGCGCGCAAATGGAAAATGCAGGCAAGGAGGATATGCGCTACGGCAAGCTGCTTGCCGAGGGCGCTGTGACACAGCAGCAATACGATAATGTCCACACGGCTTTTGTGGCGGCTAAAGCCCGCTATGAGCAGGCGAGCCGCGGCCGCAACTCGTCGGCGCTTGTGAAGCGCGAGCAGGGTGTCAGACTTGAGCAGAATGCCGCTGCGGTTAATATGTGTGAGGCAAACGTGCGGCTTGCACGTCTCAATTTGTCGTACTGTGCGATAATTGCTACATGCGACGGAGTGACCGGACGGAAGACAATCCATGTCGGACAGCTTGTGCAGCCCGGACAAACGATGGTCGACATCGTCGACTCAAAGGAGATGTGGGTGCAGGCAAACTACAGGGAGTCGCAGATGTCTGGCATACACATAGGCTCGGCTGTGAAAATGAAGATAGACGCCGTGCCTGGTGTGGAATACGTAGGAACGGTTGAGTCGCTTTCAGATGCCACCGGGTCGGCGTTCTCCTCGATGCCGTCAGACAATGCAACCGGAAATTTTGTAAAGGTGGAACAGCGTGTGCCGGTGCGCATATCGCTGCACGGCAATTCTGAGGATCTGATGAAGAGACTGAAGGCTGGCTATAACGTTGAATGCGAAATCAGCACAAAATGACACCTCCTCCAATGAAATTCGCCATGCCGATGGTCAAGGACTTCGTGCCTAAGGCTGTCAGGCCATGGCTGTATGTTGTCATGGCGCTGTGTTTCCAGGTCTCGGCCGCGCGCTATCTGGGCGCGCTCAACGAGATTATAGGCGCTACGGCACAGATGCGTGAAGATGTGCTTATGTGCCTTTACTGCAATCTGGCGGGAATGGCGTTGTGGTTTCCGATGTTGTTCCGCATGAAATTCCGGTTTACCAACAAGACGCTGCTGGTCGCCGCTTCGCTCACGGTGTTGGTCACCAACCTGCTCATCGGTTATGTCACGTGGCTGCCGCTTTTATGGCTGCTGTGTTTTATTGAGGGAATAGCCAAGATTCAAGGCGCGTTTGAGTGTATGTCGAACATCCAGTTGTGGATGACGCCTAAGCGCGACATGACAATTTTCTTTCCGCTTCTGCACGTCGTGATACTTACGAGCATGAATCTGCAGGACTTTATGTCGGCTTATTTCGGAATGCTCGGCGATTGGAGGCAGATGCATTGGTTTGTGGCTGGCGTCCACTGCGTGGTGCTGTTGTTCTTGCTCACGTGTGTGCGGCATTTCCGGTTTATGCGGCCGCTGCCGCTGTACGGCATCGACTGGACTTCGATGGCGTTGTGGGCGGCGTTGCTTGTGCAGGTGGCATACGTGCTCAACTATGGCGACTGGTATGCATGGTTCAATCACGATGCGGTGTGGTATCTCACGGGTTCTATTCTCATCACCTTTGCCCTTATACTGCATCGGATGACGCATGTGCGGCATCCGTATATCAATCCTCTGGTGTTCACCGGATTCCGTTATGTCAAGCAGATTCTGGTGCTTGTGTGCTTCGTGGAGTGCCTTTTCGGCACAGAGCATATTCTTGAGGAGATTTATCTGGAAGAGGTGATGCATTACTCCACAATTGTCAACGCCACTCTGTGTGCTCCCGTATGTGTGGGATGTGTATGCGGATGCCTGTTTTCGCTTTTCTGGTTGCAGAAAGTGATGCGGATGTCGTACATCCGGCTTGGAATAATCGGTTCGTGCATGTTGTTGGTTTATATGGCGATGATGTATCTGCTGGTGTCGCCGGCGGTCAGCATAGGGATGCTGTATTTGCCATTGTTCTGCCGTGGATTCGCCTATACCACTCTCAGCATCGTGTTTCTGCTCGTTGCACGACGTGATGGATTTCAACCACTTCTTCCAAGGACTGGGTGTGTTCAACATGCTGCACATGTTGGTGGGCGGATGCCTGGGGTGTGCCGTCTATGCGAAGATGATAGGTTGGTATGTGGCCGACGGTTTTTCGCGCTATACGAGCGGTGCGTTGTGGCTCCACAACTCATCCGCCATTGGCTCGCCGTCGATAACCGACGAGATGCTCCTTGTCGGAGTGAAGGCGGTCTATGGCTGGGCTTGCTATGGATGTGTGTTCCTGATTCTCGGATTCCTGCTCTTCGATTCGCCGATACGCAGGCACAGATCTTATATGCTGCCATGGAGAGTGGTGGGCAAAATGGTGAAGAAATACTACAATCTTGCACAGCATTGAATGTCCGATTCCAGTTTCTGGCATAAATGCCGTTTTTGTGGAATGAAAACTTGTTGCGGAGGAAAATAAAAGCGTGCTGTCTCCATCTCGAAGACAGCACGCTTCCTTTTTATGAAACGCTAATAAAACTTCGTTGTTTAGTTGCGGTTTCCGCCACGGTTTCCACCGCGGTTTCCTCCACGGCGGTCATCACGATGTCCGCCTCCACGGCGGTCGCCGTCGCGACGTGGTGGGCGAGCCGGACGCTCAGGCTCTACGTAGCCTTCCGGCTTCGGAAGCAGGGCGCGCATTGACAAGCGGAACTTGCCTGTTTTCTTGTCGATTTCGATGAGTTTCACTGTCACCTCGTCGCCCTCGTGCAAACCGGTGTCTTCCATCTTTTCGAAACGCTCCCATGCGATTTCAGAGATGTGGAGCAGACCGTCGCGGTTAGGCATGAATTGAACGAATGCACCGAAGTCCATGATTGAAACCACTTTACCTGTGTAGGTCTCACCTTCTTCAGGCTGCGCTACGATGCCCTTGATAAGAGCCATAGCTTTGTCGATTGCGTCCTTGTTTGGAGCGGCAACCTCGATGTTGCCATGGTCGCCTTCTTCCTCGATAGTGACGATTGCACCCGACTGTTCCTGGATGCCTTGGATGATTTTTCCGCCCGGGCCGATGACAGCTCCGATGAATTCCTTCGGAATAACCAATGTCTCGATGCGTGGCACGTGAGGCTTGTAGTCTTCGCGTGGCGCAGGGATTGTTTCGTTGATGATTCCGAGGATGTGCAGACGGCCTTCGCGAGCCTGGTTGAGGGCTTTCTCAAGGATTTCGTAGGAAAGTCCGTCGCACTTGATATCCATCTGTGTTGCGGTGATACCGTCGGTTGTTCCTGTCACCTTGAAGTCCATGTCGCCGAGGTGGTCCTCGTCGCCGAGAATGTCGGAAAGAATGGCATATTTAGGACTGTCGTAGTCTGTGATAAGACCCATTGCAATACCCGCAACCGGCTTTTTCATCTTCACACCGGCGTCGAGCAGCGACAATGTGCCGGCGCATACTGTTGCCATCGACGATGAGCCGTTCGACTCAAGGATGTCGGAAACGATGCGGCAAGTGTATGGGAAATTGTCAGGGAACATGCGTTTGAGTGCGCGGTGGGCAAGGTTGCCGTGACCGATTTCACGACGTCCTACGCCGCGTTGTGCCTTTGCTTCTCCTGTTGAGAATGGAGGGAAGTTGTAGTGCAGCAGGAAGCGCTCTTTGCCCTGGTTGAGCACGTCGTCGAGAATCTTCTCGTCGAGTTTTGTGCCGAGGGTACAAGTGGCGAGAGCCTGAGTCTCTCCACGGGTGAACACTGCAGATCCGTGAGGGCCTGGAACGTAGTCAACCTCGCACCAGATAGGACGGATTTCGTCGGTCTTACGGCCGTCGAGACGGATGCCTTCGTCGAGGATGCAGCGGCGCACGGCTTCTTTCTCCACATCGTGGTAGTAGCGGGCCACGAGCGGTGCTTTCTCGTCGCGTTCTTCTTCAGGTATTGTCTCAAGATAGTCTTCCTCGATTTCTTGAACGACTCGTTGCGCCATTGCTTGTCGGCGCTGCCGGCCTTAGCCACGGCGTATGCTTTTTCGTAGCATTTGTCGTGTACGTCTTTGCGGAGGTCTTCGTCGTTGACCTCATGGCAGTATTCGCGTTTCACGGCGCCTACTTCCTTGGCGAGCTCCATCTGTACGAGGCATTGAGCCTTGATTGCTTCGTGAGCGGCTTTGAGAGCCTCAAGAAGTTCGAGCTCTGAAACTTCGTTCATCTCGCCTTCCACCATCATGATGTTGTCGTAGGTTGCGCCAACCATCAGCTCGATGTCGGCACGCTCAACCTGCTCGAAGGTTGGGTTGATTACGAATTCTCCGTCGACGCGGGCCACGCGCACTTCTGAGATTGGTCCGTGGAAAGGCACGTCGCTGACGGCGATTGCAGCTGATGCTGCCAATCCTGCCAATGCATCGGGCATGTCTACGCCGTCTGACGAGAACATTATGATGTTGACGAATGTGTCTGCATGATAGTTTTCAGGGAACAGCGGACGAAGCACGCGGTCTACGAGGCGGGAAGTCAGAATTTCGTAGTCTGACGAGCGTCCCTCGCGTTTCTGGAAACCTCCAGGGTAGCGGCCTGCTGCCGAGAATTTCTCTTTGTACTCAACTTGGAGAGGCATAAAATCAACACCCTCTCCGGCTTCTTTCGCTGACACTACAGTTGCAAGGAGCATGGTGTTCCCCATTCGCAACTCTACTGCGCCATCAGCCTGTTTTGCCAGTTTGCCTGTTTCGAGAGTAATCTCGCGGCCGTCGGCAAGCGTGATGGTCTTTTTAATCGGATTCATATTTAATTCTTTATCTTCAAAAATTCCCACAAAGATAATAAACGTTTGCTGACTAACAAACTATTTCCTTTAAAATGATGTGTTTTTGAAAAAAACATTGGGCTGAACGGTGGTTTTTGAGTGACAGATGGAATAAAAACTGCCGGCTTCCGACGAGGGGGAAACCGGCAGGTGTGGGACGGTGCCGACGTGGGGTCAGAACAGTGCCATGTATGTGGCTGCCGCGAGAACTGCGCCTGCGAGCGGTCCGAAAACGGGAACCCATGAGTATTCCCATCCGCTGCCGCCTTTGTCTTTGATTGGCAGAAGGGCATGGGCGAGACGTGGGGCGAGGTCGCGGGCGGGATTGATGGCGTAGCCGGTGGCGCCGCCGAGCGACATGCCGATCGACATGATGAGCATCGTCACTGGAAACGCGCCGTTCGCTCCGAGAGCCACTCCGGAGGCGTTGCCTTTCTCGGCAAACATCATTATGACAAACACGAGCAGCCATGTGCCTACCACTTCGCAGAAGAAATTGCGGGGCTTGTTCATGATTGCCGGCATTGTGCAGAATGTGCCGAGTTTGGTGGCTTTGTCGTCGGTGGCGTCGTAGTGGTCCTTATAGTAGATGTAGACAGCGACTGCTCCGACAAATCCGCCTGCCATTTGTGCTATGACATAGGGTATTACGTCGCTCCATGGGAACGAGCCCGCCACGGCAAGTCCGAGAGTCACGGCGGGGTTGAGGTGTGCGCCGGAGTAGGGGCCGGCGATAAAAACGCCGCACATCACGGCGAATCCCCATGCGAGGGTGATGACGGTCCATCCGCCTCCGTTGCCCTTCGATCCTTTTAATGTGGTGCATGCCACAACGCCGTCGCCGAGCAGAATCAGCACGGCGGTTCCGATAAATTCAAATATGCTTTTTGTCAGAATGTCCATAGTCGATAGAGCTGTTTTAGTGTTTTATTGCGTCTTGTGTGAGGGTGCGTCGCACGGCGTCGCGCCATCCCGCCACTGCTTTGTCGGCATATTCCTGGCTTTGTTGCGGCTTGAAGCATCTGTCGGCCTCCCACTGCCCGCTGATGTCGTCGAGACTTTTCCAATAGCCCACTGCGAGACCTGCGAGATAGGCGGCGCCGCGGGCGGTGGTTTCGGTGACTGTCGGGCGCACCACGCGCGAGCGGAGAATGTCGCTTTGGAATTGCATGAGCAGGTTGTTGCGCGACGCGCCTCCGTCAACCTTCAGCTCGCGGAGCTTCAGCCTGCGTCTTTTTCCATTGCCTCGGCTATGTCGTAGGTTTGAAACGCTATGCCTTCAAGGGCGGCGCGGGCGATGTGGGCTGCTGTTGTGCCGCGGCTCAGCCCTGTGATTGTGCCGCGTGCGTTCTGGTCCCACCATGGCGCGCCGAGTCCGGTGAGTGCCGGCACGAAATAGACACCGCCGGTGTCGGCTACGCTTGCAGCCAGGGCTTCAATCTCCGACGACACGTGTATCAGTCGTAGCCCGTCGCGCAGCCATTGCACCACAGAACCTCCCACGAAGATGCTTCCCTCGAGGGCGTATGTGACCTTGCCGTCAAGTTGCCAACCGATGGTGGTGAGCAGGTTGTTCTTGGAAAATATTGGCTTGTTTCCGCAGTTCATAAGCAGGAAGCAGCCGGTGCCGTAGGTGTTTTTCATCATGCCCGGCTCCGTGCATTGCTGCCCGAACAGCGCAGCCTGCTGGTCGCCTGCGATTCCAGCTATCGGCACTTCGTGGGCGAAGATTGTGGTCTTGGTGTGGCCGTATACTTCGCTTGAGGAGCACACGCGCGGCATCATCGAACGTGGGATGTCGAGCATGTCGAGCAGTTCGTCGTCCCAATCGAGCGTGTTGATGTTGAAAAGCATTGTGCGCGATGCGTTCGACACGTCGGTGCAGTGCACCTCTCCGCGGGTAAGTTTCCACACGAGCCAAGTGTCAATTGTGCCGAAGCGCAGTTTGCCTTGTTCGGCACGTTGGCGCGCGCCTTCCACATTGTCGAGAATCCATTTTATTTTTGTGCCGCTGAAATAGGCGTCGATTAGCAAACCGGTCTTCTTGTGTATGAGGTCAGACTTGCCCTCGGCTTTCAATTTGTCGCACAGTTCGGCAGTCCGTCGGTCCTGCCATACGATTGCGTTGTAGAGCGGCTCGCCCGTCTCGGCGTCCCACACCACCGTTGTCTCGCGCTGGTTGGTGATTCCGATTCCGGCAATGTTCTTGCCGTTGATGTCGAGCGTGGTTATCACTTCGGCGATGACTGATGCCTGCGACGACCAAATTTCGTTTGGGTCGTGCTCCACCCATCCCGGTTTTGGAAAAATCTGTGGAAATTCACGTTGCGCTGTGGCGCATGGCTCTCCCTTTCTGTTGAACACAATGGCACGGCAGCTGCTTGTGCCTTCGTCTAAAGCGAGGATGTACTGTTCCATGACTATGTATTAAAATTTTAAGTGTCAGACGATATTGTATTTTTGTTCAGCGCAAATTTAGAAATAATCTCCAAAAAATTGGAAGCCTGTCATGGCGTAGTTCGTGTTTTTTAACTGATTTTGTGAAAGAGAGCGAATGTAGATGGAAATGCGCTATGGATAAGGGTTTTATGAATGGTGAGGAGTGACCCGAAAAATGTTAGGCTGTCGTCGCGGAGCGACGACACTCTGCAGTGACTCGACATGCTCCTTGCTGTCTGCGTGCCGGAGGTGCGCTACTGCGGATGAGGCGGTGTGCATGCCTCTCTTAATTCTAACTTTATTACGAGGAGCGAATTATTTCCCTTCTTTTATTTCCTTCGATTTTTTTCTATCCTGAATAATATCTTCCATATTTTCTTTTGCCCAGGCTATAAGTGTATTGATGCGAGGCAGTAAAGATAGGGCTCTGTCGGTTAAAGAATACTCTACCTTCGGAGGAACTTCTGCATAGACCTTTCTGCTTACAAAGCCGTCTTCTTCCAATGTTCTCAATGTTACAGTCAGCATTTTCTGAGATATATCAGGAATGCTCTTCTGTAATGTATTGAAGCGCATTTTCAGTTCTTGGTTTAATGTGTACAACACTAAAAGCGACCATTTGTCACTGATACGGGCGAGTATATTCCTGATTGGACAATCAGGGGCAAGCTCGTCAATTATTTCATTTCTTTTCATCGTTGTCGAATCAACTGTTACTGCACAAAAGTAACCAACAATATTTTATTATGCAAGTGCAAAAAATATTTTATTTTTTTTGCTTGTGTATCACATTCATTATCAACAATAGTTTCATTAAAGTAACTTACTGCATTCTACGTGCCTTCTTGCATAATCAAAAAAAGAAATCCATCTTTGCATACGAAAAGATACAAACATTCTTTTAGTTAGTATTGTTGAATATTAAATTTTTAGAATTATGAAAAATGTAGTATTGATAGGAGCGAGCGGATTTGTAGGAAACGCCATCCTGAACGAATTGCTGTCAAGAGGTCACAAAGTAACAGCCGTTGTGCGTAATCCTGAGAAGATTAACGTATCAAATTCCAATTTGGAAATTGTGAAGGCAGACGTCGCTGATACGAATGCAATGGTTGGAATCTGCAAAGGCAAGGAGGCAATTATCAGTGCATACAATCCGGGATGGACAAATCCTGATATCTATGAGGAAACTTTGCGTAATTATCCGTTGATATTGGAAGCTGCCAAACGGTCGGGTGCGAAAAGACTGTTGTGCGTAGGTGGGGCAGGCACTTTGTTCTGTGCTCCGGGACTTCGTGTGGTAGATTCCGGTGCTATTCCGGATGCCATTATGGGCGGTGTCAAGTCTCTCGGCGAGTTCTATCTGAACACATTGATGAATGAAAAGGACATTGATTGGATTTTCTTCTCACCTGCCGGAACACTGGAGCCAGGCAAGCGTACCGGAAAATTCCGTCTGGGTAAAGATGATCTTATCATAGACGAGAACGGCATCAGCCATATTTCCGTGGAGGATTACGCAGTTGCGATGGTTGATGAATTGGAAAACCCGAAACACCATTGTGAGCGTTTTACCATCGGATATTAAGCAAAAGATTGTATAACTTAAATAAAGGCATAAACAATGAGAAAGGCACTATTTATTTTGTTGAATCTCTTAACAATTACAGTTATGGCACAGTCTAAAGGACGTTTCGAGGTGCATGACCTCGGCAATTATAAACTGCACGTTTATTACACCAACGATGCGTTGGGCGATGCAAGTTACATCATTGAGGGAAAAGATGCTCTTGTAACCATGGAGCAGCCGTTGTTCAAGGATAATGTGGCTGAATTTGACACATATCTTTCCAGATTGGACAAACCTGTGGAAAGGCGCATCACGGATTATCATGTGGGAGGAACAGGGAAACATGACGTGGTAATGGCTCAAGGTATGCCCGAATTTACCAAAGGCGAAATCTATGGCGGCATGATGAAAGGTTTCGCACAGGCCTTCGGCGATGCAATGACAGACATGCCGACAGGGAAGGCTACGGAAGTCGCTTTCGGTACGACACAGACATGGGCTGGTGTCTCTTTTGAGTTCCGCCACGGAGCGACATCGGATTTTCCGGGTGCAAGTATCCTGATTGGAGGCAAAGCTTATTATACACACTGGACTCCTGCAAAGGCGCATGTCAGCCATTTGCAGATTTCTTCTCCGGCAGCTATCGATGCTGAAATTGCTGAAGCTGAAAACTCTCTTGCTTCTGGTGCTGAACTGTTTGTCGGCGGACACGGAGGCGCGGCAAAACGCGATGCTGTTGAGTTCAAAATCGCTTATCTTAAGAAAATGAAAGGAATATTGGCAGCAAATAAATCTTCTCAGGATTTTGTGGATGCAATGAAAAAAGCTTATCCCGGTCTGCCAGGAGAAGCCGGTCTGGAAGATTTGGGCAAAATCCTCTGCAAATAAGAGTAAGACATACTGTGAATGAGGGTCAGTAGAAATTTATCCTTACTAAATTTCTACTGACCCGTTTTTTTTCTCGTTTTTGGCTACCCAACAAAAGAAAGAACGGCTGATACTCAATGAGCTATCAACCGTTCTTTGTACCCAGACCCGGGATCGAACCGGGATGGATTTTACTCCACTGGTGTTTGAGACCAGCGCGTCTACCAATTCCGCCATCTGGGCATAAGCGTTGTTGGCTTTTGCGAGTGCAAAGGTAATGCGCCTTTGTGGATTGTGCAAATTTTTGGGCGAAAAAAATGAAATAAATTTTGCGGTCTTACCTGCGGTAGTTGCCGAAATTGTTGGAATTCCGCTGGTTAGGGTCGTTGGGGTTGGAGAAGTCGCTGAAGCCGTTTTCTTCATCCTCGTCGGTTTCGGTCTTTTCGGTGTTCACTTTTTCCCACTTCTTTCGTTCCGGTTTGTTCTTCTTTATTGCTTCAGGCTTCTGCTTGTCGATAGGGGTGGCGTAGATGTCCCACGTCTGTTCCACGTCCCAGTTTTTCTTCAAGTTGATGGCTCCTGGGTAGTAGACGGTTTCCTCCGGCTGCAGATGCATGTCGTAGTTTCCGGTGTCGTATTTTCCGTTTCCGTTTCGGTCGATAAACAAGCGGGCGTAGTATTTTCCGGGGAGCAGGTTGAGCAGCTCGGCACGGTGGTTTTTCACCGGAGCCCTCAGCACGATTTTCTCCGTTCCGTCGAGAAGTTCCACGATTGCAGAGTCGCGCACGGCGGTGATATTGAACACAATGTTGCCGTATTCCTCCATTTTGCGCACGTTGAAGTCAACCTTCAGCGGCTTCGTCTGGAGTCCGTAGATGTCGGTCATCGCAAGTGAGTCGACCGCGAGCGTGTAGGCAGCTCCCGGTTCCCAGTCCACCTTCAGCATAAGGTCGCGCCGGTTCAGTGTGGAGTCGCGCAGGGCGATGCTTTATCTCCGCAGGGTAGAAAATCGTGTCGTTTTGCAGTTTGCGTTGCAGATGGAATGCCTCGCGGCTGTAGCGCTCTATCGGCGTGCCGGTCTGCAGCAGCAGCGGCGCGTATACCTCCTGGGTGCCGTTTGCCAGCGGGTGCAGCTCCATAAACCGTATCTGCTCCAAAGAGTCGGTTTCCTCGTTTTTCTTCTTTTTCTTGGCTTTTTGACGCTGGAATGTGAATTTCAGCGTGTCGGTGCCCCACGACAGATTGCTGGTAGTGTCGGTGCGCAGATATGTGGTTGCCACCATCAGCGTGTCGGCCGACACAAGATGTGGCGGACGTATCCAGTAGGTCAGCGTGTCGTTTGTCTGCGAGCGTTCGAGAGTGTACCACTGGTCGGGCACGTCGTTGCGTCCCACTATGTTCAGCGACGGCAGTGTGTCGCTTGCGGCGGCGAAGGTCAGCGATATGCGTGTCGAGTCGACGCGCATGTTGTTGGCAAGATATTGCGATTTGCGGTCTTCGTTGAACATTGACAGCAGTATGTCGTTGGGAAAATATGCCGGGCGCGTGGCGCGCATGATGGTGTCAATCTCGTTCAGGTCGTTATAGACAGTGTCGGCTGCCTCGCGCGAGCCGATGCTCGGCACGATTATTGAGTCGAGGAAAGCAATGTCTTCTGTCGGGTTGCCGAACTTGTAGTCGCGGTCGAGGTCCTTAAGAGCGAAGATGTGGTAGCTTCCCGGCGACACGTTGCGTATGGTGAACTGTCCGCGGTCGTTGGTCAGCGCCACGCGTTGCAGTTTCTCCTTGTGGAAGGCAGAGTCGGCAAGATTGCTTTGCAGTCCCACCACGACGCTCTGCATTGGCTCCAGAGTGCGGGAGTCGAGCACGTAGCCCGACACGCGCATCGAGTCGATGACGCTTCCGGTAGAGAAGGCGAATGCGAAGTTGTCGATAGCGTTGCCCTCGTTGTTGTCCTGGATTGAATTTGAGAAGTCGATGGTATAAGTGGTGTTTGGCAGCAAGGAGTCGACCAGCTCCACCGTCACTTTGCGTCCGAGAGCCGACATGCGCGGCATCTCCGTTTGCGCCGGCGACACGATGATTTTTGTCGACGGGTCTTTGAGAGTGACAATCTCATCGAAGAAAATCTCGATTTTGCGGTCCTTAACGTTTACGGCGTTAGGCGTGGGATTGCTGCGCATAAAGATTGGTGGAGTCTTGTCGATAGGGCCTCCGCTCGGATTGCCGATGTTGGCGCACGAATACATCACCGCAGCGGCTATAATAATAAATATGTAATATAGAGACTTGCTGTTGTTCATCTGATTTTCCGTTTCTGCTTGCAAAGATAGTGCAAGCCGAGAGAAGAGCAAAACAAACTTGTTTGATTTTGCTTGTCCGAGGCGCCGCCTATCTTATTCAAAGATAGTGCAAGCCGAGAGAAAAACCGTGCAAGCCGAGAGGAAAATGAAGTTTACTTCAATTTTTCCGAGGCGCAGCCGGTTTTATCCAAGAGCAAAACAAACTTGTTTGATTTTGCTTGTCCGAGGCACGCCTGTCTTATGGAAAGATAGTGCAAGCCGGTTTTTGCAAAAAAAAGATATGGCAAATTTGCCTGACTATCCTCGCTTTCTTGAGTAAAGAATGCGTTGAAAAAGCGGCTGATACATTATAATATGCTTAAAAACACATTTTCAAAACGGTTAAAACTCTGACAAAAAGTTTTCAACTTGAAAGAAATACCGTATATTTGCAGACTGAAAAAAACTGCATAAAATTTAAAAATCAAATATTAACTTAAAAAACAAATGCAAAGTAAAGGTTTTATCAGAGTTATAACCGTGCTTTTGGT
Source organism: Bacteroidales bacterium (assembly GCA_022009815.1). Lineage (GTDB taxonomy): Bacteria > Bacteroidota > Bacteroidia > Bacteroidales > Muribaculaceae > Limisoma. Next base: position 1,552,004 of record CP091725.1, read on the forward strand.
ACTGGTTTGCTTGTTCTATCTTTCTTTCTCGTTTGTGACAAACAGCGTGGAGAATGACGCTGCCGCAAGTGCTGCAAAATTTGCCGCTACAGAGGCTGCGAAGATCAACAAGGACAAAGCATCAGATGCCTACCGCAACGCTTACGACTCAATCTATGACAGAGCGTATGCCCGCAACCTCAAGGATGTTGGGCAGGAAAAGGTGTACATGTGGTACACATACAATCAAGTTCGCGAAAAACAAATTGGTCTGGGTCTTGACCTGAAGGGCGGTATGACCGTCACCCTCCAGATCTCAGTAGCCGACATTGTCCGCTCAAAAGCACAGAACCCATTGGACGCAAAACTCAACGAAGCTTTGGCTTTTGCCAGCCAGAACGCAGGCGATGATTTCGTCGGCGCTTTCTGCAAGAAGTATGAGGAACTCGTCCCGGGCGTGCGTCTGGCTCAGAAATTCATAACAGTGGAAGGCGTAAACGCCAACGACAACAACTCTAAGGTTGAAGGCATCCTCCGCGAGAAGACACGCACCGACGTTTCTCGTTCGGTCAACTTGCTCCGCGAGCGTATCGACCGTTTCGGCGTGATTGCCCCTAACATCAAGGAGATGCAGCGCGAGGGACAAATCCTTATGGAGCTTCCTGGCGTGAAAGAGCCTGAGCGTGTATACAAGCTGATTCAGACTTCTGCAAAATTGGAATTCTATGCAACTTACGATGCCCGCAACCTTCAGTCGGCTTTCATGGCTCTCAGCTCTGAGTATGCTTCTGGCAAGGGCAATGTTGCAACTGCTCCTGTAAAAGAGGAAACTGCTCCTGATGTCGACGCGGCTCCTGTGGCTGAGACTGCTCAACCAGAGGCTGCAGCCGCTGTTGAAGATGCTCCGGCAAAGGCTTCTGAGGCTGCTCCTGCCGGCAAATCGTTGGCAGAGATGATTTGGTCAAACGATATGATGACCATTGAAGGCAAAGACGGTAAAGACGTGCAGGTGCCTGCCGCTCAATATGTAGGCGGCGCATGTATTGGTGTGGCAAATGAGTCGGATACTGCAGCCGTAAACCGCATCATCCGTTCGGCTGCTGCAAAACGTCTGCTCCCGACCGACTTGAAGTGCTGCTGGTCAGTGAAGGGCGTCGACAAGAAAGGCGTATACTTCCAGTTGGTGGCTCTCCGCACAAGCAACGGTGAGGCTGCTCTCGGCGATGCCGACATGATCGACAACGCAAGCGCAGAGCTCAACCAGTTCAGCGGTTCTTACGAAATCAGCATGACGATGAACAACGACGCCGCTTCGAAATGGGCAAAATTGACCCGTGACAACATCGGCAAGCAGGTGGCAATCGTTCTCGATGATCAGGTATATTCATTCCCGACAGTTAACACAGCAATCGAAGGCGGACGCTCTTCAATCACCGGCAACTTCACCGTTGAGGAGGCAAACGACTTGGTCAACGTGCTTACAGGTGGTGGCATGTCGGCTGGCGTGTCAATCGTAAGCCACACAGAAATCGGTCCGTCACTCGGTCAGCAGGCAATTGAGGCTGGTATCTGGTCGTTTGTGATTGCATTGATTCTGTTGATGATCTATATGATTTCGTTCTACGGATTCGCTCCGGCTATGGTGGCCAATATGTGCTTGGTGCTCAACCTCTTCTTCACTCTCGGAATCCTGGCTTCGTTCCAGGCAGTGTTGACGTTGCCTGGTATCTGCGGTATCGTGCTTTCGCTCGGTATGGCTGTCGATGCCAACGTGCTTATCTTCGAGCGCACCAAGGAGGAACTCCGTGCCGGCAAGAATGTGAAAGCCGCTCTCGCCGACGGTTACAAGAATGCATTCTCGGCTATCTTCGACTCGAACCTTACTTCTGTAATCACGGCTATCATCTTGATGGTTTACGGTACAGGTTTGATCAAGGGCTTCGCAACTACATTGCTCATAAGCATCATCTGCTCGTTCTTCACAGCAGTGTTTATCTCTCGCCTTGTGTTTGAGGCATTGTTGAAGAAGAAAGAGCGCACATACACATTTACAACACGATTCAGCCGCAACTTCCTTACCGGCACAAGAGTTGACTTCCTCGGACAAACCAAGAAGGCTTGGACAGTGATTGCCGCTATCACAGTAGTGATTATTGTTTCGTTCTTCGTGCGTGGCATCAACAAGGGTATCGATTTCTCTGGCGGACGCAACTACGTGGTGCAATTCGACCACGCTGTCAAGACCGACGACATCACAACGAAGCTGATGCCGATGTTCCCTGACGCTTCAGTTTCTGTAATCACTGTTGACAACGACAGCCGTGTGCGCGTGTCGACCAACTATAAGATCAACGATAACAGCGACAATGTGGACCAGGAAATCATGCAGAAACTTTACGCTGGTTTGAAAGATGAACTCAACGGTATGAGCTATGACAACTTCAACGTCAAGGATGAGCACCATGGTGTGGTTTCTTCGGAAATGGTCGGACCGTCGATTGCCGACGACATGACCCGCGGTGCTGTCTGGTCAGTGCTTCTCTCACTCGTTGCGATTGCACTCTACATCCTGCTCCGCTTCCGCGACTTCTCGTTCTCTATGGGTGCGTTGGTTTCGCTGGCATTCACATCGTTTGTGATTATCGGCTTCTACTCGCTCTTCTGGGGTGTGCTCCCATTCTCTATGGAGATCGACCAGCAGTTTATTGCAGCTATCCTTACAATCATCGGTTACGCAATCAACGATACCGTGGTGGTATTCGACCGTATCCGTGAAATGGTGGGACTCTATCCTAAGCAGGACCGCCGCGACGTGATCAACAAGTCGCTCAACACGACTTTGACACGTACGGTGATGACATCGACCACTACGGTGCTCGTGCTCTTCGTAATCTTCCTGCTCGGTGGTGAGACAATCCGCGGATTCGTATTCGCAATGCTCTTCGGTGTGATCCTCGGTACGTTGTCGACAATCTATGTCGCAACTCCGGTGGCTTACTCGATGATGCGTCGCAAGATGGCGAAGAAATCAAAGTAAGACAAAGTATCTATTCCATAAAAAAGCCGTTCACGCAATCGCGTGAACGGCTTTTTTATGGGCTGTGGCTGCGCCGCTTTGTGCCGGGGCAGGAGCAAAAATCAGAGGCTTTCTTATCGCACTTTGGAGGCAATATGTCTGCGGTACACGTTCAGCCCCGATTTCTTCAGCACGTCTGAGATGTGGTCTATGCGCTGTTTCTGAGAAGTGGCGGCATCTGCGCTGTTGTCTTCAGTCATGCTGATGCTTCCTTGGCCTACAACAGGAAGATACTCGTCCCAATACACAGGCACTTGATGGGTTCTGCCGTCGCCGCCCCATTTTGAAATGTAGGTGAGGCGCTTTTCAGTCCGGTATCCATGGGCAAAGACGGTGATTGTGGTCGAGCCATCGGAGTCCTTGTGGGCCTTGGTCTTGAGGATATTGTCGGTGACACACTGCGGGTGTTTGAAATACGCCTGACCCCAGAAGTTTGCAAGAGCCTCGTGTTCCCAGAATGCGCTTTGGCGCTGCATATGGCTTCCATAAATGTCTTGTCGCGACCTTATCTGCTGGTACATCGGCACGCAGAGCAATGGAGCCAGAGAGAAATATATGGCGCGGAAGAGGCGTGCGTTGATGTCGTGGAAGTCGTGCTCCGCTTGGTCGTAGTCAAAGTGTTGATATTGGCGCGGATTCATGTCAAGGTCGATGGCTTGTATGTGGTCGGGAATGATGGTGTTTATCATGTGGTCCTTGACAAAATCAAAATCGTCGCCATAGCCCACGTCATCGTCTTGAAGCAACTTGAGCATATTGGCTTGGGCAAGTGGCGTGAAGAGCAGGGCAAACTGCTGGTTGTCGTTGCGGTTGCTGGTGTCGAACGCCACTTCGAAATCCTCGTTTGTCATCATGGCATAGTCGCTTTGCTGAGATTGCGCGCCTTGTTGCGCAGCTTTTTCCTGTGCCATCTGTATGACAGCGACCCTTTGCTGCTGGCAAGCCCGTTCTTCTTGCGGTAGAACGTGAGGCCGGGGGCTGCCACATTGCCATATATAAGCCGTGTCTTCTCGTAATATCCGGGATAGGGGGCTGTGACGCTGGCAGTGAGGGTCTGGGAATGGTGTTCGGTCTTCATCTTGCCGTCTGAGCCATATTCGCGTGTGGTCCAATAGATGGTTTTGTGGCCGTAATATGTCTTTGTGCCCATCTCCATCTTGCGCGTGCGGCAAAGTACGAACGGATTACCGTTGATAAGGCCGGAATGGGAGTAGACAACCGAACGCACGGCATTGAATGTGTCGTCCCACCCATATACCTGACGCAGGTCGGCGAGGCGTTGCTCGGTGAAGTAAGGGTCGAATTCAAGCCGAGGCACGGTCTCGGTCATCATGCGCGTCAGCACATCCCAGTCGTACAGGCGATTTAATGGCGCCATCTGCTCCCATGCCTCGTCCTTGTGTTGCGCGATGGTCTGCTTCAGGTCGCCGCGTTCAGCCTTCAGTCTTTTGAGGCGTGGATGAATCACGGATAAGAGCAAGATGACAGCAGCCAATACCGACAACAATACAGCGGTGGCGATTGCCGGGCTCTTCGTGCTGTAATCTGTGCAGATGGCAAAAATTCCTATGGCTGCGCAGCACCAAAGAATGACGCATAAGAACGTTGTCCAGCCGATGCGTGATTTCACCGCGCCGAGCGACTTCTCTGCGTCGTACAGCAAACGGCACGTCTGTCGGTTGGCGTCAACGTCCACCTGGGCTTCCTTCGCCAGTTGGGCGAATGTGTCTTTCGCTACCTGCTCGAAGCGGGGCTGAAACGTGTTGACATATTCATCGAGCGGGTCATAGATGTCGTCTGTCATCACCGTCGATTAAAAGAATTTGCTGCGAGCCATCTCGCGGGTCTCGGCAGAGGCGGTAAACGGGATTCTTGTCGTGTAGCCTTGACGGGCTGCGACAATCATCTTGGTAGGCCAAGCGAAGATGTCGGTGTTCCATTGAGTCACCCTGCTGTTGTATACCGTGCGGGCAGCCGTGATTTCACGCTGCAGATAGCTGTTCTGCTGCATGGCGTCGGCTATCGTCTGGTGGGCTTTCAGTTCGGGATAGGCTTCAACTTGAGGAAACAGCCGTCCGCAAGCCATATTCAGCTGGCTGTTTACGTCGCTGCGGTTGGCGTCGTTGATTTTCCCTCCGCGCAATGCTGCCACAGCCTTCATCACGTCCTTGTCAAGGTCTACGGCGCGGTCAACAAGACCTACTACATTCTGAAGTATCTGCACCCGCTGTTCGAGGTAGTTGTCGATGTTTGACGCTTCGGCTTGGATGCGCTGTTCAAGTTGCTGGAAGTAGTTGCGTGCGGAAATTTTCATAAAGATGAATATCACTCCCGGCAATATGCCGCACACGCAGCCAATCAGAGCCACCATTTCCGGCGATTCGAGCTTGTTGCCCATAAAGGACACATAAAGTAATGTCAGAACCGGGATTGTCACCCATAGGGCAATCTCAAATAGAGTTGATTTGAATGTGATTGTCACCGGGAGTTGGCGGTCTATGACATGGATGTCGCGTCCGTTGTCATTGATTGGTCCCTGAGTTTCGTCTAATAGATTTGCCATAGTAAAGATGGTTTATTGGTTGGTTAATTAATATGATAGTTGCAATGATTGCATGGCAAAGCCACAGTTATAAGGCAAATGTATAGATTTATATTCATATTGACAAGCGTTTTACGCATATTTTTGTGACTGAAAAAAGCGGTATAGGAATTCCTATACCGCTTATATTCAATGCTTGAAGCTGAGCGAGTCAGCTTGTGGGCTTTTTAGTATTCGTCCTCGTTGATGAGGGGTAAGGCGTAATGAGTTTCAAGTTATTATACCGTTGCGTCAGCCTTTTCGATCATTTTATTTCGTAGTGAAAGACCGTAAAAAGCAAAACTGTGACCCTGTTACAGCCCATAAAGACAATGCTATACTCTACTCTGTAAATGATGGGGTCAAAAGGAAGTCATAAATGCTGACTATCTGTATACCCTTCTCGTCACTCCATGTTTTTGTATGTTCCCCCACCACTATTATCTTTCGGAAAAAATCATCTACAAGTTTCAGAGAACGTTTCTCTTGTTCCATCTTTTCCACATCTGGCATTTTGTAGGCAGACTGAATATAGATACGCTCACTCCCCTTATTACAAACAAAATCGACTTCAAGTGTTACACGTTGCTGCTTGCCTGCCTCATTTCTGACACGATGAAAGATATTGCCAACATCAACAAGCCAGCCGCGCATACGCATTTCATTGTAAATGACATTCTCCATAATATGCGTTGTCTCGTTTTGGCGGAATGAAAGAATCGCATTGCGTAAACCTATGTCTTGATAATAGTATTTGCAAAGAGCACCAATATACTTTCTCCCTTTGATGTCATACCGTTCAGACTTCTCTATCAAGAATGAGTCTTGCATATATCCCAAATACGTGGAAATGGTCTTAACACTGAGACCCTGTGCCTTACTGACAGACTTGAATGTATTTGCTATATTCTGCGCATTAACTGGTGCACCGATACTTGATGCCACTATCTTTGAGAGTTCTTCAAACTCTGCTTTCATTTCTATCGGATTTCTCTCGTATATGTCTCTAAGGTACACGGTGCGATACAGACGACGCAAAAAGTCTGCTTTCTTGTCGTCACCAACTTGTGTGAGAAGTTGTGGTAGACCTCCAAACATCAGATATTCAGCCCATCCTTCTTCCTTTGAACCTTCATAAACAGACATAAACTCCGCAAACGACAAAGGCCAAATATGAATTTCATCACCTCTGCCACGGAATTCCGTAACCACATCTGACGAAAGAAAGCGAGAGTTTGAGCCAGTGACATATACATCCGCTCCTTCTGTCACCGATAGTGTTGAAAGAACCTCTACAAAGTCACTGATTTCCTGCACTTCATCAATGATTATATAATAAGTAGAGTCGTCCTTAATTTCTTTCAACCCAATCAAGCAAAAAGTCTGGGTCTTTAAAGTTCTTGTTCTTACGACTTTCCATATCAATGATTATGATATGGTCTTCTGCAACTCTCTCATTAAGCAAATGCTGGCGAAAGAGTTTCTTTAGTAGGAAAGACTTACCAGAACGGCGTAGTCCAGTGACTATTTTAATCAGTCCATTCCCTTTTGAACGTACTAATTGGTCGATGTATTTACTTCTGCTTACTATCATATACTTCCAAATAATGTCACTTGTGACAAAATTAGAAAGCAAAGGTAGTGCTTTTTTGCAGAAAATTAGTATAATATCGCTGGTAAATATGTTCCCATTTTAGTTTATGTGATTACATTCACCATACGCATTCCAAGAAACTACTTTCGGTCTGGGTTGTTCTACAGCATCATAAGCAGCCACCAATTCTTCGAGCTGTTCTTGTCTCAGATATTTTATGTTCTTCTCTTCATGTCAATGTCTTCAATGCGCTTGTGCAAGGCATTGTTGTAGTATTTGTAGTCTGTGGTGCGTATCTCGCCGATTCCACCATGCCCTTTGTCGTTCCACTCCTTAACAAACACACTGATGCCGGTAGACTTGCGGGCATTATTGCCGTGTCAACCTTTTCGATTATTTTATTTCGTAGAGAAAGACCATGAAAGGATATTCCTTATTTAAAAGGCTGCTCCATTGTAACTTCTCTATGTGCCAAACTATGATGTGCGCCATCTGCTACGCCATAGGTGGTAACAAAGGTGATGACCAATGAGAACTTTTTCAATGCACGCGCAAAACTCGTAGTTGCCTCTGGCGTGATAGATTATGCCCTCCAACAAATGTAAAGTCATATTGTCCGTGATAGTATTGGTCAACAAGAAAAGTCTTACCCACTCTTCGCCGTCTATATACTATAACAAATTCTGAACGATCCGACTCCATCGCTCTGCGGGGTTCTTGACACTCTCGCTCTCTACCAACAAGTTTGTTTGTCATGATCATACCATTATATCTTAACCCTTGCAAAGGCAGTATGCTCTGATTTGGGTTAGAATGCATAAAAAACGATTGACAAGTTTATTTTAGGCTTGCCAATCGTTTGATTGTGAGTTTATTGTGCTGATTCTGCGGCTTAGTATTCGTCCTCGTTGAAGGAATTTATCTATATTGATTATCAGTATATTATGCAATAATCTATAAAATTTGTACAAACAAACCACACCGTCTAAGACGGTCTGAGGCGATGGAATAAGAAGTTAGACAAACAATTAAAGTCCTAATAAAATATCAATCTCATCCACAAAAGTTGAGCTTTTAGCAACGCGACCATTTCCACCCAATTCTTTGTATCTATTATAAATCAACTCATTAATCTCGTTTATTTTTTGTTCAGTAAACACAGATATATCTAAATTTATTACATCCTGTATTCCTATATTAGTCTTATTCAAGATTTTTGCACATAACGCATAAAGCAAATAAAACAATATATCACTCTTTTCTGCCGTTGTCCAATTTGGAAGTTTTCGCAAATAGTTTTGGATCATTTTACCAATCTTTCCAACTTTATAATATACTTCAAGGCTATATTTCTCTGAATACAACTTGCTATAAGTTTCATCATCAGTTAATAATGTTGAAGGACGAGATCTTGCGAAATCAGGCTTTCTTAATAATATGCTAATAAGGCATTGAGCTAAAAAAAGAAACACTTATAATTTCACCGCTATTCTTTTTTTCTGATTCTTATAATAATTCTTCCTTCTATCATAATATAAACCTCGTGACTTACAATACATCTCAATTTGTAAATGTATTGGGTCTGTAACTCTAAGTGATGACTTTGGAATATTAGTTTGATTGTTTGTCGCAAAAATAATATCATCACGCACTTCTTCTGACACAGGCACAATAAATCGCACTAGGATGTTTCGATCTTCTTCAGATAATCTTGTCGGATTTTCCGAAAAATAATTATAGATTTCATGAGAGGTTTGAAGACCATTTACAATTTCAGGATTATCTACTGATAATTTTTTTACTTGTCACCAGTGTAATCTTATCTGATAATATAGTAATGCCATTATTTAACCACCAGAAATCTTCATTCTGCTTATTTTTTAAAGTATCAGCAATACATGAATTGACAGAATTATATCCTTGATAATCCCGAACATTTGACTCAAATATTCCCTTTCTTAGTTTTTTAGAAGAATCTGTTATAAATGTGTAATATTGAGATAAATTTATCAAAGCGACATATTCATTTGTCTTTCCCAATGTTATGGCTTGATCTGCTAAGTCAACACATATATTTACATCAGGCTCACTATTATATAATGTGACAAGTTCATTCGCACCAATCAAATCAGCTTTAACTAAAGCATTGGGATATAATTTATTAACAACACATTTAAGTTCTTCCATTTGTGCAACAACATTAGGATGCACATCCACCCCCAATGTTACATAATAATAATGAAAACATACTTTGGGCTGTTTAGTAATCAATTTTGTTATGGCATCTCTAAAAAGCATAAATATCTCACATACTCCTTCACAATATCTATCTTTGTATTGGTCCACATCATGTGACATATCCAAAAGGTTTTCTGAAATTGTTTTCCATTTCATTATTGCATCCTCTCCAAAACCAGTGGTGTTTTTGGATTGAAAAATAGCAAATTCCAATTGAGCCCCTTTGGGACAAGTTAAATTTACAAGTTGATCAGGAGCAATAATTTCATCATTGAGAAATATATAAGCTGCATCGCATCCACCATCATTCGATCCCCCTATAATGCCGTTTTCAATTTCTTCATTACTAAATTCATAATCTTTCAATACATGATTGGCTGCAAAAAATTCAAAATATGAATTCTCGTTGTTATACTCACTCGAGTTTTGACACTCTTGTTTAATGATTTCTTTGAGTAATATCTGATTATTGGTCATAGTAAATTATTTCTATTAATTAGCGCAAATATATTGAACTAAAATGGCAAATCCTGTCCATATTCCGAACAAGGCTCATTAAGGACTTGAATTTCATTATCTTCAAATAGCTGTGCCTGCTTTTGAAGCTTCTCCAAATACAAAGTGCGTTTTGAGATATCGTTGATTTCTTCTCGGCGGGCCTTACTTAGTTCCAAGAATTCATCATTTTGATCTATGCCAAGGAATCGACGTCCCAATAGACTTGCCGCGATGCCAGTTGTACTGCTACCTGTAAATGGGTCTAAAATCCATGCCCCAGAAAGGGTCGAAGCCTGAACGATACGAGAAAGCACACACAATGGTTTTTGTGTAGGATGCTTCCCGCACGATTTTTCCCATGGAGCAATAGCTGGCAATCGCCACACATCACGCATTTGAGTACCACCATTAATTATTTTCATTAGTTCATAATTAAAATAATGGGGTACTTTTTGCTCTTTACGCGCCCAAAGAATGTATTCAGCCGAGTGAGTGAAATACTTGCGTGACAAATTTGGTGGCGGATTTGTTTTCTCCCATGTAATACAGTTCAATATCTTGAAGTCTAATTCCGTCAAGCATCGGGCTACTGAGAAAATATTATGATAAGTACCACTTATCCAAATCGTTCCATTGCTTTTTAATTTATCCCGACAGGTGGCAATCCATGATTTGTCAAAAAGGTAATCTTCCTCATATCCGTTAGACTTATCCCAAGCACCTTTATTGACAGAAACCATTTTACCGCTTTGAACGCTTATTCCTCCGTTTGATAAATGATATGGCGGATCTGCGAAAATCATATCAAACTTAAACTCAAAAGAATTAAGTAGTTCAATACAATCTCCTTTCAAAAGGGTAAAATCCCTATTTACCGATCTATAGTATGGAGTTAACATCAATGAAATGTTGCTGTTGACACAATTTCAAAAATATTTCTATGTTCCTTTATCCTTTCCAAGAGATTCTTGAACATATAAGCGTCATGTCTATTGGTCTTTTCTTGAACCATTAATAGTTTCGCAATCAATATCAAGAATTTAACACTATATTCACCTTTTCCAGCTAATTTGCTGTATTTCTGGGCTTCATTATTTACTTCAGCCAACAAATTCTCCGGGGACAATAAAAGTTCCTGTTCTTTTTTAGATTTTAAAGGAGCTGTCCGACTCCATTGTTCAAGTAAACTACTTAGCAATAGGTCCGTTTCATGGGGTTCACTATAATGTTTAATCAACATATCTACAGCCCAATGAATATGTTTAGGAGTACGGATGCGACTCCATCTTTCACCTTCTTTCTGACGATATCTTAGCAGAATATCAAATCAGACAATGTCCCTTTGTATATTCCTAAAATATATGTGCCATTAATTGGAATTACACATAGCGGTTCTTGTACATTACATGTCATTGAAATATTTTGATTTGGCATAATTCTTACTCCTCATTTTAGTTTTTTAGAAATAATATCGTTCTCAAGATCCGCAATGTTATACAAGTGGTCCAATACATCAAACGTTTCTTTTAGGTTATTCTTTGCACTGCGCCAACCGCAACCATCGGTAAACCAAACAAATTTGAAATATCCCAAATCTTTGGTTTCCATGGTAATAGTTTTGTAACTACGTGCCGTTTCATTTAACTTGGACCCACTGCTTGTATAAAAGTTTGTTTCTATGCCATAAACAGTGTTCTTTCCTTTTACAACAAAATCAAATCTTTTTTCCGCACGACCATTATTGGAAATAGAAGACAAATCTATTCCCCATTTAGCCTCAATCTCATGGATATACATTTCCTTGAAATAGGTTTCTCCTTTTACAAGTCCTGCTTTACAAAGAAAACCCTCTACAAGATTTTCCATTAAATGACCACCACGGTTCTTACGTCCGTTCGAGTCAAGACCAGTTTCTATACCTGTCACGTAATCCACAAGATTGTTGACAATATGATTCTCCATCAAATCAAAAAGACCAGTCTTCCGCATGAATTTCACGTAATCTTCATTTGTGCAATTTGGCTTGTCAAAATGAAAGTCAATCTGTCCTTCTTCATCCATAGCCATAATATCAAGCTCACGCTTAGCTAAAAGAATAGGGATACATTTAATGTTTCTGGATATTGTACCAAAATATTCCTGAATTCATCCTCGATATTCTTGGAGCCAATAAGCGCATTTAAGATATTGAGTGGAATTTTAATAGCTTCCACATTATTAAATACCTTATCAAAATCAACATAATATTTATAATCGGCAATAGATGGTCTGAAACCAGCAAGCCAAGCATCAAAGTCTCTCATATCAGTAAGCATTAGCAACATTTGAAATCATTATTTCAGAAATAGCACCACGTCCATTTCCCTTTGAATTTATCATCCTTGCAGCAAATACACGTTTAATAGAGAACATCTTATAAAGATGATCAAAAAAATCGTCTTCATTGTCTACGTTCAATGGGTCTGAATTACTTGCCACGAATAAAGATTTTTGCTTTGCAATTAGAGCGCAAAAATCGCGTAACCGTATCTGCTCGGCATCATCAAAACCTTCTTTTGCGTAAGATGTAAATGCAGAAGTATCTGTCAGAGGACGATACGGAGGGTCAAAATAAAACAAAACATTATCATGGGCATATTTGCCAGTTTGTGCAAAATCACCACAAAGAATTTCAACTCGCTGAAGGACGGCAGAATCTGCCCTTAATGTCTCCTCATCGCAAATTTTAGGATTTGCATATCTTCCATGTGGAACATTGAACTTACCTTTAGAGTTTACACGATACAATCCATTGAAACAAGTACGATTCAAAAAAATAAATAGTGCAGCGGTTTCAACCTCTGAGGTATCTCTTTCGTTAAAACGCTCACGTTGAGCAAGAAAATACTCTTTTCTATCAACTTCATTAAGTGGAAGATATTCATTTTGAAGTCGGTTCAATTCAAAAATTAAATTTTCGACATCATATTTTATTACTCGATATGTACAGATAAGCTCTGCATTGATATCATTTATAATAGCTCTTGTTATGTTTGGGTATTCTTGTAAAATCCAAAACAATACTGCTCCTCCCCCAACAAATGGTTCGATATACGTCATCTCATCCCTACGTGATAAATCACGAGGTAGAATTTTTTTTATATCATCAAGAAGTTGAGTTTTCCCTCCAACCCACTTGATAAATGGTCTTGCCCGATATGTGTCTAATCTTTTCATTTAATTCTAAATTTACTACTAAGAAAATTCTCGCAGTATTGTGCAAATATAGTGATAACGCTTCACTTCCCCAACAAAATGAGAAAAGAAAACAAGAATACTCTTAAGCATTTACCTCCGATTATCTTCTATAATTTTACCGTTCCACTACCCACACCATTCCATTGAAAGAGGAGGCTGTTGAAATATTAAAGCGTTGGAAACAGAAATGTGGCAACAAGCGGTTTGTTTTCGGTATGCTTGATGACGAGATAGACCTTGACAACAGAGAAACGTTATACAAGAACAGAAACAACGTCACAAAGTGTATAAACCAGTCTTTAGTAGTGGTAGGTGAAAAGTTAGGATTCTCCCATCCACTTACTATGCACGTTGCGAGACACACGTTTGCAGTGATGGCTTTGAATGACGGAATGGAAATGTCGGTTGTGAGCAGGTTGCTCGGTCATGCGTCCACTGGCGTTACAGAGAAAGTGTATGCCAAATATCTGCCAGAGACTTTAGAAGAGGAGGTAAATCGGCTTGATTTCAGTTTTCTTGCAAGTTGAAAAACGCTTGTCACGTGATTCGCATTTGATTCGCATTCAATAATTCTCGGGGTGGCAAGATTTTGTAACTCACTGATACGCTGCTCTGCATTTGATTCGTAAATTATGCACCAAAACGAGGTAAAACAAAGGTGACTAACATTTAATTGTTAGTCACCTTATCTTATTTTCAATAAGTTACCTCTTTAAGGAACATCAATATTCGTCCTCGTTGAAGAAGAAATCTTCCTTACTTGGATAGTCAGGCCAAATGTCTTCGATGCATTCATACACTTCGCCTTCATCTTCCATTTCCTGAAGGTTTTCGATAACTTCGAGCGGAGCACCAGAACGCATGGCGTAGTCGATAAGTTCTTCTCTGGTTGCTGGCCAGGGCGCATCTTCAAGCTTTGATGCGAGTTCAAGAGTCCAATACATAATTCTATCGTTTTTAATCTGCGTTTTTTTATTGAGACTGCAAAGATAGTAAAAAAACAAATTTCAAATAGAATGCGGGTTTAAATTTAGTTAAAAACCTGTCAATTGCTTGTTTATTTGCAATCCTTGTCCCAAAAAATCTCTTCAATCTGGTTGTGGATGTTGTTGAAGCGTGCAAGAACAAAGAAATAGTCGCTCAGACGGTTGAGGTATGTCAGCACGTTCTGGTCCACATCGTGCTCGTTGGCGAGAGTCACAACGCGGCGTTCGCAGCGGCGTGCCACGGTGCGGCAAATCTGCGCACGCGAAGAGATGCGGCTGCCACCGGGAAGCACAAAATTGCGGAGAGGTGGCAGTTCGGCGTCGAGCAGGTCTATCTGATGCTCGATGTTGGCTATATCGTCATCGTCAAGTCCCATTGCCTTTGTGCCAGGGGCGGTCTCGGTGGCGAGATACGCTCCGATGTTGAAGAGTTTGTTTTGAATTACGCGTAGGAAACTTTTGATGTCCGACGGCACGTTGTGCAGGTTGTCGAGCAGTCCGATGTGTGCGTTCAGCTCATCGACTGTGCCATACGCTTCAAGGCGCACGTCGTCTTTCGACACGCGCTTGCCGCCAACGAGCGACGTTGTCCCTTTGTCGCCGGTGGCTGTGTAAACAATACTTTCTTTACCATAATATCAACGGTTTAGTTGTTGCAGTTTTTCTATCGCTTCCTCCGCGCTTCCCACGAGCTCCACCAATGCGACAGCCTCCGGAGCGGCAAGGCGCTGCTCCACAAGCGACTGCAGCTGGTTGTAGAGTTGGTCAAACACGCCGTCTATGTTCACCAGCAGGATGCGTTTCGAGAAGTTCCGGCTCACGGTGAGGGAGGCGAGGGTGCTCATCACCTCGTCGATTGTGCCGATGCCTCCGGGGAGCGCGACGAATATTTGTCCCAGCTCAATCATGCGCGCTTTGCGCTCGCTGAGGTCGAGAGTGTATATCATCTCGTCGACAACGGGATCCGACAGCTGCCGGAACACTTCCGGAATCACACCAGTGACCGTTGCGCCGTGCTGTTTGGCAGTGGCTGCGAGGATGTGCATCTGTCCGGCGTTGCTGCCTCCGTAGATCAGACGTGCGTTCATCTCGCCGATGCCCTTGCCAATGGCGCTGACGGCATTGGTGAAGTTGTCGCTGAGGTCAGATTTGAGGAAAGGTAGACTGTTATGTTCATGCGTATGATGTCGTTTTTATTTTGATTTCTTTGATTTCTTCGAGGCCTTTCGCGAGTCGGATTTTTTCTTAGACTTTTTGACAGTGCTCACCACGTCGCCCTCTTTGTTGACAGAGGTTGCGGCGGCCTTCTTGTCGGCCTCGTTGCCTACGATTGCAAAGTCGAGCTGCTTCTTGTTGAGGTCGGCGCGCGCCACTTGCACGGTGAGCTTGTCGCCGAGCTGGTATACGTGTTTCTTGCGGCGCCCGATGAGGCAATAGTTCTTCTCGTCAAACTCGTAGTAGTCGTCGTCGAGGTCGCGGATAGGCACCATGCCCTCGCATTTGTTCTCGTCGAGTTCCACGTAGATTCCCCATTCCGTCACGCCCGACACCGAGCCTTCGTAGATTTGTCCCAGTCGGTCTTTCATGAATTCCACCTGCTTGTATTTGATGGAAGCGCGTTCGGCGTTGGCTGCCAGTTGTTCCATGTCGGAAGAGTGCTTGCACTCGGTTTCGAGTTTCTCGCGGTTTACGGCGCGTCCGCCGTTGAGGTATTTGTCGAGCAGGCGGTGCACCATCATGTCCGGGTAGCGGCGGATAGGCGATGTGAAGTGGGTGTAGTAGTCGAAAGCCAAACCGTAGTGTCCTACGTTGACGGTTGAATATACAGCCTTCGACATTGAACGGATGGCGAGAATCGACAACAGGTTCTCTTCCGGCTTGCCCTTTACGCTTGATAGCATCTTGTTGAGCGAGTTGTTGATGTCGGTGCGCTTGCCCGTGGTTCTCACCTTGTAGCCGAATCGGTTGGCTATCTCGGCGAAATTGGTCATGCGGTCGGGGTCTGGGTTGTCGTGGATACGGTAGACAAAAGGTTTGGCCTTCTTGCGTCCGCCGGGATTGCCTATGTCGGTGGCTACCTGCTTGTTGGCAAGAAGCATAAACTCTTCCACAAGTTTGTTGGCGTCTTTCGACACTTTGAAATACACGCTTATCGGGTGTCCGGTCTCGTCGATTTCAAAACGCACCTCGAAGCGGTCGAAGTTGACCGAGCCATGCTCGAAGCGGCGTTTGCGCAACGCTTTGGCGAGACGGTCGAGGGTGAGTACCTCCTCGGCATAGTCGCCCTTGCCGGTCTCGATTATTTCCTGCGCCTCCTCATAGGTGAAGCGGCGGTCGCTCTTTATCACGGTTTGCGGATGCGGTGGTTGATGATGTTGGCGTTGTCGTCCATCTCAAAGATGCATGAGTATGCCAGTTTTTCCTCGTCGGGGCGCAGCGAGCAGATGCCGTTGCAGAGATGCTCTGGGAGCATCGGGATTGTGCGGTCGACGAGATAGACCGATGTGGCGCGCTTCTCCGCCTCTTTGTCGATGACTGAGCCAGGGCGCACATAGTGGGTCACGTCGGCGATATGCACGCCGGCCTCCCAGTTCCCGTTTGGCAGTTTGCGCAGCGACAACGCGTCATCAAAGTCCTTTGCGTCGCGCGGGTCGATGGTGAATGTTGTCACGCCGCGCATGTCCTCGCGGGCGGCTATGACCTCCGGCGTTATTCCTGCGTCGATTTTGTCGGCGGCAGCCTCCACGTTCTTAGGGTATACGTAAGGCAGACCGTATTCGGCAAGGATGGCGTTCATCTCCGAGTTGTTTTCTCCCGTTCGGCCGAGAATGTCGACCACCTCGCCGGTAGGGTTCTTGTCATCGTCGTTCCAGTCCACGATGCGCACAATTGCCTTGTCGCCGCTTTCGCCGCCTTTGATTTTCGCTTTTGGTATAAAAATGTCGCAGGCAAGGAATTTGCTGTCGGTCACGAGGAAGGCGTAGTTCTTGCTCACCTTCAGAGTGCCGATAAACACTTGCTCTTTTTTCTCTATAATCTCAAGCACCTGCGCCTCCGGCTCGAAACCCTTGCGCTGTGCGCACAGATGCACGCGCACGCGGTCGCCGTTGAGGGCGTGCTTTGAATTGCGTTCGGCTACAAAGACAGGCACTTCCGCCCCGTCGACGATTACGCTGTTTTTTCCGTTGCTGCGTCGCACGAATGTGCCCTCGGCGGAGGTTGTGATTTCAGAAGCCTGGTATTTTCCCGGCACGAGTTCCACAAGATAGCCGTCTCGGGTCAAGTCGTCGAGAATGTCGGCAATGAGATATTGGTCGCTGCGTCCGGTTACGCCAAGGTCAACAGCCACTTGCTTGTAGTTGAATGATTCCTTGTTGTGGTTGTTAAAAAAGTCAACAACCAGGGTCTTGATTTCCGACTTCTTTCCTGATCTTTTTTTCGTCTTTGTTGCCATATTGCGTCTTTCTTTTTTTCGTCGTCTGTTTTGTACTATATTATGCAAATTTAGTCATAATCCACGAGATTTTTCTAATTTTGCACCGGAAAAAAGCAATCATAATAGGAAGAAATGAAGAAAGCATTGGTCGAAAAGAAATATTTGGCAACGTTTATCCTGATAACGTCGCTGTTTTTCATGTGGGGTTTCGCCCACGCAATCCTTGATGTTCTCAACAAGCATTTCCAGGAGGTGCTTGAGATGACAAAGACGCGGTCGGCGTTGGTGCAGGTGATGCTCTATACAGGCTATTTCACGATGGCCATCCCTGCCGGACTGTTTATCAGCCGTCGGGGATACCGGGCTGGCGTGATTGTCGGTTTGTTGCTCTATGGCATTGGCTCGCTGCTGTTTATTCCTGGCGAATGGCTGATGTCGTTTGAGTTTTTCCTGTTCTCGCTGTTCGTAATCGGTTGCGGACTGACGTTTCTCGAAACGTCGGCAAATCCGTATGTCACCGAACTCGGCGCGCGCCAGACGGCAGCCGCGCGTCTCAACATGGCGCAGTCGTTCAACGGACTTGGCGCGATGTGTGCGCCGATTGTAGGCGGATGGCTGATTTTCCGCGACAATGCCAGCGTGGCGCTCCCTTATATGGGTCTTGGCATCTTCGTGCTGTTTGCGGCGGTGGTGTTCACCCGTGTGCGCCTGCCGGAGATTCACGAAGACGACAGTGCCGCCGGCTCTGCGGAAAAGGCAAGAAACGCATCGCTGGCACGCAACTTTGCGTTTATATTCGGCGTGTTCGCACTGTTCTGCTACGAGATTTCGGAAATCTCCATCAACAGTTTCTTCATCAACTACGCCACCGACGGCAACTGGTTTGACAAGCCCACGGCGACGACGCTCTTGTCGCTTGGCGGACTGATGCTGTTTATGGTGGGACGCGTTGTCGGCTCGCTCGTGATGAGCCGCGTGAAGGCGGAGGCGGTGCTTGTGGTGTGCGCTACGGCGACAGTGGTGACCACCACAATAGTTGTGGCCGACTGCGGTGCGCTGTCGATGGGCGCGTTGATTGCCGGCTATTTCTTCGAGTCTATAATGTTTCCTACGATATTTGCCCTGTCGCTGCGCGGCTTGGGCGAGAAGACCAAAAGGGCATCGTCGTTTCTGATGATGACGCCTGTGGGCGGCGCTGTGGGGCCGTGGCTTATGGGATGGATGGCAGACGCACATGGAATGGTGCTGTCGTTTGTCGTGCCGTTGGCAGGATTCGTTGTGGTCTGGATTTATTCTATATTTACACTTAAAAATTCCAAGCAATGAAAGAACATTTGACAATAATAAAAGTGGGCGGTAAGATTGTGGAAAATTCTGAATCGCTCAACTCCCTTCTTAAGGATTTCGCCGCTGTGGAGGGCAAGAAACTGCTCGTGCATGGAGGCGGACGCTCTGCCACGCAGATGGCTGCCCGGCTCGGTGTGGAAACGAAGATGGTCGACGGACGCCGCATCACCGACGAGGCTATGCTCGAGGTGGTCACTATGGTCTACGGCGGACTTGTCAACAAACGCATCGTGGCTGGACTGCAAGCACTTGGCATTGACGCTGTGGGACTCACAGGGGCTGATATGAACATTGTGCTCAGCGACAAGCGTAAGGTGTCGGCAGTGGACTACGGATGGGTCGGCGACGTGAAGAGGGTGAATGCCGAGGCTGTGGTGACGCTGATTGAGAGCGGATGTTGCCCGGTGGTCGCTCCGCTCACCCACGACGGTTGTGGACACATGCTCAACACAAACGCCGATACGATGGCGGGAGAGATGGCAAAAGCCATGGCGGCGCACTACGACGTGACGCTGATGTTCTGTTTCGAGAAGCCGGGCGTGCTTGCCGATGAGAACGACGACAGCAGCCTTATTCCTACTATAACACCCGCCGTGCTCGACGATTTGAAGCGCCGGGGAGTGGTGAGCGGAGGTATGATTCCGAAACTCGACAATGCCATTGCCTGCGTGTCGGCAGGGGTGGAGTCGGTGGTGATTACGCAAGCCGACAGGATAGCCGATCCGTATGCGGGAACAAAAATTTGCCTGTAGATTGACAAAAGAGACGAATAAAAGTGGGAAACTTCGGTTTTCCCACTTTTTTTGTGTATGTTTGCATAGCAATAAGAAAACAACAAAATATCACAAGATATGGAGAAAGAGTTGAACATTGATTGGGCGAATCTGTCGTTCGGGTATATTCCAACAGACTACAACGTCCGCTGTACTTACAAGAATGGCGAGTGGGGCGAAATCGAAGTCTCTTCGTCAGAGTTAATACCAATGCACATGGCTGCAAGCTGTCTGCACTACGGTCAGGAGGCTTTCGAGGGATTGAAAGCGTTCCGTGGCAAGGACGGTCAGGTGCGCGTGTTCCGCATGGACGAGAACGCAAAGCGCATCCAGCGTTCGGCTGAAGGCATTATGATGCCGGCGTTGCCAGTGGAGAAATTCATGGAGATGGTGAAAATGGTTGTGCGTCTGAACGCACGTTTCATCCCGCCTTACGGCAGCGGCGCATCGCTCTACATCCGTCCGCTCGAAATCGGTATGTCGGCTCAGGTTGGCGTTAAGCCTGCCACGGAATATCTGTTTGTGATTTTCGTTACGCCGGTTGGACCTTACTTCAAGGGCGGATTCAAGACCACGCCTTACGTCATTACCCGTAAGTATGACCGCGCCGCGCCTCTCGGCACAGGTACGTTCAAGGTGGGCGGAAACTATGCCGCAAGTCTGCGTGCAAGCTGCGAGGCTCACGCTGCCGGATATTCGGCAGAGTTCTATCTCGACGCACGCGAGAAGAAATATATGGATGAGTGTGGCGCTGCCAACTTCTTCGGAATCAAGGACAACACATACATCACTCCGTTGTCTACGTCAATTCTTCCGTCAATCACCAACAAGAGCCTTATGCAGCTCGCCGAGGATATGGGCATCAAGGTGGAACGCCGTCAAATCCCGGAAGACGAGCTTACGACGCTTGAAGAGGCTGGCGCTTGCGGAACGGCGGCTGTAATCAGCCCTATCGAGCGTATCGACGACCCTGAGAACAACCGCTCTTACGTAATCTCGAAAGACGGCAAACCGGGTCCTCTCAGCACAAAACTCTACAACCGTCTCCGCGGCATCCAGCTTGGAGAGGAAGAGGATGTGCATAACTGGAACACGATTATCGAGCTGTAAGCGACCATGATAGGAAATCTTTCGGCTAAAGACGTGCTGCTGAAGTTCTACGACGAGGACAGCGACCTTTTCAAGCTGCTTTGGCATCACAGTTGCCAGGTGGCTGAAATGGCGCTCGACATTGCGTCGCGTTTCCCGGAAGCCGACCAGGATTTGTCTACGACGCGTCTCTGCTCCACGATGTCGGAATCATAAAGACGCATGCACCGTCGATTTTCTGCAACGGCGACGAGCCTTATATCCGTCACGGCATCCTCGGCGCGGAAATGCTGCGTGGCATTGATGCTTCAATGGAGTTGTACGCGCGGGTTTGCGAACGTCATACGGGCGCGGGAATATCGGCTGCTGAAATTGAACGCGACAACCTTCCGCTGCCTCACCGCGACATGATTCCGGTGACGCTGGAGGAGAAGATTGTATGCTATGCCGACAAGTTTTTCTCAAAGTCGAAAACCGACACTGTGAAGACTGTCGACAGCATTCGCGAGGATCTCGCCAAGTTTGGCGAAGACCAGTTGGCACGTTTCGATGCTATGAACGCCTTGCTGAATCACTGACGGCAGCATTGTTATAAAACAGAGCCGCCTGCAATCCCGGATTGCAGGCGGCTCTGTTTTTAACCATCGGTCTACAAATCAATGTCGACCTCCACAGGACAATGGTCTGAGCCGAAATCTCGGTGTGTATTTTTGCATCTTGCAGCTTGTCGTCGAGGCGCGCCGACGTGAGGAAATAGTCGATACGCCACCCTGCGTTCTTCTCGCGGGCATGGAAGCGATACGACCACCACGAATATATGTCGGGCGTGTCGGGATGGAAGTGGCGGAACGTGTCGGTGAATCCGGCGTCGAGCAGCTCGGTCATCTTTCCGCGTTCCTCATCGGTGAATCCGGCGTTGCGGCGGTTGGTTTTCGGGTTTTTAAGGTCGATTTCGCGATGCGCCACGTTCAGGTCGCCGCACACCACCACGGGCTTCTTGCTGTCGAGCCCTTTCAGATAAGCCCGGAAATCGTCTTCCCACGACATCCGGTAGTCCAGACGGCGCAGACCATCCTGCGAGTTTGGCACGTAGACCGTCACAAGGTAAAACGTGTCGTATTCAAGCGTTATCACTCGGCCCTCGGTGTCGTGGTCGGCAATGCCGATGCCGTATGCCGCCGACAGCGGTTCGTGGCGGGTATAGATGGCAGTACCGGAGTAGCCTTTCTTCTCGGCATAGTTCCAGTAGGAGCGGTAGCCGTCAAACTGCAAGTCGAGTTGACCAGCCTGCATCTTTGTCTCCTGCAGACAGAAAAAATCGGCGTCGAGAGCGTTGAACGACTCCTCAAAGCCTTTGCCAACGCAGGCGCGAAGCCCGTTGACGTTCCAAGATATAAATTTCATAAATGTAGTCCTGTTATAACCTTTTATGCAAACTTACACAACATTTTCGGAATAAAAAAATTCACTGTTGCAGCAAAATGGAATAAATTCAGTAACTTTGCAACCATTATTAATGAATTATTATGAATTTTGTATATAAAACAGTGGTTGTCGCGGCGACAGTGCTTGCAGCCACATCATGCATTCAGGACGAGGCACTCAACACCGAGTGCGACATCCTTACGTGCTCGCTTCCGGCAGAAGTCGTTATGTCGGATCCTAAAATTACCAACGACCGTGTTACGGTCAACGTGCAGCCGGAAGCCGACATCTCGGCTCTCGCTCCTGTGTTTACATTGACTGATGGCGCGACGATATCGCCGGCAAGCGGCTCGGTGCAGGACTTCCTCAATGCCGACGACCACACGGTGAACTACACCGTGACCTCGCAGGACGGTGAATGGCATAAGACCTACCGTGTGCAGGTGGTGCAGCAGCTGAAGCCGGATGAGTACCGATTCAACAAAGTGGAGCTTGACCCTACGAAGAAATATTCAATCTTCAACGAAATTGACAACAACGGCAACTTCCTGATGGCTTGGGCGTCGGGCAATCCGGGATTCGTGATGTGTGGCGAAGCCGACAAGGCTGCCAAGGCAAAGTATGGAAAGACTCAATATAAGGACCATATTTGGGAGTTCTTCCCCACAACCGCCGTCTACAAAGAAGGAACGACATTGAGCGTGGATGGCGAAAATGTGGCTAACTTTATGCTTGGCGACAAATACGCCCAGCCTGAGTTCATCCGTCTGGTGACACGTTCCACCGGAGGGTTTGGTTCCATGGTGGGAATGCCTATTGCCGCAGGCAACATATTCCAGGGCGAGTTCGACCTCGGCAATGCCATCTCAGCTCCGCGTGAGGCAACCAAATTCGGCGAGCCTTATCACTACAAGCCGTTGACGCTTTCGGGCGAATACCGCTATGAGGCAGGCGAGACGTTTACCGATGAGAAGGGAAAGCCCGTCGTAGGACGTACAGACATCTTCTCAATCTATGCCATCTACTTTTTGACCGACGATAAGGTGACATATATCGACAGCAACGTGCACTACAATGATTTCATGCATCCAAACATGGTGGCTCTCGCTAATCTCACCGATGCGCGCGTGACGGGGCTTGGCGACAACGATTGGGTGAAGTTTGAAATCACATTCGACTACAGCGCCTACAACAAGGTTGTCGACAAAGCGTTGCTTGCAAAAGGACGCTACAAGCTGGGCATCGTGATTGCGTCAAGTGCGGAGGGCGACTATTTCCGCGGCTCTGTGGGCAGCACGCTTGATGTGCGTAATCTGAAAGTTACACACGAATAAACTGAAGAAAAAATGAAAAAAAACATATTATCCGCAATTATCGTGGCGCTGGCATTTCTGCCCGCGCAATTGTCGGCTCAGCAGAGCCGCACGCAGAAAATCATCAACGCAGCACTGAAAGGTTGGAACATCGAACTGCGTGCCGGCTACAATCTCGGCGGCACATCGCCGATTCCGCTGCCTGTTGAAATCCGCGAAATCAAGAGCTACAAACCATCGATGGGTTTCTCTGTGGAGTCGGACTTCACTAAGTTTTTCGACGAGAAGTGGGGCTTGCTTGTGGGCGTGAAGCTTGAAAACAAGAATATGGAGACCGACGCCCGCGTGAAAAACTACGGTATGGAAATCCTCAGCGAGGGCGCCATTGCGAGCGGCCGATGGACTGGCGGCGTGAAAACGTCGGTGCGCAACGCATTCCTGACGTTCCCGGTGCAGGCTGCATATAAGGTGCATCCGCGCACAAACCTGAAACTCGGAGTGTTCCTGTCATACCTAATCGAGGGCAAGTTTGACGGAGTGGTCTACGACGGATATCTGCGCAACGGCGATCCGACGGGTGAAAAGGCAGTGTTTACAGGCGATGCCACGGCAACTTACGACTTCTCCGACGAGCTGCGCAAATTTCAGTGGGGACTTCAAGCCGGAGTCGACTGGGAAGCGTTCAAGCATCTGAAGCTCTATGCCGACCTTTCGTGGGGATTGAATTCGGCTTTCCCCGAAAGCTTCAAGACGATAACATTCAGCATGTATCCGATATACTTCAACGTTGGAGTAGGATATTTGTTCTAACATAAAAGCAATCAGAATATTATGGGAAAAATCATACTTACGGGCGACCGCCCTACAGGAAAACTTCACCTTGGTCACTACGTAGGCTCGCTGCGACGTCGCGTTGAGCTGCAGAACTCAGGTGAGTACGACAAAATTTTTGTGATGATTGCCGACGCTCAGGCACTTACCGACAATGCCGACAATCCAGAGAAAATCCGCCAAAACCTCGTTGAGGTTGCGCTCGACTATCTGTCGGCGGGATTGGACCCTGCCAAGACTACGATTTTCGTGCAGTCGGCGGTTCCGGAACTGACAGAGCTGGCATTCTATTATATGAACCTTGTGACAGTGTCGCGCGTGCAGCGCAACCCTACGGTGAAGACGGAAATCAAGATGCGCAACTTCGAGACGAGCATCCCTGTGGGATTCTTCTGCTATCCGGTGAGCCAGGCTTCCGACATCACCGCTTTCCGCGCCACCACAGTGCCTGCCGGTGAGGACCAGGAGCCAATGATTGAATTGACCCGTGAAATCGTGGGACGCTTCAACAACGTGTACGGCGAGACGCTTGTTGAGCCGGAAATCCTGCTGCCTACAAACGCTGCCTGCCTGCGTCTGCCGGGAACCGACGGAAAGGCAAAGATGAGCAAGTCGCTCGGCAACTGCATCTACCTCAGCGACACATCAAAAGATGTTGCAAAGAAGGTGAAAGGCATGTATACCGACCCTCTCCATCTCAACATCAGCGACCCCGGACACCTTGAGGGCAACTGCCCGTTCATATATCTCGACGCATTCTGCACCGATGAGAAATTCAAACGTCATTGCTCGGAATTCGAGAGCCTTCAGGATTTGAAGGACCGTTATTGCGCCGGAGGCGTGGGCGACGGCACGGTGAAGAAGATTCTCATCAGTGTGCTTGAGGAAGAACTCGCTCCGATTCGCGAACGTCGCAAACAATGGGAACAGGATATCCCCGGCGTGTTCGAGATTCTGCGCCGAGGCAGCGAGGAGGCACGCGCAGTGGCTGCCGAGACTCTTGCCGATGTGCGCCGTGCAATGCGAATCAACTACTTCGACGATCCTAAGCTGATTGCTGAGCAGGCAGCCAAGTATGCCGGCAAATAACGCTTAGACAATACGTTACAATATAGGACAGGCATATACAGATGGGAAACAACCTGTTGTGTGCCTGTCTTTTTCCCTCCAAACCTCAGTATGGACACAGCAGTATTTCTCGGCACCGCCGAAAACTTCGTATACGGGCTTTGCAGCGCATATTTCATCTATGAGAGTGCGACATACTTCCGCCACCGCCGTGAGCAGCGCTTCTACCGCACGGCAGCGGCGATAATGGCTTTTTGGTTCTTGCTGGTGCTGAAGGATCCAATCTATTCGTGTATCGACACGCAATTGCATCGACACCTATACCGCACGTTGCTGCTTGTTGACATGTCGGCGGTGTTCACATGCGTGTTTTTCGTGGTTGAGCTCTTGTCGCCAATCTACGTAACGTGGTCGCGCATCGTGCAGAATTCGGCATTCTACCTGCTGATGCTCGTGCTCTACATCGTTACGGCAAACGACATCTTCTTTGACATCAACATCGTTGGTATGGCAGTCTACTGTCTGATATGGGCGGTGCGCATCGCCGTGCTGACAAAACGCTACCACTACATCGTGCGGCAAAACTTCTCGTCGGCCGACAAGCGGTGGATGTGGCGGGCGATAGCGATGTTTCTGTCGGTGCTGGCGGCTTGGATATATTCGTGCTATGTTGAGTCGAGCATTTCCAACATCGCATATATCGTGATTGTCACGGTGGTTTGGGCTGTGGTCAACCATCATTACCGCAAGGTTGGGCGCAGCATTGACGAAGTGAGGCAGATTATGTCGGAAAGCAGCCGGCGCTGGAAGGTATGCCCGACTTCAGCGCGGAGGTAGAGGCACTGTTTGTTGAAAAGAAACTGCACCGCAACCACGATTTGTCGGTAAGCCAGCTGGCACGCGAGATAGGCACCAACCGCAGCTATTTGTCGGCATGGCTCAACAATACACTCGGCACTAATTTCTGCGACTTTGTCAACGGCTACCGCATTGCCGATGCTGAGGCGATGCTTGCCGGCGGCGACTGCTCTATGACGCAGGATGAGATAGCCACAACGGTGGGTTTCAATTCGCTCAGCACGTTTCGGCGCGCCTTTATCAAGAAACACGGAATCACACCGCGGCAATATTGCCGCGACAAACGGCATAAAAAATAGTTGCGGGCGCGGAAAAAGGGGCTCTTTTTTGCGAGCCAGCAATTAAATGTATAATTTTGCGGACTGCGGACAGGCTGTTTTTTTAGGTCTGTCGGGTTTGACATTTTAACAATTCGAAGCAATGAGATACAGACGTAATTGGATTGTGCCTAAGGGCAAGGAACTTACGGACATGGACCGCAAGATTTGTTTTATCAAGAGCACGGACACCTTGTGCCGTCGCCGAAACTCATAAAGACACCAGAACAGATTGAGGGTATCCGCCGCAGCGGAAAAATCAACACCGGAGTGCTCGACCTCGTGGAAAAGGAAATACATGCCGGAATGAGCACGGCGGAAATCGACAAGCTGGTGTATGACTACACTGTCGACCATGGAGCCATCCCGGCGCCGCTAAACTATGAGGGCTTCCCTAAGAGCGTGTGCACGTCGATCAACGAGGTGGTTTGCCACGGCATTCCGTCGGAGGACGAAATCCTCGAGGAAGGCGACATCATCAATGTCGACGTGTCGACGATTCTCGACGGATACTATTCCGACGCTTCCCGCATGTTCATAATCGGAAACCACGCCGGAGAAGGAAAAACTTGTGCGTGTGACAAAGGAATGCCTTGAATTGGGCATGAAGGCGGCAAAGCCTTATGGCTTTGTCGGCGACATCGGACACGCTATCGAGCGCCACGCCAAAAAGAACGGGTTCTCTGTGGTGCGCGACCTTTGCGGACACGGCGTAGGACTGGAGTTCCACGAAGAGCCTGAGGTGTTGCACTTTGGCCGTCCGGGAACTGGAATGCTTCTCGTGCCGGGTATGGTATTCACCATCGAGCCGATGATCAACATGGGCAAATGGCAGGTGTTTGTCGACGAGGAAGACGGTTGGACCGTAGTGACTGACGACGAGTTGCCGTCGGCGCAGTGGGAACACACGTTCCTGATGACCGAACGCGGGTTGCAGATCCTTACTTATTGACAACCGTCGGGTGAAAACATAACGGCAGGGGAGAGACATGCAGGTGTTTCTTTCCTGCTTTTTGTTAAAAACAACATTAACTCTTGTTAAACGAGAAAATACCGCTTAAAAATTTATTTTCTCAGAAAAATAGTTGTAGTTTTGCAAGCGTATTATTGTTGTTGTATGTAATCAATGGAGTATTAAGATCTACCTTAAAAGAAGAATAACGCAGAATCTATGCCTTGAATCTGCAATAACGATATGCACAATAGAGAATAAATTGAGATTATTAAATACCTATGTAAAACTTAATCAATTCTTGAATGAAGAGCTTTAGTTTTCAGTTGAATCGTAGGGGACTTATCACGTTGCTTATGGCGATGTTGTTTGCGCTGCCTGCGTTTTCACAGAAAATGGCTGTACAAGGTACGGTCATCGATGAAAATGGCGAACCAATAATTGGTGCCAGTGTTGTTGATTCGAAGACGAAAGCGGGAACCGCTACCGACTTCGATGGAAATTTCGTGTTGAACGTTGACAAGAACGCTGTCCTGCAAGTCACTTATGTGGGCTACAAGACACAGAACGTTAATGTTGACGGCCGCAACAAATTAACAGTAAAACTTCAAACCAACAGCGTCGTGCTCAACGAAGTTGTGGCTATCGGTTACGGTACAGTGAAGAAGGAAGACGCCACTGGCGCCATCTCTACTTTGAAACCGGACGAAATCGAAGCCGGTCTTGCAACTTCCGCACAAGACCTCCTCGTTGGAGCCGCTCCTGGTGTGGTTGTCACATCAAACGGTGGCCAGCCTGAAGGCGGCGCTACAATCCGTATCCGTGGTGGTGCTTCTTTGAACGCAACCAACGACCCGTTGATCGTGATCGACGGCGTGCCTATGGACACAAAGGGAACACTCGGTTCGAGCAACCCATTGTCGTTTGTATCGCCTGAGAACATCGAGAACATGACAATCCTCAAGGATGCGTCGGCAACAGCAATCTACGGTTCGCGTGCATCAAACGGTGTCATCATCATCACTACAAAGAAAGGACAGAAAGGCAGACCACAAATCAACTTTACTGCCAACGCTTATGTCAACACTCCACGCAACTACGTGAACATGATGACAGGCGACGAGTTCCGTTCTTTCATCAACAATTATTATGGAGCAGAGTCGGCACAGGCACAGGCTCTTGGCACATACAACACAAATTGGCAGAAGGAAATTCTCCGCACGTCTGTTTCACATGATTACAGTCTCGGCATCGGCGGTACAGTAGGATGTCTGCCTTATCGCGTGAGCCTTGCCTACACAGGCAACAACGGTATCATCAAGACTTCAAAGATGGACCGTGTCACTCTCGGCGTCAACTTGACACCAAAGTTCTTCGACGACTTGTTGGCAGTCAACCTCAATCTTAAAGGTGCCTACGTAGCCAACCGTTTCTATGACGGATCGGCACTTGGCAACTCAATCGGTTTCAACCCGACTCTTCCTGTGAAGAACCCTGACGGCAACGCTTTCAACGGCTGGACAACATACGTCAACACTTCTGTTGCAGGTCCTAACGACCCAGGTACGTCGATCAACACTCAGAAGGCTCTCAACCCGGTGGCGTTGATTCAGGACTACGACAGCCGCTCTAAAGTATGGCAGAGCATCGGCAACTTGCAGCTCGACCTTGCAATGCCGTTCCTCCGCGATTTGCACGCAAACTTGAACCTCGGTTACGACTACAGCAAGTCGGACGTTACAAACATTACCGGAGCAAACTCTCCAATGGCTTGGAAAGGAGGCTACACCATCAAGAACTCTGACGGAAGCACTTCAATTATCCACGACGGCGCAGAAACTACAAAGTTTGAATGGCAGGAGAAATACAACCTTCTTCTCGACTTCTACCTTAACTATAAGAAGAACGTGAAGAGCATCAACTCCAACTTCGACATTACCGGTGGTTACTCTTGGCAGAAATTCCACCGCATTGGTCACGACTACAGCTACGCAACAAGTGGTGAGTATGCCGGTGAGAAATATCAGGGTGTGGCTACAAACTACTCTGGCTCACAGAACCAGTTGGTTTCTTTCTTCGGACGTGTAAACTACTCTCTGCTCGACCGCTACTTGCTCACTGTCACAGTGCGTGAGGACGGAACAAGCCGCTTCTCCGACGAGCACCGTTGGGGTACATTCCCATCGTTGGCTCTCGCTTGGCGTTTGCTTGAAGAGCCTTGGATGAAGGGTGCGAAGAGCGTGATGAACGACTTCAAGATCCGTGCAGGCTGGGGTATCACCGGTCAGCAGGACCTCGGCGACGACTTCTTCCCTTACTTGCCTGTTTACATGATTGGTAAAGACCAATACCGCTATCCTGACGGAAAAGGTGGCTGGATTACTGTCATCAAAGCCAACGGTTACAACGCCGACCTTAAATGGGAGGAGACAACTACTTGGAACGCCGGTATCGACATGGCATTCCTTAACAACCGTGTAACTACAAGCATCGACTTCTACAAGCGCAACACTGAAGACTTGTTGAACTGGGTGACTGTCGACGCTGGTTCAAACCTTACCAACGCAATGAACGCAAACATCGGTTCGTTGGAGAACATCGGTGTTGAATTCGCAATCACTGCCCGTCCAATTGTAAAGAAGAACTTCACTTGGACAACTTCTTACAACGTGGCTTGGAACAAGAACAAGATTACAAAACTGCTCAAGGGTGACGACAAGGATTACTTCGTTGCTACCGGCGACGGTATCTCTGCAGGTACAGGCGGCACAGTGCTCGCTCACAAAGTGGGTTATCCGGCAAGCAGCTTCTATGTTTACGAGCAGGTATATGATGAAAACGGAAAGGCTATCGAAGGCATGTTTGTTGACCGCAACGGTGACGGCGTAATCAACGCAGACGATAAGTATATGTACCACAGCAAGGATCCTAAGGTGACAATGAACTGGACCAACACGTTCAACTTCAAGAACTGGGATTTCGGTTTCGCATTGCGCGCAAGCATCGGCAACTACGTGTTCAACGATGTTCAGGTTGCCAACTCATCGATTTCTTCTACAGCGTCTCTCCCAGTCAGCAACTTGATGGCAGACACTCAGCTGTTTAAAGAAATCAACTTGACTCAAGGCACAAGCGACTACTTCGTGCAGAACGCAAGCTTCGTGCGTTGCGACAACATCACGCTCGGCTACACATGGCCTACTCTTTTGAACAACAACCTCCGTCTGCGTCTGTATGGAGCAGTTCAAAACCCATTTGTTATCACAAAATATAAAGGTCTTGACCCAGAAGTCGGTGGCGGTGTAGACAAGAACATCTACCCACGTCCTGTGACATTCTCTCTCGGTCTTGTGGCTCAATTCTAATCATTAAATCGTTACAGACATGAATAAGAAATTCAGAAATATATTGGCTTACGGATGCCTCGCATTCTCAATGATGGCTATGCCTTCGTGTGTGGGCGACCTTGATATGAAGCCAAACGACCCGAACAGCAAGACCGAACTCAATTCGGCTGCTGAATATGAGGGATTCTTCTATCAACTTTACAACGGACTTGTAGTTTCTGGTCCTCAAGGTGGCTCTGACATCACTGTAGACGACGGCGGTGCCGGTACTTACATGCGTCAGCTTTGGAACCTTGAGGAGCTTCCGACCGATGAGGCTCTTATCGGTAAGAACTGGAACGACGCCGGTATCGATGAGCTCGACTTCTCTACATGGAGCCCTGACAACCACTGGCTTTATGAGGCAATGTCGCGTTTCACGTTCCAAATAAATATGTGCAACGAGTTTATCCGCACCATCGACAAGGCTGCAGGTATGATTTCCGATGATGAAATCGCAGCGATGAAACGTGAGGCAATCGTATTGCGCGCATTGTCTTACTATCACTTGATGGACAACTTCGGCAAAGGCCCGTTCACTGATGAGAATTCTACGGTAGGTGCAACGCCTCCAACGTTGACACGTGCTGAGATGTTTGAGAAAATCGTGCCTCAGTTGGCAGAGACAGTTAAGGATCTTACTCCTGCATCGGCACAGAAATACGGCCGTCTGTCAAGAGAAGCCGGCTATATGCTGCTTGCAAAGTACTATCTTAACGCGGAAGTCTACACAGGCACTGCCCGTTGGCAAGACTGTGCAAACGCCTGCAACGAGATTTTGAAAACAATCAATACTCTCGCTCCTGAATATAAATATCTCTTCTGCGCCGACAACGATCGTTTTGTAGGCAATGGCGAGATCCTTTGGGGTCTTCCTCAGGATGAGAACAACCAGCAGACTTATGGTGGCACAACTTACCTTCTATAGGTGCCTACAATGCCAATGTCGTTGCAACAACACAAGGTTTGCAGGGCACAGGATGGGGCGGTCCACGTGTACGTCCGGAACTCGCAGATATGTTTGAGAGCGGCGACAACCGCTACCTCATCAGCGACAACGGCGGCAAGCTCAAGAATAATCTTGAGGATCTCGGCGACTGGGGTGCCGATGGTTGTGGCTTGATGTGTATTAAGTATGTATACACAAAAAGCGATGACTATTACAACACAACAGGCGCAACTCTGGTCAACACTTTCAACGGCACCGACTATCCATTGTTCCGTCTTGCCGACACATTCTTGATGCTCGCCGAGTGCGAACTCAACGGCGCAACAGGCTGCAACGGTCAGGATATGTTTGACAAGGTGCGCGCACGCGCAGGTTTGGCTCCTATCCTTCTCACTAAGGACAAACTCTTCGAAGAGCGCGCCCGCGAGCTCTACTGGGAGGGACACCGCCGCAGCGACATGATCCGTTTCGGCAAGTTTACAGGCGGCGCCTACAAATGGTCGTGGAAGGGCGGCGCACTCCGCGGACGTTCAATTCCTGACTACCGCAAGGTTTACGCTATCCCAACCAAGTTTGTTCCGACACTCGGACAGAACGAGGGATACTAACATCAGTCTAACTCTACTAAACACAAGAAAAAATGAAAAAGTATATAAATGTATTGATGCTGCTGGCGGTGGTGGTGTTCGGCCTTTGCTCTTGCGAGGACGACAAGGATCCGGTGCTCCAAAAACCTACCGAATTTGTGCTCAATCAGCCAGCCACTTCTGAACTTTATTATGCTCTGAACCCAACGGCTACATTGAACCTTACGTTCTCTCAGCCTAACTATGGTCCGGGCATCATCGCAAAATATTTCGTACAGGTGTCGCTCACTCGTGAATTTACCGATTTCGTGCAACTTTCTGAGGAGTATACCACTTGCTCTGTCAACGTTCCTGAGAGCAGCATAGCCGAGGCTATGTGCAAACTCCGCGGCGTTACAAACGAGGACAACTACACTGACGAGCCTGCACGTCCGGTTTATTTCCGCGTGCTCTCTACTGTTGAAGATTATCTTGGCGGAAAGGAAGACGCTGCCGGCTATTCAATCCTCTCAAATGTTGTTTGTCTCAGCCAGGTGAAGGACTACTACGCAGTTAAGTTGCCGGGCAAGATTTACTTGGTTGGTGACTGCTCAGGATGGAATGAGCCGTCGAAGGCAAATGCCGCCTTGTATGTTGGTTGGACGCTTTCAGAGGCTGACGACGCTATCGACAGCAAGATTTACACAGGCGTGTTCGATATTCCTGCAGGCAAATTCCAATTCCGCTTCTATCGCTCTCTCTCTGGTTGGGATGTTGATTCAATCGGTGCGCAGGTTGATGACAATCCTGTTGATATCGAGTGGATTGACGGCGTTGGCTACAACGGCGCTGTTGTGGAAGGCAAGGGTTCGTTCCAGTACAGCAGCTGGGCTGGCGGTAAGGTGAAAATCACCGTTAACCTCAAGGCGATGACCGTAGAAATGGTTCCTGCCGAATAATATGAAATCAGGCTTACCGCGGCGGTTGTCAGCAACCGCCGCAAGGAAGCCGGTTATTACAGAATTTACAAATAAAGACAAAAAATGAAAAAATTCAGTATATTACTTTCATTGGCATTGGCTGTAGGTTTCACAGCCTGCGACGATATCGAGGATCCAATGCCACCGCAAAGCAATCCGCAGGAAGCGATTATGGCTGCAGACGGTATCGCTGTGGCTCATGCGTTGCCTACTGATTTGAACCTCAAGGACTTCGTTGATAGCGAGCTGGGTGTGCCAGTGCTCAAAATCACCAGCGTTGACAATCAGCCAGCCGGCAGCGAAGTGAATGTTGAAATGCAGGTTTCCGCCACAGAGGATTTCAAGAAGCCTGTCAGCGTGCTTACAACAGTTGTCGACAATGTGGCTTATGCCAACTATCTCGACATTGACAACGCTCACCGCCAGCTGTTTGGCAAGAGCCCTGCCGCAAAGACCACTTATGTGCGTTTCGAACTCACGTTGACCCACAACGGAACAACAGTGCGTTTCGGCGGCGCCGACACTTATTTCGACGCTTCATCGGTAAATGTTACGCCTATTGACCTTGGCATCAAGATTGAGTCGGCATACTACGTAATTACCGACGCTGCGTTTGGTGACGGATGGGATGCTTCAGCCATCAAGCTCGGACATAGCGACCAGAACGTATACGATGATCCTGTATTTACATCTATCTGCACTCTCCCTGCCGGCTCAATCCAATTTATGGGTGCAGAGTCGATGGTGAAGGCTAAGGCCGACGCAGGCAATGAGTTTATGTATGCTTGGGGTCCTGCTGAGTCGGCTATGAGTGGCGAACTTATCTACGGCGAGAACTCACGTCCTGTAACTATTGCAAAGGCAGGAGAGTATACCGTGACAATCAACATGATGGAAGGCACATTCACTGTCAAGGCTTACTCACCGAAACTCTATGCTGTTGGTGGATTCAATGGATGGGGTCACGATGTAAACGTGTTCATCTACGAGCGCAACGGCGGCGTACACAGCGGTTTGGTTGACATGTCAAAGGCTGGCAACAAGGCATTTGAATTCAAATTCTCGACACAACCCAACTGGAACGAAGGCAGCACTGCCTACGGTGTCGGCGCAGAAGCCAACCTGTTGAGCACAGACCCAGGAGCCAAAAACTTGAAACTTGACAAGGGTGGTATCTACTACTTCAAAGTCGACACAGACAAAATGACTTGGGAGGCGATGGAAATCACTTCGTTCGGAATTGTCGGCGACGCTACTCCTGGCGGATGGGACGCTGAAACGCCACTTACTTACGCCGGTGGTCTCGTTTGGAAGGGTGAGGTTGCTCTCGTCGGCGGTAAGGAATACAAGTTCCGCGCCAACAACAAATGGGACTTCAGTCTCGGCGGTTCGCTCGACAATCTCAACGAGAACAACGCACCAAACTTCAAGTGTGCAGAAGACGGAACGTATGAAATTACGCTCAATCTTAGCAACAACCAGACTTGGAAAGCGTCAGTTGTGAAGAAATAATACTCCAATTGATATAATTTGTATTGAAAAAGGAGTCGTCTCAGGGATGAGACGGCTCTTTTTTTCTTGTTTTGTGGCATAGTGTTTTCATTTGTAAACTGAAATTTGTAACTTCGCACACAA
This sequence comes from Bacteroidales bacterium, assembly GCA_022009815.1. Classification (GTDB taxonomy): domain Bacteria; phylum Bacteroidota; class Bacteroidia; order Bacteroidales; family Muribaculaceae; genus Limisoma. The sequence continues at coordinate 1,587,118 of CP091725.1, forward strand.
ACTTTCAGAATATTAATCATAAACTAAGCAAAATAATGGAAGACGAAAAACAAAAGCAGGAAGCAGGTATTCCTGAAAACGCTTTCCGCGAGCTGAAGCCGGGTGAGGAGTATATCCCCGTGATGCGCCCCGACCGTCAGTATCCGGAAGTGACTCCCTACTCTGTGATAATGGGTCTTGTGATGGCGATTATCTTCAGTGCCGCGGCGGCATATCTCGGACTGAAAGTGGGGCAGGTGTTTGAGGCGGCAATTCCTATTGCAATCATCGCAGTCGGAGTGTCGGGCGCGTTGAAGAAGAAAAACGCCCTCGGACAGAACGTGATAATCCAATCTATCGGCGCCTCGTCAGGAATCGTGGTGGCAGGAGCTATCTTCACCCTCCCGGCGCTCTACATCCTTCAAGCCAAGTATGGCGACGCTATTACGGTAAGTTTCATTGAAATATTCCTCAGTTCGATGCTTGGCGGCGTGCTCGGTGTGTTGATGTTTATCCCGTTCCGCAAATATTTCGTTTCCGACATGCATGGCAAGTTCCCGTTCCCGGAAGCCACAGCCACCACACAGGTGCTTATCTCCGGCGAGAAGTCGGGCAGCCAGGTGAAGCCGCTTATCATTGCGGGTGCTGTCGGCGGTATCTACGACTTCCTTCTCTCCACATTCGGATGGTGGGCTGAGACATTGACGTCGAAAGCCACAGAATTCGGCGCCCACGTGGCAAGTCAGGCCAAGATGGTGTTTAAAATCAACACCGGAGCGGCAGTGCTCGGACTCGGCTACATCGTAGGACTGAAATACTGCTTCATTATTTTTGCAGGTAGCGCGTTTATCTGGTATGTCATCGTTCCGTTGCTCGGAATGAGCCCGGAGGCTGCCGTCATCGATCCCGAGGTGCTGTTCAAGACACAGGCACGCTACATCGGTATCGGCGGTATCGCCATGTCGGGCATCATCGGCATCATCAAGTCGTGGGGCATCATCCGCTCTGCCGTAGGTCTTGCCGGACGTGAATTCCGCGGCAAGGGCGGCAATGTGGCAAAAGTGAAGCGCACACAGAAAGACATTTCGATGAAAGTGCTTGCCTTCAGCCTTATCGCAGCGTTGGCAGTGACATTCGCATTCTTCTACTTCGGCGTAATCCACAACCTCTTCCAGACCCTTGTGGCATTCCTGGTGGTTACGGTGATAGCGTTTCTCTTCACCACGGTGGCCGCCAATGCAATTGCCATTGTGGGCTCGAACCCGGTGAGCGGAATGACGCTGATGACGCTGATTGTAGCCTCCGCGGTGTTTGTGGCAATCGGACTTAAAGGAGCCAGCGGCATTGTCACTTCGATGATTATCGGAGGCGTTGTCTGCACGGCTCTCTCGATGGCAGGCGGTATGGTTACGGATATGAAATCGGCTACTGGCTTGGCTCCACTCCGCAAAAACAGCAGCAGTGGAAACTGGTCGGCACACTCGTGTCGGCAGCAACTGTCGGCGGCGTTATCCTGATTCTTGCAAAAGTGTATGGCTTCTCAGGACCGAACGCACTCGCCGCACCGCAAGCCAACGCGATGGCAGGCGTTATCGAACCGTTGATGATGGGTGGCGACACGCCGTGGCTGCTCTATGGCGTAGGCGCAATCCTCGCCGTGCTTCTCAACTGGCTCGGTGTGCCGGCATTGGCTTTCTCGCTCGGTATGTTTATCCCTATGGAGCTCAACGCGCCGCTGCTTGTCGGCGGTTTGGTCAACTGGTTTGTGTCAACCCGTTCGAAAGACAAGGAGCTCAATGCGGCACGCACAGAGCGCGGCACGCTTCTCGCCAGCGGATTTATTGCCGGTGGAGCATTGATGGGCGTGGTCAGCGCCGGAATGCGCTTCGCAGGCTTCGAGTATACTTGCGGATTCAGCGAGTCGACGCTCCAGATTGGCGGTGTGGCTGTCTATGCGCTGCTCATCGGCTATCTCGTTTGGGACTGTATGCGCGGAAAGAAAGCGTAAGCGTGGGGGCAACCTCCTGAATTTGAAAAAACAAAGAAAAATGTCGTGGATGCATCATGTGTGTCCACGACATATTATTTATTCTTTTTATTTATCAACAAATTAATTTAATGAACAAGACAATTTTCAACAAGCGTGCAAGCCTGAAGTTCTCGCACTTCTCCAACAAAGGCTACTCCTTGTTTTCTGTGCTTGGAAGAGTGGTGGCTATCGGTGCGCTCAGCGTAACCACACTTACCTACGCCAAGGCAGAAGGCATCAGCGTGGAGGGAGCCAAGGCTGATTCAGTCTTTATCCGTGGAGGAAAGGCTTACGAACTGGATGGTGTGACCGTAACGGGGTCGCGCGCGCCGATGACAGTCGAGCTGTCACCAAAAATTGTGACGGTCATGACCCGCGAGGACATTCAGCGGTCGGCTGCGCAGACAATCAACGACGTATTGAAACTGGCTACGGGCGTGGATGTGCGTCAGCGTGGAGGTTTCGGGGTGCAGACCGACATTTCGATCAGCGGCGGCACCTTCGACCAGATTGCAATTTTCCTTAACGGAGTGAACATCTCCAATCCGCAGACGGGGCACAACGCCTCAGATTTTCCTGTCGCACTTGCCGACATCGACCATGTGGAGATTATCGAGGGCGCGTCGTCGCGCGTGTTTGGCACATCGGCGTTCAACGGCGCCATAAACATTGTGACTAAGAAGGCAAGCGCAAACGGCGTCGAGGCAAATGTGGAAGCCGGCAGCTTTGGCAGCCTCGGGGCGCAGGGCAGGCTGCAGATGGCTTTCAGAAGCGGAAAGTGGGAACAAGCCTATTCCGTAAGCGGCGGATACAAACGCTCGGACGGAGGCACTGAAAACAGCGACTTCGAGAAAGGACAGGGCTATGCCAACTTGTCGCTGAGCTACGACCGCCTTGTCGACATCGGGGCGCAGCTGGGCTTCGCCACCCAAAGTTATGGCGCCAACACATTCTACAGCGCCAAATTCAACAATCAATATGAGAAAACCGACCATGGAATCGCTTCTCTTAATGTGAGCGTCCACAACCAAGGCAGGACTTGGGAAGTGACGCCTGCGGTATATTACAACAAATTCAAAGACCATTATCAATTGACGCGTGGCAAGGAAGGCGCCGCGGCGGGAGAGAACTACCACAACCTTGATGTGTTTGGCGGTGCGGTCAACGCCTATGTCGACTGGATTGCAGGAAAGACCGCCGTCGGTGTCGACATCGGTAAGGAACGCATCTATTCCACGGCTCTCGGCAACCAGCTCGACGCGGCCGACTATAAGAGCATTCCGGGCTCCGACAGGCAGTACACCCGTAAAGGAGAGCGCACAAACACGAATGTGATGCTGGAGCACAATTTCATATTCGGAGGGTTCACACTCTCTGCCGGAGTGCTTGCCAACCGCAATACGGGACTCGACAATAAATTCAGATTCTATCCGGGAGTGGACGCCAGCTACCGCCCGAACGCCAATTGGAAGGTATACGCCTCCTGGAACAAGGCTCTCCGCATGCCCACCTACACCGACCTCTACATAAGCAATGCCGTGCAGCAGGGCGACGCCTCGCTGAGCCCGGAGAAAAACTCCGCATTCAAAATAGGCTCACGCTATCGGCAGACGGGATTTTCGGTGGTGCTTAGCGGATTCTACACACATGGCAAGAATATGATTGACTGGGTTCAGACTACGGAAACGGAGCTGACCGACAGCAAATACCACGTGATGAACATCGGCAAACTCGACAATATGGGCTTCAATGTCGACGCCGAGATATATATGAACGAGTTGTTGCCGAGATGCTTCGTGACAAACATCAGGCTGGGATATGCCTACATCAACCAAAACCACGAGACGGAAACAGAGATACTGAAATCGCTGTATGCGTTGGAATATCTGCGCCATAAAGCCGTGTTCGGCTTGGACCATAAGATTTGGAGCAAGCTGTCGGCGTCGTGGAGCGTGAGATGGCAGCAACGGATGAACGGCTATCATCCGTACACGAAAGTGGACTGCAAGGTGATGTGGAACGACCGGAAATATAGCGTATATGTAAAGGCCGACAACATCACGTGCCACCGCTACTACGATCTCTCTGCCGTAAAGCAGCCGGGGCTGTGGGTGATGGCAGGTGTAAGTGTGAATCTTGGATGGTGACAGCCGTCGCAGGAATGAAAGCAAACGGGAAGCAGCATATTGTTTCCCGTTTTTTTTCGTTTGAGCCATTGGTGATTTTGAGAATCCTGGAATAAAAAAACAGCGCGCTGTTATGTAGCACACTGTTTTTGCGGAGTGAGCGAGATTCGAACTCGCGATACGCTTTTGGCGTATACACGCTTTCCAGGCGTGCCTCTTCAGCCACTCGAGCATCACTCCTCGTTTTTGCGTTTGCAAAGATAGTGCAAATTGAGAGAAGAAAAAAGAGCTTGCTTGTTTTTTCTTCCGAAATGCAGCCTATCTTATTGAGAGATAGTGCAAATTGAGAGAAAAACTGTGCAAACCGAGCGAAAAATGAAGATTTTCTTCAATTTTTCCGAGGTGCAGCCAGTTTTATCAAAGAAAAAAGAGCTTGCTTGTTTTTTCTTCCGAAAAGACAGCGATTTTAGTCAATGCCAAAATCGAAGGTTCCGCTGTAGCCGCCGGTTCCCATAGAGTTGAAGATTATGCAATATTCTCCGGGTTCAGCGGTGATTTCCATTATATAAACGCCCTTTTCAAGTTCTTGGGTTGTCGCTTTGACTCGGTCAGACTCTTTTACGCCTGTTGATGATGTGCCAAAAGGTTTGATTTTGACCGTTGCAAGATATCTTTTATCCTTCTTTACCTCAAATTGAGCAATGCCAAAGTCGTTGACGGAATACATCGGCGCAAACATATAATGTGTCATCGAGTGATATGCGTCGACTGCGCCAAAGACGAATTTGAATTTTGCAGTTCCTGTAAATCGGTTTTGGCTTTTAGCATCAGCAAACTCTAATCGTGCAGTCTTGCTGAACGTTCCCGATATTTTTATATTCTTATATTTGATTGGAGTCATTGCCGTTTCCGTGTCTCCATTTATCATATATAATCCAACGGCTTGCTGTTGTGCAAAAGATACAGCACTGCAAATAATTGAAATTAGAAGAGAAATGACGATTCTCATATTGCGTAAAAGACGATAATGTTTGTTTTGTAAAATTATATATTTTAATTGAACCGACAATGAAAAATGAGAGGTATTATAAACATATCCATATAATAAATTGTGAGATTCTTATGCCATGTTATTTTCGCTTCACGCCCCTTACGGCTTCGGCATCGAGAGGGTTTTCGGGCCAATAGTGCTTGGGGTAACGGCGCTTCAGCTCTTTGCGCACCTCAAAATAGGCGTTGCCCCAGAAACTGTCCATGTCCTGGGTTAGCTGCACGGGCTTGAATCCAGGCGACAGGAGTTCCATAAGCACGGTGCGTTTTCCACCGTCGACACAGGGCGTGTGGAGCATCCCGAAGCATTCCTGCAGGCGTACGCTCAGCACCGGTGCTTCGGCGGCTTTGCGGTAGTCCACACGGATTCTGCTTCCTGATGGCACGGTGATGTGCGATGGGGCGAGTCGGTCTACCTCTTGCTGCATGTCGTAGGGCACGAGCGCCCACAAAGCATCGTGCAGATTTATCTTTTTCAGCTCGGCTGCCGTTGTCAACACCTTTCCGTTCTGCTCAATGTAGAACGGCAGCCATTCAGAAGCTGTCGACAGGACGTGAGCCGTCGACAGGTCGGGGAGATTCATCTCCGGATGCCATTCCGCCACCGCGTCCACACGCTTTTGAAGCCTGGCAACGTCGTCGCTCCAGTCGAGCAGTCCGAGCCCTTCTTTCTGCACAGCCTCGCAGACCGCCGTGACTACGGCATTTGTCGGCATTGTGCAGAGGCTGGCTGTCGACAGTCAGCACCCCGATTGTGCGTTCGCGCAACATCGCCACACCGCCGTTTTTTGAATCCCAGAAAATCCGTTCGCGTTGTCGTGTCTCGATGTCCTCTGGCCGCAACGGTGCGGCGAGAAACACCCTTCCGCATTTTTCGGAGGCGTTGAGGGCAGCCACCGCCAGCCAGTCGTAGGAAGCAAGATTGCTTCCGCTGTCAATCATCACGTTGGCGCCCGATGCCAGGCGGAAGTGCCCGATGCTGTCAATGGCTTTAGCCACCCGTTCAGGATATGCCGTCGCCACAAGGCATCCGGCATCCTCCGGGCATATATCGTCGTTGCATACAGGAGCTTTAATCATATTCCGATATTCCTCGGCAATCTGCGCTATGCGCGACCATCTGCCAAGTCTGTGCTGTCGCCGCGCCGTCCGGAGCAGACTGATGCGCAGGCATAGGTCGGCGGAATTGTCGTCGGTCAGAGGATCCTTCTCCTCCAGTATGGCGGCAATGTCGCAGGCGAGACTCTTCTGTTCCGGCGATTCGGCTCGCACCATCATTTTTGAAATATGCGGATGGCACGGCAGTTTCGACATCTGCCTGCCGAGGCTTGTTATGCGGTTCTGGCTGTCGACGGCACCAAGCGTTGTCAGCAGTTTCCGGGCTTGCGCAACGGCTGATGGCTGAGGTGTTGTCAGCCATGGCAACGCCTCTGCGTCGCTTTCGCCGAAAGCCGCAATGTCGAGTAGCGTAGGTGCAAGGTCGGCATCAGAAATCTCAGGACGCCGGCGCTCGTTCATGCGGTGCTCGGAGGCCTTTGTCCACAGCCTGTAGCAGACTCCAGGAGCCACGCGTCCGGCGCGTCCCGACCGCTGCGTCGCCATGTCGAGGCTTATGCGCACCGTCTCAAGGTGGCTAAGTCCCGACCGGGGATTGTAGACCAATTGCCGGCAATATCCCGAGTCGACCACAATGCGTACGCCTTCAATCGTAATCGATGTCTCTGCGACAGGCGTTGCAAGCACAATCTTGCGCTCGCCTCTGCCCGATGGCGCCACCGCCCGCCTTTGCTGCTCCGGCGACAGATTGCCGTAGAGAGGAAATACGGCAGTCGGCGACAGTTTGTCGGCAAGCAGCCGCTCGCATTGCGCAATGTCGGCTTGTCCGGGCAGAAAAGCGAGAATGTCGCCCTCGTGCTGGCTGTGAGCCTTGTTTATCGCCGACGCGACTGCCGTCGGGATGTCGGCGGGCGAAATGTCGGTCGTCGCATAACGTGTCTCCACAGGAAACATCTTGCCCCGGCATTCGATGAGAGGAGCGTTGAGGCTTGTGCAGATAGACGACGTGTCGATTGTAGCCGACATGATGACAATTTTCAGGTCGGGACGCAGAATCTGCTGGCATTGGCGCGTCAGGGCGAATGCCAAGTCGGAATTGATGCTGCGTTCGTGGAACTCATCGAAGATTACAACCGACACCCCTTCGAGCAAAGGGTCGGCGATGAGCATACGCGTCAGAATTCCTTCTGTTATCACTTCGATGCGGGTGGACTCTGACACACGGTTTTCAAAGCGCACCCGGTAGCCAACCGAGCCTCCCGTGTGCTCCGACAACATGTCCGCCATACGCTCAGCCACTTGCCTGGCAGCGAGACGCCTGGGTTCGAGCATGAGAATCTTGCCGTCGGAGGGCAGGAATCCAGCCATGACGGTAAGCGGCAGAAGAGTGGACTTTCCCGCTCCCGGAGGCGCGGTCAAAACCACGCAACCGTTGGCGGTCAACGCCTTGTTGACGTCGTCGGCAATCTCAGTCGTCGGCAACGAGGCGGCGTTTCTGATTATGTCGTTAAATTCCATCATTGTTTCTGTCTGAAAATAAGTTTCGCCAGACCGTACACATAACGACGGAATCCCGGTCTGTAATTAAGGATTTTGTCAAACCAAGCCATATGCCTGCCTGCTATTTTCACAACGATTCCCACATAGAGCATGGCGAACAAAGTGCCCACACCAACGATATACCATTGCCATGCTCCGAAAAACACATAGCAGAAAGCCACGGCGAGAACCACCAGCGAGCAGTCAACAACAATCTTTATTTTCGGGAAGTCGATGCCGGTCACGCAGCTTACCGCCACCGGGAAACCCTCGCCAGGCATTGTCACCGAGCCGCATCTCACCTCAAGGGCGATGCCGATGCCCAGGACGGTGCATCCCGCAATCTGCGCCAGTGCTTGCTCCGTTATGCCGTCGGGCAGAAGCCACGATGTGAGAGCCATATTCAAGTCGATGAGTGATCCGAAAACGAATCCCACCAGCAGCTGGAACAACTGAACCGGTTCGAAGCGGCGGCGCAGCACGGCAATCTGCCCAGCCACCAGAATGGCGTTCATTATGTAAGTGTATTGTCCGATTGTAAGCGACGGAACTCCAAGTCCACGTTTGCCGGCAGTCTCGAAAACGTAAGGCAGAGTGGAGATTACGCTTGATCCCAACTCGCTCTTTACGCATACGGCGACACCGAGAGTCATCATAAACAAAGATACAAGCAGCCATAGGTGCTGCCACAAAAAAGAGATTGTCTGTTCTTTCTTATTCATAGATGAAAAATTGTAGATAATGATAGTTTTAATGACTTGTTTGGATGTGGTGATGATTGTTGCAGAATTGTGTCGAAAACGACATAACAAAGTTACACAAAAATGTTGAAACCCACGTTGGAATACGTTGTTTGTTTTTTTTTGTCTGCCTAAAATTTGCGGTGCCGTGAAAACTTTGTAATTTTGGCAGTGCAAACCAACACGGATATTTATTAACCCTAACATAAAACTTAAAATCTATGACAAAGCAAACATTTCTTACATTGGCTTTGAGCATGCTCGGAGTGGCGGCAATGGCGCAGCCACGCAGCGCAAGCGAGCCAACGTTGCTCATCAAGTCTTCTCAAGGACTGATGGCACCTGTGTGGTCGCCAAGCGGCGACAAGATTGCAGTAACTTCCGACAATTATGACGGCATCTGGGTTGCTGATGCCGACGGCAGCAATCTGCGTCAGGTGACCTGCTGCTCAGGTGCCGGCTACAAAATGCAATGGAGCGCCGACGGCACCAAACTGCTCGGCAGGACGAATGTGGTGTCCGACAATCGTGTTTTCCACGAAGTTAAGGTGTGGAATGCCGCCGACGGCGCAGAGACCACGTTGGTTGGCAAGACGCGCGAGCTGACAGGAACACCGCTGTGGAATGACGCCGAGCGCGTGATGATTTCAGGCGAGCGTGGCGCATCGAGCGTCAACACACGCAGCCTCAAGCGCACATCTGCGACAGCTGTCGATGTCTACACAATGATGGTCAATGACCCGGCAGGTGTGGCCGACAAAGTGGCTTCGTTGAAAGAATTCTCAGGAGCGATAATCATCAATCCGGCATTGTCGCACGACGGCAAGCAGGTGGCTTTCCAAGTTCCGGGCAAAGGCATCTTCACATGCAATTCCGACGGCAGCGGCGTGGCTTACCTGTGCAAGGGCTCTCATCCGGCATGGCTGCCCGACAATTCGCTGATCTACACCGTTGTCACCGATAATGGCGAAAGTTTTACGGGCTCCGACATCTACGCTGTCGATGTTGCCACAGGCAAGGCAGTCCTTCTGACCGCCAACACCGATATGATTCCGTTGACGCCAGCCGTGACACGCGATGGCAAACGGGTTGCTTTTGAGAACGCAAAAGATGCTTGTATCTATGAAATTACCCTAAAATACTGATAATCGATGAAAAAGAACAATATTACAAAAATGGCAATCGCTGCCGCCGCATTGATGACGGCATTCCCGGCTGCTACAACTTATGCTCAGAAATCAACAGGCTGGGGCGATTTCAAACTGTTTCTCGACCCGGGACACTCCGCAACTGAAAACCGAGGCTTGTGGGGCTATTCCGAGGCGCAGAAGGTGTTTAGCGTGGCGCAGTATATCAAGGGATATCTGACGGAATATACCGATATGCCGGCAGAAAATCTGAAACTTTGCCGCAACAACGAGGTCGACATTGTAGGACTTGAGGAACGTTCCGACATGGCGAATGCCTGGGGCGCCGACTTCTTCTATGCTATCCACTCTGACGCTTCTTCCGACAAAAACACAACCGTCACACTCTTCGGAGGATGGCGCAAGGATGGCAAGGAAATAGAGAAGACACCTAACGGCGGCAAGGCTTTCGGAGAGATTCTCAACCCGAACCTTACAGGGGTGATGCGCATCACGACGCGCGGCAACTGGTACGACCGTTGCTATTACGACCGTGCTCCAGAGACCCACGCCAACCAATATCCCTATTTGTCGGTCAACCGCCGCACAAATATGGCTTCGCTGCTCAGCGAGGGCGGCTACCACACAATCGCCTCTCAGCAGCAGCTGAACATCAATGCCGACTATAAGCGTCTGGAGGCTTCGCCGCATTCCAGTCGATATTGAAGTTCCGCAACATGACCAATCCAGAGCAGACATTCCTTGCCGGTATCATCAAAAACTCAGAAAACGATGTGCCTATCGACGGTGTGACTGTAAAGGTAGGCGACAAGACGTATGTTACTGACACATGGGAGTCGACATTTAAGAAATACACCAACAACCCCGACCTTATCCACAACGGATTCTATCTGTTTGAGGGACTTAAAGCCGGCGATGCTGTCTCGGTGGAATTTACGGCAACCGGATATGAGCCAGTGACAAAAACCGTTGTGATAAAGTCGAATCCAGCCGGACAGTCAAACGACAACGTTACATGGCTCGACATCACGATGACATCCAACGCACCTGCGAAAGTGGCGTCGATTTCGGTGGAAGACACAAAGGCAGTCAGCCTTGTTGACCCTATCGTCATCACGTTCTCGCGCAAGATGGACAAAGAGTCGGTCGAAAAGGCATTCTCTATCGACAACGACGGCGAAGTGACATTGACCTGGATAAACGACTATACGCTCAGCGTCGACGTTTCCAAACTCGTTCCGTTGAAGACCTACAACATCAAGATTGACGGCAGCGTTGCCAAGAACTCTCAGACAAACCAGCCGTTTGACGGCAATGGCGACGGCAATGGCGGCGACGACTATACGCTCTCTATCACAATGAAAGAGGCAGACACGACACCCGCGCAGGTGGTTTCTACCGACCCTGCCATCGACGGCGATGTGGCATACACGCTGCGTCCGGTGGTAAGAGTGGAGTATGATGAGATTATCGACTGGAACGAGGACAAGAACGCCGACTGCATGACGGTGATTGACCCGGAGGGCAACACTTATGCTGGCACACTGACTCATTCGGTTGTAAACGGCGCTTCAGTGCTGCAATATTTCTTCAGCGAAGACCTTCCTCTTGACAAGTGCTTCCTTGTTACAGTGAAACCAGGTCTTGCCGACTTGTCTGGCAACTTGACCGAAGAGTTCAGATTCCGCTTCCTGTCGGAGTACCGCCCAGTCGTTGAGTCGACCGACCTGCTTCCGCTCGACAACGTGACGGGATTCTGGGCTCCTGACGGCTCAGGCTCATCATCGGGCTTGACACAGGAAGCCAACTCGTTTACGCGCGCCAACATCGGTGTGCGTCCGGAAAGTCCTAACAGCGCATGCCTGAAGTATGATTTCGATCCCGATTTCGCTGCAGGTGTATGGCAGATCCGTGAGTATCACTCTTCGCAGAACATCGACGGCACAACCAAGGACGGCGTGCTTACGTTCTGGCTCTATGGCGACGGCTCAAACAACAGCGTCAGCGCTGCGTTGCGTGTGCGCACAAACAACAAGAACGGCGGCATCAAGTACAACTTGAAGCCTATCAACTATCGCGGATGGCATCTCGTGTCATGGAACCTGGCAAGCGATGAATACCAGCACTTCACCGGCACCGATGAAATCGCCGACAAGTGGCGTTTCGACAGCTTCTTCTTGAAACACGAGAACGCGCCGGAACAGGCGTGGAAGGGAGAAATCTACTTCAACCAGATGCAGTTTGTCAAATTCGACAACACGGCAGTACGCAAGGCTGTGCTCCACGACTTCTCATCTGTCGAGACTTTGAAATCCGCCGATGGCGGCATCGTTGTGCGCTCGCTCGGCGATGTTGTGTCGGTGAAAGCCGATGGCAATATCCGCTCGGTAAATATCTACAATGCATCCGGCGTGATGGTTGCTTCGGCAACACCTGCCGGACAGACAGCAATGGTTGCTATGGGCAATCTGGCAGGCGGCGTTTATTTCGTTAATGTAGTGGCCGACGGCGGCATCAAGACTGTCAAGATTGTTAGATAGTCAGGGATGCTTGATTGAATGAAAAAGGCTGGACTCCAATCGGAATCCAGCCTTTTCCATTATCATTTGTCGTCGTCGGAGAAATACGACTCCTCAAAATTGCTCTCATTTCGGCGTACGCGTTCGTTCCAATACTTTCGCGACTGCTTCTCGAAAGCGAACATATTGACGGTGCCTTCAATTGTGGCTTCAAACGTCAAACTATTTTTCACTCCAATCTTTCCAGCCTCAAGCGCTGCATCCTGGTTTGCACCGATGTAGGTGAACACCCAACCCGTTTTGCGCAGGCGGTCAATCAGTTTTTTCACCGATGCGCCGTCCCACTCGATGGAGTCGTTTTCATAGCCGTCGGTGATGATTGTTACAAGCACCTTGTCTTCCTTGCCTTTGTTTCTTTCAAGGTCGGTGACCGATGTGCCGATGGCGTCGTATAGGGCAGTCATTCCGCGGAGCGTGTAGTCGTTGGGGGTGAGAGGCGATGTCTGCTCGGCAATGGTGTTGCGGTAGGCATATTGCAGAGGCTCTCCGCCGCTGGCGAAGGAGAGCACGGTGACCGACTGCTCGATTTTGTCGCTTTTTTTGGCTTCCTCGCGGATGGTTGACAGCGTTTCGTTGATACCGGCAAGCGCTTGCTCGTAGATTGACGTCATTGATCCCGATGCGTCGACGATGATGAGATTGTGTACTTTAAATTGTGCCATGATTTGATGTGTTTAGTAGTTAATAATGCTTGATTGTGTAATTTTGACGCAAATATAAAGACGAAGAAATAAACAACAAAATTTAATGTGTAAAAAATACGCAAATATGCCGATTTTTAACTTTTGTTTGCGTGAGAAGGACACAAATGTGCGTTTTTGTCGGAAAATAGGCTTAATTTTGTATTGTTGAAAAATGAGGAGTAGAAAATGTACAGTTATGAATATCCACATCCTGCATTGACCACCGACTGCGTTGTGTTCGGATTCGACGGCTCTGGACTGAATCTGTTGCTTGTAGAGCGAGGGATGGAGCCGTATAAGGGCAAGTGGGCTTTGCCCGGCGGCTTTGTGAGAATTTACGAGACGCTTGAAGAAGGAGCATTGCGCGAGTTGCGCGAGGAAACCGGAGTGATGGATATTTATGTCGAGCAGCTGCAGGCATTCAGCCGAGTGGACCGCGACCCTCGCGAGCGTGTGGTCACGGTGGCGTTTCTTGCATTTGTGCGTCAGGATGACTATGAGGTCATAGCCGGTGACGATGCCGCCAAGGCACAGTGGTTTCCGGTGGATATGTTGCCTGATTTGGCATTCGACCATAGCGAGATTGTACGTGTGGCACTCGACAAACTGCGGTGGAAAATCACCTATGAGCCGTTGGCGTTCCGTCTGCTCAACAGAGAGTTTACGATGACACAGGTGCAGACCATCTACGAGGCGGTGCTCGGGCAGAAGTTCGACCGTCGAAACTTCCACAAAAAGATGACCGCCATGGGCTACATTGTGGCTACAGATGGTGTGGGGCGGCGAAACTACGAAGCATTCGATATTCTTAATGAGTATCGTTGCTGTAAAATGCCGGTGTTGGCAGCGCGCGCGCCGCGCGGCAGCGGGCGTCCGGCTACGCTCTACAGATTTGATGAGGCTAAATATAGAGAGCAGATAAACAACAAAAGTGTTTTGTGATGGAAGAATATCATGTGAAAATAACCGTTGAACGCGGTGGTGAAAGCCAGTGCGACAACACGACGGCGAAGTCGGCGATTTACCTGTCGGTGCTCGGTTTTGTTCTGGTTGGCATCCCGTATGTCGGATGGCCGTACCTCGCATTGTGTTTCATTGTTGCAATCAAGGCGTTGAGGCGCAAGCCGCGAGGACTGGCACTGTTGGCGTTGCTGATCGACTCCCTTTGCCTTTTCGTGAAATACGTTATTGCCGTTTCATAGCAGCACTCGATTTTAACAGAACACTAATGATATTGACAATGAAAAATAGCAATCTGAAAGATAGGATGTTTGTTTGGTCAGGCCATTGGAGATGCTCTTGGTCTCGGTTCTGAATTTATGGACAAAAATGAAGTAATGGCACTCTCCGTCGTTTGAGGAAGGCCTGTTTTCGGTTGTGAACGAAGGCGGTGATGCCGATACGAATGCAGCTGTTGCTTGTGCCATTCTCGGTGCGAAATTCGGTTATGATGTCATACCTAAATACTATATAGAGAATCTGTACAATGAGCCAATGTATCGAAATGTGGTTCAAAATTTTATAAATCAGGTTCTCAACGCAGAAAGGGAGATTGGTTAAGCTGTAAAGGTAGAATTCATAATTGCCAATGGATATGATTGCTCTCAGCCGCATAAAAATGGATAATAATAAACATGAAATGACGACGGTTACTCTGAATGTGAAAAGGACGGGTAGATAAATCGGTGGCGTCAAAAACGCATCTTTTTTCATACAATAACCAGTCGGCGGGGAGTAATTCCGATAAATATGTGTAAATTTGTGTGTGAATAAAAGGATATAACTATGTTTTCAGGAATAGTAGAGACTGCAGCCACAGTGGTTGCGCTGAGAAAAGAAGGCGGCAATCTGCACATCACAATGAAGTGCGACTTTGCCCCGGAGTTGAGAATAGACCAGTCGGTAGCCCATAATGGCGTATGCCTCACGGTGGTCGACCTTCCTGGCGACGGCACGTTTACCGTCACGGCGATTCAGGAGACGCTCGACCGCTCAAACCTCGGGTTGCTGCAGGTTGGCGACCTTGTCAACCTTGAGCGTTGCATGCCGATGAACGGACGTCTTGACGGCCACATCGTGCAGGGACACGTAGACCAGACCGCAGTGTGCTGCGAGGTGCGCAACGTTGAGGGCAGCCGCTATTTCAAGTTTGCCTACGACGTTGATGCCGAAATGGCGCGCAAGGGCTATGTCACAGTAGAGAAAGGCTCCGTCACAGTCAACGGCGTCAGCCTTACGGTGTGCAATTCCCAGCGCGACAGTTTTGAGGTGGCAATAATCCCCTATACCTTTGAGCATACCAATTTCTGCCGCATAAAGGAGGGTACGGTTGTAAACATAGAATTTGACATCATCGGCAAGTATCTCAGCCGTTTGATGGAGTTTTCAAAATAAGCGATGACCGATTTTTATAAACTTGTTGACGAGCGTCAGAGCGACCGTGGCTACGACACGGAGCGCAGCGTGCCGCGCGAGGCGGTGATGCGCATTGTCGACGCAGCCCGCCGGGCGCCGTCGGCATGCAATTCCCAGCCATGGCATTTCATCGTGGTCGACAAGCCGGAGCTTTGTGCAGAAGTGGCAGATGCCCTGACGTCGATAGGAATGAACAAGTTTGCCTCACAGGCTCCATGCTTCATCGTATTGGTGCAGGAGGCGCCCAATTTCACCGCCCGTCTTGGCGGATGGATAAAGAACAAGCATTTTCCGCTCATCGACTGCGGCATAGCAGCGTCGTATCTCACCCTCGCAGCCGCAGATGAAGGTCTTGGCTCGTGTATGATGGGATGGTTTGACGAGAAGCGGCTGAAACGGTTGCTTGGAGTGCCGCGCAGCCGGCGAGTGCTGCTTGTGGTGTCGCTTGGCTACAGCATCCAGCCGTTGCGCCAGAAACAGCGTCGCGCGCTCGATGCCGTGATGGGCGACAATAAATATTGACTATGCAGAAGAAACTGAAAAGTTGGATAGAGGCAACCCGACTGCGCACATTGCCCGTGTCGACGGCAGGAGTGGTTGTAGCGTCGGGCTGTGCCTATAACGACGGCTCGTTCAAGTGGCAGCCGGCGTTGTTGTGTTTTCTTTTTGCCGTACTGGCACAGGTGGCGTCCAATTTCGCCAACGAATATTTCGACTATGTCAACGGTTCAGATAAAAAGGACGCGAAGGCTTCCGCCGCGGTGTCACCGAAGGCGACATCACGCCGCGGGCAATGCTGTGCGCCACGTTTGGCACCCTTGCCGCCGCCTGCGCCGTGGGCTGCTGCCTGATTCCGTTCGGAGGCTGGCAGCTGATACCGATAGGCGTTGTAATCGCTGTTTTCGCACTCGCCTACAGCGCCGGACCCTATCCGCTGTCGCGCGTCGGACTTGGCGATGTCGCGGTGTTTGTGTTCTTCGGCTTTGTGCCTGTTTGCCTTACATATTATGTGCAGACAGGCGAGATTACCGGCGATGTGGCCGCAGCATCGGCAGCCGTGGGGCTGATGGGGTGCAACGTGTTGATTGTGAATAACTACAGGGATGTGGAGGATGATCGTGAGGCGGGCAAGCGCACCACTGTGGTGCGTTTGGGCGTCGCATCGCCGCCATTGCCTACCTCTTGTTCGGAATTGCCGCCGTTTGGCTGACTGCACCGTTATGGGCAGAGAAGTTATGGATATTTTTCATAGCACCCGCGATTTATTTGTGCTTGCATTGCTCCACATGGCAACGTATCCGCCGCAGTCGTGGCGCAGCTTTGAATCCGCTGCTCGGCGCCACCGCCCGCAATATGCTGGTGTATTCGTTGTTGTTGCTTGCGGTGTGTTTGATATAGCATTATGGCAGAATCCGGTTATATGCCCGACGACGCTGCCTCATTTTACCAGCAGTTGGAAACGCTGCTCGACAGCGGTTGGGGAATCCGTAAAAAATATGACGCGCTGCGCGACGCGTTCAAACGCGCAATCAATCAGGAAGTGGGCTTGACCAACCTGAATTTCTCGGGAACATTTGCCAAATTGGACTATCTGATAAAGGAAAAAGGCATTTCCGAGGCAGAGTCGGTGCGTCTGCACGGCACGCGCCGCACGCTCAACACCCTTTCTGAAATTTCCGACCGGCAATTGCAAGATTCAATCGGCAGCGATGTGAAGTCGGCGGCGATGCTTGTTGAGGCACTGCTTGGCGAGCCGATTCCGAAGACGCTGCGGCGAAAACTGCCCATCGACGACAAGCCACGGACATGGGGCAAGTTTGACAGCGGCAACCTGCGGTGTGTTGTCGACACATGGGACAACGAATATATCCACGTCACGGAAGAATGCGGCGGCTTTCCGCTGACCGTGTGCTACGGACAGCAAAACGTCTATCTGACACGCGAAGGCCGTGGCGACTGGTCGTATCTGTCGTTGCTGCTCAGACGCGGCGTGCAGCTCAACCTCGTGCGCGTGCGCTATGACGGCGAGATCTGTATGCCGGAACTGATAATCTACGAGCCCGACTATCTTGTGAACGTCACGACCATAGCGTCGTGTTTCGAGACCTATGCAGAATCGCCGCTTGTGGCTTTGGTCAACAAATTCAAGCCGCAGCCCAACACCTTGCCCATACATCTTGGAAATCTTTCCGGGCAGTATCTCGACGAGACAGTGCATCAGAGCAACCGCTCGTTTGAGGAGGGGATGATGGACTTTTTCAGAAACAATGCCGTGGGGCTTGTGGCGTGCGACGCCATGCGAAGCCGGGAAGACGTGGCGAAATTCTATGCCGACGCGCGAATGCAGAAAAGCAATGTCGAGAAACTTATAGGCAACGACTTGCCCAAAGCCGTTGGCGGCATCGACATGAAGGCGGCCGTGCTCGAACCCACATTCTTCAGCGAAGTGCTTGGCATACAAGGGCGTCTCGACCTGTTGGTGGAAAAAGACGGCGAGGCGGTGATCGTGGAGCAGAAATCAGGGAAAGGAGCGTTTGTGCCGGCATCCTCGCCACATTATGATCCAAACCGTCCAAAGCCACAGGAGAAACATCTGGTGCAGCTGATTCTCTACCGCGCCCTGTTTGTCTATGAGTTTGACAAATATGCCGGACAGCTGCGCCACGTCATGCTCCTCTATTCGCGTTATCCCGAGGGACTTGTGTCAACGGCACAGCGTCCGGAACTGATGCTTAGGGCCATACGGATGCGCAACTTGTTGGCATACAGTGAAATCCTCTATGCTTCAGAGGGCGTCGGGATGCTTGACGGACTGACCCCTGAACTGTTGAATGAGAAACTCCAACGGCGTGTTGTGGACAAGATACACCCGGCCCGAACTCAACGAAGTGCTGTCGCCGATACAGAATGCGTCGCCGCTGGAACGCGCCTATTTCTTCCGGTTTATGCAGTTTCTTGAAAAAGAGCATCTGCTGTCGAAGATAGGCAACAAAATCAAGGACAACAGCGGGTTTGCATCAATCTGGCTCGATTCGCTCGAAGACAAGATTGCTTCGGGCGGCATCTATTGCAACCTCACACTCGACACAGCGGCTTTCGCCGATTCTCCGGTGACCGACGTGACACTGCGTTTTGCCGATACTGACGCCGCCGACACCTCTAATTTCCGGGTGGGCGACATCGTGGTGCTTTATCCGTATAAAGAAAACACCGAGCCCAACGCCTGCGCATGGATGGTGGAACGCGGCGCGATAGCCGACATCAGTGTAGACGGCGTCAGGGTGGCACTTCGCAATCCGCAGACAGACAGCCGCGTGTTTCCTCAGACCGACGGCATCCGCTGGGCGATAGAGCACGATTTGTTTGACTCGTCGACAAATGCCCTTTATGCAGGGATGCACAGTTTCCTGACCGCACCCATGCCGCGCCGCCGCATGCTGCTGTCGCAGCGCATGCCCGAAATCGACACCGGCAGATGCCGCAAGGGCGACTACGGTGATTTCAACACCCTCGTGGAGAGAGCAAAGCAAGCCCGTGAGCTGTTTCTTGTGATAGGTCCTCCGGGCACCGGCAAGACGTCGTT
The DNA here is from genome assembly GCA_022009815.1 of Bacteroidales bacterium. Classification (GTDB taxonomy): domain Bacteria; phylum Bacteroidota; class Bacteroidia; order Bacteroidales; family Muribaculaceae; genus Limisoma. The sequence continues at coordinate 1,606,045 of CP091725.1, forward strand.
CGGACTGCTGAACATCCTGCGTGAGGAACTGCTTGAGGCAGGTACCAGCATACTGCTGCTGTCGTACACCAACAGAGCGGTGGACGAAATTTGCAGCAAGCTTAAAGAGCAGAGCATCGATTTCATACGTATCGGTTCGGAGATATCGTGCGACAAGGCGTATCACGCAAACCTTCTTCGCAACAAAATCCAACAGTGCCGCACGGGCGACGCTGTGGCGGGAACGCTGAAAGACGCGCGTGTGGTCTGTGCCACCACCGCAGCACTTAACTCCAACGTCAATCTGTTTAAAATCAAACGTTTCGACCTTGCTATTGTCGATGAGGCGTCGCAAATCCTCGAACCCCACCTGCTGGGGCTGATGTGTGCGCGCACAGGCAACGCCGACGCCATCTCACGCTTCGTGCTTATTGGCGACCACAAGCAGTTGCCCGCCGTTGTGCAGCAGACCGAAGCAGAGTCGAGAGTGACAGAGCCAGAGTTGCTGTCAATCGGACTGACCGACTGCCGCCGCTCACTGTTTGAAAGGATGCTGTCGTCGTTTAAAACCGATGACGGCTATGATTGCCGCTATGTCTATATGCTTACACGTCAAGGCCGTATGCATCGCGACATAGCCGACTTCCCCAATGAGGCGTTCTATGGCGGCAGACTTGACGTGGTGCCGTTGCCGCATCAGCTGGCGGCAAACACAGCCTGCACGTCGACCGACGGCATCTGCCGACTGCTGCAATTGCGCAGGGTGGCATTTGTGGCGTCGGAGAAGCCAGAAATGTCGGTTTCGGCAAAGACCAATCAGGTGGAGGCCGACATGATAGCCGCTATGGTGGCGAGAATCTTCAGGCAGGCAGACCACTTCGACGACAGCGCGACGGTAGGAGTCATCGTGCCTTACCGCAACCAGATTGCAACCGTAAGAAACGCAATCGACAGATATGGCATCCCAGCGTTGCACTCCATCACAATCGACACCGTGGAACGCTTTCAGGGCAGCCAGCGCGACTACATAATCTACGGACTCACAGTGCAGCAGCGTTATCAGTTGAACTTCTTGACCGACAACGTGTTTGAAGAAGGCGGGACACTCATCGACCGTAAGCTCAACGTGGCGATGACACGTGCCCGCAAGCATCTGACAATTGTCGGAAATCCCGACATCCTCGCCGGGAGCGCAGTCTATCGCAGGCTGATGGATTTTATGAAGAGCAGGGGCAGCTATTTCAATGTAGCGTGTGAAAAATTCTGCGCCGGAGATTTCAGCGTTTAGGCGTGTCCTGGAAAAAGATAAACATCAGATATGGCTACTTTTGCCGACCAATCGGCGAAAAAATGAAGCGGTTAACATATTTTTGTGGATAGAAGCTGAAAAAAGTGACAAATATCATAGGTTTTGGATGATAGAGTGATTAATTTTGCATTCGGAAAAATAGAACTATACATATTAAATGCTGTTAAGAAATAGAAAAAATTCAATCTATAGGTATGAAAATTAAGACAGTTATTGGACTGACAAAGCGAGTGGCTTTGTTGGGTTTGGTTTTGGGTGTCAGCATGACCTCATGTGGCAAGAAAGACCAGCAGGGACAGCAGCAACAGGCTGCTCCGCAAATCGGGTTTATCACAGTAACCAAGTCGAGTGCAGATTTGGAAAGCGTTTACCCGGCAACGATTAAGGGACAGAAGGATGTGCAGATACGTCCACAAGTTTCTGGATTCATTACAAAGGTTTGTGTAGACGAAGGTCAGCAAGTGTCGGCAGGACAGGTGCTGTTTGTAATCGATCAAGTGCAGTATGAGGCAGCGGTAAATCAGTGCAAGGCAGCCGTTGCGGCAGCTCAGCAGCAGGTCAACAGCGCTCAGATTACCGCCAACAACAAGAAAAAACTTTTTGAGAAAAACGTGATCAGTGACTACGAGAACCAATTGGCTCAAAACGACCTTGCAGCAGCCAAAGCACAGCTGGCGCAAGCCCGCGCAGCGCTTGTCAATGCAGAGAAGAACCTCTCGTATACAGTAGTGAAGGCTCCGTCGGCAGGTTATGTCGGCTCGATTCCAAACCGTGAGGGTTCGCTTGCAAGCCCGTCTTCACAACAGCCTCTCACCACAATTTCCGACATCTCAGAGGTTTATGCCTACATTTCGTTCAACGAAAAGCAAGTGCTTGAGATGACACAAAATGGCAGCGTATCGCTTGCCAAAGCGCTCAGCGAGCTTCCGGCAGCAAAATTGAAACTCTCTGACGGCAGCTACTATTCAGAATTGGGCAAATTCTCGACGATGACAGGTATGCTCGACAACACCACCGGTTCGGCATCGGTGCGCGTGGCGTTCAAAAACCAGAACGGAATGCTCCGCAGCGGCTCTACAGGCTCAGTTGTCATCCCGGCACACTACGACAACGTAATCATTATACCTCAGTCGGCAACCACCGAATTGCAGGACAAGAAATTCGCATACGTTGTTGACAAGGCTGGCAAAGTCACCGCACGCCCAATCGAGGTGCTTGCAAACAACGACGGACAGAACTACGTGGTTACCAGTGGACTTGAGAACGGCGAACATGTCGTGGTTCAAGGTGTAGGTGTAAGCGTCCGCGAAGGTGTGCAGATCACTCCGGTTGACATGACAGGCAAGGATCTCAGCCAGGCAGCAGGCGCACAGCAGAAGTAACAGGAAACAATAAGGAAAATTAGAATAAAGAGAAATGAAATTAGATACGTTTATCAACCGGCCGGTGCTCTCGACCGTGATATCCATCTTCATTGTGATTTTGGGTGTCGTCGGAATGTTGTGGTTGCCAATCACGCAGTATCCTGACATTGCGCCTCCAACAATCCAGGTTTCGACCACCTATACCGGTGCCGACGCCAAGACTGTGCTCAACTCCGTTATTGCGCCTATCGAGGAGCAAATCAACGGTGCTGAAGGCATGACATATATCCAATCAACGGCAACCAATACAGGTAGCGCCACGATTACAGTTTATTTCGAGCAGGGCTTCGACCCCGACATGGCAGCCGTCGATGTGCAGAACCGTGTGGCAAAGGCGCAGAGCATGCTTCCTGCCGAGGTGACAAGAGTGGGTGTGATTACGCAGAAACGACAGACGTCAATGCTGCTTGTGTTCTCACTCCTTTCTCCAAACGGCAAGTTTGAGCAGGAATTCATCGAGAACTATATGAAAATCAACGTCATCCCACAGATTCAGCGTGTGAACGGTGTGGGCGACGCGATGGTGATGGGTGCCGACTACTCTATGCGTATCTGGCTCAAGCCAGACGCCATGGCACAGCACAACCTTATGCCTTCCGATGTCAGTGCGGCTCTCGCCGACCAGAACATCGAGGCTGCTCCGGGTCAGTTCGGAGAAAACGGCGGAACGACATTCCAATACGTGATGCGCTACCGCGGACGTCTGATCACTCCAGAAGAGTTTGACAAGATTATCATCCGCGCCGACAAAGACGGCAACGTCCTATATCTGAAAGACGTGGCAACAATGGAGCTTGGCCGTGTAAGCTACGGCTTCAGGGCAAGACAAACGGTCATCCAGCCGCTTCCGCCATCATCTTCCAGACTGCGGGCTCCAATGCGACTCAGGTTATCAAGGACGTTGAGGCAAAAATCAACGAGGCAGGAAAAGAACTTCCAAACGGATTGGAGTTCAACGTTTCAATGAACACCAACGACTTCCTATACGCATCAATCGAAGAGGTTATCAAGACCCTTATCGAGGCATTTATCCTCGTGTTCCTTGTGGTTTACGTGTTCCTACAGGACTTGCGTTCAACCATTATTCCGGCAATCGCCATCCCGGTGGCGTTGATCGGTACGTTCTTCGGCCTTTATTTGATTGGCTTCTCAATCAACCTGTTGACACTCTCGGCATTGGTGCTCGCCATTGCGATTGTGGTCGACGATGCGATTGTGGTGGTCGAGGCGGTCCATGCCAAACTCGACGAGGGCTACACCTCGGCACGTATGGCTGCAATCGACGCTATGCGTGAGATAGGCGGAGCGATTGTCTCAATCACCCTTGTCATGATGCTTGTGTTTATTCCGGTGTCGTTCATGTCGGGAACGTCGGGCGTGTTCTATCGCCAGTTTGGTTTGACAATGGCAATCGCCATCGGACTGTCGGCATTGAACGCATTGACCCTGTCGCCGGCTTTGTGTGCGGTGTTCCTGAAACCTCACAACGCAGAGGGCGGCTCCAAGAAAGTGTCGTTTGTAAAGGCATTCCACGAAGGATTCAACCGCAATTATGAGAAACTGCTCGTCCGCTACAAAAAATGGACAGGATTCTTCATCAATCATAAAATCACGGCATTCGGCGTTGTGGCAGCCAGCATCGTGGCGCTTGCCGCAATGATGATGACCACGTCGACCGCTTTGGTTCCTAATGAGGACACCGGCGTGTTGTTCTGTATGGTCAACATGCCGCCTGCAACGTCGCTTGATAAAACAGAGGCCACACTTGCCAAGGTGGACAAGATTCTTGCCGCCAATCCTGCAGTCGAGTCGCGTACGGAGATTCTTGGTTACAGCTTTATCGCCGGTCAGGGCAACACGTACGGTACGTTTATCGTAAAGCTCAAGGACTGGAGCGAGCGTGAGGAAGGACAGGACGCAACAAGCGTGCTCGGACAACTTTACGGCGCAGTGGGTCAGCAGATAAAAGACGCCACAGTGATGATGTTCCAGCCGCCGATGATTTCCGGTTATTCGGTAACAAGCGGTTTCGAGCTTCAGTTGCAAGACAAGACCGGAGGCGACATCAACAAGTTCTTCCAGATTTATCAGCAATTCATCGGCGCGCTCAACCAGCGCCCGGAAATCCAGCAGGCTTACTCAACGTTTAATCCGACATTCCCGCAGTATATGGTCAATGTCGATGTTGCCAAGACCAAGCAGGCGGGAATCAGCCCGAGCGTTGTGTTGTCGACGCTGCAAGGCTACTACGGCGGTATGTATGTGTCGAACTTCAACCGCTTCGGTAAACTTTACCGTGTGATGATGCAGGCCGATCCAAGTGCACGTATCTCTCCTGAAACGCTGAATCAGGTGAAAGTGCGTGTAGGCAACGAAATGTCGCCAATCACCAACTTCATCACGCTTGAGCGCGTCTACGGACCAGATATCATCTCTCGCTTCAACCTGTTTACGTCGATTTCTGTCAGCGGTACGCCAAATCCAGGCTACAGTAACGGTGACGCCATCAAGGCCATCCAGGAAGTAGCGGCACAGACATTGCCTATGGGCTACGGCTATGAGTTCTCAGGAATGACGCGTGAGGAGCAGAATTCATCAGCGGCGTCGACTGCAATCGTGTTCGGACTTTGTCTGCTCTTTGTCTATCTGCTTCTGTCGGCACAATATGAAAGCTACATCCTGCCGCTGTCGGTTATCTTGTCCATTCCGTTGGGCTTGATGGGATCATTCCTCTTCGCGAAGATTTTTGGTGTTAACAACAACATCTATCTGCAAATCGGTTTGATAATGCTTATCGGTCTGTTGGCAAAGAACGCCATCCTTATCGTAGAGTTCGCTCTTGACCGCCGCAAGACGGGAATGAGCATCGTGGGCGCCGCTATCGCCGGTGCGGCAGCGCGTCTGCGTCCTATCTTGATGACAGGCTTCGCAATGATTATCGGTCTGTTGCCACTGATGCTTGCCAACGGCGTAGGCGCCAACGGTAACCGTTCGCTTGGAACAGGTGCTGTCGGCGGTATGTTGATTGGTATGATTCTTCAGGTGCTTATCGTTCCGGCATTGTTCGTTGCGTTCCAAAAGATTCAGGAGAAGATACAGCCGTTGAAGTGGAAGGATACTGACAACGCTGAAATCGATGATCAGATAGAGCAATATTCACACAATTAATAAAGAGTGAAATCAATGAATAAAAGCAAATTGTTAAGTGCAGCACTCGTAGTGGCGATTGCCACTACGACGGCAAGCTGCCATATCTATAAGAAATTCGAGATGCCTGAGGAAGGCATCGCCGGCGAGGTTGCCGCAGCCCAGAAAGAGGCTGTCGACTCAACGGCTCTCGGCAATGTGAAATGGGAACAGGTGTTTACCGACCCGCAGTTGCAGGCACTCATCCAGATAGCGCTCGACAGCAATGTCGACCTTGAAAACGCCCGTCTGAATGTGGATATCGCCAAAGCACAGCTGCAAGGCGCCAAGCTCAGCTATCTGCCGAGCGTGGCGTTGACGCCCAATGGCGGAACGGCTTCCTATGGAGGCTCGAAAATAACAAAAGACTCATGGTCGTACACCATCCCGGCAACCGCAAGCTGGGAAATCGACGTGTTCGGAAAGTTGCTCAACAACAAGCGCAACGCCGAGGCGGCGGTGCTTCAGACAGAGGCATACCGTCAGGCAGTGCGCTCGCAGATAATCAGTGGAGTGGCAAACTGCTATTACACCATCGCAATGCTCCAGCGCCAGTTGCAGATTCTCAACGAGACATCGGCAATCTGGCAGGAAAGCATCAAGACGATGCAGGATTTGAAAGAGGCAGGATGCTACAACGAAGTGGCAGTGGTGCAGAGCAAGGCCAACTATGCAAGCCTGCTCGCAACCATACCGCAAGTAGAGGAGTCGCTTCATCAGGTCAACAGCAGCCTGTCGCTGCTCTTGAACCGTCCGCAGCAGACATGGGTTGTCGACTCATCCTATGAGCCGAGTTTCCCGGAATATATGGAGAAAGGCGTGCCGATGTCGTATCTTGCGGCCCGTCCAGACGTGCAGGCAGCAGAGCAGTCGCTCGCAATGGCATATTACGCCACCAACACAGCGCGTGCGGCATTCTATCCAAGCCTTGTAATCTCGGCAGGTGGCGGCTTCACCAACCTGCTCGGAAGCGTTATCGTCAACCCGGGCAAATGGTTCTATCAGCTTGCCGGACAGCTAACGGCGCCCCTCTTCAGCCGCGGACGCAACATCGCCACGCTGAAGGCAGCCAAACTGAAACAGCAGCAGACGCTCAACACGTTTGAGCACACAGTGCTTGCCGCCGGTGCGGAAGTGGGCGACGCTTTGGTGAGCTACAACAAGAACAAGCAGCGCAGCGCTCTGCTCGTCGACCAGGTTGACAACCTGTCGAAAGCCGTTGAATACAACAACGACCTTATGAAGTACAGCACAGCCACCTATCTGGAAGTGCTTACGGCACAGCAGTCGCTTCTCAACGCACAAATGTCGCAGCTGCAATGTGAACTTCAAGTGCGTCAGGCAGCCATCAGCCTCTATCAGGCTCTCGGCGGCGGACGTTGATATAGTATTAATTACCTTAATCAGAAACACAATGATTAGTCCATTAGCATTTGTTGACCCGACAGCGAAAATCGGCGACAACGTAACAATTTATCCTTTCGCTTTTGTCGACAAGGATGTGGAGATAGGCGACGGATGCATCGTGATGCCTAATGCCAGCATCATGCAAGGCGCGCGCCTCGGCAAGAATGTGAAGGTGTATAATAACGCAATCGTAAGCGCGTCGCCTCAAGACTTCCGCTGGAAAGGCGAAATGTCGTACGTCATCATCGGCGACAACACCGTGATACGCGAGATGGCGATAATCAACCGCAGCATCCACGAAGGCGGCGCCACCAAGGTGGGCGCAAACTCGTTTGTGCTTGCGGATTCGCACATCGGCCACGACAGCGAGATTAGCGACTATTGCGTGGTTGGCAACAACGTGCAGATTGCCGGCGATGTGTTTATCGACTCTTGCTCGATTCTTTCCACCGGCGTGAAAGTGTTTGAAAACAGCCACATTGGTAAATGGGTGTTTGTCAAAGGTGGATGCCGCGTTTCGGGCAATGTGCCTCCTTTCATCATCCTTGCCCACAATCCGGCTGTCTACTATGGCGTGAACGCAACGATTATGCGTCATAAGGACAACTTCAAGGAAGAAGAAATCGACGATATCGCAAAAGCATACCGCCACATCTATCAGTGCAACGTGTCGCTCTTCAACGCCGTAAAACGCATTGAGGCCGACATCCCTGAAAGTAAGTCGCGTGATGCCATCCTTGATTTCATCAAGAAGAACGACAACAAGATTGTAGCATTGCCTAAACTGGACATGTACTAACGGTCGCAGTTGCAGACCATAAAAAGCGAGGCTGGGCAGAAATTGCCTGGTCTCGCTTCTTTTCGCGTTTAAGGCTCTTCTGAGTCAAAAAAATATGTTGCTGTCTGATAGAATGTTGGCATTCTTAGCTCAATTTTTTTGAAAAAAATATCCCGAAAATTTTGTGGGATAGAAAAAAGGCATTACCTTTGCAACCGAAATCAACAAAACGTTGACTCCGTAGCTCAGTTGGTAGAGCAAATGACTCTTAATCATTGGGTCGAGAGTTCGAGCCTCTCCGGGGTCACAAAGCAGTCGCTGAAAAGTGGCTGCTTTTTTATTTCTGCCGGCCACAGGCTGTGGCGTACCGGGTTACGGAAGAGTGTTGTCGCTCCACGACGATGGACATACCGATGTGGGACGGTTTTGTCAATGTCAATCAGATGGCGAAGGCAACCTACCTGGGGTCAGTAGCGGAAGACGAATCTACCGCCGAAGAGCGGTTGTATAAATCAAGGAAAATATTTTTGCAAGAAATTTTGTATCGGCGATTTCGTGAAAGTTGAGTCAGCGGAATCGCAACCATCCTGAAGAAGCCGTCGTACCTTCCCGCAGCATCTTTCTACAACCGCTCTTCGGCGGTAGTTGCGCATGCCACCAGTGTCACGGGGTAGGCAAGCCAACCCCGTGCTAACATGTGAAACCGCTCTTCGGCGGTTTTGCCTCCGCGCAACATCTTTCTACAACAGTTCTTCGGGTGTTTAGAGGATAATCGGAGATATTATTTTTATTGTGTTTGATTTGCGTTAACTTTGCCGTCGTTAAAGGATTCGGATATGGATATAACGCAAGGCCTTGTCGGATGCTGTCTTACCGTTGTGAATGCAGTTGCATTCATCGTGTATGGCATAGACAAATATAGGGCACGAAACGGCAAATGGCGCATACCGGAGGCAACGTTGCTGATGCTGGCGGTTGTGGGCGGAAGCGTCGGAGCGTGGCTCGGCATGAAGGCGTGGCATCACAAGACACGGCACAGGAAGTTTCGGTATGGTGTCCCGGCAATTCTGCTGTTGCAGATTGTGGCGGCGACGCTTTTATATGTGAATCATTGTGTGGGAAAATGTTATTAAAACTACTGATAATATGAAACTGAACAAAATACACCATGTGGCAGTAATTTGCTCCGACTATGAACGGTCGAAGCGTTTCTATGCAGACGTGCTCGGGTTGAAGATTGTGAGCGAGCACTATCGTAAGGAGCGCGACTCTTGGAAGGCAGACTGCTGGCTCGGCGGAACGTATGTTGTGGAGCTGTTCTCTTTTCCGAATCCTCCAGCGCGTCCTTCCCGTCCGGAAGCCGCCGGTCTGCGCCATCTTGCCTTCGAGGTCGACGACGTTGCCGCTGCTGTGGGCGAGATTGAGCGAAAGGCGTAGCCTGCGAGCCGATACGCACGGATGAATATACCGGCAAACGGTTTGTGTTTTTCAGCGATCCTGACGGGTTGCCTATTGAATTGTATGAGAAGTGATGCGGAATTGCAGTCAAAATGCAGCAATAAGCAGGTGATGTGGCGAAGATGAGAGGCAGGCAACCGGTACGTGTACAATATTACGACTCGCCGTGCGGAGAGATGGTCTTGGCGTCGGTGGAAGAGGCTTTGTGTCTGTGCGACTGGAACGGGATGCCATGCGCCTGCCGCAACAAGCGCCGGCTTGCGCGCCGGCTGAATGCGGAATTTCTTGTTGAGACATCCGCCGTGCTCGAGCAAGCGAAGAAACAACTTGAAGACTACTTCGCATGTCGCCACAAGGCTTTCGACATCCCGCTGCGTCTTGTGGGAACGGATTTCCAACAGCAAGTGTGGAATGCATTGCTCGGCATACCATACGGAGAGACTGTGAGCTACAAAGATATTGCCCTGAGCGTTGGCAATCCTGAAGGCGTCAGAGCCGTGGCGCAAGCCGTAGGAGCAAACGGCATAGCAATTTATTCCATGCCATCGCGTCGTGGGCAGCAACCATTCCCTCACCGGCTTTGCCGGAGGATTGGAGGCAAAAAGAATGTTGCTTGAAATCGAAAACAAAAACAAGACGAAGATATTATGACCATACATCAGATTTCGTTCAGTCCCACTGGAGGCACACGCCGCGTCAGCGAACTGCTGTGCAGCGGCATAGAGGCAAAAAGCATACTTACAGAACTTTGTGTAAAAGAAGAAGAGCTGTGCTTGCCAAGTATAGCAGCCGGCGACTTGGTGGTTGTCTCGATGCCGGTATATGCCGGGCGCGTGCCGGCATTGGCTGTGGAAAGGCTGAATGCCGTTGAGTCAAACGGCGCCACCTGTGTGATTGTCGCCGTTTACGGCAACAGAGCCTACGAGGATGCTTTGGTTGAAATGCAGGATGTGGCGACAGCGCAGGGATTCAACGTTGTAGCAGCCGTTGCCGCCAACGCAGAGCACAGCATTTGCCGTATGTACGGCGCCGGCAGGCCTGACGTAGCCGATGCCGGAGAGCTGGCATCCTTTGGCAGATCCATTCTTGAGAGGGTGCAAGGCGGCAAACCGTTTGGCCATCTCGCATTGCCAGGCAACCGCCCGTACAAGCAAGGCTGCAGCGGACCTTTTCCTGTGGCAAACCAAGACTGTACGGAATGCGGTGTCTGCGCGAGCCAATGCCCGACAGGTGCAATATCTGCCGACAATCCAAAAGACAACAACAACCAGCTCTGCATCGGCTGTATGCGGTGCGTGTCGGTCTGCCCGTCGCATGCAAGAGGCATCGGCGAATCTCTGAAAGTGTTGGCAGCCCGCCTTGAGCCGCTCTGCCGTGATCGGAAAAAGAACGAGTTGTTTTTGTGTTAAGCCTTTCCCAGCTTCACGCGGTTTCTTTCGAGCTCCTGAAGGCTTTCCATCTTCTTTGACTCAAGGAACTCGTAAATGCCGCACAAGTGCTCGCGTACGCGGCCGTGGCCGAATTCGTATACCTTGCTGACAAGTCCGTCGAGGAAGTCGCGGTCGTGACTCACCACGATGAGCGTGCCATCGAAGTCCAGTAGGGCTTGCTTGAGCACGTCCTTTGTCTTGAGGTCAAGGTGGTTGGTCGGCTCGTCAAGAATAAGCAGGTTGACGGGCTCCAACAGGAGTTTGAGTATGGCAAGGCGAGTGCGTTCACCTCCAGACAGCACCTTCACTTTCTTTGTCGACTCCTCTCCTCCGAACATAAATGCGCCGAGAAGGTCGCGAATCTTGTTGCGCACATCGCCTTTAGCCACGTCGTCGATGGTCTGGAACACCGTTAGCTCGCCGTCGAGCAGCGAAGCTTGATTTTGTGCGAAGTAGCCAATCTGCACGTTGTGTCCGAGTTCGAGTTTGCCTTCGTTTTGCAGTTGCCCCATAATGCATTTCACGAGAGTCGACTTTCCTTCGCCGTTTCGCCCCACGAAGGCAATCTTGTCGCCGCGTTCGACGGTAAGATTGACACCGCTGAAAACATTCTTGCCGTCGAACGACATTGCCACATCGCTCATTTGCACAGGATAGGCACCGCTGCGCGGACTCGGAGGAAACTTCAGCCGGAGTCGGCTCGTGTCTTCCTCGTCCACCTCTATAAGTTGCAGCTTCTCAAGCATCTTTACGCGGCTCTGCACCTGCAGAGTCTTGGAATACGTGCCTTTGAAACGCTCGATGAATTCCTTTGTGTCGGCAATCATCTTCTGCTGCTCCTCATATTGTTTCATCTGCTGTTCGCGACGCTCCTTGCGCAACTCCAGATATTGGCTGTAAGTTGCCTTGTAGTCGTATATCCGTCCCATTGTCACCTCGATGGTGCGAGTGGTTATGTCGTCGACAAACTTGCGGTCGTGGCTTATCACCACCACGGCTTTTGAACTGTTGCAGATAAAGTCCTCAAGCCATCCGATCGACTCGATGTCGAGGTGGTTTGTAGGCTCGTCAAGAAGCAGCACGTCGGGCGACTTGAGCAGCAGTTTCGCAAGCTCGATACGCATGCGCCAGCCGCCCGAAAACTCGCTGGTTGGGCGGTTGAAGTCCTCGCGCTCGAAGCCCAGGCCGAGAAGCGTTTTCTCAACATCCTCCTCGAAATGAGTCATGTCGATTGCGTAGAACTTCTCAGAAAGCGTTGACACATTCTCGATGAGCTGCATGTATTCATCGCTGTCATAGTCGGTGCGTGTCATAAGCTCATTGTTGATGCGGTCTATCTCCGCCTGGATTTGGTGCAGATGAGCGAAAGCCTGGCATGTCTCCTCAAACACGGTGCGGCCGTCCTCGGTCATCAAATGTTGCGGCAGGTACGCAATGACACAATCTTTAGGCGCGGAAACAGAACCGCGTGTGGCGGTCCGCACGCCAGCGATTATCTTGAGCAGAGTGCTCTTTCCTGCGCCATTCTTGCCCATAAGGGCTATGCGGTCCTTCTCGTTTATCTGAAAGGAAATATCTTTGAATAGGGTGGTTCCGCCAAACTCGACGGTCAGTCCATCAACTGTAATCATAAATGTTTCTTGTGGTTGTTGAAAAAATAAGGTTCAAATGATTGAGTTGTAATCATTTGAACCTTTGATAGTCGGGGTGAGAAGACTCGAACTTCCGACCTCCACGTCCCGAACGTGGCGCGCTAACCAACTGTGCTACACCCCGAGTCCGAAAATCGAATGCAAAGGTACTCACTTTTCTGGATATTGCAATGTTTTTGCGGATATTTTTTTATTGCAGGGCAAAATTTTTATTTAAAGACGCGTTTACGTCGGTGTTTGTCAATGCGCTTCAAGCCAGTTTGCACCTGAGCCGCAGTCGGCAACGAGAGGTACAGTTCCGCAGAACGCCGCCTCCATCTCTTCTTTTACGATGCGGGCCACGGCATCCTCTTCGCCTGGAACGACGTCAAAGTTCAACTCATCGTGCACCTGCAGCAGCATCTTCGACCGTATTCCCTCGCGGTCAAACCGACGGTAAATGCGGTTCATCGCGATTTTGATGATGTCGGCAGCAGTTCCCTGTATTGGAGCGTTGATTGCGTTTCGCTCGGCATATCCGCGCACCACGGCGTTTCGCGATGTTATGTCGGGAAGCATACGGCGCCGTCCGAACAGGGTTGTCACAAAGCCTTTCTCTTTCGCCATCTCGATGCTCTGGTCCATAAACCGACGCACGCCGGGGAATGTCTCGAAGTAGCCTTCAATCAGTTGCTTGGCCTCGCTGCGAGGTATTTGCAGTCGCTCCGACAGTCCGAATGCCGAAATGCCGTAAATCATACCGAAGTTTGCGGTTTTTGCTTTCCGTCGCTGGTCGTCGGTCACGTCTTCGGTGCGTTCGTGGAAAATTTTGGCGGCAGTGGCACGGTGGATGTCCTCGCCGGCAAGGAAAGCCTCCACGAGCGCCTCGTCCTTGCTGATGTTTGCCACGATGCGCAGCTCAATCTGCGAATAGTCGGCAGAGAAGAACGAGTGTCCGTCGTCGGGGATGAATGCTTTGCGGATTTCCCGTCCGTCGTCGTTTCTGATAGGGATGTTCTGCAGGTTCGGGTTTGTCGACGACAGGCGTCCGGTGGCCGTGACAGTCTGATTGTAGGTGGTGTGGATTTTTCCCGTGTGAGGGTTTATAAGTTCGGGGAGAGCATTGACGTAGGTTGACAGAAGCTTCTTTATCTTTCGGAACTCCAGGATCTTGCCCACGATGGGGTGTTTTCCCGACAGCTTTTCAAGCACCTCCTCCGTGGTGGAGTATTGCCCGGTTTTCGTTTTTTTCGCTTTTTCATCGATTTTCAGCCTGTCGAACAGCACTTCGCCCACCTGTGCCGGCGAGCCCACGTTGAACTGTATTCCCGCAAGGTCGATGCATACCCGCTCGATGTCGGCAAGACGCTGAGTCAGGGCTTTGGAGTAGGCGGCAAGGGCATCGGTGTCGATGCGCACGCCAGTGTGCTCCATGTCGGCGAGCACCTCGACGAGCGGCAGCTCGATGTCGTGGAGCAGATGCGCCATTTTCTCCTCCTCGAGTTTCTTGTCAAACACAGGCTTCAGCTCGAGGCATGCCGCGGCACGTGCGCAAGCCACCTTGGCTATATCCTCGATTTCAAGCGAGAGCGCCGGGTTGAACTTGTTGGCCTTTGCCGTGGCGGGCAGTTGATAGTCGGGCAGAATTTTTTTCAGATATATCTCCGCCAGCCGGTTTATTGAATGGCTCATCTCCGGTTGCAGCAGATAGTGCGCGATGGCGACATCATAGTAGGGCGCCGCTAATTTCTCAGCAATGTTGAGCGCCACCACCATATCGAATTTCAGGTTTATGCCCACTTTCTCCACAGTTTCCGATTTAAGGATGCGCAAAATGTCGAAAGCCGACTCCTCGGTGGCTTCAAGATAGAAAGTCTCGTCGGGACTCAGTGCCACAGCGATGCCGGCAGGAATAGCCTCCATGGCGTTTGGCGCGGTGCAGACCATGTGGATTCCTATTGTTTTCTGCGACAACGCCTTGTCGACAAGCTCGTCGATGTTGGCATCGGTTGCGATGATCGTTTTGCAGGTATGCTCGGTTGGCGCAGGCTCCGCCTCTGTGGCTGCCGCGTCAGTCATGTCGTCGCCGAAGAGCGAAAGTTCGCCGAAAGCGGGCGCAGGCTTTGGAGTAGGCTTTGCCTCCGCCTTGTCGCCGAGCACGCGCGACAGCAACGAGCGGAACTCCAGTTTGCCGAAGATGTCGCGGATGGCGGCTTCGTCGACAGGGTGGCGGCTGTAAGCCTCCTCGTCGAATTCAATCGGCACTTCGGTGCATATCGTGGCGAGTTTTTTTGAGAACAGAATGTTGTCCACGTTTGATTCGACTTTGGTTTTCAGCGCGCCTTTCAGCTTGTCGGTGTTGGCGATAAGATTCTCCACGCTGTCGAACTCCAGAATCAGTTTCGACGCCGTTTTCTCACCGACGCCCGGGCATCCGACAATGTTGTCCACCTTGTCGCCCATGAGCGCCAGAATGTCGATCACCTGTATCGGGCGGTTGATGCCGAACACGTCGCACACCTCCTTCTCGCCGCGCACCTCCGCCGGCTGTCCCTTGTAGCCCGGACGGTAGATTTTCACAGACGGGTCGACAAGTTGACTGAGATCCTTGTCGGGCGACATGATAAACGTCGAGAATCCGCGGCTGCGGCTCATCGTGGCAAGCGTGCCAATCACGTCGTCGGCCTCGTATCCCTCTTTTTCCACCACAGGGATTCCGTAAGCCCGTATAATGTCTTTGATGTATGGAACAGCCACCTTGATATCCTCAGGCGTAGCCTCGCGACCAGCTTTGTAGTCGGCAAACATCTCGTGGCGGAACGTTTTTCCCGCAGGGTCGAAACACACGGCGATATGCGTCGGGTTCTCCTTGCGCAGCACCTCCTCGAGCGTGTTTACAAAGCCGAAGATGGCGGAAGTGTTCATTCCCCCCGACGTGAATCGAGGAGAGTATTTCATTGCGTGGTATGCCCGGAAAATCAAGGCATAGGCATCGAGCAAAAATAATTTTTTCTGTTCCATATATTGTAGGTGAATAGTACTAATTAATATAAAAAAATCAATGATTCGGCATTAATTCACCGTGAAATTACAATTTTCGCAGAATAAATGATTACTTTTGTGTCTTAAAAATCGTTTTATGACGAATTTTGATGAAATAAGAGACCTGATATCATCCGATTTGGAGCGGCTGCAGAAGATAATAAAGCAGTCGCTCTCAAGCAATAGTCCGCTGCTCAATAAGATTGTAGACAAGTATTTGGAAACAAAAGGCAAGCAGATACGCCCGATAATCGTTGTGCTCAGCGCCAAGTTTTTCGGCGCCGAGGTGTCGGACGGTGTGCTCTGCGGTGCGGCGTCGGTGGAATTGCTCCACAATGCCTCTCTGATACACGATGACGTTATCGACGAGACCAAGCAGCGTCGCGGCCACGACACCATCAACAACACGTGGGACAACCATATCGCCGTGCTTGTCGGCGATTTCTTTGTCAGCAACGCCCTTGCCTGTGCCATCCGCACCAACGATTTCCGTGTGATAAGCACCATCTCCGAGCTCGGCAAGGAACTGTCGACCGGCGAGATTGACCAAATCGACGTTGCCAAGCACCATTCAATTGACGAGCAGACTTATTTCAGCATCATAAACAAGAAGACGGCATCGCTGTTTCAAAGCTGTGTGAAGGTGGGCGGATACTCTGTAGGTGCCTCCGACATCGACATCGCCAACCTGTCGAAGTTTGTGGAGCTGCTGGGACTGTCGTTCCAGATAAAGGACGACATCTTCGACTATTTCAAGGATGATGCCATAGGCAAGCCCACGGGCAACGATCTGCGCGAGGGAAAGGTGACGCTGCCGCTGATTTACGCATTGTCGCGCACCGAGTCGCCGCGCCACGGAGAGATGCGCCGTCTTGCCGACTCCGACTCGCTTACCACCGAACAGATAGAGACGCTGATAGACTTTGCCAAGGCAGAGGGCGGAATCGAATATGCCTATGCCACGATGGAGCGTCTGCGCGCCGAGGCACGCAGCATCCTTGAGCCATATCCCGACAACGAAGCCAAGCGGGCATTCCTGTCGTTGTTCGACTACATAATCAAACGCCATCACTGATGTTGTTGCCGTATCTTGAACCGGGACGCCTCGAGGCAGGATGCGACGAGGCTGGGCGCGGATGCCTTGCCGGACCGGTGTTTGCCGCGGCGGTGATTCTGCCCGACGGCTACACCAACGACCTTCTCAACGACTCAAAGAAGCTTTCCGAGCATGCCCGCGACGCACTGCGTCCCGTGATAGAGCGCGACGCCCTGGCTTGGGCTGTGGGCATCGTTGACAACGATGAGATTGACCACATCAACATCCTTCAGGCTTCGTTTCTTGCCATGCACCGCGCCGTGGACGGTTTGTCGGTGCGCCCCGACTTTCTGCTTATCGACGGCAACCGTTTCCGTCCCTACGACGGCATCAGCCACCAATGCATTGTGAAAGGCGACGGCAAGATGATGAGCATCGCCGCCGCGTCGATTCTTGCAAAGACCCACCGCGATGAGTTTATGAAACGCATCCACGAGGAATTTCCGCAATACGGCTGGAACGTGAACAAAGGTTATCCCACAAAAGCCCATCGCGAAGCCATTGCGCGTTTCGGCGCCACCCCCTACCACCGCCACACCTTCCGCCTGCTCGCCGAGCCTTCGCTGTTCCCAGAGTTGTAGACGCCCTCGCTCGGTTGCTACAGACGCAACCGTAAAGCCAAAAAGTTGCAAATAGGGCATAAAAATGCACAAAAATGTGATTTACACGGCAAATAAGTCGTAAATTTATGGCGTAAAAACAAAAACTCAATTACCTATGATGAAAAAAATCTTTCTTGTTGCCGGACTTCTTTTTGGCCGGCGCAATGACAACCAACGCAAAAAAACTGCTGTCGACCGCATGGACCCGCCGATGTGGTGGACAGGGATGGAAAAACCAGCAGCTGCAGATAATGGTTACGGGCGAGGGCATACGCGACGCTGTGCCGTCGGTCGACTGCCCTGGCGTGAAACTTGACTCCGTGGCGCGCCTCGACAGCCCGAATTATCAGTTTCTGTATCTCACCATCGGCAGCGACGCCAAGCCAGGCACTGTCGACATCACGTTTGCCAGCGGCAAGCGCAAAATCAAGAAGCAATATGAACTGCTTGCCCGTCAGGGCGACGGCGCAAGTCACGAGGGTTTCGACTCTTCCGACGTGCTTTACCTGATGATGCCCGACCGCTTTGCCGACGGCGGCGACGTGAAGCATCAGTCTACCAATTTCGACTACCGCATAGACCGGACGAACCCGGGCGCGCGCCACGGCGGCACGCTGAAGGGCATCTCCGACCATCTCGATTATCTTGAGGAGCTGGGCGTCACGGCAGTGTGGCTCACACCGGTGCTTGAGAACGATATGCCCGGCGGTTGCTATCACGGCTATGCCACCACCGACTATTACCGTGTGGATCCGCGCTTCGGCACCAACGACGACTACCGCCGCTTGATTTCAGAGTGCCACAGCCGCGGCATCAAGGTGGTTATGGACATGATTTTCAACCACTGCGGACTCTACCATCCGTGGCTCTATGACCTTCCCAGCCACGACTGGCTCAATGCCCAGCCGACAGCCGACGGCATCAGAAGCGTGCAGCAGGCAAATTTGACAGGCAAGAGAAACGCCGCCGTCGACTCGTTGCTGCTCACCAACTTCCGGCTTAACACGGTGCATGATCCGTATGTGAGCCAATACGACTTCAAGCACACCGTCGACGGATGGTTTGTGTCGGGTATGCCCGACCTCAATCAGCGCAACCCCCACTTGATGACATATCTTATCCAAAACTCCATCTGGTGGATTGAGTATGCCGGAATCAATGGCATCCGCATGGACACCTATCCGTATGCCGACATGGAGGCTATGGCGCGTTGGAACCGCGCCGTGGCACGCGAGTATCCGCGGTTCAACATCGTTGGCGAAAGCTGGCTTGAAAACGAGGCGAGCATTGCGTATATGCAACGTGGCAACAAGTTGAACCCAATCAATACAGAATTGCCAACGGTGATGGATTTTCCATTGTGTCTGATGGCGCAGCAAGCGTTTGGAGAACAGACAAAATCAGGAAGCGACGGACTCAACCGCCTGTTTAACCACCTTGCGCTCGACATGCTTTATGCCGACTGCAGCAGGTTGCTGACGTTCTACGACAACCACGACACAGACCGTTTCCTCTTAGAGGAGCCGTCTGACCTTGCCCGCTGGAAACAGGCGCAGGCATTCCTTCTGACCACCCGCGGCATTCCGCAGATATACTATGGCACAGAAGTGCTGATGCACGGCAGCAAGGCTGTGACCGACGGCTATGTGCGCCTCGACATGCCAGGCGGATTCCCAGGCGACAGCGTGTCGGTGTTTACCGTCGACGGACGCACGCCGCTCCAGCGCGACGCGTTCAACTTCATGAGCCGTCTGCTCCATTGGCGCCAAGGCAACAAAGCCGTGTCGGCAGGCACATTGCGTCATTTCATGCCGTCCAACCAGCTCTACGTCTATGAGCGCACCAACGGCGACCGCCGCTTCATCGTGCTGATGAACGGCACCGATGAGCCTCTCGCCGATGTTGACATGAGCCGATATGCCGAAATCATGCGTCCCGGCGACACTTTCCGCGACGTGATCACCGGCGATGCCGTGACCGTAGCGCCACACATGTCGTTCCCCGCACGCGCCACTTTGGTGCTCGAATAGCCATCGCACCGCATAGGAATACAGCAAGAAGACGCCGACTCCGTTATGGAGTCGGCGTCTTTCTGTTGGTGCGTAGGCATTATGGAAAAGAAACGATGCGTGGTTAAACATTGTTAATTCGGTAAAAGATGTTTACACACACCGCCAATTCATGGGATTTATGTTTAACTTTGAATGTTAAAATAATGGGAAAAGAAAATAAAAATGAAGCGGATTAAGCATATCATTCTGATAATCTTACTGCTGTCTGTCGGATTTGCCGACAGACAACCGATGAAAGCCGTGACGGCGTCGGACAGCGTTGTCGACACCACCGTCGACTCGCTTTCTGTGAAAATGGATTCAGCCATCAGGCAGTTTGTGTCGAGCCGAGCCATGACAGGAGCCACAGTGGGCGTCTGCGTGATGGATTTGCGCACAGGCACACCAGTTGCGTCCTACAATCTTGAGCGGCAAATGATACCGGCGTCGGTGATGAAATTGTCACATCGTCGGCAGCGTTGAAGCAACTTACCCAGAACTTCCATTTCCGCACGCGTCTTAAATATACAGGCACTATCGACAAAAACGGAACGCTCAACGGCGACATTGTCATTGAGGGCGGCATTGACCCGACGCTTGACTCCAAGCATTTCCCCGACCGCGAAACCTTTGTCTCCGCCGCTGTTGAAAACATCAAACTGTGGGGCATAAAAGCTATCAAAGGCAACGTCCGCCCGGAGGAAAAGATACAGCCGCACAACGCCGTGCCCAAAGATTGGCTCGACGCCGACGTGACGGAAGACTATGGCGCGGGAGTGCATTCGATAAACTACAACGACAATCTGTTCTCGCTGATTATCGACACATCGAGCGGCCGCGCCCTTGTGGTCGACACCGTGCCGCATCTACGTTCGATACAGATAGACAACCGGATGACGGTGGTGAATCGCGGCAGATTCAGCCCTATCGTGCAACGCAAGAAAAACAACAGCCGAATCACGCTTAGCGGAGCTATGCGCCGCATGCAGGAGCCGATAGAAGTGGTCACCACGATGCCGCATCCAGCCGTAGGTTTGTGTGCCGATGTGAGAGAGACACTCGAGAGCGAGGGCATCCCCGTTGAAGGAAAAAAGGTGAGTGCAAGCGACAGCGATGCCATGCAAATCCTGTCGTACGAGTCGCCGGTGCTGCCAGAGATTCTGAAATCGTTGCTTTTCCGCAGCGACAACATGTATGCCGAGTCGGTGCAGCGCAAATTGGGCGAGAGCATCTACGGCGATCCGCAGCGTGAGTATGGCGAGAAGGCAGTGACCAAGATAGTAGAACAATGGGGCATCAACATGGACAAGGTGACGCTCTATGATGGCAGCGGATTGAGCCGCACAAACCGGATGACACCTCTGTTTCTGGCAAGCGTGCTGCGCTCGGCCGCACTCGACTGGCAGACCGGCGACCTTTTCCCGACATTGCTGCCACGATGCGGCGTTGACGGAACGGTGCGCAACCTGCTAAAAGGCACGTGCCTGTCTGGAAACATCGCATTGAAGTCGGGCAGCATGACCGGCGTGAGATGCTATGCAGGCTATTACCCCGCCGAGCGTCCGCGCTACTCCGTAGTGCTGCTTACAAACAATTTCCACTGCACCTACGAACAACTGAAATCATCGATAGAACGGCTGATGGTGGGAATGTTTGAATCGTATCAGGACACTATTGACAAACGACAAAATACTCCTCAATTATGAAAACCGACATAAGAAAAATGATTGCCGAGGCTTACGAACTCGAGGGACTTCTGCTCCTCGCCGACAATCGTGGCGCCGACACTCCGGAATATGTGTTTACGGCAATAGGAGAGAAGCTCGACAGGTTGCAGATGCTGCTTGGCGAAAGAGAAGACGATGAGGGTGAAGAAACGCAGAAAGACGCCTGTATGGTGGAGAACGACGTGGCCGATGCCGGAAGCGAAGAGCCGGTGGCGGACGCGCCTGAAAGCGAAGAGCCAGAACCAGAGCCGGAGGAAGACGTGGCGGAAGTGACGGCAGAGCAAGTTGCCGACGGCGAATATGACAATGAGCAGGAGCCTATGGTCGAGCTCGTGCTTGACGATGAACCCACCGCAGAACCCGACGCGGAGACACCGAACGTTGCGGATGAAACGGAAGCCGTAGAGGCAGAGGATAATATAGAAGAAGAGACAGAAGCGAATGAAAAGGCATCCGACGACAGCGAGCCTCTGCGTCTTGACGAAAAACTGCAGCGCAGCCGGTCGAAAGACCTTAAATCAGCGTTCTCGCTCAACGACACATTCCGTTTCCGCCGCGAACTTTTCGGCAACAGTGCCGCAGAGATGACCGACGCTCTCCATGTGGTGGAGGCAATGCATTCGTTTGACGAGGCGGAAGATTATTTCTATGGCGATCTTGGATGGGATCGTGAGTCGGACGACGTGAAAGAATTTATGGCGATAATAAAAAATCATTTTCTATAGCGATGGCACAGAAACCCACAGCGGAAGCCGGCATACTCTATGTGGTGCCGACACCGGTAGGCAACCTTGACGATATGACCGTCAGAGCGGTGAATGTGCTAAAGGAAGTAGACGTTATTCTTGCCGAGGACACACGCACCAGCGGAGTGCTGATGAAGCATTTCGGCATCGAGACGCGTATGCAGAGCCATCATAAATTCAACGAGCATGAGACGGCGGCAGGCATAGCCCAGCGTTTGAAAGGCGGAGAGCGCATAGCCCTTGTGTCGGATGCTGGCACTCCGGCCATCTCCGACCCCGGTTTTATGCTTGTGCGCGAATGTCGCCGTGTGGGCGTCAAGGTGGAGTGCCTTCCCGGCGCCACAGCCTTTGTTCCCGCGCTCGTCGACAGCGGTTTGCCATGCGACAAATTCTGCTTTGAGGGATTTTTGCCACAAAAAAAAGGACGTTCCACGCGTCTTGCCGAACTTAGTGCCGAACCCCGCACAATCGTGTTCTACGAATCGCCGCTTCGCTTGGTTAAAACCCTGACACAGTTGGCTGAAGCCTTCGGACAAGACCGCGAGGCAAGCGTTAGCCGAGAAATCTCAAAACTGCATGAAGAGACCTGCCGCGGCACCCTTTCTGAACTTTGTGAACATTTCCGTGAACGAACCGCGAGGAGAGATTGTTATAGTAGTGTCGGGCAAGAAAGAAGAAAAAAGCGCCGGCAAAAGAGATAAGTACGCACATTTTAAAACCGAAAAAAAACAAAATTTACTATGAAGAAGATGATGATTCTCGCCCTTGCGCTTACAGGTGCGCTCGTGGCATGCAACGGCAACAAAGAGCAAAAAGACACGCTTGCCGACACTACGCAACCCGACATCTCGAAAGTTGAGGGGCAGCGCGACAGCTTGATGAACCTTATTGGCGACATCAGTCAGAACCTTCTCGAGGTGAACCGTATGGAAAATATCCTTGTGAGCGGTGATTTCAAGGACACTCCCGACAAGCGACAGGAAATTATCGCCAACATCAACGCGCTCCGTCAGGAACTTGACGCACGCAAGCAGGCGTTGGAGGAACTTGAGAGCAAGTTGAAAAGCTCAAACGGATATTCTGCGAAATTGCAGAAAACCATAGAGTCGCAGAAGCAACTCATAGATGAGCAGTCGCAAAAGATTCAGCAACTTGAGGCAGCGTTGGCAGATGCGAATGTGAAAATCTCAGATTTGAACAAGAATGTCGAAGATCTCAACACTCAAGTGTCGACCGTGACAGAGGAACGCAACGCAGAGACACAGCGTGCCGACCAGGCCACCGACGAACTCAACATCTGCTACTATGTTTGCGGAAGCAATAAGGAGCTGAAAGAGCATAAGATTCTGGAAAAGAAATTCATGGGCAAGACAAAGACCATGGAAGGCGATTTCGACCGCTCTTACTTCACAAAAGCCGACAAGCGCAAGCTCACAGAAGTGAAGACTTACGCCAAGAAGGCGGAGCTGAAGACATCGCATCCAGCCGGTTCTTACTCGATAGAGACTGTAGGCGGAACAGTGGTGATAAAGATTAAAGACGCAAAGAAATTCTGGGAAAAATCGAATTTCCTTGTAATCCAGACTAAGTAATACTCAACATTCCCCATTTTTATAGAAATCCAGTGGTGCCAGGCATGAGAATGTCTGGCACTACGATTTTTTCAATCAGGTTTTTCTGCCGGCCCCGTTTATTGACGGAAAAATTTTGGATGTAGAGAAATAATTGTCGGAATATTTGCGGGTTACGAAATAAACGAGTAATTTTGTGCGCTAATTCCGAAAAGGCTCAGAGAAGAGAAGCGCAGTTGCGCGTCCGCCTTACGGACATAATTGTTAAAGTTTCTATTTTAAATGTACGCAATTGTAGAAATTCAGGGACAGCAGTTCAAGGCAGAAGCCGGCAAGTACTTGTATGTCCACTATCTCGGCGAA
This sequence comes from Bacteroidales bacterium, assembly GCA_022009815.1. Lineage (GTDB taxonomy): Bacteria > Bacteroidota > Bacteroidia > Bacteroidales > Muribaculaceae > Limisoma. Next base: position 1,629,845 of record CP091725.1, read on the forward strand.
AACGTAAAAGAAGGCGATTCAATCGATTTCGACAAGGTTCTCTTGATTGATGCCGACGGTGACGTTAAAGTTGGTGCTCCTACCGTAGAAGGAGCAAAAGTTGTTTGCGAGGTGAAACGTCCCCTCGTGAAAGGTGACAAGGTTCTTGTATTCAAGAAGAAACGTCGCAAAGGCTATCGCCGTTTGAACGGTCATCGCCAATGCTTCACCCAAGTAGAGATTAAAGACGTAGTTGCATAACCACTAAAAGTTTAAAGAAATGGCACATAAAAAAGGTGTAGGTAGTTCTAAGAACGGACGTGAATCGGAAAGCAAACGATTGGGCGTCAAAATCTTCGGTGGTCAATTTGCTAAAGCAGGCAACATCATCAAACGTCAACGTGGCACAGTTCACCATCCGGGTTTGAATGTTGGCATGGGTAAGGACCACACATTGTTTGCGTTGGTAGACGGTACAGTCAACTTTACAGAAGGTAAAGGCGGCCGCAAGTTTATCAATGTTCAACCATTGGACGCTGGCAACAATTAATCAGCGCCTTGGGTTGACCCAAGAACAACAAGCATAAAATGGCGGTTGCATTTGCAGCTGCCATTTTTTATTACAACAATTTATATCAGCATATATGACTAAACAGAAACCATTATATTTGTTTCATCTGCTTGCGTTGTGCATAGTGTGCGTGTGGGGTACCACATTTGTGTCGACCAAAACGCTTATCAGCAACGGACTGACGCCCACGGAAATATTCATCTACCGATTCGCACTTGCTTATATCTGCGTTTTGTTTATGGCGCCTCGTCGGCTTTTTGCCGACACGTTTGCCGACGAGATGAGGATGATTGCCGCTGGACTGACGGGAGGCTCTGTGTATTTTATCACGGAAAACACCGCGCTCGGCATGATGCAGGCCACCAATGTGGCAATCCTTATCAGTGTCACGCCGCTGCTTGCCACGCTTGTGGGAATGGCGGTGTTCCGTTCGGAACGCACAAAGCGTCCGGAACGCGTGATTCTCGGCTCTGTAGTCGCTATGGCAGGCGTTGTCGTTATTTTGTGGAACGGCGGTGACTTCGCAGCGTTCAATCCTTGTGGCACCGCTCTTACGTTTTCAGCGGCGCTGTCGTGGGCTGTCTACAGTTTGTTTGTCAAAAAGCTGTCGCAACGTTATGACAATGTATTCATTTCGCGCAAGGTGTTTGGCTACGGACTGCTCTCCATGGCTGTGTGGGTGCCGTTTTTCCACCCAGTGAGTTTCCGTTTCGAACAGTTGTTGGTCCCGACGGTGTTTTTCAATATCCTGTTTCTCGGACTTGTGGCGTCGATGCTTTGCTTCACTCTATGGAATGCCGTGGTGCGCCATTTGGGAATGGTGCGCGCGTCCAACTATATAAATTTCAATGCTGTAGCAACTTTTGTTGCAGCGTTTCTGATACTTGGTGAACACGTCTCTGCGGTGGCTCTTGTGGGTTCTGCCGCTGTGATTTTCGGAGTCTGGCTTGCGGAGGGAAAATAGTGGTCTAAAATTCCGATAAAATGGAATAGCGGAAATATGGAACACTTCCAAATCCATTCCGATAGCGTGAGTATTGGAAAAAATGCGCTACTTTGCATCAAATAAATTCAGCTATGGACAAAGAAATGATAATGGCGTCGGAGAGATTCGGCAATATTGAAGACTTGTCGTATAAAGATGACATCTCGCTTTTTCGCAGATAGGAGAGTACAGTCAGATGCAGCCGTTCAAGCTCGACGTTTTTGTGTTGCTTGTGTGTCTTAACGGGCATGGCTCGCTCAACATCAACGGGGTGGACTATCGTGTCGATGCCGGCAAGATGTTTGTGTGCAAGCCTCACATAATTGTTGAAAAGAGCAGAGTGTCGCTCGATTTCGAGTGCCGCGGCATGGCGCTTTCGTCCAAGTTTATAGATCAGCTTGGTCGGGTGGCTGACGGAGGATGGGACTTGGGAGTGTTTCTTGGCAAACCCCGTGTTGTCACTCTCGGACGATGAGATAAGTCTGTTTATGCAGTATTACGCCCTCCTTGGGTCAAAAATCACGCGCTCCTACTGCCGTCATCAAGACGCCGTGATGCAAGCTTTGTTCAGGGCTTTTATGTTGGAATTTTTCGACATTATGGACCGCCACGTAAAACTTACGCCGCCCAATTTCACTTCATCGGAAATGCTTTTCCGTCATTTTGTAGAAGTTCTGATGGCAGACTATCCGCGGCAGCGCTCCGTGGAGCACTATGCCTCGCGCCTTTGTGTGACACCGAAATATCTGTCGGCGGTGAGCAAGTCGGTGAGCGGAAGCACTGCGTCAGAGGTAATCAACCGATGCATCACCGACGATGTGCGCCGCCTGCTCCATAATCCCGACAAGAGCGTCAAGGAGATATCCAACGAGCTTGGATTCCCCAATCTGTCGTTTCGGCAAATATGTGAAAAGAATGCTCGGAATGTCGCCGAAGACCTACCGCAAGTCGCTCGGCGCTACTGCCGGCGAATGATTGCCGAGAGAATCCGTCCGGAGTTGATGCCCAATGTCCTGGCGGAGAAAAACCGTTGAGGCTCGCATTTGGTGCACAGCCCCGACAACGAGATGTTGGCATTCGGGACGCCGGCGCTTTCCATAAGCCAGCGGTTGGCTTCGGCCAGATCTATATGGGCTTTACCGGTGACTGGGTTTCGCCATACGATGTCGTTGAGAGAGAAGGCTCGTTTGGCAAATTCAGCCACCACTTCGTCGCCCACCTCAAAGCAGCGTTGGCAGATTGATGCCCCCACCACAGCCTCTATTCCGCATCTGTCGGCGCCTTCATCGATCATCGTTTCTATGGCATTTGCCACGATCCCTTTCACGGTACCTTTCCATCCGGCGTGGACAGCGGCAATCAGCCCGCTCTTAGGCTCGCACAGCAATATAGGCACGCAATCGGCGGTGAACACGCCTATTGCTACATTCGGGAGTCGTGTGACAAGCGCGTCGACATCGGTCGGCGGAGTTGGTGGAACGCTGTCGATAACGGCGACGTTGGTGCTGTGGGTTTGCCGCGCCGTGACGATGTGCTCTGTGCCGAGCAGAGTGCGCAGGCGCTTGAGGCAATCATCGACGTGCGCCGGGTTGTCGCCCGTATATCCGCAGCAGTTGAACTCGGAGTAGGGCGAAAAGCAGTCGGCAGCGCCGCGCTCTGTTGAAAAAGCGTCGATGCTGCCGACATTATGATTGAAGTGAAGTTGGCTAATCATCTTTGAAATCCTCTTCCCAATATTCGTCAGGCCACTCAACGTCCCAAGTCTCTTCCTCCGTGTCGTCACCGCCTTCCTGCTCAATCACGAAGTTGTCTTCCTCCTGCACGCGGTGCGTGATGTCGAGGTCGCGGTGCGTGATGCGCGTCGGGATGCGGTTGTCCTCATCGTTGATGGTGCGCCACAACACGTCTTTCAGCTCCGCCAGTCCCAGTCCTGCCACCGATGATATAAACACCGTTTCCACGCCTTTCGGAAGGTGTTGCTGCATCTCTGCAATCAGCTCGTCGTCGAGCATGTCGCATTTTGTGATGGCAAGCACGCGTCCCTTGTCGGCCAAATCGGGGTTGAAGCGTTCCAGCTCGTTGAGCAGTACCTCATATTCACGGCAGATGTCGTCGGCGTCGGCAGGAATCATGAACAGCAGCACGGCATTGCGCTCAATGTGGCGCAGGAAGCGCAGACCGAGACCTTTGCCCTCGCTTGCACCCTCAATGATGCCGGGAATGTCGGCCATTACAAACGACTGCGCTCCGCGATATCCCACGATGCCGAGGTTTGGCTCGAGAGTCGTAAATGGATAGTCGGCAATCTTAGGCTTTGCCGCCGATATTGCAGACAGCAGGGTTGATTTGCCCGCATTCGGGAAACCGACAAGTCCGACATCGGCAAGAAGTTTCAGTTCGAGGATGATCGACTTTTCGATGGCAGGTTCGCCAGGTTGCGCATAGCGCGGAGTGCGGTTTGTGGCAGATTTGAAATTCCAGTTGCCAAGACCTCCGCGTCCGCCTCTGAGCAGCTTCACTTCCTGCCCGTCGTCGGTCACCTCGCAGAGGAATTTGCCGTTCTCAGCGTCGTAAACCGCCGTTCCGCACGGCACTTCGATAATCTTGTCCTCTCCGTCCTTTCCAAAGCTGCGGCATTCTCCGCCCGGCTGTCCGTCGGTGGCGAAAATGTGCCGTTGATATTTCAGGTGGAGCAGCGTCCACAGGTTGCGGTTGCCACGCAGAATGATATGTCCGCCACGTCCGCCGTTTCCACCGTCGGGGCCGCCTTTCGGCACGTATTTAGCGCGATGGAAATGGCATGAGCCGGCACCGCCTTTGCCGCTTCGGCAAAGGATTTTGACGTAGTCTATAAAGTTTGAGCCTGCCATAATTATAGTATGCTATTCGTTACTTGCAAATTCCATTAAATAAGCCTTGATGAATCCGTCGATGTCGCCGTCCATCACCCCGTTCACGTCGCTTGTCTGCCAGCCAGTGCGATGGTCCTTCACGCGGCGGTCGTCAAACACGTAGCTTCGTATCTGCGAGCCCCATTCGATTTTCTTCTTTCCGGCTTCGATTTTCGCCTGTTCCGCCATTCGGCGTTGCAGTTCCATGTCGTAGAGTTGTGACCGCAGAAGTCGCATCGCATTCTCGCGGTTGTCGAGCTGCGAGCGCGTCTCGGTGTTCTCGATGAGAATCTCGCGCATCTCACCGGTGTCAGGGTCCTTGTAGTTGTAGCGCAACCGCACGCCCGTCTCCACCTTGTTTACGTTCTGACCTCCGGCACCACCGCTTCGGAACGTGTCCCAAGTGATGTCGGCGGGATTGATTTTCACTTCGATTGAATCATCTACAAGCGGAGTGACAAACACCGAAGCAAACGACGTCATGCGCTTTCCCTGCGCGTTGAAAGGCGACACGCGCACCAGCCGGTGCACACCGTTTTCGCTCTTCAGGTATCCGTAAGCCAAGTCGCCCTCCACCTGTATGGTGACCGACTTGATGCCTGCTTCGTCGCCCTCTACAAGGTGTACGATCGACGTCTTGTAGCTATGCTTCTCGCACCATCGCAGATACATGCGCATCAACATCTGTGCCCAGTCCTGGCTCTCTGTGCCTCCCGCGCCCGAATTTATTTTCAGGACTGCGCCGAGTTTGTCCTCCTCGCGTCGCAGCATGTTGCGCAGTTCCACGTCTTCAAAGCGTTCGATGGTCTTCTGATACATCTCGTCGAGTTCCTGCTCAGTGACCAGTCCCTCCTTCACGAAATCAAACCCCAGTTTGAGCTCATTGACCATCTTTTCTATATCCTCGTAGCTGTCAATCCAGTAGTGCAATTCCTTCACTTTGCGCATCTGCTTCTCCGCCGCCTTCTGGTCGTCCCAGAAATTGGGCACGTGCGTGCGCAGTTCCTCTTCTTCGACTTCTATTTTCTTCGAGTCGACGTCAAAGATACCTCCTCAACGCCAACATGCGTTCTTCTGTCTCTTTTAATTGTTCTTGCGTAATCATCCTAATATACAAATTTTCTGCGAATTTCGCAATTTTCCGTCACATCTGCAAATTCCGTATCTTTTTCTTTGGCATTTCGCCTCAAAGTGTCTACCTTTGCGATAGAAAATGCGGTAGTAGCTCAGTTGGTAGAGCATCAGCTTCCCAAGCTGAGGGTCGCGAGTTCGAGCCTCGTCTACCGCTCCAACAACCAAGCCGGGCGGTGACAGATGTCGCCGCCCGGCTTGGTTGTTATATTTCAGTGAAAGGTTATTTTAGGTCGGCGATTAGCTGGCGCGAGGCAGTTTCGGCGCTGTCGTTTGAGCCGAGGCGCTGTCTGACGGTTTTGTAGCCATCGAGCATAGCGCTCCGTTCAGGACTGTCGACAAGCAACGGCGCGAGGTGGGCGGCGATGTTGTCGGGGTTGCATAGGTGGAGCAGCAGTTCGGGCACCACTTCTTTGTCGGCGATAAGGTTTGGCAACGACACGAATCTCACTTTCAGAATGTGTTCAAACAGCTTGTATGATAGTTTTGAGCCGTTTGCCCTGTAGCATACCACCTGTGGCGTTCCTATTGCCGCCGTCTCAAGAGTCGCCGTTCCTGATGTCACCAATGCGGCTTGGGAGTGGGCGAGCAGCGGATAGGCAGCGTCGTAGATTATCTTCATTCCTGGAACCACCGACTCGTAGAAGCTCCTGTCGACATTAGGCGCGCCTGCCACAATGGCCTGCACGTTTGGAAACCGGCTTGCGGCTTCAGCCATTAGCGGAAGGTTGTTGCGGATTTCTCCAAGCCGCGACCCCGGTAGCAGTGCAACGGTCGGTCTGTCGTTGTCAAGCCCGTTGGCGCGGAAGAATTCCTCTTTTGACGGCATTGTCAGCATCGCCTCCGCTATCTCGTTGGCTGTTGGGTTGCCCACATAGTCTACACGGTAGTCGTGGCGTGCGAAAAATTCAGTTTCGAACGGCAGTATAGAGAAAACTTTCTTGACGTATTTCTTTATCGACTTTACGCGCCATTCCTTCCATGCCCATACTTTCGGAGAGATGTAGTAGTAGACCGGGATTCCGATGTTGAACGCGTATTTAGCTATTTTCAGATTGAACGACGGGTAGTCGATGAGAATAAGTGCGTCGGGGCGGAATTCGGCAATCGCCTTCTTTGCCCGTTTCATGTTGCCGAGGATTGTTGGCAGATGGCGCAGCACCTCGGAGAACGCCATAAAAGCCATCTCCTTGTAGTGTGTTATGGGACGGCATCCCGCGGCATGCTCCATACAGTCGCCTCCGAAGAATGCAAAGGAGGCGTTGTCGTCGTTTTTGCGAATAGCTTTGATCAGGCGTCCGGCATGCAGGTCGCCCGATGCTTCGCCAGCGATAAGAAAGTATTTCATATTTTTATGATTTGTGCAAGCCTAAACTGATAAAATAGGTTGATAAACTCGATTATTTCTGATTACGGCGAACATTCTAGCCACGAGCTTTGCTCGCACTGCGTTTAATACGGTCATTTTGTTTTTTCCTTCGGCGACTTTTCTTTCAAAATATGTTTTTCAGATCGCCTGTCTTCTTATGGGCAATCGCCACGGCAGCCATGTGAAGGAGGCATTTTTATGTATTTTACGGCCCGTTGAGACACTCTGTTTCGAGAGTGTTGGCTCGAGCCGGATGTGTATGCGAATGGAGCGACTCCGACGTAACAGTTGAACTGTCTGGGATTGTCGAAGCGTGTAAATGCTTCAGTAGCTATAATCATGTTCATAGCGACAACCGGTCCGACGCCTTCCACAGACTTAAGCAATCTCATCTGTCGGGATAGCTCTTTCCGAAGAATCGATGACATCAGCCATCTCTTGGGCAATCTCTTTCAACGTCTTTTTCAAGAGACTTGATCATCTCCTTCAGACGCTTAGCCTTGCGCTTGAAGATTTTATCCTCCATGAAGCCTTCCTGGTCGGACAGCTGCGCTTTGTATTTCGCCATATCCGTAAGGTAGAGCGAGCGCTCCGCCTCCAGCTGCTTGAGGCGCATAAGTTCCTCTGCAGGACGCTGGTAGGGCTTGGCTTTATCGAAGAAGCGCATGGCATACTCGGCAATGCGGCGGGCGTCCACTTTGTCATTTTTTTACCGCGTGTTACGCCGGAACAGTATTTTTATCTGCGAGGCGTTTTTCAAGCCACAGCTTGCTGCCTACCGACTTGCAGGCACATATCAGTGGATATGTGTACTGGCCGGTGTGCTCCGCGCAGATGATGAAACAGTCGTTGCTCATGCTCAGTTCTTCTTTTTTATGCCGGCTATCACAGTGGCGATGGCCTGCGGGTGATTACTTACTTGTTCCTCTTTGAGGACCTTTGAATTTGACATTACACAGATGTCCAGTTTCTTTTTCGAGACATCTATGCCGATGAAATAAAAAAATTTTTGCATAACTTTGTAGTTGACAAACAACGAGAGAAAGGAACTCGTCCCTAACCTAACTACCTTAACAACAGGTGTTATATTTTTATACAGGTCTCCGGACGGGAAAGGCGGAGAGTCCTAATATGAACACGGGTATTTCCCCTGGCGCAAAATGGTTCACTCTCTGTCTTCCTTTCTTTCAATATTTATTTTTTCACTGCAAATTTACCATTTCTATTTCAGTTTCGGTTTGCCGCTGCAAATCTAAGGTAAGCGCAAAGATAGTGAAAAATTCCTATGAGAAGGCTTGAAACGCCATTGATAGTTGGATATGAAAGCCACATAAGTTACCTTTGTAATGAAAATCGGTGATAATGGAAGACAAAGTAGTGAAAATCGACATACGGAAAGCCATATCCGGCAAGCTGGCAAAGGCATCGCGCTGGATACCAGGATTCGTTTACCGTTGGCTTGCCCGCCTGATTCGTCAGGACGAGCTCAACCGAGTGCTTTGCGAAAACCGAGGCAAGACAGGCAGCGCCTTCGCGGAAGGCGCGTTGCAGACGCTCGGCGTGAGCGTTAGCGTGATTGGCGAGGAGAATATCCCCGCCTCCGGCAGGTTTGTATTTGTGTCCAATCATCCTCTCGGCGGGCTTGACGGCATCGGTCTGATAGCGTTTCTCGGGAAGCGTTACGGCGACGACCACCTGCGTTTTCTTGTCAACGATGTGCTGATGGCAGTGAAGCCGCTCGACAACGTGTTTTTGCCAATCAACAAATACGGTAGCCAGTCGCGCGAGTCGATGCGGGCAGTCGATGCAGCCTATGCCGGCGATTTCCAGATAGGCACTTTCCCAGCCGGACTGTGTTCCCGAGAGGGAGACGACGGCCGCGTTCGCGACCTTGAATGGAAGAAATCGTTTGTCGCCAAGAGCGTGGAAACGCATCGAGACGTCATTCCTGTATATTTTAGCGGTCTTAATTCAAGATTTTTTTATAAATTTGCAAAATTCCGCAAGAAGTTGGGCATCAAGTTCAACATAGAGTTGATTCTTCTGCCCGGCGAGATGGTTAAGAATCGAGGGTCGAAATTTGAAATACGTGTAGGCAAGCCTATCCCCTGGACCACCTTCACCTCCGCCCGCCGCAGTGGCGAGTGGGCAGAAATAGTGAAGGATAAAGTGTATGGTATGGCAGACGAGCAATAGAAAATGAAAGTAGACAGCATCATAGCTCCGGTTCATAAGAGCCTGTTGAAGATGGAGCTGACGGAGGCGCGTTTTCTCCGAAGCACAAATAAAGGGCACAATGAAATCTACATTGTCGATGCCCATAACTCTCCCAACGTGATGTGGGAGATAGGTCGTTTGCGCGAGATAGCGTTCCGCACGTCGGGGGGCGGCACAGGCAAGAGCGCCGATATCGATGAGTTTGACACGATGGAGGAGCCGTGCCAGCAGCTGATTGTGTGGAATCCGGAGGCAGAGGAAATCATAGGCGGCTATCGTTTCCTTCTTGGTGAGAATATGAAGATGGACAAGAACGGAGTGCCGCGGATAGCGATGTCGCACATGTTTGGTTACTCACAGGAGTTTTTGAAAGAGAAACTTCCGTATACGCTTGAGCTTGGGCGCTCGTTTGTGTCGGTGGAATACCAGTCGACCAAGGCAGGCGTCAAGGCACTCTATGCGCTCGACAACCTGTGGGACGGACTCGGCGCGCTTACGGTGGTCTATCCGAATCTGAAGTATTTTTTCGGCAAGATGACGATGTATCCAAGTTATCCTCACGAATGCCGCAACATGATCCTGTATTTTCTTGACAAATATTTTCACGACAACGACCGCCTCGTGTATCCGTTGCATCCTCTCGACGCTCGCATCGACGAAGACAAGATGCGTCACATCTTCACAGGGTCGACATTCCGCGAGGACTATAAGATTCTCAACAGCCATATCCGGAGCCATGGCATCAATATCCCGCCGCTTGTCAACTCATATATGAATCTGTCGCCGAAGATGCTTGTGCTCGGCACGGCAATCAATGATGAGTTTGGCGACGTTGAGGAAACGGGTATCTTTTTTGCGATATCCGACATCTATGAGGACAAGAAAATGCGTCATATCCGCACGTTCTATCACCGATTCATTGAGTATCGGCAGGAACTGGTGAGAAGAATGAGAGACTATTCACGAAACAGAAAGCAATAAATAATGAATAAGAAATCAATCATTGCCACGCTTGTAGCGTTTTCGGCTATCGGAGTGGCATCGGCAGAAGCGCCATTGCAGGTTGAAGGCTCTGTGAGCGCGAATGCCGGCAGCGGCGACTTTGCGCCATATTTTATGATGGCCAACCGTGGCGGGACGCTTACGCAGCCAAAGGCGGTTGAGCTTCGCGTCAAGGCGCTGAAGGATTTTGACTTGAGCGAGAGGTTCAGCTATGGTTTCGGCGCCGACCTTGTGGGAGGTTATCAGTCGAAATATACGCAGTATGACCAAGCCGTCAATACACCGGCAGTGCAGGGTCATCATCCCAATGCAATATGGTTGCAGCAGCTTTATGGCGAAGTAAAGTATCGCGGAGTGTATTTGTCGGTGGGCATGAAAGAGCGCACGTCGCCATTGATGAACGACAGTCTCGGAGTGGGCGACTACACGCAGTCGAACAACGCCCGTCCGCTTCCGCAGGTGCGTGCCGGTTTTGTTGATTTTCAAAACATCCCGTTTACCAACGGATGGGTGCAGATACAGGGCGAGATAGCCTATGGCTACTACATGCAGGACGATTGGTTTGAAGACCATTTCAACTACTATAGCGGCTTTATCAACACGGGCGAATATTATAACTATAAGCGGTGCTATTTCCGCACCAAGCCGTCGAAGCCGTTCTCGGTTACTGTCGGCATGCAGATGGTGACGGAATTCGGTGGCACAGCCACGTCCTATAGCTATGACAGCGGTGAGGGAAAAGTGAAAGCCAAAGAGGATCGCTATGACACAACGTGGAAAGACTTTGTCAGAGCGTTTTTTGCATCGGAGGGCGGAAGCAATCCGGGCGATGCTTCCTATCATTATGGCAACACGCTTGGCTCATGGGACTTCGTGGCTCGCTATCGACTGAAAGACAACAGTGAGATTAAAGCGTTTTTCCAAAAGCCGTTTGAAGACGGGTCGGGCATCGGTTGGATGAACGGTTTCGACGGCATTTGGGGTTTGGAATATAAGAATGCGAAAAAGGGAATTGTCAATGGCGCGGTTCTGGAGTATGTAGACTTCACCAACCAAAGCGGACCGATGCACTGGGCTCCGCACGACCATCCCGGCACTAAATTTACTGATCAGGTGACAGGCGGCGACAGCTATTATCAGAATTTCCGTTGCAATCCTTACAGCAATTTCGGCATGTCGCAAGGCACAATGTTTATCCCGTCTACGATCTATGACCGACGAGGGGAAAACCGCATTTATGACAACCGTGTCAGAGGATTTCAAATCGGTGTGAGCGGTAATATTTACGCTCCGCTTGAGTATCGTCTTCTCGTAAACTACCGCAAGTCGTGGGGCACATATTCCAATCCACGTCTGTCGGTGGTCGACAACACATCGTTTATGCTTGAGGGAACATACCATTTCAAGCAGGTGAAAGGGCTGACGCTTAACGGACAGGTGGCGTTTGACAAGGGAGCGCTTGCCGGCGGCGACAATTTCGGAGTGTTGCTCAGTGTGAAATACAATGGATTATTTGATATTTTCAAACGATAGGAAATGAAGAAGTTGACGATAATATTTGCTTTTATGGCAATGCTTACCATGTCGGGCTGCGTGCAGAACAACGGTCATATCGGACATTGGTTCGGACAGTGGAAAGTGGAGCGTGTGACCATTGACGGTCAGGATGATGCGGATTACGACGGCGGCGTGTTCTTTTGCTTTCAAGGCGCGGTGTTCGGAGTGCGGACAAGCACCGGCGGGATGTGGTACGGAAGATGGGAGGAAAACGACAAAGGCATGGTGGATGTGGTGTTCAATACCGATGAGAGTGCTGTGCCTCCGGCTTATTTGCATATGCATCTTGATGAAAAAATGGTTTTCCGCCTTGTGTCGCACAAAGGCAGTGACAAGGTGCTTGAATATGTGGGGCCTGACGGTAAGACCTATACCTACTACCTTAAGAAATGGTAGCCGATTGGGAAATCACGGTGAAAAGTAGTACTTTTGCAAATTAATAAGGAAACAAATAAAAAAAACATATATCGATGAATAATTTCGTTGAAGAACTAAAATGGCGCGGTATGGTGCACGACATGATGCCGGGCACAGAAGAGCAATTGCAGAAAGAAATGACTACTGCCTATGTCGGCATCGACCCAACGGCAGACTCTCTGCACATCGGACATTTGGTGAGCGTAATGATTTTGCGCCACTTCCAGCGTTGCGGCCACAAGCCGTTGGCGCTTATCGGCGGAGCAACAGGAATGATCGGCGACCCGTCGGGAAAGTCGGCAGAGCGCAATCTGTTGACAGAGGAAGTGCTTCGTCACAACCAGGACTGCATCAAGAAGCAGCTGTCTAAATTCTTGGATTTCGACAGCGACGCTCCCAACGCAGCCGAGTTGGTCAACAACTATGACTGGATGAAGGAATTCTCGTTCCTCGACTTCGCGCGCGAGGTGGGCAAGCATATCACAGTGAACTATATGATGGCGAAAGACAGCGTGAAGCGTCGTTTGAACGGCGAGGCCCGCGACGGACTGTCGTTCACCGAGTTTACTTATCAGCTGCTCCAGGGCTATGACTTCCTGCACCTTTACGAGACAAAATTGCAAACTCCAGATGGGTGGCAGTGACCAATGGGGCAACATCACCACGGGCACCGAGCTGATACGCCGCACGAACGGCGGAGATGCTTTTGCCCTCACATGTCCGCTCATTACGAAAGCCGACGGAGGCAAGTTTGGCAAGACAGAGTCGGGTAACGTATGGCTTGACCCACGCTACACATCGCCTTACAAATTCTATCAGTTCTGGCTCAACGTGAGCGATGACGATGCCCAGCGTTATATAAAAATCTTCACATTCCTCAGCCGTGAGGAGGTAGAGGCGTTGGTTGCGGAGCATCTTCAGGCTCCTCATCTGCGTCTGCTCCAGAAGCGTTTGGCAAAAGAGGTGACAGTGATGGTTCACTCCGAGGCAGATTATGAGTCGGCGGTAGAGGCGTCAAACATCCTCTTCGGCAATGCCACAGCCGACGCTCTCCATAAACTTGACGAAGACACATTCCTCGCGGTGTTTGAGGGCGTGCCTCAGTTTGAGGTGTCGCGCGACGTGATTGCCGGCGGAGTCAAGGCGGTTGACCTTTTTGCCGAGCATGCCAAGATTTTTGCATCTAAAGGCGAGATGCGCAAGTTGACCCAAGGTGGCGGCGTTTCGCTCAACAAGGAAAAGCTTGCGGCATTCGACCAGGAGGTGACAACAAAAGATTTGCTTAACGACAAGTATCTGCTTGTGCAGCGAGGCAAGAAAAATTATTTCTTGATAGTTGTGAAGTAGGTAAAATACGCATATAGACAAAACGCGACCAGAATGCCGTGATTCGGCTTGCTGGCCGCGTTTCTCTTTTTTACGAAAATCTCAGCGGGTTAAAAATATGGTTTTGATGTGGTATGCTGCTGGTTCAGAGCGAAAATAGCGGATTGTAAAAAGGAGGAAATTTTTGCTCAGAAAAATAAACGGAAGCAAATGCTGCATAAACAGGTTATAGATTGTAATAAGGGGCGATAATTTGTTAGTTGGTTGATTAAGTGCGGTTTATGTATTTATGCGTCTAAATGTTAGCAAAAAACGGATAAATGTTAAATTTAACATTTGCAATTAACGTTTTGTGGCGAATTAAAATTATGGCAAATGTGAAGATAAAAAAGGAAAAATCTGAAAATTTGTCAGTAAAAATGGGTTTAAAAAGCAAACTATTAGTTCGGTATTTTGAGCTGACAAGCAGCGGAAGCCGGCAAAAAACGACATATTGATCAAAACGAAATAAGTGGCTGAAACTCATATCGGTTGTCATCAGCGGACTGCGATAAAATATAGGAACTTGATTTTTAGAGTGTTATATAAGTATGTTGTATAACATAAAATTAATAAACATTTCCAACCTTTAGGAAAGTAAAAAATAGTGAAAGAAAACTTGCACGGACGGAAAATCGGTTGTAACTTAGCAAAGTGCTACAGAAAGCGATAATTTGAATATAAAAAGAGATGAATTAGCGTTTTGATTAGAAAAAAGTGATAATAAAAACGGGCAAATAGTGCCGTCTTATCTTAATTTCGCTAAGAAGATTTAACAAAGGAAGCTTTCGCTCCGGTAATAGATTGTAATTGCCGGGAAAAAGGAAAAAAGAAATATTTATTGTGTGTTTTTATATAATTGTTTAAAAGATTTATGAGACTAAAGAAATTTGTCATGATGGCTTTGATGTCATTGCTCAGTTTGTCGGCATACGCTGACGTGACTGTGACAGGCATCGTGGTAGAAGCCGGGACGAACGACCCTGTCATTGGAGCCACAGTGGTAGAGAAAGGGCGTTCGTCTAATGGAGTCGCAACCGACGTAGACGGTGCGTTTACGCTGACTCTTCCTTCTTACGATTCTCGCATTGTCGTTACCTATGTAGGTATGAAGGCGAAGGAAGTGAAAGCCTCTTCCAAACCTCTCACAATCGTACTCGATTCAGATTCGCAGACATTGGACGAGGTCGTTGTAACAGGTATGTCTAAAGTGGACAAACGAATCTTTACCGGAGCAACGACTCAGATTTCAGCCGACAAGGCAAAGCTGGATGGTGTGAGCGACGTATCTCGTTCACTTGAAGGCCGTTCAGCCGGTGTGTCGGTGCAGAACGTGTCGGGAACCTTCGGTACAGCTCCAAAAATCCGCGTGCGTGGTGCGACATCAATCTATGGCGCCAGCAAGCCGTTGTGGGTAGTCGACGGAGTTGTTATGGAAGACGCAGTAGAGGTGTCAGCCGACGACCTTTCATCGGGCGATGCCGTGACATTGATTTCTTCTGCAATCGCAGGTCTTAACTCAGACGATATCGAGAGCTTCCAGATTCTTAAGGACGGTTCAGCAACTTCTATCTATGGTGCCCGCGCCATGGCAGGTGTGATTGTCGTAACGACAAAGAAAGGTAAGGCAGGCCATACACGCGTAAGCTATACAGGAGAGTTGACCACCCGCTTGAAACCTCACTATTCAGAGTTCAACATCAGCAACTCACAGGAGCAGATGGGCATCTATCGCGAGATGGAGCAGAAAGGATGGCTTGAGTTTGCCAACTTGGCAAAAGCGTCGACATCAGGTGTTTATGGTAAGATGTATCAGCTGATTGCCTCTTATGCCGACGGTAAGTTCGGAATTGAGAACACTCAGGCAGCGAGAAACGCCTACTTGCGCGAGGCAGAGTTCCGCAACACCGACTGGTTTGACCTGTTGTTCAGCAACGCAGTGCTTCAAAACCACTCGTTCAGCATCGCCGGCGGTACAGACAAAGGTAACTTCTACACATCATTGTCAGTGATGAACGATCCGGGATGGACATTGTCGAGCAACGTTCGCCGTTACACATTCAATGCCAATGCATCTTATCAGATTTCTCCGACATTGAAATTCAGCGTTTTGACGTCTGACTCATACCGTCAGCAGAAAGCTCCTGGAACATTGAGCTCTTCTACCGACGCCGTAAACGGAACAGTGAACCGCGATTTCGATATCAACCCGTACAGCTACGCAATCAACGCATCGCGCGCATTGGATCCAACAGAGTACTACACTCGCAACTACACAAGTTTCAATATTTTCAACGAGCTTGACAACAACTATATCGATATCAATGTGACCGACTTGAAATTCCAGGCAGAATTGAACTGGAAGCCAATCAAGGGACTTGATATCAATGCTTTGGGAGCATATCGCTACCAGAGCAGCGTTCAGCAGCACTATGTGAAGGACAACTCGAACCAAGCCAACGCTTACCGCGCAGGTATCGATCCGGAGGACGCTACAATCCGCGACTCCAACTCGTTCCTTTACACAGACCCTGACGATCCAAACGCATTGCCAGTGTCGGTAATGCCACAAGGAGGTATCTATTACAACGACACCTACACCGTGTCGCAGTATGACTTCCGTGGAACAGCAACATACAACAAAACATGGAACAACACCCACATTTTCAATATAATGGGTGGTTTGGAAGTAAGTTCAACCGACCGTAAGTCAATCGGCTGGGAAGGCTGGGGCTTTGTCTATGACAACGGCGGCGTTCCTTCGCTCGACTACAAGCTCTTCAAGCAGCAGATTGAGGAAGGCCACACTTACTATGCAATCTCTCCTTCATACCGCCGCAGCTTTGCAGCGTTTGCCAATGCAACATATTCATACAAAGCCCGCTACGTGCTCAACGGAACAATCCGTTATGAGGGAACCAACAAGTTGGGTATGTCGCGCAACTCACGCTGGTTGCCAACGTGGAACGTGTCAGGCGCATGGAATGCACATGAGGAAGGCTTCTTCAGAGAGAAAGTTGACCCGAGAGTGCTTTCACACGCAACAGCCCGTGTGTCATACTCACTTACAGCCGACAGCGGACCATCAAGCATCTCCAACGCCACACCTATTTATACATCAGGAACAGCATGGCGTCCGTCGGCATCCGACCAAGAGCTTATGCTTGAGCTTACGACACTTGGAAACTCAGAGCTGACTTACGAGAAGAAACACGAGTTCAACTTCGGTGTCGACCTCGGCTTCTTGAACAACCGAATCAACGCCAGCGCTGATATCTATTTCCGTAACAACTTCGACCTTATTGGTTTGACTTATACTCCGGGTGTCGGTGGTGAGTCGATGAAATATGCCAACGTAGCATCAATGAAGTCGCATGGTGCCGAGGTTACAATTTCAACCAGCAACCTTAGCCCAGAATTGAAGGATTGGAAATGGTCGACCGACTTGACATTCTCTAAGACCAAGAGTGAGATTACCGATCTCCAGTCGCGTTCGAGCAACATCTACCTTGTCAATGGCGCAGGTTACGCATTGCAGGGTTATCCAGTGCGCTCACTGTTCTCTTATCAGTTCGCTGGTTTGAACGAGCAGGGTCTTCCTCAGGTAATCAACGAGAACGGAGAAGTGGCTACGTCCGACGTAAACTTCCAGAGCTTCGACGCAACCCACCTTGTATATGAAGGTCCTACTGACCCGACCATCACCGGTGGATTCGGAAACACCGTAAGCTGGAAAAACTTCCGTTTGAACGTGTTCTTGACTTACTCGTTCGGCAACAAGATCCGTTTGGATCCGGTGTTCAAATACAGCTACGACGACATGCAGGCATTGCCACGCGAGTTTAAGAACCGTTGGGTGACTCCGGGCGATGAGATGTACACAACCATCCCTGCAATCGCAACTTACCGTCAGTATGTCGCTGACTCACAATTGTCGCGAGCATACAATGCTTACAACTATTCAACAGAGCGTATCGCCGACGGCGGATTCGTCCGTCTGAAGGAAATCTCGTTGACTTACGACCTTCCGGAATCGTTCTTGAAGAAGATTCGTTTCTCATCGGCATCGGTTAAGGTGCAGGCCACCAACCTCTGTCTGCTTTACGCCGACAAGAAGTTGAACGGTCAGGATCCGGAATTCTTCAACACAGGTGGTGTGGCAACTCCTAACCCGAAGCAGTTCACATTCACTCTTCGTTTCAGCTTGTAGGATTGTAAAACAAATTAATAGACAACAGAATTATGAAATTGCAAATTATTATATATAGGTGTTGCTGGATTGGTATCACTCACATCGTGCAGCGATTTTCTTGATCATCTGCCCGACAACCGTATCGATCCGCAGAATCCGAAGCAATTGCAGTTGATGCTCGTAGACGGATATGTGAATTACGACTACGCAACAATGTGCGAGTTGAGTTCGGACAACATGGTCGACAACCACGCTCCAGATGCGAATGGTGTGACTTATGAAGCTACAGGCTCAAATGACCCTATTCTCGACCAGTTCTTCGCATGGGAAGACGCCAACATGTCGAGCAAGCAGGATTCTCCGACAGCTGTATGGCAGGGATGCTATCATGCAATCGCCGTAGCCAACCACGCGTTGAAGAAAATAGAGGAGTTCAAGGCTGCCGGCAAGTTTACAACAGGCGAGGACGCCGACCGTTTGAATGCCGCCTATGGCGAGGCATTGCTCGTCCGCGCTTACCATCACTTCATTCTTGTCAACTTGTTCTCAAAGCAGTATGGCAAGAACAGTGCCACAGACCAGGGTGTTCCTTACTCGACAGAGCCTGAAGACAAGGTGCAGGTTGCTTACGAGCGCGGTACCGTAGCTCAGGTTTATGACAAGATTGAGGCAGACCTTATTGAAGGTTTGAAATACGTAAACGACCAGTACTATTCAGTGCTCCGCTACCACTTCAACACAACGGCAGCCAACGCATTCGCAGCGCGCTTCTATCTTTTCAAGCGTGACTATGTGAAGGCAGAGCAGTATGCAACAGCCGCTCTCGGCTCAAACCCAGCAGAGAAGATGCGTAAGGATTATTGGTCAACATCGTTCACATCGTTGGACTCCGACGCTACAACATTCTACTCATCGTCGTCGTCGTCCAACTTCTTGTTGATCCCGACCAACTCAATCGCATTTATCTCAATGTGTAACAACTACTACGCTGCCGGTGCACGCTATGCATGCAACCGCGGCGCGGCAACCTCCACCCTTTATGGTTATGGACCATGTTGGAACACCAACTTCCTGCCTACAATGGCTCAGCACCTTTACGTGAACCACAAGCAGGAGTATGGCTTGTGGCCGTCATGGATGAAAATGTTGTTTAAGTATACCGACAAGGTAGCCGGCATTGGTTTTCCTAAGCGTATCCGCGCAGAGTTTACCGGCGAGGAGACATTGTTGACACGTGCCGAGGCTCGCATCTTCATGGGTAAGATCGATGAAGCAGTCAACGACTTGAACATTTGGGCACAGTCGCACGACACAGATGCCTCACACCCGTTGACGCAGCTGACTTCTAAAGTCATCAAAAATTGGTATAAAAAGGAGAATGCTACAAGCAATGGCCAGGATCCACGAGCTTACATCCTTCAGGATCTCAATATTGAGCAAGTGTGCGAACCGGCACCGGGCAACACGTCGTATACGCTTGACGACAACAAGTTGCCTTATCTCTGGTGTGTGCTTCACTTCCGTCGCATCGACCAAGTGTTTACAGGAACCCGTTGGTTCGACATCAAGCGTTTCGGCATCGAGATTACCCACCAGATTGGCCGTACACGTACAGAAGTGTTGAAGCTTGACGACGACCGTCGCGCCTTCCAGATTCCAACCGAGGCAATCCAGGCGGGTCTGACCCGACACCGCGTGCGGTAAAGGGCATAACTGAGTCGGCAATGACGAAGGCAAATCTTAACTTGTCAATTGTAAGATAAACATAATCAATTAAATTATCAGACAATCATGAATTTCAAAAAATATATTTATATAGCAGCTGTTGCTCTCGGAATGGGTGTGACGTTTGCGGCATGCTCCGACGATGATCTCGATCCGAACAGCATCTTCGACGACAGCGAAGGTCAGCTTGACCCTACATCGCCGACTTATCAGCTCGACAAGTTCTGCGACGACAGCCTCCGCGTGCCTTACAACTGCGCGTTGACTTACCGCATGAAGGACGTGATGACCGACAAGAGCTACAACTTGGTTCCAGCCAAGTATGAGAACTCTGTTGATTTGGCAGTGCTTTGCAAGTACTATTGGTTCGACGTGTACTACAACGTTGTTCCGGATAAGGACTTCTTGAAGAAATACGGACCCCGCATTCTTCACTTCATCGGTTCGTCGGCAGTCAACCCCGCCAACCACACAGAGGTGCTCGGTTTGGCAGAGAGCGGAATCAAGATTTCTCTCTACAAACTTAATGCGATGAACTTGAACAGCATCAAGGATCTCAACGACCGTTATTTCCACACAATGCACCACGAGTTCGCCCACGTGCTTCACCAGACCAAGACCTATCCAAAGGAATTCGACCAGTTGTCAAACGGTCACTATGACGTTCTTGGATGGCAGGACCGCAATGCAGCTGAAGTTGCTTCGCTCGGCTTCACCACACCTTATGCAAGCAGCCAGCCACGTGAGGACTTTGCAGAGACCATCTCAAACTACATCACAATGACTGATGCTGAATGGGCGGCTCTTGAGAAATTGGCGGCATCCAACTATCAGGGCAAGGACGACGGCGTAGACGGTTTGGCAATTCTGACACAGAAGGTGGAAATTGCGCGCAACTGGCTTCGCGATTCTTGGGGAACTGACCTTGACAAACTCCGCAACGAGGTTCAGACTCGCCAGAACGCTTACAGCATCGACTTGTTGAAAGAGTTGAGAAAGCAGGTTTACGACATTCCAGTTCCTGGAAAATAAGGAAAAAAACAGGTGTAACCAATAAAAACAATGCAAAGAATTATGAAAAAAACAATTGCTATATTATTAAGCGTTTCCTGCCTGTTTGGTCTTAACTCGTGCTTCAAGACCGAGGAAGACATCTTTGACCAGTCTCCGGCACAGCGCTTGAACAAGTTGACAAGCGACTACCGCGAGGTGCTCTCTGGCTCAGAGAACGGCTGGGTGCTTCAATATTTCGCATCGGAAACCGAGCAAGGTTATCCGTTTGTGATGAAGTTTGACAAAAGCGGTAAGGTGACAATCGCCGGCAACAACAGCGTGTCGACCGGTGGTGTATATAAAGAGGAGTCATCGACTTACGATTTCGTACAGGATATGTCGGTTGTGTTGACTTTCGACACATACAATGAAATCTTCCACGAATTTTCTTCTCCACAAACCGACGGCGTGGGCCATGGCGGCGACTATGAGTTCCAAATGAAGGGCATGAGCGCCGACAAGGACACCATCTACGTTATGGGTAAGAAGTCGGGCATCGACATGCGCCTCGTGCGCTTCCCGATGGGTGCGCAATATACCGACGCCGCTGGCGCGACAAAGACTGTCGACAGCTGGGCTGACTATTTCAAGGCTATCGAAGCCAACACAGCACGCTTGTTCAACAGCAAAATCTCAGGCTATACGCTCTCTTCGGGCGATGAGACGTTTGACGTTGACGGCCTCGGCGAGGGAGTCATGGCGCTTACTCCGGTAGGCTTGTCGGAAATCGAGGCGGCATCCCGCACTTACTATCGCGGTATCATCGTAAATCTTGACAACACTGTCCGCTTGTCGTCGCCATTCGAGGGCGAGAATGGTAAGTTCAGCGTTCAGGATTTGGCAATCGATGCGACAAACACCAAGATGACGTCGCCTGACGGCACAGTGACGCTCAATGCGCCTACTGTAGAGCAGCTCTTCAAGATGGCAGGCGCAAGCTGGATGATTGACCCAGAGACAATGACCGCAAAGACGAAAACGCTCTACGATGCGGCTGTTGAAGGCGCTGCAACCAAGAAGCGTACAGTGGAGTTCGGTTATCAGTATGACTCAAAGACTGGAAAAATCTGTATGGTAGTCAAATTGCTTCAGGCTGGCACAACCAAGGCATCTGTGGCATTGTTCTATCTCGACGCTACAGTGGCAAGCGACGGAACATTGACATATACAGCCGATGGCTCGGGTGACCGCAATGCGCAGTCGTACAGCAAGAATGTGCCTGGACTGCTTGATTTTGTCAAAGGTATGGCTGGAAGTTATGGCGTTACAGCAGAGACTCCGTTCTCTCCGGCGCAGATGAAGTTCGTGAATAAAGCTGACGGCAACGACACTTTTACAGCAAAATTGAACTAAGAAAGTCAAAATCCAAATCTAAACAGTTTCCGGCTGCGGTTTCGCAGTCGGAAACTTTGTTTTTGGGGGACTTCCAGTCTGGAGAGCGTTGGCTTCTGTGTGTTTATACAACCGCTCTTCGGCGGTAGCAATGTGCGCACATGGCGTCACGGGGTAGGCAAGCCAACCCCGTGCTAACGTATATAACCGCTCTTCGGCGGTTTTTTGGATGGCGATGCACCGTGCCGTTGGCGCATACCGATGTGGGGTGGTTTTTTTGCGATAGCGATCAGAAGGCGAAGGCAACCGCCGAAGGACGGTTGTATAATCATAGCCCCAGGTTGGCTTGCCTACCTGGGGTCGGTCGAGGAATAATAATCTACCGCCGAAGAGCGGTTGTATAAAACGAGGATTATAATTTAGGCGGTATATGTGTGCGCTCATGGTGTCACGGGGTAGGCGAGCAACCCCGTGCTAACATATATAACCGCACTTCGGCGGTTTTCATTCGGTGCCTCATGGATAGTAGCGCATCTTCGAAGCGCATACCCATAGCGGGACTATACCCCATGCGCCCTTCGCTGTACGCGTCGTGCGAATGGGGTTATTAGGAGTAACGCGCCGCTGGCGCGAGTGCATGCGCCTTGTTGTGTGTTTATACAACCGCTCTTCGGCGGTAGCAATGTGCGCTCATAGGGTCACGGGGTAGGCAAGCCAACCCCGTGCTAACATATGAAACCGCTCTTCGGCGGTTTTTGGGGTTGGCGATGGGGATGGCGATCAGAAGGCGAAGGCAACCGCCGAAGGACGGTTGTATAATCATAGCCCCAGGTTGGCTTGCCTACCTGGGGTCAGTCGAGGAATAATAATCTACCGCCGAAGAGCGGTTGTATAAAACAATGAATATAATTTAGGCGGTAGATGCGAATGCGTCGGCGTCACGGGGTAGGCGAGCAACCCCGTGCTAACATATATAACCGCTCTTCGGCGGTTTTAATTCGGTGACACCGCAGAAAAATGACAATTTTATGGCAAAAATGGGAAAAAGCTGTTTTTTATTCGCAAAAAATGATTATTTGATAGAATTTACTTCCATATTTTCTTTGAAATGATTATTTTTGCAGCATAAATTTACTAATTATATATTTATATGAAAAAAACATTACTCCTTGCGTTGGGTCTCGGCACAGCCTTGGCAGCCAGCGCAGCATCTCCAAACTATTTGCAGGAGGTAAAATCTAATTGCGCAGATGTCAACAGACAAAAGGTAGACATGACAGTTCACACATCGGCACCTGTTGCTATGAAGTTGAAAAATGTCAACGATGTTGCTACAGAGTCGCTAATCGTTACGAAGGGCGAAGCTGCAACGAAATGCCCATGGTATTACCAAGTGGGTCTTTTCTTTGAGGGGGCTGACGCAGAATATCAAGGCTATGTAATGCCGACGTTCGCTTGTCCTCCTTTTGCGGAAGTGTCTTATCTGAACGCTTCGGGAAAAGCAACTTCATTGTGGACATACGGTGTCGGCGACAAGTCGAATGCCGGTGGTGAGACCTACACTTCAACCGACAAGAACTTGACTGTAAGCTATCCGATGACTTACTCTTCAGCACCTATCCTTAAGGTGGCTGATGGCCAGACATGGCAGCCTTATGGCATTTCTGAAAAGTCAGGAAATATATCCGGTTTGGTTAACTCAGTAGGCGTTCCTCCTTCGTTGTCAGTGCAGCACTTCGGCGGCAACTGGACACCAAAGATGACAGATGGAAGATTCGCTTTCGGCAGCAACTGCTTGGTGGAGGGTGTTGATGGCTTCGGAATCTTGTTTGAGGAGCCTGCCGTTCCTTACTATGTAGAGTCAGCCCGTATGATTATGAAAGGTGTAAGCCTTAAAAATGGTGCAGAGTTGACACTCAATGTGTATAAAGTCAACGATGACGGAACACTTGGCGATAAATTGGCTGTCGGCAAGGCTGGCGCTGATGATGTGAAACTTCTGTCTAGTGCTAGTGGCCTTTATGGTGTTACATTCAAATTCTTCGAGGAAGACGAGTTGGGTGGTTTGAGCAAGGTGGCTATCTATCCGGAGACAGCTCTGTTCTACGCCTTTACAGACTTTAAGGGCAACAGCAACATCTCGTTTGAGTCTATGTGTTTTAACTGGCCTTATGTCGATGACAAAGGCGAGATTCCAGCATCTTATCCGGCGGAAGTGGGCTACTTCTTGCTTGGAGACAAAATGGCTCCATTCTCGGCAGTGCTTGACGCATGTACAGCTCCGGTATTGTTTGTCGACGCTTTGATGGGCAATCTGGACTTTGACAAACTCAAATCACTTTGCTGACAATGGTGGCTCTTTGGATGTTGCAGTAGAGACCAATTTGATTATGTTTAACGACTATGCAACAAAACCTGTAGATTATTATGCAGTGGAGAACGAGATCCCTGACTGGTTGGAGATTTCAGTGTCTTATGATGCAACAAAAGGCACAGTGTTCAACTTTAAGGCAGATCCTCTTCCAGAGGGCGTTTCTGGTCGTCGTGCCGATGTTAGCTTCACAACTGTGATTGGTGGCCGTGAGGTGTTTGTTGCAACTCAGGGCGAAGCATCAGTGGCTGGCGTAGAGGCAACCAATTCGAAGGTGTCGGTTGTAGACGGCAACTTCGTTGTTGAGAGCGACAATGCAACATCTGTAGCAGTTTACAACCTCGCAGGTCAGAAAGTAGCGGAGGCTGCATTCGCAGGCAAGGCAACAGTTCCAGCCGCCGATCTTGCAAAAGGCGTGTATGTTGTTAAATTCAACGATAACACAGTAGTTAAGGTAGCCAAATAATAGGCTCCTTAAGTAGCACTGTTCTGCCAGTGATGGCGGAGCAATATTGAAGCCCGGCAGTGATGCCGGGCTTCGCTTGTTTTTGCAGAGTCATAGGAGAGGGCGTTTATACAACCGCACTTCGGCGGTAGCGGTGTGCGCTCATGACGTCACGGGGTAGGCAAGCCAACCCCGTGCTAACATATACAACCGCACTTCGGCGGTTTTTTGGGGGGGGGGGGCGATGGTGATGGCAATCAGAAGGTGAAGGCAACCGCCGAAGGGTGGTTGTATAATCATAGCCCCAGGTTGGCTTGCCTACCTGGGGTCAGTCGAGGAATAATAATCTACCGCCGAAGAGCGGTTGTATAAAACGAGGATTATAATTTAGGCGGTATATGTGTGCGCACATGGCGTCACGGGGTAGGCATGCCAACCCCGTGCTAACGTATACAACCGCACTTCGGCGGTTTTCCTTCGGCGCCTCATAGATGGTAGCGCATCTTCGAAGCGCATCACCCATAGCTGGACTATGTCCCCATGCGCCCTCCGCTGGACGCGTCGTGCGAATGGGGTTATGGGGAGTAACGCGCCTCTGGCGCGAGTGCATGCGCCTTGTTGTGTGTTTATACAACCGCTCTTCGGCGGTAGCAATGTGTGCTCATAGTGTCACGGGGTAGGCAAGCCAACCCCGTGCTAACGTATATAACCGCTCTTCGGCGGTTTTTGGGGCGGTGGCGATGCACCGCGCCATAGCGCATGCCGATGTGGGGCGGTTTTCCTGCTTGTGGGGATTGCGTATGGTTGTAAAAAACATACAGAATGTTAAAAGTGAGGTTAAAGAGTGATTTAAGTGCTAAAATACTTGCAAAATGAAAGCAAATAGGTTAGATTTGCAACGAAATTCATAAAATACATATAGGTTATGAGAAAAATGGTACTCTTTTCTGCAGCGGTCTTGGCGACAGGCGTGGCTATGGCAGCCAATCCAACGAAAGTCACAGAGACACGTATGTCAAGCGCAGGCTTGCGTGCAGAGCGCATGAATCAACAGTTTTTTAATAAAACAGCAGTAACTTTGCGGGCTAACGACAAGTCGAATGTCGTTGCAAGCAAGCAGTTGAAGGACGGTTCGTCGATTGACCTTGTTAGAGGCAATGATGGACACTTGTACAAAGTGCTTAACCGCAGTTTGAGGGCGTCGGACAAGATTGCACAGTCAAAATCTCGCATCAACGCGCCGGCGGTAATGAAAGCTGACGAGAACGCAACTCTTTTTGAGGGCTTTGAGTCGTATGAAGGACAGACTTCTCGAGGATGGGTTCCGGAAGGCTGGTCGCAGGAGTCGAAAACCAACCCGCCCCACGTTGCTCCAGAAGGCAAAGGCACATGCCTCGTGTGGGAAGCGACAAAAGGCGATGGCTTTACATCCGCTTATAGCGGCACTTATGTAGAGCGTGTCCAGGTTTCGATGGCAGATTTCACAGCCGATCCTATAACTTTGCAGAGCAGCAGGATGAGTGGCTTATCACCAAGGCAATCACTCCAAAAACTGGTGACTACCTGACATTCCAGCTTTGCTATAGCCCATGCTTCACACTGCTCGATGAGACGACAATGAAATTTACAGCAGTAAACAATATTCTTGAGGTACTTGTGACTACCGACGATGGCAAGACATGGGAAAAAGTATGGGATGTGCTTGATGACGCACGCAGCTATACAGTGGATGAGTTGTGGGACGACGGTAGAAGCTTTGTACGTCCATATCACCCAATGCTCGTCAATATCAGCAAATATGTGGGCAAGAACATCAAGATAGCATTCCGCTATTATGGTATCAACGGCGAGTCAATGATGCTTGATGACGTTAAAGTAGGCGAAGCCACTCCAACGGCAGCGGTTACTGCACCAAACGCAGTATTCCCAATTGGCCTTTCTCTTGAAGGATACAATCTTAGCGATGGAAGCGGCAATGTGCTTAATCTGGCGTTGGCACCGTACAAGACTTCTTTGGAGTGGACAAATGTGTCACCAGCCTATGAATCTTGCACATGGACATATCCAGACGAAGAAGGCAACGAGACAACATCCTCGTCGAAGAATCTTGAAGCTCCGGAATACGGCTTCGCTCAATATGACGCACCATCGCTTGTGACCAAGATTGGCAGCAAGACTTCGGATGCAGCCAAGCTTTATGATGCAGTGCAATATGGTGGTTCTGTGATGATTAGGAATGGAGATAGTTATCTGTCGTTTGATGCGGCAATGTACGACTTAAACCGTCTCGTTAGTAAAAAAGCGAAGTTCACATTGGCAAGAGACGGTGTGTTTGGTATGGGTGCCACTTCAGACGCTACATGGAACCAATTGCTTAAAACAGAGGGAATGAAGGTTACAGGTATGGGAATGTTCATCCCGCAACCGGCAGCACCTTACACATTGTCGTCGGCAAATGCTGTTGTTTATTACACAGCCGGTAAATTGACCGACAAATCGCAGCTGAAAGCAACGGTTTATAAAGTGGAGGATGACGGCTCGTTCACAGCAATGGCAGAAGGCTACTGCTCTCCATCGGAG
Organism: Bacteroidales bacterium; assembly: GCA_022009815.1. Classification (GTDB taxonomy): domain Bacteria; phylum Bacteroidota; class Bacteroidia; order Bacteroidales; family Muribaculaceae; genus Limisoma. Next base: position 1,657,027 of record CP091725.1, read on the forward strand.
ATTTATAAGGCGGACGATAAATCTTATCCTAAGGCAGTCTTCTATTTTGAGAGAGAAATTGATGGACTTCCTACACAGGCAGAGTTGTTTGTTGACTATCCAATTGTAATCCAATTCTCAGCCAACCTTGCAGAAGGCGAGGAATTCGACTTCGTAAATGCGTTTGACTCGGCTCCGAAAGAAGTGGAAACAATGTCTACGTATTTTTCAATGATGCCAGCGGTACACGCAAGATGATTGATACGACAGCCCTTTCATTCGAAGACGGCTCGGCAGCTGCCGGACTGTATGCATCGTTTGACGCTACCTACAGCTGGTTGCGCAGCGACGAAGACGCGTTTGAGGCAAAACCAGCCGGCGAAAGCAAAACGTTTGACCTTGATTCTTACTACAACTTGGTCAACTCAAAAGGTGAAAACCTCGCTACAGCGACAGGTGAAGGCTTAGGCGACTGGTACACAGTGTCATTCGCTAACGGTTCAGACACAGAGCCAGCCAAGATGACAGTGACAGTCAATGCATTGCCAGAAGGAACAGACGTAAGATCTTCATACTTCGACGTTGAAGTGTTTGGCATGATGAAACGTTTCTACGTAGCTCAGCACAGCGAGGCAGGCGTAAGCGACTTGGCGGTGTCTGCAACAAAGGCGTTTGTCAATGGTGGCAATATCGTGGTGTCGAGCCCGAAGGCAACCAGAGTGGCAGTCTACAACGTAGCAGGTCAGAAAGTGGCAGAGCAGGCATTTGCAGGTAAGGCCACAATCAAGGCTTCAGACTTTGCGAAAGGCATCTACGTATTGAAGTTCAATGACAACACAGTTTTGAAATTGACAAAATAAGGAGTATATGATTTTTTGAGGGATGGAATCCAGCGTGATGCTGGGTTCCATTTCTTTTTTTTATACAACCGCTCTTCGGCGGTAGTGGCGTGTGCTCATGGCGTCACGGGGTAGGCGAGCCAACCCCGTGCTAACATATATAACCGCACTTCGGCGGTTTTTGCGATGGCGATGCACCGCGCCATTGGCGCATGCCGATGTGGGGCGGTTTTTGCGATGGGGATGGCAATCAGAAGGCGATGGCAACCGCCGAAGGGCGGTTGTATAATCATAGCCCCAGGTTGGCTTGCCTACCTGGGGTCAGCCGTGGAATAATAATCTACCGCCGAAGAGCGGTTGTATAAAACAAGGAATATGATTTCGGCGGTTGGTTGCGCCTTGTGCAGCAAAAAAGCGTGGCTACAAAAATGCAGCCACGCTTTGGTTATGATAATGAGATGAGTCAGTCTTTGAACAGCAGTTTATAGTCGCGCTTTGCGGCAGGAACGGTCCACTCTTCAGGGATGAATTTCCAAAGGTCGAGCGTAGTGGGGCATATCGCACCCGTTTTTTTGATGTACTCCATAAGATAGAATCGCAAATCCTTGTCGGTAGCCTTGATGATGCGGTCGTTCAGTTTTTCGACGGGAATTCCGGCACCTTCGGTCAGCAGTCCGCCGCCACCGTTTCCTCGATAAGAATTCACAGCCACCGAATAGTCCTTGTCCATGTCGAACGCACTTCCGTCGGCCATTGACAGGATGTTGATTTTCTCGCCACGTGGCTTGGTCACGTCGACCGTGTAGCGAATTCCGGCAGCCGAGTCGAAGTTGTAGCTGAAGTTCTGGAACAGCGCACGCGCACCGTCATCGCCGTTGCCAGGCACTTCTTTCAGCAACAGCAAGTGGTCGTCGGCATTTGTCATTCGGTTTGTCCACAAGTCGTAGGACATCTCCAGATAGTTTTTGATTTCACGACCCGACAGGCGCATCGTGTAGAGCATGTTCTCATATTTGTAGAGCTTGAACATATCGCTCACAAGGATGTCGCCCTCCTTTATGCTCGAGTCGAACGACAATGGCGCCGCCATCGACACCTCCGCGCCAGAAATCGCCAGTTGCAGCGAGTGTGTCAGGTCGATAAACTCGGAAGGACCGAAGAATGCGTCGCGAGTGGATATTGTCTTTGAGATAGAACCGATTTTCTGGCTGACAAACTTGTCGACGGTGTCGTATTGAGGCTTGAATTCCGCCATGAAATCCTCGTCGACAGGCAATGCGCTGATGTCGACCAATTTTCCGGAAATTTCTTTTTTCACCACTTTGCCTTTCCGCAGCGTCAGCGACACGTGGGCTGAAGCCACCTTCTCCGCCTTGTTTGCAGGGTTCAGCATCCACACCTCGTTGCCGTCGGCGTTTTTCACCGAGTCGCAGAAGAACTGGTGGTCGTGACCGAACAGCACAATGTCGATACCTGGCACGCGCTCGGCAACCAGCTGAGAGGCATTCTCCACCCAATTGCCCGTTGTGTGGGTATGGTCGCGTCCGGAGTGGATGATGGCAACCACAACATCCGGATTCTCTTTTTCGCGCACCGTCTTCACCCATTTGCGAGCCGACTCCTCGATGTCGTCGAAATGAAGACCAGCCCAAAGGTTTTCAGGCAGCCAAGCCGGGATTGACGGCGTCAGCAGTCCTATCACCGCCACCTTCACGCCGTCGCGGTTGAAAACCGAGTAGGGTGGAAGATACGGTTTTCCCGAAGCAGTGTCGATGATGTTTGCGCCGAGAATCGGGAAATTGCATTGGCGAATCCAACGGTCGTAGACCGCATGGCCAGTCTCCATGTCGTGGTTTCCCATGTTTCCCGCATCGTAGCGCAGATAGTTCATCATCGCCGCCGTCACATGGGTTGCAGCCGTGTCGATGAAATTGTAGTAGTATACGGTTGGTTGCCCCTGCAGAATGTCGCCGTTGTCGAGCAGCAGCAGGTTGTCACCGAAGCGTTCGCGCTCACGTTTCACGTAGGTTGACAGTCTGGCAAGACTACCCTTGCAAGGCGTGCGGTTGATGAAATCGTAAGGGAAGAAACTGCCATGCACATCGGAAGTCTCGAGAATGCAGAGTTCGACAGTCTTGTCTTTCGCCGTGGCGAGAGGAGAAGAAGCGATTAGAGCCATTATTAAAAACAGTATTTTTTTCATAATAGTGAAATTTATTGTACGAAGATAGTAAAAAATCATCAAATAAGGATTGGAAAAGTGCCTGCAAAACACTAACTTTGTGGAAATGATACAAAAATACTGTCTTTAGAAAAACTAACACGAAATTTCTATGATGTCAAAATTCAAACAGCTTAGACTACGCCTTGTAGTGGCGGTTGCTGTGTTGTTGATGGCCGGAACGGGAACCGAAGCCTTTGCACAGTGCTACACTAAGAATCTTCAACAGGCAGAGTCGCTTTATAAGCAAGGACGCTATGCCGAGGCAAAGAAGCGTTTTGCCGCAGCCAAAGCGTGCCCCGACAAGCCCAAGACCAACAATCTGGACTCGCGTATAGCAGCCTGCAACAGAAAAATAAAAGAGCGCAGCAGTAGCAGTAGCAGTAGCAGCACGCAGCCGTCGCGCCGTCAGTCAACACCGTCGACCTCATCGCGGACAAACTCGTTTGCAATCACAAGCGTGTCGTTTCGCAACGAAGACATCGACGACAATGTGCTTAATGCCTATGGCGAGCGTCTTTGTGCCGCCGACGTGCATTATCTGATGCCGCGTATATATTACAAGAGCACATATTCAAGTTCGCAGGACTGGGCGTTTAAATACAAAATCTATAAGCCTGACGGCACGCTCATGTCGGGCAGCACATCGCCAAGCGGGTATACCAACTCGTTTGAAATGACTGTAGATCCGGGCGAGAACTATTGCGGCATCGGCGGTTGGGGCCGTTCGGGCGGCGGCGCCTACGACCAGACGGGTCAATACCGATTCGAGGTGTGGCGCAACGGCAGCCGTATCTATCAGCAGAACTTTACGCTCTACAGCGGCAGTGGCAACGTTTCGGACGGCACACTGAAGGTGGACGGAAAGACATCGGTAAGCACCAACTTCTCCTCGTCGGGCGGCACAGAGCGATTCACCGTGAGCGGAGTGTCGTCGTGGGACACTTGGGGCATTCCTTCGTGGTGCTCGGTGGAAAACCGCACAAGCACATCGTTCACGTTGCGTTGCGAGGCAAACAACTCAAGCAGCAGCCGTTCGGACTATATGAAAATCACGTCGGGCTCGCAGGAAGTGCGCATCGACATCACCCAGGACGCCAGCGCCAGCCGCTTCTCGGGCAATGTGGAGAATGTGTGGGTCGACTACGACCAATGGCAGAACGGCAAGAAGGGAATGCTCATCCACGTGAAGTTTACGGTTGACGGAATGAAGGGACGTGAAGGAAAATGCGTCGCTTATTTCAAATATGAGGGAGGCGACTTCCTGAAGGACTACAACAACGATTACGGCACAACGGGCGGTCAGGTTTGCTGTCCGGATTCGTTCACGCCTAACTACGACAGCACGCGCTTCAGCGACTTCCGCCTGTTTATGCCTTACGATGAGCTGCACATGGCGAAAGGAAAATACGACCTGGCGTTCCATGTTCTCATTTATGACCAGGATACGCAGGAAGACATCGTGCGGTCGAGCGACCAGAACTTCACGTTCACGCAGAATTAACGATGGCTGACAAGCCGGCGCAGACGGATGCCGGCAAACAAGGATATGATGGCTGTGGCTGCGATTGCTGCCCACAGCCATCCTTCGTTAAGAAGGAACACGATTGCCGCGCAGAAAGCCAGGGTGAAGAGCGATAACAGCGAAGATTGGCGCGACAGCGAGTAGCCGTAGCTGCGGAAATAAACGACACCGACAATCAGACAATATGCCGCATACCACAGGCAGAATGCCACACCGAGTCCGGCAAGTCCCCACAGGTGATAGCACGCCACGTTGAGCGCAAAACCCGTGAGCACCGACAGCGTCTCGGTGACAATGTAGATTTTGCCGTCGCCCCTCGCCACGATAACGATGGCAAGAAACCAGGAATATGCTCTCATCACAGTGCCTACGATTGCAAACGAGATGTAGGGGATGATGGCTCGGAACTCCCCGCTATAGAGAATCGACACAATCAGTTCCCTTGCAATCAGAAAAATGGAGATGATTGGCAACAGACACAGCATCATGATGTTGACCTCCTGCGAGGCAAATACGCGAGTGCGCAGACGGCTGTGGCAAACGCGCGTGATGCGCGGGTAGTACTCCATTCCGATTGCAGTGAAAATCAATCCGAAATAGCGTCCCACAAGCGAATAACCCGCTTGATAGAATCCTACAATCTCCGTGCCGGCAACGCGGTTGAGATAAGCCGAGAAGATGTAGTTGAACAGCATGGTGATAAACTCGCTGAGCGTCATCAGCAGACCGAGTTTTACGAATGCCGAGCCTTCGCGTAGAGCCTCCTTGTTGGAAACCTTCACTTTCGCAGAGCCCTTGTGGCGGTAGATTAAAGCCGCGACGAGCAGCGAGGCGTGGTAGACAATCAACGAGAAGAGGATGCTGTCGATCCGCAGCCAGTAGAACAACGGAATGGACAGGACAAGCCCCATGACCGTGCCGAGCAGCGATGCGTTTGCAAGCCGCTTCAGTTTCTCAAGGCCTTGCAGGATTGCAAGCTCACTGTTGGCAAAGCCGTTGAAAAGCAGCACGCTTGCCAGCAGCACGAAGTCCCATAGGTGGGCGGTAGAGCCGAACGACCATAGGCTCAAAGCCGGTGCGAGCGCCATCGTCGTGACTGCACCGAAGATGCTGATGAACCACGCCCACCGCCTCACGACGGCGACAATGCGGTTAAGAGCCTTGGTGTCGCCTGAACCGTGAGCCATTGCGATGTCGCGCACGGCACTTGTGCGCAGGCCGAGCGACGTGCCAGAGCGCAGCATGTCGATGGCGGAGTTGAAGATGCTGAACATCCCCATTCCCGCCGGACCAATCCACACGGCAACAAGTTTGTTGAGCACCACCGAACAGATGTTGCTGACCACCTGCACGCCCCCAAACATCTTTATGGCGCGGAGAATGGTGCTGGATATGTTTACGCGGTTGTCGCTCACTTTATGTCCACTTTGTAGATTTGATGGGCGATTCCGCGTCCGCCAAACCCACATTTGAATAATCAGTCCGTTGTTCAGCACCAGCCCGTGATTTTCGTTGCTTGTGCCTAAATCGTAGTAGCGCATTTCTGCGAATTCATTATGCATCAAGTGGTCGTGGATTAGTGCCATGGCATTCATCCGCATCCCGTCGGGCGAGCTTGCAATGTATTGCAGATGCGCCGTCGTATGGTCGATGAACACTGCGCATCCGGCAACCATCTGGTTGTCGGAAAATGCGCCGAACAGGCGTATGTTGCGCGGAAATCTGTTCTTGAGCAGTGTGATTTCTTCCAAAGAGTGTACGGGCGAGGCATTGTGGCGGTCCTTGAGGCAGAAAGTCAGAATGTCCCAAAATTCGGAGAAATCGTCAGCCTCAGCGACGCATAGACCATATTCGTTGGCTTTTCTGACGTTCTGCCGCTGGGTTTCGTTGTATTTTGCCGGATTTGCCAACGCAACGGCAGTAGAAATGTTGCATTCGGCAATCTGCGCGCCATGTCGGAATAGAGCGTAGAGATCCTCGTCGGCAGGGTAGCGGTGGTAGATGTAGGGAATAGCTTTGTAGACAAGCGTCCTGATGCCGTTCTCTTTGAGAAACGACATCATCGCGTCCCACACCTCAAGCATCGTCACCGCCGTGAAATGCTTCACGGGAGTGAGCCAACCGCCGTAGGTCAGCCCCTGGTGGGAATGCAGCGTGTCGCCGACGATGTTGGCAGGCAGCACCGCCGCCAATTTGCCGTGATGGTTGAAAGCCATCAGCGAGAAATCGGCAAACCGGTCTGCGTGATAGTCCATATAGTCGCGCAGGTGCAGAAACGTGGCGTTTTTCGACCGTTTCACGAAATCATCCCAGATGGGCTTGTCGGTGTTTGAATATCGTCGGATTTCAATCATAGCATTATTTTATCCAAGCTTGAGGGTCGAGTTTTGTTGTGCCTTTGCGCACTTGGAAGTGCAGCACGGCGTGCGACGTGTCGTTGACATCGGGGAACAAAGAACCCAGCGACTGTCCCGCCTTTACGGAGTCGCCTTTCTTCACGTTGAGCGTTTTCAGACCGGCGTATACGGTTGTGTATGAACCGTGCTTGACAAGCACAACATAGTTGTATTCGTTGTCAACCTTGTAGATGTTGGTAACCGTTCCGGCAAAAACAGATCTTGCCGCCGCACTTGCCGCCGCTTCGATTTCGATGCCCGGAGAGTCGATGGTGACATATTCAAGCACAGGGTGCTTGTGGCGTCCGAACTGCTTTACGATGCGGTAGCTGCCCGTCACAGGAACAGGCAACTTGCCCTTGTTGCTTTCGAAATTGCCGTCCATGCGGATGTCTTCGTCAGACTCGGCAGGCTGTGAGCGTCGTTGCTCCTCGCGTTTGCGCGCCTCTTCACGTTCCTTGTCGATGCGTTCCTGCTCCTTGCGCAGACGTTCCTGCTCTTTCTCGAGCTCCTTCTGCTTGCGTTTCAGCTCTTCCTTCTTTTTCTTTTCAGCCTCACGGCGTTGCTGCTCCTTGTTGCGTCGCAGCTCCGCCTCTCGCTCCTCTCGCTCTTTCTTCAGCCGCGCCTCCTCGGCTTTGCGGGCTTCCTCGGCTTTGCGTGCCTTCTCTTCTTCCGCCTTTCTGCGTTTTTCCGCTTCGGCTCTCGCCCGTTCCGCCGCAGCCCTCTGCTCCGCCTCTATGAGTCGGTTGAGTTGCTGGTCGAGTTGGTTGAGCTTGCGCTGCTGTTCCTGCAGAATCTGCATCAGGTCGCCTTTCTCCTCCCTGAGTTGCTTCACGATGCGGTTTTGCTCCGCGCGTTTTCCCTCGAGCGAAAGTTTGGTGGAGTTTATCGTGTTTATGGTTTTGCTTCGTTCATTCTGCAGAGCCACAAGCTGGTGTTTCTGCTGTTCCAATTTACGTCTTGCCGCTTTGATTTGTCGGGTCTGCGCCTCTCTCCATCTTGAGAACTCGCGGAGGTAGCGCATGCGCCGGTATGCCTGATGGAACGATTCGGAAGAAAGCAGGAACATCATTTTGTTGCCGGACACCCTGTGCATGCGGATTTTCTTTATTGCACGCAGATAATTTGACTGCAGTCTGCCGACAGTAGAGTCAAGCATCTCGATTTCCTGATTTACACCGTGGATCCGCACGTTGATGTCAGCAATCTGCAGATTGAGGTCGGCAATTTTTTTGTTGCTGGCATCGATTTCAGACGTTATGCGGTTGAGGTCGGCAAGCGTTTTCGCCGTCTCGTTTTTATTTTCCTTTATCTTTTGGGAAGTCTTTTTGATGTCCTGTTGCGCCTCCTTTTTCTGCTTTTTGATGTCGGTCATTGCCGGCTGTTGAGCCACAACGCCAAGCAGGACAGCGGCGGAGATTGCGATGCAAAGGAATCGTTTCATCATTTTTTTCGTATTTATATTTTAGAGGGATTTCAATAATTGAGCCAGAGAGTAGCGCCGCGCGCCGTCGGGGATTCTGATGTAGTCGGTCACACCGCTGTTCCAGCGGATGGATTTGGTGTATTTTAAGTCCATTCCCACCTTTGTTCCGCCGATTTCTATATGGGCGGAGATGCTGGTTGCGATAACCTTACCGTCGACGGGCTTGAAGGCGGAAAAGTCCATTGCATACTGCTGCCCGTTGTTGAGCGTCACGTTGAACCGGCTCACGTTGTTTTCAATCATGTCGAAGAAATATCCGAACAGCTGGTTTGCTTTTGCCGGGCGCATCTGCCAGCGTCGCTCATTGTCGGGCGCGGTGGCTGAGAAATGGTATGCGTTGGAAGCGCTTATTGTGCCGTCTGTAAGGTCGAACGGGCGCGACAGCAGCAGATTCTGCAGGGCGTAGAGTCCGATGCCGTTGCCGAGCAACTGGCTTACAGACTCGCGCACGTAGATGTTGTGGTATTTGTCGACCAGCGTGACAGAATCCTTGTCGACAAACAGTTTCCCCATCTCGATTCCGAACAGCGGACGGATTGAGATTGAAATGGAGCGTCCGCGCACCATTTTTATCTGGATTGCGCTGCTGAGGCTGCCTGTTGTGGAAACCGTGATGTTGCCCGATGCGGAGAAGTCGGTCCATTCAGGCGCGGCGGCAGCGACTGTTAGAGGATTGAAGGCGGAATTGCTCCAATCCGCCTCTACGGATTCCGCGATTTCGCCGGAGCGTGTTTCCGACACCATTGCCTTCTGAGCCGACCGGCATGATGTTGACATCGCCAAGATTGCGGCAAGCAGCGCTATAATGATTGATGATTTATTCATAGAAGTAAGTTTTGTTTTCAATTTTCTTTTTCAGCAGTTTCGACCCAGGGTTGTCTTTCAGAGCTTCTTTCCATTTCTCCACAGCCTCCGCCGGTTTTCCGAGCATAAACAGGATGTCGCCATAGTGTTCCCAAAGTTCGGCGTTGCCAGTGTCGGAATCGCGATGCTCGGCGGCTTTCTCAATGAATTCCAACGCTTTTTTATAGTCGTGCTTCAGAAACAGCACCCAAGCGTAGGTGTCGAGATACGAGTCGTTGTCGGGGTCGGCCGCCAACGCCATCTCCGCCATTCTGGCTGCGTCGTCGATGCGGTCTTTCTTATGTGTGCATAGGAAATATGCGAAGTTGTTAAGGGTCAGCGCGTTGCTTGGGTTTATGTTTATCGCCGCCTCATAGTTTTTTATGGCGTTTGCCGTGTCGCCAATCTGCTGGTATATGTCGCCGAGAGAAGTGTGGATGTCGGCCTCGTCGACCATCTGTATGTCCTTGTTGCGTACAAGCAGAGTGTCGTAGGTGGCGATTGCGCTGGAGTAGTCCTCCTTTTTGAAATATGCGAAACCGAGCGCCTGGTATAGCGACAGCTCGTCGGGCGCGTATTCAACGGCTTTTTGCCCGACTCGATTGCCTTGTCGTAATTGTTGTTGAAGATTTCGAGCCAGATGAGCCGTTCCCAGTTCTTTGGGTCCGACGGGTCGATGTCGAGCACATACGACAGTTGCTCGGCGGCATTCTTATAGTCCTTTTTGAACGACAGATAGTCGCTGAACAGGTGTCTGATTTGCGCTTCGTGCGGATGCTGGTTCAAAATAGTGCGAAACATGTTGTCCACTCTTGCCGACGAGTCGCCCTGCTGGATGCAGTCGCGGATGTAGTCGGTTAGAATGTCCACCTTCGTGTCGACATCTATGTTTTTGTTGAGCAGGGTTGCGGAAATTTCTTTCTCATAGTTTGTCGAGTCGCCGAGACTGTTGTATAGATATGCTTTCTGGAGATTTGCATATCCATAGTCGGGTTCGATGAGCAGCGCCCGGTCGTAGTAGGCGAATGCGCTGTCGGGCATGTTCAGCTGCGCGAAGATGTTGCCCATCAGAGCGTTTGGCACAGCGCTGTTGGGCGCGTCGTGGAGCAGCAGTTTGCCGTTGCTTATGATTGCCGCCGTGTCGCCGGTGTTGAAAAGATAGTTCACCTTCATCGAAGTGGTGGTCACCGTCCGTCCCTCAGTCTTCTCCAGGCTGTCGATAGTGGCGATGGCTTTGTCGAAGTTGCCTTGTGCCGCATAACTTTTTGCGAGCATAGGGAACAGCTCGGTCTTTGCCGGATATCTTTTTGCCAGGTTCTCCAACACGCGTGTCGCTTCGGCATGGTTGCTGAGCGAAGCGTTGAGGATGGCGTATACGTAGTTTTCGTAGTAGTCGCCGGGGCGTTCAATCGTGTTGATTCTCATCAGAGCCGTTGCGGAGTCTACTTCCTCGTCTGTTGTCCGGTCGAGATTCAGCATAGTGAAACCGACGTAGTAGTTTATGGTCGGGTTGTCGGGGTCGAGAGTCACGGCGTGGCGCAGCAAAGCGTATGCGGCGTCGATGTCGCCGGCCTCTTTTTTCGATATGGCCTCCATAAACGCATATTCCGCCTTCCGCTTGTCGGCGGCCGACGGCTTTCCTGCAAGCATCGGCAGTATCACCGCCGCAAAGCAGACTGCAAGAAGAATATTTCGTGTTGCTTTTTCATTTTGTATGTTTAAAAATAGTCTATTTCACGCCAGTGTGTCCGAAGCCACCGGCGCCGCGTTCGCTGTCGGAGAGGGAGTCGGCAGTTTGCCAGACAACGGTGGAATACCGGGCCACAACCATTTGGCAGATGCGCTCGCCCGGGTTGACAACAAACGGTTCGTTTGACAGGTTGGCAAGAATCACGCCTATTTCGCCACGATAGTCGGCGTCGATTGTGCCGGGAGAGTTGAGCACGGAGATGCCGTGTTTCAGAGCCAGTCCGCTGCGAGGACGTATCTGGCACTCATAGCCTTCCGGCAGTTCGATGAATATGCCTGTTGGGATAAGTTTCCGTTCCAACGGGTTTAATGTGACCGCCTCGCTGAGGCTTGCCCGCAAGTCCATGCCAGCGGCGCTTGGTGTGGAATATTGAGGCAAATCGTTGTTGGATTTGTTTATAATCTTAACTGTAACCTTGTCGATCATGATAGCTTTCTTAATAGTTGAATATTAACTGCGAAAATACTCAAAATCCGTGAATTGACAGCAATGTTTCGTGCAAAAATTGGCGTCAAAAAAGGCTGCCCGATTGCGGACAGCCTTAATCTCTTGCATAATTGCTGCTGTGCAGACAATTACTTTCTGATTCCGAGCTCCTCTTTAGCGATGATTGCACGGTAGCGGTTGATGTCTGTGCGGATCAGATAATCCAACAGACGACGACGCTTACCAACGAGCATCTTCAGAGCGCGAGTAGTACTATGATCTTTGTGATTTGACTTCAAGTGCTGAGTCAAATGAGCGATACGGATAGAAAATAATGCAATCTGAGACTCTGCAGACCCAGTATCAGTATTCGACTTACCGTACTTCTCGAAGATCGCCTTTTTTTCTTCAGAATTTAAATGCATTCTAAATTTGTTTAAAAAGTTAATATTCAATTAGCGACCGCAAAGGTAATCACAATTTCTTAAATGCCAAAACATTTGGTCGGAAAAATTTCATTGAATGCTTTGGAACGCTTTTAACCGACCCCATAATGTGGTGAATGGAAGTTATAGGACGAAATTCATAAAGGGGTACGGTTGAAACGACTCCCTTGAACGTAGGGTGTGATTACATGTCATACCCTTTGTTCTAAAAAGCATTTTTGTGTAGTTTACGATGCTACGTTTTACTGTTTTTTTGCTTGATAAACGCAGCTTTTCCATTGATTGTGCTGGATTTTGGGATAAAACCATTATTTTTGCGGTGTAAAATATGATACCAATATCAAAAATAGTGCTCTAATATGATATTTGAACGTAAGAAATATTTGAATGAACTTATTGCAGGACGTGGAAACGGGCTTGTGAAGATTATAACTGGTGTCAGACGATGTGGAAAGTCTTTCCTGCTGTTTGATATCTGGCATAACTGGTTGTTGGAACATGGGGTGACTAATAGTCACATCATCGAAATACAACTTGATGATTTCCGAAACAGACGGTTGAGAAAGCCTGATGCCTTGCTCGACTATATAGATTCAAAGGTTGTGGATGATGGCAATCCTTATTATATAGTCTTGGACGAGGTACAGTTGGTAGAAGAATTTGTGGAGGTTATTCTTAGCTTGACACACATGCGGAATGTAGATGTGTATGTGTCAGGCTCAAACTCTCGTTTCCTGTCAAGTGATGTTGTGACTGAGTTCCGAGGTAGAGGGTGGACGAGATACGCATCTGGCCTCTCACCTTTGACGAATACTTTAGTGGTATTGGTGGAGATATACGCAAAGCTTGGTTGGATTACTATACTTTTGGAGGACTGCCACAGGTAGCTTTGCTTGAAACGGAAGAAAAGAAAACAGACGATTTGCGTGGGCTGTATGAAACGACCTATCTGCGTGACGTAATTGAGCGCAACCATCTGCGTAATCCTGAAGGAATGAAGGAATTGGTGCGTGTGCTTGCCTCGGGCATTGGTTCGTCAACCAATCCAACGAGAATAGCCAATACCTTTCAATCTGCACAAGGGGTAACCATAAAAAGAGACACTATAAAACAATATATTGACTATCTGAAAGATTCTTTCTTGATAGAAGAAGCCTTACGCTATGATGTGAAAGGCAGAAAATATATCGGGACTGAGACGAAATACTATTTCGCAGACATCGGTATTCGTGCAGCCATTCTAAACTACCGCCAACAAGAGGAAACGCATATTATGGAAAACATTATCTATAATGAGCTTCGCAGTCGTGGATATAATGTGGACGTAGGATTGGTTGAACTTGGTGGCAAGGATGAGAACGGTAAGTTTGTCAGAAAACAGTTGGAGGTAGACTTTGTGGTGAACCGCCCTCCATACAGAGTGTATATCCAATCGGCTTTTCACATGCCTACGCCAGAAAAGGAACAACAAGAGCGACGTCCTTTATTGTCAATCAATGACCACTTTCGTAAGATTGTCATTGTTGGTGATGACATTCATCGCAAGGAGGACGAACTCGGTGTGTTGACTGTCGGACTCTTGGATTTCTTGACAGACAAGAACTTGTTGGAGCAAGGATAATCATTTTATTATATATTATGCATAAATCCAAGAACTCTTTCCTTGAGTGGCTTGTCTACTCGCTTATCTTCTTCTTCCTGTACGATATCATCTGGTTATTGGTAGACCTGCCCGACTTCCTACAGTCGGTAAACGGACTGTATCCTGAGTTGCTTGTCGACTTTGCACTCTGCGGTTTGTTCTCGCTTTCGAGTTTGTATCTCAACCGATGGCTGTTCAGACAGCGGCGCTTTTGGCGCGAAGGGCAGAGCCACCGTGTGTTCGTGCAGAACGGACTGGTGGTGTTGGGCTTCAATCTGCTTATTGCTGGTGGCTGCGAACTGCTGCTGAGCCTTGTAGCACCTAAACTTATGATGCAGGATATATGGGGAACGTCTTTTCTATTCGGACTGATAGCGAGTCTTGTAGCACTCATCCACCTTTCGATGCACTTCTCCGACATGATTGTTCTGAAAGGCAAGGAGAACCTCGCCTTACAGAAGCGATACCTTATGCTGCAGTTGGACCCACATTTCGTGTTCAACAGTTTTAGTTCACTTGCTGGAATGATAGGGGAAAACCCGAAGATGGCTGAGGACTATGTCGTGAAACTCTCACATATCTACCGCTACATACTTCAGCATATCGACAAGGAGTATATAACCCTTGCTGACGGCACCGACTTCATCAAGTCGTACATCGGCCTGCTCAACATGCGCTACGACAACGCCATCGTCTTGCACGCTGACGATTTGCACGGCGACCGCGACGAATGCATCCTCTCGCTGAGTCTGCAGCTTATCATCGAGAATGCCGTGAAGCATAACTGCCCGCAGAGCGGCATCGAACTTCATGTGTCTCTTGGTCGCCAGGGCGACATGCTCGTCATAAAGAACAATCGCATATACGCCAACCACAACAACGACCAAAGTGTAGAGTCTTACGGCATAGGCATTAGCAACTTGAAGCAACGCTATCGACTGGAGGGCGAGGCAGAGCCAGAGTTCATAACCCATAAAGATTCATTTGAAGTGCGACTGCCAATTATAAAACGAAAACAATAGAAGAACGATGCAAAAGGTTTTGATTATAGAAGACGACCATTTCAGCGCAAGACGTCTGAAAAGGCTCATTATGGATATTGACGACACGATAGACGTGCATGGACCGCTGAAAAGTGTGGCGGAGGTGACAGAGGAGCTTGCCGCCAACAACGACTATGACCTTATCTTCTCCGACATCCGACTTGCTGACGGCGACGTGTTTGAAGCGTTCCGCAAGGTGATGCCACAGTCGTTCGTGATCTTCACCACGGCTTACGACGAATATGCAATGGAGGCGATTAAGAACAACGGACTCGACTATCTGATGAAGCCGATTGACGCAGACGAGCTACGTGCCGCAATTGGCAAACTGCAGCTTAACCGCAATGCACAACAGTCTGCCGTAGAGAGACCTCTGCACGGCGTGCTTAACGACACACGCCAATACCGTGAGCGCTTCCTAATCACGAAAGGCGACGAGCTCTGCATGCTCTGCGCCGACGACATAAGCTACATCAATATGCGCGACAACCGAATCACGGCGTTTACTGTCGACAGCACATCCTATCCGCTGCCCATGAGCATGAACGACCTGGAGCAGGCTTTAGACCCTGCCCGTTTCTTCCGTCTCAATCGACAGTATATCGCCAACATTAAGGGCATCAGGAAAATCAGCTTTTACTTCGGTTCTAAACTAATGGTGAAGCTTAAAGGCTGCGAGGATGATAATATTGTAATAAGCAAGGAAAAAACGGCGTTGTTTAAGAAATGGCTGGAGAAATAATGAAAAAGCGTGTATTCATGATGTACATTGACGCATTATGAATACACGCTTTTTTGTATAGAGATGCTGCAAGATTATTGTCTTGCTGCATCTTGTACGAACTTGAATTCGTCGAAGGCGTTTCCTGCTTCCACGCAAACCGTGAAGGAACGTGATGCGTTCGTTTCGTTGCGATTGATAATAACCTTTAGTTCGTTGTCCCCTATCTTGACGAGATACCAGCCTCCGTCAAACTCTTTATATGAAGTGTTTCCTTGAATTTTCCTTCTTCCTTCACGCTGCTAATCCAAAAACTTTTGTAGTTTTTACAGGCAAACAGGCTGCTTCCTCCTTCGGCTTCCACTTTCAGTTCACCGTTCTTCAAGCCCGACGGAACTGTGCTCCACTTCATAGGGTCGGCAAGTCCATCAGGGTCGGACAATTCGCAGCTTGTCAGTGACATTACCCCTACCAGCAAGCATAACAATAGTTTCTTCATACGCTTATTTGTTTAAATTGTTTGAAAATGTTCTGGTCTGCTTAGAACGACCAACCGAAGCCTATGTACGGGAAGAAAGCAGCCTTGCAGAGTCCGTACTTGTCGCCAAAGTTGAACGACGGCGAAACGCCTACACGAAACATGAAGCCGTTGGGGCGCTGATAGCGGTAGCCGATGTCGCCGAAGAAGAAATAACCGAATTGAGTTTGATGAAGTGTAAAAATCAATTTTAGGAGAAGTTTCGTCTGTATTCTCCCCACCTGGATACCACCCTGTATCTTTGACGTATCCTATTGTTTCCTTTACTTGATATACACCAAGACTCGCACCGAAACCCAACTCCAACTTGCTATTCTTCTTTCCGAGCAGATAGTTTAGCTCCAACGGAACACCAACGCCATTGATTTTCTGGTCGAACAAACCTGAATTGTCTCCATAGCCATAGCCAATGCCCACACGGTATCCTAAACCAGAGTTTCCATTGAATCTGCTGTCGTAGTTGATGCCTGCAATAGTTTGGGCACCAAGTAATTCTACAGACAGACTGCGTGTCTTCTGTTGTGCCATTACTGCCGAGAAACAGCATAATGCAAATAGTGATAATACAATCTTTCTCATTATATATTTTATCATATGTTTATTGTCGGTGGATATTCTATCCTTTAGTTTGCTCATAACTACATACATATTTCCCATTATTAAACTATAAAATCCCTTAAATTGGCGTAATATTATGGCATCGGGGCGATTTTTTCGCCTCGATGCTTGATTTTCAAGCAAAAAAGTTTGGCAGAATCAAAACAATGTTGTATCTTTGTATTACGTCTTAGCGTAATATAAAAGAGTATGGCACATCCTGATTGGGCAGTAAAATTCCGTCGCCCCGGAACTGAACTTCGTCGTGTAAACGATTCGCTCTACAAGTTGTATGAGTGTTCAAGCGTGTATGACAAGGAGAAAAAAAGCGCGCCCGCAAGATTACAGGCAAATATCTTGGCTCTATAACTGAGGATGGAGGCTTTTAAGGAGTCGCGCAAGCGAATAATGGAACGTGAGATTGCGGAACTTAAAGGAGGGAAGTCGACTGTGATTGCTGAGCCAAAAATAGGAGAAGTAAAGGAATTCGGTCTCTCAGACTACATTCTGACGGAGCAGAGCGACTGTATTGACCGACTAAAGCAAGTGTTCCATGAGGATTGGTCACGGATTATTGCGTTGGTGTACTGCAGGTTGCGTTTTCAGTCGCCGATGCGTCGCGTTGCAGGAGACTTTGCCGATAGTTATCTGTCGCACAAGATTGGCAATAGGGGCTTGTCGGCCAATGCGCTATCGGGATTTCTTCGTGATTTGGGCACAAAGCGTGATAAAATAACTGAGTATATGCGCAGCTATATTGATCCTTTGGATAATATCATCTTTGACGGCACCGATCAGCTCTCGGCATCACGTTGCATGGATTATCCGCAACTGACAAACAAAACGCGGCACGTTCGACACTGCGGTAAATATAATGTGGATTTTCAACTGCGCCAAGCATCTGCCCGTATATTATCGTTTGATGCCAGGCAGCATAAAGGATGTCAGCGCATTTAAGGTGTGCCTCGCCGATTCGGGCATACGCGATGGTGTTGCCATTATCGATAAAGGATTTCAATCGGCTTCAAACATAGCGCAACTTGACAAATTGGGGATAAAGTTCACTATGGCGCTAAAGCGCTCTACCAAAGGTCTGGATTATAACATATTCGCCTCGCGGACCAACGACGGAGCTGATGGAGCATTCCTCTATCACAAAAAGCCGATATGGTGGAAGCGCTTTGAGATTGATGGTCATGAAGTGTTTCTCTACCTTGACGAGGCACACCGCAGCGATGAGTCGGAAGACTACATGCGACGCGTTTTTCGACCCCGAAAAGGAAGAGTACACAATGGACGGATACAAGGTGAAGTCACTGCAGTTCGGCACATTAGCTCTAATGTCTACATCGGGGAAAGATGCCGAACATGTTTACCTCGACTATAAGACTCGTGGCGATGTAGAGCAGGCTATTGATGCATTTAAAAAAATGTCATCGAGGCCGACCATTCTTATATGCAAGACGAAAAATCGCTTGAGGCATGGACTTTCATCTGCATGATTGCATTGCAGTGGTACTACGACTTGAGCGAACGTCTCAAAAAAGCGGAACTAAGCAATCGTTATGCCCCGATGGACATGGTACGTAGCCTGAGCCGCGTGCGCACCGTCAGGGTTGAGCGTAAATGGATTCCGGCTGAGGTAATGAAGAAAGACCGGCAACTTGTCGAAGCCGCCGGCCTTGATATTACGCCCGAACAAGGGATTTTATAGATTAAAATAGTGGTATGAGTTTATTTTTCTATTCTCGTCATCACATTGTGTCAAACTCTTGTAGAACAGCTCGCCATATTTTTGATTAATGCAATTTGGGCATAGCATGCACGGAAAATTCATGACCAGTAATGGCTTTGGCGGACATTAACGTTGAAATCGCGCGAAGCGCAAATACCCGCGTTCATCGGTCATGTAGCTCGCTACACTCCCTATTCAAGGTCCAAAAACACCTTAAAAATAAAGGTAAATCTTCAGACGACTTCATTCAGTCTTTAGCTTGCTTCAACATAATGCCCTAAACGGTCGGATCTGTTTCCATCGGTAAAGAGGTAGACTATTCCGTCTGGGGTTTCAAGAATAGAGACCTCGGTATAGGTGAAATCAGGGTAGTCAGCGTGTAAGGAATCCAATACATTGCTTGGTACCGTCGTGCCTTTCGGCAAGGGGTAGCAGGTTTCTTTCCAAGTCGTGCCCTTGCGTGATACTCTGAAGTATACAGACTTCAACACGCCGTCGTGCATGATGAGATAGTTGTCATCGCCGCTGTCGTTGACAAAACCAAGCACTTCGGAGCCTTTGTAGTGCGCTGTAATCCATTCCATATCGCCAGGAATCGTACCTATATATTCAGCGTTGTTCAGTTTGTATGTGCATGCCTTGACCACCGTTCCTTTGCTGTCGATGACAAGTGTGTGGACGAGATTCTTGAGCTTTGGGGAGTCCTGCAGATAGCAGAGAATATAGTATGTCCCGTTTATGCTGGCCTGTGTCACTTCCTTGATTTCCCAGAATTCGTCGTTTCTGGCCTCCTGGTTTATCGTGAGCAGCCGGTATCGCACCGAGCTGGGTAACTGGTCAATGTCAGAGAGCATCCGCACGGTGCGGTTCCACGCATTGTCAACGTATACGACCACGCACTCATTCCCCGCGTTGTCCTCAGAGGTGACAAACGTTTCAATTGCTCCACTGTCGGAGTAAGGCTCTGGACCTGTGTAAACGCGTTTGATGGTGTAGTCCTCGCAGCGTTCGTGGAAATCTTTGGCAATGGCCTCTGGCAAAGTTTTATCATTGATAGGTGTCACATTTTCAGAGTCGCATGAAGTCAGCACAAGGGCTACGACAGCAAGCCATCCGTACATCAAATGTCTAAATCCAAACTTTTTCATTTTATGCTTCAATTTATGGGTTCGTTCAAAGGACAAGTTGCCTGAGAACTTATTATTATGCTGCAAAAGTACAATCGCTTGTTTTTATACACAACGTCTCCTTATTCGAAACGGCAAAAATGTGTTGCGAAGCAGCAATATTTTCTATTGAAGCAATTATAGGTATTCCTCTGTTCTGTCGCTTTCTATACATCGATTCCTTTGCGCGACAGAACGCCAGCGGAGTAGTAGTGTTTCACCTCCTGCATGTCTGTCACCAAGTCGGCGATGCCGATTAATTCAGACGGGGCATAGCGCCCGGTTATTACGATTTCGGTTGACGGGGCTTTGCTGTTGATGGCGTTTATTACCTGTTCGGTTGATATGAGTCCGAGGTGTATGGCGATTGTTATCTCGTCGAGGACTACAACGTCCCATTCTCCGCTGCGCATCCATTCAGTGCATTTGTCGAGTCCGGAAAGTGCGCAGTCGATGTCGGCTTTTCCGGGTTTGCGGATTAGACAGCACCCGTGGCCGCACTGCTCGATTCTCAGCTTGCCGAAACTGGCGGGCGCGTTGGAGAGAAGCTGCAGAAGCCCGGTCTCGCTGTATTTCATCGACTTTACAAATTGGCATACCGCCACGTTCTTGCCGGCGCAGATTGCTCTTGCCGCCAGTCCGAACGCGGCGGTGGTTTTGCCTTTGCCGTTACCGGTGTATATATGTATATATCCTTTTTCCATAAGTCTTTTATGTGATTTGCAAATGTATGAAAAAGCTTTGTGCGGTGCAAGGGAACGAGGTTTTTGCATAGATGCGTTGACTGCTGTTGGCGAAATAGTGGCAGTCGGTGGCGAAGTTTTGTCAGTGGAAATGGCCAAAATGTCCACTTCGCTGAGGCTTAGCTGGTTGGCATCGGTTTTGTAAGATTGCAGGTCGAACTTCCGAAGGTGGCGACACCTGAAGGAGGTTCGAAAAAATGAATTTTAATCAAAAAATAGGAGATAATAATTATGATGCCAGTAAGAAGAAATAATCAGACATGGTTGCCAAGTATCTTCAATGATTTTTTTGACAACGAGTGGATGGAAAAAGCAAACGCTACGGCTCCTGCCATCAATGTTAGCGAAAGCGAAAGAGAATATAAAGTTGAGGTGGCTGCCCCGGGCATGACTAAGGAAGACTTCAATATTCATATTGATGAGGACAACAATCTTGTAATCTCAATGGAGAAGAAAACCGACAATAAGGAGGAGAAGAAGGACCGCAAATATTTGCGCCGCGAATTCTCTTACTCAAAATTTGAGCAGACAATGATTTTGCCTGACGATGTGGACAAGGAGAAAATCGGTGCTGCTGTGGAAAACGGAGTGCTCGACATCACGTTGCCAAAACTCAGCAAGGAGAATCTTCCGAAACTGACGCGCGACATTGAAATCAAATAAGCATAATCATCAGTCTTTGATATGAAGAGGGCTGACAGCCGAAAGGTTGCCAGCCATCTTTTCGTTTCTTTTAGAAAGAGTCGTCGGTGAGCCTTACCACGCGGATTCCAGTGACATTGCGCGAAAGCTTCAGCATTTCGAAAAGGTCGTCTTTGTCTACAATTACCTTTTTTGCCGTCGACGACGCATGGAGCAGGTGGGGCTTGCCCTTTACAAATCGCACAATGCCGAGGTGCGACACGTCGAGTCCGTCGATTTTTGTGGTCAGGCAGACGATGTCGCCGTCGCGCAGGTCGGCAAACAAATCTTTTTTGTAGAGGTTGCGCTTGTTTATGTATGGATACATGTGGCGGTTGTAGCCGGCTTCAAGATTCCGGATGCCTTCAAAGGTGGCGCTGTCGGCGAGCGCGGGGTAGTTGTCGCGGTGTGTCGACATGTAGTTGATTGTTTGTGAGGTATTCGCTGTGCGGAAGGCTTGACGTGATTTCCGTGAAGTTGCCGCGGTTGGCGTTTTCGATAATCCATGCGCTGATGTAGTGGAGGCGCGAGGCGTAACCGTCGATGTGTCCGGAGTGGTAGCGGATGCTTTCGAGTGCGGATGCGTAGGCATACCATGACGGGGATTTCGCTTTGGCGGCTTTAGTAAGGGCGGCAAGCGTCTCGACGAAAGTGGTGCAGTCGAGCTGGTCTACGTTGATAGAGAGATACTCGCGGTCGCCTTCGAGAGTGTGTGCCACGTATGGAGTGCCGAGCAGTTTGTCGGCGAAAAACGACATGTAGCTGCCTGCTGATTTCAGAGATGTATTAGAAACCGCTTCATGAAGTATCTGATTGATTTTTGTGGTGTCGTCGGCGCAGTGGAATCGCAAAGCCTCAATGGAGAAGGCTTGCGCTACTAATGCCGACATGCTTATTGCCAAAAAGGAGAGAAGTAGTTTTTTCATATAAATGTCTGAATTTTTCTACGAAGTTACACCATTTTTCTGATTCTTGACTACTTTTGTGGCGCATTATGGACAATAAAGGAAGTATAGAACATCATTTCCAACGACAGCGCGATTTGTTGCGTATGGAGTATGAATATGAGAAGTCGGAATTTGAACGCTTGTCGGGCGAGCAGGGTGAGATGCGCCGTGTTGCGCGTGGCCAGTGCTGGTTTCCTGTGAGGCTTGGGCGCAGTTATTACAATTCGCTCAATCGCTTTGTCGTTGAAGTAGCAAGAGACGAGGTGGCAGACGATGTCGACAGTGCGTTTGAATACGGCCGTCAGGTCAGATTCTTTTATGAGGCTCTTGACGGAAAGATAATTTATAGGAATTTCCCGGCAATGGTAAGTTTCTGCGATGGCGGCCACATGGCTGTTGTCCTGCCGTCGACATCGGCGCTTAAAGAAATAGACGGCGTTGCCCGTCTTGGGGTGGATCTCGCTTTCGATGAAACGTCGTTTGCGGCGATGCGCGAGGCGCTGGATGATGTGGCTGCGGCTAAAGGTTCGCGGTTGGCTGAATTGCGTGATGTGTTGTGCGGCTTTGTCGCTCCGGGTTTTCGTGAATTGCAGCCGATGACGTTCCCGTGGCTGAACGCGAGTCAGCAGCGGGCTGTCAACAAGACTTTGTGCTGCCGTGATGTGATGGTTGTGCATGGGCCTCCTGGCACGGGAAAAACCACCACGCTGGTTGAGGCTGTTTATGAGACGCTGCGCCGCGAGCCGCAGGTGATGGTGTGTGCGCAGAGCAATGCGGCGGTTGATTGGATTTGTGGAAAACTTATAGACCGTGGGGTGCCGGTGCTGCGTGTGGGAAATCCTGCGCGCGTCGACGATAAGGTCTTGTCGGCTACGTATGAGCGTCAGTTTGAGGCACATCCCGACTATCCTGAGCTGTGGGGAGTGCGCAAGGCTATCCGTGAGGTGTCGGCTGGAAGAAGGCGTATGTCGCGCGCTGACGCCTCGGCGTTGTCCAACCGTCTGCACAATCTTCGCCGTAGGGCGGTGGAGCTTGAGGTGAAGATTCAAGTGGAGATTTGAGAGTGCCCGCGTGGTGGCTTCTACGTTGGTCGGAAGCGACAATGCGGTGCTGAAAGGACGCAGATTTACCACCTTATATATAGACGAAGCAGGACAGGCTCTTGAGGCGGCGTGTTGGATAGCCATCCGCAAGGCTGATCGTGTTATTTTTGCCGGCGACCATTGCCAGTTGCCGCCCACGGTGAAGTCGGTGGAGGCGGAACGTGCCGGACTGTCGCGGTCGCTGATGGAGTCGGTTGTTGATAAATGCCGGTCGGCGGTAGAACTGTTGACTGTGCAGTACAGGATGAACGAGGCCATTATGAGGTTTTCGTCCGATTGGTTCTATGGCGGACGTCTGCAGGCGGCGGAAGAGGTGAAGTGCCGGGGAATCCTTGATTTTGATTCGCCGGTGGAATGGCTTGACACGTCGGAAATGGATTTTTCGGAAAAATATGTGTCGGCGACAGGGGGAAGGGTCAATCCTGATGAGGGTGAATTTATGCTCGACAGCCTTGAAGCGTATATAAAAAGGATAGGAGAGAAGCGTGTCGAGGATGAGAATTTGGATTTTGCGGTTATTTCGCCATACAAAGCTCAGGTGTCGTGGCTGCGTCGGAATGCGAAAAAAAGAAAAGTTTTGAGACGGTTGAAGGGAAAAATCGCAATAAACACAATCGATGGCTTCCAGGGGCAGGAGCGGGATGTGGTTTTTATTAGCCTTGTCAGAAGTAATGATGACGGGAAAATTGGATTTCTTTCCGACCTGCGCCGTATGAATGTGGCTATGACAAGAGCAAGAATGAAACTTGTTATAATAGGGTCGGCAGCCACTCTTACACGCCATCCGTTTTATGAAAAATTGTTTCTGTCGCAAAAGAAGGAAAACGGGGTGAAAAAAGTTTCCGGAATAAGTGACGGAGAATCAATGTGTTGTGAAAAAAGTTGAAAAAATGGGCAAAAAAAGATGCTGAAAAGTTTGGTGGGAAAGGCAAAAGGCAGTACCTTTGCAACCGCAAAAGCGAAACAGACCGGTGGTCGTAAAGCTTTGGCGTGATGCCGGAGGGCGTCGGACCGGCGCGGACGCAGGGTTCTTGAAAAAGAAACTTGAAAAAAAGTTCGCGAAAAATTTGGCGGTTAAAAATAAAGGCAGTACCTTTGTAACCGCTTTCCGAAAAGGAAACGGCGCAGAGAACATTGAAATGATGCGATAAAGAGACAAGACGAAGGAAGAGGGCGGAAGCCCTCCGTCAAGAGAAAAAAGAGCGCAGATGCCGGGACGATCCGAGGTTGTTGGTCTGGCTGTCGGAATGACAGAGAAAAAATAAAAGAACAAGATAAACAACGGAGAGTTTGATCCTGGCTCAGGATGAACGCTAGCGACAGGCTTAACACATGCAAGTCGAGGGGCAGCGAGGGAGTGGCAACACTTCTGTCGGCGACCGGCGCACGGGTGAGTAACGCGTATGCAACCTGCCCTTCACAGGGGGATAACCGGGAGAAATTCCGACTAATACCGCATACGTCCTCCGGGGGCATCCCCGGAGGATGAAAAGAATTATCGGTGAAGGATGGGCATGCGTGATATTAGGTAGTTGGCGGGGCAACGGCCCACCAAGCCCACGATATCTAGGGGTTCTGAGAGGAAGGTCCCCCACATTGGTACTGAGACACGGACCAAACTCCTACGGGAGGCAGCAGTGAGGAATATTGGTCAATGGACGAGAGTCTGAACCAGCCAAGTCGCGTGAAGGAAGACGGATCTATGGTTTGTAAACTTCTTTAGTGCGGGAACAAAGCGGCGTCGTGACGCCGGATGAGTGTACCGCAAGAATAAGCATCGGCTAACTCCGTGCCAGCAGCCGCGGTAATACGGAGGATGCGAGCGTTATCCGGATTTATTGGGTTTAAAGGGAGCGCAGGCTGCGAGGCAAGTCAGCGGTCAAATGTCGGGGCTCAACCCCGGCCTGCCGTTGAAACTGTCTTGCTAGAGTTCGAGTGAGGTATGCGGAATGCGTTGTGTAGCGGTGAAATGCATAGATATGACGCAGAACTCCGATTGCGAAGGCAGCATACCAACTCGCGACTGACGCTGAGGCTCGAAAGCGTGGGTATCGAACAGGATTAGATACCCTGGTAGTCCACGCAGTAAACGATGAATACTAACTGTTCGGAGGGCGACCTCTGAGTGGTAAAGCGAAAGCGTTAAGTATTCCACCTGGGGAGTACGCCGGCAACGGTGAAACTCAAAGGAATTGACGGGGGCCCGCACAAGCGGAGGAACATGTGGTTTAATTCGATGATACGCGAGGAACCTTACCCGGGCTCAAACGTCGGGCGAACCATCCTGAAAGGGATGGGCCAGCAATGGCGGCCGACGAGGTGCTGCATGGTTGTCGTCAGCTCGTGCCGTGAGGTGTCGGCTTAAGTGCCATAACGAGCGCAACCCCCGCGTCCAGTTGCCAGCGAGTAGAGTCGGGCACTCTGGACGGACTGCCGGCGCAAGCCGCGAGGAAGGCGGGGATGACGTCAAATCAGCACGGCCCTTACGTCCGGGGCGACACACGTGTTACAATGGCGTGGAACAGAGGGAAGCCACCTGGCGACAGGGAGCGGAACCCGAAAACACGTCTCAGTTCGGATTGGAGTCTGCAACTCGACTCCATGAAGCTGGATTCGCTAGTAATCGCGCATCAGCCATGGCGCGGTGAATACGTTCCCGGGCCTTGTACACACCGCCCGTCAAGCCATGGGAGCCGGGAGTGCCTGAAGGCCGTAACCGCAAGGAGCGGTCAAGGGTAAGACTGGTGACTGGGGCTAAGTCGTAACAAGGTAGCCGTACCGGAAGGTGCGGCTGGAACACCTCCTTTCTGGAGCTGACGGCCTTGAAAGACGGCAGCGGAGGATGTCCCGCAAGGGCGTCTGCGACAAGGACGAGGGGTTTCGGCCCTCGGAATTCATCTAAATAGAAGTCGATTTATCGCAACCTTATAGTTTTGACCTCGGTCAAAACATGGGGGATTAGCTCAGCTGGCTAGAGCACCTGCTTTGCAAGCAGGGGGTCAACGGTTCGAATCCGTTATTCTCCACACAAAAGATCATTGACGTATTGGAAGCAAACGAAACAGAACGAGCAAACAACTCATAAGAGTGAAAACTCGAAGAGCGAAAAGATAAAAGAAAGCAAAGAAGGGCATATGGAGGATGCCTAGGCTCTCGAAGGCGAAGAAGGACGTGATAAGCTGCGAAAAGCTCCGGGGAGTGGCAAATACACCGAGATCCGGAGATGTCCGAATGGGGCAACCCGTCGAGGCTCGACCTCGACACACGCGAACGCGTGGGCGAACGTGGGGAACTGAAACATCTAAGTACCCATAGGAAGAGAAAATAACAATGATTCCGCAAGTAGTGGCGAGCGAACGCGGAAGAGCCCAAAACCGCAGGCGTAGCAATGCGCCGTGCGGGGTTATAGGACCGGCGCCACGAAGAACCGAATGCTAGCCGAACCGACTGGAAAGTCGGGCCACAGCGGGTGACAGCCCCGTAGGCGAAAGCGTTCGGCGATTCCAGCCGGCACCTGAGTAACCCGGAGCACGAGGAATTCCGGGCGAATTAGCGGGGACCATCCCGTAAGGCTAAATACTAACGAGAGACCGATAGCGAACCAGTACCGTGAGGGAAAGGTGAAAAGAACCTCGAACAGAGGAGTGCAACAGACCCTGAAACCATATGCCTACAAGCGGTCGGAGCGGCTTAGTGCCGTGACGGCGTGCCTTTTGCATAATGAACCTACGAGTCACCGTCGTTGGCAAGGTTAAGGACAAGGATGTCCGGAGCCGAAGCGAAAGCGAGTCCGAAGAGGGCGTCGGAGTCAGCGGAGGTGGACGCGAAACCAAGTGATCTACCCTTGGGCAGGTTGAAGGACAGGTAAAACTGTCTGGAGGACCGAACCGGTAAGCGTTGAAAAGCTTTCGGATGACCTGAGGGTAGGAGTGAAAGGCCAATCAAACTTGGAGATAGCTCGTACTCCCCGAAATGTATTTAGGTGCAGCCTCGGAGAGAATCTGACGGAGGTAGAGCGACTGATAGGATGCGAGGGCTTCACCGCCTATCAAGTCCTGACAAACTCCGAATGCCGTCAGACATATCCGGGAGTAAGGGCGCGGGTGCTAAGGTCCGCGTCCGAGAGAGGAACAACTCAGACCATCGGCTAAGGTCCCGAAATCCGGGCTAAGTTGAAGACAATAACGAGGTGGGATTGCATAGACAGCTAGGATGTTGGCTTGGAAGCAGCCATTCATTTAAAGAGTGCGTAACAGCTCACTAGTCGAGTGATCCCGCGTGGATAATAATCGGGCATAAGTCCGGTACCGAAGCCATGGAATCACGCTTAGGGCGTGATTGGTAGGGGAGCATTCCGTACAGCGTCGAAGGTCGGTGGCGATGCCGGCTGGAGCGTACGGAAAAGCAAATGTAGGTATAAGTAACGATAATGGAGGCGAGAAACCTCCACGCCGAAAGACCAAGGTTTCCTGATCAACGCTAATCGGATCAGGGTAAGTCGGGACCTAAGGGGCAGCCGCGAGGCGGACCCGATGGAAGAAACGGTAAAGATTCCGTTACTGTCGCCGGGAGTGAAGCGGGGACGGAGGAGTGACACCGCCGCGGACTGACGGAATAGTCCGTTGAAGAGTGTAGGTATTCGGAGGCCAGGCAAATCCGGTCTTCGAGCTGAACTTGACAGTACTGCGAGCCTTCGGGCAAGCAGACAGCGCGGGTAAGCAGACTCCCAAGAAAAACCGCTAAACATATGTCGGCGACACCCGTACCGAAACGGACACACGTGGTCGGGTAGAATATACTAAGGCGCTCGAGAGATTCACCGTTAAGGAACTAGGCAAATTGACCTCGTAACTTCGGGATAAGGGGTCCCACAGCGATGTGGGCGCAGAG
Organism: Bacteroidales bacterium; assembly: GCA_022009815.1. Lineage (GTDB taxonomy): Bacteria > Bacteroidota > Bacteroidia > Bacteroidales > Muribaculaceae > Limisoma. Next base: position 1,684,744 of record CP091725.1, read on the forward strand.
AATAGGTCCAGGCAACTGTTTAACAAAAACACAGGGCTGTGCGAAATTTAAAGATGAAGTATACAGCCTGACACCTGCCCGGTGCCGGAAGGTTAAGAGGAGAAGTCATCGCAAGAGAAGCTTTGAATTGAAGCCCCGGTAAACGGCGGCCGTAACTATAACGGTCCTAAGGTAGCGAAATTCCTTTGTCGGGTAAGTTCCGACCTGCACGAATGGTGTAATGATCTGGACACTGTCTCAACGGTGAGCTCGGTGAAATTGTAGTATCGGTGAAGATGCCGATTACCCGCAACGGGACGAAAAGACCCCGTGAACCTTTACTGCAGCTTAGCATTGGGACCGGGTGCGTGATGTGTAGGATAGTCCGGAGACAGCGAGGCGGGGGCGCCAGCCCTCGCGGAGTCGACGTTGAAATACGGACCTTTGCGCATCTGGTCTCTAACTCGCGGAAAGCGAGGACACTGCTTGGTGGGTAGTTTGACTGGGGTGGTCGCCTCCAAAAGAGTAACGGAGGCTTCTAAAGGTGCCCCTCAGACCGATTGGTAACCGGTCGCAGAGTGTAATGGCATAAGGGCGCTTGACTGAGAGGACGACAATCCGAACAGGTAGGAAACTAGAGCATAGTGATCCGGCGGTACCGCATGGAAGGGCCGTCGCTCAAAGGATAAAAAGGTACTCGGGGATAACAGGCTGATCCCTCCCAAGAGCTCATATCGACGGAGTGGTTTGGCACCTCGATGTCGGCTCGTCACATCCCGGGGCTGGAGAAGGTCCCAAGGGTTAGGCTGTTCGCCTATTAAAGTGGCACGCGAGCTGGGTTCAGAACGTCGTGAGACAGTTCGGTCTCTATCTGTTGTGGGCGCGGGAGATTTGCGGGGATCCGACACTAGTACGAGAGGACCGTGTTGGACTGACCTCCGGTGAGCCGGTTGTACCGCCAGGTGCACGGCCGGGTAGCCGCGTCGGGGACGGATAAGTGCTGAAAGCATCTAAGCACGAAGCCAACCTCAAGATAAGATCTCCATACAGGGCCGTCGAAGACGACGACGTCGATAGGCTGCAGGTGTAAAGTCAGTGATGGCAAAGCCGAGCAGTACTAATTGCCCGAAAGCTTTCAGAGCCGCCGGCTTCCCGCAAGGGGAGTCGGGCGGGGACAAAAAAAATACAGACTCGACAGTGAGTTTGCTTCCGATCAATGATTTTTTTAAGCACAACGTCTGGGACGCCGCGGAGGCGGCGCAAGAGTCCCTGAGACGTATAAAAAGAGAAAAAGTAAGGCGGTCATAGCGCGGGGGTTCCACCCCTCCCCATTCCGAACAGGGAAGTTAAGCCCCGCCACGCCGATGGTACTGGTAACCCGGGAGAGTAGGTAGCCGCCCCCTTACGAAGCGCCCCTTGGAGCAATCCGAGGGGCGCTTTTTTTTTATCGTCATTGCCGGTGTCACGGTGCAGGCGAGCCAACCCCGTGCTAACATATGAAACCGCACTTCGGCGGTTTTTGCGATGCACCGCACGTTGGCGCATACTAATGGAGAATGGTTTTTTTTGATGCACTGCACGTTGGCACATGCCAATGGATGGCGGTTTTATTAACGGGGATGGCAATTTGATGACTAAGGCAACCGCCGAAGGACGGTTGTATAATCATAGCCCCAGGTTGGCTTGCCTACCTGGGGGCAGAGCCGAGAGAATTAATCTACCGCCGAAGAGCGGTTGTATAAATCACGGGAAATATTTTAGCAAGTTGAGTCAGCCGTCCCGCCATAGGTAGTGGCGTACCTCCGGCACGCGAGATGGGAAGGATGCGCAGAATCCCGGCACGCATCCGCTTCGCTCCGTGTACCGGGTTACGGAAAAGTGCCGTCGCTCCGCGACGATGTATGTGGCGATGGTATTTCTACAACCGCTCTTCGGCGGTAGTTGCGTGTGCCGCCGGTGTCACGGGGTAGGCGAGCCAACCCCGTGCTAACAGATTAAACCGCTCTTCGGCGGTTTTCCTCCACGCAACATCTTTCTACAACCGCACTTCGGCGGTTTCCCTTGGGGATAGCTTGTTTCGTTGGAAAAAATACTTATCTTTGCCTTGAAAAGAAGCTAAATGATGAACTATGAATTAACACCTTCACTACAGGCGACAGGAGGAGCCGAAAAATGGCGCTAATGCAATTTGTGTTAGGCAGTGCTTCGTGTGCGTTTGCCTTATGTGCTTTTATTCTATGGATGCGCCGGTGCGATGGCGACCGGTCGCGGCTTACCCTCAGTTTTGTATGGATGTTTTTGGCGTTGTTGTTCTCCAGCCGCGCCTTTGTGGACGGGCGGTTGGTGCCGTCGGGAGTACTTCCGCCTGTGAATTTGGTTGGTGGATTGCTTATGGTGACGCTGCTTTGTTTATATCCTATAGAGGTGATTCGTCCGGGATGGCTAAATGCACGGCGTTTGTTCATGCTGTTGTTGCCAGCCATATTAATTGGAGTCATTTTTTATCTGTCAGGAATTAAGCTCCGTCAGTTGCAGACGTTTGGCGATATGCTTGCCCACATCGGCGAGCCGAATGTCTATTGGCGTCTTATTCTTCTTTTCGGAATCATTCTTCCATCCGCCCTGCTGCTCCACGTCATCCCCTATAACTGGATGAAGAGCCGCGTCCGTTTGCGTTGGATAAGGCATTATACGTACATCATTCTGCTGATTTCCGCTCTCTATGCCGTGTTTATGCTGACTCGCAGTGCGTCGGTCAGTGTGGTGCATCTGTTTGTTTGCCTCACGCTGGCTATGATAGTGACTTATGAGGAACTGTTCGCCCGCTTTTGCATCCCATCGGATTGTCCCACCGAATTGCCAGTAGAACCTGTAAAGTCAAGCTCGCTGTCGGAGGAAGAAGAAATCCTCTTGTCATTCGGCTAAACCATTTGCTTGAAGAGGAGAAAGTGTGGAAAAACCCAGACCTCACCGTTGCCAGTCTGGCTCAGATGTTGGGCACCAACCGCAGTTATCTTGCCCAAGCCATACAGGAGGCAGGCTACGTCAACTTTGCCGATCTGATTAACCGCCACAGAGTGCAGGCTTTCTGTTGCATTGCGGAAGATGGCAAGGTGAAGAGTGTGCAGGACGCTTTCTTCCTCGTTGGCTTCCGGTCGAAAGAAACTGCATTGAGAAGCTTCAAGAAATACACAGGCTCTTTGCCCAGCGAATACTTGATGAAGGTAGCCGCAAACCGTTCGAAAACGTCTGAATTGTAGAATTGACACCTGATTTTGTGGTTTTAGCACGTCTCCGATGCTTTTTTTATATACTTTCACGCACTATTTATCAATACTAAAAAACAAAATTATGCGAATAAAGTATCTGAAAAATTCGGTGGCATCGCTGTCGATTCTAAGTGGACTATTTTGCTTGACTGGATGCCAGGATGATGGAGTCCTGAAAGGAGAGGTAGGAATCGAAGAATATGTGCCGCAAGGGACAAATGATGTGGCCGGCAGTGTGCTTATACATATAATAGAAGAGGGTGACGAGGACAGTCGAGCCTTGCCGTTGAGCGTTTTGCGCATGGTGGACATAGAGACAGCGCAGAACGAGTACGTTAAATTCAACTGCGAGCAACGCAAAGACGGCAAGTGGTGTGCCGTTGCCCAAATGCAGAAAGCACTCGACAAGCCATTTGTGGTCATTCCGGTAAAGATTATACCCAAAGAGTTTCCAGAGGAGGCACGCACCGTGTTGATGGTGCTCCGACAGAAAGGCGCCACGACAAAATCCGGAGATGCCATCACCTCCGTTTACAGCGAAGTGTTGGGCAAGGGAACCCGCTGCTACGGTCCGGTAGGCAACACGCTTGGCAGCGTGCTCCTTTATGACCAAATCAGCAAGCTTGGCGAGGAGTATCTGACCGCCAACACCACGCAAACAGTTCTCGATGCTTGAATTCTCGGGCGACAGCTACGAGAAGACTATGGAGGACTGGTCGGTCAATGTGGGAGCATCGTTTAAGAAGACACGAAAGAAAGGTCTGACATCTTCAGAAAAAGGCATATTGAAGGATATTAAGGATTTTCTGGGAGACGCGGAATATGAAAGACAATTGACCTCTATGCTGAAAAAGAAGCCCTCCTATGTCTGGACAGGCTCGTTTGACCTTGGAGTGAGCGGAAGCCTCTCCACAAGCGAGTCATACGAATACTATCTGAATCTGTATCGCGTGAAGATGTCGGAGGTGCGCATGAACATGTCGGCCTTTGAGCAGGAGAAGAAAGATCCGACCCTGCTGGCACTGCTTTCGCCCACCTTCGTCAAGGCTTTAAACGTTGACAATATCAATACGACCGCATTCTACGACGACTGGGGCACCGACATTATCACGCAAGGCTCGTTTGGCGGCTACAACATCTATATCTACGGCCGTCAGGAGAACGTTTATGAATATAGCGTTGGCTTTGACGCGCAGGGCAGCCTCTCGCGCAGCAAACCAACAAGCACCGGCAAGACGTGGAAAGATATCTATGCGAATGCCCATAGCGACTATGCGGAGGGACATTTCGACGTGGCTTACCAAAACGAGAACTATGAGAAAGCCAGCAAGGCAGTGTCCCTGCAAACCTCTACCGGAGGCGACCTTGCCATCGACGATCCGCAGAAGTGGCTCGACGGCTTCAATACCGACGGTTCCGACAGTAAGTGGGCGCTCATTGGCTACAACGTGAGCAGCGATGATAAAGACAACACCCTCTGCCGTCTGTATCCTATCGAAGAGTTGGTTGGCCAGATAGCGTTTACCTACGACCAAGTGGTTACGGATAAAACAGAAGCCGACATTGAGGCAGTCACCCGTCTGCTGAACAACTACAGCGAGTTGCTCAACGCCAAAGACGACTACCTTGACTCTAAACAGGTGGTGCAGCGGGCAAAGTCGAGATTGGTGTTGGCAGACATCCTGATCAAGAGCGGCTCGAACGGGCATAAGAATGGAGAACCAACCCCCTTTGTCGCGCAAGACCCGAACGATCAGAACAACTACTTGACTTACTATCCAGTCATGGCAAACGCCAATGCTCCGTGTGAAAATGGATATGCATTCGAGCCGACTTGCCATCATTATATAGACGCTACAGACAATGACGACAAGTATATCTATTATGCGTTGGCGCCAAGCGACAAATGCTTAGGCATCGTGGATGCCGTGTTCTGTCAAGAGGGAACAGCCAAAGACTTCAACGGTGGAAAATACTACATTCCGCGAGGCGTGCATGCTGATCATGATATGGATGGAGCGCTCGACAACAACTATCTTTTTGTGAAGTACTATGACGAGGGCGTAGACATCGACCCGTCGAAGAAGATTACCGCCATAGGTTTCGCCAATATCGACAACCACGACGTGATTATCTCATCGACTGGCGGAAGTGAGCTGCGCATGAATGCCACAGAAACGGAAGAAAACAAGTTCAACCAGTTTTGGGATAAGAAGAATTGGAACTGGTATGCCGGCGACCGGTCAGGCAAAAGCTGGGTTTTCTACGAGGGTGGATTGGTAAGGCATAATCGCTTCTATGTGGTTTACACCACTCAAGACCTACCCATCCAGCACTTCCGCGAAGGTTCCGTATGGCAACCGAAAAGGTGGGGAGAGTAACGCATCCACGAAACATATTGCGAGGGGGCATGTCGGTAACCACATGCTCCCTCGCAATGTTTGTTGTGCGTAAGGAATCGCTCTTCGATAGCGGTTTGCTTGATTCTGTAATTGTTTTTTATATCATTGTCATTGCGTTGTGTCTCAGTGAGATATAAAGAATAGAAAAAGTATGTTTAAAAACATATTTAATGAATTTTAACCAACAAAACATTTGTAAAAGGTGGTTTGTGACTATAAATTTGTAAACGTAGTGGATATTTTGCTTAGACATAATAATCTTTTAAGGATTTCATTTAACACATAGTACAAGTAATTATGATTACCAGTAAGTACCACAGAAGAAGACTATTGCCGGCAATGCTGTTGGCGATGCTGATGTTGTCTTGTTATATGGAGGCAGCAGCTGTAAATCCGAACTCAAAAGAACAAGCAAGTGACTGTGCAGTCGGGAGAATGCAAAAACCGGACGACATGCTGGCTGCGCTTTGTGATAGAGAAGGAAATCAGACAAATGTTGAAGTCACCGGCACAGGAGGCTTGGATGATCAGGTCGATGATGGAGTAATATGTGTTGACGGGATATATTACGTTCTCGACCCTGGAGCCATGGCAGCAAGGGTAGTTGCCAAAAACGAACTTAATTCTACATACCAAGGACGTATAATCATACCGTCGTCTATAAAAGTGGACGGAAGAGAATATACAGTCAAGTCGATAGGAAGGAGAGCGTTTGCCGCCTGCATGGAATTGGACAAGGTGTTTATACCCAAAACTGTTGAAGTGGTAGAAAAAAGAGCATTCGAATCGGCAGTAATTGACGATATTGAAATAGAAGAAGACTCACAATTGAAAGTGATAGAGGATTATGGGTTTATGTTCTTCTGCAAAAATAGAGGACAGGTAGTCCCGGATCATTTCCGGCTGCCTGAAGGTTTGCAGGAAATCGGCGTGAGGGCATTTGTGGAGCATTTGCAGATCTTGTGATACCGTCGACAGTGTGGCGTATGGGAGATTTGTCACTTGCAACGAATATCAAGGATTTGTTTTTGAAGTGGGAAAGACCAGTCAATACTCCGTTGAATATCTTGGAGTTGTCGGGTTATAACGATGTGGATTATAAAGGCTCCATGTGTCCGACACCTGTAGAGATACACGTGCCGTCAGGCTCCCTCCCCACCTATAGATTGACAAAGCCGTGGTGTTTTTTCTCATTGGATGAGATGCCGGTTGAAGAGGCAACCATTTATGCCGATATTGCAGGACTGCGGTATCGATTGCGCGGCAACAAAGCCGTTCTGCTACCACCAAACGAGGGACAATATTCAGGAGATATAGTATTGCCTGAAACGGTTAGTTATAATGGGAAAGAATATAAGTTGGTCAGAACTGAAGGCGCGTTTAACAACTCGAAAGTTGTTTCGGTAGCCTTCCCATCCTCTGTAAATATGTGGTTGATGATTTTAAATATTGCATGGAACTGCAGACCGTGACATTCCCGGAAAATTCGCGATTGAGATTTTTCAGCGCGATGGAGGGGTGTCCGAAATTGACTGAATTCGTTTTTCCGCCGTCGCTGCAAGTGCTTTACGGAAATTCCATGATGTATCTTGACGGACTCAAGACCATTGATATCCCAGGTTCGGTTTCTTATATTGGAGCATATACATTTGTGAACGGAGCACTGACAGAAGTGACCGCACATTGGATTTGTCCGCCTAAAATGCTGCCGAATGATGTGTTTATAACAAAGAGCAATCCGCGAATCCGTGTGCCGGTTGGAGCCAAGAAGTATTATGAAGCGTCGGAAGCTTGGAATAAATTTGAGATTGTCGAGGATGAGACAGTGGAGGCTTTTGTGAAAGTGTATACAGAGGGCCGCGAACGAGTGCTTACGCTTCCAGTGGATGAGAGTGCCGACTACTATGAGTTTGAGGCTTTTAAAAATGGAGAAGTAGTTAAGTCGCAGACTCTTTCACTCATAAAGAGTATAAGAACAGCCAGTGCAAATAGAGAGGCAGCAACCAAACGCATAGGTTTTGATATCTCATCGTTGGATGACGGCAGTTACCGCTATAGAATCCGAGCGGCATCGGATACGGAAGGCTTGATTTCGTTGTTTGAGGGAACGTTTGTTGTCGGTGATGACAGTGGTGTAGAAGATGTCGTTTCCGATGGCGACACAAATTATGATGTCTTTGATATTATGGGCGTCTGCATACGGACGAATATGCAAGAAGCGGAAATCTCTGGCTTGACGCCTGGAATATATATTTTGCGCCCTGTTCTGAACGCTAATCCGTCAAACGTTCGGAAAATCATAGTGGAATAAGGTTGATGCATAGATGAAGAAGGTTGCAGTGCGCCTCTGCCACACAAGCTGGGAATAGGCGCACTGTCAATGAATTTTCTATGAAAAATTTGGTTTATAATATAAACCAAATTAAATTTGCACTCGACTCAAGGGCGGACAGGCGAGACCGCTCTTTTTTCAAAGCCAAATGGTTTATTTTATAAACCAAGTATTAACCATCAAATTTTTCATAAAATGGAAGACAGAAAACTCACCGAAAAAGAAAGTCTCGAAGTGATAACTTCGATGATAGCACTCACTAAGCAACGCTATATTGGCGATGGACGCATCTTGCTGCTGTTTGGCTACCTGACAGTTGCAGTTTCAGCGTTGATATGGATACTCCTCGTGATTACACAAAATCCTGTGTGGAACTGGCTATGGTTTCTTATCTGGATTATAGGAGGCACTGTTGCTCCGATAAAGGCAAAGAAACAACAGATTGAAAAAGGGGTAAAAAATTATTCCGACACACTCACATCCCGCATTTGGTCTACAGTAGGCTTCAGTGCAATCGCCGCCACAGCCATCTGCCTCGCATTTCTGCTTGTCAAAGGAATTGACGCATGGCCTATGATGTTGGCGTTCGCTCTGATAATCGTTCCCTTCGCCGAGGTTGCCCAGGGAATTGTTTTCAAAGAGACAACGCTTATTGTTGGAGGTGCGATAGGATTGTTTGCAGGCTTATTTACGGAGGCATGCATCGCCGGGGATGTAGAGCTTTATGCATCATGGTATATGCCATTGTTTATAATCGCGTTTGTGGCGATGATGATAATTCCTGGCCATATTCTCAACCATAAGGCACGAAAAGAAAAATGAAAGAACTGAATCCGCTTCTGCACTCGCAACTCCGTCTTGCTGTAATTTCCATACTGATGAATGTTGAAGAGGCAGATTTCGTTTATCTTAAGGAGAAAACCGAATCTACAGCCGGCAATCTCAGCGTTCAGCTTGAAAAGCTGTCTACCGCGGGATATATTTCTATTGAGAAGGGAATGTCGGGCAAGCGTCCCAGGACGACATGCTCAATTACTTACGATGGAAGAAAGGCTTTTGAAGAATATGTCGAGGCGTTGAAAACATACCTTGGCTTATGATGAAAATAGCCAGACCTTACGGATAGGGTATCTTGTGTGCATAAGTGTGCGTTAGACAACAAAGCAGGGACTGCCGAAGAGGCTGTCCCTGCTTTGTTGTTTTGTTTTGAGGATATTTTGATGTTCTTCTGAACCTTATTTCTTGAGACGGTTTCCGTAGCGGCTCATGAACTTGTCTACGCGGCCAGCTGTGTCGACCAATTTCTGCTTACCAGTGAAGAAAGGGTGAGAAGAACTCGTGATTTCGAGTTTTACGAGCGGGTAAGTAACGCCGTCGATTTCGATTGTCTCCTTAGCAGCGACAGTCGAGCGAGTGATGAAAGTTTCGCCGTTCGACATATCTTTGAAAACAACCTCGCGATAGTTTGATGGATGAATGTCTTTTTTCATTTCTATATCTTTTTTATTATTACAAAGTTACGCGCCGCTGGTAAAGGCGACTTCTGTAATGGCGTGCAAATGTACGCATATTTTTCCATACGGCAAACATTTACGGGGTTTTTTTGTCGCAACGTTCGCAATATTAAAGGATAAGCGGATGCGAGAGGTGTCGCATCCGCTTGTCTTAGTCAAGCCGTGTTAGGGCTTATTTTTTTGCGTCGAGTTCGCGAAGAAGCTCGTCGACCGCAGCTTTCAGTTGTGCGTCCAAACCATTGGCAGCGTCCTCAGGAGAGTTCAGCACATAGATGTCGGGCTCCAGTTGCGAGTTCTCAAGGTAATTTCCTTCCGCGGTGCGGTATCCGATGACCGGAGTGCCGAAAATCAGCGAAGAGTCCTGCAGACGTTCCCACCAAACGCTTGTCATGGTGCCAGGCACCGGAGCGCCGACAAGTTTGCCGAGACGCATGTGTTTGTATACCCAAGGCGTTCCGTGAGCGTTGGAATAGTTGGCCTCGCCCTGCACCATGATTGAAGGTTTGTTCCATCGGCGGCTCGGCATGTCGCACGCTTCTCTTCCGCGGTACACCTGAGTGAGATATTTTGTTCCGCTGAACAGAATTTCGATATCTTCGTGAAGGCGTCCGCCACCATTGAAACGGGTGTCGATCACGATGCCCTCCTTCTTGTTGTATTTACCAAGCACGTCAGAGTACACTGTACGGAAACTGTTGTCGTCCATTGATTCGATATGTACGTATCCCAAGCGGCCGTTTGACCAGCGGTCCACGTCGGCGGCGCGTTGTTTGATCCATCGGCGGTAGAGCAAAGCACCGCAAGCGCCGTCAGAGATAGGTTTCACCACCTCGTCCCACTGCTTGCCGCCATCGGAAAGCGAAATTAGCACCTTCTCTCCGGTCAGCCCGGCGAGCAGCGCATAGAAGTCGGTGTCGGCAGAAATTTCCTGTCCGTTGATTTTCTCGATAATGCATCCCTTCTTCACCTTTGAAGACGCGTTGTCGAAAGGACCTCCGGCAATCACCTCGTCGATTTTCACACCCTTTCCCTCATACGAAAGGTCGTAGAACAGACCCAAGTTGGCTGTAGCTTCTCCACGGGCACCGGCACGGTATCTGCCACCCGTGTGCGACACGTTTAGCTCACCGAGCATTTCGCTGAGCAGCTCGGCAAAGTCGGCGTTGTTGTTGATGTGAGGCAGGAATTTGCGGTATGCAGCGGTCATCATCGGCCAGTCCACACCATGCATGTCAGTGCGGTAGAAATGGCGGGCCTCCTGGCGGCAAACGTGGTCAAACATATATTCGCGTTCCTTTGCCAAATCCATCTTCATCTCAGCCTTGTAGCTTATGCGTTCCATCTTGTCGGAAGCCACGGTGAGTTTCTGCATTATGCGTGAGCCGAGAATGAAAATGCACTTGCCGTCTTTCTGCACGTCGAACTGAGCCGACGACGTGTCGAGTTTCTTCAAGCATTCCGTGCTCTTTTTGCGCAAGTCGAGTTTCCAAAGGTCGTAACCCTCCTCGAAAGCCGACAGGTAGTACAGGCTTTCTCCATCGGCATCGACGATGGCATCGGCAATTTCGGAAGAGTTTGGCGTGATGCGCACAATACGGTCCTCGATGCCGTCAAGTTGCACGTCAATGTCTTTTTCTCTTCTTTCTTGTCAGCCTTCTTGTCGTCTTTCTTTTTGCCTTTTTTCTTGTCGGCGTCAGCCTTTTCGGCATTTTTCTTCTGCTCCTTTTCCAATTCCTTCTGCAATTCGTAATCCTCCTTGCTAAGTCGGAATTTGTCGTAGGCGTCCTTGTTCATAAACACAAGCATCACATCGTTGAGCGAACCCCACGAAGCATGGCTGCGCATGCCGTAGCGGTCTGTGAGGAAAAGCACAGCGTTTCCGTCGAGCACCCATCTTGGCTGCGAGCTGAAGTATCCGCTGCCAGTCAGGTTTACCGGCTTCTCCGATCCGTCAGCCTTTACGATAGCCACGTCGGAATAAGGGTCGTGTCCGTTGCCGATGATTTCAAGCGAGAACCATTTTCCGTCGGGCGACCAGGCATAGTTGAAGCCACCCATAAACCATTCCGAACCGTCGGTCACCTGCCTCACAGCTTTAGTGGCCACGTTGACCACCATAAGCCGGCATTCATCCTCGATGAAAGCCACCTCTTTTCCGTCGGGCGAGAATTTTGGATTCTGGCGGTCGGCGAGAGAGTCGGCGAGCAGCGGCTGCTCGTCGATTAGAGTTGCATTAGGGAAGTTGAGGTCGTCGGAGCGTTTTATGCGAGCCGTGTAAAGCCCCCAATGCCCGTTGCGTTCGCTGGCATATACGAGCGACCGGTTGTCGGCGCCGAAGTCAACGTCGGCCTCGCCCTCCACGGTGTTGGTTATTTGTTTTGTTGTGCCATATTCCACCGATGTCACAAACACATTGCCGCGCACGGTGAAAGCCACCTGCTTGCCATCGGGCGACACGCTTGCCGAAGTAGCGCCGTTTGTGAACGACAGGCTTGACGGAAGGTCAACGTCGTCGCGCACAATGTCGATGTCGACGAGCGCCGGTTTCTCACCGTTTAGCTGAGTGTAGATGGCTCCGTCGTAGGTGTAGCACATCGTGCCGTTGTCGGCAACGCTGAGAAAGCGTACCGGGTGAGTGATGAAGTCGGAAATCTTTGTCAATGCCGCCGGGTTTGCGAGCGGCATAGAGTATACGTTCATCGAGCCCCCATTGCGCTCACTGAGGAAATACACCGTGCTGCCGTCGGCCGACAAAGCCGGGCACAAATCCTCTCCGGCATGAGCCGTCAGGTTGGTGTGCTTGCCGGTTTTGGTGTTGTATGCCCAGATGTCGCGTGTCACAGACGACGTGTGATGCTTGCGCCATACGTCTTCATAACCCTTGCGGTCTTGATATACAAACATGCTGCCGTCTTTGGCAAACGACAGGCATTCGGCAGGAGTAGGGAGAGCCTGCTCCTGGCGTCCGCCAGTGGCTGGCACTTTGTACAGCTCGAGCAACACGTCGGGGAACAGCGCACTTGCCGCAGGTTTCTGATTGTTGGCTGAGAAATAGACATATTTTCCATCGGGCGAGAAAGCCTCAGGCGCTTCACCTCCCGACTTTGTGGTCAGACGCACTGCCGAACCACCGTCGGCATTCATAATAAACACATCGTTGTTGCCGTATCGGTCGCTGGCAAAAGCAATCTGCTTTCCGTCGGGTGACCATACAGGCACCGACTCGTATGAGTCGTGCGATGTTAGCCGCACGGCAGGGCCTCCAGTAGAGGCAACTTTGTAGATGTCGCCCTTGTAGCAGAATGCAATCTGCGATCCGTCGGGCGAGATTTTCACATCGCGCATCCACAACGGAGTGGCGGCAAAGCCCACCGCAGCCGTTGACGCAACGATGATTGTTGCAAAAAGTTTTTTCATTTCTATTATTTTATTGTTTTGTTTGAATTTCCGCTCTTTCCCAGATGCAGTCGGGAATCATTCTCCATACCGCCACAAGCAAACGGTAGCGCCAGTCGATTGTCGCCACACGCTTTTTACGGCGCAAGGCGTCGACAATCATCCGTGCGGTTTTTTCCGGGCGCATAAGCATCGGGTAGTTGCCCGACCTCAGCAGGTCGGTGTCGACAAATCCCGGACGGATGTCGGTGAACGTGATGTTGGCGCGAGTCATTGCCGACAGTTGCGCCAAGCATTGTATGTAGGTGTTTTGAAAGCGTTTTGTGGCAGAGTATGCCGGAGCGATGCCCAGCCCTTTAGTCCCGGCAATCGAGCTTACGGCGCCGATGTGTCCGCCACCATGGCTTTTCAGATAGTTGAATGCCGCATCGATCATACGGGTGAATCCCACAACGTTTGTTTCTGCCGTTGCGATTTCTATGCCCGGGTCGAGGTCGCGGTTCTGGCTTCCTATTCCGGCAACAAGCAGAATCGTGTCGACGCCGCCCATTCGCTCCGCCAGGCCGACGAGTTGCTCACCTGCATTTTCATCGGTTACATCGATGCGTTGCCACACAACGTTGCCACCTTCTTCGGCAAACTTGCGCAGCCTGTCCTCTCTGCGGCCAGCCACCCCTATGTTGACGCCCTCGCTCCGCATTATGCGTGCCACCTCAAGACCGATACCCGAAGTGGCGCCTACGATTATAGCATTCTTCATATTCATAAGCATTTTAAATAGTAAAATTACAACGTTTCCGGCATAGACCAAGACGCGTGATGCGTAATTAACAATCTTTAATCAGAAGGCGTGGCGAGGTGATGAAACCATTGGGTAAAAGAGTGTTGAATTAGGTAATTTTAACAAAAAAGCACGCTGTAATTGTTGTATGAAATAGATTTGAATTAATATATTTGCAATGTACGATAAATCTAACTCTCAATAAATCCGATAATGAAAAATACTTACAAAACCATTTTGCAGGAAATGAGTGAGCGCACGCTGAAGGCTGACACGCTTGAAGGCGACGCACAATTGTTTGCTCTTCTTCGACAGACGGCATGTGCTTCGGGCGACCTGCCCGCAATGGCGGATGTGGACAACGCCGTGCTTATGGCGGTGGAAAAATGTCGTGCTGAAAGAGGCGACGATGCCGCCTGCCGCTTATGGACGCTTTATGAGTACAGCAATGCCGGAGCCTCTCTTGGCTGCGACTTTGCAACGGCGATGAGCAACGGTGATACGAGTTTTGCCGAGGCGATTTATTCGAAGGCGAAGCAACTGAGCGAGCAGCTGGCGGAAAAACGCGAGTTGCGCGATGCTTTCGGTGCATTGTTCCGCCAGTTCTCCGCCGTGTCGTAGGATTTCAGTCCTTCAAGCAGGCGGTATGATTTTGACGCCGGTATGTAAGCAATAATATAGTGAATATTTAATGCTATGAATTGATTTGTATTGCAGCTAACTTTTGTGGTGGCCTGCAACTAATTTTTGCGGTGTTTTGTTTGGCGTTTTTGCGGTGATGGGCAATAATCTGGCTTGGATTTATTCGGAGGAGGTCAAGTGATCAAAAGATAGGCTGTGGTTCGGGAAAGAAAATTGAGCAAGCTCTTTTTTTCCACCTTGCGCTATCTTTTGATAAGATAGGCTGCGGTTCGGAAGCGCAAAATCAAATAAATTTGTTTTGCTTTTCTCTCACCTTGCACTATCTTTGCGCAATAATTCATAATAATATAAAACAAAAGATTTTGATGAAGCGGATTCTTGTTGCCTTGTTGTTGCTGACGGTATTTGTCGGGATAGGTAATTCCAAAAATTTCAGTGTTGTAGGAGTGGTTGTCGACTCGTTGGAAAATGAGCCGGTGCCGTATGCCACGCTTCGTGTAGACAAGCGCGGAGGAACAGAACCGACGCTCGGCATAAGCGGAGTCGACGGCGCGTTTGACGAGAAACTGGCTGAGCCGGGAGTTTATACGCTGACGGTAAGCGGCACAGGTATGCGTCAACGTTCTATTGAATTTGCGGTGGGCGACTCGGCGCGTGTGTGCAACCTCGGACGCGTGGCGCTTGTTTCCGGCGTTGAGCTTGAAGAGGTCAGCGTGGTGGCGCAGAAGCCTTTGGTGAAGGCTGATATCGACAAGATTACATATCGCGTTGAAGACGACCCCGAGGCGTTGTCGAAAACGGCTATCCAGATGCTTCGCAAGGTACCTATGGTGACGGTCGACGGTCAGGACAACATAACGGTGAAAGGTTCGTCGAATTTCAAGGTCTATGTCAACGGCAAACCAAACACGATGATGAGCAACAACCCGAAGGAGGTGCTCCGCAGC
Source organism: Bacteroidales bacterium (assembly GCA_022009815.1). Taxonomy (GTDB): domain Bacteria; phylum Bacteroidota; class Bacteroidia; order Bacteroidales; family Muribaculaceae; genus Limisoma. Next base: position 1,700,006 of record CP091725.1, read on the forward strand.
CTGCCGGCAAGTTCGGTGAAGTCGATAGAGGTGATAACCGACCCCGGTGCCAAATATGACGCGGAGGGCGTTGGCGGAATCATAAACATCGTCACGCAGGGCTCAAGGATGCAGGGGTATAACCTTTCGGCCGGACTGACCGGCAGCAACAAAGGTCCGTCGGCCTATGCCTACGGTTCGGTCCAAGTTGGGAAATTCACGATGAGCGGCAACTATTCGTATAGTTATGAAAGCCGCAACAATAGTTCTTCGTCTGACTATGAGCGTGATGACTATGACTCCGACGGAAGAGTGAAACAGACATTACGCAGTGTCAGCCGCGCTGACGGCAGCCGCTCGCAGATGCACTATGGATCGCTGTCGGGCAGTTACGAGGCAGACTCGCTCAATCTTGTGACGTTCAGTTATGATTTCTACACATGGCGCGACAATAGCCACGGCACGTCATCGTTCGTAATGCTTGATGCGGCACAGGTGCCGGTCTATTCCTACAATACGTTGGACAAAAGCTTGTTTAAATATGGCAGCCATTCGGTAGGCGTCGACTATCAGCATTCGTTCAAGAAGAAAGACGAGTTGCTGACAGTGTCGTATAAGTTTGACAAATCACCGAAGCGGACACAGACAGAAACAACGTATTCCGATGTGGTATCGGTGCCGTTTATCACATACGCTCAGGGACAGGACAACAAATCGCACACTGCGGAGCACACCGTGCAGGTTGACTATGTGAATCCCATCAATGAACACCATTATGTGGATGCGGGAATGAAGTTCATTGCGCGCAAAAATGCCAGCGACAGCCAGACGCTGCTGCTGGAGCAGGTTGACGGCTCCTTGCCGGGCGACGAAGACAGTTCGGTTGACTACAGCCAGCGTCAGAACATTGTAGCGGCATATGCGGATTATAATCTGAAAATACAGAAATTCGGGTTCAAGACGGGTGTGCGCTATGAGCATACGTTTATGAACGTGGAATATGAACGTCATCCCGACCGCAACTTCAGCAAGAATTTTGACGATGTGGTGCCGTCGGCGGCCATAAGCTACGGGCTTTCGGAGATGTCAAATATCCGCGTCGGCTACAATATGCGCTTGAACCGTCCGGGCATCAGTTTTCTTAATCCGTTCCGCATTTCGGCGACGCCCAACGATGTCAGCTACGGCAATCCGGACTTGTCGACGGAGAAGAGCCATGGCATCAGTTTGAGTTACAATATTTTCACTTCGAAGGTAAACCTCAATGCCGACGCGCGCTATAGTTTTGTCAACAATGGCGTGACGGGCTATTCGTTTGTCGACGAAGATGGCGTGCGCAACTCAACTTATGGAAACTATGTGCGCACGCAACGCACGTCGTTGTCGGTGTGGATGAGTTGGAACATCACTGATAAAACAAGCTTCATGTTGTCGGCAAGTGGCAGCTATGTTGATTTGCGGAGCAAAGAACTCGGTTCAAGTAACAGTGGTTTCGGTGGCAATCTTTATGCACAACTGCGGCAACGTTTGCCGTGGAAGCTGGATTTTACGGCTTACGGCGGATACGGCGCACCCTACATTTCGCTGCAAGGTCGGTCGGGCTCATATAATTTCTACGGACTTTCGCTCAACCGCTCATTCCTCAAAGAAGACCGTATGGAGGTATCTCTCTTTGCGAGCGACTTCTTTTCGGCATGGAAAAAATATTCAAGCACAACTGTCACCGACACTTATCGGCAGTTGTCGCATTACAAGGATTATGAATGCCGCTTCGGAGTCAGCCTGTCATGGAGGCTTGGCAGTATGAATGTAAACGTGAAACGCACGGAACGCTCAATCATCAACGACGACGTGATGAAGGGTGGCGGCAATGGCTCTGGTGGGCAACAAAAGAATTAAAAAATGCGGGTTGGTGCCATTTTTTACTGATTATTGCTAATTTTGCCTTGAAAAAACAACTTAGACAACAATGAACAGAATAGCATTGATAACGGGGGCTACGAGCGGAATCGGAGAGGCTTGTGCCCGTAAATTCGCCGGCAGCGGCTACGATTTGGTGCTGACCGGGCGCAATAAGGAAAAGTTGGAGGCTATGAAGGCTGAATTGGAAGGAGTGGAGGTGACTACGCTTGCTTTCGACGTGCGCGACCGCAAGGCGGCGCAGGAGGCTCTCGACAGCCTTACTGGACGTTGGCGCGACATTGACGTGCTGGTCAACAACGCCGGGCTTGCTCTCGGCCTTGACAAAGAATTTGAGGGCGACATCGATGAATGGTCAACAATGATCGACACCAATATCAAGGGATTGCTTACGATGACGCGCCTCGTTGTGCCACACATGGTGGAGCGCAACCACGGGCACGTAATCAACATAGGCAGCGTTGCGGGCGACCAGGCTTATGCCGGAGGCAATGTGTATTGCGCCACGAAGGCGGCTGTGAAGGCTCTTTCCGACGGCTTGCGCATCGACCTTGTCGACACCTGTGTGCGCGTCACCAACGTGAAGCCCGGACTTGTGGAAACCAATTTTAGCGTCACGCGTTTCCGTGGCGACAAGTCGAAAGCCGACAGCGTCTATGCCGGCATCCATCCGCTCAACGGCGACGACATAGCCGACGTGGTGCTGTATGCCGCCAACGCGCCGGAGCATGTGCAGATTGCCGAAGTGCTTGTGCTTGCCACCCATCAGGCAAACGGCTATACGTTCAGCAAGGACACGTCGCGCGTGGAGCATTTGTCGTGAGACATGAAAGCCGGATGTCAGAAAATGCTTGACGGCGAGGTGGATTGAAAACGTAGTTCAGAAAAACAAAATAGAAAAGGCGCCGTTGTGGCGCCTTTTCATTTTGGTGGGATTGCGAAGAAATATTGATTATTTCTTCTTTTTAGTTTCTTTCTTGATGCCGTCGCGAATCAGCAGAGCGTCGATTGTAGGCTCCTGACCGCGGAAACGCTTGTAGAGCACCATAGGGGCTTCTGTGCCGCCGCGGCTAAGCACGTTGTCCTTCCATGACTTGGCAATTTCAGGATTGAAGATGCCGTTGTCCTTGAAATATTGGAAAGCGTCGGCTTCGATGACCTCTGCCCACTTGTAGCTGTAGTAGCCTGCGGCATAACCGCCAGAGAAGATGTGGTTGAACTGCGGTGCCATGATGCATCCGTCAACGGCCGGGAACATCTGCACTTGCTTCATCGCCTCGCGTTCGAACGCGATAGGGTCGGTCACAGGCGCTGTCGTTGTGTGGTATGCCATGTCGAGGTAGCCGAAGCTGAGCTGGCGGAGGCAGGCATACGCCGCGCCGAATTGCGATGACTTGATCACCTTGTCGACAAGTTCCTGAGGAATAGCCTCGCCTGTCTGGTAGTGGCGTGCAAAACTGTCGAGGAATTCTTTTTGTGTCAAGAAGTTCTCGTTGAATTGCGACGGCACTTCCACAAAGTCGCGGTACACGTTGGTTCCCGACATTGATTGATATTTAGTCTGAGCGAGCAGGCTGTGCAGGCCGTGTCCGAACTCATGGATGAACGTTTCCACCTCATAGAACGTAAGCAGGGAAGGCTTTGTTTCTGTAGGCTTTGTGAAATTCATTGTCAGAGTTACGTGCGGACGCTGGCTGACGCCGTCGACGATGCGCTCCGGGCGGAATTCAGTCATCCATGCGCCTGAACGCTTGGTGTCGCGTGGGAAGAAGTCGGTGTAGAGCACACCGACGAAGTTGCCGTCGGCGTCGGTCACGTCAAACGACTTCACTTCCGGATGGTATACCGAATAGTTCTGGTTTTCGGTGAAGTGCAAGCCGTAGAGACGCGTTGCAAGACCGAACACACCTTTGATTACGTTGTTGAGCTCAAAGTAAGGACGGAGTTCCTCGTCATTGTAAGAGTACTTCTCGTTTTTCAGCTTGTTGGCATAGTATGAGTAGTCCCAGTTCTGGAGCTGGATTTTCTTGCCTTCGAGTTTCTGAGCATAGTCGGTCAGCTCTTTCAGCTCCTTTTTCCATGCCGGCTTGTAGGCGTCGCGCAGTTGATTGAGCAATTTGTAGACGTTGGCAGGAGTTTGCGCCATGGTGTCCTCAAGGCTGTAGTCGGCATACGTGTTGTAGCCAAGCAGTTTGGCGATCTCGTAGCGCACTTCGGCGATGCGGCTCAGGATTTTTGTGTTGTCAAATTCTCCGCCGACGCATTGCGTGTTGTATGCCTTGTACAGCTTCTCGCGCAGGTCGCGGCGTGAGGAGTATTTCATGAACGCCATGTAAGTGGGCTGTTGCAGCGTGATAAGATACTGACCCTCTTTGCCTTTTTCCTTGGCGGCAAGAGCGGCAGCCTCCACCGTGCTTTCCGGCAGACCCGCAAGGTCGTCTTTTGTGAGCCACAATTCATACGCGGCAGTGCATTTCACCGTGTTTGCTCGAATTTGAGCGTCAGTTCCGACAATTCCGCCTGAAGCTTGCGATAAGCGTCGCGGTCGGCGCCCTCAAGGTTTGCACCGCTGCGGGCAAACGAGTCGTAGGTGTTTTTGAGCAGCGTTTTCTGCTCAGTGTTGAGGTCGAGTTTGTCGCGGTTTTCGTAGACCTCCTTTACGCGTTGCCACAACTTCTCGTTGAGAGAGATGTTTGCGCTGTGTTCAGCCAGTTTCGGGGCGATGCGCAGCGAAATCTGGTTCATTTCCTCATCGCCGTCGGCCGACAGGATTGGATAGAATGTGAGCAGCGTGCGGTTGAGCATCTCTCCGGCATTCTCAAGCGCCTCGATAGTGTTTTCAAACGTAGGGCGCGAGCGCTGGTTGACGATAACCTCGATTTCGCGGTCTGCTTGTTTGATACCTGAATCGACTGCTTCCTCATAGAAACTCTTCTCGATTCTGTCGAACGGCACAACGTTGTGTGTCGTTTTGAATTCCTCAAAGAATATATTTTCAGCGTTTGTCATTATTGGTGCTGTAAATAATAATGGAATGATTAATGATTTGAAATTCATATTTTTATAATAACTGATGTTTTTGCAAATTTACTACATATTTTCCGAAGTGCCCAAACCTTTGTATCGGATTTTGTCGAATATCAGCGCGATGGTGAGTTTGTCCACACCGGCGTCGAGCAGGTAGTGGAGGTCGTCGTCAAGGGTTTTCAGCACCTCGCTGCCGCCTGATTTGTCAACGGCGTCCATGTAGCTTGCCACGGCGTCTTTCACCTGTCCGCTGCACAGCAGGGCATGTCCGCGGTTGATGTAGTCGTTTGCACCGGGCTGCTTGGCGATGATACGGTTGTAGTAGTCCACACTTTGGCTGTAGTTTCCAATCAGGAACGAACACCAGGCGATGGGGCGCATTGTCCGTTCGCCTTTTGATGCCAGATAGTCCACTTTGAAGAAGTATTTCAACGCCTCCTCAATCCGTCCGCCTTCAAGCAGGCAGTTGGCAATATTGTTGGCAAGCGCCACATTGTCGGGCTGCAGCGCTTCCGCGCGTTTGTAGTTGGCGATGGCTTTCTCCGTATCGTTTACGGCCCTGTAGCAAAGCGCCAGATGCTTGAGGGTCCACACATCGTTGGGCTTGAGCAGCTCGACTTTCTCATAGTCGGCGGTGGCAAGCACGTATTGTTTCAGTTGCTCGTGGCAGTAGCCAGTCTTCTGATAGTCGGAGGCAGTAGGCGAGTCTTGTTTCAACACTTTGCCGAATGTCGACAGCGCGTCGGTGTAGCATTGCATGCTGAAATAAAACTCGGCAATCAGCCGCAGGCTTTTTGTGTCGGAAAGGGCGTCGCTGACAAACGGCACGTCAATAAGGTTGAGCCTTGTCGAGAACGGGTTGTAGAAATCGTTGCGGCTGCGAAACAGGTTGAAGAAGCGGTACAGGCTTTGCACATATTTGTTGGCGATGTTCTCCCGCTGTTTGTCGGGGTTGGGGAGACTGCCTGCCATTTCGTTGATGACCTGCTCCTGCTGCTCGTCGAATTGTGCCATCATCATCGAGCGATGCTGGTCGGGCATCGTGGCTACCGACAGGGCGAATGAGAATTTGTCGCTGTCGCAGAATGCACCTGTGCGGTCAACCATCGACAGCAACATGCTGCCGCTGTTGCCGGCAAACACGCGGAATATGCTCGAGTGGCGTGGTGTGAACGGAACAAACCAATTCGCCACGTCGTTGAAGAATGGAAAGCTCTTCAGCCTGGCGAACGAGCTGAGAAACACGTCGCTGCCTTCAGCCTGCATGCGGCTCAGCTCCTGCATCTTGTCGGTGATGCCCGACTCGTTGAGCATTTCCTGCCAGTCGGGGTTTTTTGCCATTTCTTCGATGTCGTCTGAAAACCCGTCGCGCATCTTGCGCCGCATCTCCGGACTTAGTTTCATCAGTTTAGGCACCAATTCGTCGCGCACCTTCTGACTGATTCTCTCAGTGGAGCGGCTGCGGATGAATTGCAGAAACACGGTCATGATGTCGCGGCGTCCGCGCTCGCTGTCGGCAATGTTGGCAATACGCAGTGAGATGGCGCTTGAGTGCTGTATGGTTTCGCGGTGGCAGTGCATGGCAATCAGCGCGCAGCACAGCGCTTTCATTGACAGCGATGCGTCGTTGAAAGCGTTTGCGGCATAGAGGTCGAGCAGCGACAGCAGAAGGTGCTCGCTGTAGTGCTCGAGCAGACTGAGCATTGTCGCCGCCATCGCCAATTCCTTTATTTCTGCCGTGGCGTCTGCGTCGGCAAACAGCTTGTCGAGCGTGCCGGCTTCGTTGGCGGTCACGGGAAAGTGACCCATATATGCTTGAAAACAGCGTTGGCGGCTTTTTCTTTCTCCATTAGCAGTGTCCTCTCCTGGTCACTGTCGCGTTTGTCTGCCGGCAGCTCGTAGAACAATGCTGTCTTGTCGGCACATTCGCGGTATGCCTCGAGCAGCGCCTCCAGACTTCTGGGGTACTTGCGCTCCATGCGCAGCGTCTCGTAGTATAGTTTAGGCGAGTTCTGCACTGTCAGCTCTTGTTCGGTAATGTCGGCAAGCTCCATCAGTTTTGCGGTGATGCCGTTGTGGATTTCCTCGCGTTGAGGGTCGTTGCATCCGTCAGCAACATAGCGGATCATATATTTGTATGACTCCTCCAGCTCGTCGAGCCGGTTGTTCAATTGCCAGTTTTGCAGTGTCTGTGCCGTCTGTCGCAGTTCGGCGAACGCCTCAGCAAGGCGTTTCTCGGAAAGCAGCGATTGAATGCTTTTTTTGTGGAAGTCGGTCATTGTCGTATATTGAATTTATTTGCGAATATACAAATAAAGAGCAAAAATCTTGCCATAAGTCATTGCAAAAGTTGGCGAGGTGTTGTCAGGATTTGGAGGAAATAGTAAATTTGCAGAAAAACAGAATATGGTACTACAACGTTGGCAGACGGTTTATCTGCTTATTTCAGTGATAGCGATGGCTTTGGCGGCGGCATTCCCGGCGGTCGAGCCGTTGCGTGTTGCGCAGCCGGTGGTTGAATTGGGCGGCGCTGTCTTGGTGGCACGTGTGCTTGCCGCCGCAATTGCAGTGTTTTTGCTTGTCACAATCACTAAGTTTAAAAACCTGAAAATGCAGCAAATGCTGTGTTCTGTAGGCGTTCTGCTCATGTTGGCGGAAATTGCCGTTGTGGCTGGCGGATATTTTATGGCGGTTGTTGAGCCGAGATTCACGATGACAGCTCCGCTGCCTGTGCTTGCGCTTGCCTGCACGCTGATGGCGAAGAGCCGTATCCAAAAAGACTATAAAATCATCCACGATTGCGACCGTTTGCGCTAATGTATCGGTTTGAAAATCAGAAGAATGTGAAAATATTTCTGAAATATTTGGACTGATTGCTTTGTTTTTAGGAAATTAATGGTTACTTTTGCAGTCCGAAATACTGAATAATAACGAAATAAGATACAAAAATGAAAAGAACATTCCAACCTTCGAACAGAAAGAGAGTGAACAAACACGGTTTCCGTTTAAGAATGTCGACTGCCGACGGACGCAAGGTGCTTGCTCGCCGTCGTGCTAAAGGTCGTGCACGTCTGTCGGTTTCTCACTCTATCAATAAGTAATACTTTAATAGGGTTACGCAGAACGAATAGTTCCGTTGTCGTATTCTTGCGATGACGGTTCTTTTTGTGTGTATACGCGTCTGGTTTTTTTACGCCTCTTTGCTTGCCGGCACTCCGGATTTCTCTGATTTTGAAATCTAAAAAAACGAATCCAAATCTTTAAAAATGGAAAAAGACAATCTTTTGTCGATAAAATGTGACATTTTGTTGGATTTATTTGGAATTGTGTTTACAAAGTGATAAATTTGCCGTCGAAAAGAGGTAGGATATATAGATTTTGAAAAAGGAGGTTTGAAAAATAGATGCAATGTTAAGGCAAAGCTTCTCTGGCAAATTCCAGATGTTTTGTCGGCAATTGGCATAGTTTGATAAGCGAATAGATTAAAAGAATTTTATTTCATATTGATTTGTTTTATGTGTGATGATCCCCGGGAGGCTGCGAAGTTTTTCGGGGTTTTTCGTGCAAAACTGTCAATTTGTCGGTAAAAACGCAGTTAAAATATCAAAAGTATTGTTTTTGCAAGGTGTGTGTGTTACTTTTGTGGTGATACAATGGTTTTAGGTTTGGATTTTTAAGTTTTGATTATGAAAAGGATGTTTGTTGTTCCAGCATTGTTGCTGGCAATGTCGGTGTCGTCGCAGGCGGAAACTTCGCTTGTGATGACTCGTGTTGATGGCTGAATGCAGGAGTTGCGTAATTTCTGTTTGGAAAGTGAACATTTCGACATACGTAAATGTTTTTTTACGATGGATGGCGATACGTTATATTGTATGGCAGTGTCGGTATAGTAGGCACTGCATTTGGCGGAGGCCGTCCTTGACAAAGGCATTACAAGTGCAAGAAAATAAGATTTGTTTCATGTGTGAATTTTGGCATCTCGGAGGCTGTGAAGTTTCTGGGATGTTTTTTATTGTAAAATTTTCAAAAGGCATATTTTGTTTGTAGTCGGCATTGGACTACCTTTGTATTGCTTATTTTTTTTTATCAGTGAAAAATTATAATCGATGAGAACAAGGATATTTATGCTGGTGCTGGTGCTGGCGGTGCTGGTGCTGGCAGGATGCGGCAGAGAGAAAAAAATCGAGTCGGAGCTGCTCGGCATAGAGGAGAAAGACGGATATACGCTGGTGACCGTGCGCGATCCGTGGAAGGCTGGACAGACTCTTCACCGCTATGCGCTTGTGCCACGCGACAAGCCGCTTCCCGACGGGCTTCCCGATGCGACGGTGATAAAAGTGCCGCTGCGTTCGGCCGTGGTCTACAGCGATGTGTATGCCCGTCCGATTGTGGATCTGGGCTGCGGAAATGCCATCGTCGGAGTGCTCGATGCACAGTATTTCAAGACACCCGAAGTGGTTGCCGGTTTGAAATCCGGAAAGATATCCGACTGCGGCTCGTCGATGTCGCCATCCACTGAACGTATCGTCAGCGCCGCGCCGGAGGCCATATTCCTGTCTCCGATGCAGAACAGCGGTTACGGAGCGATAGGCAATATGGGAATACCTATTGTTGAGATGGCAGACTATATGGAGTCCACGCCCCTTAACCGCGCACGCTGGATTGAGTTTATCGGACTGCTCTTCGGCAAGAGCGGCCAGGCAGCGAAGGTCTATGCGCAGGTGGCTAAGGATTATGCCGCGGTGAAGGCTGTTGCTCAGAAAGCCGACAAGCATCCCACGGTGATTTCAGAATATGCCATCAACGGAGTGTGGTATGTGCCGGGAGGCAAAAGCTACAAGGCTTCGCTTTATGCCGATGCCGGCGCAGCATATCCATGGGCTGCCGACCAGTCGACTGGATCGTTGTCGCTCGACTTTCCGCAGGTGCTCGACAGGGCTCAGAAAGCCGACTTCTGGCTCGTCACCGTCTACGGACAGACGCTTGACCGCAAGTCAATGCTTGCGCTTTATCCGCACAACGACCGTTTCAGCGCGTTTCCAATCATGGAGTCTATTATGTCGATTCCGCCACAAGCGGGATTTTTGAGGAAACACCGTTCCACCCCGAGCGTCTGCTTCGCGAATACGTGAAACTGTTTCATCCCGACTTGTTGCCTGACTACTCGTTGCAATATTATAAACCGATGGGGGATTGATAGATGGCACGTTTCCGTATAGTGACGGCTTTGCTCGTTTTTGCGATAGTCGCTCTCGCTTTGTCGCTTCTGCTTGTGGGCACAGTCGATGTGCCGGCTGTTGAGGTGTGGCGCATTCTGACCGGTCGTCCGTCAGACTATGAGCCGTGGAATTTTATAATATTCGAAAGTCGGCTGCCGCTTGTCGTCACGGCTGCGCTTGCCGGAGGTGCGCTTGCCGTGTCGGGACTGCTGTTGCAGACCCTGTTTGGCAACACGCTCGCCGACCCCTCGATTCTTGGCATCTCCACGGGGGCAAGTCTGGGTGCCGGATGCGCTATGCTTGCGTTCGGCAGCTCGTTCGCCACTGTACTTGGTGTCGCCGCTGGCGGATATGTAGCCACGCTTACCGGCGCATTTGTGGGAGCGATGGTTGTGATGGCTTTGCTGCTCGTGATGTCGAACATTGTGAAGAGCAGCACGATGCTGCTGATTGTTGGTATCTTGATAGGTTATATCGCCTCGTCGGCAATCTCGTTGCTTAATTTCTTTGCCACAGAAGAGGGTGTGCATTCGTTTGTGATATGGGGGCTTGGCAATTTCTCCGGAGTCACGCTTCGCCAATTGCCGGTTTGCCGCTGTTGTGGTTGTGGGGCTTGCCGCCTCGTTGCTGCTGATAAAGCCGCTCAACGCCTTGCTGCTGGGCAGACGTTATGCTGAAAACCTTGGCGTCAACCTTCGCTCCACGCGCAATGTGCTGCTTGTGGTCACCGGACTGCTTACAGCTGTTGTCACGGCATTCTGCGGTCCCATAGGATTTATCGGACTTGTGGTGCCCCACGTGTCGCGTCTGCTGCTCCGCACGTCCGACCACTACCGGTTGATTCCAGTGGCTATCCTTGCCGGCGCGGTTGTGGCGATGGCGTGCACGCTGGTGAGTGTGTTGCCGATGGACAATGGTATGATTCCTATAAATGCAATCACGCCGATTGTCGGTGTGCCGGTGATACTTTACGTGATAATCAACCGCCGTAAGATATTCTATTTCAACTGACAGAGATGAAACGCTTGCTCGAAATTAAAAACGTGTCTGCCGGATATGTTGTGGACAAGAAGACAAATGTTGTGGTGGCTGACGCATGCCTGTCGCTTTGCGGCGGACAGCTTGTGAGTATGCTTGGCGCAAACGGTGCCGGCAAGTCAACCTTGCTGCGCACCATTGCCGGGACGCAGAGGCCGCTGCAGGGGGATGTGCTTGTCGATGGAAAATCGTTGAAATCAATGAGCCGCAAGGAGTTGGCCAAGATGGTGAGCGTCGTGTCGACCGACCGCACTCAAGCCGGCGGATTGACTGTTGAGGAACTTGTGGGACTCGGGCGTCAGCCTCACACGGGATTTCTCGGGCGTCTTGACAGCAGCGACCGTGAGATTGTGGCAGAGGCGATGGAGGCGGTGGGAATAAGCCATAAGGCTGAAAAATTTGTCGCTGAACTTTCCGACGGCGAGCGCCAGAAAGCGATGATTGCGCGCGCTGTGGCGCAGCAGACACCCGTAATCCTGCTCGATGAGCCTACCTCGTTTCTCGATGTGGCAAGCCGTGTCGACGTGTTGCAGCTGCTTCACCGTCTGGCTTACAACGAAGGCAAGGCCATACTGCTGTCGTCGCACGACGTCTCGTTGTCGTTGTCGCTCAGCGACCGCTTGTGGCTGCTTTTGCCAGGGGGCGTAATCGTTGACGGGCAGACGGAGGATTTGGTGCTTTCGGGACGGTTGGATGAACTGTTTGTCGCGCTCGGTGACCTTCGATATGCTGACAGGAGAGTTTGCCGCTGTGCTGCCTGCCGGACATAGGTCGGTGGCATTGCGTTGCGGCGACCCGTCGTTGAGTCATTGGGCAACAAATGCGTTGCTCCGCAGCGGTTATGCTGTGGGTGACGACGGCAAGGTGGAGGTGTCTGTTGTGTCAGCCACCGACATCAGCGTCGGCGGCAGGCGCTGCAGCTCATTTGCCGGGATGCTCGGCGCGCTTGAAGTGGAATCCTAAGCACACGTTGTCGTATTGTTGTGTCAGCCGCATAGCCATTTTAAACGTGGCGTTGTCGGCGTTGTCGGCAACCGCCGACACCAATCCGATAAGTTGTTTGACGTCGACGGTGAGCGTCATGCGGTTGCCGTCTTTCTGCAGATAAGCCTTCTGGTTGCTGTAGGCAGCCGGAATGCGTACCTGCGATGAGTGGAGCGAAAGGTTGTAACTGTTGCCTGAAATCCTGTCAAGGCGTCCTTCCACGGGCACGTCGCGCACGAAGATGACAAAGGTGTTTTCGTCGGAAAACTCAATATGAGTGTCATCGAGCTGCAGTTGCTCATAGTAGGGTGTCAGTCGGTTTTCGGCGATGGCGGCCACGGCTTCCCCGCTGAGGTTGCCCACGGCATTGCCCGACTTTAGGTAGACCGCAGGTCCGGTCGCAAACCAGTTGGCTGCAATTGTGGCAGTGTCGGCAGTCGCTGGCTTGTCGGTCAGCGCCGACAGGTGTTCCTTGGCCTTCGTCACATTCTCTTTGCCAATGTAGTCGTTCAGCACCTCGCCGTCGGAAATCCATATTTTATAGCCTCCGTAAGCGGCGGCTGCAAGCACGATGAGCAGTATCAGTTTTTTCATATCCGTCAGTTTGTATGTGCGAAGATAGGCAAAAAAAAGAAAAAAGAGTCTCCGTTGGGAAACTCTTTTCATAGAAGCTTGTGTGGAAGCTATTTTTTCATGCGGAAGCCGATGCAGATGTGGTCGTAGTTCGACAGCATCGACGTCACGGTGTTGATTGTCTTCAGGTCGCCTTTCTTTGCCACCGCCTGCACAATCGTCATCAGTTTCTTAACATCCATGGAAATTGACATCTCGTTGCCCACTTTCTGAACGTAGACCGTCATAGAGTGCTCGTCGTTGGTGAGTCCGGCGATGGTTGAGAGCAGTTGCATTTTAAACGTGCCGTCGCTGTTGGCTGTGAGTTTGCCCTTGATGGGTGCCTTCTTCACAGTGAGCGTGAAATTTCCTTCGGAGTCGAAAACACAGGAAGTGTTGAGCAGTCCCAACTTTTTGTAGTAGGGCTTGAGTTTGGCTTCGGCTGCAGTGGTCATAGCCGAACCGCCAGCCTGCTGGGCAATGTTGCCTGATTTCAGCACCAATGCCGGCCCGGTTGTTTTCCATGTGCCTTTGAGCTCGGCTACGGTCACTGTTTTGTTTTGTGCCACGGTCTCTTTTACCACATCTCCAAGGCCGTTTAATAAATCTTTTAAATCCTGGGCTTCGGCAGATGCCATGCAAACTGCTGTCATTGCCAAGCCGCAAACAAAAATCTTTGCTACTTTTTTCATCATAAATATGTTTTGCTCATACAAAGTTAGTCATGGGATGACAAAACCGGACAAAAAAATCGAAATAATAACAATCTTTATCGAAATTCTCGGCGAAGATGAGTAACTTTGCACATCTTATATAGAAATTGAAAATTATTGACAATATGAACGAATTAGCGTCGAAGTACAGCCCTGAGGAAGTAGAGGGAAAATGGTACGAATATTGGCTGAAACACGACTTGTTTAAGTCGACTCCCGACAGCCGGGAGCCGTATACAATCGTTATCCCGCCGCCAAATGTCACTGGTGTGCTCCATATGGGACACATGCTCAACAATACAATCCAAGACATCCTTATCCGCCGCGCGCGGATGGAGGGCAAGAACGCTCTCTGGGTGCCGGGAACCGACCATGCGTCGATTGCAACGGAGGCGAAGGTGGTGGCGCGTCTTGCTTCGAAAGGTATAAAGAAGACCGACCTTACACGCGATGAGTTTCTTAAACATGCGTGGGAATGGAAAGAGGAGCATGGTGGCATCATCCTTGAGCAGCTGAAGAAACTCGGCGCTTCGTGCGACTGGAGCCGCACGGCGTTTACGATGGACGAGGTGCGCTCGAAGAGTGTGCTTCACGTGTTTGTCGACCTTTTCAACAAAGGCTTGATTTACCGTGGCGTGCGTATGGTCAATTGGGATCCTGCGGCGCAGACAGCTCTCAGCGACGAGGAGGTGGTCTACAAGGAAGAGCATGGCAAGCTCTACTACCTGCGTTATAAATCGTAGGTGAGGACGGCTATGCAATTGTTGCCACAACACGTCCGGAAACGATTATGGGCGACACGGCGATGTGTATCAATCCCAACGACCCGAAAAACGCCCATCTTAAAGGCAAACGTGTGATTGTGCCTCTCGTTGGACGTGAAATCCCTGTGATTGAGGATGACTATGTCGATGTTGAGTTCGGTACGGGTTGCTTGAAAGTGACTCCTGCTCACGATGTCAACGACTATATGCTCGGCGAGAAACACAACTTGAAGAGCATCGACATCTTCAACGACAACGGAACAATCAGCGAGGCTGCCGGACTTTATGTGGGTATGGACCGCTTTGCGGTGCGCGAGCAGATTGAGAAAGATCTCGCCGAGGCAGGGCTGCTCGAGAAGGTTGAGGCTTACACCAATAAGGTGGGCCACTCAGAACGCACAAACTCTGTGATCGAGCCGAAACTGTCGATGCAGTGGTTCCTTAAGATGGACGCGCTTGCAAAGCCGGCTCTCGATGCTGTGATGCAGGACGACATCAAGTTCCATCCGTCAAAGTTCAAGAACGTTTACCGTCATTGGATGACCAATATCAAGGATTGGTGTATCTCCCGCCAATTGTGGTGGGGACACCGCATCCCGGCATATTTCTTGCCGGAGGGCGGATATGTGGTTGCCGAGACAGTCGAGGAGGCTTTGCACCTTGCTCAGGAAAAGACAGGCAACAAAGAGCTTAAGATTGAAGACCTGCGTCAGGATGAGGACGTGCTCGACACTTGGTTCTCGTCTTGGTTGTGGCCGATTTCTTTGTTCAACGGAATCCTTGATCCTGACAATGAGGAAATAAAATACTATTATCCAACAGCCGACCTCGTTACCGGTCCGGATATCATCTTCTTCTGGGTGGCACGTATGATTATGGCTGGCTACGAATACAAGAACGATATGCCGTTCCGCAATGTGTATTTCACAGGTATCGTGCGCGACAAGTTGGGACGTAAGATGTCGAAATCGCTTGGCAACTCGCCTGACCCGTTGATGCTTATCGAGAAGTTCGGCGCCGACGGAGTGCGTATGGGCTTGATGCTTGCAGCGCCTGCCGGAAACGACATTCTGTATGATGACTCTCTTTGTGAGCAGGGACGCAACTTCAACAATAAGATTTGGAATGCTTTCCGCCTTGTGAAAGGATGGGAGGTTGCCGACATCGAGCAGCCGGAGTATGCCAAAACTGCTGTGAAATGGTTTGAGGCAGTGCTCAACAAAACGCTTGCCGAGGTCGACGACTTGTTTGGCAAGTTCCGCTTGTCGGAGGCGTTGATGGCTGTCTACAAACTGTTCTGGGATGAATTCTCTTCGTGGTATCTTGAAATGGTGAAGCCTGCCTATGGAAAGCCTGTCGACCGTGCCACTTATGAGGCGACCCTCGGATTTTTCGATGCGTTGCTCCGTCTGTTGCACCCGTTCATGCCGTTTATCACCGAAGAACTTTGGCAACACATCGCCGAGCGCAAAGACGGCGAGAGCGTAATGACAGCATTGCTGCCTAAGGCTGGCGCGTTCAGCGAGCAGACGATCGCTGATATGGACGTTGCAAAGGACATCATCGCCGGTATCCGCACTGTGCGCTTGCAGAAACATTCCCAACAAGGAAGAACTTGAGTTGCAGGTGATGGGTGAGGGCAATGTGCCGGTAGAATCGATCATCAAGAAGCTTGCAAATCTGTCGGCAGTCGCAAATGTGTCGGAAAAAGATGCCACTGCAGCGGCGTTTATGGTAGGCACAACTGAATATGCCGTGCCTCTTGGCAACAACATCAACGTTGAGGAAGAACTGAAGAAGCTTGAGGCTGACCTTAAGTATCAGGAAGGATTCCTCCAGAGCGTGTTGAAGAAACTCAGCAATGAGAAATTCGTAAACAACGCTCCTGCCAAGGTTATCGAAATGGAACGTAAAAAGCAAGCCGACGCTGAGGCGAAGATTGCAACCCTCAAGGAAAGCATCTCTGCCCTGCAAGGCAAGTAAGAAAAATATACTTATAAATAAAAAGAAGGCGCATTCTTCAACAGAATGCGCCTTCTCTGCATATAGGCTGCACTGAATGGTTTTAAATTTGCCGTTGAAAATGAATGACAACTTCCAAATTGGCATACGAAGCGGCGTTTCCTGACGGCTTTGTGACGTTGGTCAATTATGTCGTTCCAAAAAAGCTGAGCGACATTGCCGAGAAACTGGAGGCTCTTGATGTGGAAGATGAGGATGCAGTGGCAGAGGTTCGGGCAGAAATTAAGGGAATAGAAGCTGGCGATTACACGTTTCGGTTTACTGTGGAGGACGGTTGTGAAAATTGCCCTACTGACGAGGCGGAGGAGCCGTTGCCGTTGACGGCGGCGGCGCAGGCAATTCTTTATGGCGAATATCCAATCGAAGAAGTGTTTTCCGACTTATGCAATGAGCCGCTTGGCGAAGATTTTATCAATGACCTGGCAGAAAAGAAAGATTTTTGCGATGAATATGTCAATTATAGTTGCGGAGGCAGTTGCGACGAACTCGACTATTATCTTGATGCATGGAAATATATCATTGACCACATTGTTTCAGGTCAGATAACAGAGTCCACGCTCGATTCATGGCTTGAATATTTTGACGAGTGCTATTATCAAGGGGAAACAACCGTCGAGAAATGGCACAAAACTAATTGAAAATGGAGAATTTTCCATAAAATGCACAGACCATTTGCAGACATGCTGGACCACAGTCTGTGCTTTCCATTTGCCAACAAAGTTTAATCTTTCCCAAAATAAAAATTTAATAGTTAATATCTACCCCTCTTTCCACTCCGTCATTATTCAATGTGCGATTCACCTTCTTCTGCCTCTTGCCAAAGTCAAATCTGTAGGTTGCTCCCAGCAATACCATATTTGCGTTATTTCTGATATTCTGAATGTATTTTTCGGGATGAACTTCTGAAATGGTAATTTTTTCAATTGTACTTCCTCGTTTTGTAAACAAGTTTACTCCCGTCGCAGAGAAATACCAGTTCTTATAATTGTACTGAAGTGTTATTGTATTCCAACGCTCAGCTGTGCTAAATATATTTCCAGATAAGTTATATCGTGGTTTGATTTATAAAGTTGCTGATAATCAGTCGCTTAACCAAGGTTTGTTAGTTGTATTATATTAATTAACCCTCTCATTTTCAAACGATTACATTAGAATTAACAGAGTGTTGTTAAAAAAAAGGAAATAAAAAAATATGGGCATGGCCAACCATCACGGTTGTTCATACCCATTAATGTCGATTATTATTTATTCAATAACAATAATTAATCCCGTCTATTTCAGTTTTCTGTAACCGTAAGCCGCGTTATTTCCCAACTGCTCTTCGATACGGATAAGCTGGTTATACTTAGCCATACGGTCGGTGCGGCTCATCGAACCGGTCTTGATTTGACCAGAGTTTGTAGCCACAGCGATATCAGCGATGGTGGTGTCCTCTGTTTCACCAGAACGGTGTGATGTAACAGTTGTGTAGCCATGACGATGAGCCATCTCTATAGCATCCAAAGTCTCAGTAAGCGAGCCAATCTGGTTCACCTTGATAAGTATGGAGTTAGCAGCACCCATTCTGATGCCCTTCTCCAAGAACTTCACGTTGGTAACAAAGAGGTCGTCGCCGACCAACTGGCAACGGTCACCGATGGCAGACGTAAGCTTCACCCAGTTGTCCCAATCGTTCTCGTCAAGACCGTCCTCGATGGAATCGATAGGATATTTGGTAATCAGTTCTTCCAAGTACTTTATCTGCTCTGCAGCCGTGAGCTTCTTGCCGTTAGGATCCTTTTTCTTACCGTCCTTCAGCTGTCGATAATCATAATACCACTCACCGTTCTCCTGAACAGCAAACTCGCTGGCAGCGCAGTCCATGGCGATCTTGACATCCTTTCCCGGCTCATAACCGGCATCCTTGATTGCCTGGCAGATGCTCTCAAGCGCATCCTCTATGCCATTAAGCGCAGGAGCGAAACCGCCCTCGTCGCCGACGGCAGTAGAAAGGCCGCGACTCTTCAGGAGCTTTGCCAAGGCATGGAACACCTCTGCACCCATACGGATGGCTTCCTTCTCATTAGGAGCGCCCACAGGACGAATCATAAACTCCTGGAAAGCGATGGGCGCATCAGAGTGAGCACCACCGTTGATGATGTTCATCATAGGAACGGGGAGGGTGTAAGTGTTGCTGCCACCGATATAGCGATACAACGGGATATGGAGATACTCGGCTGCTGCATGAGCCACAGCAAGCGATACGCCAAGAATAGCATTGGCACCCAAGTTTGACTTGGTCTTAGTGCCATCCAGCTCCAACATCTTATTGTCTACAGCACGCTGCTCCAAGGCTGAGAAACCGACCAAAGCCGGTGCAATCACGTTATTCACATTCTCTACAGCCTTTAATACTCCCTTGCCACAATAGCGGCTCTTGTCGCCATCACGAAGCTCCAAAGCCTCATTCTCACCTGTTGAGGCACCAGACGGAACTGATGCACGGCCAACAACGCCAGACTTTAATGAAACCTCAACCTCTACTGTAGGATTGCCACGAGAGTCCAAGATTTCTCTTGCATGAACTTTTTCGATAATCATAATACAATAATATATTTAACTTTATAAAACTTTATATAAACCGCATGAACACAACACGGGGCGCATAAATACGATTTATTTACGGGTGTAAAAATAGTAATCATAAGAAAAACCACCAAATTCAGAGCATCATCAAAAATAGGTATTCTGCAGAAAATACCTATATGTAAGTATGATATTGCATAACGATGAATATAGTTTTCTTACGGTATTAAACTTTCAGGCATGATCTGCGTCTAACACATAGATGATGTTTATAACATCTATCATAACTTAGATATTGTTTGTGGTTGGAAATATTTTGCTTATGAAACTTAACAAAATACATCATGTAGCCGTGATTTTACTCTGACTATGAGCAGTCTAAGCTGTTCTATACAGAAGTGCTGGGCTTGAAGATCGTAAGCTAACATTATCGTGAGAAACGCCAATTATGGAAGGCAGACTGCTGGATGGGCGACACATACGTAGTGGAGCTGTTCTCCTTTCCCAATCCTCCTGCACGTCCTTCCTATCCTGAAGCAGCCGGTCTGCGCCACCTCGCTTTCGAGGTGAACAATCTCGCATCAGCTGTCAGCGAGCTCGACAGTAAGGGCGTAAAGCACGAGCCGATACGCACGGACGAATATACGGACAGATGGTTGCTCGGGATGGAGGCGCAAGAGTATGAATACTAAACACTTTGGCGAAGACATCACTTTTAGGTATTGCCCGACTCACAACGAAATTGTATCTTTACATCGTAACTAACAGATAAAAGATTATGACAGGAATGACAACAACAATAATAATTGGACTTCTTGTTCCACTATTTGGAACGATGCTTGGTTCGGCTTTCGTCTTCTTCATGAAAGACGAGATGTCTGCACGGTTGCAAAAACATTGTTGGGCTTTGCGTCTGGCGTGATGGTGGCGGCGTCAGTATGGTCGTTGCTCATTCCGGCTATGAAGATGGAAGCTGACAGCGGCGCATGGTCGGTAGTGCCGGCAGCTGTGGGATTCATTATGGGCATAGGTTTCCTGCTGCTTATTGACGAGCTGACACCCCACCTCCATATCGGAACCGACGAGCCTGAGGGCATACGCTCACACCTGTCAAAGACAGCTATGCTTGCACTTGCCGTAACCATCCACAATCTACCCGAAGGAATGGCTGTAGGCGTGGTGTTTGCAGGAGCCGAAAACGGCGCTTCGCATATCTCGTTAGCCGGAGCCATTTCTGTGTCATTGGGCATTGCCATTCAGAACATTCCCGAAGGCGCTATCATCTCAATGCCCATGCGTGCGGCAGGCAACAGCCGATGGAAGTCCTTCGTGTTAGGATCGCTGAGCGGAGTGGTAGAGCCTATAGGAGCCATAGCCGTTCTGCTGCTTGCCTCACTCATTATGCCCGCCCTCCCCTACATGCTCGCCTTTGCAGCAGGAGCCATGTTCTACGTAGTGGTGGAAGAACTGATACCAGAAGCCTCAGGCGGCCAACACAGCAATCTCAGCACCATAGGTTTCGCCATAGGTTTCGTGCTGATGATGGTGCTGGATGTTGTGATGGGGTAATCTCTACATTTAGTTTATGCTTCTCTGTGAATGACATTTCCTTCATCATCACCTTTGCCACATTCTGTGATGCGAATGATGCATTGTAGGAAAAGTCCAACTGGTTCTTGTGTCTTGCCTGGCAATGCGTAAGGCCGGTATATTGCTTTGCATCGCGAAAACAAAACTCTATTTGGAATCTTGAGCGATATGTGCGCAACACATCCTCACCCGACATGGATGTCTTTGTTGAGAAGAAAGCTTGTGCTTTCCGTTCGGCATAATCCAAACGACAAGACGCACTTTCTGCTTCAATGCCTTTGAATAGGCTATGAGTGTGTAGGCTGTGCCTTCAAGTCCTTCAATATGCAGCTCAACCATGCGTGTGAGGTCAAGTTTCTTGTAATTGATTTTTCCGTCAAGTGTCTTGGGGCGTCCCGGTTTGTGGGACCGAGGTCCAGTATATACATAGTATAGGCCTGCTGTATCCCTGAAGCGGCTGACAAGATGGGACCCGTACTCTTTGATTCCATCCACAAACGGACGGATAGAGAAGAAAGCATCAGCGACAACGATATCGGTGACCTTCAACAAATCCTTCTTGTAACGCTTGATGACCGCTATGTAATGTTGCACGAGAGTCATGTTGCGCAGTTTCAACTCTCCTGTAGATGGAGTCTGATGGGCGCGCAGCATCATGCAACTGTTGGCATAGACATCGACAAGAGCCAGTCCCATGATTTCAAGTCCATGCTTCATGGAACTTGCACAACCTGACCAGAAAGTACCGATATGCGGAGTCTTCTTGCCCGACTTGCTGATGTAGCTCGGATCGATAGCTATAGCCAATAGACCATCCATATTCAAGAAACGTCGGCATAGGGCAAGGTTGAATTCCAAACAGTCTATGCATTTCCATCGGAAGGCAGACTATTCGTATAGTAGTGACAACTGGTCGACGGTCAGTTCCGCGCCGGTCGACACTGCAGTTTCCAGATAGTCGGAAGTCTTGATGTTGCGCGACTCCTCTTCGATTGAATAGGAAGCGTGGTTTGACGATGCCACCATCAGTTTCAGGCGCGTTGCGCGCTTGTTGCGTATTGAGTAGACCACAGGCACGTTGAAGCGCGTGAACGACGTTGATGGTTTCAGATAGCCCACACCACGGCCAATTTCCACTTCTTTTCCGTCCTCATCGTTGACAAGCGAGATGACCACAAGCCCTGTTTCCGAGGTGTCGTGATAGTCCTGCACGAATGTGTATATGCCGCTGACGGCGGTTGGACGGGAACGGAAGGCTATACCTTCATTATATGTCTCCAAGCCGGATTTGTCGACCGAGTAACTGCCGAGAAACAGTTTGCCGGCAGAGCGGTTTGCCAGGGTGGGAGCATAGGAGCTGTAGTAGTGCCGGTCGGTGCGTGCGTCGCGCGCCGGTTCCACTCCGTACCAGCTCCATGCGGCGTTGCGCAGCCGCACGGCCCATTGCCCTGAGCCAGTTGACGGAATGATTTCTGTTGTAGGCACTTGGAACCATGTGTTTGAGGTTGAGGCAAACTTCGCGCACGTTTTTTTGTTTACGCTTGCCCACTTCTTCGGTTCGCTGACGATGATGTCGGCTTTGTTGTAGATTGGCATCCAGCTCGACAGGTTGGAATATTTGCCGCCACAGTTCACGTGCTTCATACTGATGGTTTCGTCAATGTCTTCAAAGTCGGCGTTGGGCAGTTCGAGAGCCGACTCTGTCGTCACTCCGAACCCATGGGAGTCGTTGCTGCCTGAGATTACGGCGATTTCGTAGGAAGTAGACGGGGTGAGCGTTTTTACCGTGACGCGGCGGTCGGCCACGTTGCGTTCGGTCACGGCAGGATGCCATCCGCCTCCGTTTGGTTTCACAAGGACGCTGATATAAGGAACAACTTCGCTAAGGTCATCGCCCTCGAACATCAGGTCGACTTGCGACGACCAGATGTTTTCTTGGCTGCACATCACTTTATATTCGGGCACGTCGCGCTCCACGGCGACAGGCTCCGTATATTTCAGGCCGTCGTTGTAAGAGGCTCTCACGAGAGTGGCACTTATGCCAGGAGCGAGAGGCAGGGTGGCGGTGTATCTGCCCACGGCTACGCGTTTGACGTTTGCGGCTGTCACTTCTTGCCATTGGTCAAGGCTTGACGGACCTTTCGTTTCAAAAGTTAATTTGTCGGCAGGCAGGTCGCCGCTGCATTCAATCTCCAGTGCGACTTTGTCGGCGGAAGGGCGTATGGCGGCGGGCTGTATCAATGCGATTTTTACTGGGCGTATCTCCACTGTCAGCACCATTGGCGACAGCGCTACGCGTCCAGCCTCGTCGCGTGCCTGCAGAATGATTTTGTGCACGGTGGCAGCCCCGCTTTCGGAAGCGTGCATCCGGGCCACGATTGCCGACAGGTCGAGCGATGCGTTTGTCGCCCCCTTTTCAAACCCTGTGGCAGTGATGCCCTGCGACGCAAGGGTGGCGGCGTCGGTGGCGGCAATGTCGGTCTCGGCAGTCCAGTAGTTGTCAACCATATTGTTGGATATGATTGTAAAATACAGATTTCTCAATCCTCCAGCCACGTTGATGTCAACACCGAGCCGTTTGTCCGGACTGTTGTATTCAAGCATGCTGTAGCTGTTGTCGTTGTCGAAGCCCACGGCAGTGATAGTAGGCGACTGGGTGGAGAACAGAGCGTCGTCGACCGTCAGCCGGTAAGGCGTAGATGCCGTGTGTTCATCGTACACGCATGTCAGGTTGTTGCCGTCGGCATCGAAGCGGAATTGATGGTGTGTAGCGGCATCGGCGGCGAAAGCATCGAATGGCTGCAGAGCCACTTTGCGTCCCGAAGCGTCGGAGATGGCAAGCTCGCAGCGCATGTTGCCGGGACGCAGACAGGCTGTCCGCTTTTCGCTGGTCGTGAAGTCCACATATTCTCCGGATGCAGTCTTTGCGCGCATCATGATGTTGTCCGCCAAATTTTTAGCCGCATCGGTAAACGAAACTGACACAAGAGTCTGAGCCACACCGCATTTTATGTCGACCGTGGTTTCTTCATCCTCTTTCACGCAGTTTGGTTGTTCGGCAAAAAATGTCGGGGCAATGAATCCCTCTTGATCCTTGTCGCCGTAGCTGGCGGAAAAGATATATTCACCCACAGGCAATTTCTGCGATCCGCTCTCGAATTTGGCAAGAGAAGCCCACGACTTTACCGTCGCCGTGCGGCAATTCATGGCAGAGAGAGCCAAAGCGTCGGCAGAAGGGGCGTCGACGTCGATGCCAGCCGCTCCCGCTACAGGAGTGACGGAGGGGTCGACCGACAGCAGAAACCGCACGTCGCCGTATCCGGTCACCAATGGGTTGGGGTCGTTGCTGCATGCCGCAAGCAGCAGGCATATTGTCGCTTGTAAAAAAACTTTCTTAATCATAGACGCAAATTTAATGTTTTCTTTCTATTGCCGAAAGCGAATGTGGGGTTACGGAACAATTTATGGAGCGTTTAGACTAAAATTTGCATATTCCGGCGATGCGTTGTAACTTCGTGGGCAAATCAACAAACAAACATATCTTATTCGAATGAAGAAACAAATTTTGACGGCTTTGTGCGCGGCGGTGTTGACGCTGCCGATGGCGCATGCCGAAAATCCGAAACAAGAATTCCGTGGAGCATGGATCCACACAGTGCATCAGAGCCAATATGCCAAAATGACAACAGATGAGACAAAGGCATACCTCTGCGACCAACTCGACAAACTTAAAGCCGCAGGCTGCAACGCCGTGCTTTTCCAGGTGCGTCCGAGCGCCGACGCCTTCTATCCGTCGGAACTGGAGCCGTGGAGCCGTTTCCTGACTGGCACTGCCGGCAAGGCCCCGTCGCCTTATTGGGACCCGCTGCAGTTTATGATTGAGGAATCTCATGCGCGCGGCATGGAGCTTCACGCATGGCTTAACCCGTATCGTGTGACGACATCGAAATGAGAAATTGCCAAAGAACCACATCTATTACAAGCATCCCGAGCGTTTCGTCGCTTACGACGGCAAGCTTTATTTTGATCCGGGACAGCCTGAAAACCGCAGTTTTATTGAGAGTGTGGTCAAAGACTTGATTACGCGCTACGACTTTGACGCCATCCATATGGATGACTATTTCTATCCTTATCCTGTGGATGGATTGGATTTCCCCGACAGCAAGTCGTATAAGAAATATGGAGAGGGGATGGACCGCGGCGACTGGCGCCGTCATAATGTCGACTTGCTCATCGAGGGATTGCACGAGGTGATTGAGGCGCAGAAGCCGTGGGTGCGTTTGGGCATAAGTCCGTTCGGAATCTGGCGCAACAAGACGAGCGACCCGCGTGGCAGCGATACAAACGGATTTCAGAACTACGACGGCCTCTATGCCGACGTGTTGCTTTGGACGGAAAAAGGATGGGTGGACTATATGCTTCCCCAGCTTTACTGGACGCTTGAGAGGAAGGTGGCATCGTCGGAGAAACTGGCGTATTGGTGGAACGACAACGCCAACGGTCGCCACATGTACATCGGGCAAAACGTGAAGACTACGATGGACACTCCAGATCTCGCCCCGTCGACCGACCCTACGCAGCTCGACCATAAAATCCGCCTGTCGCGTGAGCTGCCCAATATTCAGGGTAACTGCTGGTGGCCTGGGTATATGATCACAGCCAACTATAAGGGCGTGGCTGACTCGCTTGCCATGAATCAGCAGCGCACAGTGGCTCTCGTTCCCAACTATCCGTGGATCGACGACGTGAAGCCAGGCGAGGTCACTTCGCTCCGCCGCGACGGCGACCGCCTTCTTTGGAAGGCTCCGTCGACCGCCGACCCTATGCAGGAGGCGCGTGCCTATGTGGTCTATCGTTTTGACAAGGGCGTTGACGTTAACATCGACAACGCAGAGGCGATACAGTGTGTCACTTACAAGCCGGAATATGCTCTTGGCGCCGACCATGGCCATTTCACCTATGTGGTTACGGTGCTCGACCGTGCAAACAATGAAAGTGCTGCCGGGGAAGCTATAAATGTGAAGCAGTAGCGGCGCAAAAAATTGATAATGTGGTTTCAAGATTTTCGGTCGAAAATTTTGAAACCACATTTTTTATTTCTAAATTAGCAACCACAAATCTAACTCGCTATGACTGGAATAAGCAGAATGCTCGACTTTTTGACCGCGCTGAAGGTTAACAATGACCGCCAGTGGTTTGGTGTGCATAAAGAAGAGTATAACGACATCCGCCGTCAATGTTTGGAAGAGGTAGGCGTGTTGATTGCCGAAATAGAGCGTTTCGACCCGCATCTTGCCGGAGTCGCGCCAGAGCAATGCGTGTATCGCATCTATCGCGACATCCGTTTCAGCCGACAAATCGCCGTATAAGACCCATTTTGGAGTGGTGCTTGGTCACGGAGGTAAGAAATGCAAGGAGGCCGCCTACTATCTGCATATTGATCCCGACGGCTGCGCGTTTTTCAGTGGCGTGTGGTTCCCGGAAATGCCTGTGCTGCGCTTTCTGCGGCGCAACATCTACGATAATCTTGACGAATTTCTTGAGATTATAGACAGTCCTGCTTTCAAATCGGAATATCCCGGTCTGATAGGAGAAAGCCTGAAGACGTTGCCAAAAGGCTATCCGAAAGACTGTCCGCGCCCTGAAATTTTCAAAATGAAAGAATTCCTTGTGCAAAAAAAATATAAAAAATCATTGTTTGCAGCCGGAAATTGGCAGGGGCAAGTTGCAAAAGACGCTCAATTGGCAAAACCGTTCAACGATTTTTTGAATTATGCATTTGAAGAATTGCACACTCAATGATGGAGTGTGCGCAATATGGGGCGCGATTGCACAAAAAAGGCGATTCTGAGTAGTCGGAATTACACAAAAAAAGGTCGATTGTGCCAAAAATTAAATAGAACTAAATCCTTAAAAAGATTACATATTTTACTTTAAATTTGTAGCAATTAAACACAAGAACTATGGCTAAAATCAAAGGAGCAGTAGTGGTTAACGAAGAACGGTGCAAGGGGTGCAACCTATGTGTGGTGGCATGCCCCACAAAAACTTTGTCGTTACAGGCAAAGGAGGTGAACGACCGTGGCTACCACTTTGCCTACATGTCTAATCCCGACGCTTGCATCGGATGCGCAAGTTGTGCGTTGGTTTGTCCCGACGCTTGTATTGAAGTTTATAAAGTACGCGTAGATTAACAAATCGAAAAACGAATTTCACTATGGAAAAAGAAATAAGATTGATGAAAGGCAACGAGGCTCTTGCCATCGCGGCTATCCGCTATGGAGCCGATGCCTATTTCGGATATCCAATCACTCCGCAGTCGGAGGTGCTTGAAACGCTGATGGCAGAACAGCCGTGGGAAACCACGGGCATGGTTGTGCTTCAGGCAGAGAGTGAGGTGGCGTCGATCAATATGGTCTATGGCGCGGCAGGAACAGGCAAAGTGGTGCTGACGTCGTCGTCGAGTCCAGGCATCAGTTTGATGTGCGAAGGTTTGTCGTATATCGCAGCATCGGAATTGCCAGCCTTGGTTATCAACGTGAGCCGTGGCGGACCTGGACTTGGAACTATCCAGCCGTCGCAGGCTGACTATTTCCAGGCAACAAAAGGTGGTGGACACGGTGACTATCATTTCATCGTGCTGGCTCCGTCGTCGGTGCAGGAAATGTGTGATTTCGTTGGTCTCGGATGGGACTTGGCGTTCAAATACCGCACCCCGGCGATGATTCTTGCCGACGGTGTTGTCGGACAGATGATGGAGAAGGTGGTGCTTCCGCCGCAGCGTCCGCGTCTGACCGACGAGGAAGTGCGCAAACGTTGCCCATGGGCAGCCACAGGACGCACACCGGGACGTGCGCGCAACGTAATCACGTCGCTTGAACTTGACTCTGCAAAGATGGAGGAGAACAACCTTCGATTCCAGGCAACATACAAGAAAATTGAGGAAAACGAAGTGCGTTTCGATGAGTATGCCGTTGACGATTGCGATTATCTCATCGTGGCATACGGCTCAATCGCGCGTATCAGCCAGAAAGCAGTGGAGATGGCACGCAAGGAAGGAATCAAAATCGGAATCCTCCGTCCAATCACGTTGTGGCCTTTCCCGTATGCAGAGGTTAAGCGTTTGGCAGAACGCACAAAAGGCGTGCTGACAGTGGAAATCAATGCCGGACAGATGGTTGAGGACGTGCGTCTCGCTGTCGACGGCGCAGTGAAAGTGGAACACTTCGGACGTTTGGGTGGCATCGTGCCTACGCCCGACGAGATTCTCGAAGCGTTCAAACAAAAAATCTATCAGAAATAACTAAAGCATTCCCGTCATGGACATCAACGATATTATCAAACCTGAGAATCTGGTTTATAAGAAACCGGCTTTGATGAACGACAATCACATGCACTATTGCCCTGGCTGCAGCCACGGTGTTGTTCATAAACTCGTAGCCGAACTGATTGAAGAAATGGGACTCGGAGACCGCGCTGTGGGCATTGCGCCTGTGGGTTGTGCCGTCTTCGCCTATAATTATATTGACATCGACTGGATTGAAGCTGCCCACGGACGTGCGCCTGCTATCGCTACTGCCGTAAACCGCTTGTATCCAGGTAACCTCGTTTTCACATATCAAGGCGACGGCGACTTGGCTGCCATCGGTACTGCCGAGACTATCCATGCCGCCAACCGCGGTGAGAACATTACAATCATCTTCATCAACAATGCAATCTACGGCATGACTGGCGGACAGATGGCCCCGACGACGCTGCTCGGCATGAAGACTGCCACAACGCCTTACGGACGACGTGTCGACCTGAATGGATATCCGTTTAAAATCAGCAACGTCCTGTCGCTGCTCGACGGCACTTGCTACGTGACGCGTCAGAGCGTGCACACTCCTGCTGCCGTGCGCAAGGCGAAGGCTGCCATCAAGAAGGCGTTCCAGAACACGCTCGACAAGAAGGGCACCTCGGTGGTGGAGATTGTCAGCACTTGCAACTCTGGCTGGAAAATGAGTCCGGTAGATGCCAACAAGTGGATGGAAGAGAATATGTTTGCCAATTACCCTATGGGCGACCTAAAAAATGAGTAGACGATGAAACACGAAATTATTATAGCCGGATTCGGCGGACAAGGTGTGCTGTCGATGGGCAAGATTCTTGCCTATTCGGGCTTGATGGAAGATAAGGAAGTGACATGGATGCCGGCTTACGGCCCTGAACAGCGTGGCGGCACGGCGAATGTGACCGTGATTCTAAGTGATGAGAAGATAAGCTCGCCGATTCTTAACGCTTTCGACATCGCTGTGGTGCTCAACCAGCAGAGCCTTGACAAGTTTGAGAGCAAGGTGAAGCCGGGAGGCATACTCATCTACGACAACTACGGCATTCATCGCGCTCCAACGCGCAAGGACATAAAGGTCTACAATGTTGCGGCTATGGACGCTACGTTGGAGATGAAAAATTCAAAAACGTACAATATGATTGTGCTCGGCGCGCTCTTGAAGGTGTGCCCGATGGTTACATTGGAAAGTGTGATAAAAGGCTTGAAGAAGTCGTTGCCTGAGCGCCATCATAAATTGATTCCTCTCAATGAGGAGGCTATCCGCAAGGGTATGTCGCTCATCAACGAGTAGGATTGACGAGACTCGCACATTATTTGTGACCGGAACCACGCTTGCAGGCGTGGCTCCTATGAAACTGAGTTGATATCGGCATCCGTCACTTTTTGTGGCGGATGCTTCTTTTCTTGCAACAGATGGATTTATATTGTTTTTATATCCAGGATTCAAATAATTTCTACTGACCCGATACTTGCCCTGTTTTATCATAAGATTTAGAACCTAAGTTATACTTAGAATCTAATTCAGAACGAGGTCGCCAATCTATTGGTAATATGTCTTTTCCAGTTTGATATTTAGGTATTAGTTTCAAGAGTATAAAGACCTTTTTCCTCTCGTTGGGGCTGTCGGCTCTCGCCGGGTATGAAACCAGCAACCGGGGCGACAAGCTGCTGCCGGACGGGGCTACGCTGCTGGACAAGGACTGTTTCATCTACGGCGGTGCGCTGACGCTGGAACTGGAAGCCTACCTGACCGACCGGGTGGCTCTGCTGCTGAACGCAATGGAACGGGCGTTGTTCGGCTCGGACATAGGCAAGTTCCACACGCAGGTATCTGTGGGACTGAAATTCATTATCAATTGACCGCTATATAATAATGTATATGAAGAATGTAATGTATAAAATCATCATGGGCTGCTACATCGTGGCCGCCCTTGTGCTTGTAACCGCCTGTAATGACAGCTTGGACATTTAGCAGGCTTACCCGTTCACGGTGGAAACACTGCTCGTACCCAAGAAACTGAAAGTGGGCGAAACAGCCGAAATACGCTGCCAACTGGTGCGTGGCGGCGACTACCAGCCTACGACCTACCAGATACGCTATTTCCAGCCTGACGGCAAAGGAAAGCTGGAAATGGATAACGGCACGGTATTCCTGCCCAATGACCTGTACCCGCTGGAGAAAGAAACGTTCCGGCTCTACTACACATCGGCATCGATTGACCAGCAGACGATTGACATCTATATCATCGACAGTTTCGGGCAGATGCAGCAGGTTTCGTTCTCGTTCAATAATGATAAAGAAAAATCCAAATAACAATATTCAAGATATGCACCTCCTTATTTTCAATAAAAAGGAGCATATCTTGTTTATAGTCACAATTTATTCTGTAACTTTGCAAGAAAACAAAGTGTTATTGTATTAATCAATTGGATATTGTATTATGATGAATGTATATATTTGGATATTATTTGTAATAATATGCTTACTCATACTGATGCCTTTTATTATAGCGATTATTAATCTTTCAGATAATTCAAAGGAAGGAAATACTAGTTATTTATTTACTCTTTCAATTTTATTGTCAGGTTTAATTCCTATCGTTGGAATAAATATTATAGATGGAGATTCTCTGATAAATAGTTGGCATATTATACTTGGTGTACTATTTTTAATACATGTCCTAATATCATTATATAATATTAGAAAAAATATTCACTATATATTAAGTTTCTTTTTGAGCGGTTTATTAGTTATTTTATTTTTCTTTTATAGAAGTGAAGTTACGGTAAGTAAAGTTGATTTATTTCCAAAATTAAATGTAGATATACCAACGGTTCTATTTACTTTTTGGATTCCATTAGCTGCTATTTTTATTATTACAGCCTTGCTTTTACGACGTAAAGAAGTTCATTATATAAATGTGCCAACCAATGAAAAAACAGCAAACAGAACTACTGTTACATCTTCAATGGGAAATACATTAATGCGTCGTTCCATAGAGGATCTTTCTCAAAAAATGGCTCAGCAACATAGTGATGTAGTACTAAGTATTCAAAGTTTATCAAAAGATTTTGCTAGATTAAAATTTCAAAATGTGTTCAATAGCAATGGTAAAGTTTCTGTAACAGATAAAATAATAGTGGAAATGATAGGAAAACTTGAAACTAACATAGCTATGTTGTCTAATAAATTTGAAACTATAGATATAAAGCAAATGACTGTTACCAATCAAATATTAGTAAGAGAGTTAACACATTTTATTGCAACACCTTTAGCTACTATAGAAACAACATGTGACCTTATACAAGGTCTTCTAACACCAAAATACAACAATAGAGATAAAATTAATCAATATATTATTAGAGTAAGGTCTTCTGTAAATATATGTAAAGGAATTTTGCAAACTTATCGTGAAATATTTCTTTGTTCGATATCGTCTGATAATTCTTTGTTAAGGGATTTGATTAAAGAATCATTTGAAGTATATCGGGGAGGTAAAAATGTATCTATCCATATTGATGTTCAAGACAAATATGATGGAGTAAGTAATTATTACATACTATCCACTATTTTGCCAATTTTAGCTAATGCAGTAAGAGCTTCCAAAGAAAACAATGTAATAGAAGTTATTGAATCGGAAGGTATTATTAAAATAAGTAATACATATTCAGAGGATATTGAAATCTCTAATTTAGAGAAAGAAGGATTTTCTCTTTTAGAAACTGAGCGATTGCTAAAAGATAAGCAGACAGCTTCCGGGAAGACAAAAGAAGAAGCTATCATGTTGCTTAACCATAAGGATGCGCTTGATTTTGTGCTTGACGTACCAGATTATTTGAAAGAACTGTCTGTGCGCCGAATAGAGGATATTCATTCTATCCTGACAAAGGAGTTGGAAGTTGATAGAAATATCCGTCATCGTCGTGTTGGTATCACGGGAACTAATTATCGCCCTCTTGATAATGAATTCCTGATTCGTGAGGCTTTGGAAGATACTTGTACATTGGTGAATGGAAAAGATAATGTTTTTGAGAAAGCACTCTTGACATTAGTGCTATTATCGTATATTCAAGCCTTTGTGGATGGGAACAAGCGGACTGCAAGAATCACAAGCAATGCTATCTTAATAGCAAATGGCTATTGCCCGATTTCTTTCCGAACCGTTGACTCCATCGACTACAAGAAGGCTATGCTCATATTCTACGAACAGAATAACATCGCTGCTTTCAAGAAAATCTTTATCGAACAGTTCTTGTTTGCTGTGAAGACGTATTTTATCAGAAAAAACACACTTTATGTTTGGTGTTGTAAAAAATTTTGATTGAATTAAGCCCCAAAATAGAGTCATAGCAATTCAGATATCCGATATTGACCTTCATTCGTGTTGAACTTCTTTGCTGCTGTGATTCGAATATGTATTAACAGAGTATTGTATTAACAAACAAATCCATTATTATGGGAAAGAAAAACTTACTCGTGATGGCTGCCAGTATATTTCTGGCAACAGCCAATGCGCCGACGGCAACGGCGCAAGAAGTAGGTGGAGTTGAAATCTCCACGACATCTATTCTCCCGATTACCGGAGTAACATCTTCAAACTCTGACGGAGCAGATGGAGTTATAGGTGGCCATGAGTATGTGGATCTCGGTCTTCCAAGTGGCACATTATGGGCAACCTATAATGTCGGTGCAACCTCTCCTTATGAAAAGGGCGATTACTTTGCATGGGGAGAAGTGGAGCCACGTGAAGATTTCTCATGGGAAAACTACAAGTTCTTTGAAAGGTATGAAGTAGATCCTAATAATGGTGAATGGGCTGTCCTTGAAAATATCGGCAACGACATCAGCGGCACGGAATATGATGCGGCACGCTACCAGTGGGGAAACGGCTGGAGGTTACCCAATGAACAGGAACGCTATGAACTGAGGATGCTGTGTTGGTGCAATGGCCCAACCATAGAAAATGGCGTTAAGGGTGTGAGAATACATGGTCCTAATGAGCACAGCATATTCTTGCCGGTCTGCGGTTTTGGCCTTTGGTATGGGCAAGAGACTATCTTCGACAAAACAGATGGCGCATATTGGACAGGCGTTGAAGAACCACAATGTGGTTACAACGGCAGGCCTATTGAACCAAGCATGATTGCCAGAGCCTTATTAGTTGATAACAGTGGCTTTACCGGTGCTACCTCAATGAAGGCTCAGGGTCTAAACATACGTGCTGTTGTCAATCCGAAAGAATCCGGAATAGGCAATGTCATCTCAGAAACTGAAAAAATAAGGTTGGTCTATCGTAATGGATATATCCATATAATGGGCTGCCATTTTGATGGTATTATATCGGTATTCGATCTTTCAGGACGGATAGTATACTCGGGTTCCGTCATCGACGGCATCTGCCAGCTGCCCGAATTAGTCAGCGGCATATATATTGTTTCATATACCGATAACAAGAATTCAACAACAACTCAAAAATAACAATATAATAAAACACATCATGAAGAAGTTCATCACTTTCATAGTAGCAGCATTCTGCCTTGCGTCATCCATGTCGGCACAGGGCAGCTACTACTACTATCACGGAAACGTATCTGCCTCCGGTCTTATACCTGAGCAATGTACTATTGGAGACCGTCCGGTTTGTTATCCTATTGTTGATATCGGATTTACATTCGATGGATCCATCTCAATCACCGAAAACTCAACTGCAACAGTGTTTTCTGACGGGCATCCTGTGGCAACAGGCGTGTTGTCCTGCTCCAACTATGTAGGAAAAAAAAGGATACAGGGAACTGCGGTGATCACATTTGAATCGCCCCTGCTGCTTCCGAAAGGCAAGACATACCACCTTGTCGTACCGGAAGGTGTTATCTACAGGGAGGGTAAACCAGACATCACCAACGAGAAACTTGAAGTGGAATTCAGTGTGCCATCGACCCTCGGTCAGGCAACGCCCACTGTTGAAGAAGGATCTGTTGTTGAAAGAAAAGACCGGATAGGATTCTTTTTCGGATTCGAAACTGCACCCGTCGATGGCGGGAAGGCGATACTCCTTCGTGAAGGGATTCCTGTTAGAGAATATGACTGCGATGTAAGCTGGGATTGGAATCTCGGTTATGCAGGAATTGATTTTGGCGAAAACATAAATTTCGAGAATGGAGTGAGATACTCGATTCAATTGCCTGCGGGTAGTACAAGTGCCCTATACCGTACGGATATTGTAAATGAAGAAGCAATCGTCAACTTCATAGGCGGTTACACAGAGCCGGTGAAGCCAATCCAGTACACTTGGTGCAGTCTCTTTGACAACCATACCACGGATGTGCTTGGGGAAGTAAAATTCTATTATGACCGTCCGATTGCCCTTTCCGCAAATCCGATTATCAAGCTTAACATCGAGAATGAAAATCTCACAGTCAAGGAAGTCGTACCGACAATTTCGGAAGAAAATGGGGACTGGGTGTTGGCTGCGGATTTCGAGAACATTCCGCTTATCTCGGAAAAGGGATATACTATAATTATACCCGAAGGAACAATCGTTTCCAAAGAAGGAGATGTTGTTGTCAATCAACGCAATGTAATGGAGGTTGGGAGCAGCAGTGGCATTGTTGAGATTGAGAACCGTGAAGTATCGATAAACTCAGCAAATGGTGTCATATCAATAGGACAAATTTTTAAGGGATGTAATATAAAACTGTTCTCCCTTGATGGGACAATGATATACAACACAAAAACATCGGAAGGAAACGTCTCTATTTCTGTACCGACATTTGGAGTTTATCTTCTGTCCATAAATGGTAAAACGTATAAGATCGCAGTTAAGTAACCACCAATACAAAAAAACAATGAAAGCACATTTTTTTAACATCTTTTAGAGCCATCATATCGGTGGATTAAAGACGTTTGTTCAATTACCTGAAAAATTCTGGCGCAGATTTGGCGCACCCTTAAATGAAAAATCAGCGCAACTTGTTGTTTTACAACTCGTTACGCTGATTTTGGCGGAGAGAGAGGGATTCGAACCCCCGGAGGTTTGACCCTCAACGGTTTTCAAGACCGCCGCAATCGACCACTCTGCCATCTCTCCGAAAATCCGTCCGGCTTTAGTCGGACGATTTTCTGTATTTCTTCCGCGGAGAGGACGAGATTCGAACTCGTGGTAGAGAATAACCCCTACGACAGTTTAGCAAACTGTTGGTTTCAGCCACTCACCCACCTCTCCAGTGGTTCGCTTTGCGAGTGCAAAGATATATCAGATATTTCAGTCTGCCAAATTTTTTGGGATGTTTTTTTGCAGTTATTTTTCACAATATATGCAAGTCGTTGTCTGTCAGTGGTGGTTGCGGAACGTTGTGGTTGCGGAGTTTTGCAATGCGGCAAATTTTAAGTATGTTTGCATATGCATCTCGTCAGAGCAGTCCCAATCAAGTATGGATGCTTTGCGCTCGATTTGCACTGTCTTATGGTGAAAAATAAGGATATGGGAGAAGCTGCGATATCATTGGTGGAGTTCAATCGGCGCATCGGCGGCTTGCTGCACGATGCGTCGGTGCAGCGGTGCTGGGTTGTGGCAGAGACAAGCGACGTGCGTCAGAGCGGCGGTCACTGCTATCTTGAGTTGGTGCAGAAGGATGCACAGACGGGGCAGACGCTTGCCCGTATGCGTGGCATTGTCTGGGCGAGTGTGTATGCCCGTCTGCGTTGTGAGTTTGAGAGAGCCACGGGGCAGCCGTTTGCGTCGGGAATGAATGTGATGGTTGAGGTCAGTGCCAATTTCCATGAGCAGTACGGGCTGTCGGTGGTGATAACCGGCATCAATCCCACTTATACGCTCGGCGACATGGCCCGTCAGCGCCTGGAGATACTCAACCGGCTGAGGAGCGAGGGCATAATTGATATGAACAAGCAGTTGCCGTGGGCCGACGTCGCTCAGCGTGTCGCTGTGATTTCTGCCGCTGGCGCTGCCGGATATGGCGATTTTATGAATCAGCTTCACAACAACCCGTCGGGCATCAAGTTCTACACGTGTCTTTTCCCGGCGGTGATGCAGGGGCAGAGCACGGTGACGTCGGTCATCGCCGCTTTGGAGCGCATCAACGACTATGCCGATCTTTTCGACTGTGTGGTGATAATCCGTGGTGGCGGCTCGACGAGCGATTTGAATTCGTTCGACAACTATGACCTTGCTGCCAACGTAGCGCAGTTTCCGTTGCCGGTGATATGCGGCATCGGGCACGACCGCGACAATACGGTGGTCGACTCGGTGGCGTCGGTGAGGGTGAAGACGCCCACGGCTGCCGCAGAATGGCTGCTCGACCGAGCGCAGTCGGCTCTCGACCATGTCAACGCACTCACAGACATGGTGGTCGACTCTGCCACGCAGATGCTTTCGGGCGCACGTCAGCAGCTGGCATATTTCACAAGTGGCATTCCGTTGATGGCCGACAACATCGTGGTGCGCCACCGCGCACGTCTGCAGCAGATTGCCGCGGCGATACCTGTTGTGGCGGCACGGCGCATCGACGGAGCGGGCAAGGATTTGGCGTTTGCCTCACAACGGGTGGCAATGGCGGCACGGCAGTGTGTGGCTAACGAGCGGCAGCGCGTGACGGGGCTTGAGAAGCAGGTCGAGCTGCTGTCGCCCGACCGCGTGTTGCGCCGTGGCTATTCGCTGACGCTTCGCGACGGACATGTGGTCACCTCTGCCTCGTCGCTCCGTGCCGGCGACAGTCTCGTCACCCGCTTTGCCGACGGCGAGCGAACGTCGGTGGTGGAGTGAGGTCCTTGAAGAAAAAAGTTGATTGTAAATGGATTAAATATAATGCTATGAAGCTTGAAAAAGGGATATATGAAAATTTGATAGACAGCAAATTGGCTGCCGACATAAAAGTTAGTGAAGAGAATGGACTGATTTGCAGCAAAGATGCGATGGATTCTGCGGAATCGTCAAGGATGCTTGCAGAATATCTTGCGGAGGCAGTCAGAAGAAAATTGGATGACAGCGAAAAGTCGTTGGAGGATAAAAAAGATTTGGTTAATGCAATCCTTGATACGGAAATCTTTGCTGGCGACAAATCTGCGATTGTCGAGACCAATCTTCTTACGGAAGTCATGGACAGGCGGGAAGCGGCAGAGCGTAAAGCTGTCAAGAGGGAGGCGCTTCGGCCGCGCACGGGTTTCCGTGTCAGCAATCTTTTCACGGGAGGGCAATCGGCTGTGCAACTTGGACATGAGATTGTCAGAGACATTGCATCCGCCGATAGAATATGCATTATTGTGTCGTTTCTTAGATTGTCGGGTATAAGGATGCTGCTTGAAGATTTAAGGCGGTTTTGTGAGGTTGATGGACATAGACTGCAGATAATAACGACTACTTATTGTGGGATAACAGAGGCAAAGGCGGTGGAGCAACTGGCGTCATTGCCAAATACGGAGATAAGGATTTCCTATAACACCGAGATAGAGCGGTTGCATGCCAAGGCTTATATTTTTGTCAGAAATTCAGGCTTGAGCACTGCTTATATAGGGTCATCAAATCTCTCCAAGTCGGCTCAGACAGATGGCTTGGAGTGGAATCTAAGGGTGACGAATGTAGAAAATCCGCATATCATCAAATCTGCTCTTGCCACATTTGATATGTATTGGAACAGTGAAAATTTTGAGGATTTCGGAATTGGGGGGATTGAGAAATTCAACAGAGAGTTGAAGAGACAACGTGATGCCAAAGATCCGCAAAAGCAGTTTGAGATGTTTAATCGTTATCAAGTGCTTCCGCATCAGAAACAAATACTTGACCGACTGCAGGTGGAACGAGAGGAGAACGATATTTGGCGCAATCTGGTTGTTGCGGCTACGGGAACAGGAAAGACTGTAGTTGCGGCATTCGACTATAAGCGTTTCCACGAACACAACCGCAATAGAAGCCGATTGTTGTTTGTGGCTCATCGTAAAGAGATTTTGAAACAGTCGGAACGTACATTCCGGAGCGTGATGTGTGACCAGAACTTCGGAGAACGATGGGATGGGGAGTCTAAACCCGTCGCAGGTCTGGATCATTTGTTTATTTCGATAACAATGCTGAATAACCGGATGGACGACACGTTCAAAGAATTAGGCGCCGATTATTATGACTATATAGTTATTGACGAGGTGCATCATGCCGCGGCCGACAGTTATAAGAATATTATCTCGTTCTTTAAACCGAAAATTCTTCTCGGACTTACGGCTACACCGGAGAGAATGGATGGTCAAAGTTTGTTGCCGGATTTCGGAGGCAGGATAAGTGCTGAAATCCGTTTGCCACAGGCTCTTGACGAGGGTTTGCTGACACCGTTCCAATATTTCTGTATTTCGGACACTGTAGATTTGAGAGAAGATGGATTGATGCGTGGCGACAAGCTGATTGTCGATAAGCTTAGCGACAAACTGTGTGACGGGGAGCGTGTAAACTTGATAGTTAAGACACTGGGACGGTATCTGCCCGACGAACATAATTGCCGGGCATTGTGTTTCTGCTCCGACAAGAGGCATGCACAATTCATGGCGGAGCGATTCGCGGAAAATGGGCTGCGGTCGGGATGCCTGACATCGGATGTAAGTGCGGAAGAGCGGGTAAGGCTTAATTATGCCATACAAAAAGGTGAAATCAACTATCTGTTTGTGGTCGACATATTCAATGAGGGTGTTGATATCCCGGAAATCGACACTGTGCTGTTTCTGCGTCCAACCGACAGTTTGACGGTGTTTCTACAGCAATTGGGACGAGGCTTGCGCTTGTGTGAGAGCAAGGACTGTCTGACGGTGTTCGACTTTGTCGCTCAAATGAACAGGCGTTATGATTTCTCTGAAAAATTCAGAGCTCTGTCGCTTCAAAAAAAGGCTGACGTTAAAAAGCAGATTCAGGAAAACTTCCCGGATTTACCGCATGGCTGTGCTATTTTTATGGAGCGCAAAGCTCGGGAATACGTCTTGCAAAATATTCAGAAGGCAACGTTCCGTAAAAACATATTGATTGATATGTTGAGAAAGTGTGATGGCACACCGACTATATCTGAGTTTCTGAAGGACAATAGCTTTGATGTCCGAGTGCTGTATAATAAGAATTGCTGGACAAAAATTAAAAAGGAGGCGGGAAAATGCACTTATGACGAAGACCGTCTGACCAAATTGTTTGAAAAGGGGATAGGGCGATTGACGCATATTAACTCTGCTTCCCAAATCCGATTTATCCGTAGGTTCTTGAACGACGGCTGCAGCTGGCAGATGTCGGATAGAGAACGCTGTTTCGCCACGATGCTTTATTATGCGTTGTTTCAAGAACCTGTCAAGAATCTTGGATTCGGAAATATGCAGGAGGCGCTTGAGACGATAAGAAATTATCCGTTGTTCGTTCAAGAAATAAGGGAGTTGACCGACTATATTATGGAAAACCTTGAATTCCGGACATCTGTGCTCAGCGAAGCTTATCCATCAGCTCTTGAATTGCATGGTTGCTACAGCCGTGAGGAGATATTCATTATATTTGGCCTGCAGGATGAAAACAAGCAGAGGAAAGGTCATGTGGCAGGATTGCAATATGTGGAGGACTGCGATACGGAGTTGTTTTTTGTCACGCTCAACAAATCAGATAAAGATTTCTCGCCAACGACCCAGTATGACGACTACTTTATCAGTGCCGACAGATTCCATTGGCAGTCGCAGAATCGGGATTCACATGGGAACAGAGGCGACCGTTATGTCCACAACAACGGACGGCGCTTTATGCTGTTTGTAAGGGAGAACAAGCGCGACGGTTTCGGCAACACTTCTCCGTATTACTGTATGGGCATGCTCAACTATCTTGACTCATATGGCGATTTCCCGATGAACATACGCTGGCAGTTGGAACAGCCAGCGTTGCCGCAATTCATCAAGGCCGTATAAGCAGTGCAATCTCCTGGGCGCACGGGGTTATCTGACGATGACTTTGGTGGTGCCGAAGATGTAGAGCCCGGGCTGGAAGTCGCTGTATGTGGCAATGCCGGGCTGCACGTCAAGGATGCGGTAGAGTTGACCCGCTACCGTTATCACATTCAGTCTTGTTGCCATCGTGCTCTCGATGCGCACGCGCTGGTTGCCGATTGCGCGGACGGTTATATGGTCTTCTGTCTGTGTGTCATCCTCGTTCTCTTCCATGTCGGGCATAATGTTGTCGGCATTCTGTTCGGCGATGTTGATCACCGAAGTGTAGTCGTAACGGGCGTTTGACCTCGTTGCCGTCGGTGACATATATGTGCGGAACGGCGTCACTGTCGACAGCGATGAAGCATCGTCGAAAGCCGTGCCACTGTCGTTCATTCCATACACATTGCCGTTGCTCACATTGATGGCGGAGAAAGTGCCGAGATGAGAGTATTTTCCGCCTACCATAGTTGCCATGCCTTTTGTGATTGGGATTGTTATTGCGCCGTACGACGTGTCGCCGGTGTGGTTGTCGCCGTAGGCGTTGAATGTCACGGTCTGAGCGTCTTCCCAAGCCCCGAAAATATCGTTGTAGAACGCACTTGAGAGGTCGAACTCATAGTAGCGCGCACCAGGGAAGCGCACGATGTAGGGCACTTCGCCTGCAAGACGCAGGTAGTCGGGGTAATTGTGTGACGTCGCATAGTACGGGTTGGCATACTGGTTGTAGAGTTTGTCGGCGTAGTTGTCGACGAAGAACGTATTTGCGAAAGTGTAGGAAACACCATTTGTCAAGGCATTGCCCGAAGCGTCGGTAGGGGAGAACAAGGCTGCGCCAGGACGCTGGAACACTGCCGACGGAACGTTGCCCTCTGAGGCAATCGATGTCAGTCCGCGTAGCCAATATTCATGGTGTAGCGAGTGGATGTTCTGACTTGGGTTGTCAGTTTCCGTGTCCGACGGCGAGCCGTAGAAATGCGTTATCTCGCCGTTGAGCGACGCGGCGGCCTTGTCGACGGTGAACGGCAGGCAGATGCCTTCCCATGCGCCTTTGCTGTCCTCGGCATAGTGCAATGGCCGGCGCACATACCATGCGCGGTCGTTGACGTTGAAGGCGATGGGCACGCAGAGATTGTTGTTGTTGCAAGTCTCTCCATCTCCGTTCTCGTTGTCGGGAGTGCGCTC
Organism: Bacteroidales bacterium; assembly: GCA_022009815.1. Taxonomy (GTDB): domain Bacteria; phylum Bacteroidota; class Bacteroidia; order Bacteroidales; family Muribaculaceae; genus Limisoma. The sequence goes on from CP091725.1 coordinate 1,740,898, forward strand.
CACGAGGTGTAACAGAGTGGTGCTGTAGCCGTCGATGCCTTTGGTTATATGGTGTCCGTTTATCAAAGCCTCTCTTGTAGTCTCGTTGTAGTTGAGAGCTTTTTCCACCACGTCGTAGGCCTCGTTACCTGTTGCCTCGTCATTATCGGCGGTGTAGACAAGTAGATTCTGCGTTATGCCGGCGTCTTCTCTGACAACGAAGTCGTTGAAACGGCTGGCGTTGTCGTCCATAGGAGGGTAGAAGATGCCGCCGACTGTTTCCGTCGCTGCAGGAAGGTCGTGCAGGCAAGTGAAGTCGACAGCCGTGGTCGCGGAATCGTGCACGTAGGTGCTCATAGTGATTGAGCCATTGTTGTAGGCGTTGTAGTGGAACGCGTCGAGCGACGTATCGCCGTAGTAGGCGGCCGTGCGGTACACACGGTTGCTCATATAGCTGTTCTGATGCGAGGCGATTACGCCTGGGTAGTTGTCGGGGTTGTGCTGAAGCGACTGTCCCCAGAAGAGGAAGTCGTTCATCGGCTCGGTGCCGCTGTTGTTGGCGTTGAACAGAGGCGTGTAGACAACAGGCGTCGGGATGCTGCCGTCGGCGTTGTATTTTACGCGCGGCGCGTCGAGCGGGTGTGTCTTGTCGTGGCGTGTGTCCACCTGCTCATAGTTGGGTACGTCGCCACCCTTTCCGATGCGCAGATATGTGATGCCGGTGTTGTTGCCGGTGATGGCATCCGTGCGGCACGCATACTGATAGTCGCCGTTGGCATAGTAGGCTGACACGTATTTCAGAATCTCGTTGTCGGCGTCAGCCTCAGTGCTTGATGTTGTCGCCGCGTCGCGGTGGCGAGCGCGTAGATAGTACTCGTTGAGGTCGTATGCCACCCGTCCAAGTCGGAAATCCTCCTTGGTGTAGCCCCTGTATGCCGTACCGTCCCAGCGATAGACCACAGGCGTCGATCCGCTTTTGCCCGATGCCGGCGCATACTCGAAGCAGCAGTGGTAGTTGCCAATCTTGCCTGAGGCATCCAAGTTGGAAATCTTGCCAGAGGCAAGTCCGAGGTTATAGATGTTGCCTGAGCTTGCGATGTTGTTGAAAAGAGATTTTCCCGAAGGGATGCCGCTGATCACGTGACCGTCTCCATGCAGGATTCCCGCGAAGTCGGAGATGTAGTATCCGCCCTTGTCGGTCGTCTCCAGAGCGATGTTGTTCTGCAGGAAGAACTGAGCTTTTGCGCCATAGCGCGGGGCGTTGCTGTCAGTTCCGATAGAGTCTACGAAAGCGACAAATGCAGAGAGGTCGGTCTTGTCGGAGATGTAGATTCGTGGCTCTGGCAGCGGGTCAGATTCCGACGCGTCGAGGCTTTCCTCATTGACGCGGGTTATCGCTTCGGCAAGGTGGAGGTTTATTCCAGCCTTGTGAGGGTCCATGCGGTGATAGTTGTGCACCACAAACTTGTCGGCATCGAGCATTCCCACCTCCATAATGTCGTTGAGACCCGTAATCGAGACACCGAGTTGAATGCCGTAGCCGTTCATATAGTAATAAACGGGGATGTCGAGAAGGTCGTCGGTCTTGTCGTAGTGGCATCCCGAGAACAGACCTTTGCCCTTTTCATCGGCTTGGCTGAAGGTGTCGTAGCCAGTAGCCACGTTGTTGCTGATATTTTCTTTAGTCCACGGCGTGGTGTCTTTAAACACCCACTTGCCGTCGGCGTCCTTCTGCCGCTTTCCGATGCGCCAGTAGTAGCCGTTGACCGCAAACGACTGGTCGGCGCTGACAACGATGTTGTCCTTGGTGACGCGCACCATCTCGCCAGGCAGCGCGCAGTTGCCGATTGTGATTTGTCCGCTTACGGTTGGTCCCTGCACATATTCGATTGTCAGATATATGGTGTAGGTGTATTCGCGCTGAACGTAGTATACCGTCGGGTTGCTCTCGTCGATTATTACATCGGAGATGTTTCAACCTTTTCATACTTTTTGTTGACAGTGTTGTATGTGAAGAGGTTGTCAATCTTTACAAACTCCTCGGTCTGAGGTTGGTAGTAGGTGTTGTCGGCGTCGAGGCTGCCCGATTCCACCAGCTCGTAGCCTGTTTCGGTCTTCTTGTAGAATTTACCCGTGTTGGTGTATATCGGCTTGTTGTCGGTTTCGTTGACATATTCCTCGTAGGCTGGCGCCTTCAGCACGAGCGTTGCCATACTCTTTCTGCCGAGGTGCTTGTCGAAGTAGTCGGGTTCAACGTAGTTGGTATTATCGACCATGTCCACCAGTCTGAACGAAATCTTGGCATCCTCCTTCAGACCCGCAGGCAGCGATTTGTTGAACAGGGTCGCTTCGTCATCGCCATTGTCTCTCATCGACAGCAATGCGGCAAAGCCTTTCGACGCCTTGTCGGGATCGTCGTTGGTGGTTGCGCCAGAGAAAGTGTTGCTCTCCGCGCCGCCTACATATAGTTTGTAGCCTCCGGCAACCGCGTCGGAATAGTATGTCTTGTCGGTTTCGCTGGTCTCTGTGCCGGTGAGATAGTTGCGATACTCCAAGTCGCTTGAATACTGGCTCTTGTCGTCGGGATGTCCGCTGCGCATCTTCCAGTTGAATATGCGCACCGGCTGGGTGCTCTTCAATCCGGCGAGAACGGTGAGTCCGTCCTTGTTGTCGCTGTCGAATTCGAGCGGATTCTCTTTCGACGACTTGAACGTGTATCCGGAGATGTTTACATTGTAGTAATAATGGAATCCGGTGACATACCAGTAGTGCACCTTCACGTCGTCGACCGTCTTGTCGGAGTCAGGCGCAGTGATGGAATAGTATCCTGTCGGGAAGCAGTCGTCGACGATGTATCGGCCCTTGTGGTAGGGGAACACAAAGTTGCCGGTAGTCTCGAGGAAGTCTTCCTCGTGCGTGTCGCCGTCATGCCGCTTGTGGTTGTTGTCGGCATACACGTAGCCGCCGCCCTCGTCCTCGCGGACGTTGATAAGGTTCATTTCCACGACGCCGTAGATTGGGCCGTACAGTTTGTTTCCACCACCTTTTTGCGTTCGGCGTCGTATGTCTCATGACAAAGCTGAATCTTCATTGCATATCCCGAAGCGATGCCGATCATGTTCATCGCCGTTCCGTCGTTTCGTTTCTGGAACTCTCCGAACGGATCCTCGGCGTCTTCCTTGTCCTTGTTGGCGTTATAGTCGTCGATGTAGTGCTGCTTGACGCCCTGATACGACATTCCGGCAAAGGCAGTGTTGTCGGTCGAGGCGGCGGCAAGCTGTCCGTGTCGGTTGCGCCACATTCCGCTGTTGAAATCCACATTCGACGTGATTGCGCTTACATAGAGGATGTTGTTTGAGAATCCCATGTAATTGCGGGCTTTCGTGCTGTATCTGAAGTCCGTGTTGTTGTCGGGCTTCGCTTCCAGGTGTCCGTTGCTGTCAAAGCGGATGTCGTTTGCCACCATCTTGATTTCGCCTACGCGGGCAATGGAGTAGGGCGTCTTGTTGACATCGTTCACCGTATAGTCGCGGGCGCCGAGCAGCGAGAAGCAGTTGTCCTCCAGGCGGATGATGTCGAGCCGCTGGAATGTGTTCAGAATCTTCGGATTGTCGATGGTGTGCCCGGCAAAGCCATATCCCGTCAGGTCGACGCTGCGGAAGCCCTGTGCATACGACAGGTGTCCGTCGCCGAAGATGCCGCCCTCACTGTCATATTCGTAGAACTCATTTTCTCTGATTCCCTCAAGTCCCGACGGCGGCGTTGCGCCCGATTTGAAGAAATATTTGTCCTGCAGCGAAATGTAGCGGTATGTGTATATGCCGTTGGCGGCATCGGCGTCGCTGGCATAGTGTTTGTAGTAATAGCCGTATAGGTCGGTGCCGTCGGGCAGTTGCACCGGTCTGATGTCCTGGTGGGAGATGGTAATATGCTCACTGTCCTTATTGTCGCCGACAAGCACAAGAGTGTTGCCGCAGAATCCAGCCGTAGAGCCGCCTGGCAACTTGTTGAGTTCATCGCCGTTGCCGTCTTCGATTATGGCATAGTCGAGATTGTATTTGTCGGTTAGTTTCAGCACGGTTGTGTTGTTGGCGAATATCGAGCCTTGAGCCACCGAATATCCGCCGCCATAGACAGCCTCTTCGATGGTGATGTTGACGTTTTCCCATCCCACCGACGGCGCGGCGGGAACTATCTTCTTGAAGTAGTGGGCGCGGTTTGCGTCGGTAATCGTGTCGCGCATGCCGTTGCCGTTGTCGATAGCCACGATGTCTTCGTAGACGCCCTGCGATATCCACTCGTCATCAAGCAGATAGATATACTGCTTGATGGCAGGCGTCTTTTACTTGCCGTTGTCGTTTTCAAGTCCCAGATTCTTCCGGTCGGTGCGTTTAAGTTCATATCTGCCTCGGGCATGGCTTTGGCGGTTGGTCGAGTAGTAGGTTGGATATCCCACAATCACCTGAGTGGAGCCATACACATAGCCCGAATACGAGCCGCCCGTGACGGCGCGGAATATGTGGCCGTTGAGCATCTTGATAGTCGAGTAGCCCACCACGTTGCCCTGCTGGCCTCCGCCGTAGACGAAGTTGGCAGAGACGCCCAGACCTTCAGGATTGCTGTCGGCGTCGACCACACCGCAAGGCAGAAACTTGTTGCCGTCCATCTTTGGCTCGGAGCATTTCACCGATTCGCCGATTGTCACGTCTGCGATTCCGTAGATGTAGCTTTCCATACCGTATCCAGCGCCATAAACGTTGAGTGCGGAATATTCGGCAGCCTTTACCAGCAGCTCGTTCGACTTCTCCAGTTTGTCCTTGTCCTTTCCAGCAAGCATGTCGCTCTGCAGGTTGATGTGGACGTCGCCAATGATTGTTCCGCTCTTGAAGCATCCGCCATACACATTTCCGCCGACGTATGCGCCGTTTTTCTCCTTCGGCATGAACTTGTTGCGGATGTTGAGTTTGATGAACGGATATTCAGAGTCGGCATCGCCGAGCAGGTAGCCACCTCTGTGCGACGCCTTGCCCTTGTAGTCGTAGTTGGTGTTGTTGCAACCGCCCACAATCTTGTCGGTTATAGTCAGTCCCTCCGGGAATGTGTATTCAAGCACATTTCCGATTTTGCCGCTTGTCTTCGGCAACACGTTCATGTTTCCGCGGTTTCCGCCGCAGCAGAATGTGCCGATGATGCAGTCTGTCAGTCCCTCGCCGGTCTCGCTGCCGTTCCATTTGAGCGAGCCTTGTATGTCGGTCTCCACCGGTTGGAAGTAGAGGTCGAGGAGGTGCGGATAGACAATAGGGCGTTTGCTGTTTCCGTAGGGAGATACACCGTGCTGATGTTTGCGTTTTCGGGGTCGTTGACCCAGTCGATTGAATCGGCAAGATTCAGCTCCTGAGTGTGGTCGTATTCGTCGCCGTTGAGTTTCTGGAACATGTTCATGTAGTCGTTGTCCTCCGACGTCACAAACAGCTCCTCGCCGTTGCATCCCATAAACACGCCGCCTATTCTCACATGGCTTCCGATGTTGACGTTGATGTCTCCCACATACGTGTTGGTGTTTGCTTCTTCCGACGCGCCGTAGGCAAGCATCTTCTGCACGGTGGCAGAGTTGCCGCCGCCATACACGTTTCCGTCGATGCGGATTGTGTCAGATTTCGACACGCCCTTGATGTTGATGTTCACTTTGTTGGTCATCGGTCGCCAAGAGTTGATGTTCACCATCTTCACCGCGTCGCTTGTGCTTCGGAGTTGCGTCATGTTCTCGCGCATAGGCACGGTGTAGACCAGAGGCACCGTCTCGGAGTCGGGGTCGTTGGGATTGACAGGGTAATACTCGTTGACAGTCACTTTCTTGTTTCCGTTGCGGTCGGTGGCATACAGGTAGTTTCCGTTGCCTGCGCCATACACATCGCCGAACAGATGGCCGCCGTAGATGTTGATGGATGTTCCTGTGCCTCCGTTGTCCATAAAGTAGCCATCCTTGTTCAGCCCCACGTTGACATATCCCGACACGTCGTTGCCGCCATACACGTTTCCATGGATGAAAATGTCGGCATTGCTGTAGGTCGACGTTGTCGGCGTCTTTTCGTAGCCAATCTTCACGGTGGTGCTTTTAAGCACATCGCCCATAAATCCGCCGCCGAAGATGTCGTGGCAGTCGATAGCCTTCAGCTCCACGTCGGTGGAGTAGACCGAACTGTAGGTGCCGCCGCCGAACACGCGTCGGCAGAACACGCCGCCGGAGCCCACGATATGCGTGTCGCCGACCACTTTTCCAGAATATCCGCCACCGATGATGTCCATCACGCAGTATCCGCTGTAGAAGTGCATGTGCTCTTTGCCTTCCTCTATGTCGATTCCCTCGAGGATACTTCCGCGTCCTTCCATCACCACGTTCACATACGTGTCGCCCATCACAATGGCGTTGTCGCCGTATCCGCCGCCGAACATGCTGAATTGCGGCGTGCCCACTTTGTTGTAGATTTCCCGCCACTCGTCGCTCGCAAAGAAATTCTTGCCGGCGTCACGTCCAGCCACCATCTCGATGTCTTTGTAAATAAGGCCTTTTGCCATGGAGAGATAGGTGTTGTTGCCCACGATGCACGCCACGTTGCCACCGGCATAGAAGTTGTGGTCCACCAGAAACTTCTTGGCATTGTGGTCGTACTGCGGAGAGTATATCACACCGTTTACGATGCTGGCTGGATACCATGTGCGCGTCATCGCGTTCCAGTAGGAACTTACAAGCATCTTTCCGCCAAGAATCAGCATATTGGTGTTGCCGGTGACGTCTGCCGACGTCACCGATACGCTTTCGCTGCCGTTTGCGGTGACGGTTTCAACGCTGCCGAATCCGCCTCCGTATATGCTCATGGCAAACCTGCCGTCGTAGACCGTCATCAGCGTGTTGCCAAACACCGTGCCGTTCTGGCAACCGCCATAGGCACGTCCCATGAGTATGGTGTAAAAGTCTTTGTTGTCCTCGTCTTCGGAATGCGCCATGTTGTCTGGGTCGTCGGGCGAGAGATATTCGTTCTTTGTCTCGTCCCAGTAAGGGTACTTCATCACCGGGCGGTCGAAGATAAGGCACGTGTTGCCGTAGACGCCGCCAAGCTTCCGGTTGTCGGCGCAAGCCGTGACAGAGCGACCCTTTCCTCCGGCAAACACACTCGACATAATGTAGCCGCCTCGGATGTTGACGAGAGTGGTGCGGTTTGGCGGGTTTATGTAGTTGTCGCGAGAGAACACCTCCGCGTCAGCCTTTGTCGAGCCAACGTTTGCCACGTCGCCGCCGCCATAGACGTTGCCCATAATCAGAGTGCGCGAGATGTTGCCCACACTGGCACGGTATTTTATTGTTTTTCCATAAATATGCACTTTTGTCGACTCCACATGCGCCATGTCGGGGAAGTCGATGAGATTGCCGTTCTTTTTTACCGACTCCACACCGGCGCCACCGCCGAAGACGTTGTGCCCCACGTTTCCGGATTTGACAAACACCTCCGCATTGCCCTTCACCGAACCGAAGTCGTAGCCGCTGCCGTCGGTGTAGTCGCCGTAAGGCATTGAGCCCAATCCGCCACCGAAGATGTCGTGGCATGAAAACTGGCAGTCGGTGTCCACGTATGTGTTGCCGGTGACATATCCGGAGTATCCGCCGCCATGCACCTGAAGCATCACGAATCCGGGTTCGCCCAAAGTCCAAGCCAGACGACTGACGTGGTAGCGTCGGAAGATGTTGGGGTCGTTGTCGCTGCCGTCGTAGCTGCCATAATATATTTTCTTCTCCTCCGGCGACAGCTTGAGATAGTCGGCGTAGATTTGTTTCTCAAAATCTACATAGGTTTTGTAGTCCTTGCTTTGGTTGAGATAGCGGTATTTTCTTTCGTTGATGGTCATCATGCCGTTGTCGTCGAGTCTTGTTCCAGGCTGTGCGTGGATTTCTGTATTTACCACAGACGTGTTGGCGCCATAGCCCGCGCCAAACAATGAGAACGAAGGATTGGCGACATATATACCGCACAGGAACCAGCAGATGCCCTGCACCGTGGTGGGGTCGAACATGCTGATTGTTTTTCCTTTTGAGTCCTTGACGTTGTCGAGCGGAGAGTGGTTGATGATGACCGTCGCTTTGCCTGTGCCGGCAACGGAGCTTGAGCCGACATGGCACGCACGGTTGCCGCCGCCAAAGATGTTGTATTTGTTGCCGAATGTGCGCTTATCGTGGTCGAAGAACTCCAGAGTGTTGGCGTTGTTCATGATTCTGTCGACCGCCTCTTTGGCGAGCGGGTCGTCGACGCTGTCGAGCGACGGAGCGGCGGTGATGGCATAGGCAATGTGGATGAATTCTTCAAGGTCCTTGCAGACAGGGCTGCTGTCAGCCTCCACGTCCAGCCATGTGGTGATGTTGCCGTCGGTGTCGGCTTTGCGGTTCCATATCCATGAGCCGCCGTCCATCTGCACCTTTGTGTTGCCGAGGATGTTGGCATAAGTGCCTGTGCCGGCAACGTCCTTCTTGCCGAGCACCTCCTCGTCGGCAGTCAGCTCGCTGTCGATGTCAATGTCGCCATATCCGCCGCCATACACGTTCTTGCCCAGCATTCCGCCCTCGATGTGCACAAGCGTGTTGCCGTCGACCGTTCCGTAAGCGCATCCGCCGTAGATGTCGCCCCAGACGTTAGGCACAACATTGTCGATGCCGCTGTCTACTCCGGGATTGCTGTTGACCACGTGTACAAGCGTGTTGCCGTTGATGCGGCCGGTGTTGTAGTATTGGTTTGCTTCAGCCTTTTTGCATCCCATGCCGCCGCCAAACACATCGCCGAAAATGTTGCCGCCACGGATGTCGACAAAAGAGCGGTAGCCGCCGGCACTGTAGCTGATGAACGAGCCGTCGGTCTGGTTGAGCGTCGAGGCGCTTGTCGGCACGTCGGCAGAGTAGTAGTCGGAAGGTTTTGTCTCTTGGTAAACGCCCACATTGGCATTGTCGCCGCCGCCGTAAACGTTGCCATAAATCATGGCGTCGTCGGCAACCTCCACCTTGGTTGTTCCTATGACGCGCGCCAAGGTCACAAAGTGGGTCGACGAGGCAGTCTCAGGCTTCAGTCCGGCACTTCCTCCAAACACGTCGCCATGAGTGGATGCACCGCGCATATACACCTCCGTGTTGCCTCCAATCTGACCGGTGGTGTTGTCCTCGGTCGACGCGATGTCGCCGAATCCGCCGCCAAACACACGGTGGATGAATGTCTTGCCGTCGATGGTGACTTTGGTGTTGCCAGCCACAGTGCCGGCATATCCGCCGCCAAGCACCGCCCAGACAGTGAAGTTGGGCACACCCTTTGAGAGGTCGAGCGAAGGAATGTTGGGGTCGAGATGACCGTCGTGGTCAGGAGCGTATTTGCCATAGTCGCCGTCAACGTTGACTGTGACATCGGTGCTGCCCACTGTCGTCAGCCGTCCGTATCCGCCGCCGAATACACTGAAGTGCGGATTCTCGTTGTCGGTGTACGACTGCTTCCATTCGTCGGTTATCAGCAGTTCGTAAGGAGTCATGCCTTTCTGCATCATCACGGTGGCAAGTCCGGTGCCGTCGGCTGCGCTTGTGGTCACGTTGCCGTCGGCGTCTTTGTATGTGCCCACGTTGCAGGCAAGATTACCGCCGCCATAGATGTTGTGGGGATTCAGAAACTTGCCGTCGGCATAGAACTTCGATCTTTCGTATACCATATCCTCAGTGGCAGGCTCGTCGCCCTCACTGTCGATGTCGGGGTCCCAAATGTAGAAGATGTTTTTAACAGAGTCCCACATCTTGAACCATATCACATTGATTGAGAAGCTGTCGTCTTTCTGTTTGCCGTTGCTCTGCTCTCCGCCGCCGTCGTCCTCCTCCAGAATCACGTTGGTGTTGCCGAGGATGTCGGCTGAAGTGACCGTGCCGTCGGTGATGTCGCCGTTTCCGCCGCCAAACACCTGACCGGCGATATTTCCGGCATAAATGTTGACATACGTGTCGTTGGCAACCTGTGCAAGATTGCCGCCGCCAAAGATGTCGCCGTAGATGTAGGGAGCCAGCTGTGTGTTGCCAGCGAACGACACGTTGGTGTTGCCGGCAACCAGACCCACCAGCTCAGGGTGCTGTGTGCAGCCGTCGCCGGCGGCAAACGCTTGCGAGGCGGGGCGCAGACGGCGTCCGTTGCCGCCGGCAAACACCGAGCCGCGGATGTCGGCGCTGTCGCCGATCACGACGTTTGTGGCGTTGCCGTCAAACTCAACAATCGCCATGTCGCCTCCGCCATAGATGTTTTTGTAGAAAGTGCCGCCCATGATGTTCACGCTCGACTGTCCGTAGAGGCGAGCCATGTCGGAAAGCGTCTCGACGTTGGAAGTGCCCATCTCCTTGGCGTCAGCCACACCGTATCCGCCGCCGAACACAGGGCAGTAGAAAATTCCGCCGTAGATGTTCAGCTCCACGTTGCCATAGGTCTTGCCGAGGGCTTTGTAGTCGCCGGCATTACCGCCGTAGGGGTCATGCGAATAGAAGTAGTCAGAGCCTCTGCCGCCGGCGAAAATGCCGTTGGTGCAATGAAACTCACCGCCGTTGATGGTGATCGACGCCACTGTGGCGCCAACCTTTCCGTAGACATTGCCTCCGCATTTGTTTGGAGTGGCGGCGGTGCTCGACCATAGGCCTTTGCTCATAAAGCCGCTTCCTCCGCCATAGATACCGTCGATAGGGTCGGTGGTAGAGCCGAACTCACCGCCGGTGATGACAATTTTGGTGTTGGTATTGGCAGGGTCGACATAAGTGAACGACTCGAAATCGTCGTTGTTGTAGCAGCGATACGTCACCAGACGGTCTTTCGCGTCGGCATACGGACCGTAGAGCATCACGTCGCCCGTCGCATTCCAATAGGCTATGCTTTTATCGGGAGTGTGGCTGTCGGCGTTGTCGTCGCCTTCGCCGATGCCGTTCGTTCCGCCCGCTCCTGCGCCGTAGATGCCGCAGAAGATGTTGTCTTTCTTAGTGTTGCCGACAGGCAGAATCTCGAATAAGCCACCGTTGATGGTGATTGAGCTGTAGCCATAGAACGGGTTGTTGACAATCACGTTGCCGGTGTGTCCACGACCGGTGCTGCCGCCATACAGCTCGGTGACAATCACACGGTTGTCAATCCACTCGTCGTTGTTGTTTTCTGAAGACGCCGGGTCGAGCGTGATGTTTGCGCGTCCCATATACGTGTTGTCAGGCACGTGGTAGTCAGTGCCGTTGTAGGGGAGGATGAAGTCGCGCTGCGCGCCCAGAGAGCCGTTGACAACACGCGCCACCTTTCCGCTCCTGATGATGATGTCGACATCCGCATACATCGCACCCTCGTGGCTTCCGGCAAGAATGATACCGGCATCGTAGTCGCTCACCCGTTTTTTCGTCTCACCCTTGATATCCCTTTCCGGGTTGTGGGCGTCGTTCCATTTGCGGTTGATGTCCATCTCGACGGTGCACTTTATCGGCAAGTTTGGCGTGCCCATCACACCGTTGTAGTCCATCTCAGACGACGTCTGACGTCCGCCCACGCAGATTGCCGAATAGAAGCCCGATTTGATTGAAATGCCGAAGCCCTCCTTGCCATGAGGCATCGACTGCTCGAAAGCCTCGATTTTCTCTTTGCTGGCCAGCGGATAGAAACGGCCGTCGTTGTTGAAACCGCCGAAGATGTGGAAGGCGGTGGTCACCGCGCCGTCGATAGTGCCGTAGTTGGGGGAGTTCTGACCGAAACCGGTCATCTGTATTCCCTCGCCCATCTCAAGGCTGTTGTACTGGCAGTAGATAATCTTGTAGAAATCGCCGCCGTTGTTTGTCACCGGGTCGTTGTTGAAGGTGATATACTCGAATCGGGTGTCGCCCCAGATCGGCAGACCCTTCTCGGCACCCGAAATCTCGATAGTGCCCTTGTAGTCGGTGCCATCCCAGTCGCCCGTGATGGTGGCGTTGCGGAAAAGCGGCGATTCACTCTTCACCTTCGTCCACTCGTCAATCTTCAGCATGTTTTTACCCCTGTTGTTTGAGGTGATGTTGAAGCCCGTGTATTGACTGTTGGTCACGTCGGCATGGCTTGTGCCCATCAGCACGATTACGTTCTCGTCCCATGTTCCTGTCTTTGACAGTTTGCTGTAGGCTCCTTTCCACGTCTTCATCGGCTGTGTCGGAGTGTAGCCCCATTCCTCATCGTCGTTGTCCACGCCCTGCGCGTAGGCAGTGCCGTCGATAGTCACCGCCTCAGGGCATAGAAACACCACGATTGTCACTTTGATATTCTTGCGGAAGAGGATGTTGCCGCCGCTCTTCACGGTGACCATACAGCTGTATTGGTCTTTGTTTGTGGCTGATTCCGGGCGTACAAACTCATTTGACGTTTCCGTCAGTTTGGTTGTTTTGTTGTACCATTCGTATGTGATTTCAAGTCCGAGCTCATCGTTTGTGAAATTCTCTTTCGTGTCGTTTTTCACATTTACGATGTATGTGCCCGGCTTGGTGTCGTAGTCGAGTTCGGCGGTGATGTTGATGGCTTCGACAAGAACGGTGTTGGTGCGCTGGCTGCCGTCGACAGTCATGGCGTAGACATACTGAGAGTAGGTTTGTCGAGGCAGTGTGAACGGGTTGCAGGCAGTGCTGTTGACCTTTTCGCCGTCAGTGTTGTCGGTCGACACAAACCAGTTGTAGACGTCGGCGGTTGTTTCGCCGTCCTCGGTTGTCACGGTGAGCACATCGCTCGTGCCACGCTCTGCCTTCAGCGCTATAGAGCTGAATGCGAACCGCTTGGACGAGTTGGAATATGACCACGGCTTCTTGTCGAGGTCGTTTTGGTTGATATACAGGTTGTTGAGGATGGCAAACGTCTTTCCGAAAGGCTCTCCGGTGGTGGCGTCGGTTGCCGATATGTCTTTTTCTACGCCGTATTGGTTGTAGGCGTAGGTGCCGGTCACTTTGTTGGCAGGGGAGAAGTACCAAGTGTCCATCACCTTGCTTGCGAAGTTGTCGGCGGCAATAAACGCCATCACGCTTGCCTTCTTGCACTGGGTTGTGTTTGCGCTGGTTTTCAATCCCGCGCCGTGCACGTAGATGTTTCTTGGCCACACGGCATAGCCCGTTTGGTTTGCAAGCTTACTTGCCGCGCCGAAACCGCATGAAATCGTCACCTGTCCCTCCACACCGTTGAGTGTGGCATTCTGGAACATATCGACCTCCGTGTCGGCGGAGATGTTGAATATTCTCAGACTCACGAAGTTGTTCAGGTATCCGACGATACCTCCGATTCTGAATTTGGTCTTTGTCGAGAAGCTCTCGTTGTTGTCGGAGATTTTTGAGTTGCGGATTATGATGTTGCTGAGTTCCGCGTTCTGTGTCATGTCGGCAGCTACGATACCCATCTTTACAGTGTAGCTGGTGTTGTTCAGCGGAAAGTGGTTAGCCGCCTTCTCTATTCGGGCATTGTCGATGATGAGGTTGGTGACAGAGGCATAGTCGTTCTCGTTGTTGCTCTTGCCGTTGAGGCGAGAGAACAGACCGAACGAAGCCTCTTTTGCTGCGTTGAATGTCCAGCAGACAAGCATATTGCTGATGGAGCGTCCGTCGCCGTCAAACTTTCCGGCGAAGAAGTGTCCGTCGGCAGCATTTAAGATGCCCTGGGAAGTGCCTATAGGAGTCCACAGACCCTTGCTGAGGTCGATGTCCTTGGTTAGTTTGAAATGCTTTTGGGAAAACATCTGTTGCGCGTTGCCGCTGTTCACCTCGTGAGCCAGCCTTGCCAGCTCCATATCGTTGCTGATGAGGAAAGGTTTTTCCTTAGAGCCGTCGCCCTCGGTGCCGTCGGGATATAGCTGGTAAGAGTCGGCATAGAAGTGGTTGCCGTCGTAGTCCACGCCATAGGCTTTCGGCTCGATGCTGAACGTGACGGTCTGCGAAGAGTTGTCGGCAGACGTAATTGTCACCTCGCCGCTCCGAGTCTTGTTGGTCAGCGGCAGCGTGATTGTCTGACCGCTGTCGGAAATGCCGTCGGTTACGCTCTTGGAGTCAACTGTCCAAGCGAAAGAACTTCCGGCAGGGATGTCGGCGGAAACGATGGAATAAGCCACCGTGCCGCCCGGGAAGTTCCAAGAGGCTTTAATGTTGTTGCTGCTGAGGCTCTGTGCCGTCGCCAGGTTGATTCCGGCAATCAGAAGCATGAGCAGAGAGGAAAACTCGTGATATGCTATGTGTTGAATGTTTTCTCATTTTTTCAAACACTTTATTGTCGTTATCTGTTGTTAGTCAATCAATAAGTGGCCCGTATAGGCATCGTCGTCTGCCATCACATACAGGTAGCGCGGCTGGATGAGTATGCTTATGGGGTTTATCATTGCAGTCTTGCCTGTTGTGAGGCTGCTGAAATTATCCTTGTTGATGGTGATTTCGGATGTTACGTTCTTTCGGGTAACTACGGTAGAGCCGTCCTCCGCAATTAGTTCCACATCGTATTTGACGGTGATGACCGGCAGGAATTTGGCGTCGGGGATGGTGTAGATGTCGGCGCCCCATTGCGAGTAGCCGGCAGAAGTGACAACCATCGTCTTGGCATTGTCGTCGTAGCCCGCGGTGCCGTAGCCTTTGTAGGCTATAGGGAACGGCGACTCTACAAACCGCTGCCGGTTGATGTCGCTCCATGTTATTGCAGAAGCAGACCAACTTTTGGCTGTGGTGTTCCAAGTGTAGGAACGCGATATTGTGCAAGATGTGGAGAAGCTGCCTGAAAGCGTCACGCTCTTGATGCGGAATTGGCGGATGGCGTTCATCTTTGAGTCGAGCATAAATAGCAGCCTGTAAGCGGTGAGAGTCTGGTCGAACTTCAGACTTACCGTTCCTCCGCCGTTGCTCTCAGAGATGGCACCCTTGCTGCTCGGGACGGCACAGATGATCGGTGCCGCCGTGGTGTCGTAGATTACGGGCACAGGGTCGCCGCCGTCGCTCATGGCGAACGGAAACGAGAGTGTATAGGTGTTGTTGGCGGTGCGCAAAAGAGTGGCACCGTCGTTGTATGGCATATATGCGAAGAAGTCGAACGACGATGCCTTTGGGTATTCAGTCCAGCGCTTCTTTGTTGCAGTGTCCCAGCCGTATGTCGCCACGTTGTAGGTGGCAGTCTCGTTGTTGAATATGGTGTTTGCAGCCGACACGTAGCGTTTCGGCATGTCGTAGTATCCGAACGTGCCCATCGTTGCGGGATGGCGCGTAGGGTCGTAGGCCTCGTAGGGGTTGGCGCGTGTCGTCGTTTTCTGCGGTTGCGCCGAGAATGAGATGTATCCGTGGTTGTCGGCCTGCTGTATTGGCATGTCGGAACCCTCGCAGGCAGAAAGCGTTGCGAGAAGCGCGATAGCGGTTATTTTTGAGATATGCTTCATTCTTGTAGTCAATTCTTTTTACCAGTCTTCAGTGCCTGAGCCGTTGTTTTTTATGTCGGCGCCGGGAAGCCATTGCTCCACCATCAAATCATTGAAAGCGATGCTGTCGCCGGTGTCGGACAATTTGAAAATGTATGTGTATTGGCAGCCCGCCTTCCACTGCATGTATTGCGCCGGCACTGTAGCCGACACCGTTTTGCCGCCGATGCTGGCGGTTATGGTGTATGCCCCCTGTTCGTAGGGGATGTTGGCGAGCGGCGGCACGTAGTACCATTTATTGTAGAGAGTAGGGTCTTTGAGGATGTGTATCGGGTCGCCCGCCTCCTCGTAGGGAGTGGTGAGGAGCAGTAGCCCCGAAGCATCCGCCGCTTCCGACTTCAACATCGTTAGAGTCGGGAATGAGCCGACCGGAATTCCGGTGAGCGGATAGGCGGCGTCGATGGTGCCGCGGAGAGGGGTGTCGGCATTTGCCGGGGTGTCGACGAAACGGCTGTCGCGGAACTTGATGTTGCTTATCGCAACCTCCTTTGTGCCGTCAGGATAGGTGAAACGGAAACGCACCTTTGCGATTATCGGCGCAAAAGTCAGAGTGACGCACGACCCGTATGCCGGCGACGTCGACGAAGGGGAGGCAAGCCAAAGGCGGCTTGCGTATGGTGTTGAAGTAGCGGTTGCTGCTTCAGAATATTCAAAATTAAAAGACAAGGTAGCGGTAGCGTTGTCGCCCGAGCTGACCGAAGTCTTTACATCTGGATTGAAGGGACTGTATGCGAAAAAGCGGTAGCTCGTTGCCGAGTAGTCCCAATATTTTATTGTTTGCAGGGTGGCACTTATTGGATTTTCAATGCCAGCATATTCCCAGTCGGCAGTGTTTGTCGTAGAGCTGCCGGCAGAGCCATGATTGTATGACATTTTATATCCGTCCATCACAATTTGCGGCGATGACGGGTTAGGGGAGTTTGTTGTGGTTTTATATCCCCATGTGCGGAACGTCTGGAAGATAGTCTCGAGACCGTTGCCCGCTGCTTTTGTTTTTGCATCCTGCCAGTTGTTGTTGGTGCTGCTGAAGGCGATGCTTGTCTGTGTATTGTCCGGTTCGGGCACTATTGGTTCGTCCGGCTCGGATTGCGAGCAGGAGAATAGGAAAAGTCCCAACAGAGGAAATATTAGGATGCGATGTTTCTGCATGTCTTCTTGTTTTTTTTAAAGACGGGCGGGGGAGAAACCCCCGTCCGGCATATAAATGTGTCCGAGGCGTATGAAAACACACCTCAGACACAATGTTTTTAGTCAGAATCCAAGGCGTGAGCCATGGAAAAAGAATTATTATTTGACAACTTTGACAATCTTGTATGACTTTTTAGTACCATTGACGTATTCAACAGCGTAGTATGTTTCTGTAGCCGGGGCGGTGACAACACCTGTCCACTTGAGAGCTTTTACTTTGAGAGGAGTGTAGTCAAGACCTGCCGGAACTTCTGTTACGATAGTGGCAACACCTGTTGTTTCTGTCACAACCATCTTCTTGCCATTTTCGTCTTTGACAGTCCAAGTCTTGTCAGTAGCGTTGTTGGTTCCGTTCACGAGAGCGTTGGCAACGCTTGCCTCGTTGATAGTCTGAGTGGCATCGGCTTCGAGAGTGACGGTGTACAATTTCTGAGGAGCGTCGGTTTTGGCAGCGGTTTCGCCTGCAGCAGGAACATATACTGTTGCATAGATGTCGGAACCGTCAGCATATTCGTTGCCGCCGGTAGTCACCTTGTTGTCCTTGTAGCCGTATGTAGTGATGCTGTTGTCAGAAACAGTGGTGATTGTTTCTTGGAATCCGTTTGCCTCGTCGTCAACAACAACGGCGTTGAATGAAATGGCTGTCAAACCAGTTGATGAGCCGCCGGTAGAACCGTTGGTGTCCTGAGAGATTTTGAAGATGTAAGTGTAGGCGAAACCAGACTTCCATTCAGTGTATTCGGCAGGAACGGTTGCAGTGGCGCCTTTCACGTTGATAGTCTCTTTAGAACCGTCGACAGAAGTGAGCTTGTAGTCGATGCGGAGAGTGATGGCGCTTGCCGCACCTTCCGACGGGAGCACGTTCTGATAGCCGTCGCCGCAGTAAGAAGGTTTCGCTGCATTCTGGCTGAGGTATTTATTGCCTTCAAGAATTGTGCCTTCGTCCTGGTTGCCGTATTTGACATCGCCGAATCCTTTAGAAGACAAGGTGGCAGTTTCACCTGCAGCGGTTGATGCAGTGAATTTTACGTGAGCCTTGTTGTAGTCTTTATTATCCTTGTTGACGATACCTGTTGTAGGAAAGTACACTGTCAATGTTCCGGAATTGTTGAATGTTCCGATGAGTGTACCATCCGTGGTTGGTGTGGTGTTTGTAGCGTCGTAGAACTTCACGTCGCTGATCACATAACCTGGACAGTCTCGAAGAGAGCCATGCGCACCTTGCTGGCAGGGTGACGGAAACTCATTGATACAGTCTTGCCGTAGTCTTTCTCTTCAACAGTCTTCATGTCGGAAATGTAGCACTCGCTGAGAGTGTTTACGTCGCCGGTGAGAGTGTAGGCGGCATTTTTGAGGTCGGCTTTGTTGACGGCTGTCGGAGTGGCGTATTTTGACGCCGAACCCTTACCCATTGAGAAAGCTATGAAATCGTAGGATTTGCAAGAGTGGTCCCAATACTTGATGGTCTGCTGCGTTGCTCCGCTCTGTGCGAGAGAAGCGTCTATTCCCTTTACTTCCATTTTCTGATTTACATACTCCCATCCAGCACGGTTTGACTCTGTAGAGTTTGCTGTACCGTTTCCGAAGTTCACATTGTAGTGGTCGAATGCGTACGTTTCATTGTTGGCAGCGTCTTCCTTGCTGCCTTTGAAACCGACAACAACAAAGTTGTTGTCGAGAAGGTCTGCGGCAGTCTTGCCGGTCAATGGGTCGCGTGTGATTTTGCCTGTGTCGCCACCGAAGTTGATTGCTGAAGTGGCTCCATTTTGCTCATTTCCCTGAATTTCTCCCAAGAAATCGTCGCTTGAGCAGCTGGCGAGAGCCAATGCCGAAGCGGCTGCGATAAAAAACTTGTTCATAAATTAAAAAATTAAAATAGTTTGTATTGTTTATTATATATTAAATTTATTGTTGATTACATGTCGAATATCCATTCTTTCTCTTCGTAGTCCTCCACCACAGCATCGAAGCCGGAGCCTCCTGACCGGTTGGGGACAGGCACCTTGTCCATGTCGAGCTCCACCGTGATTACCCCTCCCCGGAACAGCCGTCGCGCCTGGTCGGTGACGTCAAACACGAACGTGGAGTCTTTGCCGTTGTAGAACTGCATTTTCACGTCAATATAGTGGCGGTTGTTAAGGTCGGCGTCCCTCACCTTCTGCAGCGATTCCAGATATGCCTTCGCGTCAAGCTTGCTCGGGTTTAGTTTCGGGATGCCGAATGTCAGCACCTTTCCGCCTATCACGTCGACCTTGTCGCCGTTCTTGTCGGCAACGTCCTGCTTCATCCGCATGAAGAAGTTCACGGTGATGGCGTCAGCCCCCGTCACGCCTGTGTTGAGGTTTACGGAGCGAGCCATGCCGCTTAGATTGGCGTTTCCCTCTACGGCTGTCACCTTTCTGCCGTTGTGGTCGTTGTTGCGCAGAATCACTTGTACCAAATAGATGTAGGTCACTGGCTGCAGCTCCATCTCGAGCTGCCGTACCCAGCAGTTGCGGTTTTCGTCGAACGTGAATCCGTCCAGATTCTTGTTTATCTCAATTCCTCCATGGTATCCGGCAAACAGCTCCTCCGGCTGATAGAAGGAGCGCGTGAACTGCGGCGAGTTGTAGAGCGCCGGGTATATTGTCTGTCCGGTGTAGGCCGTGACGTGGTCGTAGGTGGTGTTTTCGTCGATACGCACACTCTGCACCCCGTCGGGAGTGTTGATGTTGTTCCAGGCAAGAATGTCCCAAAAACCGAAATCGTATTTGGCTTGGACGTGGTTGCCAACGATTGAGTGCCTGTAAGGGGCATTGTGGGTACCGAACTGGACGTTGCCGGTGAAATAGCGGCGCACCTCGAAGGCGTCAGGCTCTGTGTAGCCGATAGTGCCGAACATTTCCTCGTCGGTGTTGTCCCATCCGTAGATCCACTCCGCTTGCCAGTCGTATTCGGTGTCGTACTTGAAAAGGTAGTTCCATATCACTTTCAAGTCGAGGTCGACGGTCGGTATCTCCATATCGATGTCGGCACCGCCCTGGTGGAGATGGAGCTTAGGCTCGCGCACGCATCCCGTTGCGACAAGGCATAACAATGCAAAACACATGACGATAGCCTTGTTGCAGGCTTTGCGGCTTGCATCAAGGATGATTCGTGATATGAGTTTTGTTATATTGCGCATTGTCGTTATTTTTTTGTCTAATAGTTGATTGTCGTTTCTCGGTTTCTGAAACTTACGCCTTTCTTGTTGTTGCGCCTGTAGAGCAGGTCGTAGCTGAGCGTTATCTCCACCCTGGTTGGACCAAGCCACGAGAAGCGGTGCTGCCTCTTTTGGAAATCCTTGGCATCGCCGTACCACTTGTAGTAATATTGCTCTTTGTCGGTGTCGGGGTCTACAGGGCATTTCCACTGATAGGGGTCGTAGTTGGTGCTGAGATATCCAGCCTGCAGCCCGAACTCCAGCTTCCAATGTCCGGAACGCCCCAACGGAACGACGTAGCCTATTCCCAATCCGGCGCCCCATCCTTCGCCTTCCCATCCGTGTTTCTCATCGAAGCAGATATTGTATAGGTACGCGTGCGCGTATAAACTAAGGTATAATCCTCTGAAAGCCGCGCCTTCTCCCGGTTTGCGTTTGCGGATGTCGCCGCTGCGCAGATAGTAGCGGGTGTGCAGCTGATAGTTTCTGACCTGGAAGTATTTATGCTCATCATAGTGCTGCCACCACGGGCAGTCGAAACTTGCCCCGTAGGTGAAATGCCCGTGAAGCGGATAATATTCCAACGCAACGTTGGGGATAGGGCAGAAGCGGTCGTAGCCCGGCATGTAGGCAAAGTCAAACAGCACGTTTGTCTTCACGTTCAGCACCTCGCGGCGCGGCAAAGCCGAGGCAGGTGTTGTTGCGGGGATGATGTATGCCGGCGAGATGTCGGCATTCTGGAAACGCAGATGGCTGTCGGCGACAGTTGCCGGAATGGTTGCTGCTATAGGCCGTGGAGTCAGGTCGTTGCTGTCAATGTTGGCAAGCCTTTTGTCAACGACCATTATTCTCACTGCGCGCAGTTTCGGGAAATATTCTTTCAGCAGGTAGCGCCATAACTTGCCGCCGTCGTGCCGCTTCATAGCCGCTTTAAGACGTTGGGTGTCGTCGGCGTAGAGAGTGATCAAGGAGTCGACATCATGGAATTTGGTGTCGTGTTTCAGCATCATCATGGTGTAGAGCAGGTCGTAGTCCTCAGCCACAACGTCGTATTGGATGTGGTCGGCGCCGATGCCGTAGCTTCGGAGCAGAGCGTCGACCGATGCGCGACGTTGGTTTGCCAGACGACGGTTGTTGTCGTATGGACCTTCGGGAGAAGCGGCGGCACGTCCGAAAACAACGCCCCTATCCCCCAGCCTTTGAAGCTCTGGGATAAGAACATCAGTAATCCATTCCCTATCTTGGTCGCTGATGTTGATTCTATTTACAACAAATTTTATTGGACGCGAATTTTGGATAAGGATGATGTCGGCGGTTATTCCTTCAGCAGCCATATCCATTGCGAAACCAATAATTATTGTAATTATCAGTCTGATATATCTCACTCTTTTTTACCTGTTCCTTTAAACCTTTTATGCCACAAGCACTGGTTGAAGTTGGGAAGCACGATGTTGTGACATACCTATATTAATTGTTAATGTGTTGATTAAAATATAACCTGCTTTTAATAGCGGATGCAAATTTACAAAGAATACAAATATGGGGGGGGGGGAAATCTAAATATTTTTTTGTTGTTGATGCTGTTATTTTATGTTAACGAAGCTTTGGCTTGGAGATATTCGGCGAAGATGCGGGCTGCGCTCTCCACCTTGGCAGCGCAAGGACGCGACCTGTAGTATTCGGCTGTGCGAGGCGATGCCTCGTAGGTCGACACTGCTTTGTCGTGGCCTTTCAGTCCGAGAATTTCGGCGCAGATGAGCGAGCCGTTTTGCTCGCGCGATTTCTCAAGAAGCTGTTGTACAACCTTGTAGCAAGCCGATTTGCCTTCGCGGTCGGCACCGTCGGTCTGACCGCAGTCGAGTCCCGCAAGCGACACGATGCCCGACACGGCGCCGCACATCATGCGAAGCCTCCCAACGCCGCCGCCGAAACCTGCGGCAATGCGTTTTGCGAGGTCGTCGCTGAGTCCGTAGATGTCGGCGAAAGCCGCCACCACTGATTGGCAGCAGCCATAGCCTTGCATAAAATTGTCGACAGCGCGCTGCACGCGCTCTTCAAGTTCCGGTGATAAGGTAGTATAGTCCATAGTTATGAAAACAGTTCCATTTGCTCTGGAATGTTGGGGTTCGTGTGACTCTTTTCCGGTTCTTTATGATTCTCTATTTCGGGTTCTTCAGGCTCTTCGGCAACGATTGGAATTGCGTTTGTCGGCGGTGTGGGCATCAGCCAGTCGGAATATTCGGTTGTGTAGTCGATGGCAGATATTCCCGACAGCGGAGCCGCATGGTGTTGAGCCTTTCTTGGCTTTCTTTTCTGCCTTTTGGATTGAAATCTCGTTTTTTGCTGATTCCAGCTCGTCTTTCAGCGCCACAATCTGTTGGCGGAACTCCTGCTCCTTGTCGGCATAGTGCTTTTTGTTGCGTTCCAATTCCTTTTTCAACTGCTCGTAGACAGAAGAAATCTCGTCTTTCGTGCTGTTGAGGTCGTCGATTTGCAATTGTTTTTGCGACAGCTCATTGTTGAGTTTCTCCACGGTGTCTTCGAGCTTGGCGCGAGTGACTTCGATTTCAGCCATCTTTGCGGTGTCGCCGGTCTCGTTAAGTTTCTCGTGCAAGGCATAGAGCTCGTCGTTCTGGCTTTGGATTGTGGACCGCATG
The DNA here is from genome assembly GCA_022009815.1 of Bacteroidales bacterium. Lineage (GTDB taxonomy): Bacteria > Bacteroidota > Bacteroidia > Bacteroidales > Muribaculaceae > Limisoma. The sequence continues at coordinate 1,763,380 of CP091725.1, forward strand.
CTTGCCAACTCATTGTTGCGCACGGCAAGTTCGTTTTGGAGCTTTTCCAGTTCCTCGCTGCTTGTCGCTGGGGCATTTTTCAGCGCTAACTTTTCATCTTCGGCTTCGGCGAGTTTGCGTTTTGTCTCTTCCAGCTCTAAGGTGGCCTGCGAGAGAGCCGTAATGCGTGCCGTCAGCGCTTCTGCTTCGGTTTTGGCGTTGCTTTTTATGGTCTCGAGTTCGGCGTTTAGACGCTCGATTTCCGCCTCCTTCTCGTTTGCGTCGTCGGGTTGTGATGACAATTCGGCAATGCGCGCCTCCTTCTTCGCCACGTCTGCTTTGGCGGCAAGGATTTGAGCCGCCGAGTCGGTGGCCTTGCGTTCGGCGTCGGCTTTGATTTCGGCAATTTCGTTTTGCAGACTCTCGTTTGCCGCGCGCAAGTCATCGTTGTCCTGTCGCAATGCCTGCAGCGCCTCATCGTTGACAGCCGCCACTTTGATTTTGTTCATCAGACTTTTGCATTCCAGCTGATACTGCTCGCGTTCAGCCTCCGCTGAGGCAGCGCGGTTTTCCAATGTCGATATGCGGTCGTTGAGCGTGGTTTTCTGCCTGTCAAGGCTTAGAATGCGGTTTCGCAGCTCTTCGTTTTTCGTCTTGTATTCGTTCATCTGCTTTGAAGCCTCCGACGATTTGTTGGCAAGGTCCATACGGTCTTTTTGCCATTGCTGGCGAGCGGCTTCCTCGGCCTCCTGCTTGATTTGCTGCAGGAAGTCGGTGAGCGTTGATCCGATGAGGCTTCTCACGTAGTTGGCTTGCGCGTCTTTGTCGATGCATTCGCGCACGTATTCCGGCAATGACGTGTTGAGCACAGAGGTTACCTTGTCGACCACTTCATCGCTTATGGCGTCTTCAACATCCTTCTGTGAGATTTTAGCCACTTCCGGAACAGGCGGTGGCAATGGCTTTTCGTTTTCTTTTTTGAACGGGTTGATGTAAGACGGCGAGTTTGTCTGCGATGAGTTCTCGTTGCCCATATCTTCTTTGTCGGGAAAACCCAACATTGCTTTTAGATTGTTTATGATTGACATATGTTCAGTTATCTTCTGTTGTTGGTTTTACAATGATTCCTAATCCCGTCTTGCCGTTTATTCCGATTTGCAGCGGTCGGCTGAAACGCACGGAACGCAAATGGTCGGACTCGTAGACGGCAGGCATGCTGTCGAGATATTCAATGTCGCAGATGTCGCCGTTCTTGTCGTTTATGGTGAAATACCCGACGCCGAACGATGTGAGATTCTGAAAGAAATGCGTGCCCTGGCTTGGCTCTATGCGGTATCCCGGCAGTGCCGTTTCGGCAATCACGCGTGCGGCTGAGATGTGCGCCCATTTCACGGGGATGCCCAGTGCGGGGTCGCTTGAGCCCCATCGTCCGGGACCTATCAGAATATATCCCTTGTCGGCTTCTACGTATGACTTGTTGAGTTTCTCTATCTCGCGTGCCACCATAGGGTTGTTGAACGAGGAGAAGTTCTGCGTCTTGACATACACCACGTCGGTGACACCGTCCATCATGCCGTGTCCGAGAGCGCTGGATGTCTTCATGATCAGCTGGCTGTCGGATGTATGCATGATTTTCTCATCGAGCATTTCTTTGCGGTCGACAATTGGACGTATCTGCAACCAATATACGTTGCCTTTTGTCTCTCCGTGCTTGTCAATGCATCCGGCAAATTCGATTTCCACCGGACGACGCATCTCTTTTTCTCCTTCGGAAAGCATGAAGTCTACAATCTCAGCAAGCGGGAATGCTTTGTGTTGCAGCACGTTGGCGAATGTAACCACGCGGCGTCCGTTGCCGTATTCGCTGTCGCGAATCACTTGGTCGTAGGGGTCGAAAGTCGACACCATATAGCGCAATGAGCCATTTTTTGCCGCGTCCTGCACACGTATTTTCTTTATGTTGAACCCGTCGTCGACCTTGAATCCGCCTTCAACGTCTTTAAGGTCAAGGGCGTAGAGTTGGGTCTGTGTGTCGCGCAGGGCAAGGTCGAGAGTGCTTGTTTGCAGCACTTTGTCGGGATGTCTTGGCGAAACGCAGTGCCAGACCTCCGTCAACGATGTATTTTCCGAGTCCTACGGCAATTTCTGCCACTCCGTCCTCGGGCATCTCGTCGTTGATGGGGTAATAGTTGAGCGAGCGGCCCACTCCTGCAAACGATGGGTAGTAGTATCCGTCGTGCTCCGCGCCAGCCACCTCTTGTATGATTATAGCCATCTTTTCTTGGTCGATAAGATTGCTTGTGGCGGTCATGTATGCTTTGCTGTCGGCATAGAACACTGACGCATAGACGCTTTTTATGGCGTCGCCGAGCAGATGCAGCATCTCCTCCTTGTTGTCGAGACGCGGCACCATATATGTGGAGTATATGCCGGCGAAGGGCTGATAATGCGAGTCTTCGAGAAGGCTTGAGCTGCGTATCGCCAACGGCTTGTCGATAACCTCAAACAAGGCAAGAAAGTCGTCTTTAAGCTGCGACGGCAGTTTTGCGTTTATGAAACAGCGTAGAATCTCCTCGTCGGGGGCGTCAGACAGGGCGATGGGATATAGGTTGTTTTCTTCCATGAATTGGTCGAAAATGTCGGTGCAGAGCACCACCGTTCGCGGAATTGACACTGTGACACCGTCAAAATTGTCGCATATAGGATATTTCTTTATGATAGAGTCGATGAAAGCCAGGCCGCGTCCCTTGCCGCCAAGTGAGCCTTGGCCGATGCGGGCGAAATTGGAGTAGTAGTCGAAGCGGTTTTTCTTGAAAATGGCAACGACTCCTTTGTTCTTCATCCTGCGGTATTTCACAATCAGGTTGAAGAAGAATTTCTTTACCTCTGCCGCCTCGCTGATTTCGCGGAAACGATGGGCTTGAATGATTTCGGCGATTGGAAACATCGCGCGCGAATACAGCCACCGCGAGATGTCGTTGCGTGAGGCGTGGTACAGCAGCGACTCGTCTGGAATTTTGAATAGGTTGTCCTGAAACTCTTTCAGGTCGTTTATGCGCATCACTTCCTCTCCGGTCTCGGGGTTGCGTATCACGAAATCACCGAAACCGAAATTGTCGGTGATGATGCGCCCAAGGTCGACAGGAAACTTCTTGGAATTCTTGTCGAGAAACGAGATGCCCATTTCTTTGGCGTAGACTGCATTCTCGGTCTCTGACGATTCCATAATGATGGGGACATAGGGGTCGATTTCCTTTATCTCTTTGGCAAGGCGGATGCCGGCGTGCTTGTCCTTCTCTCCGTCTCTGCTGAACGACACGTCGGTGATTACGCCGAGAATCTCGTTCTTGTACTTGTTGTACAAAGTCATCGCCTCCTCGTATGTGCGTGCCAAAATGACTTTTGGGCGTCCGCGCATACGGAGCATCTGCTCGTGCTCATTGAGCGCTTCGGTTGAGAAAATTAGCGATTGCTTCAGCAGAAACTTGTACAGGTGGGGCAACACTGATGAGTAGAAGCGCACGGAGTCTTCCACAAGCAGTATGGTTTGTATGCCAACTTCAAGAATGTCGTTGTCGCTGTTCATCTTGTCTTCCATCAATTTGATGATAGCAAGAAGCAGGTCGACGTTGCCGAGCCAGCTGAACACATAGTCGACGCCGGAGAAGTCTTCGTTGGCAAGACGCCGCGACACTTCGCGTGAGAATGGAGTCAATACGATAAACGGAATGTCGGGATAGCTTGACTTGATGTTTTTGGCTTCGCGGAATGTGAGTCCTATGTCGTTGCCAGGCATCGCGATGATTAAATCGAACGACTTGCTTCTTAAAAGATCGTGGGCGTCCTCGTAGCTGCTTGCCTGTGCCACGCGAGGGGGAGAACTCAGATTGAGCGAAGTGTACTCAAAATACAGCTGCTCTTCGATGCGTCCGTCTTCCTCCATCATGAAGGCGTCGTAGGGCGAGGCGATGAGAAGCACGTTGTAGATGCGGCGCTGCATCAAATCTTGAAAAGCAGTGTCGCGCAAGTAGAGTTGACTAAGTTTAGCCTCGTTCATTCGTTCTCGTTTTTCTATTCTTGTACAAATTTACGGAAATCTGACGTATTATAAGAATATTTTGCCATGAATGTTTATAAAAATATGTCTGCTCTTAAATATATAATAATGTGTGTAAATAATTGGGGCTTGTTTCTGTCGCAAAAGAAGGAAAACGGGGTGAAAAAAGTTTCCGGAATAAGTGGCGGAGAATCAATGTGTTGTGAAAAAAGTTGAAAAAAGGGGTAAAAAAAGATGCTGAAAAGTTTGGCGGGAAAGGGAAAAGGCAGTACCTTTGCAACCGCAAAAGCGAAACAGACCGGTGGTCGTGAAGCTTTAGCGTGATGCCGGAGGGCGTCGGACCGGCGCGGACGCGGGGTTCTGAAAAAGAAACTTGAAAAAAAGTTCGCGAAAAATTTGGCGGTTAAAAATAAAGGCAGTACCTTTGTAACCGCTTTCCGAAAAGGAAACGGCGCAGAGAACATTGAAATGATGCGATAAAGAGACAAGACGAAGGAAGAGGGCGGAAGCCCTCCGTCAAGAGAAAAAAGAGCGCAGATGCCGGGACGATCCGAGGTTGTTGGTCTGGCTGTCGGAATGACAGAGAAAAAATAAAAGAACAAGATAAACAACGGAGAGTTTGATCCTGGCTCAGGATGAACGCTAGCGACAGGCTTAACACATGCAAGTCGAGGGGCAGCGAGGGAGTGGCAACACTTCTGTCGGCGACCGGCGCACGGGTGAGTAACGCGTATGCAACCTGCCCTTCACAGGGGGATAACCGGGAGAAATTCCGACTAATACCGCATACGTCCTCCGGGGGCATCCCCGGAGGATGAAAGAATTATCGGTGAAGGATGGGCATGCGTGATATTAGGTAGTTGGCGGGGCAACGGCCCACCAAGCCCACGATATCTAGGGGTTCTGAGAGGAAGGTCCCCCACATTGGTACTGAGACACGGACCAAACTCCTACGGGAGGCAGCAGTGAGGAATATTGGTCAATGGACGAGAGTCTGAACCAGCCAAGTCGCGTGAAGGAAGACGGATCTATGGTTTGTAAACTTCTTTAGTGCGGGAACAAAGCGGCGTCGTGACGCCGGATGAGTGTACCGCAAGAATAAGCATCGGCTAACTCCGTGCCAGCAGCCGCGGTAATACGGAGGATGCGAGCGTTATCCGGATTTATTGGGTTTAAAGGGAGCGCAGGCTGCGAGGCAAGTCAGCGGTCAAATGTCGGGGCTCAACCCCGGCCTGCCGTTGAAACTGTCTTGCTAGAGTTCGAGTGAGGTATGCGGAATGCGTTGTGTAGCGGTGAAATGCATAGATATGACGCAGAACTCCGATTGCGAAGGCAGCATACCAACTCGCGACTGACGCTGAGGCTCGAAAGCGTGGGTATCGAACAGGATTAGATACCCTGGTAGTCCACGCAGTAAACGATGAATACTAACTGTTCGGAGGGCGACCTCTGAGTGGTAAAGCGAAAGCGTTAAGTATTCCACCTGGGGAGTACGCCGGCAACGGTGAAACTCAAAGGAATTGACGGGGGGCCCGCACAAGCGGAGGAACATGTGGTTTAATTCGATGATACGCGAGGAACCTTACCCGGGCTCAAACGTCGGGCGAACCATCCTGAAAGGGATGGGCCAGCAATGGCGGCCGACGAGGTGCTGCATGGTTGTCGTCAGCTCGTGCCGTGAGGTGTCGGCTTAAGTGCCATAACGAGCGCAACCCCCGCGTCCAGTTGCCAGCGAGTAGAGTCGGGCACTCTGGACGGACTGCCGGCGCAAGCCGCGAGGAAGGCGGGGATGACGTCAAATCAGCACGGCCCCTTACGTCCGGGGCGACACACGTGTTACAATGGCGTGGAACAGAGGGAAGCCACCTGGCGACAGGGAGCGGAACCCGAAAAACACGTCTCAGTTCGGATTGGAGTCTGCAACTCGACTCCATGAAGCTGGATTCGCTAGTAATCGCGCATCAGCCATGGCGCGGTGAATACGTTCCCGGGCCTTGTACACACCGCCCGTCAAGCCATGGGAGCCGGGAGTGCCTGAAGGCCGTAACCGCAAGGAGCGGTCAAGGGTAAGACTGGTGACTGGGGCTAAGTCGTAACAAGGTAGCCGTACCGGAAGGTGCGGCTGGAACACCTCCTTTCTGGAGCTGACGGCCTTGAAAGACGGCAGCGGAGGATGTCCCGCAAGGGCGTCTGCGACAAGGACGAGGGGTTTCGGCCCTCGGAATTCATCTAAATAGAAGTCGATTTATCGCAAGACATACGATTCCCGGCAGAGGAATTGAAAGCAGTCTATAGCTCAGTTGGTTAGAGCGCTACACTGATAATGTAGAGGTCGGCAGTTCAAATCTGCCTGGGACTACGAAACAAAGATCATTGACGTATTGGAAGCAAACGAAACAGAACGAGCAAACAACTCATAAGAGTGAAAACTCGAAGAGCGAAAAGATAAAAGAAAGCAAAGAAGGGCATATGGAGGATGCCTAGGCTCTCGAAGGCGAAGAAGGACGTGATAAGCTGCGAAAAGCTCCGGGGAGTGGCAAATACACCGAGATCCGGAGATGTCCGAATGGGGCAACCCGTCGAGGCTCGACCTCGACACACGCGAACGCGTGGGCGAACGTGGGGAACTGAAACATCTAAGTACCCATAGGAAGAGAAAATAACAATGATTCCGCAAGTAGTGGCGAGCGAACGCGGAAGAGCCCAAACCGCAGGCGTAGCAATGCGCCGTGCGGGGTTATAGGACCGGCGCCACGAAGAACCGAATGCTAGCCGAACCGACTGGAAAGTCGGGCCACAGCGGGTGACAGCCCCGTAGGCGAAAGCGTTCGGCGATTCCAGCCGGCACCTGAGTAACCCGGAGCACGAGGAATTCCGGGCGAATTAGCGGGGACCATCCCGTAAGGCTAAATACTAACGAGAGACCGATAGCGAACCAGTACCGTGAGGGAAAGGTGAAAAGAACCTCGAACAGAGGAGTGCAACAGACCCTGAAACCATATGCCTACAAGCGGTCGGAGCGGCTTAGTGCCGTGACGGCGTGCCTTTTGCATAATGAACCTACGAGTCACCGTCGTTGGCAAGGTTAAGGACAAGGATGTCCGGAGCCGAAGCGAAAGCGAGTCCGAAGAGGGCGTCGGAGTCAGCGGAGGTGGACGCGAAACCAAGTGATCTACCCTTGGGCAGGTTGAAGGACAGGTAAAACCTGTCTGGAGGACCGAACCGGTAAGCGTTGAAAAAGATTTCGGATGACATGAGGGTAGGAGTGAAAGGCCAATCAAACTTGGAGATAGCTCGTACTCCCCGAAATGTATTTAGGTGCAGCCTCGGAGAGAATCTGACGGAGGTAGAGCGACTGATAGGATGCGAGGGCTTCACCGCCTATCAAGTCCTGACAAACTCCGAATGCCGTCAGACATATCCGGGAGTAAGGGCGCGGGTGCTAAGGTCCGCGTCCGAGAGAGGAACAACTCAGACCATCGGCTAAGGTCCCGAAATCCGGGCTAAGTTGAAGACAATAACGAGGTGGGATTGCATAGACAGCTAGGATGTTGGCTTGGAAGCAGCCATTCATTTAAAGAGTGCGTAACAGCTCACTAGTCGAGTGATCCCGCGTGGATAATAATCGGGCATAAGTCCGGTACCGAAGCCATGGAATCACGCTTAGGGCGTGATTGGTAGGGGAGCATTCCGTACAGCGTCGAAGGTCGGTGGCGATGCCGGCTGGAGCGTACGGAAAGCAAATGTAGGTATAAGTAACGATAATGGAGGCGAGAAACCTCCACGCCGAAAGACCAAGGTTTCCTGATCAACGCTAATCGGATCAGGGTAAGTCGGGACCTAAGGGGCAGCCGCGAGGCGGACCCGATGGAAGAAACGGTAAAGATTCCGTTACTGTCGCCGGGAGTGAAGCGGGGACGGAGGAGTGACACCGCCGCGGACTGACGGAATAGTCCGTTGAAGAGTGTAGGTATTCGGAGGCCAGGCAAATCCGGTCTTCGAGCTGAACTTGACAGTACTGCGAGCCTTCGGGCAAGCAGACAGCGCGGGTAAGCAGACTCCCAAGAAAATCCGCTAAACATATGTCGGCGACACCCGTACCGAAACGGACACACGTGGTCGGGTAGAATATACTAAGGCGCTCGAGAGATTCACCGTTAAGGAACTAGGCAAATTGACCTCGTAACTTCGGGATAAGGGGTCCCACAGCGATGTGGGCGCAGAGAATAGGTCCAGGCAACTGTTTAACAAAAACACAGGGCTGTGCGAAATTTAAAGATGAAGTATACAGCCTGACACCTGCCCGGTGCCGGAAGGTTAAGAGGAGAAGTCATCGCAAGAGAAGCTTTGAATTGAAGCCCCGGTAAACGGCGGCCGTAACTATAACGGTCCTAAGGTAGCGAAATTCCTTGTCGGGTAAGTTCCGACCTGCACGAATGGTGTAATGATCTGGACACTGTCTCAACGGTGAGCTCGGTGAAATTGTAGTATCGGTGAAGATGCCGATTACCCGCAACGGGACGAAAAGACCCCGTGAACCTTTACTGCAGCTTAGCATTGGGACCGGGTGCGTGATGTGTAGGATAGTCCGGAGACAGCGAGGCGGGGGGGCGCCAGCCCTCGCGGAGTCGACGTTGAAATACGGACCTTTGCGCATCTGGTCTCTAACTCGCGGAAAGCGAGGACACTGCTTGGTGGGTAGTTTGACTGGGGTGGTCGCCTCCAAAAGAGTAACGGAGGCTTCTAAAGGTGCCCTCAGACCGATTGGTAACCGGTCGCAGAGTGTAATGGCATAAGGGCGCTTGACTGAGAGGACGACAATCCGAACAGGTAGGAAACTAGAGCATAGTGATCCGGCGGTACCGCATGGAAGGGCCGTCGCTCAAAGGATAAAAGGTACTCCGGGGATAACAGGCTGATCCCTCCCAAGAGCTCATATCGACGGAGTGGTTTGGCACCTCGATGTCGGCTCGTCACATCCCGGGGCTGGAGAAGGTCCCAAGGGTTAGGCTGTTCGCCTATTAAAGTGGCACGCGAGCTGGGTTCAGAACGTCGTGAGACAGTTCGGTCTCTATCTGTTGTGGGCGCGGGAGATTTGCGGGGATCCGACACTAGTACGAGAGGACCGTGTTGGACCGACCTCCGGTGAGCCGGTTGTACCGCCAGGTGCACGGCCGGGTAGCCGCGTCGGGGACGGATAAGTGCTGAAAGCATCTAAGCACGAAGCCAACCTCAAGATAAGATCTCCATACAGGGCCGTCGAAGACGACGACGTCGATAGGCTGCAGGTGTAAAGTCAGTGATGGCAAAGCCGAGCAGTACTAATTGCCCGAAAGCTTTCAGAACCGCCGGCTTCCCGCAAGGGGAGTCGGGCGGGGACAAAAAAATACAGACTCGACAGTGAGTTTGCTTCCGATCAATGATTTTTAAGCACAACGTCCGAGGGACGCCGCGGAGGCGGCGCAAGAGTCCCGGAGACGTATAAAGAAAAAGTAAGGCGGTCATAGCGCGGGGGTTCCACCCCTCCCCATTCCGAACAGGGAAGTTAAGCCCCGCCACGCCGATGGTACTGGTAACCCGGGAGAGTAGGTAGCCGCCCCCTTACGAAGCGCCCCTTGGAGCAATCCGAGGGGCGCTTTCTTTGGTACGCTCGGCATGAGCATTGTCTAACGGGTGAAAGTCCCGAGCAAGCCCTGTAAGCATCCGAAATAAGCCTGGTTTGGGGGAGTAAAATTTTGGTGAACTTTGCTGCCAAAAATTTTCGCTATGTTTAATCTGAATTATTACGGTTTAGCGGACAGTAATAAAATAGTATAAAACTTTAGTTTATTTTGAAAACGACACGATTTGTCGTTTTCGTTGATTAACTTTGCTCCATGAATCAGAACATGGGGCGTTTGATACGCTATATACTCATCATAAACAGGCTGTCGGGAGCGAAGAAATTCGTTCCGGCTGATGAACTGATTGACTATCTCAATCTCCAGATGGAAATTCGTGGATATGAAATCGGCATAAGTGTTCGTACCCTTCAGCGTGATTTCAATGATATTGCGGAAATGTTTGAGGTCAATATCAAAAACAAACGTGGGTATGGATATTATATAGTTGATACTCTCGACAATCCAACGTGTGACTATGACCAGTTGCTTCTGAACTTTGATTTGTTGACGTCGGTCAGCAAAGACTCTGATGTTTCGGGTTATCTTCTACCGGAACATCATCGACCAAGAGGCAGCGAGAATATACCTCTATTGATAATGCAATCAAGAATCGCCTTGAAGTGCAGTTTGAGTATGTACTTGTTAGGCAAGATGACAAGATTATCTCAAAAAGGGTAAAGCCTTATTTCTTGAAAGAGTCTTTGGGGTTGTGGTATCTTGTGGCTTTCGATGAAAAGGAGCGATTGAAATGTTACGGCCTTGATCGAATACATAATCTAATGGAAACTTCAAATACGTTTAAGAGAGACAACAGTATTGATGCTTCCACTCTTTTCAAAGACAGTTATGGGATATGGGATGACCCGGCAATACCGGTAGAGGAAATTGAATTGTCATATTCACCGCTCGACGGCAAATTTTTGAAAGCAATGCCGCTTCATCATTCACAAGAGATAATTTCCGATAATGAAGAAGAATTCAGAATACGGGTACGGCTTCGCATTACCAATGACTTTGTAATGGCATTGTTATCAAGAAGCAGTTCTCTTACTGTCATCAAACCTTTATCGCTTAGGGAAAGGGTGCGAGATGTCTATCAAAGAGCCTTGGAAAGAAACAAATAAAATCAATATAATAATGGAAGAAATAGCAAAATACAAAGGAGATGGATTCTCTGGTTTCGTTAAGGTCTCAGACCTTCGTGCTTCATCGGGCATTATCCCTCAATCCGCAGGTATATATGTCGTACTTCGGGTATCTGATAACAAGCCGCAGTTCCTTGGGATAGGAACTGGTGGTCACTTCAAGGGTAAAGACCCCAATGTGTCAATTGCCGAACTTGAAAACAATATCGTGAATGGTAGTTCAACAATGTATATCGGCAAAGCAACGAGTCTTCGCAAACGCCTTGGTCAACTACTACGGTTTGGTGTCGGAGCAAATGTCGGCCATTGGGGAGGCCGCTATCTTTGGCAACTTGCCGATGCCGACGATTTGGTTATCGCTTGGAAAGAAACGCCGATGATTGATCCACGGATGGTCGAAGCTTCAATGCTTCAAGACTATGTAACTCACTACGGTCGTTTACCCTTCGCTAACCTTACCATCTAATAAATACGAGCTATGAAAAGTTTTTCATCATTAGTACATGGAGCGCTGTTTCCATCTACGAGAGTGTATCATGATGCCAACGGTAATTTCCGTGGGACAAGTACGGATGTAACGCCTTGGATGCTTCTCCTTGGGCGAGTATGGGGATTTGCAGTGTGGCTTTATATTATTCTCACGCCGCTTCTTGCACCAGTCTACTTCATATTTGCCAACTGGTTTTGTCGTAAATATGATGCTGAGTTTATGAAAGAAGACCCCGAAGGTTGGCCGAAAGAGAAGAAGCAGATACTTAAACCATCGAAACATATTGATTGGCTGGATTATCTTCATGGTATGGGGCTACTGTGTTGATTGGGGACAGAACCGACTCCCATACAAATACACACAACCCAGCCAGCATTATCAAGAATCCACTTGGGATTCGGAGCATCCCGAATTATACCAAGATCCTTACGGACAATATAATCACTATAAATAAAGAAACGTAATTATGGCTAACGTTGAAAGAATCATATCTCTGATAGATAGTTATCTTGAGCAGAATCACCTCGTGAGGGTTTCTGCTAATGATGCCTCCCGGTATCTTGAACAGGAAGGTGTCCTTAGTTACTCGACTAAAGGACAACCATTGCGTAAAATTTTGAGATCAGGTGCTATCCCCTCTGCTATTCAGAAAGAAGGGAAAGGCTCATCTTGGTATATTTATCATTCCGGTAAATCATCAGTAGAATCTTCTCTCGCACCTGCTAAAATCAATGATTCAACATTATCCAACCCAGTCAATTTTGATATATCCAATCCCGTTAAAGAGGGTATGCTTCCTTTCGGAAGCAAACAACCTAAGATACTTATTTTGGGAACGCTTCCAAGTGAAATATCCCTATCAAAGGGAGAATATTATGCAAATCCTCGTAATAGGTTTTGGACAATAATGTCGTCATTGTTAAAAGAGCCACAATGTTCCAGTTATACTGATAAAGAGAAGATGCTGATGCGACACGGCATTATGCTGTGGGACGTGATGAAAGAGGCAGAACGAGACGGAAGTATGGATGTCAATATCAGGGATGGCATAACAAACGACATATTGGGTCTGTTAGAAAGTAACCCGATTATCAAAGTCATTGGATTTAATGGGGATAAGTCTCAAACTCTTTCAAAAACATATAGTCATGGAGAATGTGCCTCCACAAATAAGATTGGTGTCGTTGAGAAGCACAAGTCCAGCAAACGCTCGGTTCTCCGTGGAACAGATGATAGCGAACTGGTCTCAGTTGTTTGAATAAATGTAAAGGTACTCAAGTTTCGGATTTAGACTTTGAGGTTGAATTTATTGCATAAAAAAGGTTTTGAGTATTTCCGTATATCACGGAAAATGAGTAAATTAGATGTGGCAAAAAAACATTACTCAAAACTCAAAGCCATAAGTAAAATTACAAATATTCCCTCAGAAATCCGCAACTTTTTCTCAGAAAAACGGCGCAGTATAGTTATGGATACATTTATGCGCCTGCTTGAAAGCTTAAATTTGGACAACCGCAGCCTTGGTGGCTTGAAACGTGAGAACTGCCAGTTGACGAACCTTCAAGTGTTCCAGATATTGTTACTGCTTCCATTCTTTGCAATCAAAGGCTTCTCCCATTACGATGGTTCGGCGCTGTGTCGTATGTTTGGCGGTAAGAAGGATGTTCTCTTTTCATATCATGGTGAGAAAGGCAAGATTGGAGGCAAGGAACAAGGGCTTACCTCAGAACAGAGGAACGGGCGTTATGAGCGTAAACGTGACAAGAAGTGCCATATTGCCAAACGCAAGGAAGAGTATTTTATGAGCAAGGGGGTTAAACTTTTGGATATGGTGAAGGATGCGATACGCAACGCAACAAGATACATTTCGATTACTTGCTGGTTGACAGTTGGTTCACATGTACCGAACTGGTTGATTTCGTTTATCGCCGTCACAAGAAATTCCATCTTCTCGGTATGGCAAAGATGGACAACACCAAGTATATGACTACTAATTGGGGGGGGGGAGTTGTCCGCCAAAGCCATAATCACCAAACTTAAAGCTAAGAAGAAAGTGAAATACAGCAGGCACTACCGCTGTCATTATGCAGAAATTGAAGTTGTACTTGGAAAACGTGCTGTCAAATTGTTCTTTGCAAGAGAGGCAAAAAGGAAGCGTGGAAAGTGCTTCTTACAACAGACTTGAGACTCCGTTTTATGCGTGCCTACGAGATATATGCCATGCGTCGGAGCATAGAAGTGTTCTTCTCAGACAGCAAGCGCCTACTTGGACTTGCAGATTGCTCGTTACGAAACTTTCGGCCCATATAGCGCATGTTTCATTGATCATGATACGCTACAACATACTTGCCTCAATAAAAAGAACACTCGACTATGACACAATAGGAGGTCTGTTCGGTGACATGTATCTCGGAGTACACGAACTAACGGTGGTTGAAAAGATATGGGCAATCATAATAGAGGTGGTAGCCGTCGTTTCAGAACTCATTGATGCTGACTCCGATGAACTAACCATCCAAATTATTGAGAATGACAAGAGATTGTCTGCACTTAGAGAGTATGCTCAAACGGCTTGAATTCCAAATCCGAAACTTGAGTTAACTTTCCTTGTTGTATTGCGCAACAACTTTGACAACGGCAACGATAGTGCAAATATAGGCAAATGTTTTTGTTTCGACAAGGCGTTTTGGATTGCATGGTCATTCGGAATTGAACGCTTTGGCAGGGATGTAATTTGTGGCTTACGCTTTATTTTTGGTGGGAGGATATACTATTGTTGCCTTCTTGCCGTTATTCTTTAAGCGGGAGATGCATTCCTGCCTGAATGTTTATGAGCATAAGGAAAATCATATATATTGTGACGGCGGTTATGACCACGTTCTGGACAGCCAGGGCGCAGGACGGCACTGCCTACAATTATCTCAACATCCCAACGTCGTCGCACGCATATGCGCTTGGCGGTGTCAATATCAGCGTTGTTGATGACGATATTAATCTCTATGAGCAGAATCCGGCTTTGCTTGGCCCGGAGGTGGATATGCAGGCCGGTGTGGGCTATATGCGCTATCTCGGGAGCAGCAACTTTATGTCGGCGCGTTTTGCAAAGGAGGCTGGAGAGCATGCCGCTTGGTCGGCGGGAATAACGTATTTCGGCTATGGCTCGATGCGGGGAATGGATCAGACGGGTGCTGAAACGGGGTCGTTCAATGTGAGCGACATTGCGTTCAGCGGGATGTATTCCCACGATTTCAACGACCGCCTGCGGGGCGGTATAAACATGAAGTTTCTGTATTCAAACTATGAGCAGTATAATGCGTTTGCCATTGCTGCCGACTTGGGTATAAATTATTACAATCCCGACAAGGATCTTTCTCTGTCGGCGGTTGTGAAGAATCTTGGCGGTCAGGTGAAGCGTTTCGAGGATCATTACGACCGTTTGCCGTGGGATGTGCAGCTGGGCTACTCGCAGTCGCTCAAAGGCGGTCCGTTCCGTGTGTCGATAACAGCCCATTGCTTGACAAAATGGCATTTGCCGTACTACAAGCTCAAGGACAGCAACGACACGCATTCGGAGCTTGTGAAAGAGGATAAATTTATGAGCAATCTGTTCCGGCATTTGATTTTCGGACTTGACTATGCCCCGAGCGACAAGTTTTATGTGGCTCTTGGCTACAATCATAAGACGAAGACAGACATGGCTACCTTCGCGCGCAATTTCATTTCGGGATTCTCAATGGGTGCCGGATTGAAATCGTCGAAATTCCGTGTTGGCGTGGCGATGGCGCAGCCCCACACGGGAGGTTTTACTTTTATGGTCAACCTGTCGACAAACATCTACGAATTTTAACCACACATACAATATGGACAATAAGCGACTCATTACAATAGCCATCGACGGCTTTTCCTCGTCGGGTAAAAGCACAATGGCAAAGAAACTTGCAAAAACCATAGGCTATGCCTATATCGACACTGGCGCAATGTATCGCGCCGTGACGCTTTACTGCCTGCGCAACGGCTTGTTTGACGGCGACCGCCTCGACACCGAACGTCTGGAAGCAGCGTTGCCCGACATCAATATCACGTTTGGAGTTGATGCCGACGGAAAAACGCAGACAATGCTCAATGGAGAAGTGGTGGAGCAGGAGATACGCCGTATGGAGGTGTCGTCAAAGGTGAGCATCGTTGCCGCAGTAGGCAGTGTGCGCCGCGCTCTTGTCAAGCAGCAGCAAGCCATGGGCAAGCAGAAAGGCATCGTTATGGACGGCCGCGACATAGGCACGGTGGTGTTTCCCGACGCCGAGATGAAGGTGTATGTCGATGCGTCGCCTGAGACGCGTGCCCGCCGCCGTTACGAGGAGTTGCGCGCCAAAGGCGACAGCGTGACCTATGAGGACGTGCTTGCCAACGTGTGCGAGCGCGACCGTATCGACACCACGCGTGCCGAGAGTCCGCTGCGCAAGGCCGACGACGCTGTGGTGCTCGACAACAGCAACATGACAATCGCTGAGCAGGACAAGTGGCTGCTCGGTCTTTACAATAAACTGTCAAGTGCCGAATAAGAATTGATGGCAAAGGTTGAAATCGATAAAAATTCCGGGTTCTGTCCCGGAGTGGTGACGGCAATCCGAAAGGCGGAGGAGGAACTGGCGAAAAGCGGAAGCCTTTACTGCCTGGGCGACATTGTGCACAACTCAAACGAGGTGGAACGGTTGCAGAGCAAGGGGCTGGTGACCATCACGCACGACGACCTGCGCCGTCTGCACGGAGTGAAGGTGTTGCTGCGCGCCCATGGCGAGCCGCCTGAAACATATCGCATCGCCCGTGAGAACGGCATTGAGATAATCGACGCCACCTGTCCGGTGGTGCTGATGCTTCAGAAACGCATCCGCCGTTCTTTCGAGGAAAAAGAGCGTCCGCAAATTGTGATTTACGGCAAAGTGGGGCATGCAGAGGTAAACGGACTCGTCGGGCAGACCGACGGGGAGGCGATTGTTGTGGAGGGTGTCGACAACATCGATAAAATAGATTTCAGCCGCGATGTGGTACTTTATTCACAGACCACCAAGTCGCTCGACGGGCTGCGCCAGATTGAGCAGGAGATAGCCCGGCGCAAGCCTTCAGGGCGGTTCGAATGTCACGACACGATATGCCGTCAGGTGGCAAACCGCATGCCGCGGATGCGCCAGTTCGCACAGGAGCACAGCCTTGTGCTTTTCGTGAGCGGACGCAAGAGCAGCAACGGAATGATTCTTTATAACGAATGCCGCAACGTGAACGCCAACACCCACATGATTTATACTCCCGACGATATCGACCCGGCATGGCTTGACAATGTCGAGACAATAGGCATCTGCGGAGCCACGTCGACACCGTTGTGGCTTATGACCGATGTGCGGCAAAAAGTGGAGGAAATGCTCAATGGCAGAAAATGACATTGTCTACGGCGACCAGCTGTCGTTTCTCAACGACTTGCGCCACAAAATGAACCTTTCGGCAGAAGAAGAGTCGAAACTCATCAAAGCTTGAAATTCGTGCATTTTAAGAAAGGCGAGTCTGTCGACGGGCAAAACGAATTGTTGAAAAATATGATTTTCCTCATCAGAGGCTCGGCGCGGACTTATTATATCGAGCGCGGGCGCGAGCACAATTTCGCCTTTACCTTTGCCTCGCATTTTCTTATCCGTCCGGAAACGATTATCCGTTCCGGACACTATCATATCATCATCAAATTTATGGAGCCGTCTGATGTGTGCTATGTGCCGCTGCCCGACCTCAATCTTCTCGACAAAAGCCGCCAGGGTGAGGTGTTTAAATACATCAGCCTCGGACTGTCGAGCTATGCCGACTTTCTTGAGGAACAGATGGTGATGCTCCACAAACCAGCACGCGAACGCTATCAGTGGGCATTGGAGCGCTATCCCAACATCCTCGACCTTGTGACGGTCACACAGCTTGCCTCCTTCCTCAATCTGACAAAGGAGACAATCTACCGCATCCGCAGCGGAAAATACTAATTATGCTTTCTCCGGCAGTCGGAGCAGACGCCTTTCATCACGTAGTTGACGCTTTCGAGCGTGAAGCCCTCGGGCAGGTGGACGAGTGGCACTGGCAGTCCGCGCAGACAAAGCGTGCGATGGCACTGTGTGCAATAGAAATGCACATGCAGATCCTCTACTTCACACGTGCAGGTGTTGCTGCAAACTGCATATTTCAGCGCGCCGCTGCCATCGTCGATGCTGTGCACAAGATGGTGGGAGAGAAACAGCGACAACGTGCGCGACACCGTGGACTTGTCGGCCGTTTCCAGCATGTCAACAAGGTCGAGCAACGACACTGCCTGACTTGTATGCATCATTGTGCGCAAAATCAGGAGGCGCATCGCCGTTGGCTTGATGCCGCGGGCGGAAAGTTTGTCAAGTAGCAGTTGCTCGTCGGTCATTCCGATCAGTCAAGACAGTATTTCTCGATGTTTGAAATCATTTCTTTGGCGTCTATGGCGCCTGTTGTCGAGTTGATGGCTCCCGACTTGTCGATATACACAAACGTGGGCATAGCCTCGATGCCGAACACATCGCCGGCAAGCTCTTTCTCTTTGTCGACGTCGACGCGATAGAAGTCTACTTTTCCGCCATATTTTTGGGCAAGAATTTCAATCATCGGAGCCATCCGCTGGCACGGACCGCACCATGTGGCATAAAAGTCGATGACACACGGACGTGCGCCCAAAAACTTTGGCATGTCGCCGCTGAAATCCATCACTTTGCTGTTGAATCCGTCGATTGTCAGGTCCATCACGCTTGCGTTTGGATCTCCCGTTGAATCATCTGCCTTGACAATCTCTTTGGCAGTCTCTGCCGCGGCGGTTGAATCGGTGCTTTGTCTGCGTTTCCTTTGCCTCCGCTGCATGCCATGAGCGTTGACAGTGCGGCGGCACACGCTATAGTCAAATACTTGTTCATATCGTTACAGTTTTTCAATCTTGAATCCAGCCTCTCGCACCAGTTCCTCGATGCGGGCATCCGAAGGGGTGTCGGCGGCAACGGTCAGCACTCTGTCGGGCGACGTCAAGTCAATCGACCATTGGTCGGCGGCAAGTTCCTTGCTCAATTTCTCTCCGATAGCCTTCACGCATCCGGCGCATTTGGCAGTAGTCTTGAATTTCTTTCCATAATTTTGTAAACCTATAAATTCATCTCTCCTATAGCAAATATCTTGCCAACAGGTAGGTGTGGTGGCTATTTCTTCTTTTTCTTTTCGGGTGTCTGCTCTGTGCGCGGACTTATGATTTTGCGGTAGCGGGCATCGTCGTTGATAATGCTCAGCGCTTCCTTATAGATGTCGTTCTGCTCGTTGACAATCTGGAAATACGCGCCCGTCGAGAACAAATCGTTGGCTATCGCCGCTTTGACAAACGTGCGGAGCATCTCCTTTGATTTGACAAACTGCGACTTGTCGAAGTCAACCTTCTCTGCTTTGCCGGCGTCAACAAGATTGTTGAGCATCTCGTCGGTCACCGTGAACTCCTTGATGAATTTCTGCGCGTCGGGATACTGGGATTTCAAATCGGCGCGGTTCTTGTCCACATATCGTAGCGCGAACTGTGGAATTATGCCTTTGGCTACAAGACGGCGGTGATAGTCGGTGTATTGTGTGGTGTCGAGCGGCACAAACACATCGGGCATGATGCCGCCTCCGCCATAGACGGTGCGGTGCAGGCGCAGGGTGGTGTATTTCAGCGAGTCGGCGAAATGGATGCTGTCGGCGCTTTGCAGCTCGCCGTGGTTGTAGCGGTCGATGATGTCCTTGTCGTAGTCCTCACGGTCGCCTTTGACATACGGCTTCTGGATGTTGCGTCCCGAAGGGGTGTAATAGCGTGCGATTGTGAGGCGGAACGATGAAGAGTCAGGCAGCAGAAACTCGCGTTGCACAAGGCCTTTGCCGAAAGAACGGCGGCCTACGACCACGCCGCGGTCCCAGTCTTGAACGGCACCTGAGAGAATTTCGCTTGCCGACGCTGAAAACTGATTGATCATCACAACAACCTTCTGTGTCCGGAATGTGCCCGAGCCGTCGGCGTTAAGGTTCTGTCGCGGACTTTTGCGTCCCTGGGTGTAGACTATAAGGTTGCCGCGGTTGAGCATCTCGTTGGCTATTTGTGCGGCAATCTGCATATATCCGCCGCCATTGTCGGTGAGGTCAAGAATCAATTGCTGCATGCCTTGCTTCTTGAGTTTTGTGATGGCGTCTTTAAACTCTTTGTATGATGTGGCGGCAAATCGCGACAGGCGGATATAGCCGGTCTTCCCGTCTGCCATATACACGGCGTCGATGCTGTTCAGCGGGATGTCGTCGCGCGTGATTCTGAATTCGAGCAGCTCGGCATTGCTTCCGCGTTTCACCTTTATGTTCACCTTCGTGCCTTTTGGTCCACGAAGGCGCTTCATAATGTCGGTGTTCTTCAGCTTGCGTCCGGCGATGATGGAGTCGTCGACGGCGATGAAGCGGTCGCCTGGCAGTATGCCGACCTTTTCCGACGGACCGCCGGCAATGGTCTGCACAACGTAGAGCGTGTCTTTCTGCATGTTGAACTGGATTCCGATGCCGCTGAAGCTGCCCTGCATCGTCTCCTGCGACGATGTGGTCTCCTCTTTGGTGCTGTATGACGAATGCGGGTCGAGATTCTCAAGAATTCCACGCACGGCGTTTTCTACAACCTTTTCCTCATCGACATTGTCAACATAGAGATTGTTTACGATGTTTTCCACCATAAGCAGTTTCTGTTGTTGCCGCGAAGCGGAGTTGCTGCGCGAGTATTGCGCGGATATGCCAAAAGTCGCCGCGGCGCATATCACAGCGGCGGCTAAATATTTCATTTTTTTCATTTTCGCAGTCTGTTATATTGTTGTCTAAATCTCAAAAGTGTAGCCCGGCGGAAGCAGGTCGGTCACGTCGCGTCCGAGGCTTATCAACTCGCGCACGATGGACGAGCTGATGCTGCCATACTCCGGAAGCGTGTAGAGTAGTACGGTCTCCAGACCCGCAATCTTGCGGTTGATGTCGGCAAGCGTCTTTTCGTATTCAAAGTCCTTAACCGTTCGCACACCACGTAGAATGTAGCGTGCGCCGCATTGCTCGGCTGCCTCGACGGTTAGGCCGCTGTAGGCTATGACCTCCACTCGGGGTTCATCGGCATAAAGGCGTCTGATGGCGTCAAGACGGTCTATTTCGGGAAGGAAGGAATGCTTCTTGCTGTTCATGCCCACTGCCACCACGATTTTGTCGAAAAGAGGCAATGCGCGTTCCACGATTGAATGGTGCCCGATTGTAAAAGGATCGAACGAACCCGGGAAAATCGCTATACGTTGGTTCATAGTCGTATCGTTTAATGAGTCATGTCCATATTGTCGTTGTCTTCCACGACAAGGTTGTCTACTATAAACAGCTGGCGCTCCATTGTGTTCTTGCCCATATAGAACTCCAGCATTTCTTTCACGGAGTCTTCCTTGCGCAGCTTCACTTGGTCAAGGCGCATGTCGGGACCGATGAAATCCTTGAACTCATCGGCTGAAATTTCTCCAAGACCTTTGAATCGTGTGATTTCAGCATTCTTGCCAAGCCGGTTGATGGCTGTTACGCGCTCGTCGTCGGTATAGCAGTAGTATGTCTCGTCTTTCACCTTCTTTCCCTCGCGACGTGTTTTTGTTGCGCACGCGGAACAGTGGCGTTTGGAGGATATAGACGTGGCCTTTCTTTACCAAGTCGGGGTAGAACTGAAGGAAGTACGTAATCATCAGTAGGCGGATATGCATTCCGTCAACATCGGCATCGGTTGCGATAATCACCTTGTTATAACGCAGGTTCTCGATGCCGTCGGCAATGTCGAGGGCGGCGTCGAGCAGATAGAACTCTTCGTTGGCCTTGATGTCTTTCTGCGACTTGCCAAACGTGTTGAGCGGCTTTCCGCGGAGTGAGAACACTGCCTGGGTCTCAACATTGCGCACTTTGGTGATTGTTCCCGTTGCCGAAAGTCCCTCGGTTATGAAAAGCGACGTGTCGTCGCGCCGGTCGCCTTTGGCATCGCAATAATGCAGGCGGCAGTCGCGCAGTTTCTTGTTGTTGAGGCTCGCTTTCTTGGCGCGTTCTCGCGTCTGCTTGGTCACGCCGGCGATGGCTTTGCGCTCCTTTTCGCTTTCCTGAATCTTGTGGAGCATTATCTCTGCCGTCTGCGACTCGATGTGCAGATAGTTGTCGAGCTCGCGTTTGATGAAGTCGCCGATAAATTTCGCAACTGTCAACGAGCCGTCGGGACTCATGTCGCGTGAGCCGAGTTTTGTCTTGGTCTGCGACTCAAAAACCGGTTCCTGCACCTTGATGCTGATTGCAGCAACCATGCCGTTGCGGATGTCGGAATATTCGAAATTCTTTCCGTAAAACTCCTTGATTGTGCGCGAAACGGCCTCTCTGAATGCCGACAGGTGGGTGCCGCCCTGGGTGGTGTGCTGCCCGTTGACAAACGAGTAGTATTCCTCGCCATACTGGTTGGCGTGGGTTATGACCACCTCGATGTCGGTACCGGTGAAATGCATTATAGGGTAAAGGGGGTCGTTGGTCATATTCTCGCGCAGAAGGTCGACCAGACCGTTGCGCGAATGTATGCGCTGACCGTTGTATACGATTGTGAGTCCAGTGTTGAGAAACGAGTAGTTTCATCATCGTCTCCACAAACTCATCGTTGTATTTATAATTAAGGAATATGTCCTTGTCGGGAACAAACTTGACATACGTGCCGTTTTCCTCGTCGGTCGGGCAGATTGGGCAGTCGTCGGTGATTTCTCCACGGCTGTAGCACACTTTCTTTTTCTCGCCGTTGCGGCATGAGGAAATTTCGAAATATGTCGACAACGCATTGGTGGCTTTCATGCCCACACCGTTCAGACCGACCGACTTCTTGAAGGCGTCGGAGTCATACTTTGCGCCGGTGTTCATCTTCGACGATACGTCGACAACCGACTCCAACGGGATGCCGCGTCCATAGTCGCGCACTTCCACGGTGCCGTCGTCGGTGATGTTCACAACAATCTGTTTGCCGAAACCCATGGCAAACTCATCGATGGAGTTGTCGATCACTTCTTTCAGAATCACATAGATTCCGTCGTCGGAATGCGAGCCGTCGCCAAGCTTTCCGATATACATGCCCGGGCGTTTGCGGATGTGCTCTTTCCAGTCGAGCGTCTTGATGTCGTCGCTTGTATAGTCTGCCGCCATTGACGCCTGCTCAAAATCCAAATCTTCTGCCATTGCCGTTGTCTTTTTAAATATGTCGGGCCACTGAGATTTCAAGCTCGTTGAGGTCCATGACGCGTTCGGCTATGGTGCCGTTGCGGTCAATGATGAATATTGCTGGAAGAGAGCCTACGTTGTAGTTCACGAGATTCTTCGACTGCGCTCCGGCGGGGTCGAACACTGCGGTCCACGGCAAGTTCTTGGCAGCGTCTTTCCATGAAAATTCAGAAGCGTCATAACCCACCTGATAGATGCTGAATCCGCGTGAGGAATATTTCTTGTTGATGTCGGCGAGGATGCGGTTGAACTCCGGCGACTCTTTGGCTGCGTAAGTGGTGAAATTGAGAAGCACCACCTTGCCGCTCACTGCAACGTCGCTCAGTTTGCGCACCTTGCCGTCGGCGTCTTTAAGGGCTATGTCGAAATAGCCGATCTGGTTGGCGTGGATTGTGTCGGAAGGTGAGGCATTGCGTGGCTGCATGCGCATGCCTGCCATGTATTCGGCCTCCATATACTTTGTCAATGGATTGCCTTCGCGGAATGTGCCGTAGCCTGTGGCAACAGCTCCGATAATCTTAAGGTCGGCGGCGTTGGATGGGTCAAACAGGCGGTGTCCGTCAACGATTTTCTCCACTGTATAATAGGCCACGATGCTCGACGGGTCTTTCAGAAGTCGCTCCGTGAGTTCACGCTTTGTCTTGACATAATCCTGGCTGTCGGCAGCCTTGCCCGACAATGCCTGGACTTTGCGGTTCACCTCGGTGAGCCAGATGGCGTTGTCTGAGCCGGTCAATGTGTAGCCGGTGTCGAAATTAGCTGTGTCGGCTTTCAGCTCGATATGGTCGAGGCTGTCGATGGGGAAGTAGGCATATCTGCCATTGTATTCCAATCGGTAGATTTCTGGAAAGGCGGGGGCGGCGCCATGGTAGGCAAACTTGCCGTCGCCATCAGTCTCGATTGAGTCGATGTTCACCCACACGCCGTTGTCGGTGCGCTGCACAACCATTTTCTTGTTTGCGGCGCCGTCGATTGTTCCTTTAATCTCAAAACTATTCTTATCGCCGCAGGCATACAGCACCCCGGCGAGCATCACGAGTATATAAAGCAGTTTTCTCATTACAGTTATGTTTTTATGCCCCAAAGTTACATTTTTTCTGCGAAACTTTTCGCATTAAGGAGACAAACAAATGCATCAAGGCTCCTTTTGTTGTCCCAAAACAGCCCGATAATTGCTAATATTCGTAAAACATATTCAAATAACCACAATTCCGGCTCTGAATATTTGCTCCTTTCAAGTTTCAACGATAATTTTGCACCGTCAAGATGCAAAAAGCGTCTGAAAATAGATGAAATGAAAATTTTAAGTTGTTCGATATTTGCTATGCTTGCCTTTGCTGCAGCGCCGTCGGTCTCGGCTCAGGTGTCGCGCATTGCCTTGGAAACAAGACACTGCCAGCATGAGAACTATGTGAATGTCTACGAATATGATTTCGTCGACGTTCAACCGCAATTCCCGGGCGACGACAGAGGCTTGATGAACTATATAAACCATGAGCGCAAATATCCCAGTGACGCATACCGCAGTCATATACAGGGGCGCGTGGTTTGCAGTTTTATCGTAAACACAGACGGTTCTGTTTGCAACGTGTCGGTGATAAAGGGGGTTCACCCTTCGCTCGACAGGGAAGCGATGAGAATAGTCAAGAATATGCCGGCGTGGAAACCTGGCCGGTTGGGAGGTGAGGATGTGCCTGTAAGGTGCATAATTCCGATTGCCTTCCGTCTATAACAAGACCACAAATCTTTCATAATCTTATATTTTACCTCCTAACCTGTTGATAGGCCCGGAGGTTTTTTTATGCCATTATGCGTCGTTTTAGGGTTGCGCATACCTAATTGTTGTGGTTCGACCCATCCTTTTTACCTTTTTTTTGCGATTGTGGCAGGAAAAAAGTGAAAATAACTTTGCGGTTGAAAAAATATCACAACAATCTGCAATGAACAAAACTGTATTATTACTGTCGGCTTGCTTGGTTGCTTCGATTATTCCGGCCAATGCGCGACGCAATAACAAAGAAGTTGAAAAAACGGTTACTACGACCACAACGGTGGTGCGCGGCGACACAACAATCACTACTACAACTGTAACATCGACGCCGGTTGCGCAGGAAAGCCAGCCTGGCAAACGCTCGTTTAAGTCGCGCCTTTCTCTTGGAGGATATGGCGAGGCTGTGATGACTCGGAATTTCTATAGCGATAACGTGAACCGATACTCTAAGGCGGAGGACTATAAGGAAGCGAAAGGTCACAACCGTTTCGATCTGCCGCACGCTGTTATCATGCTTGGATTCGACTTCGGTCGTGGCTGGACTTTCGGCTCGGAAATTGAGTTTGAACACGGCGGCACGGAGAGTGCTGTCGAGATGGAGGCGGAAGAAACAGGCGAATGGGAGAAGGAGATTGAGCGCGGCGGTGAGGTCGCTCTTGAGCAACTATGGATAAACAAGGAGTTCCGCCCGTGGATTCAGGTGCGCGCCGGACACATGGTGGTGCCTGTGGGCTCGCTCAACAGCAACCACCTTCCAAATGAGTTCTTCACGGTCTACCGTCCGGAGGGCGAGGCTACGATTCTGCCGAGCACTTGGCATCAGACGGGCATCAGCGTGTGGGGAAATTACAAGTGGATGCGCTATGAGGTGATGGCTTTGCCGGCGCTAAACTCTTGCTTCTTCTCGAAAGACGCGTGGGTGCACTATGGCGCAGCTTCTCCTTTCGAATTCACTCCGGCAAACAATATCGCCGTTGCAGCACGCCTTGATTTCTTCCCGGTGCAGGGGCTGAGACTGTCGGCAAGCGGATATTTCGGCAACTCGTTCAACAACACGTTGCAGGCTGACTTCAACGGCAAGTACAAGGACGTGAAGGGGGCTGTCACTATCGGTTCGTTCGACATGGAGTATAAAGGCTATGGTTTGATTGTCAGAGGAAACGCTACTTACGGTCATCTCGGCGACGCCGATAAAATTTCAGACTACAACCGACTTCAGATGAAAACGTCGCCCTACAAGCGCACGCTCGTGGGAAAGGAGGCTTATTCTTATGGCATAGAGGCTGGTTACAATATCCTGCGCCCGTTCTCAAGCATAAAGTACGACAAGCTTTATGTGTTCGGCAGATATGAAGCTTACGATGCCTACAAGCCTGCCAACGGAAACTACCGCGACTATCCGTGGACGGAAATCAAGCGTATGGCCGTAGGCCTCAATTATATGCCGATGAAGCAAATCGTCATCAAGGCGGAGTATTCAAAACGGTTCTTGAAAAGTCAGTACAACGATGAGCCGTCAATATCTTTGGGAGTCACCTACACCGGCAACTTCCTTTAATCAGAAAATCAACAAATACAACAACTACAAATAATAATTACAATGAACAAAATCATTAAATTCCCGATGCTTGCCCTTACTGCGGCGGCAATGACTCTTGGTTTCGCTTCTTGTAGCGACAACAACGACCCGACTCCCGATGATTCTTCGGCTAAAGACGCCAAATTCGAGGCTATCGCCAAGCAATATCTGACAAACACTGTCAACATCACTTATCAGAACCTTGCCGACAAGACTGAACTTCTCGTTGACCAGCTCAAGGCTCTCCGCGCCGACAAGACTGATGCCAACGTGCGGACTGCATGCAAAACATTCCTCGAGGCTCGCGCTTGGTGGGAGAAGAGCGAGGCTTTCCTTTTTGGCGCTGCCGGTGATTTCGGCATCGACCCGCACATCGACTCTTGGCCTTTGGACCTTGACGGTCTTCTCGTGGCGTTGAAAAACGACGCTCAGATTGCTGCGATGGATTCTGAGGACGGCGATGCTTATGCTGGCAACAAACTCGGCGCCGAACTGCTCGGTTTCCACGGTATCGAATATATAATCTTCAAAGACGGCGCTGCAAAGCCTGCCGCTGAAATCACCGACAAGGATTTGGTCTATGCTATCGCTGTTGCTGGCGACCTGCGCAACAAATGCTATCAGCTTCAGGTTTCTTGGGCTGGAGCCGACGCTTGTCCTAAACCGTGTCGCAAAATTGGAGGATCTTGAGTGGAACACTACTACAACAGGCGGGTTCTCTTACAACGAGAATATGTTGAACTCTGGCAAGGCGGGCAGCACGTATGTGACTTGGACTGCAGCTATGCAGCAGATAATCGATGGTTGTATGGACATCAGCGATGAGGTCGGAACTTCAAAAATCGGTAAGCCTCACACTGGTGAAGACAAAAACTACATTGAGTCGCCTTACAGCGAGAACTCAATCACCGACTTCTACGACAACATCCTCAGCATCCAGAATTCTTACATGGGCGGAATTGAGGGCAAACGCGACGAGGCTAAATCGCTTCATGCTTATGTCAAGAGCGTGAACGCTGGTCTTGACTCCAAAGTGGTGGCTGCAATCGACAATGCTCTTGCTAAAATCAAGGCTATGAAGGCTCCGTTCGTGAAGAACTACACCGACGCTTCTTGCCAGGAGGCTATGGATGCCTGCGATGCTTTGAACAAGGTTTTGGCTACTGTGAAAGAAGAACTTGCAAAATAAAAAATCAATCCCATATACAACAAAATGAAAAGACAACTTACAATCGTAAGTCGTTATATGGCAATGAGCATCTTGGTATGCTCATTTGCCGCTTGTAGCGACGACAATCCAAAGCCGGGAACCGGCGACGAAAAGGAACTAAGTGAAGAGTATTATTCCGGTGGCAAACTCGGCACTACGTTTAACCAATCGGCGACTGCCTATGAAGACCCGACAGTGCCTGTCGAGGAAGGCGGTATGAGCGACCGTTTCAAATATGGCGAATATTTCTTTGAGCGGGCGTTCAACCAAAGCAACAAGCCGTTCAACGGCCTCGGCCCGCTCTACATTCGCAACTCTTGTATCTCATGCCACCCTGGCTACGGCCACGGTCGCCGCATGGAGCGCTACCGCGCAAACGACTGGGGAAACGGCTACCTGCTTGTGGTCTACGACCGCAACACGAATGCTTACCTGTCGTCGCTCACCGGTATGCCGCAAACAAAGGCGGTGGAGCCGTTCAAGGCTCCGCTCGACGAGGAGAAAATCCAAATCACATGGCCTACCTACACCGACGAGTGGGGAAACAAGTTTGACGACGGTGAGACTTACGAGTTGATATATCCGGAAGTAAAGATTCCTGAGAGTGCGTTCTATGTGCCTATCGAATGCAACAACAAGCCGTTGCCTTATGCCGATGTTGAGGTGCGACTTGAGTCGACAATCGGTATTTACGGAACTGGTCTGCTCGATGCTATCGACGATGCCGACATCCTTGCGCAATACAAGGCTGAGGAGGCGAAGGGTGCGAAACTGAATCCTGCCATCTTTGCAAACGGCGACTTCGTGAAGAAATATAAGGACGGACACGTGCTGCGCTACACATACGCTCTTACCCGCGGTCCGTTGCAGGACGGCCCTGGTGCCAACGCTATCTGGAACATCACCAACGTGACGCGCAGCGACCGCCGTTATCACTATATGACGGAGGCTTATGCCAAGAAGGCGATGAACGACAAGGACGTGCAGGCTAAGTTCTATGAGTATTTCCCTGACTGGAACAAGACGGGAAACGTTGCCAACGACATCTACAACTATCTTATGAACAAGGAACTCCCTGTTGAGATGACCGACGATGACTATGTTAACTTCTACATCTGGCATCGTGGTCTGGCTGTGCCTGCGGCGCGCAATCTCGACGACCCGGTGGTGAAACGCGGAAAGGAATTGTTTACCGAACTTGGATGCACTTCGTGCCACCGTCCGTCATGGACTACGGGCGACGACAATTTCACTGATCCAAACGGGTTCTTCAAGAATGCCGACGCTCGTCTGCCTCGATATCCGCACCAGAAGATTTGGCCGTACACCGATATGGTGCAGCATCGCTTGATGATGCCTAACGACATCCGCACTGGTTGGTGCCGCACAACTCCGTTGTGGGGTCGTGGTCTGGCTCTCGTTTGCTCTGGTCATCAGGACCGTATGCATGATTGCCGCGCCCGCAACGTGCTGGAGGCGATTATGTGGCATGGATGCCCGGGTAGCGACGCTCGTTGGGCGGTGGAGAAATTCCGCAAGCTGAGCAAGGCTGACCGCGACGCTGTTGTTGAATTTATCAACGCAATCTAACCGTTTTGATGAGGGTACTGAAGAAAACGTCATTCGGGCTGATGGCAATCATCCTTGTGGTGCTTGCCGTCGGCACGATTTTACAGAAAATCGACAGCTCTGCCGTTGCCGCCTACACAAGCCCGTGGTTCGTGGCTTTGTGGACGGTGATGGCGGTGTCGGCTGTCGCATATATGCTGCGCAGCAGGCTGTATCGCCGGCTGCCGGCTTTTGCTGTTCATGCATCGTTTGCCGTCATTCTTGCCGGGGCGCTGACGTCGTGGCTCACAAGCGAACACGGCACGCTGCGCCTGAAGGATGGTGCGGAGGCAAGCGCGTTTACGCTCGACGACGGCTCTGTTGCGAAAATGCCGTTCAGCCTTAAGCTGCAACGGTTTGAGATTGAATATTATGCCGGAACGGAGGCGCCGATGGACTTTGTCAGCCATCTGTCGGCTGATGGGGTGAATGGCACCGCGTCGATGAACAATGTGTTTTCTCATCGCGGCTACCGTTTCTATCAGTCGGGCTATGACAGCGAGGGCGGATCGGTGTTTACCGTGGCTCACGACCCGATGGGCATCGGTGTGACCTATGCAGGATATGCTCTGCTGCTTGCAAGCATCTGTTGGTTCATGATGTCGGGAAAATCGCGTTTCCGCAGTTTGTTGAGAAAGTTGTCGGCAAAGCAGGCGGCGGTTGTGGGTGCATTGCTGGTGGCGATGTCGGCGCAGGCTTCTGATTTGCCGGCTTTGCCTCAACGGCAGGCGGAAGAGATGGGCAATCTGTACGTGCTTTACGGCGACCGCATCTGTCCGTTGCAGACCATGGCGAAGGAATTCACAGAGAAGCTTTGTGGCAACGCTACGTTCGACGGCTTGTCGGCGGAGCAGGTGCTTTCTGGTTGGCTGTACTATCCAACTGATTGGAGCAAGGTGCCGATGATCAAAATCAAGAGCGCCGAGGTGCGACGCTTGCTTGGCATTGATGGCAAATATGCTTCTGTGCGCGATTTCTTTTCTGATGTCAACGAGTATAAGCTCGAGAAACCGCTCCGTGGCATTGACCGCTTCGCCGATCCTCAGGGGCTGCGCGAGGCTGCCGAGAAATTCGACATTATAAACCGTCTTACAACCGGCAAGTCGTTGAAAATATTTCCGCTGAAGGATGCTGAAGGCAAAATTGGATGGTTCTCGCAGGGCGATGACAATATCCCTGTCGAAACCGACACACAGGAATGGATGTTTGTGAAGATGAGTCTTAGTTACGCCAACGAGCTGGTGCAGACTGGACGATGGACCGACTTGTCTGACTTCTACACGAAAGTGCGCAAATATCAGCGGAAAAACGGAGGAGCGACATTGCCTTCCGACACTCGTTTCAAGGCGGAGAAGACTTACAACACCGTCAGCAACGCCCGTCCGCTTGCCATAACATTGATGTGCGTGGGGCTGGTGGCTTTCTTCTCGTTCTGCCTGTTGTCGGCACGTGGCGGCCGCCCTCGGCGGTGGGCGGTGTTGACGCTGCGCGCAATCGCGGTGGCGGCGTGGCTGTATATATCCGTTATTATCGTTCTGCTATGGTTTGTGAGCGGTCATATCCCGATGTCAAACGGCTATGAGACGATGCTGTTTCTGGCTTGGTGCGCAGTGCCGATAGCGATGCTTGCCGAGCGCCGCATGCCGTTGGCTCTGCCAATGGGCGTGCTGCTCTGCGGAATGACGACGATGGTGGCGATGATGGGCATCTCCAACCCGAGGATGTCGCAGCTGATGCCGGTGCTGCAGTCGCCGTTGCTGAGTGCGCATGTGGCGGTGATTATGGTTGCCTATGCGCTGCTTGCGTTTATGGCTATGAACGGCATCGCCGCTTTCGTGATGCGTATGCGCAACCGCGCTGCCACAGATGAGATAACGGTGCTGAAAGAGCATAGCGAATTGTTGCTGTATCCGGCTGTGATGCTGCTCACCATAGGCATCTTTCTTGGTGCCGTTTGGGCAAACGTGTCGTGGGGACGCTATTGGGGATGGGATCCGAAAGAAGTGTGGGCTTTGATCACGATGATTGTCTATGCTTTCGCATTCCATCGCGAGTCATTCCCGTGGCTGCGGAGGCCGATGGCTTTCCACGCCTATATGGTGTTGGCTTTTTTCAGTGTGCTGTTCACATATTTCGGTGTAAACTTTTTCTTGACAGGTATGCACAGTTACGCATAAGATTAAATATAATTACATTGACGTTTACTTCAATTAAGGAGGCTGCCCGTAGTGAATACGCGCAGCCTCCGCTTTTTATTCCCATAACAGAATATTGCTGTCTGGTAAGCTTTTTTATGCCGTTATTTTGCTGAAAATCAATGTAAACAGAAGTGATGATTATATTTGCATGGCAGCAATGGAATCGGTCGCTAATCCTTTCCTGACTTTGACAGATTTATTCTTACCGACAACACGCCAATGCGCCAAGCCTATGTAAAAATGTTTTGCAATATAATTAGCTAAAATTAACTATGGGAGGGTAATTATTGTGTTCTTGTTTGTTAAATTTGTAAATTCGAAAAACAAATTGCAAAATTATGAAGAATCCATGGTTAAACATTTCACTTAGCGACACTGTCGCCGATTGCGCCAACACGATGTCACATTCGCTTTGTGGCGGTAATCGAGGAAAATCGGAATAATCCTTGATGCCGGCACTTATAATTTGGAGATATTAAAAACAACTGAAAACTCTAAAAACAAATAGTAATGAAACGGAAAATTACTATTCTGACGATAGCCTTTTTATCGTCGATGCTAATGTATGCTAATGCTTTTGCAGCAGCAACCGGGCGTTGTGGAGATTCAATAACATGGACTCTCGACGATTCAGGCAACCTCACGTTGTCAGGAAGTGGCGAAATGTGGAACAATGGCTATGACGATTCGCCTTTTAAGGATTATGAAATAAGAAAAGCGACAGTCAAATATGGCATTACGAGCATCGGGGAATCTGCTTTCCTGGGTTGCCGTAGCATGACCGAACTGACATTGCCGAACAGCGTGAGGAGCATCGGGGGTAATGCTTTCGAAGGTTGCAGTGGCTTGACCGAACTTATATTGCCGAACAGCGTGACGAGCATCGGAAATGCTGCTTTCGTTGATTGCAGCGGCTTGACCGAACTTATATTGCCGAACAGCGTGACGAGCATCGGGGGTAATGCTTTCGAAGGTTGCAGCGGCTTGACCGAACTGACATTGCCGAACGGCGTGAGGAGCATCGGGGGTAATGCTTTCGAAGGTTGCAGCGGCTTGACCGAACTGACATTGCCGAACGGCGTGACGAGCATCGGGGATTCTGCTTTCAGTGGTTGCAGCGGCTTGACCGAACTGACATTGCCGAACGGCGTGAGGAGCATCGGGGGTAATGCTTTCGAAGGTTGCAGCGGCTTGACCGAACTGACATTGCCGAACGGCGTGACGAGCATCGGGGATTCTGCTTTCAGTGGTTGCAGCGGCTTGACCGAACTTATATTGCCGAACGGCGTGAGGAGCATCGGGGATTTTGCTTTCTCTTTATGCAGCGGCTTGACCGAACTGACATTGCCGAACGGCGTGACGAGCATCGGGGATTTTGCGTTCTATGGTTGCTCTGGATTGACCGAACTTACATTGCCTAACAGCGTGACGAGCATCGGGGATGGTGCTTTCCGCGGTTGCAGTGGCTTGACCGAACTTACATTGCCGAACAGTGTGACGAGCATAGGAGATGGTGCTTTCCGCGGTTGCACTGGCTTGACCGAACTGACATTGCCGAACAGCGTGGCGAGCATCGGAGATTTTGCTTTCAGCGATTGCAGTGGCTTGGAGAAGATTACAGTAGAGAGTGGAAACAGTTGCTATGACTCCCGCGATAATTGCAATTCAATAATTGACACGGAAACCAACACATTGATTGTTGGATGCAAAAACAGTGTCATACCGAACAGTGTGACGAGCATAGAAGATGGTGCTTTCCGCGGTTGCAGTGGCTTGACCGAACTGACATTGCCAAACAGCATTACGAGCATCGGGGATTTTGCTTTCTCTTTATGCAGTGGCTTGACCGAACTGACATTGCCCAACAGTCTGACGGAAATCGGAAAATCTGCTTTCCGCGGTTGCAGTGGCTTGACCGAACTTATATTGCCGAACAGCGTGACGAGCATCGGGGATTTTGCTTTCCTGGGTTGCCGTGGCTTGACCGAACTGACATTGCCTAACGGCATTACGAGAATCGAGGAATCTGCTTTCCGCGGTTGCCGTGGCTTGACCGAACTGACATTGCCGAGCAGCGTGACGAGCATCGGGGAATCTGCTTTCAGTGGTTGCAGCGGCTTGACCGAACTGACATTGCCGAACAGCGTGACGAGCATCGGAAATTATGCTTTCAGCGATTGCAGTGGCTTGGAGAAGATTACAGTAGATCGAGGAAACAAACGCTACGACTCCTGGGGTAATTGCAATTCAATAATTGAAACGGGAACCAATACATTGATTGTTGGATGCAAAAACAGTGTCATACCGAACAGTGTGACGAGCATAGGAGATGGTGCTTTCCGCGGTTGCAGTGGCTTGACCGAACTGACATTGCCTAACAGCGTGACGAGCATCGGGGATTGTGCGTTCTATGGTTGCAGTGGCTTGACCGAACTTATATTGCCGAACAGCGTGACTAGCATCGGAAATTATGCTTTCAGCGATTGCAGTGGCTTGGAGAAGATTACAGTAGATCGAGGAAACAAACGCTACGACTCCTGGGGTAATTGCAATTCAATAATTGAAACGGGAACCAATACATTGATTGTTGGATGCAAAAACAGTGTCATACCTAACAGCGTGACGAGCATCGGGGATTGTGCGTTCTATGGTTGCACTGGCTTGACCAAACTGACATTGCCGAACAGTGTGACGAGCATAGGAGATGGTGCTTTCTATGGTTGCAGTGGCTTGACCGAACTGACATTGCCTAACAGCGTGACGAGAATCGGGGATTGTGCGTTCTATGGTTGCACTGGCTTGACCGAACTTATATTGCCGAACAGTGTGAGTAGCATCGGGGATATTGCTTTCACATATTGCAGCGGATTAGAAAAGATAACAGTAGAGAGTGGAAACAGTTGCTACGACTCCCGAGATAATTGCAATTCAATAATTGATACAGAATTCAACACATTGATTGTTGGATGCAAAAACAGTGTCATACCGAACAGCGTGACGAGCATTGGGTATTATGCTTTCTATGGTTGCAGCGGCTTGACCGAACTGACATTGCCGGACAGCGTGGCGAGCATCGGAGATGGTGCTTTCATTTGTTGCAGCGATTTGTCGAAGATAACATCGTTGGCTGAAATTCCGCCAGTGTGTGGCTCCGGAGTGTTTGACAGAGTCAATAAAACTAACTGTGAGTTGATTGTTCCGGAAGGATCTGTTGCCGCCTATACGCGGGCGGAAGTCTGGAATGAATTCAGCAACATAAGGGGCTTTTCCGGAGTTGAGGTCACCGTGGCTGGCAAGACACGGAAGATAGTGGTAGAATAGCCGCATCGCGCGTTGACATTGTTTCGTGGCGCATAGCTCGCGTATTCCGTCTTTTTTACGTTGAGCATATATAGACAAAAGGACTGGCACGGGTGTCGGTCCTTTTGTCCATAAAAGTATTGCCGCAGGGCAATCGTCAAAACTATTTCCTGACGTTGGCAAATCTTGAATGCTGGTTTTTGTATTTACCTATAAAACGAGTCATTCCAGTGGCTGCGGAGGCCGATGGCTTTCCACGCCTATATGGTGTTGGCTTTTTCAGTGTGCTCCTTTGTGTAGGCATCGTCGTGAACACCCGCCACGGCACGGCCGCTGGGGTCGTTGACACCGCGGAACGAGGCGTCCCAGGCGAGGGCTTCGGCGGTGGAGCATGCCACGCTCGGCACGCTCGGCACGCTGCGAGCCGCACTGTCGGACGGGAAATATCCTTCAAAGATGGTGCGGTAGTAATATTCTTCCTTGTTCTGCGGTGGGTTGATGGGGA
Organism: Bacteroidales bacterium; assembly: GCA_022009815.1. Lineage (GTDB taxonomy): Bacteria > Bacteroidota > Bacteroidia > Bacteroidales > Muribaculaceae > Limisoma. Next base: position 1,798,225 of record CP091725.1, read on the forward strand.
ATCGTTCTGCCGCATGCGCCATCTGTTCGTCGGAGACGGCTGCTGCAGTCACTTCTTTGAGGGTGTCGATCCAGCTGTAGCCCACTCCGTCGGAAAATTGCTCTTTCTGTCGCCAAGCGACGCTCTCTGGGAGCATGTCGGCAAAGGCTTCGCGGACTATGCGTTTCTCGATGGTTTTGCCGGGACACATCTTGGATTCCGGATTGAGCCGCATCGCAACGTCAAGAAATTCTTTGTCGAGAAACGGCACGCGTCCTTCAACGCCCCATGCCGACAGCGACTTGTTGGCACGCAGACAGTCGTAGAGGTGCAACTTCGACAGCTTGCGCACGGTCTCTTCATGAAATGCGCGTGCGTCGGGTGCTTTGTGGAAGTAAAGGTAGCCTCCAAACACTTCGTCGGCGCCTTCGCCGCTGAGCACCATCTTTATGCCCATGCTCTTGATTACGCGGGCGAGCAGATACATCGGCGTGGAGGCGCGAACGGTGGTGACATCGTAGGTCTCGATGAAATATATCGCATCGCGCACGGCGTCGAGACCCTCCTGGATAGTGTAGTTGATTTCGTGGTGCACGGTGCCTATATAGTCTGCCACTTCACGGGCCTTTGCCAAATCGGGCGCGCCTTTCAATCCTACGGCAAAAGAGTGGAGTTGAGGCCACCATGCCTCTTTCTTGTCGTCGGTCTCGATGCGGCGTGCGGCAAATTTTTTGGCAATGGCGGAAATTACCGAACTGTCGAGTCCTCCGGAAAGCAGCACACCGTAGGGCACGTCGCTCATCAGCTGCCGTCTGACGGCGTCTTCAAGGGCGTCGTGCAGGGCTTTTACATCGGCGGTGTTGTCTTTGACGGCGTCGTAGCTCATCCAGTCGCGTTTATACCAGCGGACCATCTTGCCTTCGCTGCCGCTGTAGTAATGTCCTGGCAAAAATGGCTCATACTCGTCGCAGAAGCCTTCAAGGGCTTTGAGCTCGCTGGCGCAGTACACGCGCCCTTCGTTGTCATGGCCTATGTAGAGCGGAATCACGCCTATGGGGTCGCGGGCAATGAGGAAATCATCGGTTTCCTCATCATACAGTGCGAAGGCGAAGATGCCGTTGAGGTCTTCGAGAAAGTCGATGCCTTTGTCGCGGTAGAGCGCAAGGATCACCTCGCAGTCAGACCCTGTGGCAAAGTCGTATTTGCCTTCGTAGCGCTGGCGGATGTCGCGGTGGTTGTAAATCTCGCCGTTGACTGCAAGAATCTGCTTGCGGTCGGGGGAGAACAATGGTTGGCCGCCGCTTTCGGGGTCGACGATTGAAAGACGTTCGTGGGCGAGAATGGCCGACTTGCCGCAATAGATGCCGCTCCAGTCAGGACCGCGGTGGCGTATTTTTTTTGACATTGCCAATGCCTTGGGACGCAATGCTGAAACGTCGCTCTTGATGTTGAAGATTGCTGCTATACCACACATGATAGTATCGTTTTTTTTAGACTTGTTTGGTTTTAAGATATTTGTCGATGTCGGCTGCCGCTTGGCGTCCGGCGGCAATGCACCGCACCACAAGACTTGCCCCTGTGGCTGCGTCGCCTGCCACAAACACGTTGTCGGGCAATTCGGGTTGCTGGGGCTTAAGAAATCCCATGGCGAGCAACACAAGGTCAGCGTCGATGACTTCCTTTTTGCTGGTGGGTTTCATCAGCGGGCGTCCGCCTTCGGGGTTTGGCGTCCATTCCACTTCCTCCACCTCCACTCCGATGACATTGTTGTCCTTGCCGATGAATCTGGTCGACGACAGACACCACCTTCGCTCGCAGCCTTCCTCATGGCTCGAACTTGTGCGCAGCACTTGCGGCCACTGTGGCCATGGGGTAGCTGGGTTGTTGCCTACCGGAGGCTTCGGCATGATTTCAATCTGCGTCACAGCCACGGCGCCTTGACGGATGCTCGTGCCTATGCAGTCGCTGCCGGTGTCGCCTCCGCCGATTACCAGCACTCGCTTGCCTTTTGCCGTCACCCGCTCGTCGGCTGAGAATGTCTGTCCGGCAAGCACCCGGTTTTGTTGGCTCAGCAGGTCGAGCGCGAAATGCACACCGTTGAGGTCGCGTCCGGGAATGTTGAGGTCGCGCGCCTGGGGGGTGCCTGTGCAGACGGCATAGGAATCGAATCCCTTGGGAAGATTGAGGATGTCGATGTCGGCATTCACCTCAAAAGTTATGCCTTCTGCCTTCATCACATCGACGCGGCGGTCTATGATGGCTTTGTTGAGCTTGAAATTGGGAATGCCGAAGCGGAGCAGCCCTCCAACAGCCTCGCGGCGTTCGAACACGGTGACGTCGTAGCCGCGGCGGTTCAATTGGTTGGCTGTTGCCAGTCCGGCGGGACCGCTGCCCACTACCGCCACTTTTTTGCCGTTGCGTTGATACTGCCGCGGCACCACATATCCTTCGCGGAATGCTGTCTCGGCAATTGCGCCCTCGTCTTCGCGGATGGTGACAGGAGCGTCGACGGCAAGTTTAAGTACACAGCTCTTCTCGCACAGGGCAGGGCATATGCGTCCGGTGAATTCCGGAAAATCGTTGGTCAGCGACAGTATTTCATAAGCCTCGTGCCAGTTGCCTCTGTAGATGGCGGCTTGAAATTCCGGAGGGCGGTTGCCAAGCGGACATGCCCAGTGGCAGAACGGCACGCCGCAGTCCATGCAGCGGGATGCCTGCAGGCGGCGTTCGGATGTGTTGAGGGTTTGTTCCACTTCTCCGAAGTCACGGATACGGTCGTGGATGGGGCGATAGCCCGCCTCCTGGCGTGGTACGGTGAGAAAAGCCTTAGGATTACCCATATATGTTGTTTCGTTTTATCGGTTGGGAAAATAAGTTAATAGTCACGCTGCACCTCGGCGATTTTCTGTTGTAGTTTGAGCATCTGTTCCTCGGCAAGCACCCGCTTGTATTCGATAGGTGTCACCTGTATGAAGTCGTCGACATACCGGTTCCATTCATCAAGCATCTGGCGTGCCAGCGCCGAGCCGGTGTAGCGGTAGTGTTGGCGTATGAGCTCGTGCAGCTCCTTGCGTGCCGTGGAGTCTTCGATGAGCGAGAGTTCAACCATCTCCATGTTGCAGAAGTAGTCAAACTTGCGGTCGGGATCCCAAACGTATGCCACGCCGCCGCTCATGCCGGCTGCGAAATTGCGTCCGGTTGCTCCGAGCACCACAACGCGTCCGCCGGTCATATATTCGCAACAGTGGTCGCCGACACCTTCAACAACGGCAATGGCACCTGAATTGCGCACGGCAAAACGTTCGCCGACACGGCCGTTGATATAAACCTCGCCGCTTGTGGCTCCATAAAGGAGCGTGTTGCCGGCAATGGCGTTTTTCTCTGCCGCGAAATGGCTTCTGACTGGGGGTGCCACGGCGATGCGTCCGCCGCTGAGTCCTTTGCCGAGATAGTCGTTGGCCTCGCCCTCAAGCTTGAAGCTTATGCCATGGGCGAGAAACGCTCCGAAGCTTTGTCCGGCAGAGCCTTTGAATCTGACGGAAATGCTCTCGTCGGGCAGACCCTCGTTGCCGAATTTGTCGGCAATCAATCCCGACAGCATCGCGCCTACAGCGCGGTCGGTGTTGGCGATTGCATATTCGAGCGACACTTCTTTGCCGTTGCTAATAGCCGGATCGGAGGCTGTTATGATTGTGCGGTCGAGCACGCTGTCGATGTCGTGCATCTGCGCTTCTGTGTGGCGTATGCTTGCGTCGCCGCTTTCTTTATGCAGCAGGCGGGAGAAGTCGAGCAGCTCTGACTTCTGGCTGACTGCTTTGTCTATCTCAATCAAATCGGTGCGGCCTATGATGTCGTTGAATTTCCGGAATCCCATCTCTGCAAGATATTCACGCACCTCTTCGGCGAGAAAACGGAAATAGTTGACCACGTGGTCGGCATGTCCGCGGAAGTGTGCCCTCAGTTCAGGATTCTGTGTGGCAACGCCCATAGGACAGGTGTTTGAGTGGCATTTGCGCATCATCACGCATCCCAATACGATAAGCACTGTCGTGCCGAATCCAAATTCCTCGGCGCCGAGCAACGCCATGCTTACGATGTCGTGTCCGGTTTTCATTTGACCGTCGGTCTGAAGGCGCACTTTGCCGCGCAGCCCGTTGCGCACGAGCGTCTGCTGCGTCTCGCTCAGACCAATCTCAGGCGAGATTCCGGCATACCGCATCGATGAAGCCGGCGACGCTCCTGTGCCTCCCTCGGCTCCTGAGATTACAATCAGGTCGGCCTTTGCCTTTGCCACACCCGCCGCGATGGTGCCGACACCGCTTTCCGCCACGAGTTTCACGCTGATGGCTGCGCGCGGATTGACATTCTTAAGGTCGAAAATCAGTTGCGCGAGGTCTTCGATTGAGTAAATGTCGTGGTGCGGTGGCGGAGAGATGAGTGAGATGCCTGGAATGGAGTGGCGTGTGCGGGCAATCACCTCATTGACTTTGAATCCGGGCAATTGTCCTCCCTCGCCGGGTTTCGCTCCCTGTGCCACCTTTATTTGAATCTCCTCGGCGTTGACCAGATATTCCGTTGTGACGCCGAAGCGGCCGGAGGCAATCTGCTTTGTCTTGCTCGACAGCGACACTCCGTCGACCGCCTCGTGGAAGCGGCTGCTGTCCTCGCCGCCTTCGCCCGTATTGCTGCGTGCGCCGAGTCGGTTCATTGCCAGGGCAAGCGCCTCGTGGGCTTCCTTGCTGATGGCTCCAAACGACATTGCTCCAGTTACGAAATGCTTTACAATTTCTTCTACCGGCTCCACTTCGTCAATCGGAATCGGATTTTTCTTGAACGTGAAGAAGTCGCGCAGAAATATCGGTTCTGCTTTGTGGTCGGCGGCGGCTGTGAATTCTTTGAATTTATTGTAGTTGCCTTGACGGGTGGCAAGCTGCAGCAGTGCAATCGTTTCAGGATTCCAGGCGTGGCGCTCGCCGTCTTTGCGATATGAGAACTGCCCGATGTTTGGCAGAATCTCGTCTTCGTCTTTAATGGAGAAGCCATCATCGTGGAAATGCGTGTAGCTGTCGGCGATTTCCTTCAGGCGGATACCTCCGATGGACGATGTCTGTGTCCCGAAATAGTTGCGCAGCAGCTCCTCGCTGACTCCTACAGCCTCGAAAATCTTTGCTCCGCGGTAGGAACGGATGGTGCTGATGCCCATCTTGCTCATTATTTTGTAGAGACCCTTGCAAAGAGCCTTGATGTAGTTGCTTTCAGCCGTTTCGTAGATCATCTGCACATCGCCGCGCTTCACCAGGTCGTCGAGCACGGCGAATGCCATATAAGGGTTGATGGCGCTTGCTCCATAGCCAAGCAGCAGTGCGGCATGCATCACCTCCCTGATCTCTCCGCTCTTGACGATAAGAGCGGTCTGCACACGTTTCTGCACCGAAATCAGATGATGGTGCACAGCACTCACCGCCAGCAACGACGGAATTGCCACATGGTCGCGGTCGACGCCCTCGTCGGTCAGTATTATGTAGTTCACACCGTCGTCGACCGATGCCTCGGCGCGGCGGCACAGCTCATAGATGGCTTCCTGCAGCCCGGCGGTGCCTTTTGCCGCATCAAACAGCATTGGCAGCTTCACGGTGTTGAATCCCTTGTATCGGATATTGCAGAGAATGTCGAGCTGGGTGTTGGTCAGCACGGGGTGGGGCAGACGCACCATCTTGCAGTGCGACTCGCTTGGCAAAAGGATGTTCATGCCCACAGCGCCGATATATTCTGTCAGCGACATCACCAGCTGTTCGCGGATTGGGTCTATGGCGGGGTTGGTCACCTGTGCAAACTGCTGACGGAAGTAGTTGAACAGCAGTTGCGGACGGCTGCTCAACACGGCAAGCGGCGTGTCGTTGCCCATAGAGGCAGTAGGCTCCGACCCGTTCACGCACATAGGCTTTATGGTGCGTTCCACGTCTTCGCGCGTGAATCCGAAAGCACGCAGTTTTCTGCCGAAGAGACTGACGGCATTGTCCACTTTGCGTCCGCTGCGTAGCGTGTGCAGCTCGATGCGGTTTGTCGACAGCCATTGTCGGTATGGGCGTGCGGCGGCAAGCTGCGCTTTCAGCTCGCCGTCATAGTATATCTTGCCTTCCTGTGTGTCGACAAGTAGAATCTTGCCAGGTTGCAGACGTCCTTTTTCTTCGATGTCGGCAGGTTCGATGTTGATTACTCCAGCCTCGCTCGCAACCACCATCATACCGCCTTTCGTAATCAGATAGCGCGCCGGACGCAGACCGTTGCGGTCGAGCATTCCGCCGGCATAACGCCCATCGCTGAAAAGAAGTGCCGCCGGTCCGTCCCACGGTTCCATAAGGATGGAGTGGTATTCATAAAACGCTTTCAAATCCTCGCTGATAGGATTCTTGTCGTTGAACGACTCCGGCACGAGCATTGCCATTGCGTGCGGCAGACTTAGTCCCGACATTACGAAGAATTCCAGCACATTGTCGAGCGAGGCGGAGTCGCTCATGCCCGGTTGGATGATTGGACGTATGTCCTTGACGTTGCCCAACGCCGGCGTCGACAGCACGCTTTCTCTTGCCTCCATCCAGGCGCGGTTGCCGCGGATGGTGTTGATCTCGCCGTTATGCGCCAGCAGACGGAACGGCTGTGCCAAACTCCAGGTTGGAAACGTGTTGGTGCTGAAGCGGGAGTGCACCAACGCCAGCCCGCTTGTGAAATATGGTTGTGTGAGGTCTTTGAAATACTCGCGCACTTGGGTTGACGAGAGCATACCCTTATAAATGATGTTCTTGCTTGACAGCGACACTATATAGAAGTCCTTGTCGTCAATGCGGCGCTCGATGCGTTTGCGCACAAGATATAACGTGCGCTCAAAAGTGTCGGTGTCGGTAACTCCGGTAATGAAAATCTGCTTTATGTCGGGTTCTGTGTCGCGGGCGTCTTTGCCGAGAATCTCTGAGCGTACGGGCACATTGCGCATGTGCATCAGCTGCAGCCCCTCGCGCTCCACTTCTTCAATCACGATGCCCATAATGGCGGCTTGGCGTTTCTCGTCTTTTGGCAGAAACACCAGTCCGGTGCCGTATTTGCCTTTCTCCGGCACTGGAATGCCTTGAAGAAGAATGAATTCGTGTGGAATCTGAATCATAATCCCGGCGCCGTCGCCTGTCTTGTTGTCGGCACCCTCTGCGCCGCGGTGCTTCATGTTTTCAAGCACTGTCAGGGCCGCATCGACCAGTTCGTGGGATTTGTCACCATTGATGTTGACGAGCATGCCCACACCGCATGCATCGTGTTCGTAGGAAGAGTCATACAGCCCCAAGGGCTGGTGACTTGGATAGTCTTTTTGGTCTATCTTCTTGGAAAAAAGATTGTTTTTGTTCAAATTTTCTTTCATAATCCCGCTTTTTTCTCTTCTTTGCTTACATTTTGACTGCAAAGATATGGAAAATCACCAAGCTTGCAAACTAAATGCGATAAAAATAGTCGTTATTATGGAAAAAAGTTTTGCAAACACGTTTAAAGTGGCAAAAAGAAAGTGAATACAACAAAAGTGTGACACAATAATTAAAATGGGTGCGCGGGTGATTGTTTTTATTGGAAAATAGGCTGCGGTTTGGCAAAACATTTTCAAACAAGTTTGAATGTTTTTCACTCACCTTGCACTACTTTCAATAAAATAGGCTGCGGTTTGGCAAAACATTTTCAAACAAGTTTGAATGTTTTTCACTCACCTTGCACTATCTTTGCAGTTGATAAAACAACAACCGGATGAAACCAAATTTTTTGAAGGGGCTTCTTAGGCGAGTGCTTGTGTTGCTCCGTTACATTTGGCGCGGCTGCGTCAAAATGTGGAATTGGTATCGGCGCACTTACAAGCAGGCGCGTTGGTATGGAAAAGTGGGTATTGTGTGTGCCACGGTGGTGGTGTCGTTTGTCCTTTATTTGATATTGGTCGACATCAATTTCTTGTGGCTTTTCGGAAAATCGCCGAGCTTATATGACATAGCCCATCCCAAACAAGATGAAGCGTCGATTGTCTACAGTGCCGACGGCAAGGTGCTCGGACGTTACTATCGCGAGAACCGTATCCCTGTTGAATATGACGAGATTTCGCCAATGCTCATCAACGCGTTGGTGTCTACGGAGGATGAGCGTTTCTATTCCCACCACGGCATAGATTTTCAGGGTGTGGCGGCTGCGATGAAGGATATGGCTGTGCACCACGAGGCGCGTGGAGCGAGCACGATTACTCAGCAGCTGGTCAAGAATATGTTCCGCACACGCACGGAGTATTCTACTGGACTCACTGGATTTATACCTGGCGTGCGTCTGTTGGTGATGAAGACGAAGGAATGGGTGACGGCTGTCAAACTGGAGATGTTCTATACAAAAAAGGAGATTCTGACGATGTATCTCAATACGGTGGATTTCGGCAGCAATGCTTTCGGCATCCGCACGGCGGCGAAGACTTATTTCAACACGACGCCGATGCAGCTGAAGACGGAGGAGTCGGCTGTGCTTGTCGGTATGCTGAAGGCCACTACGACCTACAATCCGCGTCTTAATCCGAAGAATTCAAAAAGCCGTCGCAATGTGGTGTTGAGCAACTTGTTGCGCAAGAAGTTTCTTACGCACGAGGAGTATGACTCGCTGAGCGAGCTGCCGATAGAACTGAAATATACGCCTGTGAAGCCTACCGACGGCAAGGCACCGTATTTCCGCGACGTGCTTGCCGAGGAGCTGCAGAATGGATGGTGCAAGGACAATGACAAGGATCTCTATGGCGACGGACTGCGCATCTACACGACTATCGACTCGCGTATGCAGAAGTATGCCGAGGAGGCTGTGATGAAGCACATGCAGCAGGTGCAGCGCAATTTCAAGTCCGACTGGGGCAATGAGAATCCGTGGCGCGACGAGAACCGCGAGGAGAAGAAGGGATTTATTGAGGACATCGCCAAAAGAACTGACTACTACAAGCAGTTGTCGGCACGTTATCCCGACGACCCTGATTCGGTGAATTATTATATGAATCTGCCTCACCGCGTGAAGTTGTTTGACTACAATGCTCCCGACCAGGTGCGCACGGAGATGATGAGTGCGATGGACTCCATCAGGTATATGGTGAAGTTCCTGCATTGCGCATTTGTGGCGATGGAGCCTGAAACGGGCGCTGTCAAGGCCTGGGTCGGCGATATTGACTATAATCATTGGCAATATGACAAGGTGACCGCTGAGCGTCAGCCGGGATCCACATTCAAACTGTGTGTCTACACAGCCGCGATGGAGGCTGGACTCGGCCCGTGCGACGACCGTGTGGACGAGTGGAAGCAGTATGACGCTTTCGACAAAGACGGTAAGCCGACGAAGTGGACTCCGCGCAATGCCAACGGATACTATACCGGCGGAGCGATGTCGCTGAAGCACGCGTTCTCAAATTCGATCAACTCGGTGGCTGTCTCGGTGGCGCATGAGGTGGGCTTGAACCGCGTTGCCGACGTGACTCATAAACTGGGCATCACGTCTCCGATAAAAGAAACTCCGGCAATGCCGCTCGGCACGGAGGATGTCACTCTGCTCGAACTGGTCGACGCCTACTGCACGGTGATGAACAAGGGCAGGCACAACGTGCCGGAATTTGTCACCCGCATCGAGGACAAAGACGGCAAGGTGCTTTATGTGGCTGAACCGAAAAACGAGCAGGCAATCAGCGAGGAGTCGGCTTTCTTGATGCAGCAGATGCTGCTGGCTGGAATGACGGAGCCTGGCGGCACATCGCAAGCCTTGTGGAGCTACGACATCCATCATTTCGACACAAATTTCGGTGGCAAGACAGGCACTACGTCAAACAACAGTGACGGCTGGTATGTGGGCGTGACGAAAAACCTTGTTGCCGGATGCTGGTGTGGAGGAGAATACCGCAGCGTGCATTTCCGCAGCGGACGGATGGGGCAGGGTAGCCACACGGCGCTGCCTGCGTTTGGCTATTTTATGGAGAAAGTGCTGCGCGACCCGCAATTGGCTGCGAAATATCGTGGAAAGATTTCCGACAAGCCGTGGCCCGGTCTGAGGGTCGACGACCGCCCGTACAATTGCCAGGGCTATGTGGCGCCTTCCGACACTACAGATGTTGACAGTACCGATGTTGAAGACATTGATATGCCCGAGGAAGAAATCGAGCTTGACAACAACGGCAATGAAATTCCGTCGGAACCGGCACAGGGCAATATTTGACGGAACAGAATAAAAACAATAACCGCGGAGGGCATAGGCTTTCCGCGGTTGTTGTTTGTGAGTGTTGCTGATTAGTATTGTTCCTTCTCGTTGGGGAAATCAGAGGTCTTCACGTCCTCGATGTATTTTGCCACAGCGTCGGTGATGATTGTGCCCACATCAGCGTAGCGGCGCAGGAAGCGAGGCGAGAATCCCTTGTTGATGCCGAGCATGTCGTGCATCACGAGCACCTGTCCGTCGACACCGCCTCCGGCACCGATGCCGATGATAGGAATTTCAAGCATTTCTGCCACTTTTTTTGCCAATGTGGCGGGGATTTTCTCAAGCACGATTGCAAAGCATCCAATCTCCTGTAGCAGTTTGGCGTCTTCGATAAGTTTGTTTGCCTCAGCTTCTTCGCGGGCACGCACGGTGTATGACCCGAATTTGTTGATTGACTGTGGTGTCAGTCCGAGGTGACCCATCACTGGAATGCCGGCGCACAGGATGCGCTCAATCGACTCGCGCACTTCGGCGCCGCCCTCGAGCTTCACGCAGTCGGCATGTGTTTCCTTCATGATGCGGATAGCCGAAGCCAAAGCCTCTTTAGAGTTGCCCTGGTATGTTCCGAAAGGCATGTCTACAACCACGAGCGCGCGGTTCACGCCACGCATCACCGACTTGCCGTGATAAATCATCTGGTCGAGCGTCATCGGCAGAGTGGTCACGTTTCCAGCCATCACGTTGCTGGCGGAGTCGCCCACGAGAATCACGTCCATTCCAGCCTCGTCGATGAGTTTCGCCATCGAGAAATCGTAGGCTGTAAGCATAGATATTTTTTCTCCGCGCTGCTTCATTTCGAGCAGGCGGCGAGTAGTCACTTTCCGTTTGTCTTCTGTGTAAGTTGACATAATCAATTGGTTTTTAAATTTAATTCGGCTGCAAAGTTACGTCTTTTAAACGACAAAAGGAAAAAAAGGTGCTGTCCACATCTGAAAATCGCTGAAATGTGCTAAATTTGCAAATAAAACATAAAAATCTGTGATATTATGATTGTACACGAACAGCTTTCTTTTCAGGATGCATTGTCGCTTGCCACAAAGCGAATTTTTGAAACAAAGGGACGCTCCCGCCGGTCTGAGTTTTGGTGGGCTATGCTGGTTGCCTATTTCATATCAAATTTCCTTCCTCCGTTTTGGCTTGTGACCATACCTATATCAATCAGACGGTTGCACGATACGGGACGCAGCGGATGGTGGATGTTTTTCCCAGTAGTGGCCACAATCATTATTGTCTTAATGTGTGTCTCGGATGTTCTTAGCTTTATGACGATGGATGATTTTGAGGACACCATTACTCCGTTTGTGGTATTTGGCAAGTATATATTTTTCTGTGGCATAGTTTCTGTATATCAGATTGTGATGATAATATTCTTTTGCCAGGACAGTGCGGAGGGCGAAAATCGCTACGGAGCGTCGCCGAAATATGAGGAAGAGCCTCCATGTGTCCCTCTGGAAGAAAGAAAAGAATAATGCTTTATGGACATTGAGCAAGTCAGGGAATACGCTTTGTCTTTGTTTGGTGTGACTGAGGATCAGCCGTTTGGCGAAGACGTTGTCACCTTTCGTGTTGAGGGCAAGATTTTTCTGTGCCTTTGGCTGGGTGGAAGTCGGCTTGGCATGAATGGTGAGAATCCGCGGTTTGCATGTAAACTGACTCCGGAGAGAAACGAGGCGTTGCGCGAGCAATATGCGGCGGTGACCCCAGCGTTTCATTGGAACAAGAAGCATTGGAGCGACGTGTATTATGGGCAACTTGCCGCAGAAACTGTAACGGAGTGGATAAAGAGTCGTATGAGCTTATAGTCAGCAAGCTGCCAAAGGCGGTGAGAGCAAAATATCAGTAACATTATATTCAGAATGAAAGCATATACATACATAGAGAAGGGCAAGTTTGCCTTGATTGACAAGCCTAAACCAGAGCTACAGGAAGCGACAGACGTCATTGTCCGTGTGACTCTCGGCAGCATCTGTTCAAGCGACTTGCATATAAAGCACGGGAGTGTGCCGAGAGCGGTGCCGGGCATCACTGTCGGCCATGAGATGGTCGGCGTGGTGGAAGAAGTCGGCGCCGACGTGAAAGGCGTGAAGGTAGGCGACCGTGTGACCGTCAACGTGGAAACCTTCTGCGGTGAGTGCTTCTACTGCAGGCACGGCTATGTCAACAACTGCACATCTCCTCATGGCGGATGGGCTCTCGGTTGTCGTATCGACGGAGGACAGACGGAATATGTGCGTGTGCCGTTGGCGTCGCAGGGCTTGAACCGCATTCCCGACAGCGTGACCGACGAGCAGGCTCTGTTTGTTGGCGATGTGCTTGCCACGGGATTCTGGGCGGCTCGCATAAGTGAGATTACGCCCGACGACACGGTGCTGATTGTCGGTGCCGGACCTACGGGCATCTGCACGTTGATCTGCGCGATGCTGAAGCGCCCGAAGCGCATCATCGTGTGTGAGCCGTCGGAAGAGCGGCGGGCTTTTGTCAAGGAGCATTATCCCGACGTGCTGCTGACCACGCCGGATGCCTGCGAGGAGTTTGTGAAGCAACACAGTGACCATGGCGGCGCCGACAGGGTGCTGGAAGTGGCTGGCGCAAAGGATACGTTCCAGTTGGCATGGCGCTGTGCGCGGCCTAATGCCATTGTCACGGTCGTGGCGCTTTATGACGCTCCGCAGATTCTTCCGTTGCCCGATATGTATGGCAAGAACCTGACGTTCAAGACCGGCGGTGTTGACGGTTGCGACTGCGAGGAGGTGCTCAGGCTCATTGAGCAGGGGAAAATCGACACCACTCCGCTTATCACGCATCGCTTCCCGCTTGACAGAATAGAGGAGGCATACCGTATATTTGAGAACAAGGAAGACGGCGTAATCAAGATTGCCGTCTATAATTGATACCTTTAAGATTATTAACCATTGAGTTGCGAATTAAATGATTTCTAACTAAATGAAAAAAACGAACATGAAAAATTTCCTGACATTACTCATCGCTATGCTTTTGCTGCTTCCGACGGCCATGCATGGCGCCGACAAGAAGGTTGTAACCTCTATCGACATCACGATTCCGTTGCCCAAAGACGGTATGGGTATCGAGGATGGTGGGCAGATCCAAATCACCGCAGCCAAGACAGCGTATGGCGACCTGGTTCAGCAAGGCGTTGCGTCGGTCTATGACCTTTTATGGGAAGGCGAGTTCAACAGAAAAAATCCCGATTCTCCCAAGTTCCAGGCAGGCTATACGTATCGTGCCAGTATGAAACTGATGCTCAACACCCAGGGACCCTACATCCTCAAGTATGCGATGCGCAATGGCGACTACTATGTCGACGACACTATGCTCAAGATTACCGTCAACGGCGAGCCTGCCAGAGTGCTTGTCGGAAGTCCTTACTTCCCCCGCTGCAGTTTGTGGTTACCGTGCCTGGCGGCGATGGCGGCAATCTCAAAAAGGAGAATCTGCTCTTTGACTATAATGCAAACAAGGAGAAAAATCGTGCCAGCAATAATGTCTATACAAAAGAGACAGCCGATGCATGCTGTGCATCATTCCATCCACATGATGTGGTCTCCATTACTGAGACCCACGACCCGTTGCCAGAGTTTGAAGGACCGAACCGTGTCTTTCTTACCAAGGTTATCGTAGACACCGGCAACAAGACAGATTACTTAAAGTTTGCCCATGCGATGGACCAGTATATGAGCGGCTATTACAACCTCAAGGAGGTGTGGCTCAGCGACAAAGTCAACGCCGTGGAGTTTATGCGCGAACTCGACGAAGGTATGAAGAGCAATCTGTTTCCCAACTATTATCATTTCTATGGCCATAGCACCATGTTCCTTGCCGGCGACGCAACTCTGTGTGTGCCAGCCAGTCAGGCTGCTGCCGTCAAAGCGCAGATGGCACGTCACAGCAAGTTCCCGTGCTACACCGTAAGAACATATACCGGCAACGTGTACGAAGCCCAGAAGGCCGGACTCGGAGCCACCAAGAATCCATGTACAAGGCACAACTTTGTGGCACGTCTGCATACAGCCGACCGTGTGATGCAGCACTATACTTGTAAGCAAGACCCTAAAGTGTATTACTCGTGCAGCATCTGCGGGGAGTGTGAGCGCAATCCGCGCCACACCTTCATGTTCGTCGACAAAGAGGCGGAGAAAAGATACATACCGGGCGTTCATTCATTTACTGCCGACCTTGCTACCGAGCAGGCCTATGTTGGCACCAATGCCGCGGGCGAGCATGTCTATTGGAAGAGCTGCAAATGGTGTGGCTTGTCTTACAACTATGAGCAGCGCCACCTAACAGAGAAACACTTCCGTCTGTCGGGCTCTGACGGTACGTTGGCTCTGTATCGCAAACATATGGAGGCAGCGCTCGACATGCGTGAGGACGAGGCAAAACTGAGCACTACCGCTCAGCCGGATATGTTTACACTGCCAGCCCGCAGCACTGTGAAGAAGAGCAAGTGGGCAGAAGACGAGGTGACGCGCGCCCTTTGCGACAACCTTGTCGACGAGCAGCTGCTGGGCAACGACTACACCCTTACCGCCACGCGCCAACAGGTGGCGTCGATAGCCACGCGGCTTATCAAGGAGATGACCGGAAAGGATGCCAATGAAGGAAAGTTGAACCTCTTTGCCGACATCGCCGGTGGCGACATCGACATGGATGCAGCTGTAACCCGTCAGGAGATGGCAACGCTCATCTATCGTGCCATGCGCTATATTGAGAAAAACTCGGAGTATACTTATACCGAATACGACTCCAATCTTGATGCCTATACCGACAGTTAGCAAATCAAACCGTGGGCGAATGAGCCTATGGCGTTTATGGAGGCTCTGGAGCTTGTCGATCCCGTTACCTCAACCACTCTTGTGCCCGACGGCGCTTGCTCCATCGAGCTGGCGCTCGCCACTGCCGAGCGCGCCACGATGGCACAGCACACCGGATGGGCGCAGACCGTATCAGATGGTGAAAAGAGTGATTATATCTCTGTTGCCAACAGCCACGATGCCCTTGGTTCCTCCAATTCCACATTGGGCTTCTACGAGCGTGTGTGGGTCTATCGTATGAGAAACAACAACGGCAAGATAGAAATCAAGGATAAATATACGGGTCAGCATCTCGAGTTCAACAGGAACTATCTGCATCCTGTGCGCTGGCGTGGCAACGGTGTGTCAAACGTTTCACAAAAGGTGAGAAACGTCCGCAACAAAATCAATAAATGGCAAAAGAAAAACGACAGATAGAGAAAGGGTAGGACGTGATGAGGAAACCACCTCGTCACAGCCAATGTCCAATAACGAGATGGCCGCCTTTGTCACTATGACAGAGGCGGCTGTTTGTTGGTATGCTCGGCATGAGCATTGCGTTATCCCGAACTCGTGTTTTTAATCTTTCAAACAAGCAAGCGGTATTACTTTGACTCCGTCTGGACGCGTGTAAGCCATACTGCCACCTGTCATGACAATCATTAAGTCGGGTTCGCGCAGCGGCACCTGCTTTTCTGTCTCATTATGCACTTGAATGAGTCGTTTAATTTCCAAAAGATGTTTGGCTCCTTCTTCTATCTCACGACTGCCAAGTTTACATTCTATAAGGGCGTAGCGTCCATCGTCGAGATGAAGCACAAGGTCGGCCTCCAGTCCGTAGCGGTCACGATAGTATGACAAATGATTGCCAAAGCCTGGCGTGTAGGCTCGAAGGTCTCTCGCACACATCTGTTCAAAGATGAAACCAAAGGTCTTGAGCTGAGTCATCAATGCTTCTGGAGAAAGTCCTAAAGCAGCAATTGCAATAGACGGGTCTACGAAAGCCCGCTTTATACCACTTCGAATTGCTGTTTTACTTCGGACGGCAGGACACCACGCTTCAATATTGTCAATAACAAACAATTTATTGAGGGAGGTTACATAATCCTCAAACGCACTCATAGAAAGTGAAACTTCCCCAGAGGCTGTTACATCAGCTAACAGAGCTGTGTTTTTTGCCAATGTAGATATGTTACGGGCATACGAACGCAATATTGCACGTGTAGTACGCTCATCCCTTTGTACATCATCTACTCTGGAGATATCGTCCCGACAGATGGCATCAACATAATTGCGTGCAATAAGTAGCTTTGCCTTATCACTCTTCATATTAAGAAATGCTGGCCATCCGCCACGACAAGCAGCATAAATCAAGTCTTCAATCTTCATATCTGAAGTGATGCCGTCTATGTCCAAGTCTTTATTATCAAACAATTCTTTAAGTGAAATCTTTCCGTTAGACTCTCCTGACTCCCATAGACTCATTGGCAACATCTTCATTCGTGATATTCTACCCGTACCAGAATGATGAATCTTGCTTCTGTCAACGACAGTAGATCCGGTAAGAATGAACTGTCCTGGAACCTGGCGTTTGTCCACCATTGTACGCACTGCATCCCAAAGAACAGGAGCATCCTGCCATTCATCTATTAGACGAGGTGTCTCACCCATCAACAACAATGATGGTTTTGAAGCAGCAGTTGCAGCGTATTCTTCCTGCATCTCTGTGTCCTGCATCTTTATGACACTTTTGCTCAATTGCTCTGCAGTTGTTGTCTTTCCGCACCACTTAGGACCCTCTATTAGTACTGCCCCAAAAGCCTCAAGACGCTCTGCCAGTTGAAGGTCTGCAATTCTATGTGAATAACTCATATTGTAACCACGGTTTGATTGTGTATGCAAAGTTAATGACATTCAGTTGTATATGCAAGCGAAAACTAATATTTGTGCATATTTAGTGCGATGAATTGTGCCGTTTTGTAACTAACTTTTGCGGTAATTTGTAACTAACTTTTGTGGTACACTTTTGCAGCGGTTGAGTACGTGTTTTGCTTATCGTTGCTTGACCAAGGTCAAAATCGGTTGCACATTTACAGCACGTTCCGAGAGAAGTCAGCAGAGGTCATAGGACCCTGTCTATAGGGAAGGACTGAATCGAGCAGTGCAATAGTAAATCACTGCTACCTTGAGAGTCTTTTGTAGTCAGATGCCCGAAAAGGAACTCTCTATTCACACGATAGGACGGAATCCGACAATAGAATCGAAGTGACGTGCCTCGAAGGGATGCCTGGAAAACGAAAGAGGGAGGAAAACGGCTTTGTTTTCCTCCCTCTCAATTTGTCAGGCGCGTTGCTATTGCTTTGCGTTTCGCTTGATAGAGTCGTAGATGTAGTCAAAGATGTTGTAGCGGGCACCAATCTTTGAGAACGCCGGGTTGTTGCGGCTTGGGCAGACGCGGTTGCTGAGGAAAATGTAAATCAGGTCTTCCTTCGGGTCAACCCAGAACGATGTGCCAGTGAATCCGGTGTGTCCCACCACTTCCGCACTTGCTGCATCCGTTATCGAAGAGTAGCTCGGACGCTTGAAGTTAGGCTTGTCAAATCCGAGTCCGCGGTGCGAATTGAGCGATCTCATTGTCAAGAACGTGTTGACAGTAGACTGCGAGAGGATGCGCTCGCCGCCATACATTCCTCCAAACAGCCACATCTGGCACAGTTTGGCAAGATCGTTGGCGTTGGAGAAGAGTCCGGCATTTCCTTGTATGCCGCCGGAGAATGCCGCTGTCTCGTCGTGGACAACGCCGCGGATATATCCTTCGCGGAAATACTCGTCGAGCTCTGTCGCTGCGATTTCTTTTTCAGGGAAGAAGTCGAGCGGGCGGTAGACGGTGCGGAAAGCGCCGATGCGGTGGAAAATGTTGTCGTAGACATAGCGGTCGTGGCGCACTCCGGTCACGTTCTCCTCCGCCTGACGGAGCAGGCAGAAGTTGAGGCAGCTGTACACATAATTGTGGTTTGTGCGCTGGCGTTCGTTGTAGATCATATTCATCACTGAGTCCATCGTGATTTGTCCCACCCATAGGTTCTTGCCAATCTGCACGTTGAATTCGTCGGTGCGTTTAGGCGAAGTGATGTCGGAGCGCACGTGTGCAGTGTTGTTGATATATGCGCCTCCGGCAAACCGCTTGTAGTTGGCTGATTTTTTGCCAACGCTGAGCGCGCCGGTGTAGCTTTTAGGGTCGGTCATTTGTTCGTAGATGCTCAGCGACGGTGGCATACCCGTTTCGTGGAAAAGCAGGTCGCGTATTGTCAACACGCCTTTCGACGAGCCTTTCAGTTGAGGAATGTAGTCGCTGAGGAAACCATTGATGTTTAGCTTCTTGTCGTCGACGGCTTTCATGATGCCCGACAGGGTTCCAGTGGCTTTCGACACAGATGCAAGGTCGTAGAGCGTGTTGCCGTTGACGGCGTCGTCTTTTCCGTTGTCGGTGTATCCGTAACTTTTCTTTACAACGATTTTTCCGTGGCGTGCCACAATTACTTGGCAGCCAGGGAAGGCTCCTGCCTTCACGCCGAGGTTGGCGATTGAGTCGATTTGCTCTACGAGTTTCTGGTCAAGACCTACGGCTTCAGGCACGTCGTAGCCAAGGCGTGACGCCATCACAGTGACGCCGTCGCCAACTTTTGCAACTCCGGCAACGCTTACCGGCATACGGCCAGTGGCGTCGCTTCCGCCGAACACCACTTGTGCGGCATATTCCTGAGCAAAGGCATGGTCTTCGTAAGCCTCGATTACAGCCGCGCTTCCGGCTATCTCCTCGCTGAAGTCGGCAAGGTCGTAAGGCTTGATGAAGAACACAAGAACCACTTTGCTCTTTCCGGCTTTCGCGATGGCTTTCGCGATGGCACGCTTGGTGCCGCCGTTGTTGTTGAACACACCGATTACCAAAGCCGATGCGTTGTTGTTGTCTTCAGCCCACGACTCGGCGTTGTGTTCGGTGAGATGGTGGGTGGTGATGTCGGTGTAGAGGGCGCATGTCTGGGTGAACACCTTGGCGTCGTCGACTTTCTCTCCAGCCACAGCCACGCTCACTTTGTTCTCAAGGTGCTTCACTGGCAGGCAGTCATCGTTGTTTTTCACTATTGTCATAGCCGCTGCGTAGAGTTTGCGCAGCACGAGTTGCGCATGGCGGGAGTTGATGCGCTCCATCATTCCGTCGATGTTGACGGGCTTGTAATTATTGAGTCCGAGGGCGTATTTGTATCTCAACACTTTCTTGCATGTCAGCTCGATTGACTTTTGCTTGTCGCCTCCCTGATTGTAGTAGTCGAGAAGCTCATTGAAACTTTTTTCGAGATCGTACGGTTCAAGAAGCACGTCGGCACCTGCGAGGAAAGCCTTCAGTCCGTTAGGATTGCCCGACTTCCTTGCGCCCTTCATTACGAGCGCGTCGGTAAACACCAGTCCGCCGAAACCTAATCTCTGCTTCAGCAATCCTGTGATAACGTTTGGAGTCAATGATGTTGGGTTGTTGCCCGTTTTCAATGCCGGGATTTGAAGATGCCCTACCATCACGCCCGAAAGTCCGGCATCGGTGTAGGCTTTGAACGGCACGAGGTCGATAGACTCGATGCTTGCAAGCGAGCGGTCGACAGTCGGCAGCGTCTTATGAGAGTCCTTCTCCGTGTTTCCGTGTCCGGGGAAATGCTTAGCCACCGACATCACTCCGCCGTCCTCAAGACCGCGAGAGTAAGCCACGACTTTGTGGGCGACGTTTTCGGCATCCTCGCCAAACGAGCGTGTGCCGATTACGGGATTCAGAGGGTTGCTGTTGACGTCGGCAGATGGAGCGAAATTCACAATTATGCCTATTTCTTTGCATTCGCGTGCCATTTCGCGTCCGTATTCATAGATGAGCATATCGTCCTGCACGGCGCCGAGCATCATGTTTTTAGGGAAACGCGGAGTGTCGGGCATACGCATCGACAAGCCCCATTCGCCGTCAAGGGCGATGGCAACCGGTGTCGAAGAGATGCTGTTGACGTAGTTTGCGAGTTCGGCGTAGTGCTCAGCCTTGCCGCTGGAAAAGTATGCCCATCCGATATGGTATTTCTCTACGGTCGATTTGATTTGGTGTTTTGCCGCATTTAAGTCTTTTGACTGGAAACTTTGAGCAATCAACTGACCCACGCGTTGCTCCGGAGTCAAGGAGTTGTATACAGAGTCGACCCAGGCTTCCATTTTATCCTGGGGCTGATTGCTGATAAACAATGGAGTCTTTGCCGTGATGATGCTGACGGCGATAAGACTGATGCCTAATAGTAAAAATTTTCTTAGATGCATTGTCTTGGGCTTATTTATTGGTTATACGTTTGGTGTGGTCAAGCGACAGTTTGGGGTTTTCCTTCACATAGTCGGCGATGTCGAATTTCATCGGGCGGTCGCTGCTGTAGAGCAAATTCGCCTTTGCGAAGGAAACGAGGTCATCGTTGCCCTCGTAGATGTAGCTTATCGTCGAGATGCGGTAGGTGCGGTTCTTGTCGATTTTCTTTCCGTTGATTTTTGCGTTTACGGCTTTGCCGTCCTTGATTGTGAACGAGATTCCGCGGCTCACGCATTGTCCGCCTTTCATAGCAAGGTTGTCGAGGCATTCCTGAAGCAGCGCGCCGTTCATCTCGAGCACAACGATGTTGTTGTCGAACGGCATAAGGTTGTAGACCTCGCCGAGACTCAACTCGCCTTTATGAAAGTCGGATCGCAGACCTCCGGAGTTTGTCACTCCGGCGTCGACTTCAACGCCCGACAGCCGTTCGCCGACAGTCTTTACGGCATCCGCCGCCCAGTTTCTCATAACGGTTGAGTTGCGTTGCATATCCTCGTCGGTAGAGCCGATGATGATAGCCATCACACGAGCCACTTCCTCGTCAAATGGCTTCAGCCACGCTTCCGTGGCAGCGTCAAGACGGCCGTCGTAGCGGGAGTCGATAGGCAGCAGTTCGTAAGCAGGCAGCTTCTGCAAGTCGTCGAGGTCGATGGTTATTTGTTATAGTGTGGCATTCGTTTCTGTTTTGAGCTACCAGAACATTTTTGCCAGCCTTGTTTGTAAACACGTATTGGTGATTGCCGGTGGCCGGATTGATTGAAGTGTGTGAGTGTCCGCCGAGGATAAGGTCGATGTTGCTTGACGAGAGCGCCATCACGCTGTCTGACGGAAGCCCTGCTTTTCCGGGACGGTAGCCGATGTGAGAAAGCACGATTGCGTAGTCGGCACGGTCGTCGGCTTTAAGAGCTCCGGCGATGCTGTCGGCAAGAGCCATTGGGTCGCGGTATGTCATTCCCTTGTAGTTGTTGGCAATGACGAGACGGTCCGGATTTGCTCCGACACCGATTACGGCAAATCTCTTGCCGTGGAAATTGCGTATGATGTATGGTTTGACAAGGTCGGACAATGCCGTCTCTTTCAAGCCATAGTTGGCGTTGATTACGGGAAATTCCACACGTCGGTAGTTGTCGGCGAGCGATTCGATGCCGTTGTCAAACTCATGGTTTCCGATGGTCGCCGCGTCGTAGCCCATGCGGTTCATCATTTCATATTCCACCTCGCCTTTGAACAGCGTGAAATACATCTGTCCCTGCACGTCGTCGCCGGCATCGAGCAGCATAACGTGGGTTTCTGCCCGGCGGATGCTGTCGACCGCCGCTTTCACGCGTACCATTCCTCCCGGTTTCGTCAGTTGCTCTGGACGCACGTTGCTGTGCATATCGTTTGTGTGGAGAATCACAAGGTTCTCCGCCATTGCTCCCGAGGCAAGGATTGCTCCAAGAGCACATGTCGCTAATGTTTTACGTAATCTCATTGTTGGTCTGTCTTAAATTTTACGAATTTACGCAAAATCTTTCAGAAACAAGACTATTGTAAACAATAATTATAAAAAGATAAAAAATTTTCAATCAGCGAGTAATCAGATATCCTCCGCCGGCAGGCACAACCGAAAGCCGTTGCAGCCCGTAGCGGTTCTCGAGCGCCTGTCCTTTTACGGGCACTCCGTCGGCCTCGCAGACGTTGAACCGCGAACCGCATTGCTTGCAGTATGCCTCGAGTGTCGACGAGTCGAAGTAAAGCACCGCTTTTCTGCTCACCTCCACAGGGCATGCCCTGTCGTATGCCACAGGGCCGTTGATGCCGTAGACGAGCATCACGCCGCCGTAGCCGGTGTAGGTGCGTTCGGTGTATGCGAAATTATCGGGAATCCTCTGCTCCCGGTCAAATATGCGGCACATTCCGTAGCCGCTCACGCCGTATGTGTTCCACAGGCCGGCGTTGCTGAGGTCGATATTGACGTTGAGCGCGGGAATGCGTTGGCTGTCGACCGACTCGCACGCCATTGCGGAGAGCATCACCGACAACATGAGGATATATTTAAGCATTTTCATATTGTTGGGCGTATTTGTAAATGATTGGACGTCATTTCAAAAGATTGTCGATGGCGCGGTGGTATTCGTCGAAGCGGAAAGCCTTTAGCGTTTCGGCAAACAGCGCCTCGATGCGGTCGTTGCATAGGTTGCCGATTGAGCCTTCGTGGGTGTGGTGCACCTCCTTGGCCGGCTCGAAGCGTCCAGCTTCGATGTCGAGACCCACTTTCTTGTATGCGTCGCGGAACGGCATTCCCTCACGTGTCAGACGGTTTACCTCTTCGACGGAGAACATGAATTTATAGCGGTCGTCCTGAGCCACATCGGTGTTTACCTTGATTTCCGACAACATTGCGTTGACCATGTTGAGGATTGACTTCAATTCGTCGAATGCCGGAAGAAACGCCTCTTTTATCAGCTGCATGTCGCGGAAGTATCCCGATGGCAGATTGTTGAGAATCATCGTAATCTGATAAGGCAACGACTGCAAGCGGTTGCATTTGGCACGTGTCAGCTCGAAACGTCGGGATTTTTCTTGTGGGGCATGATTGAAGAGCCGGTGGTGTATTGGTCGGGCAACTTGATGAAACCGAAATTCTGCGAATTGTAGAGGCAGGCGTCGAAAGCCAGACGCGACACCGTGGATGCTATTCCTGCCAGCGCGTTGGCAACCGTGCGTTCCGTCTTGCCGCGTCCCATCTGCGCATAGACCACGTTGTAGTTCATCGATTCAAAACCAAGCAGACGCGTGGTCATCTCGCGGTTGAGCGGGAATGAGGAGCCGTAGCCGGCTGCAGACCCGAGCGGGTTGCGGTTTGTGACGCGATAGGCGGCTTGAAGCACAGTCAAGTCGTCGGCAAGGCTTTCGGCGTATGCACCGAACCACAGTCCGAACGACGACGGCATAGCCACTTGAAGGTGGGTATAGCCGGGGATAAGCACGTCTTTGTATTTGTTGCTTTGGGCAATGAGCGTTTGGAAAAGTTTCTCTGTGGTCAATGCCACAGCCTCTATCTCGGAACGCATAAACAGTTTCAGGTCGACCATCACCTGGTCGTTGCGCGAGCGTCCGCTATGGATTTTCTTTCCAATGTCGCCGAGACTGCGTGTCAGCATAAGTTCCACTTGAGAATGCACGTCTTCCACGCCTTCTTCAATCACAAATTTGCCGTTTGCCGCCTCGTGATAGATTTTTTTCAGTTCGGCGAGGAGCGCAGAGAGCTCATCTTTTTCCAGCAGACCGATGCTTTCGAGCATCGTGATGTGTGCCATCGAGCCAAGCACGTCGTAAGGTGCGAGATAAAGATCCATCTCGCGGTCGAGTCCTACAGTATATGTTTCAACATCGTGGTCTACCACCACTGATTTTTCCCAAAGTTTAGTTGCCATATTCGTAAATAAAAATTTCCTTACAAAGTTACACTTTATGCGCAACACCGCAAAATTATTCCCGCGGCGCGCGCCGCGGGAAGCGATTGTCAGAGCGCGCCTTTTGTCGACGGCAGGTCGTAGCGGAAGACATCGCGTCGCGAGGCAGCGCGCAGTGCTCTTGCCAGCGCTTTGAATATGCCTTCAATCTTGTGGTGCTCGTTGGAACCGTCGGCGTTGACATATAGGTTCATCGCCGCCGCGTCGCTCAGGCTTTTGAAGAAATGGAAAAACATTTCTGTGGGGACGTCGCCTATGCGCTCGCGCTTGAAGTCGGCGTTCCAGACGAGCCACGGACGTCCGCCGAAATCGAGAGCCACAGTGCAGTTGCAGTCGTCCATCGGCAGCACAAAGCCGTAGCGTTCAATGCCGCGTTTGTCGCCGAGAGCCTTTCTCAGTGCTTCGCCGAGAGCCAGCGCCGTGTCTTCAACAGTGTGGTGCTCGTCGATATAGATGTCGCCTTTAGTTTATGGTAAGGTCGAATCCCGAATGCCGACCGATTTGGTTGAGCATGTGGTCGAAAAATCCTAGTCCGGTTGAAATGTCGCAACGACCGTGACCGTCAAGGTCAAGGCTGATGTAGATGTCGGTTTCCGACGTTTTCCGGCTCACCTGTGCCGTGCGTGCGCCGCCCCGCAGATAATCGGCAATGCAATCCCATGACTCGGCGACAAGCACGCACGTCTGCTCAAGTCCGGCATCCTCAATCATCCGCTTGCCGGCGTCGGCATTCTGCAGCAGGATGCCCTTTGCACCTAAATTCTTCGCCAATTGAATGTCGGTAATACGGTCGCCGATTACGAAAGAATTTTCGAGGTCGTAACTGCCATCCATATATTTCCCGAGCAATGCCGTGCCCGGTTTGCGCGTCGGCTTATGCTCATTTTCAAATGTGCGGTCGATTATGATATCGTCAAACTCCACGCCCTCGCCCTTGAACGTCTGCAACATCTTCTCGTGGGGCGGAAGGAAGTCGGATGTTGGGAACGACGGTGTGCCGAGTCCGTCCTGGTTGGTCACCATCACAAGTTCAAAATCGAGAGTCGAAGCGATGAAATGCATGTTGCGCAGCACGCCGGGAATAAATTCCAGTTTCTGAAGCGAATCCACTTGAAATCCACCGGCGGCTCGACGATAAGCGTGCCGTCGCGGTCGATGAACAGCGCGCGTTTCTTATTTTTCATAACCTTTGAGAGTTGAAATTAGACGATTGTTCTCATCCTCGGTTCCGACAGAGAACCGCAGGCATTGCGAGCACAGCGCCACGCGGTTGCGGTTGCGCGCCACGATGCCGTTGTCGCGCAGATACGCATAGACGGCGTCGGCGTCTGTCACTCTGACAAGCAGGAAGTTGGCGTCGGAGTCAAACACCTTCTCGACCACCGGCAAGACGGCAAGCTCGGTGGCGAGGCGTTTGCGCTCAGCCACGATTGTGGTCACCCATCCGTGCACCTCCTCGCGGCGGTCGAGCATGCGCATGGCATACTGCTGTGTGAGCAGATTGATGTTGTACGGGTACTTGACCTTGTTGAAAATGCCTATGATTTCCTGTGACGCGAAAGCCGCACCGAGCCGCACAGCCGCACTTGCCCACGCCTTCGACAGCGTCTGCATTACAATCAGGTTTGGATAGCGGTAGAGTTGTGTCGCCATCGATCCTTTTGTAGAGAAGTCGACATAAGCCTCGTCGACCACGACAATTCCGTTGAATCCGGCGCACACCGCCTCTATGGCGTCGCGCGGGAAGGCGTTGCCGGTAGGGTTGTTGGGCGAGCATATCCATATCACTTTGGTCATGTCGTCGATTTGCTCAAAGATTTTTTGAATGTCGATAGAGAAGTCGTCGGCAAGCGGAGCGCGGCGATATTCCACATCGTTGACCTCCGCACATACTTCATACATGCCATAGGTTGGCTCTATCGCCACCACGTTGTCGATGCCCGGGCGGCAGAACACGCGATAGACCATGTCGATGCATTCATCGCTGCCCACACCGAGGAAAATTTGGTCGGCAACGACACCGCGCATCTGTCCGATGCGTCGTTTGAGCTCCATTTGCAACGGGTCGGGATAGCGGTTGTAGGGATTGTTGTACGGGCTTTCGTTGGCGTCGATCCACACTGATGCCTTTCCGCTGAACTCTGTGCGGGCGCAACTGTAGGGCGTCAGGTTGTAGATGTTTCTCTGACAATCTTTTTCAAATCCATAATCTTACCTCTTTTTTACTTGTTCAATTCTTACGGTCGCCGCCAATTTGTGTGCGAGCAGACCTTCTCCCTCAGCCATAGTCTCGACCACCGGACCGAGCGTGGCGATGCCTTCTGCCGTCAGCCGCTGGAACGTGATTTTTTTCATGAAGCTGTCGATGTTCACGCCGCTGTAAGCCTTGGCATTGCCGCTTGTGGGAAGCGTATGGTTTGTGCCAGAGGCATAGTCGCCGGCGCTTTCGCAGGCATACTGACCGAGAAACACGCTTCCGGCGTTCTCCACCATCTCGGCGAGCTTGTCGGCGTCGGTGTGGTTTATGATGAGGTGTTCCGGAGCATATTCGTTGGCTATGCGCATCATTTCGTCGTCGGTGCGCACCACAATGATGCGGCTTTTCTTCAGCGACTGCTCTATCAAATCCACGCGCGGCAACTCTTTTGCCATCTCCACGGCATTCTTGGCCACTTCGTCGGCAAGACGCTCGCTTGTGGTGACAAGTATCGACTGGCTGTCGGGGCCATGCTCGGCCTGCGACAGAAAATCGGCGGCGACAAATGTTGGATTGGCTGTTTCATCAGCCACAATCATCACTTCCGACGGTCCTGCCGGCAAATCGACAAGCGTGTGGGTCTGTTTCGCCACAAACGCCTTTGCAAGCATGACGTAAAGATTGCCGGGACCGAAATCTTGTTTACTTTTGGTATTGTTTCAGTTCCGAATGCCATTGCCGCTATCGCCTGTGCGCCTCCGGCCTTATACACCTCGGTTACGCCAGCCAGACGTGCCGCCACAAGGATTGTCGGGTTGACGCGACCGCTCTTGTCGGGAGGTGTGCAGATGGCAATCTCGGGGCATCTGGCAAGGCGTGCCGGGATGGCAAGCATCAGCGCCGTTGAAAACAAAGGCGCCCTGCCTCCAGGCACATATAGTCCGACGGAGTGGAGCGGCACGGCTTTCTGCCGGCACACCACGCCAGGAGTCGTTTCCACCTCAATGGGCTCCATCAGTTGTGCGGCGTGAAACTTGCGGATGTTGTCGGCCGCAACCTTCATCGCATCCTTCAGTTCTTGACTGA
Organism: Bacteroidales bacterium; assembly: GCA_022009815.1. Lineage (GTDB taxonomy): Bacteria > Bacteroidota > Bacteroidia > Bacteroidales > Muribaculaceae > Limisoma. The sequence continues at coordinate 1,825,429 of CP091725.1, forward strand.
CAGCGGCTTCCGCCTCCTCAAACTCCTGCGCCGTCACCTTCAGCGACTCGATTGATGGGCAGTCGAATTGACGCTCATATTTCAGCAAAGCAGTGTCGCCGTTTTCTTCGATGTCGTTGATGATGTCGCTGATAGCCGACTCTGCCTCACCAATGAGATTGGGGTCGAAGTCGCGAATCAGCAAATCCTTCGTGTCTTTGGGATACTTGTAAATCTTGATTTCCATTGCTACAATACCATTTTTTCAATGTTCAACACCAGTATGCCTTCAGCGCCGGCAGCCTTCAGTCGGTTGATGATTTCCCAGAAGAATTTTTCTTCGAGAACGGTGTGTACCGAACACCAGTCCTTGTCGGCGAGAGGCAGCACTGTCGGACTCTTGATGCCCGGCAGAATCTGCAGCACCGTGTCGAGCTGTGTGCGCGGCACGTTCATTAGGATGTACTTCTTGCCGGAAGCCGCCTTTACAGCCTCAAAGCGGAACAGCAGTTCGTCGAGCACCTCCTGCTTCTCGGCGTCGAGGGCTTTTCCTCCGATGAGTACAGCTTCCGAATCAATCACCTTCTCCACCTCTTTAAGGTTGTTGCTCACGAGAGTGCTTCCCGACGACACGATGTCGAAGATAGCGTCGGCAAGACCGATGCTCGGCGCGATTTCAACCGAACCGCTGATTTCGTGCAGCTCTGCCGAGATGTTGTTGTCGCGGAAGAACTTGGATAGTATGACCGGATATGAAGTGGCTATTTTTTTGCCGTTGAACCACTGCAGCCCGTCGTAGCCGGCGCTGTTTGGCACAGCCAGAGAGATGCGGCATCGGCTGAATCCCAGTTTCTTGATTACAGTCACGTCGCGTTGTTTTTCGAGCACCTCATTGTAGCCCACAATGCCGAGGTCGGCAGTTCCGGTAGCTACAGAGTCGGGAATGTCGTCGTCGCGCAGAAACAGCAGTTCGACAGGGAAGTTGCGCGACGGCACGAGCAGCGATCGTTTCACTGCGGTAAGTTTGATGCCTGCCTCAGAGAGCAGGCCCATTGTCTCGTCGTAGAGACGGCCTTTTGATTGTACAGCAATTCTAAGCATAGTTTTTTCTAAATAAATAAAAACGACCGGTTATCCTATGAGGCGGATAATCGGTCGTTAGTAGTCAATCATATATGAAACTTACACAAAAGCCAACTGGCCAGCCTCTTTTGGGGAAAGGTCGACGTGATGATGACGATGATATGTAAGTTGCATAGTCTGCATAAAGTTGTTATTTTGTTTGCAAAGATACGTAAATTCTTTTACTGTGCAATGAAAAATCAAATTTTTCTGGCAAATTTTTATCCATAAGCCTGCTTAGATGTTTATTGTCAGTCCTTCTTTGGCGAGAATCGTGTCGGGAAAAACGGCTTTTGCCTCGTCGAGCAACATCGACTCGTTGATATAGCGCGAGGAGAAATGCCCGATAATCAGCCGTTTCACTTTTGCGTCACGGGCAATGGCAGCCGCATCGGCGGCAACCGTGTGGAGAGTCTGCTTGGCGCGTTGGCGCAAGTCAGAGAGGAAAGTTGCTTCGTGGTAGAGCAGGTCGGCGCCAGCCACCTCGCTGACCACGGCCTTCAGCGGCATCGTGTCGGAAATGTAGGCATACACGCGCGAAGGGTCGGGGTCGGTGGTCAAGGCGTCGTTCGGCACAACGATGCCGTCGGGCGTCACATAGTCATCGCCAGCCTTGATGTTGTTGCGATAGCATGTAGGCACCTGCCAGCGTTGGATAGCGTCGGGGTTTATGTGCCGAGGCTTGGGCTTTTCACGAAACACGAATCCCACGCAAGGCAGCCGATGGACAAGCGGCACGGTGTTGACCGTCATCGAGCGGTCTTCATAAATGATGTTGTTGCCATATTCGTAGGGCTCGAAGCGCACGTTCAGGTCGTGGGCAGAATAGTCGAGCAATGGCTTGAACAGCCGCACCCCCTCTTCCGGCAGATGTATCACAGTCTCGCCGTCGAGTCCGGTCAGCCCCATTGTTGAAAGCAGCCCAGGCAGCCCGTAACAATGGTCGCCATGCAGATGCGAGATGAATATGTGGCGCAGTCGGTTGAACTTGCAGTGCGCGCGCATCAATTGAGTCTGAGTGCCCTCGCCGCAGTCAATCAGAAACGATTTAGAGTTCAGACACACCAATTGTGCGCTCGGGTTGTGGCGCACGGTGGGTTTAGCCGACCCGCATCCCAATATTGTAACCGAAATTGTCCATATTTTTGCAAAGATAGTGCAAGCCGAGAGGAAAGAAAAGAGCTTGCTCGATTTTCTTTCCCGAGGCACCCCTAATTTTATGAGAAAAAATATTTTCAGAGATATTGTGCGCATAAGCAAAATAAATCGCTATTTTTGCATAATTGATTAATCGAATCAAACGAGTTGTTTCAAGACTGATAAAACCATAAAAAGCGATGCATACACTTGAGGAATATATCAAAATGGCGGGAAATGCCGTCGACACTATAGCGTGTCCTGCAGGGAGGAAGCCCGAAGGTTTGTACAAACCGATAGTCTACGGACTCGAGCAAGGCGGCAAACGCCTTCGTCCGGTAATCTTGCTCGCCGCGTGCGATGCTGTAGGCGGCGACAGCGCCAAGGCTCTGCCACAAGCGGCAGCCATAGAGATGTATCATAACTTCACGTTGCTCCACGACGACGTTATGGACAAGGCCGACTTGCGTCGCGGAAAGCCTACGGTGTGCAACAAATGGGACGACAACACCGCCATCCTGTCGGGCGACACCATGCTCACCCTCGCCACGCAGCTCGTGGTCGACGGCGTGGAGCCGCAGAAAGCGATGCGCCTGTTGAAGGAGTTCAACGAAACGGCAATCGGAGTCTACGAGGGACAGCAGTATGACATGGAGTTTGAGGCGCGCACCGATGTGACCATCGACGAATATATGGAGATGATCCGCTTGAAGACGTCGGTGCTTCTTGCCGGAGCGGCACGCATAGGCGCAGTTATGGGTGACGCTGACGAGCGCAACGCCAATGCGCTGTATGATTTCGCAGTCAATCTCGGACTGGCGTTCCAACTGCAGGACGACTGGCTCGACGTGTATGGCGACCCCGACGTGTTTGGCAAGGCTATCGGCGGCGACATAATGAACAACAAAAAAACATATATGCTCATCAACGCAATGCAGAAAGCCGAAGGCGCCGACAAGGAGGAGCTTGAGTTCTGGCTCGGCAACAAGTCGGCTTATCCAGGCGAGAAGATAGCCGGTGTGACAGGCATCTACGACCGTCTCGATATCGGTCAGATTTGCCTTGATGCTGTGGCGAAATATAGCCGCAAGGCTGTGGAGGCACTTCATTCTGCCGATCTTGCGCCGGAGGCTGTGGCATTTCGAGGCGTTCGACAAAATGGTGATGAGGAGGAAAAAATAAGATGATCGACACGCATTCTCACATATATCTTGAGGAGTTTGACAACGACCGTGAGGCGGTGGTGGAGCATGCCCGTAAAGCTGGACTCCGCCATCTGGTGCTTCCGAATGTGGATATGCACACATACGACGCCATGGTGGGCACTCATGAGGCATATCCCGGCTACACTTCTATGGCGATGGGGCTGCACCCGACATCGGTCGAGGCAGATTGGATTGAACAGCTGGATGCCACCGAGAGCCATTTCGACGACCACAAATTTGTGGCGGTAGGAGAGGTGGGCATCGACCTTTATTGGGACAGCACCTACCGCAAGGAGCAGATGAAGGCGTTTCGCGAGCAACTGCGTTGGGCGTCGTCGCGCGACTTGCCCGTAATCATCCACTGTCGCGATGGACTTGATGAGATATGTGATGTGTTTGACGGTTTCGGACGCACGTTGCCCGAATGCGTGTTTCACAGCTTCGGAGGCTCTTTGTCCGACCTGCACCGCATACGCCGTTATGGCGATTTCTATTTCGGCATCAACGGAGTCGTTACGTTTAAAAACGCGCATGTCGACGACCTTCTCAAGCCTATCGGATTGAACCGCATACTGCTTGAGACCGACTGCCCGTATCTGACGCCGGTGCCTTACCGCGGCAAGCGCAACGAGAGCGCATATATACCTATGATTGCAGAGAAGATTGCCGACACGCTTGGCGTGAGCGTGGAAGAGGTGTCGGAGGTGACCGACCGCAATGCCGCTGACTTTTTCAAAACACAGTTTTGATCTCAGAAAAACGCTCTTCCATATTTGAAATCTTCTCTTTATGGAAAAAATGATGGAATAAAACTGTTTTTTTAGACAAAAAAATTTTTTTGAAATCTCGATAATTAGTATTAATTTCGTTTAAATAACGAACTAATCAAAAACTAATTATTATGATTTTACGACAGACCTTGAAGCGTGGAAGCGCTGCGGTTGTCGCTTGTGTGGGACTGGCAGGCTTGATGATTTCATGCGACAGTGATTTTGACCTTTCAAATATCAACACCGACATCACTGTTGGCGGAAGCATCGCCGCACCCATTGGCACTACCGACACATTGACTCTTTCGAGACTGATTGATCTTACAGACAATCTGAAAGTGGATGAGAATGGAGCGTATGCTCTGACGTCCAACGGCTCAACCGTGCTTGATATTGACAGGGTTGACCGTGTTCAGATAAAAGACTTGAGCACGACTCCTGAGTATTTCAACTTCTCTGTGCCGTCAATTCCGGGCACATTGCCTACTCTTGACTTGACCACGCCGATGAGCGTGACGATGACAATCAAAGCCATTCAGGATATGCCGACCGAAGTGGAGCGCATCACGTCGCTCAGCGTCAGCCCGGTAGTCACTACCGTGCATCTTAAACTGACGGCTCCCGGACTGAGCAAGATTACAGGCGCCGGAGTTAAGGATTTCGTGATGGATTTCCCCGATATGCTGCAGTTTGGCGCGGGAATCGAAGGAATGGACTACAACACCAACAAGTTGACGGTAAATAAGAAATTCGCCTCCGACGGAAGTCTTTCGGTGGCTCTGCCGATTGTCGGCATGCGTCAGCTGCCCGACATAAAGAACCATAAGATGACAGTCGATGAGCGTGTGGTTTGTAACGGTACATTTGAGGGCGTTGCGAGCGGAGTTACTGCCGCCGACCTTTCAGGAATGCAGTTGACTTTTGTTTACGATGTGCCCGACTTCCAGGTTGAGGATATCCACGGAACAGTTGATGCCGACGTGGTTATCAAACCGGAAACTGTGAATATGGGCGATTTGCCCGATCTCGTGACAGACGAGTCGACATCGTTGAATCTCAACACGATATGCCTTAAACTTGACGTTTCAAATCCTGTAGGAGTGCCGTTTGGAGCAGATTTGACCCTTCGTGCCCTGGACAAGAACGGCAGATACATAAATGAGACGGTGACAGCGCACATTGACGTCAAAGCCGGCACCACAGAGCCCGTCGTTACAAAATTGCTGCTCACAAACTCGGGTAAAATGACCGAGCCGGGCTATACGAAGGTTTTCGTTCCCAACCTCGCTAAATTGGTTAACAAGATTCCATCGGAAGTGGAAATCAATGCCGACGTGAATGTTGACAAGACAAAAGAGCATCATATCATACTTGGCAAAGCATATAACAGCAGTGTTGAATATGTTGCCTATATGCCGTTTGACTTCGGTGCCGGGTCACACATTATGTACCGCGACGGAGTCGATGGCCTTGCCGACGACATCAAGGACTTCTCCGACAAGGTTAAACCTTAATCTGGAAATTGACGCCGACATTTACAGCACCGTGCCGTTTGATGTGGCAGTGTCGATAACACCGCGCGATGTTGAAGGCAACGACCTTTCAGATGTGATTGAATACACGAAGACCGTGAATGTGTCGCCGGGGGCAGAAGGACAGGCTGCCCAGAAACGCACCATCACGCTTAAAGAGAAAGAGGAAGGCGCTATCGGACGACTTGACAAAATCGACATTGATGTGGAAGGCAACACCAGCGACGCTGTGACCGTTCTGAAACCTACGCAATATGTACTTGTGGGACTCAAGGCGCGTCTGCCACAGGGTGTGACAATCAAAAACTAACCTAAAAAGCAACAAGATGAAAAAAATATATATGTTGGGGCTTGCGGCTTCGCTTTGCCTGCCATTGGCTGCGCAGACTCCCCGAAACGGATATTTCTCAGAGAATCTTCCGATGCGCCACAATCTGAACCCGGCGTTCGCTCCTGAATATGATTATGTGGCGATACCTGCCATTGGCGGCATATCGGCTGGTATGAACAGCAATGTGGGAGCTGACAACTTCCTGTTTAAGAAAAATGGCGAGGTGGTTACAGGCTTGCACAGCAGTGTGGGCAACGATGAGTTTCTGAGCGGCTTGAAGAGCCGGAACTATATGGAAGTGAACTCCGGCGTCAGCGTGGTGTCGTTAGGTTTCAAGGCTCTTGGCGGTTTCAACACCATCGGCATCAACGTGAAGTCGGCCACGTCGGCCACGTTGCCCTACGAATTGTTTGAGTTTGCCAAGATAGGTCAGGTAAACGGCGCACCCACATCTTATAATATAAAGGACACGCGGGTGCAGTCGTCCAATTACCTTGAGCTCGCTTTCGGACATTCACGTAACCTTGGAGAAAAATTTAGAGTTGGTGCAAAGGTGAAATACATCGCCGGTGTCGCTTATGCCGACGCGCGCATCGATGCCATCGACGTGGCTATGAGCGCCGACAAGTGGAGCGTGCGCGAGCAGGGAGAGATGTTTACAACCGACGCAATCGACATTCAGTATAAGCCCAACGGCGAGATTGACGACATCTCCACAGGTTCGTTTGGCGTGGCTGGCAATGGTTTGGGATTTGACTTCGGCGCTTCGTACAAGCTGCTCGACAACCTCGTGTTGTCGGCTTCGCTCACTGATGTGGGCTTCGTTGCATGGAAAGGCTCTAACGCGTCGGTAAATCCAGACGAGTTTGTGTATGATGGTTTCCATCACCTTGTGGCTGAAAAGGATCCCGATGGAAGTTCGGCTCTCAGCCGTGAGGGCGACCAGCTGGAGGAAGACCTGCGAAAATTGGTGCGGTTCCAGAATGAGACTGGGGCAAGCCGCACGCAGTCGTTGCAAACGATGCTCAACCTTGCCGGTGAATATTCAATCCTCAATGATAAAATCGGATTCGGATTGCTGTGGTCTACACGACTCGGAACTCCTCGCAAGTGGACAGAGGTGATGGCTTCTGCCAACTTCCGTCCGGTGCAGTGGTTCAATGCAACGGTCAACTTCTCAACGTCGAACCTCGGACATTCATTAGGAGCTTTAATCAACTTCTGTCCGAAGGGCTTCAACTTCTTCTTTGGTTCGGACTATATTCCGTTTAAGTATTCTAAAGAGGGAATCCCTTTGAGCACGGCAAAATTCAATGTTGTGCTTGGTATGGCAATTACATTCAATCATGGCAAGTAATTGCTTGAAAATAAATAGTTTGGTCTGCGGAAATCGGTGTCGCCGATTTCCGCTTTTTTTATTGGCGGAAAATTTTTTTTGAGGAAAATGCAAAAAAAGTGAAGAAAAAATTTGTAGATACGAAAATTATGTGTACTTTTGTAATGATTTCAAATGTGATATGTAAACAACTATGATGACAGAAGCAATCGCGCACCTGACAGCGCACAACATCAAACCGTCGGCACAACGAATTGCCATTATGGAGTATCTCCTTAGCCACAGGACGCATCCCACGGTCGATATGATTTACAACGACCTCATAGGAACAATGCCGACCTTGTCGCGCACCACAGTCTACAACACGCTGCGCTTGCTTGGCGAGAACGATGCGATTCTCGAACTGACAATCGACAAGCACATCGCGCACTATGACGGCGACACGTCGCCGCATTCTCACTTCCAGTGCAAACGTTGTGGCAGGATAATCGATATCCCGTTGCAAAAGGTTGATGTTGAACAAAATGAGCACGATTTTGTTATACAAGAAACGGAAGTTTACTATCGAGGCTATTGCCGCGAATGCATTGAAATCATGAAAGAAACAGAATTGAAACATTAATAAAACAAAACAAATTAAATCCTTACAACTATGGCAAAGAAATTTATATGCACAGTATGCGGTTACGTATACGAAGGTGAGACAGCTCCAGAAAAATGCCCACAGTGCGGTGTTCCAGCAAGCAAATTCAAAGAATTGAAAGAAGACGAAGGCTTGAATTTCGTTACAGAGCACGTGATTGGCGTGGCTAAAGGCTGCGACGAAGAGATGATCAAGGACCTCAACGCTCATTTCAACGGCGAATGCACAGAAGTGGGAATGTATCTCGCAATGTCGCGTCAGGCAGACCGCGAGGGATATCCTGAAGTTGCAGAAGCGTTCAAGCGTTATGCTTGGGAAGAGGCTGAGCACGCAGCGAAGTTTGCCGAACTGCTTGGCGACATGGTTTGGGACACAAAGACCAACCTTGAGAAACGAATGGCTGCAGAATCGGGTGCCAATGCCGACAAGATGCGCATTGCAAAGCGTGCGAAAGAGTTGAACCTCGACGCTATCCACGACACTGTTCATGAAATGGCAAAGGATGAGGCTCGTCATGGACAAGGCTTCGAAGGCTTGTACAAACGCTTCTTCAAGAAGTAAAAACCACAGACTGTATTTCAGACAATATTGTGTGCCGACCGACATCGGCACACTTTTTTTATGTCTGGGCATACGGTTTGTTGCGAGGACTTGGATGGTTAGTACATTTTTTTGTACTTTTGTGTCAATTATCAAGATGTTTGGAACAATGAAACAACGCATATACAAATTCTTGCTCATTTATGTGGTGCTTGTGGCAATCTTTGCCTTGCAGCATCCAGTGTTTATCGCTTGCTATCACTCTTTGTTTCGCGGAGTCGGACTTGGTGGCGTTTGCGCCGCCACTTGGCATGGCTTGCGTATGGACATGGCTATGGCAGGCTACCTTGCCATTGTGCCTGGACTGCTTGCTGCGGCGTCGGTGTGGACGGCAGGCAGGGCAATGCGATACGCCGCCTGCATTTATTCGGCGGTGGCAGCCGCAGTTGTGTCGCTGTCGTTTGTGGTCGACTTGTGTCTTTATGGCTATTGGGGCTTCCGTCTCGACGCCACGCCGGTGTTTTATTTCTTCACGTCGCCCGCCGATGCCGTGGCGAGCGTCAGCGGTTGGTTTGTGGTTGTGGGATTGCTTGCCGCCGTGGCCTATGGCGCAGGGGTGTATTGGATTTTGCAGAAAATCTTGACGGCAGACGTTCCGCTTCTGCCCACATTGCGTTCCCGGATAGTTGCCACGGCGGTGGCTATAGTTCTCACTGGAGTGCTCTTCATTCCAATCCGAGGCGGTTTTACGACGTCGACAATGAACCTGTCGGCCGCATATTTCAGCCAGAACCAACGATTGAACCACGCCGCGATAAATCCGTTGTTCAGTTTTATGCATTCAATGGCGCATCAAACCGACTTCGCGTCGCAATATCGTTTTATGGACAATGCCGAGGCGGAACGTCTGATGGAGGCTTTGCGCGACAAGCCTGTGACTGATGCCGACTCGGTGCCGCGGCTGTTTACCACGAACCGTCCCAATGTGATTTTCATAATCCTCGAAAGTTTCAGCAGCCACTTGCTGCCGTCGCTCGGCGGTGAGAATGTGGCACCCAATCTTGACGCCATGAGCAGGGAGGGCGTGACTTGCACTAATTTCTGGGGCAACAGTTTCCGCACCGACCGCGGTCTGGTGTCGATAATCAGCGGCTATCCCGCACAGCCGAGCACGAGCATTATGAAATTTGCCGAGAAGGTGGAGCATCTGCCGTCGATACCGAAGGCAATGAAGCGAGAGGGCTACGACTTGAAATATTATTATGGGGGTGATGCCAATTTCACCAATATGCTGGCATATCTGGTGTCGGCAGGATTCGACAAGGTGGTGTCGGACAAGGATTTCCCGTTGAAAGACCGTACAGGCAAGTGGGGAGCGCCCGACCATCTGGTGTTTGAGCGGATGCTCTCCGACCTTAAAGCCGAGCCGAATCCACGGAGGCCGATATTCAGAATCTTGCAGACGTCGAGCAGCCATGAGCCGTTTGAGGTGCCGTTTCATAAGTTTGACGACAAGGTGAAGAATGCATTCGCCTACACCGACGACTGTCTGGGCAAGTTTGTGGATGAATTGCGGAAATTGCCGATGTGGAAAAACACGGTTGTGCTGCTTGTCCCCGACCATCAGGGAGCCTATCCGCATCATCTTGACGACCCGTTGGCGCGCCACCGCATACCGCTCGTGTTGGTTGGCGGTGCTGTCGCGGCTCCGATGAAATCGATGTCCCCGCGTCGCAAATCGACATAGCGGCCACGTTGCTTTACCAGCTTGGCATTGACCACAGTGAATTTATATTCAGCAAGAATATGCTTAATCCGGCGTCGCCGCATTTCGGATATTTCACCGAGCCGTCGTTTTTCGGAATGGTGACCGACACTAACCAATTGGTCTATAACCTTGACGGAGAAAAGGTGATGCTTGACGAGGGCTCTGAAAAAGGACGCAATCTGCTGCCTGGAAAGGCATTCCTGCAGAAACTGTATGATGATCTTGACAAACGATAATCCATTATGATAGACTGGCTGAATACGATAGACACACAAGTGTTTCTGGCACTCAACGGCTTGCATGCGCCATATTTTGATGCCTTCATGAAACTGTTTACAGGCAAATGGATATGGGTGCCGATGTATGCAGCGGTGCTGTTTGCGGTGGTGCGCAATTACCGTTGGCGGCAGACGCTTGCAGTGCTGGTGTGCGTTGCGTTGGCGATTACGATAGCCGACCAAGTGTGTGCCACGCTGATACGTCCGGAAGTGTGCCGGCTGCGCCCCTCCAATCCAGAGAATCCGTTGTCGGAGATGGTGCATATTGTCGGGGGCTATCGAGGCGGTTCCTACGGCTTCCCGTCGTGTCACGCAGCCAATTCGTTCGCTCTTGCCTCATTTTTGACATTGCTGTTTGCCAACCGCAAACTCAGTCTTTTCATTTTTGCGTGGGCGGTGCTTAATTCTTATTCGCGCGTCTATCTTGGAGTGCATTATCCAGGCGATTTGCTTGTCGGAGCAATTATCGGCACTGCGGCGGGTCTGGCTATGGCTTTTGCCGCCGGCTATGTGGCAGACCGAGTGGACAGACCGCATCTGAAGCCGAGTGTCAACACCGGTGTGGTCACATCGGTCGGGGCGTTTACGGTGGCTGTGATTGCCGTGGTTTCATGTTTCGTGAGAATGTAACAGAATTGTTGCCGGAATGACATAAAAATGAAATGCTACAAGTGCTATCTTTGCACTGTAGCATTTACAAAAAGCATTTTTCCATTAATAGAGATAGAGAGGCACCGCCTGGATAGGTGTGCTTCCCGTTATTTTAATCCGTGCGAGCGGATATATTCATTGACGGCATCAACGAGATTGCCGCTGAAATCCGATCGGCTGCCGCAGTCGGTGATGGCCGAGAGCGGATAGCGGTCGATGATGTTGTCGAGCAGCTGCTGCATTGTCGGAGCCGATTTGAGAGCGGCATATTCATCGTAGGTGTACGACAGGAATGCCACATTCTCACCGATGCCGCGGTTGTCGAGCAAAAAGCCGTTGTCAAGCGCTTGCGGACGGCAGTTGCCGCGCAGGTCGGCGGGGTCGGGGTATGACACGATGCGTTGGCGCGACGCGTCCATTATCACCGGCACGTTTTGGGAATAGTCGCGTGTGGTTTTATAGATAATCACATGAGGCATGGCGCTTGCAGGTTGCAGAGCGACGACCGGGCGTTCCTCGTTGTCAAGAGGAAGCGTTACGGGCTTGTTGGCGCAGCAAGTCACGGTCGCCGCCAATGCCGTTCCAACCAATACGGAGGCACAGGATTTTATCTTTGTCATATTACATTTGGAATGTTTTGAAATCGCCGTCAAACGGCTTTTCTGAAATCAGGGGCTCGAGCGACGGCATGATGCCGGGGGCAGCCACCACGACCGACACGTTGCGGTCTGTGCGGAAAAACTTATGGACGGCGCCAGCCTCTTCCGCAATGAGCAGTGCAGCGCACACGTCCCATTCGTGCAGGTTCATCTCCCAATAGCCGTCGAGCAGTCCGGCGGCGACATAGCAGATGTCGATTGCAGCGGCGCCAAGACGGCGCATGCCTCTGACGTAGGGCAGCACACGCACCAGGTTGTCGACATTGCAGTCGGTTGTGCGGTCCTTGTCGACAGGAAATCCGGTCGACACCACCGCTTTGTGAATGTCGGTCTTCGTGCTGCAACGGATTGGGCGGTTGTTGAGGAAAGCCCCTTTTCCGCGCACGGCGGTGAAAATTTCGCCAAGATATGGCGCATAGACAACACCGACAACGGTCTGTCCTTTATGCTGCACGCCAATCGACACGCAGAAATTAGGCAGACCGCTGCTGTAGTTTGTAGTGCCGTCAAGAGGGTCAATCACCCATAGCCAATCGTTCATGCGCTTGTCGCATCCAGCCTCTTCCGAAAGCACGGAGTGTTCGGGATAGGCGCGGCGTATTTCCGAAATGATGGCTTTTTCCGATGCTTTGTCGGCATTTGTCACCACGTCGCTGTCGTTGAATTTAGCCTCGATGTCGAGGCGGTCGCTTCTGAACAATTCCAATTGAATCCTGCCGGCTTCTTTTGCCCAGCGGATACAGTCGGCAAGCAGTTGCTCGTATGTGGTCATAGCAATGAGTGAATGAAATCGATATTAATCGTTGTCTTCCTCGATGATAGGAATCTGGCGTTTGAACACCTCCTTGAACGAGATGATTGACTCCGTGCGCGCCAATCCGAGGTTCTGCAACTTGTCGTGGATGATTTCGAGCAGATGGTGGTTGTTCTTGGCATACAACTTTATGAACATGTCGTATTGACCTGTTGTGAAGTGGCATTCCACGACTTCTGGAATCTCTTTCAATCGAGCTGCGACCTGGTCGAAATGCGAAGGGTCTTTAAGGAAAAATCCCACATACGCGCAGGTTTCATAACCGACCGCAGAAGGGTTGACCAACGACTCCGAGCCAATAAGCACGCCCGTGTTGATAAGTTTCTGTATGCGTTGGTGGATGGCCGCGCCCGACACGTTGCATTCGCGTGCAATCTCGAGATAAGGTTTGCGCGCGTTGACCGAAAGCATTTGAAGGATTTTATAATCCAAAGAATCTAATTGTGAATTAGCCATATGTGTATGATTTTTATTTTCGTTTTTTTTATCAGCTGCAATGCATTATCTTTGCATTTGACAAATAAAAGTGCATTGTTGTGCATTTGTTAGCAAATATACTTCAAAAAAATGAAATTCTATGAAAAATTTTTGAAGATTTCTTCAGAAAATAAATATTTCGGAGATGTCGTTGGCCTTTATGAGGCGGCATTCCCTGCAGATGAAAGACGGGAAGTGGCAGAATTTTCCCGGCTTGCCGACACGGAAAAGAAGTTTCACATCAATGTGTTTGTCGGAGACAATGACGAATTTATCGGGTTTCTGACAAGTTGGGAGTGGGATGATTTCCGCTATGGTGAGCATTTTGCCATCAGTCCGGAAATGCGTTGCGGCGGAATCGGCGGAAACGCATTGCGCTGGTTTCTTGCGTCCGACAGCCGTCCGCTGGTGATTGAGGTGGAGCCGCCGACGGATGAGATGGCATGCCGCCGCATAGGGTTTTATGAGCGCAATGGGCTTCGCTTGTGGAACGACGTTGAGTATGTGCAGCCGCCCTACAGCCCTGACCGCCATGCGATAGAGCTGAAGCTGATGACTTATGGCGGGATTTCGCTTTCTGCCGGCGACAAATATGTGAAGCGTATACATCGCGATGTCTATGGAGTGAAGTAGAAGATGAAACTTATACGAATGATGCTTATATGCTTCGCTGCCGTCATGATGGCGGCATGCGGAGGCAAGGTCGGAGGCAAGCCGACGCTGATGGTCAGCATTCCGCCGCAAAAATATGTGCTTGAACGCATAGCCGGCGACAAGTGGACTGTGGGCAGTATGATTGAGAAAGCGACCTCGGCGGAGAGTTACGATCCCGACATGTCGCAGATGATGGATTTGGAAAACTGCCGGGCATATTTTGTCGTAGGAAATTTGGGCTTCGAGCGGTTGGCCGCCGGCAAAGCAAAGACCGTTGTCGACTCGTCGAAGGGCATTTCTGTGATTGACGGACACAGCCATCACGGCGAGATGGAGGCCGACCCCCACGTATGGATGTCGGTGGAGAATATGCGCATCGTGGCAAAAAATATGACCGACGCTCTTGTGAAAATAGACAGCAACGGAAAGGATTATTATCAGGCGAACTACAGAAAACTTGATGCCGAGCTGGCTGCGTTTGCCGACTCGTTGCGGCAAGTGCTGGCGCCGGTGCGCGGGCAGGCATTTGTGGTGTGGCATCCGGCGTTGTCGTATTTTGCACGCGACTATGGTCTGGAGCAAATCGGCATTGAATATGAGGGCAAGGAAGCTCCTGCGGGATTTGTGGCAGAAAAAATGAAAGAGGCACGGGAAAAGAATGCCCGTGTGTTTTTTATGCAGACGGGAGCCGACAGCCGACAGGCGGAGACGGTGTGTGCCGGCATCGGACTGCGCCGCATGGAGATAAATCCGCTGAGTTACGATTGGAAAAAGGAGATGAGGAGGATTGCAGATGGAATCACATCAGAATAAGATAATTTCGGTAGAAAACATTACGGTGGATTTCGGCAATTTCCGCGCTCTTGACAATGTGAACGCAGAAATCAATGCCGGCGATTTTGTGGCGATAACAGGTCCGAACGGCGGAGGGAAAAGCACGTTGCTGAAAACGATGCTCCATTTGCTGGCACCCACGAAAGGACGTGTGCGCTATTTCAACGGCGATGAGGAAGTTGACGGCCTGCGTTTCGGATACCTGCCGCAGAAAAGCAACATCGACAACCGCTTTCCGATAACGGTGGAGGAGGTTGTGGCTTCGGGACTGCTCGGAGAACGCCGGAACTGGCGTGGGAAATTTTCCGATGCCGCCAGTGAAAAGATAGAGGCGACAATGAAGATGATGGGCGTCGACGGATTCCGCCGTCAGGTGATAGGCACGTTGTCGGGCGGTCAGTTGCAGCGCACGTTGCTCGGAAGGGCAGTCATCTCCAATCCCGATATCGTGGTGCTCGACGAGCCACTGTCGTATGTTGACCACGCATTTGTGGAGCAGATTTATGGCATTGTCGCCGATTTGGCGAAGCGTAGCACGGTGGTGCTTGTGTCGCATGAGATGACCGTGATCTCAGAAATGGCAAACCGTCACTGGATTGTCGACCACGCACTCCATCAATGTCACGCCGCCCATCACTACCTGAAAACCGACTGCGACAGATAGTGGCATTTGCTCATTTCAAATAAATTATTAATATTGCAATTGAAAGGGATCGCAAACCTTTGTGATGCTTGTATACAAACATTGAAAAACGATATCTTATGAAGAAAGTAATGCTGGTTTTTGGCACACGTCCAGAAGCTATCAAGATGTGTCCGCTGGTGAAGGAATTCCAGAAGGACGCTGAAAATTTCAAGACAATTGTCTGTGTGACCGGTCAGCACAGGGAAATGCTCGACCAAGTGCTTACTATTTTTGACGTAAAGCCTGACTATGACCTCAATATAATGAAGCAGGGACAGGATTTATATGATGTCACTGCCCGTGTGATTCTTGGTATGCGCGACGTGCTGAAGGAAGCGCAGCCTGATGTGGTGCTTGTGCATGGCGACACAACGACGTCGACTGCGGCTGCTCTCGCTGCGTTCTATCAACAGATTCCTGTCGGACACGTGGAAGCAGGATTGCGCACTCACAACATCTATTCGCCGTGGCCTGAAGAGATGAACCGTCAGCTGACGGGTCGCATCTCGTCGTTCAACTTCGCTCCGACCCCTCTTTCGGAAAGCAACCTCAAGGAGGAAAAAGTGCATGGAGAGATTGTCGTTACGGGCAACACCGTTATCGACGCGCTCCACATGGTTGTTGACAAACTGACGCACGACGAGGTTCTTGCCGCAGAGCAGAAAGAAGTGCTCGCAAAGGCAGGCTACGACATAAGCCGTCTTGACAACGGCAGAAAACTGGTGCTTATCACAGGCCACCGCCGTGAGAATTTCGGCGATGGATTCATCAATATGTGTACGGCCATCCGCGACCTCAAGGACAAGTATGCCGACGTTGACTTCGTTTATCCGATGCACTTGAATCCGAATGTGCGCAAGCCGATTCATGAAGTTTTCGGCGAAGATTTGAAAGGTTTGGGCAATATGTTCTTCATCGAGCCGCTTCAGTATCTTGAGTTCGTGTATCTGATGAGCAAATCAACGATTGTGCTCACCGACTCGGGCGGCATCCAGGAAGAAGCTCCCGGTCTGGGCAAGCCTGTGCTCGTGATGCGCGACACGACAGAACGTCCGGAGGCGCTGGCTTCGGGAACAGTGCATCTTGTGGGCACCGACTATCACAAGATTATGGACGAGGTGAGCAAGCTGCTTGACGACAAGGCTGCTTATGATAAGATGTCGAAGGCTGTCAACCCTTACGGCGACGGCAAGGCATGCCGCAGAATCGTCGACTTTTTCAAAAACAAGTAAGCACAGACAGCAACTTGAATATAACACCAGCCGCCCTGCAATCGCGATTGCAGGGCGGCTGGATTGTTTCTGCGGCAGGATTGCTACAGGATGCCCTGTGCCATCATTGCCCGCGCCACTTTCATGAAGCCAGCCACATTGGCTCCCTTCACATAGTTTGTGTAGCCGTCGGCTTCCTTGCCGTATTTCTGGCATTGGGTGTGGATGTCAGCCATGATGCCGCGCAGCTTGGCGTCGACTTCCTCTGCGGTCCACGTCAGTTTCTGTGAGTTCTGTGCCATCTCAAGTCCGCTGACCGACACTCCGCCGGCATTTGCCGCCTTTCCAGGGGCATAGAGGATTTTTGCGTTGACAAACTCATGCACGGCCTCCGGCGTGGAAGGCATGTTGGCACCCTCCGACACAGCGAAGCATCCGTTGGCAAGCAACGTGCGCGCGTCGTCGCCGTCAAGCTCGTTCTGTGTGGCTGACGGCATCGCGATGTCGCACTTCACGCCCCATGGACGTCCGCCCTCAAATATTCGCAGCCGTATTTCTCAGCAAACTCGCGAATGCGTCCGCGGTAGATGTTTTTAATTTCGAAGATAAAGTCGAGCTGTTCCTGACTCAATCCTTCAGGCACGTAGATTGTGCCGTCGGAGTCGCTCATCGTTACAACTTTGGCGCCGAGTTCAAGCAGCTTCTTTGCCGTGTAGGTAGCCACGTTGCCGGAGCCGGAGATGGCAACCTTCTTGCCCTTGATGTCGATGCCGCGGGTGGCGAGCATATTGAGAAGGAAGTAGACATTGCCGTAGCCGGTGGCTTCAGGGCGTATCAGCGAGCCTCCGAATTCAAGGCCTTTGCCGGTAAACGTGCCGGTGTTCTCGCGAGCCATCTTCTTGTACATGCCATACATGTAGCCCACTTCGCGTCCGCCAACACCGATGTCGCCGGCAGGCACGTCGCGGTCGGGACCGAGGTTGCGCCACAGTTCAGCCACAAAAGCCTGACAGAAGCGCATCACCTCCATGTCTGACTTACCTTTTGGGCTGAAGTCCGATCCGCCCTTGCCTCCGCCCATAGGCAGCGTGGTGAGCGAATTCTTGAATGTCTGCTCGAAAGCAAGAAATTTCAGAATCGACTGGTTTACCGACGCGTGGAATCGGATTCCACCTTTATACGGACCTATGGCATTGTTGTGTTGGATGCGGTAGCCCATATTGTTGTGTACCTGTCCTTTGTCGTCTACCCACGACACGCGGAACGAGATGATGCGGTCGGGCAGACAAAGCCGCTCAATCAGATTGTAGCGTTCAAATTCGGGATGCTCGTTGTAGACATCCTCGATTGATGTAACCACTTCTTCAACCGCCTGCAAGTATTCCGGTTCGTTTGGAAAACGACGACGCAAATCGTCGATTACTTCTGTTGCTTTCATATACTGTTGTTTTTGTAGATTTTCAAATTGCTACAAAAATACAAACTTTTTCCATACTATTGCTATTATAAACGGGAAAATGTAATCAAAAATGTTGTTTTTATGACATTTTTTAAATTAGGAATAAATTTTCAGCAAAGAAAAAACCGGGATAATTCCCGGTTTTCTCACACAAATCTTATTCAAAAATCATTAAGTTGGACTATGAGAATCCTATATTTTTTCAAGAGCCTGGGCAAGGTCGTTGATAATGTCGTCGATATGCTCGACGCCTATTGACAGGCGCACGGTCGACGGTGTTATGTGCTGTTGCGCAAGCTCTTCTGGTGTCATCTGCGAGTGGGTGGTAGTGTAGGGGTGGATTACGAGGCTTTTCACGTCGGCTACGTTTGCGAGCAGCGAGAAAATCTCGAGAGAGTCGATAAATTTCCATGCCTCCTTCTCTCCGCCTTTTATCTCGATGGTGAAAATGCTTCCGCCGCCGTTGGGAAAATATTTCTGGTAGAGGGCATGGTCGGGATGGTCGGGCAGCGACGGGTGGTTGACCTTGGCTACCTTAGGATGCTTGCTCAGGTAGTCGACAACCTTCAGAGCGTTCTCCACATGGCGTTCCACGCGCAGCGACAGCGTTTCCAGACCCTGCAGCAGGATGAAGGCGTTGAACGGAGAAATTGTGGCGCCGGTGTCGCGGAGGATGACGGCGCGGATGCGTGTCACGAAAGCAGCCTTGCCCGCTACGTCGGCAAAGATTGCGCCGTGGTAACTTGGGTCGGGTTTGGCGAGGGTTGGGAACTTGTCGGCATTGGCCTTCCAATCGAAATTGCCGCCGTCTACGATTACACCTCCGAGACTCGTGCCGTGGCCACCGATAAACTTAGTGGCGGAATGCACCACAATGTCGGCACCGTGTTCGATTGGACGGATAAGATATGGGGTGCCGAATGTGTTGTCGACAATCAGCGGAATGTTGTGGCGGTGTGCCACTTCCGCGATGGCTTCAATGTCGGTGACATCCGAATTTGGATTGCCGAATGTCTCCGCATAGACAACCTTGGTGTTGGGCTGGATGGCAGCCTCAAGTGCTTCGAGGTTGTTGACGTTGACAATGGTGTTGGTGATGCCTTGAGTGGCAAGTGTGTGGGTAATCAGGTTGAACGATCCACCGTAAAGGTTGTCGGCGGCAACAATGTGGTCGCCCTGCGAAAGAATGTTTTGGAGAGCGTAGGTGACGGCTGCTGCACCAGAGGCTACTGCCAGTCCCGCCACTCCGCCTTCCAGAGCGGCAACGCGGTCTTCAAACACTCCTTGTGTCGGATTGGTTAGACGTCCGTAGATGTTGCCGGCGTCGCGCAGGCCGAATCGGTCGGCTGCGTGTTGCGAATTTCTGAACACGTACGACGTGGTTTGGTAGATTGGCACGGCGCGTGCGTCTGTTGTCGGATCCGGTTGCTCTTGACCAACGTGGAGTTGGAGCGTCTCGAAGTGATATTTCTTTGTTGCCATATCTATATGCTTTTAAGATTGGTTGCTGACTGATTTTCTATTCTCACACCGCAAAGTTATGGCGTAAAGATGAATCCTCCAAGAGTTTTTTGAAACTTGGAAAATTGTTCTTGAAACGATGGCGCTGGTAGCAAAAAATTCTGCAAACGGTCATAATTAAGTCCGTTTACAGAATTTTATTCTTTTTGCCTTGTTATGTGCTTCGGTTATGTAAATTTGCAGTACAACTGCAAATTTACATAATTGGAGGCAGATGTTTGTAGTTTATCAGTTTTATTTCCCTTGATTCGTTTTCAAGCGATCCGTTGTAGATTATGCTGTTTGACCCCACTATGTCGCCGAAACTGCCGATAAACGATTTTATCCCTTTTTCAAAATCGGGATGGTATGTTTCCGACGATTTGATTTCGTAAAGGTTTAGCATACCCTCTCTTTTTGTTATGAGGTCGACTTCATTTCCGTTGCTGTCGCGATAGAAGCATAGATTGTTGGTGCGACCGGCGTTTAATCTTTGCTTCAATGCCTCCGCAACAATCATGTTTTCAAAGAGATGCCCGCGCATCTTGTCACGTTTGATTTGCGACTTGGATTCTATTTCAAGCAGAAAGCTTGCCAGACCGGTATCGGTGAAGAATAGTTTGGGCGATTTGGTGAGGCGTTTCCGGGTGTTTGTGAAGAAAGGCTGGAGCATGAAGATGATGTATGAAGCTTGGAGTACGGACAACCAGGATTTAACCGTGTTGACCGACGCTCCGATTTCGTTGCTCACTTCCGAGCTGTTCCAAATGCTTCCTATGCGTGTCGCACAGATGCGGATGAATTTGGAATGTGTCGAGATCCTTGATGTTGATGATATTTCTCACGTCGCGCTCAAGGTAGGTTGTGACGTAGTTTGAATAAAATGTGTAAGTGTCCTTGCCGTCGCACCATATGCCAGGATAGCCTCCCTTGTATATAAGAGAGTCGGTGTCGGTCTCGTAATTGTTGAGCTCGTTTATGGAGAATGGCAGCAATTCAAAAACAGCGGAGCGTCCGGCAAGCGACTGTGATACGTTTTTAAGCATTGAGAAATTGTTGCTTCCAGTCAGAATGAAACGCTTTTCATAGTCGTTGTCAACGATTCCTTGTATGTACGACAGCAGTTGTGGGGAATTCTGAACTTCGTCAAGAATAATCCCCTCTGTGGTGTTGTTGAGGAATCCTACGGGGTCTTCCATCGCCAAATTCCTGACATCGGGATTCTCAAGACTAAAATACGGATATTCTGGAAACATGTGTCGGGCAAGCGTTGTCTTGCCGGATTGACGCGGCCCTGTAATGGTTATTACAGGAAAAGATGCAGCAGCGTTTTCAATTGCCTGGGTGATTTTACGGTTGATAAATTCGGTCATATCTTATGTAAATTTGCAGTTCAACTGCAAATTTACATAATTTTGGGAATATTCAATATGAAATAAGTGGGAAATTACGGATTAATCAATTTTGGCATCAGGGGTGTCAATTCCGTCGGAGTCGGGGTCTACGACATATTTCGGTGACTCGCCGTAGCGGTTTTCAAACGGTTCGCTGTCTTGGCAGAGGAACACAATCATGACTATGTGGTAGGCGATATATGCGATGGCAAACAATACGAATTTGCCGAGAAACGCTGATATCGCTGCCGGAGGAAAATTGATTAATGAGTTGATTCCTAAGTCGATGACGAATATTGTGCCGAACCCATACGTGGCGATTATTCCTGCTCCCCACCACCATCCGCTGCGTCCGGTGTCGTGCAGGCGGCGGAATGTGATTGGAATCATCAGAAGATTCATCAGCCAGGATATCGTGTCGTGAGTGATTGCGCAGATGATGATAACGACAAGCGCGGTCCACCAGAATTCCGAACGGCGCGAGCGGCCGTTAAACTGAAAGATTTTGTTGCATGCGGCTTTCAGTGCCTCTCCGATAGAAAGTTGTGGTAATTGTTGTGTATTCATAATCAAAGGTTTTAGAGAGTTTCTTGTCAATTACGAGCGATTAGCACGGTGGCATATGCGGAGATGCCTTCCTGACGTCCGGTGAAGCCAAGCCGCTCGGTGGTGGTGGCTTTTACCGAGATGTCATCTGGATCGCAGCCAATGCATTCAGCCATAGCCTTCTGCATGGCGGGGATGTGGGGATTCATCTTCGGCGCCTCGGCGCAGATGGTGATGTCGGCGTTTCCAAAGGTGTAGCCTTTTTCCCGCAACAAGTCGGCCACGCATCTGAGCAGCTTCTTGCTGTCGATGCCTTTGTAGGCAGGGTCGGCGTCGGGGAAGTGGAAACCGATGTCGCGCAGCGCCGCAGCTCCGAGCATTGCGTCGCAGAGCGCGTGGATTGCCACGTCGGCGTCGCTGTGGCCGAGCAGCCCGAGTGAGTGCTCGATTTTCACGCCGCCAATCCAAAGGTCGCGACCTTCGACAAGGCGGTGCACGTCAAATCCGAAGCCGGTGCGGAAGGGTAAGCCATATCGTTTTATTTTTTGCCTAACAGGTGTTTGAGTCCGTCCATGTCAAACGTCAACGAGAAACGGAGCGTTTGGTCGAGAGGGCTGTTTTGAGCCGTTGCAATCATGTATGCTGCGTCGAGCTGCACCACGTTGAGCGAGAATCCGGCACCAAATGAGAAGTACTGGCGGTTGCCCTTCATGGCGTTCTCATAGAAATATCCCGCACGTACGAAAAACTGCTGGTTGTAGTTGTACTCGGCACCGACGGAGAGCGTGATTTCCTTCAGCTCTTCCTTGAATCCGCCCGGAGCGTCGCTGAACGACTTGAAGATGCCTGAAATCGACGACGTGTTGCGCCAGTCCTCAAGTTTCGACTCATAAGCCTCCTGGTCGTAGTTGCCTTCGGCGTCGGTGAAGTCCGACTGGCGTGGACGTGTGGGCACAAGCAGCTTGTTGGCGTCGAGCGAGAGCGCTATGTTGTTGTATTGAGCCACCGGGAAGGTGAATGTTGTTCCGAGGCGGAAGTTTGTAGGCAGGAATGCAGGGTCATTGCCGTCGTTGTACGACACCTTTGAACCGATGTTGGAGATGTTGAAACCCCATGACCATTGGCATTCGTTGCGTCCCACCACAGGATATGTGGTCAGGAAGCCCGAGATGTCGGCGGCGAATGCCGACGCTCCTTTCTGCTGTTCGGCAGAATATGCGTCGGAGAAAGCGAGGTCGGAATAGATGTAGCGCAGAGCCACACCCATAGAGAAGCTTTCCGACAGTTTGCGGGAATAGCCAAGGTCGAAAGCCATTTCGTATGGGTTGACGGAGTTGACAACGGTGCCGGCTTCGTCGGTCATCTGAATTTCGCCGAGCGAGAAGTAGCGCAACGATGCGCTGACGGCCTGGTTGTCGCCACTGCCCATTTTCCAATATCCGGAAAGGTTGGCAAGGAATATGTCGTTGACCAGTTTTCTCAACCATGGGGTGTAGGAGAGACTGACTGCCGCCGAGCTGTAGGCGAAGGCGTATTTCGACGGGTTCCAATATTGCGAATAGGCGTCGGGCTCGGTGGCCACACCGAGGTCGCCCATGGCTGCGCCGCGGGCGTCGGGGGCGATTCCGAGCGATGTCACACCGGTTTGCACTGGGTTGAATTGGTTCTTGCCGTTGCTGTCGGCGAGAGCAGGCAAAGCGATGAGCGATGCCAAAGCAATGATTATATACCGTCTAATTTTCATTCGTTTTCTATAAATGTAGTTCTATTTATCAAAACTGAAAATAGTGGTATTTATTGCTTTACGACTACGATTTTTTTCTGACGGAGGCTTTTGCCGTCGATGATTGCCGTTGCGTTGTAGGCTCCTTCGGCAAGGCGGTTGCCGTTGTTGTCGCTGCCGTCCCATGTGTATGGGAATGAGCCTACGTCGGTGCGCAGCACCACGTTGCCGCTGTTGTCGCTGACAACGAGTTGCGCGTCGGTGTAGTTGTCGGCGTTCTCAACATCGAATGTCACGGAGTGTATCAGGGCTGTCGTATCGACGGAGAGTGAGGCATTGTCGTTGGCTGCCACATAGAAGGCTATTGTGCGGGTGGCAACGTTGCCCGACATGTCGGCAACGACAAGTTCTGCCGTGTGTCGGCCTGATTTCAGGTTGTAGATGCCTTGGTCGATTATGCATTTGTCAACACCGTCGAGTTGGTAAGTGCATACTGGATACACCTGCTCTCCGCCGTCGATAGAAATGTAGGCAGTCGTGGCAATCTGCTCATGCGACAGGTTGAGGGCAACATCATCGGTCACTTCCGCTTTGAGGCGCAGCGACGATTCCACCTCCATGCCGTCCTTGAACGTTGATTTGTCGTTGATGTAGAAGGCGTTGATGGTTGGCGCTGTCGTGTCGTCGGAAACGGCGGAGAGCGAGCGGTCGAATGTCAGTCCGTTGTAGAATCCCGACACCACAGTGCCGTCGTTGCCGACAGCGGTCACTTGCAGCGGTTTCTCTTTGTCGTCGGTCGTGATGCAGTTTGGCGCGATGATTGTGGCCGTAAACTCGCCGGCTGTCACGTCGGCGCTTGTCACGGCAAGTTCGGCTCCGCGCTCGGTCAGCGTCTCGTCACCTTGTGTCATATAGTATTTCGGAGTCGTAGAGCGAAATCTTCGCATAGCCGTTGAAATCGGTATCGACTTCTCCTGCGTCGTTTCTGACACGGCCTTTTATGGTTATTGGAGTCATAGCACCTATGGCGATGCCCTTCGAGGCGGCGACACCGTTGACTTCGGTCACCTCGGTGCGGTCACACGGGATGTCGACGAGCATTGCCGGGTCGCCGAGCAGGTGGTATTTCAGACGGTTGCGTGAACGGTCGGTTGAGAAGTTTTTTGCAAACATCAACACGCGGCCCCAGGTTTTTTCGTATTTAGCATAGAATCGGCTGTCGGATTCGCTGATGCCGAGATACTTGGCAAACGAGTCGGTCAGGCGTCCGTTCAACGATGTGTATGCCTCGCGTGTCGCTGCCACGGCAGCGATAATGCCGCCGTCGGGGTTGAGCAGCAGTTTGTCGATGAATGAAGTCTGTCCGCCGTCGTATCTGCCCACGTCGCATGAAGAGAAATACATCACTGGCGGCACGTCATATTTCGTGTCGATTGCTTGCTGCAGGTTCATCAGCACGGTCGGTTTGGTGAGCGATGAAATGTTGGAGTGCCCCACGAAGAGGATGAAATTCTGTCCTACATTGAAATCTTCGACCAGTTTCTCGCGTGTGGCCTGCAGATTGTCCACGTTGTCGTAAGGCTCAAGATAAATCTTGTTGAAATTTACGGCATTGTCGTTTCTCGTTCTGATTTCCGGAGTGTCTGATGTCTTCGGGGTTATCTCATAGTTGAAGTTGTCGATAAACGATTCAGTCTGTGTCGTGTGGATGTATTGGTCGCCATATTCGCCAATCATGAGCATGTTGCTCTTCCACGTGTCGGTCTTGCCGGGTTTGTGCGACATGTAGGCAAGCAGTTTGTCTACGTATGTTTTGGCTTCGGCTGCAGAGACAAACGGGATGCGTCCAATCGAGATGTTGAGCAGAGCGTTTGAGCCTTCCACATTGACAGCCTCGTCGTTCATCACGCCGAAATAGTCGTCGGAGCAGTAGGAGGACACGCTGTGGTAGCTGTTGTCGGTCTGATAAGTGAGCAGTGTTTCCTCGATGTCGCCGCCGAAAATTCCGCGGTTGTCGTAGTTGCCGCTGCCGAACAGCAGCAGATAGCGGAATTTCAACGGGTTGCGTGAATAGAGCATCTTGCACAGCTGACGGTATGCGAAAACATCGCGCATGCCGTTGCCGAACTCGTTGAAAATGTCGTCCTGCAGCACCACCTCTACGTCCATGCCGTCGTGCTGGCGGTGGAAGTCGGCAATGCGGTCGGCTTGGGCTTTCAGTTTGGGAGTGGTGATGACGAGCATGTCGGGCGTGGCGAGTGAATGCAGGTTCTGGTTGGCCACGTTGCCAGCAAAAGACACTTGCTTCTGCTGTTTTCCGGTGTCGAAAATCACGTATTCCGCATAAGCCGTTGTGCCAAGATTCGGGACAATGCAGCTTGTCCCCTCACTTGTTGTGATGGTGTATTGTTTTGTGTTGTAGATTTTGTAAGGAGAATTGTTTGGCGTAAACACAAGCCAGGCGTGTGTTGTAGGAGTGGTGTTGCCGATTACGAGTCCTGACTCTTTGGTTGTCTTCACGAGCCAGCGCATTTGTGAGGAGTCGGCAGGAAGGGCAAGCGGCGACTTGTAGGAGACGGAAATATAGTTCATCTTCGCAATCGGCAGCGACACAGACGTGCTCACTTTCGCTGTCACCGACTCAGCCTGCGCCATCGCCTCTGTCACGGGGGTGGACCCGAAAGAAGTGATCAGTTTATAGATTGCGGCATCGGCTGATTTTGACACATTTTTTGTGTCTAAAACCGTGCCGTCGACCGACAGTGTCACAGTTTGCGAGTCGGCGGTTTTTACGCCTGCTGACATGTTTACAACCACATTTGTTCCGCTGATGATGCCTGGCGTAGACATCGTAATTTCAAACTCTTTAGTGCTTGAGAAATCTTCGCCGAGGAAAAGTTTGCCTGAGCGGGTAGGGTTTACGATGTCGTTCTTGTGCCAAATCGACACCACGCCGTTCGAGCGCCATTCCTTGACGGAGGCAAGATTGCTTTCGTTGGTGTCGACGGTTTCAATATCGCGTGCGTCAAAATCCTCGCTGTCTGTAAGGAAGTAGTAAGAAGCGGGAGAGTAGGCGTTTTTTGAGATTGAGCGGTATATGTCGAAGTTGGTGGTGTAGTCAATGCTCCTTATTTCCTCGTATGTCAAGCCGTTGGCATAGAAATATAATTTGTCGCCGGTGCGCATTGCCGGCACCTGCTCAAGGTCGTCGGTATAGTCTTTGTTGTAATTGTCGGTGGTCTGGATGCCTCCAGTGCCAAAAATCTTCACTTTTTTGGGGTCGGAGAATCCGAATTGCTTCAACTGTTCGCCGGTGATTTCATAGACGCCGGTTTCGCCGACTTTGATTTTAACCCATTTCCCTGATGAAAGGACGGAAGAGTCCTTGAATTTTGTCGCAGCCTGGCTGCTGAAAGAGGCGAGAACCGCGCCAACAGCCACAGCGATGATGTATTTAGTCATATCTCCTTGGTTATTTTATCTTTATGTTTATTGATTCAAAGTCGCCCAAACGAGCTGTTACACGGCTGTTGATTTCCGCATTGTGCCATTCGCCGTTTTCAATTAGTATCAAGTCGCCGATTTTCAGCGTGAAATACCGGCTTGCCGTCGCGATGCATTTGTCGAAGTCGGCAGCTGACGGCAACGTGAATTTTTCTGTATCTTCCCCGTTGATTTCCAGTGTTGCGGTGTTCTTGCCGAGCATTGCGATGTCGGTAGGAGTCATCTCGCCAACGATATGCGAAGCGTCAAACGATGTTGCCAACGCTCTCGGTTTGCCGTTGGCGTTGAGGGTGTCGAGCAAGTCTTTTGCCTCAAACACAAGGCATAGCCCAGCCTCCTCGTAGTATCTGTTTGCAAACCGTTGCGCGATGTTTTTTCCGAGGCGGCACACGTGTACCGAGGCGGCTGCGCTGAATTGGAAGCGGCTTGCGAAGTCGGGCACAAAAAACGGTTTGCCGCTCTTTTGGATTGCAGAGTCGGGGATTACGTCGATTTCCAGTTTTTCAGGATTGTCGGTGTTTCGGAATTTTATGATTTTCATTTGTTCCCGTTGATTCTGTTGTACATTACTGCCAGGTGGGCATAGATGGAAGTGTTTTGGATAACCACATTGTCAGCCACCTTGATGCGGAACGGCGTGAAATTCCAGATGGCGCGCAGTCCGTTTGCCACAAGCAGGTCGGCCGACTCCTGGGCGTGTTCCACCGGTACGGCGAGGATGCCGATTTCAGCCTTGTATTGCTTCTCGCGTTCCGGAAGTTCGGAGATGTGGTAGATGGGAATGCCGCAGATTTCTGTGCCTACAACTTTCTCGTCAACGTCGAAACCCGCCACGATGTGCAGTCCGAACTGCATCAGTCCGGAGTCTTGAATTAGTGCGGAGCCGAGGCTTCCGGCGCCGATCATGAAAGCGGTGTGGTCGTTGTGGAATCCGAGGAAATTTGACAATTCGATGGCGAGCGTCTCAACCTGATAGCCGATGCGTGTTTCCCTTGATGTTGAGAAACGACAAGTCTTTGGCAATCTGCGACGCGTCGACATTGATTTTGCGTGAAATCTGTGTCGACGAAACATATTCTATCTTCTGGGTGCGAAGCATATTGACGTATGCCAAGTACCACGGAAGCCTGCGCAATGTTGGCTCAGGCAATAGAATCTTCTGACCATCCTCGTTCATTGTAACTCCTAATTTATTAACTTCCTTACAAACTGCAAAATTAGTTTTTTTTGTCAAATTTTGCAAATGTGGATACTTGAATCGAAGAATCGAAGATTAAACAAGCAAGTGCGAAATTAATATATTAATATATTCTGCTTGATATTATTATTTGTTGAGCTTTTTTATTTGTTGGGGCTGCGATAATTGTTAATTTTGCATATTTGTCATTGTAAAAGCTATTATTATGAACCGATTTTTGCGAATACTGCTGTATTTAACCATTCTATTGAATTGCATTCCCGACGTGTTTGCGGCCCGATTCAGGGTGTCTGACGAATATGTGACAGTCTTTGCCGAACCCGAGAGGATAACTAACCTCGGACGCGCATATCGTGGCGAAGTCTATGAATCGGAGGGTACTGACGGGAGTATGTTTGTCTTCACGTTTCATGGCCGCAAGGCGTATATAGCCTCTTATTGCTGCGAAATGGTGGACGAAGGCAGCAGCGTCACTGCTGCCGACGGAGACGGCAGTAGTCAACAAAGCCAGACCTCCGTCGCTCAGCGGCAGCCGGCGTCGGAGCCTGTTGCGGAAGGACGTGAAAGCGTAGAGCCGTTGCAGGAAAATAATATGGATAACCGCATCGAGTATGTCGAGGAATCGGGCGACGGCGTAGCCTCCGGCGCACACATGCCAGGATGGATTACGGGCATAATCTCGCTGATGATGCTGTTGGGCATTGCCGTGGGGCTGTGGTCGCTGTTTGGCCCTAAATCGTGCGAGAATTTCTTTGACTCTCTTGCGGGAACAAGGGTGACCTGGTGCTCGAAAGCCACCTATTTCCGGCCGCTTATTTTTGTGTTTGTCGCAGGCGCGGCGTTTGGCGTGACGCATAACTTCTACGTTGCATTCGCATTGCCGGTGGCGTATGAGATTATCCTGCTGTGCATGCGGGCAAAGAAACTTGGAGGACTTCGTCCGGCAGTGGTGGAGGCATTCTTCTTGTTATTCCACGGCATAGGGTATTTGATTTTTGTTGGTTGTTTCTTGCCGCAGTGTTTCTTGCCGGCGGCTCGTCGAAAGGCTCTAACTCTAAAAAGCGCGACGTCAACCACCGCTGTGGGAGATGCTGCTATTATGTTGCCGGCACTCCCAGCGACCAATGCTCTTTTCATCGCCACACCGTCCATCCTGACGATTACTGCGAAACATTCAAAGGATAGTAAAAAAATAAGTAGGGTTCATGAACCCTACTTATTTTTTCTCCTACTTGATTCTCTATGTCGAAAAATAATCCGACGCGATTACTCCGAAGCCACTGCGATGCGTTGGGTAATCGACGCCTCGTCGCCGCCGTTGGTCGATACCGTTGCGCGGTAGATGTAGATGCCGCGCTGCACGCGCATTCCGCTGCCGTCGGTCAAATCCCATGTTATAGGCATCGACTTATACATGTCGCTGCGTCCGGTCAACGATGTGCTCCAGACACTGTGTCCCATCATGTCGTAGATGCTCAGCGTTACGTTGAGCACCGCGTCGGGGCGGTTGTGCTCGATGTAGAAGTTGGCCTTTGTCTTTGCCGGGTTGGCTGTTGAGTAGACTCTGAACAGCTGCGGCTTGATGCCGTTGACCACACTGAATGCGATTGTCTTTTCCGACATGTTGCCAAGCACGTCCCACACGCGGAACGTCAGTGTGTGCTGTCCCTCGGTGAGTTCTCCCATCTGGTAGTTTATGTGGCTCACGCCGTCGGTGTCCTGCGAGAAATAGTTCTCAAGACCGGAAACAACGGTTGTTCCGTCGATAGTCGCGGTTATGCCGTGTCCGATGTCGACTGGCGACAGGTTGATTCCCGACACGTCGTAGACCGATGCCACGAGAAAAGGAGTCTCGTTCACCTTGTCGCCGTCTTTGAATGCCGTTGAGTTGAGTGCGAGCAGGCGTATCTCCGGTCCGTCGGTGTCGTCGGCTGGCGACTCGTCGAAACCGTAGATGTAGAAGTCCTCGTTCTTGCCTACGGCGTCGCCTTTGTTCTCGTCCTGAGCATATAGGTTGACAAGAGCCGGAGTGTAGTTGTTGATAATGCCCGTAGGCATACGGAATTTCATTTTGAACAGGCCGTCCTTAACCTCTCCCGAACCAACAAACAGTCGGTTTGTGTGGTCTTGGTAGGTCACTTTGCACTTGTCATCGGTGTCGGTGCCGCCCTCGTAGTAGCCGTTGGTGGTTATCGACACTTCCGCGTCGTAGACGGTGGTTGTCAGCGTACCATTGTAATCGGTCATGGTAATCCCGTCGGCATCGACAACCTTTCCTTCGAGTTCCACTTCCTGTCGCGCCATAGTCTCCGGTTTCACCTCGCCGTCGACGCTTTCGCCGTTGACCGCTGTCAGCCGGATGTCGTATTTAGGGTATTTCAGGCGCAGCGCAGGGTCGCCGATGAGTGCGTATTTGAGGCTGTGCTCGGTGTTTTTTGTCAGTGTTGAAGAGTAGCGCGAGTGGGTGTACCAATAGTTGTTCTTGGCATTCATCACGATGTCGCCGAGGCGTGGCATCTCGCCGTTTGGCAGAGGCTTGAACGTCTCGGCGCCGACAGCGCGGCAGAGGTCGCCGTTGCCGCTTATCGACGTCACGCGCGAGCCTGTCAGCAGTCCGATGAATCCGCCGCGCGAGTTTAGAAACAACACTTCGCCTCCCGACACGGTAGGAGAGTCCCAGCGAGTGAACTCGCAAGTGCCGGTAAACACGAAAGGGGGATGGCTGTAGAAGAATTCGTTCTCAATGTCGGGCCAGCGCAGCAGTCCGTTATGGGTCCACGATGTGGGGTTGGCATGGCCTACGTAGGAGGCAAACAGCACACCGTTCTTGAAGTTTTGAAGCATCTGGGTGCGCGCCTCCGGGAAAGAGTGGCCCGAACCGCTCGACGAGGCTTTGTAGGCATCGATAAACAGCCGTTGTATCAGATAATTGCCCGCTCCATTTGCTCGTAGGCTGTCGATGGCGTCGTTGGAGTCTCTCATGTGGATTCCGCTGTCGCCGTCGTCGGCAATCATCATTATGCGCGTCTTCCAGTTGCCCATGTCGGGGTTGCTGATGTAGTCGCTGATTTTCTGCACAGTCTCGGTTGCTTCTGCCGCGCTTTTAACGGGGATGCGTCCGATGCCGATACACATTTTGCGCAGGCTCGTGCGTCCGGCGTCGCTGCCGTCCTCAAGGAAGCCGTACACGTCGTCGGTGTTGAAACTGCTGCTCTCGCTTGTGATGTCGGCCGACTCCCAAGTGAGCAGCGTCGGGTAGCCAAGGTTGCGTGCCGTCGAGGTGATGCGGCGGTTGTCAAACACCGCGCGTCCGAACAGCAGCAGGTAGCGGAATTTGTCGTTGCTGTATTGGTCGGCTGACGCAGTGCGGTCGTACCACATCTTCGCCACCTTGCGGTATGCCATTGCGTCGGGAGTTCCCGACGAGAATTCGTTGTAGATTTGTTCGTCGGTAAGCACGGTCACTGCCATGCCGTCGTTGGCGCGGTGCATGGCAGCGAGGCTCTCCGCCTGGTTTCTGAACGCCGCCGGCGTGATTATCAGCATCGTTGGCGGTGTCATGGCGTGTATGTCCTGATTGCTCACGTTGCCCACCAACGATGGAGTGGGGAAGGAGGCAGCGGTGTTGAACGCCACGTATTCGCGCTTGCCATTTTCCGTTTGGCGGAACTGTGCCGAAGCGTTGTCGGCAAGGAAGTCAACTTTCAGCGGCGCATAGGTTGTGGTTACGTCCCATATCGCCGTCTTTTCATTGATGCCGCTGACGGCAAACACGCTGTCGCGGCAGTTTGCCGTGAAGCTGCGGAAGTCAATTTGCTTGTCGGCAAGGTTGAGGTTGCGCAGGTAGTTGACGGTGATGTAGTCAAGGTTGGCAAGGCGCACAGCCGTGCCGGTGGGAAACGACAGCTGCAGTGTCATTTTTTCGCCAGGATAGGACACAGTGCCGATAGATGAGGCAGTGGAGCAGATGTCGTATTCGTTGCTGCCGCTGAGCGAGCTGACGCTCACTTTCATCACTTCCTGTTTTCCGGAAGTCACGGTGAGCGTGCGCGCGGTGCCTGATGTGTGGTAGGCTGCGAATGCCACTTTCACCACCGGGTCGGTGTCGCTGACGATGCCGGGCAGGTTGAACTGAAACTTTGTGTGCCCGCAGAGCGGAAATCCTCGCCGAGCAATGTGCGGCCGGTGGTTCCAGGGGCGGTAAGCTCTTTTTCGTGGTAAATGCGGGCAAGCGTGTTTGTTATCACTTTGTCGGACGCTTTCTCCGCTTTGGCAGTGGTCTGCATCTCAGCCACATCGATGTCGTTGCGGTCGGTGATGAAATAGTAGCCGGCGGTTGCATACGGGTTCTGTTGCTGCTGATAGCGGATTTTGCCCGATGTCTCTGTCCACGACACGTTGCTTTGAGCGTAGAACAGGATTCTGTTGCCCGAGCGCATCACCGGCACTTGCGGCAGGTCGTCGATGTAGCCGTTGCCCATGATTTCAGAAATCATGGCGCCACCGTAGCCGAATATCTTTACTTTAGAGATGTCGCTGAAGCCCCAGCCCGACAATGTCGCTGCTGAAATCTGGTAGATGCCCGTGTCTTCAACTTTTATTTTTACCCATTTGCCGGTGTTGAGGGCGGAAGTCTTGGCGTATGACGCCGCATTGCCGCTTATTGCCGCAAGTAGGGCAAAAAAGAATAAAATATATCGTATAGCCTTGTGTTTCAACATAATCCGAATATCCAATCGTTTGCTGTAAGGAAAGATTCCTTATCAATATATTAACGCAAACGGTTGGCGTTTATTGTAGCGTAGAGCATATTCGCCACGGAAATCGCTTTTTCGGTTTCTGCGGTGTACTGTTGCCATTCGCTGGCAGTGCCGTGCCACAGGTCAAGGTCGACATCGCTGTCGATGCCAGGGATGGATCCTTTGTGGCTGTACTGCCAGAAAGTCCAGTTTTTGCCGCGGTTGGGTTGGGTGAACGAGCAGAGCCATACGCCGCAGTCTGCAAACTCGTCGCGCACGTGGTTGTCGAATCCTTTTTTGTTGCTGTAGATAATCACTGGATAGCCGTAGGCGGTAAGCTCATCGACCATGTCATGGATTTTGCGGGTGACGATGTCGGCGGGGGTGTAGGGGTTGGTGTGCGACTCCACGTCTATGACCAGTGGCAGCGACAACGGGCGTCCGGCAATGGCTTTGAGCAGATTGTGCGCTTGCTTCACGCCGTCGACGTCGAATCGGAAAAAGTGGTAGACGCCGGTCTTCAGTCCGGCTTCGTGGGCTTTGCGCAGGTTGCTGTTCATCGCGCTGTCGCGGAACGTAGCACCTTCGGTGGCTTTGACAAAAACAAATTCGGTGCCAGCCGCACGGGCTTTTGCAAAGTCGATATTGCCGTTGTGGGCAGAAACGTCGATGCCTGATATCTTGTAGGCGTCGATGTCGAGCGACTCCGACGGCGATATGACGTTGCCGTTGAGAATGGAAATCGCAGCTGTTGCCATGCCGATGAAGGCAAGCAGCAGCGCCACAATCAGTAATATGTGACGTTTGCGCAGCGCCATGCTATTTCTTTATTTTGAATCGTTTGCCGTCCCAATGGTATGTGATGCCGCTGTTTACGAAAGGCATCACGGCAGCGGAATCCTCGCGCGACAGGAATTCGCCGACCGTGAGACGCGCCTCCACATCGCCGTTTGGAAGAAAGCGGTAGTCGATGAGCGGGAAGTCGATTTTCGACTCTATTTCGCCGAGAGTCTTCTTGTCTTTGACGGTGAGGAAATCCCTGACTTTCGGCTTCTCAATCAGACTTGCGCTTGGAGAACCCAAGGCATAGGTCTGGCTGAACGAGATGTGGCTGTCGGTGGCTGGCATCTTTACGCGGTTGATTACGCCGAAGAGCTTGTCGCCGTGGTTGTTGACATACATCTGCACCTCCGTTTCCGACACCGATGATGTGGAAACCTTCATGTAATGGTCGCCGGCGATTGAGTCGATTACGGCCTGTCCGCCAAGCCGTGTCGGCATCTGCTTGCGCATTCCGCTGGCGTAATAGTCGAGCATGTCCATCCTTACCGACTGTTCGATTGTGTTGAACTCGTCGGCAAAGAGAAAGAAGTCGGAAACCGACTCGATGCTCACTTCGGTGACAGAGTCTACTTCCGCGATGCTGTCGGCATCCTCATGCCAAGAGGCAGCCTGCGGCGATGGGAAAGTTCCGGCATACGCTGCCGATACAACGGCGATGCCGAGCACTGCATATATAGGTTTCATAGCACTTTATCGTTTGCTCTTTTTACTTTCTCTTGAATTTGCCGAAGCTGTCGTCGCCGTCGGCATGGCGGCCCTTGCTGTTCGACTTGCGCTCGGAGCTGTGGGCGTAGTCGCGGTTTGGGTCGGCAATCTCGGCATATAGGCGCTTGCCGAAGTAGCGGGCGTTTTTCAACGCCGACACGGTGCGGCGCGACTCGCCTTTTTTCACGTCAAACAACGCGTAGCCGGGAAACAGGTCGATGCGGCCAATCTCCACGCGTCCCTCCATGTTCTGGTTGAGGGTCTCTATCAGGCGCGCCGGGAAGAAACCGTCGTTCTTTCCAGCGTTCACGTATATGCGCTCATATCCCTGCTCCGCGGTGCGGCGGTCTTTGTTCTGCCGCGAGCCGTTCTGCTGCTTGTCGCGCGGCTCTTTGTCGTCGCGTTTGGCTTTCCGGTCGCGCGGCTTGCGCTCTTCGTAGTCGATGGCTTCGGGAGCGTCCTTGTAGTATTCAAGCAGACGGTTGAATTCAAGCGACACGATGCGTTTCAGCAAGTCGTTTCCGACAGCCATTCCAGCTTTTTCACGATTCCCGGCAGATATTTTGCAATTTCGTCCTCGTTCACCTTTACGCGTTCTATGCGGTCGGCAAGGTTGTATAGTTGCTTTTCGATGATGCGTTGCGGTGTAGGCACTGAACCCTTCTCGAACGTTTTTCCGATTTTCTTCTCTATCGTGCGCAGGCGCGACTTCTCGCGCGAGTGGATGATGGCAACCGACACGCCGGTTTTGCCGGCACGTCCGGTGCGTCCGCTGCGGTGCGTGTATGTGGCTGGATCGTCGGGCAGGCCGTAGTTGATTACGTGGGTCAGATTGTCCACGTCAAGACCGCGTGCTGCCACGTCGGTGGCAACGAGCAGCTGCAGGGTGCGTTCGCGGAATTTCTTCATCACCGTGTCGCGCTGCATCTGCGACAAGTCGCCGTGGAGGGCATCGACATTGTAGCCGTCGGCAATCAGATTGTCGGCAATCTCCTGAGTCTCGCGGCGCGTGCGGCAGAAGATGATTCCGTAGATGTTGGGATTGGAGTCGGCGATACGCTTGAGGGCAAGATACTTGTCCTTGGCGTTCACCATATAATATATGTGGCGCACATTCTCCGAGCCCTCGTTGCGTGTGCCTATTACAAACTCCTGAGGGTTGTGCATATAGTTTCGCTATTTTGGCAATCTCGTCGGGCATAGTGGCTGAGAACATCAGCATTTTGCGGTTGTCGGGCACGTTGTCGAGAATGGCGTTGATGTCGTCGAGGAAGCCCATGTTGAGCATCTCGTCGGCTTCGTCAAGAATCACGGTGTGCACGCCGCTGAGGTTTACCTCGCCGCGCTTTATCAGGTCGAGCAGTCGTCCCGGTGTGGCAACGATAATCTGTACACCCTTGCGCAGCGTGCGGATTTGGCTCTCGATGCTCGAGCCGCCATAAACCGGCAGCACACTGAGTCCGGGAGTGTATTTCGAGAAATCGGCAAGGTCGCCGCCGATTTGCAGGCAGAGTTCGCGTGTCGGCGAGATGATGAGAGCCTGCGGTTGGCGCAGCGACGTGTCGGTGCGCTGTATTACGGGCAGTCCGAACGCCGCGGTTTTGCCGGTGCCGGTCTGTGCGAGAGCCACGACGTCGCCGTCTTCGTGGAGCAGGTGTGGGATTACTTTCTCCTGTACAGGCATCGGTTTTTCAAATCCCATATCCTTGATTGCGTGCAGCAGGTCTTCTCTTACTTCTAATTCTTCAAATGTCATCTGTTTTTTTCGTCTTAAATGTTTTCGTTCAGCGCGCTTTGCCCCAAATCTGCTGCAAAATTACGGAATTTTGGGCTATGATTGGCAATTACTTGTAAATTAATTTGGTGTGACGGCGAAAAAGAGGGAGGAGGCGTTGAATTCGATGATTTGCTGTTAACACATATTAAGTTTTTGACGGGCTGCCGATAATTCTGAGCTGGGAATATTCTTTGTTATGAAAATTGGCATAAAACTGACGGATTGCAACAAAATTACAGCGATTTTAATTGTTATGGCTTGGATGGCGGGGTGAAAAAAGACAAAAATAAAAATATGTTTTTACAGCATAGTTTTTAAAAACAATGTTGTGCGAAAATGTTTAATAAAATGAAATTTTACCGAAAATTAAAAAATAATCTCATAAACGTAAAATTTTGATTACAATTCTTGTAAATATTGAAAAATAGCACTTATTTTGTGGCTTAGAAATCGTTTGAAACAACGATGTACTAATATAAAAACTATGTTTAATCTGAATCAAGTATGGACAAATTTGCTGAACGAAAAAAATTTACTTCATGTAAATTAGTTGCGGCTGCCGCAGTCGCAATGTGTTTGCTAGGCAGTGCGGGATTCGAGGCTAATGCCGCCCCCGCTCCGCAAGTTGTATCCGCTCAGAAAGCAACTCTAACCATTTCTGGTACAGTAAAAGACTCCAAGGGAGAGCCTGTCATTGGCGCCAACGTTATGGAGAAAGGTACCAATCGTGGTATAGTTACTGACTTAGACGGTAAGTTTACGCTTAAAGTAACCCCTGGAGCAACAATTACAGTTTCTTATTTGGGCTACAAGACACAGACCCTCAAGGCTGCGCCGATAATGAACGTTTCCTTGGAAGAGGACAACGCTCTTCTTGACGAAGTCGTTGTGGTAGGTTTCGGTACTCAGAAACGTGCCAACCTCACAGGTGCTGTCGCAACAGTCGATGTGTCAAAGGCAATGGACGCACGTCCAGTGGGCGATGTTACCAAAGCCCTTCAAGGTGCTGTTCCTGGTTTGACTATCACAACAGGTGACGGTGCGATCAACTCAGCCGCATCTATCAAAATCCGTGGTACGGGTACGTTGTCAAACGGACAGTCATCAAGCCCGCTTATCGTTGTCGACGGTGTGCCTACCGACGACATCACTTTTGTCAACCCTGACGATATCGCAGAAATCTCAGTATTGAAAGATGCTGCTTCTTCTGCTGTATATGGTACTCGTGCAGCATTCGGTGTTGTATTGATTACGACAAAATCAGGACAGAAAGGCGACCGCGTTTCTGTAAAATATTCAAACAACTTCGGTTGGAGCAACGCAACTGTATTGCCAGACTACGGCTCAGTGCCTGAACAAATCGAGGCATTGCTTCAGACTAACTACCGTAAGGGTGCCGACCCAGAATTGTTCGGTATGTACCTCGACAAGATGCTTCCTTACGCAAAGGCTTGGTACGAGCAGAACGGTGGCAAGAAGAAAGGCTACAGCGAGATGTTGCCATACCAAAGTATGGAAAATGTGGGCGACTTCTATCAGGATCCTACAACCCATGCCACAATGTACTATGCTGACTGGGACGTAAAGAATATTATGTATCGCACAGCTCCTTCTCAGAAGCACAACGTAAGCTTGGACGGCAGCTCGGGCAACACAACATATCGCGTTTCGTTCGGCTATGACAAGCGTGAAGGTTTGATGTCGTTTGTAGACAACTCTGTGAAGCGCTACAACGCAAGCGCCAACCTCTCAACTCAAATATTCTCTTGGTTGAAAGCAGGTGCTCAGGTAAACTATTCACAGAAAGACTATGACGGACAGAACATGTGGGGCCGTGGCGGTTACACATACTTCTGGCGTTGGGGTTCTTACTTCGGTCCTTACGGATACCGCAAGTATGACGGCGACGGCAAGTATTACGACGCTCAGCCAATCGCTGACCGTAAGCAGAGCGGCGAGCATGAGGATATTGCCCGCAACACTCGCTTGCAAGGCTGGATGGAGGCGAACCCAATCAAGGGCTTGAACATCCACGCCGACTTCACGTATGACATGACAGACATCAACGTGCGCAAGTCATATCTGCCTATCTATGGTTGGAACAACTGGTCCAATGCAACGACAGCTCCATCTTATATGGTGACACAAAGCAGCACTTACGCTCAACAGGAAAACACTCGTCAGAATGTGTGGACCGTAAACGCCTATGCTACATACGACTTTGATGTGGCTGAGAACAACCACTTCAAGGTTATGGTCGGTGGACAGGCAGACCGTAAGTATTACAACTACTTCTCTGCACGCAAGAACGTTCTTTCCGATAATGACAAGCCTTATCTTGGTTTGGCTACTGGTGGCGCCGACGGTACAAGTATGCTTATCAGCAACACCATCACCAAGCACGCAACTGCAGGTTTCTTCGGCCGTATCAACTACGACTACAAGGGAATCTACTTGTTGGAGGTTAACGGTCGCTACGACGGTTCTTCTTCATTCCCGGCCAACGACCAGTGGGCATTCTTCCCATCGGCGTCTGTCGGCTATCGTTTCTCTGAGGAAGCTTACTTCGAGAAGGCTAAACAATATGTAAGCAACGCTAAGTTCCGCGCTTCTTATGGACACATTGGTAACGAGGCTATCGGTGACTATATGTTCTTGGAGGCCATTACAAAGAAAGGAAACAACAATTCCACTGGATACTCATATTGGGTTAACGGAACAGGTACTCTTATCTCAATGATGAACACTCCGTCTTTGGTTTCTTCCACTTTGACTTGGGAACGCATTGCAACTACAGACATCGGTCTTGACCTCGGTTTCTTGAACAACCGCTTGAACGTTACGTTCGACTGGTTCCAGCGCGACACTAAGGACATGCTTGCTCCGGGTATGACTCTTCCGGCTACTCTTGGTGCTTCTGCTCCTTATGCAAACAGCGGTTCGCTCCGCACCCGCGGATGGGAGCTCGGTGTCAGCTGGAATCACCGCTTCGGCGATGTTGACGTTTTCGCAAGCGCCAATATCTATGACGGCAAGACAAAGGTTACTGAGTACAACAACCCTAACAAGTTGATCAACCAATTCTACAGCGGTATGGAGTATGGTGAAATCTGGGGCTTCGAGACTGACCGTTACTTCGAGGAATCAGACTTCACAGGCAAGAACGCCGACGGCTCTTGGATCTATGCTGACGGCGTGGCAGACCAAACTGGCTTGGAACAAGGCACATTCGTATATGGTCCTGGCGACATCAAGTTCAAGGATTTGGACGGCAACGGCGTAATCAACGGTGGTGACCCGACAATGAAAGACGAAACGGCAACTTGATTCCTGTCGGCACGGTTCGCAACCATGGTGACTTGAAGAAGATTGGTAACTCAACTCCTCGCTATGAGTATTCATTCCGTGTTGGTGCAGCTTGGAAAGGCATTGATGTAGACTTGTTCTTCCAAGGTGTAGGCAAACGTGACATGTGGTATGTGAACGCATTCACAATGCCGTTCGCACGTGGAGCCGATGCAACCTACTCTCACCAGAATTCATACAACAAGATGATTTTCGACGACGCTCGCAACATTATCGGTTACGAGATCAATCAGAACAACGATTATCCTTGTATGTATGACGGTACAGCAAACGCTGGCGCTGTATCTGGCCTGTCTCAGGGTCGCTACAACTTCTATCCGCAATCGAAATACTTGCTCAATATGGCTTACCTTCGCCTGAAGACTGTGACTATCGGCTACACTCTTCCACAGGAGATTACTAAGAAGGCTATGATTCAGAAAGCACGTATCTACTTCACGGCTGAAAACCCATGCTTACTTTACAATGGCCTTGGCAAGAACCCGATCGACCCTGAAATCGGTAGCACTTGGACAACAGGCACTTCTTACGGCAATGGTACATTCGGACGTACAGACCCAATGATGCGTACTTACTCATTCGGTTTGCAGGTAACATTCTAATTCTCTAAATTTACGAAACAATGAAACAAAGATAGCATTAGGCATTTTTGCACTCGCTGGGCTTTCGCTTGCAAGTTGTGACGATTTTCTCGACAACAACCGCTATCCGTTGACTTCGGAGGTGAGCAACCCTGAGTTCTGGAGCAATGAGTCGCTTGTTGAGCAGGAGTGCAACACTATGTATAATTTCTTCTCAGGTTATGGCAACGGAAACGGTCATGGTGATTTCTACTTCAGCACCCTTTCCGACGACCAAGCTGGAAACTCATTCACTGAATGGAACAACAAATCCGTTCCAAGTTCATCAAGCAACTATTCAGGTCCGTATGAGAACATCCGTCATTGCATGTCGATTATCGAAGGCGTGCGTGGCTCTAAACTTGAGGACTCAAAGCGCAACAACTTCGAGGGTCAGGCTCGCTTGAACCGCGCAATTCAGTTCTTCACTTTGGTGAAACGCTATGGTGATGTTACATGGGTTGACCATAAAGTTGATGTTACTGACAATGGTCTCCTGTATGGAGCCCGCACAAACCGCGATGTGGTTATGGACTCCGTGCTCCGCGACCTTGACTATGCGATTGCCACGATTTCTGCCCAAAACGGCAAACAGATTTGGAGCAAGGATC
Source organism: Bacteroidales bacterium (assembly GCA_022009815.1). Classification (GTDB taxonomy): domain Bacteria; phylum Bacteroidota; class Bacteroidia; order Bacteroidales; family Muribaculaceae; genus Limisoma. Next base: position 1,866,040 of record CP091725.1, read on the forward strand.
TCGCATTGGCAGTAAAGAGCGACATCTGCCTTTGGGAAGGCACATTCTGCAAATATCGCACAGCCGCCGAAAACGGCTATGCTGCCGATGAGACTCGTGCAAACAAATACTTGCAGGAATGCGTCAACGCTTCAGAGCAACTGTTGAGCAAATACCCAATTGGCGATAGCTATCGCGCACTTTATCAAAGTGTTCGCGATGACGCTTTGAAGAATGGTGAAATTATCTTTATGAAGGCTTACGACAAGGATAACTTCAAGCACTCGACTGTTTCCTACACTTGCTCCTCAACCAAGTTGAGCGGCATCACGAAGGATGCTTTCGACGCTTATCTCTTCAAAGATGGCAAGCCATTGGCATTGACTTCTGAGAACAAATCTGACCTTCCTGAATACAACGAGAAAGGTGAGTACTCAATTGAAAAGCTTCTCGCTGTCCGCGATGGACGTCTCGCCGAGACTACAGACCCTGTCGTATTCTATCAAGATATGACTTGGTCGCGTGCCGGAGCCATGGCGATGACTTCTTCTACAGGTTATGGCGTAAGCAAATTCGACAACACTTCGTTGCCTCTTGACGACCGTCAGAACACAGTGAAGAACTACACTACCGCTCCTCTCTACTGGGGTGCACTCATCTGCCTGAACTATGCTGAGGCTAAAGCTGAGCTCGGAACACTTACTGATGCCGATATGGCTCTTACCCTTAACAAGCTCTACAAACGCGCAGGTCTGCCTGACCAGACAGTCGCTTCATTGGAAGCAATGAACGACCCTGCTAACAATATGGGCGTCAGCAGCCTGATTTGGGAAGTGCGCCGTTGCCGCCGTTGCGAGTTGATTATGGACAAGGACTATCGTTATTGGGACTTGGTTCGTTGGCACAAACTCGACCTCCTCGACAGCTCAGTGCATCCAAACATTCTCTTAGGTGCGAATGCTTCTACAGCAACAGTTAAACCAGACATGAGCGGCAACTATGTAGACGGCTCATTCGGACACACTCGTCAGTTTGAGGCTCGCCAATATCTGTACCCAATCCCTGGAGACCAGATTGCATTGACAAACTCTGCTGTTTCTCAGAATCCTCTTTGGAATAAATAAACAGTAGCAAATAATTGATATTGAAAGGGCGACCCCAGCGGGCCGCCCTTTCTTTTGGACGGCAACGGCTGTGGAAATGCGATTTGCCGATGTCGCATAAAATTCGTACCTTTGCACTCTGATTCAAGTAGGTATATATTAGGTAAATTATGATAGCTGTAAGCAATTTAGGAATGCAGTTCGGCAAGCGTGTGCTTTTTCAGGATGTGAATCTGAAATTCACGCAAGGAAACTGCTATGGAATTATCGGCGCAAACGGCGCCGGAAAGAGTACGTTGATGCGCATCCTCTCGGGTCAGTTGACGCCGACCCACGGCATGATTCAGCAGGGACCGGGCGAGCGCATGTCGGTGTTGAGCCAGGACCACTTTGAGTTTGATGAATTTTCGGTGATGGACACCGTGCTGCAAGGACACACCGTGCTTTGGGCTATCATGAAAGAGAAAGACGCCCTCTATGCAAAGGAAGACTTCAGCGATGCCGACGGCATCCGTGCCTCTGAGCTGGAGGAGAAGTTTGCCGAGCTCGACGGCTGGAACGCAGAGAGCGACGCTGCCGCATTGCTCAGCGGTCTGGGCATCAAGGAAGACAAGCACTATATGCTGATGAAAGACCTCAGCGGTAAGGAGAAGGTGCGCGTGCTTCTGGCGAAGGCGCTTTTCGGAAATCCCGACAACCTGCTTCTCGACGAGCCGACCAACGACCTTGACCTTGAAACCGTGGCTTGGCTTGAGAACTATCTGTCAAACTGCGAGAACACGGTGCTCGTTGTGAGCCACGACCGTCACTTCCTCGACGCCGTGTCGACCCACACCCTCGACATCGACTACAACAAGATAACGCTGTTTGCCGGCAACTACAGTTTCTGGTATCAGTCGAGCCAGCTGGCTCTCCGCCAGCAGCAGCAAGCCAACAAGAAGGCAGAGGAAAAGCGCAAGGAGCTGATGGAGTTTATCCAGCGATTCAGCGCCAATGTGGCTAAGTCGAAGCAGACCACAAGCCGCAAGAAGATGCTCGAGAAACTCAATGTAGAGGAAATCCAGCCATCGTCGCGCCGCTATCCGGGAATCATCTTCACGCCCAACCGTGAGCCGGGCAACAAGATTCTTGAGGTGAAGGGCTTGAAAGCCACTCAAGACGGCGACTTGCTCTTCGACGATGTAAACTTCCAGATTGAGAAGAACGACAAGGTGGTGTTCCTTAGCCACGACCCGCGCGCCATGACCGCTTTGTTTGAAATCATCAACGGCAACCGTAAGGCCGACGCCGGCACTTACGACTGGGGACAGACAATCACTACGGCTTATCTGCCGCTCGACAACACCTCGTTCTTCAACACTGACTTGAACCTTGTCGACTGGTTGTGCCAGTACAGCAACGACTCGAGCGAAATCTATCTGAAAGGATTCCTCGGAAAGATGCTGTTCTCGGGCGAGGAGGTGCTGAAAAAGGCATCTGTGCTCTCCGGTGGCGAGAAAATGCGCTGTATGATTGCCAAGATGATGATGACCGACGCAAACACTCTTGTGCTCGACTCTCCGACAAACCATCTCGACCTTGAGTCGATCCAGGCGTTCAACAACACGCTGCAGGCATTCAAGGGCAACATCCTGATGTCGAGCCATGACCACGAGTTCATACAGACGGTCTGCAACCGTGTGATTGAGTTGACGCCAAACGGAATCATCGACAAGATTATGGACTTCGACGACTATCTCACCGACGAGAAAGTGCAGGCTACACGTGAAAGAATGTATAACACCAAATAAATATATACAACGATGGTAAAGCATATCGTAATGTTTAAACTCAAAGGCACGGCTGAAGAACGCCGCGCCGTGGCTTCTCAGTTCAAGGCCGCCCTTGAGGCGCTTCCTGAGAAAATCGACGTGCTCCGCTCGATAGAGGTGGGGCTCAATCAGAATCCGGCAGAAACGTGGGACGTGGTTCTCACCGCAGTTGTCGACAAAATGGCGGATGTGGAGGTCTATGCCAAGCATCCGGCGCATGTGGCTGCGGCAGGGCTGCTCGGTGAGCATAAGGATATGCGCGCCTGCGTTGACTACGAGCTGTAGGCTTTGTGCCTATGGGCAACAGACACAAGGCGGGGCATCTCTTCGAAGGGATGCCCCGCCTTGCATTTTTTATGTGGCGGAATCGTACGGTTTCGTAAAAATCACGTACTTTTGTATCAAGTAAGAACAAACCAGACATTGAACCATTATGAAATTATTTAAACCAATTGCAGTCGTTTGCTTTACGCTTGTCGCTTCGGCAACGGCTTTTTCAACCCCATCCACTGTCGACCTGCAGGGCGAGACGTTTACCGTCGACACGCTGCGTCATTACAAATGCGGTCCGGGTATGACACGCACCGCGCTTGAATACCGCTCGACCACAGGAAACACGCGCATTCAGGCGTTTGTGATAAAAACAATGCTCCGCGAGGCAGAAAATGTGAAATTCAAGGTGGAGATTGGCAACGACTCCTGCCTTAACGCCGAAACGGTGACTTCGATGGGACGGCGTCACTCAGTGGAGGGCGAACGCTATCTTACGGGTGTGAACGGCGACTTTTTCATCACCGGAAGTTTCGGCGGACCGTATTCGCAATACGGCATCGTAGGCTATCCAAACATGTCGAGCGCAAGCCGAGGAAAACTGATGTCGCCCGACGTTATCGACTGGGTGAGCCGTGAGAACGCTTTTATAATCGACAAGGACGGATATATGCGCATCGATGCCACCGACCTGTCGTACAGCGCGTCGATAGGCGGCGTGGAGATGCCGATTTCAAATGCTAATTTCCATTGGCTTGACGGAGAAACGGTGGTTTACAACTCTTATATGGGAAAATACACCAAGACGGCGGCAGGAGGCGTGGAAGTGGCTTTCACGCTCGCTCCCGGCGAAACTTGGGCATTGAACAAGAATCTGAAAATGGTGGTGAGCCAGGCGGCTTACGACGGCGGAAATATGGCGATACCTGCCGACGGAATAGTCATCTCGGCCGACAAGGCTGCTACGGCAAACATCGAGAAGCTGCGGTCTCTGAAACCGGGTGATGAAATTACTGTCAACTATTCGCTGTCGTTGCCGTCGTATGGCAATCTCAAGCCCGAGGGCGTGCAGGAGATTATAGGCGGCGATGTCAAAATCCTTCGCGAAGGCGAGACGGTGATGGAGGCGAACCGTTGGATCAATCCTCGCGACGCGTTCAATCCACGCACGCTGATTGGCTATGACAAGGAGCGCACGATGCTCGTGATTTGCGCCATCGACGGACGCAGCACCATCAGCAGCGGCACTACCTATCCGCAGGGTGCCGACCTTATGCGCTCATACGGATGCTACGACGCTCTTGATTTCGACGGCGGCGGCTCTACATTGATGTGGGACGCGATGGAAGGCACAATCAACCGTCCGTGTGTGTCGCCTGAACGTGCGGTGGGCAACGGCATCTTTGCGGTGCTCCACGCTCCCGACGATGAGGAGGTGGCTGAGATACGTTTTGCCGACTATGCGGTGCGGATGCCTCGGTATGGCTCTTATCGTCCGGTTTTCTACGGATATAACAAATATGGCAAACTCATCGATATGGATGTTGACGGCGTCACGCTTTCCTGCGACGGTGCGCTTGGCGAGATTGTGGCAGACGGATCCACTCTCTATGCCACCGGCAGCGGCTCGCATGTGCTTACAGCTTCGCTGGGAGCAGTAAAAGCGGAGGTGACGGTGGCGATTGTCGCTGCCGACGATGTCAAGGCGGCTTATCCGGAAGTGGTTCTCGACAACTGCCGTGAATGGAAGATTGGCTTGAACGCTATTGTCGGAGGCAAGGAGATGGCTGTCGAGCCGCGTGCGCTTGACTGGACATCAAGCGACGCATCGGTGGTGACTGTTGCCGACGGTGTGGCGAAGGGATTGAAAAACGGAACGGCGACGCTGACGGGTGTCAAGGATGGCATTACGTGCACTGTCGGCGTTACGGTGCAGTGCCCTACGGCGGAACTGATGCCTATTGAAGAAGCATCGAATCCGGAGGCTTGGAAAATTGAGAGTTACAATGTGAAGGATGATGCGGCGATAACTGCGCTCGCCGGAGGCGGTCTGGCAGTCGACTTCGCTCTGTCGGGCACGCGTGCGCCCAACCTTACGCTTGTCCCTGTTCAGCCGACGCTTCTCTACAGCCTTCCTGACGAACTGTGGCTTACTATGAAACTGGCTGGCGGAGTGGCTGTCAAGAACTCGGTGGTGTCGTTCACGCTTGCCGACGGCAGCAATGTGTCGGCTAATCTGTCGGGATTTGAGTCGGGCGACGCTCAAGATTATACGGTTGACTTTGCGCAAATTGCCGATGTCGACAATGTGGGCATTTTCCCGATACGTTTCAATTCGTTGCGCCTCAATCTGTCGGGCGGAAAGAAAGACACTGCCTATCGTCTTGAAATCCCGTCGATTAAGACGCGCTACAAGCATTTCAACGACGCTGGCGTATATGATTTGACTGTCGACGACGCCGATGTTGCGCCTGTCTATTACAACCTGCAGGGCATGCGGATTGCAAAACCGCAGCCTGGAACTGTGGTAATCGTGAAACGTGGTGCGAGAGTGACAAAAGAGATTGTTGTGGAATAGTGATTGCTGTTCTTGACAAAAAAAACGGGAAGCCGCCAAGCTTCCCGTTTTTTTGTTGCCTGTTGTCAGTCTTCCTCCGGAGGAAACTTCGGAACGAGGCGCATAAGCCTCAGAATCTGCGAGCGGCGCTTCTTCATGTATGACGAAGGATTGGCGGAGTCGAATCGCAGCGGATTGGGCAAAGTGGCGGCGATAAGTGCACATTGGCGGGAGGTCAGCTGGTCGGCGGTGGTGTTGAAGTTTTGTTCAGCCACAGCCTCCACGCCGTAGAGTCCGTCGCCGGTCTCGATAGAGTTCAGATACACCTCCATGATGCGCTCCTTGCTCCACAGAGCCTCTATAAGCACAGTGAAATAAGCCTCGAAGCCTTTCTCACCCACGATGACGACGGCCATAGAAACACGTTTTTAGCCGTCTGCTGGCTTATCGTGCTTGCACCGCGGTGGCGGCCTCCGTTTTCAGCCTCGCGCACGGCTTTCTTGATTTCCACGAAATCGAATCCGTGGTGAGAGGCGAAGCGGTTGTCTTCAGAGGCGATTACAGCCATCGGCATGTGTCGCGACATCTCGTCGAGCGGCACCCATTTATGCTCGCAGCGCACCTTGCGTCCGTCGAGCATCTGCTCAACGCTGCGTATCGCCATCAGAGGCGTGTATCTGACAGGCGCCCATCGGTAGATGGCTACGCTGACCACCGACAGCAGCACAAAGCCGAGAATGATTTTGCCAAAGAGCATCATGAAGATGCCGAAAGTTAACTTCCTGACCATTTTGTTTGAGAAAAAAACTGCATCAAAGTCTGCTTTACGCAAAGCGGGACAATGATGCAGCACATTGATAGCTTTTTCTATTTCTTCGCGCCTTCGACAATCGATTTCGTGTCGCAGGCAATCATATATTCCTCATCGGTCGGGATGACAACTACGCGCACCTTCGAGCCGGGACGTGTGATTTCAACCTCCTCGCCACGGCAGTTGTTGCGCTCTGGGTCGAAATCGATGCCGAGAAATTCCAGTTGCTTGCACACGCTCTCGCGCAGCTGAATCTGGTTTTCGCCCACACCGGCTGTAAACACAATCACGTCGACACCGCCGAGCGCCGCTGTGTATGCGCCCACGTATTTAACGATGCGGTATTTGTACATGTCGAGAGCCAGTCGCGCACGCTCGTTGCCGGCGGCAATGGCAGCGTCGATGTCGCGCATGTCGGAAGAGATGCCAGAGATGCCGGTCAGACCGCTCTGTTTATTGATGAGTTTCTGCATTCCGGCATTGTCGAGAAGCTCTTTCTCCTGGATGTAAAGCAGGGCAGCAGGGTCGACGTCGCCGCAGCGGGTGCCCATCATCAAGCCTTCTACCGGGGTCAAACCCATCGAAGTGTCGATTGACTTGCCGTCTTTTACGGCGGTTATTGAGCCACCGTTGCCGATGTGGCAGGTGATGATGCGCTGCTGCTCGTAAGGCAGACCTAAAAATTCGCATGAGCGGCGCGCCACGTAGCGGTGGCTTGTGCCGTGGAAGCCATAGCGGCGCACTCCGTATTTCTCATATACCTCATACGGGAGAGCGTACATATATGCGCGTGCAGGCATTGTCTGGTGAAAAGCCGTGTCAAACACGCCCACCTGTGGCACGTCGGGCATAATCTCGCTGATAGCCTCGATGCCAACGATGTTGGCTGGATTGTGGAGCGGAGCCAAGTCGTAGCATTCCTTCACCTTGGCGATAACCTCGTCGGTGATGAGCACGCTCGAATTGAATTTCTCGCCTCCGTGCACCACGCGGTGGCCTACGGCATCTATTTCTCCGAAATCCTTGATGCAGCCATATTTAGCGCTCGTCAGATTGTCGAGGATGATGCGGATAGCCACATTATGGTTTGGCATAGACGTGGTGATTGTCACCTTTCGCCGTTGTATTTGAATTTCAGGAAAGAGTCGGGCAGACCCACTTTTTCCACGCCGCCCTCGGCGAGGACGTTTTGCGCGTTGTCGTCGAGTTCAATCAGCTTGTATTTCACCGATGAACTTCCGCAGTTGAGTACGAGGATTTTCATTATTTTTGATTTGCTATTATGCTTTGGTTGCAAGTGATGATAACAGTTTTATAGATGTCTTCCCAAGAGCATCCGCGCGACAGGTCGTTGACCGGCTTTGCCAAGCCTTGCAGGATAGGACCCACAGCCTGTGCACCGCTGAGACGCTGCACGAGTTTGTAGGTGATGTTGCCCACTTCGAGCGACGGGAATACAAGCACGTTGGCAGTGCCGGCGATGTCGCTTTGCGGAGCCTTGCTCTTGCCCACTGAAGGCACGATGGCTGCATCGGCTTGAAGTTCGCCGTCGAGAGCCAGTTCCGGAGCCATTTCTTTGGCAATCTTTGTAGCCTCGATAACTTTGTCTACCATCTCATGCTTTGCGCTGCCTTTGGTTGAGAAGCTGAGGATGGCAACACGCGGATCAAAGCCGCCGAGCACCTTGGCTGTATCTGCCGCCGATACGGCGATCTGTGCCAATTCCGGTGCCGTAGGATTAGGCACTACGGCGCAGTCGGCAAACACCATCATGCCGTCAGTCCCGTAAGGAGAACCTTCGGGAAGCAGCATAAGGAACGCGCCGGAAACAACGCTGATGCCTTTCTTGGGCTTGATAATCTGGAAAGCGGCACGAAGCACGTCGCCTGTGGTGCTCAACGCACCAGAGACCTGACCGTCGGCATCGCCGTTCTTGATGAGCAGACAGCCCAGATAGAGCGGGTTGTGCACCTGTTTGTGCGCGCCCTCGAGCGTCATGCCCTTGGCTTTGCGCAGCTCATAGTAGAGTTGCGCATATTTCTCAGTAAACGTCTCGTCGGCAGGGTCGACGATTGTGGCATGCTCAATGTTTTTTAGACTCAATTCCGCTGCAAGTTGTTTGATTTCAGCGGGATTTCCGATTAGAGTGATGTCGCAGATGCCGTCGGCGATAAGATGGTCGGCAGCGGTAAGCGTTCGTTTTTCCGCACCTTCGGCGAGGACGATGCGTTGTTTGTTTGCTTTGGCTTGTTGGGTAAGTCGTTCAAATAGAGTCATAATCAGTATTGATTTTGTATTTTTTCTGACTACAAAATTACTAATAAAAATTGTTAACGAGGTATAAAAACTTGACTTAAACTTTCAACCAATGTGCAAAAAATCTTCACGAAACTTAACGAGGCTTTAGCCTCGGCAAAAGCACTGTTGCATGCGTCGCGCCACGTGGCAGAATCAGGTTCTGTTGCCTTGCAGTAGCACCGCATGTGCGCCGTCCTAGAATCCTCTGTGAAAGAGCGTGGGAAGGTATATTTCGCCGACTCCTACTGCTCTTGGCAGAAGGGCGCAATTGAGAACGCCAACAAACTTATCCGGAAGTACATCCCGAAGAAAGCCAATTTTGACGACTTCTCAGATAGTAGAATTATGGAAATTAAGAAGAAGCTCAATCGTAGACCAAGGGAAAAATTGACTTTGACACGCCAAAAGATAGATTCTTCAAGTTCTTTCCACTCACCTTGCACTATCTTTTGATAAGATAGGCTGCGGTTCGGGAAAACATTTTCAAACAAGTTTGAATGTTTTTCTCTCACCTTGCACTATCTTTGCAATACCTTAGATTTGCAGCGGCAAACCGAAACTGAAATAGAAATGGTAAATTTGCAGTGAAAAAATAAATATTGAAAGAAAGGAAGACAGAGAGTGAACCATTTTGCGCCAGGGGAAATACCCGTGTTCATATTAGGACTCTCCGCCTTTCCCGTCCGGAGACCTGTATAAAAATATAACACCTGTTGTTAAGGTAGTTAGGTTAGGGACGAGTTCCTTTTCTCTCGTTGTTTGTCAACTACAAAGTTATGCAAAAATTTTTTTATTTCATCGGCATAGATGTCTCGAAAAAGAAACTGGACATCTGTGTAATGTCAAATTCAAAGGTCCTCAAAGAGGAACAAGTAAGTAATCACCCGCAGGCCATCGCCACTGTGATAGCCGGCATAAAAGAAGAACTGAGCATGAGCAACGACTGTTTCATCATCTGCGCGGAGCACACCGGCCAGTACACATATCCACTGATATGTGCCTGCAAGTCGGTAGGCAGCAAGCTGTGGCTTGAAAACGCCTCGCAGATAAAAATACTGTTCCGGCGTAACACGCGGTAAAAAAATGACAAAGTGGACGCCCGCCGCATTGCCGAGTATGCAATGCGCTTCTTCGATAAAGCGAAGCACTACCAGCGTCCTGCAGAGGAACTTATGAGCCTCAAGCAGCTGGAGGCGGAGCGCTCGATATACCTTACGGATATGGCGAAATACAAAGCGCAGCTGTCCGACCAGGAAGGCTTCATGGAGGATAAAATCTTCAAGCGCAAGGCTAAGCGTCTGAAGGAGATGATCAAGTCTCTTGAAAAAGACGTTGAAAGAGATTGCCCAAGAGATGGCTGATGTCATCGATTCTTCGGAAGAGCTATCCCGACAGATGAGATTGCTTAAGTCTGTGGAAGGCGTCGGACCGGTTGTCGCTATGAACATGATTATAGCTACTGAAGCCTTTACACGCTTCGACAATCCCAGACAGTTCAACTGTTACGTCGGAGTCGCTCCATTCGCATACACATCCGGCTCGAGCCAACACTCTCGAAACAGAGTGTCTCAACGGGCCGTAAAATACATAAAATGCCTCCTTCACATGGCTGCCGTGGCGATTGCCCATAAGAAGACAGGCGATCTGAAAACATATTTTGAAAGAAAAGTCGCCGAAGGAAAAAACAAAATGACCGTATTAAACGCAGTGCGAGCCAAGCTCGTGGCTAGAATGTTCGCCGTAATCAGAAATAATCGAGTTTATCAACCTATTTTATCAGTTTAGGCTTGCACAAATCATAAAAATATGAAAGAGAAACAATTCAGTTGGCGCAAGAGGGCTAAAAGTTTTGTATATGCTTTTCGTGGCATCGTTATGCTGCTGCGGGGGGAGCATAATGCGTGGATTCATTCGGCGGCGGCGGTGACGGCGGTGACGCTCGGGCTGTGGCTTGGCTTGTCGGCGTTGGAATGGGTGGCTGTGGCTATGTGCATCGGGGCTGTGCTTGCCGCTGAGGCGTTTAACTCGGCGATAGAGGCGCTTTCCGACCGTGTGTCGCCGGGCTACGACGAGGCTGTGCGCCGCACCAAGGATCTTGCTGCCGGGGGCGTGTTGCTGACGGCTGTGGCGGCTTTTGTGACCGGACTGATTGTGTTTGTTCCTAAATTGATTGACTTGCTATGAAACGTGTATTTGTGATTATATTGGCGATTGCCGCCGCGGCTATGGGTTGCCGCGCGCAGGAGGTTGTGGAAATCAACAGTACCCGCCAGGCGGTGAAGCGCACCGGCGATGCTTTGCTTGTGGCTATGCCGCTGGCTACGCTGACGGCTGTGATTGTGGAGCGCGACTGGCAGGGTTTGAAGCAGGCTGCGTTTTCAACGGCCACCACTCTCGGAGCGTCGTATCTGTTGAAGTATACGGTGCACAAGATGCGCCCCGACCGCAGTGACAACCACGCATTCCCGTCGGCCCACACGGCGGTGATGTTTGCCAACGCCGCATTTGTGCAGCGCCGCTACGGCTGGAAGTTTGGCGTGCCTGCCTATGTGCTTGCCACGTATGTGGGCTGGAGCCGCACCTATGCCAAGAAGCACGATTGGTGGGATGTGGTGACAGGCGCGGCGATAGGTGCCGGCAGCAGTTATATTTTTACACGACCGTTTGCCAAAAAGCATAATCTTGCCATGGCTCCCGTGAGCGACGGTGAGCATTTCGGCATTACGGCTTCGTTTAACTTTTAATCGACAAAGATGATAGTATACAATACGACTTTCCATGCTCATAATGATGCCGTGGAGCGCTTTCTTGAATGGCTCCGCGCGGAGTATATTCCCAGAGCCACCGTCGACGGGCGGTTGTCGGAGCCGCGGCTTACGCTTGTGCTCAACGCCGAGGAGAGCGACGGGCGCAACTATTCGTTGCAGTTCCGCGCCAGCGATGTTGACACGCTTCGTGCGTGGTATGAGGAGGTGGGCGACGACCTTGTTGAGGAGATGGCAAAACGCTTCGGACATCAGGTGGCTGGTTTCTCAACGCTTCTTGAGGAGGTGGATTTGTAGATGGAAAGACAGGCTGACTGGGACAAGATTATCATTGGCATAGACCCTGGCACAAACGTGATGGGGTATGGCATTCTCGGCGTGCGCCAGCGCAAGCCGGAGCTGATTGCCATGGGCGTGATTATGCTCAGCAAGTTTGACGACCGCTATATGCGTCTGCGCCGCATCGCCGAGCGTGTCACGGGCTTGGTAGAGCAGTATCTGCCTGACGAGATGGCGCTTGAGGCACCGTTCTATGGCAAGAATGTGCAGTCGATGCTCAAACTCGGACGCGCGCAGGGGGTGGCTATGGCAGCCGCTTTGGTTAAGGACATTCCGATTGCCGAATATGCGCCGCTGAAGGTGAAACAAGCGATTACGGGCAACGGCGCAGCCTCGAAGGAGCAGGTGGCTGAGATGTTGCGCCGCATTCTCAACATTCCGCGTGAGGCAATCGACCCGCATCTCGACGCCACCGACGCTCTTGGCGTGGCGTTGTGTCATTTCTACGAGTCGCAGCGGCCTGTAGCGCAGAAATCTTATTCTTCGTGGAAGGACTTTGTGGCGCGCAATGCCGACAAGGTGGCGAAGCATTAAAAAAGAGACCGTTTCCGTCGCGGAAATGGCCTCTTGAATAACTAATCACACTTTCAACACCGTAGGGAATTATAACTTATGCGTCGGCATCTCCGCCGATGAAAAAAACGAACTATCACACAAAACTAATGAGTCATTTCTTGAAATGCTGTCTTCTTTTTAAAGGCAACGTTTCAAGGGTGCCGAAGTGCGTTATCTCCATGTTTTGAAGCGACAACAATTGTGCCAATGCGCCGATATGCCTCAAAGCAGTTTGTAATCAATATGTTATAAACGAATCTTTGCGTAATCTGTTTCTCAAAGTGGGGAATTTTTCCACACGATGAGGTGTCGTAAATCCTCACTTTGTGTGGCGGAATATGTCAAAGTCCGTATTGCTTTATCTTGTTGTAGAGCGTTTTGCGGTCCACTCCAAGCAGTTGAGCCGCCTTGCTCTTGTTGTATTTTGTCTGTTGCAGGGCCTCGATGATGCGCTCCCGCTCCTCGTCGCTGTTGCGCAGATGCAGCGATGCCGGAGCCTGTGCTTGCGGAGCCGCCTCGTCGGCAGGTGCTGACGCCGGGGTAAGACCGTCGGCAAAATCCCGAGGATGAATCAACGTGTCGGCGGCAAGCAGAGTGGCGCGTTTCACGAGGTTTTTCAACTGCCTCAGATTGCCCGGCCATGCGTAGTCCATCAGTATGCGCTGCGATTCAGCGTCGAAACCCTCCACGTTGCGGTCGAGCTCGCGGTTGGCTTGACGGAGGAAGAAGTTGGCGAAGAGCAGTATGTCGCCGCCACGCTCGTGGAGTGCCGGCATCTGCAGCGTGAACTCGTTCAGGCGGTGGTACAGATCCTCGCGGAATGTGCCTTTGGCTATTGCAGCCTGAAGGTCTTCGTTGGTGGCGGTGACAAGACGCACGTCGACATCGATTTCCTTGGTGGCGCCTACAGGACGCACCTTGCGCTCCTGAAGCGCACGCAGCAACTGCACCTGCACCTCGTAGCTTAGGTTGCCCACCTCGTCAAGAAACAGTGTTCCGCCGTTAGCTTCCACAAAGGCACCTGTCTTGTCGGCAAGCGCGCCGGTAAACGAGCCTTTCACATGACCGAAATTCAGATGCGGCAAGCTCTTTGGGTATTGAACCGCAGTCGATGGCGACAAACGGCTTGTCCGCCCTCTTGCTCTGACGGTGGATGCGGTGGGCTACATATTCCTTGCCTGTGCCGCTCGCGCCGTTGATAAGCACCGACATCTGGGTGGGAGCCACCAGCGACACCATGCTGTACAGTTTTCGTGCCGCCTCGCTCTCGCCCTCAAGAAAATCGGGGTCGGAGTCGTCGGCGCTGTCAGTGGACGATTTTTCAGCCACGTCGTTGTCGGCGGTTGAGCCGTTAGCCAAGGCATCGTTTATTTTTTGCAGCAGCAGGTCGGGCTTTATGGGCTTCGACACATAGTCGCTCGCGCCTTCCTTCATTGCAAGCACTGCATTCTGGATGTCGGCGTAGCTTGTCATGATGATTAGCGGGGCGTCGATGCCTTGCTCCTTTTTCCATGGCAGCAGTGTGATGCCGTCATCGTCGGGCAGGCGGAGGTCGGACAAAATCAAGTCGAACGCAGTCTTTTCAAGCAGTCGTTTGGCGGCAGTCACGCTGCCTGCTGTCTCTGCTTGAAAACCCTTTTTCCCGAGCCATGTGCGCAGCATCGTTGAAAAAGTAATATCGTCTTCTACTATAAGTATTGATTGCATTGTCGTTGAGGTTTTGTCCTTGTTGATGATTTCACAAAGATAGTCAACCACGCGTTAAAAAGCAACTGTCTTGTGTTAATTGTTGTGATTTGTATGGGCGTTTGCGTATTGGCGGAAGATATTTGCAAGAAAAGAAAAAAAGTGCGATATTTCGGTTGAAATTGTAAGAAATGGACAAAATACTTGAAATATTGGAAAAAGAGGGTCTGACATCGTTGGAATTTGATTTGACGGTCAGTCCTGAATTATATGTACGCACGCGTATTGAGCGCGGCGGCAATCGAGGAAGGGCATACTATTTTGTGCGTAGTGGCGACACTGCCGAAAGGGGAGAGGGAGCGTGTCCCGACGAGGCGTTTGCCAAGATTTTAAAAGAGTTGGTGGATGCGGCGGTGTCGGGAGAGCCTGCCGCCACCAGCCATCGCCTTGCTGTCAACGACAGTGGGCAGACAAGCGCGCTGACTGCCGGGCAGCTGACAGCTGTGGCGGAGTCGTTGGCATGCCACGTCGACGAGCTTTCGCTCCTCGACAATTTCAAGCCTTATATACGCTGACGATTATCGTTGCATGTTGGTCAGAGCTTCGAACGCACGCTCGATGATGGTGTCCACGCCTCGTTGACGGTCGGCATCGGTCATGTCTGTCTGACAGCCGTCGGTCGGTTGCACGCCAAACTCCGTGAGCTGTCGGTCGGCGTCGTAGATAGGCGCCGCGCTGAACCGCACGCTCCAGCCGTTAGGCAGTTCCGACGTGAACGGCATTCCGCATCCGCCACCTGTGGCATCGCCCACCACAACCACGTTGGGCAGACTCTTCATTATCGACACGAAATTGTTTGCGGCGCTGTAGGTTGAACGGTTTGTAAGCACGGCTATCGGCTTTCCGGTCCAATGCACCCTGCCTTTTGCCTGGTCGATGTAGTAAGCGTATGGCTCGGAGAAATCGTCGTGTCCGGAGCCGGTCTTGTGCGAGATGTATCCTGCGAGAATGCGCTTGTCGATGAACCGCGCCACGAGAGTCTCCGCATTGGTGATGATGCCTCCTCCGTTGTCGCGCACGTCGATGATCAGACCGTCGGCAAGGGCGAGCGTTGCCAGCACGTTGTCAAGGTTGCCTTCGCCGATGCTGTAGGAGAACGACGGGTAGCGCATATAGGCATAATTGTTGTCGAGGATGCGGTATGTGATTCCGCTTGTGCGGCGGTAGTCAAAGTGCAGATAGTGCTCCTCCACAAGCCGCTCGTCGTAGTTTTGCGGGAATTGCTCCCAAATCCAGTAGCGCGACGTGTCGAATGATGACGACAGGTTGGTGTGTCCGTCTTTAAGTTCTTTAAGCATCTCGGAGCATACGCGGAAAGCTCTTCAGAGGTCATGCTGTTGCTGATTTTCGCGGCATATCGGTCGTGCACCTCCTGCCAGTCTACGTTTTTGTATTGAAAGAAGCAGTAATGGCGGTCGAGAGCCGACCACAGCGCCTCGAAATTGCCTGTCGGCGTGTCGGCAAACTGGGGCTCGTCGTGGCATGCCGTGAGGCTTGCAATCGACAGCAGCATAACCAATATGTTTAAGCAGACAGTTTTCATATTCAATAAGTTGCTGATATTATTTTTGCACGTTCAGGCATTGCGCGGCGTGTGTCAATCCGCAGCGATTCCCATTGAATTCCCACCACGAGGCTATGTGTGGCGCGGCGTTGGCTGATGTTGTTTTCCCAGACCGTCGTAAACTCATTTCGGTATCCCAGGCGTAGCGACGACGTGCCGAAATGGAAGTCGAGGCATACGGTGTTGTCCATATCGAAACGGTTGTGCCAGAACCCGAAATTAATGGTGTTGCGATAGTTGCCGAGATACATCTCATAGAACGATTGGTCGTAGTCGGGAAGAAAGAAACATCCAACCACCGGCAGCGTCATCTGCCAACGTGCTGTCATAGGAAGCCTGCCGGCATTGAAGTGGTAAGCCGCCATGCCGCTTGCTCCGGCATAGAGGCGTATCAGCGGCGAGCACACATTGTTGGAATTGCGGGGATTGTAGGTCACGCCTCCGCGGAAACCGATGCCGGCGCCGGCATGCAGCGTAAGCCCCTGCGCCACGCGCCATCGGTGCAGCATGGCGAAATCCACATCTGCGATGATGGTGTGGAGCGAGTTGTTGCCGGCGGGGTTCGACGGATGGTCGTAGGTGAAACCCGCCTCAATTTTGTTTGTCCACCGCTCCGGGTTGAAGCGAGATGCGCGTTGCCTCTCAAATCCTATGCGCAGATGCAATCCGTCGTAGAACAGCGGGCTGAGATACGTGTCGAGGCTGTGTGTCGCGCCTGCGTCGATTGCCACAGTCACTGTGGCTGGACGCAGAACGGTGGAATCCTGCGGCTCCGCCTGTCCGCATATCGCAGCGGCAAGCAGCGTTGCCAATATCGACAGTCTCAGGCGCATCATTCCTCGGTTTCGTCGTCAAACAATCGTTGTTGTCCGGTCAATTCATCGCGCACGTCGTTCTGGTTGATAACGTCGTCGCCGTCCACGCTGTCCACATCGATGTCGACAGCCGGAGCTTCAAGTTCTTCCTCCGGCATCTCGCGCGGCTCAATTTCCTCGATGCTGTCCATGTTGAAGTTTGTGACGCGTTTGCCTTTGGCTTTGAAGCTCTTGGCGCCGATAAATTCTTCAGCGTCGATTATGAGAGGCTCGCGGAATTCGTCGGCACCGCCGAAGGTCACGCGGAAGCGCGGGTATCGCTTGTCGGACAGCGTAATCAGTGAAGAGTCGGGGTTGTCGCCGATGAAGCTTTGCTTCTTCGATGCTGCCTCAAACGTGAAACGCTTGATGTAGGGGTAGCCCTGGTCGGCATCGTTGAGCACGGCGGTCCACACCTTGTTCTCCTCGAATTTCTCGATGAGCAGGATGTTGTCCTCATAGTGGTTTCCGGCGTCGAACGAAGATGTGTAGAATTGTCCGTTCTTGAGCACGATCAGTATCTTGTCGTTGGCGTTGAACTCGCCGAGCGATGTGCCGCGGCCGTCGTAGTTCAGACGCAGCACGTCTGGGTCGAACCACACCTCGCGGCCGCCGAGCGTCGACACTCCGCGCTCTTTGAGCGATATGCGGTGCACCTCGTTTTTCGTCACCATGTTGCCCATCGCTTGCTTGCCCTTGATGGCAAGGTCGGCAAAGTTTATGTCGAACTGCAGCACCTTCAGGCGTGGTTTCTCTTTCAGAGTCACGCGCAGCGTCTCAGCCTCGCCGTTTGGGTTGGCGGAGAACCACCATATCTTAGTGCCTTGTGTGCCTTGTGTCATGTCATATTCCTTGTCGCGCGTGATGCCTATCACGGCGAAACGCTTCATGTAGACCACGCCACCCTTGCCGTTCTGGTAGACAAGATTGTAGATTGTGCGCTGGTCGTTGCGCTTGAATACGTTGATATACAGTATGTTCTTGCCGACGTAAAGTTTGTCTGCCACTTTAGTAACTTTGTATTTACCATCCTTGTAGAAGATAATCACATCATCGATGTCGGAGCAGTTGCACACAAACTCGTCTTTCTTCAGTCCGGTGCCAATGAATCCGTCTTCGCGGTTGATATACAATTTCTCATTGGCTTCGGCAACGCGCGTCGCCTCGATATTGTCGAAACTGCGTATCACGGTGCGGCGTGGATAATGGGCGCCGTATTTATCTTTCAGATGCTTGTACCAGTCGATGGTCACTTCTACCATCCGTGTCAGCTTGTCGTTGATAACGTCGATATGGTCTTTCAGCGACTGGATGTAGGTGTCGGCGCTGTCGGCGTTGAATTTAAGGATGCGCTTCATCTTGATTTCAAGAAGTTTCAGGATGTCGTCGCGTGTCACGTCGCGCACAAACGATGGCTTGAAAGGCTCCAGACGCTTGTCGATGTGTGCCACAGCCTCGTCGACGCTTTTGCTCTGCTCATACTCCTTGTCCTTATAGATGCGCTCCTCGATGAATATTTTCTCGAGCGAGGCGTAGAGCAGGCTTTCACGCAGCTCTCCGCGCTGAATCTCGAGCTCGCGTTGCAGCAGGTGCTTGGTGGTGTCCACACTGTGGCGCAGCACGTCGCTCACCGACAGGAAATGCGGCTTGCGGTCGGAAATCACGCAGCAGTTTGGCGAAATGCTCACCTCGCAGTCTGTAAAGGCATAGAGCGCGTCGATAGTCCGGTCGCTCGACGTGCCAGGCAGCAGGTGCACGATGATGTCGGCGTGTTTCGCCGTGTTGTCGTCCACCCGTTTTATTTTGATTTTTCCCTTTTCCTGAGCTTTGATGATAGTCTCGATGACGCTTCCCGAAGTGCGTCCGAACGGCACGTCGGTGATTTCCAATGTCTTGTTGTCGATTTTTTCGATTTTTGCGCGCACGCGTACTGACCCTCCGCGCTCGCCGTCGTTATATTTCGACACGTCGATGAAACCTCCGGTAGGGAAGTCGGGATACAGGGCAAACTCCTCGCCGCGCAGATATGCTATCGCAGCGTCGAGAATCTCCACGAAGTTGTGCGGAAGGATTTTTGACGACAGACCGACGGCGATTCCCTCCGCACCCTGCGCAAGCAGAAGCGGATATTTCACCGGCAACGTCACCGGCTCGGGCTTGCGTCCGTCGTAGCTCACGGTCCAGTCGGTGGTCTTGGGGTTGTAGACCGTCTCGATGGCGAATTCTGAAAGACGCGCCTCGATGTAACGTGGCGCTGCGGCGCTGTCACCGGTGAGAATATTACCCCAGTTTCCTTGCGTGTCGACAAGCAGTTCCTTCTGTCCGAGCTGCACGAGGGCGTCGCCGATAGAGGCGTCGCCGTGGGGGTGATACTGCATGGTGCTTCCCACGATGTTCGCCACTTTGTTGAAGCGACCGTCGTCGAGTTCCTTCATTGTGTGCAGGATGCGCCTCTGCACGGGTTTCAGACCGTCCTGGATGTGGGGCACGGCGCGTTCCAGAATCACGTATGACGCATAGTCGAGAAACCAGTTTTGGAACATTCCCGACAAATGCTTGCTTTTGTCTTTCGGAACCACATAAGTGGAGTGAGCCTCGGCGCCGGTTGAGGCGTCGTCGATTTTTTCAGAGATGTCGTCTATTTCGTCTTCTTTCATAGTTGGGTCAGTTTTTTAGGCTTCTGGAAATATGTTTTTGTCGTTAAAAAAGTAGGTTATTTACCAAATAAATACAATTTCAGAGGAAAGCCTCTGCAAAAATAAGAAGAAAATCGAGAAAATTTATTTACTTTGCACCTTAAAATAACGAAAAGGTGGTCAGCAGACCCCCGGAACATTGAATTTATTAGAAAAAACAAGATAAAAAATGGCACAAGAAGATTTGTTCAAGAAAATTGTGGCTCACGCCAAAGAGTATGGTTTTGTATTTCCGTCAAGTGAAATCTACGACGGTTTGTCGGCTGTTTACGACTACGGACAGAATGGCGTTGAGTTGAAAAACAACATCAAGCGCTATTGGTGGGACGCCATGACGCAGTTGAATGAGAATATCGTTGGTCTTGACTCAGCTATATTCATGCACCCGACAATCTGGAAGGCTTCCGGACACGTCGATGCGTTCAACGACCCGTTGATCGACAACCGCGACTCTAAGAAACGCTATCGTGCCGATGTGCTTATCGAGGACGAAATCGCAAATTCGACGATAAAATCAACAAGGAAGTAGCAAAGGCTGCAAAGAAATTCGGAGAGGGTTTTGATGAAAAACTTTATCGTGAGACAAACCCGCGCGTGCTCGAGCACACTGCAAAGCGCAACGAGCTGCATGAGCGCTATGCCAAGGCGATGAACGACATGAACCTTGAGGAATTGCGTCAGATTATCCTTGACTACGGCATCGTATGCCCGATTTCAGGCACAAAGAACTGGACTGAGGTGCGTCAGTTCAACTTGATGTTCTCGACAGAGATGGGAAGCACTGCCGACGGCTCTATGCGCGTCTACCTGCGTCCGGAAACGGCTCAGGGCATCTTCGTGAACTTCCTTAACGTTCAGAAAACAGGACGTATGCGCATTCCGTTTGGTATCGCACAGATTGGCAAGGCTTTCCGTAACGAAATCGTTGCGCGTCAGTTCATCTTCCGTATGCGTGAGTTTGAGCAGATGGAAATGCAGTTCTTCGTGCGTCCGGGCGATGAGCTTGAATGGTTCAAGAAATGGAAGGAGACCCGCTTGAAATGGCACAAGGCCCTTGGTCTCGGTGATGAGAAGTATCGCTACCACGACCATGAGAAATTGGCTCACTACGCCAACGCTGCCACCGACATCGAGTTCCTTATGCCGTTTGGCTTCAAGGAAGTTGAGGGTATCCACTCGCGTACAAACTTCGACCTCAGCAACCACGAGAAATTCTCTGGCAAGAAGATTCAATATTTCGATCCGGAGCTCAACCAGAGCTACGTGCCTTATGTAATCGAGACATCAATTGGTGTGGACCGCATGTTCCTTTCAGTTTATGCTTCTTCTTACGAGGAGGAGAAACTCGAGAACGGCGAGACCCGCGTGGTGCTTCACCTGCCGGCTGCTTTGGCTCCGGTTAAGGCCGCTATCATGCCTTTGGTGCGCAAGGACGGACTTCCAGAAAAGGCTCAGGAAATCATTGACTCTCTGAAGTTTGATTTCAAGGTGCAATACGACGGCAAGGACTCTATCGGCAAACGCTACCGCCGTCAGGATGCAATCGGTACGCCGTACTGTATCACTGTCGACCATCAGACTCTTGAGGACAACACCGTTACCATCCGTCATCGCGACACGATGGAGCAGAGCCGTGTTGCCATTGCCGACATCGCCGGCATCCTCGACAAGGAGGTGACAATGAAGTCGTTGCTTAAGAAATTGCTCTAAATCGATAACTAAACCAATCAATCGGTTATGAAGATAACATTGTGGATTGTGCTTGCGGCAGTGGCAGTGCTGATTGTGCCATTGCTGATTTTCGGCGGTTATGCAGCTGTCAAGTACAATACTCTTGTTGCTGACAGCAACGGGGTGGAGAACGCTTGGGGCAAGGTGCAGACTGCATATCAGCGCCGTGCCGACCTTGTGCCAAACTTGGTGAGTACGGTGAAGGGCGCCGCTGCCCATGAGGCGAATACTCTGCAGGCTGTGACCGACGCGCGCGCGAAGGTGGGAACGGTCAACATCACCGCCGACCAGCTGACCGAGGAGAACTTGAAGAAGTTCCAGCAGGCGCAAAATGAGCTGTCGGGCGCGTTGAAGTCGTTGCTCGCTGTTTCGGAGGCGTATCCAAATATCAAGGGCACGGAAAACTTCCGCGACCTTCAGACGCAGCTTGAAGGCACGGAAAACCGCATCTCAACGGCGCGTGTGGACTACACAAACGCTGTCAACAAATACAACAATTCCGTGATGAAATTCCCGGGCAACATAATTGCCGGAATGTTCGGATTTGAAAGAAACCGCAGTTCCAAGCCGATGAAGCGGCTCAGACTGCTCCAAAAGTAGAATTTTAATGAAAAAATTTCCTTTATTGGCGTTGTTCCTTCTGGTGCTCTCGGCGTGCAAGCTCGATCCGGTGCGCGACGTGTGGGAGTACTATGAGGACTGGCGCAATGAAAACAATGCGTGGTTGGCACAGCAGGAGGCGCGCACAAATGCCGACGGCACACCTTACTATCAGAAGGTGGTACCGGAGTTTGACCGCAACGCCTATGTGCTGATTCATTACTTTACCGACCGTTCGGCGACGGAGGGCAACTTGTCGCCTCTGATTTCTTCGACTGTCGACGTGAAGTATAAGCTGCTTACGTGCAGAGGTGTCGGCGTTGACTCCACCTACTTGCTGACGTCGCCTGCCGACAGTGTTTACCGCTCTGTGTTGAGTGCCAACATCACCGGTTTCCAAATCGCGTTGATGGCTATGAACGTGGGCGATTCGTGCGAGGTGGTGATTCCTTACCAGCAGGCTTACAGCAACTCTGGCAAAGGCACGATTCTGCCTTACTCGCATCTGCATTATTTCTTGAAACTCAAGGATATATATAAGTATCAAAAGAAGTAGCAGACAATGAAGCGTTTGGTTGTTATCGCAGTGCTGTCGGCTCTGACATTGGCGGGTTGCAAGACAACGGAGAGCAACTACCGTGAGTCGTATGAGGCGGCGGTGCGCAGCCGCAATGCCGCGGAGGCTGATCTCGACAGCGTTGTCGAGCCGACAATCCACAACAAAATAATGGAGGCTTCGCGTCCGTATGTGCAGACCGTCGACGGCTGCTCGGCATTGTATCTTGAAGGCAACGTGTGGCAGGCGTTTGACGACGATGTCAACAAGATGAAGCGCTACAGCGTGGTTGTGGGTGCGATGCGTCAGATGTTTAATGCAAAGGCGTTTTGCACGCGCTTACGGCAGAACGGGGCGAAGGCTTACGTGATTCAGAACGGGGCGAAGGACTATTTCGTCGTTGCCGAAGGATTTGACACGTTTGCCGAGGCTGCCGACTATGTGAATCACATTGACAAACGGCTGAAGATAAAAATCCCTCTTAAAGAACCGTTCATATACCGGACCATCCGGTTGTAGAAAACGATGAACAAGCAATACAGAGATATTCTCATAGCAGCAAGTAAAGAGCTGGAGAATTTGAAAGGAAGAACATTTGATGTCATAGATGTTAAATGCCCCTCTTCTATTGATTATGCAGTACAATTGGCTAAAGTCATTTCCAAGCTATCCCCATTAATAGGAAATCTTATCGAGTTCTCAACTGTAGATTTACTGAACCAACATGATTGGAACGCTTCAGGCGAGTGGCTTCGCCAAGACCCAGGCTTTCCTGATGCCCTTTTCAAAAGTGACAACATATTACCCAACCCTGGCATAGAGATAAAAGCATGGTTTCCTTTTGCTACAGAAATCACTGCTCGTTTCAAAGACAGCATAACGCTTTTCAAGCCCAACCATATTAATGTCGCCCTCATTGCATGGCTACCCGAATACGTGATTTTCGGAAAGCCAAAGATTATTGATGTATTGATAGTTAGCGGTAAAAGTGTTGCAGAGGCAAGAGACAAGCATTATCACAAGCCACCACATTATCTTGTACTGGAACCAGAAGATACCAAAGACAGGACAGGTAACCTTCAACAGACTAATACAAACGGCTATCGAATTCAGCCAGAGCAATGTGACATAGAAGAGGCAAAGAAAGTTGTAGAAAATTGGGGTGAAGAACTTTTGAAATACAGTCCAAAGAAAAAGTATCAAGACTTGATTCGTTCACTATGGTCACAGTTCAGTTATCGACTTGATACCAACTATGCGAAAATAGACCGTATCGAACACCGTGAAATTGAAAAATTCAAGACACGAGTCGAAAACAGTCTATTCAATGGTAAGACCATCAAGGAATGGAGTCGCATCCTCACTTCCTCTGATGATGAAACTTTAATTAGCGAATTGCAATTGTTGTTGGGAAACAAGTAGTTCTACACGTTTTTTACCTTCCTCGAAAACCTCTGGTGTTATTTCGGAAGTAAAACATGAGCGTTGTAGATTATAGCAAGCTACGGCAGTTGTAAACAATCCGCCAAATGGATCCCAAACCACATCGTTTTTATCAGATGACATTTCAATAATGCGCCCAATCAATTCAAGGGGCTTTTGGTTTAAGTGAACAGCCTTTAGTCCCTTTTTTATTCTTTCGCTATTACGTAGTTGCGCCGTAGTCCATACATTGGTAACTCCAAAAGGACAGTTGAATTTTGGTTTCATACGTTCCCAGTCCTCTTTTGTCATAGGAGTTTTCCATTTATAGAAAAATACGGTTTGCCTTCTTCCTTTCCATGCTCATTTGCATACGCCACAATCTTCTCGAACATGTCAGCAGGTGGCATATACCATAAATGGCATTTTGTAAATACTTTCTTGTGGCTGCATTAACAACGTGGCAAGCCTCGTTGGTCTTAGAGAAAGGCATTCCTGTACGTTCCCATTCAAGACGTAACCAATCTTTCATGGAAATTTCCTCATCATTCCATTTGAACGTCGCTTTCTTAACATACTGCACACAGACCTCAGAAACAACAGGCAAATGCGACAATGTTTTAGTATTGGTGTTCCCTGCAACGTGGCTCATGCCCTTATCCCAAACGTTACAGGTTTTATATTCCCAACCATATTTTTCAAGGATAGGATGAACAATAGCCCAACCTATTTCTGTATTCCAAAACCACAGCGTGGTTTGTGGAGTAGCCTTCTTGCTCCACTCTGCAATATGTGGCTCATACCATTCCGCAAGCCCCACTGGGGTCTTCAAGTCGCCACGGAATCCATTTACACCATAAGGACCGTCAGCCATAATTACTGTAGGCTTGTCCCACAGCTGATACAGCTCCAATGAATCGCCATTGTAAAGATGCAAACCAGAAATAATGTCTATTTTGTTCATAAATACCCTTGTCCTTTAATTGGTGCAAAGATAGGCATTTATTTAATAAATACCAAATAAACTGAAAAATAACTTTTTCTTCGCATTTATTTAATATTTGCGAGAATCTTTGTACCTTTACAGCCAAAATAGACTAAATATGAATGAAATAAAGAAAGAAAAGCAAGAACGTAAGGTTGTTCATCTGCAAATAGGCGAGCAACATGAATATTTTGGCTCCATAGAGCAATTGTTTTGCAAGTATGGAAAAGAAAACTTGGGATTCAGCGTTTATCAAGTACGTAACAATTTGAAAAATCTTGGCAAAATGGAATCCGAGCAGTGTATTATTCGACTTGGTGTTTTGCAGACGAAACTTAAGAAGTTGTGACCTATTAATAATGGATATGCTGAAATCATTGATGATAGTGGGGTGCGGCAGTTTTGTGGGCGGAGCGTTGCGCTATCTGCTGACACGCACTGTGCAGAATTGGATTGACGGATGGATGCCTGCCGGCACGTTGGCTGTCAACGTGCTTGGCTGCTTGCTGATAGGTCTGTTCTGCGGACTGTCGCAGGAGTGGATGCCGCAAAGCCTTAAATTGTTTCTTACGGTGGGTTTCTGTGGAGGGTTCACCACATTCTCCACGTTTATGAACGAAAACATGCAAATGCTGCGCATTTCCGATGCTGCCGGCATGTGCCTAAATGTCGTGGTCAGTCTTGTGGCTGGCTTTGTCGCTCTCTATGCCGGCTATCAGGCGGCGCGACTCTTCTAGTTTTTAACGTAGAGAGTACAGCAGCATTTATTTAATTCTCGATAGTTAGAACAGGGACAATGTTTATCAACAGAGTCATTGGTGCATGGACATAGCCCATCGTTACTCTCTACTCGGTTTATAATAGCATTTCTTATCTTTTCATTTGGATTGAGTCGCCACCCTTCTTTTTCTAATATAATCATTACAAATCGTCTATATTAAATTGTATACTTTTTATTTATTTTACTAAAGTATAATAATAAAAAATTATCCTATTAATAATAACTTTTGTTTCTGTTTAAGCCATTTTTTAGCTTGATCTATGACTTCCCACATTTTTTCCTTCCAAGAGCATCTCTATCATATAAATATCCCCTTACTATAAGCTCTGTGCCGAATATTGGAGAAAATTTCTTACTTGAGTTATATATAGAAAAGTGGGCTGCCATCCTTGCACTCTTGTAGGTATCGCCAAACACCTGAATACACGCACGAATAGACAGCCCACGTTATATGAGCTGTCACCGTGCCTCGTGTATCCTTTGTTAAATTGGCGATTTTACAAGAAATGAGTCACTTCTCTGTTATTTCAAACTTTGTCTTCTCAAAGACGGTACAAAGTTAGCGAAAATTTTGTAACTTTGCGCTCTAAAACAGAAGATTATGGCAGCAGACTCAATTCAACTACTTATAGGCATCGGTCAAATTTTGGCAGTTGCAATAATTCCTATTATTATTTGGTTTGGAGGTATCAAGTATCAAAATCGCAAAGCAAAACGTGATGCGCAGCTTAACTTATTTCTTACACTAATGGCCAACAGAAAGGCCAATCCTATAACAAGAGAATGGGTAGATGCCTTAAATACTATTGACGTCGTATTTCAAGAAAATTACAAGGTCAGACATGCCTGGCGAGAATATCTTGATAGTTTGAATGCGCAATCGCCGCATTTTCAAAATAATAATGCTTTTCTGCTTGATTTGCTTTCTGAAATGGCTTTGGCCCTTGGCTATAAAAATTTGAAGCAAACAGAAATTGACCGTTTCTACTCACCAACATATTTTGGGTCTCAAATGTCCCGCCAGGAAATTTTGTTCCAAGAAAATTTGCGTGTTCTGATGCACTCGAAAAGTACTTCTGAGAGTTTCTCAGATGAAGAGTATGAAAGCATCATACCGATTTAATGCAAAAAGGCTCTCCTGTATAAAAAGCTAAATCATATTTTGTTCCCTTTATATTCTTCCATAAACTCCCGAAAATACATTTGAAATTCTCTGCGATTTCGGAATTTCCGTTCATCAAATTTTACGCCGACAATCTCACAAAATTTCCGAATGGCTACCAAATCCGTAAGCGGAAATTTGGTATTAAGCATTTGCTCCGATATAATCTGACCACTCGTTTTATCACTCTTTCGGATAATCGCTATTAGCTGTGTTAAAAGTGCTATTGTAACCGAATTTCCAGCACCCTCGCCACTCATTTCCCTTTCGGTTATATCGTGTAGTGGCGGTAATATATCCAACGATAGGAATGCCTCTTTGAAATACGGCTGATAGTCCTTATCTCCACTAACCGATATTTCGGTACTTCCATCGGGATTTTTCTCCCAGCGTATTGTTATGCTTGACTCGTTCATGTGCTACAGATTAAATAAGTGAGTTTATTAACGTTGTATTAGTAAATCATTTATGCTGTTGCACACGCAATAAATTCAACTTATCTTTGTGTTGTTTTAGCGCAATGGCAGACTTTCACTGACAAGATGTCAGTAGTTAAATATATATATTCTTTGTTAAGTCGTGTTTATATATCAATTCTGACATTGGCACGACAATTGCCATACTATGTATAGTGCCATCGGCATTCCGTTATGCTTAAAGTCTTTTGGAGATATAACGGCAGTTTTCAATCAATCTTCCTGTGATTAAGATGGCGGAGTACCTCTCCGTTACCAAGGGTAATAAACATTGTTAAACTAATTTTGAACGTATGCTTGTAGGAAACGTAACAGGTTCAAGTAAAGTTTCTAAAAAAGCCCCATATCCATATACATCATGGTTGAACTATTGGGAAGTTAATGCAAACTTTACACTTAATCCTAACAAACTATACAACTGTCCTGCTTGTGGTAGGTCTTTTTATAGAAAGAATTTTGATGGTTGCCACGTACAAAAGGCAAACAATATATTTGATAGAAAATGGTATATTGTTCCCTTATGTAGTAGCTGTAATCAAGCAGTAGGCACTCTCGAAATTGGAAATGTCGCCATGATTCCTACTCCAAGCAATCGTCATATAAACTCACCATTATTTTTATTCGATAATATGATAATATTTCCGGGAAGAGCTTCTTTTTGAGGAATTTGTCGTAAATCCATATTTTATTGGATTTACGACAAATTCTCTATTTATCGAACCTGTCGATTTTGAGCTTTTGTTTTCAGACAAGCGTTATTTGAAAGTCCATCCTTGATACACGTTCGAGCGATACGGGCACAGCTCACCGGAGAATGTCAGCTGGTCGCTGCTGAAATTTGAGTTTACGGTAGCGCTGCAGCGGGTTGAGCCTTTGGGCAGAGTGAACGTCACGTCGGCGGAAAGGGCAGTGCCGGTCACATACATCGTGTAGTTCAGATTTCCGCGTTTGTCGTAGTCGATGCGTTTTTTTGTCACGCGTCCCTCCACGGTAAGTCCGCCTATGCCGTTTGGGCTGTTGACAATGCCTTCAAGAGCAAACTGTACAACGGCTGTGTCGCCCTGCACGAGGACGAAGTTGGTGGTGCGGTTCACGTTGACGGTGCGTCCGTGCTTGCCGCGAATCTGGTCGGCAGTGATTACAAAGCGTCCTTCCTCCACGGCTTTTTTCGCCAGTTCGAAACTGATTGAGTCTTTGATTTCTTTTTCGCGTTTTTTGCGTGCTTTTTCCGCTTTCTTCTGCTCTTTGGTCAGAGTCGGAGTTTTCTCGGTGGCATAAATGTCGTCGGTCGGTTGGTTGTCGGCGACAGCGTAGCTTGCCGTAAGCAGACAGCCGACGGCAGCAATGATGAGAATAAATTGCTTTTTCATAGTCTAATTATTGGGGGATAAATTGTTATTGGAAGTTTCTTTTGTTGAAGCCTCTGAACCGCAGCTTCACGAGCGGGATGAGGACAATCGTCAGCAGCGAGCCGCTGAAAATTGTGAGCATCATCATTTGTATGCAGAATTCGATGTTTGACGGCAGCAGTCCGCCGTCGACCATCACTTTGAAAGTCTTGTAGGTTTCGGCCATCTCCGGGCGGCCTTTCATGATTTCCATCATTGCAGTTGCAGTGCGGTAGAAAAAGTCGGGGTCGGCGAAGTCGAGGTAGCAGTAGGTGGCAAGCGCGCAAATCATCGATGCTCCGACAAATATTGTGATGCCGAGCATCCATAGCGCTGAAAACGATGCGTCTAAGCCGTATTTGCGGTAGGCGGAGCGCAGCAGCGAGAAGTGGATTGCCGGCACGCAGACGAGCATAGGCATAGCGATGATGCCGAGCAGCGAGTTGCGGTCGCTGAGAAACGACAGCACCGATACAACAGCCAGAAACAGACCCATATACACACCGTTATGGGCGCCTTCTCGATATATGTCCTGAGATGTCAGCATTGATAAATCAAGTAAAGAGTTGTAAAAAAACGTTGGTTGCCTGTAGTAAATCAAGGTTGTTGCAGGCCTTTCCCATTGTTTAGACTGCAAATTTGCAAATTTTTCCTATGTCGCAAATTTTTTGGAGCATAAAACTGCGTTGCGGCATTAAAAAACATTGTCGGCGGGGTAGTTTTGTGCAATAGATGTTGTACCTTTGCAATGTCGTTAGCGCGACGCAATTAACATCTTGAAATCAGAAAAACTCAACAGATATGAATGTTGTCGACAGATTTTTAAATTATGTCAAGTTCGACACTCAGAGTGACGAACTTACCAATCTTACACCATCTACTCCGGGACAGATGATTTTTGCCCAGGCTCTTGAAAAGGAACTGCAGTCAATGGGACTTGAAAACATATCGCTCGACGAGAATGGCTATTTGATGGCCACTCTTCCGGGCAACATTGACAAGAAAGTGCCTACTGTGGGATTCATCGCCCATCTCGACACGTCGCCCGACATGTCGGGACGCCACGTCAACCCGCGCATCGTGAAGGCTTACGAGGGCGGCGACATCGTGCTCGACAAAGACAGCAATGTGGTGCTTTCGCCTGCCGATTTCCCTGAGCTTTGCGAATACAAGGGTCAGGACCTTATCGTGACCGACGGCAAGACGCTGCTCGGAGCCGACGACAAGGCGGGTGTCGCTGAGATTATCACTGCTGTGGAATATCTGCAGGCTCATCCGGAAATCAAGCACGGTGACATCCGCATCGCGTTCAATCCCGATGAGGAAATCGGTCTGGGTGCGCACAAGTTTGACGTGGAGCGTTTCGGCGCCGACTGGGCTTACACGATGGACGGCGGAGCAATAGGCGAGCTTGAGTTTGAGAATTTCAACGCAGCGTCGGCTAAGGTTACGTTCAAGGGACGCAATGTGCATCCGGGCTATGCCAAGCACAAAATGATAAACTCTATCCGCATCGCCAACCAATTCAGCATCATGTTGCCACGGTGGGAAACTCCGGAACACACCGAGGACTATGAGGGATTCTATCACCTTATCGGCTTTGAGGGCACGGTGGAGGAGTCGAAGCTGACTTACATTATCCGCGACCACGACCGCGACCGCTTTGAGCGCCGCAAGAAGGAACTTGAGCATCTTGTGCGCAAGGTGAACCATGAGTATCCCGGTTGCGCATCGATAGAAATCAAGGACCAATACTACAATATGCGTGAGAAAATCGAGCCGGTGATGTATATTGTCGACATCGCAAAGCAGGCTATGGAAAATGCCGATGTGGCTCCGAAGGTGCAGCCTATCCGTGGCGGCACAGACGGCGCGCAGCTGTCGTTCAAGGGGCTGCCTTGTCCCAACATCTTTGCCGGCGGACTGAACTTCCACGGCCGCTATGAGTTTGTGCCGATTCCTTCAATGGAGAAAGCAACCGATGTGGTTGTGGAAATTTGCAAACTCGTGGCTCAACGATAAAGAAAAACGCTGTATGCCGCAGAAAACTCTCGTAGTGATTACTGGACCCACGGGGGTGGGAAACGGCGGTTGCCATACGTCTGGCGCGTGACCTCGGCACGGAAATCGTGTCGGCGGACTCGCGCCAGATTTTTCGTGACATTCCCATCGGGACTGCCGCCCCTACAGCCGACGAGCTTGCCGCTGTGCGCCATCACTTTGTCGGAATCCTCGGTTTGGACGAATACTACAGCGCAGCGCAGTTTGAGGAGGACGCGTTGGCGGTGATCGGACGCTTGTTCCTGACCCATGACTATGTGGTGATGTGCGGAGGTTCGATGATGTATGTCGACGCAGTGTGTAAGGGCATCGACCAACTGCCCACGATAAGCGACGACGTGCGCCGCGACGTGGCGCGCCGGCTTGCCGAGGATGGTGCCGACGCTATGCGTGAGGAGCTGCGCAGGCTCGACCCCGTATACTATGAGCAGGTAGACTTGAACAATGTGAAGCGCGTGGCGCATGCGGTGGAAATCTGTCTGCAGTCGGGAAAGCCTTACTCGTCTCTGCGCACGGGCACTGTGAAGCAGCGGCCGTTCAGAATTGTAAAGATTGGTTTGAACCTGCCGCGGCAGGAGCTTTTCGACCGCATCAACCGGCGCGTTGAGAAGATGGTGGAGGAGGGGCTTGTCGAGGAGGCTCGCCGCGTCTATCCGCTGCGCCACCTCAATTCGCTCAACACCGTAGGCTACAAGGAGATGTTTGCCTATTTCGACGGCACGATGGATTTCCCGACTGCCGTGGCGCGGCTGCAGAAAAACACGCGCGTCTACGCCAAGAAGCAACTTACGTGGTATGCCAAGGACGCCGGCATGCATTGGTTTGCTCCGACCGACTATGACGCTGTACGCCGTCTTGTTTCCGAGCCGACGCTATGAATTTTCGGGCATCGCCTGGAAAAAAGTTGCAAATTCGCATATCAAACAGTGGAAAAAAGTTGCAAGATATGCTTAAAATCGGTTGTTGGAAAGGCGTTAGTAGCCAATTTCTAATGACCGATTTTGGCTAAATTAACCCCGCTGCGCCAGCCGATTGATTCGAAAGCGCGGCGGTTGCCGCATAAGCCTTTACTTTCCGATGCAGTGGTAGATGAAGCCTTCCTCTGAGAGTTCGGCTTCGTCGTAGATGTTGCGTCCGTCAACGATGACGTTGCCGCGCATCGCACGGCTCACCACGCCCCATGAAGGCAGGCGGAACTGTTTCCACTCGGTGAGAAGGGCAAGGGCGTCGGCATCGACCACGGCGTCATACATGTCGCGGGCATAAGCCACACGGTTGCCGATGCGCCGGCGGCATTCGTCCATTGCCACAGGGTCGTAGACCACCACCTCTGCGCCGGCTTCAACCAGCTTGTCGATGACAACCAGTGCCGGAGCCTCGCGCATATCGTCGGTCTCAGGCTTGAACGCCAGTCCCCACAGGGCTATGCGCTTGCCGCGCAGGTCGCCGCCGAAGAAAGCGGAGAGCTTGTCGTAGACGATTGATTTCTGACGCTCGTTGACCGATTCCACTGCCTCGATTACGCGCATGCGGTAGCCATGCTCCGCACCGGTGTGGATAAGGGCTTTCACGTCTTTGGGGAAGCACGATCCGCCGTAGCCGCAGCCAGGATAGAGGAACTTTGTGCCGATACGGGCATCGGCGCCGATGCCCTTGCGCACCATATTGACATTGGCTCCGACAAGAGCGCACAGATTGGCGATGTCGTTCATGAACGAGATGCGCGTGGCAAGCATTGAGTTGGCTGCGTACTTGGTCATTTCCGCCGATGCGATGTCCATGAATATCACGCGGAAATTGTTGAGCAGGAACGGACGGTAGAGGCGTTCCATCACTTTGCGCGCACGCTCCGATTCGATGCCGATTACCACACGGTCGGGCGACATGAAGTCTTTTATCGCCGCGCCTTCCTTCAGAAATTCCGGATTTGACGCCACCTCAAACGGTACGTCGACACCGCGTCGCTTCAGCTCCTCGCGGATGGCGGCTTTGATTTTGTGGGAAGTGCCGACAGGCACTGTGCTCTTCGTGACGAGCAGAGCGTATTTGTTGATGTTGCGGCCGAATGTGCGCGCCACCTCAAGCACGTAGCGAAGGTCGGCGCTGCCATCCTCGTCGGGAGGGGTGCCGACGGCGCTGAACACCACTTCCACCGTGTCGATCACGTCTTCAAGACGGGTGGTGAAATGCAGGCGTCCTGCCTCCACGTTGCGCTTGACCAAGTCATCGAGCCCAGGCTCGTAGATGGGGATGTCGCCGTTTCTAAGGTTTGCAATCTTTTTCTCGTCGATGTCGACACAGGTCACGTCGACGCCGACTTCGGCGAAGCATGCGCCCGAAACAAGACCTACATATCCAGAACCAACAATCGCTATATTCATTTATATCTTTTTTTACAGTTTTACCAATCAAAAGGAATGCCAACACTCTGTTTTTCCCTATCGCCCAATTGGCTCCAAGCGCTGCAAGAATGATGAAGAAAGCGAAAAACGCCGACACCATCACCGACGGCATAAACGTGAGCCCAAGCATGCGCATAGGCTCCTGAAGCGGTGTGAGAGGGAAGAGGAAAAAGTAGTGGAGCAGGTAGATGCCGAGACTCTCGTTGCCGAGAAGAGTCAGCCAGCGTCCGGCGCACGTCGAGGCAAACGTCTCAACGTCGCTGCGGTAGACCATCCCGAACACCACGATCATCAGCGAGGCGTGGAGCACGGGCTGCGCCACAAACGGGCACCATGCCGGTAGGGCAGGAAACTCCCACGTGTATACGGAATAATACCACGTGCCGAACGCCGCCACGGCAGCCGCTGTGGCAACCCACGGCTGTGTAGCCATGCGGCGGAACGCGTCGGAATATTTGCGGGCGAACACTCCCATCATAAACACCGGGAAAAACTGTGTGAGCAGTCCGATGCCTACGGGGTCGAAGTTTGCGGCGGGGTCGGAAATAAGGGGCGACACAAGAATCAACGCCAGATATGCGGCGGCTGGTATGGCAACCTGCATCCACAAGCGTCGCGCGGCAGCCATCAGACGGCTTATGCCGGCATAGACAAGCACCACCTCAAACAGAGCCAGCGTAAACCAATAGCCGTCTTTCCAATACGTGGTGAGAAGTTGCGGCCACGACTGCGACAAGGGCGATTGCAGACGGCTGTGCGGAAAATACCACATCCACAGCGCACTTACTGCCAGAAACGGTATGATAAGCTGCCAGAAGCGTTTGCGCAGATTGGGCCTGGCGAAATCACCGTTGCCGGTAAGCTTATAGGTGAAATAGCCGCTGATAAAGAAAAATATCGGCATATGTATTTCTCCAACAAGCTTGAACAGCACCGCACTGTCGATGTCGCGTATGCACATCGTCAGCACGTGCCCCATCACCACCAGATATATGGCGATGCCCTTCAGCACATCGAACGCAGCCACCCGTTTTTTAGTTGTTGTCATCGTTTTTGGTTTACTCGGGGCAAAGTTACTCTTAAACTGCCATTTTTCAAAGAAACAGCAGTGGAATAGGCGCAAATAAACGCTCAGAAAAAATAGTTATATGTGATTATCGGATCTCATCCTTTCTTGAATTCAAAGCGGATGTATCCTATCGTTTGCTTGTTAAGCAAGCATTCTCTTGTGGATACTCGCGGCGAAGGTATTTTTGTAATTCGTGTTCAAGCATAAATTAATCTATGATACTTTCACTATTTTCGTTATGTTTTTCAGCATTTTTCAATACACACTCTTTACTTGTATTTGCATAACAATATACGCAGAAATGGCGGCAAGTATTGTACATACCAATGTCTTTGCTTACCATGCATCCACAAATTTTTCTTTGTCCTGTATCTTTAACTTTCTTTTCTTTGTTCGGAATCGGTGGAAGATTTCCAAATATGTCACGTTCTGGCCATTTTAGAGTATGAAGATAGTAAACCAATTCTTCATCATCTGCAAAAATACGTTTCATCAGTTCACCATCAATACAGCGATTATGCTCGATGCCGTAGGACTCAAGGTCGATGTCTTCAGCACACGTTGCCATTTCAACATCCCAACCTTGGTCATGCCATGCTTCTCGAATTTTCTTAAGTCCTTGTACAATCTCTATTCTTTGGGCATAATTAGCTTCTGCATTTTCAACATCTTCCTTTGTGAAGAAAACCGTTTCCTTCACAAGATTGTTCTGAACCTTACGATATGCTTTTACGTCAACAAAACTGAAAACTAATTTATTTGTGTAGCCTTTCAGTTTGTTTCCGATATGCCATATTCTTGTTAGCAATTCTCGTGGTCCGATGGTTGAAGTGATAATCAAAGGGTCAAATCTCCAAATGACTTTTTCCCTGCCTATTGTGTCTGATAATATTTTGAATGTTTCAATGCGCTCTTCTACAGAAGGAATATTAGGCTCAAATCCTTCTTTTGTATAGTCATTCAGTGTCACTTGGAAGTAATAATGAATACCCATTTCATCCAATATATGAAGATAAGGAATTATTGGTTTGGGGTTCTTCGTCCAAAAGACAATGACCCTACACTTACTGAAAGAGATATACATCTTTTGCTGATTGAATGGATTGTACCAAGCGCAATAGCCTTTAGCCAAGCGGTTGAAAAACCACTTGGTATAAAAGGCTGGTATATCTGTTGAACGGCTGGCGGAAATAATGACAGGAGTTGTCGCCTCAACTATTTTACCAGAATCAGTACATATATTAATTTTTTCAATTGCCATACAGTTTCGATATATAATCTATTATATTGTTGATAGGAATCTTTACATAGATTTCTGCAAGCCATCGCATATATTCATGTCGTGGCTTAAGTTTATTCTCCATGTAAACTTTCAACCTTTCAATTACACGCCCATTTGTACAATCATGTCCTGCATAATACCCTTTCTTATCTTTATATGTTTCCTGATGATTTCCAACAAACCATTCCATATCTTCACAAAACTGTTTTCTCGCACGTGAATCAGAAATTATAGAAGCACATTCGTTTATCCATGTTGTGTTTCCAAGAATGGACTTTCCATTACGAAAAGCATTGGATTTTTCATCTTCCCGAATTGAGTGTGACATATTCTGTTCTAAGTCCATAGTTTGTGCTATACTTGCAGTTGGGGAGGTCTGTTGATTACTTTCCTTTATACTATCAAATAATGACGGAGTTTCTTTTGCTTTTCTGCTTATACCCTTTTGGGTTCCAACTCGAGCATTATAATCTGGACAAAAACGTTCTTGAATTGATTTCCATGGCTTGTTAGATTTCTTCCAACCATATTCATCAAAGTCGTTTAAATCCATAATAAATTGAGAAAGGTTTATTTCTCCTGTATATCTTTTTAGACACAGGTGTAATCCTTCTTTTAATTTTTCTTTTTTGTTGCCACTTTTCGGGATTCCAGGTGAATTATTGAAAAACTCCCATATCTCTTTGCATTGCTGTTCTCTTAAGGCATTATTCTCTGCCTGTTCTTTAGGCGTTGTGACAAGCATTTCATGAGGCTCTTTAATGAAATCCTCGTGTTTTTCTTTTTGATCTTCAATGTTTGATATTTTGTTAATGTCAATTGTTATTCCATGAAGTTGTCCATAGAATTCACGATATATCTCTGCAACATAAATGCTCTTTTGATTGAGTAGTATATCTGTAAAATCACGAGTCAGATTAGCAAACCCATTCAATATCCCATAAAATGAGAAAGCAATACGATAATCTGTCATGCCTTTTGATTGCATGAAATTTAATAAATTTTCCCAATCGTCACCCTTAGAAATCACAGCTGCGATAGACGACAAGACTCCATTATCCCAAGGCTGGGTAAACTCCTCTCCTCTTACATGTCTTCTTAATTGATTTAAGAATGTTCGAATTGACGAATTAGTCCACTTGTCTCCCAATGTATCAATGGCAGACTTCGTTATAGCATCAGCAAGTTCAGCTCTGTTAGAACTTACTTTCCCGTTAAAATTAATGAGTACGTTATTAACCCATGAAATATAAAGTTGATTTTCTTCATTGTTCACAATTGATGAAACCTTGGAAATTTTACCATTACTTGTGATTATTTCCTCTGCTTCAGGGGATAAAAGTGTGTTATATGAAGCCATTTTTTTCCGCAAATTGCTAATTTCTGATTTTACCCAAGAAATTGCATAGTTTGGCTCTCCTGAATCATATTGAAGTTTGTTTACAATCTTCCTCCAATCAAGCATAGCTTTTATGCCATATTTTTGAAGAATAGCAAGCACATGGTTCAATTTCTCGACATTCTCAATTTCGCCCAATAATTCTTGATAAAGAGGTTCTTTCTTTGTATAAGATGTAAATAGGTATTCCAATTTCCATTTGGACTTTGGAAGGATTTCTTTCCACACTTGATACAACTGCAGCGAAAATATTTTGAATTTCTTTAAGGATATTAATTTGCTCTATATCATCATTTGATGAAGACAAGCATACTCCTATGTAATATCCATAAAGAAGTCCCTTGATTCTGTTTATTTGTCGGTCTTTCTCAATATAAGAATCCTCAATGGTGAAATCCATGGAAATACCTTCCATAGTTGGGAATGAACCTTGTACTGAAGCTACTATAATTTTGTTATTATAGAGACGAAGCATCTTCGTTTCCAAACTACTGTCAGAAAGAGAATATGCCACAGTTTGATCCATCTCGCTCTGGAAAATAAATTTTGTATTCCAAGGATTCAGGTAAATAGAATGTTTGGAATATCTAATGCCCTTCTTTGCAACAGGAAAATCTTCGTCTGTGTCAATCTCAATCAAAAGAGAATGGTCTTCCAAATCAGATTTTGGACGAACGAGTACTGCAGGGGATTCATATAGAAGAATTGCTCCATCAATGTCGTTCTCAGGGATTGAGAACCAACGTGAATATCCAAAATCACGTGAAGCATAAAACCCTTTTGGCGATATGCTTTCTGTAGAAAGGATATTATTGAAATTCAAAGATGTTGTCGGAATATATAATTTCATAATTACCAATCTTCAACAGTGTCAACTTCATTTTCTTTGTACAAATTCTTATCTATGCAAGATAAAGGGGAGGGCAAGCAATCTGTATACATAACATATAAATACCTATATGTCCTCGTCATAGCTACATACAGAGCTTTTCTTGAAGAATTTCCATGCTCATCTACCTCTTCAAAATTTTCGATAAATGGCAAGAAGACGGCTTCAAACTGGAGTCCTTTTGCACTATGATAAGTCATTATCTTTGGATTCGTAGAATCAAAATCTAATGTATCTTTGCTGTTTCTACAATCTTCTCTATCGTTGTATCTCATTTCGTAGTTTCCTCCAAGAGCTGATAGTTGTCTATGTGTATTAATAACATCCTCATTATGAGGTAATAGAATGGCAACATCTTCAAGATCGTTTTTCTTAATTATTCTATGAATAGCTTCAATTTGCCCATTTTGGCTATCATATTTGATGAATCTTGGCATTGCCGTTTCTGGACTTTTGTATGTTTTTTCATCAAAAGCTCCAACATCTACTCCTACTTTATAAGCAACTTTTGCTACTGGCAATGGAAGACGATAATTTCGAAACAATTCAAAGTTCTTTGCCTTTGAGCTGGGTAAAGACATTTCCAATCTAATATCATCGACAGGAACTGTGGATTTAGTCCTTCATATATAGACTGAGCAGTATCTCCAAAGAAGAAGAAATTTTTGTTTGTGGCAGAAATGAATTCAGAAATTTCATCTTTGTCAAAATCTTGAATCTCATCTACTATTATATAGTCTGCTGGGGAACAGTTCATCCGATTTTTCCAATGCCAATGGTAATAGAACTCATTACGAAGACCAAGTTCTTTCCTGCCTGTGTTCATATAGTGACACAATGCCTTCGTAAAAACTATAACTTTATAGTTATTTCCACGTTCCTTTTGGATACGTTGGGCTTTTATCAGTGCCAAAATAGACTTTCCGCTACCTGCACACCCGGCAACTATGCATGATTTGTCTAATGTTGCCATTAGCACCTTTATCTGGTCTTCATCAAGTTCAGATTCTTTAATCATCCAATCCTTTCATATTGCATCAATTTTTGTTTTTATAAATTCTCCAAGCAATTTTACTGGTATCATTTTTGTGATGTGTATGTGTAATGTGATAATCTTCATTGAAGCCGCCATTTCGATATATAATATCAATATTGCAGGCTTTAGATGCGTTGTCTAACATGACAGGCAGCCAGTCTTGAGAAACTTCATTAAATGAAGTGATGTCAGCCAAACATATGATACCTTTAGATGATAACTTAGACATAAATACGTTTATTATATGCTCATAAGGGTTTTGTTGTTCAAACTGCTGTTTGTAACAAATTCACAAATAGCTTTGAACGAAATGACGAAATCGTATGACTGTGTGATTATCTGTTCAACAACTTGCATATCATAGAAATCGTCAATAATGACAGGCATTAGGTTGCTCTCAATATCTAAACATAAAACTTTGGCAGTCTTTTCTAATATACATTCAAGAAGCCTTAGTGCATACGTATTTCCATCCAATGCTCTTATCTTAAATTTCTTTATATTGGGCAATTGCTTTGTGACAGCCATGATAAAACCGATTAGTTCACCACCAGTACCACAACCAAAGTCAAAAATAGATAGTTCTTGGCTATTCTCATATACATTTTTCTCTTTTGAAAAGAAATTACTGAATATGCAAAAAGATTCGGCATAACTTCTCGGAAAATAAGTTCCTAAATATTTTTTTATATCGTCAAGACTCCACTCGAGAACTACCATATCTTTATTTTGCCGACAATAGCTTGCCGACAAATTATCAAATATTAAGGTGTCTAACCATTTTGGAAGAACGACCTTTCGCTCTTTTATTGTATTGACTTCATTACCCATTTGTTTCACTTCGATGTTAGAGGTTAGATTAAACCAATAGACTTTCTTTTGATAGGATTGTTATAATTCGACCATAAAGGTAGGTAAATAAACTAAGATTAAGGAAAAAAACGATTGGAAAATTGGTGTTGAGGAGAAGTTTTTAACGTTTGCGGGGGTGCTTGTTTTTTTGTCGGTGGATTTGGAGGCGAAAAGGTGTCGGGCGGGCGGCTTTGACCGGCGAAAATGACGATATGCTTCGACAGAGGGCGGCTATAATCAAAAAAACTTTCAAAAAACGGCAATCGATTTTTTTGTTACGATGGGAAATGCTAATTTTGCAGACTGTACGTACAAGAAAGAATTTATGGATATATCTGTTATAGTTCCGCTGTATAATGAGGCGGAATCGCTGCCTGAACTGGAGGCTTGGATTGAACGCGTGATGAAAGCCAACGGGTTCTCGTATGAGATTATTTTTGTCAACGATGGCTCGACCGACGCTTCGTGGAAGGTTATCAACGACTTGAAGGCCAAGAGTGCGGCTGTGAAGGGTGTTTGTTTCCGCCGCAACTATGGCAAGTCGCCGGCGCTTAACGTGGGATTCGAGCGTGCCGAGGGCGATGTGGTGATTACTATGGACGCCGACCTTCAGGACAGTCCTGACGAGATTCCGGAACTTTATCGGATGATTATGGAGGATGGCTACGACCTTGTGTCGGGATGGAAGCAGAAGCGCTACGACCCGCTGTCGAAGACGATTCCTACAAAGCTTTCAATGCCACGGCGCGCAAGGTGAGCGGCATCAAGAATCTGCACGATTTCAACTGCGGTCTGAAGGCTTATCGCAAGGATGTGGTTAAAAACATCGAGGTTTATGGCGAGATGCACCGCTATATCCCTTATCTTGCCAAGAATGCGGGCTTTGCACGTATCGGTGAGAAGGTGGTGCACCATCAGGCCCGCAAATATGGCACTACGAAGTTTGGTTTGAACCGTTTTGTCAACGGTTATCTTGACTTGCTGAGTCTGTGGTTCATTTCCAAGTTCGGCGGAAAGCCGATGCATATTTTCGGCTTCCTCGGCTCAATAATGTTTCTAATCGGCTTTATCTCAGCGATAGTGGTTGGCTCGATGAAGTTGTGTGCGATGTATAGCGGTATGCCTTACCGTCTGGTTACCGACTCTCCGTATTTCTATATCGCTCTGACGATGATGCTGCTGGGTTCGCAGTTCTTCCTTGCCGGATTTATCGGCGAGCTGATTGCCCGGAATGCCGAGGGACGCAACAATTATCAAATTCGTGAGGAGATTTAACGGGAGTATGACGGCTTTGCGCAACATATTGCTGGCGTTGTCGATCGGTGTGATTGTGTGGATGGCGTCGTGCAGCAACAACGGCTGTGAGGAGAATTCTTCAAGCCTTCCGTTGGCAGGGTTTTATTCATCGCAGACGAAGCGTTCGATTGCGATTGACTCGCTGACGGTCTATGGCATCGGGGCTCCTGGCGATTCGGCGATTATCCGCAACCAGTCGTCGACCAAGCAGGTGTATCTGCCGTTTGATGTCGACGCTGATTGCTCGCGCTTTGTGATTCAGTATAACCAGCAGGATTTGGAGGGCATAACCGACACGGTGACGGTCAGCTACGACCGTGTGCCGTTTTTCTACTCCAAGGACTGCGGTGCGTTTTATGTGTTTGACGTCACGGACTACAGCGTGTCGCACAATCTGATTGATTCCATCCAAGTGCCGCAGCGGCGTATAGACAACACCAACACTGAAAATATCAAGATATTCTTCCGGACAGGGGAGGCCGGCGCACAATGAGGCGGCTGGCTGTGATTGCGGTGCTGCTGCTGACGCTTGTTGTGGCAGTGGCTCAACGCAAGGTGACTCCGGTGGCGTCGACCGACGAGCTGAAGCCTGTGACGAAGGAGGAGCTGAAGGAGATACGGCGCCAGGAGAAGCTGAAATTCCTGCGCACCGACTCGTTGACGCTCGACTCGTTGCGCCGCGATTCAATCGAGCGTGCGTCGAAACGCGTATATCGCCCGACGCTGATGGGAGTCACGCTTGGTGTCAACTTTTGGGGGCCTCTGATGCGTGCGCTCGGTCAGGACTATGGCGATGGCGACGTGTGGGCGGCAGTGAATATCAGAAACCGCTATATCCCGGTGGCGGAAGTGGGTTTCGGACAAGCCGACTGCTCTCCTGAGGACGGTAATTTACATATAAGAGTAAACTTGCTTTGTATGGCAAAATCGGAATGAACTACAATTTCCTTTATGCTAAAGACCCTAAATATCAGCTGTATGCCGGTGTGCGCTTTGCTGCGTCAAAGTTTAACTATGACGTTACCGGCATCACTGTCGACAATGGCTATTGGGGCAAGGACCCGTCGACGTTTGACTTGCGCGGGCAAAGCAGCTCTGCGTTCTGGGGCGAGGCAGTGGTAGGCATTCAGGTTGAACTGTTTAAAAATTTCTCAATGGGATGGTCGGTGCGCTACAATTTCCCGTTTTCCGTCAAGGATTCGCCCAATTCGCGGCCTTACTATATCCCTGGCTATGGCGTGCGCGACAATCATTTGAACGTAAGTTTGTCGGTGGCATACACGTTGCCGCTCCATCGCGACAAGCCAAAAAAAGATGTGTTGCAGCCGAAACCCGACGCAGTGGTCGATGATGTGGTGGTGCCTGAACGCAAGGAATAATAGCGTTTGGAGAAATTCTTGATCTTCCGGAAATTTCTAATGTGAGATAAGATAGGCTGCGGCTCGGAAAAAGAAAATGAACAAGTTCCTTTCTTTTTTGAGAAAACCGGCTGCACCTCGGAAAAATTGAAGTAAACTTCATTTTTCGCTCGGTTTGCTCGGTTTTTCGCTCACCTTGCACTATCTTTTGATAAGATAGGCTGCGGTTCGGAAAAAGAAAATGAACAAGTTCCTTTCTTTTTCGCTCACCTTGCACTATCTTTGCACACAAAATAGGGTGGATGTGGAATCTATCTTGTCTTAATAGCATAACTATTTATTGCCTTATGAAAAAATTGGAAAGTATCTTAGCAGAGAAATTGCTGAAAATCAGCGCAATCAAACTACAACCAGATAATCCGTTTACTTGGTCGTCGGGATGGAACTCGCCGATTTACACCGATAACCGCAAGACTTTGTCGTATCCAGAAACCCGCAGTTTCTTGAAAGTGGAGATGAGCCGATTGATTATCGAGAATTTTCCTGATGCGGAAGTTGTGGCAGGTGTGGCAACCGGCGCCATCGCTCTCGGTGCTCTTGTGGCCGATACTCTCGGCAAGCCATATATCTATGTGCGCTCGTCACCAAAAGACCATGGCTTGGAAAACCTTATCGAAGGCAACCTTAAGCCAGGACAGAAGGTGGTGGTTATCGAGGACCTTGTTTCGACAGGCGGCAGCAGCCTGAAAGCCGTAGAGGCAGTGCGCAACGCTGGCGCGGAGGTTGTCGGTATGCTTGCCATCTTTACATATCAATTCCCGTTGGCTGAAGAGAATTTCAAGAAAGCCGGTGTCAAACTGCTTACTCTCGGTAACTATACAGCGATGCTCGATGCGGCATTGAAAATCAACTATATCAAGGAGGCTGATCTCGAGGCATTGAAATTGTGGCGACAGGATCCTGAAAACTGGACGCCTACAACAACTGTCGACGAATAAAACAATCCTATGGCTACATTCAAGAGTTCTGAAAGAATCGTGTCGGCGGGTCGTGACTTGATTTATTCACGTCTCAACAACCCTGAGAGTTTCAAGGGGATTGCAGACAATGTGACCGACGATTTGAAGCAGCAGGTGGGCAACATCCGCATTGACGGAGATGTGATAACTTTGGAGGCAAAACCGGTGGGCGATGTTTCATTCAGAATCGCCAATGGTGTTGAGAACGAGAAGGTGCATCTGGAAACGGTAAGCTCGCCTTTCCCTCTTTCCATTGATGTGTGTCTGGCCGACGGCGGCGCTCCGGAAACCACCAATGCGCATGTGGAGGTGAAAATCGATTTGAATCCTATCCTTAAGACGATGCTTTCAAAGCCTATGCAGGATGCGGCAGAGAAGTTCGCGGATTTGATAGCGGTAATGCCGTATAAGTAGACAATTGTAATAGAGTTAATTATAAAAAAGGTCGCGTCTCCATGTGGGGCGCGACCTTTTTTGTGGGGTATGCTGTAGGGCATCAGTCAAGTTTGGAAAGTTTTGGCTGAGAGCCGCGGTAGGCGGGCATGCACATCCCGATTTTTGCACCGACAAATGTAGGGTCTGCCAAAACGTAGCGGTGGCCTTCAAACGAGTAGCAGGTGCCGTTGCCTTGATATTCAGGCAGGCGCACGGCGCACGCCACATGCCCGGGATACTCGACGAGCAGGCAGTCGAGCCCCGTCACTTGCCTTATGAGCATACTGAACAGCAACGCGCGGTCTTCGCAGTCGTTGGTGCCGTAGATTGCTGACTCTTCGGGGAAGAGGGGCTTCTCAAATCCGAACTGCTCTTGGTCGGTGGCATATTTGAAAGCGTGTTGCACGAGGTTCAGCAGGGTGCCTACAGCCGCTTCCGGAGTCATCCCGGCTGTTGTCTGCCGTAACTGCGATGTCAGCTCCTTGCGGAACGACGGCTGCAGCGATGAGCGGGAATATTCAATCAGCGGAATCTGTGGATAGTCGTAAAGAAGTTTGGCGAGGTTTGCGTTGACATTGCATGCCACAGATGTCTTTTTGTCGGTTAGTTTTACAGAAACCATCGACTCCGTTACCCTCGGAGCTTGTCGGAACACGGGGTCTATTCGACCTCCCGCGTTGCGCTCGCCCGGCAGACGGTAGGTGCGCACGCTTCCGCAGGCTGTGGTGCGTCCCGACTTTGCGTCGAAAACCAACGTGAACCGCTTCCCGTCGACATCAATGTAACTGCTGCTGTAGATGGTGGTGGAGTATGGCACAAGCAAGACCAGACACCCGTCGTTTTGAGCCACGCGCA
Source organism: Bacteroidales bacterium (assembly GCA_022009815.1). GTDB lineage: Bacteria > Bacteroidota > Bacteroidia > Bacteroidales > Muribaculaceae > Limisoma. The sequence continues at coordinate 1,910,442 of CP091725.1, forward strand.
CATCGTAGCCTGTGTGGCATAGCAGATATTGGCGCATGGCGGTGCGCGTGTCGGCAGATGCCGTCGACAGTTGGTTTGCCACGTAGGTTTCCACAAGTTTCAGCTTCATCCAGTCGTTGAAGCGATGGCGTTCGGCAATTTCTTTCAGGGCATTGCCAGTCTTGGAGCCAAGACCCTGACTGTCGAGAGCCTGCCAGAAATCGGCGACGCCATTGTTGTCGGAAGAGCGGAGCGCAGCCACTTTCAGTGCCGGCAACATAAGCCGTGTGCCGTAGAAATCAAGCGTAATGTTGTTTTGTACGGCAGGCGCAGGGCCGGGAGCGGGCGGAGTGGCTGCCGGTGTCGGATTTGCCGGCGGTTCCGGTGTCGTTGGCTGTGGAGACGGCGAGTCGACAGTAGGGGCAGTGCGTGGCTTCGGCTTACTGTCGCGGCTTTCGCTGCGGAACACGTTGAAATCCTCCCATGCAGTTCGCAGGAAATCAGTGTATCCAGTCAGCACCTCCTGCCTGAACGACTGGAATCTGTCCATCAGGCCGCTGCGGAATGATTCAAAATCGTCATTATCCTGAGCGTGGCAATGGAATGCCGCCCCCATGATAATGACGAATATGAGCAAACGTTTCATCTACAGAGTATTAGTTCTGAGGGGCAGAAGGAGAGATGCCTTCCTGAATGAATTGCGACACGCGGTCGGCATAGCGTTGTGCCGCCTCCGATTCCTTCAGCGCGTTTTCGTAGGCGCGAACACGGGCGCGTGTGGCAGCGTCCTCGCTGATGATGAAGAAAACCTGCATGTCGTATGTGTTGCATTTCTTGCTTTTTGTGTGCGGGCGCACGATGGTGAAACTCTCTTGGAGCTCAGCGCCGATTTCTTTCTGCACCTGAGCCTCATAGGCGGCATAGAAATGCTCGAATTCAGCGTTGATGTCGGCAGAGTTTGCCGCAAGGTCCTCCACGATGCGGGCCTTCACTTGAGCGCCGGCTCTCTGGGCGTAAGCCACTTGGGCGTTGGTCACAGCCTGACGGCGTCCGACGTTGTTTGATTTGAAATTGTCGGCAGTACCGATGATTTCCTCAGCCACTTCGCCGTCGTTGTACAGTTTTGTGTAGTGTTCAAGCAATGCAACCTCAAGAGTTTTTGAAGAACCGTAGATTTTCCATCTGTCCTTCTCCAATTCTTTTTTCTTTTTCTTATAATTCTTTTTCAGTTGCTTTACAAGTTCTTTGTTCAGTTCTTTTTGCAGACTGCTCTCTGCGTTTGTAGTTAAAGCCGGTGCCGTAAGAATCAGCACGAGGCACAATGCGATGAGTTTTTTCATAATGCATTTATTTATTGGTTAGTAAAAAAATCGTTAGTTTAAAAATATCCGGCATCAATCAGCTTGAATTTCGGGTCGGGTTTAGGCTGCCATGTGCGCACCTTTATGATGGGATTTTCGGGGTCGTTTATGTCCACATAGAGAAACAGGTAGCCCGTGTCGCCGTAGTTTGACGAGTAATAGTCCTGTTTTATCTGGATTGCGTACGACTCCATGCCCTTGCCGAGTTTCTTGACCGAGTTGTCGGAGAAGCGGATGTTGATAAACTCCTTGCTTGCAAAACTGCGCGCCATGCGTGCTATATACTCGTTCTTGCCCTCTCGCGTGTAGCGCACATACTGGTTTTGTGCATAATGCGTGTTGCTGTCGGCAAATCGGTTTCCACCAGGGGTGATTACGCACCCGGAAATAATCACGGCATTGTCGTCAAACACGTTTCGCAGATAGTCGATTCTTTTCAGTGCGAATGCAGTTTTATAGTTCTCAAGGAAGTTCATCAAAGCCTTTCGTGTGGCTTCGTTCCATTCGTCGTTGTTGAGGATGTCGTGTTCTGCCTTTTCGCCAAGACCGAAAGCAATGTAGTCGATGCGTTTTTTAGAGTCGAACGTAAACACCACGTCCTCGACAAACGATTTGCGCAAGCCGTTGCGGAACGAAAACGACATTTTCGCATTGCGGCACACCACGCGGTCGCCGTTCTGATAGAACGTCAGTCCTGAGGTGTCGAGCACTCGGGCACGTCCGTAGTTAATCAGACTGCGGAACATTTCGGCGCCCTGCGGCGTGAAATATTTTTCAGCCGCCGCATAGTCCTTGGCTGTTATTGCGGCAAGCACCTTGTCGATTGTTTTGCGGTATTCTGTGTCGTTTGATAAATACTCAATGGCGTTGGTCACCGGAGCGGTCTCGATAGCCGCCTCGGCCTCACGGGTGGCAGCGACTGAAGGGGTGTCGCCGCTGACATTGATGTATGATTTGCGGAACGCCTGACCTCTTACGGTCGACATCACCGCATCGATTTCGCTGTCGATGTGAGCCTCCCCGCGATATTCATACTCGCTTTTCAGCCTCAGATTGTCGGTTATTGCGCCGGGGTTTAGCTCGATCACGCCGCGTCCGTCTTTGGCGCTGTAGATGTTGCTCCAGTTCTGTCCGTCGAAATATGTGTAGTCGTAGCTTGCCACAGGCTTGCCTTTGTATGTCACCGCCACCTCAAGCACGTTGTCCGACGTCTTGCGCATCGGTCTCACCTTTATGCCGTCAAAGATGTCGTTCATCTGGGCCGGAATCCATGTTGACAGCAGATGGTTGTTCGAGTCCCTGACCTCATTCGGATGCTGCAGCGTTTCAGCATGGCATACGCCCAATAGTAATAGCGCAGCGCATCGTCGATTTTTGCATTTTTTTCAGCAGTCTCCGCAAGACCGAGCATCTCGTCGATGCGTCGTCGGCGCGCCTCGAAGATGCGTGAAATTTCCGATTTCAGGATGTAGCGTCCCACATGTGCGTCAGGCTCGTATTCAATCACGATTTTCTCAGTGTTGGTGAGCGTGGCTTGTGAGTAGGTCTGCACCTTCGACCGGGCATAAGTCTCGCCGTCCACCTGCCCGTTGTGGCTCAGCTCATCTTCCGTCAGCGTGAACGAGCTTTGCACCTGCACGGAAATCTTGCTTATAAGGTCGGCAAGTGCGTTCTTGTCGGCTTCGGCATCGCTTGATCCCCAGCCCTCGCCGTAGATGTATTGCCGGCTGCTCTTGATTTCTTCCCAACTTTGCGCTCCGCAGGGGAAGAATATGATTGCGGCTATTATGAATGTCAGCAAACGTTTCATTGTTGTCAATATCCTATATAAGTGTAGATGGTGTTGAAATAAGTGTCACCGATATAGAAATTAATCTGTCCGGAAGTTGAATTCGTTGTCGATGCCTTTTTCGTTGAGATAGTCAAGATTGTTTCTCCAGGCAAGCCCTCCGTCTGCGAAAGTACAATCCACGGCTGTGAGGCCTTGGCAGTCCAATTGGCGGATGAAGTGATTGTCACCTTCTCGATGTCGGTGCTCGAGTAGAAGCTGAAACTGCTTGAGTATTCCTCGCCGTTGATTTTTAGATAGTGCGCATCCTGTTTTGCCGAAAGAGTCTCGTACTGGTTTGAATTGCCGCGGTAAAGTCGGCATGTCGCTGTGCGTGAACTTGTCGTGCTGTTTTCTTCGGCAGTCACAGTGATGGTGTATTCCTGCTCGGCATAGCCTTTTGTTGCCGAGAAGCGGAGCCATGTCGGGATGTTTGTGATTTCCCAGTCGGAGTGGAGGAACAGCCTGAACGTCTGCTGGCCTCCCGTCGCAGAGAAACTGAGATCGGGGATGCCAGACTCCGGCACGCCGAATTGTGTCACACCGATATATTGAGTGTTGAATATCGTTGACACATAGAGTTGCACGCCTCTTTCCGACACGCTTTTTGTGTTTGACTCCGCACTGATGTTTACCGTCACTTTCTCTCCGGCTTTTCCGCTTGTCGGCGACACAGTCAGCCAGAAAGGGATGTTGGTGATTGTCCAGTCGTCGTTGAGAGCGACTGTTACGGTTTGAGGTGTGCCCGCCGCTTCAATTTTGATGTCGGTCGGCGAGATTATCTCTGTGATGTGCGGTTTGTCGGGATTTTCAGGAATCCATCCGTCGTAGTCGTCTTTGCAGGCAGTAAAGACAGAAGCGACGGCAACCGACAGGATTATGCTGAAAAGTCTTTTCATTGTCGTTTTGCGATTAGAAGATTAAAGAAATTCCGACTTGAAGGTCAAAGCCTTTTAATGCCTTGTCGTATGCGTCAGACACTTTTACAAGTTCCTTCATTCCGTCGGATTTAGCCACGGGAACGTAGTATTCCGGAGTTACGGTCAGACACAGTTTCTTATAAACAAGGGCAAACTGCACAGATCCGGTAAACGAACATGCCGATGGTGCTGTCTCGTCGTCGATTTTCGACCTGTCCTGAAGAGCCAGCACAGCGGCTCCTATTTGAGGCGTGATGCGCACCACATTGCCGCATCTGAGTCCCCATCCTATTCTGCCGTTTATACGCCAGTTCTTGAAGTCGGAGGTGTGGGCAAGAGAATTTGTCGATGTGTACCAATCGACCTCCTTTGATTCATTGCCGGCGATGAAACTGACTTCCATATTGAATTTTCCGGCAAAAAAGCCCATTATCGCTCCTGCGCCTTGAAAATTAAGACATTGATAGATGGCTCCCATATAGAAAGCGTCGTTGGAGACATAGTTCTCATGGTAACGCTTCTTACGGAAAGAGAAATCCACGGAGCTTTCGTTGCCTTCCGCCACAGTGATAGTCGTTTCTTTTGACTTGCCCTCATAGTATGCGGAAATGGAATGCTCACCGTATTCAATGTCGCTTGAAATGGAATATCCGCTGCCCGCTATTTTGCCGTCGATATAAAAATTCGCGTTTTGGTTGCATGAGATGGTAACCTTTTTGAAGTTGGGCTTTAGTTGCCAGCTGATGAGGCTTGAGCCTTCGGATATGTCTATGGTTTCCGTGCGGCTCTGATATCTGTCGGCGCTCATGCTGATTTCATGTTTGGTGCATGTGAGCAAAGCGTCGCAGGGAGTCAGTCCGATGTATTTTCCGTCGATGTTCACGACGGATGTCGCATTTGACGTGAACTTCACACGGATGGCGTTGCTGAGCACGATGTTAAGCTCCGACGTCTTGCGCTCGTCGATGTCGGCGGTTGCAGTTTCGGTCTTGTAGCCGTCCTTGCTCAGCGTCACGCTGTGTGATCCTATTAGAACTTCCTTGATGAACAAAGGCGTTTTGCCCATCACCTTGCCGTCGATTGCAACGGTGGCATCCATTGGCGACGATGTCACTTTCAGAGAGCCGTAGATTGGTGTTGGAGCGGGCAGCGAGATGATGTCGTTTGCCGAAAGGTCGTCGGCATTGATTGTTATGGACCGGATAGTCGTGCGGTGGCTCGGCTTGCGCAGCTCGATGCGGTAGGTGCCCGATGCCAGCGGACCGCTCCACGAACCGTGACCTTTGTATTCTTGATTGATATAGATGTCGGCGTCGGCATCGCCGGTGATGGTGTAGTTTCGGAAGTCGCTTTTCAGAGCTGCGTTGACGCGCAGAGTGTCGTTGTCGGTGATGGTTACCGACTGTTGGAAAATATGGTAAAGCGGCTTTATGATTTTCAGCAAGTGCTTGCCGCTGCCCAGTTGCAGCGTGTGCAGCGGCAATGTGCCATGGTCGGAGCCGTCGACAAACACCCTGGCGTCGGAGCCGGCGTTGGCGCTGTTTACTTCCAGCCATCCGAACATCGGTCGCATATTCACGTTGACGGATGCTTTCTCTGCCGTCACCGTCACCGAACCCACCTCGGTGTGGTAGTCTTTGCGCTCGATGCGATACTGATATTTTCCGAATGGCTTGAAGTATGATGCAGTGCCTTCGGCATCGAGTAGCAGCGGTTGCCCGTCAAATTCGAGTATGGCGTCGGCTGGTGAAATGTGGAACACGACAAACTGGTCGGTCTGTGCTTCCTCGATTACGGTGTGCACCTTGCCGGTGACAAGCCTCAGCTCGTATGTGCGTGCGCTTTCAACTTGTTGAGGGATAGGATAATTGCGGAGAACACCCAATTGTGGATGCGCAATCGTAATGAACCTTATCTTTTCAGGGACGTATACCCAAATTTCTCCCACTTTCTGTTCTGTAGCAACGACACCGAGTATTCCGACGTCGAAATTGAAGCCTTTCGGAGGTCACCACTTTTATCAAGGCACAGGTTTTTCCGTTCTGGTCTTTTTTCATTGTGCCGGCAGTGTTGGCTGTCAGGTCGTTTTCAAGCGGTGTGAAACTCTCCACGCTGATTTGCTGCGACAAGGCAGGCAACGCAAGCAGCACCGCGAACAAAATAAGTAAACTCAGTCGTTTCATTTCTGTATGAGAAGTTCGTATCTAAAATCCCGTTTCGGTTAAATAAGAGCAACAATGGCACAAATGAGCGTTTGCTCACAAATTGCCTAAAGCGGCCTATCTTTTGCAAAGATAGCGCAAAAAAAAAGAAAAGGTGTAAAAAAAGCGCAAAATCTTAAAGATTCTGCGCTTTATGGATCTGTGTAGTTGTGACTATGCTTTCACACGGCCAACGTAAGAGCCTTCGCGAGTGTCGACCTCGATAGTCTCGCCTTCGTTGATGAACAACGGAACGCGTACAGTTGCACCAGTCTCAACGGTTGCAGGCTTAAGAGTGTTTGTGGCAGTGTCGCCTTTGAGTCCCGGCTCAGTGTAGGTGATCTTCAACTGAGTCTTGATAGGCATTTCAGCGAAAAGTACGGTTTCAGTAGAAGCGTCGCTTACAACTTCAACGACATCGCCTTCCTTCATAAAGTCAACGCCAGTGATCAAATCCTTGTGGATAGGAATTTGGTCGTAAGTTTCCTGGTTCATAAAGATGTAGTCGCCAGCCTCTTGGTAGAGGAACTGATAAGGGCGACGCTCCACGCGTACGTCTTCAAGTTTCTCGCCGATGTTGAAGCGGCGTTCGATAACGTAACCATTAACAACGTCTTTCAGCTTAGTGCGCATGAAAGTGTTGCCTTTGCCTGGTTTTACGTGAAGAAATTCGATGCAGAAATACAACTTGTTGTCCATACGGATACAAGTTCCGTTCTTAATGTCTTGAGCGTTAATCATATATTTTTAGTGAAATTTTAAAATTCCGTAATGAGACTGCAAAGTTATGATTTTTTTCTTGAAGATTTGCCAAAACATTCAAGAAATCTTTCTATCGTCGAGCAGCGCCTCTGTCTCTTGGGTTTTTGTGTTTAAGGAAATCGCCAATACAGAGGCAAAAATTGACAAGTATAGATGTTTCATAATCTTAATTCATTGAGTAATAAAAGAGGGGGACGCATTCAGTAATGCAGTCCCCCACAAGTTTTGGAGCAGGACTGATGATAATCCTGCATTAAGTCAATGCCTATTGATGAACAGGGCGTACCTGTATGCCGCCGGCCTTCGAGAAGAATGAAGCCTCAGGCTTGTTGAACTTGTTGAAAGCTCCGCGGGAGAAGCGCAATGTGGCGGCGTTGCTGGTCATTTTCTGACCCTGATAATTGGTCCGCACATCGGCGTTGCCTGTCATGTAGTAGCCCGGCTGTACATTGCCGCGCGGAGCGCCTTTGTAGCCTTGCATGCCGCATGCCGGAAGGAAGATGCTGTTTCCGTTAGGACCTGTTACCGTGTATCCGTATTGTTCAGCAGTCCAAGTGCATTTCAATGAGTTCCTTTATTTCGGCTTCGGTAGGCAGACGCCATCCGTTGCCCCAAAGCACGTTGGCTGGGTCATATTCAGTTCCTGAAATTTGGTCGCCGATTTCCACATAGTCGTTTGTGATAGGGTCATACCATTTGTAGTTGTAAATGTGGCTGTACTGTTTTTCGGTGATTTCACCCCAGCAGATGTAGTCGCCGGTTTCTGACGCACCTTGAGCTCCGATGTTGAATGGTGCCCATTTCACTGACAGACCGAGGTCGACCATTTCGGTCGGAGCGGTGTAGGATGGCAATGCAGGTTCAGGCACAGGACCGTATACCGGACGGATTGAGAATCCAACGTCGGGGTAGTCGTAGCCTTCGGCAGAACGGTTGCTCGCGTCGATGTTCGCGCGGTAGTTGCGGCATTCTTGAGTGATGTCAGCCTGCTCGTATTCAGTGGAAGTCCAGTAGAAGCAACCCAGTTGGTCGTGGGTGTGCTCAGCGCCGACCATATTTCCGACGGCAGGCAGGAAAATGCTGTTTCCGTTGATGCGCGATGTGATGAGCGCGCCGGTCACGCCTTCCATGCCAGTCCAAGTGAAGTCGCAGTTGTTTATGAGTTCGCGCCATTCATCGCGGGTAGGTATGCGCCACTGTCCGCCCCATTTCACGTGTGCCACGTCGTAGTTTGTCCCGGTGATTGTTGCGCCCAGTTTGTAGTACTCTTCCCATTGGTCGTGATCTTCGCCGTCGTTGTCGCAATACCATTGATAGTTTTCAAGTGTGTATTCTGTTTTTGGCTCAATCTCGCCGTATGCATAGAAATTGCCTCCTTCCCAAGGGTTTGCCGCGCCGACGTTGTATGACGCCCATTTCACCGACAATCCGAGGTCGACCATCTTTTCGCTTGGGTCTACCTGTCCTTCGCTGACAAATGAGATTTTTGACACGTCGGTCACGTTTTTCATTTCAGTGGTGCCGTCCTTGTATTCGATTTTCATCACTTTCTGTTGGGCGTTGAGAGTGCCGAATCCTGCAGCGGCGATGAGTATAGAGTATAAAAATTTGTTCATAGCTTGTTACAATAAGATTTTGAATGTTGTTTTGTTGATTTTGATGATGTAGGCGCCTTTTGCGAGCCGTGAGCGCTCAACGCTGTAGCTGTCGGAGATTGTGGTGTTGACCACGCAACGCCCGTCAAGGGTGTAGATGGAGAGCATGCTTCCTTCTCCAGCGTTTTCAATCACGATGGCGTCATGGGTGACGCGCATCGACACTGGTGTGCCTGCAATTTCGTTGACAGAGCCATATTTTACGAAATCGATAAATTCGATGGCTTCGAAATCGAATGTCACCGGATCTTGGTTTGTTGTGGAGATTGTAGCTCCTGTCGCCGTGTAGGTGATTTCCGGGTTGGCGGAGAACATGAACACGATGGGTTCGCCTGTGACGGGTGTCACTCTGACGGCATCGGGAACCTCTGCCGCAGATAATCCTAAGGCGGTTCCCAATAGGGTCAGAAAGAAAATGAATTTTCTCATAAGCATTTGTTGATAAAGTTGGTAAATTATTTAGTTTGGTTTGTTGTCCGGAATCTTGTTTCCTGTCCGTTTCTTGGAAACGGGCGGTGTTAAGGGTGGCAGCCTTGATGAATGCGAGAATTGCCTGATGAATTGTGAATGTCTGTTTGTCCTATGTTCATAAATGTGAACTGTTGTTGAAAATATATTCACTGCAAAAATAATACTCTATATTACATATTGCAAGTAAAATTGCGATAAAATTTAGGAAAAGTAGGAAAAATGTCAATACTGCTCATATATATTAGATTTGTGCATTGGTTTGCTTGCGGTGCGCGCGTGCATAAATAGTCATCAGCGGTCGCTGTGTATGCAAAAAAAGAGTGCCGGACGTGAGTCCAGCACTCTTGTGGATATTTTCAGATTGGTGAAATCTATTATCCGAGGAAGCCGAGCAATGCACCGGCAGCTACGGCAGAACCAATCACTCCGGCAACGTTCGGACCCATGGCGTGCATGAGCAGATAGTTGCTTGAGTCGTATTCCAAACCGATGTTGTTTGAGATACGTGCCGACATCGGAACGGCAGAAACGCCTGCGTTGCCGATGAGCGGATTGATTTTCTTGCCTTTCGGCAGGAACAGGTTGAACACCTTGACGAAGAGCACACCCGACATTGAGGCGATGATAAACGCCATTGCGCCGAGGAAGAAAATCTTCAATGTGTCGAAAGTCAAGAATTCAGAAGCCTGTGTCGACGCGCCGACAGTAAGACCGAGCAGCATCACGATGATGTCGTTGAGGGCGTTGCTTGCGGTCTTGGCAAGGCGTGTTGTCACGCCGCTCTCACGGAGCAGGTTGCCGAAGAAGAGCATGCCGAGCAACGGAAGGGCCGACGGCACAACGAAGCAGGTGAGAAGCAAGCCTACGATAGGGAACATGATTTTCTCGTTCTGCGACACGGCGCGTGCCGGTTTCATCTTGATTACGCGCTCTTTCTTTGTGGTGAGCAGGCGCATGATCGGTGGCTGGATCAGCGGCACGAGGGCCATATAGGAGTATGCCGACACGGCGATTGCTCCCATCAAGTTTGGCGCAAGTTTCGACGACAGGAAGATTGCCGTAGGACCGTCGGCGCCGCCGATGATGGCGATGGCGCCAGCCTGGTCGGGTGCGAAACCGATGGCCATGGCAACGATATACGCGCCGAAGATGCCGAACTGTGCGGCAGCTCCGATGAGCATCAATTTAGGGTTGGCGATAAGTGCCGAGAAGTCGGTCATCGCACCGATTCCCAAGAAAATCAGTGGAGGATACCATCCGGCGCTCACACCGTCGTAGAGAATGTTGAGCACCGAACCTTGCTCGTAGATGCCCACCTCAAGGCCGGCGTCCAACTTGAAAGGGATGTTGCCCACGAGGATACCGAATCCAATCGGTACCAGCAGCAACGGCTCGAAATTCTTCTTTATGGCAAGCCAAATGAACAGCAAGCCGACAGCGAGCATCACGAAATGCTCAGGCGTTGCGTTGGCAAAGCCTGTGTATTCCCAGAAGCGCTGAAAGTTTTGACCTAAGAAACTAACTAAATCCATACGATTATTCGATTATGAGCAGGTCTGCGCCTTCGAGCACAGAGTCGCCCTTGTTTACACAGATGGATTTTACAACACCACCCTTGTCGGCGTGGATGTTGTTTTCCATTTTCATTGCTTCGAGGATAACAACAGTGTCGCCTGCGGCAACAGTGTCGCCAACGTTGACCTTAAGGTCGAGGATTACACCTGGGAGCGGAGCTTTCACTGCGCCGGCGCCACCGGCAGCCGCCGGTTTGGCAACGACTTTTGTGCCAGCCTCGGTGCGTGGAGCGGCTGCAGGTTTAACGCTCTTCACAACAGGAGCCGGAGCGGCAGCCTGTTCGAGTTCCACCTTGTATGTCGTTCCGTTGACCGAAACTTCAGCGATGTTGTTCTCAATGTCGCCTACGGCAACTTTGTATTCTTGTCCGTTGATTTTATATTTATATTCTTTCATAATAAATTCAATGATTTAAAGTGGATTTGGATTATTTGTGAGGAAGCTCGCGGAGAGAATAAATCTTTGAGTTCCATGGAGAATATGCGCGTTTCACCTTGTTGATGGTGAGCACGAAATCCTCTTTGTCGTGCATGTTGAGATGCTCGTGGAGAGCCATGCAGATTGCTGCGATCTCCTCGCCTGAGTCGAGACCTGCCATCAGCGGCTTGCTGTCGTCGACAGTGCCTGTTGCGGCTTGCTTCTTGCGGCGTGCAGATTGAGCGTGGAACAAACCAAGTCCAATGAAACATAAACTAAGAATCAACAGCGAAAGGAATACGATGGTCATTGCCATCACTGTCATTCCGACACCGGTCTTGTCGTGCTTCTCGAAATTCTCGATTTTCTCGTTCTTGTCGATGATCACGTTGTTGCTGCTCGGAGTGATGTATTTGCCATTCTTTCCGTCGCGCACTTCCCATGCTTCGGCGTCGTTTTCAGCCTTTTGTCCGTCGACCTTGCGGGCGAACGAAGCGCCTGCAGGCAGTGTTGCAGGGACGGTTACCTCGTCGATGAGGGTTGTGCCGTCGCTGTCAAACAGGTAGATTGTGTTGTCCTGTCCGGGTTTGAGGCGGAAATTCACGTGGAACGTGCCTTTGTCGGGCTCGTTGTCGCACCAGAACACCACGTGCTGGCGTGGCGGGATCTTGGTGTTGACGTCCATGCGTGGGATCGGATATTTACGTGGGTTTGCCTTGTCGTCGGTCAGGAACATGCTTGAGATGTTGACCGAACCAAACGTGGAGTTGAACAGCTCAACCCACGCGTGGCGCATACCGTAGTCGTCTACATAGTTGCTGTCGTTCTGCACCATCACTTCGTTGATGCAAACGCCTTTGCGTCCTTGGGCAAACAAGCCGGCAACGCAGAAGGAGCAGAGCAACAGCAGCGTTAAATCTTTTATTCATACACGTAACTATATTATAAAGGAATATTGCCGTGCTTCTTGGCAGGGTTGGTCAATTTCTTTGTAGCCAGTTGCTGCAAAGCGCGGATGATGCGGAAACGCGTGTTGCGCGGTTCGATTACATCGTCGATATAGCCGTATTTCGCTGCGTTGTAAGGGTTGCAGAAGAGGTCGGTGTACTCTTTTTCCTTCTCTGCGATGTAGGCCTTCGGGTCTTCTTGTGTCTTGGCTTCTTTCATATAAAGCACTTCGGCAGCACCCGACGCACCCATCACGGCGATTTCAGCCGATGGCCATGCGTAGTTCATGTCGCCGCGGAGTTGCTTGCAGCTCATCACGATGTGGCTTCCGCCGTAGCTCTTGCGGATTGTCACAGTCACCTTAGGCACTGTAGCCTCGCCGTAGGCGTAGAGGAGCTTCGCGCCGTGAAGGATTACGGCGTTGTATTCTTGGCCTGTGCCAGGAAGGAATCCAGGAACGTCGACAAGAGAAACCAAAGGAATGTTGAAGGCGTCGCAGAAGCGTACGAAGCGGGCTGCCTTGCGCGATGCGTTGCAGTCGAGCACTCCGGCGAGGAATTTAGGCTGGTTGGCAACGATACCTACAGACTGTCCGTTGAAGCGGGCGAAACCGATGATGATGTTCTTCGCATAGTCGCGTTGCACTTCGAGGAACTCGCCGTTGTCGATGATTGCGCCGATGACCTCATACATATCGTATGCCTTGTTTGGAGAGTCGGGCACGATTTCGTTCAAAGCGTCTTCTACGCGGTCGATCGGGTCTGTGCACTTTACGAGCGGAGCCTCTTCGAGGTTGTTCTGAGGGATGTAGCTGAGGAGTTTGCGGATGAGCTTCAATGCCTCTTCTCCGTCTTCAGTAGCGAAGTGTGCCACACCTGATTTTGTGGTGTGCATTGTTGCGCCGCCGAGTTGTTCTTGAGTAACGTCCTCGCCAGTCACTGTCTTCACAACCTTCGGACCTGTAAGGAACATGTATGAGATGCCCTTTGTCATGATTGTGAAGTCGGTAAGAGCCGGAGAGTAGACAGCGCCGCCGGCGCAAGGACCGAGGATTGCAGAGATTTGAGGCACTACACCTGATGCAAGGATGTTGCGCTCGAAGATTTCAGCGTAGCCGGCAAGGGCGTTGATGCCTTCCTGGATACGTGCGCCTCCCGAGTCGTTCAAACCGATGACCGGAGCGCCCATCTTCATTGCCATATCCATGATTTTGCAAATCTTCATTGCCATAGCTTCCGACAGCGAGCCGCCCCAAACGGTGAAGTCCTGTGCGAAAACATAAACGAGACGGCCGTCGATTGTACCGTAGCCGGTAACGACGCCGTCGCCGAGATAATGTTTCTTGTCTTGTCCGAAGTTGGTGCAACGGTGCTGCACGAACATATCCAATTCCTCGAAGCTGCCTTCGTCAAGCAGTTGGGCGATACGCTCACGTGCGGTGTATTTACCTCTTTCGTGCTGCTTGGCAATGGCTTTCTCGCCGCCGCCAAGGCGTGCTTTCTCGCGCAAGGCGATAAGCTCCTGCACTTTTTCAAGTTGATTGCTCATATTAAAATGCTTAATAGTTTAAGTGTTTGCTTATTCAGGTTTCTCGCAGAATTCAGTAAGAACGCCGTGTGTCGACTTCGGGTGGATGAACGCGATGTTCAGACCTTCAGCGCCTTTGCGAGGAGCTTTGTCGATGAGGCGCACGCCTTTGCCTTCCATTTCAGCCAAAGCGTTGGCAACACCGTCTTCAACGGCAAATGCGAGGTGATGGATGCCTTCGCCGCGCTTCTCGATGAATTTGGCGATAGGGCTCTCGTCAGAAGTCGGCTCGAGGAGCTCGAGTTTGGTCTGTCCAACCTTGAAGAACGCAGTCTTTACTTTCTGGTCGGCAACTTCTTCGATAGAGTAGCACTTCATTCCGAGAATGTTTTCATAATAAGGAATGGCTTCGTCAAGGCTCTTGACAGCGATTCCGAGATGTTCGATGTGAGAGATATTCATAATATTTAAATTTTAAAAGTTCTCTAAATAGATTACTTGTTCGCAAAAGTACGAAAAAATATCAAGAACAACTTTTTTATTTGTAAAAATATGGTTAATTGAAGAGTTTTAGCGCAAAATGTCAGTAACAGACTGACGTAATGTCAGCATCGGCGGCTGTCGGATTCGCGCAGCCGGAGTTTGGCACGCGATTTGTTTATCCGAGTGTGCCGCGTCTCGCAAGGGCACGGCAGAGAAAACTTGAATAATAACAAATAAAAATATAGAATCATGGGTAAAATCATTGGTATAGACTTAGGTACTACGAACTCCTGCGTGGCAGTTCTCGAGGGTAAAGACCCTGTGGTAATTCCTAACAGCGAAGGCCGCAACACAACGCCTTCAATCGTTGCTTTCGTCGATGGTGGCGAAAGAAAAGTAGGTGACCCTGCAAAGCGTCAGGCAATCACCAATCCGACTCGTACGGTGTTCTCCATCAAGCGTTTATGGGAGAATCCTACGATGCCGTGCAAAAAGAAATCGCGCGTGTGCCTTATAAGGTAGTAAAGGGCGACAACAATACTCCGCGTGTCGACATCGACGGTCGCCAGTACACTCCGCAAGAAATCTCGGCTATGATTCTTCAGAAAATGAAGAAGACGGCAGAAGACTATCTCGGACAGACAGTGACCGACGCCGTAATCACCGTTCCGGCATACTTCAACGACTCTCAGCGTCAGGCAACTAAGGAAGCCGGCGAAATTGCAGGCTTGAACGTTCGCCGTATCGTGAACGAGCCTACAGCCGCAGCGTTGGCTTACGGTCTTGACAAGAGCCAGAGCGACCGCAAGATTGCGGTGTTCGACCTCGGTGGCGGTACGTTTGATATCTCAATTCTTGAGCTTGGCGACGGTGTGTTTGAAGTGAAATCGACCAACGGCGACACTCACCTTGGTGGTGACGACTTCGACCACAAGATTATCGACTGGCTGGCTGACGAGTTTAAACGACGAGGGTGTTGACCTCCGTCAGGACCCGATGGCTCTTCAGCGCTTGAAAGAGGCTGCTGAAAAAGCAAAGATCGAGCTTTCAAGCTCTACGTCGACAGAAATCAACCTGCCGTATATCATGCCGGTAAACGGTGTGCCTAAACACTTGGTAAAAACGCTTACCCGCGCTAAATTCGAGCAGCTTTGCGACAGCCTTATCCAGGCAACCGTAGTTCCTTGCCAGCAGGCATTGAAGGATGCTGGACTGACTGCATCAGACATCGACGACGTGATTCTCGTGGGCGGTTCGACCCGTATCCCTGCCGTA
Source organism: Bacteroidales bacterium (assembly GCA_022009815.1). Lineage (GTDB taxonomy): Bacteria > Bacteroidota > Bacteroidia > Bacteroidales > Muribaculaceae > Limisoma. Next base: position 1,925,844 of record CP091725.1, read on the forward strand.
CAGGAAATCGTACAGAAATTCTTCGGCAAAGCTCCGTCGAAGGGCGTTAACCCTGACGAGGTGGTAGCCGTAGGCGCTGCAATCCAGGGCGGTGTGCTCAGCGGCGACGTGAAAGACGTGCTTCTGCTTGACGTCGTTCCATTGTCGGTCGGCATCGAGACTCTCGGTGGCGTGATGACAAAACTTATCGAAGCCAACACAACGATACCGACGCGCAAGAGCGAGACGTTCTCAACGGCAGCCGACAACCAGCCGTCAGTTGAAATCAACGTGCTCCAGGGCGAGCGTCCAATGGCGCGCGACGACAAATCGCTCGGACGTTTCCATCTTGATGGAATCGCACCGGCACCGCGTGGAATCCCTCAGATCGAGGTTGCATTCGAAATCGATGCAAACGGCATCCTCAACGTGTCGGCAAAAGATAAAGCCACAGGCAAGGAGCAGAGCATCCGTATCGAGGCGTCAAGCGGCTTGAGCGACGAGGAAATCAAGCGTATGAAAGACGAGGCGGCAGCCAATGCGGCAGCCGATGCCAAAGAGAAAGAGCGCATCGACAAAGTAAACAAGGCCGACGCCGTAATCTTCCAGACCGAAAAGCAGTTGAAAGACCTCGGCGACAAGTTCCCTGCCGACAAGCGCGCAGCCGTAGAGACGGCGCTCAACGAGTTGAAGGAAGCGCACAAGGCTCAGAACATCGATGCCATCGACCCTGCAATCGATAAGCTTAACGCTGCCCTTCAGACAGCCGCTCAGGACATCTACAATGCCCAGCAGCAAGCCGGAGGCGCACAGCAGGGCGCAGGATTCGACCCTAACGCCGGAGCGCAGCAGGGCGGCAATGCCGGCAACAACGGCGACACCGTCCAAGATGCCGACTTCGAGGAGGTGAAGTAAAGAATCGATAAGCGATAGATAAATAAAAATCCGTGTAACTCAAAAGGTTGCACGGATTTTTTTGTTTGTAATAACTTTTGGCTTTTTTGCGGCGAAGCGCGATAAATAGCCGACCGTGTACAAGGCTAAATGTTCAGATGCTTGTTAAGCTTCACCTTCTCGGTCAATCCATTTGGAAAACGGAATGACAAATCTTTCCTGTCCCATCGCGGCTTGACCTTGTGGATTATTCGATGATACGATGGCGATAGAATGATAATGTTTGACGTGTCGTTGTCCATAGATTCGGTAAAGGGGATGATGTGATGTGCCTCTACCACTAATGCGTCGTAATTGTCGCCTATTCTCTCTCCAGTCATCTGGCAGCGGAAGTCGTACAAGCGTTTTAGCGAATCTCCGATGCTGCGGTCGAGTTGACGCACTTTCTGCAGACGGGTGACTTCTTTAAATCCAGCATTCTTGTCTTCGCGAGGCTCGCGAGGCTCGAAAGTCTCGAAGTCAAGCTCGTCCATTTGATGTATCTCGTCAGAAACTTGTTCTTGATCATCGCTGAGTATGCAGTCTAAGATAAATACATCGGGCATTGAAGTTCCGTAGAAAACGATTTCGTCATGATTGTGCTCTGGTAATCGTATCTGTTTTCTTGGGCCAATTGATTCGCGTGCGGCAAGTAAATATTGGTAGTCATTGGCGAATATGGCTTGCAGTTTCTTTGCGATAGGTGAGTTGGGAGAGTATCTTACCTGCAATAAATCCGGATGACCTGGATGTTTTGTCTGGTCAAATCCAATGTTATATAATTTGGTAGAGAACTCTTCTCCGTCAATCAGTACCTTAATTTCCCTGCTTTCACCATGTTGTAATATACCACCAGGCAGTGAATAAACCAAATTATGGAATGCTGTCTGAATGTGAAAACCGTTTGTCAAGAGCGAAATGTCGACTGGATGTTTAAGTAGAAATGTTGACATGATTAATTATAAATTAATGTATCCTTCCTGATCATATCCGCGATGAAATCTATTTATTAGATCTATCAATTGTTGAAGAGAGGGGATGTCGGTTGAAAGGTTCTTGAATTTTAAGTATTGGACATTATATCTCTCGAATGAGCCATTCATCAATCTTATTTCAATATCAGAAGGGATAAGAAACGAAGCTCTGTTGCCAAGGTATTTATGGAATTCAGATAGGAAGATGTGGATGCCGGCAAGGTCAAAGTCCCCGAAGTGAGTGTATTGATTGGGTATTGTTTCAAGCCAGGAGCGTAAATCTGTGGATTGTGGATAGCGTGAGACAAACAGAAGACGCTTGTTTGAAAATATGGAAGAGAATAATTCGTATTGCTGTCGGATTTACGAAAGTTCTCCATATTCTCTATGCCGACAATAACGACATCTGTTGGTACAAGAAAAGACTGCCAGTCGGACACAAAAATGAAACTGCCTTCAAGAGGGTGTATGATAAACTCTTGGCCATTTAGAATACATTCAATTGGCTCGTAAGCATTGATAGGGAACCCGGGGCATGAACGCACAGAAATGAGTTTGGAGTTGCCAGTCGCATAAGCCTGGGAGGCTCGCGATGTCGCTTTGTCGGAGTGGCTGTCAAGTATTCGGAAAGATTCGTCTTTCCCATGTAAATATTGCTTTAAGATATTTATGTCTAGTGCGCGATATGATGTCCTTGAGCCTCGAACAACAGAAACCAACAGTCCTTCGGACATCAGTTCCAATACAAAGTCTGTGTTCAGACGGCTTGAAGCCACAGTTTGCCATTCAGCAGTTCCTGTAGAGATTTACTTATAGCCATATTATTGCATATTTCGTTTCAATAATTTTTCCACACGTGTTTTGACGTTGTGTTTGCTCAGCATATACGTGTACTTATAGTCGTACGGATTGTATGATGTCGGAGAACTGTTAATCAGGTAAATATTGCGAGAATTGGCAAATTGTAGTATTCCCTTGATGTTGTTTGGATGAAGGCGTCCAATCTCATCCATCATACAATGCACAATGAAATCACCACTTTTACGAGCTGCCTTCTTTTTGAAAACATTGATAAGCATGATGTTGACCATCGCTTTTACCAATATGTCTGTTCCGTCTGAACCGACATTGTTGATGCGTTCCACCCAGCCAGTGTCATTGTCATTTCTTTAACACGGAATTGAAGGCGGAAAGAGTCACTTAGAGAGATGGCTTTTCTTTGTGGTTCATCTTGCAATTGGTTTGTTAAGCTTTTTAGGTAACCGATTACCTGACGATTGACATCTTCATGGTCGTCTTGAGAGAATAGGTTCAACTTGCCCATTGATAGAGCATTCTCTTCAGTATATGACTGAATTGATATCAAAAGTTGCATTAATTTGTCAGATGTTGCTGTTGCTTGCAATTCGATACTTTTAATTACGCCTGCAAAGTTTTTCTCTACGAAATCTCGATTGATATCCAATATAACCTTGTCCACATCGGATCTGCGTTTCATCAACTCTCCAATCTCTACCGAAATTCTTCCGAGGATGTCTTTATAATGTTCGCTTGTCCTTTTGCGATATTCCTCAATTTTGTTGTTGTCGAGGAATTCTTGCAAGTTGGCTGCAATCTGTATATAGTCACTATCTACCACAGGCATTGTATTGAAGTGAAACGCATTTTGCGGTTTGAAGTTGCGGTTGAAGTTAACCACCACTTGCTTTAGTGTCTCCATCTCTTCGCGCTTGTGGTTGACTGTGCCTCGCAATTGAGTAATCAACTCTTGACAATCATAGTGTGTCACAGTCTTCTTGTCATTATGCAATATAGCCTCAGAAACCAAATGCTCATTTTCTACCATTTGGCGATAAAGCGATAGTCCATCTTGTCTGTGTTTAAGTTCTTTTTGCTGTCTGTTTGCTTCTTTTTCCAATTCTATTCGCATTTTCTCAAAGCGGAGTCGTTTGTCTTCAAATATTTGACGTATTTGCCGCAGTTTTTGTTCGGTGTCTGTTATTTCCTTATGGATTGTTGGTTCGATGGCAAATAGTTCGCGCTTTGCGATGTTGTATTCAATTATGACCTGACGTTCGTTTTCAATTTGCGTTAGCAAAGAATCAATGTTTTCCAATGTTTCCTTGTATTGGGTGAGCAAATTGATGTCAACACCTTTGCCAGCCAGTTCGGCCTTCTGCTGGCGGTCAAGCTCTTGAAATTGTTTGTCATATTCTTTGTTTCGGGATTCGGCTTTTTGGAATTGCTCCTGACGGAATTCTTCGAATAAGGCCTGATCCTGTTTGATTTGTTTTTGGAATATTGTGTCAAGTTCTTTCAAATCTTTCAGCATCTTGTTTTCTTGCTTTTTGCAGGAGTCTTGCTCAGCCTTCACATGGAGCAAGGCGTCGTTGAAAGCTCGTTGGCGTTTCGCTTTCTCTTCAGAGATTAGTTCCTGCTCTTCCATTTCAATGGCGTGTTTTTGGTTCTCCAAGGTCTGACGTTTGGTGGGTATTTGATCACACTCAACCTTTAGGCGAGTGCGTTCTTCTCGGAGGGGCTTAATGCGTTCCGAGAACTTTTTCTCCAATTTTTGAGAATCGTTCTTTAAAGAGATGGGTAATTGATTAAGTTGTTTGATAACATCTTGCAGTTGCTCTTCTAATAATTGCTTTTCGCGGAGCAACTCATCAGGAGTCCGATTTGTAGAGATTACGTTTTCCAGATTCAAGTTTATCCCAAATAAATCCTCGGTAGAAGTGCTAAATGTAGGGTCCAAGCCTTGGGCATAGAGTATCCGCTCTTCATCCACAACTTTGCCGATAGTGTCTTCCCAACCATTCTTATTTTGAGTCAGCCATTCATAGAGTGAACCTTTAAGATGAGAAAGCAACTTGTCAATTTTATTAATGCGTTCCCTAAGTTGTAATTTCTCAGAATCGAGTTTTTCTAATTTCTTTTCATTCGAAGCCTTTAGATTGTCGATGCTCATCTTGTATTCGTTTTGGAGAGTTTCAATTGTATTATCCACAACCTTTTGGTTGGCATCATTTTCGCTCTTTAACATTACAAGGCTCTGCAACTCTTCTGAAATTTGTTGCGCTTCTTTTGCCTTCGGGTGCCATTGTTTCAAATCGCGAAGGGCTTTGTCTGCAAGATGTTGCTCCTCGATAAGCTGTTTCAGACGATTGTCGGAATTATTTCGCCAATCGTTGTATTCATTTATTATCTGATTTCGATTAATGGAGCGATTGTTATCATATGCTTCGCGTTTTGTTTGTAGTTCTTCGCGTTTGCGGTTTAATTCGTCCTTTTGGCAAAGTACGAAATCTTTTCGTGCATTTTCCAGCTTATCCCTAGCGATTTTGTACTTTTCTTCTATTGAATTGTTTGTTTTAAGCAAGTCGTTTAAGAGATTCCTCTTTTCATCGCGTTCTTGCTTCAACATAGGCTCCCGATTGGCTAATAATAACTTTTCGTGGATGAGATTCTTCTCAAAATATGTGTGCTTTTGTGTGATTTCTTTCAGTTTTTCTTTCTTGGCGCCGAGCTGCTGATTGAAATAGTCATTTTCGTTGTTATATTCGTCAGACAATTCTCGCTCACGTGTTTTTTCTTCATTAATACTATTGCGTGTTTTATTTAGCACGTCTTCAATCAAGGGTAGTTGTTTTTCGCTTTCGTTGACTGCATAGTTAAGTTCTTGCCATACGTCAATAATTTGCTGATTCAAAGCGATGATAGTGCGACCTTGTTCAGCAATTTTTTGCGCTTGGATGCGTATGGGATATGTTCCATCTTTAGCTTGACGGAACCAGCAGTCAATCTCATCGTATTCGCGTTCGAAATCGGTAACTTGTCGACGGTAGGTTTGTAAATCCACAGGGATATCTTCCTCTGCCATAGATTGGATAATGGTGTTCTTGATGAAGTCTGCATCTAATTTTGTGTTTAGGAATACATTTTGTATGCTTCGCGGAATGTTTTGATAGTGAGCACTCTGCACCAATGCAAATTTGGTGTATTTGTGATCATGTGTATTGCCGAAGATAATGTCTTTGAACATTGCTCCAGAATCAATGCGGGCAGAAACGGCAATATGATGGTTTATACGTTCGCGAATCTTTACCCAATCACTCATCACACGACCAGTACTGTCTATAAGCCACTCCTTCTGATATGGAGCATCAATAAATCGCCAAGTGGCACGACCTTGATATCGGCTTACAAGCACAGTGAATGCCTCGTTGTCGCGCATCACTTCGTAGAGAATGTGTGAATCTGACTGGCGAAATAGAACTCATCGAATGATTTTTGTCCTTGTTGAATCCCCAAACGATGTTTGTCGGCATTGTAGAAGAAAAGCAAAGCCCTTAATATAGTACTTTTACCCACGCCTTGTGTGCCGGTAAAATGTACATTGCCATCCACCGAAATTTCAGCGTACGAAATGTTTGCGCTGTTGACAAAAATTATTTTATTCAGGTATTTCATCTTCGTTGGCTATTTGAATCATATTGACTAATTCTTCTGCATAGTTGAAAGCAGATGTCACCTTATAGGTTTCATCTTGCTCGCTTATGCACTCCGCAAAACCCATTGACTCCATCTCTTGTAGCAATTTGTTTATAATCTCTTGATATGAAGACGCTCCGTACTTCTTGAATAGGTGACCGGCTTTTTCTTTGAGTTCGATGTCGCAACTTATTTGCTCTATCAACTGGCTCTTGCGAAATTGAAAGCCAGCAGTGAATGATTGGTTGTAGCATTTCAGAAAGTCAAGGTAGTCAAGCCATTTGGAAAAACTTTCTAGTTTTAGTTCAATGTTTTGTCTTGATTCTCCTATACGCGAGAAGTAGAAGTAGCCGTTACCTCTCCCCATTTGCAGACCAATCTGTTTGAAAAAATCAGAATAGTCTTCGAAATTCTCTTCAACGTCATCATATAGGTGACGTGTAGAGATATCGGAACTGTCTGCTGAAAGGAACTCGCCCTTATTTAGACGTTCGTATATTCGTCGTGTATTATTTAGCATAAACTATTGGATATTCAATATCTTTGTATGTATTATATTTTTCGGAAATTTCGCACTCGTCGGGATGCAGGATGATAAGTTGACAGAATAGAGCGGCATATTCCTCAAGGGTCAGTGCTTTTTTGTAGTCGAAAGTTAAAAGGAAATCAAATAAATTATTTCCTTGTGCGCAAAAGGCATTCCAAATCTCCAAAGGGTCAACCTCGTTTATCTCTTTTATATGTTCTTTCAAATCATCTACAGACAATGGTTCAGACTCTGTCCTCGCCATTTTCTGTAAGCCGTTTCTTTGAGCAATCTTTCTCAACAAGCCTGTTATTTGTTCGTTTTCTTGTAGCTTGTTAAGTGACAGCCTAATCTTGTTGTACTGTCTTGTTTCCATCCAAAGAGGATTCCGTCCGTTCAATACATGCAAGAGATTTGTTTCTTCTTTGATTACAAATTGATCTTGTAAGTATTTGAGTTTCCGTATTTTCTTGTACAGCTGGTTTTGTAGGTCTATCTGATTTAGATAGATGATAATTTGACGGTCAATCTCCATTAGGGCATGGTAGGCTTCAACGAAATCATGGCGCACATCACTACAAGTTTTTGCCATATGTGGATCTCCTGCCATCATAAAGAACGCATGTTCATTGTCTAGCAGTTTCTCGCACTCGCGTATCATTGCACGGATGTTGTGAGCCTTGTCATCAAGGTTCTGCAATTTCTGTTTTTAATGCGATAGTTCGGTTCCTGTTTGTATGCAATGTCCATATTCCTTTTCAAGTCCACTACGTTCTTTAGCGTTCGGAATCCAGTTTTTCGGAGCAGTTGTCGCACCAAGTCTTGATAATTGGCCTTACGGTTCGCATTTGTTTCTTGTAGATAATAGCTGATGTTTTCCTTCAGGGTGTTGATACACTCTTGTACGCTAAGTACGTTGATTTCTTCATTTACATTGAGCACTTCCTCAAAAAAATTAAGATAATCGCTTTCAATTTCAAGAGTATTTCCGGTTTCTACCAACACACCATAGTCTATCAGGCGATTCAGCCGTTGTCCATTACCTCCAACAAGTTCCAACGCAAGACTTTGTCCGAATTTCAACAACTTGCGTTTCTCGAACATTTGACTAAGCAGAACATTCTCCTTTGCCAGAGTTTTTGTTAGCTCTTCTATGGAATGGAAATGTGATAGTGAGTCCATAAGGAATTGCTATTTTTCAGTGCTTTCGTAATAATAACTTTACTCAATGTCGTTTAATATTCCTTCTCTGTCCTCGATTTTCTTGAGTGTTGATTCTGGAATTGTAATATGCGGATAAAGGTAATGAATTTCGGCCAGATATGAGAAAGAAGTGTGCTTTTTTTAATCATAATTGATTTAAAGGCGGGTTTGTTGTTTTTATTTCTTTTGAAATTGGGGTATATTCAATAAAAATATCTAAATTTGGGGGACTAAAAAAAATATTTGAGAACGGATAATTTTATAGGGATATGGAAGAGAACGAACTTCAGCGCGCGTTGCCTGTCGGCACTATTCTGAAAAGTCCGAAGTTTGATTATCGGATTGAGGCTGTGCTTGGTCAGGGCGGTTTTGGAATAACATATAAGGTGTCGACAACGGTGATGTTCGACAAGGTGCCTATTTTTACATATTTCACCATAAAGGAGCATTTCATGAAGGATGCTTGCGAGCGCGACGCTTCGGGCGGTGTGGGCTATTCCAAGCCTTTGCAGTCGCGTGTGGAGGAGAGCCGTGGCGATTTTCTTGCGGAGGCTCGCCGGCTGAATGAGATCAGCGGCAAGAATCCTAATGTGGTGCCTGTGAGCGAGGTGTTTGAGGCGAACAATACGGTCTATTATGTGATGGAGTATCTCAACGGGGGTACGCTGCGCGATTTGGTGAAGGCCAACGGTGCGCTGTCGGAGCAGGCTGCGCTCGACATTGAGCTGCCTGTGGCTAAGGCGGTTGCGTTTTTGCATTCTCACCACATCAATCATCTCGACATCAAGCCTGAGAATATTATGTTCCGTGTGGACTATCATACTGGTCAGCGTATGCCTGTGCTGATTGATTTTGGTTTGGCGAAGCATTTTGACGACAAGGGCAAACCTACGTCGACTATCCGTGTGCAGGGCTGCAGCGATGGTTTTGCTCCGGTGGAGCAGTACAGCGGTTTGCAGACGTTTTCTCCGCAGGCCGATGTTTATGCTCTTGGTGCGGTGCTCTACTATATGCTTGTTGGCAGGGTGCCTATCATTGCCACTGAGATGCAGCGCGACACGGTGGAGAAGGCTTTGCCTCCGACGGTGAGCGATGCTGTGCGTTTTGCGATAAGCCGTGCGATGGCTTACAATAAGTATGACAGGACGGCTACGGTCGATGATTTTGTGATGGAGATTTGTCCGACGGCTCAACCGGAGATTGTTCCGGAGCCTGCACCTGTCCCTGAACCTGCTCCTGCGCCTTCTCCCGCTCCGAATGTGGGAGGGGATGATGTGCGTGCCACTCGTGTGATAGGCGAGGGTGGCCGTCGCCGCGGCAAGTTTCCTACGTGGCTGATTGTTGTGCTGGCGGTGGTTGTGGCTGGCGGCATCGGAGCCGGAGTGTGGTCGATGATTGGCGGTTCCAAGCCGTCGACGTCAAGCGATGGCGATGGCTCTGATGTGCTTGCGCGGTATGAGAAGAAGTGCATTGCATGCGACAGTTTGATAAACAATGGCGACAATGCTGAATATGAGCCGTTGCTCAAGGCGAAAACGTTGCTCGACGATATCTGTGTAGTGGAGAAGAGCGATGAGGCAGAGCAGAGTGGTGAGGTGCTTGACAAGAGCAAGGGTTTGCAGGAGCGTCTTGATGTGAAGCTGAAGGAGGCGAGCCGTTCGTGGGAACAGGCTGGCGATGCTCAGTTGGAGATTCCCGACTATACCCAGGCTTGCCAGTATTATGAAATTGCCAACAAGCTTGCTCCGTCTGACACGTTGCGGTATAAGATTGACATGTGTGTCGGCCGTTGACAATCGGCTGTGAGATAAATAAACGCGCAGCGGAAAACGATACGCTTTCCGCTGCGCGTTTATTTATGTGGTAATGACTCAGTGTTCCAGATACCATTTATAGAGCGCCGGGATGCCGTCTTCCAGCTCCACTTTGTGGCGCCATCCGAGGGTGTGCAGTTTGCTCACGTCGGTGAGTTTCCGCATTGTTCCGTCGGGCTTTGACGAGTCCCAGTGGATTTCGCCTTTGAATCCTACGGCGTTTTTCACCATTTCAGCCACTTGTGCTATGGTAGCCTCTCTGCCGCTTCCGATGTTGATGTGGCAGTTGCGCACTTCCGGATTGTCGCCTTTCAGCTGGTCGAAATCAATGTGTTCCATCACGTAGACTGAAGCGTCGGCCATATCCTCGCTCCAGAGGAACTCGCGGATAGGCCGTCCGGAACCCCAGAGGTTGAGCGAGCCGTTGAGTATGCCGTATTTGTCGAGCATAGCGTCGATGGCTTCATCTGCCGCCTTGCCGTCGACATCGCCCACCGGACGGCGGTCAAGGTCGCGGCGAATGCCTTCGCGGTCGCCTTCCATGCGCAGGCGCGCCAGATGGAGTTTGCGTATCATTGCCGGCAGCACGTGGCTGCTTACGAGGTCGAAATTGTCGTTAGGACCGTATAGGTTGGTCGGCATCACGGCGATGTAGTTTGTGCCGTATTGCAGGTTGAAACTCTCGCACATCTTCAGTCCGGCGATTTTTGCGAGTGCGTAAGGCTCGTTTGTCCATTCGAGCGGAGATGTCAGCAACGCGTTCTCGGGGATTGGTTGAGGAGCCTCGCGGGGATAGATGCACGTGCTTCCGAGAAACAGTAGTTTCTTGACGTTGTGCCTGAAACTTTCGCCGATTACGTTCTGCTGTATCTGCAGGTTGCGCCAGATGAAGTCGGCGCGATAGATGCTGTTAGCCATGATTCCGCCCACGAAAGCCGCGGCAAGAATCACATAGTCGGGCTTTTCGGCGTCGAAAAATTCGCGCACCGCCACTCCATCGAGCAGGTCGAGCTCGGCATGCGTGCGTCCCACAAGGTTTGTATAGCCTTTCTGCTGGAGGTTTTTCCAGATAGCCGAGCCTACGAGTCCGCGGTGTCCGGCAACATATATTTTAGCGTCTTTTTCCATTTTTCTGTCTGCTAAATCATTCGTTCGGATTCGGAGCCATGTTTGCGAATCATAGCCATATCATGGTCCACCATAATGTGTACGAGTTGTTCAAACGACGTCTTGCGGGGATTCCAACCTAATTTTGTGCGGGCTTTTGTAGGGTCGCCGAGCAGCTGCTCCACCTCGCAAGGACGGAAATATTTAGGATCCACCTCGACGAGCACACGTCCGGTGGCAATGTCGATGCCTTTTTCATCCACACCTTCGCCTTCCCAGCGCAGAGTGATTCCGGCGCGGGCGAAAGCATGCTCAGTAAACTCGCGTACGGAGTGGAATTCGCCAGTGGCAATGACAAAGTCATCAGGCTCGTTCTGCTGAAGAATCAGCCACATGCACTCCACATAGTCGCGGGCATAGCCCCAGTCGCGACGGGCGTTGAGATTGCCGAGATACAGTTTGTCCTGAAGTCCGGCAGAGATGCGGGCCACGGCAAGCGTGATTTTGCGTGTCACGAATGTTTCGCCTCGCCGCTCGCTCTCGTGGTTGAAGAGAATTCCGTTTACGGCATACATGCCGTAACTCTCGCGATAGTTCTTGGTTATCCAGTAGCCATAAAGTTTGGCGCATCCGTAAGGGCTGCGCGGGTAGAACGGAGTGGTTTCGCGCTGAGGCACTTCCTGCACCTGTCCGAACAGCTCCGACGTGCTGGCTTGATAAATGCGGGTTTTTTTGTCGAGCCCAAGCATTCTTACCGCCTCAAGCAGGCGCAGAGTTCCGATGGCGTCGGTGTCGGCAGTGTATTCCGGCACTTCAAACGACACTTTCACATGGCTTTGTGCCGCAAGGTTGTAGATTTCATCAGGCTGCAACTCCTGAATGATGCGGATCAGCGAACTTGAATCGGTCATGTCGCCGTAGTGCAGGTTGATGAGCCGGCGGCGCTTCATGTCGCGCACCCATTCGTCGAAATAAAGGTGCTCGATGCGACCGGTGTTGAAAGAAGAACTGCGGCGGATTATGCCGTGCACGTCGTATCCCTTATCAAGCAGAAATTCAGCCAGAAACGAACCGTCCTGACCGGTGATGCCTGTGATCAATGCTACTTTTTGCTTTTCAGCCATAGTTTTTTTATGATGATTTTTTGATTAGCTATTTGTTGAAAAACTCTTTGATTTTGTCTGCCACATAGCGCAGCTCCTCTTCTTTAAGTCCGGAACCGCTCGGCAGGCATAGACCTCTGTCAAACAGCGTCTCGCACGTTGTGTCGCCATAGTAGGGCGCGTCGGCGAAAACGGGCTGCATGTGCATAGGCCGCCACAGACGGCGCGTTTCCACACCGGCGTCGAGCATGAACTGCCGCAGAGATTCCGGGTCTTTTCCGGTTTTGGGGTCGATTAAGACTGTCGACAGCCAGAAGTTGGAATTGAAGTCGGTGGAAGGATTCTGCTGAACGCTCACACCTTCGATGCCAGCCAATTCTTTTGTGTAGAATTTATGGATTGCGCGGCGCAGTTCCACGTGAGGCTGCAGCACGTCCATCTGTCCGCAGCCAATTCCTGCGCTCACGTTGCTCAGTCGGTAATTGTAGCCGATTGTCTCGTGGTAGTAGTACGGCCGTTGCTCGCGGGCTTGTGTGGCATAGAATTTCACGCGGTCGGCTTCCTCTTTGGAGTGGCACACCAATGCGCCGCCACCCGATGTGGTGATAATCTTGTTTCCGTTGAAACTCAAGCATCCGTAGTTGCCGAGGGTTCCGCATTTCTTGCCTTTGTATTCCGAACCGAGAGCCTCGGCGGAGTCTTCTACGATAGGAATGCCGTATTTGTCGGCTATTGCGCGGATTTCATCCATCTTAGCCGGCATGCCATAGAGATAAACTGGGATTATTGCTTTTGGATAATGTCCAGTCTGCTTCTTGCGGTCTATAATCGCTTCTTCCAGCGCGTCAGGCGACATGTTCCATGTGTCGGGCTCGCTGTCGACAAACACAGGGTCGGCGCCCTGGTATTTTATTGGGTTGGCGCTTGCGGCGAATGTGAATGATTGGCAAATCACCTCATCTCCAGAGCCAACGCCGAGGGCAACCAATGCAAGATGGATGGCAGCTGTGCCTGCGCTGAGAGCCACAACGTTTGGCGCGCCGAGATATTTCTCAAGTCTATGTTCGAATTCATCAACATTTGGACCAAGAGGAACAATCCATTCTGATTCGAAGGCTTTCTCCACCCAGTCGCGTTCAGTACCTCCCATGTGGACGTACGAAAGTAAAATACGAGGTTTCATAACTTTTGATTTTTCAATTGCAAAATTAGTGAAAAAACAAACAAGTTGGACAAAAAAGAGAAAAGGCTTTCAAAATAAAGGGTCAATAAACCGAAATTCAGCTTTTTAAAGCCCTCATGGCATTGAGCACGGCGATAACCGTCACTCCGACATCGGCAAACACAGCCATCCACATTGTGCCGAGTCCGAAAACGGCGAGAATAAGGATGGCGGCTTTGACACCGATTGCAAACCACACGTTCTGGCGGGCGATGGCTATGGTGCGTCGGGCGATGGCTATAGCGGTGGCTATTTTCGACGGTTTGTCGTCCATAAGCACCACGTCGGCAGCGTCTATCGCCACGTCGCTGCCAAGCGCGCCCATGGCAATGCCCACATCGGCGCGTTTAAGCACCGGCGCATCGTTGATGCCGTCGCCCACAAACGCCAGATTCTTTCCCGCAGGCTTTTCGTTGAGCAGCCGCTCAACGTGTGCCACTTTGTCTGACGGAAGAAGTTCGGAATGATATTCGTCGATGCCCACTTTCTCAGCCACATCTTTTGCCGTGTCCTCGCGGTCTCCGGTCAGCATCACTGTGCGTTCCACTCCAGCCCGTTTCAGCGAGGCCACAGCCTCTGCGCTGTCGGCTTTTATTTGGTCGTTGATTACGATGTGTCCGGCATATCGCCCGTCGACAGCCACATGGACGATTGTGCCGGGAAGATGGCAGTCGTGCCACTCCATATTGATGTCGGCCATCATCTTGCTGTTGCCCACGCATACCGTGTGCCCGTCTACGGTGGCCTTCACGCCACGTCCGGCAATTTCTTCAACGTCGGTCACCGCGCATCCGTCGCTTGCCTCTTTAGGGAACGCGTTGCGCAGAGCCGCGCCGATGGGGTGGGTGGAAAAGTGTTCCACATGGGCGGCGAGATGCAGCAGCTCTTTCTCGTTGTAGTTGGAAGGATGCACAGCCTCGACGGCAAATTCGCCACGTGTCAGCGTGCCTGTCTTGTCAAACACCACTGTTCCCAGCCGCGACAATGTGTCGATGTAGTTGCTGCCTTTTATCAGTATGCCTTTGCGCGACGCTCCGCCGAGTCCGCCGAAAAATGTCAGCGGCACGCTTATTACCAATGCGCATGGACACGACACCACCAAGAATATCAACGCCCGGTGAAGCCATGTGGTGAACGAGTCGATGAAAGCCGCTGATGAAAGCAATGGCGGCAGAAAGGCGAGAATCAGGGCGGCGATGACAACGACAGGGGTGTAGACGCGTGCGAATTTGGTTATGAACGATTCGCTGCGCGACTTGCTCTCGTTGGCATTTCCACAAGGTCTATGATTTTTGCGACGGTGCTTTCGCCGAAAGTCTTTGTCGTCTTGACGCGCAGCAACCCGGAGAGATTGATGCATCCTGATGAAATATCGTCGCCTTTGCTGATTTCGCGTGGCATGCTTTCGCCTGTCAGCGCCACGGTGTTGAGCGATGATGTGCCAGAAACCACAATGCCGTCGAGCGGCACTTTCTCTCCCGGCTTGACAATTATTGTTTCGCCCACAGCCACCTCCTCCGGAGCTACCGTCATCTCGTCTCCGTTGCGTTCCACATGGGCGGTGTCGGGGCGTATTTCCATCAGGTGGGAGATGCTGTCGCGGCTTCTTCCTTCGGCATGTTCCTCAAAAAGTTCGCCTATTTGGAAAAACAACATGACAAACACAGCCTCGGCGAATTCGGTGTCGGCGCCTGGCATAAAGCCGATGCACAGGGCACCGATGGTGGCTATGGTCATCAGAAAGTCTTCGTTGAAGACGTCGCCGGCGACGATGCCTTCGGCGGCTTCTTTCAATGTGTCGTGTCCTACGAGAAGATAGGGCACAAGATATATCAACAGCAGCTGCCATAGTGGCAGACTGCAGTAGTGTTCAATCAAAGCGGCTCCTGAGAGCAGGATGGTTGTCGCTGCGATGATGGCGATTTGCTTTTCAGGCTGTCGTGCCCGTTGTGTATATGTTCCATAAATCTACGTTTTATCCTTTTGTCGGTGCAAATTTATGGTAAAATTGTTGCAACCTGGTTGCAACGTTTCTATATGTGCATCAAGTCGCGGTAGATGTCGAGCGCAGCCTCCACTTGTTTTACGTCGACCTCGCAGCCCGTCTCGGCGTTGCCTACGTTGTGGAGAAGCGTGAAGTTGAGTTCGCCGTGCTCGCTTTTCTTGTCGTGGCGCATAAATTCGATGAGCTCTGGATAGTCGTCGCACGTGATGTGGAATGCACCATAGTGGCGGCACACGTAGTCGGCAAGACGATAGAGTTCGGCTGATGGAAATCCCTTTTCGGTGTGCGACAGCACAGCCTCCACAACCATGCCCCAAGCCACGGCATATCCGTGGGGCACAGGCGAATTGCGTTTCAAGGCGAGGCTCTCGAAAGCGTGTCCTGCAGTGTGTCCGAGGTTGAGGGCGCGGCGCAGTCCTTGTTCAAACGGATCCTGCTCCACAATCCGGCGTTTCACGTTGACCGATTCCTCGACGAGGCGCAGCAAGCCGTTGCCTGCCACATTGTCAAAATCGTAGTCGAGCAATTTGTTGTAGACCGCCTCTCCGTCGAGCAGTCCGTGCTTCAGCATCTCGGCATAGCCTGACTTCAGTTCGCGTTCGGGAAGGGTGCTGAAAAAAACAGTGGAGATTATCACAGTCTCTGCCTCCTTAAACACTCCGATTTCATTTTTCAGACCGTTGAAATTCACGCCCGTCTTTCCTCCCACAGCCGCGTCGACGGCGCTGAGCAGCGTTGTCGGGATGTTGATGAAGCGGATGCCACGTTTGAATGTGGCGGCGGCAAAGCCACCGAGGTCGGTCACTACGCCTCCTCCGATGTTGACAAGCAGAGATTTGCGGGTGGCGCCACCTTTCTGCAGCGCATTCCAAACGGCTTGTGCGCTGTCAAGGTTTTTGTTGATGTCGCCAGCTGGGATGACAATTTTCTGCCATTCAGAATGGAGGCGGAAAGAAGCGAGACTCTCGCGCTCTACATTCTCGTCGGTCAGAACAAACACGTTGCGTGGCGACAGTTGCTCGACGGCTTTGTTCAAGGCATCGCCGACAGAGTTTGTGAAAATAACGTTCTGATGTTTCATAACTGTTGCTTTCTGAGGTTGATGATAGATGGCAGAGCGTCGGCAAACGCTTCCATGGTTGGATATACGATGTCGGCACCGTTTTCAAGCATGATGTCTTCCGGAATAGGTCCGGTGGTGATGCCGATGGTGAAGCATTTTGCCACACTTCCGGCCTTCACGCCGAGAGGCGCGTTCTCAATCACGATCGACTGCCATGGCTGCACTCCAGCTTTGTCCATTCCCATAAGGTATGGTTCAGGGTCTGGCTTGCCGTGACGCACATCGTGGGCGGTCACCTTCAGCGGTGCGGAGAAAATGCCTGGATAGTCGGCGTTCAGACGGTCGAGCAGGGTGGCTTGTCCGGAGCCCGTGACAAGCACGCGGGCGATGTCGGCATCGCGCAGCGTGTTGAGCATCCGTGCAGTGCCCTGTATCTGACCCACCTTGCCCAGAGCCGTGAAATATTCGGCTTTCTTTGCATATATCGCCTTGCATTCATCATCGCTGACGTTGTCGCGGTTGCATTCGCGCTCTTCCATAAGTCGGATTATCGCCGCTCCGGTCATACCTTCATACAGGAAACTCATTGTCGGCATAGTGCCATCCTCTTTCCGCGGCAAGGCGTTTCCATGCGCGCGAGTGGTTGGGCATTGAGTCGTAAAGCACACCGTCCATGTCGATCAGGGCGGTGCTTATCGGCGTGGCGGAAAAGCCAGTGCGTTTTAGGTAGTCGGCGTATGCAGTTTCTTCTCTTGTCATGATTGTTTGTCAGTTTTTAGGTTTGACCGCCTCTTTTTCGCGTATCGCTGCAGAGCTGCGCGTTGAGCGGCGTTTCTTGCCTTTTTTATCTTTTGTTTTCTTGTCGGTCTTTGATGGTTGAGCCACCGCTGTCGTGTCGGGTGCCTCAATCAGCCCGTTGGCAATCAGTTGCAGACTGTCGGCGGCTGTCAATCGGTCGTCTTCGCGGATGGCATCAAAACCCCGGCGGCGGTTGTTGGTGTCGGGCACCGGACCGTTGTGATGGTGCTGTTCCTCACGCAGCCCGGCTTCGGCTCCGCGCCGGAAAATCTCATCCATCTGCCTGAACAGATTCTTTGGTGGTTTCAGTGATTGATGAGGTCTGAGCCACCTCGTTTTCCTTTAGCTTCGCCTTTCCAAGTCGGAACTTCATATTGTCTTTGAGGATGTTTCCGCTCAGATTGATTCCGAATTTAAACGGAAGCGGAGAGTCGAGTACGGAAATGTGGTATTTATAGTTGGTGTCGAAGTCGTTCCATCCAACCACGGCGAGTTTGTAGCGGTCCATGCGCAGAATGAAAGGGTAGACGTCAAGTTGCGAGTTGAGCGCGGTGGCCTCTACCGAGAGGCTGTCGATCACATTGCGGTTGCGGTTCTTGAAACGCAGCATTTTCGATACCTGTCGGAATGTTTCGGTGTCGAGCAGCACGAGGTCTTTCCGCTGATGTTGAGGGCGGCGCTCGTCGTTGGCAGTATGACGTTCATCAGAGTGTCGATTTTTGTCGTGGCTGCCAGACGGGCGTTGATTACCCCGTCGATGCCTTTCATCATCGGCATTATGGAATCGAGTTCAGGCATTATCTTCATCAGTCGTCCCACTTTGATGTCGTGCAGGTCGAGCATCAGCCCGAGCCCGATGTCGTTGCGGTTGGCTGTGGCATAGATCATGTCGAGTTTCATCGAGCCGTCGTTGCTGTTTGCCGACAGGTCGCGCAGGCTCAATACGCCATTTTTCATGCCGATTGATGAGTGCAGACGGTTGAGCACAAGGTTGGCGTAATAGGTGGTGTCGTTCATCAGGTCGATGTCAACCACCACGTTGCTTGGCACGAGGATGGCATAGCGTATCGTGTCGACGTCTTCCTGTGTGGCGCTCTCCACCTTGCGTTGCATGTGCTCGTCATCATCGTTGGCATTGATTGTGAACGAAGCTTTTTGCGCCTCGTTGTTCGCAAAATTGTTACCCTTGTACATTGCCGCCATTAGTTCGTTGAGGTCGAGAGTGCGTGAGTTGGCAACAAGCGAGATGGTCAGCGGGTTGCGTCGCGAGCCGAGCAGCGTGCTGCGGATATTGTCAACCGCACCCGTCAGCTGCAAGTCGCTTTTGCCCACACGGTAGGTTATGTTGTTGATGGCTAGCTTCTGGGTGTTGAATGTGACGTCGACGTCGCTCAGACGGTTTCTGAGCGGGAAATAAGGAGTGAACAGACGGCCTCTGAGGGCTGTTATTTTTCCGTTGAAATCCCAGTTGCGTATCAGTCGCTGCCACTGCCTGTCGATGGCAAAGTCGGCGCGGAATGAGGTGTCGGCTGCCTCCTCAGCCAACCGCCTTTGTCGGCGTTCTTTTCTG
This sequence comes from Bacteroidales bacterium, assembly GCA_022009815.1. Lineage (GTDB taxonomy): Bacteria > Bacteroidota > Bacteroidia > Bacteroidales > Muribaculaceae > Limisoma. Next base: position 1,944,635 of record CP091725.1, read on the forward strand.
TAGATTGTCCTCAGAGAGTCGCGGCTGAGATTGGGATACAGACGCTGCAGAGAGTCTATCCGAGCCTCTGTCCGTGAGTTTTGTTTCTTCACGCGCTTGTTTGCGCTCAGCTGTATGTTGCCTTCACGCAGACTCATCATCGTGGTGCGGTCCCAATAGCGTATGCGGTCTGCTTTGATGCCGAAGCTCAATATCGGAGTGCGTCCAAGTCCTTGGAACCGTCTTATTGAGGCATTTGTTTCCATCCCCGACATTTGCATCTGTGTTGAGTCGGGGAGGCTCAGCATGGTAAAGCGTCCAAGCGTGATGCGTCCGCCGAGAGGCGTGATGGCTGTGGTGTCCATCAGGTTGTGCATTTCTCCGGTGCTGCCCACTCCGGCTTTTAGACGGCTGGCGGTGACATGTCCGTGCGGGTCGGAAATGATTGCCGAGTCTATTTGTATGGAAGCCATGAGAAGGTTGCGTGTGATGTTGTCCTGTCCTTTGATTTTGCTGTCGGTGCCGAAGCGAATTACGCTGTGGTCGACAAACATGCGCAGCGAGTCGGAAGGCACGGAATAGCGCACGTTGCTCAGTGTGGCGTTGCCGTTGGCGCGGATGCGGTGGAAGGTGTTGACAGAAAAGTCGCTGACGTGGAATTTCACGTCGGTGTTGAGCGAGAACAGTCCGGAAATCGTGAACGGCAGTTGCTTTGGAGCAAGCCGAGATGCGCGTGCAAGGTCGAGCCGACCTTTGATTTTGGCTTTTACCGACGGGTCTTTTATTATTTCTGTAGCAGAGCCTGATATGTCAAGACTGATACCGAATCCTTCCATCAGCAGTTTGTTGAGAGTCAGTTGGCTGGCATCGGGATTCTTCCCGTTGAACGCAATCTTTGCATCAGCGGCAAACTTGTCAATCCTGGCATTGTGGCGTGTGTTGGCAACGTAGCATTCCGGGATGGTCAGTTGCGCTGCGAATGTTGGCAGGTCTTTCCGCCTACGACGTATGGCTTTTCAAGGTGCAGCGCCATCGACAGTTGCAGGTTGGTGCTGTATTCGTCAAGACTTTTGCGGTATTTGTCGGGGGCGTTTGCCAATACCTTGTCGTAGACCACAGGACCTATGCCTATGTCGAGTTTGTCGACCGATGTCTTGTCTGCCATCTTTATCGCCGCGCTGATTGTGGCGGGCACATCTGCTATGTTGATTGAAAAATCGGTGAGAGCCAGATTCTCGGGTTTGGCAATGTCCCAAGCCACGTCGCCTCCAAGACGGAATGGCACAGAATGGTTTATATCGGCTTCGGGAACGCTTGCTTTGACGTTGCCTCCAAAGGCGAGGCGATAGCGTTTCTCCTTGTCTTTGAAATTTAGCGAAAGGGTGTCGGTGTGCAGCGTGAAGTCCATGCCGCTTTTGAGGTCACGGTAGCGGATGCCGCGGTTGTTAACGATGTTGAGGTGCTCAAGCACGAGCGACTTCAAGACGATTGGCGTGCTCTCGCTCTTTTCCTTGCTTGGTGGCACAATCATGTAGTTGTTGAGGGAGTCGTTGACCGTCACAAGGTTGACTTTCGGGGAGTCGACAAAGATTTCTTTTATCTCAACGTCCATCAATGCAAGACGCGCAAGATTGAACCGTGCGCGCATGCAGCCCACGTCGAGCAGCGAGTCTACGCCTGCTGGCAGCGAAGCCTTATGCTTGTCGAGCGTGCGAGAGCGCACATTTAGACCATCGACGTCGATGGTCATGTATGGGAACGTTTCCATACGGTCAGTTCCATACGCTTGATTTTAACATCCGCGTTGAGGTTCTCGTTGGCAAGGCGTTCGGCAATAGGTGTCAGCCGGTCGGGTGTCAGAATCCACACCGTCAGGCACAGCGCCATTACCAGCAGCGCCGCCACCGACCCGACAGTCCATGCTGCCGTTTTCAGTGTTAGTGCAAGCCATCGAGGCATACGCTTGTCTACTGGCTTCGCAGCCTTTTCTGTCGCTGTTTTCTCTGATATGTTTTTGTTTGTATTCTCTTCCATAATCGATTGATAGTGCAAAAATAGCGAAAAAATGGCGAATGAAAAGGGATTTTAGATGTCTGGTATGTCGGTGATGTAGCCGTTCATTATGGCATATACGCTCAGTCCGGAGACACTGCGTATGCCGAGTTTGGCTGAAATATTCTTGCGATGGGTCAATACGGTGTTGATGCTGATAAACAGACGGTCGGCTATTTCTTTGTTGGTAAACCCTTTCGCCAACAGGCAAAGCACGTCGATTTCACGTTGCGACAGCTCGTTGCCGTCGGAGCGGTTGTGGCGCGACGTCTCGATTATGTCGCCGAGTTGCTTTAGAAATGCAGCCTCGTCGCAATGGCGGTTGAGCGTAAAGCCGATATTGTCGTCGGTTGAGTTGGACAGCAGGGCAAGCCGGTTGCGCTTGGGGATGAAAAATCCTGGCAGGGAGGCGAAGGCGTCGGCGTCGGCAATAAACAGGTCGGCGGCAATGTCGGGTTCTGCTGCCACTGCCGATGGTCTTGTCCACGAAGCCTCCACGTCGAACATATTGGCAAGAGTCTGTTTCAGACCTATTGCCACAGCCGTGTCGTCGGTGATGATTCTGACATTCAGATTTGTCATAGCGTCACGTCGTTAAGAGTTTCGCGAGTTGAGCGCATCGACAAGCGGTCGGAGCACGCGGTTGCGGATGCGGTTGTTCTGGCAAATGTCCTTTTCAAGACTGATGACGGCGAAAAGCACAGCGTGGCATAGGTTGCGGTCGTAGTCGCCACGCAGATGAATCACAAACATGTTTATCAAGTCGCTCAATTTGTCCTCGATTGAGTCTGATTCCGCCTGTACGGCATTGCCGGCAACAGAAACTTCGGAGTTCGACTGTTCGGCAGAGATTATGGCGTCAAACCATTGGTTGTCGCTGTCGATGCGCCGCTCTATCTCCGTTTTCACCTCTCTGTAGAAATTAAACAGCAACGGCAAGTTGTTGTTTGAGTCGCTGCGCGATATGAGAGCTGCGAAATGACGCTCGATGTTTGGCAGCTGGTTGCGCAGGTAGGAGTTGTTTGTCTTGCGCAGATAGTCGACCACGTCGCCGGCATTGAAAGCTCCGGTCACATTTCCAGAAAAAACGATTCGTGGATGAACGCGTTAAGGATTGTGATGAAAAATGATGTGTCGATGCCTTTTTCTTTGCAGATTGACTTTATGGTGCGGTCGCCCACACCGAGCACTATGTCGAAGCGGTTGATTACTGGGACAACCGAAGGCTCGTCGACAATCACTTCGCAAAGCTTGGTGTCAGGAGTTACTAATGCCATATTGCTGAATTCTTATGGTTTCTTCGTCGGTGACGATTGTTGGAATCTTTATGTCGTGAGGTTCTGCCGGAATGTGCTCCACTATCTGGATGGCGTAGGCGGCGCCTATCAGCGGACAGGTGGCGTTGTGCAGCAGACGGTCGTAGAATCCGCGTCCGCGTCCGAGACGGTTGCCGCGGCGGTCGAATGCCATAGCCGGAACAACAACAAGGTCAATCTCTGAAATGTCGCGGCATTCGTTGCCCGTTGGCTCGTCGATGCCGAATGCTCCTTCTGCGGTATTGCCGGGTCGGTAGGGCAGTATGTCAAGGTCGTCGCCGTTGACGCGCGGCAGGAAAATCTGTTTTCTGCCATACCAGCGGCTGATGAATTCATCGGTGGAGATTTCATCGGGCAGGGAGGCGTAGACGAGTATGCGGTCGGCATCGATAAACTCCTGGCATTGCTCGAGCCGTGAGAAGCATTTGCTGGCGGCAATTGCCTTATGTTCATCGGTAAGCATGCGCTTGAGCTGACGGATGTCGCGTCTGATGTCGGTTTTGTAGCCATCACCGTTTCCCTTTCTTTTTCTTGGTGTTTGTCAGAGTGATTGGAAACTTGCCCTTGCCGTCGTTGAGTGCTTTCAAGGCGGCGTTGACTGTATTGTCGGTGCGGTTGTAATAGCGGTAGAACTCTTCTGAGCCGAGCACGTCGCGAATCACGAGGGCACGCAGCTGGCGTGCTATCAGCGAACGGCTAAGGTTTATGTAGTACCAACGCATCGGCACGCCGTTGTCGCGGGCATAGCATACAAATCGTATGTCAGGGCGTCGTCTGACGGCATCATGCCCATCAGCTGCTTGACGGTCTTGACGTTTTTCAGCTGGTCGCGGTTGATGTCGACGTAGGTGTAGACATATTGCTGCAGCAGCCCGAGGTTGGCGACGGCGCGGTAGTAGGTGGTGATACCAGTGGTGTCGTTGGGCACAAATATGTCGGGCACGATTCCTCCGCCACCATATACGATTCTTCCGTTGGCAGTGCGGAAAATCCTGCTTTTGTCCACCTTGATGCTGTCGGCGCTGTAGAGCTCGCCGTGGGTGTATCGGTCGTAGAGCTCCTTTGAGTAGTCGTCTTCGTCACCAAGCGTGTAGTCTTTCTGTATGCATCGGTGCGACGGCGTGTAGTAGCGGGCTATGGTCAGACGGATGGCGCTGCTGTCTGGCAGGTAAATCTGCTTCTGCACCAGTCCTTTTCCAAACGACCGTCGACCCACAACAAGTCCGCGGTCGTTGTCCTGCAACGCTCCTGCCATAATCTCGCTGGCGCTTGCCGAATACTCGTCGATCAGCACGGCAACCTGAGCGTCGTGGAATGAGCCTTGGTCATCGCTCCACACCTGTATGTCCTCACGCTCTTTGCGTCCTTTTGTGTAGACAATAAGTTCGCCCTGTTCCAAATTCGTTGACCATCAGGATAGCCATTTCCATATATCCGCCGGGGTTGCCGCGGAGGTCGACTATGTAGCGGGAGGCGCCGTCTTTCTTCAGCTTCGACAACGCTGCGAAAAACTCATCGTATGTGTTCTTTCCGAACTGTGCGATTTTGATGTATCCTGTCTTGTCGTCAAGCATATACGACACGTCGATGGTGTTCATCGGGATGTCGTCGCGTGTGATGGTGAAAGTCAGCGTCTTCTTTGATGTGTTGCGTTTCACTCCGATTCTCACCTTTGTGCCTTTTTCTCCGCGGATTTTGCTGCGGATGCCCTCTGCCGTCAGCGTGCCGCCGACAATCGACTCTCCATTGACCGAGATTATGCGGTCGCCGGCAAGCATTCCCACTTTTTCCGCCGGTCCGTTGGGAATCACTTGGTCGACGTTGGCGGTGTCGTTCATCATGAAGAACGACACGCCGATGCCGCTCATCGAGCCGTCGAGTTTCTCGTTCTCTGCACGGATGTCGGAAGCGGGAATGTAGTATGAATGCGGGTCGAGGTTGCCGATGATTGCCGGAATGGCTTGCTCCACAAGGTCCTTCACGTCGATGGAATCAACGTATTCACTCTGGATCAAGTTGAGCACAGCATTAATTTTGCGGTCTTTGTCGAGGGTGAATTTTTTTGTTGATATGTAGTTGCCTATGACGATACCGAGCACAATCGCTATCGAGATAACCAATGGATACCAAATTATGGAATTATGTTTAATTCTCATTCTATTGTTGTTTGTTATAGATTGTTTTCCGCTTCAGTGTCAGTGTTGATAAAAGAGCATTCCACTCCTGCCTCGCGCAAAAGGTCGAGTCCGTCGCTGAGCCGGTAGAGCTTGGAGAAGACCACGCGCTTGATGCCGGCTTGGATTATCAGCTTGGCGCACTCGATGCATGGAGAGTCGGTCACATAGAGCGTGGCACCGTCGCTGCTGTTGTTGCTTCGCGCCACTTTCGTGATGGCGTTTGCCTCTGCATGGAGCACGTATGGGAAGGTGTGGTTGGTCTCGTCCTCACAAACGTTGTCAAAGCCCGAAGGAGTGCCGTTGAACCCGTCGGAGATAATCATTTTGTCCTTGACCAGCAGCGCGCCCACTTGGCGTCGCCGGCAATATGAATTTTCCGCCCATATCTGAGCCATCCGCAGGTAGCGGTGGTCGAGCAGATGTTGCTTTATTGAATTGTCCATTTCTTACGCATTGAACATCAAAATGTTGGCAATAATACAGTTGCCTTGTATGCATTGTTTGCAATCAGTCTGCAAATACGAATTTTCAGCGTGATATTGACCGCCTAACACTACTTTTTTGTTAAATTCTCGCTATCTCGCAGATTTTTCGTATTTTTGTAGATTGAAAAAAATGCATAATATGGCTCAGAACAAAAAAATACGCGTTGGCATTACCCACGGGGACATCAACGGGATTGGATATGAAGTGATAATGAAGGCGCTTGAGGATCCTTTGATGACGGATCTGTGCACGCCGATTGTTTATGGCTCGTCGAAGGCGCTGTCATACCATCGCAAGGCTTTGGAGATGGGAAACGTGAACTTCACGCTTGTGCCGCGGGCGGAGGATGCCGCCGACGGTGTCAACAACTTGGTGGAAGTGGTCGACGGTGAGGTGAGAATCGAGCTCGGATCGCCGAGCGAGGCTGCAGGAAAGGCTGCGCTGGCTGCGCTGAAACGTGCTGCCGACGACCTGCGCAACGGCATCATCGACGTAATGGTGACGGCGCCTATCAACAAAGACTCCATCCAGGGCGAAGATTTCCATTTTCCGGGTCACACGGAGTTTTTGGAATCGCGCATCGGCGAGGGCAACAAGGCGCTGATGATTCTTTTCGACGACCATCTGCGCGTGGCGCTGGTCACCACCCACTTGCCTTTGGCTCAGGTGCCTGAGGCGATAACAAAAGATGCCATCGTGGAGAAACTTGAAATCTTCAATGATTCCCTGAAAAAGGATTTCGACATCATAAAACCGCGCATCGCTGTGCTGTCGCTCAATCCGCATGCCGGGGAGAACGGTATGCTCGGCACGGAGGAGAAGGAGGTGATAACGCCTGCCATTGAAGAGGCTTATTCAAGAAAAATCATGGCATTCGGACCGTATGCCGCAGACGGATTCTTCGGCAGCGGGCAGTATACGCACTTTGATGGTGTGCTTGCCATGTACCACGATCAGGGTCTGGCTCCGTTCAAGACAATCGCGATGGACGACGGCGTGAATTTCACTGCCGGACTCCCGTATGTGCGCACTTCGCCCGACCACGGCACTGGATATGACATCGCCGGAAAGAACCAGGCAAGCGAGGCCTCGCTGCGCTCTGCGATTTTCAAGGCTATCGACATCTTCAGAAACCGCACGCGCTTTTATGAAATGAACGCACATCCGTTGCGTCGCCAGTACTACGACAAGAGCGGCGACAAGGAGGTGCTCGACTTGACAAAGGACGATGATGAGTCGTCGGAAATCCTTAACGCTTAAAAACGAAAGAAAAATGAACTATGCGATAATAGCCGCTGGCGAGGGTTCGCGTCTCGCACAAGAGGGCGTGGCAAAACCAAAACCGCTTGTCGACATCTGTGGCGAACCGATGATAGGCCGCCTGATAAATCTTTTCTGCCGCTGTAATGCGGAGAGCATCAGCATAATCGTCAACGAGCAGATGACTGAGGTGCGCGAATATATTGAGAGCCTCTCGCTCGACATCCCGCTGAACCTGGTGGTGAAGACAACTCCGAGCTCGATGCACAGCTTTTTCGAGCTTTCAAGGGTGATCCCGAAAGGACGCTTCTGCCTGACAACGGTCGACACTATCTTCCGCGAGCAGGATTTCCGTCCATATATCGAGGCGATGGAGGCTGATGAACGTTATGACGGAATGATGGCGGTGACCGACTATATAGACGATGAGAAGCCCCTGTATGTGCAGACCGACGACGATTTGAACATCACGGCTTTCCGCGACGAGCGGTATGATGGTGCAAAATACATTTCGGGAGGCATATACGCTCTCAATGAGAAAGCCATCGATGTGCTTGCCGACTGCATGGAGCGAGGCGTGGCGCGTATGCGCAACTTCCAGCGCGCGCTCGTCGACGCGGGTCTGAGACTGAAGGCGTATCCGATGGGGAAAATTCTTGATGTAGACCATGCCGGCGACATCGAGAAGGCGGAAAATTTCATCAACAGCAAATAAAGTTTAGAAACAACATACAAATGGCAGAAATAACAATTGCCGGCATTATGAGAGCCGGCGCTTACTCGCCAAACCATATCGGCAACGACGCTGCGATTTTCAACGCTACGGCAGACCAGCTGCGCAAGCGCGGTTGCACGGTCAACATCTACAGCGAGGAGCAATTCAACAGCGGCAAAGTGAAGGAGCGCGTAATCCTCAATATGTGCCGTGAACAGGAGTCGATAAAACGCCTTCAGGACATGGGGGACGATGGTTGCATTGTGGTGAACTCTGGCTACGGCATCGAGAACTGCACACGCGAGCGCATGACACGCATTCTGATGGGGCACAACATTCCGTATCCCGACAGTGTTATTGTCAACACCGACGAGGCTGTGGTAAACCAGCTGAGAAAGGCGGGCATCAACAACTGCTGGATAAAGCGCGGCGACTTCCATGCCATGCATAAGGAGGACGTGAGCTATGTGCGCCATGCGGAAGAGGCGCAGGAGGTGCTGCAGGAATATTTCTACCGCGGCATAAAGCGTGCAGTAATCAACCGTCATCTTGTGGGCGACCTTATAAAATTCTACGGCATCCATAACTCGCCGTTCTTCTTCTGGTTCTATCCTTTCGACGAGGGACACAGTAAATATGGACTTGAGGCTATCAACGGCAAGTCGAAAGGCATTGATTTCGACATCGAGCGCTTGAAGGACATCTGCCACGACGCTTCCGAGGCTCTCGGCGTGGAGATTTATGGCGGCGACTGCATCGTGTCGCCGGAAGGCGACATCCGCATCGTCGATTTCAACGACTGGCCAAGTTTCGCGCCTTGCCGCAACGAGGCTGCTCCGTTTATTGCCAAGGCGGTGCTGAATTATGTCAAATCAAAACTTAAATAACGACGCCGATGAATATAAAAGAATTGAAAGCGTCTTATAAAGACACCCTCAAGTCGATGGACACGGAGGAAACGATCGACCTTTGTTTCTATCGCCCGATAGGTTATATGTGGGCTGTGCTGTGTGCGAAACTCGGCATCAAGCCAAACGCCATTACGATTGCTTCTATATTTATAGGTGTGGCGGCTGGAGTGATGTTCTATTTCGACGACCTTTGGCTGAATATTGTGGGGGTGTTGTTGCTCGTTTGGGCAAACTCTTTCGACAGTGCCGACGGTCAGTTGGCGCGTATGACGCAGCAGTACTCACGCCTCGGTCGTATACTCGACGGTCTGAGCGGCGACTTCTGGTTTGTGGCGATCTATTTGGCTATATGCTTCCGTGAAAACTGTACCAGCGTGTTCTTTATGGAACACCAGTGGGTCATTTGGGCGATAGCCGTAGCCGCAGGTCTGTGCCATGCGAAACAGGCCGCAGCTGCCGACTATTATCGCCAGTTCCACTTGTATTTCTTGAAAGGAAAAGAAGGAAGTGAGCTCGACAGCGTGGAGCAGCTTGACAAGGCGTATGCCGCTGTGTCATGGAAGGGAAACTTCTGGAAGAAGACCACGATGTTCTTCTACCGCAACTATACCGCAAACCAGGAGGTGCTCACGCCACGCATGCAGCAACTGCGCCGCGCCTTGCGCAAACGTTTTGGCGAGGGGGAGGTGCCGCAGTCGTTCCGCGATGCGTTCCGTGCCGGCAGCAAGCCGTTGATGAAATACACCAACTGGCTGTCGTTCAATTTGCGTTCGATAGCGCTTGTATGCTCGCTGCTCGTCAAGATGCCGTGGCTCTATTTCGCTTTCGAGCTGGTCGTGCTCAATCTGATGCTTGTATATATGATTTGGCGGCATGAGCGCATGTGCCGTAAATTTACGGAGGAGGTTGAAAATGGCAAATACTGATATTAAGGGTGTGATTTTCGACTACGGCGGCACAATCGACAGCCGTGGCGACCATTGGAGCGAAGTGATTTGGGACGGATACCGCAAGGCTGGTGTGCAGGTGACGAAGAAGCAGTTCCGCGACTGCTACGTCTATGCGGAGCGTGAGCTGGCGAAGACTCGCCATATACTGCCCGAGCATAATTTCTACGACCTGTTGCTCGTCAAGATGCGTATCGAGATAGGCAACCTCGTTGAAAACGCAGTGCTCCCTTCTGATTATCCCGTGGAGGAAAAGGCGCTTGCCGTGGCGCGCTATTGCTATAATCGTGCGAAGGAATCGGTTGAGGAGGCGCGTCAGGTGTTGGAGTTTGTGCATGAGCGGGTGCCGATGGTGCTCGTGAGCAACTTCTACGGCAATGTGGAGACGGTGCTTGCCGATTTCGACTTGGCACGCTATTTCAAAAAGGTTGTTGAAAGCGCTGTGGTTGGCATACGAAAGCCCGATCCGCGCATTTTCGCGCTCGGTGTGGAGGCTCTTGGCGTCCCTGCAGAGAATGTGCTTGTCGTTGGCGACAGCTATAAGAAGGATATCGTGCCGGCTGAGTCTATTGGATGCCAGGTGGCGTGGCTCAAAGGAAAAGGATGGACGGCGGAGGAAGATGCCGTCACGCATCCCGAAATAATCAAAAAACTCGAGGAAATCGAAAAACACTTCGTTTAGAAATTTTCACAAAATAAGGCGCAATCAGGTGATATTTAACAAATATTATCTGATTACGCCCTTTTTTACCAAAGTTTAGACCATTTGGACCATTTATTTATTTAAAAATAATTTTGCATTCAGGAAAATAGCAGTACTTTTGACCCGTGGATTTTGGTCCGCAAGACAAATTTGAAAACAACTCAAAAGAAAATATTCTGAAAAATGGAAAATTGCAACGTTAAAAAAGCAGAAGGCAAACTTGGCGTACTTGTAGTAGGTCTTGGTGCCGTTTCAACAACATTTATGACAGGTGTATTGATGGCTCGTAAAGGTTTGGCTAAACCAGTGGGCTCAATGACACAATACGACAAAATCCGCGTTGGCCGCGGTGCTGAAAAGAAATATCTTCACTATAAAGACATCGTGCCTTTGGCAGATTTGAACGACATCGTTTTCGGTTCTTGGGACGTTTATCCTGCAAACGCATACGAGTCGGCTATCAACGCTGAGGTGCTTAAAGAAAAAGACATAGAGCCGGTTAAGGACGAATTGGTTAAAATCGTTCCTATGAAGGCGGCTTTCGACCATAATTATGCAAAACGTCTTGACGGTGACAACGTGAAAACTTGCGCTAACCGTTGGGATATGATGGAGCAGGTTCGCGAAGATATCCGCAACTTCAAGGCAGCAAACAACTGCAGCCGTATCGTTGTGCTTTGGGCGGCTTCTACTGAAATCTACGTTCCGGTAGACGAGAAGATCCACGGCTCTCTCGCTTCTTTGGAAGCAGCTATGAAGGCTGACGACAAAGAGCACATCGCTCCTTCTATGTGCTACGCTTACGCAGCTCTTTCTGAAGGCGCTCCTTTCATCATGGGTGCTCCTAACACCACTGTCGACATCCCTGCTATGTGGGAGCTCGCTGAAAAAACCAAGATGCCTATCGCCGGTAAGGACTTCAAGACTGGTCAAACTTTGGTTAAGTCTGGTTTTGCTCCTATCATCGGAACCCGTTGCCTCGGCTTGTCAGGATGGTTCTCTACAAACATCCTCGGTAACCGCGACGGTCTTGTGCTCGACGAGCCTGCAAACTTCCACACTAAGGAAGTCAGCAAATTGTCTACTTTGGAGTCAATCCTCGTGCCTGAGAATCAGCCGGATCTCTACAAAGACTACTACCACAAAGTGCGCATCAACTACTATCCACCGCGCAACGACAACAAGGAAGGATGGGACAACATCGACATCTTCGGATGGATGGGTTACCCAATGCAGATCAAAATCAACTTCCTCTGCCGCGACTCTATCCTCGCTGCTCCTCTTTGCCTTGACCTCGTGTTGCTCAGCGACTTGGCTGCACGCGCAGGACGCTACGGAACTCAGCGCTTCTTGAGCTTCTTCCTCAAGAGCCCGATGCACGACTACACTCAGGGCGAGGTGCCTGTAAACCACTTGTTCCAGCAGTACGTAATGCTCAAGAACGCTCTCCGCGAAATGGGCGGTTACGAGGCTGATGAGGAAATCGATTAATATTCCTAAAAAAACATAATAAAGCGAGGCTGCGTCGAAAGATGCAGCCTCGCTTCATTTAGAGGGTGATGACCCTTATTTTTCTTGAAAAGATGTTACAATGCTTTGTCGAGGTCGTCGATCAGACGGTCTACATTTTCCGACAGCGTGGCCCAGCTGGTGCATATACGCACTTCCGTCATGCCGGGAGTTAGGTGCTCCGTTGTGGAGAAGATGTAGCGGTCAGACAAATGCTCGATTACGCTGTCGGGAAGTATGGGGAATTGCTGGTTTGTGGTCGAAGCATAAGCAAGAGCCACACCTTTGCCTCTAGCGCGCAGCGTATGCGCATCGCCTGTTCGACGGCGTGGCGCGACAGCTGCATGTAGAGGTCGTTTTCAAACAACGTCTCAAACTGGATGCCGAGCAGGCGCCCTTTGGCAAGCAGTCCGCCGTTTTGCTTTATCATGTATCTGAATCCCGGCGTGATTGACGGGTTGTTTATGACAACAGCTTCGCCGAAGAGTGCGCCGATTTTTGTTCCACCGATATAGAACACGTCGCAGAGGCGTGCGATGTCGGCGAGCGACGTGTCGTTGTCGCTGGCGGCAAGTCCGTAGCCCAGACGTGCTCCGTCAAGAAACAGCGGCAATTCAAGCTTGCGGCACATCGCGCTGATGGCTTCAAGTTCGTTGAGATGGTAGACCGTACCCACTTCGGTCGACTGCGAGATGTAGACCATTCCTGGCTGCACGCAGTGCTCCAACCCTTTGTCGTCGAAATGGCGGCGATACACCTGCTCAATCAGTTGTGGCGTGATTTTTCCATTGATGCCTGGCACGGTGATTACTTTGTGTCCTGTCGACTCGATGGCACCGGTCTCATGCACGGCTATGTGTCCGGTTTCCACACATATCACTCCCTGGTATGGACGCAGAATGGAGGCTATGACGGTTTTGTTTGTCTGTGTGCCACCGACGAGAAAATGCACATCGGCATCGGGGGCATTGCAGACGCGTCGGATAATCTGGCGTGCATTCTCGCAGTGGCGGTCTTTGCCGTATCCGGGGGTCTGCTCCATGTTGGTCTCTGCAAGTCGTTGAAGGATGCTTGCATGCGCTCCTTCGGTGTAGTCGCATTCGAAGTTGATCATAAAAGCCAAATTAGATGTTTCCGCAAATTTAGTCAGAATTTGCGGAATATTTGAGTCCTTTTATGAAAAATTGCCGGGTGGAGTGACCGGTAATAAAAAAACGGGACTCAACCAGAAGGATGAATCCCGCCCCAAACCAAATTTTATGCTTCTATTTTCTTATGCGCTTATTTGCGTTGCGCAAGCTGAGAGTCGAGGAAGAGGATGCCAGCCTCGCCGGCTTTTGCGAATTTCTCTGCCAAGTCTCTTGCAGTGGCTTCTTCTTCCACTTGCTCGCGGACAAATCCCCAAAGGAAATCCTGGGTGGCTTTGTCTTTTTCTGCCGATGCCACATCTACGAGCTCGTCGATGAGTTTCGACACGTGGCACTCGTGGTCATAGACGTTTTTAAACACTTCTGCCACATCGCCCCAGCCTGTAGGAACGACATCCACCATACCTACTTCTGCTTTTTCGCCGCGTTTGTTCAGGTAGTCGGCAATCTCGTAAGCGTGGTTAAGTTCTTCCTGCGACTGTTTCATCAGCCAGTTGGCGCATCCGTCAAGACCTTTGTTTTTAAGATAAAATGCCATTGAAAGATAAAGGTTTGAAGACCACATCTCGGCATTGATCTGCACGTTAAGCTCTTTTTGTAATTTTTCGGTCATCATAGTTGTATGTTTTTTTATATATTTGTTTGTCAATTGTTTACTTGCCGCTCCTTCAAGCAGTCACTATTGGTTTCTGCCAAAAATGTGCCAGCGTGCGGATGGTGTCAATATGGCGGTTGTGGCGGTCGTTGTGTCACGAGGTGACTGCCATTTTGCAGGTTCGTGGAAAAACACTACATTTGCATTACAATGGAAAAAAAAGAAATGCAACATAAGGATATTGTCGCTGAACTGGCACGACGCTTGGAGCGGGGAGAGGCTGATGTGGAGGCTCTTGCCGACGGTTTTGCCTCTTTGCTGAAGGAGCATTGCGGCGCTCTCGAGACGGTCGCTGTGCCGGGTTTCGGCAAGTTTGAGGGAGAGAAGCTGATGGAGCGTGTGGAGGTGGATTCCGCCTCTGGACGCAGGATGCTTTATCCGCCCGAAATAAGAATGACGTTTGTGCCGGGCACTCGACTTAAAACCCGCATTGCGGAGAAAGGAGAAGCCGGCGATGAGTAACCGAGTACTTGTGTTGCAGGACATTGTCAAGGCGTTGTCGCATGAGACCGACACGTCGGAGGCTTTGTGTCAATCTTTTGTCAAAGAATTGTTTGCCATTGTTGCCGAACGGCTGATGGAGGGTGAGTCTGTGACGCTTAAAGGTGTTGGCCGCTTTGATGTGGATGGCGGCGAGGTGCGCTTTGTCGCCGACCCGGATACGGCCGCTGCAATCAACAGTGCGTTTGATTGTTTTGAGGCGATAGAGCTTGCCGATGATTTCGACGGCGATGAGCCAGTGGCGGAGGATGAGACTCCTGATGCTGCCGAAGAGGAGGCGGCGACAACTGCTGATGAGACAGCCGGAACAGAGGACGTGGCGGATGAGAATCCTGCCGACGGAGCGGAGTCGGAGGAAAAGGAAAGTCAGACTGACGGGCTTGAAGAGAGTGAGACTGACAGTGAAGAGAACAAAGAAGAATGCACTGCTGAGGCTGACGCCGATGATGAGACTGTAACTGAGGAAACAGCCGAAGAAGAGACGGAAGAAACTGCCGAAGAAGCGGAGGAAACAGTGGAGGAAGAATATGATGATGAGCCACAGCCGAAACGTGGCGGATGCCGTTTCGCTTGGGGATTCCTTGCCGGATTCGTGACGGCTACGGTTGTAGCCGCCGTTGCGTGGTTCTGTCTGTTTGGAGTTGTCAAAAAACCGTCGTCTCAGCCAGTTGTAATTGCCGATGACACTGCCAAGGTGGCTGCGGCGGATTCCGACTCGACGGCTGCAGTGGAGAAGCCGCAGGAACAGTCTGAGGAAAAAACGGCTGAGCCGGAGAAGGAGAGCAAGAAGGCTGAACAGACGTTCAAGGTTACCAATACGGCATATCTGAGCAACATTTCCCGCAAATTCTACGGACATTACGCTTTCTGGGTATACATTTACTTGGACAACAAAGATATAATCACCGATCCCGACAATTTGCCTGTCGGAGCTGAGCTGCGCATTCCTGCGCCGGAGAAATACGGCATCGACAAGAATAATCCCGAGAGCATCAGACGTGCTGAAATAAAGCGCTTGAGATTAAAAACGGCAAATAGGGTGGCGACCGTGGATTGACAAGAAAACGAGGGGCTGTGTCCCCATAATATATAGAAGACCATGAAATGGCCATACGCGCGATTATGGGCATTGTTGGCAACGGCATTTGCCGTGATTATGCTGTTGTCAACGTTTGACGACTTGCGGATTTTCGGGCATCAGATGGCTAAGGTAAAGACATCTCCCGAAGTCGGCGGTCAAGCCGTCAGAAGTGTTGCCGTGTCTGAAAAGAACGTTGCCGCAACCGATACGTGCAAGTATACGCTGCTCTTTGTAGGCGACTCCATGCTGGAAGGATTGTCGCCGCGTCTGGCTGCCTATGCCGAAGAAAACGGGCATTTGCTTTACACGGTGATTTGGTATGGGTCGACAACCGAAATGGGGCGCGACACATAAGCTGAGGGCATATATTGAAAAATTCAAACCTGGTTACATTGTGGTGTGCCTTGGAGGCAACGAGCTGTTTTTGCGCAATGTGGAACGCAGCCGTGCGGCGATGGTCGACTCCATCATTGCCGATATCGGCGGATTGCCATTTGTCTGGATCGGTCCTCCAAACTGGAAGCCAGACACGGGCATCAACCGCCTGATTGCCGGAAAGGTGGGCAACGGGCATTTCTTCCTTTCTTCAAATCTTAGTCTTGACCGCGCTTCCGATGGTGCTCATCCGACGCGCGAAGCCGCGGCGGTGTGGATGGACAGTGTGGCGGAGTGGATTTCCACAAAATCGGTATGCCCGATGCGCCTTGACGTTCCGCACAAACGCAGTGCCAAACCAGTGAAAACCATAGTTCTTACACCAGATGATTGACCGGCTCACCGACATATTCAGCACCTTTGGCGCATTTCTTGACAGCGAGGCTTTCTGGCTGGTGCTTCTTGTGTTTTATCCAATCTATGGGTTGCTTTATCGCCGGCGGTCGGCAATGATGGTGTTTGTTGTGGCATTCAGTCTGCTGTTTGCCTATAAGGTGGGCGGATTGATTGCATTGTCGGTGCTTGTCAAAGCCGTGGTCGACTATTGGTTGTCGGTATGGTTGTCGCATATCCGCAGTCGCAGCCGCCGTCGGGCATTGCTCGTTTGCAGTGTCCTGTTGTCGGTGGGAGTGCTTGTGTGGTTTAAGTGCGACGGGGGAATGATGCAGTCGGTGGCATCGATTGTCGGTGCAAACTTCCGGCTGACAGACATCGTTGTACCTGTGGGCATCTCGTTCTACACGTTCCGTTCGGTCAGTTATATGGTCGATGTCTACCGTGGCGTGATAATCGCTCCGCGGCGTATGCTCGACTATGTGTTTTATCTCACATATTTCCCGGTGCTTGTGGCTGGACCGATTGTGCGCGCGGCGGAGTTTTTTCCGCAGTTGGAGGGCAACCGCCGCATCACGCCCCCTATGCTGTATGCCGGACTGTTTTTGATGATGAAAGGACTGCTGAAGAAGGCGGTGGTGGCCGACTATCTGGCGCAGTTCAACAACCTTGTTTTCGACAATCCTGCCGGCTATAGCGGCACGGAGGCTTTGCTCGCGCTGCTGGGTTACAGCGCGCAGATATATCTTGATTTCTCGGGCTATTCCGACATCGCCATCGGCATGAGCCGCACGCTCGGCATCGAATTGCCGCTCAATTTCCGCTCGCCGTATAAGTCGGTGAGCATCACGGAGTTTGGCGCAGATGGCACATTTCGTTGTCATCGTGGCTGCGCGATTATATCTATATTCCGCTTGGAGGCAGCCGCTGCGGACGGTGGCGCACGAGATTCAACCTGTTGCTGACAATGGCTGTGGGCGGGGCATGGCATGGCGCCGGCTTTACGTTTGTGGTCTGGGGGTTGGCACACGGCATGGCATTGGTTGTGCAGAAGGCATTCTCACCGCTGGTGTCGCGGTTGCGTGCGCCGCGGCAGGTGTGGATAGCCACTACGTTTGTCTTTGTCACGGTTATGTGGCTTCCGTTCCGTTGCGTCTCGCTTGCCGACACGGCGGTGATGTTCTGTCGCATTTTTACGGATTTCAGACCGGAAGTAATCGAGGCATTCGTGCGGGAACGTGCCGTATGGACGCTGATGCTGATTGCTGCCTATGTGCTTATATTCCTGCCCGACCGGATGTCGGAGTGGGCGGAGCGACGCTTTGTCGGGATGCGTTGGTTTGGCAAATTATTGCTGCTTTGCCTGTTGTTGCAGCTCATCATTGAGTTCAGTGCCGCCTATGTAGCCCCGTTTATCTATGCCGGGTTCTAAAAAAGTGGACGTGCAATCCTAAAACTATGAGATTTTTGGAAGTCTTATGAATGTCACGCCTAAAACTTTCGGTTCTTCTCGACAAAACGTATCGCTGACATAATGACTGCTGATGGGAGGAAGATTGACCAGAAAACAGTGGAACGCTACTTGTCTGCCTTGTGTGAAACATTTTTTGTCTATGAGGTCAAGAGATTCAATATTAAAGGTCGGCAATTGCTTAACATAAGTTTGAATGGATTGAAATGGATATAGCAAAGAATAGAGAAGAATATGGTTTAATAAAAACAGATTTATCCAAGCAAAAAATCGGGGGTAAAAAATTTTAAAACATTCTTTATCCCCGATTTAATATCGTACCTTTGCAAACGAAAGAGTTCTTAGGATGGTTATGCAAATCACAGCAGAATGCTACATTCTGTTTATTTCTAATTCGTAACCTCTTCTTTTTATGAGATAAAAACTTATCTCATTCTCAATTACTTATAAAAAATACGTACTTTCCCCTTATCCAAAAGTCCCAATTTAGAGCGAGTTATAACATTAAACTCACCCTGGAAGGGATATGCATAGTGTGTTGTATGCATTCCCTTCCAGGGTGAGTTTTTATGGTTCATCCAGAAATTCGATGATTTCTGCTACTTGTTGCCGGGTATAAAAGTGGGATAACTTGCCGGCGTAGCCCGAACAGAGGCTCTTCCGAAACCGTCAACGAATGTACCAGTCTCCAAGTCGTTAAGATGCTGAATATCATAATGGAAATGGAAAAGTTTTCCCAAATAGAATATCTCAAAATTTGAAAAGAGAATATACGTTGAGTATTCGTTTTCATCTTTACTTGTCACTGACATTCTTTTCTGAATTATCATTTCTTACATTCTTCTTCACAATATCTATATAATTAATATAGTAAAAATTTTCATAGACTTCATACAATGATAATTTAAGTTCACATTCTTTTGTTACGTCTTTACCGTATTTTTTTAATACATCTGAAATGTTTAGAGTTCTATTAAACTTGTATCCTTTATAAGAAAATAGTACTCCATCAACACGTCGTGTATAATAACCATTTATGGGAACTATTACTTCAATTGTATTATGTGCGCTTATACTGTAAAAACCACACAAATATATTATATTCCAAACACTCAAAAATGCAATTGTGGAAATCTCTATTATTTTTGAGATATATTATGCTTTTTCCTAACAAATAGAACAATAGCATAAAGACGAGAAAAACACCACAATAGCATAGCGCAATCCACCAATCACTAAAAGTGATTAGAAAATTTAATCGAAGATACATGTACATGGCTAATAAGACTATAATTAGCCATGTACACATATTGGATTTATTTCTTTTTCCTTTTATCTGCTTCATTTCTATTCTGAAAATCCTATTTTTTGTGTTGCCTTTTTTGCAATAATTTCAACAGCTTTATCATCATACTCTTTCAACAAATCTACAACATTTAAGATATAATACTTTTGATTTGCTGAATGAACCTTGTGTATTTCAACAAAAGAAAGGATATTATTCTGTGACAGGACTTACTTTTCTTCCGCAATTTGTATGATGCGCCTGACGCTTCTATTGCTTTGGTCGATTATGAGCGGCACACGTTCTACCACCACCATAGAAGTGTCGAGACCCAATGCCTTTGGCTCGTCGATACCTATCTTGCTGATAAGAGCGTAGAAAGTCATCAACAAGTTCTGCTGGCGGTTGCCGGAACTCTCCGGATAATATACGCGATGAATGATGATGAATCGGAAATCGCCAGGGATTCTGTTTTTGCGAAGCGAAGGATAGGTGCTTCTTAAATCCACCTTCTTGCTTGCCACAAGATCTTCCACCACTTGTCGCAGATATAGACTCACACGTGGTTCTATGCGGAAACCTATGTGCATCGTTATGCTGTAAAGCGTGTCGGGCACAAGGGTTTCGCAGCTGTATTCCAATGTGTCTGGTGTATCAGCAAACTCCATGTTGATAAGCCAGTAATGGTCTGCACGTTTAGGCTGCTTGTTGATGATTGAGTAGAGCAGTTTGTCGTCTACGGTACCTCCCTGGTTGGCATGGTTTATATAGACAAGGTTGGAGGCGTACTTGGGAATGCTCTCGTCGGTCTTGATGTCGGAGATAATCTGATAATAGTCGTCCAGAGGTTTGGCGCTGATATAATGGCGGCGTATCTTCATGGCTCTCACCCATACATACATCATCAGGAACAGGATGCCACCTATGAGCACCGTACACCATCCTCCTGCGAGAAACTTCGACAGGTTGGCTGCCAGAAAGATGACCTCGATGGTGCAGTATGCGCCCATAAACAATATCGTGAGGATTCGCGACACGCCCTTGCTGTGCAGGTAGAAACCGAGCAGCAGGGTGGTCATCAGCATGGTGATGGTGATGGCGAGTCCGTAGGCTGCCTCCATGTGCGAGGAGTCGCGAAAGAGCAGGATGATGATAACCACGCCGATGTACATGGCAAGGTTGATCATCGGGATATAGAGCTGTCCCTTTACATGGGTAGGATGCTTGATTCGCATGCGGGGCCAGAAGTGCAGGTTCATGGCTTCGCTCAATATGGAGAAGGTTCCGCTGATAAGTGCCTGACTCGCAACGATTGCCGCACCCGTGGCCATGATGATGGAGAAGAACAGTAGGCTCTGCGGCATGATGGAAAAGAATGGATTCACGGACAATGCTGTCGGCACATGGTTCAGCACCCATGCTCCCTGTCCTAGATAGTTGAGAATGAGCATGGTCTTAACAAAACCCCAGCTGATGGCGATGTTCTTCCTGCCGCAATGTCCCAGGTCGGAGTAAAGTGCCTCAGCCCCCGTGGTACAGAGAAATACGGCACCCAGAATCAAGAACCATTCTGGTGATTTGGCCAGCAGTATGGCTGCATAATAGGGATTGAAAGCCTTCAGTATCAATGGATAAGACGCGATGCTGAAAGCTCCCGTCACACCCAGCAGCAGGAACCATAGCAGCATGAAGACTCCGAACGACTTGCCTATGCTTTCGGTGCCAAAGCGCTGCACGAAGAAGATGATCGTGATAATGGCAAGGGTGATAGGGACGACCGGCAGGTTGGGACTGATGCTTTCGAGTCCTTCGATGGCTGTGGTAACCGTAATGGCTGGGGTGATGATTCCATCAGCCAGCAAGGTGCTGGCACCGATAATAGCCAATATGTAAATCCACTTGCTCTTGAGTCGGCGCAGCAGGGCGTAAAGGGCGAGTATGCCTCCTTCGCCATTGTTGTCGGCTCGTAGAGCCACGCATACGTATTTGATGGTGGTCTGAAGGGTGAGTGTCCAGATGATGCAGGACAATGCACCCAAGATGGTGCTCTCGTTTATGTTTTCGCCTGTATGGAGGATGGCCTTCATCACATAAAGGGGTGATGTTCCGATATCTCCAAACACGATGCCTAATGTTATGAGCAATCCCAGGAAGCCTACTCGATGATGATGGCAGACTACTGAACTTTCTGTTTCTTCTTTCATATTTATTCTCTTAAATAATAAGTTATCCTTTTGGATAAGAATAATCTTAGCAGGTAAAAAAGACTCCTTAGCTGGAGACTTTTACAATACTATATTGATTATAAATTGCGTGCAAAGGTATTAATAGTTGGTAAGATATAAGATTTGCTTGAGTTTTTTTAATAGATTTAACCTAAGTTTGACACTTTAGTGGATTTTGTTGCCATTGATGAAAGCAATATTGTTTATTATCAAGTGGCGGCAACGGTAAGGGATGAAATGACATTGAAACGGGAACTGGCATCGCTGCAGCGTATAAGCGACCAATATCCGAAATATATACTTACTCTTGACGACGATCCTTCTGCCGACTATGACGGAATTAAGAGGATAAATGCTCTTAAATGGTTGATGGGGGAGTTTGATTGATGGTGATAAAGCAAATAAGACACGTCACTTTTGCAGTGGCGTGTCTTATTCGTTATGTCTTGGGTCGTTTGAAACCCCGTGCTGTTTCTACATTCCTACAACGTTGGCATAGTAGGCACGCACGTCGGTCCAGCGGTAGTAAGGGAACTGGGTGGTGGCTACTGGGATATGCACCTCATGCTCGTTGAGCAGCACTTTTACGAGAATGTCGTCGGTTGTGCCGCCTTTCTTGTTGAAGAACACGATTTGGAGGTTGGCGCACATTGGCGAAACCTTGAAGTCGGTCCAGTGCTGATAGAGAGTTTCCGGTTCGCGCCATGCCACATCGTAGGTCTCGATGCCCATCAGAGCAGCGAGTGGAGTGATGTTGGAGTCGTGGGCGAAACGCAGTGTGGCTGCCTGCGACGGATTGGCGATAGCTGCATCGGCGCTCTCAATGATGTTGCGGAGCAGCGGTTTCGAGCTGTTGCGGACAGAGCCGTTTGAGTCGGCGTGGTTTGCGCAGGTGGAGTAGAACTGATAGTTGAAGCACTGCCACAGGTCAAACAGCTCCTCGCTGGTGAACAGGTCGTAAAGACGTATCGGTGTCTCCATGTTCTGGAGGTCGGCTGCAACCCAGTAGAATTGCCACATAAGTTCTTTTGACTCTACATATTGTTTGGCATACTGCTTGTCGGCAAACAAAGCGGCGATAAAGCGGTCGGCATTGGTCTGCGACGCGCGGAAATTATTGTAGGCAGCGCGCCAGATGCCCTTCTTCCCGCAGAAAGCGTTGGCCTCGTCGGTGCGTCCGGTCAGATAAGGCATGTATTTCTGCGATGACTCGTAGGAAATCTTCAATTTGGGGTTGAGCTCCTTGAGTTGGTCGCCGAATGCCGCCATGCTCATGGCACAGCGCAACACTACTGATGATCGGGCTTCGATGGAACGGTCGCCCTTGAAAACCTCAGGGAATGCGGTGAACATACGTTCTGCCACACCGCGGTGTTGGCGCACGCCGAGCGGTGAGAGGTCTTCGTTGCGTCCGGCTGCCTCTGCATAGATTTCGTGCAGTCGTTTGAGTGCGTCTTTGCCCAACGGACTGAGGGCGCCGGCTTTGTCGGCACGTTCGAGTGTCTCCATCGGGTTGGTGTATTCCGAGTCGCTGATCAGGTAGCGGGAGCCGTGGCGTCCGAAGTGGCTGATGTAGAATGGGGTGTAGCCTTTGGGTGCTTTTGTGTAGTGGTCTGTTGACTCTGGAGCCGGATAGGCATAATACACGCCGGCTGTTTTCTCAGGAGAAGCCAGCATTTCCTCCTTTGTGGTCTGTGCCGCTGCTGGCAATGCTGCCGCCAGCGCCACGCAAGCAATCAATAATTGTCTCATAGATAATATAAAAATAGTTGGTTGGTTGTTTTTCGTCTTTAAGTTACTTTCTACCAGCCTCCCGAAGCACCTCCGCCGCCGGTGGAGCCTCCGCCGAAACTTCCTCCGCCTCCGAAGCCACCACCTCTGGAGCCGCCACCCATCGGAAGGATTACCACAGGTGCAGCAGTCTTGGGGATTTCGTAGTAGATTTCCGATTTCTTTCCGCAGTTGCGGCAAATGTATGTGCGCATGCCGTAGCCGCAGCTGGTGGTGTCTGGCTGTGAGAAAATGCGGTCGCTTTCAAGATACGATGTGCGGGCGTGGCATTGCTGACATTCGCTGTATATGGTGTGCTTGTTGGGGAATGGGTACACGTCGACTTCGCCGCACGAGTCGCAAAGCCACACATCGTAGTCTATCGATTCGAGCTGTTCTTCAAGATCCTGTGCCGGAGTCAGATATTTGTTGTCTTCGTCTTCCGGCAGTTTGTGCATCTTGGAGTGGCAGTTGGGGCATATACGCCGTCTGTTGCGGCAATAGTGCATCGCTGTGAGCAGCACAATCAGTGCAGGCAGTGCCATGCCGAGAGTGAAGAATGTGGCGCAGATGTACAACAGCTTGATTTTGTTAAGACGGTTGTAGCGGTCGAAACGGCTTTTGATGGTAGGTGTGAATGCGAGAAAAAGCACGTAGAGCAGCAGGATTGCGGCTGCGGACCCTGCCAGAGCCAGATAGCCGTAGAATGGGTGGTAGTTTCCTTGCAGCTCGTCGTTTTTGTATTTTGATTTGAGTTCATCCACAGCTCCTGGGGTGGTGAGCAGAGAGTCGATGCGGGCGACCGCTGAAAGCATACCGCCGTCGTAGTCGCCTTCGCGGAAATGCGGCACCATGTTGTCGCGGATTATGCGTCCGCAGATGATGTCGGGGAGAATGCCCTCGGCTCCGTATCCGTTGCGTATCACGGCTTTGCGTTCTTCTGTGCTGACAAGCACCAGCACGCCGTTGTTGTTGTCCTTCTTTCCGATGCCCCAATGGCGGAACAGTGCCGTTGCATAGTCGTCGATGTCGTTGCCGTCGATAGAGTTGACCACCACTGCCACTACTTCAGCCGACGATGACTGCCAAATGTGGGCGATGCTTCGGTTGAGACTGTCGACGGTGGTTTGGCGCAGCACTCCGTCGGGGTTGGACACATATTGGGTCTTGTCAGTCAGGTGCACGTTGGGTATTTCCTCAATGCTGTATGCCATGGCTGCGACCGCAGTCATGGTGATAAGAATTATTGTGGTTGAAAGTCTTCTCAAGTACATAGTTTTGATGTTGTTTATACTGCCGGCAGGCTCAAGCCGTTGAGCTTGCGGAAAAGGTCAAGGGCATAGACATCGGTCATGCCGGAGATGTGGTCGAGCACTGATTGTATCTTGCCGTAGGTTGTCGGCGAGCTGGTGTCGTATTGGTGTGGTATGCGGCTGAGCAACAGGCGTGAATAGTTCTTTTCCGGAAGCAGCACTGCGTCAATCAGGCGGTCGAGCAGGAACGTGATAATCTGGTTTCCGGCAAGCTCGATGTCGACAACGTCGGGCGAGTTGTAGATTTTTCTCCAAGCCGTGCGTGAGCATTCGGCGTAGCCGTTGCGTGCCACCGGCGATATGTGGTCGATCAGGCATCCTTCAAATTCACCGTTTAGGATGCATTCTTCGTTGTCGACAAACACTTTTGCGCATTCGCCAACCAATTCTCCCACCACACACGACCGAAGGTATGCCACTTTCTCATTGTCGTCGTCGATGTTGTCAAGCACACCGGTTATGTGCCTGCAGCGCTCGGGATTGAAAAATCCGGTGAGCAATGTGGTCACTTCCTCGATGCCTAAGATTTTAAGCTTGTGGGCGTCCTCTATGTCCATCACCTGATAGCAGATGTCGTCGGCAGCCTCCATCAGATATACAAGCGGATGGCGTGCAAACACGTCGGCCGATTTCTCGATGAGCCCGAGCTCGGTGGCAACCATGCGGAAGCAGTCGAGTTCTGACTTGAAAAATCCGAATTTGCCGTGTTTTGGTGTTGTTGTCGACGTGTATGGATATTTAACGATGGCAGCGAGCGATGAATAGGTCATGGCAAGTCCGCCCTCGCGCCGTCCGCGGAATTGGTGGGCGAGCAGGCGGAATGAGTTGGCGTTGCCGTCGAAGTTTACAAAGTCGTTCCACTCGGCGTCGGAGAGCAGAGGCTTAATGGCTTGTCCACGCCCCTCTGAGAAGTATGTCGCTATGGTGCGTTCGCCGGAGTGTCCGAAAGGGGGGTTGCCCATGTCGTGGGCAAGGCATGCGGCGCCTACAATTTCAACAATGTGGCTGAGCTTCTCGGCGGCGGCAGTGCCTGCATATTTTGGTTGCAGCTGGATATACACCTCGTTGGCGAGCGATTTGCCCACGCTTGATACTTCAAGACTGTGTGTCAGGCGGTTGTGGACAAAGATGCTGCCAGGTAGCGGAAACACTTGCGTCTTGTTCTGCAATCGGCGGAAAGGGGATGAAAAGACAAGTCGGTCAAAGTCGCGCTGGAAATCGCTGCGCGTTTGTGCCGACGAGGTGCGGTAGCGCTCCATTCCGAGCCGCTTGTTGCAGATGAGGCGTTCCCACTGCATTTCTTGTTTCGTGGAATCTGTCATTTACAAATAAACTATTGTTGTTTTGGCAACTATAGTGCAAATTAGCGATATGCGTGCAATTTTCCAAATTGCATAAAATGAAAAAGTGACGCCTACTTCTCCACTGTGATGCGGATGTCGTATGCCATAAGTTTGTAGCTTATGCTGTAGGGCGTTGCCGGACGGTTGGGCTTGCGTGAGTTTGCATAGTAGAAGGAGTGCTGCTTGTCGAAAGTGCGGATGCTCAGCTGCCGCATTTGCCCGGAAGGAATGTCGCACGGCACTTCATAGGTTGCTTCTTTTATGATTTGTCCGGTCAGTGCGTTTGTATACTGGAACTTCAGCGTCAGGTGTGAAATGAGGAAAGGCGTCTGGTTGTCGACAAAGAACGACTCAAACGCGTCGTTGACCGTCTTCTTGTAGCCCGACAGGATTATTTTGTCGGCAAACGAAGCGGTGTCGTTTTCCGCATTGATTGTCTTCATCAACAATGTCTTTTCCGAGATGCCTGCCACAGGACGTGTGGTGTTGGTTTTTGCCGACGCCAAAAGGGCAATGACTGCAGAGAGTATGATAAACGCTTGACGCATAGTCTTAGAATATTAAGATTTCTTTTTTGTCTTCAATTTTGTGGAGACCGGGTGTTATTTCTGTCGATTTGATTTGAGGGTAAACCCTCACTCCTCCGAACACCGATGGCAGAAAACGCGTCAGGTTTACGGATATATGCATTTTCAGACGTCGTTTTTGGATGAGTATCGATCCGTCGCTCAGTTCTGCCACGCATTCCACAGGAGATGTCAGCCTGTCACCGTCGACCACAGAGTAGAGCCACATCCGCATCTTTGATTTGTTTGCCGTTGTGGTCAGATAGCCGATTACGGTGCCGCAGTCGATGGCTTCGTTTTCCGCCTCTACGGCAATAAGCTGATAGTTGAATTCCGATGATTTCCTGATTGCCACCACCATTTGTTCCTCTGGATAGTTCCACAGTCCGGTCAGGTTGTCGGTCGTTCCGTCGAGGATTCTGCGCGTGGCGTCGATGCGCGAGGCATAGCCCGGCAGCACCGTCGCTGTGTCGGGGATTTCAATTGCCGCTGCGCTTTGGAAGCAGGCAATGAATGCAGCCAGTATGCAGGCGGCAGCGAGGCGCATTTATCGGAATTTATATTGAAGGCCGAAACTGAACACTTCCTTGAATTGCCAATGAGAATTGTTGTTGTCGGTAATCTTCTGTGAGTCGTCGAAGCGCACGTGGGCATAAATCTGCGTTGACAGAAATTTGTTGATTGAGAAGCTCAGAGTGGTTTCCCAATCGCCTTGCAGATACGAATAGTCGGAGAATGCGAATATGCGCGAGCTGAGTGAGATGTTGCGGGTCATTGCCCATCCGAATTTCACTTCACCGCTCGAACCGACCTGATGCTCTAATTTGTCGGGGTGGAGCATTTCTCCATTGTCGTCGAGCAGCTTGTAGTTTGCTCGCCACATCTTCATGTTATAGGAAAGTGGCGACAGCGAGGCATCGAACGTCACGTTGCCGCGTTTGTTCTTGGTGCTGTATGCCATACCGACACCGGCGTTGAGCTCGCCCGGTGTGAGCAGCGAAGCCTTCATCTTCCACGTGTTGGTCTGGAAATTTTGCAGCATCTGTGTCTTGAACTGCATATTCATACTGTAGTAGAATCGTTTGGTTGCCTTGATACCGAACTGCATGTTTAACTGGAACAGGTCCTCGTTGATGTTGTAGCCTCTTAACTCATCGGCGGGAGCCGAGTTGACTCCGAGTTTGTATTGCGTGGTCAGGTCAAACAGCAAGCGAGGGTGCAGTGTTTGGTTCAGTTTCAAATTGTACCACAGATGAGCCAGAAGGTTGATGTTTTTTTCGCCGCCTTGATACCAGTTGTCGGTCATATACGCTTGTGAGAACTGTAGCGTGGCGTCGAAGGCGTGTATCCAGTTTGCGTTTCAAATTATGTTCGGGAGCGGCTTCCGGAACTTCAAGTTTGCGCACCTCGATGGTAAGGATGTTTTTCTTCACGTCGAGTTTCGCCTCATATTGTTTCGGAGGCTCGGGCAGCATGCTCAGGTTGTAGGGGACGAGCCATGGCGATTCCACGGCGAGACGTTGCAGATGCTCGTTCTCGAAGCGGTTTCGCCAAGAGAGGTCTTCAATCCATTCATTGTCGATTTCTATTGTCGGCATTTCGTGTTTTGTCAGCGATGCGACAGTGTCGGGCTGTTCCAGAGCCATCGGCTGCATCATCTTGTATGACGTGAACACCACTGGCAGAAACATGATGTTTGGGCGGTTGTTGTCGGAGAGGGCGGCGATGGAGTCGGCGGTGTGAAGAAGAGATTCCGAATTGTCCACAGCGACGATTTCGCATTCGGGTGTTGTCCCTTTCTTCAACTTATTTGCCAGAGAGCGGCTGTTGAAGTAGTTTTGGGCGGATGCTGTGACAGCCATTGCAGTCAGCAGCGTGAAGGACAGTGCGTATTTTAATATTCTCATTGTTTTGGATTGTCGTTTTTTTGTTTGTCAAGCACTTCGAGTGCCTTTTCAATATCGCGGCGGAAAACGAATATACGGGTCATTCCCAAAGACGTCCCTGGCATGGCGAACACTGTCGACAGCGTTTCGCCAACTATTTCCGAAGGTATGCCGTATTCATCCAGCACGCCCTTGACTATGTGGGCGTCGGGGATTGGCATAGAGCCTAAAAGAATCAAATCATCGGGTTTGTTCATATTTTTATGATTTGTGCAAGCCTAAACTGATAAAATAGGTTGATAAACTCGATTATTTCTGATTACGGCGAACATTCTAGCCACGAGCTTGGCTCGCACTGCGTTTAATACGGTCATTTTGTTTTTTCCTTCGGCGACTTTTCTTTCAAAATATGTTTTCAGATCGCCTGTCTTCTTATGGGCAATCGCCACGGCAGCCATGTGAAGGAGGCATTTTATGTATTTTACGGCCCGTTGAGACACTCTGTTTCGAGAGTGTTGGCTCGAGCCGGATGTGTATGCGAATGGAGCGACTCCGACGTAACAGTTGAACTGTCTGGGATTGTCGAAGCGTGTAAAGGCTTCAGTAGCTATAATCATGTTCATAGCGACAACCGGTCCGACGCCTTCCACAGACTTAAGCAATCTCATCTGTCGGGATAGCTCTTCCGAAGAATCGATGACATCAGCCATCTCTTGGGCAATCTCTTTCAACGTCTTTTCAAGAGACTTGATCATCTCCTTCAGACGCTTAGCCTTGCGCTTGAAGATTTTATCCTCCATGAAGCCTTCCTGGTCTGACAGCTGCGCTTTGTATTTCGCCATATCCGTAAGGTAGAGCGAGCGCTCCGCCTCCAGCTGCTTGAGGCGCATAAGTTCCTCTGCAGGACGCTGGTAGGGCTTGGCTTTATCGAAGAAGCGCATGGCATACTCGGCAATGCGGCGGGCGTCCACTTTGTCATTTTTTTACCGCGTGTTACGCCGGAACAGTATTTTTATCTGCGAGGCGTTTTTCAAGCCACAGCTTGCTGCCTACCGACTTTGCAGGCACATATCAGTGGATATGTGTACTGGCCGGTGTGCTCCGCGCAGATGATGAAACAGTCGTTGCTCATGCTCAGTTCTTCTTTTTATGCCGGCTATCACAGTGGCGATGGCCTGCGGGTGATTACTTACTTGTTCCTCTTTGAGGACCTTTGAATTTGACATTACACAGATGTCCAGTTTCTTTTTCGAGACATCTATGCCGATGAAATAAAAAAATTTTTGCATAACTTTGTAGTTGACAAACAACGAGAGAAAAGGAACTCGTCCCTAACCTAACTACCTTAACAACAGGTGTTATATTTTTATACAGGTCTCCGGACGGGAAAGGCGGAGAGTCCTAATATGAACACGGGTATTTCCCCTGGCGCAAAATGGTTCACTCTCTGTCTTCCTTTCTTTCAATATTTATTTTTTCACTGCAAATTTACCATTTCTATTTCAGTTTCGGTTTGCCGCTGCAAATCTAAGGTATCGCAGATATTTTTATGCAAAGATAATGCAAATTGAATGCATAATATCAAGCTTGCTTGAATATTATGCTGAGATGCAGTTTATCTTATGCAAAGATAGTGCAAGGAGAGTGGAAAGAAAAGAGCTTGCTCAATTTTCTTTTCCGAAGCGCCGCCTATTTTATCACGAGTTGGTGTCCCGAATAGCATATCATAAAACAACTCCGCTCGCATAATATGTTTGCAGGCGGAGTTGTCTATGTCGTTGATGTAAAAAAACTGTCGGCTCTTATTTTATGCCGTTTCGGTCGAGCGCGCGGCGATAGCGTGCGGCGTTTTGCTGATGTTCGGCATACGAAGCTGAGAAATTGTGGCTTCCGGAGAAATCCTCCTTTGCACACATATAGATATAATTGTTCTGAGGCGCGTTGAGCACAGCGTCGAGTGTTGATTTCTCAGGCATTCTGATAGGACCCGGCGGCAATCCCTCCACGAAGTAGGTGTTGTATGGCGACTGCGTTTATATGCTCCAGCGTGATGCGTCGCAGGGTCGGGTCGCCGACTGCAAACTTGGCGGTCGGGTCGCTTTGCAGTTTCATGCCTTTCTCAAGACGGTTGAGGTATAGCCGCGCTATGGTGGCTTTTTCCGGTTTATAGGCGGTTTCGGAGTCGACGATTGATGCCAATGTTGACACCTCCACCTTGGTCAGACCCAATTTCTGAGCCTTCTTTTCGCGGTCGGTTGTCCAGAAAGCCTTGTATGCCGAGTTCAGTTTGTTTAGCAGATTGTCGGCTGTTATCGACCAGTAGACTTCATAGGTGTCGGGGATGCACATTGCTGGGATTGTTTGCTGGTTGAATCCGAGCGACTGGCAATAAGTGCTGTCGGCCATCAGTTTCAGCAGGTCGTCTTTTTTGAGAGCCAGTTGCTTCGACGCATTTTCAGCAAATTCATCCACCGTGCGCACATTGTTGAATGTGAATTTAATTGGAGTCTGCGCCCCCGACGACAGTGCCTTCCACAATGACAGTGCGCTCATTCCTTTTTCCACCTTGTACGCACCGATGCGTGTCGATGGGTCGATGTCGCGCACGGCAGTCAGCAATTCCACTTTGTCGGCAATGCTTTTCCCGAATCGTGCGGCGATGGTGTCAGTCAGTTGCTCTTTTGTCATTTCCGGACGCACATATAGCATTCCATTCCGCTCGGCGATTGCCGTCAGCAGAGAAATCAGCAATGCCGCGCCTGCCATGATGATGACAAGCGCGACAATGAGTGCGATAAATTTTTTACGTTTAGTTTGTTCTGACTTTTTCAGAGTCTTTTTCTTCTTCATATTTCAAATATAGTAATAACCTAAATTCCGTAGCACAGAATCGTATAGTAGCGCGGATATCCTCCGTCCGATGTCATGTGGTTGTAGGCAAGCGACACGTAGTGGCTGCCGTTGCGGTCATACCAAGTGACTGTTTTCTCTCCGTTGCGGTATTTTTGCGTTGCCGGCAATCCGTATTGGCTGCATATTTGCGAATATAGATTGTCGAAGCGCGAAGAGTCGTAGCCATAGGTCGACTGATAAAGTCTGGCAGACTGCATTCGTCCGCTTGAATCGTAGATAACAACACCGTCGTCCCACGAATAGTTCATCTCATAGACATTTCTCAGATAAACCTCGTTGTTGTTGTAGCCGTCGATGTAGTATCCGTCTCTGCGCAGATTGTCGATGCTGATGTTGATACTGATGCCGAACGGAAGTCCGAACACGGCGGTCAACATAGGTGCGGTAGGACATGGTCTGAACGCAGGCGGCGGCACTGGACGCGGGGCTGGCCGTACTATAGGTCGGTATGGACGTGGCGGCGGTGGCGTTGGATGAAATCCGTGGTGATGGTTTGTCGAGCCTGGATTGCCGGGACGTCCTGGATGCCCGGGATTGCCAGGATTCCCCGGATGTCCGTGGTGGCTGTTGTTCGGACGGTCGTAACGGTTGTTGCCTGGACGGTCGTAACGGTTGTTGCCTGGACGGTCATGACGGTCGTTGCCTGGACGGTCATGACGGTCGTTGCCTGGACGGTCGTGATGCTTGTTGTCCGGACGGTCATGACGGTTGTTTCCTGGTTGTCTTTGCGGATTGCTGTCGGGACGGCGTCCTCCGCCGGGGTTTCCGGTGGTTGTTCCTCCGCGGTAGCCGGTGTGCTGTGCTACCATATCGGTTGCCGGCATCGATAATGCCAGAGCCAGTACCATTGCCAAATAATTCATCCGTTTCATAATTCTATAATTTGGGTTGTTAGTATCTATGACCACGAAAAAGTCCGATGGTTTAACTATGAATTGTTAAAATGTTAAATTTCATGGATGGTTGGTTTGTATTGTTGCGCACTGTTGTCAGTCTTCAAAATTTGCTGCAAGTCCGCCTTGCGACGTTTCTTTGTAGAGGCTTGGCAGGTCGTGTCCTGTGCGCTTCATCACCTCGACCACTTGGTCGAAACTCACGCGGTGGCGTCCGTCGGTGAAGTTTGCATAAGAGTTGGCGTCGAATGCACGGGCGGCGGCGAAGGCGTTGCGCTCGATACAAGGAATCTGCACAAGGCCGCACACGGGGTCGCACGTCAGTCCGAGGTGGTGTTCGAGTCCCATCTCGGCTGCATATTCAATTTGCGATTCGGTGCCGCCAAACAGCTGGCAGGCAGCGGCTGCCGCCATGGCGCATGCCACGCCCACTTCTCCTTGACATCCCACTTCCGCACCAGATATTGATGCGTTGGTTTTGGCAACGTTGCCGAAGAGTCCGGCGGTGGCAAGAGCCCGCACAATGCGCTCGTCGCTGATGTCGTGGGCTGTCTTGATGTGGTAGAGCACGGCTGGCATCACGCCGCACGACCCACATGTTGGAGCGGTGACAATCCGTCCGCCACAGGCATTTTCTTCAGATACGGCAAGGGCGTAGGCATAGATGAGTCCGCGGCTTTTCATGCTGCCCGACATTCCGCCGGAACGCACGTAGTAGGTGAGGGCTTTGCGGCGCAGCCCGAGTCCGCCGGGCATCACTCCCTCGGCGTTGAGCCCGCGTTCCACGGCTTTCTGCATGGTGTCCCACACTTCGCGCAGATATTCAATTATTTCTTTGCCTTCGCATTGCTCCACGTATTCCCAAAAGGAGTATCCTGTCGAGTCACACCATTGGAGGATGTCGCTGATGTGCGACATTTCGTAGACTTTGCGCTCTGTTTGCTCGTTGAAATGCTCGTTGGCGAGAGTGCCTCCGCCGATACTGAACACCGTCCAGGAGTCTACGGTGCTGTCGTCGGTGCCAAGAGCTTCGAATTTCATGCCGTTGGGGTGGAATTTAAGGAATACATCGGGTTTCCACACGATTTCCACTTCTCCTTTTTGCGACAGGGTGTCGATTATTGCCTGATCGGTAAGGTGGCCGCGTCCGGTGGCGGCGAGGCTTCCGTAGAGTGTCACTCGGAAATGGTCGGCATCCTTGCCCTCCGCGCTTTTCAGAAAGATGCTTGCTGCGCGTTTCGGACCCATCGTGTGGCTGCTCGACGGCCCGTGGCCTATGCGGTAGATTTGTTTTATCGAATCCATAGTGTTCTTAATAAAGGTCAATCAGTCGGGACGCGGCTGATTGACCTTGGATGTCGTTTTATTGTCCTGCTTTTATTTTACTCTCAGCACCTTTCCCGGATTAATGCGGCTCTTGGTGCTGATTCCGTTGAGTTTGCAAAGCTTGTTGACTGTCGTGCCGTGGGCGTTGGCGATGGAGTAGAGCGTGTCGCCCTTCTTCACGCGGTAGGTTTGGCGCGAGCCGTCGGCATACGGATTGTCCTGCTTGTGCGCTTTCTCGGCATATGTCACGCTGCTGCTTGGAGCATAGTTGCGTGCCTGTGTGTATGTGCCTTTGTTAAACGTATAGTAGTCGGTATGCGTAGTCTGGTTTGCGAAGTCGAAGATTGCGCAAGGGTTGATTGCGTAACCCATGAAACGCGTTTCGAAGTGGAGGTGCGGACCTGTGCTGCGTCCGGTGCTTCCGCCGAGGGCGATAGGGTCGCCGACATTCACTGTCTGGTTCGGCTTCACGAGGAAGCGCGAGAGGTGGCCGTATACGGTTTCCAAACCATTGGCATGGCGCAGGATTACGTAGTATCCGTATCCGCCGCGTTCAAATCTTGTCAAACGCACTTTTCCGGCAAATGCCGCGCGCACGGTGTCGCCGGTGTTGAGTTTGAGGTCGACGCCTTTGTGCTGGCGTCTGAATCGTGGACGGTAGCCGTAAGGCGAGGTGATGAAGCCAGGGACAGGCATTGCGTAGTCAGACACGTCGATACGCACGTTGTTTGGCACCGCCTGGTGTGCGTAAGGGTTGACGAGGCTGCTGTTCCAGCCTTCGGTATAGATGTCAATTTCCGGTTCCTGTTCGTCTTCGAGGAGCTCGTTCATGAATTCGCGTGTCTCCTGCACCTTTATCTGGTCGCTCATGTCGCGCTGTGAAGCGATGAGGTCATGGTGCATGTTGCTGTGGGCAGAAACTGAACGCAGTTTCTGAGCCGCTATTGTCAGCGAGCAGCAAAGAAATGCGCCGATGCCTATTAGTTTTGTTATCCTGTTTATGATCATCGTCCCGATGTTTTCTTTTGGTTTGCTGTTTTAATGTTTAAAGTTCGTCGTCGGCATAGAGATACTTGAGCATCGGTGTCTCGTAGTCGGTGATTTCCTCCGGCTTGAAGAAGCGTCGGATTTCAATCTTGGCATTCTCTACAGAGTCGGAGGCGTGGACAATGTTCTGCTGTCCGCTCATGCAAAGGTCGCCGCGGATGGTGCCGAGCTCGGCGTGGCGTCCGCGGGTGGCACCGGTCATTTTGCGCACCACATCGACAGCCTCAAGACCTTTAAGGCACATCACAACTACAGGTGAAGCCTGCATCGACTTTACGATTAATGGGAAACGGTTTGTCTGCCAAGTGAGCGTAATGTTCGCGGAGGACTTCATCGGAAAGAGTCATCATTTTCATGCCGATAATGATGAGGCCTTTCTTTTCAAAGCGTGAGATAACTTCGCCTGCCAATCCTCTCAGCATAGCGCTTGGTTTAAGTATGACTAATGTTTTTTCCATGTTTTGCGATATTGTATTTTTTCTAAACGACTTCCAAAGATATATATTTATCTGCAAACAGCAAAATAGTAAAAGTGCTAAATCGATTGATTTTCACATTATTTGTGATTTTCACAATCGATTTAGCACAATTTTTGCCGAAAACCCCAGCGCTATTTAAGCGCCACTTTTTGGCTGAGCCTTCTTCCTTTTGCCGTCTCGGCGATGGCGGTTTTTAGGATTCGCGCATGTGTTGTTATGATTGTCGCTATTGCAAATGGTGCGGCTTTCCCCTCGTTTTAACTGACTTTGCTCCAATCCATTTTTTTGTTGAAAAAGCGGTGTAACTGCTCGGCGAGGATGCGGTTTTGAGGCGTCTGGAGATTGGGGTCGTCGGCGAGGACTGCCTCGGCAGCCTCGCGGGCGATGTTGAGAATCTGACCGTCGGAGCCGAGGTTGGCTATGCGCAGGTTGAATGCGATGCCGCTCTGCATGGTGCCCTCGATGTCGCCAGGACCGCGCAACTGCATGTCGGCTTCGGCGATTCGGAAGCCGTCGGTGGTCTCGGTCATGATTTCAAGACGCTGGCGTGTTTCTTTGGCGATGTTGGGTTTCGTCATCAGGATGCAGTACGACTGGTCGGCTCCGCGTCCCACGCGTCCGCGCAGCTGGTGCAGCTGCGACAGTCCGAAACGCTCGGCGTTTTCAATCACCATCACCGAGGCGTTTGGCACGTTGACGCCCACCTCGATAACCGTAGTCGCCACAAGAATCTGTGTCTGCTTGCTGGCAAACAGCTGCATCTGGCAGTCTTTTTCGGCAGGTTTCATCTTGCCGTGCACAAAGCTCACTTTGTAGCTGCGGAACGTGTTTCTGATATATTCAAATCCCTCCTCGAGCGCTTTCAACTCGAGCTTCTCGTTTTCCTGGATAAGAGGATACACGATGTATGCCTGTCGGCCAATCGACAGTTCGTGACCGATGAGCCGGTTCACCCACTCGCGGTTGTTCTCGTAGCGCAGTATGGTTTGTATCGGCTTGCGTCCGGGCGGCAGTTCGTCGATTACCGACACGTCGAGGTCGCCGTAGACGGTCATGGCAAGCGTGCGCGGGATAGGCGTGGCTGTCATCACAAGCACGTGCGGCGGATTGAAGTTTCTTCCACAGACGGGCGCGTTGCGCCACGCCGAAGCGGTGTTGCTCATCGATAATCACCAGCCCGAGGCATCGGAACTCCACGTTGTCCTCAATCACGGCGTGTGTGCCGATGAGAATGTGTATGGAGCCGTCGGTCAGTCCGGCGTGTATCTCGTCGCGTTTTTTCTTTTTTGTGGAACCAGTGAGCAGCTCCACGCGCACGCCTATCTTGCCTGCCATGGCGCTGAGCGACTCATAGTGCTGTGTGGCGAGAATCTCGGTGGGAGCCATCAGGCATGTCTGGAATCCGTTGTCGACGGCAATCAGAGCCGACATCAGCGCCACTATTGTCTTGCCGCTTCCCACATCGCCTTGCAGCAGGCGGTTCATCTGACGTCCACTTCCGAGGTCGGCGCGGATTTCGTGCATCACGCGTTTCTGCGCCCCAGTAAGGGGGAATGGCAGCACGTCACTGTAGAAACGGTTGAAAAATTCACCGATGCGAGAGAAGACAAAGCCTTTCTGCTGTGCCTTGCGGCCGTTGGCTATGCGCAGTATGTTGAGCTGGATAAGAAACAACTCTTCAAACTTAAGCCGCAGTTTTGCCTTGTTGAGAAGGTCGACCGACTTCGGAAAGTGGATATTTTCCAGCGCGTCGCGCAGCGGAATCAGGTGATAGCGTTCGGTCACAGCCTGCGGCAGCGTTTCCGGTATGGACGTGACTTTTGCCAGCAGATTGGATATGAGCGTTTGGAATGTTTTTGACGTGAAGCCGCGATTGCGCAGCTTGTCGGTCATGTTGTAGGCTCCGCGCAGTCCGTGCGGCTCGTTGCCGGGCACCGACGTCTCGATTTCAGGGTGCGCAAGGTTGAAGCGGCCGTTGAAGATTGACGGTCTTCCGAAAATCACGTATTCCACCCCGGTGCGGTAGTTTTCAGCCACGAATTTTATGCGGTTGAACCATACCACGTCGATGGTGCCTGTGCCGTCGGAAAACAATGCCTGCATTCTGCGCTTCGCGCCTTCGCCTACGGTTGTCATCGTGACAAACCGCCCCTTCAGCTGAATGAACGGCATGCCCGATTCCAGCTCGCGTATCTGGAATATCCGGCTGCGGTCAACATATCTGAACGGGAAGTAGTAGAGCAGGTCGTAGAACGTGCGGATGTGGAGCTGCTCGGCAAGCAACTCCGCGCGTTTCGGACCCACTCCGGTCAGAAATTTGATGTCTATTTCGTCAAGCCTGCTCATTGCTGTCGGCGGAGAGTATCCATTCGGCGGTGTTGATGTCCATAGGGTGTGTGATTTTGATGTTGTTCACATCGCCGGGATATAGAGTCACCGGTGTGCCTCTGAACTCCACTACCGACGCATCGTCGGTGAAAAGCGGGCTGAAGGCGGTGGTGTAGGCTTCTTTCAGAATCTCAACGCGGAATGTCTGCGGTGTCTGTACGGCTACAAGCGACTCGCGGCTCACGTTGTGGCTGCCGTTGCGGTCAAGCTGGCGTATGCTGTCGGTGACGGGCACTGTGGGAATAGCCGTGCCACACCGTGCCGCTGTCTCGAAGCCGGCGGCAATCACCTGTCGGCTGACAAGCGGACGCGCTCCGTCGTGCACGGCGACAAGGCATTCTGTCTCGTTGACGGCAAACAGGGCGTTGCGCACCGACTCGAAGCGGTTTGCTCCGCCTTCCACCACTTTGTGGGGAACGTCGAAATTGCGCAAGGCGCAGAGGTCGCCCCACAGCGTGAGGTGCTCAGAGGGAAGCGCCACAACAATGTTGATGTCCCGGTCGTAGTCGGCGAATGCCTTGATGGTGCGCATCAGCACAGGCACACCGCCGAGAGGAATGAACTGCTTTGGCAGTGTCGAGCCGAATCTCGTTCCCGAACCGCCAGCCACTATGATTGCGTATTTTTCATTTCTGTAAAAAATTAGTCTACAAAATAAAGAAAAACTAATGAATTTGCCAAATCCTGAGTCTATGCCGTGGAGATTGTCAACTTTTTCTGCTACCTTTGTCGTTATGGAAAATGAATTTTCGTCGTCGTTGCTTGAGAATGCGGTCAATGAGATGGCCAAATTGCCAGGTATAGGCCGTAAAACGGCGTTGCGCCTGATTCTGCATCTGTTGCGTCAGGACAAGACTGCCGCGTTGTCGCTCGGCGACTCGATTATAAAATTGCGCGAGGGCATACGCTATTGCTCGGTGTGCCACAATATATCGGAAACCGACCGTTGCCCGATATGCTCCGACACGTCGCGCGACGCGTCGACCGTCTGTGTGGTTGAAAACGTGAAGGATGTGATGGTGGTGGAGAACACCCGCCAGTATCATGGCCTTTATCACGTGCTCGGCGGACTGATTTCGCCGATGGACGGCATCGGACCGCAGGACGTGGAGATTGAAAGCCTCGTGAAGCGGGTGGAGGCCGGTGGCGTAAAAGAAGTGATATTGGCACTGAGTGCCACGATGGAGGGCGACACGACGAATTTCTACATTTTCCGCAAACTTGCCGGCAGCGACGTGCGGATCACGATGCTGGCGCGCGGTGTGGCTGTGGGCAACGAGATTGAGTATACAGATGAGGTTACGCTCGGACGGTCAATCCAGAACCGCACGCTGTTTACCGACAGTTTCAACAACTCTACTAAATGAATGGAATGGAAGCAGGACACAGTGATATAGACGTTTCGATAGTGATTGTCAACTACAGGGTGAAGTATTTCCTTGAGCAGACGGTGCGTTCGGCAAAGGAGGCGCTGGCTGGATTCTCGGGCGAGATTATTGTGGTCGACAACAATTCCGGTGACGACTCGATAGAACATTTGAGAAAGTGTTTTCCCGATGTGATTGTGATAGAAAACAGGGAGAATGCCGGTTTCGGACGTGCCAACAACCAGGGGTTCGCCATTGCCCGCGGCAAATTCACGCTGATATTGAACCCTGACACTATAATTGGCAGCCACACGCTGCGCGACTGTATGGATTTCTACGACAAGCATGCCGACGACTGTGGCGGTATCGGGGTGTGTATGCTCGACGGAAACGGACGGTTTCTGCCGGAGTCGAAGCGGGCGTTCCCGACACCTTGGGTGTCGTTCTGCAAAATTTTCGGACTGTCGTCGCTGTTTCCGAAATCGCCGCTGTTTGCCAAATATCATTTGCGCTATCTGCCTTACGACCGTCCGCATCGTGTCGACATCCTCAGCGGTGCGTTTATTTTCATACGCACCGATCTGCTGCGCAGCATTGGCGGATTTGATGAGGATTTCTTTATGTATGGCGAGGATATCGACTTGTCTTACCGCATTGTGAAAGCTGGCTATTCAAACTACTATATTCCGTCGCCCATAATACATTACAAAGGCGAGAGCACACAGAAATTCATATCGCTATGTGAAGGTGTTCTACGAGGCTATGCAGATTTTCTTCCGCAAGCATTATCCGCACTACAGTCTGGTCTATGGAGCGGTGATACGCTTTGCCATCAGTCTGCGCTCATGGATGGGGCTTGCTCACAGGTTTGTGGACCGCTTGCTGCCCAAAAAGCAGCCTGAGGTGGAATACTACGACTATGTGGAGGCGGTGACTGATGAATATCTTGAAATCAGAAATGCCTTGAAGGTGCCTTATGATGAGTATTGCATTGTGCGCGACTTGAGCACACACCGTTTTTTCAGCAGCAGGGTTTTTGTGGTGTTCGACAACCGCAGATGCTCTTATTCGGAAACGATAAAGGCGATATACCGGTTTTCGCGCAGAAATATGGACTTTGCAACCTATTTGTCGGAGTCGAAGGTGATGATAACTCCTAAAATGTAGAAACCGACATGCTTGACAACGGAAAGGTTTATCTGCGGGCTCTCGAGCCTACCGACATCGACGTGATTCATCGGTGGGAGAACGATTGCGACTTGTGGCGTTTCGGATGTGCGACGGCTCCGTTCTCGCGCCATCAGATTTGGGAATATCTTAAAAACTACACTGCCGACATTTTTGCACAGAAGCAACTCCGGATGATGGTGTGCCTGAGAACCGCCGACAATGCTGTGGGGATGATTGACCTTTTCGATTTCGATCCGGTGAACCGACGGGCGGCTGTCGGACTGTTGATTGACCGTGAATATCAGCGGCAGGGAATAGGCGGGGATGCGATGGCGCTCTTGTTGGAGTATGCCCGCGACGTGCTTCATCTGCATCAGGTGTATGCGGTTGTGGCTGCCGACAATGCTCCGAGCCTGCGGATGTTTGAAAAGACAGGTTTCCGCAATGCGGGCACTTTGCGCGACTGGCTTCTGCGTGCCGACGGCGGATATGTCGACGCTTTGCAGATGCAGCTTATTGTTGACTGACGGCCTTTTTCTGCGTGTTTGGAAGAAGTCCTGCCACGATGCCGAGCAGCGGCGAGAACGAACTGACAAGAAATATATATTCCACACTTGTGCGGTCGGCAAGCCATCCGAAGAAAGCCGAACCCACACCGCCGAGTCCGAACATCAGTCCGAAAAACACCCCTGAAATCATACCGATTTTGTCGGGCATAAGGTCGGTGGCGTAGACCACGATGGAGGAGAATGCCGATGAAATCACAAGCCCTACCACTACGGCGAGTGCGATGGTCCATCCGAACGACGCAAACGGAAGCATCAAGGCAAACGGAGCGGCGCCGAGGATGGATGCCCAAATCACGTATTTGCGGCCGAAACGGTCGCCGAGCAGTCCGCCGCCGAGTGTGCCTATGGCCGACGCGCCGAGAAAGGCGAAGAGGCAGAACTGCGATGCTTGTATCGAAATGTGGAATTTGTCAATCAGGAAGAAGGTGAAATAACTTGTCATACATGACAGGTAGAAATATTTCGAGAAAATCAGTACCACAAGAATTGCAAGAACCCAATGCACGCGTCGGCGCGACAGGTGGATGAACGGTTGCGGTGTGGCTTTTTTATGCAATGTGGCGTTTAAAAGCCGGCGTTTGTACCAAGAGCCGATGTGCAGCATCGTGAGGATGGCTATGACAGTCACAATCGAGAACCAGCCGATTGAGCGCTGGCCGAACGGTTGTACCACGAGTGCCGCAAGAATCGGGCCGAGGGCATTTCCGCCGTTTCCGCCAACTTGAAAGATTGACTGCGCAAGGCTTTTTTTGCCGCCCGACGCCATCTGTGCCACTCGCGACGCTTCGGGGTGAAACACCGACGAGCCGAGTCCGATGAGACTTACAGACAGGATGATGAGGGCGAATGTGCCGGCAAAGGCGAGCGACAGCAGTCCGGCAAGCGTGAAGCACATGCCCATGGCGAGGGCATAAGGGCGCGGATGGCGGTCGGCATAGAAACCGGTGAACGGCTGCAGAATCGACGACGTCATTTGAAAAAACAGCGTGATGATGCCTATCTGCGCGAACGAGAAGCCGTAGCTGTCTTTTATTATAGGGTAGATTGACGGTATGACCGACTGTATCATGTCGTTCATAAAGTGGGAAAGCCCGGCGCACACCAGAATGGAGAATGCTGTGTTTTCGGCAGCCTGCTGATTGCTTGTGTTTTGATTGTAGACCATTGTTTGTTATTGCTCTTTTTCTGAAAGTTCGAGCCAGCGCATCTCTTTCTCGTCGAGGGCGTCGATGATTTCCTGCATGCGCCTTGACCGTTCGGTAATCTCGTCAACGCTGAGCGACGCGCCGCTGAGGTCGGCCTCTATTTGCTTCTTTTCTTCTTCAAGCGATGCAATGTCGGCAGAAAGCGAGTCAAACTCCTTGCGCTCCTTGAATGTCATCTTGTTGGCATACGTGCGTTGTTGGCGTTGCGCCTTGGGTTCTTCTTTCTTCGGCTTTTCCTCTTCTTTTTTCTGGAGTGTCTTCCACTCGCGGTAGTCGGAATAGTTGCCGGGGAAATCCTTGACCACGCCGTTGCCTTCAAACACAAACAAATGGTCTATGGTGCGGTCGAGGAAGAAGCGGTCGTGGCTCACGATTATCACGCAGCCGCGGAACTTTGTGATGTAGTCTTCCAAAATGCCGAGTGTCGTGATGTCGAGGTCGTTGGTCGGCTCGTCGAGGATGAGAAAGTTGGGGGTGCGCATAAGCACGGTGGCAAGGTACAGTCTCCGCTTCTCGCCGCCGCTGAGCTTGTAGATGTAGTTCTGCTGGGTTTCGGGGCTGAACAGAAACAGCTGCAGAAACTGCGATGCGGTGTAGCGCGTTTTTTCATCGATTACCACCACTTCGGCTATGCGTCTTACGGCGTCGATTACTTTGTCCTGCTCGTTGAATTGTATGCCGTCTTGGCTGTAGTAGCCGAATTTCACCGTCTCGCCGATGTCGAAATGTCCGGAGTCGGGAGCCACCTCGCCGAGGAGCATTTTTATGAATGTCGATTTGCCCACGCCGTTGTTGCCCACGATGCCCACTTTTTCATATCGTGCGAACGTGTATTCGAAGCCGTTGAGTATCACCTTGTCGCCGTATGCCTTTGTCACATCCACAGCGTCAAAGATTTGGAGCCGATGTAGGTTGACTTCACGTTGAGCTGCACGTCGGCATCGTCGCGTCTCACCTGTGAGCGCCGCGTGAGGTCGTGGAAGGCGTCGATGCGGTATTTGGCCTTTGAGCCGCGGGCTTGTGGCTGACGGCGCATCCAGTCGAGCTCGGTGCGCAGCAGGTTTTTCACCTTTGCCAGTTCCGCACTTTGTGCCGACAGGCGTTCCTCGCGTTTCTCCAGATAGTAGTCGTAGTTTCCGTTGTAGGCATACACCTGACGGCTGTCGATTTCCACAATCTTTGAGCAAACCTTGTCGAGGAAGTAACGGTCGTGGGTCACCATCAGCAGCGACATGCGGCTGCGTTGCAGATAGCTTTCCAGCCATTCGATCATATCGATGTCGAGGTGGTTGGTGGGCTCGTCGAGAATCAGCAGCTCGGGCTCGTTGATCACCACTTTGGCGAGAGCCACGCGCTTCACCTGTCCGCCCGACAGCTGACCGACGGGCTGGTTCATATCGATGATTTTCAGTTGCGTCAGTGTCTGGCGTATGCGGTCTTCATAGTCCCATGCTCCGGCAGCGTCCATCTGCGACATCGCTTTTGCCAATGCGTCGGCATCGCCGCTTGCCAGCGCGCGCTCATAGGTGCGTATGGCTGCCGTCGGCTCGTCGTCGATCGATAGGCACGCCTCGATTACCGACAGGTTGGGGTCGAGCTCCGGCAGCTGCTTCAAGTAGCCTACGCGCAAATCGTTTCTGAACACAAGGCTGCCTGAGTCGTAGGACTCTTCGCCGGCGATTATTCGCAGCAGTGTGGTTTTTCCGGATCCGTTTTTCGCTATCAAGCCAATTTTGTCGCCTTCATAGATGCCGAACGTAACATCGGAAAACAGCACTCTGTCGCCAAACGACTTGGTCAAATTCTCTATCTGCAGAAATGATTTCATACCTATTTTTTAAACTGTGCAAAGGTACGAATTTTTATTATAGATTTTCAACTGTTTGATATAGTCATTTGAGAAATAAACTTTTAGCTAGCTAT
This sequence comes from Bacteroidales bacterium, assembly GCA_022009815.1. Classification (GTDB taxonomy): domain Bacteria; phylum Bacteroidota; class Bacteroidia; order Bacteroidales; family Muribaculaceae; genus Limisoma. Next base: position 1,987,982 of record CP091725.1, read on the forward strand.
TTGAGAAGTTGTGGTAACGAGTTAGAGACCGTGCGAATTTCAGCGTTTTACATTGCTATGCTGTCAAATAACTCTTTATGCCAACAAAGGTAATATAATTCTGAGATACCATAATGGTTTATATCAGAAAACGCTATGATATTTCTTTGAAAATGCTACAGTATCGTGAATTATGGTTACCTTTGTAATGAAATTCAACACTTTAGTGCTATGGCTAAGATTACGGTTCAAAATACACAAATAACTGTTTTGCAATGGGCTGAACAGGATTACATTTCCCTTACAGATATGGCTTCAGCCAAAGAGGGAGATAGTCGATCTGCTGATATAATCAAGAATTGGATTAGAAACCGCTATACGATTGAATTTCTTGGAACTTGGGAAGTAATTCACAATCCCAATTTTAAAGTGGTCGAATTTGACCACTTTAGAAAAAGTGCCGGGTTGCCTTCCTTTGTACTCAGTGCTTCAGAATGGATTGAATGTACAAGTGCTATTGGACTTGTTGTAAAAAGGGACGTTATGGCGGAACTTATGCTCACAAAGATATTGCCTTTGAATTTGGTTCTGCAATCAGTGTACCATTTAAGCTCTACCTTATAGAAGAGTTTCAAAGACTTAAAACCGAGGAGGTACGGCAACTCGGCTGGTCGGCAAAACGTGAATTGTCAAAGATAAACTATCGGATACATACGGATGCCATCAAGCAGAATCTTATTCCTGCTGAAATAACGCCCAGACAGGCAAATATCATTTATGCCAATGAAGCCGATGTGCTGAATGTAGCGATGTTTGGAATGACGGCAAAGGAATGGAGGGAAAACAATCCTGACTTGAAAGGTAATATTCGGGATTATGCCACCATCAATGAACTTATATGCCTGTCCAATATGGAAAATCTGAATGCTGTGTTTATCGAGCAGGGAATTCCACAGGGAAAGCGACTTATAAAACTCAATCAAATAGCCATCCACCAAATGAGTGTGCTGGAAAATGGCGATAATGGGGAAAGAAAGTTGTTGAAGTAAAAGACAGAATACCCGATTATTATTATTTCGCTACAAAAAGAATAATGTAAATATTATGAATAAGTTCAGTGACAAAACGATAGAGGAACTTGGCTATTATGTTTACTCGTTAACAGACCCTCGAAACAATAAAATCTTTTATATAGGAAATCCTACTTTTTACAAGAATTGTCCTTTCCATAGGTAGCAGCAAGATGAACTGTAACCTACGGAGAGGACAACTCAACTGAAATTAGCAATATGTCATAAGAAGAAATGAAAAAGATTATTATAATATTGATTTTTTTATGTATTCTTGTTCAACAATAAAAGAAATACCTATTACTAATATTACTGATATAGTTGGAGATTATGAAGCGTGCATTATAGGACATCACAAAACGAAGGTCAATTATATGTTAAAGATTATGCCTGATAGCTTCTGTTTAAATATCTTGGGGCAAGATTATGATATCATATGTACAGGTAGATTGATAAACAAAAAAGACTCCTTGTTATTGAAATGTAGAGAAGAGAAAGATATTGATGTATTATTATCAAATGGGTATTCAAATAAAAGAGAATATATTGTTAAAATCCTAAATAGAAAGAAAATAAAATTAGACCCGTTGGTTGAATTAAAATTCTAAATATTTACAAATGAAAAAAAGTTGCACATATCACTGATTTTTTTAGTAATTTAATGGTAGCTAAACCGTTGAATACTATTTATCTGCATATGCGCAACTTCATAACAAATTTCGTCAGAATTCTGGGAATCTGCAAGGATTTCGCCGGAAATCGTGTTAATGAGCTCGGAAATATCCCCCGTTGTGGTGTAGTTCCCAAGTTTTCCGACCTTGAGGTCATCGCTTTGAGCATAACAGCCGAAGCGTTCCATATTGACAGCGAAAACTACCTTTTTTATCGTCTGAGCCATGAGTGCAAAGACGATTTGCCCAACCTGATCAGCCGCAGACAGTTCAATGCCCGCCGTAAGCTGACGGCACGACTTGCGGAGGATATCCGCAAGGATGTGGCAATGGCAATAGACGGTACAGAAGATGTATTCTGCATCGACTCCAAACCCATCAAGGTCTGTCAGAACGCAAGGGCAAAACGCTGCGCCATGGGGCATGACAATCCCGATGCGGCACCAGACTGGGGATATTGTGCCTCGCAAGGGATGTATTATTATGGCTATAAACTCCACGCTGTTTGTGGAATACGCGGTGTCATACATGCTTACGATATGACAGCGGCAAGTGTCCACGACCTCCATTATCTCAAGGATGTGCAGTGGGAATATCATGACTGCATGATGCTCGGAGACAAAGGATATCTCAGCACCGAGGTACAGCAGAATCTTTGATGTCGCTAACATTACGCTGGAAGTTCCCTATCGGCTGAATCAGAAGAACTGGAAAGAGCCCACATCATGGGCTTGCAAGCGGTTTAGAAAACGTATCGAAACCGTATTCTCCCAACTCAACGACACGCTTATGATGATACGAAATTACGCAAAGCAATCCTGCGGACTTTTCACCCGAATGGCAGCAAAGATTGTCGCTATGACTTTCATGCAATATGTCAATTACGCTAATCATCGTCCGATTGGAAAAATAAAATATTCGCTAATTTAATTCAACCAACGGGTTAAAATTAGATGAAGTTATTTTGAAACGGAAATAAGCCCTAATGGATCAGTATTATAGTAGAGCTTGTGGCTATAAACTAAGTTTTCCTATATGAAAGGTTGTGGCAATAGAGTTTTTAACCATAGCAAAGCTGCGCTTCATGAAAACGATGAATCACTAAAACTTAATCTGATTCGTGATATTATCTCTTCCGGGGCAGAAGTTGAGCATTTTATCCTTCGTCATAAATTAACAAAAGAAGAGGCTTTAAAGATAGAATCCGTTCTTATAGATTTTCTTACATATCCAAAATTCAATACTGAACAAGTGTTGACTAATATTGTGAGCGGACATCACCAGTGGGATGAGGGTATTAAAACTGTCGATGAAATCAGTTCCATTTATGATTGTGAGAAAATCAAAGTAAATCCAAGTGAACGATTGTTACTAGTTAGCTTAAACTATAAAATCCCTTGTTCGGGCGTAATATCAAGGCCGGCGGCTTCGACAAGTTGCCGGTCTTTCTTCATTACCTCAGCCGGAATCCATTTACGCTCAACCCTGACGGTGCGCACGCGGCTCAGGCTACGTACCATGTCCATCGGGGCATAACGATTGCTTAGTTCCGCTTTTTTGAGACGTTCGCTCAAGTCGTAGTACCACTGCAATGCAATCATGCAGATGAAAGTCCATGCCTCAAGCGATTTTTCGTCTTGCATATAAGAATGGTCGGCCTCGATGACATTTTTTTAAATGCATCAATAGCCTGCTCTACATCGCCACGAGTCTTATAGTCGAGGTAAACATGTTCGGCATCTTTCCCCGATGTAGACATTAGAGCTAATGTGCCGAACTGCAGTGACTTCACCTTGTATCCGTCCATTGTGTACTCTTCCATTTCGGGGTCGAAAAACGCGTCGCATGTAGTCTTCCGACTCATCGCTGCGGTGTGCCTCGTCAAGGTAGAGAAACACTTCATGACCATCAATCTCAAAGCGCTTCCTCCATATCGGCTTTTTGTGATAGAGGAATGCTCCATCAGCTCCGTCGTTGGTCCGCGAGGCGAATATGTTATAATCCAGACCTTTGGTAGAGCGCTTTAGCGCCATAGTGAACTTTATCCCCAATTTGTCAAGTTGCGCTATGTTTGAAGCCGATTGAAATCCTTTATCGATAATGGCAACACCATCGCGTATGCCCGAATCGGCGAGGCACACCTTAAATGCGCTGACATCCTTTATGCTGCCTGGCATCAAACGATAATATACGGGCAGATGCTTGGCGCAGTTGAAAATCCACATTATATTTACCGCAGTGTCGAACGTGCCGCGTTTTGTTTTTGTCAGTTGCGGATAATCCATGCAACGTGATGCCGAGAGCTGATCGGTGCCGTCAAAGATGATATTATCCAAAGGATCAATATAGCTGCGCATATACTCAGTTATTTTTATCACGCTTTGTGCCCAAATCACGAAGAAATCCCGATAGCGCATTGGCCGACAAGCCCCTATTGCCAATCTTGTGCGACAGATAACTATCGGCAAAGTCTCCTGCAACGCGACGCATCGGCGACTGAAAACGCAACCTGCAGTACACCAACGCAATAATCCGTGACCAATCCTCATGGAACACTTGCTTTAGTCGGTCAATACAGTCGCTCTGCTCCGTCAGAATGTAGTCTGAGAGACCGAATTCCTTTACTTCTCCTATTTTTGGCTCAGCAATCACAGTCGACTTCCCTCCTTTAAGTTCCGCAATCTCACGTTCCATTATTTCGCTTGCGCGACTCCTTAAAGCCTCCATCCTCAGTTATAGAGCCAAGATATTTGCCTGTAATCTTGCGGGCGCGCTTTTTTTCTCCTTGTCATACACGCTTGAACACTCATACAACTTGTAGAGCGAATCGTTTACACGACGAAGTTCAGTTCCGGGGCGACGGAATTTTACTGCCCAATCAGGATGTGCCATACTCTTTTATATTACGCTAAGACGTAATACAAAGATACAACATTGTTTTGATTCTGCCAAACTTTTTTGCTTGAAAATCAAGCATCGAGGCGAAAAAATCGCCCCGATGCCATAATATTACGCCAATTTAAGGGATTTTATAGCTTAAATAGAACTTTTGATGATGCGAAAGTTCATGGAATATATCGGAGAACGGACATCTATGAAAAAACGCGTAAGTATTGGGCAATAGCAAAGTCTCGTGCAAGTCAAATAGATTATGTGTTAGGCGTATATCGCGGGATTGTACGTGCTGTCCTTAAAGTCGAAGGTTATGAATGGACTTCTTATGATGCAGAAAGCAAAGTATATTTCAGCAAAGAAAGATGTTGTTTTTATGGTGTGTTGATTGCAGATTCTCCTTACCTCAACAAGGATGTAAACGATTATCCTTTTGGAAGTGGAGGGGCAATCAGATATGTTTAATTTATTGTTATTCCTCAGTATATTACATTATTACAAGAAGTCCATATAAAAATCCTCCCAAATCATTTTCTAAATAATTTGCTCCAAAATTTATTTTTTTGTGGCAATGATTTGTGATAATATACAATTCTTGGTTTGCCTTCAAATTCAACACGACTTTCTCTAAAATCAGAAAAGTTCACAGTCCATCTACCTCCATTAGAGTGAGCCAATGATACTATTCCGTCTGTAATAAATGGCGTGTCTTTTAGGAAAAACACATCCCATGAAGATGGTAATTCTGAAACAATATTATTATGCACTATTCCTGCCCTAACAATAATAATGTCGCCATGGACATCATCATATCCTTCTTTAATGTCAAAAATATAATACTGCTTAATCATAATAAATCATTTAATCAATATTCCAATAAGTTTCTGGATCTCCTTCAAATACATCATCTATGTCTTGGTCACTATATTCCATTACATCTTGAGCATAAGAACCGTTATATTCGTCATAAGTAGATTCTCGATATTCCTGTAAGGAGTTAAAATTTCCATTTCTCTTTGGATTTCAGCGTCTTTTCCTTTTTGGAATCCATTTGGCATTAATTGACGATTTGTGAAATGGAATTCAAACACTTTTTCCCCTGACTCAACACGAGTATATTGTAGGGCTTTATTGTAGAAACTCCAAATGTTGCTATAAGCAGGTTTGAGGATTTCATTTCCGTTTTCGTCAATTATACCCCATTGAGAACTTGAGTCTTGTATGCCATTGGTCGTCTTTCCTAATTTCACACGGGCAACTCCAGTATCGTATCCATCAATATAGTTATACTTGCCAAATGGAACTATAAAATTTCCATTAAAATCAATTACTGCATATCCTTGTCCATAAGAGCGAAGCACTATGCAATTAGAAAGAATAGGCATAGCTATATTTTCATATTCTATTGGCAAAAGGAACTCTCCATTAGCTTTGAGTAGACCATACCTTTTACGGAGATATACAGTTGGTGATGAAGTTTTACGTTCAAATCCCACCCCATAAGTTTCGCCAACACGAACTAAAGATTTGTCATTATAAAAATCATCAAGAACAAATTGGTATGATGCAGGAATCATAATTTCGGCGTTTTTATTTACAAATCCTATTTTTGAGCCTTGAACGAATGGCAATAAATATCTACTGTCATTCTTAATATTATAGCTCAACCGATTTACTAATATTTTTGCTCCATAATCAATTTGTTTTTTTGACTCAACTATAGAATTATGATTTAATCCACTATTAGTATTCTGTTTAATCTCGCCATTCACCGTAAGGCGGCACATCAGAGGCAGGTTGCCGTTCGGCTTCTCGCTTCTTTCTTCACGTAAAACAATACTTTGAATGTACTTTGCATAACTCACACTTTTTTGGTTGCAAAATTAAGTTGCAGAGAGTTGCCGACAGATATGCAAACCTATGCAAATCGGAGAAATAGAAGCCTTTAAATCAAAACTTTCATCCGTTATGGTAGTAGTCTGGAAACTGAACTTCTGCACCGTTTGGCTTCGATATGGAATTTCGTTGGCTATGTCCATATAAAAACAAAGCGTAACGAGAGAAGCGTCAGCTAATTCGTTACGCTTTGTCCAAGTTTCCTTTTTCGCTATGTTTTTTATTCTAAGTTTTTCTGACGTGGCGCTATTTCCGGCTCTTGAATTTCTTGATTTCTTCTTTCACTTTGGGAGCGAGGCAGAACACGGCAAACATATTCGGGAATGCCATAACCGCAAAGGCTATGTCCATGACGCTTACAGTCAGACCGAGGGTCATCACGCTGGAAATCACAAGCGTGAGAAGGTAGAAATACAGATAGTATTTAGCGTTTTTTGAGCCAAATAGATAGGACGTGCATTTGCAGCCGTAGTATGAGTAGGAGAACATGGTCGACATGGCAAACACCAAAACCATGACGAGCAGCAGGTATTTTCCGACAACGGGGATGAGGATGTCGTATGCCTCAAGGGCTATAGAGAGTCCGGCAACGCCTTCTGTGTGGAAGTTGCCTGCCATTATGATTGGTATTGCCGTAAGGGTGCAGACGAGTCCGGAGTCGATTGCCGGTCCGAGCATCGCTACGAGTCCCTCGCGCACGGGTTCGGCATTCATCGACGCTCCATGCATCATTCCTGCTGTGCCGACACCTGCTTCGTTGACATACATGGCGCGGCGCGCGCCGATGATGGCTGTGCCGACAATGCCGCCGATGCCTGCCTGCAGGTTGAACGCGCCGTTGAAGATGGCGGCGAATGTGGATGGCAGCAGGTCAAGGTTGGTGACTATTATGTAGAGCACCATCAGGAAGTAGCATCCCACCATTATGGGCACTATCTTTGTGGCAACATTGGCTATGCGTTTCAAGCCTCCGAGCACCACGACCGACACGATGGCGCAGATACAGACACCGATGATGAAGCGCATGGTTGTGGAGTCGGCGATGCCGAGTAGCGGACTTATGCAGACGGTAGCCATTGCTTCGGTGAGCTGGTTGGCTTGCATCAGGGCAAAACTGCCAACCATTCCCGCCACGGAGAACACCACCGCAAGCGGTTTCATCCGTTCGCCGAGGCCTTTGGTAATCACATACATCGGTCCGCCTTGCACTTCGCCGCGGTTGTCCTTGCCCTTATACATTATGGCAAGTGTGCCCTCGAAAAATTTTGTCGCCATTCCGAGGAGTGCGCTCACCCACATCCAGAAGATGGCTCCCGGACCGCCGACAACCAGAGCTATCGCCACGCCGGCGATGTTGCCCAGTCCTACGGTCGACGAGATGGTGCTCATCAGTGCCTGGAATGAGCTTATTTGACCTTCTCCCTGTTTTTTTACGCGGAGCGAATGCAACGCAAGGCTCAGCCATCGGATTGGCAAAGCCTTGGAGTAGATGAACAGAAACAGTCCGCCGCCGATTAGCAGCACAAACAGCGGGTATCCGCATATAAAGTCGCTGAAAGCGATGATGCCATCGCGTATCTGTTGTAGAAACGTCATTTTATAGATTGTGTATTTAGTCTGATTAATAATACTCTGTCAGTTCCACCGGAATTGCTTTCCCTTTTGATGCGGCAACGTCGACGATGCGCTGGTTGGGGCTGCCGCGGAAGCGCAGCTGCGTGTCGCGCAGAGCCTCGATGAAGCGTCCTTCGACCACCACGTCGATCCATTGCAGCGGAAGTTGCAATGCCGGGTCGGCTTGTATCTCGTCCCAAGTGAAACCCGTAAAACACCAAACGGTTTCCCAGTTCCTGCTTGATGCGCCGGCACAGTTCCGCCACCTCTTTTGGGTGGTAGAGCGGATCTCCACCCGATAGGGTCACGTTGAAGTCGTTGTAGCGAATGGTGTTGAGTAGCTCGTCGACAGAGGCCTCTCTGCCGCCGTCCATTGCCCAGGATTCCGGATTGTGGCATCCTGGGCAGCGGTGGTGGCATCCGGCAAGGTAGATTGACGTGCGGAGTCCCGGACCGTCAACGCTTGTGCCTTCAACAATATCCAATACTCTTATTCTCATCTGTGGTTTATTTGTGAACCACGCGGTCGTTAAGTTCTGCCAGTTTGGCGCTGTTCCAGCGGTCGGTGGTGCCTACGAGGTAGCCCGTGATGCGCTGCAGCTTGTCGATTTTGTGGCTGCCGCACTTAGGGCATGTGTCGAGGTTGTCGGTGGCGTCTTCATATCCGCAGTCCATACAGCGGTTGCGGTTGTGGTTGACCGATCCGTATCCGATGTTGTACTTGTCGATGAGGTCGACGATGTCGGCGATAGCCTCTGGGTTGTGAGTTGCGTCGCCGTCGATTTCCACATAGAATATGTGTCCGCCGCGAGTGAGCTCGTGGTAGGGAGCCTCCACTTCAGCCTTGTGGCGAGGGCTGCACTTGTACCATACCGGCACGTGGTTTGAGTTGGTGTAGTACTCTTTGTCGGTCACGCCTTTGATTATGCCGAACGTCTTGCGGTCGCGCTTGGTGAATTTTCCGGAAAGGCCTTCTGCCGGAGTGGCGAGCACGCTGAAGTTGTGGTTGTAGCGTTCAGAGAACTCGTTTGCCTTGCTTCGCATGTAGCCCACAATGCGCAGACCGAGCTCCTGACTTTCCTTCGACTCTCCGTGATGTTTGCCGGTGAGTGCCACAAGGCATTCAGCCAAGCCGATGAATCCGATTCCGAGTGTGCCCTGGTTGATAACGCTCTCTACGGTCTGGTCGGGTTTCAGCTGGTCGCCTCCGTTCCATAGTTTCGACATCAGCAGCGGGAATTGCTTGGCAAGAGCCGTTTTCTGGAAGTCGTAACGCTCGCAGAGTTGTGTGGCTGTGATTTCAAGCATATTGTCGAGCTTCTTGAAGAAGGCATCGACGCGCTCTTTTTCGTTTTGGATGCCCATACATTCGATGGCGAGTTTCACGATGTTGATTGTGGAGAACGACAGGTTGCCGCGTCCGATAGATGTCTTTTCGCCGAAGCGGTTTTCAAACACGCGCGTGCGGCATCCCATTGTAGCCACTTCGTAGTGATAGCGTTCCGGGTCGTCGGCGCGCCATTTCTCGTGGAAGTTGAAGGTGGCGTCGAGGTTCACGAAGTTTGGGAAGAAGCGGCGTGCTGTCACTTTGCATGCCAATTTATACAGGTCGTAGTTGCGGTCTTCCTTCAGATAGTTGACGCCGCGTTTCTTTTTCCAAATCTGGATAGGGAAGATGGCTGTGGCTCCGTTGCCCACTCCTTCGTATGTTGAGTTGAGGATTTCGCGGATAATGCAACGGCCTTCGGCACTGGTGTCGGTGCCGTAGTTTATTGAGCTGAACACCACTTGGTTGCCTCCACGAGAGTGGATGGTGTTCATGTTGTGGATGAATGCTTCCATAGCCTGGTGTACGCGGTTGACGGTCTTGTTGATGGCGTGCTGCAGCGCACGGTCCTTACCTTCGAGTCCGTCGAGCGGCTTTGATGAAGTCGTCAAGTTTTATGTCATACAGGTCGCTGAAGTCCTGACCGAAGATGGCTTCGGTGTTTTTCACTTCTTCAACAAACGATGAGCGTACGTAGGGAGCCAGATAGAAGTCGAATGCGGGGATTGCCTGTCCGCCGTGCATCTCGTTCTGAGCTGTTTCGAGGGAGATGCAGCCGATGATGCTTGCTGTCTCGATGCGTTTTGCCGGGCGCGACTCTCCGTGGCCTGCCGAGAATCCGTATTTAAGCACTTTGTCGAGCGGATGCTGCACGCAGGTGAGACTCTTTGTCGGATAGTAGTCTTTGTCGTGGATGTGCAGATAGTTGCCTTTTACGGCGTCGGCTGTCTCTGGGGAGAGGAGGTAGTCGTCGACAAACGGTTTTGTTGTCTCGCTGGCAAATTTCATCATCATACCGGCTGGCGAGTCGGCGTTCATGTTGGCGTTCTCGCGTGTGATGTCGTTCGACTTCGCCTCGATGATTTCAAGGAAAATGTCGCGTGTCTTGGCGCGGCGTGCGATGCTGCGCTGGTCGCGGTAGGCGATGTAGCGTTTTGCCACTTCCTTGCGCGAACTCTTCATCAATTCAAGCTCAACGTTGTCCTGAATTTCCTCTACGCTCATTTGCTCTTTGCCGTTCATGCCGATGCGGTCGGTGATTTTCTGGATAAGCGATTCGTCCTCGCCCTTCTCCGTCGTAATCATCGCTTTGCGGATTGCCGCCTTGATTTTCTCTTCGTTGTAGCCCACGACTCTTCCGTCGCGTTTAATCACTGTCTGTATCATATTCTTGGGTTAATTATTTCAGTTTTGGATTGTGGGTTCAAAGGTAGATATTGTTTTTCAAATAACAAAGTAAATTTTTATTTTTGGAAACTTTTTGGCAATTGTTAATTTTTAACTTGCTTATAATGAGTGGAATAAAAATATTTTTGGGAAACTTTGTGTCTGAATAAGGATTTTTAGGTTTGAAAAAACGGGAAAACGGGAAGTTGGAAAACTCGGTGTGATGCGCCGTTGAAGGCTGTTGGTCACCCATCTGCAGGGATGCTGTCAAGGGATGCTGTCCCGGCTGTTTTTGATGAGTTGTGTCGATTGTTTTTTTTCGGGAGTCTTGGATTTTTTGTAATTTTGCAGTCCGCAAACAAAAATGATGAGAATCAAGAAAATTTTAATGGTTTTGACAGCGATGGTGTGTGTTGCCGTTCCGGGCAAGGCATTGTCGTTTGCACTTGATTCGGTGGCGGAGTGGGGTAAGTTTCCTCGTTTCTGTGTCAATACCTATCGTTGGGGCGACCGTTTCTTCAATTCCTACGATTCTGCATACGTAAAAGGTACGGGCTATAAGATGAACGTGAAATTGCGCACCAACAGTTGGATTGACGACAATCGCTTTCTGATTGACCATGACTGCAAGGTGGAGATGCGTTCGCCGTCGACCAACACTATCGGTTTCGACATAACGTATCTCGCGGTGTCGCTCGGCTATGATTTCAACATCAACAAGCTGTTTGGCGGCGTTGACCGGCGCAAGTCGAAGTTCAATTTCGATTTTACGTGTGCTCTGTTTACCGCAAGCCTTTATTCTATAAAGAATGATGTGGGGATGAACCTTAAGCGGGTGGGCGACATGAAGGGCATCAATGAGAAGTTTTACGGTGTGCGCACGTCGTCGTGGGGCATCGAGGCGGTTTATTTCTTCAACAACAAACGCTACAGTTATGCGGCGGCGTTCTCAATCAGCAAACTGCAGCTGCGCAGCCAGGGCTCTTTCTTCGTGGGTTTCTCCTACAACAATCAGGACCTTAATTTCGATTTCGCGAAACTTCCGGATTATCTGAAGCCTCAATTGCCGGAGGAATGGCACTCGAGGGTGTTCACCGTCAAGGAGCAGACCTGTGGCGTGAAAGGCGGTTATGCCTACAACTGGGTGCCGGCGAAGCACTACAACATTGGCGTGAGCGAGGCTGTGATTCCGTCGGTGTCGAAAGGCAAGCAGTCGAGTGTCAATCCGGGGTGTTCGTTCCGGCTGTACAACCGCCTGAATCTTTCTGTCACATGGAACAACCGCCGATGGTTTGCCGGAATTGTGGGCAAGACGGATGTGGCTGTTGTGGCCGACAAGAAAACGATTCTTGCCAACTCGCTGTTCAGTGTGGAGATGAAAGTGGGATGGCGCTTCAACCTGTGGTAGACACACATAGGAACTGTCGGTTTTGATGCTTCAGCCGTGCCGCTTTTTTAGTTCCCGATATTTTGGTTTTCAGCAGATTGTTCCGGTTTGCCTTCGTGCAGCACGTAGGTGTTGTAGTATGACAGAAGCAGTGTGGTGAGCGGCAAGGCGATTATCAAGCCGAGGAATCCGAGCAGCGATCCCCAGATTGACAGCGACAGAAGGATGATTGCAGGGTTGAGCCCCATTGTCTTTCCCATGATTTTTGGCACGAGATACAGGTCTTGTATCAGCTGTACCACACCATAGACCACCATTGCCAAAGCGAAAATCACCCAGAAGCTGGAATTTGTCTCGGCGGCATAGACCACGCACAGCAGTGTGGTGGGCAGCAGCGAGATGAGTTGCAGATACGGCACCATGTTGAGCAGTCCGATAAACATGCCCATAATGATTGCGAGCGGAAGGTCGATGATGAGGAAGCCGATGCTGAAAGCACTCCGACGCACAGCGCTACGAGCGTTTGTCCGCGGAAATAGCGGTTCATGCTGTTTTTGATGTCGCCGGCGATTTTCAACACCGTCGGTTTGTATTTTTGAGGAATCAGGCTGCGCATGCTGTTCATGAAGCGGTCGTAATCGAGCAGGATGAAGATGAAGTATAGCAGCACGATAAACCAACTGCACACTGTCAGCAGCATTGAGATGCTTCCGCTGACCATGGTCCATGTGCCCGACAGCGATTTTTGCACTATGTCGCTCCACTGGTCCTGCGTCAGCACGGATGCGAGTGTCTTCATGTCGACATATTTCATGACAAAGTCGTGTACAGCCTGCGGAATGTAGCGGCTGCTGCTTGATGTGGCATAGTCGTTGAACAGGTTGCCCACGGTGACAATCTCGTCGATGATGCGGGGGATGAGAAACCAGCCGAGCAGGGCGATGACTCCGAAGAGTTCGACAAGAAAGAGGAATATCGGCAGCACGTTGCCGCGGCAGCGAAGCAGCCGTTTGTTGAAAGCCACGAATGGTTCGAAGATGTAGGCAAGCAGGCAGGCTACGCAGAAAGGCAGCAGCGCGCCGCTGATTGCTTTGAGCAGCCAGTAGGCGCCGATAAGCGTGGCGATGGTGATCAGGATGCGCACCACGCGGTCGAACGTGAATGGTCGTGACGTGTCAAACATTGTCTTATAGTCTTTTATTGTCTTTCCAAATTACATTATAATTTGCTCTGTGGCAAATAAAACGGCATAAAAAAGCACCCTTGCCGAATAATGGCAAGGGTGCTTGACACGGATTGTGTGTCGTTATTTGCGTTTTTTCAATTTCTGCGTGTGGTCGTCGACGGGCATAAGGCTGATGGCGAAGCCTCCACCGCGGGCCATAAAGATTTTCTCCTTGTCTTTTGCAGTCACCACGCGGCGCGAGATCACATACTTTTCAGGATTTGTCTCATAGTCGGCGTCTTTTGCGTCGGCATATATTGTTGCCATATATTTCTGACCCTTTGTAAGGAAAGAGAAGTCGACGGTCATTGTGCGTGCGTCCTCGTTGGTCACACCGCCCACAAACCAGCGCTGTCCGCCTTTCACGCCGGGCTGCGATGATGTATTCGCCCGGTTCGGCTGCGAGGTAGCGGCTCTCGTCCCAATCTACAGCCACATCCTTGATGAAGCGGAAGGCGTCGGCGTAGCGCATATAGTTTTCAGGCACGTCGGCTGCCATCTGCAGCGGAGAGTAGAGTGTCACGTAGAGTGCCAGCTGGTTGCACAGCGTGGCGTTGACATGTCCGTGATTTTCAGGATTGAGTTTCGACACGTCCATGCAGAAGATACCAGGAGTGTAGTCCATCGGGCCGCCCTGCAGACGCGTGAACGGCAGAATTGTCACGTGGTGCGGCATGATTCCTGCCGACTGCTGATATTCCGTTCCGCGGGCGCTCTCGTTGCCCACAAGGTTTGGGTATGTGCGGCAAAGTCCGGTTGGGCGAGTCGCCTCGTGCGCGTTGACCATTATTTTGTGTTTGGCGGCTTCCTTCACGCAGTAGAGATAGTGGTTGTTTGCCCATTGTCCGTAGTGATATTCTCCACGCGGCACCATATTGCCCACATATCCGCTCTTTACGGCGTCGTATCCATATTTGTTCATCAGCGAGTATGCTGCGTCGAGGTGGCGCTCATAGTTGCGCAGCGAGCCCGAAGTTTCGTGGTGCATCATCAGTTTGATGCCTTTGCTGTGAGCATAGTCGTTGAGCATTGCGATGTCGAAGTCGGGGTTTGGAGTGACAAAGTCAAACACATAATCCTTTTCGTGGCCGAACCAGTCTTCCCATCCGATGTTCCATCCTTCCACCAGCAGCTGGTCGAATCCGTTTTCGGCGGCAAAGTCGATGTAACGCTTCACGTTGTCGTTGTTTGCACCGTGGATGCCGTTAGGCTTCATGGTTTTGTAGTCGATGCTGTCGAGGTTGACAGCCGAAGCGTTTGAGTAAGCCCATGAGCTTTTGCCAACAATCATCTCCCACCATACGCCCATATATTTCGTAGGGTGTATCCACGACGTGTCTTCAAGCTTGCACGGCTCGTTGAGGTTGAGAATGAGCTTTGAGTCGAGGGCGGCGGTGGCTGTAGAAGTGACCATTACGGTGCGCCATGGAGAGTGGCAAGGAGCCATCAGATAGCCCTTGTCGCCACGGGCGTCGGGGGTGAGCCACGACGTCAGCACCATGCGTTTCTCGTCGAGGTTTAGGTGCATTGTGGAGTAGTCCACACACGCCGCCTCATGGATGTTAAGGTATATTCCGTCGTCGGTTTTCAGTTGCAGCGACGTCTGCACGCCGGTGTCGGAGAACACTGTCGACGACACATTGTAGCTGAACTTCACGGCAGGCATTTTCTCGCGCACCTCCGACAGGCGGCTTATGGTGTAGTCGTATTCCTGAGTGTCGTAGTCGCCCGGAATCCAATAGGCAGTGTGGTCGCCCGTCATGGCAAATTCCGTGCGCTCTTCCTTTATTGTGAAATAGGTGAAATTGTCTTGCGCAGGCCACTCATAGCGGAATCCTACACCATCGTCGTAGAGTCGGAAACGCACAATCATCTCGCGCAGATGCCCGTTGTCGTCGGGTTGCGACAGGCATACAGCCATCTCGTTGTAGTGGTTTCGGATGCTCGACTGCTCGCCCCATACAGGTTGCCACGTCTCGTCGAACGACGAGCGGCTGACGCGTTCCATCTTGAACCCGTCGAGCAGAGATTTCTGGTTTTTAAGTTCCAAACCGAGCCGGCTTGTGGCGATTACCGGCTTGTTGTTGTAATCCATTTTGTAGGTTGGCGTTCCGTCGGCGGTGAGGTCGAACGACAATTGCAGCCGTCCGTCAGGCGACGTCAGCACCTCCGTTGCGCCCAGTGAGGCTGATGCGGAAAGCAGTGCCGCTGCAGTCAGGATAAAATGCTTCATAAAGTGTTTTGTTAAGTGAATTATAATTTAGTCATAGGGTAATATTCCGTATTTAAGCTTCAAGTTCGGCAAGGATTTTTTTCAGTTCCTCGTCGGTGGAAAGCAGTTTAGCCTTGCACACTTTCAGCAATTCAAGAGAGCGCGACGTGAGTCGCGACAAGTTGTCGATGCTGCAGGCATCGCTCTGCATCTCACGCACAATCTTCTCCAATTCGGCAACCGCCTCAGAGTATGTCAGTTTCTGAATCTCGTCTTTCTCCATAAATAGGTAGTTTTTGCAAAGATAGTGCAAGCCGAGCGGAAAGAAAAGAGCTTGCTCAATTTTCTTTTCCGAGGCGCCGCCTATTTTATTGAAAGATAGTGCAAGCCGAGCGGAAAGAAAAGAGCTTGCTCAATTTTCTTTTCCGAGGCGCCGCCTATTTTATTGAAAGATAGTGCAAGCCGAGCGGAAAGAAAAGAGCTTGCTCAATTTTCTTTCCCGAGGCGCAGCCTATTTTATTGAAAGATAGTGCAAGCCGAGCGGAAAGAAAAGAGCTTGCACAATTTTCTTTTCCGAGGCGCCGCCTATTTTATTAAAAGCAGCCCAACAGTCCTTGTTGTGATGAGAAAATAAAAAAATGCGGGCAGCTGATAAGGCAGTCCGCATTCAGATTGTTTAATAGGCGCAAATTTTATTTCACCGGAATCTTTTCGATGCGGCGGATATGTCGTCCGCCCTCGAAGTCAGTGTTGAGAAACGTCTTCACCATCTCGATGGCTTGCTCGTTGCTAACGAAGCGACCAGGCATTGCAAGCACATTGGCATCGTTGTGTTGGCGCGAAAGGGCAGCCACTTCAGGAATCCAGCAAAGGGCAGCACGGATGCCCTGGTGCTTGTTGAGAGTCATGCTGATGCCCTCTCCGCTGCCGCACACGGCGATGCCGGGATAGCATTCACCCTTCTCCACAGCCTCAGCGCAAGGGTGGGCGAAGTCGGGATAGTCGCAACTGTCGGTAGAATAAGTGCCGAAATCCTTGTAGACTATGCCTTCTGATTCGAGGTAGGCTTTTACAGCCTCCTTAGTGTCGTAGCCGGCATGGTCGCTGCATAGCGCCACTGGGCAATTTTGTTTCAAGATGCTCATATTTTTGTTCTGTTTATTTCGTAGTGCAAAGATAGTGCAAGCCGAGAGGAAAGAAAAGAGCTTGCTCGATTTTCTTTTCCGAGGCGCCGCCTATTTTATGAAAAGATAGTGCAAATCGAATGCAAAGCGGCAAATTTATTTGCACGATTTGCTAAGATGCCGCCTATTTTATGAAAAGAATTTTGAAGAGAAGATGACTTTTTACAAAAGAATTCTTGGAAATCGGGAAAATAGTGCTTAACTTCGTTGGAAATAACGAAATAAACCTAATAATTATGAGAATCATCAATTGTTTGAAGGCTGCCGTGCTGGCAGTGTTGGTGGGCGGCTCGTTGTGGAGTTGCTCGGGTGACAAGGGAAAGACCCGTTATGTACCGGTGGTGCTCGACGGCGAGGAGAAGTGGAGTATTCTGGACACGAAGACAGGCGATGTGCTTTGCCAGAATGATTTTGATGAAATGCCGTCGGTTGTTGAAGACGGGATGTTTGTGGTGCGCACGAAGAGTGGCTACTATGAGTGCTATAAGATTGACGACTCGAAAAATGCCATAGGCAAGGGCAAATATACGCAGCTCGGCACGTTTGGCGATGAAGACGTGACGTTTGCTGTGAAAGAAGGGCAAGGCATTATGATTGTCAACAAGAAATTTGAAGAGGTGAAGAAACTGCCTAAAAAAGTGTCGCGGACAAGCGGTTTCTCTGAAGGCCTTGCCGCATTCTGCAAAGACGGCAAGTGGGGATTTCTCGACACGAAAGGAGAGGAAGTTGTCCCTGCAAAATACGATCAAGCCACTCCGTTTTCCGACGGCCGGGCGTTTGTGTTGAAGAATGAGAAGATTTTGATTATCGACAAAAAAGGCGAGACGATAAAGTCGATGAGCCTGGATAAATACAACCCGATTGCATTCTATCACAATGGCTATGCACCGATTGCGAAGGGCGACAAGGTCGTGTTTCTTGACAAGAACGGCGAAGAGGCGTTCACCAACAGCAAGATGGAGAGTGACGGTTGCTATGAAATCAACGACGGCAAGACGGTGTTCCGCAGAGACGACAGATATGGCCTCATCTCTACCGACGGCGAGGTGCTTGTGCGCCCGAAATACTTATCGTTGGAGTATGCAAGCAAGAACCGCTACATTGCCTGCAACGACGACTTTAAATTTGGCGTGATTGACGCTAAAGGCGATGTTGTTATTGATTTTGAATACAGCGGACTGAAACAGACTTCTGTTGTCACCGACCGCTATTTTGCCAAAGACGGCAATTCGTGGGTGCTTATCAACGAGAAAGGCGAGGAGCAGACAAAGGATTCCTACAAGGAGCTGAATTTAGCCGGGTCGCATGTCGACGTGTTCTACAGCGAGGTTGCCGAGGAGCCCGTGTTTGAGCCAGAGCCAGACGATTATGGCGTTGACTCTGCTGTCGTCGAAGAGGTGGCGGAGGCATATTGATGTCATTATAAACATATAAAAAAACAGTCGAGGCATGCGGATTACCGCATGCCTCGACTGCCATTATTTTGTGGCGCGGAGTATTTCGCGCTTGCCTCCGGGCGGTCCGGGCAGACGTTCGACGGTGAACCCTACCGACTGCAGAAGACGGCGCACAGCGCCTTTTGCGCAATATGTGGTCAGGATGCCGCCGTCGGCCATCGCGTCATAGATGCGGCTGAAGATGCTTTCCGACCACATCTCCGGTTGCTTTTCAGGAGCGAAAGCGTCGAAATAGACCACATCGATGCCTTCGGGCAGCGGTGTGGTGGCGACATCGCCGAGAATCTTGTGGAGTGTGAACTGAGGCGTGACGACTACGGGGGTGTCCCATGCCGCCGCTGCCAGCTGTCTTATCATGTCGTCGACAGGGGCATCCACCGTGCGGCTGTAGGCGGCAGCGTCGTCGGCCGACAAGGGGTAGCGCTCCACGCTGTGGTAGTCAATGTGCCTGTTGTCGGTGTTGAGAGCCGTCAGGGCAGCGTTGAGTCCGGTGCCGAAGCCCACTTCAAACACGGTTATGTCCGACTTGCGGCAGTGGCGTAGCCCGCAGTTGATGAAAATGTGGGTCGATTCTGTAAGCGCGCCTTTCACAGAGTGGTAATGCTCGTCGAGGTCGGGCAGATATATTGTTGAAGAACCGTCGGCTGTCTGTTCCAGCCGACGGTTCTGTATCGTTGCGTTGTCCATTGCGTTTACTTGATTACCCTTTGCCGGCGCACTTCCTCCACATCGCGCCACACGTAGAGTTTGTCGCTCGGGCGCACACGCTCGTCGACTTTTATTGAGAATCGCTCTCCACGCACCGTCTTCTCCACCGGTTTCAGGTCGACGCGTATTTCCTCCACTTTCATGATGATGGCGCCGGTTGTCGGTCCCGATATTACAATCTCGTCGCCCACGTGCAACTCATCGTTCTCCATAAGGAATTCTGCCACATGGATGTTTGAGAAATAGCGCACGCCTTTGGCGGCGTAGATTTTCACGCGAGTCGCCGAAGAACCGTATTTTGATGTCCATTCGCCGAGACGCTGACCGAGATAGTAGCCATTCCAGAATCCGCGGTTGAACACCTTCTTCAGCCGTTCGTCCCATCCGGCAACCATCTCCTCCGAATATGTACCGTCGCAGCATGCGTTGATAGCCTCGTTGTAGCACGACACGACGGTGCGCACATATTCTGCCGAACGGGCGCGTCCCTCGATTTTGAACACTCGCACGCCGGCATCGATCATCTTGTTCATAAAATGGATGGTCTTCAAGTCTTTGGGCGACATGATGTATTTGTTTTCGATGGCGAGCTGGTCGCCCGTCTCGCGGTCGGTCACCTCGTAGCCGCGTCGGCAAATCTGCGTGCATGCGCCCCGGTTTGCCGACGAGTTCATTTCGTGCAGACTCAGATAGCATTTGCCCGACACCGCCATGCAGAGCGCGCCGTGGCAAAACATTTCGATGCGCAGACGTTCGCCGTGCGGTCCGCAGATGTTGTCGCGCTGGATGGTGTCGTAGATGCCCGCCACCTGTGTCAGGTTGAGCTCGCGCGCCAGCACAAGCACATCGGCATACTGCGCATAGAATCTTGCAGCCTCGCTGTTTGACACGTTCACTTGCGTCGAGATGTGCACTTCCACGTCGATGCTGCGCGCATATAGGATTGTGGCCATGTCGGAGGCTATGATTGCCGAAATCTTCGCTTCCTTGGCGGCGTTTACAATCTCGTGCATCAGAGCGATGTCCTCGTCGTAGACAATCGTGTTGACTGTCAGATAGCTTTTCAGTCCGTTCTCGTCGCAGATGCCTGCAATCTTGCGAAGGTCGTCGGTGGTGAAATTGTTGGCTGAGCGGGCACGCATGTTCAGCCCCTCGATGCCGAAATATATAGCGTCGGCGCCTCCCTGAATCGCAGCGTAGAGCGACTCGTAGGAGCCTACCGGGGCCATTATCTCAAAGTCTTTTCTGTTCATATCCTTAAATTTAGTGCAAATTTAATGCAAATTATACGCACTTGCGAACTTTTCTGATTAAACTTGCGCCATTTGCGGTTTTGACGATAAAAATAGTGGGGTGAGGACAGCGATTTCGGCAAAAAGAGTTAATTTTGTAAATTAATCAAAAGCAGAAGCAGAAAGATGAAGATATTGGATAGAATTCCACGGTTTCTGACATCGGCGGTCGTAACTGCTGGCGTGCTTTATCTGACGTTGGCGCCGCGTCCGTTCGGGAGTGTGCGCATTCCTCTGTTTGAGGGAGCCGACAAGGTGGTGCATTTTATGATGTTTTTCGCCATGGCTTTTGCCTATCATTTCGATTTCCGTCGTAGCAAGAAGCCGGTCGACGAAGCGCGTCTTATGGGCTGGATATTTGTCAGCCTCTCGGCTTTCGGCGGATTGATTGAATTGGCCCAATGGAAGATGCGGATGGGGCGCAGCGGCGATTGGTATGACCTGCTTGCCGACATCGCTGGCGCTGTCTACGGCATCATTCTGGCTTGGCTGATTTCAGCAAAAAACAAACATTGATGACAGACGGTAAAGAGACACAACAGCAGCCTGTAGAGAAGAAAATTGTACGGCACAAGACGGCAAAGCGGATATTGAGAGCGGTTGCCGCCGTTGCCGTTGTGCTGTTTGTCCTGCCGTCGTTGCTTTATATTCCCGGTGTGCAGCGCGCCGTCAAAAATTTTGTGGTGGAGAAGGTGGCAGAGTCTACCGGCTACACTGTCGAGATTGGCGAACTGTCGCTTAAGTTTCCTTTGCGTCTTTCCATCGACAATCTGCTTGTGCTTGACGAGCATCGCGACACGATGATTCAGAGCCGCCATGTGGCAACCAACGTGCGCCTGCTGTCGTTGCTGACGGGCGATGTCGGGATTGGAGGAGTCAGTGTCGACCAGGCATATTACAGGATGCTGAGCAAAGACTCGTCGATGCTTCTCACGGCGCGTCTGCGCAGCTTCTCTTTGTCGCGCAGCCGCTACGGACTGTTGTCTGACCATATCGACCTCGGTGAGGCGATGGTTGACGGAGCCGACGCGGTCATTTTGTTTGACAACCGCAAGGCAAAGCCTGAGCCGAAGGACACATCGGCGCAAATTCCTCTGCTCATCACCGTGGACAAACTGGGCATCAGAAATCTGCACTACCGCATGGAGATGATGCCGACGATAGAACGTCTTGATGCGGCGGTTGCCGAAGGAGAAATCCGTGATGTGTGTGTCAACATGTCGACAAACCTTGTGCGCGTGGCGTCGCTTGGCGTGGCGCGTCTGAATGCCGAATATATCCAGCCTACTGAAAAATCAGCCAAGGCATTTGAGGCGCAGCTGCCTCCCGACACAATGAAAACAGATGCCGCAGGAAAGCCGTGGACGGTGGTGGCGCGGCATTTCAGGGTGGCAGACAGCCGTGCGCTTTATGCCACGAGTGGAGCAAGTGGGGGAATAGGTTTTGATCCTGCCTACATACAGCTCGACAGCATCAACATTTCTGTCGACAATCTGTATAACCGCGGCTCGATGATTCGTCTGCCGCTAACTGCGTTGTCGGCGCGCGAGCGTTGTGGGCTCAAGGTGGCGTCGACATCGGGAATTGTGGCCATCGACGACAAAAAAATGAGCGTTGAACAGTTCCGCCTGGCTACAGCCGACTCGGAGTTTGGCATCGACGCTTGTCTTGACGCGTCGGCGCTGAGCGGCGACGACAATGCCCGGGTGGATGCGAAGATAACATCGAAAATCTCACTTTCCGATGCCGGAAAGATTATGCCGCTGCTGAAGCCTTTGTGGAAGTCGTTCGGCAGCCGCACTGTGGACCTCAGCGTCGACGCGGGCGGCACGATGCGCGCTGTTGATGTGAGGAGGGTGGAGGTGAGTGTTCCTAAAGTGCTCGACATTAAGCTCAAGGGCCGGTTCAGCAACGTGATGAAGCCACAGTATATGCGTGGCGCTGTCGACATTGACGGGCGCATGACGGGCGGCAGCTATCTGAAGCGGGCACTTGCTCTGCCGGCTGATGTCAACGTGCCGGCGGTGGCGTTGAAAGGAAAGATTGACTACAGCGACGAGAAGGCCAGCGGCATCCTGCGCGCCACTTCCGGTGGTGGCAAAGTGGTTGCCGACGGAAAAATAAATCTCAAGAACGAGCATTACGACGCAGAGGTGAATCTGGCGGGATTCAATGTGCGCGGTGTGCTGCCGGCGGGCGATATAGGCTCTGTCAGCGGCTCTGTCACCGTCGAAGGTTCGGGCTACGATATCTATAAGATGTGCACTGACGCGTTTGCCGATATCGCAAGCATAGAATATGCCGGAGTGGAATACCGCGACCTGTCGGCATCTGCCAGTCTCGATAACGGCAGCTACGATGTGGCGTTGTCGTCTAACGATGAGAAGGTGATGCTTGGCATGAATTTGCAGGGACAGATGACGCCTGATGAGTATCATGTTAAATTCAACGGCCGTATCGACAATATCGACCTTGTGGCGATGAATATGGCAACAGAGCGTCTGTCGGGCGGAATGAACATACAGGGCGTAGGACTTATAAATCCGAAAAAAGAAGAATATGCCGGCTATATGCGCTTGTCCGATTTATTTGTGCTGCTTCCGGGCAACACGTTCCGCACAGACAGCATCGACATGGGGTTCCGTTCGAATCCTGAACACACTGGGTTCCGCCTGCGCAACAACGATATGCGCATGTCGTTCCAGACTCCGGTGGGGCTGACAGCTCTGTCCGACTCATTGGCACAGATAATGCCGGCTGTCGACAGTATGCTTGTGGCGCAGCGTCTCAACCTTGTACAGCTTAACCGATGCCTGCCGCTGTTCACTCTCGACTTCAAGTCGAAAGACCGCAACATCGTGCAGAAATATTTCTCTGGTATGGGCGCAAGCTACGGCGAGCTCAACATTGGTGTGGAGAAGCGTGAAGAACTGAGGCTACAGGCGTCGCTTCGTGATTTCGGCGTGGGCGACGTGCGTTTCGACGAGATAACAATGGAAAGCCACACCGACTGCGACTCGCTGATATACAGCCTCGGCGTCAACAACAAGCCGGGCAATGCCGAGTTTCTGAAAACGGCTACGATAAAAGGGTCGGTGAGCGCAAACTGTGCCGACATATTCATAACGCAGGTGGACCGTTACGACGAGACGGGATTCAAGTTCGGACTGCGGGCGGAAATCGCCGACAGCATCGTCACGGCACGCCTTTATCCGCTGAATCCACGCATCGCCTTCCGCGACTGGACGGTCAACGAGAGCAACTACGTGGCATACGACATGAACAAGAATCTGTTTAAGGCAAGTATGACGGTCAACAGTGCCGACAAGAGCCTTATCAAGCTCTACACCGACCGCGACGGGTTGTTTCACAACGGCATCAATGCCGAGCTTGCGGGCATCGAGCTGCGCGATTGGCTTGTGTTGTCGCCTTTTGCTCCGCCGATCGACGGCACGCTGTCGGGCAATGCGAAAATCAATTTCAACGAGCAATATTATTGGGGCGACTGTTGTGTAAGGGTCGACCGTATGTCGTACGGCAAGAAGCTTGTGGGCAATCTCGACCTTGACGCCAAGCTTGCCATGACCGACGATGCGAAAAAGACATACGCGCTTGCCGACATGGAGCTTGACGGAAAGGAGATAATGACTCTGCGCGGCATGAAAAACGATTCGTTGCCAACCTCGGAATACAATCTCGACATTGCCATCAAGCGTCTTCCGCTGTCGAGGGCGAGTGCGTTTCTTCCCGACGGTACCGGCGACATGACGGGCTATCTTAACGGCTCTATGAAAGTGGTGGGACCGGAGACTAATCCATCAATCAACGGCTATCTGCAGTTTGACACCGCACAGGTGCGCATACAGAACTACGGGTCGGCGCTTACATTTGACGGCCGCCGCATCCCTGTCGACAACGGGCGTGTGAGGTTTGACTCTTATGAGTTGCGCGGCGCCAACGGCAAGCCGATTACTATCGATGGATATGTCGACTTGTCAATGAATGTAGACAAAATTTATTCAGACATAAAGCTCAAAGGGCGCAACGTGCAGGTAATCAATGGAAAGAAGCGTGGCAGAGTGGAACTTTACGGCAAGGGATTCGTAGACATAAACGGCGCCGTGAAAGGCTATGCCAACAATCTCGACATGCGTGCCTCGGTAAGCATCCTTGCCGGAACCAATCTCACCTATGTTTGCCAGACATCGTCGGTGGCGCTGACGGAGGGCGCTGACGAGGGCGTCGTGAAATTTGTGAATTTCTCCGACACCACCCGCCATGCTGCCGACAGCCTTGCCGCACAGCCTTATGCCATGCGCATAAAGGCGGCGCTGATTGTGCAGCCTAACGCTGTGTTCAACGTCAACCTGTCGCCCGACGGCAAGGACAAAGTGCAGATTGACGGGGAGGGAATGCTCAGCTATTCGCAAAACGACCAGGGCGACGCATCGCTCATAGGCCGATATGCCATCAATAGCGGTTTTGTGCGCTATTCACCGCCTATGATGTCGGAAAAGAATTTTAAATTCCAGGAAGGCAGCAGTCTGACGTGGAACGGAAATCTGCTCAACCCGTCGCTCAACATAAAGGCGGTGCAGGAAATGAAGGTAAACGTAAACGGTGGCAATCAAGGTTCGAGAACCGTGCCGTTTGACGTGATTCTCAATGTGGGCAACACGCTTAGCTCGCTTGCCGTTTCGTTCGACCTCAGCACCGACGGTGATATGACGATAGCCAACGAACTCAGCGGCATGACGGCGGAGCAGCGCGCCACGCAGGCAATGAACCTGCTGCTCTACAACACGTATACCGGCACTGGAAGCAGTGTGGGCAATCCTGCCGGCGGACTGTCGGGCAACATGGCTTTCTCTTTCCTTGAGTCGGTGGTCAACAAGTGGGCTGCAAGCAACATCACGGGTGTTGACCTGTCAATAGGCATCGACCAGCAGGATCGTCTGACGTCGACAGGCACATCGAAGTCGATGAGTTATTCCTACAAAGTGTCGAAAAGCGTGTTTGACGACCGTTTCAAGATTGTTGTCGGCGGCAACTACACCAGCGATGCCTCCGCCGAGGACAATTTGGCGCAGAATCTGCTCAACGACCTCTCGTTTGAATACAAACTCAACAAGACGGGCACAACCAACGTGAAACTGTTCTACCACAAGGAATACGAAAGCATTCTCGAGGGAGAGATAACCGAGTATGGAGCCGGATTTATGTGGAAACGCAAATCTCGTCGTTTAGAGATATGTTCAAATTTTTGAAAAAGTGGCGACGCAAGCCCAAAGAGAATAAAGAATGAAAAAACTGTTGTTTGCCATATTGATGTTGCTGGCGATGTCGGCGTGCTCAACCACTGCAAAGTTGGCTGAGGGCGACGTGCTGTATACTGGAGTGAAGAAACTCGACGTGACAGCCGCCGACAGCGTAAAGATTCCGTCGGGCATATCCGACAACATCGGCGAAATCATCGATGTGCCAGCCAACAACTCATGGTATTCGCCCTATGTGCGTTCGCCGTTCCCGCTTGGGCTGTGGCTCTACAATCACTGGCCGGAGGACTCCAAGGGGCTTAAGGGATGGATCTATAGAAAGTTTGCCGAAGAACCGGTGCTGATGTCAGACGTGCGTCCCGACCTGCGGATGAAGATGGTGGAAGACATGCTCGACAAGAATGGATATTTCGGCTCAACCACGTCCTACGACTTGAAATACAGCAAGAAAAACAGCCGCAAGGCGCGCGTAAACTACTATGTGCGTCTGGCGCCGCCAAAGCGCATAGCCGAGATTATATATCTGCCTGACTCTTCCGAGCTCAACGTGATGCTCAACCGCTATATGAAGCGCGACAAGTATATGAAACTTGACGCTATCATTTGCAACGACTCTCTTTCGGTGGCACGCAACCGTGTGACAAACCGCCTGCGCAACCACGGCTACTATTATTTCCGTCCGGAGTATATCACGTTTCTTGCCGACACGCTTCAAGTGCCGGGCAAGGTGGTGGTGAAGATTGACTATGCCGACAACATCCCCGACAAGGCGTTGTGGAAATACAAGGTAGGCGACGTGAAGACACTCGTGATGCGCAACGACAATGGCGGCACGCCCGACACGCTTATGACCGACAATGGAATCGTGGTGAAGATGGCGCCGTCGCGTCTGCGCAAGAGCCTTATCCCGTCGTGCATCACGTTGAACAAAGGCGACGATGTGAGCGTGCGCCGTCTCACCAACACACAGACCTATCTGTCGAGGCTCGGCATTTTCGATTTCATTTCGGTGAATGCCACGCCGCTCGATTCAGTGAAGACAGCCACCCTTGATTTCGACATCACTTGCCATTTCGACAAGCCTCTCGAGACGCAGTTTGAGGCCAACTTGACTTCAAAATCCAACAACTATCTCGGTCCGGGAGTCTCATTTCAAGTGCTTAACCGCAATATCTTCGGAGGCGGCGAGCGGTTGACTGTAAAGTTTGACGCTGCTTATGAGTGGCAGATAGGCAAGGTGGATGGACGTCGCAACGACTTCAATTCGTATGAGTTCGGGTTGCAGACCGAGTTGGCGTTTCCGCGTCTGCTCGCACCTCATTTCATCCCGTTTATCAAGCGTGAGCTGGCGTGGACGCGCTTCTCTCTCGGAGCGACGGTGATGAACAGACCTAAATTTTTCAAGATGGTGCAGTTTGACTTCGGCTGGAACTACGATTGGAAAGGCTCGCGCTATTCGCAGAATCAGGTGACGCTGTTTGGCTTGAAATACAACAAATTGCTGAGCACCACCGCCGATTTCGACAAGACAATGGAGGAAAATCCGGCAATAGCGCTTAGCTTCCGCAACCAGTTCATCCCGAAATTTGCATATACCTACACTTTCGACCGCGGCTTCGGCAAGACTCGCGACGACCAGCACTTTACGCTGCAGGCTGGATTCACTGAAGGCGGCAACTTGTTTGCCGGTATCTGGTCGCTCGCAGGAAACAAAGGGCAGAAAGAACTTTTCGGCACGCCGTTCTCGCAGTTTGTCAAAGCAACGTTGCAGATGGTCTATTCCAAGCGCATCACGGGCGAACAGCGCATCGTGGGACGCGTCTATGCCGGCGCGGCACATGCCTATGGCAACTCGCAGGAGGTGCCTTATGCGGAGCAGTTCTATGCCGGTGGAGCCAACTCCGTCAGAGCTTTTGCCGTGCGCAGCATAGGTCCTGGCAGTTATCACAGCAACGTCGATGGCAACGGATATTACGACCAGACGGGAACGTTCCGTTTCGAAATGAATGCGGAGTATCGTTTCCCATTGTCAGTGTGCTGAAGGGCGCCGTTTTTGTCGACGCCGGCAACATCTGGTTGTTGAAAGACGACCCTATGCGTTCCGGAGGTACGCTCAACAGCAATTTCTTCCGCGAGCTTGCCCTCGGCACAGGCTTGGGTTTACGTCTTGATATGGGTATGATTGTGGTGCGCGCCGACCTTGGCGTAGGGCTTCACTTGCCTTACGACACAGGCAAGTCGGGTTATTACAACATTGGTCGTTTCAAAGACAGCCTTGCCCTCAATCTTGCCATCGGCTATCCGTTTTGACGCAGATTGGTATGCAACGAAAATGCAAGCGGCTTCGGCATCAAGTAGATGCTGAAGCCGCTTGGCTGTATGATGGCTGATGGATTATTCCCACTCGATGGTTGCCGGTGGCTTCGACGAGATGTCGTAGCATACGCGGTTCACGCCTTTCACCTTGTTGATGATGTCGTTTGACACCTTGGCAAGGAATTCATAAGGCAGGTGAGCCCAGTCGGCTGTCATGGCGTCGGTGCTGGTCACGGCACGCAGGGCCACTGCACGCTCGTATGTGCGCTCGTCGCCCATCACGCCCACGCTCTGCACAGGCAGCAGAATCACGCCAGCCTGCCAAACCTTGTCGTAGAGGTTCCAGTCGCGGAGTCCTTGGATGAAAATGTCGTCGGCATTCTGAAGAATTTCCACTTTCTCGCGAGTGATGTCGCCGAGGATGCGCACAGCCAAGCCCGGTCCGGGGAACGGATGGCGGCCGATGAGATGCTCGGGCATGCCGAGCTCTCGTCCACGCGGCGCACTTCATCCTTGAAGAGCAGTCGCAGAGGCTCGCAGAGCTTAAGATTCATCTTCTCAGGCAGTCCGCCCACGTTGTGGTGGCTCTTGATGACCGTTCCGGTGATTGACAGCGACTCGATGCAGTCAGGATAGATTGTGCCTTGAGCAAGCCATTTCACGTCCTTGATTTTATGAGCCTCTTCGTCGAACACGTCGATGAAGCCTTTGCCGATGATTTTGCGCTTGCGCTCAGGGTCGGTGACGCCTTCCAGCTCGCTGAAGAACTTTTTGGAAGCGTCGACGCCGATAACGTTCAGTCCGAGGCACTCATAGTCGTGGAGCACGTTGCGGAACTCGTTTTTGCGCAGCATTCCGTGGTCTACAAAGATGCAGGTGAGATTCTTTCCGATGGCGCGGTTGAGAAGCACAGCCGCTACCGATGAGTCGACACCGCCCGACAGTCCGAGCACCACCTTGTCGTTGCCGATGCGCTCTTTGAGCTCGGCTACAGTGGTCTCGATAAACGATGCGGCGCTCCAGTCTTGTTTCGCACCGCAGATGTTGACCACGAAGTTGCTCAGCAATTTTGTGCCTTCCTCAGAGTGGTACACTTCCGGATGGAACTGAACGCCCCACACCTTCTCGCCCTCAATCTGATAGGCGGCGATTGCCACCTTGTCGGTCGAAGCGATTGTTTTGAAACCCTCAGGGATGGCTGTGATTGTGTCTCCGTGGCTCATCCACACTTGTGTGTTGTCGGAAAGTCCGGCGAGCAGCGGGTTTGTCTTGTCGATTGTCGACAAGTGGGCGCGGCCATACTCGCGAGAGCCTGCCGGCTCCACTTTGCCGCCGTTGGCGTAGGAGATGAACTGCGCGCCGTAGCAGATGCCCAGGATAGGGTATTTGCCACGGATTTCCGACAGGTCGATTTTGAAAGCCTTCTCGTCGTAGACAGAGAACGGGCTGCCGGAAAGGATAATGCCGATGACCGAAGAGTCGTCTTTCGGCATTTTGTTGTAGGGTACGATTTCGCAGTACACGTTAAGCTCGCGGACGCGTCGTCCGATGAGCTGTGTGGTCTGAGAACCGAAATCCAGAATGATTATTTTTCGTGCATAAATAATAAATATTATGTATCTAACAAAATTGTTTCATTAATAGTTTATTGCCCACAATCCACAGGTTGTCGCCAATGGCGAGAATGCTGTCGGGCGACGGTGTCTCGAAACTGCCGTCAACGCGCTCTATGGCTACGAGCATTGCGGAGTATCTGACTCTGAAATCGAGGTCGCCGATGCGTTTTCCGGCAAGCGGCGATTCTGCTTGCAGCATAACGCTTGTAAACTCCATTTCTCCGGTCTTGGGCTTTTCCGACGGCCTGCTCTCAACTTCGTTGATGAGGGTCTGAATCTGTTCGTCGGAGCCAATCACGCCGATTGTGTCGCCGGGAAACAGGCGCATGTCGGCGGTAGGCACGGCAATCAAATCCTCTCCGCGTTGTATGCTTGCCACGTTTACGCCGAAGCGTTGTGCCAGTTTGGCGTCGGCGAGGCGCTGGCCAACAAACGGGCAGGTGTAGCCGATGGTGATGTATGCAAGGTGCATATTGCTTACGAGGTTGTTGTTGCGGCCGCTGCGGCGCAGCTCGCGCTCATTGAGGTTGTCGACAAACTTGGTCTCGAATTTAGAGGTGTGACGCCGCACGACTTTGGAGAAGTTTATGCCCACAAAAATCAGCAGCGCCGTTCCGACAATGATTGAGACGCTGTGCGACGACGTGTCGAGCAGGAAGAACAGCAGGAAGCCTGCTGCAATGGCGATTCTCACCGCACGCATGGCGATAAACGGAGCGTCGGTCTGGACACTGTGGCGCAGTTTCTCGCGTTCCCATCGCTTCATGCTCGGATAGCACAGGGCAAGCATGAATGGCGACATTGCCAACAGAGTAGCAACAGTGGCGAGCGGTTGTCCCCACTCGTTTCCGAAAGTGCGGTCGGCAAAAGGAAACATCCATATCGATGAAATCCAAAGTATCGCCGTGAGGAGCACACTGTAGAGCAGCACGCGCCAGATGTTGCGGCGTGCCACGTCTTTCCACAGCAGTTTTATTTCCGATTCATTGCGTGTCGACTGTTCGCTGTAGCGACCGATCCATTGCGACAGCCATTGCGGGGTGCCGCGTTCTGCCCAAGCGCATATTGGGTCGGATGCTTTTATGAAGTATGGCGTGAAGAAAGTGGTGATTACCGACACCGACACGATGATGGGGTATATGTTGCTGTCAATCACTCCGAGCGACATGCCGAGCGTGGCGATGATGAATGAGAATTCGCCGATTTGCGGCAGGGCAAGTCCCGACTGGAGCGCTATGCGCAGCGGCTGACCGCCGACAAGCATACCCATGACTCCAAAAATGAATTTTCCGACAATCACGAGCAGCGACAAGATTACGATTGGCATCCAGAATTCGCCGAGCACGTGCGGGTTTACCATCATTCCGACAGAGATGAAGAAGACGGCGCCGAAGAGGTCTTTTACCGGGGCTGTCAGTTTCTCAATTCGTTCAGCCTCGCTGGTTCCGGCAAGGATGGAGCCCATGAGGAATGCTCCGAGCGCGGCGGAGAAGCCGGCATAGGTGGAGGTGATTACCATCAGGAAGCACAGTCCGATGCAAAGCACCAGCATAAGCTCGTCGGAAAGAAACCGGCGTTGGCGCGACAGGAACGAAGGTATGGCATAGACGCCGACCACATACCATAAAATCAGGAAGAACGACAGCTTCATGACGCTCCATAAGAGCTCTTCGCCGCTGACGCTGTTGTTGATTGCTATTGAGGAAAGCAGCACCATCAGAATCACGGCTATCAGGTCTTCCACAATCAGCACGGCAAGCACTTGAGGCGCGAACCGCCTGTGGCGCATGTTGAGGTCGTCGAGGGCTTTCATGATGATTGTTGTCGACGACATCGACAGCATGCCTCCGAGAAACAGGCTGCTGATGAACGAGAATCCCATCAGTTTGCCTGCGAAATATCCAGCCACAATCATTCCGGTGACGGAGAACAGGGTGGTGACGGTGGCTGATCCGCCAACATTCATAAGTTTTTTGAAACTGAACTCAAGTCCGAGTGAGAAAAGCAGGAAGATAATGCCGAGCTCTGCCCAGAATTCGATGTTCGACTCGTGGATCACCGTCGGGAAATATCCGAAATGCGGACCGACAAGGAAGCCGGCAACGATGTAGCCAAGCACCACGGGTTGTTTCAGGCGTTTGAACACAACAGTAGCAATGCCGGCCACAATCAATATCAAAGCGAGGTCGGATATCAATCCTGTGGCAACATGCTCTTCGCCGCTGTTTGGCGCGGTGTCTGCCGCAGGCACCGACGTGCTTAGCGAGGCAGATTCCACAGCCGCCGGTGTCGACACCGAGGCGTGGAAGAAATTGTCAAGGGTTGGTAGGTTGGTGAAATTCATTTAAACTACTGTTTTTTTATTGTTATAGTTAAGCGAGTTTAGGTATTTGCCGTTTGTCGCCGACAAGCCAGATGTTGTCGCCTTCGTGCATCATGCTGTCAGCTTTTGGGTTCTCAAATGTCCCGTCGGCGTGCTCAATCGATACAAGCATAGCGGAGTATTGTCCGCGCAGGTCGACGTCGGCGACTTTCTTGCCGTTCAGCGGCGAGTTTTCCGACAGCAGCACACTCGTGAATTCAATGTCGATATTTTCGTCGGTGTTTGCCGCGCCGGTGTTTGCTTGCTCTATCGTCTCAAGCAGATGCTGTATCTGCTCGTCGGTTCCGACCACACCGAGAGTGTCGCCCGGGAAGATTCGTGTCGAGCCGCCGGGAATCGGAATTGTGCGGTCGCCACGCTGGATGCTTGCCACGTTTACGCCGAAGAGGTGGCCGATGTTTGACGATGCCAGTTTCTCACCCACAAACGGGCAGTTGTAGCCCACGTTGACAAAGGCGAGGTGCATGTCGCTGACAAGGTTGTTGTTGCGTCCGCTGCGCCGCAACTCCCGCTCGTTGAGGTTGGCGATAAACACATTCTCGATGTAGTTCATGTGTTTCCTTACCGACTTTGAGAAATATATCAGTACCAACACGAACAGTGCCGCGCCGATGGAGATTGCAAGAGTGTGGGAGTAGGACGTGAACAGGAAATAGACCAAGAAGCTGAAAGCGATGACGATACGCACAAGCCGCATGGCTATGAACGGCACGTTGGAATGCACGCTGCTTTTCAGTTTTGTGCGTTCCCATTTCTTGGTGCTCGGATAGCAGAGCGCAAGCAGAAACGGTGCCATTGCCGCGAGGGTGATGCCCACGGTGAACGCTTTTGCCGTTCCTGTTCTCATAAACGACTCCATCAGCGGTGCCAGCAGATGCGCCGACAGCTGTATGATTGCAACGAGCACTACGCAGTAGATCAGCAACCTCCATATCGTGCGCTGCAAAGCCTGTTTCCAGAGCAGCGTCACCTCCGACTCGTTGCGTGTCTGCGACTGGCTGTAGCGCGCGATGAGAGCAAGCAAGCGTGCCGGCAGATGCTTTTCCGCCCAGCGGTCTACGGGGTCGGCGAATTTTATGAAATATGGGGTGAAGAACGTTGTTATTACCGACACCGACACGATTATCGGATACAGCGTTTTGTTGATCACACCGAGCGACGTGCCGAGAGTGGCGATGATAAACGAAAACTCTCCAATCTGCACCAGCGAGAATCCCGACTCGATGGCAATGCGCAGCGGTTGTCCGGTGATAAGCATGCCTCCTGTGCCGAACACAATCATGCCGACAATCACTATTGCCGAGAGGATGAGGATTGGCACGGTGTAGGTGGACAGCACCTGTGGGTCGACCATCATGCCTACCGACACGAAGAAGATTGCGCCGAACAAATCCTTTACCGGAGACACTACTCTTGACATGCGTTCAGCCTCGCTGGTGCCGGCAAGAATAGAGCCCATGACGAAGGCGCCGAGTGCCGACGAGAAGCCTGAATAGGTGGATGCTATCACCATAAGGAAGCACAGCCCGATGCACAGCACGAGCAGCAGCTCGTTGGTGAGGAAGCGGCGTTGGCGCTTGAGAAACGTGGGGATGATGTAGACACCCACAAGAAACCACAGGATGAGGAAGAATGACAGTTTGAACACGCTCCACAAAAGGTCTTCGCCGCTGACACTGTTGTTGACGGCTATCGATGACAGCACGACCATCAGTATGACGGCAAACAAATCTTCCACAATCAGCACGGCAAGCACCTGTGGCGTGAACCGCCGGTGGCTCATATTCAAGTCGCTGAGCGCTTTCATGATGATGGTTGTCGACGACATTGACAGCATCGCGCCGAGGAAAAGACTGCTGATGTTGGTGAAGTCCATCATCCGTCCGGCAGTGTAGCCGGTTGCCATCATTCCCACCACGATGACAAGCACAGTCACCGCAGCCGAGCCTCCTACGT
This sequence comes from Bacteroidales bacterium, assembly GCA_022009815.1. Lineage (GTDB taxonomy): Bacteria > Bacteroidota > Bacteroidia > Bacteroidales > Muribaculaceae > Limisoma. The sequence goes on from CP091725.1 coordinate 2,021,829, forward strand.
TGAGCATTTTCTTGAAACTGAACTCCAGACCGAGCGAGAACAGCAGGAAGATGATTCCCAACTCTGCCCAGAAGTCGATGTTGGCCTCGTCGACAACGGTGGGGAAGTAGCCGAAGTGCGGACCCACGAGAAAACCGGCAAGAATGTAGCCCAGCACAACGGGCTGCTTCAGCCGCTTGAACAGCACGGTGGCAATGCCCGCCACCACGAGAATCATACCGAGGTCGGAAATCATGCTCGTTTCGCCGTTTGACGGCTGCTGTTGCTCTGAAATTTGTGCGTTTGATGTTTGTGCCGTTGTGGTTTGCGCCAAAGGCAATCCGCTGGCAGAAAATGCCTGGTTGAACGCAGGCACGTTGAATATCTTTTGAGATAAAAAGTCGCTCATTATGATAGTCGCTGAGTACTGTCGGTTTCTTCTGCAAAGTTACTACAAAAAAGTGAAATGCGGAAAGATATAGTGATAGAATTGAGTTACAAGGGTTTTGGTTGAAGTGGCGATAATCCGTGAAGCCATTACAATCCCTGCCGAAGCCAAATCCTGACGCCGCTACGTTACTTGTTCGTAACCATGCCCGAAAATGCGACAAACGGGTACGAATAGCGAAACAAGGCTCTAAGGAATAGTGAGTTATCCATAACTCATGCGAAAAAAATCAGGTTACGGAAAAAAAGATTGCGCCGTTCCTCCCCGTTTTTGCGTACCAACACCGGACTCTTCACCAACTAATTTTTGAAACCCAAAAAAATTAAGGACAATGAAGAGTACATTTTCAGTAATCTACTACCTCAAGCGTCAGGTAGTGAAAAAAAGGACGGGACAGTTCCCGTCATGGGACGCATCACGGTGGACGGCAGCCAGACACAGTTCAGCTGCAAACTGACTGTCGATCCGAAACTGTGGGACACCAAAGGTGGACGTGTCACGGGCAGAAGCACGGCGGCACTCGAAACGAACCGTATGCTTGACAAGATGCGGGTACGCATCAACAGGCATTATCAGGAAATCATGGAGCGTGACAACTTCGTCACGGCGGAGAAGGTGAAGAACGCCTTTCTCGGACTGGAACACCGCTACCACACGCTGATGCAGGTGTTCCGCCAGCACAACGAGGACTACGAGAAGCAGGTGGAGGCAGGCATGAAAGCCAAAGGCACGCTGCTGAAGTACCGCACCGTTTACAAGCACATGCAAGAGTTCCTCGACATCCGCTACCATGTGAAGGACATCGCCCTAAAAGAGCTTACCCCGGCTTTCATCTCCGACTTCGAGATGTTCCTGCGCACGGACAAGCACTGCTGCACCAATACCGTGTGGCTGTACGTCTGCCCGTTACGGACGATGGTATTCATCGCCATCAACAACGAGTGGCTGACGCGCGACCCGTTCCGCGAGTATGAAATCAAGAAGGAGGAAACAACACGCAGTTTCCTGACCAAAGATGAGATCCGCCTGCTGATGGAGGGGAAACTGAAAAACGCCAAACAGGAATTGTACCGCGACCTCTACCTGTTCTGCGCCTTCACGGGGCTGTCGTTCGCGGATATGCGCAACCTTACGGAAGAGAATATCCGCACCTACTTCGACGAACACGAGTGGATAAACATCAACCGCCAGAAAACGGGCGTGGTGTCCAACATCCGCCTGCTCGACATCGCCAACCGCATAATCGGCAAATACCGGGGACTGTGCGGGGACGGCAGGATATTTCCCGTTCCGCATTATAACACGTGCCTTGCCGGTATCCGTGCCGTCGCCAAGCGTTGCGGCATCACCAAGCATATCACGTGGCATCAGAGCCGCCACACGGCAGCCACGACGATATTCCTCTCCAACGGTGTTCCCATCGAAACGGTCAGCTCCATGCTCGGACACAAGAGCATAAAGACGACGCAGATTTACGCAAAGATAACCAAAGAGAAGCTCAATCAGGACATGGAGAACCTTGCCGCAAGATTGAACGGCGTTGAGGAATTTGCAGGTTGCACCATCTAAAAAGAAAAGCCATGAAACGTGACACAATCATCATCGAGGACAAGGCAGTCAGCGTAACCGGTAACGAGATATGGATGACCTCCACAGAAATCGCCGGACTGTTCCATACGAGCGTCCCGGCAGTGAACGCCGACATCAGAGCCGTCCGCAAGTCGGACGTGCTGAACGACTACGAGGTGTGCCGCTACATGCAGCTTGAAAACGGGCTGCACGCGGACGTGTACGCGCTTGAAATCATCATCCCCGTCGCCTTCCGGCTGAACACCTACAACACCCACCTGTTCCGCACATGGCTGGTGGGAAAGGCACTCTCACAAGAGAAACGGCAGACATACGTGATGTTCATACAGAACGGAAAAGCCGGGTATTGCTGATTGCACATACCCCATAAGACAAGTAAACGGGCAGCACCACAAAATGTCGCCCGTTTCCTTTTTCATGTGGCCGCCTCACTCCAGCGGCTTGCGGTAGTTCGCTTCCAGCACCTCGCGCAGCCCCGTTTCCGGGTAAAGCACCTTCCCTCCCAAAAGTATGAAGGGCAACACGCGGTTGTTGCGGTATTCCTGCAAGGTGCGCCGGCTCACACGGAGCAGTTCCGACACCTCGCCGTCCGTCAGGTAACGTTCCCCGTCCAGCGGAGGACGGTAGCTTTCCAGAAATGCGGACAGCCATTTCGAGCCTTTGCGCATATCCTGCACCACAGAGGCTATCGGCTCGTCTTCCATCGTAAAAACATCGTTGTTCTCGTTCATCATAACTTCGGATTCAGTGGGTGAATAAATCAAATCATCTGCCGTGCGGATAGAGCGTGCCGACAAGCGGTATCAGCCGCTTCACCTCCTCTGGCTTGTAATAGAACCTGCGGTTTATCTGCGAGTAGCCGATAAGCCGCCTGTCACGCAGCGTCTGCAACGTGCGCGGGCTTATTCTCAACTGCCCGCAGACCTCCTCGCCCGTGAGCCATCTTTCCATGCGCCCCGTGTCGCTTTTGCGCCTCAGGGCGGCGACCTTCTCCGAGAGTGCGCCGAATGCCGCCACCATCATCTCGAAAGTCTTTTTTTCTCGATAGACACTATTTCCATATTCATGTCATTTAGAGTTTGCCGCAAAGGTAACGAAACGGCATACAAGACGTATCGTTTTTCCGCTGAAAGGCTGCCTGTTGCGCCGTCTGTCCGGGTAATGGAGCCATCTTCCGCAAAAAAATCTTACGTGAGTCACGTAGTGAGTTGTTAAAGCCCCTTTTTGTTTATTGCCGAATTTTGTCGCAGAAACAAAAAGAAAGGACTGAACATGAAAGTGATAACAATGGAAAGTTCCGCCTACAAGGAGATGATGGCGCAGATTGCGAACATCGCAGGGTACATCCGCGAGGCAAGGGACGAGAAGAAACGGAAGCGGGAAACCGAAGACAAGCTGCTTGACACGGCACAGGCGGCGAAGATGCTCAACGTGAGCAAGCGCACCATGCAGCGTATGCGCACCGACCACCGTATCGAGTATGTGGTGGTACGCGGAAGCTGCCGCTACCGCCTTTCCGAGATACTGCGGCTATTGGAGGACAACACAGTAAGGAACGAGGAAGGGACAATAGACACCCTGTTCCACAACCCCACGCTGCGCACGGGTGGCAAACCAAAAGGAAGGAGGACATAGGTCATGGAACTGCTCACACGAAACAACTTCGAGGGCTGGATGCAGAAGCTGATGGAACGGCTCGACCGTCAGGACGAACTGCTGCTGGCGATGAAGGCTGAGGGGAAACAGCCCACTATCACGGAAAGCATCCGCCTTTTTCGACAATCAGGATTTGTGCATGTTGCTCCAGATAAGCAAACGCACCCTCCAACGCTACCGCAGCGTAGGCGCATTGCCCTACAAGACGCTGGGCAAGAAGACCTATTACAGCGAGGAGGACGTGCTGACATTCCTTTCCAACCATATCAAGGACTTCAAAAAGGAAGATATAGCCTTCTACAAGGCTCGTATCCATAATTTCTTTCATAAATAACCCATTAAAAACATATTTTTCAGATGGCAAAGAAAAAAGACGAAAAGGACGTGCTGGTAGTCCGTGACGAGAAGACAGGCGAGATCAGCGTGGTAGCCGGGCTGAACGCGGACGGCACACCCAAGCGCACCCCCGCAAAAGCGGAGAACGCGCAGAGTTTCCTGCAATTCGACCGACATGGCGACGTGCTGGACAACTTCTTCAAGAACTTCTTCCGGCAGTGCAAGGAACCCAGCCGCTTCGGTTTCTACCGCATTGCGGCAGACCAAGCTGAAAATCTCTTAGAGGTGATGAAGCAACTGCTGAAAGACCCCGAAGCGAACAAGGAGCTGCTCGCCCCTCACAAGGTGGACACCTCCGACTATGAGAAGAAGGTGCAGGAAGAGATGGCAGCACAACAGACAGAGAAACAAGAACCTCAAAAACAGGAGAACATGGAACAACGGAAAGAACAGCAACAGGACAAATCCGAACAGATGCAGGGCAAACGTGGCTACCAGCCCATCGACGAGAGTAAAATCAACTGGCAGGAGCTGGAGGACAGATGGGGCGTAAAGCGGGACAACCTTGAAAAGTCCGGCGACCTTACGAAGATGCTCAACTATGGCAAGTCCGACTTGGTAAAGGTCAAACCGACCTTCGGCGGCGAATCATTCGAGCTGGACGCCCGCCTCTCCTTCAAGAAGGACGGTGAGGGAAACATCAGCCTCGTGCCGCACTTCATCCGCAAGGAGCAGAAGCTCGACGAGTACAAGGAACACAAGTTCTCCGACGAAGACCGTAAGAACCTGCGCGAAACGGGCAACCTCGGCAGGGTCGTGGACCTCGTGGACAGGGAAACGGGCGAGATCATCCCCTCGTTCGTCAGCATCGACCGCAAGACGAACGAAATCACGGATGTCCCGGCCAGCAAGGTGCGCATACCGGAGCGCATCGGCAAGACGGAAATCACCAAGCAGGAGCAGGGCATGCTGCGTGCCGGGCTACCCGTGCGCGACAAGCTCATCGAGCGCAAGGACGGCAGGAAGTTCGTCACCACCCTGCAAGTGAACGTGGAGCAGCGCGGCGTGGAGTTCGTGCCGGGAACCGGCAGGTCGCCCCGTACCGCCCAAACGCAGGAAACGAAGAACAACCCCGCACAAGGACAGGCGCAGGGTACGGAGAATGCCGGGGGCACGAACAAGGAGCAACGCCGCAACACGTGGACGAACGCCGACGGCAGCATCCGCCCCATCAGCAAATGGAGCGGCGTGGACTTCACCGAACAGCAGAAAGCCGACTACGTGGCGGGCAAAGCCGTGAAACTGGAGAACGTGACCGACAAGCAGGGCTTCCACGCCACGATGTACATCAAGTTCAACCCGGAGAAGGGACGCCCGTACCGCTACGACACGAACCCTGACAATGCACAGCAGGTTGCTCCGTCCAACGAGAGCCGCACGCAGGTGGCGGTGAACAACGATGGCAAGACCAACGAGGCTACAAAGAATCTGAGAGAGCCGTTGCAGAAAGGTCAGACCAACCCGAAGGACGCCCGCCAGCAACAGCAGCAGGAGAAGCCGCAGAAGAAAAACGGGCAAGGGCATGAAAATGTAATCCCGTGTCCGCCACTGAATCCAAAAATTAAAATCCAAAGTATCAACAAAAAAAGAAGAAGACATGAAGACAATCATTGCAGAAAAGCCCTCCGTGGCACGCGAAATCGCCCGCATCGTGGGCGCGACAAAGAGAGAGGAAGGATATTTCGAGGGAGGCGGTTATGCCGTGACATGGGCATTCGGACACCTCGTTCAGCTTGCCATGCCCGACGGCTACGGCGTGCGCGGATTTGTCCGTGACAACCTCCCGATTATTCCCGACACATTCACGCTCGTCCCCCGTCAGGTCAGGACGGAGAAAGGTTACAAGCCCGACAGCGGCGTGGTGTCGCAGATAAAAGTCATCAAAAGACTGTTCGACACAAGCGAACATATCATCGTGGCGACCGATGCCGGACGCGAGGGTGAGCTTATCTTCCGCTACCTCTACCATTATACCGGATGCACCACCCCGTTCGTCCGCCTCTGGATAAGCTCGCTTACAGATAAGGCTATCCGCGAGGGACTGCGCAACCTCGAAGCGGGCGGCAAATACGACAACCTCTATCTTGCCGCCAAAGCAAGGAGCGAATCAGACTGGCTTGTGGGCATCAACGGCACGCAGGCACTTTCCATCGCCGCCGGACACGGCACATATTCCGTCGGACGGGTGCAGACACCTACATTGGCGATGGTGTGCGCACGCTATTGGGAGAACCGCCGCTTTAGCCCCGAAGCCTTCTGGCAGCTCCATATCGCGACGGACGGCTGCGATGAAGGAACGGTGAAGTTTTCATCTTCCGAAAAATGGAAAGAGAAAGAGCCCGCGACGGAACTGTATAATAAGGTGAAGTCGGCAGGCACAGCCACTGTCACGAAAGCCGAGCGCAAGGAGAAGACGGAGGAAACTCCCTTGCTCTACGACCTGACCACGCTCCAGAAGGAAGCCAACGCCAAGCACGGCTTCACGGCGGAACAGACGCTTGAAATCGCGCAGAAGCTCTACGAGAAGAAGCTCATCACCTATCCGAGAACCGGAAGCCGCTACATTCCCGAAGACGTGTTCGCCGAAATCCCCAAACTGCTCGCTTTCATCGGCACACAGCCCGAATGGAAAGACAAGGTGCGGGCAAAAGCCGCCCCGACACGCCGCAGCGTGGACGACGGCAAGGTGACAGACCACCATGCCCTGCTCGTCACGGGTGAGAAACCGCTCTTCCTCTCCAAAGAGGACAATACCATCTATCAGATGATTGCCGGGCGCATGGTCGAGGCATTCTCTGAGAAATGCGTCAAGGATGTGACCACTGTCACGGCGGAATGTGCCGGAGTGGAGTTTACCGTAAAAGGCAGCGTCGTGAAGCAAACCGGATGGCGTGCCGTCTATGGCGAGGAAAAAGAGGAAATTACCATCCCCGGCTGGCAGGAAGGCGACACGCTGACACCGAAAGGCTCGTCCATTACCGAAGGAAAGACCAAACCCAAGCCGCTGCATACCGAAGCCACCCTGCTCTCGGCAATGGAAACGGCGGGCAAGGAAATTGAGGACGACGCACTGCGGCAGGCGATGAAGGACTGTGGCATCGGTACTCCCGCCACACGCGCCTCCATCATCGAAACGCTTTTCAAGCGCGGTTACATGGAACGCTGCAAGAAGTCGCTTGTTCCCACCGAAAAAGGACTTGCCCTCAATTCCGTCGTCAAGACGATGCGCATCGCCGATGTTGCCATGACGGGCGAATGGGAAAAGGAGCTGGCGCGTATCGAGCGCGGGGAGCTGCCAGCCGACACCTTCCGCAGGGAGATAGAGGCGTACACACGCGAAATCACCTCCGAACTGCTCTCGTGCGACAAACTGTTCTCCCGCAGGGATTCCGGCTGCAAGTGTCCCAAGTGTGGGACGGGCAACATGCAGTTCTACGGCAAGGTGGTACGCTGCGACAACGCGGAGTGTGGGCTGCCCGTGTTCCGCCTAAAAGCGAACCGCACCCTTTCCGACGACGAGATCAAAGAACTGCTCACCGACGGGCATACGAAGCTGCTCAAAGGCTTCAAGAGCAAGCAGGGCAAGAGCTTCGACGCCATAGTCGCCTTTGACGGGGACTATAACACGACTTTCGTGTTCCCCGAAAGGAAAACGAGCAGGAAATTTTCAGGACGGAAGAAATAGTATTAACTTTGCCACTGGTTCAGAGTAATGAATTGTTCTTCGATATCGGATTACACTCATACTTTGGATTTAGTGGTGGCACTCGGAGGGATACCGAGTGCCTTTCTTTCTCCTTTCCAGACGATTATCCCCGTCATTACCAATCCACTAAATTCCAAAGTAATGAACAACAAGAAGAAAAACGAGGGTCAGACCGACTTTTCCTATTACGGTCTGTACCTGCTGGACTACCTCCGCACAAACAAGTTTGAACAGGCTTCCGACGATGCCTTCATCCGGGAGCGTGCCGACCGTGCCGCCGAAACGTATGAGCGTTCGCGGCTCGAAGGCTATCCGCCCGAAGGGGCGCAGGAGTTGGCGATGGACACGCTCCTGCGGGGGCTTCGCTATTCCAAGTACGCCATCCTCCGCGAAGTCGTGGAAAACGAGTTTGCCGGTGAAGTGCCGGAAAAGAAACGCGAAGCCTTCATCCGAAAACTGCTGCCGCCTGTCGGTAATGTATTCTCCGTCTATGACCTTTCGGACGACAACTTCGCCCTGTCGCCCGAATACGACCTGCTCTATACGGAGCTGACGGGAGCCGTCGTCCTTTATATCGACGAGTATGGCGTTTAACCGCAAACAACGGCTGCGGGACAACATCGAGGCGATACGGACGGCATTCATCCTTGAGAGGGAACGGAGGACGGCAACCGCCGAGGAACAAGCCATACTTCGGAAGTATTGCGGTTTCGGCGGGTTGAAGTGCATACTGAACCCGGCAAAGGAACTGACGGATGCCGTGCATTGGGCGAAATCTGACCTCGAACTGTTCGCCCCGACGGTGGAGCTGTACAGGCTGGTGCGTGAACACAGCAAGGACGAAACGGAGTACAAGCGGTACGTGGATGCCATGAAGCAGTCCGTGCTGACCGCTTTCTACACCCCGCCGGAGATAACCGGCACTATCGCGGATGTACTGCATGAACACGGCATACGTCCCGACCGTGTGCTGGAGCCGTCGGCGGGCGTGGGCGCATTCGTGGATGCCGTGCTGGAAAACAAGCCGGACGCGGACATCATGGCTTTCGAGAAAGACCTGATGACGGGCAAGATATTGGGACACCTGCATCCCGACCAAAAGGTAAGGGTGCAGGGATTCGAGAAGATAGAGAAGCCCTTCACGGACTATTTCGATCTGGCAATATCGAACATCCCGTTCGGTGACGTGGCTGTGTTCGACCCGGAGTTTACGGGAAGCCAAGACCCCGCAAGGCGTTCCGCACCGAAGGCAATACACAACTATTTCTTCCTGAAAAGCCTTGACGCGGTGCGTGAGGGCGGCATCGTGGCGTTCATCACCTCGCAGGGGGTGCTGGACGCACCGTCCAACGCACCCATACGCGAGTATATGATGCGTAATGCCAATCTGGTGGGTGTCGCACGCCTGCCGAACAACCTTTTCACGGACAACGCGGGTACGGAAGTGGGCAGCGACCTTATTATCCTTCAAAAGAACAGCGGCAAGAATGGGGAGCTGTATTATAACGAGAAACTTTTCATGCAGACCGAACAGACCCCTATCGGCACTTCTGTAAACGGGTATGTATGGAGCATCAGTTCTCTTTCCAATACAGATTTAATCAGAGGCACAGACCCTTATGGCAAACCTGCCTATCAACTTATACACCGGGGCGGCATCGGACAAATGGCGGATGACTTGCGGGAACATCTGAATATTGAGTTACCCCAGTTAGACATAGAACTATATGAAATGCACAACCTGCATCCGGCACAGGTAAAAAACACAGTGACGGAACCCATTTTCACACCGGTTGTCACTCCTGAAATACAGCCTCTTACAGAAATGGCAGTGAAGCCCGAAGCGGTAACACCGCAGCCGGAGGAAGAAAAGCCGGAGATAGAGCCGCGCCGCCCCGATTATTCAGCAGGCGTGCAGCTCTCCCTGCTCGACCTCTGGGGCATGACCGAGGAGGTACGCAAGCAGGAAGCACCCTCCAAGAAGAAAAAGACGGCGAAAAAGGAAAGCCCGGCAAGACGTATGCCTCCCAAACCGCAGGCGCAGGTTACGCCGAAGGTTACGACCGCACCGCCGCCGTCTGCCGCACCGCTGACGGAGAACAGGGACAGCCAAGAAACAAAGCCGGTGAGTGTCGCAGCCAAAGCCGATCCGGATGATATTTACGCCACTTTGGATTGGGATACCAACCCGCCCATCAACGGCTTCTATGAAATGATGATGGACCTCACGCCGGAGCGACGCAAGGAGCTTCGCAGGCTGGCGGCACAGCATCAGGAGAAACGGCAGCATGTCACGGGCGTGAAAGCCGCACCGGAGCAGGAAACACGGCGACCCAAACACAGCCGGAAATTGCCGCCAATCCTGCCGCTCCCGCAACGGAAACGGCTGCAACCTCCCTTTTCCCCGAAATGGAAGCGGAAAAACCGAAGGAGGAACCTCTCTACCTTTCTCCCCGTCCGTTCAACGGTCTGCTGGAGCCGCACTACCGTGACGGCTCTATGGTACTGGATGCGTCACGCAATCTCGGCTATTTGAAAGACCTCACGCTTTACGGCGCGACATTCCAACCGCTTGACCTGACCGGCTACCAGAAGGAGAAAGCGATGTTGTATGTGTCACTCCGTGATTCATACGAGCGGCTTTACCGCTACGAGGCGGAGTACCACGATGAAGGGTCTGCGCAACGCGGAGCGTTGAACACCTGCTACGATGAGTTTGTCATGCGCTACGGCAACCTCAACGCCAAGCAGAACGTGAAACTGGTGATGATGGATGCAGGAGGACGCGACATCCTTTCGCTGGAACGGGCGGAGGACGGCAGGTTCGTCAAGGCGGATATTTTCGAGCGTCCCGTTTCTTTCTCGGTGGAGAGCCATGCCAACGTCAGCTCTCCCGAAGAGGCGTTATCCGCATCGCTCAACAAGTTCGGCACGGTCAATCTTGATTATATGCGGGAGATAACCGACAGCACGGAGGAGGGATTGCTTGACGCCCTCAAAGGACGCATCTTCTACAACCCGCTCGTAACCGGTTACGAGATAAAGGACAGGTTCATCGCCGGGAACGTGATAGAGAAGGCGGAGCGCATCAAGGCATGGATGGGCGACAACCCTGAAAACGGACGTATGCCGGAAGTGAAGCAGGCGTTGGAGGCTCTGAAAGAAGCCGAGCCGCAACGCATCTCCTTTGAGGACCTTGACTTCAACTTCGGGGAACGCTGGATTCCGACGGGCGTGTACGCTGCTTATATGAGCCACCTTTTCGACACGGACGTGAAAATCGCCTACTCCGCAAGCATGGACGAGTTTTCGGTGGCGTGCGGCTACCGCACCATGAAAATCACGGACGAGTTTTTAGTGAAGGGCTATTACCGGAACTATGACGGCATGCACCTTCTGAAACACGCCCTGCACAACACCTGCCCTGACATGATGAAGTCCATCGGCAAGGACGAGCATGGCAACGACATCAAGATGCGCGACAGCGAGGGAATACAACTCGCCAACGCCAAGATTGACGAGATACGAAACGGCTTCTCCGAATGGCTCGAAGAGCAGTCGCCGCAGTTCAAGGAGCGGCTTGTGACGATGTATAACCGCAAGTTCAACTGTTTCGTGCGCCCGCGCTACGACGGCTCCCATCAGACCTTTCCCGACCTCAACCTGAAAGGGCTGGCAAGCCGGGGTATCAAGAGCGTCTATCCCTCACAGATGGATTGCGTCTGGATGTTGAAACAGAACGGCGGCGGAATTTGCGACCACGAGGTGGGAACCGGCAAGACGCTGATAATGTGCATCGCCGCGCATGAAATGAAGCGTCTGAACTTGGCGCACAAGCCGATGATTATCGGGCTGAAAGCCAATGTTGCGGAGATTGCCGCCACCTATCAAGCGGCATATCCCAACGCGAGGATTCTGTACGCTTCGGAGAAAGACTTTTCGACCGCCAACCGCGTGCGTTTCTTCAACAACATCAAGAACAACGACTACGATTGTGTCATTATGTCGCACGACCAGTTCGGCAAGATACCGCAGTCGCCGGAGTTGCAGCAGCGCATCCTGCAAGCGGAGCTTGACACGGTGGAGGAAAACCTCGAAGTGCTGCGCCAGCAGGGAAAGAACGTATCGCGGGCGATGCTGAAAGGTCTGGAGAAGCGCAAGCATAACCTTGAAGCGAAATTGGAGAAGGTGGAACACGCCATAAAGTCACGCACGGACGACGTGGTGGACTTCAAGCAGATGGGCATCGACCACATTTTCATTGATGAATCGCACCAGTTCAAGAATCTGACTTTCAACACGCGCCACGACCGTGTGGCGGGATTGGGGAACAGCGAGGGAAGCCAGAAGGCACTGAACATGCTCTTTGCTATCCGCACCATACAGGAGCGCACAGGAAAAGACTTGGGTGCGACCTTCCTCTCCGGCACGACTATCAGCAACTCACTGACTGAATTGTACCTGCTGTTCAAGTACCTGCGCCCGAAGGAGCTGGAACGGCAGGACATACGATGTTTCGACGCTTGGGCGGCGATATTTGCCAAGAAGACGACGGATTTTGAATTTAACGTGACGAACAACGTGGTCCAGAAGGAGCGTTTCCGCTACTTCATCAAAGTGCCGGAGCTTGCCGCCTTCTATAATGAAATCACGGACTACCGCACGGCGGAGGATGTGGGCGTTGACCGTCCTGCCAAGAACGAGATACTGCACCATATACCGCCCACGCCGGAACAGGAGGACTTCATACAGAAACTGATGCAGTTCGCCAAGACGGGCGATGCCACCTTGTTGGGCAGGCTGCCGCTTTCGGAAACGGAAGAAAAGGCGAAGATGCTCATCGCCACGGACTATGCCCGGAAAATGGCACTCGACATGCGCATGATAGACCCGAATTACGAAGATCATCCCGACAACAAAGCGAGTCACTGTGCCAAGATGATCGCGGAGTATTATCAAAAATACGACGCCCAGAAAGGCACGCAGTTCGTTTTCTCTGATTTGGGGACATACCAGCCGGGCGACGGGTGGAACGTCTATTCGGAAATCAAGCGCAAACTGACGGAGGACTACGGTATACCGCCAAGCGAGGTGCGCTTCATTCAGGAGTGCAAGACCGACAAGGCTCGGAAGGCGGTGATAGATGCCATGAACGCCGGGACGGTGCGTGTGCTGTTCGGCTCCACCTCCATGCTCGGAACGGGTGTGAACGCACAAAAAAGGTGTGTCGCCATCCATCATTTGGATACGCCTTGGCGACCGTCCGACCTGCAACAGCGTGACGGACGGGGAGTTAGAGCAGGCAACGAGATTGCCAAGCATTTTGCCGGGAACAACGTGGATGTAATCATCTATGCGGTGGAAAAGTCACTGGACAGCTACAAGTTCAACCTGCTGCACTGCAAGCAGACGTTCATCTCGCAGCTCAAAAGCGGGGCGATGGGCGCGCGTACCATCGACGAGGGTGCTATGGACGAGAAATCGGGCATGAACTTTTCGGAGTACATGGCGTTACTATCCGGCAACACCGACCTGCTGGACAAGGCGAAACTGGAACGGATCGCATCGCTCGAAGGGGAACGCAAGTCGTTCAACAAGGGCAAGCGTGATTCGGAGTTCAAGCTGGAGTCAAAGACCGGCGAGTTGCGCAACAACACGGCTTTCATAGATGCCATGACGGAGGACTGGAACCGCTTCCTGTCGGTGGTGCAGACCGACAAGGAGGGCAACCGCCTTAATATAATAAAGGTGGACGGAGTGGATTCCGCCGATGAGAAGGTCATCGGAAAGCGTTTGCAGGAGATAGCCAAGAATGCCACGACCGGAGGGTTGTACACGCAGGTCGGTGAACTTTACGGTTTCCGATAAAGGTGGTGAGCGAAAGGATACTCAAAGAGGGATTGGAGTTCACCGACAACCGCTTCGTGGTCGAGGGGAACTACAAGTACACCTACAACAACGGGCATCTGGCGATGGCTGACCCGTTGGCCGCCGCCCGCAACTTCCTCAACGCGATGGAGAGGATACCCTCCATCATCGACCAGTACAAGGCGAAGAACGAGGTGCTGGAGATGGAGATACCGCAGTTACAGGAGATAGCGGGTAAGGTGTGGAAGAAGGAGGACGAGCTGAAGCAGTTGAAGTCCGAACTTGCCGCCCTTGACCGAAATTCAGCTGGAGCTTGCGCCACCCACGCCCGAAGTCGCAGAAAAGGAGAATGAAGGGCAACAGCTCAAGCCGGAAGCGGAAGATGTGAGGAACAGGCAGGCGCAATATCCCGAAAATGCACCGCCGCAGATACGCAGTCCGGCGGATAGTATCGTTGCCAACCATGTCATAATCGGGCGTCCGGGACTGTATGCCAAGGAGGAAACCCGGTCCAAAGGATTGAAAATATAACCTAAGGAATTTTATCTGAAGTATTAATAAGGGCTATCCCAAAAGGTCTAAAAGTAAATTTTATCCTTTCTGCAAGTATCTATAGGATGGCAACTGCATTTTTTTCTTTTTGGGCAGCCCTTATTAAAATTTATTCTTATTTTAGGTTATATACATTCATGTCCATTTATGTAAAAAATTCCTGCTGACCTTGTTTATGTCTTGTCAGTCACCATTTGCAAAACCATATTTGACCCTCAAAGAGGCTGAATTTGATAAGTAACTTGCTACATACTCATAATAAGGAGCTAAATAGAACACGAATGGGAAATACACAAATGCTAAACTAAAGAAGATATTGGCCAAAATAAACGCTATACCGAGAGAGAAACTTGATTTTTCAACTTCCTAAAACGGTGTTGTTCAAACATTTCTACTTATTTGTACTTGCCAGTTGAACCTACGCTTCCCTAATAAAATGTCTATGGTAAAAAGTTAAAAAATCCTCCCACTTTTGTTAGATATATTTTTTTGTGTAATTTTGCAATCGTTATGCGGCAGTAATAATATACATATTAATACGAGTTAGTAATCCTGTAGTTCTCATATGCTACGAGGAGGTATTAAAAGGTGCGTTTCGACAATGCATCTATTGTAGTATATTATTGCTTAATCCAAATGAATATTATAAATTTAGGAATTCTTGCTCACATTGATGCAGGAAAAACTTCCGTAACCGAGAATCTGCTGTTTGCCAGTGGAGCAACGGAAAAGTGCGGCCGTGTGGATAATGGTGACACCATAACGGACTCTATGGATATAGAGAAACGTAGAGGAATTACTGTTCGGGCTTCTACGACATCTATTATCTGGAATGGAGTGAAATGCAATATCATTGACACTCCGGGACACATGGATTTTATTGCGGAAGTGGAGCGGACATTCAAAATGCTTGATGGAGCAGTCCTCATCTTATCCGCAAAGGAAGGCATACAAGCGCAGACAAAGTTGCTGTTCAATACTTTACAAAAGCTGCAAATCCCGACAATTATATTTATCAATAAGATTGACCGTGCCGGTGTGAATTTAGAGCGTTTGTATATGGATATAAAAACAAATCTGTCGCAAGATGTCCTGTTTATGCAAACTGTTGTCGATGGATCGGTTTATCCGGTTTGCTCCCAAACATATATAAAGGAAGAATACAAAGAATTTGTATGCAACCATGACGACGATATATTAGAACGATATTTGGCGGATAGCGAAATTTCACCGGCTGATTATTGGAATACGATAATCGCTCTTGTGGCAAAAGCCAAAGTCTATCCGGTGCTACATGGATCAGCAATGTTCAATATCGGTATCAATGAGTTGTTGGACGCCATTTCTTCTTTTATACTTCCTCCGGCATCAGTCTCAAACAGACTTTCAGCTTATCTCTATAAGATAGAGCATGACCCAAAGGGCATAAAAGAAGTTTTCTTAAAATAATTGACGGAAGTCTGAGACTTCGAGACGTTGTAAGAATCAACGATTCGGAAAAATTCATCAAGATTAAAAATCTAAAGACTATTTATCAGGGCAGAGAGATAAATGTTGATGAAGTGGGTGCCAATGATATCGCGATTGTAGAAGATATAGAAGATTTTCGAATCGGAGATTATTTAGGTGCTAAACCTTGTTTGATTCAAGGATTATCTCATCAGCATCCCGCTCTCAAATCCTCCGTCCGGCCAAATAAGCCCGAAGAGAGAAGCAAGGTGATATCCGCTCTGAATACATTGTGGATTGAAGACCCGTCTTTGTCCTTTTCCATAAACTCATATAGTGATGAATTGGAAATCTCGTTATATGGTTTGACCCAAAAGGAAATCATACAGACATTGCTGGAAGAACGATTTTCCGTAAAGGTCCATTTTGATGAGATCAAGACTATCTACAAAGAACGACCTATAAAAAAGGTCAATAAGATTATTCAGATCGAAGTACCACCCAACCCTTACTGGGCCACAATAGGGCTGACTCTTGAACCCTTACCGTTAGGGGCAGGGTTGCAAATCGAAAGTGACATCTCCTATGGTTATCTGAACCATTCTTTTCAAAATGCCGTTTTTGAAGGGATTCGTATGTCTTGCCAATCTGGTTTACATGGATGGGAAGTGACAGATCTGAAAGTAACTTTTACTCAAGCCGAGTATTATAGCCCGGTAAGTACACCTGCTGATTTCAGACAGCTGACCCCTTATGTCTTCAGGCTGGCTTTGCAACAGTCAGGTGTGGACATTCTCGAACCGATGCTCTGTTTGAGTTGCAGATACCCCAAGTAGCGAGTTCCAAAGCTATTACAGATTTGCAAAAACTGATGTCTGAGATTGAAGACATCAGTTGTAATAATGAGTGGTGTCATATTAAAGGGAAAGTTCCATTAAATACAAGTAAAGACTATGCCTCAGAAGTAAGTTCGTACACTAAGGGCTTAGGCATTTTTATGGTTAAGCCATGTGGGTATCAAATAACAAAAGACGGTTATTCTGATAATATCCGCATGAACGAAAAAGATAAACTTTTATTCATGTTCCAAAAATCAATGTCATTAAAATAATGGAGCGGTCAGGAAATTTCTATAAGGCAATACGGTTGGGATATATACTTATCTCCATTCTTATCGGATGTATGGCATATAATAGCCTCTATGAATGGCAGGAGATAGAAGCATTAGAACTTGGCAATAAAAAAATAGACGAGCTCCGAAAAGAAATAAACAATATCAATATTCAAATGATAAAATTTTCTCTATTGGGTGAAACAATACTGGAATGGAACGATAAAGATATCGAGCATTACCATGCACGGCGTATGGCAATGGACAGTATGCTCTGCCGTTTCAAGGCCACCTATCCAGCAGAGCGCATCGATAGTGTGCGCAGTCTTTTAGAGGATAAGGAACGACAGATGTTCCAGATAGTCCGGTTAATGGATGAACAACAATCTATTAACAAGAAGATAGCCAATCAAATTCCGGTTATTGTACAGAAAAGTGTGCAGGAACAGTCCAAAAAGCCAAAACGAAAAGGTTTCTTAGGCATATTCGGCAAAAAAAAGGAAGTAACTCCAGCAGTATCAACCACTATCCTTCATTCGGTCAATAGAAACGTAATCAGCGAACAGAAAGTGCAGGATCGCCAATTGTCGGAACAAGCCGACAGCCTTGCAGCTCGTAATGCAGAACTTAACAGACAACTGCAAGAATTGATTTGCCAAATAGAAGAAAGGTACAAACCGAACTGCAAAGCCGGGAAAACGAAATAGTTGCCATGCGTGAAAAGTCATTTATGCAAGTAGGCGGTTTAATGGGATTCGTTCTTCTATTGTTGTTAATTTCCTACATCATCATACATCGTGATGCAAAAAGCATTAAACAATACAAGCACAAGACAACTGATTTGATAAGGCAACTGGAACAATCCGTACAACGGAACGAGGCACTGATAACGTCAAGGAAGAAGGCGGTACATACTATCACCCATGAACTGCGCACACCGCTGACAGCAATAACAGGCTATGCCGGACTGATACGGAAAGAACAGTGTGAGGATAAGTCCGGGCAGTATATCCAAAACATACTGCAATCCTCCGACCGTATGCGGGATATGCTTAACACTTTGCTTGACTTCTTCCGCCTGGACAACGGCAAGGAACAGCCCCGTCTGTCACCCTGCCGGATTTCAGCAATCACGCACACACTTGAAACGGAGTTCATGCCTGTTGCCGTGAACAAAGGGCTGTCCTTGTCCGTGAAGACTGGACACGATGCCATTGTATTGACCGACAAAGAGCGAATAATACAAATCGGGAATAACCTGCTGTCAAACGCTGTCAAGTTCACAGAAGAAGGCGGTGTTTCTTTGATTACTGAATATGATAATGGAGTTCTGACACTGGTCGTTGAAGATACAGGTACAGGCATGACAGAAGAGGAACAGAAACAAGCGTTCGGTGCGTTTGAACGTCTATCAAATGCCGCCGCAAAGGAGGGTTTCGGGCTTGGGCTTGCCATAATGCGTAATATTGTGTCGATGCTTGGCGGAACAATCCGTTTAGACAGCAAGAAAGGGAAAGGCAGTCGTTTCACAGTTGAAATTTCTATGCAGGAAGCTGAAGAACAGCTTGGATATACAAGCAATACACCTGTTTATCATAACAATAAATTCCATGATGTTGTCGCCATTGACAATGATGAGGTATTACTTCTGATGCTGAAAGAGATGTATTCCCAAGAAGGAATACACTGCGACACTTGCACCGATGCTGCGGCACTGATGGAAATGATACGCCAGAAAGAATACAGCCTGTTGCTGACAGACTTGAATATGCCCGATATAAACGGTTTCGAATTGCTGGAACTGTTGCGTTCGTCCAACGTGGGCAATTCACCAACAATCCCGGTGGTTGTGGCAACCGCTTCGGGCAGTTGTAACAAAGGGGAACTATTGGCAAAAGGCTTTGCCGGATGCCTGTTCAAACCGTTCTCCATATCGGAACTGATGGAGGTTTCCGACAGGTGTGCCATAAAAGCGACACCGGACGGGAAACCGGACTTTTCCGCCTTATTGTCCTATGGCAATGAAGCCGTCATGCTGGAAAAGTTGATAACTGAAACAGAAAAGGAAATGCAGGCGGTACGGGATGCAGCAAAAGAAAAAGACCTGCAAAAGCTGGATTCCCTGATCCACCACCTGCGCAGTTCGTGGGAGGTGCTCCGTGCCGACCAACCGCTGAATGTACTTTACGGATTGCTTCGTGGCGATGCTCTCCCGGATGGTGAAGCGTTAAGCCATGCCGTGACTGCCGTGCTGGATAGGGAGTGGAAATAATACGGTTGGCAGAAGAGGAAAGGAGAAAATACGAAGATGAATAAGACAAAAATAATTGTGGTGGAAGACAACATCGTGTATTGCGAATATGTCTGCAATATGCTGTCACGGGAGGGCTACCGCAATATGAAGGCTTACCACCTCTCAACCGCGAAGAAACATCTGCAACAGGCAACAGATAATGATATCGTGGTTGCCGACCTGCGTCTGCCTGACGGCAGTGGCATAGACCTTTTGTGCTGGATGCGAAAGGAGGGAAAGATGCAGCCCTTCATCATTATGACCGACTACGCCGAAGTTAATACCGCCGTGGAAAGCATGAAACTCGGCTCGATAGACTATATTCCCAAACAGCTTGTGGAGGATAAACTTGTCCCCCTGATCCGTTCCATACTGAAAGAACGTCAGGCAGGACAACGCCGTATGCCTATATTCGCCCGTGAAGGTTCCGCCTTTCAGAAAATCATGCACCGCATAAGGCTGGTAGCCGCCACCGATATGAGCGTGATGATATTTGGTGAGAACGGCACGGGCAAGGAGCATATTGCCCACCTGTTGCATGACAAGAGCAAACGTGCAGGCAAGCCATTTGTGGCGGTGGACTGCGGTTCACTCTCCAAAGAGCTTGCACCGTCGGCTTTCTTCGGACACGTCAAAGGTGCATTTACAGGTGCGGACAATGCCAAGAAAGGATATTTCCATGAGGCGGAAGGCGGCACGTTGTTTCTGGACGAGGTAGGAAACCTCGCGTTGGAAACCCAACAGATGTTGCTCCGTGCCATACAGGAGAGGCGGTATCGCCCGGTCGGAGACAAGGCAGACCGGAATTTCAATGTCCGCATCATCGCTGCTACCAATGAAGATTTGGAGGTATCGGTGAATGAAAAGCGTTTTCGGCAGGATCTTCTGTACCGCCTGCACGACTTCGGGATAACCGTTCCTCCGTTGCGTGACTGTCAAGAAGACATTATGCCGCTGGCAGAGTTCTTCCGTGATATGGCAAACAGAGAGCTGGAGTGTAGCGTGAGCGGGTTCAGTTCCGAAGCACGTAAAGCGTTGCTGACACACGCATGGCCGGGCAACGTGCGGGAACTTCGGCAGAAAGTTATGGGTGCTGTATTGCAGGCGCAGGAAGGTGTTGTCATGAAAGAGCATCTGGAACTTGCCGTGACGAAACCGACCTCTACTGTCAGCTTCGCCTTGCGCAATGACGCGGAGGATAAGGAGCGGATATTGCGTGCGTTGAAACAGGCAAACGGCAACCGGAGTGTCGCCGCAGAACTGCTCGGCATAGGCAGGACAACACTATACAGCAAACTTGAAGAGTATGGACTTAAATATAAATTCAAGCAATCATAGCCCGTAATTCACTGAATTTGGCTATCTTTGCATAACATTTGAGAAACGGCGATTGGCAGGAGCTTTTCGCCGCCAACATATAGGATAAGACCGCAAGGCGTTTCAAGCGAAAATCTGGTAAATTGGAACTACGGAGACGATTGCGTGATGCTTATGCTATGCTTACGCATAGCGTGCATTCACGTACTCTCCGTAAAGGCTTTACCAGAGCCATCGCTTGAAGGTAGTGTGAATTGCACGCTACTTTTTTACCCTTGCCTAACGAAAGGAAACGATTATGGGTAAAGTTCAGATTCTCGCCGTACTGACGATGGACGGATGTCTTTCTTCAGAGTTATATGATAAAGCACATCAGGATTTGTGCCTTGACCGTTGCGGTCTTGATGAAATCAGGAAGAAAGCCTTTTACCGTGTGACACCGGACTATTCCATTTCAATGCTGCACGAATGGAGAAAAGACTGCACAAACATCCGTTACCTCGCGGAAGCCACACCGGACACGGCAGACTATATAAACGGACTGCTGCGGATGCACGCTGTGGATGAAATCATACTATACACCGTTCCTTTCATATCCGGAAGCGGACGACATTTTTTTAAGTCGGCTCTGCCAGAGCAACACTGGACGCTTTCCTCTTTGAAAAGCTATCCCAACGGTGTATGTCGCATTATCTATATCCTTGATAAAAAAGCAAGATAGCCAAAATGTGCGGCAAGCATACATTTCTATTTTCAGGAATAGAATAAATGTTCCGATTACAAACAATTTAAGTCGGAGATAATTTGTCCTTGTGAAAAAATACTGAATTTTATACCTCTGAAATCCAGCACTTTGTAAAATTGAGTGTTGGATTTTTTATTTTCTGCCGCGTTTTTTGCCAATTATATTCATGTGCGCACGCAGAAAACAAAGTGTAATTTTCAAAATTGACAGAACCATGAATTATTTCTTGCTGGCGGAAACCGACTTTTTCCGCCTGATAAACGAAGCCGGCGACTGCAATATGGAAACGGCATACACGGCTTTCGCCACCCAAGTGATCGAACTGTGCAACGGCGGCATGGACATGAACCTTACCGTCATCGCGCTTGCCTACATCGAAATCGAGTTGCAGCACCATCCCGTACGTAATCTGTCAGAAGAAAAAAGAGAGATTGCCGCCTACGTCAGCAAGGCTCTGTCTTTCGTAAGAAAGATGCAGAAATTCCTTGCCACGCCCCAAGTGCCACCACTAATATCCGCCAACAACGCAACAGAAACCACCGCCAGCCTTCTTCAATGGACGGGCAATGCCATCGACCTCGTGGAACTTATCTACGGCATAGACGTGATGGGCTGCATCAACAACGGCAATATGCCGCTCAAACAGCTCGCCCCACTTCTCTATAAGATATTCGGGGTTGATTCTAAAGACTGCTACCGCTTCTACACTGATATCAAACGCCGGAAGAACGAAAGCCGCACCTATTTCATTGACAGGATGCAGGAAAAACTGAACGAGAGAATGTTGCGTGATGAGGAGTTGGAGCGGATGAGAAAATAAAAAAATATCCATTACATATGAGAAGACAGGAATACTCGTATCCTGTCTTTTTATTTTCATTTAATTATATATTAATTAGCACAATATATGTGAGTTTTTCATTCCTATAAGGACAAATTTCAGAAACGTATGTCTGGTAAATTATTGAGTCATCATAGTATGAACATATATCATTACTAAAAACAATGAAACAACTTCCATAAGATTGTGGTTGTAAAAATCGCCATTTAATAGCCCGTTTTTTTTGTAAAATTCGCCAATTAAAAAAATATGATTATCTTTGCATTATATTTTATAAGGTATGGAAACAGTAAATAGAATACTTCAAGAGAAGATTACAGCACGAATCGCGCCCAATAAAGCAGTACTGATTTTTGGTGCTCGCCGTGTTGGTAAAACGGTAATGATGCGTAAAATTGTGGACAACTATTCAGGTAGGACGATGATGCTCAACGGCGAAGACTACGACACATTAGCACTATTGGAGAATCGCTCAATAGCCAATTATCGGCATTTATTGGATGGTATTGATTTGCTGGCTATTGATGAGGCACAGAACATACCACAAATCGGTAGTATTCTGAAGTTGATAGTTGATGAAATACCGGGAATAAGTGTCTTGGCAAGTGGTTCTTCGTCATTCGATTTGCTGAATAAGACTGGTGAACCGTTGGTCGGCCGCAGTACGCAATTTCTCCTTACACCATTCTCGCAACGGGAAATCGCACAGACGGAAACGGCACTTGAAACCCGCCAGAACCTCGAAGCGCGCTTGATTTACGGTTCCTATCCCGAAGTAGTAATGATGGAGAACTATGAACGTAAAACAGACTACCTACGTGATATTGTCGGTGCATACCTGCTTAAAGATATCTTAGCAATTGACGGCTTAAAAAATTCGAGCAAGATGCGCGATCTACTGCGATTGATAGCTTTTCAGTTGGGCAGCGAAGTTTCTTACGAAGAGTTAGGTAAACAACTCGGCATGAGCAAGACGACCGTTGAAAAATACCTCGACCTATTGGAAAAGGTCTTCGTTATCTATCGTCTGGGGGCTTATTCGCGTAACCTACGCAAGGAGGTTACAAAAGCTGGCAAGTGGTACTTCTACGACAACGGCATTCGCAATGCCATTATCGGGGCTTTCTCACCGCTGGCCATTCGGCAGGATGTCGGTGCGCTGTGGGAGAACTACATCATCGGAGAGCGGCGCAAAGCGAACTTCAATGAGGGACTGCACAGGGAGTTCTATTTCTGGCGCACCTACGACAAACAGGAAATCGACCTGATTGAGGAGAGTGCCGACAGTCTTACCGCCTTGGAGTTCAAGTGGGGAAATAAAATGCCGGCCGCACCGAAAGCCTTCCAAGAAGCCTATCCCTATGCCGAGTTTCATGTGGTAAATCGGGAGAATTATTTGGAGTTCGTATAATCAATAAATTACGTATATGGAAACAAAACTACAATCCAAACAGCAATATCCGCGGTTTATCCAAAATAAACCGTGTGGTATTGACAAATTCGATGGAGGTTCGCAAGAAAGGTTGGCAAAAACTATTGCTCGCCATTTTTGTCAGAATGATTCATTGGATGAGGAATGTACTTTACCTCGAATTATCGGCATCGAAGGTATTTGGGGATCTGGAAAATCCAACGTGGTTAAAATGTTGGAACGTGAATTATCAGACGACTATTACTTTTTTGAGTATGACGCATGGGGACATCAAGAGGACTTGCAACGCCGCTCTATATTGGAATTGCTTACAAGCAAACTTATTGATGATGGTATCCTATCTGGAAATGCAACAATAAAAGTCAAAGGTGGAGGTACGAAAACCGTATCATGGTCTGAAAAGCTGAAATATTTATTAGCCCGTAAAACGGAGACCGTAACCGAAAAATATCCCCTTATCAGTAATGGTATGGTTGCGGCATTTTTGGTTGCAGTTTTAACTCCGATATTTACATTTATTGCGTATGCAGTAAAACCTACACCCACAACATGGTGGTTTTCTTTATTGTCTATTATCATAGCTGCACTGCCAGTTCTTATTGCATTGTGCGTTTGGAAATGGGCATATAGCAAAGATCATAAATATGGATGGAGTTATATGTTAGCTATTTATCAAGATAAAGTCGAAAAGGACGTTTGCTATGAGACTTTGAGCGAAGACGAACCAACGGTTTACGAGTTCAAAACATGGATGCAAGACATTTCTGATTTTATCAAGGAAAAAGGACAACGTAAATTAGTCCTTGTTTTTGACAACATGGATCGTCTCCCCGCTGAAAAAGTAAAAGAATTATGGTCTTCTATCCATACGTTCTTCGCCGATAGCGGTTTTGAAAATGTTTGGGCTGTTATTCCTTTCGATGAAACACATTTAGCTTGTGCATTCGGAGATGAGACCGACGAACAAACGAAACAACTGACCAAGTATTTTATCAATAAAACTTTCCCTATTGTTTATCGTGTTGCTCCTCCTGTTATTACCGACTATCGAAGTATATTCAACAAACTGTTTGTTGAAGCATTTGGAGAAACAGAAAATGAAGCGAAAGAAACTATAAATCGGATATTCAGATTGGTAAATCCTAATGCCAATGTTAGGGAAATTATATCATATATCAATGAGATGGTCGCTCTTAAACAAGAGTGGTGTAACGAAATTTTGATGATAAACATAGCATTGTTCTGTTTGAAGAAGACGGATATTCTGGCAAATCCAGTAGAACAAATATTGTCCGGCGACTATCTGAATGGCATTCAAACAATAATTAACAATGATCTGCAAACACAACGCGAAATTGCAGCTTTGGTATATGGTGTCGATGTTGAAGATGCTCGACAAATTCCATTGAAAAAATATATTGAAGGCTGCATCAACGGAGAAGAAGACCACGACATAAATCAATATGCAGAGACTAATAAACAATTTGACACTGTATTAGAAGAAGTTATACAATGTATGGACAATGCGCTTATCGATAAGATTATACATTGTTTGCATAAATTAACTCGAAAGAGCGATGTTATTCTGCGTGTATGGCAAAGAATAGCACAATTGAAATTAAAAGAATCCATAGAGAAGCAGGTGTTCCCTGTCGAATACCAAGAACTGCTGTTGCATTTAGACACGGAAAGCCAAAACCATGTGATTGCTCAATTATATAAGAAGATAGTTCGGTTCAATGACTTCAATGGCGGCGACTATTTCAAAACGTTAGATGCAATAGACAGGTTTATTGCGCAAATAAGTTGGCGTGCGATTTTACGTCATTGATTGAAGCAAAAACAGTCAAGCCAAATACATTTATCGATTATATTCAAGCTGCAAATGCAACAGATGCTGCCTATCGGGATAACGCGACAACTAAAGCATATAAATATTATCAAGTAGCAACAAATTCGGAGGCGCTCGATAATTATTTGGCAAACTTACTACCCGATAATTTCGACCATGCAGATATTGTAAAAACGTTAAAAGATAATTCTACCTATACGTTTCCAACGCTTTTGCAAGCGATCACGAATTGCATTGATGAACAGAATGTAAATAAAGATAATATAGGGGCTATATTTACAACCTATCGTTTATTGGCATCTGACGAAGAAAGACCTTTACCTGTAACGTTAGATTCAACCTACATAAATCAGTTGCATTCTGAATTAGAAACTGATGGCCGAAACATTAAAGAGTCTGGATATTACGATTTAGTCGCCATGCAATTGGCACATGGTCATTCCGTTTCCTTAATAGAGGGTGGAGATATAAAATATGTTGCAGAACTCATGGACTATTATGTGGATCATGGAGACTTATTAGTAAATAGTGTGGGATGGAATATACCGCTATTAAATGAAACACTACAATACATGGTAAATCATAAACTTGGCTATAAATTATTGCTCTCAGACATATTGCCCCAATTTGAAGATATTAAGAACAGAATAGGTGTAACGGATGAGGTATTTATCGAGCATTTAGCAGAGTGGAATACCGATTTGGATAAGTATATCACTAAGAACAATATTAAAGATGTAATTCCTGACGCATCTTTTTACGATTTGACCACTAAAATAAGCAATGTCCTGACCGATCATATCAATAAAATAGCGTTCGAAGCGTTGTCTGAAATAAGTGTTGATACATTATACGCCCAAAGAACAGCACATACATCATATTATTGGTTTGTCGCAATAAAACATTTACTGGCTAAAATCAAATCCTTGCCAGATAACTTGACTGAATTTGGCAAAAAGATTCTGATGGATATTGCTTCTGGAACTCAAAGTTTGAATCCTTTCCCTAATTGTTTCAAGAATATAGTTGAAAGATTGGATAAACGAAAAATTAAATCGACAGTTACCGATATAAGAAATGATTTCTGCATCGGTAAAAAGACTATCAATGCAATAAAGTTTCAATTTTTCGAAACATGGCTTAGATCGCATGGTAATTTGAAAAGTCAAGCTGGAGACGTTATTGATAAAATAGTGAAACCTGTAATTTCCGATGGGGCATGCCGTTCATTGATTCTGCAAAACAAAGATTTTTATATGGATTTAATAAATACAGCAGGGGATGATGCTTATGAATTGAAAAAGAGTCTCCGAAACCTCATACAAAAAGATTCAGATCCGCAATTGGTTAAATTTGTCAATTCGATAGATTCAGTACCTGAGGTTGAAACCGCGTAAGTATTTGTCTAACAAGTCCGAATTTTACGATTTTACCCGTCAGAACTGAAGTGCCCCCCAAAAAAATTGTATCCAACTTTTGGGGGTCACTTCAAACTTCGATAGGGATAATTTTCAATTTTGGGGACTTGTTAGACAGTCTCATTATCTGGTAGCAGTTTACACAGCACCGGATCGTTTTTGATACGCTCCAGTTCCTCCTGCACAATCTGCTTCACCTCTTCCTTGATGCGCCGGTAGTTCGCCTGCACCGTTTCCTTCATGCGGTCGTTGCCGTCCTCGTCCGTGAAGTTTGTAATGACGGGAATTTTCTTGTAGGCACTTTCTTCCCGTTTCACCTTTTCGGCATCCACCACAATCTCGCAATGAAAAATCTTCTGCTCGATACGCTCGTTGAAGTTGTCGGATACAGAACCGACAAACATTCCCTGCGTAAGCCCGGAAATCTTACTCGGTGGAATGAGCGCGTCCATCTGCGTGTTGATGGAGGTGGAAACATCCTGCCGGTTGATGGAGATGGACTGCCGTTTCTGCAACACCTTACCGAACCGCTCGGAGAGCGTCTTGGCTGTTTCCCCCACCACCTGACCGGAGAAAATATTGCCGACAGTGTTCATCACCACTTTCGCCTCTTTGTCCCCGTAGTCACGCACTAACTGGCTGAAATCCTGAAAGCCCAGACACACGGCAACCTTGTTGCTTCGGGCGGTAGCTATAAGATTGTCCAACCCTTTGAAGTATATTGTGGGCAACTCGTCGATGATGACCGATGACTTCAGCATCCCCTTCTTGTTGATGAGCTTCACGATACGGGAATTATACAGACCGAGTGCCGCACCGTAGATATTCTGACGGTCGGGATTGTTACCCACGCAGAGGATTTTCGGCTCTTCGGGATTGTTGATGTCCAGCGTAAACTCGCTGTCTGACATCACCCAGTAGAGCTGCGGTGAAATCATCCTCGAAAGCGGGATTTTTGCCGACGCTATCTGACCCATGAGCTGCTCCGCAGCCCCTCCAAGCCACGCATCCATGAACGGCGAAAGGTAGTTCTCCAGCTCCGGATAAGAGGTCAGTATCGGAAATATATCCTCGTAACGGCGGTTCAGAAACTCGATAGCATGGGGAAACGTGCAAAACTTCCCGTTCTGATAGATTTGAGATACCAGATAATACTGGCAAACAGAATGATAGGTGACTCCACGAAGAAGTCGCCCTGCTTTTGCACCCACGTTTTATTGAGGTTGAGCATTATTGTGTAGGCACTCTCATAGGCATCCGTAATATCTTCCATAAAATCCGGGTGAATGGGATTGCACCGATGAGAGCGTCGCGGGTCGTCGAAGTTGATCACATAGAACTTCGGCTTTACCTTGTAGCCGTCCGGGTGGTTCAGCAAATGGTTGTAGGCAATAGTAGATAGGTCGGGATACTTGAAATCGTAGATGTATTGACTAAAGCCCTTTTCAATCTGTTGCTTGATAAAATTGTTTACCACGGCATAGGACTTGCCGCTGCCCGGCGTACCCAACACGATGGACGCACGGAAGGGATTAACTACATTGATCCAACCGTTGTTCCAGCGTTTCCTGTAATAGAAACGTGTCGGCAGATTGACCGAATACTCGCTTTCGATAAGCCTCGTTTCCTGCATGAAACTCTCGTTCTCGTTGTTGAAAACATCCTCCATCAAATTGTGTTTCAACAGGCGGCTCATCCACAGACCACCCATCAACAGGCAGACATAGCCCGTTCCAATGGTAAGGACATACAGTCCCGTCACCGCTTCAAGCGGCAGCGGCAGGGGCAGCAACCACCAGTTCAGGAAAAACAGCACGAACCCGACGGCAAATGCTGTCCAGATTCTCCCCCAAGTGATTTTCTCACCCTTGACACCCTTCGTACCCAGACAGGACAAGGCAAGCAAAAGGACGGAAAACAGCTTCGTGTAGAGAATGGAATGGAACAGCCCCGCCGTGCGGTCGAAGTTCAGAAGGATTTTGTCCACCACGCCGATGTTCACGCCCCACAGCCGGATGGCTTCGTAGCAGAACCAGTACACGTTCATGACCACTAAAATGATACTCACGGCACGCAGAAAATCCATGATTTTCGCCAATGCCCTCAAATCGTCTTCTTGTTGTGACATACATTGATTTTTTAATTGTTGATACTCTGATTACATACCCAAGCCCTTGCGTTTTTTCTTCTTTTTGCGCTTCATCGCCCGGATGAAAGCCTCTTCCTCGGCATCTACCGCCGGACCTTCGGGAGTGAGCAAGCCCATACCGCCCGATATATCTTCACTGTCGTAGGCGGTCTGCCCGTGTGCCTTGTCCGCAGCATCCACAGGGATGGATAGCGGTATCGGCGGTTGTCCGGCGTATGGCAGGGTGAAGTGTTCCTG
The DNA here is from genome assembly GCA_022009815.1 of Bacteroidales bacterium. Taxonomy (GTDB): domain Bacteria; phylum Bacteroidota; class Bacteroidia; order Bacteroidales; family Muribaculaceae; genus Limisoma. Next base: position 2,050,868 of record CP091725.1, read on the forward strand.
CAAGGCATTCGCCGAAAGCTCCTTACCCATGCGCGAACCGTTCAGCACGCATCCCGTGCGGTGGTCGATGAAGGTAGCCCCATAGATGCGCCCTTCCTCTGTGTAGCGCAGTACGGTGTCGATGCCCTTCTCTTTGAGTTGGGATACAAATTTGTCCTTGTCATAAGTGCCTTGCAGCACGGAAAGGACGGTGCGTTTCGTCATGTCTGCCAGTTTCCTATCCTTGATTTCCGATTTGGAACGGACAAACTTCTTCTGTACGGCTTCATAGCCTGCGGACTTCCCGAAAAGCGAGGATTTGAACGGGTTGCCCACCTTGTTACCCTTGTCGTCCGTGACGGAATAGACCAGCCCGTGATACTCCCGTCCGCGCACGTTGCCCCTCGCTTCCTCCACCGTCATATTATATAAGGAAAGGAGCGCACGGTATTCGCCCATCGTCTGGAAACGGTACTGCCCATTCAGAGCCTTCACGGTGTTGCCTACCTGCTTCTTCACATCACCTGCCGATGCGGCCACCTTGCGCAACGGATTATCCAATCTCTGATTTACGTTCTGCCGGATGCAATCCGTACTTCTGTTCCAGTTCCCTGCGGATACGGTCGCTGCGGCGGTAGAGAAAATCCCGGTTGAGCCTTTTCCCGTTCTCGTCCACGTTGACCGTCACGATGTGCAGGTGGTGGCGGTCGATGTCCTCGTGCTTGAATACAAGATAAGGCTGGTTTCCGAAACCGAGTTTTTCCAGATACTCGCGGGCGATATTCTGCAACTCAATATCGGTCAGCACATCCTCCGGGTGCGGGTTGAGAGAGATATGCACCACCGGCTTCTCGATCTTCATCTGCGGTGGCAGGAAGGTGAGAAAACCCTCCATCGCCTTGCCTATGTCCACCGTTCCCGAACCGTCATTGTAGATGCGGTTGGTGGTGAGAAGCCGCCCCTGCGCCTCGTTAATCTTCTCCCCGTTGTAGGCAATCGCGCCGTACAACGAACTTCCTACACTGATTTGCGACCATTTTGCCTCCATTTCCCTTGAAAGTTCCACAATCCGGCGGCTCAGTTTCACGAGTTCGACGGTGTGTTGCTCTAATTTGTAGAGCAACGCCATCGCCTTTTTCTCTGAAAAATGCAGCCTCAGTTCCTTCACGACTTGGTTGTAATTCGTACCCACGGCACGGAATTGTGCATGAAAATCCGACAGTTTGGTGTAATAGTCCACCAACGTCTTGTCCACCTTCAGCACCTTGAACGGCTGCCCGAAGAAGTGCGCTTTGAGGAAAACAGACCGTGCATAGACACCCGATTTTCCGAACATGGCGAGGAAACGGTTGTGTTCCTCCTCGTTGAAACGGACGGTGTACCGGTACACCGCCGGATCAAGTTTGGGATTTCTCCCTGATTTGCTTTTCCTTTTCTCTTTCATATTACTTTGGATTTAGCGGATTGACGGCATAAGCCGCCGCTTCGGATTACAGCACCGCAGTTCTGAAAGGCTTCCCGACTTCGGAGGGAAAGCCCGCCCCCCTGCAAGGGCAAGTGCTTTTCGTGGCTGCTCAAAATATTTTGAGCGGCTGAAAAGACATCTTGCTATGTTCAGGTGAACATAAAAATCCGTCAGGGGACGGATTGGGAAAATACCTTTCAGGACTCCGGGCCGCGCGTCATCGGCGAACCCTGCTGTCCGGGTGCAAAGTTACGCCCTTAAAGCGGTATCGGACAGATGCTTGACCCGGTCAATGACTGCCAACCGGCGCAACGTGCCGCCACTTGCCGGAGAAGTGATACAGGTTCCAAAATATACTTGTTTATTTGCAGCATGATTCAAGAAACGAACGATTTGAAGATATGATAAACGGAACATTCAAATACCCGGAAATCCGCTTCTTCGGATACTTGCCGAAACGGATACCCGAACCGTCGGAAACCCGGTTCTCCGACAATTCGGTGACGTATGGATTCAATGACTTCATGACGCAATGTCGTCAATCACCATTTGTCCGACGCACCGCTTCACCACAGAACCGGATACGCGACGACCCGCCTGCGTGTGTAGTCACGGAAGCGGATGGTGCGACAGCCAAATCCGTATGGAAACAGAAACAAATCATCAACAATTAAAATAAATGGAACTATGAGTAAGGAAATCTTCGTTGCATTCGCAACACAGAAAGGTGGCATCGGCAAATCCACTGTCACGGCACTTGCCGCCAGCTACCTGCACAACGTGAAAGGCTACAATGTCGCCGTCGTGGACTGCGACGACCCGCAGCACAGCATCCACGGGCTGCGCGAACACGAAATGGGGCTTATCGACAGCAGCACCTACTTCAAGGCTCTCGCTTGCGACCATTTCCGCCGGATCAAAAAGAACGCCTACACCATCGTCAAAAGCAATGCGGTGAACGCCCTCGACGATGCCGAGAGGATGATTGCCACTGAGGACGTGAAACCCGACGTGGTGTTCTTCGACATGCCCGGCACACTCCGAAGCAACGGCGTGATAAAGACGCTCTCGCAGATGGACTACATTTTCACTCCGCTGAGTGCCGACCGCTTTGTCGTGGAGAGTACCCTGAAATTCGTCACGATGTTCCGCGACAGGCTGATGACTACCGGACAGGCGAAAACAAAGGGGCTGCATCTGTTCTGGACGATGGTGGACGGCAGGGAGAGGAACGACTTGTACGGCATCTACGAGGAAGTGATAGCCGAAATGGGCTTTCCGGTACTTTCCACCCGCTTGCCCGACAGCAAGAAGTTCCGCCGTGACCTTTCGGAAGAGCGCAAGAGCGTTTTCCGCTCCACCATCTTCCCGATGGACACGGCACTGCTGAAAGGGAGTGGCATCCGGGAGTTTTCCGAAGAGATAAGCGACATCATCAGACCGCAGTGAGCATGGGCAGCAGGAAAGTGAACACGGAAGGCATCGACGAGGAACTGCTGTTAGCCTCCATCGGGCGGCGCACACAGGACGGGACACTGCGCCCCGCACAGGAAGTACCCGCAGCTGCACCGACCGAAGAGGACACCGCCGCACCGGAACCATCTCCTGTGCAACCCGTAACACGGGAAAAAGCGCAGAGGGAAAGTGGACGCCGGAAAAGGCAGGACGAGGACTACAACGAGCTATTCCTGCGCCGCAACGAGATAAAGACCCGCCAATGTGTCTATATCAGCCGTGACGTCCACGGCAAGATCCTCAGAATCGTGAACGACATCGCCGGAGGGGAAATCTCAGTAGGCGGATATGTGGATACCGTGCTGCGCCAGCATCTGGAACAGCACAAGGAGAGAATCAACGAACTGTACAAGAAACAACGTGAAGATCTGATTTGAAATGGAAAAAGAAATGACACCGAATGAAAAAAGACCACAGCAAGACTGCGGAGGTATGTTTACCCAAGTGCAGGCGAGTGTGGAAATACTGTCGCCTGTCCCGGTAAGCGGCAAATGCAGTGAGAAGGACTATGAACGCCTGTTCATCCGCGACCCGGAAGTAAAGGCACGTGAGGGGAAGATGGCGTATGTGCGCCCGGAGTACCACGAGCGTATCATGCGTATCACCCGTGTAATCGGGCATGACCGGCTTACGCTGTCCGCTTACATCGACCATGTGCTGACGCACCACTTCAACCAGTGCGAAGATGCGATAAAGAGCCTTTATGCCCGAAATTACAATTCAGTATTCTAACCAAAAACGGAAGGATATGAATTACACAATCAGCATGACAGACATTCTGCTGGCGGTATCGGTCGGCTGCAACCTCTGGTTCCTGTTCCTGCTCCTTTACGAGCGCATCATGGACACGCGGATTGTCCGCTTCTTCAAGGGCATTGTCGGATTATGGCGGTCACTGGACGGGAATGAGGCTAAACGCATAGCGGCACACGAGGAAGTCCCTGCGGAAAAGGCGGACATCATCGGCAAGAGCCGTTTCAGGATGGCATCCACCCGGACAACCGCTGCCATACCGACGCAAGAAGCCGCCACTATTGAAAGGCATTGAGCTGTCGGAGGAAGAGGCTACTTTTGACGACGGAAAAACGGGAAACGCATCCCGCCCGGCACAAGTCCCGGAGGAAAAACTCGATGAGACCTTCACGAGCATACCGCCGGAGGAACTGGGATACGGGGACGACGAACCGGAAGAGGACGCCTCGGACACGCCACGGGCTTCGGGCAGCAGCTTTGACGAGATTGACGACGCCTGCAAGACCGCCAAAAACCCGGACGCGACACAGGCGGAACGTGAAAAGGCGGCTAAGGTGTTCACCGACATGGAGGGCACGGAGTTGTACGAGAAAATGATGGAAGGCTCTTCGGAGATAGGCATCCGCATCAAGGGGCTTATCGAGATTCGGCTGAAGAAATCTGAAAAGGAGTTCGTCGTGCCGGACAACATCGAGGAGTTCGACATTCGCAACTATGTATGACAACAATAAAAGAAATGAACATGAAAGAATGACATCAACCCACGCGGCGAGGAAACGCAAGGCGCATCCCCATCCGCAACGGACACGCCCACGTCCGTGGAAACAAACGGGCATCCACTAAAACCAAAGTAAAGAAACAAAGTATCAACCGCCCGACAAAGGACCATCCACCCTTTGACGGCAAAAAACAAGAACAGTTTATGAACAAGAACATCTTGAAAAACAGAAAAGCAATCCTCTCCGCGGCACTTGTCATCGCCGCAACCGCCTCCGCTTTCGCGCAGGGAAACGGCATCGCGGGCATCAACGAAGCCACCTCTATGGTGAGTTCTTATTTCGACCCCGGAACTAAACTGATATACGCCATCGGTGCAGTCGTCGGGCTTATCGGGGGCGTAAAAGTGTACGGCAAGTTTTCATCGGGCGACCCCGACACCAGCAAGACAGCCGCCTCGTGGTTCGGCGCGTGCATCTTCCTGATTGTTGCCGCCACCATCCTGCGCTCATTCTTCCTTTAATAAATAATGTATGGCTGAATACCCAATCAACAAGGGTATCGGCCGTCCGGTAGAGTTCAAGGGCTTGAAGGCACAGTACCTCTTCATCTTCTGCGGAGGTCTGCTGGCTCTCTTCGTCCTGTTCGTCATCCTCTACATGGTCGGTATCGACCAGTGGATATGTATCGGCTTCGGCGCGGCATCGTCCTCCCTCCTTGTATGGCAGACCTTCGCGCTGAACGCCCGGTACGGTGAACACGGGCTGATGAAATTAGGAGCGGCACGGAGCCATCCCCGATACCTTATCAACCGGCGGCGGATAACCCGTCTGTTCAAACGACAACGAAAGGAAGAAAGACAATGAGGAATACATCGAAAATGACAACACTGGAAAACAGGTTCCCACTTTTAGCGGTGGAGCATGGCTGCATCATCTCAAAGGACGCCGACATCACGGTGGCTTTCGAGGTGGAACTACCGGAACTTTACACCGTGACGGGTGCGGAGTACGAGGCGATACACAGTTGCTGGTGCAAGGCTATCAAGGTGCTGCCGGACTACTCCGTCGTCCACAAACAGGACTGGTTCATCAAGGAACGCTACAAACCGGAGCTTCAGAAGGACGACATGAGCTTTTTAAGCCGCTCTTTCGAGCGTCACTTCAACGAGCGTCCGTACCTGAAACACACCTGCTACCTCTACCTGACCAAGACAACAAAGGAGCGTAACCGGATGCAGAGCAATTTCAGCACGCTGTGCCGGGGACATATCATCCCGAAGGAGCTGGACAGGGAAACCACGACCAAGTTCTTGGAAGCCTGCGAACAGTTCGAGCGCATCATGAACGACAGCGGGCTTGTCAGGCTGCGCCGCCTCTCCACCGATGAGATTGTGGGTACTGAGGGAAAGACGGGACTTATTGAACGCTACTTCTCGCTCATGCCGGAAGGTGACACCACCTTGCAGGACATCGAGCTTTCGGCAAGGGAGATGCGCATCGGCGACAACCGCCTGTGTCTGCACACCCTCTCCGACGCGGAAGACCTGCCGGGCAAGGTGGCTACCGACACCCGTTACGAGAAGCTCTCCACCGACCGGAGTGACTGCCGACTGTCATTCGCCTCCCCGGTGGGGCTTCTGCTCTCCTGCAACCATATCTACAACCAGTATGTGCTGATAGACAACAGTGAGGAAACCTTGCAGAAGTTCGAGAAGTCCGCCCGTAACATGCAGTCGCTATCTCGCTATTCAAGGAGCAACAGCATCAACCGCGAGTGGATAGACCAATACCTGAACGAAGCCCATTCCTACGGACTGACCTCGGTACGGGCACACTTCAACGTCATGGCGTGGAGCGACGATGCGGAGGAACTGAAGCATATCAAGAACGACGTGGGCAGCCAGTTGGCAAGCATGGAATGCGTGCCGCGCCACAACACCATCGACTGCCCGACACTCTACTGGGCGGCGATACCCGGCAATGCGGCGGACTTCCCGGCGGAAGAGAGTTTCCACACCTTCATCGAACAGGCGGTGTGCCTGTTCACAGAGGAAACCAACTACCGCAGCTCGCTCTCGCCCTTCGGCATCAAGATGGTGGACAGGCTCACGGGAAAACCGCTGCACCTTGACATCTCCGACCTGCCCATGAAGCGAGGTATCACGACCAACCGCAACAAGTTCGTGCTGGGTCCTTCGGGCAGCGGCAAGTCTTTCTTCATGAACCACCTCGTGCGCCAATATTATGAGCAAGGCGCACATGTGGTATTGGTGGACACGGGAAACTCCTATCAGGGCTTGTGCGGCATGATCCGACGCAAGACAGGCGGAGCGGACGGTGTGTATTTCACCTACACGGAAGATAAGCCCATCAGCTTCAACCCGTTCTACACCGACGATTACATCTTCGACGTGGAGAAGAAGGACAGCATCAAGACCCTGTTGCTGACGCTCTGGAAGTCGGAGGACGACAAGGTGACAAAGACGGAGAGCGGCGAGCTGGGCAGTGCCGTGAGTGCCTATATTGAGCGCATCCAATCCGACCGTAGCATCGTGCCGTCGTTCAACACCTTCTACGAGTATATGCGTGACGACTACCGCAAGGAACTGGCACAGCGTGACATCAAGGTGGAGAAGTCCGACTTCAACATCGACAACATGCTCACCACCATGCGGCAGTATTACCGGGGCGGGCGTTACGATTTCCTGCTCAACTCCACGGAGAACATCGACCTGCTCGGCAAGCGGTTCATCGTCTTCGAGATAGATTCGATTAAAGAAAACCGCGAACTGTTCCCCGTCGTGACCATCATCATCATGGAAGCCTTCATCAACAAGATGCGGCGGCTGAAAGGCGTGCGGAAACAGCTTATCGTGGAAGAGGCTTGGAAGGCCCTCTCATCGGCGAACATGGCTGAATATCTGCGCTATATGTATAAGACGGTCAGAAAATATTACGGCGAGGCAATCGTGGTGACGCAGGAGGTGGACGACATTATCAGTTCTCCGGTGGTCAAAGAGAGCATTATCAACAACTCGGATTGTAAAATCCTGCTTGACCAAAGGAAATATATGAACAAGTTCGACCAGATACAGGCGTTGCTCGGACTGACGGAAAAGGAGAAGTCGCAGATACTCTCCATCAACATGGCGAACAACCCTTCACGGCTCTACAAGGAGGTGTGGATAGGCTTGGGCGGCACGCAGTCGGCGGTCTATGCCACGGAGGTCAGCGCGGAAGAGTATCTGGCGTACACCACCGAGGAAACGGAAAGTGGAGGTTTACCGTCTGGCGGAGAAGCTGGGCGACGACATCGAAGCCGCCATCCGGCAGCTTGCCGAAAGGCGGAGAAACAAGGAATAACTAAAAAACAGAATGTATCAACCAAAAAAGAAAAACGCGTATGAATTTACCAAAAGTGAAAATGCTGCAAGTCAGCAAGTGCCTTATCGGATTGGCGGTCATGATGCTGCAATCCTGCGACGTGGCCGACAACCGCCGCGACATGCTGTGCGGGAACTGGGAGAGCGTGGAGGGAAAACCTGACGTGCTTATCTACAAGGAGGGCGAAGCCTACAAAGTGACGGTGTTCCGTCGTAGCGGTCTGCGCCGCAAGCTCAAGCCGGAAACCTATCTCTTGCAGGAGGAGAACGGCAACCTGTTCATGAACACCGGCTTCCGCATCGACGTGTCCTACAACGAGGCCACGGATGTGCTGACTTTCTCGCCAAACGGGGACTATGTGCGGGTGAAGCCGCAGCCGGGACATCCGACCGAAGAATAACAACCACTAAAATCCAAAGTAACATGAGAACAAGAATAACAATGATTATCTGCCTGTGCCTGCTTTTCGCGGGCAGGGCAAGCGCACAGTGGGTCGTAAGCGATCCGGGCAATCTAGCGCAGGGCATCATCAATGCCTCCAAAAACATCATCCATACCTCCAAGACCGCCACGAACATGGTGAGCAACTTTCAGGAGACGGTGAAAATCTATCAGCAGGGCAAGAAGTATTACGATGCCCTCAAATCGGTGAACAATCTGGTCAAGGACGCCCGCAAGGTGCAGCAGACCATCCTGATGGTGGGCGACATCACAGACATCTATGTGAACAGTTTCCAACGGATGCTCCGTGACGGGAATTTCAGACCCGAAGAGCTTTCCGCAATCGCTTTCGGCTACACGAAACTGCTGGAGGAAAGCAACGAAGTGTTGACGGAACTCAGGAACGTGGTGAACATCACCACGCTCTCCATGACCGACAAGGAGCGCATGGACGTGGTGGAACGCTGCCACTCGAAGATGAAGCGTTACCGCAACCTCGTGAGCTACTACACGAACAAGAACATCTCCGTGAGTTACCTGCGTGCGAAAAAGAAGAACGACCTCGACCGCATCATGGGGCTGTACGGGAACATGAACGAAAGATACTGGTAGCCTATGAAGTTCGACAACCTTCATCAGATTTTACGTTCACTTTATGAGCAGATGATGCCGCTGTGTGGGGACATGGCTGGTGTGGCGAAAGGCATCGCCGGGCTGGGTGCGCTGTTCTACGTCGCCTACCGGGTATGGCAGTCGCTGGCGAGAGCTGAACCGATAGACGTATTCCCGATGCTCCGTCCTTTTGCCATCGGTCTGTGCATCATGTTCTTCCCGACTGTGGTGCTGGGCACGATAAACAGCATCCTCTCACCCGTCGTACAGGGCACGGCAAAGATGCTGGAGGCGGAAACGCTGGACATGAACCGATACCGGGAGCAGAAGGACAAACTGGAATACGAGGCGATGGTACGCAACCCCGAAACCGCCTACCTCGTGTCCAACGAGGAATTTGACAAGCAACTGGAGGAACTCGGCTGGTCGCCCTCCGACATGGTGACGATGGCGGGAATGTATATCGACCGGGGAATGTACAACATGAAGAAGAGCATCCGCGACTTCTTCCGCGAGATACTCGAACTGCTGTTCCAAGCCGCCGCCCTCGTGATAGACACCGTCCGCACCTTCTTTCTCGTGGTGCTGGCGATTCTCGGTCCGATAGCCTTCGCCCTGTCGGTATGGGACGGTTTCCAAAACACGCTCACGCAGTGGATATGCCGCTATATACAGGTCTATCTGTGGCTACCGGTATCGGACATGTTCAGCACCATACTGGCGAAGATACAGGTTCTGATGCTGCAAAACGACATCGAGCGGATGCAGGCAGACCCGAACTTCTCGCTGGATTCGAGCGACGGGGTGTATATCGTATTCCTCTGCATCGGCATCATCGGCTACTTTACCATTCCCACCGTTGCGGGCTGGATTATCCAAGCCGGAGGCATGGGCGGTTACGGTCGCAACGTGAACCAGATGGCGGGACGAGCCGGAAGCATGGCGGGCAGCGTGGCGGGTGCAGCCGCAGGAAACGCAGTCGGACGTGTCGGCAAATTGCTGAAATAATCAATGTGCAATCATAAATTGGAAAATATAAATGGAATTCAAATCACTTAGAAACATCGAATCGTCGTTCAGGCAGATACGCCTGTTCGGTATCGTCTTCCTCTCGCTGTGCGCCGTGGTGACGGTGTGGAGCGTGTGGAACTCCTACCGTTTCGCAGAGAAGCAACGGGAGAAAATCTATGTGCTGGACAACGGCAAGAGCCTGATGCTCGCCTTGTCTCAGGATTTGTCGCAGAACCGCCCGGCGGAGGCACGGGAACATGTGCGCCGTTTCCACGAGATGTTCTTCACGCTATCACCTGAAAAAAGCGCGATTGAACACAACGTGAAACGTGCCTTGCTGCTGGCGGACAAGAGCGTGTACCACTATTATTCGGACTTCGCGGAGAAGGGGTACTACAACCGCATCATCGCCGGGAACATCAACCAAGTGCTGAAGGTGGACAGCGTGGTGTGCGACTTCAACGCCTATCCCTACCGTGCCGTGACCTACGCCACACAGAAAATCATCCGGCAGAGCAACGTCACCGAGCGCAGCCTCGTGACCACCTGCCGCCTGCTGAACGCATCGCGGTCGGATGACAACCCGAACGGTTTTACCATCGAGGGTTTCACCATCATTGAGAACAAGGATTTACAGACTATCAAACGGTAACAGGACATGAAAAGTATCAGAAAATCAATGTGGGGCATGTATTGGAAACTCCACGACAAACGGAAACGCTTGGCGGCAAGTCTCAAAGGGTATCTGGACGGCTTGCCGCCGGAAACACGCCGCCGCATCGTGCTGGGGATGTTCGCCGCCTTCGCGGTGCTTGCCCTTTACACCTTCGGCAGAGCCGTCTATGACATCGGCAGGAACGACGGCTCACATATGGAAACGGGACACGCCGGACGGGTGGAACTGCCGACCCCGGCGGAAACAGGCAATCACTTAACACCTTATTTATATGGAACAGACAAAGAATGAACCGACGAAAGAGAACAAAGCTGCTCCCGAAACGGGGAAACCGAAAAAGGAGCGCGAACCGCTGACAGAGGCGCAACGGCTGAAACGGCAGAAGATGATCGTGCTGCCCGCTATGGTGTTGGTGTTCATCGGGGCGATGTGGCTGATATTCGCCCCGTCCTCCGGCAAGGAGCAACCGCCGGGAACGGACGGATACAACACCGAGATGCCCGACGCTGACAAGGCGAACCGGCAGATTATCGGCGACAAGCTGAAAGCCTACGAGCATGGGGAGATGGAAGAGCGTCAGGAGAGCCGCAACCGTGCCATCGGGCAGCTGGGCGACATGTTCGACCGCGAGATAGCGGGAACGGAGAACGGAGTGGACTTCGACCTCGCCAATCCGGGCGGCAAGGAAGAAAGGGCAAAGCCAGCCACGCCGCAGACCATCCAGTCCTCCGCAGCCGCCTACCGTGACCTGAACGCCACGCTCGGAAACTTCTACGACCAGCCGAAAAACGACAATGCGGAGATGGACGAATTGTTGGAGCGCATCGCATCGCTGGAGTCGGAACTGGAAAGCGAGAGGGGCAAGGCTTCCTCTATGGACGAGCAGGTGGCTCTTATGGAGAAGTCCTACGAGCTGGCGGCAAAGTACATGGGCGGTCAGAACGGAGGACAGCCATCGGCGGAACAGAGGGCAGAGCCAACTACCGTGCAGAAAGGGAAGAAGAACAAGGCAATGCCTATCAGACAGGTGGAGCATCAAGTAGTTTCTTCACTCTCACAGCCTATGAGTAACGCGGAGTTTGTCGCCGCCTTATCGCAGGAACGCAACCGGGGTTTCAACACGGCTGTCGGCACGGCGGAGGTATTGGACAGGAACACCATACCGGCGTGCGTGCATGGGGCGCAGAGCGTGACGGACGGGCAGACGGTAAGGCTGCGCCTGCTGGAGCCTATGGCGGTGGCAGGCAGGACAATACCCCGGGGTGCGGTGGTGGTCGGCACGGGCAAGATACAGGGTGAGCGGCTCGACATCGAGATTACCTCGCTGGAATACGACGGCACGATTATCCCCGTGGAGCTTGCGGTCTATGACACGGACGGACAGCCCGGCATCTTCATCCCGAACTCGATGGAGATGAACGCCGTCCGGGAGGTCGCCGCCAACATGGGCGGCTCGCTGGGAAGCAGCATCAACATCTCCACCAATGCCGGGGCGCAGCTCGCCTCCGACTTGGGCAAGGGGCTGATACAAGGCACGAGCCAGTACATCGCCAAAAAGATGCGAACCGTCAAGGTGCATCTGAAAGCCGGGTACAGGGTCATGCTTTACCAAGAAAAATGAAAACAATAAAAACATTTACCACTAAAATCCAAAAGTAATGAGAAAAGTAATCATCATGTTTGCCCTCGCTATGGGCATCATAACTGCCAACGCGCAGGAGAATGTAACCGTTGAAACGACCAACGGAAGTGAACAACCGACCTTGACGAAGGAGGTCTATCCGCAGAAGGAGGCGGACGGCGACCTATATCACGGGCTGTCACGCAAGCTGACCTTCGACCGCATGATACCGCCGCACGGTCTGGAAGTGACCTACGACAAGACCGTCCACGTCATTTTTCCGGCGGAGGTGCGCTATGTCGATTTAGGCTCGCCCGACCTGATTGCCGGGAAAGCCGACGGAGCGGAGAACATCATCCGTGTGAAGGCTACCGTAAGGAATTTTCCCAACGAAACGAATATGTCCGTCATCACGGAGGACGGCAGTTTCTACACCTTCAACGTGAAGTACGCCGCCGAACCGCTGTTGCTCAACGTGGAGATGTGCGACTTCATCCATGACGGCAGCACGGTGAACCGCCCGAACAACGCGCAGGAAATCTATCTGAAAGAGCTGGGCAGCGAAAGCCCGATGCTGGTGCGCCTTATCATGAAGTCCATCCACAAACAGAACAAGCGCGAGGTGAAGCATATCGGCTGCAAGCGTTTCGGCATCCAATACCTGTTGAAAGGCATCTACACGCACAACGGCTTGCTTTATTTCCACACGGAGATAAAGAACCAGAGCAACGTGCCTTTCGATGTGGACTACATCACTTGGAAAATCGTGGACAAGAAGGTTGCGAAGCGTACTGCCGTGCAGGAGCAGATTATTCTGCCGCTCCGCGCGCAGAACTACGCCACCCTCGTGCCGGGCAAAAAGAGCGAGCGCACGGTCTTCACGATGGCGAAGTTCACCATCCCCGATGACAAGTGCCTCGTGGTGGAATTGAACGAGAAGAACGGCGGCCGTCACCAGTCCTTCGTGATTGAGAACGAGGATTTGGTACGCGCGGGTACCATCAACGAACTTCAAGTACGCTGACCATGAGAAAGTACATCGCAATAATCATCGCGTCGCTTGCCCTTTACAGGGCAGGCGCACGCCCAGCGGTGTCTGCCGAAGATGCAGGGCATCGAGGTGAGGGCGGACATGGCGGACGGCTTCAATCTCGGCGGCAAGGACGGCGGGTACAGCTTCGGGGCGGCTCTCTCCACCTACACGAAGAAGGGGAACAAGTGGGTGTTCGGTGGCGAATACCTGTTGAAGAACAATCCCTACAAGGACACCAAGATACCCGTGGCGCAGTTCACGGCGGAGGGCGGCTATTACTTCAAGATACTGTCGGACGCCCGAAAGATTGTTTTCGTCTATGCCGGGGCTTCGGCTCTCGCCGGATATGAGGCGGTAAATTGGGGGAAGAAGGTGCTGCATGACGGCTCCACGCTGCACGACCGGGACGCCTTCATCTACGGCGGTGCGCTGACGCTCGATGTGGAGTGTTACGTGGCAGACCGTATCGCCCTGCTTGCCAACCTGCGGGAGCGTTGCCTTTGGGGTGGCGACACACGGAAGTTCCACACGCAGTTCGGGGTCGGTATCAAGTTCATCATCAACTGACACGGGCATGGAAAGGACGGAAATAGATGCTGTCAGAAGGATGCCGCTTGCGGATTTTCTCGCACGGCTGGGGCATGAGCCTGTCAGAAGGAGCGGTAACGAGCTGTGGTATCTTGCCCCGTACAGGGGCGAGCGCACATCCTCTTTCCGTGTGAACGTGGCGAAACAGCTCTGGTACGACTTCGGTTTGGGCAAGGGCGGCGACATCTTCACGCTTGCCGGGGAGTTTCTGCAAAGCGATGACTTCATGAAGCAAGCGAAGTTCATAGCGGAAGCCGCCAATATGACGGTTGCCGGATGGGAAAAGCCCGTCTATCTCTCGAAGCCGACCGAATCCGTTTTTGAGGATGTGGAGGTCGCTCCGCTGCTCCGCTCACTGCTGACGGAGTATTTAGAGGAACGGGGCATCCCTTACGCCATCGCATCCCGTCACTGCTGCCGCTTGAACTACGGTGTGCGTGGGAAACGGTATTTTGCCGTTGGCTTTCCGAACATGGCAGGTGGCTATGAAGTCAGAAGCCGATATTTCAAGGGTTGCATACCTCCGAAGTCTGTATCACTGGTAAAGGCGAATGACATCCCGGCTGACGAGTGCCTCGTGTTCGAGGGCTTCATGGACTTTCTCTCTGCCGTGACGCTTGGTGTAACCGGTAACGCTGACTGTCTTGTGCTGAACTCAGTCGCCAACGTGGAGAAGGCGGCGGGATTGCTGGACGGATACGGGCGCATCGGCTGCTTCCTCGACCGTGACGAAGCCGGACGGCGGACGCTTGCCGCACTTACCATGCGATACGGGGAACGTGTCACCGACCGTTCCTCCCTCTATGACGGTTGCAAGGACTTGAACGAGTACCTGCAACTGACAACGAAAAACAGAAAAACAACCATCTAAAAATCGAAGAACAATGAACATACTGAACAACAGAAACAAGAGAACATCAATATTCAAGGCAGTGGCGTTATGCCTGATAGCCGCCATGTCATTCACCCTCGTGTCATGTGACGATGACATGGACATCCAGCAGTCCTATCCCTTCACGGTGGAGGTCATGCCCGTGCCGAACAAGGTAGTAAAGGGGCAGACAGTGGAAATCCGCTGTGAACTGAAAGGAGGGCGACTTTTCGGGTACGCTCTATACCATCCGCTATTTCCAGTTCGAGGGGGAAGGCTCGCTCAAAATGGATAACGGCATCACCTTCCTGCCTAACGACCGCTACCTGCTGGAGAACGAAAAATTCCGCCTGTACTACACGGCGGCGGGTGATGAGGCGCATAATTTCATCGTGGTGGTGGAGGATAACTTTAGCAACTCCTACGAACTGGAATTTGACTTCAACAACAGGAATGTAAAGGACGACGATCTTACCATCGTTCCCATCGGCAACTTCAGCCCCTTGTTGAAATGATGCGTGTATTCATGACAATGCTCTGTTCACTTCTGACGGTCTGTTCTGTGTCCGCGCAGATCAGCCGCCAAGAGGGAACGGACGGGCAGGCGGCAATCTACCGACTGCCGCTTATGGAACGTGCTTTTTTATGCTGCCGCTACTTTGAAGGCTGGCACTCAGAAAAACACTACCCATACGTCGGTTGGGGTCACAAACTTTTGCCAAACGAGAAGTATTCGGCACGAACCATGACAAAACGGGATGCGGATGAACTTTTGCGGAAAGACCTGCGCAAATTTGTCGCCATGTTCCGTAAATTCGGGGTTGATTCGATTTTGCTTGGCACGTTAGCTTACAATGTGGGACCGGCGAAGCTGTTAGGCAGCAAAACAATCCCCAAAAGCACCTTAATCAAGAAGCTGGAAGCTGGTGACAGGAACATCTACCGTGAGTATATAGCCTTCTGCAACTACAAAGGAAAACGCCACGCCATGCTGCTCAAACGGAGAAAGGCGGAGTTTGCGCTGTTGTATATCCCATAAAAGGACTGACAAAACTGGCAAAAGACGTGCCATATTTAACTTGGCACGTCTTTTGCTCTATCACTTGATAGATTATCGTAGGATTTTCTCGTTAATTGACATCGTTGAGCCATTTTTGCCTAT
Source organism: Bacteroidales bacterium (assembly GCA_022009815.1). Classification (GTDB taxonomy): domain Bacteria; phylum Bacteroidota; class Bacteroidia; order Bacteroidales; family Muribaculaceae; genus Limisoma. The sequence continues at coordinate 2,066,698 of CP091725.1, forward strand.
CGGTTTCCAAATAACACTTCAAGTTGTAAGTGTTGTGAGAGCAATACAAAACATAGTTATTAACCATAAAAAGTATAGCGAAATTATGAAGAAAGTATTTAGGAAAATTCAGAAAGGAACAACAAAAATGATTGAACGTATCAAATCGTTGGGGGAAATGGAGACGAAGCAGAAATGTGTAGTTCAACGGTTCGAGATTATCATTCCCCTCCACCAAAAAATAACGACCCAATATATAGCCTCCGCAAGTTTTACTTGCGGATTTTTTAGTTATCGCAGATTGGACAAAGGTTTCTTTGCTACTTTCTTTGTCCGCCATCATGCTCACTGAAAGAAAGTAGGGCGGCTCTCGCCGCCCCGCCACTCAAAAGCGTGTGTAAAGTCCCGTCACCATCGTGAACATTTCCTCCAGCATATCAAAATAGATACCCTCGTGTACGGCAATGTCCTTTGTCTTGCACTCAAAGGTCTTTTTGCTGAACGTCCTGCGGTAGAAGCGCATATTGTAGAGGTCTGCCCCTTCGTCATAGATGATGTCAAGGCGGTTGGCACTTGTTTTGTTCCTTGCAAGGCTCATCCGTAAGCCGTTGCCCATATCTATGAAATCACGGCTACCTGTCATGGCGGTGAAGCGTTTTCCGCCTATCTGCTGTAATATCGTCTTGGCTATCATATCTTTTGTTTTTAGGGTTTTAAGTATTGGCGGTGCGGACACCGCCATCCCGTTCAAAATTCTCGCATTTCGGAAATGGGGGTCTGCCGTTGTAGCCACTCTTTCACACATTCCATATTGTACTCGCTCGTGATGACTGCCGTATGGCTGTCGGTGGCGGTGAAACGTGTGCTTTCGTAATCATCTATCCAGCCCCTTGAGGGTGTCCGTTCCCCACGCTCCGGTATCGTCAAAGATACCGTCCAATGCCGTGATAGGTTCGCTGAACTTGACTATCAGCGTTTGATAGGTCGTGTTCATAGTCTGTCCTCCTTTCCCTTCTTTTGCGTTCAGCCACTTGTCCCGTGCGGCTCGGCACTCGTCCAACGTGGGTTTGACACAAGAGAACAATTCTCTGTCTATGGGGTGGCGGTAGTCGTACTGCACAAGTGTCCGCCTGCGTCTTCCGATACCCGATTGGAAACGCTCGTATTTCTCCGTACCTGCTTCCGCGCAGGTGCTTACTCCGTTGATGGTCATTCGTGTTGTCATAATGTTGCTTTTTTTAGATGGTTAAAAAAATGTACTGACAGAACTCTGTTCTTCATCACCATTTCGGGGTTGCTTGTGTAGCGTTGGTGCAGGTAGAAATGGTGTGAGCCGAAGCCGTAAAGGAAAAACTTGTCAAGTTCGTGCTTCTCGGCAAACTCCTTTACGCTCTTTCTCAATTCCCCCTCACTCGTTGTGAGAGTGAGGAGGTTCACAAATTCAAGGAACATCGTGGGGATTGCATCATCCCACACACAAATCATACTTTCAATTCTTACTTCCATATCAATGTTGTTTTAGGGGTTATGCTATGCCGCTTTCATCCGCTCACGGATAAGGTTGGCGTTCTTGTTCACAAGGTCTATGATGCGCTCGTGATATTCGGTGTCCTGGTTGTGCTTGCCGTGGCACTGCACCACTTCGAGGGTTCGCAAGTCCACCTCTACGGTTTCAATAATCTCATCGCCAATCCTTGCCGATAGTATGAGGGTGTCGGCTTTCTTGTAGTATCCACTGCCAAACACGCAGATGCCCTGCGTCTTGCCCTCGTTGTAATACTCGTCTATGCTTTCAAGCACCTTGACGATTATTTCCTCGTCCGTGATTACCAAGCCGAAGAATTTGGATTTGTTGGCGATGAAATCCTCCGCATCTTTCTTTCGTTGGAGTTGTCGCTGTTGCTCACGCTCACGCCTTTCAATCTCCCAACGGCGTTGCTCTGCGGCTCTTTCCTTCTCGTGTATGGCTTCAATTTTTCGGGTTGCGTTGTCGTGTGCCGCCATGAAATCTTCGGGACAGATGTTCTTCGGGTTACGGAGGTCTTGACCGAGTTTTTTGAGCATACGCAGATAGTCGCACCACATTGAGAGGTTGTCTATCTGATACTTGTGACGCTTGGCAATCAGATATGATGCCCAACATTCATCGGCAGTACGGGTATTGAAAAGAAAGTGTTTCATGACCTCAATCTCACCGCCTTTCATAAGGGTTTCAATTCTTGGGTCTGAAAGCAAGGCTTTGAAAAGACGCACGGGGAGATGCCGTGGAAATCGCCCTTGAAGCCGTTACGTCTGAGTTGGGGCAATATCCTCATCTTTGGATATGCACAGCTTCTTGCCACCACATCATCGTATAGGCTGTTGTGCGGTCTTACCTCCATATCGCTGCCTAATGCCCACACATCGCAATAGCAGAAAAGGAAGCCACGGAGCAACGCCATGTCCGTAACCTTGCCGTCGGGTGAAATCCAACGCTGCACGACCTCGTGGCAGTAGAAACGCATCGGTTCGCCTTTCCTGCTCTCGCATCTGACCTGCGCCACGCGGATTACCTGATACCCTTTGCAGGTGGTTATCACGCTGAAATTCTGCGTTTCCTTGTAGATGCGTCTGCGTGTGTCCTGCACTTTGAGTTCGGCATGGCATTTGGGGCAGGTGCAGCCTTCAAGGGTGTCGCATAGTCCGCTGTCGCTGTGCCACTCGTGACCGCAGTCGGAACAGGTGATGTTCCCTTTCTTGGTGCGGTAGCCGATATGCTCAACGCAGTGGCGGTATGCCCAATCTATTTGTGTCGCTGATATGGGGCGAAGGTTGGCGGAAAGTCTTGCCACCTCTTTCTGTATCTTGGTCTTCGGTTTCATAAGCCTAAATCAAATAATGAGGGTTGGGGTTGGTTTTCTTTTCTCGCTGACGGTCTGTGGCGGTTCTGCAACTTGCGGAGTTCCTCCTCTTGGTATTTGCGGACAGCGTTCTGACGTGCCTCCGCCTTTTCCTCTGCCGTGAGTTTCACAACGTGGTTCACAACCACTTGGCAGTCCATCGGTTTGCCCACCTCTATCTCGTTTTCCTCATAGTAGTGGATGGCTTGCCCGAATATCTCTCCGTCCGTGAAACCGTTGCAACCGCTTTTCTGCACATAGTTCAGAATGTGGGTCACGCAGTCGTCCATGTTCTTGGCAGGGTTGCGGTACTTCTTTGCAAATAGCGCATCTTCCTCCGCACGCTGTTCCAAGTACATATATATCGTTCTCTTGAAATGGTCTGTTCCTTTCATATCGCTGTCATTTTTAGATTATCTGTTTCAGTATCTCTCTCCAATAGGTCGGCTCTACCTCGCTGAGAAGGAAGTCCATGAAATCCCTCCGTGCGTCCTTGTTCAGTTCGTGGTACAATCTTCGGAAAGTTTCAAAATTGCCGTTGATGTACGTTTCCACCATATACACGAAGATGTTGTCCACCTCGTAATATCTGCACTGCTGCGCTGCCGTCTTGCTGTTTCTTTTTTTGCCATGTCGGTAAGGGTTAAAGGGTGAATAACCAAAGGATGAAGCCGAATAAGGCGATTGTGGAGAGGATAGCCACGATTATGCCTATCGCCACTCGGAACACTCCGTTTACAATCTCTCTGATGATGCCCCAAAGGATGCCGAACACCCCGAAGGCGGTGCGCATCATCAAGCCGCATATCGCCAACCCGATGTGTTGCGCCATTTGTCTGAAATTTGCCGTTGCCGTCATATCTTCGCTGTTTTTGATTTTTTTGTTTTTAATGCGGATTCAAGAGCTGAGGGAGTTGAGTTTCAAACTATCTTATCTGCCTCTCGTTTATCCGACATTTTTTTTATGCGTCTTTCTGTCGCATCGGTCGTTTTCGTTTCGGGTGCTTGAAAAGGTAGGGATTAGGGAATGCAAGGTTTTTCGGTCAAAATACTACCCGCAGGGCTGGAGATTTTTACCGAAAACAGGAGGCTTGACCTTGCTTTCCCGTCCAATCCCGGAATTACCTTTGCGCCCAGAACGAAAATGACTGACTGATGCGGCTTACTGAAAGGCGCAAAATGGAGGTAAACGAAAACAGAGGCAGATTGTGTAGAAAAAAACTTCAGGGGAAAATCCGTAAAAAAAAGAATCACCAAAAGGAAAAAGACATCACCGGAAGCGTGAAAAGGGCAAACCACAACAAAGGAAGTATGATTGTTTCCGATCCGACGGAACTTGTTCAGCCGGGTGGCAACAATCATTCTTCCCGGTTTGTCCGGCTGTGTGTGGGCGCCTGTTTCATTCATGGGGCAGGCTGACACACTCTGCATTCACTTTCCGCTTCCGGCAAAAGAGACAGCGAAAAAAGAAAAATCATTTGAAAACCCGTAAAAGCACCTCTTGGCATAGGCGCAAAAGAAAGGGGCATTGCTTCATCTGTCTAAACATCGTTTAGGCGTGAGGCAATGCCCTTTTCTCCAGCTATGCGGTAGTCGGCACACGTTTGTTCCAAACTCGTTTTGGGCAATGGTGTGCCGACGGACAATACCGCTTTTACGGAAAATTCTTATGAATGAGGGGATAAAAAACGGGAGTTTATATCAAAATCTCGAATTAAATAGCTACTTTTGCATACGAAGAGTTCTTTGAAGGTTACGCAACGCGCAGAAGGATAATGCAGTAGATAACTAACTAAATCGTAACCTATTACTATCAAGAGCAATTAACCTACGCTCATTTCCAATAAATTACACTCTTTTCGTAACTTCTTGCTGCAAAGGTACGAAGAAATAATGTAATCTTCAATCCGTTGAAACAATTTGGATGTATGCGTTTTCTTACTGAAAATCTTTGTAACTTTGCGGTGATTTTTTACATTTACGGATATGAAATCTGAAAAATTTGAAAACAAGGAAATGAAAAAGGCTGCCGGCATGGTGCGTGTCGGAGCGATATTGGTTGTCGTGGCTCTGATTGGTCTGCTTGTAATGGGTGTGTCGTCGTGTGGCGGCTCTGACAAGGACAAGATGCAGCAGCAACTTGACTCTTTGAAACTTGCGAACGAGAAACTGCAACTCGCGGGTGAGACAGAAGCGCTCAATCAAGAGTTTCAACAATATGAGAATCAGGCGCAGTATCTGAAAAACGATTCGCTGCTTGAACAATATTCGCAGGCTAAGGACAAGGTGGAGAAACTGCTTGCGGAACTGAAATCGGAGAAGGCCACCAACAGCAAGCGCATAAGGAGCTTAAAGGCGAGATTTCAACGCTCAAAGGATTGCTCCGCCACTATGTGGAGGTTATTGACTCGCTGAGCAAGGAAAACACGGCGCTACGGAGTCAGAACGAGGAGTTGCAGTCGCGCAACCAGCAGCTGTCGACCACCGTTTCTGACTACAGCCAGAAAAACCAGCGTTTGAACGAGCGTATGCAGCTGGCGGAGAAGCTCAATCTTACGGGATTGTCGTTTGTCGCTGTAAACAAGAAGGGAAAGGTGGAGAAGAAGATTGACAAGGCAAAACAACTTGTAGTGTCGTTCACAATACCACAGAACAACTCAACTCCGGTAGGACAGAAAACGTTCTACGTGCGCATCGTGAGTCCGGAAGGTACGGTGCTTGGTGGCGGACGCACATTCCCGTTTGAGGGCGGCAATGTGGTGTATACAGAAAAGAAAACCGTGGAATACGACCAGCGTGAATTGTCGCTTACCGTCTACCACAACATCTCGACAGCCTTGTCGAAAGGCTCATATCATGTGGAAGTGTTTGTCGACAATTATCGGATTGCTTCCCGTTCATTCTCAATGACAAGATAATGACTGTCTACCGGTCGAAAGTTGACGTGTGGCTTGTGGCGCTGTCGGTAGGCATTATGGCTGCCGCATGCGTGCCGGGACTGTTCTTCGATTTTTCGTGGGGTGCGCTGACGGCGTGCCTACTGTCGCTGGCACTGGTTGTGTCGGTTATGTTCAGCATCCGTTATGAAATCAGCGGCGACAAGTTGCGCGTGGTCTGCTGTTGGATATTCATTGAAACTTTCGACATCCATAAAATCACGTCGGTAAAGCCGACGCGCACCATCCTTTCGTCACCGGCGGCGTCGCTCGACCGCATAGAGGTGCGTGCCGGTCGCCGCTCGGTGGTAATCTCACCGCGGAGCAAACACCAGTTTGTCAAGCAATTGCTTGACATAAATCCGTCGATTGACGTTATCGGCTTGCTCTCATAGCCTGTATCTTGCTAAGCATATTCAAAGCCCAGTACGATTCTGAATTACGATAATTGAACTGGCCTTCAGTCGGCTTGTCGGCGTCAATTCCAAGAATTTCAAGATATTGATGCAATAAGGTGATTGCAAGGTCGTAATTGTCTTCTCTGAGAGCGATTAGGACGGTAAGACGATAGATGTTTACATTCTGAGCATTCAGTTTCTTCGCTTCTTCGATTAATTGGTTTGCTTCAATGTTTGTCTGTCGGTCGTTTTTTAGAAACAGCAAGCAGTTTGCTTTCTGCAGATAGTCGTCGGCACAGGCAACGCCATTGTTTATGTTTTGGTCGGCGAGGGCTATTGCTTGCCTGAAATGCCTCATGTTGAACTGCATGTTTACAAGAGACGTTACTGCAAAAGAAATGATTTGTTCATATCGCTTGTTGGCGGGAAGAAGCTCGGTGTCGCCAAGATTGTCAATACGGGCAGGTAGGGAGATGTCTTTAGCCTTGTTTATTTTGCCAAGGAAAATTCGGTTTTCAGAAAATCGGTTGTTTATTCTTTTAAGGGCGGAGCAGAGTGCGCTCTCGTTGTAGTTAAGCATCCGCAGCACATCTTTTGTGATAGAATCCGCTTCAAGGCGTTGCTCCCGATTGAAATTCATGCCTAAGTGGTCTACAACTTTGTCAGAAATTTCGGCAGTGGCGACAGCCATTGCCAGAGTTGGAACTCCTGGCACATAATATCCAGTTTTTGCAGCGACGGCAACCTCTGTTGCGGCGGTGGCTACAGTTGCCAGTCCTGCCCAGAATTCCTGTCTTTTCTGTCGGCTGATGCTTTTGTTTACGTTGAACACGCTGTGGTCCAATACGAAATGGGAAATCTCGTTTGCCAAGACAGCAACAAGTTCATCCTCTGAATGCAGGCAGGAAATCAGCCCGGTGCTAAGCACAATTGTCCCATTTGGATAAATTAGGGAAATCGGATTCGGTTGCTGGACAATAAGAAGATTTACATTGCATGGTCTGCCGTCAACAAGGCTTTCCGGAGCTATTTTCGCAATCAATCCGTAGATGTAGCTTTCAAGATAAGGGTCGCTTAGCTCAAGCCCGTTGTCCTGCATTTTGTTGATAAAATCAAAAGCCTCTTCCTCCATCTCGCTCCTGAGCTCATATTGTGAGCCTTTCTGTGTCAAAAGGGGCAATACGGTTGTTATAACTTTGGCATTCCAAAAAGAACGGATGTCGGGGGTGTCAAATTTGATGTGTTTCACAATGTCTTTGTTGACTTCGAGCATTACATCTGGTGTATTCATGTAAAAAGAAAGATTGGCATTGTTCTCATTAGGAATTGGTGTGGTGATTTGGTAGATGCTGTCAACGTGGTATGTAGAGCCTTTTTTTATAGAGCAGATTACACATGACTCCTCGAATTTTTTGTAATTTTTAATTACCGTCATATCTAAGTTTGCAGCGTACTTTTGCGCATTGACTGAGATGAAAGACAAGGCAATCAGAAGAGATAAAAGCAAATTTTTCATAGCGGTTGTGTTTTAAATTATGCCGATACTGATTTTTGATATACGGCATACAAATGTAGTAATTCTTTTTTAGAACAAAAAATCTCCATCGGAGCGATGCTTCGGTGGAGATTTTGTTGCTTGTGGAATGACGGATTATTCAACAGTCAGCGTGGCACCTGCGGAGTGGCTTGTGAGAGCCGGTGCATATTGGCATTGCAGCGAAGCGATACCGCTGGTGTATGTGCCGGCATTGTTGGCGTAGACGTCGTAGGTAATCACGTATGTGCCCTTGCTGATGTGGCTGAAGAAGATGTTTGTTGCCGAGTCGCGCGTCTCGCGGTATGATCCGGTGCCGTCTTGCCATTCGTATACGCTCAGCTGGTCTGCCGGTTCGAAGCATGCGCCACGGTTGTCGGTCAGCGCCACGAAGTCGAGGTCGCGCTCCGAACGGATTGTGAGCCGCACTTGTATGCGGTCGCCAACGGCAAATTCCGTTGTGGCATCGGGGCGCAGCGTGTTGGCACTGTTGTAGACGTAGAACTGTTTTTCGATACGTATGTCGGCGTTTGCGTGGCTCTTAACACTGTCGGCGGGCGCATTGTATTGGCAATATACCGCTCCCCATGCCGGACATCCCTTGTCGCGGCGGATGCTGATACTGCCATCGTTGCGTTTCATGTCGATGCTTCGTCTGATGTATCCGAAGTAGGGCGTTGCGGCGTCGGTGTCAATCTTGACGTTTCCAACTTTGATTTGTGGTGCTTTGCGCACTGCGGCAGTCCAGTTTTTTCCGGTGGTGAGCAGAGCGTTGATGGCGTCGCACGCCTTTGTTGCGCCTCCCCAGCATTGCGTTTCCTTGGCGAGCAACAGCCAGTGGCGCACGTCGTCGATCATTGGGTCGTCGGGATTCGCTTTGTTGAGCGCCTTCAGAGCCGTCGCTGCGAGTGTCACCTTGTCGATGCCATCGATGTCCCAGTATGTGCCTCTGTCGCCCGATTTGCGGGCGAATTGGCGCAGCGATTCCACAACGTTGCGAGCCACGTCGTTGCGGCCGCTGTTTGCAAGCAGAATTGCGGCTTTGGCTTTGCCCATTATGCTGTAGTCGCCCCAGCCTGACGCCGCCATGTCGACTACGCCGTTGGCAATCCACTTGATGGAGTCGGCAGGAGCTGCCACAGGAAGCATCGAGCGGATGAAAATATAGTCGGATGCGCGGGCAATTACGCTTTTGCGCGTCGCGCCCTCGCGTTTGCTCATCTTGTTGTAATAGTTGTCGCAATATTCCACCGCACGCTTCACGATTTGCTGTGCAATTGCGTCGTCGGCAGGGTAGTAGCCCATCTCGTTAAGGTAGCCGAAGAGATTCAGCACCTCCTCTGTGGTCCAAATCGAGCTGCGGCAACCGCGAAACCATTCGAATCCGCCGTCGGGGCGTTGAAGGTCGTTGAGGGCGGTCAGCGCACGTTGTTGGCGGTACTGTATTGTAGCAGGGTCGGCAATGTCGGCAATGTGCGCCATCATGTCGGTTTCCGTCTCGGCGCGTCGGCTCCACGGCGTGTTGTCGAGCGCAATGGTTTTCAAATCCGCATTCTGTTCAAGCCGAGATTTCAACGGCGATTTCTGCCATGCGGCAATAGCGTCGGCAATCTCCTGATTGTCGGCAACGATGCGCGATGCCACGGTGGCTACGTAGTAGTTCACGATGTGGGCTGTCGCCGTTTCCGCCGTCTGCTGCATTGAAGGCAGAGCCGAAGCGGCATACCAAGCAGGGTTGTCGGCATACTCCAGTGTCAGGCGTCCGTTGCGGTTGAAGTGAGGCATGGCGATGTCGGCACGGCTCTTGTCGGCAGTGATATAGAACGGCGAAGCCTCCACGACATCGGTTGTTGCCGGAAGCACGGCTATGCGGTCGCGCTGCCCGTCGGCGGTGCGGCCGTTTTGACAAACGCTTGTTGTCACGACGACTTCCGTCGAGGCAGGCACGTTGAAAGAGGCGGTTACCGTCTTTGATGATTTAGCCTGCAGCACGATGCCTTTGAGCGCATGTCTCTGCCCGTTGGTGTCGATTACCACGTCAACGGTCTGCTCAGTGTCGGTGTTGTTTTGTGCGGCGGCAGAGATTGTCACACAGTCGCCCTCACGCACGAAGCGCGGCAGGTTTGGCTGCACCATCAGTTGCTTGGCAGCCGACACGATGCGGTTGATGTAGTGGGCGTGCAAGTCGTCGGTGTATGCCACAGCCGAGAATTGCCATTGCGTGTTGCGGTTTGGCACGTCGAACGTGAATGTCACCTCGCCTTGCTCGTTTGTCACCAGTCCGGGCAGGAAGAACGCAGTCTTTATGCCTTCATCGCGGAGATTGGCAGACTGCTGCCTGTCGGGTTCTGTTGCCCCGGCGCCAGTCTTTAATTCCTTTGTGACGAGACTTTCCTCGAGCTTTGCGTCGGCCATTGGCGCAGCGGCGTAGCAGCGTAAAGGAGCCGAATTGCATTCGAAAACAGCGTAGTCATAGTCAAGCTGACGGCCGTAGTAGTTCAGCCATGGGGCGACAAAGGTTGCTACATCAAGCATCTGTAGAGGAGAGTATATGCTTGAGTGGCAATCGCTTGGATCTCTGAAATCCTGCCAGTACTCATCGGCGGTTGTATATGTCGGGCTGAAACGATAGGTGTTTATGCAAATCGAGTTCAACGCCGCGTCATACATGTTGGCAATCACAGCCGAACGAAACGTTTTGCCGTTGTTGTTCTTGATGCGCAGTTTCCAGGTTTCCTTGCCGCCCGGGGTGATGTTGTCGCGGAAAGTTTCGGCAACAATCTCAATTGAGTCTTGAGGCGTGGCTGGAGTAAGCGTGATGAATGCCGACTTCGTTTCGTGCTTGTCGGTCCAGTAGAGGCACAGGCACGAAGAGCCGCGCGGCGCAAATTCAGCCTTGCCCGTGAATTTATGCATTCCTGCCTCGGCATGGTGCCAGCCGTAGTCGGTCACGTTTCCGTCGCAGGCAATCACGTAGAAGAACCAATGCGGCCTGCTGTTTCCCCAGTTGAGAGAGAACGAGCCGTCGGCGGCGCACTTGATGTCGGCGTCTTTGTCGACGAGCATCGGAGTGTCGAATGCGGGCATTGCGTCACTGAAGCGGTAGAGCCGCAGGCGGAACGACGAGCTGCCGCTGCCGTCGGGTATTGATACCGTGACGGTGTATTCGCCTGATGCAATGTTGTTTGCATCAATCGTGATGTTGTCGGGCGACAGAGAGCCCTTTTTCACCACGTTTGAAGCGGAGTCGGTGATTTCGTATGTGAGGCTGTCGAAATTTCTCAAGTCTTTGTTCAGTTTCACCGGCTTGTCGGCATTGGCGGTGATGTCGGAAAGTTCTGGCAGCGACGCCAGTTTTCCCATTTTCAGTATCGCCGCTGCCGTTTGTGTCTCTCCGCGGCTGTCGGTGGCTGAAACTTTGGCATTGACAAAAATCTCGCCTTTGGCGGCAGAGAAGCATTCCGCCGGCACGCAGATTGAAAATTCGCCGTTGCTGTCGGTGGAGACGGTTGTCTCGTAGTCGGAAAAGTCCATATCGTCCCACCACCATGAGAAACTCTCGCTCAGCGCCACTTTTACATCTGTCTCTGCGAGAGGCATCTGTGAGAACGTCATGGCCTTGCCCTTTATCGTGACATGCTGGAGGTCGGACAGCTCTGATTTTTCACGGTCGATTTCGATGAAGAACGTAGGAGCCTTGTATTCGCTCACCTCGATGTTTCTCCACACCACAGGCATGTCGCCGGAAACGACAACAAGCTGGAACGTGCCCGTAAGTCCGTCGGTCGGCAGCGTGAACGATCCGCTGACGCGTCCGAATTCATCCGTCTGCAGTGTTTGTGACGCGATGGTCTCGTCGGCAGTGTTCTGCAATTCCACTGTCAGCGATTTCTTTTTGGCCGTTTCGAGGAAACGCATCCCCGAAACGTAGGCTGCTACAGCGAAGTTGACCGTCTCGCCGGGGCGATACACGCCGCGGTCGGTAAACACAGTCGCTTTCAAGTGTCGGCTGCCTTCTGTTGAAGCATAGTTGAGCCAAGTGCTTAATGAACGGCTGTGGTCGTTGCCTACGATTGCCTGGAAATAGTAATAGCCGTAGTCGTTGAGGCTGTTGAGCATGGCATAGCCGTTGGCGTCTGTGCGAAGGCTTTTGACAATTTTTCCGTCCTCGTCCTTGCGTACGGTCACGGTGGCTCCCTCGATAGGTTTTGAAGAGTCGGTGTCGACCACCATCAGAAAATAGTCGCCGTTGATGCGGTTCACCATCATGATGTCGATAGCCGACACCGTGAGAACCGATGGCGTTTGATCGGTGATAACGGCTCTGTGGGAGTTTCTGTCAATGAATTCAGGGACAAGAATATATCTTCCAGTCGGCAGTCCGGGGAAGCGCACCGTCTGACGGTCGTCGGCATTAAGATTTGCCGACCATTCCATCATTGGCTTCATCTGTTTCAGGTCCTTCATCCTGATGTCGGAGATTCCGTCGACGGAATATGCGCGTATAGTGATTCTGTCTACATTCTTTTTGTTGATGTCAATCAAGATTTCCTCATTTGGTTTTGCCGCTTCTGAGTAGCTTATGCCCATTGTCTGCTGGTCGATGCGCTTCAGGAAATTGCGCAACGCGTTGATGCGCGGATAATTGCTGTGGCGTGCAACGGCCTTGCGCGCAAGAGCCACCGTCCTGGGGCTTGAATCCAAGTCGACCAGATAGTCCAGAATCTCCACGGAATAGGGAGAGTCCTTGTATTTGTCGGCAAGGTCGAGAAGATGGGCTTTAAGCTCCGCTTCTGCAGCCTTGCTGTTGTTTTCGGAGCCCTTGATGCGTTGCAGCTCCGAGTAGATAAACGGGGCTGAACCCTCCTCATGGCTTGCCAGCAGGCTGGCGTAGATGCCTGCCACGCATTGCTTTGCGGCGCTGTTTTCATTGCCTTTGGAATAAGAGTCGGCCAAGTCGTTGATTTTGGCGATGCCGTGGTGTGCGAGCATGTCATAGAGCGAAGGGACAAATTCCGGACACACATTCGGCATCTCAAGGATGCTCTCATAGTCCTTCACCGGCGTGGCGAGCAGCTCCGTTCGGTGGCACAAAATCGAATCTGTCAGCTCGATGATTCGGTCTTCATAGTCCTCCCGGCACCATTCCCGAGGGTCGGATGGACGCATGTCGCCGGCTTTCTGACGGGAGTCGTATTTGTAGCTTTCGTGCTGGTATGCCGCAACCACAATGTCGGACTCCAGACCAAGCAGCAGTGATTTCGCCCTGACGTCAGATACTCTTGCAGCGAAACTGTCCACGTGGTTTATGAGTTCCGGCATATAGTCGGCTGATATTTGCGATTTTGCGATAGAGAGGCGCACCAGTCCGTCGACAAGAGCCTTGTGGTTTCCCTTCTTGTCGGCTTTCTCGATTTGCTTTGTCGCGTCGTTGATCACGGTTTCCGGATATCTGAAATCAGGAACGTTGTTTTTGCCCCATGCCGCAGCACCGCAGATAAGAGCCATTCCGGCAGCCAAAAGTAGTTTGCTCATAGTTTTTTATGTTTTGTTGTAACAAAAAAGCGCCTCAAGCATTTGTCTATGCAAGAAGCGCTTTGTGCCATGTCTGTTTCGATTTGTTATTTCGAGCGTCGTTGTTTCAGCAAATATTGGGTGAATTTTTCTTCCGCCTGCTTTAGCAGAAAAAGTTGCTTTTTCGACAGGAATTTGCTGAACTTGTTGAAATAATCCAATTCAATCTCACCCTGTTGTAGAGTGGTTTTAGCCATTGCTGTCGCCGCCGCTTCAAATTCAGTTTCGGATGCATTTGTGTCGGCAGCCGTTTTTTTCATCAGAGCCTCCGCTTCGCTGTTCATCTTGTAGATGGTCTTTCCATTTCCTCATATAGCGGAAACAGTTGGTTTTGCTGCTCTTTTGACAGATTTGCCTCTTTGGTGAAGAATTCAAATTTAGTTTTTCTTATTTGCTCCATCCATCTCGCCCGTTGAGCCGCCGTGCTTTGAGCCGCCAGAGCGCAGGGCGCAAGGATTATTGCGATAAGAAAAGAGATAAGGGTTGATTTGCGGATCATGTCGATTTTTAAATTAGTTTGCCGTAGTGTCGAAATCCATTGAAGTGTCAATGCCGATTGTGTCGTTCAGAAGGTCGTCGATAGACACTGTTCCGGATTTTTCCAGTTCATTCCACATGTCTTTGTCCTTCATCGCTTCTGCAATCTGACCTTCGGCGGCGATTTCGCCACTGCGAGTCTTCAAATCTTTGAACAGATATCCCATGCACCATACACCGGCAAACATAGCCGCCATGTAGACATACGGACGGATACGCAACCAGCGCGTAGGCTTCCGCTTGGCAGGAATCTGCTTTTCGGGCAGTGATGCAGCCATTTTCTTCGCAAAATCAGCGAAATAGCCTTCGGGCACATTGAAACCCGCATCTTTGCCAACTTTGGTTAATATGTCGCTTTTTTTGTCCATAGTACCGTTTTGACTTAGTTAATGCCGTATGGTTTAATTCTGCGAGAAAAAAAGTTCAATTTTTTTTACAGCGTGGTGGTATGAAGCTTTCAGCGCGCCCACCGTAGTTCCGAGGATTTCCGACATGTCCTCATATTTCATCTCGTCGAAATACTTCATGTTGAAAATCATGCGCTGTTTCTCGGGCAGGGTTGCGATGGCTTTTTGCAGCAACAGTTTCAGCTCGTCACCGTCAAACCATTGGTCGCTTTCGAGCGAGTTTACGAGAAACGAGTCGTCATCGTCGATTGAAATGTTTTGTTTCTGCTTTTCCTTGTTGATGAACGTAATAGACTCGTTGATGGCGATTTTATACAGCCAGGTGGAGAGCTTCGCGTCGCCGCGGAAGTTCTCTATGTTTGACCAAGCCTTCAGAAACGTGTTTTGCAGCAAGTCGTTGGCGTCGTCATGGTTCATCACCATGCGTCGTATTTGCCAATAGAGTGGCTCGCTGTAGGTCTTGATGATCTCAGTGAATGCCTCCCTGCATTGTTTCGGGTCGTGAAGCCTTTTGACTATTTCAGTATCGTCGATGAGCATAATATGTTTCAAAGGTACGCTATTTTTGCAGAACTATCCAAATTTCGGAATAAATCAGATTATAAAAACTTTAAAATAGTCAAAACGGCACATCCGCAACAGGATATGCCGTTTTGACTATTTTATTGCAGATGCTTATTTCTCAGAGTTTTGCTTGGCAGAAGGCAGCAGTTTGCCCATTGCTGCAACGGAATAGTTCAAGCCTTTGATGTTGCAGTTGAACGCAACGCTTGCAACCGCGCCCTTTGAGGATGTTTCCATGCGGAAGTTTGTCACTTTGTAGCTTGGCATCGGAGTGTCGCTGATTTTCGGAATCAGCTCGTCGGCTTTGAATACGTAGCCTGAAGCCGTCATCTCGACATCAACACCGGGGAACACCATCGTCATCTGCGGCATTCTCTGTGCGAACTGAGCTGAAACGATGGTCACGTTTGCCTTTGTCGACGTGATGAAGTTTACGAGATATGTTGTCACGGTTGTTGTAAACGGAGCGATGCCCTCAGCCGATGTCGTTGTAGAACAGTTGGTGTAGTAGATTTCCGGTGTCGCGCTTGTCGATGTCTGAAGCGTGGCGAAAATGTCGTATTTGTCGTTGACCGTATAGCTGATTTGCAACACTGTGATGGCGGTAACCATCGACGATGTTGTTGAGTTGCGCAGAGCATATGCAGCAATCGATCCGTTAAGGTCGGTCACTTTGTAGTCTTTGCCGTTGCTTGCAACAGGAGTGGCTTCCGGAAGGGAGAATGAGAAGCCTCCGTTGGTCTTGTCGTATTTCAATGCGATGTTGTTGAACACGAGCGAGATTTCCTCTCCGTCGCTCTCAATGGCGCCGGTTGCTTTGAGTGTCATCGTCATTTGTGAAAGGTTGATGTCCATTTCGTATTTTGCCGCCTTGTTGCGCAGAGGCGCGTCGACTTTGGCAGGCTCGTGGATGTGGTTGTAGCCCTTCAGCGCAATTGTCTGTGTTGCGTCGGGAGTGTCGCCAGAATTGATGCATGACTGCATTGAGAACACCATTGCGAGAATGGCGAAAAGAGAAATTAATTTCTTCATTGTAATTATAGTTTTTATGTTCTTAAATATTCACTCTCAGAGTAGCTCCAAACTGCACGGGTTTGCCTCGTTGCAGGAACTCGTGCTGAATGGAAACGAAGTAGAACGTGGAATACTGCGTGGCGGTGATGTTTTTAGCCCACAAATCCACGGAAAACTTGTTGCAGATAAGTTTGACGCTCGCGTCGAGCTTGAAGTATAGGTTCTGTGCCGTGGAGTTGTCTTCGTTCCAGTAGATTTGCCGATGCCCTGTGTCGACAGTCCCGTCGAGATGTAGCGCAGCGGTCCGAACTGCGCGGGGATAAGATAGTTTGCAGCGGCAAAAATGGTGTTTTGCGGAGCGTAGGGCACGAAACGTCCGGAGTAGTCCTCCTTGCCGTTGTTGAACTCTATGAACTTAGCGTTGGTATATCCGTAAGCAGCGTTGAGCGTCAGCCGTTCCACCGGGCTGTAGGCAACCGACACCTCGATGCCCGCGCTGCGCGCCTTTCCGGCATTGGTCATTATGCGTCCTGTAATGTCGCCTTCGGGAAACACCGTCAGCTGCTGGTCGCGGCAGTAGATGTAGAAAGCCGTGGCGCTTGCCGAAAACTGTTTGTCGGCAGTCTTTATCAAAGCTCCCAATTCGGCGTTCCAGCTGTTTTCAGGCTTGTAGCCCACCACCTGGTCCACATCGTAGCGGCGTCCGATGCCCATGCTCTCCATCAGCTGCTGCTGCAGCACGTCGGAAAACATCTGCGTGTTGAATCCTCCCGCCTTGTAGCCTTTGGCAACAGTCAGTCTTACTTTCGCCTCGTGGCGCGACGGGATTGAGTATGAGGCAGAGATTTTGGGCAGCAGCTGCGTGAACGACCGCTTCAGGCTGCCGCCGTTGTGGATTTCCACTGGGTGGAACGCATAAGGGCTAAGCGAACCGTCGCCGGCGCGCTGCATCACGGTGTAGCTCGTCGAGCAGTCGCTTGTGTAGTCGAGCCGCGACTGCTCATAGTCGAACCGCAAGCCCGCCACCAGCGTAAACCTGCGGGCCGCATACGACACCTCGCCGTAGGCTGCCGCTCCCGCCGACGGCATAGTGAATCCCGAGCCGAGCACGAAGCTGTCCTCGTCCCAAACGATGGGGTAGTATGGGTTCATCTCATTCCATTTTCCTGCAATCAGAGACTCGATGCCATAGTCCTTGAACGTGACCGGCGCCAGCATCTTCATGTGTCTGAAGAAAGCGAACGCTCCGCCTATCCATCGCAGTTTGCCGTCGGCAGCCGATCCGCTGACAATCACGTCCTGCGTGGCTGCATGCTCCGTCTTCTTCTGTGTTATAGTGAAATACGATAACGGCAGGAAGTCCTGGTCGAGTGTCATATTGTCGTCGATGAACTGATAGCTCGTGCTGCTTGTCAGCTCAATGTTCTCGCCACGCCATTTCATTGTCAGACCGTCGATTACCGACGTGCGGCGGTAGAAACACGTGTCGTTGTAGTTTATCTCGCGCGTGTCGGCAAACTCGTAGGCATAGCCGCCCTGCCGGTTTATCGACACCGCCGCCATATTCTCCATTATAAAGCGGTCGGACGGCTTCCACGCCAGTTTGAGCATGGCTCTTCCCGATGTCTCCTTGTCGCAGGTTTGCCGTTGTTAAGGTTGCGGAAAAAGCCGTCGGTGTGGTAGACCGAAACGTTGCCGCCCACTCCGAACGACCGCGACGGCCGGCTGTAGTGCGACACGGACGCCTTTGTGGTGTTCGCCTTTCCGTATTCAAGCAGCAGTCGGCATCCTTGAAATGAAAGAGGCGACAGAGTGCGTATCGACACAACGCCGCCCATCGTGTTGCGTCCGTACATAGTGCTTTGCGGACCGCGCAGCATCTGGAGGCTCTCGATGTCGGCTATGTCGAAGTCGTAGTTGTCCTTGTTGAGCACCGGCACGTTGTCGACCACCAACCCCACTACAGGCTGGTCGATGCGAGCGCCCATTCCGCGCACGTAGATTGACGACGTGATGCGCGACCCGTATTCAGGGATGTAGAAGTTTGGCACAATCGAGCTTGCGTCGCGAGCGTTGGCGATGTTGAGCCTCTCGATTTGCGCCCTTGATATCAGAGTCGACGCCGAACCCGCTGTTTCCGCGTCGGCCGACTGCTTGGCGGCAATCACCGAGATTTCTTTCAGATTTATGATAGAGTCGCCGTATTGGTTGGCGTCGAATCCAGCCTTCGCCGGCGCGGCGAATGCGTCGGAAGCCAGCAGAGAGGCGGTTGCGAAAATGATTATTCTAACTTTCAAAACGTAACTGATTTTCGGCTGCAAAGGAACAAAAACATTACGAACCACGCAATCACAAGATTTGGTGATTTTGCGGCACGGGGTGAATGAGTGCTTTTTTGTCGATGCGATGAGAATTAATTGAAAATTAATGCCTTTTTAAGCAAAAGAATTGCTATATTTGCACGGCTTAAAAGCGCAGAATAGTGGAACAAATTGACGACCGCCGGCTTTGTCGGCTGGTTCTTAGTGTGTTAATCCGTATTGTGTGCATTGTTTAACATAGAAATTATAAGTAATTTTTAGATATGGATTTGTCAATATTTGGTATCGAAAGTACCTCGACGGCTTTGGTAGCCGTCCTCACCGGTGTCGCACTGGTGGTTTTGGGCTTGACGACGGCAGCGTTGATAGGCCCACGCTCATATGCTCCGCAAAAAGGCGAGCCTTATGAGTGCGGTATCCCTACCCGAGGAGACAGTATGGTTCAGTTCAAGGTGGGCTACTATCTGTTTGCCATTCTGTTCTTGATGTTTGACGTCGAGACAGTGTTTCTGTTTCCGTGGGCGGTGATTGCCAAAGGTATGGGCGTCGAGAGCATTCTCGCAGTGTGTGTGTTCCTGTTTGTACTCATCTTAGGCCTTGCTTACGCATGGCGGAAAGGAGCGTTGCAGTGGAAGTAAAGATTAAAGGAATGAAGTGGGAAGACTTCAACGACAACGAGTATATCGAGAACTTGGTCAACGAGCTGAAGGAAAACGGACAGAACGTTGTAGTAGGCAAGTTTGACGAGTTGATCAACTGGGGTCGCAGCAATTCTTTGTGGCCGCTGACGTTTGCCACAAGCTGCTGCGGTATTGAGTTCATCTCGCTTGGTGCCGCGCGCTACGACATGGCGCGTTTCGGATTTGAGGTGGCACGTTCAAGCCCACGCCAGGCCGACTTTATGATGGTTGCGGGCACAATCGTGCATCGTATGGCGCCGGTGTTCCGCCGCTTGTATGAGCAGCTCGCCGAGCCGAAATATGTAATCGCGGTTGGCGGTTGCGCGATTTCGGGCGGACCGTTTAAAAACTCCTACCACGTGGTTACAGGTATTGACAAGGTTGTTCCGGTGGATGTCTACATCCCGGGATGCCCTCCACGTCCGGAAGCGATGTTCTACGGCTTGATGCAGCTTCAACGCAAAGTCAAGGTGGAAAAATTCTTTGGCGGAGTGAACCGCAAGCGCACGCGCGAAGACTTCTTCCGCGAGAACCCAGAGATAGCGAAAGAGGAACACGTACAAGAATAAGATATTAAGGTATGGTAAATATACAAGAAATAATAGGCAAGGTTTGTCCGGAAGCCGTATTTGAGGAAAACGAAGTGGCATTGGCCGTCGTTCCCGACGCAAAATGGCACACCGTTGCCGAGACATTGAAGAAAGCCGGTTACGACTGGCTGGCATGTGTAGTAGGAGAGGACTGGGGCGACGCTCTGGGCTGCACCTATTATATAAAGTCGACATCCGACTATTCTATGGTTTCGGTTAAAGTGACAACAACCGACCGTGAGAACCCGATGCTTCACAGTGTCTATGACGTGTGGGAAATTGCCCGTCTGGAAGAGCGTGAAGTGTATGACTTCTATGGCATAAAATTCATCAACCACCCCGACATGCGCCGCTTGTATCTGCGCAATGACTGGGTGGGTTTCCTTTAAGAAAGGACTACGACGAGAATCCGGAAATCAATCCGATCCGTCTTTATCACGAGAAGACCGACGACACGACAGTTACATACGTGGAAGATGCTGAAGGCAATGTGACAGAAAAGACTGCTACAATCTTCAGCCCGGAGGAGTTTGTCGTGAATATCGGTCCGCAGCACCCGGCAACCCACGGCGTGCTCCGCTTCCGCACGTCGCTCGACGGAGAGGAAGTGAAGAAATCGACCTCTATTGCGGTTATATCCACCGCGGAGTGGAGAAGCTTTGCGAAAAACTCACATATCCGCAGACCATCCACTTCTACGACCGTATGGACTACTTCTCGGCGCTTCCCAACGAGCATTGCGTCTGCGCCTGCATCGAGAAGGCTCTCGGCATCGAGGTGCCCCGCCGCGCGCAGGTGATTCGCGTGATGGTCGACGAGTTGTCGCGTATCGCCAGCCACCTGTTGTTCTTCGGAACCTACTGTATGGACCTTGGCGCCACAACCGCGCTGTTCTACGGTATGCGTGAGCGTGAGACAATCCTCGACATCCTTGAGGCAACAACCGGAGCCCGTATGTCGTTCAACTACAACACTATCGGTGGTGTGCGTGCCGACCTGTATCCAACATTCCAGGAAAAGGTGAAAGAGTTCTTGGCAATCATGCCTGAGCGCTTGAAAGAATACCATCAGCTTGTGACCGGCAACATCATCTTCCAGAACCGTCTGAAAGGTGTGGGCGTGCTGTCGAAGGAAGATGCTGTGAATTATGGTGTGGCAGGTCCGTCGGGACGTGCTTCGGGCTGGGCGTGCGACCTCCGCAAGACCAATCCGTACTCCATCTACAGCGAGCTTGATTTCGAGCAGGTTGTGCTTGACGGCTGCGACTCGTTCGACCGCTACTTGGTGCGCTTGAAAGAGATTGAGCAGTCGTGCAAGATTCTTGAGCAGCTTGTCGACAATATCCCAGAGGGAGACTATTGCGCTAAGGTGCCGAAGATTATCAAGCTTCCGGAAGGACATTGGTATCAGGAAGTTGAGGCATGCCGAGGCATTTTCGGTGTTTATATCGACAGCAAGGGCGAGAAGTCGCCTTACCGCATGAAGGTCAACGGCACATGTCTGCGTCTTGCCGGCGTTGTCGATCACTTGACCCGCGGCGAGAAGATTGCCGACTTGATTACGATTGGCGGATCGCTCGACTATGTGGTGCCTGAAATCGACAGATAAAGATAACAGATTGAGTAACAAAGAAAATTTAAAGATATGATTTTTGACTTCAAAGTAGTCACAGAATGGTTTGACAATCTGCTCAACGGCTTTATGCCGGCATGGGCAACCACTGTGGTCGAATGTGTGCTTATCGGTGTCGGGCTTTTGGTGGTCTATGCATTGTTGGCGCTGTTCTACATATATTTTGAGCGTAAGGTCTGTGGCGCGTTCCAATGTCGTCTCGGCCCGAACCGCGTAGGTCCGCTCGGATTGCTCCAGAGTTTCGCCGATATGTTCAAGATTCTTATTAAGGAGTTGATTCCGCTCAACAATATCGACAAGTTTCTTTTCAACTTGGCACCATTCCTTGTGATTGTGGCGTCGTTTGCCGCATTCGCGGTTCTTCCATGGGGAAAAGGCTTGCAGATTATTGATTTCAATATCGGCATCTTCTTCCTGACCGCCGTTTCATCGATAGGAGTGCTCGGCATTCTGCTCGCCGGATGGTCGTCAAACAACAAGTATACGCTTATCGGCGCACTTCGAAGCGGCGCGCAGATGATCAGCTATGAGTTGTCTATCGGCTTGTCGATCATGACAATCGTGCTGCTCAGCGGCACAATGTCGGTTACCGGTCTGGTAGAGGGACAGAAAGACCTTTGGTTCATTTTCCAGGGCCACATTCCCGCCGTCATAGCATTTATCGTCTATATGATTGCCGGAACGGCAGAGACCAACCGCGGTCCGTTTGACTTGCCGGAGGCAGAGTCGGAGCTTACAGCCGGTTACCACACAGAGTATTCGGGTCTGCACTTCGGACTGTTCTACCTCGCCGAGTATCTTAACCTCTTCATCGTTTCGGGCGTGGCAACGCTGCTCTTCTTCGGAGGATGGATGCCGCTGCACATCCCGGGATGGGAAGGCTTCAACGCCGTGATGGACTATATCCCGTCGGTAGTATGGTTTGTAGCCAAGGCTGTAGCGTTGTCGTTTGTCATCATCTGGTTCAAATGGACGTTCCCTCGTCTGCGTATTGACCAGTTGCTTGCGTTCGAGTGGAAATATCTGTTGCCAATCAATTTGTTCAACCTCGTGTTGATGCTCATTGTGGTAGCATTCGGACTTAGTTTGTAAGAGATTTATTTTTTGAGAGAGAGTAAATAAAAAGTTTATTAATTGTAAAACGAAATGACCAACAACAAAGGAAAGATCACACAGGTAATCGGACCTGTGGTCGACGTGTCATTCGACATCGACAAAAACGACCTTCCGCCAATCTACACAGCGTTGAAGGTGGGTCGTCCAGACGGCGCCGACTTGTTGCTCGAAGTGGAGCAGCACATCGGTGAGCAGACGGTGAGATGCGTCGCAATGGATGCGACTGATGGTCTTCGACGCGGAATGGAGGTTGAGAATATGGGACAACCGATTTCAGTGCCGACGGGAGAACAGGTCAAAGGACGATTGCTGAACGTTATCGGTCAGCCAATCGACCATTTGCCAGCCTTGTCGGACGAGAATCGCCGTCCTATCCACCAGCCGGCGCCGAAGTTTGACGATTTGTCGATCAGTTCTGAGATTCTTTATACGGGAATCAAGGTGATTGACCTCTTGGAGCCTTATTTGAAAGGTGGCAAGATTGGTTTGTTTGGTGGTGCCGGAGTGGGTAAGACCGTGCTTATCATGGAGCTTATCAACAACATCGCCATCGGACAAAACGGTTTCTCCGTGTTTACAGGCGTCGGCGAGCGTACGCGTGAGGGCAACGACCTTCTGCGCGAGATGCTCGAGAGCGGAGTCTTGAAATACGGAGACAAGTTTATGAAGGGCATGGAAAAAGGCGAGTGGAACATCGAGGATGTCGACGCCGAGGCTTTGAAGAAGTCGCAGATTGCCCTTGTGTTCGGACAGATGAACGAACCTCCTGGCGCCCGTTTGCGTGTTGCGCTTTCAGGATTGACCGTAGCCGAGCAGTTCCGTGACCAGGATGGAGGATCGAAGGATATTCTTCTGTTTATCGACAACATCTTCCGTTTCACGCAGGCCGGTTCGGAGGTGTCTGCCCTTTTGGGTCGTATGCCGTCGGCCGTTGGCTATCAGCCAACGCTTGCGTCGGAGATGGGCGCTCTCCAGGAGCGAATCACGTCGACGAAGCAGGGTTCCATCACATCGGTTCAGGCAATCTATGTGCCGGCCGATGACTTGACCGACCCGGCACCGGCAACTACGTTCAACTTCTTGGACGCCACCACCGTGCTTAGCCGAAAGATTTCGGAGCTTGGTATCTATCCAGCTGTCGACCCGCTGGAGTCAACATCGCGTATTCTCGACCCGAACATCATCGGCGAGGAGCACTACAATGTGGCTCAGGCAGTAAAGCAGCTGCTTCAGAAATACAATGAGCTTCAGGACATCATCGCCATTCTCGGTGTCGACGAGCTTTCAGACGAGGACAAACTCGTTGTGGCCCGTGCACGCCGTGCGCAGCGTTTCTTCTCGCAGCCGTTCCACGTTGCCGAGCAGTTTACCGGACTTCCGGGCGTTATGGTGCCACTGAGCGAGACAATCCGCGGTTTCAAGATGATTCTCAACGGCGAAGTCGACGAATATCCGGAGCAGGCATTCCTCAATGTCGGCACCATCGACGAGGCTATCGAGAAGGGCAAGAAACTGCTTGCTGAGATTGACCAATAATAAAAACAAACGAGATGACACTAAAAGTGATTTCTGCAGAACAGATTCTGTTTGACGGACAGGTTTCATTGGTGACACTTCCGGGGGAGTCCGGACTTTTCACCGTGCTTGAAAACCATGCCTCCCTTGTGTCGGCGCTGACCAAAGGCACTATTGAATATCAAAGAGCCGACAACGCGCAGCGCGAGACGATGGATATTGCCGGAGGAATCGTTGATGTGGACCGCAATGTGGTGTCAGTATGTATCTATTAGTAATATGAAGAAAGTACTTGCCATAATGGTATTGATGATGTTTGCGTTGGCGTTGCCGATGCAGGCTTCGTCAAAGTCGGGCGACGGAAAGGATGACGAGGGCGGAATGAACCTTCAGGAAATCATTTTCGAGCACCTCGGCGACGCTTACGGCTGGGAAGTTCCTTTCTCACACGAGCACCGCATTCCGCTGCCTGTGATTGTCAACGACAATCGTGGCGGCTGGCACGTGTTCAGTTCTTCGAGGGTTACAGGCGGAGAGTCTTATGATGCCGGCGATGGCGTTGTCTACCGCATAGCCTCGGAGGGCGACAACAGCGGCAAGGTGGTGCAAGTGGCGGCAGACGGCAAAGAGTTTCGTCCGGTCGACTTGTCGATAACCAAGGACGTTGCAGCATTGATAGTAGCCGCACTGATAGTGTTGTCGGTAATGCTGTCGCTGGTGCGCTATTACAAGCGCAACGGCATGAAAACCCCCCGCAAGGGAATGGGCGCCGTAGAGGCACTCATCGGTTTTATCTACGACGGCGTGCTTAAGAACACACTCGGAGAGAAGGCCCCCAAGTTTGCAGGGTTTCTGCTGACGGCGTTTTTCTTCATTTTCACTATGAACCTGTTGGGTTTGGCAGTAGTATTCCCAGGAGGCGCGAACCTTACCGGCAATATTGCCGTGACGCTTGTTCTTGCCGTATGCACGTTTGTCGTGACCAACATAAAGGCAACAAGCATTATTGGAAAGACATTTTTTGGCCTGACGTGCCATTGGCACTGAAGTTTCCGTTGCCAATCATGCCTGTAATCGAGCTTTTTGGAATATTCACCAAGCCGGCGGCACTCTGTGTCCGTCTGTTCGCCAATATGATGGGCGGTCATATGATAGTGATAGTGCTGACGCTGTTGATATTTATCTTCGCACCGTTTGGCGCGGGAGTTACGACTGCCGCAACCGCCGTATCGGTGTTCTTCTCATTGTTTATGCTTCTACTGGATGTGCTTGTAAGTTTCATTCAGGCGTTTGTGTTTACAATGCTTTCGACGCTATTCATCTCTCTTGCTGTGGCAGAGCCGGAGCATCACGATAAAAAAGAGGTGGAGGCCGCATAACCAATAAAAAATAAAAAAACAAAAAATAACAATTTAAAAATTTAATTACTATGTTAGGAATGATTTTAGCGCAGGCTGCTGAAGCAGTTATGTCTTTGGGACTTGACAAAATGGGTGCATGTCTTGGTGCAGCAATCGCAGCCATCGCTGCAGGTATCGGTATCGGTAAGATCGGTGCAGCCGCTATGGAGGCAATTGCCCGTCAGCCGGAGTCGGCAAGCGACATTCGTAGTAATATGATCGTCATCGCAGCCCTTGTTGAGGGTGTAGCGTTGTTCGGTGTGATTGTTTGTGTACTTTCGTTGTTCATCTAATCAAGCACAACTTAAGAGATGGAACTGTTTACGCCTGCATTTGGCTTGGTATTCTGGATGTTTGTGGTCTTCGTGCTGCTGTGCGTCCTCCTTGGCAAGTTTGCATGGCCTGCCATCATCAAAATGATGACAGATCGTGCCGACTTGATCGACAAGGGCGTTGCATATGCAGAGGAGGCCAAGGAGCATGTCGACAATGCGAAGGCTGAGGCGGACAAGTTTATCCTTGAGGCGCAAAAGCAGCAGGCGGAGATTCTGCGCGAGGCGGCACGAATGAAGGCACAAATCATTGAGGAGGCCAAGGAAGCCGCAACGGTCGAGGCCAACAAGGTGATGGAAGCCGCTAAGGTGTCGATAGAGCAGGAGCGCAAGGAAGCCGAACTGCAATTCCGCAACGAGGTTAGCACATTCGCCATTCAGATTGCGGAGAAGTTGCTCCGTGAGCATATGGCTGACGAAAAAGCTCAGTCGCAGCTTGTAGACAAATTGCTGGATGAGATTGAAACGAAAAATTGATAATAATTTAAATCGTAAAAGATGAATGAAGGACTGATTCCGAGCCGCTATGCCAAAGCGCTGCACCTCTATGCCGAGGAAGCAGGCAAAGCCGCCGCCGTCTATGAGCAGACGGAGCGTCTTGCCGCCGGCTATGAGGCGCATCCGCAGATGTCGCGCGCGGTGGAAAATCCGTTTCTTCCGCTTGCCGACAAGCAGCAGCTGCTGCTTGTTGCGTCGGGCGCGGAGAACGACGGGTGTCTGGACAAGTTTTTCAAACTCGTTTTCAGCCATGGACGGGAATCCTTCATACGCTCAATGGCACTGGCTTACGGCAAGCGCTATCGCGATGTCAACAAGATTTCACAGGTTGAGATTGCCACAGCGTCGAGCTTCAGCCAGGCTGTCATGGACAAAATCAAGGACTCCGTGCAAACTCATCTGAAGGGCCGCACCCTTGAATATCGTCAGCGCGTCGACGCTTCCCTTATCGGAGGCTTCACTGTGCGTGTCGACGGCGAGGTGCTCGACGCTTCGATGAGCAATGATTTAAGAAAATTGCGTTTAAAACTTCTAAGTAAGAAATAAAAAATGATTGACCCAAGTGAGATTTCAGACATACTGAAGCAGCAACTCGACGGCCTTAAAGGCAAGGCTCAGTTTGAGGAGGTTGGCACAGTGCTCAACGTTGGCGACGGTGTGGCTCACGTCTATGGTCTCGACAATGTGGAGGCAAACGAGCTCGTGGTGTTTGACAACGGCGCTACGGGTGTTGCCATGAACCTTGAGGAGAGCAACGTGGGCGTTGTGCTTCTTGACAAAGTCAATGAAGTGACCGAGAATATGTCGGTTCGCCGCACTGGTGAAATCGCATCAATACCTGTGGGCGAAGGACTGTTGGGCCGTGTGATCAACGTTCTTGGCGAGCCGGTTGACGGCAAAGGACCCATCGAGGGCTCTTTGATGCGTCTGCCACTCGACCGCAAGGCTCCTGGCGTAATCTTCCGTCAGCCAGTGAAGCAGCCGCTTCAGACTGGCTTGAAGGCAGTCGACTCGATGATTCCTATCGGCCGCGGTCAGCGCGAGCTTATCATCGGCGACCGTCAGATTGGCAAGACCGCCATCGCTATCGACACGATTATCAACCAGCGTCAGAATTATGAGCAGGGCAAGCCTGTTTATTGCATCTATGTGGCTATCGGACAGAAGGCTTCATCGATTGCTTCGCTTGTCAACACGCTGAAGAAATATGGTGCTATGGACTATACGGTTGTTGTGGCGGCATCGGCGAGCGACTCAGCTGCGATGCGCTATTACTCACCGTTTGCCGGCGCGGCTATCGGCGAGTTTCCGCGACAGCGGCCGCGACGCGTTGATTGTTTACGACGACCTTTCGAAGCAGGCGGTGGCTTATCGCGAGCTGTCGTTGATTTTGAAGCGTCCGTCGGGACGTGAGGCTTATCCAGGCGACATCTTCTATCTGCACTCCCGTTTGTTGGAGCGAGCAGCGAAGATTATCGACAACGATGAGGTTGCAAAGAGCATGAACGACCTTCCGGAGGCACTGAAGCCCATCGTCAAGGGCGGCGGCTCACTCACGGCGCTTCCAATCATCGAGACTCAGGCCGGCGACGTGTCGGCGTATATCCCGACCAACGTGATTTCAATTACCGACGGTCAGATATTCCTTGAGTCGGGCTTGTTCAACAGCGGTATCCGTCCGGCGATCAATGTCGGTATTTCGGTGTCGCGTGTTGGTGGCAACGCTCAGATCAAGGCGATGAAGAAGATTGCCGGCACATTGAAGATTGACCAGGCGCAGTTCCGCGAGTTGGAGTCGTTTACCAAGTTTGGCGGCGACATCGACCCCGTTACGGCGCGCACAATCGACAAGGGACGCAAGAACGAACGCCTGCTCATCCAGCCGCAGTATCATCCGATGGCCGTGGAGGAGCAGATTGCCGTGATTTTCTGCGGAACGCGCGGACTGCTGTCGGCAGTGCCGATGGACAAAGTCGCAGAGTTTGAAACAGAGTTTATCCAGATGTTGCAGGCAGGACACAAGTCGGATGTTCTCGACGTGCTTCGTTCAGGTCAGTTGACCGCCGAGGTAGAGGGCATTCTGACCGAGACCGCCAAGGCAGTTTCTGCTAAATATGCTCAATAAAGAAACGGAATTAGGTAATGTCAACGTTAAGAGAACTTAAGGGAAGAATCGGTTCGGTGGCGTCGTCGGAGAAAATCACCGGCGCCATGAAGATGATTTCATCGGCAAAGATGCACAAGGCGGAGCAGAATTTGAGCCGCTTGGTGCCATTCCGCAATCAGCTTCAGGGCATAATGGGCAACCTTATGCAGACCGACGCCGAGTATACTTCCGAGTTGACTGACGTTCGAGACGTGAAGAC
Organism: Bacteroidales bacterium; assembly: GCA_022009815.1. Lineage (GTDB taxonomy): Bacteria > Bacteroidota > Bacteroidia > Bacteroidales > Muribaculaceae > Limisoma. The sequence goes on from CP091725.1 coordinate 2,094,970, forward strand.
GGTGACAATAGTGGTGCTTGGCAGCGACGAGGGTCTCTGCGGCGCTTACAACATCAACATCTTCAAGGGCTTGCTCCGACATATCAATGAATTGCGCAAAGCCAACCCGTCGGTAATGATAAACGTGGTGCCAGTGGGCAAGAAGATTGTCAAGGCATCCGCTGTTGTCGCCGGCGACGGTGTTTCGGTTGAGCGCACCGAAGCCAGTCCGAAATCGGGCATCGACGGCATCCGCCGTCTTGTGGACACTCTTAAAGCCGACTATGTCGGCGGCAAGACCGACCGCGTAGAGGTGGTGTCGATGAAGTTTCTTTCGGCAGGCAAGCAGCGGCTCACCGTGCAGCAGTTGCTGCCAGTGTCGGCAGAATCCTTCGGCAAAGCCGATGGCCCGACAAACCGTCCGTATCTTTTCGAACCCGACGCCAACCGGATCTATAACGCTATTCTGCCGCTCTACGTTTTGTCGCTTGTGCAGGAAGTGTTTGGGCAGAACGCCGCCTCAGAGCAGGCAGCGCGCGTGATGGCAATGCAGAGTGCCAACGACAATGCAGTAAAGCTGCACGACTCTCTGAAATTGGAATACAACAAGCTGCGTCAGCAGGGTATTACGACAGAATTGCTCGACATACTCGGCGGCCAGGTTGAGAAATAGTACATGACAGACAACATCGGGAAGGAGGCAAACATACCGGACCTCCTTCCGGATGTTTAATGAATTTTTATGAATGCCGGTATGAGAAAAAACAGTTGACTGAACACAATAGAGTTATGAGTAGTGTAAAAGATTACTTCACCGGATTAGGCAAAGGTATGGTCAGCCTTTTGAAGGGAATGGAAGTGACAGGAAAGGAGTTCGTCACGAAGAAGGTGACGGAGGAATATCCTGACAACAGAGACAATTTGCCGGTAGGCGAACGTTTTCGTGGCACGTTGGAGCTCATCTATGATGAAAAAGGCAACCACAAGTGTATTGCTTGCGGATTGTGCCAAATGAACTGCCCGAACCAGACAATCCACATCGAGTCGAAGATGGTGGAGCTGCCCGACGGGAAGAAGAAAAAAGTATTGGTGAAATATTTGTACGACCTTGGCAGTTGTACGTTCTGCCAGATGTGTGTTTCGGCATGTCCGCACCACGCAATCCACTTCACCAACAAGTTTGAGCATGCGGTTTATACGCGTTCGAAACTTGTGAAACAGCTGAATTATCTTCCGGAAAAAGACCCAGTAGAGGTTTGGAAGGCGCAGCAGAAGGCCAAGGAAGAGGCCGCAGCCAAAGCAGCGGAGGCGAAAGCCGCCGAGGCACCTAAAAATGAAACAACAGAGAAAAATTAATATAAAGTATATATGAATGTAGTAGGTAATTCAATCGTGTATTGCGTGATTGCACTGTCAATCATCGTATTCTCGGTTTTGTCGGTTACTTCGCGCAAAATCCTGCGTTCGGCCACTTACTTGCTTTTCACTCTTTTTGCCACGGCGGCACTCTATTTCCAATTAGGATATGAGTTTCTCGGCGCGGTTCAGATAGCAGTGTATGCAGGCGGTATCTTGGTGCTGTTCGTATTCTCGATTCTGCTCACAAGCAAACCCGGCAACAATGCCGAGCGTTTGGCATCCAAACGTAAAACACTCGGACTTATCGCAGCCCTTGCCGGTGTTGCCGTATGTGGCTACGCCTTGTTCTCATTCTTTGGTGGAGAGACAGCGTCATTGCTGTCGACGACCAGCGATGTGACGGTGGAGAAAATCGGACATGCCTTGCTTGGCACCGAGAAGTTTGAGTATCTTTTGCCTTTTGAGGCAATCAGTGTGTTGTTATTGGCATGTATAATCGGTGGTGTGGTAATCGCCCGTAAAAGATAATTGCAATGGATTTGACAATGCTTTATTATTTGGTGCCGAGTCTGGTGATGTTCGCCTGCGGCGTTTACGGTTTTATCACCCGTAAGAATTTGATCGCCATCCTTATCTCTTTGGAATTGATGCTCAACTCTGTTGACATCAACTTTGTGGTTTTCAACCGCTTTCTTTTCCCGGGGCAGATGGAGGGAATGTTTTTCGCCCTGTTCGCGATAGCCATCGCGGCGGCAGAGACAGCTTTGGCGATTGCGATTGTGATCAACATATTCCGCGCAGTGAAGAATGTTGATATCCAAAGTTTAACTAAAATGAAATATTAAGCTCATGGACTTGTCATTATCAATAATCACAATTCTGCTGCCGTTGTTCACGTTTTTCGTGCTCGGCCTTGTAGGCATGAAGATGCCTAAGCAGACTGCGGGAATTTTCGGAACGCTCTCTATGCTCGTCACAGCCGTTGTGGCTTATGGAGTTGCGTTGAGCTATTTTTTCAGCCCAGAGTATATTGTCGACGGAGTTCGCCAGGCTCAGGTGGTCTATGATGCCACATGGCTTACGTTCGGCGAGAACTTGAAGGTGACGCTTGGCATCTATATCGACCCGATTTCGGCGATGATGCTTATCGTTATTTCAACGATTTCGTTCATGGTGCATCTCTACAGTCTCGGCTATATGCACGGCGAGAAGGGATTCCAGCGTTATTATGCGTTTCTTTCATTGTTTACGTTCTCGATGCTCGGACTCGTTGTTGCCACCAACATCTTCCAGATGTTTATCTTCTTCGAGATGGTGGGAGTGTCGTCATATCTTCTGATAGGCTTCTACTATGAGAAGGCAGCCGCTGTGGCAGCGTCGAAGAAGGCGTTTATCGTGACTCGTTTCGCCGACCTCGGCTTCCTCATCGGTATAATGCTTTTGGCTTACTATTGCGACACGTTCGACTTCAAGTCGCTGATGTCGAACCCAACGGGAATCCTCACAAGCTCGGCAGGCGTTACGTTTATGGGCTGTTCAGCCGCATCGTGGGCGTTGGCTCTGATTTTCATCGGCGGTGCCGGTAAGTCGGCGATGTTCCCGTTGCACATCTGGCTTCCAGACGCAATGGAAGGCCCGACACCAGTTTCGGCGTTGATCCATGCCGCAACGATGGTTGTTGCCGGTGTGTTCTTGGTGGCACGTATGTTCCCGATGTATCTCGGCACACCGGAGGTGCTCGACCTGATCACCGTCACCGGTGCAGTCACCGCGCTTTATGCCGCAGTTGTAGCATGCGCGCAGACCGACATCAAGCGCGTGCTCGCGTTCTCAACGATTTCACAGATTGCCTTTATGTTTACGGCGCTCGGCGTAGCCCGTCCGGAACTTCACGAGGGCGTAGGCTATATGGCGTCAATGTTCCACTTGTTTACGCACGCAATGTTCAAGGGCTTGCTCTTCCTTTGCGCCGGCGCCATTATCCACATGGTGCACAGCAACGAGATGGACGCCATGGGCAACCTCCGCAAGTATATGCCGATAACCCACATCGCATTCCTTATCGCATGTCTCGCTATCGCAGGTATACCTCCGTTTGCAGGCTTCTTCAGTAAGGATGAGATTCTTGTCGCCGCTTATCAGTACAGCCCGTTCTGGGGAGTGTGGATGTCGGCAGTGGCAGGTTTGACAGCATTCTACATGTTCCGTCTTTACTACCGCATCTTCTGGTGGAACAAACCAGACTACAGCCACCACACACCGCACGACTGCGAGTGGGTAATGACCCTTCCTCTGATTATTCTTGCGGTAATCTCGTGTGTGGCAGGCTTCATTCCATTCGGCAGCTTCGTCACCTACGACGGCAAGGAACTCATCACCCATCTTGACATGGGCGTGGCGGGCACCAGCGTAGTAGTGGCAGTGGTTGCCATCGTGATTGCCACAGTGCTCTACCGCAAGGAGAACGCGATGCCCGACCGTATCGCCGGCTCGATGAAGACCCTTCACCGTGCGGCTTACCGTCGCTTCTATATGGACGAGATTTATCAGTTTGTCACACATAAAATCATCTTCGGCATCATCTGTAAGAGCATCGCATGGTTTGACCATACGATTGTCGACGGCACGATGAACGCCCTTGCGTCAGTGACAAACCGCGCATCCTTCGCAATCCGCAAACTTCAGTCGGGATCCATCCAGATGTATGTTTGGGTCTACCTGATCGGCGCATTACTTTTGGCGGCAGTGACATTCGTAGTATTAATTTAAAGTTGACGGAATAGATAAAAAATAAAGTTATGTTTAATATACTTTTCTTATTCGTTATAATTCCTGTGCTGACGCTCGGCGCGCTGTTTCTGACGCGCAACGTCAAGCAGGTGCGCGCCGTGGCAGCCACCGGTGCGTCGCTGCTCCTGATTGCGGCGGCGTATCTCTGCTACGAGTTTGTAGGCGCGCGTGCCGCCAATCCGGACGCACCGATGCTCTTCACCGACAGTTATATGTGGTTTGAGCCGCTCAACATCCATCTGGCAGTTGGCGTAGACGGCATCTCCGTCTTGATGATAATGCTTTCGGCAATCATCGTGTTTACAGGCACATTCGCTTCGTGGAAAATCGAGCCTCTGACAAAGGAGTATTTCCTCTGGTTCATCCTTCTTTCAACCGGAGTGTTCGGCTTCTTCATCTCGATTGACCTGTTCACAATGTTCATGTTCTATGAGGTTGCGCTCATCCCGATGTATCTTCTCATCGGAGTGTGGGGCAGCGGCAACAAGAACTATGCTGCGATGAAGCTGACCCTTATGCTTATGGGCGGCTCGGCATTGCTTCTTATCAGCATCCTCGGCATCTACTATCACGCAGGCCATACGATGAACCTTGTTGAGATTGCACAACACGGCGTAGACCTCGACTGGCAGAACGCATTGTTTGTTTGCGCATTCGTAGGATTCGGCGTGCTTGGCGCGATGTTCCCGTTCCACACATGGTCGCCCGACGGTCATGCATCGGCGCCTACAGCGGTGTCAATGCTCCACGCCGGCGTGTTGATGAAGCTTGGAGGCTACGGCTGCTTCCGCATCGCCATCTATCTGATGCCTCATGCAGCCATGCAGCTCGGCTGGATATTCATGATTCTTACGGGTATCAGCGTGGTCTACGGAGCGTTTGCCGCCTGTGTCAAGACCGACTTGAAGTATATCAACGCATATTCTTCGGTCAGCCACTGCGGCTTGGTGCTTTTCGCCATTCTGATGCTTAACCAGACAGCGATGAGCGGTGCCGTAATGCAGATGCTCTCACACGGTTTGATGACAGCGTTGTTCTTCGCCCTCATCGGTATGATTTATGGCCGCACACACACCCGCGACGTTCGCGAGATGGGCGGCTTGATGCAGATAATGCCGTTCCTTTCGGTTGGCTACATCATCGCCGGTCTTGCATCGCTCGGTTTGCCGGGCTTGAGCGGATTCGTGGCAGAGATGACCATCTTCTTCGGCTCGTTTGAGAACACAACAATCTACAACGCCGTTCTCGGCGACGGCAACCTCTTCCGTCACACGTTTGCGATTGTCACCACAACGTCGATTGTGATTACGGCAGTCTACATTCTGCGAGTTGTCGGCAAGTTGCTCTTCGGCAAGGTTCAGAACGAACACCACCGCGAGCTCGACGACGCACATTGGTATGAGCGGTTCTCGACCGTCACATTGATGCTCGCCATCGCAGCGATCGGCTGTTTCCCGGATATGGCCAACCTTATCCTTCGCGACAGCTTCGGTCCGATTGTAGAACACATAATGACTTATGCACAGTAACAATAAAGTAACGGACTATAAAGAAATTGAAATTATGGATTATTCACAGTTTTTATTGATGCACCACGAAATCGGACTCCTCATCGTGTTCATTCTGGTGTTCCTGTTCGATACTTTCGGTTGCAAGAAAGTGCAGGGTTCGCTCTCGGTGACCGCATTGGTGCTTTTCGGCGCCTTCACAGTCTATGGCTTCTTCGCCCCGCAGCAGACAGGCGAGGCATTTGCCGGGATGTATGCAACGTCGCCTATTGTAGCGTCGATTAAGAATATTCTCAACATAGGTATGTTTATCGTCCTGTTGCAGTCCATCAAATGGAACAACAGCGAGACGCAGTCAGTGCGCCGCGGCGAATTTTTGGAATTGATGCTTGTCACATTGTTCGGCATGTACCTTATGGTGTCGGCACGCCATTTCCTTATCTTCGTCATCGGTCTTGAGACAGCCTCACTGCCATTGGCAGCGTTGGCGGCGTTTGACAAGAAGCAGTATGAGAGCCACGAGGCAGCCGTGAAATATCTTTTCACAGCCGTCTTCTCGTCGGCAATCTATATGCTCGGACTGTCGTTTGTCTATGCCTTCACAGGCTCTCTGTATTTCAGCGACATCGCAGCATCGGTGATGCTTGTCGACGGGCAGTTCCTGCTCTATGTCGCTATGGCGTTTGTAATCGCCGGCATCGGATTCAAGATATCCCTTGTTCCGTTCCACTTGTGGACCGCCGACGTATATCAGGGCGCGCCAACCTCGGTTACATCCTATCTGTCGGTAGTGTCGAAAGGCGCGGCAGCCTTTGCAGCGTTCGTAGTTTTGACACAAGCCTTCGGCGCGGTCTACAGCCAGGTTTGGGAATGGATGCTCTATGCGTTGATTATCCTCACCATCACACTCGGTAACCTCTTCGCCATCCGTCAGACCAACATGAAGCGCTTCCTTGCGTTCTCCTCGATTTCGCAAGCCGGCTACATCATGCTCGGTGTGATAGCCTGCAACGCCACCGGTGTTGCGTCGTTGAGCTATTATGTGCTTGTCTATGTAGTTTCAAACCTTGCAGCCTTCGGCGTTATCCAGGCAATTGAGAACGCCACAGGCAAGGTTGACATGACCGACTATAACGGACTTTACAAGACCAATCCGAAACTTTCGTTCGCCATGATGCTCGCCATGTTCTCACTTGGCGGTATCCCACCGTTCGCAGGTTTCTTCAGCAAGTTCTTCATCTTCTCCAGCGCGCTGGAGGGAGGAAGCGTTGCCGTCTACGTCCTCGTGTTCATAGCATTGCTCAACACGATTATCTCCCTCTACTACTATCTGCTTGTAGTGAAGGCGATGTTCATCAATCCGAACGACAATCCAATCGCCACGTTCAAGAGTCATTGGAGCGAGCGTGCCGGACTGGTGGTCTGCGTGGCAGGCATCATCCTTATTGGTCTTGCAAGCTGCATCTATACAGCGCTTAACCACGCTGCCGCAGCAGGTTTCTAACCGAACAATTGTAACAGTCAACATGGCGGGGCGACTCCTTGTGGAGCCGCCCCGCTTTAGCGTTTGTCCAAACGCACTGTCCTCGTTTGAATGAAACGCGGAAATTGTATAAAATTGACATAAAGATAAAAAATTGGGATGTCATGGCGGCATTCCAATTTTTTTATGCTAAATTTGTGGTGTAAATGTGCAATAAGGGGGAGCATTTTGTCAAGGAGTCATCAATATGAAGCCTTAGAATTTGATATCTCTTGCATGAGACAACCATTTGAACGAAACCCAAAACAAGACCTAACAAAGAGATGAAAATAATAGCAGACAGCAGTGCGTCACGTACAGAATGGGCATTGGTCGACGGCGCAACCGTGGTGGAACATGCTTTTACAAAAGGCTTGAATCCGTTTTTCCACACCCGCCGCGACATCAGCCACAGCATCCGTCTTGAACTTCCGGAGGCGTTTTTCAAGCGTCGCTGGGAGCGAATCCATTTCTATGGAGCTGGCTGTACGAGTCCGGAAAAGAAGAAGATTGTCGAGGCGTCGCTTGTCGCGCAGTTCAAGACTCCGGTCACCGTCGAGAGCGACCTTCTCGGCGCAGCCCGCGGGTTGCTGATCAACGAGGCTGGCATAGCCTGTATCCTCGGCAGCGGCTCCAACTCGTGCTATTACGACGGCCGCGCGATAGTGAAGAATGTGCGCTCGCTGGGCTATATTCTTGGCGACGAGGGCAGCGCCGCGTATATCGGCAAGCGGTTTCTCAGCGACTGCCTGAAGGACATTGCTCCTGCGCAGCTTGTCAACGACTTTTTCGAGTATATCAATCTGTCGCCCGACGAGATAATGTCGGCAATCTACGACCATTCGCTTCCGAGCAACACGTTGAGTGTCTATTCCCGATTCTTGATGGACAAGCTCGACCAGGACTACGTCTATCGTCTTGTGCGCCATGCCATTGACGCATTCTTCCGCCGCAACGTGCTTCAGTATGACTATGAGGGCAAGACCGTCTGCTTTGTCGGCTCCAATGCGTGCGCCTATAGCGGGGTGCTGACCGAAGTTGCAGATTCCTACAACATAAAGATTAAAAAAATCGCACCAAGCTCGATGCCAGGGCTTGTTAAGTATCATTCTACAGACAGATAGCTTGCCGGCACGGACGCTTGGCGACACTCGCAAAGCTTTCGGCCGGCTTTTTTTTGAGGGAAATGGTTCTAAAAATCTGTGTTGAAATATTAAATAATGTTTTTACCGATAAAGATTTGAATCAATAAATTTTTTTCTTGAATAGGCATATTATCGTAAATTTGCAAATAAAGCAGATACTACTTAAAAATCAAACAATAATACTCAAAAAAAAGGAACGATGCGAAAGGTTTTGCTACTGGCAGCTGCAACGATTGCCACAGTGGGAGTGGTCAATGCGGAATTCAAGCCGCTTGACGCCGCCACACAAGGGCGTATTGCCGTTGTTTTGAACGAGAATTTGCCAGCCAGTCTTGGCATAGGCAAGGTTGCCGTTGACTCGGCAATGATTGATGTTGAGAATTCAAAATTGAAGCTCGACATGAATGCCGCGTATGGCTATGTGCCGGAACTTGCCGGCTACAACGCGACGGTCAAGAGCAAGGTGGCAATGATGTTTGACAAGCCTTACAGCGTAGAAGTGACAGTTGGCGGAGTGCCTGTCGAGCGTCTGTATTCCGACGCCGGCTATTCCTACGTCCGCAAGTCGGAGAAGGCCCCGTTTGTCTACGCACTCGACAAGACGCGTCACCCCAAGAAAGGTCTCGACGGCAAGGTTATTGCCATGTGGCAGAGCCATGGCTTCTATTTCGAGCCGAAATTGAATCGTTGGGAGTGGCAGCGCGCCCGCATCTTCCAGACCGTAGAAGACCTTTACACACAGAGCTTTGTAATGCCGTATCTCATGCCGATGCTTGAGAATGCCGGCGCTTATGTGATGAGTCCGCGCGAGCGCGACACGCGCCGTGCCGAGCTGATTGTGGACAACAACGGCGGCTTTGCAGCCGGCGCCTATGCGGAGAGCAACGGCACGGAGGCATGGACCGACGGCGGCGCAGGTTTTGCATACAAGACAAAGACATACAAGGATTTCGAGAATCCGTTCCGCGACGGCACCTTCCGCAAGGTTGCGTCGACAAAGGGCAAAAACGCATCGACCGCTTCGTGGTCGGCCGACATACCCGAGACAGGGTCGTATGCCGTCTACGTTTCCTACGCCACTCTTCCGGAGAGCACAGAGAAAGCCGTCTACACCGTTCACACAGCCGGTGGCGACAAGCAGTTTCAGGTGAACCAGCGAATGGGAGGCGGCACATGGATTTATCTCGGACATTTTGACCTGGCAGCCGGCAGCCATACCGTTGTCACGCTGACAAGCAACACCGGCAAGACCGGAGAGGTGGTCACAGCCGACGCCGTTAAAATCGGAGGCGGTATGGGCAACATCGAGCGTAGGATTGCCGACAATCTCACGGAAGAGCAAGTGAGCGACCTCAGCGCCGTCACGATGATCGACCGCCTGGCGCATAATTATCAGCTCAGCGGCTATCCTCGATTCACCGAGGGCGCACGCTACTGGTTGCAGTGGGCAGGAGTGCCCGACTCGGTCTATTCTCCGTCGCATGGAGTCAACGACTACAACGACGACTATCGTTGCCGCGGCTTGTGGGTCAACTATCTTGCAGGCGGATCGTCGGTGATACCCGGCAAGGCAGGCTTGAATATCCCCGTCGACCTCTCGTTTGCGTTCCACAGCGATGCCGGAACAACCAAGAACGACGATATAATCGGCACACTCGGCATCTACTGCACTAAGGGCGACAAGTATGCGAACGGCACCGACCGAATGAACTCACGTCAGCTCACCGATATGGTTATGTCGAATATCTGCAGCGATGTCCGCGCGCAGTTTGACTCGAAATGGATTCGCCGCGGCATGTGGGACGCCTCCTATTATGAGGCACGCGTGCCTGAAGTCCCGGCAATGCTTCTCGAATTGCTGTCGCATCAGAATTTCGCCGACATGCGCTACGGCCTTGACCCAACGTTCCGTTTCACGGTGAGCCGTGCCATCTATAAAGGAATGGCACAGTTCTTCGCCGCCAAGGAAGGCCGCAGCGACTATATGATACAGCCGCTTCCCGTCAACAGTTTCGCCATCGCCAAAGTGAAGAAAGGCGAATACCGGTTGACATGGAAGGAAACCGTCGACACCTTGTGCGACCGCGCGCAGGCACAAAGCTACATTGTGAGCGAGCGCATCGGCGACGGCGCGTTCCGTCAGATAGCCGTAGTGAAGAAGCCGGAATATGTGGCCAAGATATCAGACAATGCCATCCACAGCTACCGCATTGTGGCAGCCAACGACGGTGGTGTAAGTTTCCCGTCGGAGATTCTCGCCCTCGGCGAGGCTGACGGCTCCAAAGGCGAAGTGCTTGTGGTCAACGGCTTCACGCGCGTCTGTGCGCCCGACTCGTTTGTAGCAAGTCCGGATGTGGCAGGATTCGCCAGCGCGAAAGACCACGGTGTGCCCTATATGTCGGACATCAACACCATCGGCGACATGTATGAGTTCCGCCGCGACATTCCATGGTATGACGACGACTCAGCCGGCTTCGGCGCCAGCCGTGCCGACCAGGAGGACAAAGTGATTGCCGGCAACACATTCGACTACCCAGCCATCCACGGCGCAGCCTTGATGGAGTCGGGCTACTCATTTGTGTCGGCAAGCGTTGCCGCCGTAGAGAACGGCATCGTCGACATGAAGCAGTATAAACTTGCCGACCTTATCCTCGGCAAGCAGAAAGAGACACAAATCGGACGTGGCGAAGTGCCAAACCGCTTCCTTGCGTTTACGGCACCATTGCAGAAAGCCATCGCTGACTATACAGCCAACGGCGGCAGCATCCTCGTGAGCGGCTCTTATGTGGCAACCGACATTTGGGACAAGGCCAATCCCGACGAGGCGTCGAAAGAGTTTGCCAAGCAGACGCTCGGCTACCAGTGGCGCGTAGGACAGGCAACGATAGAGGGCAAAGCCCACACCGTCCCGACATATTTTGACTCGTTCGGCGATTTGAATGTGGAATACTACACCACGCTCAACGACAAATTCTACGCAGTTGAGTCGCCCGACGGCATCTATCCAGCCGACAAGACCAAAGGCTGCACGTTGATGCGCTACGGCGAGAACAATATCCCTGCAGCCGTCGTTGCCGACCAGGGCGGTTACCGCACCTGCGTGATGGGCTTCCCGTTTGAGACTATCAAAGACGCCGCTTCCCGCCGCGCCTTGATGGGTAAGATAATGGAATTTCAACAAGAAATAACAGATTAACCCCAATAGAAAAATTAAAAATAAAATAAAAAATGAAAAGAATCGATTGTTTCATTCCGTTCATGAATGCGGAACAAGTGAAAAATACAGTGGCAGGTCTTAAGGCATGCGACTTGGTGCATAACATCTATCTGCTTGCCGGAGCCGATGCCCAGGGCGAAGTTGAAGGCTGCGAGAAAATTGCCATCGGCAATCTCAACAGCAGCGACACTATGAAGAAGATCGCTGCCAAAGCCGACTGCGACTACGCTATGCTCTACACAAAATACAACTCGTTGGAGTTCGGCATGTTTGCTGTTGAGCGCATGGTGAAAATCGCCGACGACTCAGCTGCCGGTATGGCTTATGCCGACCACTACAACGTGGTTGGCGACCAGCGTTCAAACGCTCCAGTCATCGACTATCAGCAGGGCAGTCTCCGCGACGATTTCGATTTCGGATCAGTGCTTCTTTCAATGCAGCCGCATTGAAGAGCGCAGTAGCAAAAATCGACAAGGAATATGACTTTGCCGGTCTTTACGACGTGCGTTTGAAAATCACACAGGAAGCAGAGCTCGTTCACATCAACGAGTATCTCTATTCCGACGTAGAGCTCGACACACGCAAGAGCGGCGAGAAGATTTTCGACTATGTAGACCCGAAGAACCGTGGCGTGCAGATTGAGATGGAAGAGGCATGCACAGCCCACTTGAAAGCAATCGGTGGCTATCTTGAGCCAAAATTCAAGAAAATAGAGTTCAGCGCAGGCAACTTCGAGTATGAGGCATCGGTAATTATCCCCGTACGCAACCGTATCCGCACTATCCGCGACGCCATCAAGTCGGTGTTGAGCCAGAAGGCTGACTTCAAGTTCAACCTTATCGTTATCGACAACCACTCGACCGACGGCACAACAGAGGCAATCGACGAGTTCAAGGGCGACGACCGCTTGATCCACATCATTCCGGAGCGCAATGATCTCGGCATCGGCGGCTGCTGGAACGAGGGTGTTCATCATCCAAAATGCGGTAAGTTTGCAGTGCAGCTTGACAGCGACGACGTTTATCGCGACGAAAACACCTTGTCAATCATGGTCAACGCCTTCTATGAGCAGAACTGCGCTATGGTAGTGGGCACATACATGATGACCGACTTCAATATGAACATGATCGCTCCGGGCATCATCGACCACAAAGAGTGGACACCGGAGAACGGCCGCAACAATGCCCTCCGCATCAACGGTCTCGGCGCTCCGCGTGCATTCTACACACCGGTGCTCCGCGAAGTGAAGGTGCCTAACACCAGCTACGGCGAGGACTACGCACTCGGCTTGAACTTCTCCCGCGAATATCAAATCGGCCGTATCTATGAGCCAGTCTACAACTGCCGTCGTTGGGACGACAACTCAGACGCATCGCTCGACGTGGTGAAGATGAACGCCCACAACCTTTATAAAGACCGCATCCGCACATGGGAGCTCCAGGCGCGTATTGCATTCAACAAAGAAATAAGAGGCAATGGGTATAAACATATCAGAATTTTTCGACCGTCAGCTGCAGGTGTGGGACACCGCCCGTAATAATTTCGAGGCTTTGAAGAATGTCAAGGTCAAGGAATTCAACGTAGACGGCGCCACAATCAAGGTGCAGTTCAATCCCGGACGCATTGTCTCGTCGGCAGCCAAAGTCGATGCCAAATCGCTAAAAGAACGCAAATGCTTCCTCTGCGCAGCCAATCGTCCGGCTGTGCAGGAGGGCATTGCCTGGGGCGATGACTACACAATACTCATCAATCCGTTCCCGATATTTCCCCGCCATCTCACGATTCCGTGCAACGAGCACGTAGACCAACTTATCAGCGGCCGCATCGCCGACATGATGAGCCTGTCGCGCGACTTGGAGGGATTCACGCTGTTTTACAACGGGCCTAAATGCGGCGCGTCGGCACCTGACCACATGCACTTCCAGGCGGGCAACCGCGGCTTTATGCCGATGGAAGACCAGGTGGCATCGGCAGAGCGCGACATCATCGTCAGCGGCGGCAGCGTAGAGCTGTCGATTGTAAAGGGATTGTCGCATCCGTGTTTCTGCATCCGCACGTCGGCAGTCGGCAAGGGCGAGAAGATGTTTGACCTTGTCTACAATGCGCTGACCATACCGGAAGGCGAGCCAGAGCCAATGCTCAACGTGCTGTGCTGGTATGAAGAAGGCTTGTGGACCATCCTCGTGTTCCCGCGCAAGAAACACCGTCCGTCGTGCTACGCAGCCGAGGGCGACGCCAACATCCTTATCAGCCCCGCGTCGGTAGATATGGGAGGCGTGTTTATCACCCCGTTGGAGAAAGACTTCGAGAAGATCACCGCAGCCGACATCAAGACAATCTTTGACGAGTGCTGCCTCAGCGAAGCCGAATTATTGGAAATAGCCCATAAACTTAAATAAAACCAGACCATTATGTCACAGCCACAAGTGAAAGTGGGCATTATGAGCAGCCCCGCGATACGGTTTGTCTTCCCGACGGCCTACAGCTTCGGCGGTCAAACCGTGGAAGGCGCTCAGGAAGCCACCCTCAGCAATGGAAAAGTGCTGTGGGGCGGCGCGCTTTACGACAGCGTGGAGTTTACGCCCTGCGATGCCGAGAACGGCAGTTTTGAACTTATCGACGTGACCATCGGCGTCAATTTCCACTGGGAGCGCAAGGAGAACCAGTCGTTTCGCGGCTCTCTGCGCATCATCGTGGAAGGCGACAAGCTGACGGCCGTCAACATCCTTCCCATCGAGGAATATCTGCTCAGCGTCATTTCGTCGGAAATGAGCGCTACCGCCTCTCTTGAACTGCTGAAAGCGCATGCCGTGATTTCCCGCAGCTGGCTCTTGGCACAGATAGAGAAAAACAAGCAGCTTGCAGCCGAAGCGACGCCCTACAATCCGTGCACACGCACAGAAGGAGAGCTGGTGCGTTGGTACGACCGCGAGGACCACGTTAATTTCGACGTCTGCGCCGACGACCATTGCCAACGTTACCAGGGCATCACCCGCGAGTCGACAGCCACCGTGCGCGACGCTATCAAAGCAACGTGGGGACAGGTGCTCACCTACGACGGCACGCTCTGCGATGCCCGCTTCTCGAAGTCGTGCGGCGGAGTGTTTGAGCAGTTTGAAAACTGCTGGGAGCCAAAGCACTATCACTATCTTGTGGCACGGTTGGACAACGCCAACGCAATGGACTATCCCGACCTTACGGTCGAGGAAAATGCCCGAGAGTGGATACTCTCGTCGCCAGCCGCATTCTGCAACACCACCGACAAGCATATCCTCTCGCAGGTGCTCAACAGCTACGACCAGGAGACCACCGACTTCTACCGATGGACGGTGGAGTATGACCAAGCCGAGCTGTCGCGTCTTGTGCGCGAGCGCAGCGGCGAGGACTATGGCGACATCGTCGACCTGATACCCGTGGCGCGTGGCACGTCGGGCCGTCTTTACCGCTTGAAGATTGTCGGCACCAAGAAGACCTGCATCATCGGCAAGGAACTCGAAATACGCCGCACGCTGTCGCCGTCGCACCTCTACAGCTCCGCTTTTGTAGTGGAGAAGCAAGGCGAGCGCGACGGGCTGCCCGAACGCTTCGTGCTTAAAGGCGCGGGCTGGGGACATGGTGTCGGACTCTGCCAGATCGGAGCAGCCGTGATGGGCGAGAAAGGCTATGACTATAAACAAATCCTTCTGCACTATTTATAGATGCGGAAATAACAAAACAATATTAAACTCCTGATATGAAAACTTCAAACAAGACAATATCTCCATGGTTTTGGGTTCCGACCCTGTATTTTGCAGAGGGCGTGCCTTATTTCGTGGTCAACAACATTTCCGTCATGATGTTCACCAAGATGGGTGTTCCTAATGGCGACATGGCATTTTTCACAACATTGCTTTATTTCCCATGGTTCCTCAAAGGCTTGTGGGGTCCGCTCGTCGATGTCGTAAAGACCAAGCGTTGGTGGATTCTCTCCATGCAGGTTTTGATGACGGCGCTGATGATTCTGCTCACTGTCACATTGCCAAAGCCCGACGTTGCGACTATCGCCTCCGGACAGACCCCAATCAGCATGTTTACCATCACGCTGATTCTGTTTATCATCGCGGCTTTTGCCTCTGCCACCCACGACATCGCCGCCGACGGCTACTATATGCTCGCCCACAGTCCGAGCAGCCAGGCAGCCTTCATCGGAGTGCGCAGCACGTTCTACCGCATCGCATCCGTATTCGGACAGGGCGTGCTTGTCTACATTGCCGGCTTGATTGAAACCTCGACAGGCGACATACCATGGTCATGGCAGGTTACACTCGGAGTCAGTGCCGTAGTGTTCTTCCTTGTGACTATGTATCATACGTTTATCCTTCCTCGTTCGGCCGACGACCGTCCACGTGTCTCAGCCGATACAGAAGGCAACGGTACATCAGGGCTTGCAGAGTTTGCAAACTCATTTGTTTCTTTCGTCAAGAAGCCAGGTTTCCTTCTCGCAGTTGCGTTTATGCTTCTCTACCGCTTGCCGGAGGGATTCTTGATTAAGTTGTGCCAGCCGTTCCTCGTGCATTCAACAGCTGAGGGAGGTCTTGGCTTGACCACAGAGCTTGTGGGTCTTGTCTATGGCACATTCGGTGTCATCGCACTGCTTGCCGGCGGTATTGTCGGCGGCGTGTTTGCCTCGAAGGTGGGTCTGAAAAAAGCCCTTTGGCCTATGGCAGCCTGCATGACACTGCCATGCCTCACATTCGTTTATCTCGCCATCGCACAGCCGTCTGACCCAATCGTGATCAGTGTGGCAGTCTGCATCGAGCAGTTTGGCTACGGCTTCGGTTTCACGGCCTATATGCTCTATATGATGTACTTCTCGGAAGGCGAGTTCAAGACATCGCACTATGCCATCTGCACGGCGTTCATGGCGTTGAGCATGATGTTGCCAGGTTTCGTGGCAGGTTATATTCAGGAGGCAATCGGTTATGTCAACTTCTTCTGGATGGTGATGGCATGCTGCATCGCGACTCTGATAGTCACTTATCTTGTTGACCGCAAGATTGACCCTAATTACGGTAAGAAATAATCAAGAAACAGAACAATGAAAAAAACGATATTAACAATCGCTTTGTGTGTTGCAGCGGCGCTCGGCGCTGCTGCGGCGACGAAGCCGGGCGTGGAGGTGCTCCGCGACAATGATTTCAAGCAGCTTGCAGGCAAGCGTGTAGGTCTGATAACCAATCCGACAGGCGTTGACAACAACTTGAAGTCGACCGTCGACATTCTTCATGAAGCCAAAGGCGTTGAGCTTGTGGCATTGTTTGGCCCTGAACACGGAGTGCGCGGCAACGTGCATGCCGGCGACGAGTTTGGCAACACCACCGACCCAGCCACCGGTGTCAAGGTGTTTTCCATCTACGGTAAAACCAAGAAGCCGACCAAAGAGATGCTTTCCGGCATCGACGCCCTTGTCTACGACATTCAGGACATTGGCTGCCGCTCGTTTACGTTTGTCAGCACACTCGGTCTGGCTCTCGACGCCTGCGCAGAGAACGACATAGAGTTTGTTGTTCTCGACCGTCCGAATCCCCTCGGCGGCAACCGCGTTGAAGGCTGCTTGGTAGAGGATGGATTCTATTCGTTTGTCAGCCAGTTCAAGATACCATATCTTTATGGCATGACTCCGGGCGAGATGGCACGCTATCTCAATGGCGAGCGCGTGGCGCGCGGCGAGAAGGCAGCGAAACTCACAGTAGTGCCATTGAAGGGCTGGAAACGCTCGATGACATTCGACAAGACCGGAATGCCGTGGGTGTTGCCTTCACCGCATATCCCACAGCCAGCCACTGCGTTCTACTATCCAGCAACCGGTATTCTCGGCGAGCTTTACTACGTTTCGATCGGCGTTGGCTACACCTTGCCGTTCCAGCTTATCTGCGCCGACTGGATTGACGCCGACAAGTTTGCAGAGCGCATGAACGCCCTCAATCTGCCGGGCACCAAGTTCCGCCCGATCCACGTGAAGCCGTTCTACGGAACAGGCAAGGGCGAGAACCTGCAGGGCGTGCAGTTCTATGTAGACGATGTGCCAGGCTCGAGCCTCACGCTCATCCAATTCTATGCGATGCAGGAGTTGGCGAAACTTTATCCAGAAACGCATATTCGACACAGCCACCGACAAGAGCCGTTTCGACATGTTCGACAAGGTGTGTGGCACAGACAAAATCCGCACACTCTTCTCCAAGAACTATCAGGTCAGCGATATGATTGACTATTGGAACAAAGACGCGGACGCTTTTAAAGAAAAAGCCAAGAAATATTATTTATATAAGTAAGCAATGAAAGAAACCTATAAGTCGTATTTAAAAGAAATAAGCGCATTTATCCCACGCGAGCGCATCTACACAGACGAGATGCGCCGCCTGGCGTGGGGCACCGATGCCAGCTTCTACCGCCTTGTGCCACAGATTGTGGTGCGCTCGAAGACGGAGGAGGAGGTGTCGCGTCTGCTTTCGGCAGCCCGCCGCCGTCGTTTGCCGGTGACGTTCCGTGCCGCCGGCACGAGTCTCAGCGGACAGTCGTTGAGCGACAGCATCCTCATCGTGGCAGGCAAAAATTGGGAAAATTATAAAGTTTCCGCCGATGCGGAAACCATCACGATGCAACCGGGCATCATCGGTGAGCGCGTAAATCAGCTTCTGAAACCCTTTGGACGCATCTTTACGCCCGACCCGGCTTCTAAGAATGCGGCTATGGTAGGTGGAATCGTTGTGAACAATGCATCGGGAATGAACTGCGGCACGCATGCCAACAGCGACCGACAGCTTGTGTCGGCGCGTATCATACTTCCCGACGGCACAATCCTCGACACCGGCGATGCCGAGAGCAAGGACGCTTTCCGCAAGTCGCATCCCGACTTTATCAGCGGCATTGAAGCCATCCGTGACGAGGTGAACGCCGACAAGGAACTTGCCGACCGCATCCGTTATAAATATTCAATCAAGAATGTGACGGGCTTGAACATCCTTCCGTTTGTGCTTTTCACAGACCCGTTCGACATCATCACCCACCTTATGGTAGGTTCGGAGGGAACACTCGGATTTCTTGCCGAGGTGACGATGAAGACCGGTCACCTCTATCCTCACAGTGCCAGCGCGATGCTCTATTTCAAGGACATCAAGGACGCCTGCCGTGCGGTTGTGGCAATGAAAAACGGACCGGTGTTCAGTGCCGAGATGCTCGACAAGAAATCGCTGTCGAGTGTGAACGACACTACAGGGGAGGGCTTGACAGCCGTGCTTACGGAAACCAAAGCCGACACCAAGGAGGAACTTCAGGCAAACATCGACGCCATCAAGAAGATTCTTGAGCCGTTCGACCTGTTCAAGCCAGCATATTTCACCGACAAACCGGAGGAATATTCAAAATATTGGGCAATCCGTTCGGGAATCTTCCCGTCGGTTGGAGGTACGCGTCCGCTCGGCACGACGGTGCTTATCGAGGACGTTGCGTTCCACATCGAGAACCTTCCCGAGGCAACCGCCGACCTTGCCGACCTTCTTGAGAAATTCGGCTTCGACGATGCCTGCATCTACGGCCATGCCCTTGAAGGCAACTATCATTTTGTCATCTCGCAGTCGTTTGACACGAAAGAGAAGGTTGACCGCTACCGCACGCTGATGCAGGAGGTGGAGCATCTTGTCGTTGACAAATACGACGGCTCGCTGAAGGCGGAGCACGGCACCGGCCGCAACATGGCTCCGTTTGTCAAACTGGAGTGGGGTGAGAAGGCGTTCGACGTGATGAAGCGTGTGAAGGCGTTGTTTGACCCGGAAGGGCTGTTGAACCCAGGCGTCATTTTCAATGACGATCCGGAGTGCTACATAAAGAACATAAAGCCGCTGCCGCTGACAAATCCACGCGTGGACCGCTGTATCGAGTGCGGCTTCTGCGAGCGCAACTGTCTGACGTGCGGCTTCACGTTGTCGTCGCGCCAGCGCATTGTCGTGCAGCGCGAAATCAGCCGCCTCCGAGCCGACGGCGACTCTACGGGCTGGCTTGCAGCATTGACCAAGCAGTTTAAATATCCGGGCATCCAGAGCTGTGCCGGCGACGGCCTCTGCTCTACGTCGTGCCCGATGCAGATAAACACAGGCGAGCTGATCCACGACCTGCGCGCGCAGGCATTGCCTAAGGGCAGCGCCGGCTACAAGGCTGGTGATTTCGCTGCCAACCATCTGTCGGCCATCAAGTCGGCACTCCGTCCGGTGCTTTCCGCCGCCGGCGCCGCCCATGCCGTTATCGGCGACAAGGCAACCGATGCCGTTGGCCGCGGGCTGAGCAAGCTTGGCATGCCGATGTGGTCGTCGGCGTTTCCGCTGGCATACTATCCCCATGCGATAAAGACCCAGCCTTCGGAGTTGAAGGTGGTTTATTTCCCGAGCTGCATCAACCAGACCATGGGCAAGAGCAAGGGACAGTCGACACCGCTCATCGACAAGATGGTGGCTCTGATGGAGAAAGCCGGCTATGAGGTCATATTCCCGAAGAATATGAAAAACCTTTGCTGCGGCACCATCTGGGAAAGCAAGGGCATGCCCGACATTGCCGACCGTAAGGCCAAGGAGCTTGACGACGCCCTGTTTGAGGCATCCGACGGCGGACGCTATCCGGTGTTGTGCGACCAAAGTCCGTGTCTGCACCGCATGCGCAACACGATCAAGCGGGTGAAGCTATATGAGCCGGTGGAGTTTATTTATGAGTATCTGGCGCCGCATCTGCGCTTTGTGCAGACCGACGAGCCAGTAGCACTGCATTTCACATGCTCTACGCGCCACATGAAACTCAACGACATGTTTGTGGCGTTGGCAGGGATGTGCACAACGAAGGTTGTTGTTCCCGAGGAAGTGGGCTGCTGCGGCTTTGCCGGCGACAAAGGTTTTACCGACCCCGAAGTGAACCGCTACGCGCTTCGCAAACTGCGCGGCCAGCTTGAGGCGGCAGGCGTGAAACGCGGCTTCTCCAACAGCCGCACCTGTGAAATCGGACTGACGGTGAATGGCGGAGTGCCATATCAGTCGATAGCATATTTAGTAGACGAATGTACAATTAAAAATAACGATACGTAAAAATGGAACAAGAAGTGGCTTTGAAAAAGCCGAAAAGCAGAATCCTCGCGCTCGACATCCTGCGAGGCATCACCGTGGCAGGGATGATTATGGTGAACAATCCCGGCTCGTGGGGTGCAATCTATACTCCGCTTGAGCATGCAAGTTGGTTGGGTCTGACTCCGACCGACCTTGTGTTCCCGTTCTTTATGTTCATCATGGGTATCTCCACCTATATTTCGATGCGTAAATATAAGTTCGAATATTCCCATGCCACGCTCGTGAAGATTGTGCGCCGCACCATCGTGATTTTCCTTATCGGTATGGCTATCGCATGGTTCAGCCGTTTGTGCTACGGCCTTTACCGCGCCGACTCCGCCTTGCCTCTCGGCCAGCGCATCCTCGATGCCGCCAACAGTTTCTCCACCTTGCGTATACTTGGCGTTATGCCGCGTCTGGCACTCTGCTACTGTGCCTGCGCCATTGTCGCCATAGCCGTGAAGCACAAGTTTATTCCGTGGATTATTGCCGGAATATTGGTGGTTTACGGAGCGTTGCTGCTCATGTTCAACGGACTTGATTTCTCGCTTGACAACATTGTCTATGTGATTGACCATGCCGTCATCGGCGACGCGCATCTCTACCGCGACACCGCCACAACGGTTTCCGACACCGTGAAGATGGGTTCTTCAGTCTCTCTCGAAATCTATGAGACCCGCACACTTCCGATAGATCCGGAGGGTCTGCTCAGCACCCTTCCGTCGATAGCCCACGTGCTTATCGGCTTCTGCTGCGGATTTGTCATCGTAGAGGTGAAGGACAACCGCGAGCGTATGGAGAAATTCTTCCTTATCGGCACAATCCTTATGTTTGCCGGCTTCCTTTTCAGCTATGGAATGCCTATCAGCAAAAAACTCTGGACACCGACGTTTGCCATCGTCACTTGCGGTCTGGCTGCAAGTTTGCTGGCACTTTTGATATGGATAATCGACGTGAAGGGTTACAAGCGCTGGACACAGTTTTTTGAGGCTTTCGGCGTCAACCCGTTGTTTATGTATGTGCTCGGCGGCGTGCTCGGCATTTTGTTCAACACCGTTCCGGTGTTCGGGTTGTCGATCCACAAATGGATCTACGACGAGGCGCTCGTGCCGCTTGTCACCGACCGCACGTTCGCGTCGTTGCTCTACGCGTTGATATTCATCGGAATCAACTGGTCGATAGGATACGTTTTGTATAAAAAGAAAATATATATAAAAATTTAGATATGGTTTTAATTGCAGACTGTGGGTCAACCAAGATTGATTGGTGTGTCCTCAATGGAGACAAACTTGAGAAACGCTTTTTTTCGACTGGAGTCAATGCGTTGCTGATGCCAGAGGAGAAAATCCGCGAGACATTTGAAAAAGAATTGGCACCGGAGGTTAAGGATTTTTCAATTGACGAAGTGTATTATTATGGCGCTGGTTGCCTCTCGGATGAGATTTGCTCAAACGTAAGCCGCTCGATTGCCGCTTGTGTGCCGGGAGCAAAGACAATTTCCGTCAACAGCGACCTTCTTGCAGCCGCCCGCGCGCTTTGCGGCACCGAGCCAGGCATCGCCTGCATCCTCGGCACCGGTTCAAACTCGTGCTACTACGACGGCAAGGAAATCAAGGGCAACGTGTCGCCGCTCGGCTATATCCTCGGCGATGAGGGCAGCGGCGCCGTGCTTGGCAAGCTGCTTGTAGGCGATGTGCTTAAACCAGTTGCCTAAGGCATTGTGCGAGAAATTCCTCAAGGAGTACAACCTCGACCGTATGGCAATCATCCAAAAAGTGTATAAAGAGCCGGCAGCCAACCGCTTCCTCGCTTCTTTGTCGCCGTTCTTGATTCAAAACATCGAGGAGCCGGCAATACACCGCCTGGTGCTCAATGCGTTCAAGGCGTTCTTTGTGCGCAACATCGAGAACTATGAAGGCTACAAGCAACTGCCTGTAAGCTTCGTTGGTTCGGTGGCTCACTACTATCGCGACGTGCTTGGCGAGGCAGCCAAAGCGCTCGACATCACTATCGGAAACATTATCAAGAGCCCTATGGAAGGCTTGTTGAAATATCATTCAAAATAAATTACAACAACTATTATGGCATTTGTGAAAATCAGCGAACAATCATCGCTCTACAATGACTTGGAAAAGAAGTCGGTACACGAAATACTTGAGGACATCAACACCGAAGACCACAAGGTTGCCGATGCCGTCAAACTGGCAATTCCTCAGATTGAGAAACTCGTGACGGGCATTGTGAAACGCATGAAGAAGGGTGGCCGTATCTTCTATATCGGTGCCGGAACTTCCGGACGTCTCGGCGTGCTCGACGCTTCTGAGATTCCGCCTACATTCGGTATGGACCCGGGATGGGTTATCGGCCTTATCGCCGGTGGCGACATTGCGCTCCGCAACCCGGTGGAGAACGCTGAAGACGACACTGCTCAGGGCTGGAAAGACCTTGAAAAGTATAACATCAACGAGAAGGATACGGTTATCGGTATCGCTGCTTCGGGAACCACTCCTTACGTTATCGGTGCATTGAAGGAGGCTCGCCAGCGCGGCCTGCTCACGGCGGCTATCACTTCAAACCCTGACGCTCCGGTGTCGGAGGCTGCCGAAATTCCTATCGAGATGATCGTAGGTCCGGAATACGTGACAGGCAGCTCGCGTATGAAATCGGGTACAGGACAAAAGATGATCTGCAACATGATCACTACGTCGGTGATGATTCAGATGGGTCGCGTGAAGGGCAACAAGATGGTGAACATGCAGCTCACCAACGCGAAACTCGTGGACCGCGGCACTCGCATGGTGTCGGAAGAACTCGGCTTGCCTTACGACGAGGCTAAGCGTCTGCTTCTCTTCCACGGCTCTGTGAAGCTTGCTGTCGACGCTTACCGCAGTGAACACTAATAATTGATTTGTGACACAATGAAAGTCGATAATGGCGTCGCTGCTTCTGGCGGCGGCGCTTTTTTCAAGTGATATGGCGGCTCAGGAAAAATATGTCTACAATGAATTCTATTTCCAGCGCTCCTCGCTTTTCAGCGAGTTGCCGGTGGGGAAAAAAGACATCGTTTTTCTCGGCGACAGCCAGACCAACGGTTGCGAATGGCACGAACTGCTCGGGATGAAGAACGTGAAAAACCGTGGCATCTCGTCAGACGTGATTCAGGGTTTCATCGACCGTGTCGACCCGATTGTTGAGGGGCAGCCGGCGAAGGTGTTTATTCTCGGTGGCGTAAACGACATCTCTCACGACCTTACTCCCGACAGCCTTTGCACGTCGATGGAGAAGCTGATTGTGAAAATCAAGCAAGGGTCGCCACGCACCAAAATCTACTTGCAGAGTCTGTTGCCTATCGACAACAGTTTCGGCCGCTACCGCAAGATGGTGGGCAAGGAGCAGGTGATTGTGGAGACCAACCGCCTGTATAAGGAGATGGCTGAGCGCCATGGCGTGACGTGGATCGACCTGTACTCAAAGATGGTAGACCCTGCCACGGGCAGCATGCGCAAGGGGCTCACCAATGACGGTCTGCATCTGCTTGGCGCCGGATATCTTGTGTGGCGCGACGCGGTGCTGCCTTATGTGAAGAAGTAGGGCGGCGGTCTTGCTGGAAAAAATATGCGGGGGGATGCAGGCATCGGAGTCTGCATCCCCCCGTTGCGCATCGTGCGAATGAGGCGTATTGTTGGCGTCGCTCTCGCGGTAGGTTATGAAACAACGGCGGATGGAGTTGAGTTCCATCCGCCGTTGTTGTGGTATGCTCGGCATGAGCTTATTCTAATGGGTGCAAGTCCCTAACAAGCCCTAATAGCGGGAATTGTATAGCCAATAGCAAGGGTGTCCACTGCGAGGTGGAATCTGAAAGAAGCAGGCGGCAAACATCTGACCCAACGTACAGAAACTTCATATAAGGCATTTGACCATGGATGAGATTGCCACACAAATCAAAGTCCTATAGCTATTCGGAATGGTTGGTGTAAATGAAGTGGGTATAAGATGGAAAGAATAAGCCCTTATCCGAGGAGGTCTCACGGACATGGCGATTAGTTGCCTTTACGAAAGTCATGGAGTAAAGCTTGCTGTGAGAAGTCAGCAGATGCCATAGTAGTGGAGTTCTTGATAACGCTCCATGAAGGGCAGAACCTATAAATTAAACGATAGTAATTGAAACGTACCTTATGAAGGAAAGAATGCAGAAAACATTGGCAGAAGTCAATGGCTGCCCACAGAAAGATAGGACGGAATCCGAAGGATATGTGGGAGCGCAGACCTTCATGTGGATATGTGAAGACAACATCGTGGAAGTACCATTCGACAAGGAACACTTATTGGAGCGCATCATCAGTCCTGATAACCTACTCAAAGCCTACAAGGCTGTGCAGCGTAACAAGGGCTGTAGCGGTATCGACAAGATGTCATGTGAGCAAATGCTCCCTTGGCTCTTGGCTAATAAGGATGCCCTAATCCGTTCCTTGCTTGACGGTTCATACCGTCCGAACCCAGTAAAAAGGGTAGAGATACCCAAAGACAATGGAAAGATGCGCCTGTTGGGCATCCCCACGGTTATAGACCGTCTGGTTCAACAAGCCATCAACCAGACCCTAACTCCCATCTATGAGCGTCAATTCTCTCCAAGAAGCTACGGCTTCCGTCCGAGAAGAGGCTGCCATGATGCCCTAAGAGGTGCTCAGAAAATAATCGATGATGGCTACATTTATGTGGTTGACCTCGACTTGGAGCGTTTCTTCGACACGGTGAGCCACAGTAAACTCATAGAAATCCTCAGCCGCACGATTAAGGACGGTAGGGTGATAAGCCTTATCCACAAATATCTCCGCAGTGGTGTGATGAACAAAGGTATGTTCGAGGCAAGTGAGGAAGGCACTCCCCAAGGAGGACCGTTAAGTCCGCTTTGAGCAACATCATGCTCAACGAGTTGGACAAGGAACTCACTCGCCGAGGTCTCCCTTTTGTTCGCTATGCCGATGACTCGATGATATTTTGTAAGTCCAAGCGTGCAGCCAAACGCGTGAAGGAATCTGTAACCCGATTCATCGAAGGAAAACTTCATCTGAAGGTGAACAGGGACAAGACAGTTGTGTCCTATGTGCAAGGTGTGAAATACCTTGGTTACTCCTTTTATGTAATGAAAGGCAAATGCCAACTCACGGTACACCCAAAGCCAAATCCAAGATGAAAGCCAAACTCAAGGAGTTGACTTCCCGAAGCAATGGTTGGGGATATGCCAAGAGGAAGCAAAAACTTGAAGAGTACATAAGGGGATGGGTAGGTTACTATCACCTTGCCAACATGAAACGTTTCCTCATGGAAACTGACGAGTGGCTAAGGCGACGGCTACGTATGTGTATATGGAAGTCGTGGAAGAGGGTGAAAACGAGAATTGCCAACTTGATAAAGTGTGGTATAGATAAATACCAAGCTTACATGTGGGGCAATAGTCGTTTGGGGGATTGGCGCATAGCTGGCAGTTACATACTATGTCGTGCGATAACCAACGAAAAGTTGAGCATGGCAGGCTATGCTACACTGATGGGTTCATACATCGAATGGCACCCAAATAGGAACCGCCGTATGCGGAACCGCATGTACGGTGGTGTGAGAGGTCGGAAAACGAAAGTAGGAGAAAAACTACTTTGTTTTCCTCCTACTCGATTTGTGCTTGCCGTCCGTTTAGAAAGGAAGGTCGTCGCTGCTGCTGTTGCTGTCAGGTTGTGTGAAGTCTGGCATCGGTGCCGCAGGCTGTGCTGCGGGGCTTGGCGCGGCCGGGGCTTGAGTTGCGGCGGCATCGTCGGCTTTTTCGGCTTTCCAGCCTCGGATGCTTGTGTACCAGCGGTTGTTGTATTCGCGGCTTTCGATGTCGAAGCTTAGGCGGATGCGGTCGCCGATTTTGATCCAGTTGTATTGGTCGGCGCGTTCTCCGAAGAAGTCGAAATGCACTTTTTTAGGGTATGTCTCTTCTGTTTCGAGCACGTATTCTTGTTTCTTCCAGTTGTTTCCTGCTTGAGAAACGCCGCTCTGAGGCGGAAGGACTACGATGATTTTACCTGTAATTTCCATGTCTGAGAATTATATTTTTATTGTTGTTTTTTCGTTGTGGCAAACTTACTGAATTTTTTCGGATTTTCGGGCTTTCCGCTGCATTATTGTTTGAGCATCGAGAGGAATTCCTGTCGGTATTCAATTTTTTCGAACACTCCGGAATATTCGATGGTCTGCGTTGTGGAGCATTCTTTTTCCACTCCGCGCATACGCATGCACATGTGGGTTGCTTCGCAGAATACGATTACGCCTTTGGCTGAGAGTTCGCGTGTCAGCAGGTCGCAGATTTGTCGTGTCATGCGTTCCTGCACTTGCAGCCGTCGGGCGAAGACGTCGACCGCGCGTGCGATTTTGCTTAGTCCCACGATGTTTCCGTCAGGGATGTATCCTATTGCTATTTTCCCGAAGAAAGGCAGTATGTGGTGCTCGCAGAGCGAATGGAACTCGATGTCTTTGACAATCACCATCCGTGAGCCTTCGTGGCTGAATATAGCGGATTTCACGATTTTGTCGGCGTCCTTGCGGTAGCCGGAAGTCAGGAATGCCATTGCTTTTGCGGCGCGCATAGGTGTTTTCACCAGCCCTTCGCGGGAGGTGTCTTCGCCGAGCAGCGAGAGGATTGCTTCGTAGTGCTCGGCAATTTTGTTTACTTTCTCAATGTCTAAACCGTCAAGTTGTTTCTTGTTGTCCATTCAAATTATGCTATTCGTAAACTTTAATTCTGTCTCTAACCACGCGCATGTCGCCCGCCAGTGCTGGGAATTTTGCTCTGAGCGCTCTTAAAGCCGAGTGTGCTGCCTCTTGTGTTGTGAAGTCGCCCACTCTGAGTCTCCAGTACGGGGCGTTGTATGTGAGATAGAGCCCGTAGCTTGGGAATTGCTTTCCGATGTTGGCGGCAATCTGCTGCGCTTTTGCTTTAGCTTGCCTTTGGTTGTTGTCGGAATACACTTGTATGCGGTATCCGGCGCGGTGCACGGCGTGTCGTCGCTGCGTGGTTGTGGCAGGCGATTCGTCGGTGTCGCTCTCATGTCTTACTGACGGCTGTCTCACTTCGGTGGTGTCGATTACGGCCAGCGCTTCCACACCGTCGCTGCATGTGATTGTCACCCGTCCGTTGGAGTTTGTCCGGATGGTGTCGGCTATTGAGCGCACGTTGTGCTTGCCCGGCTGCGCTGAGGCGGGAGCCATCGCCGCCGTTATGAAGGCGGCAGCCGCGAGGATTGCGAAGTGTTGTTTTTTCATCAGTTTTTTTGTCAAAAGAAGCGTCAAAATAAGTAGACTGCAAATGTAGTGAAAAATCACCACATTTGCAGTCTCTGTAAGTATGTAAATTGTTTATGCTTTATTAAAAAGCGTCTACAATGCCCATGAAGTCTTCAGCCTTCAGAGCGGCGCCGCCGATGAGACCGCCGTCAACGTTTGTCTTCGAGAAGATTTCCTTGGCGTTTGACGGTTTGCAGCTACCGCCGTAGAGGATTGAGATTTCCTCAGCCACGTCGTTGCCGTATTTGTCGGCGATTGTCTTGCGGATGAAAGCGTGGATTTCCTCAGCCTGGTCAGCAGTGGCAGTTTTGCCAGTGCCGATAGCCCAAACCGGCTCGTAAGCGAGGATGATTTTCTTGAAGTCGTCGGCAGAAAGGTGGAACAGAGCGTCCTCTACCTGCTTTTTCACAACGTCGAAGTATGTGCCGTTTTCTCTCTCTTCGAGCACCTCGCCGATGCAGAAGATAGGAGTAAGGCCGTTTTCAAAAGCCAAAGCCACTTTTTCTTTGAGGATTTCAGAAGTCTCGTGGTAGTACTGACGGCGCTCAGAGTGACCGAGGATCACGTATTTAGCACCAGTTGAAGCAACCATAGCGCCGCTCACTTCGCCAGTGAAAGCGCCTTTGGCCTTGTCAGCGCAGTTTTCTGCACCGAGACCGAGTTTGCTGTCGTCGATAACCGCCTTGACCGAAGCCAAGTGGGTGAAAGGCACACAAATGATAACGTCGCAGTTAGGAGTGCGGCTCTTCAAAGCGTCGTTGACTTCAGTTGCCAATTTGACACCTTCTTGAAGTGTCGTGTTCATTTTCCAGTTACCTGCTACAATGTTTTTTTCTCATTTTTTTGTAATATTTTTTTAGAATTCTGAATTTCTGAACAAATTCCCTATATGCGGCAAGTTTTTTTGATGCCTCATATTCGGGTGCAAAGGTAGTGCAAATTTTTGGTTTTTCGATAAACAAGTGTTTGGTTTTCGCAATGAAAGCGTTAAAAAGCGTCAGTTCAGGTCGCTGTCGGTGGCGTTGGGGGAGGGCTGCCTGTTGTCGGGAGCTTTTTTCTACTTGTTTTTCTTCAGCCTTGCGAGTTTGAAGAATAGCGGAGCCCTGTTGATTGTCAGCAGAGCCGCCATGCCGATTGCGAGCGCGAGCATCAGCGACAGGAAGTATTCGTAGTCTTCGCCCATCGATTCGGTGTAGGTCTTGATGTCCAGGTGTTTGCCTTTCGTGGCGTTGTCGAAGTCGGCATAGAAGTCGGTAAACGACGACTTGTAGGCAATCTTTCCGTCGGCCACGATCACCACCGCCGGGTTTCCGCGAGCAATCTGTTTCAGCTGGCTGTCGTCCATGCGGTATACGGGGTAGTCGGCCATCGACAGTTCTCTCCATTCGTCGAGTTGCTTTTCGTCAGAGCCCGTGAGGCATATCATCTGGTATCCGCTGTCGGCGGCGAGGTCGTTGATGTCGTTGAGGCGGAAGTTTGTCAGCGAGTTTATTTCCTCGATGTCGGGAATCAGCAGCAGCAGAGTCACGCCTTTTTCCGGGATGAGGTTGTCGGCGGCGGAATTGTCGCCGTCGTAGGCGGTTATTGGCGAAGCCTTCTTGTCGGCTTCGTGGTTCACGACGGTTTCCCTGCGGTCGACAAACGTCCATGACGTGTCGGGCAAGTTGCTGATTGAAAACTCCTTTGTGACTCCGTTTTTCTCATATATGAACACGTAGTTGCTGTCGTCGAACGATTCGCCGGAGTTGGTCAGCACGGTTCCCACTTTGTTTGGGCGGAAGTCGATCATCGGCTGGAAGTAGTATCCGTAAGCCATAACAATCATCGCCACGATGGCAGGCATGGTGAGCGTGAGCCATTGCACGGCAGGACCGTAGAGGCTGCGCAGCCTCTTGTTGCGCAACAGCAGATAGGCGAGGGCGGCCGTCAGCGCCACGTTTTTCCAGAACGTAGCCGTGTTTCCGAGAGTCCATGCCTCTCCGAAGCATCCGCAGTCGGGGACAGGGTCGCAAGCCATCACGTAGGCCGACAGCGGCAGCATGAACGCCATGCAGCACAGCAGAGCAATCACCGTGGCGCGTCGGAACGAGCCGATGACGAGCATCAGTCCGGCAAGAAACTCAAACAGCGGCAACGCCACCGCCATCATTCCGGCAAACGGCATTGCCCACGACCATCCGAACGCAGCCAGATAGTCGTCGATTTTGTAGCCAACGCCCCAGATGTCGATAGCTTTAGCAAGTCCGGAGAACACAAACGTTCCGCCGACCGCCAGTCTCAGCGCCAGCACAGTCCATCTTGCGGCAGTTTCCCGCCAATGCGGAGTCGAAGAGTGGCTATTTGTCATAACTCAGTTTGATGAGCGCAAACAGAGCGTAGTTAATCATGTCCATATAGTTGGCGTCGATGCCTTCGGAGATGATTGTCTTTCCGTTGTGGTCTTCAATCTGCTTGGTGCGTTGCAGTTTCGACAGAATCATGTCGGTGTATGAGCTGACGCGCATCAGTCGCCACGCCTCGTCGTAGTCGTGGTTTTTGGCGAGCATCAGCCGTGTGGTCTCGCCAATCCATTTGTCGTAGAGCGAGAGCGCCTCTTCGGCGGATATGTCGACGCGGTCGGCAGCGCCGAGCTCCAGTTGTATCAGTCCCACCACGCCATAGTTGACGATGCCCACGAATTCCGGCTGTATGCCTTCGTTCACCATCGCCTCGCCTTTGGTTTCGAGCGAGCGGATGCGAGAAGCTTTGATTAGAATCTGGTCGGTGAGCGACGACGGTCGGAGTATGCGCCACGCCGCGCCGTAGTCTTTCAGTTTTTTCTCGAAAATCTCGCGGCAATCTTTTATCGCCGCTGCAAATTCTTGTTCTGTATTGTGGTTTGCCATAGCTTGTCAGAGTGATTTGTTGATACTTTCAATGTAGTCGAGCAGCTCTTCGCGGCCGCGGAAGTCGGAGCTTGAAGTGATGAATATCGGCGGCAGTTCTTCCCAAAGCTTCGAGAGTTCCTCCTTGTATGCCGCCACCATCTTTTTTCCGGCTATCGGACCGAGTTTGTCGGCTTTCGTGAAAACGATGCTGAACGGGATTCCGTTCTCTCCGAGGAAGTTTATAAACTCGAGGTCGATGGCTTGCGGCTTGTGGCGTATGTCGACGAGCACAAACAGGTTGGTCATCTGATGGCGGTGGAGCACGTAAGAGTCGATCATCGTGCGCAGCTTCTCGCGGGCGTCTTTGCCCCTCCTTGCGTAGCCGTAGCCAGGGAGGTCGACGATATACCAGCTGTCGTTGACTAGAAAATGGTTTATGAGCATAGTCTTTCCTGGGGTCGACGAAGTCATGGCCAAGCCTTTTCGGCCGGTCAGCATATTGATGAGCGATGATTTGCCCACGTTCGACCGTCCGATGAATGCATATTCAGGTGTGTCGCCTTCCGGACATTTCCTCACATCGGAGTTGCTTATAACGAATTTCGCGTCTTTGATTATCATTGGCGTGTTTGTTTTCTGCAAAGTTAGCGATTATTTGTCAATAACCGCAGTGTGTGTTGCGGAATTGGCGTATTTCTGACTTGTTTTTGTGTTCTCTTATGCTTACTTGGGCAACAAATCTGCCCACGTAAGTTAAACTATTGCCAATGTGCGATATTTTTTTAGGCTAACGCTTGTGGATTAGTCAAAACTCGATACCTTTGCAATGTGTTTTTCATGGTATTAGATTTAAGGTTAATTAAGATTGGTTGTCGGGAGACAATCAATTTTTTTATGCCTATGCCTCATGCGCGCGCAGCTGCGTGTAAGTGCGGGACAAAAAAAGCCTCCGAGGGGAGGCTTTTTGAGAAGTAGGGGGGGGAGCGTTATTCGCTTTTTTCTTTGTCGCTGTTGTCGGCCGACTCGTCCTGGCTTTCGGGGATTATAACGAAGTCGCAGAGTTTGCCTTCGTTCTTCTCCAGCTTTTCCTCCGAGAGGATTTCGATGTCGAGCTTGTTCTTGTTGTAAACGAGTCCCATAGAGAGTTGTGCTTTTTTGTGTTTGAGCCGCAGCACGAGGTGCACGAGCTCGCCTATCCACACTACCGCCGACGATGCGATGATCAGTCTCAGCCAGTCTTTCCACCCGAGCGGCACTACGTTGAGCATTTCTCCGCCGAAGGTGACAATCAGCACCTGTCCGACGATGATTATCGCGGCAGTGAGGAAGAACACCTTGCTGTCGCGCAGACGGCTGAATCCGGAGTAGTCGCTCTCGAAACTTTTGGCGTTGAAGAGGTTCCAGAACTGCAGCATCACGAAGAAGGTGAAGAACATCGTCACGTCGTATGCGTTCATCTCGGCGTTGCTGAAGTTGAGGTAGCTTGCGAAGAAGTCAGACAGGTTGAAGCCGTCGAGCGAGTCCACTTGGTTTGCCTTCAGATACTGCATGAATCCGAACAGCACTACGACAAACACAGCGCTGACGCCGATTATAAACCATTTCATCGTGCGGTTGATGATGAAGTCGTTGAGTCGTCGCGGCTTGTTGCGCATCACGGCTTCGTTTGGCGGCAGCGAAGCGAGCGAGAGGGCGGCGAATGCGTCCATTATCAGGTTTACCCACAGCATCTGTGTGACGGTGAGCGGCGACTGCTGTCCGGTGAATGCACCAATCAGCACGATGGTGCAGGCCACGAGGTTTACGGTCAGCTGGAAGAGGATGAACCGCTGGATGTTTTGGTAGAGCGACCGTCCCCACATCACGGCTCTTGTGATGCTTGCAAACGAGTTGTCCATGATTGTAATGTCGCTTGCTTCCTTCGCCACCGATGTTCCGTCGCCCATCGACAGTCCCACCTGTGCGGCGTTGAGGGCAGGGGCGTCGTTTGTTCCGTCGCCGGTGACAGCCACCACTTCGCCTTGCTGTTGCAGCAGTCCGACGAGTCTCGACTTGTCGGTAGGACGCGCGCGCGACATAATCTTTATGCGGCGTGCCGCGTCGGCGGCATCGTTGTCGTCGAGGGCGGCGAAGTCGGGGCCGGTGATGATGTTGCTGTCGTTGTCGGTTTTGTCGTCCCACAGCCCTATCTGCCGTCCGATTTCCTTTGCGGTGCCCGGAGTGTCGCCCGTCACGATTTTAATTTTGATTCCAGCGTCGATGCTCTCCTTCACAGCCGCCGGCACGTCGGCGCGCACGGGGTCGGAGATAGCCACGATGCCCATAAACGTCAGGTTGTCGGCGTTGAGCGAGTCGCCCTCCACCGCTTTGCCATCGCCCACCTCCTGGTATGCGAATCCGAGGGTGCGCATCGCCTTCTGCTGGTATCCGAGCAGCGCCTCGCGCAGCTGCTCCTTTGTCACGCCGTCGGGGAAGTTGCGGCATTTGTCGATTACGATTTCAGGCGCGCCTTTCACGTAGGCAATGCGCTTGCCCGGGCAGACGCCGCTGTCGACCACCGTTGCCATGAATTTGCGCATCGTGGAGAACGGCAGCTGCTCCGTCACGGCAGCGTTGTCGCGCAGCGGCTTGTAGTCGGTGTGCTGGTCGTTGAGCCATAGCAGCAACGCGCCTTCTGTAGGGTTTCCCACCACGGTTGGCCGGTCGGCGCCGCGGTCGAGGAATGCCGTGGAGTTTACGGCGATTGCCTCTGCGATTAGCCTTGATTCGTCGTTGTCGGCAAGTTGCTGCGATTTTCCCAGGGCGGCAAACTGCGTTTCGTAGATTCTCATCTGGTTCTGAGTCAGCGTACCCGTCTTGTCGGTGCATATCACGGTTGTTGCACCCATCGTCTCGCAGGCGTGCATTTTCCTCACCAGATTGTTTGTTGCGAGCATCCGTCTCATGCTCAGCGCGAGGCTCAGCGTCACGCTCATCGGCAGACCCTCGGGCACGCTGACCACAATCAGCGTCACGGCGAGCATAATCGTGGTGAGCAGGTATTCGATGAAGCCCATCCACTCGAATCCCGCGCCGTAGTTGTAGATGCAAAGGCGGCCTACGATAATCAGCGCGCCGATAGTGTAGCTTGCGTATGACACCAGCCGTCCGAGCCGTTCGAACTGCAGTGTGAGCGGAGTTTTCACGCCGTTGTCGATTTGCGCCGCCTCGTAGACCTTTCCGTATTCCGTTGCGTCGCCCACCGCGTCAACCAGCATCGTGCCGTGGCCCTCAGTCACGGTGGTGCCTCTGAGCGCGCGGTTTGAAGGGTAGGTGGCGTCTTTTTTGAAGTCAGCCTCGATGTGTGTCTTCTTGATTACCGGCTCGCCGGTCAGCGTGCTCTCGTTGATGCTCAGCGACACAGAGTCGACAAGGTTGCCGTCGGCAGGCACCTCGTCGCCCGTTTCGAGAATCACCACGTCGCCCACCACGATGTCGCGTCGCGCCACCTGCGTGATGTTTCCGTCGCGCACCACGGTCACTGCCGCGTCGTCGTTCATCTGGTTGAGCATCTCGAATTTCTTGTTAGCGTTCAGCTCGATGACGAATCCGATTACGGTGGCGAGCGTCACGGCAAGGAAGATGCCGAGCGGCTCAAGAAACGCCTTTCCTCCGGCGTTGAGCCAGAAAGCCTCGTAGCAGGCGATGCCTATCGACAGAACGAGTGCCACGAGCAGGATTTTGATTAGCGGGTCTTTGAATTTCTCCAAAAACTGCGTCCATACCGATGCTTTCTCCGGTGGCGTCAGCACGTTGTCGCCGTGGCGATTCCTGCTTTCCGCCACTTGCTGTTGATTCAATCCCTTTGTAATATCAGTTTCCATAAAATTGCTTTGTCGTAAAGTTTTCTCTTATCGTTTGTTTGTGTTGTTGTCAAACCTCAGTCTCCGTCCGCGCACCGAGTTGTTGACCACACCCTGGTTGAACGCAAGGTTTCCGTTGACGTAGGTTTGTCTCACCGTGTTGTGGAACGTGTAGCCCTCAAACGGCGACCATCCGCATTTTGTGAGGATGTTTTCGGCTCTGACGGTGAACGGCATCTCGCGGTCGACCACCACGATGTCGGCGTAGTAGCCCGGGCGCAGGTATCCGCGTCGCACCACGCCGAAGAGGTCGGCAGGCGCGTGACACATTTTCTGTACCACAAGGTCGAGCGTGAACACCTTCTCGCGCACCAGTTCGAGCATCACCAGCAGCGAGTGCTGCACGAGCGGTCCGCCCGACGCCGCTTTCAGGCAGTTGCCCTGCTTTTCCGACAGCAGATGCGGCGCGTGGTCGGTAGCCACGATGTCGAGATAACCCTGCCTCAGCCCGTTGCGCAGCGCGTTGCGGTCGTCCCACGACTTCACGGCGGGGTTCCATTTTATAAGGTTTCCGAGGCGAGGATAGTCGTCGTCGGTAAACCACAGATGGTGGACGCACACCTCGGCGGTGATTTTCTTTTCCAGCAGCGGACGGTTGTCGAACAGTTCCAGCTCGCGAGCTGTCGACACGTGGAGCACGTGGAGCCGCGTGCCGTATTTCTCCGCCCATTCCACGGCGCGTGCCGTCGACTTGTAGCACACCTCCGTGCTTCGTATCAGTGGATGGAACTTCACGGGGAGGTCGTCGCCGTATTTTTTAATGTAGAATTCGCGGTTTCTGCGAATCAGCTGCTCGTCCTCCGAATGGATGGCAACCAGCGCGGGCACTTCGGCAAAGATGTCGTGCAGAGCGTCGCGGTCGCTGACCAGCATGTTGCCCGTCGACGCGCCGAGAAAGAGTTTCACTCCCGGCGTGTAGCTGTAGTCCACCGCCATCAGCGTTTTCAGATTGTCGTTGGTCGCGCCGATAAAGAATCCGTAGTTTGCCACCGACACCTCCTGCGCTCTTCGGTTTTTAGCCTCGAGAGCGTCGATGGTGACTGTCGGCGGCACGGTGTTGGGCATATCCATGTAAGAAGTCACGCCGCCAGCCACCGCCGCTGCCGACTCGGTTGCGATGTCGGCTTTATGTGTGAGTCCGGGGTCGCGGAAGTGCACCTGGTCGTCGATTACGCCCGGCATCACCAGCGCTCCGTCGACGTCGTTGCGCACGTCGCATTCAGCCATCACCGCCGCTGCCGGCTCGCCTTCGCCCACTTCGGCGATTATTTCGTCGTCGATAACGATGTATCCGCGCGTCAGACGTCCTTCGTTGGCGATGTCGGCATTGTAGATTATTGTCTTCATAAGCTATTGATGCTTGGCGAGTTGAGGGTATTTCTTAAACCAGCTGCGGATGCGCAGCTGCAACACGCCGAACACCGCTTCTCCGAAGATGCTGCTGTTCATCTTGCTCGTTCCGAGCACACGGTTCACGAAGATGATTGGCACTTCCTTGATGCGGCATCCCATCTTGAACGCCGTGAACTTCATCTCAATCTGGAACGCGTAGCCCTTGAAGCGGATTTTGTCGAGGTCGATAGCCTCGAGCACGTTGCGGCGGTAGCACACAAAGCCAGCCGTCGTGTCGCGCACGTTCATACCCGTCACGATTCTGACGTATGCCGAAGCGTAGTACGACATAATGACGCGTCCCATAGGCCAGTTCACCACGTTGACACCCGAAACGTAGCGCGATCCGATAGCCACATCGGCGCCGTCGAGGCACGCCTGTCGCAGTTCGAGCAGTTTCTTCGGCGGATGCGAGAAGTCGGCGTCCATCTCGATGATAAACTCATATCCGGCGTCAAGACACCATTTGAAGCCCATGATGTAAGCCGTGCCGAGTCCCAGCTTTCCGCTGCGTTTCAGCAGGTGCAGGCGGCCGTCCCATTGCTTCTGCATCCGTTCGACAATGGCGGCAGTCCCGTCGGGAGAGTTGTCGTCGATAATCAGCACATCGAACATCACCGGAAGCGCGAACACGGCGTTGATGATGTTCTCGATATTTTCTTTTTCGTTGTATGTGGGAATAATCACCACACTGTCAGACTTGTTCATTCTTTATTACGTAATAACAGTGCAAAGATAGTGCAAGGTGAGCGAAAAACATTCAAACTTGTTTGAAAATGTTTTTCCGAACCGCCGCCTATTTTATGAAAAGATAGTGCAAGGTGAGCGAAAAACATTTTCAAACAAGTTTGAAAATGTTTTTCCGAGCCGCCGCCTGTGTTGTGAAAAGATAGTCATTATGCGCTTCAGCGGCGGCGCTCACGCGGCGCATTCCGCACTGTTGGCGTTCCCCCGACGCTGTCGGGGGTTAACTGCAGACGCGACCGCTCACGCGGTCAAGATGCCGCCTGTGTTGTGGAAAGATAGTGCAAGGAGAGCGCCAGCGGCGGCGCTCACGCGGCGCATTCCGCACTGTTGGCGTTCCCCCCGACGCTGTCGGGGGTTAACTGCAGACGCGACCGCTCACGCGGTCAAGATGCCACCTGTGTTGTGCAAAGATAGTGCAAGGAGAGCTTCAGCGGCGGCGCTCACGCGGCGCATTCCGCACTGTTGGCGTTCCCCCCGACGCTGTCGGGGGTTAACTGCAGACGCGACCGCTCACGCGGTCAAGATGCCGCCTGTGTTGTGCAAAGATAGTCACTATGCGCTCACGCGGTCAAGATGCCACCTATTTTATAAGGTGAATAAAAAAAGTTGATTTTTTTGGCGTCAGTAAAAATTTAACACATAAATGTTGCATTATCTTTTTGAAAAGCACTATATTTGCGGTGTCCTTATGCGGCTGAAGAGTTGGCTGTTGGGATACTTTTGGGATTGCAGGCAATTCTATCGGCATAAATGTGGCGAATAAATATTTATAAACTTTTCTACAGTAGCCCCACTTCTTGCAGAGTCTTGCTTTGCAGAAAATAGGTGTTATTGTGATTGTCTTCTTAAATCAAATCTCGCAAATTTGAATCTTTCGTGAAGATGATTGACAATGGCACCTGCGCTAATTTGCTTATTTGCGCGCGTGTCGGCAGTGGTGCTGATGCGTGTGTTGTGGCATATTCGGTGTGGGGCTATTGTTTTTATCTACGGAAGGGGCTATGCGAGAGCCTGATTTAAGGATAAGAGCAAAAAAATGATCCTCACACCTTTTTTATGTTCAATTATTAACAGTTTCTAAAGAGGACCAGGAAACACAAAGACAAACTTAGGGATGACATAGACACATTGTTACGTTTTCTTCACACGCAAGCGGCTTTTCCATTTAAGGAAAGGCTGCTGCACAAGCCATTAATCTAACAAACAACAAACCAATAACCTGCAAAAAAGCTATGTTTAAACAACGATGTTTTCGGCTCTTGCTGCTCGCATCGGCAATAGCCACCTCACTCTCAGCCGCCGCCTACAGCTTTGAGTCGGCCGGTATCTACTACAATATCACTGGCGACAACACGGTTGAAGTGACACGTTCCGATGAAAATAACAATACTACTTCGGTTCAATCGTTATTCCAGAAACAGTCACCAACAACGGCACGGAATATTCTGTAACAAATCGGAAGCTACGCATTCCAAAACAGTGTCATGATGAGCGTTTCTATGCCGGAAGGCATTACAAGTATAGACTACAATGCTTTCTTTGGATGTCAAAATCTTGAATCTGTAGTGCTTCCCGAGTCGTTGACAACTTTGGGCTACAGCGCTTTCAAAGCTTGCAAATTGTTGAAAACAATCAAGATTCCATCAGGGGTAACAGCAATTCCTGACCAATGCTTCGATGGTTGCTCATCGTTGGAGAGCGTGACAATACCAGAGGGAGTAACAACTATTGGTTGGGATGCTTTCACCATATGTATTTATAACCATAGAACAACCAAACTAATCAGAAATATCCGAGTGTAAATCTTTAATTACCAGCATATTCTAAAATTTAACACTTTTCGGTTGCCATTTGTCGCTTCCCAAATTTCCACATATTTTTGAGACGTATTTCTGACGTGGAGAATTTGCGGGGCTTGTTTTTTGTCACACCGTGCAGACAGTTGACAAGGGTTTACAACCGTTTACGACAAGCGACAATAACCGCCCCGATATGCGGAAACAGTCACACTGTGTAGAAAAGCGACAATGGTTGACTTCCGTTCACATCCGTTTACCATTTCAGAGATATAGGATTGAAGAAATGAACCATTAAACGATAAACGGTATGAAAGCAACCAGAAAATGCAGTTTTTGCGGCAAGTCCTTTGTAACCCGAAGCGGTATGCAAAGATATTGCAGTGAGGCTTGTCAGGCAGAAGCCAAACGAGCCAGAGTGATGCAGAAGAACAACCTCTTCAAAGTCGCCCAACCCTTGATGGAGATACAGCATCAGGAGTATCTCACCTTTTCCAAAGCAGCCATCCTCATGGGCTGTTCCCGACAGTACATTTACAAACTTGTAGCCATCGGCAAGCTGAAAGCCTCACGCATCAGCAACCGCATGGCATTCATCCGCAGAGCCGACATCGAGCAGATGTTGGAGGGCAATCCCTATCACCGCATCCTGCCCGGCAACACCTCCACACCAAGGAAATCATCTTCATCTTCCTTACCTGCCAAAAGAGAAAAAAGGGAAAAGGAAAGCGAAGAAGTGTTGGACTTCTATTCGGGCGAGGAGGTGATGTCCCTTTTTAAGGTAAAGCAGTCATGGCTTTACACTTCCGCCAAGCGTAACCATATCCCCATCTGCCGTATCGCAGGAAAGAACTATTACAGCAAGAAGCATATTGACGAGTTTTTCGGTGTGGCAGTTGATATTAGCGAAATTACCGACTGGCTACTGACCGAGGAGGTGGAGGAACTGTTCGGCATGAAGCCGACCGCACTCCGTGCCTACACCTATCGCCATAAGATACCCACTAAAAGAGAGTACGGGCGTACCTATTACTCCAAATCACATTTGAACGAACTCCGCAGAACTGACCTTGTGAACGATGAACGCTACTATACCGTTGAGCAGGTGCAGCAAATCTATGGTCTTTCGTCAGCCAACATCTGCCATATCGTCAAGGTGAAGCACATCGAAAGATAAAGGTGGGTGTGAAAAACCTGCTTTTGCGCT
Source organism: Bacteroidales bacterium (assembly GCA_022009815.1). Taxonomy (GTDB): domain Bacteria; phylum Bacteroidota; class Bacteroidia; order Bacteroidales; family Muribaculaceae; genus Limisoma. The sequence continues at coordinate 2,134,843 of CP091725.1, forward strand.
CAGATGTGGAGCGTGTCATGGCTGAAAGGAACAAATAACCGTGAAAAATCGGGATTATCGAAAATTATTTCAAAATGATGTATCGTGGAGGTATTCACGGATATTTCACGTTGTTCCTTTGCCATCGGAAACATGGATACAACTCCAAAATGTATACAACCAATTAAAACATAATTATTATGAGTAAATGCAAAACAGTTACCTTGCGTAAGCGCAAGATTAAGAACGGGACACAGTATTCACTATGCCTTGACTACTATCCCGGCTACCGTGACAATGTCACCATGAGAGTGATTACACGTGAAGCCTTAGGAATTTACATCTTCGCCAAACCTGCAAACCAGCAGGAACGGGACTTCAACGCACGCATGATGAAGAAAGCGGTCATCCTGCGCAACCAGCGCTACGAAGCCATTTTCAATGAAAACAACGGCTTTTTTGACAAGACCAAGATGAAGGGCGATTTCCTTGCCTATTTCAAAGGACTGGCTGACCGCAAGAATATCAAGTGGCAGCACGTATACAAGCATTTCCAGCGGTTCGTGAACGGCAAATGCACCTTTGAGGAGGTGGATGTGGATTTGTGCCGCAAGTTCATGGAATACCTGCTTGATGCACCCCAATCCATCCACACCAACCAAAAGCTGCACATCAACTCCGCAGCAGGCTATTGGTCAACTTTCCGTGCCGTGCTGCACACCGCTTACCGTGACAGGAAGATAAAGGAGAACCCAAACGGCTTCTTAGACCGCATCGAGTGCATTCCCACCATCAGGGAGCATTTGAGCCAAGAGGAACTGATACGGCTTGCCGAAACACCCTGTGAGGAGGAGGTCTTGAAAAAAGCTTTTCTTTTCGCCTGTCTTACGGGACTGAGAAAGAGCGACATCAGACAGCTCACGTGGCAGCAGATACAACCATACACCAACGGCAGGATGTTCGTTACCACCCGTATGCAGAAAACCAAAGAAATAGTGCATAACCCCATCAGTGATGAAGCCTATGGACTGCTGGGAGAACGGGGCGAGGGACTTATCTTTGAGGATTTCAAGGACAAGATGCTGCAAGGACCACTCCAACGGTGGCTCACGGCAGCAGGGATAACCAAGAAAATCACCTTTCACTGTACCCGCCACAGCTTCGGAAGCCTGCACGTGGAAATGGGAACGGACATGGCTGTCATCCAAGCCTATCTCGGACATAAGAACATTACCACCACACAAATCTATTCCAAGATAGCAGCGCAGCAGATGTGTCAGGTGGTGGACAAGATAACCTTGAAGCGCAAGGAGGCATAAATGTCTCACATTGACAGGTATTCAGAGGGGCGGTTATGGCTACAAGGCTATAATCGCCCCTCTATGTTTGGCTTGATGCCACCATTTATAAGCCCCTCAGAGTATGAAACAGAGTATGATATGATGACATTTCGTGAAATACATTGAAAAAGACCGTTCTAACCGCAAATAACGGGCAGTAATTGGGAAAAATAGCATTAACTTTGCACAAAATAATACAGGAACATTCAATCTCTCAACGAAATATGGAATCATCAATCAAGGACAAATACATCATCTTGGGCTTTGTCGGCTTCGCCATCGTCCTAATATCTTCCATTGCCACGCTGGTAATAGCGGACAGCTTCAACCAAGACAACTTTGTCAGGTGGATAGTATTCGTATGCTGTAACCTGTTGGGATGGTTGCTCTATCTCTCCTTTCAGACACTTATCTTTGATACATACGAAATCTACAAATCAAGTTCGGCAAGAAAGAAACGATTGCCGAAGCCATAGAGGTGCAGGAAGAACTGTCACAAAATACACTTGAAGAAGCCACATCTGTGCCTGGACCTACATCAGTCCCTGAGCCTGTACCCGAATCATCCCCGACAAAAGAAGAGACACTTATCCAAACACAACCGATAGAGCTTACTATCGCCCCGGATCTTCACGAAAAGAACCGTGCCAATTACGCAAGCAGAGAGCAACGGGAAAAGGAAGAGCGCATCCGCATGGTCATGGAGTATTGCCATTATTACCTGCCTCGCATTGCCGACCAAGAAACCGTGAACCACATCTGTACTGAGGTGGACAAATGGATGAATCTTAACACTTATACCCCGAAGCCCATACAAAGACCGTTTACCAAAGACATCAACAACATTCCACTCCGTCACTTCGTATGGAATATCTCTGAGCGTTTCCTGTACAAGAGATACTACAATGGGGATAACCGTGCCAAGTTCATCAAAGCCCTTTTCCCGAAATCGTTTGCTGATACAGACTTATCAACCATCAAGAATTTCAAGGTAGAGCCGTTAAAGACGGAAATTCCCATTGATGAACCCGAAAACGGCAAACTTGATTTCCACTATCCCGAGGATTATGTGCGGAATTAGGATAATCACGACACCAACGACAACCATCCGGTAACTCATAACCGCCTGTTTTACATCGTTTCCCGAGTAATTTTACCCGTCATTTATGGCTGGGCTTAATTATTCGGGAATTATTTTGCAATGACGTGTCGTGGAGATATTCACGGATATATCATTTCAGTCCTTTGCGCCAAGTCTTACAAAAGAGACGAGTACGCGAATGGAAAAATCAATTCTTACCTTCAACGACCTCCCCGAGGTTGTCGCTCAGCTTCGAGACGAAGTGATGAGCCTGAAAAGCCTGCTCGCCGAGCAGCGCAGTGTGAACAATGCCAAAACGGTGGACACCCACGTGCCCATGTCTGTGGACGAGGCAGCAGAGTATTTAGGTATCCCTAAGGGTACGCTCTACATGAAACTGTCAGAAGGGACAATCCCTGCCACCAAGCCCGGCAAACGCTATTGCCTTTACCGTGACGAACTGGACAAGTGGCTGGAAACCGCCCGAAAGAATCCCATACCGTTGTCAGACGAGGAACTGAACAAGTCCTTATCCTCTTCCCACCGTCGCAAGCCCAACCCACGTAACTGGTGAATGATATGGAAGAGGATAAGAACTATATCAACCTGATACGTGGCGACCTCACAAAAGCATCCCAAGCGCATAACGGTATGCCCGACAGTGTAGGCATGATGAATATCAAGACGGCAAACCAAACCATTCTTGAAGCATCGTTATTGCCTACGCCCCGTGCGCTGTGGGACAGCTTTTGGTACGAGGGGGAACTCTCCTGCTTGTTTGCCGATTCCAACGTGGGCAAGTCCATCCTTGCCGTGCAGATAGCCGACCGCATCGCCCGAACCGACAATGTGCTGTATCTGGACTTTGAACTGTCCGAAAAGCAGTTCCAGCTCCGCTATACCAACGAGCATGGAGAGCTCTACACCTTTCCCGACAAACTCTATCGGGTGTCTATTGACTGCAACCAGCTTTTGGATGCCAACTTTGAGGAAGCTATCATAGGCGGCATTGAACAGATGGCTGTGCAGACCGACTGCAAGATTTCATCATTGACAATCTTACCTACCTGTGTTGCGCCATGGAGAAAGGCGATGCCGCAGGACGGCTGATGATTCAGCTGAACAATCTCAAAAAGAGATATGCGCTCTCTATCCTTGTCCTAGCACATACGCCCAAACGCTCTTTGGATTGTCCCATCACATCCAACGACCTTGCCGGAAGCAAACGGCTCTACAATTTCTTTGACAGCGTGTTCACCATTGGAAAAAGTGCCCAAGACGGAGGGCTTCGCTATGTGAAGCAGCTTAAAGTGCGCTATGGCACGTTCTCTCATGATGCGGATAATGTAATCGTTTACGAGATTGACAAGGTGGATGCTTTCTTGCAGTTCGTGTTCAGGGGCTATTCCACGGAAAAGGAACACTTGAAAAAATTGGGCGACAATGAATCAAGCCAAAGGGATTGCCAAATTCTGCAACTCTCCCAATCGGGCAAGTCCGTCAGGGAGATAGCCTCACAGGTGAATTGTGGCAAGTCCACCGTAAACCGTATCATCCAGCGCAGCAAAGAGAGTAAAAACGCAGGTGTCCCAAGTGTCCCACTGTCCCAACCCTTAGAGTGTGGGACAATGGGACAGGATGGGACAGCCGACAATCAACCATCAAAAACGGACTAAGCTATGGGCAATTATTCATTACAGAAGTATAAAGGAACGGCAACACGGCATACCTGCCCCAAATGCGGAGACAGGCATTCTTTCGTCTATTACGTGGACGAAAATAATGTGCCGTTGCATCCATCGGTCGGCAGATGTAACCACGAAAGCGGTTGTGGGTATCACTACACTCCGAAAGAGTATTTTCAAGAGCATCCTGAACACAGAACTACCAATGATTTCTCTTTTGACAGGCAAAGAGCAGAGCAGAAGAAAGTGAAGCAGCAAAGTAAGCCGACAGCCATCGGCTATATTCCCCCTCACTATGTGGAGAAGTCGCAAAGCGAGCGTAGCAATTTCTTCCGTTTCCTCTTCACACTCCTTACTTCCTACTATGGCGACAAGGCGAAAGAGGTGTTGAAGCGGTTGTTGGAGGAATACCGTTTGGGGGCTACCCGTGACGGCTCTGTTATCTTTTGGCAGATAGACAGGACGGGCAAGGTACGCACGGGAAAGGTGATGCAGTACAATCCCGAAGACGGACACCGTATCAAGGGAGGACAGACATCGGCAGTGAACTGGATACACAGCATATTGAAAAAGCAGCGTGTGTTGGCAGAGGATTGGCAACTATCCCAATGCCTTTTCGGGGAACACTTGTTGAAAACGCATCCCGACAAGGTGGTGGTCTTGGTGGAATCCGAGAAGAGTGCCGTTATCGGTTCTGCTATCTTCCCCGATTATGTATGGCTGGCTACGGGTGGTAAGAGTCAGATGAGAGAAGAGAAACTCCGTGTACTGTCAGGGCGAACCGTGCTTCTCTTTCCCGATGCCGATGCTTATGCCGAGTGGAAACAGCGAGCCGAGAGCATGTACTTTTGTAAGGTGGTGGTTTCGGACATCATCGAAAGGAATGCCACCCCGAAACAAAAAGAAGCCCATATCGACATAGCCGATTGGATTATCTTTCAGATACGGGAGGGCAAGGTGATGAGTACAGCCAACCACTTGGTCGAGGCTGAGAGAATCCTCCAGCGGATGATAGAGAAGAATCCCGTCCTGCAAAAACTGATAGACGATTTAGACCTTGTGCTGGTCGGTGCATCTCCAATCGGCAACGATGATGAAAAACCTCCCTGACGGAGGAGAGCGGAAGCCGTAGGCTGGAGTTTGCAGACAATGGCTTGCCATTGATATAGCCCACTATAACTACACGCTCCGCTTACGTAGTTGTGGGCTCTCCCGAGGGGATTAGGGTTTTACCCTAATGACCCACTCAGGGCGTTTCTCCCCTGAGAACCCAGAGCAAAGAGTGACCCTCTCTTTGCAATCTCCGCTTATGGGTTGCACCCCTAAGAACCCCATGCGTTTACGGACAGCGGAAAAGCAAACAATAAAGTACAAACCAAAAAACAAGTATCTATGGCAACAAAATCAAGCATACATATCAAGCCCTGCAACATCGCATCGAGCGAGGCTCACAACAGGAGGACTGCCGAATACATGCGCCACATCGGAGAGTCCAGAATCTATGTCGTTCCTGAACTATCCACCGATAACGAACAGTGGATAAATCCCGACTTCGGCAGTCCGGATTTGCGGATGCATTATGACAATATCAGACAGATGGTAAAGGAAAAGACCGGACGTGCCATGCAGGAAAAGGAGCGTGAACGCAAAGGCAAGAACGGTAAAATAGTCAAGATTGCGGGATGCTCCCCCATACGTGAAGGAGTGCTGCTTGTCAGGTCGGACACCACACTGGCAGACGTGCGTAAATTCGGTGAGGAGTGTCAAAGACGCTGGGGAATCACACCGCTGCAAATCTTCCTGCACAAGGATGAAGGGCATTGGCTGAACGGTCAGCCGGAAGCGGAAGACAGGGAAAGCTTCAAAGTCGGGGACAGATGGTTCAAGCCGAACTATCATGCCCATATCGTTTTCGACTGGATGAACCACGAAACAGGAAAGAGCCGAAAGCTCAATGACGATGACATGATGCAGATGCAGACCCTTGCATCCGACATCCTGCTGATGGAACGCGGGCAGTCAAAGGCTGTCACTGGTAAGGAGCATCTGGAACGGAACGACTTTATCATTGAGAAGCAGAAAGCTGAACTGCAACGCATGGATGCAGCCAAACGGCACAAAGAAGAACAGATAAATCTTGCCGAGCAGGAACTGAAACAGGTGAAATCAGAAATACGCACTGACAAGTTAAAGAAGACAGCCACCACGGCAGCGACAGCCATAACTAGTGGAGTTGCTTCTCTTTTCGGGAGTGGAAAACTGAAAGAACTGGAACGTGCCAACGAAACTGCAAGACGAGGTTTCAAAACGGAACACCAATATTGAAAAATTGCAGAGCCAAGTACAGCAGATGCAGAAACAGCATGATACGCAAATCCACAATCTCAGAGAAATGCACAGGCAGGAACTTGACATGAAAGAAAAAGAACTGTCACGGCTCGCCAGAATCATAGACAAGGCTTTCAGGTGGTTTCCGATGTTCAGGGAAATGCTGCGCATGGAAAAGTTTTGTGCCATGCTGGGATTCTCTAAAGAAATGACTGAAAGTCTTATAGTCAAAAAAGAAGCCCTGAAATGTAGCGGTAAAATCTATTCCGAGCAACACAGGCGGAACTTTGATATAAAGGATGATATTTTAAGGGTGGAAAATGACCCTGACGATGAAAGCAGGCTGAACCTGACAATAAACAGGAAGCCGATTGCCGACTGGTTCAGGGAGCAATGGCACAGGCTTAGATATGGAGCAAGAGTGCCGCAACAGGAAGAAAGAAAAAGTAGAGGATTCAAATTATAATAGAAGCAATTTGATTAGTAATCTAAAAGCACTCCGATAACGATTAGAGTGCTTTTAGATTGTTTATCATTAATTATCAAAGCAAGTGCAGTTTAAGATTTTACTGAAGTTTGCATTAATAAAGAATATACTACAGCTGATATATGCGCAACATATTGTGACGCTTGTGATTCATTTCCCTTGAAATCCTTAACAAATACCGCTAAGGTATAACTGATATTATTAGGCAGACATATATAGGCAACATCATTGTGAGCTGCAAGAACACCATTTTCATTAACATAACCTGAACCTGTCTTATGCGCTATAACAACCCCTTCTTTATCAAGAAGTGGAGCTGCTATCCTATCTACACCTGTTTTGCATTCTTTTAACGTATTCTTAATGAAACTTTGTTTCTCATCATCGATAAGACCTTCAGTAAACAAACGATTCATCAACATTGCAGCACCAAGAGGAGATGTATAGTTAGAGTAAGCCTTGTTATGGTCAGCCGACATTTCCTCTTCCGTATAAGCTATCTGAAAACTTGAACGAGGAATGAGTGTGGCTATAAAACTATCTGTTTGAGCGACATTAACCATATCCTTAAACATAAGGTTGCTTGCATTGTTGTCACTCTGAGTAAGAGTATAACGCAGCAAATCTCTCACTGTCAATGATATGACTGGCCCTGAATAATCTTTCAGCATAGGACTCCAAGTCTTTGGGTCAAGTTTATCCCTATTTATATTTACTAAGGTATCAAGTGAAATTCCTTTATTGTCAAAGTCATTACAAAGAGCTAATGCCTGATGAACCTTAAACACACTCATCATAGGATAAACACTCTTATTATTGACCTTAACCGTATCTCTGTTATTAACAATAACCGCCACACCAATTTCGCCAGGACAAGCTGAGACAATTTGAGAAATGCTATCAGTCAAAACATTTGTTAAAGGAGGATTTGCGCTATCTTTTGTCGCTGATTTATGGAACAATGAAAATACCAAGATGAAAATGCAAACTAAAGCTATACTCAAAACTACGATTTGTTTTTTTCTGTTTTTTTCCATGTTTATATTATTTATATTTGTTTGACGAGAATATCTTTATTTGCCGACAAAGGTACATAACTTTACGGAAAAATATGTTTGAGTCCACTTTAAAAAGTGGTTTCGTTTAAAAGTTTAACATTCATTCGTTCTTTGACTTTTGTAGTCTGGAGATTTTTTTCTTAATTTTGAAGTCGTAAACAACAATATAAGAATATGTTCAAAAAGAGTCCAAAGACAAAACAATTCAACTTGTTCAGCTCTCCTTCAGGACTGATGTGCGAGCGAGAGGGTCGTATGTACGACGATGAATCAGCTTGGCACAACAAGTTCTACAAGGAAGTAACCTCCAAGGTTGACGAAGACATTTTTAAACCGCTCTATACAACAGAGCGAGAGGATAATCGTGTCGGTCGTCCAAATGCGTCCATCCGCATTCTTGTCTCAATGATGATACTCAAAGAAGGATGTGGTTGTAGTGACGAGCAGTTGTATGAGCAGTGCCGATTCAATCTGCTTTATCGCCGTGCCCTTGGCATGGTGACTCTTGATGAACAGTGTCCAGCCATAGATTCTTATTATGGATTCCGCCGTAAGATCTGCGAGTATGAGGAGCAAAAAGGCGTGAACCTCTTTGACAAATGCTTCAAGCAAATCACCAAGGCACAAGCTATTGAGTATCGCATCTCCGGCAAGGCTATCCGTATGGACAGCAAACTCATTTCCAGCAATATCGCTTGGTACTCTCGTTATGAGATTATCCATGCGACTTTTGTTAAATGCGTGTCTGAGGAGTCGTTGAGTCGCATTGATGACCAACTCGTTCATCAGCAGGCATTGGATTTCTTCCAGGAGGATTCCGCTAAGACCGTTTACCGTACTGACAGCGAGACCATGGGCAAGCGACTTCTTTCATTGGGTATCGTGATTGACTATCTTCTAACTCATGACATAATAGGTACTGATACTCTTCTCAGCCGTGTGTTCTCTGAACAATACGACAAATCTGAGGAAGGCATCGTCTCTGTCCGAGACAAGAAGAAGGTCTGCGCCAAGAGCCTTCAAAACCCACATGACCCAGATGCTGAATATCGTGGAAAGAATGGGAAGAAGGTGAAGGGTTACAGCACCAACATCACAGAAACCACGGATGAGCCAGGCAAGCCGAGCCTTATCACTGACGTGAAGGTCAAGGGAGCCTCCGCTGCAGACAATGGATTTGTCCAAGATGCCATAGATTCCACGAAGGAAGTTACTGGCAATGACGTGCAAACGGTCTATACCGATGGAGCATACCAAAGTAAAGAGAATCGCAAGTTCGCAGAGGACAACGGCATTGAGTTCATCGCCAATGGCATACAAGGAAAGCCTTCTCGATTTGACTTGGACATGACGGATGAGCATACCTTGCAAGTCACCGACAAGACAACGGCAGAAGTCCAAACGGCAATACCTGTCAAACATGGACAATGGAAAATACCTGTTGAGAGTCCAAATGGAAAAAGGACTTGGAGATACTTCTCCAAAGAGCAAGTGGACAAGGCCGAGGTTCGCAAGAAAGTTGAATCCATCCCTTTCGAGGAAAGGAAGAAACGCAACAATGTCGAGGCAACCGTGTTACAATATTGCTTCCATACGAGAAACAACAAGACTAGATACCGCACAAAGATAAAGCATACTTTGCAAGCTATCGCAAGGTGTGCTTGGATAAACATGCGCCGACTTTTCTTGTATGACCTTGAAATGGATCTCCAGATGGCAACAAAATAGTTCAAAGACCGAATCGCCCCACTTTGGGGCTATATTTAGGCAATAAGAGGCATTTAGACGCTGTATAAACTGGTCGTTTGCCAACTTGTCGCCAAAGTTAGTTAACGCCAAGGATTGCGTAAAAACTTTCCAAGGCATATGTTTAATTCAAATTAATCCACTTTTTAAAGTGGAGTCATGTTTCTAAAATATATAAATAGACAGCTGTGGGGAAAATGTGGGGAAAAATTAGATAATTAAAAAGGCTAAATGACTGGAAATAATCACTTAGCCTTTTAATCCGTACCCAGACCCGTACTTCGTAATTGCTGCGCCCATCATTCAAGACTGTCAAATCGGGTCTTTCCTGTCAAGCCAATGATGCCTATGCGTATGCCAAACACATGGATTACGGATTTCTCGTTCCGTGAACAAACACTTTATCCGCAACTCTGCTATGTGGTGTATTGGCTTAACTCCATTTCTATGGGCAACACTTTTGTTGCAGATTTCAAGCAGCTTTTATCGAAATACCCATCAGTAAGAACTCGTTTATTAGGCTTTCCTCATAATTGGGAACAAGAGCCTTTGTGGAGATAAAATAATTGCCCTGTTTCTTAAAAAGCACTGGGGCAAACCAGCTCCGTCTTTAATTGTTTCCAATAAATGGATTGTTTCAAGCCCCTATAGAAAGAGAACAAAAATTCCTGTGTGAAAATTAATCTACGACAAGGAGCAAGCAAGGAGCAATATCAAACAAAAATCAATACCTTTGCAGTACATATGAGATAGACCAAAACAAAAGTGGAATATCGGAAACGAATAGCAAGGAAAAAGAGAAGAAACGACCCAAGTTGATGTCCTTTTTGAGTTAATAATCAATAAAAAGCGTTAAATCTTCACCTTTTAGAATGTGCAATTAAAAAAAATAACAACCATATTTCTGACTTATTATCTATAAAATATTGAGTAATAATCGGTTGTAAATACGCTCCTTGTAATAGTGAACAGCATGTGGAGTTTCAGCTAAAGCTGTTTGAAAATAATGAAAATGAGAAGAATAAATTTCCCGACTATAGGATTAAACAATTGGGCGTATAGGTCAATTCGGGTGCTGAAACCTTTGCAATATGCTGGTGTACAGATGGATATATGTGTTCAGAAGTTTTGAGCCCTCATTTGATGCGAGCGCTTGCTCTCTATAGGTCAAAACGGGTGCTGAAAATAACACCCGTTTTTGGCTGTTTCACATAAATTCTTTTATTTTGCGTTGCGGCTTGAAGCGCAGCGGAGCTCTGCTGGGGAGCAACTCCGCGAGGAATAAAGCCGTCAAATACGCATAATGCAATTCGGGAGACGGCCTTACTGGTTGTCTCCTTTTGTATTATGAAATTTTGCATATGCCAAGAAAAAACCATTCACCATCCGCTTACGGTTATCTTCTATCATGCCGGGATGATTTCGCAAGGTTTTCTTCATGTCTGTGAATGTACCCTCAATCATATTGTTCGTGTTGGGCATACCATCGACATCCTCATATGTGAACAGGGACGGCAGGTAAGTCGATATGCTAACCATGGCAGACCTGAGTCGCTGATGGGTGTAAACTGGACTGCCTGTGATCTCGTTGACAGTCTTTTCCTTCAGGAAGTCATGCCATTTCTCCTTCCACTTCTCGAACTCGCCGACGAATGTATCCTTGTCCATGCCTTTCAGGCGGTATGCCAGCTCCAGCAATTCCTTTCCTGCCTCAAGTTGCGGCTTCTTAGTCATTTTTCGCCTTATTATCGCCACCATGTGAAACTGGCACATCTGTATCCTGTATTCCGAAAGGACAACAAACAGCTTTTGCAGACCATCTATGACAATCCCCAGGATAAGGTATCCGCATCCGACGATATGCCTCACTGCTTCCTCGTAGTCGCTGATGTGCTCGTGTGCGATATGTTTCATATAAAGAAGCCTTCCGGTTCCGCTTTCTAAAGCCAGCAGCACACCAGTGTTGCGCCCGAAATAGGTCGCGTCGAGATGTACCACTCCGCAACCCCCGACTTTTGGCTGATCCCAATTTAAAGAGACGGAGGCAAGTCGGCGTGTGATCGTCGATGCGCTCAGCCCTGTGGTTTCACTAATTTGGGCTATGGTCTGCTTGCCGTGCGGATACATCTCCCAAATGTATTCTTTCGTTATATTGCGTCCGCCGCTAAAGCGGTGTCCGCACGCCATGCACCTGTAACGTTGCACGCTTTCGTTTGCCGTCCTTCTTTACAACGGGGGAGTTGCATAACGGACATTTTTTGTCCATAATGCAATTTTGAGATTTTCAAATAACCAAAGATACTGAATATCAACTAAAAAGACACACTTTCAGCACCCGTTTTGACCTATAGCGTGGCGTTTTACTAATTTTAAGCCGTTTCAGCACCCGTTTTGACTAATAAGCCTGAATTTATTACATCATCGGGTGAAGCCTCAATTTGATTAGGATGCTTTATCCACTTTCTCTGCTTGATCTCATTGTCAATGAGCTTTTGCTTCGTAGGAGTTCTATCTGTCAACAACACATAGGAGGCTTCTTCATCATATATACCAGAATTACCAGTCAAACAATAACGAATACCCTTATCGATAATCACAGCATAGCTGCGATTTTCTTCAACTTCATCGAGATTTAAAGTTATGCTTGGAGCCAAAAGTTGATATATAACATTTTTAACTCCACTCTGCTTACATAGTTCCATTAATACGAATGTACTCATATCCTTATTTGTGTTAACCTCTTTATTTATTCATCTTTGACAATCTATTCTTCATCACCTCTTCCATCCCAACACCCAGTGCCCTAATGGCTGAAGGCAAATGGATGTTATCATTACCATCCTTCTCCATTGATGCAAGTACATCCCCTTGCCCATTTTCTGAGAAATGCTCATACTGCGAGAAATATTTGAAGTAGTGATATAATCGCATAGCCACAGATTTGAGTTCAGGTATAGCAACCAAGAAGTCAACAATATCCTTTGTCTTAATACTATTTTGTTTAGTGAAACCAGCGTCTTTCAGTTGTCCTTTCGATTGCTTTATTACCGTCAATTCTTCCAGATTGTCGTCAAGTGTCAGCAGTCCCAAGAAATTGTCTTCCATCGTCAACTCCCACAAATGGTCTATAAAGACATCATCAAGTATCTTTCCCGTACTTTTCACCTGATCTCTGTATACCTCTTTGCGCTCCAACATTGAGTTGACATACTCTATTGTTCTCAGATCCAGTTCCTCGTAAGCTCGTTCCTTGCCAGCCCGCTGTATGTATAGGGCGAACAAACAATCGGTAAAGCAACAACGCAACAACAAGCCTATCGGTAACTGAAAGAATGAAATCTTTCCAGTTTTCAAGACCTGCACAGTTAAGAGCAGAGAAGAATACAGATTCGAGTAGATACGAAATAACAAGAGTAACTTAACCTTCTCAACCCGCTCCATTTTACCTTGTGAATGTTCTCTCCCATAGCTTCGAATCTGCTTCAACAAGGCAAGTTCCTCGGAATATAGTTCTTTAATCTCCCTCATATAAATATTTGGTTCAAATATTGCCATAAACTATCTAAGTTTAATAAAATTAATTCTTTATTGGATTTTAAAAGTCATTGAGAAAGACATTTTCCTCCGCTTTCTTATATTTATTATATGCTTTTTCGATGTAAGCTCTAAAGGTTTCAGTACTCATCTTGTCATGTCTGCCGTCATAAGTACCCGTAGTCCTGTTATATAGCGAGTTTTTACTGAATATCACATAACTGCCCTTTAATTGGCGAGTTACTTGTCGAGAATAGTCCGTTACATTATATCCATCTTGTTTGGCGAGGTCACCATCTTCCATTACGCCATAATCCTCATACTCGAGCGGTGACATCTCTGATACTCCTTCATCATAACTGTCTTTGGGAGCTGATTTAAGTGCAGGCTCTAATGGATTACACTCTATTCGGAAATAATTCCACAACAAATCTTCACCTATCGATTCGAAGATCAGGATTTTCGGGTTGAAGATCTGCCTCAACCCACCAAAATCCATTTCTAAGCAATGCTCCTCATAAGAATCAAATACAGCATCCAAGTCTAATCCACCGCCAGAGGGGAAGAACAGATGATTCAAACTGTCATAGTGACTAATCATGTTGAGCACATTTTTATTTCTTTAATATCCGTCCATTCGGCATGTGTCGGAACTGAATAAGGAAACAACGCCTTAATTACTTCAACCCACTGACTGCGATTACTTTTTGCAAAATCATCCTGCATTTTCTCCCATTCCTCGTACCTAGCCAAAACTTGTTCAATATTAGGTCTATTGTCAGGCAGCACATCTGTACATTCTGCTAGCAATTCTCCTAATGGTGTAAAATATGTGCCTCTTGGACACTTACATTGTCTTCAAGTCTGGTAACTTGATTCCTACTATATTGACCTTCAAAACTATCGGGATATTCTGTCAGTATCACCCAAATGGTTTTCGCAATAGAATATACATCAGCCTTAAACGGATCGGCATTCTTTGAGCCAGGCCGTTCCATTTCTGGGGCTAATGTCCTCCTTGCTCCCATACGCTCGTCGGTTTTCGTCACACGAGGTTTATCTTGATAGAAAACGAGTCCAAAGTCAGATAACACATAGTGCTCTTGATACATCAATATGTTTCAATCTTGATATCCCTGTGAGCAATACCTTGATGATGAAGTAGACATAACATCTTTAGGATATCCCTGATGGCATTCAATTTCTCTTCAAAGATACATCCAAACAAGCGTTCTTTTGCAGGAATTGCCAAAGGCATAACATAGTAAAGATCTTTTTCAGTCTGCTCTGAGCCATTTAATTCATGAAGATTGATGTCAATCACTGGCAACATTCCATCGGCACCTTGATGAGAAAGCATTACTTTCACCTCATCCAAGAATCGTTGATACGCTTCTCCTGTTGTCTTAGTTAGGATTTTCATAGCAAATGCATTTCCTGTTTGGTCTGTGCATTCCCAAACCTCGCCATTGCCTCCGCTACCAATCTTACTTTTCAATTCCCAGGATCCAATTAATTTCTCCACGCTCATATTCTATTCCACTTTCATAATCTGCTCCCAGACATCCTGCTTCATCACCGTAAGTGGACGTTTCAAAGCCTCATCCTTCTTGGCGTATGTTCCAAGAATATATCTGTCAAAGTCAAATCCCTCAATATCCAAATCTGCAAATTGTTGATTCGCAGCATCTACAATTCCCTTTGTATATATCCTATTACGCCATAGCAATTCTTCTACTTCATCTTCATGTTCAGCATAAATCTTATCTATGTCGAAAATAAAGTTAAAACGCTCTGCGAGGGTTCCATCTTTCTTTGCTACGACAGGCTGGCCTGGTTTTTCATCATCACAAAGATATGCTTTTATTCCTCTACACTTTCCTTTTGTCTGGAAAGCAATTACATCCTGTGGGCTAATAGCGAAATGAAGCGGGGAGGGATGTGGTTCACCGTCTTCATAATATAATGAGTATGGCAAGTCTTGTGCAGATTTACGTTTGTTACATGATCCACAGCAAGGTTGTTGGTTATAGAAGTTTGTACACAAGAACGGGTATTTCGACTTTGGCCTATTATGATCCAATTCATAGTAACCGCCCATCAATGGTATCACCCTCGCTTCTTTGGGGCGTCCTCTCTTTCCTGTCTTTATCTTCTCATGCACATCCTCTATAAGCGTTGTCATAGCAAACTGGGCATTACAATAAATGCATGATCTAATCTCAAGCATCTTCACATAGTTAGGCATCAACCCTGCTCTTACTTTATCGTAACCCATTACATCAACTATCACCTCATAGAGTGGTCGCTTATCCTTATTTCCTTTAAACTTTACCCAAATATCATCTATAGCGACACCTTTTAAAGCACTATTGATATAAGAAAAGCATTCATCATACTTGGACGGCAGCATATTATTGAGATCGTCATATTTCTCTACAATCTTCTCAACATACACTGATACCCTGAGATATTCACTTCCCTTATGACTAACGCCTTTAAATTTCTCCTGTTTGTCCTTCAGCGGTTGCTCTGCATTTGCAGCCTCAATCGCATCGGGCAGCGTCTTTTTTCTGACGCTTGATTTGCCTTTTGCCTTCTTTCCCTCTTCAGGTGTACATATCAGAATCTCTGTTGACTCTTTTTTTAAGTCATCAGCCAAAATCTGCAAATCTGCTTTTACATCACCCACCACTAGTGGCAGTTTCGTCACGTATTCAGCAGCAAGCTTCTTTATCCTATCATCAATCAGAATTCTTCTCATCGGTTCTCTTGGTTCAAGCCTAATCTCTCAAATTCTTTTTGCACCCACGTCTTATATACTTGATTATTTTTCCCGAACTTTCGAACAAACAACTTACGTAGCTGTATCTTCACAACGTCATCGCCAACAGCCTCTATCATTTGATCTGCCGACACAATATCCCATCTGCGTTTACATTGCTTTTCCAAAAGGAAATTAGCCAAGTCATTAACCACTTGACTAGCGAACTCACCTACAAATCCTCCTTTCAGAAAGAAACTTTCAGCTAACAGCTCATTGATGTTAGAGGCGAAAGTCTTCACCTTCATCTGTTCCCTTGCATCTTCCCCATTTTCAAGATATAGGATATTACACTGCGGAATATCTGATAGCACAAAGGGAGAATGTGTCGTTAGTATCACGTTCACATTTACACTATCTGTCACTTTATTGTCCTCCAAACTCTGAAGCAAGTTTGCCACAAATAGCCTCTGGTATTCAGGATGGAAGCAAAGTTCTATCTCATCCAAACAAACAGACATTATGATACTTCACCCTTCCGGCATTCTCAGGTACAGAAATGATATTCCTCAAATGATATAGGTAAGCTGATAGTGTGAAAAGGTATTGCCTTTCACCAGAACTCAGCATCGGAAGCTCTATGAATTCCTGATCCATGTCATTTTTCAGGTAGATATAGTTCCTGAAGATAGGCGGCGGGTAATACTCCATAATAGCTTTAGGGCCTTCAATATCCATTTCAGGGAAGAAATGCTGTATGTATTCTTCATAAGAGAATCCATTATCATCCATTTCATATTGTTCAGCCTCATCAATATGAATAAGCCTCTCAAGGAAATGCAACGTCTGATGAACTTTCATACCGATATGCGATGGTTCCTCCTTGACTCTCTTTATAAGCGAGACTACCATATCTTTTTCTTGTGGAAGCAGTTCACGCTCCAAGTCAAAGAAAGCATCCGAAAGTTCAGAGTAATCTTCATAGTCTGGATAATTACGGCTTACGCTGAAAGTTTTATCTATCAGATACATAAAAGCCCGCTTAAAGAAGTGACAACCATTCTGCTTATAGCCCGCGTCAATTCCATAGAACTCAAAAAAGAGATTACTTCTTTCACCGTTCAAGTCCTCCGCTATTTTCTGTATTGCATCCGTGATATTATCATCATCTTCAGCCGGATGATCAAATCTTAAAGAAAACTTTTGGTCATAAGTAAAATCTATCGAACTATAACTATACCCTGGCAACAATTTATGATCATGTTTTTCAGCATCGATTAGCAACGCCGCAACTCTATCCTCTGCCAATTCCTTTTGGTTTACCAAGTCTATCTGGTTGTTCCCTCTATAGGGCTCAAATCCAATAGGAACCATATAGCCATCATTCTTCCTATATAGGCTCGTCAGCCAAGAATTATCAGCCCAATCATCTGCATCATCTCCATAGGCTTCTTCATCCTCATAGTCACAAGGGTTCAAAGATTGGATAGAATAATTCACCACAAGAGAATAGAAGAAGTGATTAAGTGTCTTTTGTATGATTTCCCATATTGTTTGTCTTTCCATTCCACGTATGACCTTATGCTCATACCCGTCCAATGGCCTGGCGTTAAGCCAGCCGTCTGTTTCCTCATAATTTCTGCTCCCGGGGAAGTATAATTCTATAGGTGCCTCGTCGCCATACGTAAATGTAACCGTATCATCTTCCACTTTTATGCATCCCTGTTGTCCTTCCAACTCATAATACAGTTCAGCCTTTATCTCTCTGATATAATACAGTCTTTCCGCAGTTGCCCTATAGGCCCCTTCTGTAGCCACGTATGAGAAATTGTTCAAAATTCTATATATCAGCTCCAAAAGCGAACTCTTGCCACTACCGTTCTTTCCGACAACTGCCTGAACACTTACCTTTTCACCAAAGAAGTGACGTTTGAATGCATCGTCATTATTTCTTACAACACTTCCATTCTCCTCTCGATACCAATCATTGAAGAAATAATATTCTTCCTCTTTTAGTATCTTTAGATATTTGCATCCTACTATCGGATGAATACAGATAATTGTAAATGCCATGTTTCTTAAGCTCTCTTTTTTCGTTTTCTTGCTCTTTCGTGAATACTCCCAGATCATCCCTCTTCTATCAAAATCGAGTTCATCCTTACAAGTGTTAAAATGCTTCACTTATAGTATCATATTTGTTTTTTTAATCCTCCTCTTTTTCCGTACAAAGAGGAAGTTCCTTACCAAAAGCTTCCATTTCTTCTGCTACTACTTTCTTTAATTCTTCTTGTGGCACAATCAGTTGATAATCTGCCACCCCAATGGGTTTGCCCATATCCTCCAATGCTAACTCCACCTCCACACGATCTTTCTCAGCACAAAGAATAATGCCGATAGAGCGATTTTCATCTTCTCTGCGTTCCAGACGGTCAAGCAATGACAAGTAATAATTCATTTTGCCTGCATATTCTGGTCTGAATTCTCCAATCTTCAGATCAATGGCCACAAGGCAATGCAGGCCACGGTGGAAGAAAAGCATATCAACTTTGCTCCGTTTCCCATTGTATTCTAGGACGTATTGATTGCCTATATACGTGAAACCTTTGCCAAGTTCCAAAAGGAACTGTTTTACCTTCTCTACCAGTCGGGCTTCAAGTTCTGTTTCCAAGATGGGGTCTTTTACACCAAGAAATCCTAGATTATAACCGCTTCTGAACACTTCATTAGCAAACATCGCCTGTGTGACAGGTAAAGTCTGCTCGAAGTTATTGTCAGATGGTTCATTCTTCCTCATGTGCATGTTTAGAGAGATGGCACTATATAGAAGTTCACGGTTCCAACCTTTTGACGTAGTTTCCTGCGCGTAATATAATATGGTATTATCATCTTCGCCGAACTTGCGCATCAAGGTCAAAGTATGTCCCCATGGTAAAACTGCGACAGCCTGTCGCAGTTTTGGCTCACTATTACAGAATCGTTCATAAAATTTCTTCATGTCCCACAGGTTTCTTGGAGAAACTCCCATCTGTGGATAACGTTGCTTCAAGTCAAAAGACAAGCGATTTACTACGCCGCTTCCATGCTTACTTTCAATCTTCTTGTCGTGAAGCAATTTTCCGATCTCCCAATGAGCGGTACCGATGGCAGAACATACCGTTGTTGCCACCATAGCTCTTGTCCTGTCGATAACTGCGACAGTCTGTCGCAGAATTGCATCATACTCTGATTCTTGAATCTGTACAATATCTGTCATAGCTTTAATCTTTACCTGTTATAAGCTCTCGTTTGTCAATATCAAGCAGAATGGCTATCTTATCTAATGTGTATAGGTCTGGTTGAGACACATTGGTACACCACTTGCTCACAGTTGCAGGGTTCTTGCCTAGTTCCTCTGCGAGCCACTTAGCTGTTCGCTTCTTTTCAACTAGAACAACTTTAATACGATTCAAATCTTTCATTTGCAAATATCTTTAATTTGAACGCAAAGATGTACAAAACAATCGACAATATAAGAACTTTTATTCAAAAATAATAACTTATAAATGTGTTTTTTTAGATTATTAAGAGTTTTTGTGCCTTGTAGGCAACAAAAGAGCGGAGATAGCCAGAGTTGTTCCTTGCGAGAATAAATTCTGCACAAAATATGCACACCATCTCCATTTTTGTGGCTTACAAAAGTTAAATACGTTAAATCTTCGTCATTTTCATCCTCCATTAAATCCATGCAATCACTTTTCTACCGTTTTAATCAAAACAAATTGGTACACAATAAGTTGCAAATACTTACAGTGTAGAAACCTTGAGTCGGTTAAAATACCTAATACGGTGACCTCCATCAAACATCGTGCCTTTCAGTATTGCTGCAATCTTGAATCCATCATAATACCAAGTTCGGTGAATAGCATCGGAATTAGTGCATTCAGTGAGTGCAAGGCGTTGAAGGACGTTTATTGTCAGGCAGTGAATGTTCCGGAAACGCATTCGAGCGCATTTAATAATTCGCCTATAGAAAAAATGACGCTCTATGTGCCGGGCGAGTCGATGAATGCATACAAGACTACCGACCCCTGGAGCGGATTCGGCAAATTCCAGACTCTCACCACTGGCATCGAAAAGACTGAGACTGCCGCTAAGCCAATGATTACGACTGCCGACGGACAAATCGCCGTATCCGGTCTCAGCGGCAACGCTACCATCCAGGTGTTATCTCTCGACGGCAAGCTGCTCGACAGCACAAACGCCACTGACGGCATCGCCACTCTGAATGCCCAGCCTGGCGAGGTGGTAATCGTGAAGGTTGGCACGGAGAGCTACAAGGTGGTTGTAAGATAAATCCCTTTGCACAGACAGGCGAGTTGACATGAATGGTGCCAACTCGTCTGTTTTTTTTACCCATCCTAACCGTCCCAAAGGGAAGGGATAAGTTATTCTGCAACTCTTGTGTTGCCACTCTCGGCCGGTAAGACCGCTGTGGCAGTGAGCGCAGGAGTCTATGTCGTGAACGGACAGAAAGTAATTGTAAAATAGTCGCGATAACCCGAAGGCAGGATTGGGCGGTTGCCCAGTCTTGCCTTTTCTATCTGAAAAATTATGCAATCAAAAGCTGTCCCATGCAGATTCTATATCAAGATTAATGCAGAAGGCAAAACAGCCGACATTTACACGCCAGACGGACGTCTGGTCGCCTCTCATCTTTGCTCGTCGTCGGCAGACAGGCTATCAGTGCAGAAGGGAGCATATCTTGTCAAGGTTTGGGAAATACGACAAAAGTGATAGTTTATTAGACGGGACAGCCAACCCTTATGCATAGGCGGCACGGCGCGGATTTGCGGTGTGCCGCCTGTTTTTTGTAGAATAAATTTGGTGTTTTTATTTGCTTTTCATAAAAGTTAGGCTTACCTTTGTCTCAGAAACATAATAACGACAGAAGAGGGGTCTCGATCATGCGCTGGTAGAGATTCTCTTTTTATTTTACTAATTTTAAAAATAAATTTCGATATGGCAATTACCTACATGACCAAGGATGGTTATGACAAAAAGATGAAGGAAATCGCTTACCTTGAAAGCGTTGAGCGTCCCCGCATTTCTGCTGCCATTGCCGAGGCTCGCGATAAGGGCGACCTTTCGGAGAATTCCGAGTATGATGCCGCGAAGGAAGCGCAAGGTATGCTTGAAATGAAAATCTCGCAACTAAAGATATGCTCGCGAGCGCACGCATCATCGACGAGGCTAAACTCAACACCGACGAGGTGCAGATCATGAACACCGTGACCATCAAAAACACCAAGAACGGGGCTACAATGGCGTATACCATCGTTGCCGACTCGGAGGCTAACCTCAAGGAGAAGAAAATCGCTTCGAGCACACCGATAGCCAAGGGCTTGCTCGGAAAGCGCGTGGGCGACATCGTGGAAATCAAGGTGCCGCAGGGCGTTATGACTTTTGAAATCGTTAAAATCGAGATATTGTAATGGCAACTATTTCAGTAAAATCATTGCGGGCGAGATTCCGTGCTACAAGGTGGCGGAGGATGAGAAAAACTTTGCTTTTCTCGACATCAACCCGGTGAACAAGGGGCATGTGCTTGTGGTGCCCAAGACGGAGAACGACTATATCTTCAACCTTTCAGACGACGACTATCAGTCGCTGACGATGTTTGCGCGCCGTGTGGCGAAGGCCATCGACAAGGCGTTGCCGTGCAAGCGTGTGGGCGTTGCGGTGATTGGTCTTGAAGTGCCTCACGCGCATATCCATCTGATTCCTATCGTTGAGGAGAAGGATATGTATTTCGACAAGCAGAAACTTACGCTTCCGGCGGAGGAGATGCAGGCCATCGCCGATGCTATCGCGAAGGAGATGTAAAAAAAATATCGTACAGATGAGGAGCGGGCAGTGCCGATGGCGCTGCCCGCTTTCCATATATGCGCTCCTGTAGTGGAGTCGCTACGGCACGACGATGCGAGGCGTATGGGCACAAAAAAAGCCTCCTTGAGGGGAGGCTTTTGATGGGATGAAGAAAAGTTATTTCTTTATGATGCGAGTGGTGGCGATGCCGTTGGCTGTTGCCACGCGCACTACGTATACGCCAGGGGCGAGGCTGTCGACGTTTGCTTGCTGTCCGACGGCTGTTGCCACGAGGTTTCCGGCAGCGTTGTAGATGCTTATCTGCGAGTCGGCGTCAGCGCCGTTGACAAAGAGTGTCGAGGCAACCGGGTTAGGGTAGACAGTCACTTTGTTGTCTGCATTCACGCTGTCGACGCCACCGAAGTTTGTGAAGTGCTCAAAGTAGAAGTCGTCGAAGAATGCAGCCAGTCCGTCTTTCACGGTGTGGCGCACAGCGACATATATCTTCTGACCGGCATATTTGCTGAGGTCCACGGTGTAGTGCTCCCACGTTTCCTTGTTGAAGTAAGGCATTGTGGTTGTAGGCATTACGGATGTGAAGCTTGCCGTGTTGGTGTTGTCGGTAGTTGATACGAGCACCTCCACGCAGCTTTGCGCGCAAGGGTAGATTGCGAGAGTCGACTCCCAGTTGCGGGCGTAGAAGTGGAATTTCGACTTGTCGGTGGCGGTGAGCTGCTGGCTGATCAACCAGTCGTCGACAGTTGTGCCTTCGTCCTGTGAGGCGATAGCCACGAGTGTCTGGTTTCCGCTTACCGGGTCGAGCACGCCGTTCCAGTCAGAGTTCTGCTGCACGGTGAATGCCGTAGCCGCTCCGCGTTGCGGATAGTTCATGCTCGTCATCGGCTTTGTGAGCAGGCGGTCAACGTCGATTGTGGTGAATCCCTCAGGAGCGAGAGCGCCCGGAGTGTCGTTCTCAAAGTCGTAGTAGTGTGAGTCGGCGGCCATGGCCAAGCCGGTCACCGGCATAGAGATTGAGTATCCGCCATCGAATTCCACAACGAGGTTGTCGTCGACCTGAGCCTCAGCGTTGAGCGCGCTGAACGTGATAGAGAAAGCGGCACCCTTCTTCGGCTCGAGCGTTGTTCCGGCAGCGAGGTCGGTTGTGAAGTTATCGGTTGAGAATTTCGCCGATTTTATAGTCAGCGCAGTGCTGCCCTCGTTGATTACCGAGAATTTCGGAGTAGAGTTTACAGTCTTGTAGTAGTTGACCGTGCCGGCGTTCCAATCCGTAGCGTTGAACGACGCCTTGGTGTCGGCAGAAGTGGTCACCGTGATAAGGTCGAGACCCACGCCCTTCGCGTTGTCGTAGTCGTGTCCCACGTAGCGCCAGCGGAAAGTCACCGTCTTGCCCGCGTAGGCAGCGAGGTTTACGGTTTCGAGATACCAGTAGCGGTCGTCGGAGTTGTCGGAGAGCACAGCCAACTGATGCCATTCGCCGCCGTCGAGCACCTCAAAGAAGCAAGCGTCGACACCGTTGTCGGCAGTCGATGGGTTCTGTCGTAGACCCGTCTCGTCTTTCAGCAGGCTTACAGGCATAGCGTTGCCCCAGTAGAAGCTCATCTGCAGATTTGAGCCGGCAGGGATTTTGAAGTCGGGCGTTACGAGCTGCGACGATTTGTTGGCAACGTTGCAGCCCACCGATGCGCTGTATTTACCCTCAAACGGTTCCACCTTGTTGGTAGTAGACCATTTCGTGTAGCTGTCGTATTCCACGTTCCAACCTGTCGGCGGCTCGTTTCCGCTTTCAAAGTTTTCAGTCCACGGGAATGTGCTTATCGTCTGGTCGGCGATGGTAGTGAAAGTCCACACAGTTGCATTTTCGGCGTCGCCCTGCGCGTTGTAGGGCACCACCTTCCAGTTGTAGGTAGTGGCATAGTCGGCAGAGGCGATTACATAAGAAGTTGCGTTGCCGAGGTCTTGTCCGTTGACAAGGTTTGTGGCAGCGGCGTCAGAGCCCACATATAGCTTGTATCCGTCGGCGAAGAGCGCCGGACGCCATGTCAGCGTTATGTTTGTTGTAAAGGTTTTCCGACTTGTCGGCAGGCGAGACGAGAGTTGCCTCGGCAGGCTTGCCGCCGGTGCCGTAGAGCGGCGGAAGGATGATAGCGTCGATGAAAGCCACCGATGTCTCAGGAATGTTGTCGGAGTCGCTGATGTCCACGGCGCTGTATGCCCAGCGCAGCAGGCAGTTGTCAGATGCCGGCGAGCCGAGGTTTACGCTCACCTTCTCCAGAGCGTTGTAGTTTGTCGATTCCCATACGGTCGACCACGTAGCGCCGCCGTCTTTCGAGAATTCGAGCGTCACGTCGTTGTCGGGCACGGCATTTTCCTCGTCGGAGTCAAACTCGTTGAAGGCAGAGAATGCCACCGAGTGAGCGCCTGTCGACATGTCGAGGCGTGGAGTGGTCAGATAGCTTGCGCCGTCGAGCGTCACCGAAGCGTAGGCGGTGTAGTCGCCCTCGATGGAATAATTCGACGCCTTCCATCCGTTTCCGGTCCATCCGGCAGGCGGACATCCGTTCTCGAAGCCCTCGAAAGTGTATCCGTCGGGCAGCGCCACCTTTGTTGCGAGCACCTTTATCTGCAGGTCGCCGCCGGTGGTGTGCAGCGTCACGTAGCCGCTCTGCGGAGTGGTGAGCGCGGCGGTGTAGCTGAGCTTGAAGTCGAGCGATGCGTTGGCGTCGAGGTCTACCACAGCTGGGTCGATTGTCGAGCCAATGCCCTGCGGGTAGTCGATGCTTGTGATTTTCAAGCCGCTCTTGCCCTCGTTTAAGAGTGATCACATCGGAGAACATTTTTGAGTCCATATACACCTCTCCGAAGTTGTACTGCTTCTTCGACAGCACACCCTTAGGGCCGGTGGCAGGCGTGAACTGCTTCACCACCACGTTGTCGATGTCGAGCACGTTGGCAGTGGCCTTGAGCATCTTGTAGACAAACGCCACCTTGATGTTCTTACCCTGCCATTTGCTCAGGTCGATCATCGTTTTGTAGGTAGTCCAAGCAGTCCACGGATATGGGACGTTGCCGTTCTCCTTCAGCTGTGTTGCGTTGTTGAACGACCAAATAGTCTCGGCTCCCTCCACGTTGCCATCGGTCACGATGCGCACCTGGAAGTCGTACTTGCCCTCGTCGATGGCAGCCTTCGACGCCGCCATCCAGTCGAACGACAGCTGATAAGTGTTGTCGAGGTTGAGCTCCGGAGTGAGGAGGATTTCCTCGCGCGGACCCTCGCCGCCGTCCTCACCGCCTGTAAACATCGGGCTGTCGACCGACGCGCAGTGGGTGCCGGTCATCGTGCCTTTCTCATAATAGTATACGTTCCACCGATACCTGTCGTTGTTTCCCGTGTAGGAGTCGACGGTCGACCAACCGTCAGGGAAGTTTGGACTGTACTGGTCGGTGCTTGTCGTTTCAAACCCCTCGTTGAGGATGGTTTGAGCCGAGGCGGCGGCTGGGAGTGCCGCCAACATCGCCAGGGCGAGATAAAATCTTTTCATAATTGCACTATGTTGATTAATAAATTATTGTATTTCCTTGCTTTTGCATATTATTTAGTAACTGCAAAGATACTAAAAAATATTGGTTCACCAACTCGAAATGTCTTTTGACTGGTATATTTTATAGCAAATTGCTTGAATTTTGTCTACGTTTGGCGCGTCTGTTGGCGTGGTTTTATGTGTGGGTGACCGCTTTCGCGGTCGTGGAGGGGTGGCTACTTGTGGAGTTGGGTGGAAATGGCTACCTTTGCACATAAATTTGAGAAAAGCGATGAAATCAGACATAGAAATAGCGCGCAGCGTGGCGATGGACCGCATCGAAAAGGTTGCCGAGCGTGCCGGCATCGACGCCGAGTGCCTCGACCATTACGGTAAGTATATAGCTAAACTGCCCCTGTCGATTGTCGACGAGGCGAAGGTGAAGAAGAGCAGGCTGATTCTTGTCACGGCAATCACCGCCACTAAGGCCGGCATCGGCAAGACGACGGTGTCGGTGGGGCTTGCGCTTGGGTTGAACCGCATCGGCAAGCGTGTGTCGGTGGCACTGCGCGAGCCGTCGCTGGGACCGTGTTTCGGCGTCAAGGGCGGCGCTGCCGGCGGCGGTTATGCCCAGGTGGTTCCGATGGAGAAGATAAACCTTCATTTCACGGGCGATTTCCATGCCATCACGTCAGCCCACAATATGATTTCCGCGTTGCTCGACAATTATCTGTATCAGCATGAGGCAGAGGGGTTTGGGCTGAAGACGGTGGTTTGGCGGCGCGTGCTCGACGTCAACGACCGTGCGCTTCGCGATGTGGTGATTGGTCTTGGTCCGCGCACCAACGGCGTTACGCGTCAGACGGGATTCGACATCACTGCCGCGTCAGAGCTGATGGCTATTGTCTGCCTGGCGTCCGACCTCGCCGACCTTGAACGCCGCATCGGCAACATACTGCTGGGTTTCACCTACGACGACAAGCCGTTCACGGTCAAGGATATGGGCGTAGAGGGCGCCATCACGGTGCTTCTGAAGGCGGCGTTGAAGCTAATCTTGTGCAGACCATCGAGCATACGCCGGCGTTTATCCACGGCGGTCCGTTTGCCAACATAGCCCACGGCTGCAACTCCATCGTGGCGACGAAGGCAGCGATGTCGTGCAGCGACTATGTGGTCACCGAGGCAGGGTTCAGCGCCGACCTCGGAGCGGAGAAGTTTTACGACATCAAGTGCCGCAAGTCGGGACTGCAGCCGAGCCTCACGATTCTTGTAGCCACGGTGCAGGGACTGAAGGTGCAGGGCGGCGTCGACTATGCCGTTGTCAAGGAAGAGAATGTGGCGGCCGTCGAGGCAGGCTTCGAGAATCTCGACAAGCATCTGCGCAACATCCGCAAGTTCGGGCAGACGGTGATTGTTGCCATCAACCGCTTTCCGAGCGACACCGATGCCGAGGTTGCCGCCATCGAGACGCACTGCCGCCGTCTCAGCGTAGGGTTTGCCGTCAACCGGGCGTTTTCCGAGGGCGGTGCCGGCGCGGAGGAGTTGGCGCGTCTTGTGGTCGACACCATCGAGCGGGAGCCGTCGGCGTCGCTCCGCTTTGCTTATGCCGACAGCGACAGCATCGAGGAGAAGGTAGTGAAGGTTGCCACCGGGATTTACGGCGCCACGTCGGTTGTGTTCAGCACGTCGGCGCGCCGCATGATGCAGACCCTTGAGCGCAACGGCATGGGTCATTTCCCGGTGTGCATCGCCAAGACGCAGTATTCATTCTCCACCGACCCCAAGCGCATGGGAGCCGCCGACGGCTTCGAACTTCAGGTCAACGAAGTGATTGTCAACAGCGGCGCGGAGATGATTGTTGTCGTGGCAGGCGACATTCTCCGCATGCCCGGACTGCCGAAGAAGCCCATGGCTCTCAACATCAGAATCAAGGACGGCCTTATCGAAGGCTTGAGTTAAAGGCATAAACATGCAAATGTCGCAGGCGCACCGGTGGGGTGGGTCTGCGACATTTCTTTTTTCAGCGCGTCGGTGCGCGCGTTTGTGTGGGGGGGATTATTCCATCAGCTTGCGGTAGCGTATGCGGTGCGGCTCCACGTCGCCCATGCGTCGGCGCTTGTCCTCCTCATACTCCGTGTATGTGCCCTCGTAGAAGAACACCTGGCTGTCGCCCTCGAAGGCGAGGATGTGGGTGCAGATTCGGTCGAGGAACCATCGGTCGTGGCTCACGACTACCGCACATCCGGCAAAGTTCTCCAAGCCTTCCTCCAGCGCGCGCAGCGTGTTCACGTCAATGTCGTTGGTCGGCTCGTCGAGGAGCAGCACGTTGCCTTCCTCCTTCAGCGCCATTGCCAGGTGCAGGCGGTTGCGCTCACCGCCGGAGAGCATACCGATTTTCTTCTCCTGGTCGGCACCCGCGAAGTTGAATTTCGAGATGTATGCGCGTGCGTTCACGTCGCGTCCGCCCATGCGGAAGAGTTCGGTGCCGCCCGACACCACCTGGTAGACCGTCTTTTCCGGGTCGAGGTCCTTGTGGTTTTGGTCGACGTAGGCAATCTTCACCGTCTCGCCCACTTCAAAGGTACCCTTGTCGGCGTGCTCCATCCCCATGATGAGTTTGAAGAGCGTAGTTTTTCCGGCACCGTTCGGACCGATCACGCCGACAATGCCGTTAGGCGGCAGCATGAAGTTTAGGTCGTCAAACAGCACCTTGTCGCCGAAAGCCTTCGCCATGTGTTGAGCCTCGATAACCTTGTTTCCGAGGCGCGGACCGTTGGGGATGAAGATTTCGAGTTTCTCCTCGCGCTCCTTCTGGTCCTCGTTGAGCAGTCGGTCGTAGCTTGACAGGCGCGCCTTTCCTTTTGCCTGACGCGCTTTCGGCGCCATGCGAATCCATTCCAGCTCGCGTTCGAGCGTCTTGCGCCGTTTGCTTGCCTGCTTCTCCTCCTGCGCCATCCGTTTGGTCTTCTGGTCGAGCCAAGAGCTGTAGTTTCCCTTCCAGGGGATACCCTCGCCGCGGTCGAGTTCGAGAATCCATCCCGCCACGTGGTCGAGGAAGTATCGGTCGTGGGTGATGCATATCACCGTGCCCGGATACTGTTGCAGGTGTTGCTCCAACCAGTCGATCGATTCAGCATCGAGGTGGTTGGTAGGCTCGTCGAGCAGCAGGATGTCGGGGTTTTGCAGCAGCAGTCGGCACAGCGCTACGCGTCGGCGTTCGCCACCCGACAGTGTTGCCACGTTCTGGTCTTCCGGCGGACAGCGCAGCGCGTCCATTGCGCGTTCCAGCTTGTTGTCGATGTTCCATGCGTCGGCTGCGTCGAGCTTGTCCTGCAGCTCCGCCTGCCGGTTTATCAGCTTGTCCATCTTGTCGGGGTCCTCAAGCACGTCGGGGTCGGCGAAGCTCTCGTTCACCTGGTCGAATTCCTTCAGCAGGTCGAGCACCGGCTGCACGCCCTCCTGCACGATTTCCTTGACGGTTTTCGAAGGGTCGAGTTTCGGGTCCTGCTCCAGGTATCCTACGCTGTATCCCGGGGAGAATACCACTTCTCCCTGATACTGCTTGTCGATACCCGCGATAATCTTCAGCAGCGTCGACTTTCCGGCACCGTTCAGGCCGATGATTCCGATTTTCGCGCCGTAGAAGAACGACAGGTATATGTCTTTGAGCACTTGTTTCTGTGGAGGGTAGATTTTGCTCACTCCCACCATTGAGAATATCACTTTCTTGTCGTCAGCCATAATTTTTTCTGATTTTGGTTGATGTTTCTTAGTGTTTTCGTGTTTCTTTGATTTTGTAGTCGCAGCGCACTCGTCCGCGGGCGATGTTGTTCAGTTTTGTCTTTATCAGCTGTTTGCGTATCGGCGAGATGCGGTCAACGTAGAGGATTCCGTCGAGGTGGTCGTATTCGTGCTGGATGATTCGCGCGAGGAATCCCTCAAACACCTGTTCGTGCTCCACGAAGTCGGTGTCGAGCCAGTTGAGGCGCACCTTCTCGTGGCGCACCACGTTTTCGCTGAGTCCGGGGAGGCTGAGGCATCCCTCTGAGCGGCTCACTGTCGGAGAGTCGGTCAGGATGTCGAGTTCCGGGTTGACGAGAGTCATTTTCACACCCTCAAGTTCAGGGAACGTGTCTTTGAGCACGTCGGCGTCGATTACGATCAGCCGTATCGGCAGACCGATTTGCGGTGCGGCGAGTCCTACGCCGTCCGATTCGTACATCGTTTCGTACATGTTTTCGACCAGTTTTTTCAGGTCGGGATAGTTTTCATCCACATCGTCGGCCTCCTGCCTGAGCACGGGCTGACCGTATAAATAAATAGGTAGTATCATATCTTATTTCGTGTTTTTTTTGTTTTTTGCGTCATCGCCGGCTTTCGAGGAAATCGTTGAGGATGATTGTGGCAGAGATTTCGTCGACAATCGCCTTGTCGCGGCGCGCCGTCTTCTTCATTCCTCCGTCGAGCATGGCGCGGTGGGCAATCACCGATGTGAACCGCTCGTCGTACATTTCCACCGGCATCTGCGGCATTTCCTTAGCCAGCTGGGCGAGAAACGGCTTGATGTAGCGCATGCTCTCCGACGGCTCGTTGTTCATCTGCTTCGGCAGCCCCACGACAATCCGTTCCACGGGCTCTTTCGCCACATATTGCTTCAGAAACGTGAGCAGCTGATGGGTGGGCACGGTGGTGAGACCGTTTGCCACAATCTGTAGCGTGTCGGTCACGGCTATTCCCGTGCGCTTCCGTCCGTAGTCGATAGCGAGAATGCGTCCCATCAGCTGTTTATTTCGTTTACAGCCATGCGCAGCGCCGACAGCCGTTCGAGCAGTCCTTCCATGCGGTCGAGCGGCAGCATGTTTGCCCCGTCCGACTTCGCCACCGCCGGGTTCTGATGCGTCTCCATAAACAGACCGTCGACACCGGCAGCGATTCCGCATCGCGCCATTGTCTCGATGAGGTGGGGCAGTCCGCCCGTTACGCCGCACGTCTGGTTTGGCTGCTGCAGCGAGTGTGTCACGTCGAGAATCACTGGTGCGAACCGGCGCATCGTAGGGATTCCGCGGTAGTCCACAATCAGGTCCTGGTAGCCGAACGTCGTTCCGCGCTCGGTTATCGCCACGTCGTTGTTGCCCGCGTCCTTCACCTTCTGCACGGCGAATTCCATAGCCTCCGGCGACAGGAACTGTCCCTTCTTGATGTTGACCGTCTTTCCGGTTCGCGCCGCCGCCACGAGCAGGTCGGTCTGCCGGCATAGGAACGCCGGAATCTGCAGCACATCGACATATTCGGCAGCCATCGCAGCCTCTTCGGCAGCGTGGATGTCGGTCACCACGGGGATGTTGTAAGTTTGTCCCACCTTTTTCAGCACTTCGAGCGCCTTGATGTCGCCGATGCCCGTAAACGAGTCTATCCGCGAGCGGTTTGCCTTTCGGTAGCTGCCCTTGAACACGTAAGGGATGCCCAGCCGACGGGTGGTTTCCACTATTTGTCCGGCGATGTCCATAGCCATCTGTTCGCCCTCTATCACGCAAGGGCCTGCGAGCAGGAAGAAGTTGCCTGAGGCAGAGTTTGAGTTGTTCTATCATTTTTTCAATTGGTTTATCGTGTGGATTGCGGCGCAGGCAAACACGCCCGCCGTTTCTGTGCGCAGACGGCTGTCGCCGAGGCTCACGGGGATGAATCCGGCATCGAGAGCCGCGCGTATCTCGGGCTGGCTGAAGTCGCCTTCGGGCCCCACCAGAATCGTCACGTCGCTCTCCGGAAGACATTCCTTAACGAAGTCGCGCCTCGGGATTGCGGGGTCGCAGTAGGCAATGAACCGCTGTCCGTCGGGGAGAGCCTTCATGAAATCGTCAAACGGCGTGAGGTCGTCGAGCTGCGGCAGCGTAGCCTTCAGCGACTGCTTCATCGCCGCCACGAGGATTTTGCGCAGGCGTTCCGTCTTCAGCACCTTCCTCTCCGAGTATCGGCACAGGAGCGGCACGATGCGGTCAACGCCCATCTCCGTCACCTTCTCCGCCATCCATTCCATGCGGTCCATGTTTTTGTCGGAGCGATAGCCACCGTGATGCGGCATCCCCAGTGGGGCTTCACGTCGGTTGTTCCGACAATCTCCACGGCGCAGTTTTTGGCGTTGGCGTTCAGGATGCGGCACAGATGGAGATGCCCTTTTCCGTCGACCACCTCCACCTCTTCGCCCTCTTTCAGCCGCAACACGCGCACGCAATGCTGCGCCTCCTCGTCGGGGAGCAGCATTGTCGTGGTAATGTCGGGAGCATAAAATCGATGCATATTGATTTTTACGTTGTTTTTTTCTTTATCTTGTCAGTTTTTCTGTAGGCTGGCGCTTCTTTCCGGAGTCGAACACCACCATAAACAGTAGAGCCACCGCGAGAGCGTAGCCGGCGAAAATGAGCCATGACGTCTGCCATCCTTCCACCTGCGGCGCCATCGACGTCATGTCGACGAAGTTGTTGATCACCGCCTGTGCGCCGAGAGTGCCCACCGTGGCACCCACGCCGTTTGTCATCAGCACGAAGAGTCCCTGCGCGCTCGAGCGCAGCTTGCCGCTCACTTCCTGGTTGACGAAGAGCGAGCCGGAGACGTTGAAGAAGTCGAACGCCACGCCGTAGACAATCATCGAGAGGACAAACATCCATACGCCGCTGCCCGGGTTGCCGAAGCCGAAGAGCCCGAAGCGGAACACCCATGCCAGCATCGCGATGATCATCACGCGCTTGATGCCGAAACGGCTCATCACAAACGGGATGAGCAGGATGCAGAGCGTTTCCGAAACTTGCGACAGCGAAATCAGCATGTTGGCGTGCTCAACGCCGAACGTGCCCTGATATTCGGCTATCGAGCCGAAACTTGTGATATAGGTGTTGGCGAATCCGTTGGTAATCTGCAGCGACACGCCGAGGAGCATCGAGAAGATGAAGAATATCGCCATGCGTTTCTGCTTGAACAGCTTGAAGGCATCGAGTCCGAGGGCTTGAGCCACCGAGCTTCCGCCGTCGTTGCTCACCGGGCATGGGGGGAGCGTCAGCGCGTATGCTCCGAAGAGCAGCCCTACGACGCCGCAGACGAAGAACTGGTTGTAGTTCTGCTGGAATCCCATCAGGTCGACAACCCACATCATGCAGATGAAACCGATGGTGCCGAGAGTGCGTATTGGCGGAAAAACCTTCACGGGGTCGAGTCCGGCACCCTCGAGCCCGCTGTAGGCAACGGAGTTGGAGAGCGAGAGAGTAGGCATGTAGAACGCCACGCTGCAAGAGTAGAGCGTGAACAGCGTTGCAAACTGCGCCTCGCTGCCGGTGGTCATGCCGTAGTAGCCTGCGGCGATCATGAATGCGGCGGCGATGATGTGGCACGCGCTCAGCAGCTTCTGTGCCGGGACGTAGCGGTCGGCGAGGATTCCCATCAGCGCCGGCATGAACAGCGACACGATGCCCTGCATTGCGTAAAACATTCCGATGTGTTCACCCATTCCGATGCTGAACAGGTAGGTTCCCATTGAGGTAAGGTAAGAACCCCACACAGCGAACTGCATGAAGTTCATTATCGCAAACCTTGTACGTAGATTTCTCATAAGTTTCTGTATTTTTTTGTTAGATTTTTTCTTGTTTCTGCTGCCTGCGTTTCTCGTCGATGGCAGCCTTTATCTCCGCCGCGCGTTCATACTCCTCCGTGCTGATGCACTTTGCGAGCATGCGTTGCAGCTCCTCCTCGGCAAGGCGGTTGAGCGGCAGCAGGCTTGCATCGTCGACGGTGGTGTCGCGGTCGGCAGCCGGCGCGTCGTCAAACCCCTCGGCGATGAATCCCGTCTCGTCGATCACCTCGCGGGTGGTGTAGATGGGGGCGTGCGAGCGCAGGGCGATGGCGAGCGCGTCGGATGTGCGCGCGTCGACCACCACTTCGCGGTCGCCGTCGGCAAACGTGATTTCGGAGTAGAATATTCCTTTCTCAAACTTGCTGACAAACACCTCTTTCACTCTGATGCCGAAGGCGCGTGTCACCGAGCGGAACAAGTCGTGGGTGAGCGGGCGCGGCAGGTTGACGCGCTCCATCCATGCCACTATCGACTGTGCTTCGGCTATGCCCACCACCACGGGGATGCGGTGAGGTCCGCCGTCCTCGGTGAGGAGCACGGCGTAGGCGCCTTTCTGTATCTGGCTGTGGGTGATGCCCATCACGCTGATTTCACTCTGTCGGTCATATCGCGGCTGTTTTTGTTGTTAGACAATCACTTTCTGTCCGGTGATGATGCCGCTGCCGTAGCAGAGGTGGCCGGTGGCGTCGTAGACCACGGCAAACTGTCCGGGGGCGATGCCCTGCACCTTCTCCTCCGACTCGATGACGTATTCCCTTCCGCCGAGAGGCACGAAGCGCGCCTTCATAAACACCGGCGTGTGGCGGTTCTTGAACATGATGTCGACCGGCTCGGTCTGTCCCTCCCACGGGTTTCCGCTGATGAAGTGCATCTCGTCGAGGTGGAGCGTCTTGCCATACTGCTTGTCGGTGTCGTATCCGCGGCTGACGTAGATAGTGTTGTCAGCCACGTTCTTCTTCACCACATACCACGGGCCTCCGCTCAGCCCCAAGCCCTTGCGCTGACCGATGGTGTGGAACCAGAATCCGCGGTGCTCGCCGATTTTCTTGCCTGTCTCCAGCTCGATGATGTTGCCCTTCTTCTCGCCCAGATGGCGGCGTATGAAGTCATTGTAGTTGATTTTGCCCAGGAAGCATATTCCCTGGCTGTCCTTGCGGTAGGCGTTGGGCAGTTTAGCCTGCTGCGCTATGCGCCTCACCTCCTCCTTCGGCATCGAGCCGATGGGGAACGTCAGGTGCATCAGCTGCTCGTAGGAAATCTGTGCGAGGAAGTCGGTCTGGTCCTTCACCGGGTCGACCGCCGTGGCGAGATATTTGCGCCCGTCGACAACGGTGGTCGTGGCGTAGTGTCCGGTGGCTGTTATGTCGAAGTCCTTGCCCCAACGCTGCTCGAAGTAGCCGAACTTTATCATCTTGTTGCACATCATGTCGGGGTTTGGCGTCAGCCCGCTTCTGACGGTGCGCAGCGCATATTCCATCACGTTGTCCCAGTATTCCTGGTGCAGCGACACCACCTCGAGCGGCAGCCCGTAGCGGTGGGCTATGGCGGTACACATCTCGATGTCTTCCTCGGCGGAGCAGTCGCCCTCGCCGTTGTCCATTCCGATGCGGATGTAGAATAGCGTCAGGTCGTGGCCCTCCTCCTTGAGTTTGTGCACCACGACGGCGCTGTCGACGCCTCCCGAAATCAATACGGCTGTTCTCATTGTATATTTATTCTTTCCTCCTAAAAGTTTTTAAGTTCGTTAAGGCTGTCCTTGTTGGTGAAGTAGAGCGACAGCAGATAGTCGACCGACACCTTTCCCGGACCTGCCAGCATTATAAACACAAACATGCCGACAAAGAGCAGCGGCACGTAGCCCAACTGCAGGCTCGACATCAGCGCCACCTCGCCCATAGGCATGTTGGCGATGCCCGCCATCAGTCCGTTGTCGAGGATATACCATTCAGCCACCGCCATGGAGAGCGTGGGCAGCACCACGGAGAGGCGGGTGAGGAATCCGAAGATCAGGAATGCCGAGCAGACCACCTCAATGGCTATCATCATGTCGAGCGTGGTGGCGGAGCCCATGCCGAGGAGGTCGGGGAAATATTTCACAAAGAAGTCGTAGTTTGCAATTTGGCGGATGCCGAACTGCATGAACATCACGCCGGCAAACACGCGGATGAAGAAGCGCGACAGGTTGCCGTAGGTGCGGTATGCCTCGGCGACGAATATGCGCCGTAGGAGTTTGCGATGTCTTCTCATATCTCAGTTGTTTTTATTTGTCGTTTGCCTGCGCCACGCTCTCGATGGCGCGCAGCAGGCTGTCGATGTCGACAAATTTGGTGGTTATCTTCTTGTCGCTGTCGAGCACGTAGACCGCCGGACGCAGACGCTGGTCGTAGGCTGCGGTGTCGATGCATGCCACTTCCCAGTCGGCTGGCTCGGTGGCAAGCTTGCTCTCTACTGCCGCGGGGTCGCCGCCATAGACGGAGACAATGCGCAGATGCCCCTCCTTGATGAGCGACGAGGCGGCTATGCTTGCGCTCAGGCGCACTTTGTAGATTGAGCAGTCGATGCATCCGTCGGAGTTGAAAAAGAGGATTGTGGTGCCTGCAGTGAGCCCGTAGAGCGATGCCGCTCCGGCTGGCGACTGGCGCAGCGGGAAGTCGGCTACGGTGGCGCCCACCGCCGAGTTGGCGAGCACCGCCGCCTGTGCCTGCAGCTTTGCTTTCAGAGCCTTGTCGACCTTCTTGGCGGCGGCTATGTTGTCGGCAAACATCGTGTAGACCTCGTCGGAGCAGTACTGGCTGCGGAGGTTGAGCACGTCGGAGTGGAGCATGCCTACTGTGAGGTTGAGGTTGGTGGGGTTCTTCGCCACGCGCTCAACGTATTTCTTTATCGATTTCTCGACCACAGCCTTGTCGGCGAGCGCGAAAAACGACAGATAGTCGGTAAACGTGTTGTGGAACGCGGCGAGGTCGGTGACGGCGGTCTTCTCAAGGTCGCACTTGTCCCAGAGATGTTCCACCATGAAGTTGGCGCGCATAGCCGGCTTGGTGAGCTTGTCGGGCACCGACGGGTATTCAAACAGTGTGGCAGGAGCCGCCGGCTCTGCAGCCCTGGCGGAGCCTGCCGCGATGACAACGGCAAGCGCCGCCGCCGTGAAAATATTTCTTATCTTCATGTTTCTTTCAGTTATATCAATCCTAACTTATGCAAAGTTACAATTATTTGGTTATAATCTGAAGAAAAATCCGACAAAAACCATTTTCACAGGCGCGGCGGCGCGCGGGGAGGGGGCTATCGGCGGTAGGAGCCGTTGCGGAACCTCACCACCTCCATCACCTCGCGCATGCGGTCGCCGATGCGGTCGCCGTATCTCTTTGTGATGTCGGCTGGAGTCATGTTGGTGGAGATTAGCGTGGGCAGCGAGCGGTCGTAGCGTATCTCGAGCAGGTCGCGCATGGGGGCGGTCATGTTGCCGAACTCCATCACCTCGCGCGGCTCCGTGCCCAGGTCGTCGATGGCGAGCAGCGGTGCGCGCGCCACGTTGTGCCATTCGGCGACCGACGTGCGGTGCATCTCGGTGAGTGCCACAGCGTTGTAGAGCGGCATCCTCATGCGCTTTCCCGTCATGGGGTCTCTGAGGTCGAAGGCGTTTACGAGGCTCTGCAGGGCTCTCAGAAACGTGGTCTTGCCGTTGCCGTATCTGCCCGCCAGCAGCAGGCTGTGGCGCGGCGAGGCGTTGACCGTCCATGCCGCCGTCTGCCTCACACACTGCTCGAAGTCGCCGTCGGGCGAGATGCTGTGTCCGCGGCTTTCCACCTCCGCCGCCACCGCCATTGCGAGGCAGCTCTCGGCATACTCCTGGCTCACGGGAAGCCTAAAACGGGGCATCATAGGCATCCGTCCCATCAGCTGGAGCTTCAATTGGTCGTTGATTCTCATAGAAGTCTTGTTTAAAGGTTTTGCACTTATGTTTATTGAAAGTCTTGATGTATTCGCGGTTCATCTTGTTGACGAAGTGGGCGCGGCAGTCGTTAACCGTCTTGGTTCTGACGCCGCAGGAGCGCAGGTATCCGAAAAACTCATGGATGAATGGCAGCAGCTCCGCCGTCTGCGCCGGGCCGCGGTGTTTTTCTGTCAGCTTCACCACGTCTGTCTGCCATCTGTGGTCGGCAACAAGAATTTTTTCGATTTCATCAATCGGTTTTTCCTCCGTAGAGAGAGAAATATTTTCTTTGTCTATGTCTTTATCTTTATATAAGGTCTCCTTAGTGGTAGGCTTAGTGGTTGACTTAGTAGTAGGCTTAGTGGTTGTCTTAGTGGTTGCCTTAGTGGTTGCGGATGTGACAATGCGGTAGACCGGCGTGCGGGAGTTGCGCACACCTTCGCGGCATTCGATCAGCCCTTTTTCTCTGAGGCTCTGACGCGCGCGGATAATCGTGGAGCGGCGCATGCCGATGGATGCGCACAGCTCGGCGGTGGCAACGGCAATCTCGTCTTCCCACATGTTGCGGTTCGCCATGTTGAGGAGATAGAAGTAGACGGCAATCTCAGCCGACGAGAAATGGTCGAACTGATGAATCTTCCAGAATCGGTTTATGATTTCGATGTAAGTCATGGTGGATGTGTGTTTTTTTGTTTTCTGCTGCAAAGTTACATGTGGAGGAGTGCCGCTTTTCGGAAAAAAGAGACAACCGCACATATTTTTTTGATTGCAAAGGTGCATTTTTCCTTGCGCAACGGCATTGTTTATTCAAAAAATGCGTATTTTTGCGATTATGAATAACCGGATAAACGAAATTCAAGACGAAATCATCGATGAGTTCAGTGGCTTCAGCGACTGGATGGACAAGTATTCATACATCATCGAGATGGGCAACGCGCTTCCGCCTATCGACGAGCGCCACAAGACGCCCGACAACATTATCGAAGGATGCCAGAGCCGCGTGTGGCTCAACGCCGAGTACAGTGACGGCAAAATCCACTTCGCCGCCGACAGCGACGCGATTATCGTGAAGGGCATAATATCGATGCTCGTGCGCGTGCTCTCCGACCAGACACCTGCCGACATCCTCGACGCAAACCTCTACTTCATCGACAGCATCGGGCTGACCGAGCACTTGTCGCCGACGCGCAGCAACGGGCTGCTCGCCATGGTGAAGCAGATAAAGATGTATGCGCTCGCCTATAAAACAAAAGAACAACAGCAATGAACAGTCAACTGAAACAACCGCTTGTGCTGACAGCCATAGGCGCGACCCTCGCCGTGGCGGTGATTTATGCCGCCGTGCCGCTGTTTTCCATCCCGCTGTTCGGATTCGGCTACGGATGGGAATATGTGGCAACATTCTTCAAAATCGGAAAATACTTGGAGATGGTGCCCTTCCTGATGCCGTTTATCGGCTTGGTGGGCACGGCCGCGACCCTCGTCACGAAAAGCCGCGGAGCGCACGTGCTCTCAATCTCGTTTGCCGCGCTGCCGCTGATGTTTTTCGGCTACTTCGTCTACATGATTGCGAGCTATCCGCAGGGCGACATTATCGGCGCCGGAATGGAGAAAATCTCAATCCTCTCCACCTTGAGCTGGTCGGTGTGGGCGTGTCTGGCATTGTCGCTGGCGGCTTTCGCGGTGGCGGTGGCTAATGTATATAAAGAAAACAAAAACAAATAAATATACAAACCGTAAAAAAACTTCCATTTATGTTTAAAAACCATCCAAAAGGACTACTCGCAGCCGCCCTCTCAAACATGGGCGAACGGTTCGGCTACTACATCATGAACGCCGTGCTGGTGCTGTTCCTATGCTCAAAGTTCGGCTTGTCTGACGAAGTGAGCGCAATCATCTACTCCGTGTTCTACTGCGGCATCTACGTGCTCAGCCTCGTGGGAGGCATCATCGCCGACAAGTCGCAGAAATACAAAATGACAATCATGGCGGGACTCATCGTGATGGCGCTCGGCTACGTGATTCTCTCCGTGCCGGTGCTCTCCACTCCTGACAACATAGGATGGCTGCTGCCGGTAACCTGCGTGGCGCTGTTCCTCATTGCCTTCGGCAACGGCTTGTTCAAGGGCAACCTGCAGGCTATCGTCGGTCAGATGTACGACAACTTCGAGGCTGAGGCGGCTCTCAAGGGCGAGGACGCCCTGCGCGAGGCGAAAAGCCGCCGCGACTCGGGCTTCCAAATCTTCTACGTCTTCATCAACATCGGCGGACTCGTAGCTCCGTTTGTGGCGCCGCTGCTCCGCGAGTGGTGGCTCAAGGCAAACCACATGCTCTACAACGCCGACCTCCCCGCGCTCTGCCATAAATTCATCGACGGAGCGGCTATGAAGGCCAACGAGACGGCAAACCTCGCAACCCTCGCCAAAGACGCCAACATGGGCGAGACCGTCACCGACATGTCGGCTTTCTGCACGCAGTATCTCGACGTGTTCAACACCGGTATCCACTACTCGTTTATCGCGTCGGTGGCTGCAATGCTCATCTCGCTCGTCATCTTCATCGCTTGCCGTCAAGTGTTCCCGACACCGGGCAAGAAGGAGAAGAAAGAAACCGTAAACTACTCTGCCGACGAGAAAGCAGCGATGGCAAAGGAAATCAAGCAGCGCATGTATGCTCTCTTCGCAGTGCTCGGAATAGTTATCTTCTTCTGGTTCTCGTTCCACCAGAACGGACAGTCGCTCGCCTACTTCGCACGCGACTTCGTGCAGACCGATAAGATAGCGCCGGAGATATGGCAGGCAATCAACCCGTTCTTCGTGATCGTGCTCACGCCGCTCATCATGCTCTTCTTCGGATACTTCACCCGCCGCGGACGCGAAATCTCGACACCGAAGAAAATCGCATTCGGTATGGGCATCGCCGGACTCGCATTCCTCTTCCTCACCATCTTCTCTTGGCAGCAGGGATACCCGTCGGCTGAGACGTTCAAGGAAATGGACGCTGTGGCAAAAGCGGGCATGAAGGCTGGACCATGGGTGCTCATCGTGGTCTACTTCTTCCTCACCGTTGCCGAACTCTTCATCTCGCCGCTCGGACTCTCGTTCGTGTCGAAGGTGGCGCCGAAAAACCTGCAGGGTCTCTGCCAGGGTCTGTGGCTCGGTGCTACTGCCCTCGGAAACCTGTTCCTTTGGATTGGCCCGTTGATGTACAACAAATGGCCTATCTGGGAATGCTGGGGTGTGTTCCTCGTCGTGTGTGCCGTCTCTATGGGCGTGATGCTCGGCATGGTGAAATGGCTTGAAAGAGTGACCAAATAACAAATTCCCTCATACACCAAAAAAAGCGCATCGGTTAGGTGCGCTTTTTTTCTTTAGGGTCCTTAGAGTCTCTAGGGTCTCTAGAGTCTCTAAAGCGAAAAAGCATTGGTTTGTTTTGCTTTTTCGCTCACCTTGCACTATCTTTGCATCGGAAGAACAAAGGGGTGCCTTAGGGCTGAGATTATACCCTCCGAACCTGATACGGATAATGCCGGCGCAGGGATTGTGTGACATAATATTCTCCTTTTTCATAGGCACTTTTGTTCATCAAGCAAAAAAAAAGAGTGCGTATGGCTAAATATCCAATAGTTCTGACAATCGCAGGCTCCGACTCTTCGGGCGGAGCGGGCATACAGGCCGACATAAAGACAATGTCGGCTATCGGCGTTTATGCGGCTTCGGCTGTCACGGCGGTGACGGCGCAAAACACGCTCGGCGTCGACGGCGTGCAGGGCATCGACCCCGACATGGTGGCGCGGCAGATTGACGCCGTGTTCTCCGACTTGCGCCCCGACGCGGTGAAAATCGGGATGCTCTACTCGCGGAGCATCGTGGAGGCGGTTGCTGACAGGTTCTGCCACTGGCATCCGCAAAACGTGGTGCTCGACCCTGTGATGATTTCCACAAGCGGAAGCCGGCTCATCGAGGAGGACGCCGTCGAAGCCATAAAGGAGAAACTGTTCCCGTTCGCGTCGCTGCTGACGCCAAACCTCATGGAGGCGGAGCATCTGACGGGCATCGCCATTGACGGCATCGGGGCGGCGCGCGAGGCGGCGCGGTGCATCGTGGAGAAGGGATGCCGCGCGGCTCTCGTCAAAGGCGGACATCTTGACGGCGATGTGGCTGTCGACGTGCTGTTTGCCGACGGGGAGTTACGCGAATACAGCAGCCGGCGCGTCGTGTCGGTCAACACTCACGGCACGGGATGCACCCTGTCGTCGGCTATCGCTTCTTTCCTCGCTCTGGGATTGCCGCTGGCCGAGGCCGTGGGCTGCGCCAAAAACTATCTGCACAGCGCGCTTGTCGCCGGTGCCGGTGTCGCTGTGGGAGGCGGACACGGACCGGTGAACCATCTGTTTAACCCTAACAAACTGAAAACGATATGATTACTGTAAAATTCAACGATGAGAGCCTGCTTCTCGACGACGGTGCCACCGTGAGCTGCATGCTCGACAAGAAAAGCATCTCGGCGGTAAACATCGCCGTGGCGGTCAACGGACAGATGGTGCCGAAGACCGAATATGACGCCACTGTGCTCCACGACGGCGACACGGTGCTCGTCATCAAGGCTTTCTACGGAGGGTAGACCCATGGCGTTCAAACTCATTGCCATAACGCCCGAGCTGACGCTGCCCGACGAGGCTTGGCGCATAACACACCTGTTAGACGCCGGTTTCGACGCCGTGCATCTGCGCAAGCCCCACTGCGGCGAGGAGGAGATGCGTGGCTATGTCGACGCCTTGCCTGCGGACATCGCCGACCGCCTGGCGATGCACTATTTCCCCGACGTGGCTGCCGAAAAGGGCATCGGCGGGGTGCATCTCAACAAGAGGTCGCCGAGGGTGCCGGAAGGGTGGAAGGGCGCCGTGAGCCGCAGCTGCCACTCGCTGGAGGAGGTGGCTGAAAGCAGAGAGCTCGACTACGTGTTTCTTAGCCCCGTGTTCGACAGCATCAGCAAGCAGGGATACGCCTCGCATTTCAGCGAGGAGCAGCTGCGCGGACACGTCGACGCGAGGGTGATGGCGCTCGGAGGCGTGACCGCCGGCAAAATCCCGTGGCT
Source organism: Bacteroidales bacterium (assembly GCA_022009815.1). Taxonomy (GTDB): domain Bacteria; phylum Bacteroidota; class Bacteroidia; order Bacteroidales; family Muribaculaceae; genus Limisoma. The sequence continues at coordinate 2,176,880 of CP091725.1, forward strand.
CGCCGACGTGGGTTTCGGAGGATGCGCCTTCCTGGGGTATCTGTTCGGCGTAGACGCAGAGGAGTTCTGCCGCCGCGTGGAGATTATTGTGGAACAACGTAACAAAATAATATAAGAATATGCTGCAATTCATAACACATCCATCCTCCCGGATGACAATAGAGGAGGAGATAAGGCAAGCCGTCGACGGCGGATGCCGGTGGGTGCAACTGCGCATGAAGGACGCCACTCGCGATGAGATTGTCGCCATGGCAAAGCGCGCAAAGGAAATCTGCGCCGACGTCGACGACTGCATCCTCGTGGTCGACGACCACGTCGACATCGCCAAGGAGCTGCAGCTCGACGGCGTGCATCTTGGGAAAAACGACATGCACCCCGACGAGGCGCGCGAAATCCTCGGAGGCGACTTCATTATCGGTGCAACAGCAAACACGTTTGACGACGTGCAGGCGCTGCGCCATCTCGATATCGACTACATCGGACTCGGACCTCTGCGCTTCACCGCCACGAAGCAGAAACTGAGCCCCGTGCTCGGGCTTGACGGCTACCGCGACATCATTGCGCGGATGAAGGACGCGAGCATCAACTTGCCGGTGGTGGCTATAGGCGGCATCACGATCGCCGACATCGAGGACGTGATGGCAACCGGTGTGAGGGGCATTGCCGTGTCGGGCGAGCTGATAAACGCCGACAACATGACGAAGCACACCGCCGACATGATCAGCATACTTGAAAAAATTGTAGAACGACAATATAACGAATAAAAAAAATGGACAAATTGACTATCGGTGGAAGAGAGTTTTCTTCCCGTCTGTTTGTCGGAACTGGTAAGTTCTCCTCAAACGATGCTATGCTCGACGCTATCTTGGAGTCGGGCTCTGAAATGATTACGGTGGCGATGAAACGCCTCGACACGAGCGACGCCGCTTCTGACGACATGCTCAAACACATAAACCGCGAGCACGTGCAGTTTCTGCCCAACACATCGGGCGTGCGCAACGCCGACGAGGCGGTGCTGGCGGCTCAGCTGTCGCGCGACTGCTTCGGCACAAACTTCATAAAGCTCGAAATCCACCCCGACCCGAAATATCTGCTCCCCGACCCGGTGGAGACGCTGAAGGCCACCGAAAAACTCGCCAAACTCGGCTTCGTGGTGCTGCCTTACATCCAAGCCGACCCCGTGCTCTGCAAACGGCTGGAGGACGTGGGCACGGCTGCCGTGATGCCTCTCGGAGCGCCTATCGGAACCAACAAGGGACTGACAACGCGCGAGATGCTCCGCATAATAATCGACCAGACAAACGTGCCGGTGGTGGTCGACGCCGGACTCGGAGCGCCGTCGCATGCTGCCGAGGCGATGGAGATGGGTGCCGACGCGGTGCTCGTCAACACGGCAATCGCGGTGGCTGGCGACCCCGTAGCGATGGCGCGCGCATTCCGCCTCGCCACGGAGGCTGGACGCACTGCCTACCTTGCCGGACTCGGAAGCCAGTCGGACCACGCCGAGGCAAGCAGCCCTCTGACTGCATTTCTTGATGAATAATAATCAACAAAAAACTTATTAATATGGAACTTACAGATATCAACGTAAATTCTTATCCGAATTCCGAAAAAATCTATGTCGACGGCTCGATTTACCCGATTAAGGTGGGTATGCGCCGCATCAAGCTGACTCCGACGGTGAAAATCGTCAATGGCGAGAAGGTGATGACCGAAAACGCCCCCGTCGTGGTCAACGACACAAGCGGCGTCTACACCGACCCAAACGTGGAGGTGGACATCAACAAGGGAATCCCACGGCTGAGAGAGAAATGGATTGAGCAGCGCGCCGATACGGCTCTGCAGGACGGCATCTCTTCCGAATACGGACGCCAGCGGCTTGCCGACGCATCGCTCGACGATATCCGATTCCCCGTGCGCCACAACCCGCGCATGGCGTTGCCGGGCAAGCAAATCACGCAGATGGCTTACGCAAAAGCCGGTGTGGTGACTGCCGAGATGGAGTATGTGGCTATACGCGAGAACCTTAACAACAAGCAACTGGGCATTGAAACCTACATCACTCCGGAGTTCGTCCGTCAGGAAGTGGCGGCGGGACGCGCTATTATCCCTGCCAACATCAACCACCCTGAGGCTGAACCGATGATCATCGGAAAGGCGTTCAGCGTGAAGCTGAACACAAACATCGGCAACTCCGCACTCTCTTCGGGCATCAAGGAGGAGGTCGACAAGGCGATATGGAGCTGCTATTGGGGCGGCGACACGCTGATGGACCTCTCGACAGGAAAACACATCCACGAAACGCGTGAATGGATTGTGCGCAACTGCCCGGTGCCGATGGGAACGGTGCCTATCTATCAGGCGCTTGAGAAGGTGAACGGAAACGTGGCGAAGCTGACGTGGGAAATCTACCGCGACACGCTCGTGGAGCAATGCGAGCAGGGCGTGGACTACTTCACAATCCATGCCGGTGTGCTGCGCGAGCATGCCAAACTCGTGGGCAGCCGTCTGACGGGATGCGTGTCGCGCGGTGGAAGCATCATGACGGAATGGTGCGTAATCCACAACGAGGAGAGCTTCCTCTACACCCACTTCGACGAAATCTGCGACCTCGTGGCGAAATACGACGTGGCGCTGTCGCTCGGCGACGGTATGCGCCCTGGCTCTATCCACGACGCCAACGACCGCGCGCAGTTCCTTGAGCTTGACGTGCTCGGCGAGCTCACCGAAAAGGCGTGGAAACACAACGTGCAGGTGATAATCGAAGGTCCGGGACACGTGCCGATGCAGAAAATCAAGGAGAATATGGACAAACAGGTGGAGGCTTGCCACGGTGCGCCGTTCTACACCCTCGGTCCGCTCACAACCGACATCGCGCCTGCCTACGACCACATAACATCGGCAATCGGCGCCGCTCAGATTGCATGGCTCGGAACGGCGATGATTTGCTACGTGACGCCGAAGGAACACCTCGCTCTCCCCGACAGGGAAGACGTGCGCAACGGAGTGATTGCCTACAAAATCGCCGCCCACGCCGCCGACTTGGCAAAAGGACTGCCGGGTGCCGACGTGCGCGACAACGCCATGAGCAAGGCGCGCTTCGAATTCAGATGGAAAGACCAGTTCAACCTGTCGCTCGACCCGGCTCGCGCAAAGCAGTACTACGTGGAGAGCCGCGGAACGGACGACAAATTCTGCACAATGTGCGGACCTAACTTCTGCGCAATGCGCATAACGCAAAAAATATCAGACGAAATTTGTAAAGATTGATAAATGTTTTCAGACGTATTAGAGAAAATAAGTTGGGACGAGACAACCCAAAAAATTGCCTCTAAGACAGACGCCGACGTGGTGAGGGCGCTCGCTAAGGAGCGCCTCGACGTCGACGACTTCATGGCGCTCATCTCGCCGGCTGCCGTGCCGCATCTCGAGGAAATGGCGCGCCTGTCGCAGAAATACACGCAGGAACGATTCGGAAACCATCAGCATGTACATCCCGCTCTACCTGAGCAACGCTTGCACTAACTTCTGCGTATACTGCGGTTTCAACCACAACAACCCGTTCACGCGCACCACTCTCAACGACGCGCAGATTCTCGAGGAATGCAAGGCGATACGAAAGCTCGGCCCGTTTGAAAACCTGCTCATCGTGACCGGTGAGGCGCCGGCGGTTGCCGGAGTCGACTATCTGGAGAACGCTCTCCACATTGCCCGCCCGTTCTTCAACAACCTCTCAATCGAGGTGCAGCCGCTGAAGGCCGACGACTACTACCGGCTCACGAAGTCGGGACTCAACGGTGTGGTATGCTTCCAGGAAACCTACCACAAGGCGCGCTACAACGTGTACCATCCAAAGGGTATGAAGTCTATCTTCGAATGGAGGCTCAACGGCTACGACCGCATGGGACAGGCGGGTGTGCATAAAATCGGAATGGGTGTGCTCATCGGCCTTGAGGACTGGCGTACCGACGTGACAATGATGGCCCACCACCTGCGCTACCTGCAGAAGCACTACTGGCAGACGCGCTACTCCGTCAACTTCCCGCGGATGCGCCCGTCGGAAAGCGGATTCCAGCCAAACGTGACGATGACCGACAAGGAGCTGGCGCAGCTCACGTTTGCATTCCGAATCTTCGACCACGACGTCGACATCTCATACTCTACGCGCGAGAACCCGCAGTTTCGCGCAAACATGATGAAGCTCGGTGTCACATCGATGAGTGCCGGAAGCAAGACCGACCCGGGAGGCTACGCCGCAGAGCCCGACTCGCTCGAGCAGTTCCACGTCAGCGACGAGCGCTCGCCGAAAGCCGTCACCAGCGAAATCCGCGCCCTCGGCTACGAGCCTGTGTGGAAAGACTGGGACAAAATCTTCGACTGACGCAACAACAAGCGCACAAAAGAAAGCATCCTGACCAATCGGTCAGGATGCTTTCTTACTTATAAGGGGAAAAGGCTTACATCATGCCGCCCATTCCACCCATGCCGCCGGCAGGCATTGCCGGAGCCGGATTTTCTTCTTTCTTCTCGGCGATTACGCATTCTGTTGTCAGGAACATACCTGCAATCGACGCTGCGTTCTCAAGAGCCACACGCGTCACCTTAGCAGGGTCGATGACTCCGCTCTCGAAGAAGTTCTCATATTTGCCGGTGCGGGCGTTGTAGCCATAGTCGCCTTTGCCGTCCTTGACGTTTTGAACGATGATGGCGCCTTCCAAACCTGCGTTGGCAACAATCTGGCGCAACGGCTCCTCGATGGCACGTTTCACAATCTGGATACCGGTGTTCTCATCGTCGTTGTCGCCGTGGAAGTTTTCAAGAGCCGCAACGCAGCGCATGTAAGCCACGCCACCGCCAGGAACGATGCCTTCAGCCACAGCCGCGCGTGTTGCGCTCAACGCGTCGTCTACGCGGTCTTTCTTCTCCTTCATCTCAACCTCTGATGGCGCGCCGACGTAGAGCACTGCCACGCCGCCTGCCAACTTGGCAAGACGCTCCTGAAGTTTCTCGCGGTCGTAGTCGCTTGTGGTCTTCTCAATCTGAGCCTTGATCTGTGCCACACGCTCGGCGATAAGTTCCTTGTCGCCGTTGCCGTTGACGATAGTGGTGTTCTCCTTGTCGACAGTCACCTTCTCAGCCGAGCCGAGCTCGTCTACGGTAGCCATGTCGAGCTTCAAGCCCTTGTCCTCAGAGATTACAACGCCGTGGGTAAGGATTGCGATGTCTTCGAGCATTTCTTTGCGGCGGTCGCCGAAGCCCGGAGCCTTCACTGCGCAAATCTTCAGAGAGCCGCGCAGACGGTTGACAACCAATGTTGCCAATGCCTCGCTGTCTACGTCCTCTGCGATGATGAGCAGCGGACGTCCGCTCTGTGCCACTGCCTCGAGCACTGGGAGCATATCTTTCAACGCGCTGATTTTCTTGTCGTAGAGCAGGATGTATGGGTTGTCCATCTCACACTCCATCTTCTCGGTGTTGGTCACGAAGTAAGGAGAGATATAACCGCGGTCGAACTGCATGCCTTCAACAACCTTCACTGTAGTGTCGGTGCCTTTAGCCTCCTCGATGGTGATCACGCCCTCTTTCTTCACCTTGCCCATAGCGTCGGCGATGAGCTTGCCGATTTCAGCGTCGTTGTTGGCTGAAACGCGAGCCACATTCTCAATCTTCGCCAAATCGTCGTCGACTTCCTGAGCCTGAGCCTTGATGCCTTCAACAACCTTGGCTACAGCCTTGTCGATGCCGCGCTTGAGGTCGATTGGGTTTGCGCCTGCGGCAACGTTCTTCAAGCCAACGTTGATGATAGCCTGTGCGAGCACGGTAGCGGTTGTTGTGCCGTCGCCTGCGTCGTCGCCGGTCTTCGATGCAACCTCCTTTACAAGCTGTGCGCCCATGTTCTGGAACTCGTCCTCAAGCTCCACTGCCTTTGCAACGGTCACACCGTCCTTTGTGATGTGGGGTGCGCCAAACTTCTTGTCGACAATCACGTTGCGGCCTTTCGGGCCGAGTGTAACCTTTACGGCGTTTGCCAATTCGTCAACGCCTTTCTTCAGCTCTTCGCGAGCCTTGATATCGAATTTGATTTCTTTAGCCATGATTTTTTCGTTTTTTTTGATTGTTGATAAATTGATTATCCGAGGATTGCCAAAATGTCACTCTGGCGCATCACCAGATACTTCTTGCCGTCGTATTCCAGCTCTGTGCCGGCATACTTGCCGTAAAGCACCGTGTCGCCTTCTTTTACAACCATTTCTTCATCCTTTGTGCCATTGCCCGTGGCAACTACTTTGCCCTGCAACGGTTTTTCTTTTGCTGTGTCGGGGATGATGATTCCGCCGATTGTCTTTTCTTCTGCGGCTGCCGGCTCAATGAGAACTCTGTCAGCCAAAGGTTTAATTGCCATAATCAATATCTTTTTATTTTTTGTTTCTTTTTCGCGCCGCTTTGGTCTGCGCCTTTGCGACATCTGTTTCCTTGCACATCCCGTGCCAATCCGACAACGCTGACAATTTGTCACCTTATATAATGCATGCGGACAATAAAATTTTCATATAAACTTTTGGCAGATTGTAAACTTTGTGCTTATTTAGCACCCGTAAACTAAACTCGCAGACAATGACCAAAGAGAAATTTCATATTGAGTATGACATGCGCAACACCCCAGTGGCGATGTTGTGGTCGTATATATCTACTGCCTACGGACTTAAGGAGTGGTTTGCCGACGACGCGAGGCAGACGGGAAAGGAAGTGGTGCTGGATTGGAACGGTGTGGAACAGACGGTGCAGATTGTTGCAATACGCACTGACAAGTTTGTGCGCTACCATTGGACGGAGGAGAACGACAAATCATACTTCGAACTGAAAATCACGCAGTCGGAGCTGACCGACGGCACGATGCTAACGGTGACCGACTTCGCCGAGCCCGACGAGGTGGAGGAGGCGAAGGACCTTTGGAACTATCAGATTGAAACACTGCAGCGCATCCTCGGATGCGTGTGACGGAAGATTGACAAAAAAGGCTGTGTCGTAATTAAGGTTTGCGGCGCAGCCTCTTTTCATGCCCTCTGGATTTAAAAATGTTATGAAGAAAGAGATAAATCCAAGAGAAACATCCAGGGCGGCGGCATTCGAATTATGGATGTCGTCGCCGATGCCGATGGTTACCTTGACCAAGACTTTCGATGTTTCCCGAATTTTGAAGATAAGCAGAAAGAGGGGATGGAAATTCAATATGATTTTGTGCTGGGCGATAGGTTATGCAGCATCGAGAACCAGAGAGTTCTATCTTCTTCCGGAAAAAGTATTTGATTCATCCTGGCGATTGATGCAATATGATTCAATCGCCATTAGCGTAATCGTGGAAAATAAGAACGGCGGAATCAATTCCTGCGATATTCCTTATTCTGATGATATTCAGAAGTTTAATCAGGACTATCTTCGCTTGACTTCTGAGGCTGCTGCTGAATGCGAATCTTCTTCTTTGGAGAATATGATGGTGGTTGGAACGTCGGCGATGGTAGAAACGGAGCTTGATAGCATCGTGAATCAATACACGGATAAGTTTTGTAATCCTATGCTGATGTGGGGGATTTATCGCCGTGGCTTATTCAGAACCACGCTTCCCATCTCCTTCCAGTTTCATCATGTTCAGATGGATGGCAGCCATGCAGCACGATTCTTAGAATTGTTACAAGCAGCAATACATCTTGCGTAATACATTTTTTTAGAGCATTAACCTTATGTTCATAAGTTGTAGGTGATTGTGTAATGTCAGTGAAACATCCGCAGGAAGTATTTCAAGGCTGATAAAGGAGGCGATATCTCAGGGAAAGATTAAAGCACTTGATCCTGATACGGCGAAACGATACATGAGATATATACCAATATGGGCTTAGTTTAATTTGCCTGTAATTTGCTGGAACTTGCTGAGACGAATGAAAAAACGGGAATGTATTTCTCTAATATATTGGTAATCAAAGGCGATTGAAAATAAATTTAATTTGCTGGCAATTTGCTAAAGAAGAAAAAAGATTAGAGGACTAAGAGATGAGCATGGTGTGCTTCAACGCCAGTTGGCTGCATTATTGGAAATATACATCCCCGATGTTCAGTAAGATTGAATGTGGAGATAGGCGAGCAAAGCGTGAGCAGGTTATAAAAATAGCTGAGTGCTTCCGGATGAGAATGAACTGCTTACTTTTGAGTGACGAAGTCAAGAAAAAGGGGATGCGCCTATTTTTGACACATCCCCGCGTTTATTGTTGTGAGCCGGTGATTGCCGCCTCGGCTTGCGCCAGCTTCTCGGGCGAGCCGATGTCAAACCAGCGGTATGCCGTATCGGGGATGTAGCCCATTATTTTCAGATGGCGGCACATGTCGACATAGAACGGCGTAATCGAGAATTTATGCGCGTCGGTGTAGCCGGCAAGGGCATCAAACACCGTCGGCGAAATCACATGCACTCCTCCGAAAGCCAGTTGGAGCTGTCCGGCGGAGGGCACAAACCCTTCCGGACGCGTCTCGCCGGTGGTGACGTTCTCCCAGCCCTGCAGACGCCGGCTGGAGTCAAACACGAAGTAGCGCGACGTGGTGCGCTCGGCTACGAGTACCGAGGCGTCGGCGGAATGGTGGAGGTGATAATTGTAGAAGTCGGCAAGATTGAGGTCGGTCATGATGTCGGCGTTATGCACGAGGAAAGGCTCGCCGTCGTCGAGCAGAGGGCGCGCCTTCAGGATGCCTCCACCGGTGTCGAGCAGCTCGCCGCGCTCGTCGCTCACCTGGATGTTGACCCCGAAGTTGCCGTTGTCGCGCAGAAAGTCGACAATCTGCTGCCCGAAGTGATGGATGTTGACCACAATGTCGGTGAAGCCGTATGAAATCAGATGGCGTATCACGTGCTCGAGCATCGGCCGTTCTGCCACCTCGACAAGTGCCTTCGGGCGGTTGTCGGTCAGCGGGCGCAGACGCGTGCCGAGGCCGGCTGCGAAAATCAGTGCTTTCATCCTCTTCTCCTTAGAAAATTTTTGCGTTGAACGTCTGCTCGATGTTCTGCTCGCGGTGCACGAGCTCCACCTTGACGTTGAATTTCTTGTTGATATGCTCTGCCATGTGCTGCGCGCTGTAGACCGAACGGTGCTGTCCGCCGGTGCATCCGAAGCAAACCATCAGATTCGTGAATCCGCGCTCCTTGTAGCGTTTCACCGTGGCGTCGACAAGGGCATAGGCGTGGTCGAGAAACTCGAGAATCTCGCCGTCGTCCTCAAGAAACTTTATCACCTGGTCGTCGAGGCCCGTAAACGGCTTGTAGCGCTCATACTTGCCGGGGTTGTTGACGGCGCGGCAGTCAAACACGTAGCCGCCGCCGTTGCCCGACGGGTCGTTGGGGATGCCTTTCTTGTAGGCGAAACTCATCACGCGCACCGTGAGCGTGTGCTTCTGCAGGTCGTCGGTAAACTGCTTCAGGCCAACAAGCTCTTTGAGCACCTTGCAGAGGTAGGGATACTCCGGATAGGGGTTGGCAAGCAGATGCCGGAGATTGGCGATGGCAAACGGAACGCTCTGGATGAAGTGGGGCTTCTTCTCGAAGTAGCCGCGGAAGCCGTAGGCGCCGAGCACCTGAAGCGTGCGGAACAGCACGAAATGGCGCAGCTGGGCGTAGAAATAGTCGCGGTCGACGGGCGTGTATTTGCGCAGGGCGTCGATATATTCCTCCAGCAGCTCGCCGCGGAGGCTGTCGGGAAGGTTGGCCTTGGCCTGCCATAGAAACGATGCCACATCGTAGAACACCGGTCCCTTGCGGCCGCCCTGAAAGTCGATAAACCACGGCTCGCCGTCCTTGATCATCACGTTGCGCGACTGGAAGTCGCGATACATGAACGTTGCCGAGGAGCTGCGCAGCAACACGTCGGCAAGGCGTTGGAAGTCGTCCTCGAGAAGGTCTTCCTGAAACTCCATGCCGGTGGCTTTGAGGAAGCAGTATTTGAAATAGTTCAAGTCCCACATTATCGAGCGGGCGTTGAACTCCGACGAAGGGTAGCATTTCGAGAAGTCAAGACCGTCGGCGCCGGCAAACTGAATGTCGGGAAGCTGGCGGATAGTCTTCGACAGTAGGGCTTTCTCCTCCTCGCTGAACACCGTGGTCTTGCGCCCTTTCTCGATGGCGTTGAAAAGCAGTGTGTCGCCAAGGTCCTGCTGCACGTATGCCATTCGGTCGTCGCTGTGGGCATAAACCTTCGGAACGGGCAGATTCTTCGACGCGAAATGCTTCGCCATGTAGAGAAACGCTTCGTTCTCTTCGATGCATGTGCCTATCACGCCTATCATCGTGCGTTCGCCCGTGAGGCGGAAATAGCGGCGGTTGGAGCCCGACGACGGAAGTTCGGTGATTCCGGCTGGCTCTACGCCTGCCACTTGCTTGTATAAATCGCTTAAGACTGTCTTGTTTGTCATAGTTCTCTGTTGTCGATTGAATTCTGTAAAGGTAGTCAAAAACGGCAGACTATACCAATTTTTTCTCAATGAAATATTTCCACAGGGGAGCCACCATCATCGCCTGCTTGATTTCGTCGTGGTCGAGAAGCCAGCGCACCTCGTCGGCGCTGAGAAGATGCACGCTGATGTCCTCCGACGTCTCAAGATGCTGGCTGCCTACGCGCTCCACGCCTTCTGCCACGTAGCAGTGGGTCCAGTTGGTGGTGGTGCTGGGATTGCCCGAAATCACTGAGATCTTGCGCCATTCGCCGCCGCCGAATCCCGTCTCCTCATAAAGCTCGCGCTTGGCTGCCGTCAGAGGGTCCTCGCCGGGGTCTACGCAGCCTGCCACAAGCTCATAGCGTGTCTGGTCGATGCCGTGGCGGTACTGGCGTATCATCACAAACTCCCTGTCGGCGGTCACCGCGATGATGTTGACCCAGTCGGGATATTCAAGCACATAAAATTCGGGTATCTCGGTGCCGTTGGGCAGACGCACCACGTCGCGGCGTGCCGTCAGCCACGGACGACGGAACAGATATTCGCTGCTCACAAGTTCCCATTTCCTTTCGTTAATGTCTGTTTTCAGCATATTGTTGTGTCCTTTTTTTATGTCAATGTTTCTTAACGCCGCTGTAGATAATCGTGTTCGACTCCAGCATGCGGTCTTCGATATACTGCCGGTGGGGCGAAATCTGCCCCGTCAGGTATTTCTCCATCATCAATCCGCCGATAGGCACTCCGAAGGTGGCGCCGAAGCCGGCATTCTCCACATAGACGCAGATGGCTATCTTGGGATTGTTCATCGGGGCGAAGCCCATAAACGCCGAGTGGTCGCGTCCGTGGGGGTTCTGCGCCGTGCCCGTCTTGCCACACACCTCGATGTCGCCAAACTGCGCCTGGCGGCACGTGCCGCCCACCACTGCCATGCGCATGCCCTCGGCAATGTCCTGATAGTAGTTTTTGTTGATGTGCGGAGTGTGGCGTGTGGTGTACTGCGCGGGCAGCTTGGTGCCGCTGATGCGTCTCACAACGTGGGGCGTGTAGTACCAGCCGCGGTTGGCTATCGTTGCCGACAGGTTGGCTATCTGAAGCGGAGTGGCGAGTATCTCGCCCTGTCCGATTGCCACCGAGATGACAGTGTTGGCGCTCCAGCGGTTCTCGCCGTACACTTTGTTGTAGAACTTGCTGTTGGGGATGAATCCGCGGCTCTCGCCCGGAAGGTCGACGCCGAGTTTGTAGCCGAAGCCCATTTCCACAAGGTAGTTCTTCCAAATCTCGAACGCCTTGGCGGGGGTGCCGTATTTCGAACGCTTGTCGATCATCGTCTTGAAGCCCCAGCAGAAATATGCGTTGCACGACGTGCGGATGGCGGGCTTCAGCGAGATGGGCGACTCGTGGCCGTGGCAGCCCACTTTCAGACGCCCGTTGATGTAGCCGCGGTGGCAGGGAAACATCGTGCCGAGACCAACCATGCCTTCCTGCAGGAATATCAGTCCCTGGGTGGGCTTAAACTGGGAGCCGGGAGGGTAGGCTGCCATTATGGCGCGGTCAAACAGCGGCTTGTAGCGGTTGTTGACAAGCTCGCGGTAGTTCTTGCCGCGGTCGCGCCCGATGAGCAGTGAGGGGTCGTAGCCGGGACTCGACACGAGGGCGAGAATCTCGCCCGTTGCCGGCTCGATGGCAACGATTGCACCTATTTTGCCCTGCATCAGCTTCTCGCCATACTCCTGAAGGTTGTAGTCGATGCTGAGTGTCAGGTCTTTGCCTGACACGGGAGCCACGTCCCTCGCTCCGTTCTCAAAGCGTCCTTGGATGCGTCCGTGGGCGTCGCGGATAAGTATTTCCTGCCCCTTCTTGCCGCGCAGATACGTCTCGTAGCTCTTCTCGATGCCGAGGTCGCCGGTGTAGTCGCCGGCGCGGTAGTAGGGGTCGTTGTCGATATCGTTCTGGTTCACCTCGCGGATGTTGCCGAGGATGTTGGCGCCGCTGGTGCTGTTGTATTTGCGGAGTGTCTTTTTCTGAATGAAGAATCCGGGGAAGCGGTAGAGCTTCTCCTGAAGGCGGCCATAGTCCTCGAGCGACAGATGGCGGATAAGCACCTGCTGGGTAAACGAGGAGTAGCCGGGGTTGCGCCGAGTGTCGCGCATCTCCTCAAACTTCTTGCGAAGCTCGGGAAGCGTGATTTGCAGCGTGCTGCACAGGTCGAGCGAGTCAAGGTCATGTATCTCCTTCGGGATGACCATGACGTCGTATGCCGGCTGGTTGAACACGATGAGACGCCCCTTGCGGTCGTAGATCATACCGCGCGAGGGATAGATGGTCTTGCGCAGAAAGGCGTTGGAGTCGGCGTTTTTCTTGAATGTCTCGTCGGCCACCTGAAGATTGAACAGGCGCACAATGTAAAGCACCGAAATGACAATTATCAGTCCGGCGATGACAAATCGGCGTTTCTCCAGTTCGTACTCTCTCATTTCTTGGCGTTGACAAGCGCGTCGATGCCGAGCAGAATGACGAATGTCAGTGCGGTGCATCCTACAACGCGGTACAAAGATAGCAGAAAATCATGAAGCGTGAAAGCCTCGATGAAGGTCACCGAAAGGCAGTAGACAAACGTCATCGTCAGCAGATACTTGATGTAGGCGCCAGGTCCGAGGGTCTTCGCCGAAGGCACGGGGTCGGCAATCTCGTCGTCGTGGGTCACGTAGAGCTTCACAACCGTCTCGCGGACTGCGCCGAGAATGGTGCATGCAAGGGCATTCATGCCGGCGGTGTCGCCGAAGATGTCGATAATCAGACCGGCAAGGAAGCCGATAATCATCACCCAGTTGCGGTGGAGTGTGAGCGGAAGGCGCACGATGACGTAGATAAACACAAACGGAGTGGCGAAATTGAGGATGCTGATGTTGTTGCACACGAGCACCTGCACGATGGCAAGCAGCACAAACAACGCCAGTGTCTGGAAGATGCTTTTATTCATTGCCGGTTCCTCCTTCCTGTTCAAGTCGCTTCAGCTCGCCTGCCATCTTGCTCTTGATGGCGCGCACGGTGCCGAGGCGGGTGAAGTCGGTGGTGAGACGTATCTTCAAAGAGAAGAAATTATTGTCGGTGGCCTGCTGGTTGCTCTCTATCACGCCGACGATAAGACCCGGCGGAAACACCGCCGAGTAGCCGCTCGTGACGATGGTGTCGCCGCGGTGGAACTTCACGTGCTTGGGCATCTCCTCGAGCGTGGCGTGGTAGGGATCGGTGCCGTGCCACACCAGACTGCCGAAATAGTCGGTGTTCTTCACCTTGCACGACAGACGCATGTCGGAGTTGAGCAGCGACAGCACGCGCGAGGCATGGTCGCTGACGTTGCTCACGATGCCAACCACTCCGTTCTGGTCAACGACACCCATCTCGGGGGCGATGCCGTCGAGGCGGCCCTTGTCGATGGTGATGAAATTCTTCGGGTGGGTGACGCTGTTGTTGATCACGTTGGCAAAGTGATATTCGTAGTTTTGTGCCACGGAGTCGGGTAGGGCGATGCCGCTGGGCTGCAGCAGTGTCTTGTATTCGCCGATTTGCCGTTTCAGGTTGATCACCTCCATCTCAAGCGTGGCGTTGCGCTCCTGTAGGTCGGAGTTGATTGAACGCAGGTTGAAGTATGATGTGACCTCGCCGGCGCCCTTGTAGACTACGGCCGACGCCCGGTTGGCGGATGTCAGAAACACATGCTGCTGGTATGGGTTCTTCTGAAACAGCATCCAGCAGCTTGCCACGACAAGCAGCACAAACACAATCCACGACGAATGTCGCACAAAAAAACTAATTATATTATTCACAGTCAGTCGGTTGCGGTGAATTTACCAGTTTGCGGTCAATATACCTTGTTTATACATACAAGAAGGCGCAAACAAAATGGTTGACGCCTTCTTGGTGAATTTTTATGCCGATGGGTGAACGCTATCGGATGAGAAACGAGAACTTGTCGCGGTTCTTCAACGCGATGCCTGTGCCCTTCGCCACTGCGTGCAGAGGATCGTCGGCTACAATGAATTTGATGCCGATTTTCTCCGACAGACGCTTGTCGAGACCTCGGAGAAGCGCGCCGCCGCCCGAGATATAGATGCCGTTTCTGACAATATCGGCATAAAGTTCGGGTGGTGTGCTCTCCAATGCGCTCAGAATCGCCGCCTCGATTTTGAGTATCGATTTCTCGATGCAGTGGGAGATTTCCTGATACGACACCGGCACTTCCATCGGAAGGGCGGTCATCTGGTTCGGACCGTGCACGATGTAGTCTTCCGGCGGATTGTCCATCTCGGTGAGCGTCGAGCCGACGTTGATTTTAATCAGCTCGGCCATGCGCTCGCCAACCTTCATGCTGTGCGCGCGGCGCATGTGCTCCTGGATGTCCTCGGTAAGCACGTCGCCTGCCACACGGATGCTCTTGTTGGTGACGATGCCGCCAAGAGAGATTACCGCAATTTCAGTTGTGCCGCCGCCTATGTCGACAATCATATTGCCTTCAGGTGCCTCGACGTCGAGGCCGATACCGAGGGCTGCTGCCATCGGCTCGTAAATCATATAAACGTCGCGGCCGCCGGCATGCTCGCTCGAGTCGCGGACTGCACGGATTTCAACCTCGGTGCTGCCCGAAGGGATACACACCACGATGCGCAGCGACGGAGAGAACCAATGGTGCTTCGAGCTTACCATCTTGATGAGTCCGCGGATCATCAGCTCGGCGGCGTTGAAGTCGGCGATTACGCCGTCGCGCAGCGGGCGGATGGTGCGGATGCCCGGGTGCTCCTTTCCCTGCATCATCTTAGCCTTTTCTCCTACGGCAACAAGCTTGCCTTTGGAGTCGAGAGCCACATACGAAGGCTCGTCGACCACGATCTTGTCATTGTGGATGATGATCGTGTTTGCCGTTCCAAGGTCAACGGCTATTTCTTGTGTCAGTGAGAATATTCCCATTTTGCTGTTATTATTGTCGGTTGTTTTAATGCTTGAAGTGACGGATGCCTGTCATAACCATGGCGATGCCGTTCTTGTTGCAGAAGTCAACGGTCTCGTTGTCGCGGATTGAGCCGCCAGGCTGAATCACGGCTGTGATGCCTTCGTTGTGGGCGATTTCAACGCAGTCGGCAAACGGGAAGAAGGCGTCGGATGCCATAACCGCGCCGTGAAGGTCGAAGTTGAACGACTTGGCCTTTTCGATGGCTTGGCGAAGGGCGTCAACACGCGATGTCTGACCGATGCCGCTCGCAAACAGCTGCTTGCCTTTGGCGAGCACGATGGCGTTGCTCTTGCTGTGCTTCACCACCTTGTTGGCGAAGAGCAAGTCTTCTGCCTGCTCGGCGGTGATGGCTTTCTCAGTGGCCTGCTTGAGGTCGGCTGTGGTCTCCTTGCGGAGGTCTTTGTCCTGACGGAGCACGCCGTTGAGAATGGAGCGGAACTGCTGTGTCGGAAGCTCGGTAGGCTTTTGAAGCAGGATGATGCGGTTCTTCTTCTGCTCGAGAATGGCGAGAGCCTCTTTGGTGTACGACGGTGCGATGCAAACCTCGAAGAAGATTTTGTGCATCTCCTCGGCTGTCGCGGCGTCAATCTCGCGGTTGGCGATGAGCACTCCGCCGAACGCCGATACGGGGTCGCCAGCAAGAGCGTCTTTCCATGCCTCGAGGATGGTTGGGCGAGAAGCGATGCCGCAGGCATTGTTGTGCTTCAGTATGGCAAACGTGGTCTCGTCGAAGTCGCCGATAAGGTTCACGGCAGCGTCGATGTCGAGAAGGTTGTTGTAGGAAATCTCCTTGCCGTGAAGCTGCTCAAACATCTTGTCGAAGTCGCCGAAGAACTTGCCCGCCTGATGTGGATTCTCGCCGTAGCGCAGATGGCGCGAGCCGTTGATGGCAACGCGGAAGTCGCTGTCGCTCTCGGCGTCGAAATAGTTGAAGATGGCGCTGTCGTATGCGCTCGAAACGCCGAAGGCCTCCTTAGCGAAGAAGCGGCGGTCGGCGAGCGTGGTCACTGCGTCGCCGTTCTGCTTCAGAATCTCGCAGAGCGGCGCGTACTGATGCTTCGACGCTACGATCACCACGTCGTTGTAGTTCTTGGCGGCGGCGCGGATAAGAGAGATGCCGCCTATGTCGATTTTCTCTATGATGTCGGCTTCTGACGCTTCAGATGCCACTGTCTCTTCAAAAGGATAGAGGTCGACAATCACAAGGTCGATCTCCGGTATTTCGTATTGCTTGATTTGCTCTTGGTCGCCGGCGTTGTCGCGGCGGTTGAGAATGCCGCCAAACACCTTGGGGTGGAGTGTCTTGACGCGTCCGCCGAGAATCGAAGGGTAGCCGGTAAGGTCTTCAACCGCTTCGCATTCGTATCCCAGACCGTCGATAAATGATTTTGTTCCGCCGGTGGAAAGAAATTTCACCCCGTGATTATGTAACAGACTTAAAAGTTCATCCAACCCGTCTTTGTGGAATACGGAGACGAGAGCCGTTTTAATTCTCTTGTTGTCAGCCATTAATGTTTTGTCAATATAATTAAACAAACCTGTCGAACGCCTTCCTGGCATTCGATTTGCAAAGATACGCAAATCAATCAACATATACCCCTAAAAATCAACATTATTTTCCCAAAAAATGTTTTTCAGCATATTTTTGATGATTGGTGGGTGTGTGTGCTTTTTCGTATGCTCGGATTTTTGTAAGTTTGTGGCGGTTTTCAAGTAGTGGATGAAATGGAACAATGGGATGACGTGCTGCCGGTAGGCTCTGTGCTGCGGAGCGGCAAACGTGAATATAGAGTGGAGGCGGTGCTCGGCAAGGGCGGCTTCGGAATCACCTACAAGGTTTCAGCGATGGAGCAGGTGGGGCAGATACCTGTGCGCGTGGAGTTTGCCATGAAGGAATTTCATGGACGGATGTCTGCGCGATGCTTCTGGAAAGGTCAGCACGGCTGACACAAAGGGGGAGGCTGCCGATGGCTTGAAGGATTTCATCTCTGAGGCGCGGCGGCTGAACAGTCTGTGCGGACAATGCCGCAACATAGTGCCGGTCGACGAGGTGTTTGAGGCTAACGGTACGGCATGCTATGTGATGGAGTTTCTTGATGGCGGAAGTCTTGCGGATTATGTGAAAGCATGGCGCGCTTTCTGTTGGTGCAGCAAAGAAAATTCTGAAACCTGTGGCAGACGCCGTGGCGTTTCTGCACTGCAACCGCATCACGCATCTCGACATCAAGCCTGGCAACATTATGTTCCGTTCCAACGGTGAGCCTGTGCTTATTGATTTTGGTCTTGCCAAGCACTACGACCGTCGGGGCAATGCCACGACCACCGTTCGGACGTTGGCATACAGCGCAGGCTTCTCTCCGGCGGAGCAGTATGTAGGGTTGAAGCAGTTCTCGCCGCAGTCGGATGTGTACGCCCTCGCTGCCACATTCGTCAACATGCTGACCGGCAAGACTCCTCCCGAAGCGATAGATTTGGAGTTCTCGTTGAATGATTGGTCGGTGTGCCTGCCGGAAGAAGTTCGTCCGGCAGTGGTGCATGCTATGGCTTATTCTCGCAAGGACCGCACGCTCTCGGTCTGCGATTTCGTCAAGGAGTTGTATGGCAACGAGCCATCTGTCGTAGAGAAGCCAGTGTCGCAACTTGCAGCAGAGCCGACGGTTGAATCGAAACAGAAGTGATTGGAGAAGGAAAAAAATCAACTAAAAAATGGTGGATAATCGCAGCTTGTGTAGCGGTGGCGGCTGTGGTGGGTATTGTGTGTGCCAAGTTTTTGAGCATAGGTGAGGATATGGAGCAGAAAACGGAGTCTGCACCGCAGTTGGTTGCTGTTGAAGGCTCCCAGACATTCACGGACAACGGTGTCAAGTTCACGATGCTGCCTGTTGAGGGCGGCACATTCACGATGGGTGCGACCTCTGAGCAGGGCAGCGATGCTGAGGACGATGAAAAGCCGGCACATCAGGTAACGCTCAGCGACTACTACATTGGGCAGACCGAAGTGACGCAGGCGTTGTGGGAAGCCGTGATGGGCAGCAACCCATCCGGTCACAAAGGAGACAATCTTCCTGTTGAACTGGTGTCGTGGGACGACTGCCAAGAGTTTATTCAAAAGTTGAACCAATTGACGGGAAAGCAGTTCCGCCTACCCACGGAGGCAGAGTGGGAATATGCCGCCCGGGGCGGGCGTAAGAGCCGAGGCTACAAGTATGCCGGAGGCAACGACATCGGCTCGGTGGCGTGGTATGATGTCAATAGCGGAACCGGGACGCATCCTGTAGTCGCGAAGCAGGCCAACGAGCTTGGCATCTACGACATGAGCGGCAACGTCTGGGAGTGGTGTAGCGACTGGTATGGGGACTATCAGTCGTCCTCGCAGAGCGACCCCCAGGGACCGTCATCTGGTTCCTTCCGTGTGTACCGTGGTGGCAGCTGCTATGACATTGCGGGGTACTGTCGTGTGTCTGACCGTTGCATCCGCACTCCGGTCGACCGCTTCAACGGCCTCGGGCTCCGCCTTTCGTGCAAAAAATAGAAAGAGAAGATAAAGAAAGAAAAAAATAAAACTCGGCATCGCCCAATG
Organism: Bacteroidales bacterium; assembly: GCA_022009815.1. Lineage (GTDB taxonomy): Bacteria > Bacteroidota > Bacteroidia > Bacteroidales > Muribaculaceae > Limisoma. The sequence continues at coordinate 2,195,938 of CP091725.1, forward strand.
AGGGAGGAGGGACGACGACCGCAAAGGACGATGCCGCAGGCGTTGTTGTGCTTGAGGATGGCAACGCGGAAGTCGCTGTCGCTCTCGACGTCGAAATAGTTGAAGATGGCGCTGTCGTATGCGCTCGACACGCCGACGGCCTCCTTCGCGAAGAAGCGGCGGTCGGCGAGCGTGGTCACTGCGTCGCCGTTCTGCTTCAGAATCTCGCAGAGCGGGGAATTGTCTGTTTTTTATCATAAAATCCCCAGTGCTTTGTATATAAAATCCGTACGAAACAACAGCAGTTATAAATATTTGTAGTATCTTTGTACGGAAATCAAAGGAAATATGGAGAATTCATACATAAAGGCAAGTGATGTCAAAAAAAACGGGCGTACGGCTTACTACAAAATGTTGGAGCGTGTTCGTATGGGGGAGCTCGTAAAGGTGCGCCGGGGAGTTTATGCTACTGTCGACCAACTGTCTGCCGGTATGGTTGACGTAGGCGCTGTTGTGCCGAATGGAATCCTGTGCCTTTGGTCGGCTTGGAGCATTCATAAACTCACCACCTCTTTGCCGCAGGCTTTTCATGTTGCGGTAGAAGGGGGCGTAAGATTAATTTGCCCGAATTTCCGCAGATGCAGATTCATTATTGCTCCGAGTCGGTTTTTGCGGTTGGTGTTGCCGATATGGTGGTTGAAGGTTTCCGGGTTAGTGTCTACGATGTGGAGCGCAGTGTGTGTGACGCTGTTAAATTCCGCAACAAAATAGGAATTGATGTGTGTGCCGAAATCTTGAATAATTATCTTGAACGTCAGGACAGGAACATAGGGAAACTAATGGATTATGCGCGCAGATTGCGTGTGGGTGGAATCCTTGAATATTTGCAGGTTAAATTATGAGTGGCTACGAAAATAAAAATTCCGGGAAATCTATTCGTGCAAAATTGCTGAATGTGGCAAAAAAGGAAAATGTGTTTTATCAAACAATCTTGACGCGATATTTTCAAGAACGTTTGCTATATCGATTGTCAAAGACGCGTTTCCGGGGCAATTTCTATCTGAAGGGCGGAGCGTTGATGTATGCTTATGAGCGCTTTGCCGCACGTCCTACTTTGGACATAGATTTACTTGGGTGTAACATTAGCAATGATTGTGTTGCAATGGTTTCAATATTCAGGGAAATTTGTTCGGCTGAATGCAGTGACGATGCTGTGGCGTTTGATGTGGAGCGGATTTCTGCGCAGAATATCGCAGAGTTTAGGGATTATCATGGCGTGCGATTGAGCATACCGGTAAGAATGGACTCTATTTCGCAAGTGCTGACAATGGATGTGGGGTTTGGCGATGTGGTGACACCGGCGCCTATAGTCTTGGATTATCCAACGTTGTTGGAGCAATTGCCAAGCGTAAGCATACTGTCGTATTCAATTGAGTCAGTCATAGCGGAAAAGATGCATGCGGTTATTGATTTGGCTGACCAGAACAGCCGGATGAAAGATTATTACGACTTGTATAGGATTCTTAAAGATGGCAAATTTGATTCATCTGTTTTGCAAGAGGCAATCATAAAAACGTTTCAGAACAGGCATACGGCTTATGATGCAGATGCAATGTTCTTTCGTGATGATTTTGCCCAAAGCGGAAATATGGAAATGAGATGGGCTGCTTTTATGCGTAAAATCACAAAGACTGAAGAAGAGCCGTTTGCCGATGTCGCCGCGTTTATTCGCAATGCGCTCCGCCCGTATTGGGAAAATTTTGGCTCGCGCGGTTAGAAATTAGCCGTCATGAATCTGCAATTACGGGAAATTTCACTAAATTCGTGGCAAAATAATTGGAAATATGGATTTGTTTGAATCGGAAATAAACTGGCTGAGGGAGGAACTCAACAAGCACAACTACAACTACTACGTGCTTAACAAGCCGACTGTCAGCGACAAAGAATATGACGACATGATGCGCCGCCTGCAGGATCTGGAGGCGGAGCATAAGGAACTTTTCGACCCGCTGTCGCCGTCACAACGCGTGGGAAGCGACCTGACGCCGGGCTTCAGGCAGGTGGCGCACGAGAGGCCGATGCTGTCGCTCTCAAACACTTACTCAATCGAGGAGGTGGAGGACTTCCTGCGGCGCGCAAAGCAGCAGCTGGGCGGTGGCTCGCTCGAGATTGTCGGGGAGATGAAGTTTGACGGTACGTCGATTTCAATAACGTATGAGCACGGCCGGCTGGTGCGTGCCGTGACGCGAGGCGACGGCGTGCATGGCGACGACGTGACGGTCAATGTGAAGACGATACGGAGCGTGCCGCTGACGCTTGCCGGCGGCGGTTGGCCCGACAAGTTTGAGGTGAGGGGCGAAATTGTGATGCCGTGGAAATCGTTTGACGCGCTCAACAAGGAGAGAGCTTTCAACGAGGAGCCGCTGCTCGCAAATCCGCGCAACGCTGCCGCGGGTACGCTGAAGACGCTTAACCCGGCGGAGGTGGCGCGCCGAGGTCTGGACGCTTATTTCTACTTCCTGCTGGGCGACAACTTGCCATACACCACTCACTATGAGTCGCTTCAGGCTTTGAGAAAGTGGGGATTCAAGGTGTCGGACGCTACGGAACTGCTGCGCGACGTCACCGAGGCGAAACGGTTTATCGACCATTGGGCGGAGGCGCGCAAGCAGCTCGAGGTGGCTACCGACGGGCTGGTGTTCAAGGTCAACAACCTTCAGCAGCAGCGTTTGCTCGGAAGCACGGCGAAGTCGCCACGGTGGGCTATCGCCTATAAATTCCAGGCGGAGAGGGAGCTGACTCGCCTGAAATCGGTGTCGTTCGAAACCGGACGCCTCGGCACGATAACGCCTGTCGCCAACCTTGAGCCGGTGCTGCTCTCGGGCACAATCGTGAAGCGCGCCTCGCTCCACAACGAGGACATCATACGCCAGCTCGACATCCACGACGGCGACTACGTATATGTGGAGAAGGGCGGCGAAATCATACCGAAAATCGTGGGGGTCGAACTCTCGCGACGCCAACCCGGAAGCCTGCCGCTGCAGTTCGTGAAGAATTGCCCGGTCTGCGGCACGCCGCTGGTGCGCAACGAGGGCGAGGCGGCATGGGTGTGTCCGAACCGCGACGGATGCCGTCCACAGATCACGGGGCGCATAGAGCATTTCGTGGGACGGCGGATGATGAACATCGACGGAATCGGAGAGGAGACTGCCGAACAGCTGTTTGCGGTGGGACTGGTGAAGAATGTGGCCGACATCTACGACCTTACCGACGACAAACTGACAATCGTGGGGCGTTGCGGCGAGCTCACGGCGCGGCGCATACTCCGCGGCATCGAGGCGTCGAAGCAAGTGCCGTTCGAACGGGTGGTGTTTGCGCTCTCGATTCCGAATGTGGGCGAGACAATGGCTAAGAAACTGGCGTTCGCTTTCGGCTCTATCGATGCGCTGATGCTCGCCACGGTCGACGACCTTGTGGCTATCGACGACGTGGGGCAGGTGATTGCCGAGAGCGTGGTGGCTTTCTTCAAGAACCCGCAGAATGCCGCAATCGTGGAGCGTCTGCGCACAGCGGGGCTGCAGATGGGCGTGGCGAAGGAGGCGATGGAGAAAACCGACAAGCTCGCCGGAAAGACAATCGTGATAAGCGGCGTGTTCGAGCATCACTCGCGCGACGAGTACAAGGCGATGATTGAGCGCAACGGGGGCAAACTCCGGCTCGATTTCAAAGAAGACCGACTTTGTGTTTGCCGGCGCGAATATGGGTCCGGCGAAGCTGGAGAAAGCGCGCTCGCTCGGCATTCCGATTATCGGCGAGGATGAATTTTTAAAGATGATAGAATAAGGATATGATGCTTGGCGATACAAACAATCGTTTCTCTGCCTCGAGGGCTGTCGTGGTGCTCGCTTCTGGTCTGCTGGTCGGACTGTTTCTGGTGGCATTGCTGTCGCAGATGCTCGCTCGCATCGACGCGCTCGACGCGCTGACGCAGATGCGGCTTGCCACAACGTTGCAGAATCTGATTATGTTCATGCTCCCCGCCGTGGCGGTGGGCACTCTCTGCGGTGGCGGAACCCCGCTGCGCTTCCTGCGGCTCGACAAGGCGCCGTCGGCAATGGCGGTGGCAGGCATTGTGCTGATTTCGTTGGCGATGACGCCGGCGATGAACTGGCTTGTGGCGTGGAACGCGTCGCTGTCGCTGCCCGAGGCGATGAAGCCGGTGGAGCAATGGATGCGCGCGCAGGAGAACGCCGCGCAGGAGGCCACCGACATGCTGCTCAGCGGCTCGTCGGTGTGGGATTTGATTGCTTCGGTGGTGTGCGTCGGACTGCTGACCGGACTTGGCGAGGAGATGTTTCCGAGGCGCGCTGCAGCGCATCTGCTGCGACGGCATGCGGCGCCGACACTTGGCGGTGTGGACTGCCGCTTTCGTGTTCAGCACGCTCCACTTCCAGTTTTTCGGCTTTGTGCCACGTCTTGTGCTGGGTGCTTTCTTCGGCTACGCCTATCTGTGGAGCGGTTCGCTGTGGGTGCCTGTCATAGGCCATGCGCTCAACAATTCCGCTGTCGTGGCGTTTATGTGGATGGGCAACAACTCAATCGACGCAGCCGCAATGGGCGAGGCTGGAAGCCAGTCGGCAGTTGTGGCTATTGTCAGTGCGGCGGTCACCGTGGTGATGATGGTTGCTTACAAAAAAATATTGGCGAATGGAAAAAAGACGCATTGAGAACCATCCGTTCGAACCGTTTATGCCCGGCAACGCCAAAGTGCTGATGCTCGGCTCGTTCCCGCCGCCCGAACGGCGGTGGTCGATGCGCTTCTATTACCCAAACCGCACCAACGACATGTGGCGCATAATGGGCATAGTGTTTTTCGGCGACAAGAACCATTTTGTGCGTCCCGGGGGCTACGACGAGCAGGCGATACGCCGTTTCGCCGCCGAGAGGGGAATTGCGATGTTTGACGCGGCGGTGCGTGTGGTGCGTCAGAAAGACAACGCTTCCGACAAATTCCTTGAAGTGGTGGAGCCAATCGACCTTGACGGGTTTCTCGACCGTCTGCCTGACTGCCGCACGGTGGTGACGGCTGGCGAGAAGTCGTCGGCGATAATAGCCGCAATCAACGGCACGGCGGTGCCGAAGACGGGCGAATATGTTGAATTCACACATCGTGGCAACCTCTGCCGGCACTACAGCATGGTGTCGTCGTCGCGCGCTTATCCGCTCGCCGTGGAGAAAAAAGCGGAGAAATATGCCGAAATGTTCCGCGAGATAGGAGTTGAATGAAATTAGAGTATTAATTTTGCGGAATAATTAACAGAAAATATTGATTTATGGTTGTAGAAATATACAATTGGTTTGTAGCGATGATAAGCGACCCGTTTACGGCTTATCTGCTCATTGTGGCGCTTATGGCGGTTGAAAGCTCGTTTATCCCTTTTCCTTCTGAAATCGTTGTGCCTCCGGCTGCCTACTTCGCCGTGGCGCAAGGGCATATAAACATCTACGTGGTTGTGGCATTGGCAACGATGGGCGCGCTCATCGGCGCGTTGGTCAACTACTATCTGGCGGTGTGGCTCGGAAGGCCAATCGTCTACCGGTTCGCAAACAGCCGTTTCGGCCACATCTGCCTGATCGACGAGGCTAAAGTGGCGAATGCCGAAGCCTATTTCGACAAGCACGGGGCGGTGTCGACGTTCGTTGGACGACTGATTCCTGCTGTGCGCCAGCTCATCTCGATTCCTGCCGGTTTGGCGGGGATGAACATCGGAAAATTCGTTGTGTTCACAGCCCTCGGAGCGGGGGCGTGGAACGCGGTGCTTGCAGCTCTCGGCGCATGGCTCTCTACGTTTGTTGCGCCTGCCGACCTGCTGACGCAGATTGAGCACTACAATTCCTACCTCTCATACGGCGGCTATGCGCTGCTTGCGGTAATCGTTGTGTTTATTGCCTATAACTTGCTGAAAAAGAAAAAATAGAAACAGATATGATAGTATCACCATCACTGCTCTCTGCCGACTTCTGCAACTTGCAGAAAGACGTGGAGATGATCAACCGAAGTGAGGCGGAATTGCTCCACCTCGACATTATGGACGGCGTTTTCGTGCCCAACATCTCTTTCGGATTCCCTGTGTTGAAAAACCTCAAAAAAATCTGCGACAAGCCGCTCGACGTGCATCTGATGATTGTGGAGCCGCAGAAGTTTATCAAGGAAGTGAAGGACCTCGGCGCAACCTATATGAACGTGCATCTCGAGGCTTGCACGCATCTGTCGCGCGTGGTGCAGCAGATAAAGGAGGCTGGAATGAAAGCCGGTGTGACCATCAATCCTGCCACTCCGGTGTCGATGCTCGCCGACATTATCGCCGACATCGACCTGGCTCTGATTATGTCGGTTAACCCTGGCTTCGGCGGCCAGAAATTCATCCAGAACTCGGTGAAGAAAGTGCACGAGCTGCGCGACCTGATTTCGCTGCGCGGCTCAAAGGCGCTGATTGAGGTCGACGGTGGGGTCAACGAGGAAACCGGACGGCTGCTGAAAGACGCCGGCGCCGACATCCTCGTGGCGGGCAACTACGTCTTCGGCGCGGAAAATCCGCTCGAGCGAATATCAACGCTGAAAAACCTGTAGGAAAACGCGGCGGTAATGCCGGCATCATAAAAAAAAACGGGCGGCGCTGTAAAACAGATTACGGCGCCGCCCCGATGTCTATAGGGTGGTTCCCATGCTATTTGCTCTGCAGGGGAGTGAAATCAAAAGCGGTTACGTCAACCAGACCTTTGTCGGTCAGTTTAAGCTCGGGTATCACAGGAAGAGCCATAAACGACATTGTGATGAACGGCGACCGGAATGTGCAGCCAAGTGCGTGCGATTTGACAATAAGCGACATGTAATCATTGGCAATATCTTCTCCCGGCTTGTCCGACATCAGTCCGGCAATCGGCAGTGGCATCAAATCCGTATTCTTGCCGTTGACAACTACCACACCGCCCTTTGCTTCGATCAGCGCGTTTATCGCGGCTACAATCGATTCGTCTGACGCTCCGATGGCTACAATGTTGTGGCTGTCGTGTGCGATGGTCGCTCCGATGGCGCCTTTGCCTATGTTGAAGCCTTCGATGAATGCCGTCTGAGGTCTGCCGTTGCCATAGCGGTTGTAGACAACGATTTCTGTATCTTGGGTGAGGAAAGCTCAGCAACAGGGACTATTTTTGTCTTTGTGAGCAGTTCGCCGTCGAACGCTTCGATTACCTTGACTTTCTCAAACCCGGTCAGGTCGACTGCGATGTCGGATTCGGTGATTTTTGCTGCTTTGAAATTGTTGGGTGTCGCGGCTGGAGCGCTGATGCCTGTGGCAAGAGCTGCATTGTCGACGCCAAGCGTGCGGTCGTAAACCTTTCGGCCGTCGATGTAGGTGGCCACAACGTTAAGCGCTTCAAGATTGTCAACGGCGATGAAGTCGGCATTGTCGCCTTTGCGCATCAGACCGCAGTCAATACCATAATGCTTCACGGGATTCACGCATGCCGCTGTCAGCAGATTCCACACAGGGATGCCTTTCGCCAACCCTTGACGCACCATTCCGTCGATGTGTCCGGCAATCAGGTCGTCGGGATGCTTGTCGTCAGAGCAGAGCATCACCTTTTCAGGTGCATACGCAATCACTTGTGCAAGCGCGTCGAAGTTGCGGGCTGAACTGCCTTCCCTGACTATGACCATCATTCCCTTGTCCACTCTCTCGCGCGCCTCCTCGAGGGTGGAGCATTCGTGGTCGGTGGAAATGCCTGCGGCGATATACTTGTCGAGGTTCGCTCCTGTCAGACCCGGGGCATGCCCGTCGATGGTCTTGTTGTGTTTCCGTGCGGCGGCGAGTTTCGCCATCACCTCGGCGTTTTCGTATATGACACCGGGGTAATTCATCATCTCAGCAAGAAAATGAATGTCGGGATTCTGAATCAGACGCTCGGTCGCTACTGCGTCGATCACGGCGCCTGCCGTTTCAAGATGCGACGACGGGACGCACGAGGGCAGCCCGAAGTGGAATTTCAGACGGCTTGAGGCTGCATTGTCGATCATGAAGTTGATTCCTGTCTCTCCAAGCACGTTGGCGATTTCGTGAGGGTCGGCCACAACGCCAACTGTGCCGTGAGCCACGGCGAGGCGTGCGAAATTCTCTGGGGTGAGCATTGAACTCTCAATGTGGATGTGTCCGTCGATGAAGCCGGGCAGATAGTACGGCGCGGAAGCGTCGACATCGGAAAGGCGCACAATGTCGGCTATCTTTCCGTCGGCTATCTTGATTTCTCCGGGGTAGACGGTTTGATGCTCGATGTCGACGATGTGGCCTTGCAATGAAGACTCCACAGCATTGCTTTCATGCGCCGACAGGCAGCTCGCTGCCATCAGCAGGCACAATGCGGAGAGAATGAGAGAGATGTTGTTCTTTCTCTTGGTCCTGAAATGTTTGTAAATTTTCTCATTTGTTGTGACGTTGTTTTTGTTAGGTCATACGTATTTTTCACAAAACGCGGATTGAATATAATGTGATAAGTTGCAACCACGTGAGTCATTTATAAGCAAATTTACAAACAGTTGTCGATATTGGCAAAAAAATGGCGCTTTTTTTGCCAATATGGGTGTTGTTCAGTTGGATTTCAATCGTTGTCGTCGGAGGACTGGTTGCGTTCAGCCGTGACGGTGTGGCGCGCCAGATAGTCGGAAAACGCCTTCTTGTAGGTGTCGGAAATTGGTATGTACTTTTTGCCGAACACTATGCGGTTGCGCTCGATGACGTTGATTTTCGACATCTGCACGATAAACGAGCGGTGCACGCGGATGAAGCGGTCGGCAGGCAGGTGCTGCTCGATGGTCTTCATGTTCATCAGCGACAGGATGCAGGTGGGGGAGTCCTCGGTGTAGATTTTCACGTAGTCTTTGAGTCCCTCGATGTAGAGAATCTTCGACACGTCGATTTGGATGAGTTTGTACTCGCTCTTGACGATGATGTGCTGGTTGTCGGCAACCTGTTGTGCCTGTGGCGCGGCCTCCGCACGGGCCTTAAGCTCAGCCCACTGCAGCGCACGGTTGGCGGCGGTGAGAAACTCCGGATAGTTTACGGGCTTCAGCAAGTAGTCAATGGCATTGTTGCGGAATCCGTCGAGCGCATATTTCTCGAAAGCGGTGACAAAGATGATGCGGCATTCCGGCGGAATGATTTCGCAAACTCTATGCCGTTGAGCTCCGGCATCTGAATGTCGAGAAAAAGCAGGTCTACCTTCTTCTCCATTACGCATTTTATTGCCTCCGAGGCGGATGCGAACGATGCCTCAAGCGACAGAAACGGTGTCTTTTCAACAAACGAGCATATCAGCCCGCGTGCGAGCGGTTCGTCGTCGACGACGCAGCATTTCAAAGTGATGTCCATAAGCGTTGTCTATTAGTCTTTTGTTGCGTTAAGTGTTATCGATAATTCCGCCACATAGCGGTCGCCGATGGCGGCGGCGTTGTAGTCGTGGCTTTCGGGGTAGAGCAGCTCCAGTTGGCGCTGCAGGTTGGCAAGTCCGATGCCCGAGCCGCTTTTGTCTGACTCTTGCTTCGGAAACAGGCTGTTTTCAACGTGGCAGCAGATGCGGTTGCCGTCAAGCGTGATGCGGATGTCGATAAACGATTCCGAACCGGCGCTCACTCCGTGCTTGAAGGCGTTTTCCACCAGTGAGATGAACATCATCGGGGCGATTTCCAAGCCGTTTGTGCCGCCGTCGTGGATGCTTACCGTCAGGCGGGTGTTGTCGCTGAGACGCAACGCCATCAGGTTGATGTAGCTTCTGATGAATTGCAGCTCCTTGTCGAGCGTCACCTGCGTGCCGTCGCTTTCGTAGAGCGTGTAGCGCAGCAGCTTGCTCAGCTGGTGTATGGCGTTCTGCGCCTTCTCCGTGTCGAACGCCGTCAGCGCATAGATGTTGTTGAGCGTGTTGAACAGGAAGTGGGGGTTGAGCTGGTTTTTGAGGTTGCGCAGCTCCATGTCCTTGCGCTCGGTGATTATCCGCTCGTTGAGCTTCTCTATCCTTGTCCAGCGCAAGCCCATCTTCAACGCCACGCTCAAGCCGATGGTGAGAATAAGCATCACGTAGTCGCGCATCATAATGCTGACGATAAACAGTCCTCCGCCGTGGTGTCCGCGACGGTGTGGCGGCGGCGCAACTCCCAGCAGCTTGTCGATGACGATGTGGGAGTAGCTGCCCGCCACAACCATCAGCGCGGCAAACAGCGCCGCCACGACAAGGTAGAGCCACGTGCGCTTTTTGAACAGCAGCCGGTCAATGAGGATGAAGTAGTTGACGTAGAACGTGATGATGTACATCACCGTGTGGATGTAGATGTCGAAACGGCGCGGCCCGAATTTAGCCCGTTGTCCCATGGCGGCGGTGAAAATCACCTCCGGAAGGATAAACACGATGGTCAGCACGATGACGTGTGTCATCAGGCCGAGTATCGTGCTGCGCTTTGTGGTGGGAATGCTATTCATATCTCAATGCTTCTATAGGGTCAAGATTCGCCGCCTTGCGCGCCGGATACCATCCGAAACACTCCAGTGACCGTGCACACAAGGAATGACAAAACTACAGAATAAATTTGAATTGTCACAGGCCAGTTCAATAAAAATTTCACCGACAGCGACGCTGCCGCGCCAAGCACCACGCCGATGACGCCTCCGGCTACGCTGATGATTATCGACTCGATGAGAAACTGCGTCATGATGTCGCGTCCGCGCGCGCCGATGCTCATGCGCAGGCCAATCTCGCGCGTGCGCTCGGTCACCGACACAAGCATGATGTTCATAATGCCGATGCCGCCCACGAGAAGCGAGATGCCTGCCACGCAGGCGAGCAGCAGCGTCATCATGTCGCTGGTGGAGTTGAGCATCTCGCTCAATTCTTGCTGTGAACGGATGTCGTAGTCCTCTTCGTCCACACTCTTGATTTTGTGGTTGCGGTTGAGGATTTTCTCAATCTCGTCGGTAGCCTGGTCGGTGGCCGCCTCGGTGAGGGCGGAGGCAAAGATGCCTTGTATGTAGTCGATGGCGAGGATGCGCTTCATCACGGTGGTGTAGGGCGCAAGCACAATGTCGTCCTGGTCCTGACCCATGCTGTTGTAGCCTTTCGACTCCAGTACACCGATGATTGTCAGCGGGATAGAGTTGAACCTGATTACGCGGCCCATGGGGTTGCCTCCGTCGGGAAACAACTTGTCGACCACCGTCTTGCCCACCACGCACACTTTGGAGGCGCGCTTGATGTCGAGGTCGGAAAACGCCATACCGTCCTTCACCTTCAGTTTGCGGATTTCAAGATAGTCGGCATTGACGCCCTCCACCTTCGACGGGTAGTTGTTGGCGCCGCAGATAAATTGTCCCTGGCTGCTTACCATCGGCGACACCGCGGCAACGAATTTGCCTCGTCGCGGATGTTCTCGAAGTCGACGGGCTTCATCGACTGCATGTCGTCGCTGCTCTGCTGCACGCCGCCGCGCTCCATGTTGCCGGGAAAAATCATTATCATGTTGCTTCCCATCTCTGAAATCTGCTTCTTGATGCTGTCTTTCGAGCCTTGTCCGATGGCGAGCATCGTGATTACGGAAGCCACTCCGATGATGATGCCGAGCATCGTCAGGAAGCACCGCATCTTGTTGTTGTTTAACGCTTTGAGTGCTATTTTGAATAGATTTCCAATCTTCATCTTGTCAGTCGTTGATTACGGGTAGTGATTTATAGACCTCCTCAGCCGATTTGGGGTTGGGATTGCGCTCGTCGGAGATGATCTTGCCGTCGCGAAGCACGATGTTGCGGCTGCTGTAGTCGGAAAGCTCCGGGTTGTGGGTCACGAAAATGATGGTGCGACCCATGCTGTGCAGCTGCTGAAACAGCGTCAGAATGCTGAACGACGTGCGCGTGTCGAGGTTGCCGGTGGCCTCGTCGGCAAGAATCAGCACCGGGTCGTTGACCAGCGCGCGGGCGATTGCCACACGCTGCTGCTGTCCGCCCGACATCTGGTTCGACTTGTGCATCATGCGGTCGTGCAGCCCCACGGCGTCGAGGGCTTCCTCGGCGCGGCGTCGGCGCTCTTTGGCTCCGATTGCGGAGTTGTAGAAAGCGGCAGCTCGACGTTCTCCACCGAAGTGGTTTTTGGCAGCAGGTTGTAGTTCTGAAACACGAATCCGATTTTACGGTTGCGTATGTAGGCGCGCTCGTTTTTGCTCATTTTCTGCACCTCCGCGCCATCGATGAAGTAGTTGCCCGACGTGGGTGTGTCGAGGCATCCGAGAATGTTGAGCAGCGTCGACTTTCCTGAACCCGATGTGCCCATGATTGTGACAAACTCGCCCTCGTTGATTGTGAACGACACTCCGCGCAGCGCATGTACGGTCTCCCCGCCCACAACGAAATTGCGGTGGATGCCGTCGAGTCGGATTATCTCTTTCATTTGTCCCTCCTTCTTTTTCTGCCCTGGGTGTTTGGGCGCGAACGGACTGCTTTCCTCGCTGTCGCCGGCTTGCTGCGCCGCCATGTCGGCTGAGTAGTCGATAGCCACCACGTCGCCCTTCTTGAGTCCTGACAGAATCTCCACGCTGACACCGTTGTTTGTGCCGATGGTCACTGCCACGGGATAGAGCTTGTTGTCGCGCACTGTCCACACCACCGCCTTCGCTTCTTTGGGCGCGTCCTGTGCTTTTTTAGGAAGCGACTCGTCGTCAAGGTCCTTGGGCGAGAATTTAATGGCGGAGGCTGGCACAATGAGCGCATTCTGCGACTCGGCGGTATAGATGGTGATGTTGGCGGTCAGTCCGGGAATCAGTTTGTGGTCGGCGTTGTCGGCTGAAACCACCACCTCATAGGTAATCACGTTCGACTCCTCCGTAGGGTTCAGGCGCACCTGCGTCACCTTGCCGTTGAACACGTCGTCGGGGTAGGCGTCGACGGTGAACGTAACCCGTTGTCCCACCTTCACCTGACCTATGTCGGCCTCGTCGACGTCGGCTATCACCTGCATGTTGTCAAGGTCGGCGATGGTGAAGATGTTGGCAACCGTCATGTTGGCAACGACGGTCTGTCCGATTTCCACCTCGCGCGAGATTACGATACCGTCGATTGGCGCATAGATTTCGGCATAGCCGAGATTCTCCGTGGCCTTCACGCGGTCGGCCTTGCTCTTCTGGTAGGAGAGGCGCGCCACGTCGTATTCGTTTCGCGAAGTCTCATAGTCGTAGTCGCTTATCAGTTTCTTGTCGTGCAGCTTGCGGTCGCGCTCATAGTTTGTCTTGCGGTATTCGTAGGTGGAGCGCGCGCTCTCAAGATTGGCGTTGGCAGCCTCCACCTCGCTCTCGAGCAAGGTCTTGTCGATTTCGGCTATCAGTTCGCCTTTCTTGACCACCGAGTTGTAGTCGGCAAACAGTTTGGTGATTTTACCCGTCACCTGCGTACCCACATCCACCTGAGTCACGCTTTCAAGCGTTCCGGTGGCGGTTACGGTTTCGCTGATGGCGCCGGCAGACACCGTTGCCGTCTCGAGTTGTATCTTCTCTTTGTCGGCACACGAAGCCAATGTCAGTGCGGCAGACAGAATCAGTGTTGATAACTTGTTGGGATTCATATTATTGCTAAAGTGATATTTGTTGTGTTTGATAGAAGTTGAGCAATCGCTTGTTGAGGATTGTGAGATATTTTGCCTGAAGCAACTCCTGCTGCGCCGTCAGCAGCGAGGAATGGGCGTTGAGAAGGTCGAGCGTGTTGACCAGTCCGAGCGCGAACTGCTCGTTGACCAGCTCGTCGGTCAGCGATGCGCTCTTCAGTTTCTCAGCGCAGCTCTCATATTTGGACTGTGCGTTCTCGGCGTCAATATAGATGCCCTCGATTGTCTGCGACAGCGATGTCATGGCCTCTTGATAGTCGAGGTCGGCGTTGAGTCGGGCAATCCGTGCTTTCGCAACCGCCGTCTTGTTCTTTTTCTGGTCGAGGATAGGCACACTGACAGTCACCGAAATCTGCTCGTTGAGACGCTCCTTCAGCTGCGTGCCGAGATTTCCGCTGCCCGATGTGTTTGACGTGCCGACACCGGCGTTGAGCGACACGGTAGGGTAGTAGCCGCCACGGGCAATGTCGATGCTGTACTGCTCCGCCTCGCCTGCCAGTTTGTAGCGCTGCAGCGCCGGCATCCATGAGCAAGCCGTGTCAAACACGGTGGTCTTGCGCGGCAGCTCGGCTGCGATTTCCGCATCGTCGAAGTCGATGTCGGCAACGTCGAAGTCGGTTGTGATGTCGAGTTCCAGAAGCGTTTTCAGAGCTACTTTTGCAGATGCCAGATTGGTCTCGGCTGTGGTGAGCGAATAGCGGTCGGTGTGCCATTGCGACTCAATCTGCGAATAGTCCACCCGCGACAGCTTGCCCGAATTCATCAGTGCCTCGGCGCGCTCCATCTGATACTTGCTCACCTCCACATTCTTGCGTGCTATGGCGATAGCCTCCTTTGCATACAGGATGTTTAGATATTTCGACAGAATCTCCGTCTGAAGCGTGTAGCGCTGCTCGTCGACACCGAGAGCGGAGATGCGCTGCTGCATTTCGTCATATTTTATCTGATTGCGGCGGATATTGCCGTTAAACACTGTCCACGAGGCGTTGAGGTCGTAGGCGCCCGAATAGACATTGGCTGTCTGATTCTCCGACGGTGAGGCGTAGTTGATGTAGCCCTGCGTGGTGGAGAAGCCGAGCGTTGGTTGCCACTGCGCTTTCGATTGCTCGAGCGTCGCCTCGTCGCTTTGGTTGTCAAGAACAAGCCTCTGCAGACTGATATTGTTGCTGTAGGCATAGTCCAGACATTGGCTGAACGTCCATGCCGCAGCTGAGTTGTCGGACTCTGCCGCCTGCATCAACGCAGACGGACAGGCCAACAAACCAAAAACAAAAATTTTCACGTGTAATTGCATAAAACTATGTATTAATCCAATGCAAAATTATGGTCGAAAAACGGCAAGAAAAAACACAATAGATTAAAGCGGCTGCATCGGGGTACGCTTCATTGATTTTGATAGATGAACACTGAAAACGCGCTCTGGCGTTAACTTAAATTTACCAATCCATAGCCTGCAAGGCAGAAAAACCCGACAAATGGTCAGGAATCGTTTGTACATTCGGTTTTTATAGTTATTTTTGCAGAAATGATAAAGAAAAAAATCATTATGCAACATATTAATGAAATACTCCAAAATTCAATAAAAAAGAATTGGGAAGAACTGGCGTTCACCGATTTTGGCGGCATGTCGTTGCAATATCGCGACGTGGCGCGGAAAGTGGCTAAACTGCATCTTCTTTTTGAACATGCGGGCATAGCGGAGGGCGACAAGATTGCCCTCTGCGGAAAAAACTGCACCCAATGGGCGGTGGCGTTTATCGCAGGAATGACCTACGGCGCGGTGCCGGTGCCTATCCTGCACGAATTCAAGGCCGACTCAATCCATCACATCCTCAACCATTCGGATGCGCGCATCCTGTTTTGCGACACAACCGTGTGGGGGCAGATCGACATCGCCAACGCTCCGAAGGTGGAGGCGGCGTTCAACATCGCCGACTACAGCCTCTTTGAGTCAAACAACGAAAAGATAATATATGCGCGCGCACACCTGAACGAGATTTTCGGTCAGCGCTATCCTGAACGCTTCACTGCCGACGACGTGGTCTACAAGACCCCCGACATGGACCGTCTGGCAATAATCAACTACACGTCGGGCTCAACTGGCTTCTCAAAAGGCGTGATGGTGCCTTACCGCGCCATCTCGTCAAACATAGCCTTCGCCCTAACCAAACTGTCGTGGCTCGGCCCGGGACATGACACAATCTGCATGCTCCCGCTGGCACACATGTTCGGCCTCTCGATCGAGATGCTGCACCCGCTGTCGAAAGGATGCCATCTGCATTTCCTCACGCGTGTGCCGTCGCCTAAAATCATCATGGACGCTTTCGCCAAGACGCATCCGCGACTGATTGTCACAGTGCCGTTGGTGCTGGAGAAAATCATCAAGACAAAAGTGTTCCCGCTGCTCGACAAGCCGGTGATGAAGCTGCTGATGACTGTGCCCTTTGTCAACGACCGTCTGCTCGGCAAAATCAAAGCCAAACTCAACGAGGCGTTCGGCGGAGATCTGTTTGAAATCATCGTGGGCGGTGCGGCTCTCAACGCCGACGTGGAGAAATTCCTGCGTCGCATCAACTTCCCTTATACCGTGGGCTATGGAATGACGGAATGCGCGCCGCTGATTTCGTATGCCGGACACGAGGAAAACCGTCCAGGCTCCTGCGGACGTCCTACCGACAACGTGGAGATAATGGTCGACTCTCCCGACCCTGAGAATGTGGCTGGAGAGCTGCTCGTGAGAGGCGCGAACGTGATGCTCGGATACTATAAGAACCCTGAGGAGACTGAAATGGCGCTGCGCGACGGCTGGCTGCATACCGGCGACATCTGCAACGTGGACAGCGACGGATTCATATATATCCGCGGACGCAACAAACATGATTCTCGGCCCGTCGGGGCAGAACATATATCCAGAGGAAATCGAGCAGAAACTCAACAACTTGCCATACGTCAACGAGTCGATTGTGATTGAACGCGACGGAAAAATCATCGCTCTGGTGCATCCCGACTACGACTTGGCACAGTCGCAGGGATTGACCGACGACGACATCAAAAAGCAGATGGACGACAACATCGCGGCGCTCAACAAGGAGATTCCTGCCTACTCGCAGGTGGCTGCTGTGGAAATTCACGAGGAAGAATTCGAGAAAACACCGAAACGGTCAATACGCCGTTTCCTTTACAAATAAAAACAAGACTGATGAAACGGATAAATACGGCAATGGCAATGTTTGCCATCGGTGTGGCTGCCGCAACGGCGCAGGTCGCCACGATGAATCTGTCGGGCTCGGTGCCCGCGGAGCTGAACGGCAAAAAAATGTATATAATAAATCTCGACACGCGTGAACGCATCGACAGCGCGGTGGTGAAAAACGGCAAGCTGGTGTTTGCAACGGAGGTTGGTGCCGGGGAGGCTGTCCCTGCTGCTATTGCCGAAGGAAGCAAAAGACGGCTGAGCTTCATCCTTGAGCCGGGCACTGCGACAATAAATGACCGCGGTCAGGTGAAAGGCACACGGCTGAACAACATCGTGGAGGGTGTAGGCGATATGCTCGACAGCCTTACGGTGGACTATAAAGCCCGCCAGAAGCAAATCATGCAGTCGCAGATGAGCAACGACGAGAAAATGAAGGCCGCCGAGACGCTTTACAACGATGTGGCGCAGAAGAGCGGCGACATCCTTGTGGAAACATATAAGGCAAACAAGACAAACGCCGCGGGATACATGATGTTCCTGCAGATTGCCGATGGTATGACGGTGGCTGAGATGGACGAGCTGCTCGACGGCGCCGTGCAATGGATAAAGGAATCGAATGCGGTGGCGTCATACAAGCAAAAGGCTCTAAGCATGGAGAAGACCGCTCCCGGACAGATGTTTACCGACTTCAGCGTGAAAATGAGCAACGGCAAGACGGTGAAACTGTCTGACTACGTCGGCAAGGGCGACTATGTGGTGCTCGACTTCTTTGCAAGTTGGTGCGGTCCGTGCCGCCGTGAAATGCCTACTCTGAAGGGAATCTACGAAAAATATAACGGCAAGGGGCTGAAAGTGGTAGGCCTTGCCGTGTGGGACGAGCCTGCCGACACAAAAAAATGTGTCAAGGAGCTGGCTTTGCCATGGACAATCATCGACAACGCTCAGTCGGAGGCTACAGAAATCTATGGCGTGAGCGGAATCCCGCATATCATCGTGTTCGCTCCCGACGGAACAATTCTGGCGCGCGACTTGCGCGGCAACGACTTGGCTGCAAAGGTCGACGAACTGCTTGCAAAATAACACTATAAGACGATGGCTTATTTCTCTATAATAATACCCGTCTACAACCGTCTTGACGAGGTGCGCGACCTGCTCGACAGCCTGTCGAAACAAACCGACAAGGACTTTGAGGTGGTGCTTGTCGAAGACGGCTCGACGCTGCGGTGCGACGCTGCGGTGAAGGAGTTTGAAGACAGGGTCGACGTGAAGTACTTCTACAAGGAGAACGAGGGACGTAGCATTGCGCGCAACTACGGAATGGAGCGTGCATCGGGCGAGTATTTCCTCTTTTTTGATTCCGACTGCGTGATTCCGGAACACTACATCGCAACGCTGCGCAAGGCGTTGGAGGAGAGACCTACAGACTGCTTCGGCGGTCCCGATGCCGCCCATTCGTCGTTCAGCGACACGCAGAAGGCAATCAACTATTCGATGACGTCATTCCTTACCACCGGAGGAATCCGCGGCGGCAAGGTGCAGCTGGAGAAATTCGTGCCGCGCACGTTCAATATGGGCTTCTCACGCCGGGTGTGGGAGAAGGTGGGCGGATTCCGCGAGATGTTTTCCGAAGACATCGACATGAGCACGCGCATACGCCAGGCTGGATTCGCGATATCGCTGATTCGCGAGGCCTACGTCTATCACAAGCGGCGCGTAAACATGCGGCTGTTCTGCCGTCAGGTCTATGTGTTCGGCATGTCGCGCATCACGCTTTATCTGCTCTATCCCGACTCGCTGAAACTTGTGCATTGGCTTCCTGCCGTGTTTGTGACAGGTGTGGCGGCCATGGCTGTGCTGGCGGCGGTTGTGTCGTGGATGTGGCTGCTGCCGCTGGTGGCATATCTGCTTGCCGTGTTCGGCTGCGCCCTTGCGATGACCAGAAGCCTTAAAATCGCCGCCCTGTCGATTGTGGCGAGCGTGGTGCAGCTCGGCGGTTACGGTTGCGGTTTCCTCAAAGCGTTCTTCACGAAAATCATTCTCCGCCGCGGACGCAACATCGAGGAAGAGATAGCCATCAGAAAAGGAAAATAAACACACACAGACATCACTGCGATGGAAACACCTTACAGGTCAAGCCGGATTGCCGACCTATCGGCGGAGGACCGTCCGAGGGAGAAGGCGTTGGCTATTGGTGTGGAGGCACTGACCACCACCGAACTTGTCGCGCTGCTGCTCGGAAGCGGCACTCCCGGCGAGTCGGTGATAAACCTGTCGCAACGCATTCTTGCCGATTCGGGCAATAGCCTTCAGGAGTTGTCGAGGCGCACCATACGCAACCTCGTGCGCTCGTTCAAGGGCGTGGGCGACGCAAAGGCGGTGACGCTGCTTGCCGCCATTGAGCTGGGCAAGCGATATGCGCAGGAGGGTCCGGTGGAGAAACCGGTGATCAATATGCCGTCGAAGGCATACGACTTGATGCTCGACAAGCTGACGGGACTCGACCATGAGGAGTTCTGGGTAATCTATCTGAACACTGCCAAACGCGTCATCACGCGTGCCAGGATAAGCCAGGGAGGGGTGGCGGCGACGGTGGTCGACGTGAAGATTGTGTTGCGCCACGCCATCGACAACCTTGCCTCTGCAATAATTCTTGTGCACAACCATCCGTCAGGCTCGTTGCGCCCAAGCGCGCACGACGACGCTCTGACCGACAAACTCAAGAATGCCGCCAAGCTGATCGACGTCTGCGTGGTGGACCATATCATCTTCTCGTCAAGTGGATTCTACAGCTACAGCGACGAGGGACGGCTTTAGTCGAGGCGTTTCAGCCAATCGTAGCGAAGCATGTAGTCCGACACGGTGTGAGCCTCCTTCAGCCGCTCCACCTCCTTGTCGCTTCTCGTGCCTTCCACATTCATCACCGAGCCTACGGCAACGCCCTGCTTGCGCGGGTCGAGGATGCTTTGTCCCAGGCCGTGCCAGCGGTAGGCGTCGAGCTGCATGAGATTGAGTAGTGTGGGGTAGATGTCAATCTGTCCCATAAACTTGTCGTAGCGCATCCCAACGGGCGAGTTGAGCACGATAAACGGCGTGAGCTGCTTGTCTGACACCAGTCCGCGGCAGGCTGGGTTGCCGACGAGTTCCTGACGGTAGGACGCCAGTCCCTCATGGTCGCCGACAATCACCACAATGGTTTCTTTGTATTGCGGCAGCGTCTTCAGATAAGCCACGAAGTCGCCGATGGCCTTGTCGGTGTAGTGGGCGGTGGTCATATAGTCGGCGGCCTTCTCAGGGATAGACGCTGGAAACGTGATGGTGCGCAGATGGTCGGGCAGTTTGAACGGCGCATGGCCGGAGTATGTGACAAACTGCATGTAGACCGACTCGCCCGGCTTCCACACCTCGCCGCGCTCAATCTTCTCCCGGCATTGCTGGAAAAACGAGGCGTCGCCGATGCGCTTGTGGGTGCCGAATGCCTCAGTCATCTTGAAGTCGTGGTAGGAGATTATGGTGTCGGTTCCGAAGCTGCGTGCCACCGCGCCTTGATTCCATGTCGACACCTTGTCGATGGTCAGCAGGTAGCTCCGGGAGTGCTTCAGCCCGCGCATCGCTTTCTGAAGCGTGTAGAATGTGTTGTCGTAGTAGAGGCTGCTGTACGTGCCGCTCATCAGCGGCAGCAGTCCGCTGCAAATCATCAGCTGCGCGTCGATTGAACGTCCGCCCTTCACCTGTGTCAGCACATTGGGCGCGTAGAGCGTCGACTTCTCTTTCAGCAGTCTGTTCAGGCAAGGCGTGATTTCCTTGCCGTCGACTTCCTTCTCAAGCACCCAGCTTTCAAGCGACTCGGCGAAGACAATCAACAGGTTGCTGCGTTTTTCAGTGACGCTGTCGGCAGGCTGGTGTTTCGGTTGCGACGCCAGCCATCGCTCAATCTCCGCCTGCTTCTCGGGCGTGATTGGCTCGGCGGCGTCGGTGATGTCATACCAGATGCATCCGAAGATCGAGAAGATAGGCGCGTCGGCAGAGCAGAGATAAGCCGATTGGCGCACGGAGCGCAACGACTTGTGGAAGCCTCCTTTGCACAGATTGACGCCCGTGAGCAGCAGGGCGAAGCCTGCAAGCGGCGCTGCCCACCATTTCAGCACGGCTGTCAGCGGCTGACGCTTGGTGGTTTTGTAACGAAATGCTATGACGGCTGTCGCTATGGAGATGAGCAGCAGGACGATGTCTGCCCACCGCAGCGAGTCGGTCACACTTGCCTTGAAGTCGGCAAGATTGCCCGCCTCGAGATATGAGCTTGCCGGGATGGCGGAGTAGTAGGTGCGGAAATACATCAAGTTGGCAACCAGCAGCACGTCGAGCAGAGCCATGACCACAATCTGCGCCCATCGGCTGCGCGTCAGGACATAGGCGCCGACCAGCGCCAGCGTTGCGATGATTTTTGTTGCGTATGTCTCAAAGAAAGAGAACGATGCGAAGGTAGTGTCCATACACCATATCACATCGAATGCCACAAACGTCAGAAAGATTCCGACGGCGAAGACTATGGAGGTTTTGTCCCAAAGTTGTTGTCTCATAACATGTGCTGAAAAAAAGTTTTTGCAAAAGTAGTCAGATTCTGCCTAATGTCGCTAATTTATTTCTGAGATTTTGAGGTCTGCGAAGTTCAGAAGGTTGCCAAGGAAAAGCAAAATCAAACAAGTTTGTTTTGCATTTCGCTCGCCTTGCACTATCTTTGCACAAAAATTGATAAACAGTTATTCTAATGAAGAATAAATTTAAGGAATATAATGGATTCAACCTCTCCGACGTCAATAAGGAGGTTCTGGAAAAATGGGACGCAGAACAGGTTTTTGCGGAAAGTATGAAAATCCGCGAGGGACATCCTTCGTTTGTGTTTTATGAGGGTCCGCCTTCGGCAAACGGTATGCCGGGCATCCACCACGTGATGGCACGCACCATAAAGGATTTGTTCTGCCGCTACAAGACGATGAAGGGTTTCCATGTGAAGCGCAAGGCTGGATGGGACACTCACGGTCTGCCTGTGGAGCTCGGAGTGGAGAAGTCGCTCGGCATCACCAAGGAGGACATCGGCAAGAAAATCTCTGTCGACGACTACAACATGGCTTGCCGACGCGAGGTGATGAAATACACCAAGGAATGGGAAGACCTTACCCACAAGATGGGATACTGGGTCGACACAAAAGATCCGTATATCACTTACGACAACCGCTATATGGAGTCGGTCTGGTGGCTGCTCCAGCAACTCTATAAAAAAGGATACCTCTACAAAGGCTACACAATCCAGCCTTATTCGCCGGCTGCCGGAACAGGATTGAGCTCGCACGAGCTTAACCAGCCGGGATGCTACCGCGACGTGAAGGACACAACTTGCGTGGCTCAGTTCCGCATCAAGAATCCGCGTCCGGAAATGGCTGAATGGGGTACGCCGTATTTCCTCGCATGGACCACTACTCCGTGGACATTGCCTTCAAACACGGCGCTCTGCGTGGGCCCGAAAATCGACTATCTCGCTGTGCAGTCATATAATGGATATAACGGCGAGAAAATCACGGCAATCGTGGCAAAACCGCTGCTTTACCACCACTTCAACCAGAAGGCCGAGGGGCTGGCGCTCGAAGACTATAAGCCGGGCGACAAGCTGGTGCCGTTCAAGGTGGTGGCTGAATATAAGGGTCCCGACTTGGTGGGCATGCACTATGAGCAGCTGTTCCCATGGGTGAAGCCTGTGGAGATGGACGCCGACGGCAATTTCAAGAATGCAGCCGACAAGGCTTTCCGCGTAATCGCTGGCGACTATGTGACCACCGACGACGGTACGGGCATCGTGCATATCGCACCGACATTCGGTGCCGACGACGCCTTTGTGGCACGTGCGGCAGGCATCCCGTCGCTGTTCATGATCAACAAGAAGGGCGAGACGCGTCCGATGGTCGACCTTACGGGCAAATTTTATATGCTCGACGAGCTCGACGAGCGTTTCGTGGCGGAGTGTGTCGATGTCGACGTGTATAAGAACTATCAGGGGGCTTGGGTGAAGAATGCCTACGACCCGCAGTTCAACGTCGGCGGAAAATATGACGACAAAGCAGCCGCTGCCGCTGAAAGTCTCGACATCCGCTTGTGTATGGAGATGAAGCAGGAGAACAAGGTGTTCAAGATTGAGAAGCACGTGCACAACTATCCTCACTGCTGGCGCACCGACAAACCTGTGCTCTACTATCCGCTCGACAGCTGGTTTATCCGCACAACGGCGTCGCGCGACCGTCTGATTGAACTCAACAACACTATAAACTGGAAGCCGCAGTCGACAGGCTCCGGACGTTTCGGCAAATGGCTTGAAAACCTTAACGACTGGAACCTCTCGCGCAGCCGCTATTGGGGCACTCCGCTGCCTATCTGGCGCACCGAAGACGGCGACGAGGAGAAGTGTATCGGCAGCGTTGAGGAGCTCTATAACGAAATCGAAAAGGCTGTGGCTGCCGGCGTGATGAAGAGCAACCCTTACAAGGACAAAGGCTTCGTCCCTGGTGTATACACGGCTGAGAACTACGATAAAATCGACCTGCACCGTCCGTATGTCGACGACATCAAGCTGGTTTCCGACAGCGGAAAGCCAATGCGTCGCGAGCTCGACTTGATCGATGTGTGGTTTGACTCGGGCTCGATGCCTTACGCTCAGATTCACTATCCGTTTGAAAACAAAGAGGCGTTTGACAAGCGTGAGGTGTATCCAGCCGATTTCATCGCCGAGGGAGTGGACCAGACTCGTGGCTGGTTCTTCACTCTGCACGCCATCGCCGGAATGGTGTTTGACACGAAAGCATACAAATCGGTAATCTCCAACGGACTTGTCCTCGACAAGAACGGCAACAAGATGAGCAAGCGTCTTGGGAATGCCGTAGATCCGTTTGGCGCGATTGAAAAATATGGCACCGACCCGCTGCGTTGGTACATGATTTCAAACTCTTCGCCATGGGATAACCTGAAATTCGATACGGCTGGAGTAGAGGAGGTGAGCCGCAAGTTCTTCGGCACGCTCTACAACACATATTCATTCTTCGCTCTTTATGCCAACGTCGACGGATTTGACAATTCCGCGGAACAGATTCCTGTGGAGAAACGCCCGGAAATCGACCGCTGGATCATATCTCTGCTCAACACGCTGGTTAAGGAAGTGTCGGCCGACCTCGACGACTATGAGCCTACAAAGGCTGCACGCGCCATCTCGGATTTCGTGGGCGACAACCTGAGCAACTGGTATGTGCGCCTCAACCGCAAGCGTTTCTGGGGCGGCGAGATGAACGACGACAAACTGTCGGCTTATCAGACTCTGTTCACATGTCTGAAGACGGTGGCTCTGCTGATTGCTCCCGTATCGCCGTTCTTTGCTGACCGTCTGTACACCGACCTGACCGCCGCTACTACCGGCGAGTCGACATCGGTTCACTTGGCCGACTTCCCTGTTGCCGACGAAAGCGTAATCAACAAGGCGCTTGAGGAGGAGATGAAGATGGCTCAGGACATCACGTCGATGGTGCTCGCTTTGCGCCGCAAGGCCAACCTGAAAGTGCGTCAGCCGCTGGCAATGATCATGGTGCCGGTGATGAGCGAGGCACAGAAAAACAGCGTAGAGGCAATGAGCGCGCTTATCAAGAACGAGGTCAACGTAAAGGAAATCAAGTTTGTGGGCAACGACGAGGGCGTGCTCGTGAAGAAGGTGAAACCCGACTTCAAGAAGCTCGGTCCGAAGTTTGGCAAGATAATGAAACTCCTTGCCGCGCAGATTACGGCAATGTCGCAGCACGACATTATCGAATTTGAGAAGCAGGGCAAGTTTGCGTTTACCGTTAACGGTGAAGAGGCTGTGGTTGAGCTTTCCGACGTGGAAGTGATTTCGGAGGACATCCCGGGCTGGCTTGTTGCCAACGAGGGCTCGCTCACTGTGGCGCTCGACATCACTGTCAGCGACGAGCTGCGCCGCGAGGGCATCGCCCGCGAACTCGTGAACCGCATCCAGAACATCCGCAAGAGTCAGGGATTTGAGATAACTGACAAAATCGATGTTGTGGTCACCCCGAATGCCGCTACTGATGAGGCTGTGCGCGAATATGCCGACTATATCGGCCGTCAGGTGCTCGCAGAGAGCGTCACCATCGCCGAAATCGCCGACGCCGACCGCACTACGCTCGACATGGACGAGTATCCTGATTTGTCGGCATCTGTAAAGATTCACAAATAGGGAAATAATATAACTTTATAACTATGGCAGAAAAAACGAGATATTCAGACGCCGAGTTGCAGGAATTCAAGGAGATTATCCTTGCCAAACTCGACAAGGCATATAAAGACTATGAGCAGCTTAAGAATGAGGTGACAAACTCTGACGGTAACGACACCGCCGACACGTCGCCTACATTCAAAGTGCTGGAGGAAGGCGCAAACACTCTCAACAAAGAGGAGTCGGGACGCCTGGCTCAGCGCCAGATGAAGTTTATCCAGCATCTGAAAGCGGCTCTTGTCAGGATAGAGAACAAAACCTACGGTATTTGCCGCGAGACGGGAAAACTGATTCCCAAGGAGCGCTTGAAGGCTGTGCCTCACGCCACTCTGAGCATCGAGGGCAAACAGCAGGAAAGTTTAAAAAAGAAGTAAACTTCATTGATGCAGAAAAAGAAAATTTCTAATGGAACCTTGGCGGCAATTATAGTCCTTGCGATTATAATTGCCGACCAAGTTATTAAAATTTGGGTGAAAACGTCGTTCCGCCTCGGCGAGTCGATGCCTTTCACCAACTGGGCTGAACTGTATTTCATCGAGAACCCGGGCATGGCGTTTGGAATAGAATTGGGCGGAAAGCTGTTCCTGTCGATATTCAGAATCCTTGCGTCGGTGGCTCTCGTGTATTTCCTGTTCAAGATACGCAAGAACGAGGCATACCCGAAAAGTTTCGTGGTCTGCCTGTCGATGGTCACCGCCGGAGCCATAGGCAACGTTATCGACGGAATGTTTTATGGATTGATTTTCAGTGAGTCGACGTGGTATTCCGTTGCAACGCTTTTCCCCGAAGGCGGCGGCTATGGAACGTTTCTTCACGGCTTGGTGGTCGACATGTTCCACTTCCCCCTTGTGCAGGGCACATGGCCCGACTGGATGCCGTGGGTGGGTGGCACCGATTTCGAGTTCTTCCGTCCGGTGTTCAATCTTGCCGACGCGGCGATATCTGTGGGTATCGTGTGGCTGATACTCTTCAATTCAAAGTATTTGTCGTTCTCCGGAATCGAGAAAAGCGAAGCCGGACAACATGACGGAGACCAGGATGCAAAACAATAAGATGAGAACCTGTCTGTGCATATTGTGTGTGGCTGCAGCGGCGCTGCTGTCGTCTTGCTCCAAGACTCCCAAAGGGGTGATTCCGGAGAAAGATATGGCAGTACTGCTTGCCGACATGGCTGAAGGCGACGCCGTGGTGGAGCTGAACAGGTCTGACTATGGAAGCGATGAGTCGCGCAAGGCTTTGAAGCAGTCAATCCTGATTAAAAACGGATACACGCAAGCCGACTTCGACAAGTCGCTGATGTGGTACGGACACAATCTTGACGTCTATGGCGACGTCTACGACGATGTGGTGTCTATCCTTGAAGACCGACAGCGGGACGCACGCAACGAGGCAAAGAAGGTTGGAGAGAGGCTTGTGGCGGCTGGCGACAGCGTTGACGTGTGGCAGCAGTCGCACTCTTTGCTCTTCGACAGGCGTCAGTGCGGCGGTCTGGTGCAGCTGGCTTTCTCTTATCCCGCCGACAGCGAGATGCGCACAGGCGACCGCTACGAATGGCGGATGCAGATGGTCAACGCGAAACGCCGCAACGCTGTTTGTAGGAGTGGACTATGCCGACGGCTTTTCTGAATTTCAGTCGCAGAGTCTGATGCCGGAAGAAACGGCATCGATTGTGCTGCAGACCGACTCCACGCGCACCACAAAGCGTATATACGGATATATGAACTACAAAATGGTGATGGAGAACGCTGTCTTTGTCGACAAAATCTCGCTTTCGCGCTCGCGCTTGCGTCAGGACATCTACAACGCCCATCCATATCAGCGCGGGCTGCGCAACTGACAAGATGCGTTTCCTTGCGCCATATACGGTCTATGGAGGTGCGGTCTGTCGGCTGCACCTTTTTGACATAAGCTCCGACGGCAGCGTCAACCACCGTGCTGTCGAGGAGGAGACTGCCTACACTCTCTATGTGCAGGGCATCGCTGTTGTGGCGGCGGCTGGCATTGACACCGCGCTCATCTCGGAGAGAATAAGAGAGATGGAAGGGCAGGGTGTGCCGTTGGCTGAAATCAGCCGTGCCATTGCCGGAATGAACCTGCCCGCAGGCACCGATGTCTATGTGGCCACATTCCCGTTTCAAACTCTGCAGCGGATTGGCTGAGGCGTGGCAAACCGCAGAAACGGATAATTTAGAGCCGAAAAGAAGGAAAGATAGATTTTCTGATAAAAAACTTCGGAATGTCCTTACTTTATTGTTGTTGCTCAGCTTCGTCTAATAATTTGTCGAGTTGCGCTTGCAGTTCTTCACGCTTTGGCAAATAGAGTTGGTAACGTGCCACAAACAACTGGTTTGTAATGCCCTCCAAGGCATACTCCATCAGAAGCTCGTCTTTTCTTGCTCCCAAAACTATGCCGATGGGTGGATTATCGTCTGGTTGACACACTTCTGTTTTGAAATAGTTAAGGTAGAGGTTCATCTGCCCAATATCACCATGTTTTATCTCTGCTCGCTTCAAGTCAATCAGCACATAGCATTTCAAAATACAGTGGTAGAACACCAAATCCACCTTAAACTGTCGGCTGCCTATCTGCATGGAGTATTGTCTGCCGACAAAAGCAAAGCCACGCCCCATTTCCAAAAGGAACTGCTCCATGTGGTCTTTAAGAGCCTTTTCTAAGTCACTTTCCTTATAGCGTTTCTGTTTGGGAAGTCCAGCAAATTCAAGTACGAATGGGTCGCGAATAATGTCTTGTGGAGTTTGTACTTGATGCCCCTCGTTAGCCAAAGCTAGAACTCCTGCCTTGTCTGTGCTTAGGGCAAGTCGCTGAAACAGGCAACTTTTCATCTGTCTTTTCAGTTCCCTGACTTTCCAACATTCTTTGATGGACTCCGTATAATAAAACTGCATTTCAAGTGTATTATCGCACTTCAATAGCTCAAAATAGTGACTCCATGTCAATTTGTGAGACACTGTCTCACAAATTGGAAAAGCAAGATAAAACTTACGCATATAGACAAGATTAGAACGACTAAAGCCTTTCCCATTTCTTGCCGTTAGGTCTTTGGCAAGGTTCACAAGTAATTGCTTGCCATACTCAGCTCTATCCTTACCTTTAAGCTCATATTCTACGATATATTTGCCTGTCTGCCAGTTGGCGTCAAGCAATTCGGTATTGACCGCAGTAATGGCTTTTGATTTCGCCTCACCCCATAGCGTGGTTATGTTGTCTATCAATTTCTGATAGACAACATCATTTATGTTTGTCAAATCATTCTGTCCCATTGCTATATCCACACACGTTCATTATTTAATCATCTGCTTGTACTCTATATGAAAAGTATTGAGGTTCCATTTTCAATTCCTTCTTTAGTTTGTCTGCCATCTGTTTGTTCATAGTAGGCAAAAAAGAGAAATAATTGATTATTGCGGACTGAATACCTTGAATGCAGGCTTTGTTTTTCACCCAGTTTTGTGGTATGAAAGTCTTGTTGGCTTGTATGCAATTTTGGGACTCTGATGCGATTGCGTTGTTTAGACAATTGACAGATATTGCAATAATCGTATCTATAAGGTTATTTGCCTGAGCAAGTCGCAATGACTCCGCAGGAGAAGGTACACCCATTTGATTGTTGCATTTTGCAAAGACCGCAGAAATAGCAAACAACAAATGATATGGAGCATAAGCCTTCATCGTAAGAAGTATTTCATCAAGTGCCAAAGGATTGTCAATAGTCCATGAGTCCATAATTTTATTCATCCAAAAATTCAACGCATAAATGTCTTCTGGATGATATTCGTTTTTGAATAAAGTGGAGAAATATTTGTCAAAAATCTTCGTCTCACCATATGACAAATTTGGGCGTTGCATATACCACGCCATAAGTTCCTTACCCAAATTAGACAGTTCCACAGTATAAGCCTTGTCCTTGTTGGCTGGCACTTGTTCACCTCTCTTGGTTGCGAAGAATCCGTTAGGATATGTTTGCTCATATACCTTCTTCAACTTCAGCACTTGTTTACTATTGCTTCGCAAATCTCTTGCCTTAACAGCACTCTGTGTATTCGTATTAATACTTATAGAATCAGCACGGTCACGTTGTGGAATTTCGTAAAAGCGAAACAATACATAGGCATCATCACGTTTTTTTACATTTTCACTGCAACTCAATATGGTGTTTAATGACTGACAGCCATTAACGACATTCAATCCGTAAAACTTGAACTGACCATTTTTTAAATCTTCCATTTTATTACAAATGGCAGTTATACCATTATGGAAAAAGAAGAAATCTCGACACTTGTTTGGGTCATTGATCGTTCTCTTAATTTTCTTGTTTACAGTATTGTTGATGCCTAAACTCTGTCTTACATTTTTTTGAAATAGAGAACCATCTTTAATGCCTGGGATTTTGATACATTCCTTTAATGGCATAGCAGCCACAAGAACTTTTGTGGAACTAAGTTCTGTCATGAGATATTTACCCTCTTCTAAAGATACAGTGTGGTTAAGTGTTGGATTTGTTTGCTCTAATACCCTGTTGTAAGCATCCAATAATCCCTGTCTATCAATAACGGCAAACTGGGCGTTTATATCAGAGTTATCGTCTTCTGTCAGTTTGATTTGAAAAGCCTCAATATCTTTCTCCGCATCAACGGAAAAAGTAGAAGTTGTTATCAATTCAAAACATAGACAATATGAATCGTCATTTAATGCCTCGGAAATCTCGGCTATTTTCTTTTTTAGTTTCTCATTCGCATTTTCTTGTAACTTAGCAAGATTGCTAAAATGACTCCAAGAGGAAATAACTTCTCTTACAGGTTCTGCATTAACTGTATCGCCAAGATAATATTTACCTTGAACAATATATATTTTTTGCTCATCCTCATCAATGTAAACTGCATCTATCTGTTTATCATTTGCACCATCTGTTATTGCATCTTTTGTTTGACATTGGTCCAACAAATGTATATTGCGCATATACCATGCAACAAATCTTTGCCCATCATTAGGAAAGTTCTGTTGATAATAATCGTGCGAAATTTCGTTTTTTATAATATCAAGTATATTCTCCATAATTACATTCTATTCCGGGCATAGCAATTGACCGTGCTAATGCTCTTACCCAACTGTTTTGCCAGCCAAGTTTGTGAAATACCCGTGCTGTCTAAGATATCTTTAATTTGTTTAGTTTCATGAATTCACCGAATTCTGCTGTAAATATACATTAAATTTTGCGATAATCATTATAAAATAAGCTATTTATGTAAATTATTCCAATAAGCGATTGTTATTTCGTGCTGCTATTGTAACTTTGCAGCAGAGAAGAGCTGTTTGACAGCAAACATCTGCATGTTGCAGAAATTGTGACTGTTGCCAAATCATTACCTCTATAGAGGTGAGATGCTCATAAATAGCTCATTTTAAGCTATTCGACAGATTTTGGCGTAATTTTCTGATAAAAAACTTCGGAAGATTATTGCTATTTTCAATGAATTGCCGTACCTTTGCAACACTTTTGAAAAAGATGGTCCGGTAGCTCAGCTGGATAGAGCAACAGCCTTCTAAGCTGTGGGTCCTGCGTTCGAATCGCAGCCGGATCACAAAAAAATCCATCGGAAGAATTCTGATGGATTTTTTTGTTGTAGATGGTGGTTTGATTTATCTCAGCTGCCCGCGTGAAGATTTGCGTATCATAGACTTGCCCGGGACAAGATAAATCTCCAACCGGCGGTTCTTCTCGCGGTTGTCGACAGAATTGTTGGGAGTGTTTGGCAGCGGGTCGTCGGCGCCCATTGCGTAGGGAATCACATAGTCGCTGCATGCGGCATTGTCCTTTATCCAGTCGAACACGGCCGACACGCGCACCGTGGTGAGGTGGTTGGTGTATGCCTCTGAGCCGGTGTTGTCGCTGTGCATCAGCAGTAGCATCCTGTACATGTCGGGCTCTTTAAGGTATTCCATATATGGGCGCAGCACTTTTGCCGCCGTTGGGCGCAGTGTGGTGTCGTTTGGCAGAAACAGGTCGTTGGCGGCGACAGTGGCTATAATCACCTCTCCGTTGCGTGTCGTCTCGATGTTTTGCCCTGACGACAATAGTTTTTTTGCCTGTATCTGCTGGTATTCACGTATTTTAGCGCGTTGGTTGCCCAGTTTCGGAAGAGCCTTGTTTTCCTCAAACGACAGGTCGTAGAGCTCAGTGACCGATTTGTCGTCGATTTTTTCGCTTTCAGGCTGTGTTGTTGTTGTTGTTGTTGTTGTTGTGCCGCTCTTTTCGGGATTGGCTTTTTCTTCTTTCTTTTCCTTGTCGGGAGTGCTGTCGTCCTTCTTTTTGTCGTCGCTGAAGAATTCCTTCACAGCATTCGCCGAGCGTTTGAAGAAATTGTCCTTGGCATAAGCCGGCGCTATTGAAATCGAGATTGCGACAAAGCCAGCCGCAAGAGAATATAATATGTTTTTTGCACGCATAAATGTCTTAGAAATCGTTAAGCGAATCTTCGTAAAGGTTTTCCAATCCAATGATTTCCAGCACTTCGCTTTCTGTCAGGCCGCAGCCGGTGCTTTCGATTATGGCGTTGGCCATTTTGCGCTCGTCTACGTCTGAGTCGAAGTCTGACAAGTCGAGCAGGCCGTTGTCGTCATAGTAGTCGTAGGCGGCATCGACAATGTCGAGGATGTCGTCGTCTGACAGCCGTGAAGCCACGTCTTCCGACAGCCGCTCTCTGATAAACTTTACAGCGGCGTCTTCCGAGAACTCTTGAAAGTCATTTTTATCGGACATTGAGATTCTGTTTTTTTATATATTTCTCGCTAAGATACAGAATCTCTCTGTTAAATCAAAAAAGATAAACAGTATATTTGATTAATTAGCAAAATTTAGAAGGCATTCCGCTGCGCGGGGTCATAAATCGAGGATGCCCTCGGGCAAATCCATCTCGATTGTTTTTCCTTGCTCGTCGATTTCCGTGATGAAATCCTCCGAAATGGGGATATAGACAGTTTTGCCCTCGTTTTCCACCACAAACAATGCGTTTTCCGTGGAGTCGTCCACGTCGGTTATTGTGCCGATAGTGTTTCCGTCGGTGTCTGTGATTGTGAAGCCGATGAAAAAGTCGCAGTACACCTCATCCTGCTCCGGCATTTCTTCGGCGAGAGCGTAGATGGGGCAGTTGACGAGGCGTTTAGCCTGCGTCTCGTTGCTGATGCCGTCGATTTTCAGCAGCAGGGTGTCGTTGTTCTTCGGGCGTATGCCGTTGACAAAGAACGGCACGAAAATGCCGTCCATCGGCGACACCAGAGCCGACAGCTCGCCGACGGCCATCGTGTCGCAGTCGAAAGTGGCGGAAATCTCGCCGTTGATGCCGTGCGCCTTGTTGTAGCGTCCGATTTCGATAAGTTGGTCGGCGGTGATCATCGTTTATTTGCGCTTTTTCGATTTTTTATTGTTTGAGGCTGGCTTTTCGGGAACCATATCCTTGAAGTCGCGCAGTTTGTGTTCCTCTGGGTTCAGCACAATCTTTCCGCGCGAATAGAGGGCGAGGTCTTTGAATATCTTTTCATCGTCGACACCGTCGATGTTTGACTGCACCATGAGCTTCTTCATCTGGTTTGCAATGAGCAGAGCCAGCTGTGTGCGCTCCTCGCCCTCGGGCATGTCCTGGGCGATGTCAATCAGATTCTCGACGATTTTGCCATAGTGGCGGAAGCGTATCGGCGTCAGTTTGTAAGGAATCTTCTCCGGCTTGGAGTGCAGATTCTCGGGCTTGATCACCTCGCACGGATAGTCGATGTCGAGACGGAAGTCTGACATTATGGCGAGTTGGTTCCACAGCATCTTGTTGAAGTCGTCAACGCCCGCCTGGGCAGCAAACAGATTGCTCATTATCGCCACGATGGCAGACGCGCACCGGTTGCGCTCGTCACGGTTCTCGATGGTGAGGCAATAGTCGACCATCTGCTGTACGTTGCGGCCATATTCTGGCAGCACCAGTTTCTCTTTCTGTGTGTTGTATTCTAACATAATTATTTCGTTGGTTGACAGCCAAGAACGTTTCTTTGGCGTTGTGGTGTGGAACTTCTTGATGTAGTTTGGCGTAGAGTATGCAAGGTCGAGAAAATCATTCTCGCGGAATGCCTTTTCCGAGAGGGCGATCATGTCGGCTGCATTGGGACGTATGCCGAGAGTGAACTCCGCGTTCTGGCTCTTTATCAAGTCGGAAGCCTTGTCGGCGCCGTTGCCCATGAAGTGCAGCTTGCGCGACTCCAGCAAGTCGACAAACGAATTCTCGTCGAGAATCATCGCCTGGTTTGGCATAACCTCGTTGAGGGCAAGGTCGTAGACCGCTGTGAACACCTCCATGCGCCGCGCGTCGATCATCGGCACGAAATAGTCGTCGGGACCGATGTTTTTTGAGAACATTACAGCCACGCACAGCAGTTTCAGGGTGTTTACGCCAATCAGCGGAATGTCGAGGCCGAAGCACAGGCCTTTCGCTTCCGACAAGCCGATGCGCAGACCCGTGTAGGAACCAGGGCCTATGCTCACGGCGACTGCGTCAAGCTTCATCTCGCACATCTTTGCGTAGTCGAGGGCGTTTTTTACGAAGCCGCCAAGCACGGTGGCATGGTTGCGTCCTTTGTAGTCAGCGTTGTGAAATTTCATCTCACCGTCGTGCGACAGGCAGACGGAGCAAACGTCGGTAGACGTCTCAATATTTAATATCGTTGCCATTTGGATTCTTGTTTTTTGCTAAAAGCATTGCAAAGTTACTATCTTTTATGCGAAAAAGAATAATTTTTCGACATATTCGGGGAGATTAGTCCGTATATGTAAGCGATTTTAATTAATTTTGCAGAAGAATTAAACCAATTCCCTACTCAATAAATATGATTAGTTTCTTCAAAAATGTGTCGGGTTCGATTATCGCAGTTGATACCGACCACAAGCTGGAAAACAGCGAAATTGAAAAATTAAAATGGTTGTTCAACGACGCCCAGCTGCTTGACGCCTCTACGGTGGAAGGCAAGTTTGTGGGACCGCGCCGGGAGATGATAACCCCTTGGAGTACGAACGCGGTGGAAATAACCCAGAACATGGGTCTTTCCGGAGTTAAACGCATTGAAGAGTTTTTCCCGACAACAGCAAAAAATCCAACCTACGACAAGATGCTTCAGCGCCTTTATGAGAATCTCGGCGCCGACATCTTTGAAATTCTCAAAAAACCGGATGAGATTGTTTACATCTCCGACATCGAGGCATACAACGAGCAAGAAGGCTTGGCGCTCAATCCGGAAGAGGTGGATTACCTGAAGTCGTTGAGCGCAAAGCTCAACCGTCCGCTGACCGACAGCGAGGTGTTCGGTTTCTCTCAGGTCAACTCTGAGCACTGCCGTCATAAAATCTTCAACGGCGTGTTTGTAATCGACGGCGAGGAGAAACCGTCTTCTCTTTTTAAGCTCATTAAAAAGACATCGCAGGAAAATCCGAATAAGCTTGTGTCAGCATATAAAGACAACGTGGCTTTTGTCGAAGGTCCGGTGATAGAGCAGTTTGCTCCGAAAAATCCGCAAGGCCCCGACTTCTTCCAAATCAAGGACGTTGAAACAGTAATCTCGTTGAAGGCGGAAACCCACAACTTTCCGACAACCGTAGAGCCGTTCAACGGCGCGGCTACAGGAACGGGAGGTGAAATCCGTGACCGCCTCGGAGGAGGAAAGGCGAGTCTGCCGATAGCCGGAACGGCGGTCTATATGACCTCATATCCGCGCACTGAGGAAAACCGTGTGTGGGAGACTTCGGCGATGGCGCCGCGCAAATGGCTTTACCAAACGCCTGAGGAAATCCTTATCAAGGCATCAAACGGTGCGTCCGACTTCGGAAACAAATTCGGACAGCCTCTGATTTGCGGTTCTGTGCTCACGTTCGAGCATAAGGAAAACGGAGAGGAATTTGCCTACGACAAAGTGATTATGCTTGCCGGCGGCGTGGGATTCGCTGCGAAGCGCGACGCTCTGAAGGGCGAGCCTAAGCCTCACGAAAGCGTGGTGCTGATGGGCGGCGACAACTATCGTATCGGTATGGGCGGCGGCGCCGTGTCGTCGGTCAACACCGGACAATACGACAACTCTATCGAGCTCAACGCCGTGCAGCGCGCCAATCCGGAGATGCAGAAGCGTGTGTCAAACGTAATCCGTGCGCTTGCCGAGTCTGACAACAATCCGATTGTGTCAATCCACGACCACGGTGCCGGCGGACACTTGAACGCTTTGTCGGAACTCGTTGAGTCGACAGGCGGAAAGATTGAAATCGGCGCTCTCCCGGTGGGCGACCCTACACTGTCGTCGAAAGAAATCATCGGCAACGAGTCGCAGGAGCGTATGGGCATGGTGATTGAGCAAAAAGACATTGAGTGGGTGCGCACAATTGCCGAGCGCGAACGCGCTCCGTTCTATGTGGTCGGAGAAACCACCGGCGACCATCGTTTTGTCTTTGAGCAGACCGATGGTGTGTGCCCGATCGACTTGGCCATGAGCGACATGTTCGGCAGCTCGCCAAAGACTTATATGACCGACTCTACGGTAGAACGCCGTCTGAAATCGGTTAAATACAAGAAATCAGACGTCAACACATATATAGAAAATGTGCTTCAGCTCGAGGCGGTTGCCTGCAAGGACTGGTTGACCAACAAGGTTGACCGTTCGGTGACCGGCAAGGTGGCACGCCAGCAATGTCAGGGCGAGATACAGTTGCCTCTCAGCGACTGCGGCGTTGTGGCACTTGACTATACAGGAACGAAAGGCATCGCAACATCAATCGGCCACGCTCCGCAATTGGCTTTGGCTGATTCGGCACAAGGCTCTGTGGCGTCGATAGCGGAAGCTTTGACAAACATTGTGGGCGCGCCTCTCAGCGACGGATTGAAGGGCGTTTCGCTCAGCGCCAACTGGATGTGGCCTTGCCGCAACGCCGGCGAGGATGCCGCTCTCTACAAGGCTGTGGAGGCATGTAGCGACTTTGCCTGCCGTCTTGGCATCAACATCCCGACTGGCAAGGACAGCCTCTCGATGACGCAGAAATACGGCAAGAAAAAGGTGATGGCTCCAGGCACGGTGATTATCTCGGCTGCCGCTGAGGTGTCTGACGTGCGCAAGGTTGTGTCGCCTGTGGTTCAAAACAAGAAGAACACCACTCTTGTCTACGTTGATTTCAGCAATTCTCCGCTTGCGCTCGGTGGCTCTGCGTTCGCGCAGATGCTCGGCAGTGTGGGCAGCGACGTGCCGCGCATCGACTCCGCTGAATATTTCGCAAAGGCATTTGCCGCTGTTCAGTCGCTTGTCGACGAAGGCAAGGTGCTTGCAATGCACGATGTCTCGGCGGGCGGTCTTGTCACCACGTTGCTTGAGATGACATTCGCCAACACGAAGGGCGGTTTGAACATCAACCTTGACGGATTTGACGACAAGGATGTCGTGAAGCTGTTGTTTGCTGAAAACAGTGCTGTCGTGATGCAAGTTGAGAACAAACTTGAAGGCTGTGGAAGCGGCTGTCGACGGTTTGCATGCCGTGGCAATTGGCACGGTTCAGGACGAGCGTGTGGTTCTCGTGTCAAATCTCGGTTGCGAGTATCTGCTCGACATTGATTATCTGCGCGACTTGTGGTTCAAGTCATCGTATCTGCTCGACCGCCGTCAGAGCGGCGCGGCATGTGCGAAAAAGCGTTTTGAGAACTATAAGAAGCAGCCTATACGCTATAAATTGCCGAAGGATTTCAAGGGCACGCTTGCCTCTTACGGTCTTACCGGCAACCGCCGCACCCCGACAGGCATCAAGGCTGCCATTATCCGCGAGAAGGGCGTGAACGGCGACCGCGAGATGGCATATTCGCTTTATCTTGCCGGCTTTGATGTGAAAGACGTCCACATGACCGACCTTATGTCGGGTCGCGAGACTCTTGACGACGTCAATATGATTGTGTTCTGCGGTGGATTCTCCAACTCCGACGTGCTGGGCTCGGCGAAAGGATGGGCTGGCGGCTTTGTCTGGAACGAGAACGCAAAGGCTGCCCTGCAGCGCTTCTTCGCCCGTAAGGACACTCTGAGCCTTGGCATCTGCAACGGTTGCCAGCTGATGATAGAGCTGAACCTCATAAATCCGGAATTCAAGCGCAAGGCTACGATGGAGCACAACGACTCGCATAAATTCGAGTCGCAGTTCCTTGGTCTACGCATTCCTGAAAACAACTCGGTGATGTTCAAGTCGCTTTCAGGCTCCAAACTTGGCATCTGGGTGGCTCACGGCGAAGGTAAGTTCAATTTGCCTGAAGGCGTTGAAAACTACAACGTGGTTGCGGAATATGCGTATGCGTCATATCCAGCCAACCCTAACGGATCGCCTAAGGCTGTGGCGGGCATAGCGTCGGCCGACGGCCGCCATTTGGCGATGATGCCTCACCTTGAGCGTGCCATCTTCCCATGGCAGTGCGGATTCTATCCGGAAAACCGCCGTCTTACCGACGAGGTTACACCTTGGATAGAGGCGTTTGTCAATGCACGCAAGTGGATTGAGCAGAACAAGAAATAACAGCAACTCCTGAAAAAGCAGTCAGCGCCGTGTCGATGGATGCGGCGCTGACTTTTTGTGTCGGGAGTAGTCAAAAACACCGCAAAATTGAGAAAATGGTTTGCTTCTGGTTGCCGAGTGGCGGAAAAATGAGTAATTTTGCGAGAAATAAAGAAAATAATATATGTTGTTTATAACATCTTGTCTACATACGTTTGGAGAATATGCGTTGTTTATGCGTCGGGTGTTTACGCGTCCCGACCGCCTGAAAGAGTCTCTGAAACGCTATGTTGTCGAAATCTCAAAACTTGGAGTGGACTCCATTCCGTTGGTGATTATCATATCCCTGTTTATCGGTGCGGTTATCGCAATTCAGATGCAGATTAATTTTTCCAATCCTCTTCTGCCGTCCTACACCGTGGGTCTTGCAACCCGCGACGTGCTTCTCCTGGAATTCTCGTCGTCGATTTTGTGCTTGATTCTCGCGGGCAAGGTGGGGTCAAACATTGCGTCGGAGATAGGAACAATGCGTGTGACCGAGCAGATTGACGCGCTTGAGATTATGGGTGTCAACTCGTGCAACTTCATCGTGTTGCCCAAAATCCTTGCGTTGCTGACGTTTATTCCGGTGCTTGCTGTGTTCAGCATGGCGTCGGGCCTGGTCGGCGGATTCATGATAGCGCAGTTCACGGATATGATTTCCGTTCCGCAGTATATCTACGGCATCCAGACAATGTTTGTTGAATGGTATGTGTGGTATGCGATAATCAAGTCATTGTTTTTCTCGGTGGTGATAACCAGCGTGGCATCGTTCTATGGCTATAACGTCAAGGGAGGCGCGCTCGATGTGGGCAAGGCAAGTACGAATTCAGTTGTGGCAAGCAGCATTTTGATTCTGTTGCTCGACGTGTTGTTGACCAAATTATTGTTGCAGTAATGATTGAAGTAAAAAACGTAAAAAAGTCGTTTCCCGACAAGACGGTGCTTAAAGGCATCGACGCGACGTTTCATAATGGAAAGACTAATCTGATTATCGGACAGAGCGGCTCGGGAAAGACCGTGCTGATGAAGAGCATCATCGGACTGTTGACGCCTGATTCGGGACAAATTCTATATGACGGCCGCGACATTGTGAAGATGTCGTTGGCGCAGCGCAAGGCTTTGCGTACTGAAATAGGTATGCTGTTTCAGGGTTCGGCGTTGTTTGACAACGAGACGGTGCTCGGGAACGTGATGTTTCCGTTGAAAATGTTTTCCGACATGACACGTGCGCAAATGCTCGACCGCGCCAGATTCTGCCTCAACCGTGTCAATCTTAATGGCGCCGAGTCGAAGTATCCGTCGGAAATCAGCGGCGGTATGCAGAAGCGTGTGGCGATTGCGCGGGCGATAGCGTTGAATCCGAAATATCTGTTCTGCGATGAGCCAAACTCCGGCCTCGACCCACAGACATCGATTCTGATAGATGAGTTGTTGTGGGACATTACCCACGAGTACGACATAACGACCATAATCAACACCCACGACATGAACTCGGTGCTCGGCATAGGAGAGCATATCGTGTTTATAAACAAGGGCAATGTCGATTGGGTGGGCGACAAGCATTCAATCTTCCATGCAGACAGCGAGACGCTGAATGATTTTGTGTTTGCAACCGACCTGTTCAAAAAAGTGAAACAGGCTGCCATCTATCTGGAACAGAACGGCAATAAGTAGGATGGCGGCTGTGTGAAAGCTTGACACTTTGGTGTCATGAAAAAGCAAGTCCCGAAGGAATCCATGTCATATTCCTCCGGGACTTGTTGTATTTATGCGGTTGCTGATTTATGCTTCCTCGTTCACGCCGGCAAGCTGCGGGTCGATAAGGATTCTGCCGCAATATTCGCAGACAACCACCTTCTTGTGAAGCTTCACCTCTACCTGGCGCTGTGCCGGGATGCGGTTGAAGCAGCCGCCGCAGGCATTGCGCTGCACGTAGACGATTCCAAGACCGTTGCGGGCATTCTCGCGGATGCGCTTGAAAGCCTTGAGCAGACGCGGCTCGATTTTCTCCTCGAGGGCTTTCGCCTGCTCGCGGAGTTTCTCCTCGTCCTGCTTTGTCTCTGAGATGATTTCGCTCAATTCTGATTTCTTCTCGGCGAGGATGTGCACGTTGTCCTCCATTGTCTCCTGTGTGCTCTTGATGTCGTCGGCTTTGCGGTTCGCCATCTCGGTGTATTCGCGGATGCGTTTCTCAGCCAGCTCGATTTCAAGCTGCTTGAATCCGATTTCCTTTGCAAGGAAGTCAAACTCCTTGTTGTTGCGCACGTTGTTCTGCTGCTCTGTGTATTTTGCGATGGCGTCTTGTGCGTTTTGGATTTCCACCTTCTTTGCAGCCACACCCTTGCGCAATTCTTCCGCCTCGTTTTTGAATTTCTGGATACGGGTTTTCAAGCGTTCAACCTCGTCGTCCATGTCCTTGACCTCCAAAGGAAGTTCGCCGCGGAGGTTTTTGATGCGGTCGATTTGAGATAAGAGTGTTTGGAGTTGGTAGAGCGTTTTCAAGCGTTCTTCTACCGACAATCCTTCTGTTGCTGCTGTTTTCTTTTCAGTTGCCATATTATATGTATTTTATTGTATTGATATCTGTTTCTGCGTCTTTGATTGTCAAGCCGGGGAACTTCTTTTCCAGAATTTCCCGGAATATGCTTTTTGAGCACTGCTCACTTTCGTAGTGCCCGATGTCGGCAATCGCGATTTTGTCGGCAAACGAAGTGAAATCGTGGTATTTCACATCGCCGGTGACATAGATGTCGGCTCCGGAAGCGATGGCGTCTGATGTCAGAAAAGCCCCGCTGCCTCCGCATAGTGCCACTCTGGTTATTGTCTTCCGCTCGTCGCCGCAGTAGCGTATTGTCTTGCAGTTGAACGTTGCTTTCAGCAGGTCGATAAATCTGCCCATCGTTGTCGGCTTGATGTTGCCAACAGCGCCGCTTCCTGAATAGTTGTCGGCGTTGTCGAGCGGAATGATGTCGTATGCCGGCTCCTCATAGGGGTGGGCGTCGAGCATCGCTCTGATGATTCTGCCTGAAAGTCGTCGCGGTGCGATGACTTCAATCTTCGTTTCAGCCTCTTGGTGAATCTCGCCAATCTCTCCGACAAAAGGATTGGCACCCGTTGCGGCGCGGAATCGGCCAGTCCCTTCCAGCGAATAGCTGCAGCGGTCGTAGTCGCCGATTGCTCCAGCTCCGGCATCAGCCATTGCGTCGCGCACCTTGTCGGCGTGTGCCTCCGGCACGAAGACCGCCAGCTTTACCAATGTCGCCGACTGTGGCTGCAAAGTGCGTATTCCGGAAAGCCCGAGCATTTGGGCCATACGGTTTGAAACACCGAATCTTGCATTGTCGAGATTGGTGTGCGCTGAGTAGATTGTTATTCCGTTGCTTATCGCATCAATCAGGATGCGTCCCGTAGGAGTGTCGGGAGAGATGGATTTTATTCCTTTGAAGAGAAGGGGATGGTGCGAAATGATACAGTTCAAGCCGTACTCCTTTGCCTCTGTGACTGTGTTTTCGTTCACGTCAAGCGTAAGAAGTACTCCCGTACAGATATTTGTCGCATCGCCTGCCTGCAGTCCGGCGTTGTCGTAGCTCTCCTGCAAAGCGCGAGGGGCAAAATCCTCAATCGCGTTAATTACACTGCGAATGTTCATCGTTCAAATATGTCTGCAAAGGTAGTTATAATTGTTGGAGAAACCATTATCTTTGTGCAAAAATTAGCAGATGACAGACACAAAATATGTATATGAGCGCGAGATGGAAGTGCGCGATTACGAACTTGACGCAGAGGGCATCGTCAACAATGCCAATTATTTGCACTATTTGGAGCATACCCGCCATGGCTTTTGCGTGGCAAACGGCATTTCGTTTGCGCAGATGCAGGAGAAGGGTGTGATTCCGGTGCTTAACCGGGTGGAAATCGATTACAAGACGCCGCTCCGCAGCGGCGACCGCTTTGTCAGCAAGTTGTGGGTGGAGCGGAAAGGCGCCAGGTTTGTGTTTCATCAGGATTTGTTCAAGACAGACACGGGAGAGTCGGTGGTGTCGGCTGTGGTGAGCTGCGTCTGTCTTTCTGACGGCAAGCTCGACAGAGGGGATATGCTTGCCGAGGTGTTTAAAAAACATTTGCGTTGACATGTCGTTGCCGGGGATAGAACAGGTTGCGTTCTCAAAAATCAAAGGAATCACGCCGGAGACCGCCGGAGCCATATTGGCGGCGGTGGGCAGCGAGGCTGAGTTTTTCAGAATGTCGGAGCGGGAATTGGCTGAGTTGGCAAGTGCCGGCAGCCATATTTTTGCTGCGTCTTATCGTGAAGGGCTGCTTTGCGAGGCTGAGAAAGAGCTCGACTTTGTGGCGAGAAACGGAATCAGATGCCTTTATTTCCGCAATCAGGACTATCCGGCAAGATTTCAGAATGTGCCCGACGCTCCGTTGCTGATATATGCAAAAGGCGACACGGACCTCAACGCAAGGTGTGCGGTTGGGATAGTCGGAACGCGCCATGCCACCGTTTACGGGCAGAAGCTCACGCGCGATTTGGTGGCTGGGCTTGGCGAGCTGGTGGGGAAGGATGTGGTTGTTGTCAGCGGGCTGGCGTATGGCGTCGATGTCGCGGCGCATTTGGCGGCGTTGGAGTACGGGATGCCTACGGTGGCTGTGATGGCGCACGGGCTGGATATGATATATCCGGCGCAGCATCGCTCTGTGGCTGCCGACATTGTGCGCCGCCGCGGAGCTGTGACAACGGAATACGGCTGCCGTACGCGCGTGCATCGGTCGAATTTCCTGGCGAGAAACCGCATAATAGCCGCGCTCAGCGACTGCACTGTGGTGGTGGAGTCGGCGTTTAAGGGCGGCGCGTTGGTGACTGCCAAAGTGGCGCAGAACTACGGCAGGGATGTGTTCGCTTTTCCGGGAAGGGTGGGCGATGTGTATTCCGAAGGATGCAACACATTGATACGCAAAAATGTGGCTGCGCTTGTGACGTCGGCGTCGGATGTCGTTGACATGATGCGTTGGGAACGCAGTGCGAAGCCGGTGGAGAAGTCGTTGTTTATAGAATATACAAAAGAGGAGCAGGCGGTTGTCGACTGTCTGCAAGGAAGGGATTTGGTGCAGATAAATGAGCTGAGCGCATTGCTGAAAATGCCTGTGCATAAGTTGCTGAGCGTCTTGTTTGAACTGGAATTCAAGGGCGCCGTTTCCGTAATGCCGGGCAATTGTTACCGACTCGTTTAAATTTTGTGGATAATTTTTGGAAATGAACATATAATGCTGTATATTTGTGCTCTAAAACATAATTATGTAGCAAATAAGCGGATGATGGTATCAAGAGACGCGTTAGAAAAAGTAGTCAAGGAAGACATGGCGGGGATTTGGAACGTCCTTACGTCTGAGGAGAAGAGGGTTGTGATTGATAATTTTACCATTCACAACTACAAGCGTAACCAAATCATTTACGCGGAAAAGGAAACTCCGGAATATTTGTGGTGCCTGTTGAAGGGAAAGGTGAAAAAATACAAGGAAGGGATAGGCGGTCGTCAGCAGATTATCCGCTTGATCCGTCCGATTCAATATTTCGGGCATCGGGCATATTTCGCCAACGAGCCGTATGTTTCGGGAGCGATTGCAATGGAGCCTTCTGTTGTGGGCACGATTCCAATGAAGATTGTCGAGGAGCTGATTGACGGCAACCGTCAGCTGGCGTGGTTCTTCATCCATGAGCTGTCGCACAATCTCGGCCGTTCCGACACGAAGATAGTCAATCTTACGCAGAAACATATCAGAGGACGTTTGGCAGAGGCACTTGTCGTGCTTATCGACAATTATGGCTTTGAGGAAGACGGAGAGACGCTTAACATATACATGTCGCGTGAGGACTTGGCCAATCTGTCGAACATGACAACTTCCAACGCCATCCGCACGCTGTCGTCGTTTGTCAATGAGCATGTAATCGTGGTCGACGGACGTCGAATCAAGGTGCTCAACGAGCCAATCCTTCGTAAAATCAGCAAATTCGGTTAGGCTAATGTTCACGGCAAAGCAACTTAGAGAAGAGAATATAGCGGAATATCTGCTGTATATGTGGCAGCTTGAAGACATATTCCGCGCATGCCGTTTCGACATTGAAACCGTGCGTCAGCGCATCGTTGACAACTATCCCACAGATGAGGACACAAAGGCGGCGATGCTGCAGTGGTATGGCGACCTGATGGACATGATGCGCATCGAGGGGGTGAAAGAAAAAGGGCATATCCAAATCAACAAGAACGTCGTGATACAGCTGTCCGATTTGCACCAGATGCTGCTTAAGAGTGTGAAATATCCGGAATATGCATCGGAATTCTACAAGACGCTGCCGATAATTGTTGAGCTTCGCTCGAAATCCGGTGATGAGAAATCCGGTGAGATCGAAACGTGCTTCAATGCGCTCTACGGCATGATGATGATGCATCTGCAGGGGCGGCAGCTCTCGGAATCCACGCAGGTGGCGATGGCTCAAATCTCGAAATTCGTCTCGCTTTTGGCAACATATTTTCATAAAGACAAAATCAAGCCCCTTTTTGACAAGGAGGATTATCAGTAAACAAATAAAAAAAACAACGCAATTCTTGTGGCAACATTAGAAGAAGAAATAAAAAGACGTCGCACATTCGCAATCATCAGTCACCCTGATGCCGGTAAAACAACATTGACCGAAAAACTTCTCCTCTTTGGAGGCGCTATCCATGTGGCAGGGGCTGTGAAGTCCAATAAAATCAAAAAGACGGCCACGTCCGACTGGATGGAGATAGAGAAACAACGCGGCATCTCGGTGGCGACATCCGTGATGGGCTTCAATTATGGCGATTACAAAATCAACATTCTCGACACTCCCGGACACCAGGATTTCGCGGAGGATACGTATCGCACACTTACGGCTGTCGACAGTGTAATCATTGTGGTCGACGTGGCGAAAGGCGTGGAGCAACAGACGCGGAAGCTTATGGAGGTGTGCCGTATGCGCAACACTCCCGTTATTATCTTTGTCAACAAGCTCGACCGCGAGGGCCGCGATCCGTTCGACATCCTCGACGAGTTGGAGAGCGAGCTGAAAATCAGTGTGCGTCCGCTCAGCTGGCCTATCAACATCGGCGCGCATTTCAAAGGTGTCTACAATATATATGAGCATTCGCTCG
The DNA here is from genome assembly GCA_022009815.1 of Bacteroidales bacterium. Taxonomy (GTDB): domain Bacteria; phylum Bacteroidota; class Bacteroidia; order Bacteroidales; family Muribaculaceae; genus Limisoma. The sequence goes on from CP091725.1 coordinate 2,240,875, forward strand.
ACTTGTTCACGCCAAACAAGCAGCATGTCACCGAACGAGTGGAGATTTCCGACGTCAACGACCCGGCTGTCGACGCAAGTGTCGGAGAGACAGATGCAAAGCGCTTGCGCGACGACCTTGAGCTTATCGACGGAGTGTATCCGGAATTTGACGAGTCGGAGTATCTGAAGGGTGCTGTCGCACCGGTATTCTTCGGTTCGGCGCTCAACACGTTCGGCGTGAAGGAGCTGCTTGACTGCTTTGTTAAGATAGCGCCGTCGCCAAAGCCTATTATGGCAGTGGAGAGAGAGGTGAGGCCGGAGGAGCCCAATTTCACCGGTTTCGTGTTCAAGATTCACGCCAACATGGACCCCAACCACCGCAGCTGTATCGCTTTCGTGAAGATTTGTTCGGGCAAGTTCGAGCGAAATGTCAACTACAAGCAGATGCGCACAGGCAAGACGATGCGTTTCGCGGCGCCTACCGCGTTTATGGCGCAGAAGAAAGACGTGGTCGACGAAGCTTATCCAGGTGACATTGTGGGTATCCCCGACACCGGCAACTTTAAAATCGGCGACACGCTGACCGCCGGCGAGGATTTGCATTTCAAAGGCTTGCCGAGCTTCTCTCCGGAGATGTTTAAATATATCGAGAACACAGACCCGATGAAGACCAAGCAGCTGAACAAGGGCATCGAGCAGCTGATGGACGAGGGCGTGGCGCAATTGTTTGTCAACCAGTTTAATGGCCGCAAGCTTATCGGCACTGTCGGACAGCTGCAGTTTGAGGTTATACAGTATCGTTTGCTCCACGAATACGGCGCGCAATGCCGATGGGAGCCGATACATCTCTACAAGGCATGCTGGATTGAGAGCGACGATGCCGATGCCTTGGCAGCGTTTAAAAAGCGCAAGCATCAGTTTATGGCGTTGGATCGTGACGGGCGCGACGTGTTTCTTGCCGATTCCAATTATGTGCTGCAGATGGCGCAGTCTGACTTCCCGAAAATTAAATTCCATTTCACAAGCGAGTTTTAGTGCTTGAAAAATAAATAAAAATCCGCAGGCGGAGCCGTGTTGCCGTCTGCGGATTTGTGTGTTTTTACGGCGTGTCTGACGTTCTCCGCACGGCATTGTGAAAATTGATGAAAAACCATTGAAAAACTGTCGTTGATGGCGGGTATATGTCGTTAATTTTTTGTATCTTTGCCATATTGAACCAAACCCTGTTTTCGGGGCTGGCTGTAATGAATTTTTAAAGAACAATTATGATAGAAGATCGTATTAGAAGGATCAATATTGAAAAAGAAATGCAGGACGCTTACATCGACTATTCAATGTCGGTGATAGTGTCGCGCGCGCTGCCTGATGTGAGGGACGGCTTCAAGCCCGTGCACAGGCGTGTGCTGTTTGGAATGGAGCGACTTGGAAACACGTCCAACCAGCCGACAAAGAAATGTGCGCGTATCGTAGGTGAGGTTATGGGTAAGTTTCACCCACACGGCGACTCGTCGATTTACTTCACGCTGGCGCGAATGGCACAAGACTGGGCGTTGCGCTATCCGCTTGTGTTCGGACAGGGTAACTTCGGCTCGCTCGACGGCGACTCTCCGGCGGCAATGCGTTACACGGAGGCGCGTCTTGCGAAGATTGGCGAGGAAATGCTCCGCGACATTGACGAGGATACTGTAGACTTCATGCCAAACTTCGACAACACTTTGGAGGAGCCGACAGTGTTGCCGACGCGTTTCCCGAACTTGCTCGTAAACGGAGCCTCGGGTATCGCTGTGGGTATGGCGACCAATATGCCTCCTCACAACCTCACGGAGGCAATCAACGCTTCGATTGCTCTTCTTGACAATCCGGAAATCACAATAGAGGAACTGATGCGCCACATCAAGGCGCCTGATTTCCCAACGGGCGGCACTATCTATGGATATGCCGGCGTGAAAGAGGCATACGAGACAGGCCGCGGACGTATCGTGGTCAGAGCGAAAGCTGAGATTGAAACGGAGAAGGAACATGAGGTGATTGTCATTTCTGAAATCCCGTATAATGTCAACAAGTCGGAATTGGTGAAATCAATTGCCGACCTCGCTATAGAGAAGAAGGTTGAGGGCATCAACAACGTCAAGGACCTGTCATCGGGCAAAGATGTGCGTGTGGTTGTGGAAGTCAAGAAAGACGCCAACGCCAACGTGCTGCTCAACAAGCTTTATAAGATGACTCCGCTTCAGTCATCGTTCAGCGTCAACAATGTAGCGCTCGTTGAAGGCCGTCCGAAGTTGCTCAACCTCAAGGAGCTGTTGCAGGCGTTTGTCGACCACAGACATGATGTCGTTATCCGCCGCACACGTTTCTTGATTAAGAAGGCTGAGGACCGCGCGCATATTGTCAAAGGTCTGATTGTGGCGTCTGACAATATCGACGAAGTGGTTAAAATTATCCGTTCTTCGGCGACAACCGACGAGGCGCGTCAGCGTTTGGGCGAGCGCTTCAACTTGGATGATGTCCAGACTAAGGCTATTGTCGATATGCGTCTGAGCGCGTTGGTCAACATGAACCAGGAGAAGCTTCACCAGGAATATGAAGACTTGTTGCACCAGATTGAGTATTTGAATTCAATCTTGAACGATCCGGATGTTTGCCGCAAGGTAATTGAGGATGAATTGGTCGAGACTCGTGACAAATACGGTGACGAGCGTCGCACGGAAATTGTTTACGCGTCGGAAGAGTTCAACGCTGAGGATTTCTATGCCGACGACGACGTGATTATCACAATCTCGCATCTTGGATACATCAAGCGCACTCCGTTGACAGAGTTCCGCGCGCAAAATCGTGGCGGTGTCGGCGTCAAAGGCGGATCGACACGCGAAGAGGACTTCATCGAGTATATATATACGGCTACGATGCATAACTATATGCTGTTCTTCACGCAGCAGGGACGTTGCTATTGGATGAAGGTTTACGACATCCCGGAAGGCACAAAGACCAGCAAGGGACGTGCAATCCAGAACCTTCTCAATATCGGGTCGGACGACAAGGTCAAGGCGTTTGTCAATGTGAAACGTCTGGGCGATGCCGACTTTGTCAACTCTCACTATCTGATGTTCTGCACGAAGAATGGTGTAGTCAAGAAGACGCGTCTCGAGGCTTATTCACGTCCTCGACAGAATGGTGTCAACGCAATCGTGATACGTGAGGGCGACGAGCTGCTGCAAGTGCGCATGACAAACGGCAACGAGGAAGTGCTGTTGGCAAATCGCAACGGCCGTGCAATCCGCTTCAACGAGTCGGCAGTGCGCGAAATGGGACGTATGTCTGCTGGCGTGAAGGGCATGACGCTTGATGGCGGCGACGATGCCGTGGTAGGAATGATAACAATGCCTCTCGGTACGGAAAAAACAGTCATGGTGGTTTCTGAACAAGGCTATGGCAAACGCTCGGTGCTTGACGACTATCGTGTCACCAACCGTGGCGGCAAGGGTGTCAAGACAATCAACGTGACCGACAAGACCGGCCGTCTGGTCGACATCAAGGATGTTGACGACACCAAAGACTTGGTGATTATAAACAAGTCGGGCATAACAATCCGTCTGAAAGTGGCTGATGTGCGTGTGATGGGTCGTGCAACCCAGGGCGTGCGTCTGATCAATTTGGAGAAGCGCAACGATGAGATTGCTTCGGTTTGCGTGGTCGACACATGCGACGACGAGGAGGCGATTGCTGAAAATAATGCCGATGGACAGAACCAAGAGCCGTCGACAGATGTTGTAGATAATAATGTAGATAATAATATTGAATAAAAAGATAAAAAAATCTAACTAAAATGAAAAAAAGAAATCAATTCTATTGCTTTGCGCCTTGACAACGTTCGGTGCATTTGCTCAAAAGAGTCTTGTTGACGATGTAGAGCATCAGATTGGAGGCTTCAATGTGTCGGTCGACGCATATAAAGAGGCTGCCGGCAAGATTAAACCGGCGTTGGAAAATGCCGAGACTAAGGACCAGGCTAAGACTTGGTTTGTTGCAGGAAAGGCAAACATGGGCATCTACGACCAGTGTATGGCTATGCTTCAGCTTGGCAAGGATGCAGACAAGGAGCTTATGGCAACTTCGTTGATGACCGCGTTTAACGACTTCAAGGTGGCTCTTCCTTTGGACTCTGTTAAGCAGACAAACAAGGATGGCTCATTTAAATTGGACAAGAAGACGGGTCTTCCAAAAATCAAAACTGAATATTCTAAGGATATCGCCGGCATCCTTGTCGGACACCATGTTGATTTCAACCGCGTTGGTTCTGATTTGTACAACTTGAAGAAGTACAAAGAGGCTTATGACGCATGGGGAGCATACCTCGAATTGCCTAACATGGGAATCGCTGGAAAAGATAAGTTCAACCCGGTGGCTGTGGCAGACTCTACAATGTCGCTTATCGCATTCTATCGCGGTATCGCCGCTTGGCAGGCTGAAGACATGAAGGCTGCTGTTGCGTCGTTTGCACAGGCCCGCAAATTGGGCTACAAGGAGAAGGAGGCGTTTGACTATGCAATCAGCTGCTACGCCGGCTTGCAGGACAACGAGGGTATCGTTGCCATTGCAAAAGAGGCTCTTCCTTTGTTCGGCGACAAGGATCCTCAGTATATGAACGTAATCATCAACGACAATGTCAACAAGGGCAACCTTGACGAGGCATTGAGCATGGTTGACGCAGCTATCGCCAACAAGCCGACTGCCGCTCTTTACAATTTGAAGGGATTCGTTCTTGAGCAGAAGAAGGATGAGGACTCGGCATTGGAATTCTACAAAAAGGCTGTTGAGATGGAGCCGGAAAACGTCCAGGCTCAGTTCAACACTGGCCGTATGTACATGAAGCAGGCTGTGGCTCTTGCGACAGAGGCAGAGAAACTTCAGGGTTCGGCTTTCACTAAGTTCAAGATGGAGAAACTTGATCCGTTGTATCAGGCCGCTCTTCCATACATGAAGAAGGCTTATGAATTGGACACTACCGACACTCAGACAAAACGTTTGCTCGGCAACATCTACTATCAGCTGAATATGGAAAACGAGCTCAACGCATTGGGTTTGTAAACGAATCAGCATAAACAAGAAAACGCCTACCACAACGGTAGGCGTTTTCTTGTTTATGTCTTGTCTGAATTGGACTACATCAGCAGGATATTGTTCTTGCGGCATTCCTCGATGTGCTCCTCTGGCCAGATGCTTGCCTGCACCTCTCCGATATGCGCTTTCTGCAGGAGGAACATGCACAATCGGCTTTGACCGATACCGCCGCCGATTGAGTAGGGCAGCTCGCCGTTGAGCAGCGATTGGTGGAATTTAAGCTGCTCGCGCTCAAGACAGCCGCGCAGTTCAAGTTGTTTGTGCAGAGACTCCGGACTCACGCGTATTCCCATTGATGAAATCTCAAACGGGATGTCGAGCACGTCGTTCCAAAGCATTATGTCACCGTTCAGACCGTTGTAGCCATCGCTGTTTTCCGTAATCCAATCGTCATAGTCGGGGGCGCGGCCGTCGTGAGGCTTGCCGTCGGAAAGGTCTGCGCCGATGCCGACGATAAACACTGCCCGGTAGCGTTTCGTTATCTCGCGCTCACGCTCTTTCGGGTCAAGGTCGGGATACATGTCGAGCAGTTGCTGTGAGTGAACCACCTTTATCTTTCGGGAAGCACTGGGGTGATGTGCGGGAAACGCTCGTAAATCAGCCATTCCGTCTCGCGCAGCGCGGCATATATGTCGTTGACGGTGTCAATAAGGTAGGCAAGGGTGCGGTCGCTTTCTGTTATTGTCTTTTCCCAATCCCATTGGTCTACATATAATGAGTGTATGTTGTCCAAATCCTCAAATGTGCGGATGGCGTTCATGTCGGTGTAGAGTCCGAAGCCGGGAGCAATGCCGTAGGCTCCGAGTTTTGTGCGCTTCCATTTTGCCAATGAGTGGACAACTTCAGCATGGCGGTTGCCCATGGCTTTGATGTCGAAACCGACGGCGTGCTCCACGCCGTTGAGGTCGTCGTTAAGACCGGTGCCAGAGAGCACAAAAAGCGGAGCCGTGACGCGGCGCAGGTTCAAGCGCTTGGCAAGCCGCTCTTGAAAAGAGTCTTTGATAAACTTGATTGCAATCTCGGTTGTTTCCGGAAGCAATTTCAGTTTGTATCGTTTAGGTATGATAAGTTCCATATTTTTTTCTTATTTTAGCGCAAAAGTAACATTATAATTTGATATTGCCAAATATTGCTGTCAAAATGTTTTATAAACGTGCCTTGTGTTTGCAAAATGATATGACAACGGGCGTATGCGCGCTAAATTTAAATTTTGGTGATTTAGGCATTAAAAATGTCCGAAAAGAATGTCGTTGAGCGATAGCCCTTTGAATATTGTTGCGTGCAACGTATCTTTGCATAACCAATTGAGAAAATGAAATCCATAATTGACAAATATATAATATTGGCAAAGAGCGTTGCCGTGGCATTTGTCGTGGCGTTTGTGGCTTGTCTGACGGCGGTCGCGCAGGAACGCACCGACACCGTGTCATACCGCTACATACCGCTGTCGCAGGAGGAGATTGACAGCCTTGTGCCTAAAGAACTGTTGTCGCCACAGCCGGCCGACACTGTCGTGGCGCAGAAGGAGGTTTCCGGTCCGTTCACGTCAATGCTGAAACGCGACACGAAGTTTCTCCGTTATCTTGACCGTCTGGCAACTGGAAACAAGGACCGTTCGTTTGAAAAGAAGTTTGATGTGAACTTCATTGTGATGCCGTCGTATACGAGAGAGGGCAGTTTCGGAATAGGCGGCGGTGCGACAGGACTGTATCGGCTTGACCGCACCGACTCGATTATGCAGCCTTCTGACATCACATTGATAGGCAATGTGACTCTTAATGGATTTTTTGCCCTGACAGCCAGTGGAAATACTCATTTCCCGGGAAGAAGACTGCGCTATTCCTATAAGTTGGAGTATACGTATTCCCCGCTTGATTTCTGGGGAATCTCTCGGGAGGCTTGTGGCTTGAATCCGAAGATTGACTATACAAGAAATCAGTTGAAATATACGTCCGACCTTATGTATCGGATGACAGGCAATTTCAATATCGGCGCATTGATCGACTTGGTTTATGCCGAGATTACAAAGATTGACAATATCGATTATCTTGAGGGACAAGACAAATCGCATTTCTTCACGGGGCTCGGATTGGTGCTGCAGTACGATACGCGCGACTTCATTCTTCAGCCGCGGCGAGGTGTGAACCTGATGCTGCGCATGGGGGTGAGGCCTCAGGTGCTTGGCACGTTTGACAGGACATTGTTCAATCTCAGTTTTACGGGTAATTACTATCAGCCGTTGTGGAAAGGAGCGATGCTTGCCTTTGACGCGTATGCAAGTTTCAACAGCAAGCAGTCGCCGTGGCCGCTACGGGAAGCTTTGGGCAGCGGCGGAATCCGTATGAGAGGTTATTATTCAGGACGTTATATCGACAATAACCTGACAACGCTGCAGGTGGAATACCGTCAGCATTTGTTTTCACGCTTTGGCGTGGCGCTATGGGGAGGAATGGGCAATGTGTTTACGTCGCCCGGACATTTCAGAGGCAAGGACATTCTGGCGAATGGAGGCATCGGACTGCGTGTTGAGCTGAAACATAATGTCAATGGTCGTATTGATTTCGGATTCGGACGCAACACCTGTGGCTTCGTGTTTGCGATAGGAGAGGCGTTCTAAAAAAAAGATTGTGATGAAACAACGGAATTCGGCAATAGAGATGCTGCGCATATTGAGTATGATGATGGTGCTGATGGTTCATTTTGTCGGCGCCACATTCGGTTTGCCCACAAGAGAACAGTTGTATGCGTTGGATTCTGGCGTTTTGTGGAAAGACGTTCTTGAATCACTGTCGATAGTGGGTGTCAACTGCTTTGTGCTGATTTCGGGATATTACGGGATAAAGGCCACCAGGCGCCGTCTGCTTGACTTCACGCTGTGGTGCCTGTTTGCCTCGCTGCTTGCCTATGCCTGCAGATGCGTTGAGGCGGGTTGTTTGGCAGACGGTTTTGTGGACGCATTGCTTGTTTATTCAAAAACTGACTTATGGTTTGTCCCGGCTTATCTTGCTTTGTTTCTTTTAAGCCCGCTCCTAAATGCCGGCCTGGAGCGTCTTGATGGGCGTAGGCTGCATCTGATGCTGCTGGCGTTGATATTCATAAACGTGTATCTGGGCTGGTTTCACAAAGGGGGAATAAATCCCACAGGCTACAACGTGATGCAAATGGTGTTTCTGTACGTTATAGGTCATTGTCTGCATAGAAACTTGCCGTTGCTGCAGGTTTTCCCGTTGTGGGGATATTTGTGTGTCTATCTATTGTCGACAGTCTCCATCGGGTTGGCTCTTGATTTCGCTTACAACAATCCTTTTGTGCTGTTGTCGGCGGTGGCATTGTTTATGGTCTTTGTGAAAATTCCGGCATTCTCTTCGCCGGCGGTCAATTGGGTTTCGGTGTCTGTGTTTATGGTCTACCTGCTTCACAAGACGCCATATTTGGATTAAGCTGCGCAACTCGTTGATCGGTCTTTATGTGGACAACGACACGTTTGGATTCGTGTGGCGCAGCGTGGCGCTTTATGTAGCGATTTTTGTCGTGTGCATTCTTGTCGACAAGGTCAGGATGCCGGTGTGCCGATGGGTTGCGTCGCAGTTGCCGTCGGCGGTAGGCGGAGGGCGGAAGTAGTTGTGACGACTTCTTGCTTTCTGCGGAAATGCGGCGGATGAAATTTTAAATAAAGCAAAATAAGGAATTCAGGTACATTGAGAGTGGCATATTTGGGCTAACTTTGCACACTGTTATAAAAAGAGAGATTGATGGCGCAGAAGAATCAGATAGATATGCTCAACGGACCGTTGTTGAAAAAAATATTGCTTTTCAGCCTGCCGTTGGCGGCAAGCAGTGTGCTTCAACAATTGTTCAATTCAATAGACGTGGCGGTGGTGGGACGTTTCGTAGGCCGCGAGGCACTTGCTGCCGTTGGCGCCAATTCTCCGGTAATCAGCCTGCTCATCAATTTGTTTGTCGGCATTTCGATGGGAGCCAACGCCATAATCTCCAATCAGATAGGAAGCGGCAATGACGATGGCGTGCGCCGGTCGGTGTCGACGGTGTCTGTGCTGGCGCTCGCCAGCGGATTGTTTCTCGCAGTGCTTGGCGTGGCGGTGGCACGCCCGATTCTTGAACTGATAGATACGCCACAGGAGGTGCTCGACATGGCAGTGCTCTATCTGCGGGTGTATTTCTTGGGAATGCCGTTTTTTATGATTTTCAATTTCGGTTCAGCAGTGTTGCGCAGCAAAGGCGACACGCGCCGTCCGCTTTACATCCTTGTTGTGGCAGGTATTGTCAACACCGTGCTCAATTTGATTTTTGTGCTTTGGTGCGGAATGGGTGTTGAAGGAGTGGCTATCGCTACCGGAATCGCCAACGCATTGAGCGCTGCGATGATTGTGGTGTTGATGCAGAAAGAGCGGGGACCGCTCAGACTTCAATTGAAGGGAATCCGCATTTATGGACAGGAATTGAGGAGAATATTGAAAATAGGAGTTCCGGCAGGGTTGCAGGGAATGGTGTTTCGGTGTCGAACGTGATAGTACAGTCTACAATCAACACCTATGGTGCAGGCGCGGTGGCAGGCTCGTCGGCGGCATTGAACTTTGAATTCTACTGCTATTTCATTGTTGTGGCGTTCAATGGCGCTGCAATCAGTTTTATCGGGCAGAATTACGGCGCGGGGCAGATGCAGCGTGTGAAGCGCATATTCTGGCTCTGCATGGCGATGAGCGTCGTCGGTTGTGGACTTGCCAACCTGTTGTTTGTGTGGCAGGACGACTTCTTCCTGAATTTCTTCTCGACCGACGCGGTGGTCCATGAGTATGGAGCGATACGTTTGCACACGGTGTTGGCATTCCAGTGGCTCGCATGTAGTTATGAGATATCCGGATCGTCGTTGCGGGGGATGGGACGGTCGTTGATGCCAACGCTGTTTACGGTTGTCGGCACGTGCCTGCTGAGGATTGTGTGGGTTTATGTAGTGTGTCCCAACTATCACGGATTCAAGATGCTGATGTCGGTCTATCCGATATCGTGGGTGCTTACCGGTCTGATGGTCGTCACTGCGTTTGCTGTAGTGCTGAGAAAAGAAAGCAGGCGATTGCCTGAGAAATAAACAAAAGGCAGGAATTTGTTGAAGAATTGTGCGCTTTCGGGTAAAAAAGGTTAAATCGGCACATAAAAAGTCAAGCTTTTTGCGTAAAAAACCTGACTTTTATTAACTTTGTATTTGAAACGGGAAACTATGGTAATAGCGAGGCGTATAAAGGAAAAACTGTCATCAACTCCTGCTGGAGTTGTGTTGACTATAAAAGACTTTGGTGTGGAGATGCGGCATCAGCCGGCACTTGCCAAAGCCTTAAGCTATAAAATCCCTTAAATTGGCGTAATATTATGGCATCGGGGCGATTTTTTTCGCCTCGATGCTTGATTTTCAGGCAAAAAGTTTGGCAGAATCAAAACAATGTTGTATCTTTGTATTACGTCTTAGCGTAATATAAAAGAGTATGGCACATCCTGATTGGGCAGTAAAATTCCGTCGCCCCGGAACTGAACTTCGTCGTGTAAACGATTCGCTCTACAAGTTGTATGAGTGTTCAAGCGTGTATGACAAGGAGAAAAAGCGCGCCCGCAAGATTACAGGCAAATATCTTGGCTCTATAACTGAGGATGGAGGCTTTAAGGAGTCGCGCAAGCGAATAATGGAACGTGAGATTGCGGAACTTAAAGGAGGGAAGTCGACTGTGATTGCTGAGCCAAAAATAGGAGAAGTAAAGGAATTCGGTCTCTCAGACTACATTCTGACGGAGCAGAGCGACTGTATTGACCGACTAAAGCAAGTGTTCCATGAGGATTGGTCACGGATTATTGCGTTGGTGTACTGCAGGTTGCGTTTTCAGTCGCCGATGCGTCGCGTTGCAGGAGACTTTGCCGATAGTTATCTGTCGCACAAGATTGGCAATAGGGGCTTGTCGGCCAATGCGCTATCGGGATTTCTTCGTGATTTGGGCACAAAGCGTGATAAAATAACTGAGTATATGCGCAGCTATATTGATCCTTTGGATAATATCATCTTTGACGGCACCGATCAGCTCTCGGCATCACGTTGCATGGATTATCCGCAACTGACAAACAAAACGCGGCACGTTCGACACTGCGGTAAATATAATGTGGATTTTCAACTGCGCCAAGCATCTGCCCGTATATTATCGTTTGATGCCAGGCAGCATAAAGGATGTCAGCGCATTTAAGGTGTGCCTCGCCGATTCGGGCATACGCGATGGTGTTGCCATTATCGATAAAGGATTTCAATCGGCTTCAAACATAGCGCAACTTGACAAATTGGGGATAAAGTTCACTATGGCGCTAAAGCGCTCTACCAAAGGTCTGGATTATAACATATTCGCCTCGCGGACCAACGACGGAGCTGATGGAGCATTCCTCTATCACAAAAAGCCGATATGGTGGAAGCGCTTTGAGATTGATGGTCATGAAGTGTTTCTCTACCTTGACGAGGCACACCGCAGCGATGAGTCGGAAGACTACATGCGACGCGTTTTCGACCCCGAAATGGAAGAGTACACAATGGACGGATACAAGGTGAAGTCACTGCAGTTCGGCACATTAGCTCTAATGTCTACATCGGGGAAAGATGCCGAACATGTTTACCTCGACTATAAGACTCGTGGCGATGTAGAGCAGGCTATTGATGCATTTAAAAATGTCATCGAGGCCGACCATTCTTATATGCAAGACGAAAAATCGCTTGAGGCATGGACTTTCATCTGCATGATTGCATTGCAGTGGTACTACGACTTGAGCGAACGTCTCAAAAAAGCGGAACTAAGCAATCGTTATGCCCCGATGGACATGGTACGTAGCCTGAGCCGCGTGCGCACCGTCAGGGTTGAGCGTAAATGGATTCCGGCTGAGGTAATGAAGAAAGACCGGCAACTTGTCGAAGCCGCCGGCCTTGATATTACGCCCGAACAAGGGATTTTATAGCTTAAGTCGTCTTGTGCTCCAGGGAGAACTGCAAAAGATAGCAAAGGGGAAATATTACGTGCCAAAAAAAACTGTATTCGGAACACTGAAACCTTCTGATTCAGAAATCGTAAAAGACTTTCTGGAACAGAATGGGAAGATTGTAGGTTATATAACTGGAACTGCAGCATTTGCTTCAATGGGATTGACCACTCAGATAAGTTCTTCTATTCTTGTAGGCGTGAACAAATATCGCAGACCAATAATCCGAAATGGAGTAAAGGTCTCTTTTCTTTTGCAGAGGAACACTATAACATCAGGCAACATTCCATTGCTTAGAATACTGGATTCGCTGCGCCTTATAAGGGAAATTCCTGCCGCATCGCCAGATGAATGTTTAATGAATATCAGCAAAGCAATAGAAGTCTTGTCACGAAATGAAAAACAAGAACTTGCAGAATTGTCGTTGGAATATACTCCTTATGTAAGGGCATTGCTTGGAGCCATATATGAGAATCTGGGAATTGAAACGGATATTGTCAGCGGTTCGTTGAATGGAGTGACAAGCTACAAACTGCCAATCTCCGAAAAAGTATTACCGAATAAGAGAAATTGGAATATTATATGAGATTGCATAAGAACTGGGCTTTGTTCTCTGACGCGTTGCAGGCTGCGTCGCAGCCGGTGGAAGATGGAGGACTTGGCATAAAGAGTATCTTTATAGAGAAGGACTATTGGATTTGTCGATCTTTGTCGTTGATGGCAGAAAGCGACAAGGACAACCGTATTATATTTAAAGGGGGAACCAGCCTTGCAAAGGCGTATGGTGTCGGTAGTAGATTCTCTGAGGATATTGACATTGCCATATCTGAAGCGTGGACGCTCAGTGGTAACCAGCTGAAGATGCTAATCAGAAAAACGGCGAAAAATATGACTGATGGATTGCAGGAAATAGACATGCCGGGATTTACAAGTAAAGGTTCTCGTTATTATAGGGCATACTATTCCTATCCACGGTCGATAGAAACATTGCAGGTTGGTGCTGTCAAGGCAGGTCAATTGCTTGTCGAAATCAATTCTTTTGCCAACCCGTATCCGTTTCAGAAATGCCGGGTGCAAAGTTTTCTGACGGAGTTCTTGCATAAAACAGGCAATGAAAGGTTGATAGAAGAATATGAAATGCATCCATTTGATGTGAATGTCCTTGACAAACGTAGGACGTTGACGGAAAAAATGGTGTCGTTGCTTCGTTGCTCTTTGGCTGACAACTATATTTCTGAACTAACAGCCAAGATTCGTCATTTCTATGATTTGCATTTCCTCTTGAATGATGAGGAAATCAGAATTTATTTGGAGAATGATGTTTTCAAGCGTGATTTTGCCAGTTTGTTTGCTCAAGACCAGCAAAGGTTTGACAAGCCAGATGGTTGGCGCGATAAGAATGTGATGGATTCTCCAATCGTAAAAAACTTGCATTCTGTTTGGTCTGCATTGGGCAGTGTTTATTCAAAAGAACTGCCAGACCTTGCATATAAAGACATACCGACGGTCGGGAGTATAGAGAACAGTATGAGTCAACTGCTCTCATATTTGCTTAGGTGAATAAAAAGGCAGGAACGAACTCCTGCCTTTTGTCGTGTGTCAGTTGATTCGGAGAGCCCTTATGAATCCGCTGTATGTCAGGTTGATTCCAAAGTGCACGCCTTTTATTGCCGGACTGAGCGATCCGTAGTTGTAGCAGATTACATATGGTGTCAGGCGGACCGACGATGTGTATTGCTCGCGACGTCCCGACAAGAATGACGACTTGTCGCTTACTGTGGTGTGGAAACGCCAGTCGAAGTCGATGCCAGCCATGAAATTGAAGCTGTGGAAAGACTCTTTCTGCGATTCGGTGACAAGTTTCCAAACCGTTTCCCCATTCTCCTCAAACTCCTTGAATTCGCCGCTGTTCCAAGCGTAGTTGGTCCATCCGCCGCCGATATGCGGTGTTATGGCAAAACGTTTGACGTCGATGACGCGATAGCCTAACGAGACGCTCCCCGACAGCAGTTTCGTGTATTTGTTCAGCGATTGATAGCGGTTGCCTTCGGCGGTCGTTTTGTTGAACGGGTTGAAATTGTAGTCTGTGAAATTGTGTATGTCTGGCTGCCCGTATGAAATGTCGGCTTTAAGAATCAGATTCTTGTATCCGCCGGAGAGTCCGATGTTGAACAACCATGCGTAGTTGAACAGGTCGGAAATGCCGCCTGTCGGAATCAGGCATCCGGTGCCTACAAACCAACCGGCTTGCCAGTCGCCCGGTTTTACTTCAGGCACGCTGGGCAGCAGTTGTTCCTCCAGCTGTTTGCGGGTCATGTATTCGTACTGCTGAAGCCGCTGGTCGTTGCTGCCGTTGACCGTCGCTCTCGCCAAATCGGATGTCTGTTCATTGTATATTCGTTGATAGTATGCTACTCTGTTGTCGGCCTCAATGCCGGTCATTCCCGAATTAAGGTCGGCTTGAAGCCTGCGGCGTACAATCTCGAGCATGTCAAACTGCAGCTGGTGATAGCGCAGCATCTGGTCGGTGCGGTAGGCGGAGTCGGCATAAGACGCATTGCAGTCCATCAGCGCAACCGCCGAAGTGGCAAAGCGCACGTCGGAGTTGAACCGTGTCTTTCCCTCGTGCTCAATGTCGGTGACCGTTTTCAGAAAACCTTTGAAATAAGAAGTTGTCGACTTTATAGCAGGGTTGCCTTTAAAGTCGCTCCATTTCAGTGGGCCTTCGTCCCATTGCCGTGTCGACGGCGATGCGAATGCGGCAAGTGCGGCAACACTTGCCACCAATATTGACACAAACCGTTTCATTGCCTTATAGTGATTCAAGAATGCGTTTCAAGACCACGGTGGCTGAAATCTCGCGGTTTGCAGCCTCTGGGATGACAATTGACTGAGGACTTTCAATTACGTCGTCGCTCACAATCATGTTGCGTCTCACCGGCAGACAATGCATGAAATAGGCATTGTTTGTCAGCGCCATTTTTTCTGTGGTGACAGTCCATGAGCGGTCGGTGCTCAGCACTTTCCGTAGTTGGGGTCGGCAAATGCCGCCCAGTTTTTAGCATATACGAAGTCAGCGTCGCGGAGAGCCTCGTCCTGGTCGTAGATTATAGGCACTCCGGCGGTGAATTCCTCCGACAGTTCGTAGCCGTGGGGATGGGTGATAACAAAGTCGTAGTCGGCGGCGCGCATCCATTCGGCAAAAGAATTGGGTACGGCCTGTGGAAGCGCTTTTGGATGCGGAGCCCATGTGAGCACCACTTTCGGGCGTTCCTTCTTTTTGTATTCCTCGATTGTGATAAGGTCGGCAAAACTTTGCAGCGGATGGCGTGTCGCCGCTTCCATGCTGAACACCGGTCTGCCGGAGTATTTGATGAATTGGTTCAGAATCTTTTCCGAATAATCGTCGTCCTTGCTCTGAAATTGTGCGAACGACCGCACGCCGATGACGTCGCAGTAGCATCCCATCACCGGAACTGCCTCGAGAAGGTGTTCGGGCTTGTCGCCGTCCATAATCACGCCACGCTCTGTTTCAAGTTTCCATGCTCCTTGGTTCACGTCGAGAACGATTACGTTCATGCCGAGGTTCATGGCTGCCTTCTGAGTGCTGAGTCGTGTGCGCAGCGATGAGTTGAAAAAAATCATCAGCAAAGTTTTGTTCTCTCCAAGGTGTTTGTACCCGAAGCGGTTGGCTTTCACTTCCAATGCTTCTTTTACTGCGGCTTTCAAGTCGCCGATATCGTTTACGTTGGTGAAATTTCTCATATTCCTAAAATTAAATCTTTTTCGGGGATGAAGATACAAATAAAATCCACACGCACCGTGTTTTTAAAACATAAAATAGTATAACGTTTGCTTTACTCCCGTTATGGAGGTCATACCGGGCGAATATTCCGCCCATTTTGCTTTTTTAACAAAGTGGGCATTGATGTCACAAATTTAGCGAAAAACCAGCACGCTCGGCGCTGACGTGAAGAAAAATTCGTAAATTTGGCGAGCGATAAAAAATTTTGTATCAAAATCCTAACTAAACCTAAAAAATGAATTTTTCCTCATTATTGAAGCGCAGTGCTTTAGCTGCCGTTTTGCTGGCGATAGCGGCATTGCCGATGTCGTCGGGCGTGAAGAGAGAAGTGAGATCCGTGTGGATGGCAACAGTGTGGGCTCTCGACTGGCCAAGCAGCACCAGCTCAACCACAGCGCAAAAAAACGAGATGGTCAAGTATCTCGACGTTTTGCAAAAAAACAATTTCAACGCCGTCTATTTCCAGGTGCGCACAATGAGTGACGCATTCTATAAATCAAGCTACGAGCCATGGTCGAGCTACCTTACGGGAACTCGCGGCAAGGATCCGGGATGGGATCCGTTGGCGTTTGTGGTTGAGGAATGCCATAAGAGGGGAATGGAGTGCCATGCGTGGGTCAATCCGTATCGATTCTCTACAGGAAGCAATTGGTCGACAGCGCAGGACCAGGCTTTGAAGTCTGCGGGTATGCTGTTGGCATACACCAAAAGTGATGGTAAGACAACCACGATTCTTAATCCTGGATTGGAGTCGGTGCGTAAGCGTATCGTTGACGTGTGCAAGGAAATCATCAGCAACTATGATGTTGACGGACTTGTGTTTGACGATTATTTTTATCCAGAAGGCATACCTGTGACCAGCAGCGCCGGCGATTACGATCTGTGGCAAAAATCAGGCGCGTCGATGACGTTTGGCGACTGGCGTAGAAACAACGTAAACCAGATGGTTGCCGATGTCTACAAAATGGTGCAGCAGCAAAAGCCGTATGTGCGTTTCGGCATAAGCCCTGCCGGCGCGGCGTGCACATCAGCCGCTGTTGCGGCAAAACACGGCATCGACCGTTGCCCTGTGGCAAGCGACTGGCAATATGATGGAATTTTCTCTGATCCTGTGGCATGGCTTGAGGCTGGAACCATAGACTACATCTCTCCGCAGCTGTATTGGAAAACCAACCACAAGACCAATCCGTTCGGACCGATGACAAAGTGGTGGTCGTATGTGGCAAAGCATTTTGGACGCCATCATTACGCAAGCCATTCAATTTCGTTCTTGAACTCGTCAAACACAACCAGCGATTGGGAAGAAATTGGAAAGCAGGTGCAGTTCTCCCGCGACTATACGGAAAACGAGGCTCCGGGAGCGGTGTTTTATTCAGCGGCTTATGTAACAGGCAAGAAGCAATCCGGTTTTGGCGAATGGCTGCAGGTGAACAAGTTCCAGAACAAAGCGCTTACGCCTGCAATTGATTGGAAGAAATCCGATTTGGAGAAGGTGCAGGTGTCGGCGCTCAACAAGCGTGCCACGGTGCTGTCGTGGGCAGGAGTGGACAATGTGCGCTATTCGGTGTATGCAGTGCCGGAGTCTGTGAATGTGGAAACTTTGGATTCAAACATCCCTGCGGAATATCTGCTCGGAGTGAGTTATAAAACCACATATACAATGCCTGACGACAAGAAGTCGGGATATAATTATGCAGTCTGTGTGCTCGACCGTTATGGCAATGAGTATGAGCCGGTTTATTATGGACAGTCGGGCGTTGAGTGCATTGGCGGAAACAGCGGTTTGACAGCTGATTATGCCGATGGTGAGTTGCGTTTAAGCGCAGTGGCCGACGAGGTGTTTGTGTATAATGAGGCGGGCGCCCTTGTTGCAAATTCTCGCAATTGCAACCGTTTGGCGTTGTCGGTTCAGGCTGGCATGTATATTGTCAGAATGATTGGCAACGGCGGGGTGTCGACTGAGAAGATTATCGTGAAGTAGGGTAGTCTGAAAATAAATTACGATATGGCAGTTTTGGATTTTTTTATCCGGAATTGCCATATTTTTATAGATGCATTACCTTTGTAGAATAAAAATCTACAGATGCAGATGAAGAAGACAATATTATCGGTGATGTTGGCGTGTGTGGCTGTTGTGGACGCAGCGGCATGCACCTCGGCCATCATATCAGGCAGCCTGACTGCCGACGGCAGGCCAATTTTGTGGAAGCATCGCGATACGAGCGATTTGAACAATAAGGTGGAACGGATAGATGCCGCCGGAAAAATTCCTTATGTGGCGCTTTTCAACAGTTCCGACAAGGAATGCAAGGAGGCTTGGATGGGAATGAACGATGCTGGGTTTGCCATAATGAACACGGCGTCCTACAATCTGAAGAACGACACGGTCTCGGTAATGGATAAAGAGGGAGCGGTTATGGCAATTGCTTTGGGAAAATGCCGCACGGTGGATGATTTCGCATGTCTGCTCGACACGTTGCCGAAGCCTCTTGGCGTGGAAGCCAATTTCGGCGTGATAGACGCCTATGGCAATGCCGCGTATTTTGAAACCGACAATTGGAGATATGCCCGTTTTGACGTGGAGGATTATCTGATCAGAACCAACTATTCAGACTCGGGAAGAAAGGGAGAAGGATATGGCTATGTGCGCCGCCGCACAGCCGAACATCTGCTTGCTCCGTATCTGGCAAGCGCGTCGGTGACTCCTGCGGTTATGACCGAGGTGCTGTCGCGCTCATATTATCACTCGTTGATAGGAAAAGATTTCGAGACGGATACTGTGGAATGGATCACAGACAATGATTTCATCCCACGCCGCATATCTTCTGCCTCGGTGGCAATACAGGGCGTCGGCTCTCCTAAGAAAATTAAAGACATGGTTATGTGGACTGTGCTTGGATATCCTCCTTGCGGAGTGGTGTCGCCGGTCAGAGTCGACAGTGTGCCTTTGGATCTCCGAGCAGACCCGGCAACAGGTAATGCTCCTGCCTGCGACAAGGCAAACGAGTTGAAGAAACAGGTGTTCTCGTTTACGTATGACAACGGGAAGAATTATATCAATCTAAAAGCGTTGTTCAAACCCGACGGAACGGGAATCAGCCAGCAGTGCCGTCGCGAGAGTCTGGCTGTCTATGAAAAGTGTGGAATAAAACTTGGTAAATGATGAATTCTGCGATATTGACAATATTGATGCTTGTTGTGTCTAATGTGTTTATGACATTGGCATGGTATGGACATTTGCGTTTGGGTGAGCTTGGCATAACTAAGAATTGGCCGCTGTATGCCGTGATACTGTTTTCTTGGGGAATCGCCCTTGCCGAGTATGCGTTTCAGGTACCTGCCAACCGCATCGGCTATGCCGGAAATGGCGGACCGTTCTCGTTGGTTCAGTTGAAGGTGATGCAGGAGGCAATAACGCTGGTTGTGTTTACGGTTGTCGCCACATTCGTGTTTCAAGGACAGTCGATACGATGGAATCATATCGTGGCATTTCTGCTTCTTGTCGGAGCGGTGTATTTTTCATTCCTTGACGCGTCTAAATGATAGAGTCGGAAGTCTATAAATTGTCTGCTGGTGCCTATATGCGGCAGTTGTTTCCTTTGTATTTGAAGCGGAGATGGTGGCTCTTTGTGCTTGTAGCCTTGCCGTTCCCGGTCTTGGCGTTGTGGAATCTGAATTTTCTCTACGCAGCCCTTATGGTTGAGTTTTTCGTGATTCCGATGATGCTCGGACTTGCATATTTCTATTATGCGTTGAGCGAGGAATGCGTGTCGTCGATACGCCGTTGCCGTGTAAGGATTGGCGAAGGCGGAATCGAACGCGAGTTTGTCGACGGGGAGAATGCCGTCATTTCAGTAAAAAAAACAGGATGGAAGGCTTTCTGCAGGTGCGATGTCGCGGATGCCGGAATCAAACTGTTTCATGCCGGCAAAGCCATGGCGTTCGATTTTATCCCGGCAAGCGCATTTTCTGAAGAAAAATACTTGTTGGCAACAGTGCTGATAAATAACGCTTTGCCAAACGGGGATGAAAGTCTGCGAAAAAATGTTCAATAAATATTTGCACGTTAAATATCTTTTGCCTACCTTTGCAATCGCAAAGACGAAATGGTTCGTTGGATGAGTGGCTTAGTCAACGGTCTGCAAAACCGTGTACGGCGGTTCGATTCCGCCACGAACCTCTGAAGAGACTGCTTGATAAAGGTAGTCTCTTTTTTATTTTATATTAAAAACACAATTGAGCAATGAACGACTATTATTTGGTGCGGTTTAACATGACACCGTGTATGGAGTCAGAAACAGACATCCTGGCGGCGCTGTTGGGTGAGAAGAATTTTGAAAGTTTTGTCCCCGACGCAGAAGGATTGTCGGCATATGTGAAAAAAGAGCTGTATGACGCGGCTGCGGTGAGAGAAGTCGTCGCCTCATATCCGTTTGAGGGAAAGATTGAATTTTCAGAGGAGCTTATTCCTGGTCAGGATTGGAACAGCGAGTGGGAAAAAAACTATTTCCAACCAATTGTGTTTGAGAACCGGTGTGTTGTCCACAGTTCGTTCCATCACGACTATCCGTCTGCGGAATACGACATCGTGATAGATCCAAGGATGGCTTTCGGCACAGGGCATCATGAAACGACGAGTATGATGATAGGCCGATTGCTCAACAATAACCTTGAGGGACTGTCGTTGCTCGACATGGGAACGGGAACGGGCATCCTTGCCATCCTTGCGGCTATGAGAGGCGCGGAGAAGGTGGTCGGTGTGGAGATTGATCCGGCGGCATACGAAAATGCGGTGGACAATATAAAACTTAACGATACGCCAGGAGTGGAGTTGCGTCTCGGCGGCGCGGAAACGGTGACAGAGACGGGGGCGTTTGATTTTGTCATGGCCAACATCAACCGCAACATCATTCTCGACGACATCGCTGTCTACGCCCGGGCAATGAAGCCTAAAGGACGGATGTTTCTAAGCGGTTTCTATGTCGACGACATAGACATGATTGTCAATGCGGCGCGCGCTTTGGGCTTGTGTCTCACGTCGGTGATTGCCAACAAGAACTGGGCCAACATCTGTTTTACACGGATTGAGAATATGGATTTCACCGAATAACACAATTATTAGGTATCGAATAGGACGTAAACCGCCTGCAAATACTATTTTTTAGGTATTTGCAGGCGGTTTTTATTACCTTAAATTTGCATCTTGAAGAAGTAAACAAAGTCAACAAATGGAAGAAAAAGAGATTGTAATCTCCGTCAAGGGGTTGTCTCAGCGCTATGGTAAAGGGCGGATTATCTATGACAATCTGTCGTTTGATGTGCCGAAAGGACGCATCTTGGGACTCCTCGGAAAGAACGGTACAGGAAACTACGACAATCAACATTCTGATGGGCTATCTGCGCCCGCAGAGTGGTGTGTGCAAAATCTTTGGTGAAGACATAACAAAAATGTCGGCGGCTACCCGCGAGCGCATCGCGTTGCTGCTGGAGGGGCATGTGCAGTATGCCTTTATGACTATCGGACAGATAGAGCGTTTCTATTCTCAATTTTATAAAAAGTGGAATCGTGCGGCGTATTATGAATTGATGGAGAAACTGAAAGTCACGCCCGACCAGAAGTTGTCAAGCATGTCGTGCGGACAGCGGTCGCAGGTTGCGTTGGGATTGATTCTTGCGCAGAATGCCGACCTTTTGGTGCTCGATGATTTTTCTTTGGGGCTTGATCCGGGTTATCGCCGTCTGTTTACCGACTATTTGCGTGAGTATGCCAAGGCGGAGAATAAGACGGTGTTTATGACATCGCACATCATCCAGGATATGGAACGGCTTGTGGACGACTGCATAATTCTTGACTATGGCAGGATATTGGTGCAGAAGCCAGTGAAGGAATTGATGGACACATTCCATCGTTATGCGTTTACGGCTGCTGATTGCAGCGCATTGGAGTCCGACAGCCGCCTCTACAGCACTTCGCGCATTCGGGAGAATTGCGAGACGTTCAGCTTCGAGACTGGTGAGGCTGTGCGGAAAATATTGGAGGAAAAAGGAGTCGATTATAAGTATTTGCGACAGGAAAAATTGTCGTTGGAGGACATTTTCATAGGATTGACAGGTAAATATTAGAACTATGTTGAAGGCAATAATATATAAAGAATGGTTGAAAACACGCGGTGTGTTTTTGATAGGACTGCTTCTGTCGGTGTGTATGGCTGGATTCGAGATTCTTAGCATGAACCGGGTTGGAACAGTGAAAGGCGTAGAGCATATCTGGCAGATTATGCTGATGAAGGACAATATGTTTGTGAATCATCTGACGTTTATCCCGCTGGCGGTGGGCATTGGTGTGGGGCTTGCCCAGATGCTGCCTGAAATGGTGCAGAAACGGTTTAAGTTGACGTTGCATCTCCCGTATTCGCAAAACCGTATGGTGCTTGCCATGTTTGCTGTCGGTTTGGCTGAAATAGTGGCGGTTTCGGTTGTGACGTCGGTGATTGTTGTGGTTTACGATATGCGTATTCTTGCCCCGGAACTCGTGTCGCGGGTTGTTTTGACCATGTCGCCGTGGTTTGTGGCTGGAGTCGTTGCCTATTTTTTCACCGCAGCGGTGTGTATTGAAGGATGCCGAGTCCAGAAGGTGGCGTTGTCGTTGCTTGGAGTCGGTGTTGTTTCATGGCTTTTTGCCGGTGATGCACCGGAGGCCTACAACGGCGTGCTGCTGTTGTTTGTCGTAGCTTCGCTGTCGTGTGCGTTGCTTGTTTATCGTTCGGTATATCGGTTTAAGGAGGGCCTTCAGGATTGATGATGAAAAAATTGAGTAACATATTTCTTGTTGTGGCAGCCACGTTGGTTCTGGCATGGTTTCTTCCGTGGCTTGTCGGTTTTGCCGTGCCGTCGGCATCGAAGTCGCAGGTGGTTTATTATAGCCCGGTGTCGGATAAGTTTGTCACATCGCGTAGCGACGACGATGACGGCAAGATGAAGTATTTTGAGCTGAATGCTGACGGCTCTTTGTCGAAAGAGGTGACACGCGACGAGCGTGACCGCCTGCTTCCGCAGGTGTTCTACACCGTGCTGTCGGGCAAGGATGAGTTGCCCGACACTGTCTGCGGGCGTCAGGTGTCGATAAATATTTAAGGAAAACTCGTGGGTTTTTGTAAGCAGTCCGCGGGAGGTGAACCGTGTCAATGCCAGGGTCGACATGATGATGGAGTCGATGCCGGAGCGTCTGGAGCTTGAAGACGCTACGGAGGTGTTCCGATTCACGTCTGACGGAATGGAGTTTGTCGATATGGCGACAAATGCCGTCTTGCCTGAGCGCAGTGCGCGATTCACGAAGATGCTTAAAGATGAGGGCTTTGCATTTCCTGCAACGGTGATGAATGCCAATGTCACATCCCGTAAGCCGTATGACGAGGGCTATCTGATGGCAGATGCCAACCATCGGCTTTATCATGTGAAAATGCAGGTGGGCAGACCTTATGTGCATCGTGTGGCAGACGCTGAAAAGATTGATGTGCGCCATGTGTTTGTCACGGAGAATGTCGACCATCGTTTCCTTGGCGTTGTCACTGATGCAGACCACAATGTGTATATGCTTGAGGCTTCGACTTATGCAATGCGGCGGATGCCGTTTAAGTGGAATCCGGAAACGGAGAAGATAGTCATTATGGCAAACGTATTCAACTGGGTTGTCAATGTCAACGATGGCGATAAGATAGAATATTGCGCGGTCGACAACAATTCGATGTCGCTGCTCAGCAATTTCAGCGAGAAGATTGCGAAGTCGCGTTATGAGAAGCTGGAGGCGTATGTTTTCCCGTTCACGCTGTCGTTCACGTCGGGCAACGACCAGCTGGTGTATCCACGCATAGCTTTTGCCGGAAGTTGGATGGTGCTGGTATTCAATGCGGTGCTGGCGGTTGTGGCGTTTGCGGTTTGTCGCCGTTGTCGTAGAAAGGCGGTGGCTAGCGGCATTGTGACGCTGATTCTCGGTATTTATGTGTTTATTCCGATATTATTATTCACTAATTCAAAATAAAACAAACAGATGAAAAAAACGTTATTGGCATTAATGGCGACTGCAAGTATATTTTTGGCAAGTTGCGGATCTAAGTCAGACAGTGGTCAGGTGGCGGTTGCCGACGAGGCGCTGACAGTTGACAACGTGCTCGACAACGCGGAAAAATATGTTGGCGACACAATTGTTGTGGAAGGTGAGTGCTCGCATTTGTGCAAGCATGGCGGACGCAAGGCATTTCTTGTGAGCGCGAAGGACGACCGTATGCTTCGTGCGGAGGCTGCCGGAGCTTTCGGGGCATTTGAAAAGGATGCCATTCATAAGGTGCTGAAAGTGAAAGGAGTGCTTGTTGAAGACCGTATCGACGAGGCTGCGGTGAAGAAAATGGAGGCTGATTATGCCAAACTTGAGGAAGTGCACGGAGAAAATGTGGAAGTGGGCTGCGAGTCGGAAAAAGCTGCGCAGGGACAGTCGGAAATCAACACGTTTGCCGCACGAATGAAGGACTACCGCAACAAGATAGCGGAGCGTCAGGCGAAGGAAGGCAAGGCATATTTGTCGTTTTACCACATCGATGCTGAAAGCTACGAGATTGTGAAGTCGGAGAAGAAGTAATTACAGTTGTTGAATATCAAAGGCAGGGCAGAAGCGGTTGGCGTCTGTCCTGCCTTTGTCAGTTCTTGTGGTTTTACAATTCTTTGGCATTGCCGGCAACAACAGTTAGCATCTCTGCCGATGACAGCCGGCGTTGCGCTATGTCGAGAAGGCTGGAGGCGGAAATGGAGTTGATTGTAGCCAGCTGCCGCTCGAAATAGTCTGTGCTGATGTGGTTGTTGTGGAGCGACGCGTAATAGTCGGCGATTGAGAATGGCGTGTCGAGGGTGCGTGCCAGGTCGCTTATCATAAACGACTTCAACCTTCGTAATTCATCATCGGGAATTGTGTCGTTCTGCAGTTTCTCAATCTCGGTCTTTATCTCTTTTGCCACTTGCCAAGTGTGGGAAGTGTCGCATTGGCAGCTGATTGAAATAAAAGAATTGTTGCGATAGCCCAGCAGCGATGCCGAGATGCCGTAGGTGTATCCTTTGTCTTCGCGAATGTTGGTCATCAGCCGGCTGCCGAAATATCCGCCGAGTGCTGTAACCAGAATGCGTAGAGGGATGTAGTCGGCGTCGGAGCGAAGCACGGTTGGCATGCCCATCCTTACGGCAGACTGCAGAGCGTCGGGTTTGTCGACGACAACGGTGTCGGGTTTGAATTTGATTGACGGGCTGTCGGTTGCGCTTTGCTGTGGGGCGCCTGTGACGGGCGTTTTGCCGAAGCAGTTGTTGACTACGTCAAACATTTGCCCTTCCACTTTCCCAGACAGGATGACAGACATGTTTTGCGGGGCAAACCATTGCTTGTGGAATTTAGATAGCTCTTCAGTCGTGATGCTTTCGATGTCATTTTCTGAGACAACCTTTCCGAGGTTGGAGCCTTCACCGAAATGCAGCCGAGCGAACGTCTCCATAGCGAGGAATGCCACTTTCTGCCGGTTGATGCGCAGGCGGTTGGCGGCAAGCGATTTCAGGTTGCTGAGTTCTTGCTCCGGAAACGACGGGTTCATCACAATGTCGGCAAGAATGGGCACCACTTTCTCAAAGTTGCGGTTCAGCGAATAGAGCGACAGCGTGGCATTGTGTGACGAAGCGTCGCATCCGAGCCATGCGCCGTGGTAGTCGAGAGCCTCTGCAATCTCCTGCGCGTTGAGACTTGTTGTGCCTTCGCGGAGTATTGCCGAAAGCATTTCGCTTACGGTTTGATTCCTGCCGTCGCATCTGCCTCCTTCAAAAATGATGTCAAGCCTCGACACCGGCTGGTCGCCGATGCTTATTGATTTCATATCGATGCCGTTGTCGAGTGTTGTAGACTGAGGCTTGAAAATCTGTATGTTTGACAGTTCTTTTATTTCAGGTCGTTGCATCATTTTGGCAAATTGCTGCTTTCAAGAAATTTGTTTGCACGCTCGAGGTCGGCAGGCGTGTCGATTCCTATAGTCTCGTGTTCGGTCAGTCCGACTTTGATTTTATATCCGTTCTGCAGCCAGCGCAGTTGTTCAAGCGACTCTGCGATTTCAAGTGACGACTGAGGCAGACGGGTGATTTCCTCAAGCACTGACGCACGATAGGCATACATGCCTACATGCATAAGAAACGGGAACGATTCAGCCCATTCCGCTGTTTCTTTGTTGCGGATGTATGGTATGACCGAACGTGAGAAGTAGAGCGCATAGTTGCGGTTGTCGAGGACCAGTTTCGGTTTTGTCCAGTCGCTTAGCGCATCGAAGCCTTTCTCTTTGTCAAACTTACGTGCGAGGGTGGCAATTTGAGTGTCATCGTCGTTGAAGCATTGCATTATCTCCTCAATCTGCTGTTCGTGGATAAACGGCTCGTCGCCTTGTATGTTTATTATCACATCGGCAGTCGAGCCGCAGTTGCGGTAGGCTTCGAAGCAACGGTCTGTGCCGCTCCGGTGGCTTTCGCTTGTCATTACGGCACGTCCGCCGAAGCGTTCCACCTCTTTGAGAATCCTGCTGTCGTCGGTTGCAACGACGGCGTCTCCGAGCACTTTGGCTACTTGCCGCCACACGCGTTCTATCATTGTCATTCCGCCTATCTTAGCCAGTGGTTTCCCAGGAAAACGCGATGAGCCGTAGCGGGCGGGAATTATGCCTATAAAAGAAATTTTCTTGTCCATTTTTTTGTTAAAGTTTTTCACATTCGTCAAGCCACAGACGTGATGTGGCATCGCTTGGCATCCGCCAGTCGCCACGCGGCGACAGCGACAATCCGATTTTCGGGCCGTCGGGCAGACAAGAGCGTTTGAATTGCTGGTTGAAGAAACGGCGGCAGAATGTTGTCAGCCATTTCTTGATGGTGGCATTGTCAAATTCTCCGTCAAAGGCGATTTGCGCGAGCGCAAAAATCTTCTTCGGAGAGAATCCGTGACGGAGCAAATTGTAAAGGAAGAAGTCGTGCAGTTCGTATGGACCGACGATGTCTTCGGTCTTTTGCTTTATATTGCCATTTTTGTCGGCTGGAATCAGTTCCGGGCTGATAGGGGTGTCGACGATGTCGAGCAATGTGGTTTTTGCCTTTTCGTCGTCAAGGCGGTTGGCAATCCACGCCACAAGATGTTTTACCAGCGTTTTGGGCACGCTTGCGTTGACTCCGTACATCGACATGTGGTCGCCGTTGTAGGTGGCCCATCCGAGAGCAAGCTCCGACAAGTCGCCTGTTCCGATTACCATTCCATTGCGTTGGTTGGCAATGTCCATAAGCAGTTGGGTGCGTTCACGGGCCTGAGAGTTCTCATAAGTCACGTCGTGCACGTTTATGTCGTGGCCGATGTCATTGAAGTGCTGGATGCAGGAATCTTTGATTGAAATCTCGCGGATGGTCACGCCGAGCGACTTCATAAGGCACAGGGCATTGGTATAAGTCCTGTCGGTGGTGCCGAATCCGGGCATTGTGACGCCGATAATATTTTTGCGGTCTTTGTGGAGCTTGTCAAATGTGTTTACTGCCACGAGAAGCGCAAGAGTGGAGTCAAGACCTCCGGAGATGCCTATTACGGCTGTTTCCGAATGCGTGTGGGCAAACCGTTGTGCCAATCCGGTGGATTGGATGGCGAAAATCTCTTCGCAGTAAGAATCGAGTTTGGAGCCTGACGGCACAAACGGGAGAGGGTTGACGGCTCTTGTCAGATTGAGTGCTGACGGAGTCTGCGGCAAAGCGTTTATCGTGACGGCTTGCCGTGAGTGCAGCCCGCGGCTCTCGGAAAACGTGGTGTTGACGCGGCGGTCGTTTCGGATACTCTCGACGTCGATTTCGCCTACGGTCATCCGTCTGTCCATGGCGAAGCGCTCTCCTTCGGCGATTATTGAGCCGTTGTCGCAGATTATTGAAGTGCCGGCGAAAACAACGTCGGTCGTTGACTCGCCGAATCCGCAGGAAGAGAATACGTATCCGGCGATGCATCTTGCCGATTGTTGCTTTACAAGATTCCTCAGATAGGAATGCTTGCCGACGCAGTCGTTGTCGGCCGACATGTTGAACACGATTTCAGCGCCTTCGAGTGCCAAGAATGAACTTGGAGGAATCGTGGACCAAAGGTCCTCGCAGATTTCTACGCCAAATGTTGTGTTGCCGGTGGCAAACAGCATGTCGCGCTGCATTGGCACGCGTTGTCCGCAGATTGAAGTCACGCATTCTGGGTTTGCAAGGCTGATGCAAACCAGCGTTTTTCGTAAAATTCCTTATAGTTGGGAAGGAATGTCTTAGGGACGACTCCAAGAATTTTGCCTGATTGGAACACCACGGCGGCGTTTATGAGAGAGCCGTTGTGTGGGTGCGGGATTCCAACGATCGAAATCACAGGAAGCGACTGTGTTTCCGCAACCAGCCATTCAAGCGATTTCTCTGCCTCTTCGAGCAGGACGCTTTGTGCGAACAAGTCGCCGCATGTATATCCGGTGATGCTCAACTCTGGGAATATGATGATTTCCACATTCTGATTTGCGGCGTCGGCAATCATTTCTGCCATCTGCCAGGCATTGTGTCTGCAGTCCGCCACCTTCACTGTGGGAACGGCGGAGGCAACTTTGACAAATCCGTATTCCATAGTTATTTCGAAATTTTTTCAGTGCGGTTTATGATGCTTTTCTCAATGAAGAAGCGGGGGCGCTTCTTCACTTCAACGTAAATCTTGCCGATATATTCACCGATAATGCCAAGCGAGATGAGTATAAGCGAGCCGATGAACCAAAGCGACAGCATCAGCGATGTCCAGCCTTTGATGGTGTGTCCGGCTGTGTATGCCAGAAGCGTGTAGAGCGACACTGCGATGGTGGCGAGAAGCATTATTATGCCAACGGAGAAAATCAGCCGGATGGGGCGGATGGAGAACGACGTGATGCCGTTGACGGCAAAACTCAACATCTTCTTCAACGGATATTTCGATTCTCCGGCCATGCGCGCCTTCCTGTCGTAGGTCACGGTGTCGGTGGTGAAGCCGATAAGGGGCACGATGCCGCGGATGAAGAGGTTACGCTCTGGAAACTCAAGCAGTTTCTCTGCTGCCCGACGGCTCATCAGACGGTAGTCGGCGTGGTTGTAGATGGTCTTTGTCCCAAGTGCGTTCATCAGCTTGTAGAACATCAGGGCGGAGTTCTTCTTGAAGAAGGTGTCGGTTGCACGCGAGTCGCGCACTCCGTATACTATGTCGGTGCCTGAAAGATATTTGTCTACCATCTGCTCGATGACGTTGATGTCGTCCTGAAGGTCGGCGTCAATTGAAATTGTCACATCGCAAAACTCAACGGCGGCGGTCAGACCGGCAATCAAGGCATTTTGATGGCCTACGTTGCCGGCGAGTTTCACCCCGCAAACAACGCTTGTTTCTGCGGCGTGTTTTGAAATGATGTCCCATGTGGCGTCGCGGCTTCCGTCGTCGACTAAAATCATGCAGCTTGAATCTGCAACCTTGTTCTTGTCGACAAGTCCTGAGATGACAGCCGATAGTTGCCGGATTGTGGTTTCCAGCATTTCCTGTTCGTTGTAGCAAGGCACTACTATGCCTAAAACTGGTGTTGCCATATCGTTTGATTTAGTTGTATACAAAAGTAACAAAATTATTGGATATAATAGTGTGTGGCGGCATAATTGAACTTGCCGCAGACATCTTTTTGCGGAAATGTTACAAGGCTGTTATATTTTGTTGCGATAATGTTGCTTTCTTTGCACACAAAGAAGATTTAGAAACTTTATTGATTGGAATTGAAAAATAGGTGTAAGTTTTTTTATACGATACTATGTCTTTATAACCAACAGAATATCTGAAAAATACAAAGGCGGCTTCGAGAGAAGCCGCCTTGTTTATTTGTTGGAGTTCATCAGTTCAAACATTTTGTCGCGGTCGGTGATGCGTATCTCTGAGTTGTCAAAGTCGAGGTAGCCTTTTTCCTTGAGTTCGCTGAGCGTGTTTATAAACGAACTGCGCTGTATGCCGAGCATTGTGTACATGTCCTTGTGCTTGCTGTGGATTACGATGTCGGTGGCGTTGCGGTATGTGAGCGACGTAATCCAGAATGCCAGACGTTCGGCGATGCTTCCAGACGTCAGCGACAAAACGGCTTCCATAGGTGTCTGCGAGTTGCGCGACAGATAGTTGAGCATGTTGAACAGGAAAACGGAGTCTGACTTTATTATCTTCAGATAGTCGGACTTTTCAATCTGGAGGATTCCGGCTTCCGGTTCTGCATATACATTGTATGGATAGGCTGTGGTTTTGCCGAACAAGTACTCCGCACCAATAACGTTTGGTCCGGATATGGTCTCGAGCACACGGATGCGACGGTTCATGTTGAATATCTCAATCCTGGCTTTTCCGGATATGAGAAATCGTAGTTGCTGACAACTGTCGTTTGCGGATATGAATTTCTCGTTATTCAGATATTTCAAGAAGTTGAATCGTATCTTCTCAATCAATTCTGAAATTTTTGTATGGCTAACACCTTGAAATAAAGGTAAATCCATTAAGACTTCATACATGCTGCTCATAGTTTGTCCTTTTCGGTTTCTAATAGTGCAAATATATGGATTTTTTTAAATTAACTTAATCCCAATAGTGTGAAAACAAGTTGTCAAAAGCGGTGATATAGGTTAATAATGCTTAATCGGAAAAAAATAGTTATCTTTGTCTTGTTCCTGACAGATGGCATGATTCTATTTATGCCTTGGAATCGGGTGAAAGTCCCGGACAGTGCTCGCTGCCGTAACCCCAATTTGATAAACTGGGTTTCTTGCCACTGGAATGGTGATTCTGGGAAGGTTTGAACGCATAAGCCAGAGGGGAAGTCGGAATACGGTGACAGGAACGATGGCTTTTAATAACCTGCGAGTTTCTTCTGCTTGATTGTGGAAGTTTCGGGTTGAAAAGATTTGGAAAATGAGAAGAATATTGTTTACATTGCTGGCTTTGTCCTGCTGCTTTGGTGGTGTGCTGGCTGAAAAAATAGAAAGAGACACATTGCATGTGGAAATGCATGCGGTGAGTGTCGTCGCGGTGCGTGAGCGCACAATTGTCAAGCCGCAGGTGCTGACAGACTCTGTGCTGCAGCGCCTCAACAGTCAGTCGGTAGCTGACGCACTGCGCTATTTCACTGGAGTCCAGGTGAAGGATTACGGAGGAATAGGTGGTATAAAGACCGTAAACATCCGCAGCATGGGCACAAACCATGTGGGCGTGTTCTACAATGGCGTTCAACTTGGCAACGCTCAGAACGGTCAGGTCGACTTGGGTCGTTATTCGCTCGACAATGTGGAGTCGATTTCTCTTTACAACGGGCAGAAAAGCGACATCTTTCAAACGGCGAAGGACTTCAGTGCATCAAGTGCCATATATGTCACAACCAGACGCCCGCGATTTACCGGCGGAAAACGCTACAATGTGGTTGCGCAGATGCGCACCGGCAGTTTCGGGTTGGCAAACCCTTCGCTTCTTTGGGAACAGAAGCTTGGCGGCAGCACATATCTGTCGGCAAGTGCGGAGTATACGAATGCCAACGGACGTTACAAATTCCGCTATAAGAGAATGAATCTTGACGGGTCGGTGGCTTACGACACTACCGCTGTGCGTCGCAACGGCGATGTGGAGTCGCTGCGTACGGAGTTGGGCCTTTATGGATTTCTGCCAAATGGAAAATGGAATGTCAACGGGTATTTTTACACGTCCGACCGCGGCATTCCCGGGGCGATTGTCAACAATGTGTTCCGGCACGGAGAGCGGCAGGTCGACAAGTCGGCATTCGGGCAGGGCGCATTGCAGACGCGTATAGCTCCGTTCTACTCCTTGAAGGTGACGGGAAAATTTGCGTGGGATTATTCTAATTTCTTGCGTGACGATCCGAAGGAGCTTTACATAAACAATCATTATTATCAGCAAGAGGCATATCTTTCGTTGGCTAACTTGTTCACGCTTACTGACTGGTGGCGGATGTCGGTGGCAGTGGATGTTCAGATGAATAAAATGAACGCTGATTTGCAGGATTTTGCATATCCTAAACGTTGGACGGAGCTGGCCTCGGTGGCGTCATCGGTTGATTTCGAGAAGGTCAGCGTGCAGGCGAGCCTGCTGGGCACATTCATTCAGGAGTCGACGCGTTCGCGCAAATTGTATACGGCATCGCCCGATAAGAGGGAGTTGTCGCCGGCTGTTTTTTTCAGTTATACGCCAATGTCTGAATCCGATTTGTGATAACGGGATTTTTCAAGCGCATTTTCAGGATGCCTACGTTCAACGACTTATACTACACCGAAATAGGCAATGCCAACTTGAAGCCGGAGCGCACATGGCAATATGATTTGGGTGTGGCTTACGGATTGCAGTTTGGCGGTGGATTTCTCAAGAGTCTTAAATTCAGGGCTGACGGCTACTATAATACGGTTACTGACAAAATCATAGCCTACCCGACAGGGCAACAGTTCCGCTGGACTATGCTGAATCTTGGAAAGGTGAGAATTGGCGGTGTGGAGTCGGCGTTGGTGCTTGACGCAGCTGTGCGTAAGGTTGCGGTCGGACTCAATCTGCAATATACGTTTCAGAAAGCCTATGACTGCACCGACAAGGAGGATTCGTTCTATGGCGACCAGATTCCATACACGCCGCGCCACAGTGGCTCGGTGGCGTGTCGCCTCGATTGGAATGGATGGCAGCTGAACTATAGCTTTATCTATACGGGAGAACGCTACAACGAGCAGGAAAACTCCCGCTACAATTATGAGCAACCGTGGTATACCCACGACATGTCGCTGGCGCGTGAGTTTGTCTTTGGCAAAACGCGTTTGAAACTGACGGGTGAGTTAAATAACATTTCAATCAGGCGTATGAGGTAATCCACAATTACCCAATGCCTGGCCGCAACTTTAAATTGTCGGCGCGTTTTTCAATGTGATTGTTATGAATTGGAGATTTTACATATTGTCGTTGTCGATTGTGGCGGTGCTGTTTGCCGCCTGCCGCACGGATGAGGTGCTTGTCGATATGGAGAAGATTCATGTCGCAGAGCCGGAGTATACCGACGTTGAGGGGTTTTACTTGCTCAATGAGGGCAATATGGGCAGCAACAAGTCTACTCTCGATTATTTTGACTACGGAGAGGGAACGTATTACAAAAATATATATTCTGAGAGAAACCCGTCGGTGGTTAAAGAATTGGGCGATGTGGGAAATGACTTGCTGATATATGGAAGCAAGCTGTATGCGGTGATCAACTGCTCGCATAAGGTGGAGGTGATGGACGCTTCGACGGCTGTCAGGTGTGCAAAGATAGACGTCCCCAACTGCCGTTATGCCGTCGGCGACAAGGGATATGTGTATGTGAGCAGTTATGTCGCCCCTGTGCAAGAGAATATCAATGCGCCGAAAGGTGCTGTCTTTAAGGTCGACACGCTGTCGATGCAGATTGTCGGCAGTGTGGAGGTGGGCTATCAGCCTGAAGAGATGACCGTGGTGGGCGACCGCCTGTATGTGGCGAATTCGGGAGGCTACAGAAAGCCGAATTATGACAACACCATATCTGTTATCGACTTGCCGACGTTTCAGTTGTGTGACGTGATTGTGCTCGATGGCACGGCCAATTTCCATCGTCTTGTGCACGACAGCAAGGGACGCTTGTGGGTGAGCTCGCGCGGAAATTATTATGGCGATTTAAACTCTGACTTTTTTGTGGTCGATCCACGGAGCAAGACTATTGTGAAAGATTTGAAGATTCCGGTTTCCAACGTGTGGGTTGACGATAATGTGGCATATGTTATAAGCACGGAATGGAGCTACGTTACGGGGGAGAATCGGGTGACGTATGCCAAGATAGACATGGCTACGATGGAAGTGCTCGACAGAAATTTCATCAAGGATGGTACGGATGCGTCCATAAAACATCCATACGGC
Source organism: Bacteroidales bacterium (assembly GCA_022009815.1). GTDB lineage: Bacteria > Bacteroidota > Bacteroidia > Bacteroidales > Muribaculaceae > Limisoma. Next base: position 2,274,806 of record CP091725.1, read on the forward strand.
ATCGCTGTGAATCCTGTTACTAAAGATATATATGTGACCGACGCCAAGTCTTATGTGGTGTCGGGCACGGTCTACTGTTTCAGTAAAGATGGTGTGTTGAAGTGGAAACAGACTGCTGGTCAGATTCCCGCACATTTCGCTTTAAAGGAAAAATAAAACAATAAAGATATGAGAAAACAAATGATTGCGCTCGCAGCGCTGTGCCCATTGACGGTTTTTGCTGTCAGTCCGGTTCATAATAGAGTTATAGATTATGTGCCCGCTCCGGGACAGTTTGTAAACGTGCTGCCTGAATGGGAAGACGGCGACGACTCTGAGGCTATGGCTGCCAAGGCGTTGCAATATATGACCGAAGAGGGCTATTATATATCTCTTGGAGCATGGGGCGGATATGTTACGGTGGGCTTTGAACGGACTATCGTCAATGTGCCGGGAAAACGCGACATCTACATCGAAGGCAATGCGTTTCAGTCTTCGCAGTCGTCGACAAAAGGAGGCAACAGTGAGCCGGGAGTCGTGATGGTGGCATACGACATCAACCACAACGGGATTCCGGATGGAAATGAGTGGTTTGAGATTGCCGGAAGTGAATATTCGAAATCAATCCACAATTATGAGGTCTCTTATATTCGCCCGGCTTCTGACAAGGACGATATTATGTGGATGGACAATCAGGGAAACAGCGGATTTGTAAACAGAATACCGTTCCACACACAGCCATATTGGCCGCAGTGGCTCAGTGGCAGGTCGAAACTTACGTTCCAGGGGTGTCGTTTGCCTGACAATAGTGTGAACGAGGGCACGGCTGACGATCCGTACATTGTGCTTAAAGCTTTTGACTATGGCTATGCCGACAACTATCCTAATTTCTCTGATAAAGAAGGACTGGTGCGCAATGAGGGCGCGATGATTGACATTGATTGGGCTGTAGACGCCAATGGCAATGCGGTGAAATTGCCCGGCGTGGATTTCGTCAGAATCTATACCGGAGTCAACCAGACGAATGGAATCTTGGGGGAAAACAGCACAGAAGTTGTAAGGGTTGTCAACACCCACTCGGTGGGAACTGGCGATGCGGAGTCGGTTGATGAGTCGATTGTGATTGACGATAAGGTGCTGGCAGAATTTTTGGCGCGTTATGGTGGCGTCGAAAGTCTGGACAACAGCGGGCTAAGGTTGTATGTCGACCAATCGGGCCTTGTGTCGTTCACTCTCTACGAGGAAGCGTTGGCGCAGGTGTTTGACTTGAAAGGCAGATGTCTTTACCGTGAATTGATGCCGGAGGGACATGGTTCTGTCGACTTGTCGTCTTATTCAAACGGAATCTATCTTGTGTCGGTTGCCGGACAGACAGTCAAGGTGATGAAGCGATAAATTTGAATTATAATGAAAAATAGAGCCGGGCTTTTGTGTCCGGCTCTATTTTTTTTTCTGTTATAAGAGATGGGATTAATTGTCTTCGTCAAGCAAAGGAATGGCGAGGTATGTGCGTCGGCCAGTAGGGAGAAGACCCTTGATATACATTACTTTGTCGGCGCTTGAGTCGCGCATGATTGCATTGTAGATGCTTTCAACGTCGCTCTGCGAATTCACTTTCTGCTCGTTTATCTCTTGGACAATGAAGCCATTGGCGATGCCTGCGTCTTTAAACTTGCCTTCGACACGCCGCCCACAACAACTCCGTAGCTGATGCCGAGCGCGTCTTTCGTTTTCTGAGGGAGTTTTGAGAATGTGCATCCCAACGCTGCAAAGTCAGTCTCTTTTGTGATTTTTGTGCTGCCTTGCGAGTTGCGGAATGTTACAGTCGCGGTGCGTGGTTTGCCTTTGCGATAGAATTTGATGACGGCTTTGTCGCCAGGAGAGTATTGGCTGATTGCCTCTTGCAGTTCGGCAGTGTTGCGCACTTTTGTGCTGCCGATTTCTGTGATTATGTCCTCTTTCTCCAAGCCTGCCTCTTTTGCTGCGCTTTGGTCTTGCACCTCAGTCACATATATGCCCTCTGTCAGTTTGATGTCTTTCTCTTCGCAAAGCTGGGGAGTCAGTTGGGTGAACGTGATTCCGAGCATTGCGCGTTGCACGGTGCCGTATTGCTTGAGGTCGGAAATCACCTTCTTCACGATTGATGAAGGAATGGCGAAAGCGTATCCGCTGTAGTCGCCGGTGCGGGAATAAATCAATGTATTGATGCCCATCAGTTCGCCTTTGGTGTTTACCAAAGCTCCGCCACTGTTGCCTTGGTTGACAACGGCGTCTGTTTGTATAAATGATTCTATGCCGAATTGACGGCTGTGGGTGACAGTTGAGATGTTGCGTGCTTTTGCGCTTACAATGCCGGCGGTTACAGTTGATGTAAATCCAAAAGGATTACCTACGGCAAGAACCCATTCTCCGACTTTCAGCTTGTCGGAATCTCCGAAGGTGATGAAATTCAAGTCGGATGCGTCTATTTTAAGCAGGGCGAGGTCGGTGTTGGCATCGGTACCTATGATTGTGGCATTGTATGTCTTGTTGTCGTTCATCGTCACTTCAAGTTTCTCTGCGCCTTCAACCACGTGGTTGTTGGTCACGATATATCCGTCGGCGCTGATGATCACACCGGAGCCCAAGCCTAATGGCTGTGGCTCTGATTTCTTCTGTGGTTGTTGTTGCTGGCGTCCGCCGAAGTTTGGTCCGAAGAAGAACTCAAAGAATGGGTCGTTGAATTCCGACATGCGGCTCTGGCGGGGAGTGGCGAAACTTTTGATGCTGACAACGCGGTTGATTGTCGCTTCGGCAGCTTTTGTGAAATCGATTGGTGCGGATGTTGTGGTGCGTGGAGCACTGCTCTCCGTTGTTGCAATTTCAGCCGACATCGCTGACGGTGTTGCCATAATCAATGCCGACATCAATGCTATCGCTGAATTCACTTTATTAAATCTTCCCATAATGATAAGTGTTAAATATTCGCGTTATTAATATGTTGAATAGTTAATTTTAACTTTCTTCGCGCCTAAATTACATCTAAATCCGCATATTTGTTCTTTGTGCGCGGAATATTTAAGTTTAATTAATCAAAGCTGGGCGTGGCGAAGTCGAAGTGTAAACTATTTATAATATATATGCTTGAATATTTAAATCGGAGATGTTAACACTATTCTTCTTCCAAAATCTCGGTCTTGACCTTCATTTCTTGATATTCTTCCCAATCGGGGTCGTTCTCGGCATAGAATGTCAGTGGCAGCACTTCCATGTCATGGAGCGCATCGTTGAGGATGTATTGGAATTTCTTCAGATTCCGTGTGTAGAAAACCCAGTTGCGCTCGCCGTCACCGGTATAGATGCCTGTCAGAATGGCGGCTTGGTCTTTTTTGAAGGCGGCGTTCAGCGCATCGGTGACAGCCTCCATCAGCGACGACGTCTTAAAGTCGGGCATCCCGTTTTTATCGGAATCATATTTCCACGTTATTTCTATACGGTCGTTGAATTTGCCTGATGCAATGGCATTTTCCACACCACGGCGTCCGGTAACGATTATGCGGTTGCCGTTTTCACTTTCTGTCGGAGTGGTCCACCACTCGTCGCCTATTTTGAATTTTGTCATTTGTGTCTTAATTTTGCATCTAAGTTAGTCAATATTCGTCAACCTGCAAAATTATGGTCGGATATTGAGTGTAAAGTCAAAATAAAACAGAAAGATGGAAGTGGTATTTTTATGTGTGACAGCGGTTGTGTGCATTGTGCTTGTGGCGCTTGTGGCAATTAAGGACAAAGCGGCCAGGGCGTTGCGCAATGAGTTGGAGGAGGCGAGGATTGAAAATGCGCGATTGAAAGAAAAAATTGGCAATGTAGAGGCGTTCAACAATTCGGTCAGAGAAGAGACGAAGGCTCAATTCAAGTCGCTTGCCGCAGATATCTTTTCCTCGCAGTCGGAAAAATTCAAGGAGGCGAATGAAACCCGTTTGAGCGAGATTCTGAATCCGCTGAAGGAGGACATCAAAGATTTCAAACGCAGGGTTGACGACACGTATATGAACTCCTCGAAGGAGCGCACGCTGCTTGGTGAGCAGATGAAAAGGCTGATGGAGCTGAATATGTCGATAGGCAAGGAGGCACGCGATTTGACGGAGGCTCTGTCGGGCAACACGAAGGTGCAGGGAGATTGGGGTGAGATGGTTCTTGAGACCATTCTTGTCAAATCAGGGCTTGTGGAAGGTGAGAATTATTTGTGCAGCGTACTAAAAACGACGATGGAACGCAGATAAAGAACGACGATAACGGCAGACTGCGCCCTGACGTTGTGGTGGCATTGCCCGACAAGAAATGCATTGTGATAGATTCAAAGGTGTCGTTGACGGCATACGTTAATTATATCAATGCCGACAACGATGACGACCGACAGCGTTTCGGAAAGGCGCATCTGTTGTCTGTGCGCAGCCACTTGAAGGAGTTGGAAACTAAAAGGTATCAGGACTTTGTTGGGGTGGGCAATGACGACAGGATTGATTATGTGTTGATGTTCATTCCCAATGAACATGCCTACATGGCGGCGATGACATTGGACAATAACCTTTGGATGGAGGCGTATGAGAAGAGGGTGGTGATAATCAGTCCGGCGCATGTGATCTCGACATTGCGGTTGATTGCTCAGTTATGGACGCGCGACAAGCAGACAAAAAATGCTTTGAAAATAGCCGAAGAAGGAGGCAAGCTGTATGACAAGTTCGTGGGTTTCGTGAACGATATGCAGACTGTAGAGCAAAGCCTCGGAAAGGCAAGCGAGGCTTATGCCAGCGCTATGTCTAAATTGCATACCGGCAGAGGCTGCATCGTGTCGAAGGTGGAGAATCTGAAGAAGCTTGGGGCGAAAACCAGTAAAACCTTGCCGTCAGACATGTTGCCGGAATAAAAAGGGGCTGCAAATGTGCAACCCCCTTGTAAATCATTATTTGAAATATATTTCCGACAAGTCGAAGCCTCTTGTGAAGGCGTCTGAGTCCATCCTCTTTTTCCCGGACTGCTGTAAAGAGAGAATCTCTAATTTGCCGTCGGCGCAGTCAACAAAAATCCGGTTCTTCTCGACGCTCGCTTTGCCCGGCTTGGTGTCGCTGCATTTCGTAGGAAGTGAGGTGGAGAAAATCTTCACGGAATATTCTTTGCCGTCTTTCTCGAAACTGCTCCATGCGGCAGGGTAGGGCGACAAGCCTCGAATCAGGTTGTAGATTGACTCAGCCCCTTTGTTCCAGTCGATGTGGCATGTGTCCTTGAAGATTTTCGGAGCCGGCAATGTGTCTGCCCCGCCGTCAATCAAGGCGTCCTGTGGAATTGTGGTTACGGAGTCGTTGATGATGTCGTCGACTGTCTCGATGACCATCCCTGCGCCAAGCTCCATAAGTCGGTCGTGAATGGCGCCTACGTTGTCAGTGACGGCTATGTCTATTTTTTTCTGCTGGATAATGTCGCCGGTATCGATTTCGTGCTTGAGGAAGAATGTTGTCACGCCGGTTTCCTTCTCGCCGTTGATCACAGCCCAGTTGATAGGAGCTGCGCCACGGTATTTTGGAAGTAGCGAGGCGTGGAGGTTGAATGTGCCGAGACGGGGCATTCCCCAAACCACTTCTGGAAGCATTCTGAAAGCAATGACGATAAACAGGTCGGCATTTATTTCTTTCAGTTGGCTGACAAACGTCTCGTCTTTCAGTCTCTCCGGTTGGAGAATGCGCAGTCCCTTCTCAAGGGCGTATTTCTTTACGTCCGACTGAATCATGTGGTGGCCTCTGCCGGCTTGCTTGTCGGGCATGGTGACAACGGCAGCCACGTTGTAGCCGCCTTCTACAAGCTTGTCCAGACTTGCTACTGCAAATTCGGGAGTGCCGAAAAAAACTATTTTTAAATCCTTTTTGTCCATTATGTGTAAAAATGTTTAGTCGTCGGAGAAGTGGCGCAGCACCCGACGGTATGAGTTGAATATTTTTGATTTGGACACAAATCCAATGTATTTGCCGTTTTCTACGACAGGCAGGTTCCAAGCGTTTGTCCTGTCGAATGTTTTCATCACATTCTCCATGTTGTCGCCGATTTCAATTTTTGCAGGTGGCATACACATAAATTTGCGCACAAACATACGGTCGTATAACTCGGGGCGGAACATGATGTTGCGGATGTCGTTCAGAAGGACGATGCCGAGCAGGTTGCCGTTGTGGTCGGTGACAGGAAACAAGTTTCTGTCTGACTGGGAAATTTTATGCACCATCTCCCTCAACGACATCTCGGGGTGTACCTCGATGAAGTCTTTCAATGACGCTGTTCATTTTCAGAAGCGTCAGCACGGCTTTGTCCTTATGGTGTGTGAGCAATTCGCCGCGCTTTGCCAGACGCATTGTATAGATGCTGTATTTCAAGAATATGCGTATAGTGCAGTATGATATTGTCGACACCATCAGCAACGGAAGAAACAGCTGGTAGCCGCCGGTCATCTCGGCGGTGAGGAATATGCCCATCAACGGGGCATGCATTACGCCCGCCATCACTCCTGCCATTCCCATCAGAGCGAAGTTCTTGCACGACAATTCTGCCCCTGGAAATAACCCGAGAGTGTTTGCGAGATAGGCGAAAAGGAAGCCTGTCATGCAGCCCACATACAATGATGGCGCGAATGTTCCACCGACGCCGCCTCCGCCGTTTGTGGCGCTTGTGGCAAACACTTTGGTGAGAATAATCAGGAACAGAAACAAAATTACGAACCAAACATTGTTTCTTAGGCTGTAGAACACACTGCCGTCAAGCAATGTCGAAGGGTCGCCTTTGAGCAATTCGGTGATGGCTTCGTAGCCTTCTCCGTAGAGCGGAGGAAAGCAGAATATCAGACCGCTGAGGATTACTGATCCGATAGCAAACTTATACCATGGATTGCGCAGCTTCGTAAACATATTCTCAACAGCGCCGATTACCTTTGTGAAGTAAAGCGACGTGAATCCGCAGACAATGCCGAGGATTATTACATACGGGATGTTGTTTGTAAGGAAAGCCTCGCTTTGGTCGAAGCTGAATTCTGGGCTATAGCCGGTGAATATGTATGAGACGGTGGCTGCCGTGATTGACGACACAAGAAGCGGCATGACCGACACTGTGGTGAGGTCGATCATCAGCACCTCTACGGCAAAGCATTCCGGCGATAGGCGCTTTGAAGATGCCTGCCACACCGGCTGCCGCGCCGCTGCCCACAAGCATCATCAGAATTTGCGGCGACAGGCGGAAAAGACTGCCGAGATTCGACCCGATTGCGGCTCCGGTATTGACAATCGGACCCTCGGCTCCTACCGAACCGCCGAAGCCGATGGTGATGGAGCTCGCCACGACCGATGAGTATGTGTTGTGCAGCTTCAGCCGGCTTTTGTTCTGTGAAATTGCGTAAAGCACTCTTGTCACACCGTGGGAGATGTTGTCTTTGACGATGTATCTGACATATAGCCCGACAATCAGAATGCCCAGGACGGGATAGACAAGATAGAAGTAGTTGGCTCCGTCGACGTTGAAATGATTTGTCAGCAGCGACGAGATGGTGGCGATGAGGAATTTCAGCAGCAGGGCGGCGAATCCGGATAAGATGCCGATGAAGAATGCGAGAATGAGAAGAAAGGTCTTCTCGTTGATGTGGTCCTCCCGCCATTGCAGCACTCTCATCAATACTGCATTTGCGTTGTCTTTTAATTGCATCGTGTTCAGCATATCTACATTCCTTTTCCTGTCAGTACGGTTCTGACGGTGTATAAAATAATTTTAAAATCAACAAACAGCGACATGTTGTCGAGATAGATGAGGTCGTATTTTGACCGTTCTATCATCTCGTCGACATTCTTTGCATATCCATATTTCACCATGCCCCACGATGTTATGCCGGGGCGAATCTGATAGGTGAGTGTGTAGTATGGTGCGCGTTCGATTATCTGCTCTGCAAAAAATTTCCGCTCTGGTCTTGGCCCGACGAGCGACATGTCGCCCTTCAGCACGTTCCAGAACTGCGGTGTCTCGTCAAGGCGGTACTTGCGCAGCGTGTGCCCGATTTTCGTGATGCGTTTGTCTTCTTCGTTCGACAGCATCGGTACTCCTCCGCTTTCTGCGTTTGTGACCATTGTGCGGAATTTGTATATGTGGAAAGGCTTGCCGTTTTTGCCGATCCTTTCCTGTGAATATATGATGCTGCCTTTCGAGTCTTTCTTTATTGCGAATGCTATGGCGGCAAAAACCGGAGCAAGGACTACAAGGGCGGTCGCTGAGATGCAGATGTCGAACATCCGTTTCACATTCTTTTGCCATTCGGGCATATTGCTTTGGGCAATGTTTACAAACGGCTCGCCTATAATGTTGGCGTGACGGATGTTGGACGTGATGATGTCGTAGGTTTCCGGCGCAATCTTTATGGGGATGGCGAGGTGGAAAAGGTTGTTTATCAAGTGCAGGGTCTCGGAGTTTGTGCGGTTGGACGGGGCGATTATGATGCTCTGCACGTCAAGCGCCTTGCACGTCTTGTCCAAATCGGCCATATTGTCGTCGAAAGCGAGAGTCCCGACAACGTGAGCGCCGCTTTCATCTCTTGATTTTGTGATGGTTTCCAGCACTTGCGCGACTGTCGGCTTGTCGCCGATGACGAGAGTGTTGAATCTGATGTCGCCGTTCTTGATGTGGCGTAGTATGTTGTTGGCTATGACTTTTCTCGGGATGTATAAGGCGGTTCCTATGATGAGCCATAGAGAGCATATCAGCTCATAGTTGATGTTGCGCTCTGGAAGGTTGTCGTTGATTAGAATCGCGAAGTATACAACCATTGACGCGAAGAACGATGAGACGACAGTGTTGAGAAATACCTGCATCTGGGGCTTTGAAAAAGGCTTGTTGTAAAAACCCGACAGGAGGCAAATAAAAACAATGAGAAAAGGAAATAATATTTGCCCAAGCACGATGTCGTGAAACGACAGATAGGTTGTGAACGCGTCGATTTCGCGCATGGCTCCAAAGTCCTTTGTCAGGCAGTATCTGACAAAGGTGAAAACCAGCCATGACATGTTGACGGCAAGGTAATCGTAAATTATATATCTTAATCTGAATCTTTGCTCACTTTTCACGGGCGCAAAATCTTAATTGTATTGTCGGCTGACAGCATCACCACGCTTGATGGGGCATGCGGGGTCTTGTCGTCTTGCCGGTATTTCACGATGTAGTCTACAGCCGACTTTATTTCGTCGGAAATCTCGTCGAAGAATGCTGGCGAAGGCTCGCCGGCGATATTGGCGGAAGTAGAAACGATTGGCTTGCGGAGCATCTTGCACAATCGCTGTGTAAACACCTCGCGCGACACCCGTATGCCTACGCTGGAGTTGTCGCCAAGAAGTTCCTGCGCAAGGTTCAAGGCATTGTCGTATATTATCGTGATGGGTTTCTCGCTCAGCTCGTTGAGCTGGTAAGCCATCTCGGGAACTGTCTCCACATAATTCTCCACATCTTCCATTTTGCCGACAAGCACAAGCATAGCCTTGTTGTTGGCGCGCTTCTTGATTTTGTACACTTTGTCCACGGCCTCTGCGTTGGTGGCATCGCATCCAATGCCCCAGATGGTGTCGGTCGGGTAAAGTATTACGCCGCCTTTGCGCATGACCTCGACGGCTGTCTTTAAGTCTTCTTCCATAACTACAAAGATAGCACGTTTGACGGCAATATCAAAAAAAATCAGAAAAAATTGCATAAGTGCGCAAAAGTGAGTACCTTTGCGCCCGATAAACTTAATACACTTTTATTTAAACAAAACTTAAATGGCAACAAAAATTAGATTACAACGTCACGGCCGCAAGCGCTATGCGTTCTATCCTATTGTTATCGCTGATAGCAGGGCACCACGAGATGGTAAATTTATTGAAAGGATAGGTTCTTATAATCCGAACACTAATCCTGCTACAATAAGTTTGAATTTCGAAAGAGCTTTGTATTGGGTTAGCGTAGGTGCACAACCTACAGATACAGTTCGTCGCCTTCTCTCTAACGAGGGCGTGCTTTTGAAGAAGCACTTGCTCGGTGGCGTCAAGAAGGGTGCTTTCACTGAAGAAGAAGCAAATCGTCGTTTCGAGGAGTGGAAGAAGAATAAGGAAGCACAATTGAACGCTAAGAAGGAGCAATTGTCAAACGACAAGAAGCAAGCTGACAGCAAACGCTTGGAGGAAGAGAAAGCAAAGAACGCGGCAAAGGCTGAGTTGGTGGCAAAGAAGAAAGCAGAAATCGCTGCTGCTGAGGCTGCCAAGAAGGCTGAGGAGGCTGCTGCGGCTGAGGCTGAAAACGCCGAGGCAACAGCTGAAGAGGCTCCTGCTGCGGAATAATCGTATACGTATCGCGAGTTTATGGCGGGGATGCACATCGTGCATCCCCGCTTTTTTGTCGGCAAGTTTGCTAAAAAGCGTGGAATTGCCTAAAAAATCTATATATATGACTGACGGATGGGAAAAAATCAGTAACTTTGTATGGTTTTCTCGATGGTAATCTTGCAAACCGTAAAATTGGTAAGTAATTCCTAAAAATTGATATGAGAGAAACGAAAAAAGCAATCCTTGAATTGGAAGACGGTACTGTCTTTGAAGGAAAGTCGTTCGGCTTTGAGAATGCATGTTCTGGAGAAGTAGTGTTCAATACCGCGATGACCGGTTATCCAGAGAGTTTGACGGATCCATCTTATGAGGGTCAGGTTTTGGTGACGACGTTCCCGCTAATCGGCAATTATGGAGTGCCTCCAAAAGAAGAGCAGGATGGTGTTGCCCGCTATTTTGAAAGCAGCAGAATTCATTGCGAGGCGATTGTTTGCCAGGACTATTCTTGGGAGTATAGCCATTGGCTGGCCGAAGAAAGCCTTTCGGATTGGCTGAAGAGAGAACAGGTGGTTGGTGTCTATGGAATAGACACAAGAGCGCTGACCAAGTTGTTGAGAGAAAAAGGCTCAATGCTTGGCCGTATTTATAGAGGGCGCTGAAAAACCTGAATTCTATGACCCGAACAAGGAAAACTTGGTGGCGAAAGTCAGCTGCAAGGAGGTTGAAACTTATGGCGATGGAGACAAGACCGTTGTGCTGGTTGACTGCGGCACTAAAAACAATATAATTCGTTGTCTTGTGAAGAGGGGCGTGAAAGTGGTGCGTGTCCCTTGGAATTACGATTTTTCTCAGATTGATTATGATGGATTGTTTATCTCCAATGGCCCTGGCGACCCTGATATGGCTGGAGAGACAGTGGAAAATATAAAGAAAGCCCTTTCCGGCGACAAGCCTATTTGCGGAATCTGCATGGGCAACCAGTTGCTGTCGAAGGCGGCTGGTGCAAAGACCTACAAGTTGAAGTATGGCCACCGCAGCCATAATCAGCCGGTGCGTCAAGTGGGCACAAACCGTTGCTTCATCACGTCACAGAACCATGGCTTTGCTGTAGACAACGAAACTCTTGGCGGAGATTGGGAACCGTTGTTTGTGAATATGAATGATGGAACCAACGAGGGTATCCGCCACAAATCCAAACCGTTCTTTTCCGCTCAGTTCCACCCGGAAGCGTGCAGCGGTCCGCTTGATACGGAATTCATATTTGACGATTTTATAAAACTGTTGTAATGACCAAAATTTCTCAACAAATGGCAGATTCAAAGAAAGAAAATATAAAAAAAGTTTTATTGCTCGGTTCCGGAGCCTTGAAGATTGGAGAGGCTGGTGAGTTTGACTATTCCGGCTCTCAGGCGCTGAAAGCGTTGAAAGAAGAGGGTATTGAAACCGTGTTGATAAACCCGAATATTGCAACAGTACAGACCTCGGAGGGATTCGCCGATAAGATATATTTCCTTCCGGTGACGGCATTCTTTGTCGAAAAGGTTATCGCAAAGGAGCGCCCGCAGGGAATATTGTTGGCGTTCGGCGGACAGACCGCGCTCAACTGTGGCGTGGACTTGTATCAGAGCGGTGTGCTTGAAAAATATGGAGTGGAGGTGCTCGGAACGCCGGTCCAGGCGATTATGGATACCGAAGACCGTGAGCTCTTTGTCAAGAAACTTGACGAAATCGATGTCAAGACAATTAAGAGCGAGGCTGTGTCGACAACCGACGACGCCATTGCGGCGGCGGAAACTTTGGGCTATCCGGTGATTGTGCGTGCCGCTTATGCGCTTGGCGGTCTCGGCAGTGGATTCTGCGACAACCGTGAGCAGTTGGTTTCGCTGGTGGAGAAGGCTTTGTCGTTCTCTCCGCAGGTGCTTGTCGAGAAGTCATTGAAAGGCTGGAAAGAGGTCGAGTATGAAGTTGTCCGTGATAAATTTGACAACTGTATCACAGTCTGCAACATGGAGAATTTCGACCCTCTTGGAATCCATACAGGAGAAAGCATCGTTGTCGCGCCTTCTCAGACGCTGTCGAACGATGATTATCACTTGCTCCGCAAGCTGGCGATAAAGATTATCCGCCACATAGGAATTGTAGGAGAGTGCAACGTGCAGTATGCCTATGACCCGATGTCGATGGACTATCGTGTCATCGAGGTCAATGCCCGTTTGAGCCGTAGCTCGGCGCTGGCGTCAAAGGCAACAGGATATCCGTTGGCGTTTATTGCGGCAAAATTGGGCTTGGGATACGGTCTCTTTGATTTGAAACACCGTTACCAAAGTGACTTCCGCTTTCTTTGAGCCGGCTCTTGACTATGTGGTCTGCAAGATTCCGCGTTGGGACTTGGGTAAATTCCATGGAGTGAAGAAAGAGATTGGCTCGTCGATGAAGTCGGTTGGTGAGGTGATGGCAATAGGCAGAACTTTTGAGGAGTCTATTCAGAAGGGTCTGCGTATGATTGGCCAGGGCATGCACGGCTTTATCGAGAACAAGGAAATAAAAGTGTCAGACATCGACAGCGCTTTGAAAGAACCGACCGACAAGCGAATTTTTGTGATTGAATCGGCTTTCAGAAAAGGATATACTGTAGATAAAATCCACGAACTTACAAAGATTGACAAGTGGTTCTTGAACAAGTTGAAAAACTTGCTCGACACCGCTGTCGAACTTGAAACATACTCTGATTTGGATTCTGTTTCTCCGGCGTTGCTCCGACAGGCAAAGGAGCAGGGATTCTCCGATTTCCAGATTGCGAGGGCTGTGCTTAAAGACGGAATGACAGAGTCGGAAGCGGCAAACAGAAAGGTGCGTGCATTGCGTAAGGCATATGGCATTCTTCCTGTTGTAAAGCAGATTGACACGCTTGGCGCGGAATATCCGGCTAAAACCAACTACCTGTATCTTACCTACAACGGTTCCGCTCACGACATTGACTATGAAAACGACGGAAAGTCGGTTGTGGTGCTTGGCAGTGGCGCTTATCGAATCGGAAGCTCCGTGGAGTTTGACTGGTGTAGTGTAAACGCTCTTATGACCGTGTCAAAGGAAGGCTGGCGCTCAGTGATGATAAACTATAACCCGGAAACGGTGTCGACAGACTACGATATGTGCGACCGTCTTTACTTTGACGAGCTGACCTATGAGAGGGTTATGGATATTATTGATCTTGAAACTCCTCATGGCGTGATTCTGTCGACAGGAGGTCAGATTCCTAACAACCTTGCCACCCGCCTGGATGAAGACGGGGTCAACATCCTTGGCACATCGGCAAAGAGCATCGACAATGCGGAAGACCGTCATAAGTTCTCGCAGATGCTCGATGAGCTGCACATTGACCAGCCGCGTTGGCGCGAGTTGACGTCGATGAGCGACATCAATGAGTTTGTCGACGAGGTGGGCTATCCTGTCCTGGTGCGTCCGTCGTATGTGCTTTCAGGTGCGGCAATGAATGTATGCTCTAACGATGAGGAGCTGGAACGTTTCTTGAAGCTCGCAGCCAATGTGTCTAACAGCATCCTGTTGTCGTTACTGAATTTATTGAGCATGCGAAAGAGATTGAGATGGACGCTGTCGCTCAGAATGGCGAGATAAAGGTGTATGCAATTTCAGAGCACATCGAGTTTGCCGGAGTACATTCCGGTGATGCTACAATTCAGTTCCCGCCGCAAAAATTGTATGTTGAGACAGTGCGCCGCATCAAGAAGATTTCAAGCCAGATAGCAAAAGCTCTTAACATCTCGGGCCCGTTCAATATTCAGTATCTTGCAAAGAACAACGACATAAAGGTGATTGAGTGCAACTTGCGCGCATCCCGCAGTTTCCCGTTTGTGTCAAAGGTGCTTAAGCTCAACTTCATTGATTTAGCGACAAAGGTGATGCTTGGAATTCCAGTGGAGAAGCCTAACAAGAACGCGTTTGATTTGGACTATGTCGGCATAAAGGCTTCGCAGTTCTCATTCTCACGTTTGCAGGGAGCCGATCCGGTGCTTGGTGTCGATATGTCGTCAACGGGTGAGGTAGGTTGCCTTGGCGACGACACATCGGAGGCGATTTTGAAATCAATGCTTTCTGTCGGATATAAATTCCCGAAAAAGAACGTGCTCCTCAGCACGGGTTCTGCAAAACAGAAGGCCGACATGCTCGACGCGGCTTCAATCCTGTATGAGAAAGGCTATAAGCTTTATGCCACAGGCGGTACATATAAATATTTGACAGACAATAATATCCCGGCTATCCGGGTGTATTGGCCAAGTGAAGAAGGCCAGCAGCCACAGGCCCTGGATATGCTTCACAATAAGGAGATTGACCTCGTTGTGAACATTCCAAAGAACTTGAGCAGCAAGGAGCTGAGCAATGGATATAAGATTCGCCGTGCGGCAATCGACTTGAATGTGCCGTTGCTCACCAATGCGCGTCTGGCATCGGCGTTTATCGATGCAATTGGCAAATATGGAATGGACGACATTGAGATAAAATCGTGGGATGAATACTAAAAAATAAAAACAATGAGAAAGAAAGCAATATTTTTGATGATGGCGTTGGCTCTTGCATCAACGCCGGCGATGTTGGCTCAGGAAGCTGCCGACACTACATTCGTTTTTAAAGATATAAAGGTGAATCCGACCACATCGGTCAAAGACCAGAACAAATCGGGTACATGCTGGAGTTTTTCGGGTGTCTCGTTTTTGGAGGACGAACTCCTTAAAAATGGCAAGGGCGAATTTGACTTGTCGGAAATGTATATAGCCCGTCAATGCTATATCGACAAGGCAATACACTATGTGCGGTATTGCGGCGCCACAAATTTTGGACAGGGCGGCAGCATCCTTGATGTGCCGTATGTTTACGATGCGTATGGAATGGTTCCGGAAGAGGTATACGCCGGCTTGAATTATGGCGAGGAAAAGCACAACCACGGAGAACTTGCAGCTGTGCTTGAGGCGTATCTGAAGGAAATTGTGAAAAATCCAAATGCGAAATTGTCGGAAGCGTGGCTCAACGGATATATCGGAATTTTGGACGCTTACCTTGGAAAAGCGCCTGAGAAATTTATGTACAAGGGCAAGGAATACACTCCACGCTCATTCGCCGATATGCTCGGTTTGAAAATGGATGACTTTATTCCTGTGACATCGTTCACCCATCATCCTTTCTATAAGCCGTTTGTGCTTGAAGTGCCCGACAATTGGTCGAATGGTCTGTATTACAATGTGAAACTTGACGAGTTGAAGAAAATCGTTGACGATGCTATTGAAAGGCTATACTGTGCTTTGGGCGGCTGATGTCAGTGAAAAGGGTTTCAAATGGTACGACGGTGTGGCTTTGATGCCGAAGATTGACCGCAACAAAGAGCGCACGGGAACCGAATTGGCAAAGTGGGTCAAACTGAAATCGTCGGAAAAGGAAGAAGAACTTTATGACTTCAAGGGCCCGGTTGAGGAAATTGAGGTGACTCAGGAGTCGCGCCAGAAAGGATTCGACAATTATGAGACAACTGATGACCATGGTATGGTGATCATTGGAAAGGCTGAGGATCAGAAAGGAAACAAATATTATAAGGTAAAAAACTCGTGGGACACAGACCAAGTTTACCAAGGCTATTTCTATGTTTCTGAGGCATATTTCTTGTCGAAGACAATGAGCATATTGGTCAACAAAAAGGCTGTGCCGTCTGACCTTTTGAAGAAAATGGGTTTGTAAGCCATTGAGATTCTATGATTTCTATACAGAATTTAAGCGTAGAATTTAATAGTACAGCCCTTTTCAGCGGTGTGAATTTTGTCATAAACAAGCGTGACAAAATAGCCCTGGTCGGGAAGAATGGAGCCGGCAAGTCAACTATGTTGAAGATAATAGCCGGACTCCAGGAACCGACAGACGGTGTCGTCGCCGCGCAAAAAGACATTACAATCGGCTATCTCCCGCAGCAAATGATTCTGACTGACGAACGTTCTGTTGTGGAGGAGGTGCGCACTGTGTTCGGAAAATTGGACGAGATGAAGGCTTCTCTTGCCCGTATGAACACAGAGCTTGCCGAACGGACGGATTATGAGTCGGAATCGTATGCCGAACTGATTGACCGCATCTCTAATCTGAGCGACTTGGTTCAGATGGAGGAGAGCGAGAACGGGGAGGCGGAACTTGAAAAGACGTTGCTTGGTCTGGGATTTGTCCGCTCTGATTTTGACAGAAATACATCGGAATTCAGTGGCGGATGGCGCATGCGTATAGAATTGGCAAAACTGTTGCTGATGCGTCCGGATGTGTTGTTGCTCGATGAGCCGACCAACCACCTCGACATTGAGTCTATTCAATGGCTTGAAACGTTCTTGAAGCAGAAGGCTAACGTTGTGGTTCTCGTGTCGCACGACCGTGCATTCATTGACAATGTGACAAACCGCACGTTGGAGATTTCGTGTGGCAAGGTCTACGACTATCAGGTTAATTATTCGAAGTATGTCGTTCTGCATCAAGAGCGTATAGAGCAGCAGATGCGGGCGTATGAGAATCAGCAAAAGCAAATACAGCAGACTGAAAGATTCATTGAGCGCTTTCGCTACAAGGCTACTAAGTCGGTGCAGGTGCAGAGCCGCATAAAGCAGTTGGAGAAAATAGAGGAAATAGAGGTTGACGAGGTCGACAATTCGCGATTGAATCTGAAATTTCCTCCTGCTCCACGGTCGGGCGACTATCCTGTAATCTGCGAAGGTGTTGCCAAAAAATATGGCGACCACACGGTGTTTTCCAATGTCGACCTTACAATCAAACGCGGCGAGAAAGTCGCTTTTGTGGGCAAGAACGGTGAGGGAAAGTCAACGCTTGTGAAGTGCATAATGAACGAAATTCCGTATGATGGAAATCTGAAAATCGGGCATAATGTAAAAATCGGCTATTTCGCTCAAAATCAAGCGTCTTTGCTTGATGGCGAAATAACGGTGTTTGACACGATTGATCAAGTGGCGGTTGGCGACATCCGCACGAAAATAAGGGATATCCTCGGTGCGTTTATGTTTGGAGGCGAGGCGTCTGACAAGAAGGTGAAAGTGCTTTCGGGTGGAGAAAAAACTCGATTGGCAATGATTCGTCTGTTGCTTGAGCCTGTCAACCTCCTTATCCTTGACGAGCCTACCAACCATCTGGATATGAAGACAAAGGATGTGTTGAAGCAGGCAATAGCCGATTTTGACGGAACAGTGATTGTCGTGTCGCACGACCGTGACTTCCTCGACGGATTGGTTGGGAAGGTTTATGAGTTTGGCGGAGGCAAGGTGCGCGAGCATTTGGGTGGAATTTACGACTTCCTGCAGCACAAGCAGATGGAATCGTTGCGCGAGTTGGAGAAGTCGGTGCCCTCCAAAACCGACAATGACCAAATTCAGGAGCCGGCAGTTTCTTCTGGAAAGCAGTCGTATGCGGAAAAGAAGGAGTTTGAGAAACAGATAAGAAAAGCGGAGCGGCTCGTGAAGGATGCGGAAGCGAAAGTTTCGCAACTCGAGGCGGAACTGAAAGTTGTTGAGGACAAACTGGCTGCCGGTGCAACCGACAATGATCTCTTTGAACGGCATGGCGAAGTCAGCAAGAGTTTGGATGCGGCTATGTCGGAATGGGAAGACGCTACAATGGAATTGGAAAATTTGAAAAACAATTAAATAAAAGGACATTATGAAACTAAAGTACAGTTTTATGTTGTTGGCTTTGGCTGGCGTGATGAGCGCCAATGCCGGTGAGCCGAAGACTGGTGTGTCGAGAGAGAATCTGGATGAGTCTGTTTCTCCTTGCACCGATTTTTATCAATATGCATGTGGCGGATGGCAAAAATTGAATCCGCTGAAGCCTGAGTACTCGCGCTATGGCTCTTTTGACATGCTTGGCGAGAACAATAAGAAGCAGTTACATGATTTGGTTGAGGGTCTGTGCGGCACCTCTCACACGTATGGCTCTGTAGAGCAGAAAATCGGCGATTTGTATTCTATGGGTATGGACAGCGTGCGCTTGAACAAAGAAGGCGCAAAACCAATAAAGGTTGACATCAAGCGCATTGAAAAGGCAAAACGCGAAGATATTACAGGCATTCTCGGTTGGATGCACAGCTTCTCATCGGCATTCTTCGGAGTGGGCGTTATGAGTGATCTGAAAAATTCTGACATCAACATCCTTTATTGGGGTCAAGGCGGCCTTGGCTTGGGCGACCGCGACTATTATATGAATGATGATGCCCAGACATTGAAAATCCGTGAGGCATACAAGCAATTTATCGTGAAGCTTCTGATGCTGTCGGGTTATAAAAAGGCTGACGCTGAACGTATGCGCGACAACGTTATGGGAATAGAGATGGAACTTGCAAAGGTGGCAATGACCCGTACGGAGCAGCGAGACTATATGGCGCAATACAACATCCGCACTCTCGCAGAAGTTGAAAAACTTTGCCCCAATATTGATTGGAAGCAGTATCTGACGGCTCAATATCTTCCTATTGTCGACAGTATGTGCGTAATGCAGTTGAAGTCGTTGGAGAAGGTGAACGAATTGATTGCAAACAAAAGTATGCGTGAAATCAAGGACTATCTGATTTTCCATTTGGTTAACTCTGCGTCGGATTATCTTGGTGACAATTTCCGCAAGGTGAACTTTGAGATGAGCAGCACAATTTCAGGTGCGGAGCAGGACAGACCGCGTTGGAAACGTGCATTGTCAGTTCCTGACGGAATGCTTGGCGAGGCATTGGGACAGATTTATGTGAAGAAATATTTCCCGGAGGAGTCTAAGCAAAGAATGCTTGAGCTTGTCGGAAATCTGAAAACGTCGCTTGGCGAGCACATCCAGAACTTGGCTTGGATGAGCGATGCCACCAAGTCGAAAGCAATGGAGAAATTGTCGGCATTTACAGTAAAAGTAGGTTATCCTGACACTTGGAAGGATTATTCAGGAATCATCATCGACCCGAAAAAATCATATTGGGAAAATGTGAAGTCGGCAAGCATCTTCCATGTGAAGGACTCTAATGAGAAATGTGGCAAGCCGGTCGACAAGGCAGAGTGGGGTATGACTCCACAGACAGTAAATGCATATTACAATCCGTCGACCAATGAAATCTGCTTCCCTGCAGGTATCCTTCAAGCTCCGTTCTTCTCTCCTGACGCTCTCGACTGCGACAATTATGGTGCAATCGGCGTTGTAATCGGACATGAGATGACTCATGGATTTGACGACAACGGACGTCAGTTTGACAAAGATGGAAATATGGAAGACTGGTGGACTAAGGACGATGCAGAAATGTTTGACTCTCTTGCAAACAAATTGAAGGCTCAATTTGACAAGATTGTGGTCATCGATTCTCTCCATGCCAACGGCAAGTTGACTCTTGGCGAGAATATCGCCGACCAGGGCGGTTTGCGAGTTGCCTACACTGCATACCTTAAGACAAAAGAAGCGAAGGAAAACAAAGTTGTTGACGGTTTCACGCCAGCACAGCGTTTCTTCTTGTCGTATGCCAATGTGTGGGCAGACAATATCCGTCCAGAGGAAATCCGTCGTCGCACGACTACCGACCCTCATTCGCTTGGTCGTTGGAGAGTGAATGCAACCTTGAAGAATATCGATGCTTTCTATGAGGCATTCGGCATCAAGGAAGGCGATCCGATGTATATAGCGCCGGCAGACCGTGTGGTAATCTGGTAATCGACAAGAAAAAGACAAAAAAGCGTTGGATTCATTGAATTCAGCGCTTTTTTTGTATCTTTACGCAATGAAGACGTTGGATGAATTTCAATTTAAGCAATTCTCTGTGCGGCATGCAAAGAGTGGAATGAAAGTCGGGACAGACTCTGTCCTGCTTGGGGCATGGGCTGATTTTGTGGCAAGAAACCGAATATTGGACGTCGGAGCAGGAACAGGAATTTTGGCTCTTATGGCGGCTCAGCGCAATGCCGACGCTATGGTGGATGCTGTGGAGATAGACACCGTCGCAGCGGAGGAGGCTTTGCAGAATGCTGAAAACAGCGTATGGAGCGGACGGATAAGGATATTCGAATGCGACTTTCTGCGCTTTGAAAGCGGCTTAAAGTATGATTATATAGTGTCCAATCCACCATTCTTCGATTCGGGTGAAAGAGCGCCCGATGCACGCAGAGCTATGGCGAGACATACTGACACGTTGCCTTTCTCTGAGTTCTTTGGCAGATGCAAATCGTTGCTGTCAGACGACGGACTTGTTGGCTTGATTGCTCCGGCAGAGGTAAGGCAGACAATAGAGTTCTGGGCAGGAGAGGCAAATTTGTGGCTTCGGCGCCGCACTGCAGTGAGAACAACTCTGAAGAAACCCATAAGGCGTTACTTGTGGGAGTTCTCAAATTTGCCGGCGGCATTGGAGGAGTCGGAAATCGTGCTTCAGGAAGGACCGGAGCGAAGCAGGGAATTCAAATGCTTACGGAAGCTTTTTATATCCACTGACTTAATAAGTTGTAAAAATATATAAATGCGTCAATTCTGATTAAACTAAATGAAAGTTTATTTGTCATTAGAATAAAAGTGAAAGACTATGAAACGGAATTATCTTTTAATTTTGGCAAGTGTCTTGACTCCGCTGTTGGTGTCAGGACAGAGCTATTATGACGATGATATTTACTACAATCCATCTAAAGTAAAGAAGACGGAGAAGCGTGAAGTCAAAAAGCAGAAAACTGAGGAAACTGCGGATTTTGAAGAACCGACATACCAGGTGTATACAAGCAATCCTCGCGATGTCGATGAATACAACCGCCGTGGCGCATACAAAGTTTCTGCCGACACAATTTCTGCCGACACAGTGGTGGCAAATCCTGATGTTTTCCAATACACAGAGCGTATGGAGCGTTTCGACAATCCTACAATCGTGGTTTCGTCTGACGACAGCAGATTGAAGGAACTCTACTATGCTGACAATGTGAATATATATGTAGGGACACCATCGGTTACATGGTCGATTGGCGGATTCTATGATCCGTGGTACAGCCCGTGCTACAGATCGTCATGGTACTACAATTCGTGGGATTGGTCATTTGGATGGGGATGTTATCGCCCGTATTACGGATGGTATGACCCATTCTGGGGACCGTCGTATCCATATTACGGTTGGGGATATGGATGGAGTTATCCGCACTATTATCCATACTATCCATATTATCCGGGCGGACATCATTACTATTCTGATGGCGGACGCAGACCGTTCAGTGCATCTCACAGCCCGAGCGGACGCAGACCGGAATTGAGCAGACACGGAAATTATAGCGGGTCCGACAGTTACAGATCAACAGGCCGCCGTCCGTCGTCTTCTTATTACACTCCGTCGACAAGACCTTCGGACACCGCCCGCCCGTCGACAACCTACAGTGGATATCGAGGTGGCTCGACAACATATACGTCGCCAAGCACTAATCCGGGCCGCCGTCCGTCGGTGAGCACAGAGCGAACCACTCCGTCGTATTCATCTCCGAGCCGTTCCACAGACCGTACGCCTTCATACAGGCAGCCGTCGACATCTTCGCCAAGTCGTGGCAGTTCTTTCGGCGGTTTTAGAGGCGGTTCGTCAAGTGGGCAGAGGCTCTTTCAGCGGTGGCGGCCGTGGTGGCAGACGATAACAATGTTTGAAAACAAAATCTAAAGAAAATGGCTAAATTAAGAAATTTATTCCCTTTGTTGTGTGCCCTCTACGCTGCATCGGCAGGAGCTCAGGGTGCATTGGATTTATATACAATATCGCAGACGGACTTGAGGGGTAGTGCCCGGTTTATGTCTATGGCAGGCGCGTTTGGTGCGTTAGGCGCTGACTTGTCAACGCTCAATCAGAATCCTGGCGGCATCGGTGTCTACCGCAGTTCCGAGGTGGGAATGACAATGGGCGGTGTCAAGAAAAATGTCACTATGAATGGGTTTAAAACATCGAACTCTAATTTTAATTTTGACAACATTGCCTATGTCGGGACATTTAAGACGGGAAACGAAACAACGCCGACATTCTCTTGGGGTGTGTCGTATACCAAAGCCTTGGATTTCAAACGTCATTACAATGGCGTGATTAACGGAATGCGTAATTCAATGACAAATTATGTGGCGGACAATTCAAGAGGTTGGACCACATCGGACCTTGGCGCCGTTAAAGGCGGATATGATCCGTATATGGACTCCAACGCTCCGTGGATAAGCATTTTGGCATACAATTCATATTTAATCAATCCGATGTCGGCAAGCAACGATTCTTATAGCGGATTGTATAAGAATGGCACCACGGGATATGCGGAGATGGAAGTTCAGGAGTCTGGACATTTGAACGAGTATAACGTAAGTTTTGGCGGAAATGTGATGGACATGGTGTATTGGGGAGCTTCTGTGGGTATCTCGGATTTGGAATACAGCATGTATTCATATTATGGAGAGAGCTTGGAAAAAGCTCGTGTGCCTTATATTTATGGCGACAATACTTACCTTGCGGAAGGAAATGCCGCATGGGGCATGGAAAACTATCTGAATATGACGGGCACAGGCGTGAACTTTAAAATGGGCTTGATTGTCAAGCCTATAAATGAACTCAGACTGGGCGTGGCTTTCCATACGCCTACATTCTTCAATGTCAATTCTTGTTATTATGCAAGCACGTCGTACGCATTTGATGCGAATGTTGCCGGTAGCGGAGTATCAAACATAAAAGGTACGGCAGAAACGAATGCCGGATATGACGGCAAGACGGAATTTGACGCAAGGACTCCATGGAAGGTGATGGGAAGCGTTGCCGGAGTGATTGGCGGACGTGGCATCATCAGTCTTGACTATGAAAGGGTTATGTATGGTGGTATGCGCACGTTTTATAATGGGCGGGAGGATCGCGTCGTGGCCGACAATGTAAGGACAACCTTTAAGGCAAGCAATGAAATCCGCATCGGTGGAGAGTTTAAGGTGACGCCAAGTTTCAGCGTGCGTGCCGGATATTCGTATAAGACATCACCGGTTGAAGAGAATCTTGCACAGGATCCTACTGCGGGAACTTCGATGTCGTATACCCTGGACAATAAAACTCAACGCTATACGGCAGGTGCTGGATACCGGTATAAAGCATTCTATGCTGATTTGGCATATGTGAGAACGAGCCGTCAAAGTGATTATTATGGATTTTTCAATGCTGAGGCTCCGTCGTCAACACTGAAGGATGCCAACAATGAAGTGGCTGTTTCTGTAGGATTCAAGTTCTAGTAGAATATAGGAGAATAAAAAATCGGTTGGAGATTATAATCTCCAACCGATTTTTTATTGCCAAACAGTTCGTGTGGCTTAGAACCATTTCAAGTAAGCGAAGCTCTGACGGTGTGCGAGCTCTGCATTCTTAGGATAGATGCGGAATCCATAGTGGAACACGCCTGGAACTGCAATTTCGTGCTTAAGTTCGTAAGAAACAATGTCGCCTTCGCGCTTAACCTCTTTGAAATCGTAGCGGTTGAGGAATTTCTGCTGACCTTCTTCAACGGAATAAACCACCATTTCAACACCAATGCTGTCTGCAAGACCGTTGGTGTCAATCTTTGCGTCAACTTTGATCTTGTCGCCGAAAGAGTTTGCTGAAGGATCGAGCGGAGTGGCTTCAAGCACCTTGATGCCGTCCCAACGGGAAACCACATTGTCTTTCCATTCAACCAATGCTTTGGCTTTTGCAAAATTGTTTTTCTTGAGATCCTTGCCGTATTTTCCTTCTTTCAGATAGAAGCGTTCGATGTAGTCATCAATCATACGCTTCATGGTGAAGTTAGGAGCGATGTGGGCAATGGAGTTCTTGATGTATTGAATCCATTCTGGAGAATATCCCTTTGAGTTCTTTGCAAAATAAAGAGGAATAATCTCGTTCTCAAGCATAGAGTAGATGGTTGCGGCATCGAGCTTGTCCTGCTGACCTTGGTCGGTGAATGTGCGCTTGTCAGTCAACGCCCAACCGGCATCTTTGCGGTAGCCTTCATACCACCATCCATCAAGTACGGAGAAGTTGAGCACGCCGTTCATCTCCGCTTTCTCGCCAGAAGTACCAGAGGCTTCCAATGGACGAGTCGGAGTGTTCAGCCAGATGTCGACACCTGAAATCAGACGTTTTGCCAATGTCATGTTGTAGTTCTCCAAGAAAATAATCTTGCCAAGGAATTGCGGCATTCTTGAAATCTCTACGATTCGTTTGATGAGTCCTTGTCCTGCACCGTCGGCTGGGTGAGCCTTGCCGGCGAATACGAATTGTACAGGGAACTTCTCGTTGTTAACGATTTTAGCCAAACGGTCAAGGTCGGTAAACAACAGGTGCGCACGTTTGTAAGTCGCAAAGCGACGTGCGAAACCGATAATCAATGCGTTTGGATTGATTTGTCCATGATGGAGACGATGCGTGAAGGGTCTCCCTGGTTCTTAAGCCATGTCTCTTTGAACTCGCGCTTAACGTAGTCGATAAACTTGTTTTTCAACGCAACGCGGATGTTCCAGATATCTTCTTCTTTGGCTTTCAGAATAGGAGCCCAAGTCATTTCGTCCGACTGAGTTTCCCAATAGTGCTCGCCAAAAGTCTTCTTGTAGAAATCTTTCCATTCAGAAGCAGCCCATGTTGGCATGTGCACACCGTTTGTCACATATGAAACGTGTGACTCTTCAGGAGCGTATCCTTTCCATACACCTTGGAACATGCGTTTTGACACTTCGCCGTGCAACCAGCTTACACCGTTGGATTCCTGGCAAGTGTTGAGTGCGAATACACTCATTGAGAACCGTTCGTTTGTGTCAGGGTTCTCACGGCCCATATTCATAAGGTCTGACCACGAAATGCCAAGTTTCGCAGGATATTCACCGAGGTATTTTCCGAAGAGGCTCTCTTCGAAATAGTCGTGTCCGGCAGGCACTGGAGTGTGTACGGTGTAGAGACCTGTGGCTTTAACCAATTCAAGTGCTACATCGAAGCTCAAATGGTCGTTCTGTACGTATTCAACAAGACGCTGGAGGTTGAGCAGGGCTGCGTGTCCCTCGTTGCAGTGATACAACTCTGTGTTGATGCCCAAAGCACGGAGCATCATGACGCCGCCGATACCGAGCAGGTATTCCTGTTTGATGCGGTTTTCCCAATCGCCACCATAAAGTTTGTGTGTGATTGGACGGTCGAACTCTGAGTTCTGGTTGTTGTCTGTGTCCAACAAGTAGAGTTTCACTCTACCCACATTCACTCTCCAAATGTTGCAGTAGATGTTGCGGCCTGGGTAAGGAACGGCAAGAACCATCGGAGTTCCGTCGCTGTTGAGCACTTGCTCCACAGGAATTTGGTTGAAGTTCTGCGCTGGATATTCAGCAATCTGCTGTCCGTCCATTGAAAGAGACTGGTCGAAGTATCCATAGCGATACATGAATCCGACAGCAGTCAAGTTTACACAAGAGTCGGAAGCTTCCTTGATGTAGTCGCCGGCGAGGACACCAAGACCTCCAGAGTAGATTTTCAAAGCGCTGCAAAGACCATACTCCATACTGAAATAGGAGATTGAAGGCACATCCTTGCGGTATGGCTTCTTCATGTAGTCTTTGAATGCCTTGTGCACTTCATTGAGACGTGCGAGGAAGGCTTCGTCTTTAGCCAATTCCTGACAACGCTCCAGACTTAGTTTTTGCAATAACAAGACGGGGTTCTCATCCGTCTGCAACCATAGGTTAGGGTCAATGTCTTGAAAGAGATTTCGCGCCTCGCTGTTCCACGACCACCATACGTTGTGTGCCAATTCGTCAAGGCTCTTGAGCTTGGCTGGTAATTCTGCATGGATTGTGATGTCGCGCCATACAGGGGCATTTGTGTTGCTTACTTTCAATTTCATAGTTAAAATATTAAAATTAGAGGCATTATGCCAAATTGTGTTTATTGTTTTCTAAAGCCATTGTATAGGCTGTGTCATAATATCTTATAAAGTCAGCCCAAGCTGTACCCTTTGAGGAGCTGATGGCTGCTTTTCTGATTTTCTTTGTCAAAGAGACATCGGCGGTCAGCAGATATTTGAGTTTCTCGGCAATGTCGTTGACTGCCATTTCGTAGTTCGAGTCTGACCGGTGGGTAACCTCGACACCGCACTTGCTGAAGCCTCCTCCGAATGTGGACAGAATCCATTGCCCGAAGCCTGCAAGGTCGGTAGTGATTGTGGGTATTCCGAACGCCATGCTTTCGTGGGGAGTGTATCCCCAGGGCTCGTAGTAGGATGCAAACGGCGGCGTCAAAGCCAATTAGCAAATCGTAATATTGCATATTGAAAATCCCGTCAGAACCATTGAGATAGCAGGGCACGTAGATTGTGTCTACTTTGCTGTCCGCCGAATTGTGCATTCCCAGATATTCCAATTTGTTGTATATTGCATCTGAGGAATAGTCATGAAGGCGGTGTGTTATGATGCAGTCTTCCAAAGCGCCTTGAGTCTCGCCTTTCCAAACGGCTTTTTAAATCTTCGCGCGCGCCGTTTTCCCATGCGGGAACCAGTATGAAGGCGATTGTCTGCCGATTCATGTCGTGGCCGTTGCGGAGGGCGTTTGTCGCATCGATAAACATGTCGAGACCTTTGTTGCGGAATTCATTGCGTCCGGCGGTGGCATATAGGAATGTGTCGTCGTCATAATGCTTTCCGGTCAGGGCTTCTGCCACTTGCAGCAATTTGGCGTGGGCATTCTTTCTCTGCGCGGTGTATTTCTGACGTTCCGGCACAATTGAGAGCTCGAATCCATTCGGTGTGACAAGCGGCTTGATTTCAAGCAGCTGCTCGCATTCCCGAGCGGTTATGTCGCTTACGGTGGTGAAACAGTCGGCATTGTGAGCGGCTGTTTTTTCCAGTGAATGTTTCGACTGCATATTGAGCTCGGATGCCATCTGGTCGCCGTTGTAGCCGTTGAAGTAGTCGTAAAGGGGCTTTCCGTTGCCGCAGATGCTTCTTCCGATGCTTGTGGCATGCGTTGTGAAGACGGTTGCAATCTGTGGCGAGTTGGCTTTCAGATAAAGCAGTCCCATGCCGGTGGTCCACTCGTTGAACTGAGCGACAACACGGTCGTTTTTTTTCGCCAAGAATTTTGACAAGCTGTCAATTACTATGGCAGAGGCGATGGCAAACGCGCAGCCTTCGCCGTAGTCGCCGTAGGAGTGCAGCGAGTCGACTTTGAATTTCTCCCACATCAATGCGTAGAAATCATCCAATTTGGGGTAGACGCCGTCGAAATTGACAAGGATTGCAACCGGATTTCCCGGAACCATCCATCTTCCCACTCTGACAGATATGCCATAAGGAAGATTGGCGGACTGCCGCCAATTCTTAAGTAGTGCTTTTGATTCTTTAAAAAAAGGAGAGGGGTTTTGAGAAGTCCAAACGTCAGGACCGACAAAAATCATTTTGTCGCCTAACCGCTCATTCAAAACTTTTGCTTTTGATGATAATACTGTATATATTCCTCCAACTTTATTACAAACCTCCCAACTTGTCTCAAACAAGATGGTCGGGCTTACATTCTTATTAGACATATAAAAAACGTGACATCTATTTTGGCGCAAAGATAGCGATTTTATTTCTAAAACAGAAGAAATTAGAGTAAAACAACGATGTTGTCGGCGGTGATGTGTTGTAAAAAATGGATTGGAAGGGCTATTATTTCATAAAAACGCATTACCTTTGTGTGGGAATCCCACAGACCGTCAATGATGTTGGATTTTGCAGAGTCGTTGGTGCGGTTTGAGGTGCCTTTGTAAAAATAATAAAGAAAAACTGATGAACGAAGACGTTTTGAAAAAGTTGAAAAAAGACGAGGATGGGCTGGCTACATATGAATATATAGCCAACAACATCGGTAGTTGTGACGGTGATATGCCGGAATTGGTCGATAATATAATAAAAGTTGACCGCAACGGTCAGTTTATTGTAAGCACGGCTCGTTATCTGGCTGCGATTGACAAGGAGAAATATTCTGACAGCATATCCAAATTGCTTGACGCTTCTATAGAAAAGGATCGTGATAGAAAGTATATGCCGAGTTTGTTGGCAAGCATTTGGGGTGAGGATTATGTTGAGAAAGCGGAAGAGTTGAGTGCTTCCGACAATAATTTCCGACGTATATATAAAAGAGTGTACCCTAAGGGTTTCTGATTTGAAATCAGGTGTTTTAATGGCGATGTTGGCGATGGCTCTTTTATGGATGCCGTTGTCGGGAGGTGCTGTCGAATCTTCAAAAAAAGAAAATAAGGCAATGAAAGTGCTGTTGAAAACGTCCGAGGGCGATATCGTGATTCTTTTATCGGAATTGACTCCCGGACATCGTGATAATTTTGTGAAATGTAGAGGCCGGCGCATACGATGGTGTGCTGTTCCATAGGGTGATAAAGGATTTTATGGTTCAGACCGGCGATCCGACGTCGAAGACGGCGACACCGGATGCGGTTCTTGGCGCGAATGATTATGGCGAAGAGATTCCCGGTGAGTTTGTTCTCCCTGAATTGTTCCACAAGCGTGGCGCTGTTGCGGCTGCCCGCACGGGCGATGCTGTCAATCCGGAAAAGAAATCGTCTGGCTCGCAGTTCTACATTGTCACGGGAAAGGTGTATAATGAATCGGAGCTGGTGGCGATGGAAAAGTCGTTGCAGAACCAGCAAAAGCAATCGGTGTTTCAAGCGTTGGCAAAGGAGCATCGCGCGGAAATAATGGATTTGCGCAGAGCTCGTAACGCAGCGGGGCTGCAGGAGCTTCAAGACAGTCTGATTCAAGAAACGGAGGCCTCGTTGAAAGGAAAACTGTTCAAGTTTACTCCGGAACAGAAGTCGGTATATACAACTGTCGGCGGCACTCCGTTCTTGGATGGCGGATACAGTGTCTTTGGCGAGGTTGTTTCTGGAATGGATGTGGTCGACAAGATTCAATGCGTCGAGACAGCGCGCAACGACAGACCCAAGGAAGATGTCAGAATCCTGAAAGCTTCGGTGATTGAATGACAAAGACGTCGCGCTATCGGTTGGACAATGGGCTGCAGGTTGTGCACAGCAGAAACTGTGCGACAGGAATGGTTGCGGTCAATTTGCTGTATCGTGTCGGGGCTAAAAACGAGTCGCCAGAATATACTGGGCTTGCGCATTTATGCGAGCATCTGATGTTTGGAGGCACTGCGGCTGTCCCTAAATTCGATTCTGTGATGGTGGAGGCCGGCGGTGACAACAATGCATGGACAAACAGCGACATCACCAACTATTATGACATCCTTCCTTTTGAAAACGTGGAAACGGCGTTTTGGGTGGAAGCCGACCGGATGCAGAATCTGTTGCTGTCTGACAAGTCGGTGGAAGTGCAGCGCAGCGTCGTGCAGGAGGAATTCAAGCAGCGCTGTCTGAATGCTCCGTATGGCGACGTCGGACACATTCTCCGCGAAATGGTCTATAAGGTGCATCCATATAAATGGCCGGTGATAGGAAAAGCATTGTCTGACATTGAGAATGTACCGGTCGAGGCGATAAAGGCTTTCTATCGACGCTATTACAATCCGGGAAATGCCATATTGTCGGTAGTGGGCAATCTGGACTCTGAAGATGTGTTTGCGTTGGCTGAAAAATGGTTCGCGGGCATCCCGTGTGCGGAAATGCCGGAGCGTACACTCCCTTGCGAGCCGACTCAATTGTCGGCTAGGGTGAAGGAGGTTGAACGCGACGTTCCGCATAATATGATAGTGAAGGCATACCGGATGTGTGGACGCCTTGACAATGACTATCCTGTCTGCGATTTGTTGAGCGACGTGCTGTCAAACGGCAGGTCGTCGAGACTGTTCCGCAACGTCTATGCGAAAGGCAATCTGGTCGCGTCTATAGACGCGTCGATAACTGGCGATGAGGATCCTGGAATGCTGATTGTCAAGGCGCAGCTGCTCCCTGGCGTTTCCTTCGACAGGGTTGAGGCGGCGATAGCAGATGAACTTCGCAAGGTGGCTGATGGCGATGTGAGTCAGTATGAGTTGGACAAAGTGGTCAACAAATATGAGTCTAATGCGCTGTTCAGTAATCTTAACAACGATGAGCTGGCTTCAAATCTGGCATATTTTGAGATGCTTGGCAATGCGGAGATGATAAATGAGGAGGTGGAGAGATATAGGGCTACGACCCTTGGGCGAATGGCAGACGTGGCATCGGCTTTGTTTGCGGAGTCGAATTGCTCCACTCTGTATTATAAGGCGAGAAATAGTTGATAAAAAATGGGAGTATACGTTATCCTGTTTCTCGGAGAAATTATTACTTTGTAACGAAAAAATAAAGAAAGAAAACAATGGCAACTTGGTTTGAATGCAAAGTGAAATATGAGAAGTTGACAGAAAATGGTCAACAAAAAGCGGTAACTGAACCATATTTGGTTGATGCCTTGTCGTTTACTGAAGCTGAGGCTCGAATTATAGAAGAGATGACACCGTTTGTGACAGGCGGTGAGCTGAAGGTGACGGCTGTAAAGCGCACCAATATCGCAGAAATCTTCTGGGACGAGGAGGGCGATAAGTGGTATAAGGTTAAGGTGAACTTCGTGACCATTGATGAGAAAACTGCAGTGGAGAAGAAAACTGCCAATTTCATGATGGTACAGGCTGCGGATTTCAAGAAAGCCTACGACAACTTTATGGAAGGAATGAAGGGTACGATGTCCGACTTTGAGGTGGCCTCTATCAATGAGACAATGATAATGGATGTCTATAAAGAGGATTTAGGCGGAAACGAGGGCGCACAGGCATAATAAATAATTATGATTGATGTCGCAGAAAATATAAAACAAATGAAAAAAGAACTGCCACAGAGTGTGACTTTGGTGGCAGTTTCTAAATTCCACCCTACGGAGGCCCTGATGGCGGCTTATGATGCCGGACAGAGGGTCTTTGGAGAGAGCAGGGCTCAGGAGCTTGTGCAGAAAGCGGCGACGATGCCGTCTGATGTGCAATGGCATTTCATCGGGCATCTGCAGACCAACAAAGTCAAGACTGTGGTCCCGATTGTGACTTTGATACATAGCGTTGACAGTGGCAAACTGCTGACGGCAATCAATGCCGAGGCGGAAAAAATTGGCAAGATTGTGGACGTGTTGCTTGAGCTTCACGTAGCGCAGGAGGAAACAAAATATGGCTTTGACATGAGCGATTTGGTATGCCTGGAGAAAACGGGTATGCTTGATAATTGCCGGAATGTGAGGGTCAGAGGTGTTATGGGAATGGCTACGAATACCGACAATGAGACAGAGATACGAAAGGAGTTTCAGCGAATTGTCGGGGTGTTCAGAGAAATGAAGTCTGGCATAATGGCGAAAAATCCCGCGTTCGACATCGTGAGCATGGGAATGAGCGATGATTATCGGATAGCCGTTGAGGAAGGTTCTACCATGATTCGCGTAGGAAGCCATATTTCGGACCTCGTCAATACTGATTGTGAAATTAAACAATAACTACTTTAAAATCTAAAAATTATGACTCAAGAAAAGAAAAATTACACATTGCCTATCGTGGTGATGTTCTTCTTGTTCGCGATGATTTCATTCGTGACTGGATTCCAAAATCCGTTTGGAATAATCCTTAAAGAGCAGTTTGACCTGACTAACTTCGAATCGCAGTTGGGTAATGCCGCCAACTTTATCGCTTATGCGTTCATGGGTATTCCGGCTGGCCTTATCCTTCAAAAAAAAGGTTATAAATTCTCAGCCATTGCTGCCGTCCTTGTCGGTTTGGTGGGCGTTGCGCTGATGTTCTTGTCGAGCACGCTTGATTCGGGTGTGTTTGCGGTTTATTTAACTGGCGCGTTTGTGGCTGGTTTCTCTATGTGTATGCTCAACACTGTTGTAAACCCGATGCTCAACACGCTTGGAGGCGGAGGCAATAAGGGCAACCAGTTGCTGCAATTCGGTGGCTCTGCCAACTCTTTGGCTGCGACAATCTGCCCGGTGCTTGTCGGCTATCTTATGGGCGACACTCTGAAGGGCCTCACGCTGAGTGCTGCACGTCCGGCATTGTTTATTGCAATGGGTATTTGCATTCGCATTGATTGTGCTTTTCTTCTCTAAATTGCCGGAACCTATTCTTGAAGAGGCAAAGCAAGGCGAGATTAAGCATGAGGAGAAGGCTACTATTGGCGGCGCGTTGAAATATCGTCATTTCGCTCTCGGTATCGTTGCAATCTTCTTGTATGTAGGTATCGAGGTGGGCATTCCCAACATGGCAAATCTTTATATGACCACACAGACCAAGGAAGAGGCTGCCGCTACTGTTGACGAATACAACAAGCAGCAGAATGACCCTGTCTATTTGGCTGAGCTTCAAGCAGCCGACAAGGCAAATGCGGATGCGCTTGTAGCTTATCAGCAGGACAAGTCGAAATTCTCGGAAGAGGAAGCAAAGGCTATGATTGGATATGAAAACAAAGTAATCGGTGAGAAACAATATGAATCGGCTTATGAAATTTATAACGACGTCAAAAAACCGGGTAAAGGAATGAACCCTTCTGCTGCCGGTTCGCTGGTGGGTATGTATTGGTTGTTGATGCTTGTCGGACGTCTTGTGGGCGGATCGTTTGGCTCTAAATTCTCAAGCCGTGCGCAACTCTCAACAGTTGCCACTGTGGCAATCGCTTTCTTGCTCTGCGGATTGTGTATGCCTGATTCGACAATCAGCATTCCTGGATTCCAGAACATGTCGTTTACAATGATCGAGGCGCCTACATGCGTGCTGTTCTTCGTGCTTTGCGGTCTTTGCACGTCAGTTATGTGGGGCGGCATTTTCAACCTCGCAGTTGAAGGCCTTGGCAAATACACTGCAGTTGCCTCAGGATTGTTTATGGTGATGGTGTGCGGCGGTGGCATACTTCCGCTGATTCAAGGCGGTGTTGCCGATGTGGCTGGATATTTGTCAAGCTATTGGGTACTCATCGCAGCCGTTGCCTATTTGTTGTTCTATGCAATGGTTGGAAGCCGTGTGAAAAAGGCTTAAGACATAACGATATTTTGAATCAAGGTGCCGGCAAATCGAATTTGCCGGCACCTTTTCGTTGTGTGCCGATTGTGTTGCCATGCTGTTTGGCAAAAAATGTGTGTCAATGTAAAAAAGGTGTTGTTAAAAGGACGGAATATTTCGAACCTTGAGTCATGAAGCGATGGTAATTCAAGAATAACAAGATGCGATATATGGGTATTCCGTTTCGTATCACAATATCAATGAACCTTTACGATGGCTGACATATTACGGGAGCCAGACAAGTGCGCAATTAGGTCTGCAACGGATTCCACTCATCGAAGGCATTATCAATAAATCGTCATATAACTTTGATATGTGGTTGCAAAGAGGAGATAAGCTGGTAGCGTTGAAAAAATTCGGCTTAGCTAATTTCAGCACCGCTACAGATGCAGAAATAAAAGCATTGATTGGAGCAACAGGTACAGAAGGTGCATTTTGGTCGATGGAAGTTGCTAAAGGTACGGGGTTTAGTGGTGATGTAATATTTAATATTTGGCTTATTAGTCAAAACGGGTGCTGAAACGGCTTAAAATTAGTAAAACGCCACGCTATAGGTCAAAACGGGTGCTGAAAGTGTGTCTTTTTAGTTGATATTCAGTATCTTTGGTTGTTTGAAAATCTCAAAATTGCATTACCTTAGATTTGCAGCGGCAAACCGAAACTGAAATAGAAATGGTAAATTTGCAGTGAAAAAATAAATATTGAAAGAAAGGAAGACAGAGAGTGAACCATTTTGCGCCAGGGGAAATACCCGTGTTCATATTAGGACTCTCCGCCTTTCCCGTCCGGAGACCTGTATAAAAATATAACACCTGTTGTTAAGGTAGTTAGGTTAGGGACGAGTTCCTTTCTCTCGTTGTTTGTCAACTACAAAGTTATGCAAAATTTTTATTTCATCGGCATAGATGTCTCGAAAAAGAAACTGGACATCTGTGTAATGTCAAATTCAAAGGTCCTCAAAGAGGAACAAGTAAGTAATCACCCGCAGGCCATCGCCACTGTGATAGCCGGCATAAAAGAAGAACTGAGCATGAGCAACGACTGTTTCATCATCTGCGCGGAGCACACCGGCCAGTACACATATCCACTGATATGTGCCTGCAAGTCGGTAGGCAGCAAGCTGTGGCTTGAAAACGCCTCGCAGATAAAAATACTGTTCCGGCGTAACACGCGGTAAAAAAATGACAAAGTGGACGCCCGCCGCATTGCCGAGTATGCCATGCGCTTCTTCGATAAAGCCAAGCCCTACCAGCGTCCTGCAGAGGAACTTATGCGCCTCAAGCAGCTGGAGGCGGAGCGCTCGCTCTACCTTACGGATATGGCGAAATACAAAGCGCAGCTGTCAGACCAGGAAGGCTTCATGGAGGATAAAATCTTCAAGCGCAAGGCAAAGCGTCTGAAGGAGATGATCAAGTCTCTTGAAAAGACGTTGAAAGAGATTGCCCAAGAGATGGCTGATGTCATCGATTCTTCGGAAGAGCTATCCCGACAGATGAGATTGCTTAAGTCTGTGGAAGGCGTCGGACCGGTTGTCGCTATGAACATGATTATAGCTACTGAAGCCTTTACACGCTTCGACAATCCCAGACAGTTCAACTGTTACGTCGGAGTCGCTCCATTCGCATACACATCCGGCTCGAGCCAACACTCTCGAAACAGAGTGTCTCAGCGGGCTGTAAAATACATAAAATGCCTCCTTCACATGGCTGCCGTGGCGATTGTCCATAAGAAGACAGGCGATCTGAAAACATATTTTGAAAGAAAAGTCGCCGAAGGAAAAAACAAAATGACCGTATTAAACGCAGTGCGAGCAAAGCTCGTGGCTAGAATGTTCGCCGTAATCAGAAATAATCGAGTTTATCAACCTATTTTATCAGTTTAGGCTTGCACAAATCATAAAAATATGGACAAAAAATGTCCGTTATGCAACTCCCCCGTTGTAAAGAAGGACGGCAAACGAAAAAGCGTGCAACGTTACAGGTGCATGGCGTGCGGACACCGCTTTAGCGGCGGACGCAATATAACGAAAGAATACATTTGGGAGATGTATCCGCACGGCAAGCAGACCATAGCCCAAATTAGTGAAACCACAGGGCTGAGCGCATCGACGATCACACGCCGACTTGCCTCCGTCTCTTTAAATTGGGATCAGCCAAAAGTCGGGGGTTGCGGAGTGGTACATCTCGACGCGACCTATTTCGGGCGCAACACTGGTGTGCTGCTGGCTTTAGAAAGCGGAACCGGAAGGCTTCTTTATATGAAACATATCGCACACGAGCACATCAGCGACTACGAGGAAGCAGTGAGGCATATCGTCGGATGCGGATACCTTATCCTGGGGATTGTCATAGATGGTCTGCAAAGCTGTTTGTTGTCCTTTCGGAATACAGGATACAGATGTGCCAGTTTCACATGGTGGCGATAATAAGGCGAAAAATGACTAAGAAGCCGCAACTTGAGGCAGGAAAGGAATTGCTGGAGCTGGCATACCGCCTGAAAGGCATGGACAAGGATACATTCGTCGGCGAGTTCGAGAAGTGGAAGGAGAAATGGCATGACTTCCTGAAGGAAAAGACTGTCAACGAGATCACAGGCAGTCCAGTTTACACCCATCAGCGACTCAGGTCTGCCATGGTTAGCATATCGACTTACCTGCCGTCCCTGTTCACATATGAGGATGTCGATGGTATGCCCAACACGAACAATATGATTGAGGGTACATTCACAGACATGAAGAAAACCTTGCGAAATCATCCCGGCATGATAGAAGATAACCGTAAGGGGATGGTGAATGGTTTTTTCTTGGCATATGCAAAATTTCATAATACAAAAGGAGACAACCAGTAAGGCCGTCTCCCGAATTGCATTATGCGTATTTGACGGCTTTATTCCTCGCGGAGTTGCTCCCCAGCAGAGCTCCGCTGCGCTTCAAGCCGCAACGCAAAATAAAAGAATTTATGTGAAACAGCCAAAAACGGGTGTTATTTTCAGCACCCGTTTTGACCTATAGAGAGCAAGCGCTCGCATCAAATGAGGGCTCAAAACTTCTGAACACATATATCCATCTGTACACCAGCATATTGCAAAGGTTTCAGCACCCGAATTGACCTATACGCCTAATACGCGCCAAGAGGAACAAAAATGATGTATTGTGAGCCATTTTCAGGCTTTGGCTATGGCTCAGGGCGTAACTGGGACGGGATTGCCAAACAGCAATCTTTTGGGTTCGAGAGCGAGATGTTGCTACAACGAGGAACGACGTTCAAGATTACAAAGATTGAAAAATCAAATGGAACGTGGTATATTGATTTAGACGTTGTAACACAGAATCCATTGCCATTTCCATATGTCGGAGGGTATTCATATAAATAATTATTTATACAAATTGATTGTAGATTTTGCGTATTCATGCACATAAAATGTCTTGAATGCCTCAGCTCCATCAATTAATGATAAGTCAGTATGATGACAGAATCGATTAAACAACAATGCTTTTAAAGTCACAGGTGTGTCGTCCATTTGCTCGAATGATATAAGTCCAGCATCAATGTATTGTTTTCGCGGAACTACAATCCGCGCTGATTCCCTATTCAAGCCCTCTTGTTTGCAAAGATACGAAGTTCCTGATTTGTCGGTTCGATTTTGCAAATTTTTAATTGCTTTTCTTTTGTTGTTTTGCATACCCGAAAGACTTCGTGTTTAAAGGCTGGCATCCGCAGTGCCGTTGCTATGTCGTGCCGATACTTGCAGATGAAAAAGAGTTTGATAAAATACAGGAGGCTATCCTTAACGATGAGCCTATACCCGAAAGTAAGAGCGCGATTCGGGAGCCAAACAAGTATTTTCAAGATTGGTGGAAGAGTAATAAGAAGAGAGTTTCTGAAGCGCAGTCGTTGCCGTACTGGGTGAAGGACAACAGCCGAATGCTGGGCGTTGAAGTGTCGGACAATTATAGCGGCTTTATATCGAATCTTATCTCGAAACGTGCGGACAAGCAAGCATCAAAACTATTCTCCAATCTTGAGACGCATAAAGCTGTCGAGGACAAGCTAAAGGATGTGTTAGCAAAACAACATGGAAATGATGTTGAGGTTTCAATAATATCAGATGGGGTTGATTTGCAATTGGCGAAATCGTATGCCGCGGAGATTACGAAGCTGACCAAGCAATACAAGCTGCAACAAGGAAAATTGTCCAAAATTGTACTGGGATATAAACCAGATAGCTTGATGGAATACGGGAGTACCAATTACAATCTAATGACGAATACAAAGCAGATGTATATTCGTGGACTATATCCAGCAAGGAGAAACAAAGAAGCTATCGAAAATTCAAGATGTGATAAGAGGAAAGAATCAGTTTCGGTTGTCACGCACGAATTTGGGCATCTGCTATGTCAATTCAGAGGAGACTTGACTAAGGATATGCTTCTGTTTAAATCCTCGGTAGAATCGTTGTATCAAGAATATCTACAAGACGTTCGCAGATTAATTACTGCGGATGATATGAAACAACTGTCGAATATATTGCTTGGAAATATAGTCACAAATGGTGATGTCGGG
The DNA here is from genome assembly GCA_022009815.1 of Bacteroidales bacterium. Taxonomy (GTDB): domain Bacteria; phylum Bacteroidota; class Bacteroidia; order Bacteroidales; family Muribaculaceae; genus Limisoma. The sequence goes on from CP091725.1 coordinate 2,312,749, forward strand.
GAATTCCTTGCAGAGGCATTCCAGGAATATAAGAATTGCAGCAGACCGAGTAAGTATGCGAAGTCCATAGGGCGTTTGATCGATGACTCTTTTGGTCGTCAAAAGTCAAAATCGTGATAGTAATTGTGTTTCGCTTGCTTGAAAACATAATCGCCTGTTTGCCCTTCAATGGGCTTGTCGTGTCTATTCGCCAACAACATTTCTCGAGGAATACCATTAGGGAATGCCCGACATCCACAAAGTAAATCTGGGTCAAGGTTGTTCTCTGCAGAATGCTCACATCGATAGCATATTGCTTTGGATGTATCGATATATCCGTTTGTAATAATGTTTTTATCCATATCTGCTGTTATTTAAAAATTACGAATTGTTTTGCTTAATCGCGGAGCAAGTGATAAAGAGGGCAACAATTACTACAATAGCAGATATGATTGCAGTGTTATCGTTTGCTCCTTGATTTGATGCAAAGATAGGCAAATATTTCTATTCGCCTATCTTGTAGTTAAACTTACTTCTTGCGCAAACCTATCGTGGACAAGATAGCAGGTGATGTGGATGGCAGTTGCCGCATGGCACGGAGAAGGTTTGCAGACGCATGTGAGGATGCCAAGCAACCGGACTCTTTTTTGTTGTGCGCCACTCCCTGTCCAAAGCCTAATTTGTGGGTGCGGATATTTGGATATTGGAGGCGGAATAACTATATTTGCATCGTGTTAAGGCGCAAGATAAAGGCATCGCCTATATGTTTTTGGGGGCTTTTTGTGTGAAAATGTTGCAGGGCAAAGCCTTGTGATAGTTTCTAACTTGTTTAATTGGCACGAAAACAAAGAGTTGAAAAATATATTAATTCGCATAAAAATCATAGAATAATATCCATATCAAAAATATTCAGTGGCAATGGATGCAAAAACAATGAGAAAGGTTGCGGACAATATCCGCATATTGGAGGCCGCAATGGTGGAAAAGGCAAAGTCTGGACACCCAGGAGGCTCGATGAGTGGCACAGACTATGTGAATACTCTGTATTCCAAATACATCGTCTACGACCCAGATGATGCGAAATGGTTTGCCCGTGACCGGTTTTTCTTGGATCCCGGACACATGTCGCCGATGCTTTATGGCGTTTTGGCTATGTGTGGTAAATTCTCGATAGAGGATTTGAAGAATCTGCGTCAGTGGGGCAGTGTTACGCCTGGACACCCTGAAGTGGATGTTTGCAGAGGCATCGAGAACGGTTCTGGTCCACTCGGACAGGGACATGCAATGGCGGTTGGCGCAGCCATCGCCGAGCGTTTTATAGCAGCCCGTTTCGGCGAGGTCGTTTCGCATAAAACTTATGCTTTTATCTCTGACGGCGGTGTCCAGGAGGAGATTTCGCAAGGAGCAGGACGCTTGGCTGGATATCTTGGATTGAGCAACCTGATAATGTTCTATGACAGCAACAAGGTGCAGCTGGCGACAATGGTGGATGATGTTACATCGGAAGACACCGCTGCAAAATATCGTGCATGGAATTGGAACGTAATTGAGATTGATGGCAACGACTCTGACGAAATCTGCAAGGCTCTGGATCAGGCTTTGAAGGAGGACGAGCGTCCTACGCTGATTATTGGCAACACGGTGATGGGCAAAGGATGTGTCGATGCCGATGGCAACAGCTTTGAGTTCAAGTGCAGCACGCATGGCAATCCTTTGAGCAAATCAGGCGCAAGCTATGAGATGACAGTCAAGAACCTGGGTGGAAATCCGGAAGACCCATGGGCTGTCTTTGAAGAGACTAAGGCGTTTTATGCCGCCAGAAAAGAGGAGCTGAAGGCAATCGTTGCCGAACGCCGTGCGAAATTTGACGCTTGGGCTAAGGAAAACCCGGAGGATGCAGCGGAACTGCAGTCGTGGATTGACGGCAAACTTCCGGAAATCGACTATAAGGCAATCGCCCATAAACCTAACATTGCTACGCGTGCGTCGTCGGCAGATGTGTTGACTGTTTTGGGTGAGAAGGTAAAGAATATGATTGTGTCATCAGCCGATTTGTCAAACAGCGACAAGACTGAGGCGTTTCTCAAAAAGGCGGGCAGCGTGATTGCTCCCGACAATTATGGCGGAAAATTCCTTCAGTCGGGTGTGGCTGAATTGACAATGGCTACGGTGATGAACGGCATCGCTCTTCATGGTGGCTTGTTCTGCGCTTGCGGCACATTCTTTGTGTTCTCTGACTATATGAAGCCGGCAATCAGAATGACAGCGCTGATGCAATTGCCGGTGAAATACGTGTGGACTCACGATTCTTTCCGTGTGGGAGAGGATGGACCGACACACCAGCCTGTGGAACAAGAGGCCCAGATACGCCTGATGGAGGAGTTGAAGAATCATTCAGGCAAGAACAGTATGCTTGTGCTTCGCCCTGCCGACAGCGCGGAAACGACTGTGGCATGGAAGATGGCGATGGAAAATGTGGATTCTCCTACGGGTTTGATTCTCACGCGTCAGGATGTGGAGGACTTGCCAAGCACCGGCGGCGACCGTTATGCAGACGCTTTGCAGATGCTGAAAGGCGGATATGCGGTTGTCAACTGCGAAAAGCCTGATGTGGTGCTTGTGGGTAATGGCTCTGACGTCATGCTGCTTGTAAAGGCTGCTGAGCAATTGAAGGAAGAAGGCGTGAATGCGAGAGTAGTTTCGGTGCCTTCGATTGGATTGTTTATGTCGCAAGAGGATGGTTATCGGAAAGCGTTGATACCTGACGATGTGCCTACTTATGGCAAGACTTCGGGAATCCCGTCTACACTGCTCCGCGTGGTTGGCTCGAAGGGCAAAATCTCGGGATTGGATCATTTCGGATACTCTGCGCCATACAAATTGCTCGAAGAGAAGTTTGGCTTTACGGTTGACGCTGTATTGGCGGAAATCCGTGATTTGTTGAAATAATTAAATTAAAAAGTAAATGATGAGTTGGCATTTGATTACTATGTGTATGGTTGTCGAATGCCAATTTGTCAATTGTAATGAATAACAATCAACGTATTATTATGAAATCATTTGTTAAGATGTTCGTGGTGTTGGCGGTGCTGTTGCTTACCGCCAATGTCAGAGCGCAGATGCCGCAGCAGTTGTCTGACCCTGCGGTTAGAGTCGGGAAATTGCCGAATGGATTGACGTACTATATTCGTCATAATGAATATCCAAAAGGACAGGCTGACTTCCATATCGCCCAGAAGGTGGGTGCGGTGCAGGAAAACGAGGGCCAAAACGGTTTGGCTCACTTCCTTGAGCACATGTGTTTCAATGGCACGAAAAACTTCCCGGACAAGTTGATTCTGACGTGGCTGGAGTCGAAGGGCGTTAAGTTTGGCATGAACTTGAACGCACACACCGGCACTGATGAGACGGTGTACGACATAATGAACGTGCCTGTTCAAAAGAAGGAGGTTGTCGACTCTTGTCTGCTTATCCTCCACGATTGGGCTGACGCGTTGACGCTTGCCGACGAGGAGATTGAGAAGGAGCGTGGCGTCATCCATGAGGAGTGGCGTATGGGCAACGGTGCGGTTTCGAGAATCCTCAATCGCCATGCCGCAGAACTTTATCCAGGCACAAAATATGCTACCCACGACGTGATTGGCAGCATGGACATTATCGACAATTTCAAGCCACAGGTGCTCCGCGACTATTACGAGAAATGGTATCGTCCGGATTTGCAGGGCATTATCGTTGTAGGCGATGTCGATGTCGACGCTGTCGAGGCAAAAATCAAGGAGTTGTTCTCGCCTATAAAAATGCCTGAGAATCCAGCAAAATTTGAGTATCAGGTGCTTGGCGACAACGAGGAGCCTATCGTTATTTCCGATAAGGACAAAGAGATGCCTGCCAACGTGTTGTTTGTGGCGCAGAAGTATGATTTCTTGCCGAGAGAATTCCGCAATACGGATATCGGAATCTTGATGGAATATATAGATTTCATCATCAATCAGGTTCTTAACGAGCGACTCACGGCTATACAGCTGTCGCCTGACGCTCCGTTTAGCGCTTGTGATGCAGCAATGAGCAATTTCTTGTATGCCAACACTAAAGGGGCATTGCTGTTTCAGGCAGTGGTAGGCGACAAAGGTTCGGAAGCCGCTTTGCGTGCGGTGCTGACAGAATTGAAGCGTATGCAGAAATTCGGCTTTACGGCAGGCGAGTATGAGCGTGCCCGTAATGAGTATGTCAGCGCGTTGGAGAAACAATACAACAATTTCAAGACGTCTAAATGACTATTTCACCCAGATTTATATCAATAATTTCATCGAGTCAAATCCGATAACTGCGGTCGACTATGAATACAACACGATGAAGGACCAGTTTGCGATGCTGCCGGTTGACCAAATCAACGCATATATAAAAGAGCAGTTTGTCCCGGGTAAGAATTTGGTTGTGATGTCGCTTTGTCCGGACAAGGAGGGCGTGGCCGTTCCTACTGTGGAACAATTGAAACAGGTGATTGCCGAGGTCGACAGCGCGGAGGTGGAAGCCTATGCCGACAATCAGGTTACAGAGCCGTTAATGGAAAGACTCCGAAGGCTGGAAAGATAAAGAAAGAGACAAAAAATGATGCTCTGGGCTATACTCAGCTTACGCTTTCCAATGGAGCGAAGGTGGTTCTGAAGAAAACAACGTTCAAGGAAGACGAAATCCGCTTGTATGCAGTGAGCAAGGGTGGAGCGTCGGTCTATGATGCAAATGACTATTCAAACGCTGTGTTCAGTTGCGATATGATTGGCAGCACGGGTCTTGGAAAGTTCAGCTACACAGATTTGCAGAAAATTCTTTCAGGCAAACAAGCAAGTGTGTCGATGGATGTCAGCGCATACGATGAGTCGGTCAGCGGACGCTCGAGTGTAAAGGATTTGGAAACTATGATGCAGCTGATGTATCTCAGTTTCACACAGCCGCGTGAAGACAAGGCTGCTTTCGAGAACATCAAGAAAATGATGATTTCGCAGGTTGAGAACGCATCCCACAGCCCTCAATATGTGTTCCAGGATTCATTGGTTACAAACCTGTACGGACACCATCCTAAGGCAGTTATCCAAAGCAAGGAGGCATTTGAGAAGGTTGATTACGACCGTGCAATTCAAATCTATAAGGAGCGTTTTGCCAATGCCGCAGACTTTACATTCTTCATTGTCGGAAACTTCGATGAGAATCAAATCCGTCAGTATGTAAAACAATACATCGCATCGTTGCCAGCCAACAAGAATTTCGAGAAGGCAGTGAACGATGGCAGAGAAATCGTAGCGGGAAATGTGCGCAAGCAATTTGTGAACAACAACGAAGGCAAACTTGCCATGCTTGCAATGGTTTGGAATATGGATATGCCGTTGACAATGAAGAATAAATTGATTGTCAGCATTACAGGTCAGTTGATGTCAAACGAATTGCTCAACAGCGTCAGAGAAGACGAGGGCGCGGCATACAGCCCATATTCTGTTGGCTACATCGACAGAACATACAAAGACAATGCAACAATCCAGACGTCATTTGGCTTGAATCCTGACAAGTACAAGACCAGTGAGACTGCGACAATCAAAAGTCTTGAGAAGTTGTCTAAAGACATCCCTGTGGCGGAGTTGAAGAAAATGCAGGAATATATGCTTAAAAGCTATGATGAGAACATTGTCGAAAACGGATATTGGCTCGGAGTTCTTGAGTCGTATGTCGTTGACGGCGAGGATATGTATACAGGATATAAGAAAGCGGTAGAGGAGTTGACTGTTGGCGACATTGAGAATTTCGTCGACAAATTGATCAAATCCGAAAACAGATTTGAGATACTGATGCTCCCGGAATAAGATAACCGGTTATAAAAAACAAAGACTGCGGCATTTTTTGTCGCAGTCTTTGTTTTTTTTACTATCTTTGCGTCTATAATACACAAATATAAAAAGGCTCAATTTCAGATCTATCAAAGAATATTAAATTAGAATTTATGGAGCATTCGATACAGACTGTCAAAGACCGCTTCAATTTGGGTGAGCCACTTGAATATGTGTTCTTCTGGGGACACCATGTGAAGCCGGGAAAGATGACCAAGGCTTGTTTCAGCCAATGGTTTCCTGCCGATTTTGTGGTGGACGATGTGGCATACAACTGCACCGAACAGTATATGATGGCGGAGAAAGCACGTGTGTTTGGAGATGATGACATACGGCAGAAGATGCTTGCCAGCAACGACCCGAAAGAGATAAAAGCTTTGGGTCGACAGGTGAAGAATTTTGACGCGGAGACTTGGAGACGTGTTTCACCGGACATTGTCGTAAAGGGCAATCTTCATAAATTCAGACAAAATCCGGAGCTTTGCCAGTTCCTTCTTGACACAGGCGAAAAGATTCTTGTAGGAGCAAGTCCCTACGATACAATCTGGGGCATTGGAATGCAAGAGTCTGAATCGGGCGTTGACAATCCTGAAAATTGGAAAGGCACAAACTTTTTGGGCTTCGCCTTGATGGAGGTGCGCGGCATTTTGAGCGGGCATTCCATTTAGAGACAACATGCATCAATAAATAAGAAATCTGCAAGTTCCTTCTCAAAGAGATAAAGAAACTTGCAGATTCGAATAAAAGAGTTGTGCTTTATGTAGCGTAAGGGTTAATTAACGTCGGTGTATTTGTTGTCTGACTCTTTCAACGCCGACAGGAAATAACCTTGCGATTTAATCAAGTTGCGAGCTTGCAGCACCATGGTCTTAGTCTCGTTGAGGATGTTGAGATATAAGACGCTGGCCTTTGTACTCATCTTTTCCTCCTTCAACCGGCGTACTTGGTTCTTGATGGCTCCTGCAATTACCGTAAACAGATCATCGCGCATGTGCAGCACCTCGTCAAGGTCGGAGAAGTCTTTGTCGCGGAGCATCGTGCTGATTTTGTTGAATATTGCGTCAACGCCGTCATTCACTTCCTTAAGGTCCATAATCTGCTCTTTGGTGAAGCCTTTATGGTGGTTGTCGATATGCTCGTATGCCGGACGCGTGCAGTGGAGGAGCGCCTTCGACACCTCGGTCAGGTAGTCGACCACTTGGATGTAGAAATGGCTTGTCTCCACATTTTGATCCTGCAGTTTCTTCAGTGTTGCCATCACATGATGTTTGCGCTGGTTGGCTTGCTGGTAGATTTGCTCGGACTCAACCATTGTTTCCTTCAGCAAGTGTCTGTTCTCTGTGAACAAGGCTACAAGCATATGGTTGTAGATGCCCGACACGCGTTCCATCGTTACGCATACCTCATGCGTGCAGGAGTAAAGCACGTCTTCATTCTGAGTCTTTTCAGAAATCAGTTCAGCAGAAGGCTGCTCTTCTTTTTTATGTTTGCCGAAGATAAGATTGCGGCAAAGAATGTATCCGCAGAGCAACGCCAGAGCGGCGAGGGCAATCCATCCGCCCCACATCAGAAGTAGTCCGCAGAGGAAAGAAAGAGTGATGCCGGCGATGGCGGTTACAAACCATCCTGTCACCACGACCATTACGCCGGTGATGCGATACACTGCGCTGTCGCGGCCCCAAGCCCTGTCGGCGAGTGACGAGCCCATCGACACCATAAAGATGACGTATGTGGTTGACAGCGGCAGTTTCAGCGATGTGCCAAGGCATATAAGGCTGGCGGCAGCCGAAAGGTTGACAACGGCGCGTACAAGGTCGTACGACACTGTTTTGTCGCTGTTCTCGTCAGGGTCGAATCTGCTGTTGAGTTTGTCTTGGATTTTTTGTGGCATCACAGCCTTGTAGCCTTTGTTGAGGTTTATTGCAAGGCTTACGAGTGCGCGTGAAATCATTGTTGATCCGAAGCGCTCCTCCTCGTCGTTCTGCGACGATAGGTTGAGTTGTGTTTCAGCCACCTTCATGGCATCTTTCGAGAAGAAGAGCGTGATGACCATCACAGCGCCGCTTATTACCAAGAACCAGATGTTTACGTGTGCTGGTTCTGCGAGCTTGCCCATCAGCATCGAAGGATCGCCAGAGTTGCTCGCAATGGCGTAGCTGTCGAGACCGGCGATAGGCACACCGATGAAGTTTACAAGGTCGTTGCCGGCAAAGGCGAGGGCAAGAGCAAATGTCCCAGCAAGAATGGTGATTTTCAAAATGTTTACCTTCATCTGCTGCAAAATCAGCAATATGACAGATGAGATAATCCAAATTGCACCGAGCGACAATACGATGTGGTCATTGATGAGGTGGTTGAAGTCGTCGCTGATAAGCCCGGAGCTTTTCATTCCCTTGAAAATGGCGAAATAGACGATTCCAACGATTGCGAGTCCGCACCAGATTGCGCCATAGCGTCGCAGCGATTTGGCATATTTGAATGAGAAATCACTCGCGACACGTACATCAAAATCGCTCCCACGGTGAATGCAATGACTACCGACAGCAGGATTCCGGAGATCATCACCATAGCTTTTTCTGTGTTGATGTAGTTGCCCAAGTCGGCAAACGACAGCGACGGGTCGTTCCAAATGGTGAACATTGCCACGGCAATTGATGCTCCGAGAAGCTCGAAGATGAGCGACACTGTTGTTGACGTTGGCAGACCGAGCGCGTTGAACGTGTTGAGCAGCACTACGTCTGCCAGCATCACGGCAACGAAAAGAATCATAACGTTCTCAAAAGTGAACATCTCGGGGTGAAACACGCCGTTGCGCGCCACTTCCATCATGCCGTTTGACGTGAGCACTCCAAGCAGGATGCCGGCGGCAGCCACCGTTAGGATAATCCAGCGTTTAGCCACTTTGGAACCTAACGCCGAGTTCAGAAAGTTGATTGCGTCGTTTGACACTCCGACAATCAAATCGATAATTGCAAGCACTGCGAGAATGATTACAATTACTGTGAATAAAGGACTCATAATAATGCTGTTTTATTGTATTCTATTTTTTGTGTTTTCTTCAATGTGAATAAGAATTCAAGACCGGCGTATTTGTGATTGCGCGCGGTGATTTCTCCACCATGGAACATCACGGCGTTGCGCACAATAGACAACCCAAGTCCGGTTCCGCCCGACTTGCGTGAACGACCGGTGTCGATGCGGTAGAAGCGCTCGAATATCTTGTCGAGATGTTTGGCCTCGACACCTGAGCCATTGTCGTAGAAGTCGAATTTGTAGTAGCCGGAATTTTCCTCAATTGCAGAAATATAGATGTCGCGACCGCCTGAATAGGCGATTGCATTGTTTATCAAATTGCGGAAGATTGCGTCGATGAGCTGACGGTTGCCTTCGACGGCAACGTTGTCGGCAACATCTACATGGATGCGCATCCGGTTCTCCGGTTTATACTGGGCCACCTCTTCGCATATCCCATCGATAACGTCCTTGACGTTGACGGGGCATATCGGCAAAGTTGCCTTTGCGTCGGTGATGCGGGTGATCAGAGTGACGTCCTCAAGCAGATTCGACAGTCGCATAGCGCTTTGGTAGCCTGATTCCATCAAATGCCGTTCGGTTTCTTTCGGAAGCTCGTTGTCGAGCAACGTCTCGAAGCAGCCGCGAATGCTCTGTACTGGGGTCTTCAATTCGTGGTTTATGTTGCTTGTGAGCTGATGCTTGATGCGCATTTTCTCTTTTTCCTCAAACAGTGCTTCCTGCATGCTGCGGTCGCGTTCGGCAGTGCGGTCCTGTAGTTCCTTGTAGATTGCGAATATTGAGCGGGCTGCGTCGCCAAGTTCGTCATCCGACAGCTCGTCGGTGTTGAAATCTTCTATTTTCCCGTTGCGCGCGCGGTTTGCAATGTCGTGCAGTGCTTTCACGCCGAGGCTTATGCGGCTGATTGCGAAATAAAGTATGATGTTCACAATCAATGTCGCACCCAGCACAATCCAAATGTAAGCCATATCACTGCTCAACACTGCCGACAACTCAACGTTGTAGGGCAGGGCGGTGCGCACTATTACATTTCCCCGCGCAGAGGCGGAATAGAAATTCGTGGTCTTTCACTTGAGAGAGACGGCGTATCGTGTAGCCATGTCCGTGTTCGATTGCATTTTTTATTTCCGGACGGTTGCGATGGTTGGCAATCTTTGAGCTGTTGTGGCTTTCAAACAACACATTCCCTTTGGTGTCGAGCAAAGTGACGCGGATATTTTTATTAGGTATCAGCCGATTCACAGCGTCGTTTGTCAGCTGTCCGGTTTCTGCATATTCGTTGAGTAGGATGTTGTTGTACACTTGTAGTCGTGTGTCGAGCAGTTCTACTTTGTATTCCCGCTCTCTGGAATATTGAATCGAGACAAACACGAAAACCAATATCCAGAAAAACACGTTGACTACGCTGAACAGTTTTGCCTTGTAACTAAATCTTTTCTTTGAAGCCATAGCCGTATCCTTGTTTGGTTATAATATGTTGTTCATATTCTCCGAGTTTCTTGCGCAGTCGGTTGATGTTGACATCGATTGTGCGGTCGACCACATAGACGTTCTTCTCCCAGATTTTGTCGAGAATCTCGTCGCGTGAGAAAATTTTGTCGGGGTTTGAAAGGAAGAGAAACAGCATGTCGAATTCCTTTTTTGTGAGAGCAATCTCGCTGCCGTCGATTGTGCAAGTTTTAGAGATGCTGTCGAGAGACAGTGTCTTGTAGATTGCAATGGTGGGCTGCTCGGGTTTTACGCGTCGCAATAGGCTCTTGACGCGCACCACAAACTCGCGCATCGAAAATGGCTTTTTGATGTAGTCATCGGCGCCGCGCGTGAATCCGTCGATTAGCGGAGCCTCATCGCCGAGGGCTGTGCACACGATAATCGGCACGTTGGCGACGTCGGGCATGGACCGCACTTTGCTTACCAGTTCGAGACCGCTGATTTCACCCATCATGATGTCAAACACCATCAGGGCATAGTCGGCAAGATGCTTTTGCAGTGCCTCCTCTGCAGAGTTGGCAATATCGACGCTGAACCCCGCCAGTTCCAAATTGATTTTCATCAATTCGCATATCGGCATCTCGTCGTCGACAACCAGAATCTTTACAGGAGTTTCCATAATATTCTAAAAGTTTATCATTAATTCCGCTACAAATTTGTCGTGGTCTGACACGCCTATCTCCACATTGTCGCCATAGAAGTATTTTTCATAATTCAGACGTAGCTCGGCGCTCACTTTCTTGTAGTATCCCAATGTGACACCGACAGTGGCACGCTTGCGGGCGGCGTTGGTGATTTCAACCTCTCCGTTTTCATCGGTATATCCGCTGCTGTCGTCGGTCATCATGTCGAAACGGCCGAGAAATCGAACCTGTTGCATGTATTTGTTGTCGACGGGCAGGGCATACATAGCCATGGTGTTAAGGGCGTGTACTGGCTCGGCGTCGCTTTCGCAGAAATATTTGTACATGTATTCAGCCTCGACAGTGAATTTCTGGTACTTATAGCTGAGACATGCGTCATACATATTTGTTCTTATGCCTTGCGGCTTGGTGGTCATTGCGCTCACGTTTGCCTCAAAGTCGGACTTTTTGAACTTGAGATGTCCTACATATAGATAATTATTGTGTAGCCAGACATCGTCGGAGGCGGAACTGTTTCTTCCGTTATAGACGCCGAATTCGGCTGTCAGAGGCACTTGCTTTGGCGCATAAGTGGCTTTGGCGCCGATGTCGAAAACGTTGCCTATCTGCTTTCCGACAAACGACCTGTTGGCAAACCAACGTATGTGTGGAGCACGTGCTGCGTCGACGGAAATAGGCACTCGGAACTGACCGCCGGTAAACTGGAATTGGTTGTCGAAGAAGTGTAGCCGTGCGAAAAGGTCGTGTGTGCGGATTTTGCCTTTGTCGCTCAAGTTTATTTGTAGTTTGTAGTCAACAAATTCTGTCAGCCATCCGCTGGCGCCTATTCTGGCGTCGCGCACCTGAAAACGGGAGTTCTTGACATCTGTCTGATACTCGAATTTTGTGCGCAGCGTCCCCCCGATTGTAGGAATCCAGGATTTCTTATTGTCTTGTGCATGTGTGTGTCCGACAACCGAAACGCCGGCAATAAGTAATAATATCTTTATTGCTGATTTCATGCTGCAAAATTAGTGCAGAGACACGAATTTGCAATAACAAAACTGTAACAAATTAGAAAGTGAAGTGCAGCGCGATGCGCCATCCGCTTTTGTCAACACCAGGGGTGTCGCGATACGTGAGTCGCCACACGTAGTCCACTCGCAGGATTGTGAGAATGTTGTCAAGACCTACGCTCATCTCCATATAAGGAGTCTTTCCATCGGACGGCACAATGCGTTGATAGGGAAGCGGTAGATGTCGAGACTCTTTTCGGGATTGTTTTTGTCCGACAGAGAGCCATAAAGACCTTTGAACGAAACCACCTCGCGCAGTTTCAGATATTTTATCAGCGGCACGCGGTTGAGCAATGCTCCGTTGATCCAATATGTGATATCCCACGAAAGGTATTGGTCGTTCATGAATTCCATCGCATTCATCAGCGCATACGATTCTGGTTGTATTGTGTATGACAGGTTGGCGTTGGGCAGCAGCAGGTCGGGATATGACACCTTGCTCCAAACCTTGCCTCCCTTTAGGATTATGTCGGTGTATCCAAAGGCCGAGAACCAGAAGCGTTTCTGCACGCTCAGTTCGGTTTTGTTTATTGTAAACTTGTTGCCCAGTACGCCTTTGGGACTGTAGGTGTGTGACAGAATCAGAATCGGCATGTCGAGGTTGATGGGTATGCGCGTGAACCTGGCGTCGTAGAATTTCTCTCCTGGGGCATAACGTAGTGTCAGATTGACCGACGACTGCTGATATTTGTCGCTCCAATTCCCGTAGCCGTCGACAAACGGCATCCAGCGTGTGGCTTCTTGAATCTGGTGCTTGAGTCCTACGGTTACGGCAAGCCCGTTCTCGCTCTCGCGTTTGTATTCCAGTTCAGACGTGCGCAGGTATGTCACCTTGTCGTTGGTTTGACGTTTCCATGCCAGAAACACGTTGTCCATATTTGTGAACATATATTGCTGGCCAAGTTGGTTGATGTCGTATTTATGGTGGAGGCGCAGCGAGTGTATTGGAAACTCCTTTGCGTGGTATTTCTTCTCGTTGAATGAATATTCCACTTCTCCATCATATTTCCATTTCTTGTCGCGGAATCCATAGGCGGTATATCCTTTCATAAACCAATGCTTGCTTAGGTTGGCGGTAGTCATTCCTCCCACTTTCAGACGTGCGCCCTCCACGGTGTTGCCGCTGATGGTGGTGTTCATTGGCCCGAAATCAAATTTGCTCGTGTTTGTCGCCTGTAGGGATGTAGCCTGACACAAGGACGGATATGGTTTTCTCTGTCCAATAGAAAGCCGGCACTGACCGCAGCTGCGTCAGCAGCTTGTCTATGGCGTTTTCTTTTTCTTTTATAGGTGTCATTCGGTTCTCCTTCCAGTACTCGTCGGGCATCTGCCTTGCGTCGGTGGCTTCGATGAGTTTGGCCTCCTCGTTGAAGATGCCGTCGTTCTCCGGTTTGTCGAAGCTGAAATTCTCATAAAGTGTGCGTCGACGGGCATAGAGTCCTTGCGATGACGGGATGATTGAGAATTCCACAGTCATGTCGTCTTTTGTCTTTATGCGGCAGCCGTCGGGGGCCTTGTCGAAGGTCTGCTCTATGCGCAGGTTGTTCACATAGTTGAGGTTGATGTCGCGTGGCACGTTCATCACAACTTTCTTTACAAACATTGTGCTGTCGCCGAGCGGCACGTAGATGCGGCCGAAGAATCCGAACGTGCGGTTGTTGAACGGTGCAAAACTGAGTTCGATACATTTGACGCCGTCGACTGGGATGGTGTCCGACAGATAGTATTTGTAGAATCCAGAGCCTATTTTCGACAGAGGGCTGACAAAACGGTTCTGCATAATGGCGATGTCGTTGTCGAAGATGTCGACTTCCTTGAACACGTCCTCCAGGAAACGCTGCACGCTTTCCTCGTCGAAAATCTCGTCGACACCGGCTCGCTTGATGCCTTTCACGAACTCCTTCTCGGCGTGGGGGCTGCGTCGGAAATATGCGGTGGAGAGTTTCTCCTTAACCGACACGTTGAGAATCGGTTTGCCCGACACTTCCGACGTGTCCATATATTCAAAAATGAATTTGAATTTTTTGAAAAGCCATTTGTCCTTGTTCTTCTCCGAAAAGTCGTTGAGGGCAAAGTTCATCTTCTCATATTTGTCGTAGCTGTAGTAGTCGTGGTTGCGGGGGTCGTATTTTTCTTTCATGTCGCGCAGTTTCTCCATAAACTGAACGGCTGGGTTGTTTTTGCGGGAATAGTGTTCCTTGCCTGGTCGCACAACGAATTCCTTCAAAGCCACACCGTCGGCCGACAGCTCGACGGTAAGATCGTTCACTTCGCCTTTGCTCACATAAATATCTTTTGGGGCATAGCCCATCATGGAGAAGTTGGCGCAGAGGAAATTCACCTTTGTCGTTATGTCAAACCGACCGTCGGCATCTGCCTGTGTGCCGGCGCTTGAGCCTTGCAGCAACACCATGGCAAACGGTATGGGCTCGCGTGTCAGCGAGTCGACCACCACGCCTTTGATTGTGGTGGGCTTCACTGGCGCTTGCGCATATGTTAGAGAGTGGGGCTGTGCCATTGTCAACATCACTGCCAGCAGGCACACAAGATGAAAAAATTTTGTCCCGTTTGTCATTTCTGAAATATATCTGTTTTTATTACTTTTGCAAAAGTAGGCACTTTCCCGTGTCCGTGGATAGAGTTTTGGACATAAAAACTCTCCTTTTTGACGTTAATTTGTTCTTATTTGTAATATTTCTTAATTATGGCACTTGAAATAGAACGTAAATTCCTTGTGGTGAACCAATCTTTTAAGGGGGCGGCAACGTCGGTCGTGGATATGCGGCAGGGCTATCTGTCGCGCGACGCTGATGCTGTGGTGCGTGTGCGCATTGCGGGTGACAGGGCTTTCCTGACGGTCAAGACACGCAACCGAGGTTGCGTGCGCAATGAGTTTGAATATGAGGTGCCTGTCGCTGATGCTGACGCAATGCTCTCGGCATGCCGTGGATTGGTGATTGAGAAGACGCGATATGTAGTTCCGTTTGGGGGATTCTGTTGGGAAGTCGACGTGTTCCATGGTTCGCTCGATGGTGTGATTGTTGCTGAAATAGAAATCCCGGAGGCAGATACGCAGTTTCCTTTGCCTCAGTTTGTGGGAGAGGAAGTTACCGGAAAGTCGGAATATTACAATTCTAATATTCATTTGCTCGCTAAGTGATAAAATTGTTCTAAAAGTCGGAATGGGGGGGGGTAAATCATGCGGTGTGATTATTGCTGTTTCTCAACAATTTAAGTGAAATGAATACAAAATAATACTGGAAACATATTGGTCCTTTTGTCTTGTATTTTTACATAAATAGACTACCTTAAATTGCAATTCAATACACTTATTTCGGTTAAAATCCATTAAATGAATGGTTTATTGGTCGGAAAGGTTTCTCTTTTCTTGGCAATAATATTACCTTTGTAGTCCTTTTCGCCTTTTGGTGGAAAGGAAAAATATTTATAAAAAGAAGATTGTAATTTAGATATTGGAAATACGATTTCGACATATTTTATTTGTTGTGATAATCTTGCTGTGTGGAATCAAAGCCGTAGGTCAAGAGATCAGCGACTCGTTGAGAATACATTTTCAACAGAGCAAATCGTTGTTTAATGAATCAGTGGCAGGCAACTCTCAGTTTTATGGATCGTTGGCAGATTTGCTGGAGATGGCAAAACGCAAAGATGTAGAGATTGTGAGCATAACGGTCTATGGTGCGGCTTCGCCGGAGGGAGGCATAGGTTACAATAAAGGTTTATCGAAGCGGCGTGCCGACCGCATCGCTTCTTACATTTCTGAAATCGGAGGCGGAAGAATTTCGCCGGAGGTGGTTGCTGTGGGACGCGACTGGAAAGGCTTGTACGCTCTTGCCGTGGACGATTGTGGATTGCCATCGCGCGAAGCAACATTGGATTTGCTTTGTCGTCTTGCTATGCCAAATGACAAAGAGTCTGAAGACAGGATGTTCGCCCAGTTGAAGGCTCTTGACGGAGGAAAGCCATATAGATATATGTACAATCGACTTTCCCCGAGTTGAGAAAAGCGGGGGTGAAAGTGGTGGCTGTGTATCGCATCGACGATTTGGTGTCCGACAGTAGGGCGTTGCTTGAAGCCAGAGCCTGCGGAAATCCGCATTTCAACCGGAGTGGATGTAATGCCGGAGGCGCAAAAAAAGCCGTGGTATGCAGGGTAAAGACCAATATGCTCTATGATGCATTGCTTGTGCCCAACGGCGGCTTGGAGATATATCTTGGAAAGAACTGGAGCATTGACGCATATTGGATGTATGCATGGTGGAAAAGCGACCGCGTGCATAATTATTGGCGTACTTATGGCGGTGATGTGGAATTGAGAAAGTGGTTGGGTTCGGCTGCCAAGAGGAAGCCTCTGACCGGTCACCACATTGGGGCGTATGCGCAGATTGTGACCTATGACTTTGAACTTGGCGGACGCGGATATCTTGCCGACCGTTGGAGTTATGCGGCTGGCATGTCATACGGATATTCGCTTCCGGTGGCAAGCGGCTGAATATAGATTTTTCTATCGGGCTTGGCTATATGGGTGGAGAATATAAGGAATATTTGCCACAGGACGGCCATTACGTTTGGCAATCCACCAAACGCAGACATTGGATTGGCCCGACAAAAGCGGAGATTTCGCTTGTATGGCTGATTGGAAGAGGAAACACTAACAAGACCAAGTGACGGATATGAAGAGACTGATTGCTACATATGCGTTGTTGATGGTGTTGTCGATGATAGTTGTGTCGTGCGAGCATAAAGAGTTATGCTACAGCCATCCACATTCCGCCAAGGTGTCGGTGGAGTTTGAGTGGAGCCAGATGCCGGCGGCTTATTCTCCCGGCGGTATGCGGGTGATATTTTATCCTCGGAATGGAGGAGAGGAGATTGTTCGCGATTTCGTTGGGGAAAAAGGTGGCTGCGTAGAAATTCCTTCAGGGGTTTACGATGTGGTGTGCTTCAACAACGACACGCAGAGGGTGAAATACAACGGAGCCGACGGTTTTTCGTCGATAGCCGCAACGACAGGTGTCGCGCAGGTTGGCGACGTCGAGGCTTTCCGCACGCCCGACTATTTGTGTGGAGGGCGTATGGTTGCTATGGAAGTGGAAGTAAAGATTGGCTGCGAGCAGATAATAGTGCTTCCGGTGGCACCTATGGTGTGTCGCTACACATACACGGTGCGCGGCGTGAAAAATCTGCAAAACTTTTCGGAGTGTGTGGCTGTCCAGCGGGCGATGTGCAGCGAGTATTCTGTTGGCGGCGACAATGAAATCCATGAGTCGAAAGCAGACATCTGTTTTGCTATGGAGAGAAACGATGATGTGATTACAAGTTGGTGCTACACCTTTGGAGCTGCTGATTGCGATGTGTATAAAACAATACTATATATACGCACAGCCAGCGGTAAAATGGTGAAAGGTGAATATGACGTCACTCAACAGATAAATAGTCAAAAGGGACATCTGAAAAATGTAGACATTGTGATCGACACAGATTTGAATCTCGACAAACATGGTGGCAACTCAGGCAATTTCGGATTTGATCCGAGTGTTGACGAGTGGGGAGATATAGAATCAGACATAATATTACCTTAATTCCGCAACACTATTTTAACTTTATTTATAAGTTCCTGAGCAACAAAAAGTTGCCCAGGATTTTGCCATGTCAGAATTTTCACTTATCTTAGTGTTGCAAAAAGAAAACAAGCAAAACTCTAATATGACATGGCAAAAATACAAATTAAATCTGAGAAACTCACACCTTTTGGAGGAATTTTTTCAATCATGGAGAAATTTGACTCCATGCTTTCACCCGTTATCGACTCAACACTGGGTCAGAGATGCAGCAGTATCTTCGGATATCAGTTCAGCGAGATAGTCCGTTCGCTGATGAGCGTTTATTTCTGTGGCGGCTCATGCGTGGAAGATGTAACGTCACAACTGATGCGCCATCTCTCGTATCATCCTACCCTTCGTACATGCAGCTCTGATACCATCCTCAGAGCCATCAAGGAACTGACACAGGAAAACATCTCCTATACTTCCGACCAAGGCAAGACCTATGATTTCAATACTGCAGACAAACTCAACACATTGCTTATAAACGCTTTGGTTTCTACAGGCGAGTTGAAGGAAATTGAGGAATACGATGTTGACTTTGACCATCAGTTCCTTGAAACGGAGAAGTATGATGCAAAACCGACCTACAAAAAGTTCCTCGGCTACAGGCCTGGCGTATATGTTATCGGTGACAAGATAGTCTATATCGAGAACAGCGATGGTAACACGAATGTGCGTTTTCATCAGGCAGACACCCATAAGAGATTCTTCGCTCTTCTGGAATCCCAGAACATCCGTGTAAATCGCTTCAGGGCAGACTGCGGTTCCTGCTCGAAGGAAATCGTCAGTGAGATAGAGAAGCATTGCAAACATTTCTACATCCGTGCCAACCGATGCAGTTCGCTCTACAATGACATCTTTGCTCTGAGAGGATGGAAGACGGAGGAGATTAACGGCATCCAGTTCGAACTCAATTCCATTCTCGTTGAGAAATGGGAAGGCAAGTGCTATCGTCTTGTCATCCAGAGACAAAAAGCGCATGGATGGAGAGCTTGACTTGTGGGAAGGTGAATACACCTACAGATCCATTCTTACCAACGATTATGACTCATCAACAAGAGACATCGTCGAATTTTACAACAAGCGTGGGGGCAAAGAGCGTATATTCGATGATATGAACAACGGATTCGGCTGGAACAGGCTCCCCAAGTCGTTCATGTCAGAGAACACTGTATTCCTTCTGCTTACGGCATTGATACACAATTTCTATAAGACCATCATTAGCAAGCTTGACACCAAGGCTTTCGGGCTCAAGGAAACGAGTCGCATAAAGGCTTTTGTCTTCAGCTTCATCTCCGTACCTGCCAAGTGGATCATGACAGCAAGGCAATACGTGCTGAATATCTATACTGAAAAACCGGGCTTATGCAAGACCTTTCAAAAACTGGATTCGGATAAAGTCCGTTCCTTATGGTTTTTAATCTGCGTATTGCCTCAAGTCGCATTGTGGGGGTAAGGGGAAGGTATGCACAAATCGGACAAAAATTCACGCTCATACTATCATGATGCATAGTGTTCAAGCTCTTTACTGCAATTGAGATTGCCATTGAGATTGCTTGCGGATTTTAGGTATTATAGATTAATCATAAATCATTTAAAAATTTAAGAAAAATGAAAATTGGAAAAATTTTAGCAATGGCAGCGGTTGCAACAGTGTTTGCAAGTTGCTCGAATGAGGAGGAATTGGCTAATGTAGGTAAGTCGGAGTCCAATGCAATCCGCTTTGCCGGAATCTCAGGATTGTCAGACACCCGTACCACACCGATTGGCACACATAACCTTACCTCAACCAACTTTGATGTGATGGCTTTTATGAGCAGCGACAATGCGTTGTTTATGGGAGGAAAACACGTGTCTGGAGCTTCAGACCATGGCGTTAAGATTGTGTACAAGACATCGGCGTGGGATTATGACGACCCGGACAAGGTGGCATATTGGCCAACTTCTGGAGATGTTGATTTCTATGCTGTAAGTCCAGCTATCACGGATGATCTTGTTCTTCAGGGTTTGCCTATGACATGACATCGACTGCAAAGACAATAACTTATGCAACTGTTGATGAGTACAATTCTACGGGAACAAACCATGATGTTATGTATGCTGTGACCAAAGGCCGCAATAAAGAAAACAATGGAAAAACGGCTGTGCAGATGAAATTCAAGCACATCTTGTCGCAGGTGGTGTTCAAGGCAAAAACCACGTCAAGCATTCTTGAGGTTGATGTCGAAAATGTAAAGATTCACAACTTTGTCCATAGCGGTACGTTTACGCTTCCTGCAGACGAGCCTGCGATGAGCAATTGGAGCACTTCTCCAGATGAAGCTGTTTCTATTGCAACCGTAAAACTCAATGCGGCTAACGTTAAGACCAACAAGACCGTAGCTGTTGATCTTTCAGATATGGCAAGCCCGCTGATGATGATACCTCAGAAGTTGACCAAGTGGAGCACTTATTCTGCTGGTGCTGCGGTGTCAAAGCTTGAGGCTGACAACAAAAAGGAGTGCTATTTGGAGATTTCTATGAAATTGAAGCAAAACGATTCATATCTTATCGGTTCGGCTGCGGCATACACGACGGTATATGTTCCATTCGACAATGCAACAGGATGGGAACCGGGCAAGCGTTACATCTACACCCTTATTTTCGGAGGTGGTTATGACGACCATGGTGAGCCGATTCTTTCGCCAATCACGTTTGATGCTGCAATAGTGGATTGGGCAGATGCCAACGCTGGTGCTGATGTTAATGTTAATTTCTAACAAACGCAGAAGACGGTCAATAAAAAGGGGCTGTGTCGTAAATAAGGTTTACGGCGCAGCCCTTTTTCATACTCTGAACGCGGGTTTGGGATAAGAGGTGTTTGAAAAAATGGTGAAGAAAAAGGAAATCGGTGACTGGAATAGTCGCCGATTTGTTTGGTGAATTCACTGATTTTTAGTAATTTAATGACATAAAAGAAACTGATGCTCAGTTCAAGCTTTTGGGGTGAATATGAGAAGTCTGCAATATGGTTTAAAAATGGCGACGGCAACTGGACTACCAGCTGCCGTCGCTATTTTAATATGTCGTAGACAATTATTTAATCAGATATTGAGAACTGATTGACTCGTATTTGTGTACGCGACGGATTGTGTCGGCAAACAATGGGGCGATTGACAATGTGGTCACTTTCTTGCTGTTTCCTTTATAAGGGATGCTGTTGGAGAAGATGATTTCGGTCAATGCGCATTCGTCAACGCGTTCTGAAGCGGGGTCGCTCATGATGGCGTGAGAGGCGAGAGCACGTACTGATTTCGCGCCTTTCTCTTTCATGAGGTTGGCTGCTTTGGTGATGGTTCCGGCCGTATCGACCATATCGTCGATGATGATTACGTCTTTGTCTTCAACTTCACCGATTACTGTCATGTTCTCAACGACGTTTGCTTTGGCTCTTTGCTTGTGGCAGAGCACCAATGGCACGTTGAGATATTTTGCGTAGCTGTTTGCGCGTTTCGCGCCTCCGACGTCAGGTGTTGCAATAACCAAATCCTTGAGATTGAGGGATTCGATATATGGGATAAACACCGATGAAGCGTAGAGGTGGTCGACTGGCACGTTGAAGAAGCCTTGAATTTGGTCTGCGTGCAGGTCCATCGTAATCAAACGGTCGATTCCGGCGGTGCTGAGCAGGTCGGCAACGAGTTTTGCTGCGATTGACACGCGAGGCTTGTCCTTGCGGTCTTGACGAGCCCATCCGAAGTATGGGATTACGGCGATAACCGACTTTGCCGACGCGCGCTTTGCTGCGTCAATCATGAGCAGAAGCTCCATCAAATTGTCGGTGTTGGGGAATGTTGACTGAACCAAGAACACTTCGCAACCGCGGATTGATTCTTCGAATGATACTTCGAATTCACCATCGGCAAATCGCTGGATGTTCATTTCCAAGTTCAACACCAAGTTCTGCGCAGATGGCCTCAGCCAGATAATGCGATTTTGTTCCTGAGAAAATTTTGTAAGGTGGCAAGTTTGTATTCATAACTATTGTTGCTGAATTTTGATGCAAAAGTACTACTTTTTATTTATCCCGACCGCCCTTTATGGAAGATTTTTTCTTCGGAGAGGCATTTTGTCGTGTAAGTTTGATTTTCCACATGGCGGCGCTGTTTGCAGCGACAGCTGTTTGGAATGGAGCGTCGGGCGACAGCGTTTTTTTCTGACGTTTGCCGCTGATAATTTCTGTTGCGACATAAGTGCCTTTCTCTAAGTGAAGTATGTCGAATGCGTGCTGAGGAATTGCGATTTGGCAGTTGGCTTCGGCGCCGAAATTAGTTACAATAACGATTACCTCGTCTCCGTCTTTGCGCAGATATGCGTATTGGCGGTGGGGTCGAGGGTCGGGTTGTTGTAATTCACATACATTACGTCGAAAAACTGTCCGCGGCTGATTGCCGGCTCGTTTTTGGCAGCGTTGAGCACTTTCTTGTACGTGTCGCGTAGTCGCACTTCCTCATCGGAGAGCAGTTCGTTGTTGCATTTGCCTCCGTTCATCCAACGGCGCAGCGATGGCACGCTCCAATAGTCAAAGATGGTTGTGCGTCCGTCGAGCCCGCTGAATCCCTCGGCGTCTTCCGCTTTTTCTCCCAGTTCCTGTCCGGCATACACCATCATTGGTCCGGTCGACAGGGTTGCGCTGACCACCAATGCCGGTATCGCCAGTTGGGCGTTTCCTGCAAACTCGCGTGATGCGATGCGCTGCTCGTCATGGTTCTCGAGAAAGTTGAGCATATGGTTGCCTATGCCGTCTACTGTTTGCCAACATTGCGTGATCTGTGCGGCAGACACGTTGCTGCACATAATGCCGCGCAGACGGTCATATAGGTTTACTTTGTCGTATAGGTAGTCGAAACCACCGCGGTATATGTAGTCGCGGTATATGCTCACGTCGTAAAGTTCGGCGATGAATTTGACATCGGGATATTTCTTTTACAGCTTTGATAGCCCATTCCCAAAACTCTACAGGCACCATGTGCGCCATGTCGCACCGGAAGCCGTCTACGCCTTTTCCTGCCCAGAACCGAAGGATGTTGAGCATCTTCAGCCAAGTGTCGGGAGTAGGAGAGAAATGGCGTGAGCCGTCGCCGTAGTCGACGCCGTAGTTTAATTTTACAGTCTCATACCAGTCATATTGTCCGGGGAACGCGTTGAAACAATCGTTTCCCGATGCTTTTGCAGGAAATTCTACGTATGCCGACTTTCCTTCGCCCAAGTCGATTGACGGGGCGAATTTCTGTTGCGGGATGTAGTAAAAGTTGTTGTTGGGGCTGAAAAACTTTGTAGTGTCGTCGTCGGCACTGAAGTCTTTCACGCCAGCCGGGGCCGCATCTGAATGGTATTGGCGAGCCACGTGGTTTGGCACGAAGTCGATTATCACTTTAAGGCCGGCTTTGTGAGTGCGGTCCACGAGTGCCTCAAATTCCTTCATTCTGTCGGGTACGCTCACAGCCAAATCGGGGTCAATGTCGTAATAATCCTTTATGGCATATGGCGAACCGGCGCGGCCTTTGACGATATATGGATTGTCAGGACGTATGCCGAATCGCGAATAGTCGGTCTTGGCGGCATGTTCAATAATGCCTGTATACCACACATGTGTTGAGCCAAGACTGCGTATGGATTCCAGCACATGGCTTGTGATGTCGTTCATCTTTCCGCAACCGTTTTGCTCGATAGTGCCGTTAGGCACGCAGTATTTGTTGCCGTTTGTGAACAGCCTTGTCAGAATCTGGTAAATTATAAGTTTGTCGTTCATTGGTCTTATAGTTGTTTGTCTGCCGAGATGCAGCTTATCTTTTACAAATATACGAAATAATGTTGGATTTTCTCATTTTCCTTTGAACCGTTCATATACGCGAGTCACTTCTTTGACATATTCCACGGTTTGGCGACCGCGGAAATATCCGTAGCGGCATACGGGGTCGTTATAGTATTCAGGGTTTGATTTCATCATCAGTGCCTCGCTTACGTTGTCGTGCCACAATGCAGGGTTTTTTCCATGCTTGCGGGCAAGCGCTATAGCGTCGTAGATATGGGCTATTCCAGAGTTGTATGCGGCAAGGATAAACTTTATTCGCTCGTTGCGGTCTTTGACGTAGGACGAGAGAATGCGGTTGAGGTCGGCAATATATCGTGAGGCGGCATATACGCTGTTGTCTGGGTCGGTGATTGAGCCATCGTGCCGACCGTAGTGGGCGGCTGTGCGGGGCATCAGTTGCATCAGTCCGCGAGCGCCTGCCCAGGATGTGGCGTTTGGGTCAAAATGCGACTCAACATAGCCCTGTGCGGCAAGCAGACGCCAGTCCCAACCGATTGTCTTGGCGTATGTCTTGAAAGATTGTCGTATGTGGAAATTTCTCCGCGTCGCAGGTTTCGCATGTCTAAATCTCTGGAACGGCGGAGTTTGCTCTGCTCGAAATAGTGTTTGTAGAGTTCTTTTTCCGACTGTGTTACTTCGGGCATCTTTGCCCATCGGTCGATGGCTTCAGCAAGCCATTTATCGTCTTCTCGCACAGCCCATGCCGATTTTTGTGGGAAGCTGACGGCAATACCTATGTCGATGTTGTCATAGTATGTGTGGTTGAGTTTGGCGATGTCGCTGTCGACCACTGTCAGTGGTATTTCTCCTTCTGCCACCATTTCAATCATGTCCTCTGAAATCAAGGTGTCTTTCTTATCGCCTCAATCTTTATGCCGCCGCCGAGCTCGTTGTTAAGGTTGCGCATGCGAGACTCGTACTTTGAGCCTTTTTCAACCACGACAGTCTTGCCCACGAGTTGGGTGACGTCTGTGATGCGAGGCTTGTTGTTGCCAGCGGGCTGTATCAGCACTTGGTGGTTGATGTTTTCAATGCCGCAGTGTCGCACTCGCTTCTTGAATTCAGCGGTCATGGGAATGTTGTAGGCAATGATGTCTATTTTTGCAGAGTCAAGCAAAGAGAGAAGGGCAGCCATGTTGCGCACAGTCTTGAATTGGATATGCACATGGTTGTCCTTCGCAAATTTTTGTATAAGATCATAGTGGTAACCCATAGGGTCGCCACGATAGATGAAATATGAGGTAGGACTGTAGAGTGTGCCCACAACGATTGTGTCGTGCAGACGCATTTCCAACGAATCGGCCGCTTCTCCTTGTGTCCCGCCTTTGCCGCCGCATCCCGTTGCCAGAAAGCCGCACCACAGCGCGGCAATCAGGCATATAAGATGGACGAGGCGTTTCATCTCACAGCAGAATTAGTATTCAAACACACCGTGCTCCGACTTGATTGTAAGACGGTTTGCAGGAGCGTCGTCCACGCGGCCGACAATGCGAGCGTCGATGTTGAATGATTTGGCGACATCGATAACCGCCTGTGCGTCTTCCGGTGCTACATAAACTTCCATACGGTGGCCCATATTGAACACTTTGTACATTTCTTTCCAATCGGTGCCCGATTGTTCCTGAATTATGCGGAACAATGGAGGAACAGGAAATAGATTGTCCTTGACAACGTGTTTGTTTCAACAAAGTGCATCACTTTGGTCTGCGCTCCGCCGCTGCAGTGCACCATGCCGTGGATGCGAGGTCGCATAAGGTCGAGCAGCTTTTTAATGACAGGTGCATAGGTCCTGGTTGGCGACAACACGAGTTTGCCGGCGGTCAAGCCTGTTTCAGGCACTTCATCTGTTAGCTTCAGACCACCAGAATATATTAGTTCGTCGGGAACATTTTTGTCGAATGTTTCCGGATATTTCTCAGCGATGTATTTAGCAAACACGTCGTGGCGGGCAGATGTCAGTCCGTTGCTGCCCATGCCGCCGTTGTATTCGTGCTCATATGAGGCTTTGCCAAATGACGCCATACCTACAATTACGTCACCTCCGGCAATATTGGCGTTGTTTATCACATCATCGCGGCGCATACGGCATGTGACGGTGCTGTCTACAATGATGGTGCGCACAAGGTCGCCCACATCAGCGGTCTCGCCACCGGTGCTGTAGATTCCCACACCGAGTTCGCGCAGTTCGGAGAGCAGTTCCTCAGTGCCGTTGATGATTGCGGCAATCACTTCGCCGGGGATAAGCAGTTTGTTGCGGCCTATTGTCGACGACAACAGGATGTTGTCGGTGGCGCCGACACAGAGCAGGTCGTCGATATTCATTATAAGAGCATCTTGCGCGATGCCTTTCCAAACACCGAGGTCGCCAGTTTCTTTCCAATAAGCGTAGGCGAGCGACGACTTTGTGCCTGCACCGTCGGCGTGCATAATGTTGCAGTAGTCTTTGTCTCCGCAGAGAATGTCTGGAATTATTTGCAGAATGCTTTAGGAAACAGTCCCTTGTCGACATTCTTAATGGCGTTGTGTACATCTTCTTTTGATGCAGAAACACCGCGGAGGTCATATCTTTGATTGCTCATTTATATTTGAAATTTATATGTTAGATTACAAAATTGATGTAGATTAAAACAGCAGGGACAACGAACAGCAGGCTGTCTATGCGGTCAAGTATGCCGCCATGCCCCGGCAACAGATGTCCGGAATCTTTTACTCCTGCGGTGCGCTTCACCATAGATTCTGCAAGGTCGCCCCACGTGGAGAATGCGGAAACAACGATGGCCAGCCCTACCCATCGGATGACGTCAAATTCAGAGAAATAGGCAGGAAAGTAAGTGCCTATAATCACAGCCGCCACAATGGTGAAAAACAAACCGCCCCAAAATCCTTCCCACGATTTCTTTGGCGAGATGCGCTCAAACAGACGGTGGCGTCCAATCAACGATCCGACACAGAAGGCTCCAGTGTCGTTCATCCAGATGAAAATTAGGCAGGCGAGCAGTGTTGTGTGCCCGTTGGCTTCAAGATACAGTTTGCTGAGCAATGACAATGGAAAGACGACAAGAAACATGGCCATATATGACGCACTTAGTTGGCGGATGGCATTGCGGCGCTTGTCGTAGAGTTGCATTATGCCGCGCAGGAGCATGTATCCGATGCCGGCCCATAGTGGATTGATTACAGAAATCGGGGAAATAGTGTGAAAAAGACAGAATAAAAAAAGCCATCCCGCCCAAGATGTCGATAACAGTTGTGGCGACAGACGGCTTCTCGTCTTTTGTGCATAGTTTCAGCATCTCGGCAATGCCTAAAGCTGCTATTATACTGAATATGGACAGGAACGCATATGGACCGCATAGTGTGGCGATAAGAATCAGCGCAATATATACGAGTCCGGTTGCAGTGCGTATAAGTATTTTTTTCATTTCTATGTCGTTAAGTCGGTCTATGTCGCAGCGTTGTAGGCGGCGTATGAATTCTTTTGCAAAGTAAGATTTTTTGTGTGATATAGGAAATATTTATTCTATTATTTGCACAGGCGATGGCGTTGTATGCAAAAAATGGTCCGATTGCCGGAATTGACAATCGGACCATAGGTTGCAAGCCTTGAGTTAATGAGAAAATATATTATTTTCCTTGTTGTTCGTAAACCAAAGTCTTTGGAGGTAGGTCGCAAACCTCAGCAGGACCAAAGTATTGGATAGGACCTGGGTAGACGTAGCTTGTCTCCTTTGCCCATTTTTCGCGGCTTTCAGCAAATTTCTTGAACGGACCACCGTCAAGTTTAACGAGAGCCTTTTGGATAACCGGCTTCATTTCGCCGTTACGACGCTCCATGTTCATCATCATAGTGATAGGAATACCGCCTGCGATCCATTGAACAGAAGGTTTCGTCAAGTTGCGTATTGACGACATATAGCCAGTCACACCAGCCTTGATGAGTTGAGAAGCGTTGAAGCCGAGGGCGTAGCAGTAGTCTGCATCAAAGTTTGTCGGGTCAGCGCAACGTCCTTCATATCCGAAGAAGTGGTGGAGGGCAGAGAATTTGCCGTCGTAAGCGTTGGCAGCTTTCATTTCAGCCAAACGGTTGCCTACCATTTCGCTGAGCAATTTTTCTGTCTCGATGAGCGAAACCTGAACGTTTCCGTGAGGGTCGCGGTCGAGAGAAAGTTGACGAGCCACGCCTTCTGGAAGGCTGGCGTAGATTGTAGCGTTGTCTTTAGTGAGGTTGTCGATGATGAACTGACGTTGTTTGTCTTTTGCCACGGCTGCAAACTCAGCACCCTTGACAGCGAGCAAGTCGTTCAATTCGGCGATAAGAGCTTTCATTGCCGGGATAAACTCGATAAGACCCTCTGGGATAAGGACTGTGCCGAAGTTGTTGCCGTCTTTAGCACGTGCGGCAACGATGTCAGCGATGTAGTTTACAACATCGTTGAGAGTCATATTTTTTGCCTCGACTTCTTCAGAAACGATACATACGTTAGGCTGAACTTGAAGTGCGCATTCCAATGCGATGTGAGATGCGGAGCGACCCATCAATTTGATGAAGTGCCAATATTTCTTTGCAGAGTTGCAGTCACGCTGGATGTTGCCGATAACCTCAGAGTAAACTTTGCAAGCTGTGTCAAATCCGAAAGAAACCTCAATGACGTCGTTCTTCAAGTCGCCGTCAATGGTTTTCGGGCATCCGATAACCTGTACGCCTGCACCGATTTGCTTGTAGTATTCAGCAAGGACAGCGGCATTTGTGTTGGAATCATCACCACCGATGATTACCAATGCTTTGATGTTTAATTCTTTGAGTATTTCAAGACCTTTGTCGAACTGCTCTTTCTTTTCCAATTTGGTACGACCGGACCCGATGATGTCGAAACCACCAGTGTTGCGATAGTCGTCGATTACATTAGCTGTCAATTCAACATATTTATGGTCAACAAGACCGCCCGGGCCGAGAAGGAAACCGTAAAGACGGCTGTCTTTGTTGATGGATTTCAAACCGTCAAACAAACCGCTGATTACGTTGTGTCCGCCAGGAGCTTGACCGCCTGAGAGGATAACACCGACGTTGATTGGCTCTTTTACCTTGTTTTTTGCAGAAGAGTCAACATCGAATTTCAAAACAGGAAGACCGTATGTTTGAGGAAATAATTCCTTGATTTCGGCTTGGTTGGCTACTGACTGTGTAGGTTCTCCCTCAATCACCTTAACAGCGCCGCAAAGAGCCTGTGGCAATTTTGGCTTGTAGGCTGCGCGCGCAATCTGTAATGGGCTTTTCTTTGTCATAATAAGTATGTAGTTAAACTTTATTGTTATTTTTTGCAAAGGTAAGAATTTTCTTTGGAAAAAGTGGACAAAAAATGTTACTACAATAGCAAATTTTTACTAAATGGGCATTGAACGGTGTGGTTTGACAGGCGCATAGGCAAAAATGTTGTAACTTTGCATTTTAAATATTCAGAATAAATGCAGAAAGAACAATATGTCCCGACAGGGAAAGGGCTTATAGCGTTGAGCCCATTGATGGTTTTCTTGGTGATGTATGTCGGGCTGTCGATATTTGTGGGCGATTTTTACACGGTGCCGTTGTCGGTGGCTTTTGTTTTGTCGTCTGTATGGGGCGTCGCCACAACCGCCCGGTTGCCGTTGACGGAACGGTTGAAGGTGTTTTCCAGAGGCGCGGCCAACAGTGATGTAATATATATGGTATGGATATTTATCCTTGCCGGAGCGTTTGCCATGCTGGCACAAAAGGTTGGTGCCACAGAGGCAACGGTTAATTTGACGCTTAGTGTGTTGCCGGCGGGATATTTGATGCCGGGGCTCTTTTTGGCGGCTTGCTTTATCTCAATGGCGGTTGGCACGTCAGTGGGAACGGTTGTCGCCCTTACTCCTGTCGCAATGGGTATTGCCGGGGAGATTGGCGGAAGTATTCCGATGTTTGTCGCAGTGGTTGTCGGAGGTTCTTTCTTTGGTGACAACCTGTCGTTTATATCAGACACTACGATTGCCGCCACGCGGTCGCAAGGCTGTTCGATGCGCGACAAGTTCAACGTTAACATCTGGTTGACAGTGCCTGCGGCGTTGGTCATATTGGCAATATACTTTGTGATAGGCGGCAGTGTGGAGACACAAGTCGCCACAGTGTCTGTCGATTGGCAGCTGATAATGCCATACCTGCTGGTCATAGTCTTGGCTGTGGTTGGATTGAATGTGCTGTTGGTGCTGCTCATCGGTATTGTTGCTGCATTTGTTGTCGGCTTGACGTATGCCGATACTGATGCGCTGTCGATGCTTGGCTTTATGGGGGAGGGTGTCGACTCAATGGGCAATCTTATTGTTGTGACATTGCTTGCGTCAGGAATGCTTGGGCTGATACAGCACAATGGGGGCATAAGTTTTCTCATTGACAGGATGTCGAGAGGAATAAAGGGAAAGCGTGGCGCTCAGACAATGATTTCGCAGCTTGTGGCTGTAGTTAATATGTGCACAGCAAACAATACGATTGCAATAATAACAGTGGGAGGCCTTGCTCGGCAGATTTCCGAGAAATATGGCTTGGATTCACGAAAGACGGCAAGTCTGCTTGATACCTGTTCCTGTGTGGCACAATGTTTTATCCCTTATGGAGCGCAGGTGCTTATGGCGGCGTCTTTGGCTGGAATCTCAACTGTGTCAATCCTGCCGCATCTTTATTATCCTTTCGCTCTTGGTTTGATGGTTGCGTTGTCGATTATATTCCAATTTCCAAAACGCTATCATTGAAAGAAGCATAAAATAAAACGAGCAAGATGGATGAAGATAAGGCTGGCGTCCTCTTGCTCGTTTCGTTGTATGGGTTAGTTGCCTGTGTTTGCAAGAGGCGTGGGAATGTTGTATACCCTTGCGGCAAGTTCTTTGTCAAGTTGGTATAAGCCATAACCGTTGTCTCCGATAAGGCTGAGCGTGTCGATATACTCCTGCGCAGTCTTTTCCTCTTCTACTTGCTCGTCGATGAACCATGTGAGAGTGTTTCTTGTGGCATAGTCCTTCGCTTCTTCTGCAATGGAGTATAGCTCATTGATCAACGATGTTACTTTTTGTTCATGTTTAAGAGTCTCTTTAAACACATCAAGCGGGCTTTCCCAAGATGTCGGAACTTCATCGATGGCTTTGAGAATGACACGGCCTCCGCGGGATTGGATGAAATTCATAAATATTTCAGCGTGTGCCTGTTCTTCTTTGAATTGAACTCTGAACCAATTGGCAAAGCCGCTCTTTCCTTCTGCCTCAAAATAGGCTGACATTGAAAGATAGAGATAGGCAGACCAAAATTCCGCATTGATTTGGGCGTTCAGTGCTTCTTCAACTTTTTTATTTAACATAAGAACTTGTTTTTAGGTTATTATGAAAAAGGCTGTATGAGAGTGTATAAGCTCATTTACAGCCTTATGATCTTTTAATTATTTAGCATCCTTCTTGGTCGCCGCTTTTTTTGCGGGAGCTTTTTTCGCAGCAGTCTTTTTAGTCGCTGATTTCTTTTCTTTCGGTGCGGCTTCGTTGACTTCTGCGTCTATCTTAGCGGCTTTAAGAGCTCTGAGTTCTTTGTTGAGCATCTCGATTTCGCTTTCTTGATTCTTTATGGTTGTGAGAAGCGCATTCAACTCCTCGTTTTCGATTGTCAATGGGAATTGCTCCTCGACCCTGACAATGAAATCTGCGAGCACATTCATATAATTGGTGAATGCCTGATATGGCGATTCGTAAGGACTGAACATTGCGTGAACAGCGCCGTCTCCAAAGTGCTTGGTGCTCATATAGAAGAAATGGTCGGACGATTGGAGATAATTCCAATCTTGAAGAAGACGCTTGTCAGAGCATAAGTGGACGCGCTCGGAAACTGAGTATAATTTGTTGAAAGCCTCATTCTGCAATTGGTTTCCAAGCCAAGCGCTTGTGTCTCTTGCTTCGTCTGCTCCAGAAATGGGGTGCGTAATTGAAATGATGTCGACAGGTTTCAATTTAGACACAGCTTCTGAAGGAGTCCAGAATTCAATGCCGTTCTCTGCCGCAAATCGTGGTATGGCTCTGAAGAAGTCGAAGATGCCAGTTTCGCGAGGATTGCTGTCGCCAAGGGCCTCGTAGTTGAGGAAAATGTTTGTGATTTGTTCCTCCTTTGGACTTTGGGCAATCCAAGAAACGTATTTGTCGGCTGTCAGCGGATATTCATGCCAAGAGGAATCTGCAAAACGTTTTGCGATGTCTTCCGACAACTTAGCATTTCTCAACAGCATCTTCATCTTAGGAGCACCGGCTGATGTGTATACATAGTTTGGAGATTTCCATCCTAAAATGTGGCGTGCGCCCTCGGTTAGCACTGCCTTGAAGCCCATTGAGTTGATGGTCGATGCTATTTCATCGTTGAATATAAACTCCGTGTTGCAGAATACTTTAGATTTTATCCCGAACAATTCGTATATGAGTTTATCATGTTGTTCTACCTGACGGCGGAATTCTTCCTCATTTGCAATTGATGCAAGGGAGTGGTCGTAGGTTTCGGAAAGGAATTCGACGCATCCGGTGTCGACAAGTTTGCGCATCGAGTCAATGAATTCAGGAACGTATTGCTGTAGCTGTTCGATGGCAGTGCCTGAAATGGAGAATGCGCACTTGAATTTTCTGCCAGAATCATTTATCATCTGGAGAAGCAACTCGTTGGCGGGTAGGTACGAGCGTTGGGCGATTTTTGTGATTATCTCATCGTTTGAGAAATCATCGTAATAATAATGGTCGTTACCTATGTCGAAGAAACGATAGCGTTTAAGTCTGAATGGTTGGTGTATTTTGAAATATAAGCAAACAGCATTCATAGTGGTATGATGTTTAATGGTTTAACAAATTGTTGTAAATGTCAATGACTTTCTTTCCGGCTTTGATCCATTGTATTCCGTTGACTTCCGTCAATCCTTCGTCATGCAGTTGTTTGTACATTGCCGGATAGGTGATTATGGAGTAGATGGCGTCGGCCATTGCGTCAATGTCCCAATAGTCGGTTTTAATCACGTGGTTGAGAATTTCCGCGCATCCAGATTGTTTTGAGATTATCGACGGCACACCCATTTGCATCGCCTCCAATGGAGAGATGCCGAAAGGCTCGGATACGGAAGGCATTATGTATACGTCAGAGGCTTTCAGCATTTCATATACCTGTTTGCCTTTGGAATCCAGGGAAATGAAATCTGTCGGCAATGTCCTTCTGAGCGGCGAGATTTATCATTTTTTCCATCATATCACCGCTTCCTGCCATCACAAATCTGACATTGTGTACCTTCTGCAGCACTTTAGCCGCGGCTTCAACGAAGTATTCCGGACCTTTCTGCATCGTGATACGGCCGAGGAATGTCACGACTTTCTCTTTAGACTTTGGAACTTGAATGTTCTTTAGCTCCTCACTTAAAGGCTCAACCGCATTGTGCACAGTGGTGACTTTAGCAGGGTCGATGCCATATTTCTCAATTACGGTGCGGCGTGTCAGGTTGCTTACTGTGATAATATGGTCAGCATTCAGCATGCCGTCGCGTTCGATTCCGAACACGGTCGGGTTCACATTGCCTCTTGACCGGTCGAAGTCGGTTGCGTGGACGTGGATTACAAGCGGCTTGCCCGTCACTTGTTTGGCATGTATTCCGGCTGGATATGTCAACCAGTCATGGGAGTGGATAATGTCGAAATCTACTGTGCGGGCGATAACGCCGGCAACGATGGAATAGTTGTTGATTTCTTCAAGAAGATTGTCGGGATAGCGACCTGAGAAGTCGATGCATCCAAGGTCGTTGACGTTCATATAGTTGAAGTCGGCATAGATGTGGTCGCGCAAGTCGAAATACAACTGTGGGTCCATGACGTTGCCAATGCGGGAATTGACATAGTCCCAATCCGTGTCGCGCCAAGCAATAGGAGTGTCGCAGGCTCCAATTATTCTGGCGAAACTTTTGTCCTCGTCGCCATGCGGTTTCGGAATGACGAATGAAATATCCATATTCCCATTTTCTGCCATTCCTTTGGTCAGTCCGTAACTTGCAGTGCCAAGACCTCCCAAGATATGTGGTGGAAATTCCCACCCAAACATAAGGGCTTTCATTTGTGGATGAAAAATCTGAAGGTTAGACGTCAAAACTGTTTAATGTGGCAAGCGCTCTGAGAACACCGCCGATACTTGGTGCAAAACTGATTGCTCCGTGACCTGTGTATGGAGGGTTGCCGTCGTAAAGTTCGGATATTGAACCGATGCATTCGCGGGTCATATCGTCTTCGTAGCCAATCAGCATGCGTCGTAGGAATGCCACGCCGCTATGGCCGAACACCTTGAGGTAGGCGTCGGTGTAGAAGCCTGTCATCCACGGACGTGTAGGACCGTTGAATGAGGCAAGCTGCCGTTGCACTTTGTTGCCTACAAAGAACGGGTTGTATCCAAAACTTTTTGGACTCAACGTGCGCACTCCATTTGGTGTCAGCAATTCGCGTGTTACGAAGTCAAGCACCTTTTTTCTCTGGCTTTTGTCAAGAGGAGAGAAGTCGCAACCGACAGCGATAAGCATGCTTGGACGTACACTTAAGTCCATGTAGTTTCCGTCTACATAGTCGTAGAGGTATCCATAGTCGTTAAGGAAAGTTTCAACAAATGCGGTTTTTAATGACTCTGCTGTTTCTTTCCATTTGTAAATTCTTTCAGGGCTCTTCCCTTGCTCTTCAAAAATAGTTGTGGCAAACATCAATGCATTGTACCAAAGGGCATTGAATTCAACAACATATCCTGTGCGTGGAACGACGGGAAGTCCATTGGTCTTGATGGCGTCCATCCATGTGGCAGGGGTTTTGCTTCCGTCGGTCGATAAAAGTCCGTCTTTGCCGATGTATAGATTGTTTTGTTTGCCGTCGATAATATGGTTGATTATCTTTTCAAGCAACGCGCCATATTTCTTTAGAGTGTCTTGAGGATTGGTGAATTTGTAATATTGTTGTATGCACCAAGCAGCCCACAATGGGATGTCGGGCAAATCCAAATCCTCTATAGTCTTGTCTGTTTCACCAGTGTCCATCAACTTTATAAGCGCAGCGGAAGCGGTGTCCATAATCCGCTCGAAGTCTTGGCGGTGCTTTATTGCCAATGTGGTTCCTGGCAATGCGATGAAAAGGTCGCGGGCGATTACTTTAAACCACGGATATCCTGCGATAAGGTAATCCTTGTCGTTGTCGTGGAGATAGCATTGTTTTGCCGAGTTCTTCAAGCAATTGAAGAAGCTTGTGCGACTTGTGCGGTTTTGTGCTTCTTTCTCGAAAGTCTGGCGGAAACCACGAGGCTTTACAGGCTCTGTGCTTGCCGAGAAGATGATGCTTTCTCCTTTCTTAATTGGAATTTGGAAATATCCAGGAACCCATAGGTCTTCTGTGTAGGGTTCCTCGCGAGCCATGTCCTTGATGTATTCAAGGCCGTTGTACCAATGAGGATCGTAGACAAATTCGGGCTTGTGGTTGAATTGCAGATATAGCCTCGGGTAGCCTTCGTACAAGCAGAATGACACACCATTTTCGGTCTCTTCAAAGGATGTGTTTATCGCAGAGTTTTCGCTGCACAATGCCATTGAGTTGCGGAAAGCCAAGAATGGCTGGAACTGCAACGTCGTGGCAGAATGTGCTTCAAGTAGCGTGTAGCGAATCATTATTCGGTTCTCGTGGGCGACAAATACTTTTTCCTTTGTCAGCACCACTCCTCCAACTCGATAGGTCAGTTTCGGAATTGTGTCACAATTAAACTCACGAAGGTATTTGTGTCCGTTTGGACTGTATGCGCCATTCCGGTAGCGGTGTATTCCTAAATTAAAAGGAGCGCCGTGCTGGATAACGGTCTCGTCAAGCGATGACAGCAGAACGTAATTGTCATTGCTCATCTCTTTTATGGGAGTGACAAGAAGTCCATGTTGCTTTCGCGTATTGCACCCGATTACAGTGGTGCAATGGTAAGAACCAGCCATATTTGTGCGCAGAATCTCTTTTGGAAGAGATTGGTCAAGGTTTATGAGCAGGTTCTTGTCAAACTTAAGGTAACTCATTATTTATATGTTGGAGTTTATATGTTATTTTAATGGTTCTAAATTATGGTACGAATTTAAGGATATTTTTTAGTAAAAAAAAGGAAACTGCTGCAAAACATATAATCAGTGTGGATATTGTGATTTTAAACATTGAGTTCGGAGCGGATTGAGTTGATGAAATTCCAGAAAGAAGACTCAATATTGGTGAAGAAGTTGCCTTTGTCGGGAGTGCGCAGTCGGGAAAATACATTCAAGGAGAGGGGGTGGCAGACGATGTCGATTCTGTCGTCCATCATTATTGGCTCGCCGTCCAGGTGTATGATGCCCTCGCGTTCGCGTTCAATTGTCAACGACGGAGTCCTGAACGAGATGATATTTGTGTCCTGGTCGATGTGTTTTGAGAAAAGCAGCAGCCCGAGAATGGCGGTGTCGAAAGGTGTTATCGGCAGCACAACGGTGACGTCAATCAATCCGTCGTGCATATCGGCATTGGGCGCGATGTAGGCGTTGTTGCCATATTGCGACGCATTGCCGCAGGCGATGATGAATGCTTTCTCTGCTATGACGCCGTTGGGGGTGGTGATTTATATCGTTGCGATCTATAGCGTAGATATTCTCCGATAGCGCTTTTGACGTAGTTGAGAGGTCCGCGTTTTGTGCTTTTTGCGAATTTCTCACTCACTTTTGCATCAAATCCGACGCCGCATGTGCAAAAAAACGGATGGCCGTTGGCGGTGCAGTGGTCGATGGTGTCGAATTCGTCAGAAAGGATAATGTCAATGGCTTTGTTTATGTCCATTGGTATGCGCAGATGTCTGGCAAGCCCGTTTCCGGAACCGCTTGGTATGATGCCTAATTTTGTGGCGGTGTGGCACAGCGCACTTGCTGTTTCGTTTACTGTTCCGTCGCCGCCAACAGCAATAACAGCGTAGTAGTCGTCGGCTGCGGATGCTTTTGCAAGGTCGTATGCGTGGTTCGGGCGTTGGGTGAACCGTATGGTTATGTCGTGACCGTCAAACCTCTTCTCAAGGACTTCCGGCAAATAGTCTTTTTTGCCGTTTCCTGAAATGGGGTTGATGAGAGCCAAATATTTTCTGCGTCCGTCCATATTTTTATGATTTGTGCAAGCCTAAACTGATAAAATAGGTTGATAAACTCGATTATTTCTGATTACGGCGAACATTCTAGCCACGAGCTTGGCTCGCACTGCGTTTAATACGGTCATTTTGTTTTTTCCTTCGGCGACTTTTCTTTCAAAATATGTTTTCAGATCGCCTGTCTTCTTATGGACAATCGCCACGGCAGCCATGTGAAGGAGGCATTTTATGTATTTTACAGCCCGCTGAGACACTCTGTTTCGAGAGTGTTGGCTCGAGCCGGATGTGTATGCGAATGGAGCGACTCCGACGTAACAGTTGAACTGTCTGGGATTGTCGAAGCGTGTAAAGGCTTCAGTAGCTATAATCATGTTCATAGCGACAACCGGTCCGACGCCTTCCACAGACTTAAGCAATCTCATCTGTCGGGATAGCTCTTCCGAAGAATCGATGACATCAGCCATCTCTTGGGCAATCTCTTTCAACGTCTTTTCAAGAGACTTGATCATCTCCTTCAGACGCTTTGCCTTGCGCTTGAAGATTTTATCCTCCATGAAGCCTTCCTGGTCTGACAGCTGCGCTTTGTATTTCGCCATATCCGTAAGGTAGAGCGAGCGCTCCGCCTCCAGCTGCTTGAGGCGCATAAGTTCCTCTGCAGGACGCTGGTAGGGCTTGGCTTTATCGAAGAAGCGCATGGCATACTCGGCAATGCGGCGGGCGTCCACTTTGTCATTTTTACCGCGTGTTACGCCGGAACAGTATTTTATCTGCGAGGCGTTTTCAAGCCACAGCTTGCTGCCTACCGACTTGCAGGCACATATCAGTGGATATGTGTACTGGCCGGTGTGCTCCGCGCAGATGATGAAACAGTCGTTGCTCATGCTCAGTTCTTCTTTTATGCCGGCTATCACAGTGGCGATGGCCTGCGGGTGATTACTTACTTGTTCCTCTTTGAGGACCTTTGAATTTGACATTACACAGATGTCCAGTTTCTTTTTCGAGACATCTATGCCGATGAAATAAAAATTTTGCATAACTTTGTAGTTGACAAACAACGAGAGAAAGGAACTCGTCCCTAACCTAACTACCTTAACAACAGGTGTTATATTTTTATACAGGTCTCCGGACGGGAAAGGCGGAGAGTCCTAATATGAACACGGGTATTTCCCCTGGCGCAAAATGGTTCACTCTCTGTCTTCCTTTCTTTCAATATTTATTTTTTCACTGCAAATTTACCATTTCTATTTCAGTTTCGGTTTGCCGCTGCAAATCTAAGGTATTTGCAAAGGTAGGCAAAAAATGCCGGAAATTTCTTTGAAAATGCCGATTATTGAAATTAAAGAAGTATCTTCGTGAAAAAATAAGTGTATGAAAAACAAATTCGATTTAATTCTTAACATTTCAGTCTTTGTGTTGGGCGTAATCTTTATCGTACTTTGGTCGAACGGAAAAGGCGTGTTCGATTTGGTGTCGATGGCTGTAGGAATTCTTTTTATCGTGTTCAGCGCATGGTCGCTTGTCGCGTTGCTTGTCAAGAGAAAGGATGGAGTGTTGCCGACAAAAGCTGTTGCGTGGACATCTGTGCCGGTCGTAGGCAGTTTGGCATTGGGAATTGCAATGGTTGCGGCAAGCAGTTTCTTTGTGGAGATATTTTCATATTTGTTTGCCACGATGCTGATTGTCGGTGCGATTTATAAGTTTTGGAGAATAATGTCGGCGAAGAAGACAGTAGACTATCCTGTGTGGGTGTTTATTATTCCGTCGGTAGTCATGGTTTGTGGAATTGTCTTGTTTGCGGTAGGCATACAGATTGTCCAACAATGGCTGGCATTGATTGTCGGAATAGCATTTATTGTCTATTCGCTCCACTCGCTGCTGGAAAGCGTTCTGTTTGAGAGACTACGGTCAAAGCGGACAAAACAAAATGTCGAGGACGTCGATTTTGTGGACA
Organism: Bacteroidales bacterium; assembly: GCA_022009815.1. GTDB lineage: Bacteria > Bacteroidota > Bacteroidia > Bacteroidales > Muribaculaceae > Limisoma. The sequence continues at coordinate 2,351,424 of CP091725.1, forward strand.
TCCCCGACAATGATAGTCATTAATTGCTAAAGAGCCAACCGTGCGTTGACGTATGAGATTATCTGATTTATCACGTCTTCCTCCGGGAGGCGTGACGAATCGATGCACAAGTCGTATGACGAAGAGTGCCCCCATTCTTTGTCGGTGTAGAAGTTGTAGTATTCAGCACGTAGTTTGTTTGTCTTTTTGCCAACGCTTTGGCGTCGTCGATGGTGAGACCATCGATTCGCTTTGTGATTCGTTCAGCGCATGCATCTTGTGACGCGCTTATAAAAATGTTGATACAATACGGGTTGTGGCGCAGAAGAAAATCTGCGCACCGTCCCATAATCACACAAGATTCGCGTTCGGCAATTGCGCGGATAGTGTCGCATACGTTTTTTTGGACGCTGTCGTAGTATGATGATGCCGGACTCGCGGCAAAAGGTTGCATGTAGAACCCAAGGTTCATTGACAGATTGTTGATGTAGAATGACGGGAGCTTCTCGTCGTTTTTTTTGAACAATTCTGGATTCGCTCCAATTTCTTTGGCCGCCTCAAGCAGCAGTTCCTTGTCGTAGAATTTGATGCCGAGGCGTTCGGCGAGTTTCTTTCCTATATCATGTCCGCCACTGCCGAATTGGCGGCCGACGCTTATCACATATTTCTTCATAGCGGTTAATGTTTTCACAAAAATACAATATTTTTGTGATACGTATTGTCGATTTTTGCGATTTTTAAGAAGAAGGACTTCTTCTGTGTGAATATTTGCGATGTTGACAAAAACATATGAGGAATTATTTAATTTTTAGGTGGAATATCTTTTGGAATTCTAACGCAAACAAGTAAATTTGCAATACTATTTAATTAACCAATAAAGAATTTTTAAAAATGAGTTTGAAAGTATTGTTAATGGCGATGTCTATGGCTGCTGGTTCTACATTCGGAATCGTGGCACAATCGGCAGCGGTGGTCGATGTCCTGAAAGAAGTTAAAGCGGAATATGCACCCGATACGCGTGTGGCAGTTTGGAGCGTCATGGCAAAAACAGTGGATGGAGTGGAAGTTCTGACCGGAGATGTCGACAATCAATCGGCCAAATCCGATATTTTGGCAAGACTTGACAAACTAAACATAAAATTTGAAGATAAAATAAAGATTCTTCCAGAGGCAACTGTTAAGGGGCCATGGGCATTGGTGTCGATATCTGTGGCATGTGTCAGAGGTGCTGCCGCGAGCGGTGCTGAACTCACATCGCAGGCGATAATGGGCACGCCTGTGCGAGTCCTTAAATCAGAAGACGGAATGTCGATGGTGCAGACTCCTGATGAGTATATAGGTTATGTCACCGACAATTCACTTAAATTCATCTCAGAAGAAGAATTTTATAGCTGGAAAAAGCCGACAGGCTTGTTGTCACAGAACTTGAGACGTCGATGTATGAAAAACCGAAAGTCGACAATCAAACGATTGTGTCCGATTTGTTGCTTGGCAACATATTGGTCAAAAAAGGAGAAAAAGGCAAGTATTATAAAGTTGCCATACCAGACGGTCGTGAGGGTTTCGTGCTTAAGAAACACGCAGCTGCACTTGATGAGTGGGCAAATCAGACATACGATTTCAAGACGATAGAGAAAAATGCGCGTAAAATGATGGGACGTCCATATCTTTGGGGCGGAATGTCGGCAAAGATGGCTGACTGTTCAGGTTTTGTGCGCACATCGTATTTCTCAAACGGCATAATCCTTCAGCGCGACGCTTCGCAGCAGGCGTTGACGGGAAAGAAAGTTGACTGCGCAGCATGGCGGACAGAGGCGGAGCCGGGCGACCTGATATTCATTGGGTCAACATCTGGTAAGGTTACGCATGTGGCGATGTATGTCGGTGGAGGAAAATATATCCACAGTTCCGGACGTGTGAAAGTCAACAGCATGGATCCAAAGGCCGATGACTATTTGGATTACCATTTCATTTCTATGTCGAGAATAAACAATGAGGTTGGTACAAAGGGCATTGTCTCAGTGAAACCATCCTTGGTATTTTTGAAAAAACTAATTAAAGAACATATTTATGGATCGTAGGAATTTCTTAAAAGGAACCGCCTTGGGTTTGGTGGCTCTTTCTGCGCCAATATCATTGTCGGCTGCAGAAAAGACAAGAACTGTGGCAAAAACTGGCAAGTTGAAACTGTCATTCAAGCCAAATGAATTAAAATTGCGACATGCCTTCAATTTGGCTCGCAACAGCCGTACAACGACTCCTGATGTGCTTGTGCAGTTGGAGTATGATGGCATTGTCGGTTATGGAGAAGCGTCGATGCCTCCATATCTCGGTGAATCAATAGAGTCGGTAACAAAGTTTCTCGGCGATTTGGATTTGGGACAATTCAACGATCCGTTCCGTATAGAAGAAATTTTGAGCTATGTTGACGGCACCGCTCCTGACAATAGGGCGGCGAAGGCATCTGTCGATATTGCTTTGCACGATTTGCTCGGTAAAATAATGGGTCAACCATGGTATAGGATTTGGGGATTGTCGCCGGAAAAAACGCCGAACACATCGTTTACCATTGGAATAGACAAGGCAGATGTTGTGCGTCAGAAAGTTGACGAGGCGGCGCCTTATAAAGTTATAAAAGTGAAGATGGGACTGGATAACGACAAGGAATTGGTGGAGATTATCCGGTCAAAAACAGACAAGCCATTGTGTGTCGACGCCAATCAGGGATGGACAGACAAGGAAAAGGCTCTTGACATGTGTCATTGGCTGAAAGAAAGAGGCTGTATGTTTGTTGAGCAGCCGTTTGACAAGAAAATGATAGATGAGACGGCATGGCTTCGTGAGCGCAGCCCGCTTCCAATCATTGCCGATGAATTCTGTCAGCGGATTCCGGATGTAATGCGTGCATATCAAGTGTATGACGGAATCAATATAAAATTGATGAAGAGCACTGGATTGCATGAGGCATATAAGATGGCTGTGCTTGCCAAATCGCTGGGAATGAAGTTGATGATTGGTTGTATGACGGAAACTTCTTGCGCCATCAGTGCTGCCGCTCAATTGGCTCCAATGGCAGATTGGGTTGACTTGGATGGAAACTTGCTGATTGCCAACGACAGTTTCGATGGAGTGAAAGTTGTTGACGGTAAAATTACATTGACCGACAAGCCTGGAATTGGAGCTACGCCTATTAAATAAATTTTGTTATGAAGAGTGTTTCAGAGGTATTACTACAGCGCCGGAGCATCCGTCGTTATGAAAGGGAATCTATTCCGGAAGAGACTATGCAGTTTGTCTATGATGCTATTCGCAACACATCGACAAGTTACAACGGTCAGCAATTCTCGGTGATAGATATCGACAATCAGGAAACCAAGGAGGCGTTGTATGCTTTGACAAATCAGAAGCAAATAAAGACGTGCAATCATTTCTTGTTTTCTGTGCGGATTATAACAAAATATGGGGTCTTGCACAGAAAAAGGGGATTGAAATACCTCCATTTCAGAACACGGTCGATGGCATAATGGTTGGCATTATAGATGCGGCATTGGCAATGCAGAATGCGCTTACTGCGGCATTGGCATGCGGTCTGGGATGTTGTTGCATCGGCTATGCAAGAACTGCGGCTCCTGAGAAAATAGCTGAATTGCTCAAGTTGCCGAAAGGAGTATTTGTTGTATGTGGTTTGGCGATGGGTGTGCCTCGCGAACTGCCGGACATGAAGCCTAAACAGCCGTTGTCGGCGGTTATTCATAAGAATAGCTATTCATCATCGGATGAGTTGCAGAATGCTATGCTTGAATATGACGAGGTTGTAACGCAATACAACAAAACTCGGTCGGGAACAACTTCCGACAATGATTGGTGTGGGCATATTCTTGACTATTATAGAGAGGCGCTGTCCTACCATATGTTGGACTATCTGAAAGCTCAGGGTTTCTCCGGATAAATGACCGTATTGCATACAATATTGGCGGGGTCGGCAATTGCCGACCCCGTTTTTATTGTGCACGACGCCGTGGCGATTTTGAGAATCTGAAAAAAAGAAGTAATTTTGAAGTCAGAAGAGAATTCATTTTATGGAAAAAGATATAGAACTGATTTTAATAAACATATCTGGAGAAGACCGTCCCGGTTTGACTTCCGCGTTAACAGAGATTCTGGCTAAATATGAGGCTAATATATTGGATATCGGTCAGGCTGACATCCATCACACGTTGTCGCTTGGCATATTGTTCAAGACCAATAGCGGCAGGAGCGGTGATATAATGAAAGAATTGCTGTTTAAAGCATCGGAGTTGAACGTTACTATAAAATTCACACCAATATCAGTGGATGATTATGGCAAATGGGTCGGCATGCAGGGCCGAAACAGATATGTCATAACAATTTTGGCGCGACACATAACAGCTAGGCAGATAGCTTCTGTTACGCATGTCATAACAACGCAGGGCCTTAATATTGACGCCATTCAAAGATTGACTGGGCGTATGCCGTTGGCGGATATTGACGATACCGACAGCAAGTCGAAGGGATGTGTCGAGTTTTCAGTGCGAGGCACTCCGTCCGATTATGCCAAAATGCAGTCGGACTTCATGAACCTTGCGAATGAGTTGGAGTTTGACATCTCTTTGCAGCAGGACAATATGTTTCGCAGATGCCGTCGTTTGATTTGTTTCGATATGGATTCTACTCTGATTGAAACAGAGGTTATTGATGAACTTGCCGAGCGTGCCGGTGTCGGTGAAAAAGTTAGGGCTATTACAGCGAGGGCTATGCGTGGAGAAATTGATTTCAAGGAAAGTTTCAAAGAACGAGTAGCGCTTTTGAAGGGACTTGATGAGTCAGTGATGCGTGAGATTGCGGAAAACTTGCCAATAACAGAAGGCGTTCCACGCCTGATGAAAGTGCTTAAGCGAGCAGGCTATAAAATAGGAATTCTGTCGGGCGGATTTACGTATTTTGGAAATTATTTGAAGCATAAGTTTGGCATAGACTATGTTTATGCCAATGAGTTGGAAATAGAAAACGGGAAACTTACTGGCCGCTATCTTGGCGAGGTTGTCGACGGTAAGCGTAAGGCGGAGTTGTTGAAGCTTCTTGCCCAGGTGGAGAATGTGGACATTGCGCAGACTATAGCAGTTGGCGACGGCGCCAATGATTTGCCGATGATCACGATGGCAGGACTTGGCATAGCGTTCCATGCGAAGCCAAAGTTAAGCAGACTGCCCGTCAGAGTATTTCTACGATAGGTATTGACGGAGTATTGTATTTCCTTGGATTTAAGGATTCGTTTATAGAACCACCGCGATGAGAAAAATTTTTACCCTGATAATTGTATTGCTGTCAGTGGCTGCCGTTTATGCGTCTGAGTTGGCAGACTCGGCAACGTGTGTTAAAAAACCGCGGCAATCGGTGGGCTTGGTGCTTAGTGGCGGCGGTGCGAAAGGCATTGCTCATGCCGGTGTGATTCAGGCCTTGGAGGAAAATGGCATCCCAATAGACTACATCGCCGGCACATCGATGGGGGCGATTGTTGGAAGCCTTTATGCGTCAGGGTATACGCCGAAAGAGATAATTGATTTGATTCTTTCCGACAGCTTTTCAAGTTGGTCTACTGGCAAGATTAACCCATCGCTGACATATTATTGCTTGAAGCCAGAACTGTCGCCTGCGATAGTGAAGATGAATATCGGTAAAAAAGAGTCGGGATTGTCAACATCGATATTGCCGTCGAGTTTTATCAGTCCTTTTCCGATGAATATCGGATTTGTTGAAGTCTTTACTCCGCATACGGCTGTGTGTGAGGGGGATTTTAATAAACTATTTGTTCCGTTCCGATGTGTTACTTCCGACGTGTTCAATAAAAAGAAGGTCGTGATGTCCAAAGGTGATCTTGGCGAGGCGGTTAGAATGTCGATGACGTTTCCTGTGGCGTTCAAACCGATTGAAAAGGATGGACTGCCGATGTTTGACGGGGGAATATATGATAATTTTCCAGTGGATGTCATGAAAGCGGATTTTGCGCCCGACATTATAATCGGAATCGATGTCACAACGCATGAAACACCGGATTTAAACAACTTGTATTCGCAGTTGGAAAGTATGATCATACAGCAGGATGATTATAATCTTGATGAAAAAGATGGAATTAAAATTCACATAAACCTGAAAGAGTACAATCTGCTGGATTTTCCTAAGGCAAATGAGATTTTTGATAGAGGATACCGGACGACAATGGCGGTGATAGATTCTATTAAAAGTCGAGTGGGAGAGGGTGTCTCGTTTAGAAATGTAAATCTCCGCAGGGAAGTTTACAAAAGCAAGGTTCCTGTGGTCAAATTCGATTCGTTGGAAGTGGTTGGAACAAGCAAGAATGCAGAAAGCTATATCCGCCATATCTTTTTTAAGGACAAGGGAGACACTATAACATTTGACAACGTAAAAGACGCTTACTATCGAACAATAACTTCAGGCAAATTCCGCGATTTGGTGCCAAGCCCACACTACAACCCGAGTAGTGGATTGTTTGACCTGCGAATGAAAGCAGATGTCAAGGATAATCTGAACATAGGTATAGGCGGATTTGTCACATCTACAACAAATAGCCTTGCGTATTTGTCGGTGGGTTATGAAACCATTGATTTGAATTCATTCAGTGGAGATGTCAGTGGTTGGATTGGTCAGTCGTATTATGGGGGAGCGCTGAATGCCAAATCTCTTTGAATTCAGGCTTGCCGACGATGATAAAATTACAGGGAGTGGCGTCTCAGCAAAAATTTTATGAAGACGATGTGCTGTTTTTTGAGTCTAACACACCGACTTTTGTGACAAAGGCTCAGTATTATGGCAAATTGATATTCAGCCTTGGCTTGGGACGACATTCTAAGTTTGATTTGTCGGGAGGGTTTGGATACTTGCAGGATAGATTTTATCCGACAAAAATATTGACTATTCGGCAATTTCTCAGGATGAGGCGAATTATAAGTTGGGACAATTGAAAATCAGTTATGATTTCAACACGTTGGACAATCAGATATATCCGTCGACAGGAACCCGGATTTTTGTGGCAGCAACAGGTGTGCTTGGAAATATGGAACAGTACAGCAACATAAATCAGCCATATTTGTATGATGAACTGAAATGGGCAGAGGCGGAATTTGACTTAATGCGTTTTTGTCCGCTGTCAAGCAGATTCACTCTTGGTTATCGGCTCAATGCAGTGGCATCGACCAAGCTGTTGCTGCAAAGTTATACGGCAAGCATCGTGCAGGCGCCTGCATTCACTCCTACTCAATACAGTCGGGGGATTTTCTTGCCGTCGTTCCAGTCCAATTCTTTTGTGGCTGGCGGAATAGTCCCGATATTCAATATTATAGACAATTTGCAATTGCGCACGGAGGTCTATGCATTCTCTCCAATGCGTGAGATTTGCCCGGGTGACAATGATACGGCAAGTTATGGACATTGGTTTGGATCGATTAATTTTATGGGCGAGGCATCTGTTGTTTATAATTTCTCGTTTGCATCGCTCAGCGTCTACGGAAACTATGTCAATTCACCGAAAAGTAGATGGAACTTTGGCGTAAGTTTCGGATTCTTCATACCTGCGCCCAAATTCCTCCGGTAATTTGTCAGCTTAACTCAACGACGGTGATTCCGGCTCCGCCAAATTGCACATGTTCGTCTCTGTATGATTTTACATCAGGAACGGTGTTGAGGTATTCTCTGATGCGTTGGCGCAGTATGCCGTAACCAGTGCCATGCAGAATCCGGATTTGCTTGATGTTGAATTGCACCGCGTCGTCAATGAAATAAGAAACGGCTTGCAGCGCTTCGTCAGCACGCATTCCTCTGACATCGATTTCCTGTTTGAACTCCAATTGACGGCTTCGCATATTGTCGGATGTTGAGGACGATACAAAAGAAGCTGTTTGAGTGGCTGCGGTCGCTTTGCGTATGGTCTTTTTAAGCTTTGACAATGGGACTTTTGATTTGAACAATCCCATTGCGACCGTGGCGTTCTTGCCCTCGATGGCTATAATCTCGCCAACAGAATTGCTTCCGTCGACAGTGACGGTGTCGCCGACAGAAAGTGGCTCTTCCGCTTTGATTTGTGGGGAGGAAGAGGCTTTGTCCCTTTTCTTGTGACGTTTGTCCAGTTTTGCGGACAACTCTTTCAACTTTTCAGAGGATTCCACAGTTTCACCCTCTGTCGACAGGCGTTTCTTAAGATCGTCGATTTGTCGGCGCACTTCTTTGGTGCGCTCTTTCTCGGCTTGCACTTTCTTAATCTCGTGAATGGCGTTCTCGATAGACGCGTTGCTATGCGAGAGAATCTCCTTGGCTTCTGATTTGCTTCTTTGATAATCTCACGGCGTTCAACGACAAGCTTCTGAATGTCGGTCTCATATTTTTCGACCAATGTTTCCAATTTCTTACGTTGAAGCCTGACGTCCTGCCGTTTGTTTTGCCAATATCTACGGTCGCGGGCGATGTCGAGCAGATATTTGTCCATGTTTATGTAGTCGGAGCCAACAATGTCCTCCGCATAGCTTATGACATCGGAAGGGATGCCGATTTTGCGTGCTATTTCAATTGCAAAAGAACTGCCTGGAGTGCCTATCGACAATTGAAACAGCGGTTGCATAAGATTGCGGTCGTAGAGCATTGCTCCGTTGACAATGCCATCGGTTTCGTTTGCAAAATTCTTTAGATTCTGGTAGTGGGTGGTTATGACGCCGAAAGAGCCGGAGTCATTTAGCTTTTTCAAGATGGCCTGCGCGATTGCTCCTCCAATCTGGGGTTCTGTTCCTCCGCCGAATTCATCGATCAGAAGCAATGTCTTAGAGTTGGAATGACGCATGAAATAGTTCATGTTTGACAGGTGGGAGCTATATGTGCTGAGCTCGTTCTCGATTGATTGCTCGTCGCCGATGTCGATAAATATATTGTCGAATATCCCAAAGTGCGAATTGGAATAGACAGGCGGAAGAATACCACATTGAAACATATATTGAACAACACCGACAGTTTCAGACAGACTGATTTTCCGCCGGCATTGGGACCCGAAATTAGCAGAATGTGGTTTTTGTTGTCCAATTGGATGCTTAATGGCACTACGTTTTTCCCAAGTTTGCTGAGTGTCATGAACAGTACAGGATGGACAGCGTTGTACCATTCAATCTCGGGCTTTTGCGAGATTTGTGGCATAGTAGCGTCAATCTCATTTGCAAACAGTGCTTTCGCACGGATGAAATCAAAAACACCAATAGTCTGATAGAAAACGGTCAAGTCGTCTAAATGAGGTCTGATAATATCGGCAGTCATTATCAGAATTCTGACAATTTCCTTATGTATGTCGGCCTCAAGTTCCCTAATTTGGTTGTTTGCCTCAACGATTTCCTCCGGCTCGATGAAGAAGGTCTTGCCTGTTGCCGACTCATCGTGGACAATGCCTTTCACTGCCCGCTTGTGCATTGGTGCGACTGGTATAACCAATCGTCCGTCACGGATAGACGGAGTGCAGTCTTTGTCGAGCATTCCGTTCTGCTTATAGCGTGATATTACTCTCTGCATCATGCCGTTGACACTGCTTGATACAGACAAGAGTTTTCTCCGCAATTGTTGTAATTCAGGAGAAGCGTTGTCCTTGATGTTGCCGAACTTGTCCAAAATGGAGTCAATGTGGCGTGAGATCTCAGGGAAACACAGCAGACTGTCGGCGATTTGTTTTAGAAGTGGATATGCCGCACTTTTTTCTTCTGTGAAGTAGTCACAAATTTCAGCTGCGGAGACGAGGGTTTTGCCTAATTGATACAACTCGGTTTCTGTCAGAAAAGATCCGGCGGCTTTGATTTTCAGGAGGGATTCTCTCAAATCGAAAATCGAGCCATTTGGAAAATCATTGGTCGATTTTATGATGGAGAGATACTCGTTGGTCTGAGAAAGCGAGTTGACAATGAGCCTGTAGTTGTTTGAAAATGTCATTGATTCGCATTCCGCTTTGCCGAGAGGATTGCTGCATTTGGATGCCAGAGTTTTTCTGACAATGTCAAAACCTATTTTATATTCTAAATTATCAGGATAAATCACGTCGGTTGAAATTTTCTGCGAAAATACAAAATATATTGTATATGACCATAATTTTGAGACTTGTCCGCAGTGATTTTGCTATGTTGCCGACGCCAAACAAAGGTTAAAAAAGGAATATACTCGCGCTTGCGTTTTAAAATGTCGTTATGAATGCTTAACTTTACAAACGCAAAAAGATAGAACGTATGCAACCATTTGTACATCTCCACGTCCACTCTCAATATTCTGTCCTGGACGGACAGGCGTCAGTCAAAGCCTTGGTCGACAAGGCTATAGCTAATGGTATGCGGGGTATTGCCCTCACAGACCATGGCAATATGTTCGGAATAAAGGAATTAACCGACTATGTCAACAAGAAAAACAAAGATGTTGACGGCGAGATAAAAAATCTGAAGAAAACAATTGAAGAACTGAAGTCGGCGGATGCCGTTGACCAGGAGGCTTTGTCGAAGGCGGAAACGGCACTTAAGGAAGCTGAAAGTAAAATTTTCACGCCAATTATCGGCTGCGAAATGTATGTGGCTGATAATGATATGACCGACAGAAGCAACAAAAAAGATATTGGCCGACACTTAATTGTGCTTGCGAAAAACCAACACGGATATCATAATCTTATAAAACTTGTGTCAAATGCCTGGACGGATGGTTATTATTATCATCCGCGAACGGATAAGAAGCAGCTGGAAAAATATCACGAGGATTTGATTGTCTGCTCGGCGTGCCTGGGAGGCGAGGTGCCGAAATTGATTACGGCAGGGCATATAGAAGAGGCGGAGAAGTCTATATTGTGGTTTAAGAAAGTGTTCGGAGAAGATTATTATCTTGAGCTGCAAAGACACAAAGCAACTGTTGCCCGTGCCAACCAAGAGGCTTATCCACTGCAACAGGAGGTGAATAAGGTGTTGATAGAAATGTCGAAGAAGCACAACATAAAATTGGTGTGTACAAACGATGTGCATTTTGTCAATGAAGAAGATGCGGAAGCTCATGACCGGTTGATTTGTGTGTCGACCGGGACATTCCTCGACGACGACAAGCGAATGCTTTACACAAAGCAGGAGTGGATGAAGACGCAGGAGGAAATGAATGAACTGTTTGCCGATGTCCCGGAGGCTTTGTCCAATACACAGGAGGTGCTGGGCAAAGTGGAGCGATATTCGATAGAGCATGGCCCTATTTGCCGAATTTCCCATTACCTGAAGGCTTTACGGACAATAATGACTATTTGCGCCATCTGGTGCTTGTAGGAGCGGAAAAACGTTGGGGAAAAAACTTGACAGATGAGCAAAAGGAGCGAATAGATTTTGAGTTGGACACAATTAAAAATATGGGATTCCCAGGATATTTTTTGATTGTGCAGGACTTTATCGGCGCAGCCCGTAAGATAGGCGTATCGGTGGGACCGGGACGTGGCTCTGCTGCCGGTTCCGCGGTGGCGTATTGTCTTGGAATCACTCAGATAGACCCGATAAAATACGACTTGCTGTTTGAGCGTTTCTTGAATCCCGACCGTATATCATTGCCTGATATCGATATTGATTTCGATGATGACGGTCGTGCGGATGTGCTACGCTATGTGACGGAAAAATACGGTGCTGAGAAAGTGGCGCATATCATCACTTATGGCACTATGGCGGCAAAATCGGCGATAAAGGATGTTGCCCGTGTTTCAAGGCTACCTCTCTCGGAAAGTGACAGGCTTACAAAGATGATACCGGACAAGCTGCCTGAAGTTGATGGAAAGGCTCCTAAAATAAATCTGAAGAATTGCTATCAGTATGTGCCTGAATTGCAACACGAATTGAATTATGGCGAACCGATTGTCCGTGAGACGTTGAAATATGCACTTGCTCTTGAGGGAAACGTCAGAAATACGGGCGTGCATGCTTGCGGTGTGATTATTGGCCGTGATGATATAACAGACTGGGTGCCTGTTGCAACGGCGACCGACAAGGATGGTGAAAAGGTGCTTGTCACCCAGTATGAAGGTTCGGTAATTGAGTCGACAGGATTGATCAAGATGGACTTCCTCGGCTTGAAAACGTTATCGATTATAAAGGAAGCGTTGCTCAACATCAAGGAACGTTGGGGAAAAGATGTGGATATTGACCACATTCCGCTGGACGATCCTAAAACGTATGAGCTCTATTGCGAAGGACGGACTACGGGTACATTCCAGTTTGAATCCACGGGAATGCAGAAGTATCTTAGAGAGTTGCATCCGTCTACGTTTGAAGACTTGATTGCCATGAACGCCCTCTATCGACCGGGGCCAATGGACTACATACCGCAGTTTATTGCCAGAAAGAAAGGTATTGAGCCGATTGAGTATGACATCCCAGTCATGGAAAAGTATCTGAAGGATACATATGGAGTTACAGTATATCAGGAGCAAGTCATGCTGTTGTCGCGTTTGTTGGCTAATTTCACGCGCGGTCAGTCGGATGGTCTTCGCAAGGCAATGGGTAAGAAGATTTTCGCTAAGCTGGCGGAGTTGAAACCATTGTTTATCAATGGAGGAAAGTCGAATGGCTATGATGAGAAAGTGCTCGAAAAGATTTGGTCAGATTGGGAAAAGTTTGCATCGTATGCCTTCAACAAGAGCCATGCCACATGTTATAGTTGGGTGGCTTTCCAAACAGCATATCTTAAAGCAAACTATCCACCGGAATATATGGCGGCAGTGCTCAGCCGTAACTTGAATGACATCACAAAGATGACCAAGTTTATGGATGAGTGCAAGGCAATGAAGGTGAAGGTCAAAGGGCCGGATGTGAATGAAAGTCGCGCCAAGTTCAGTGTAAATAAGGTAGGTGAGATAAGATTCGGTCTTGCGGGAATCAAGGGCGTTGGTTTGAATGCTGTGCAGGCAATCCTTGACGAACGTGATGCAAGGGGAGAATACAAGTCTATTTTTGACCTTGTGGAACGCATAAATCTGAGTATGTGCAACAGGAAGGTGCTTGACAATCTGGCTCTTTCCGGCGCGTTTGACTGCTTTGAAGGTGTGCGTAGGGAAGACTTTAAGGCCGACGACTTCAATCCCTCATTCAGCGAGGCGCTTATTAGATATGGTCAGATGTATCAAATGAGTAAAGCTACTCAAGAGTCGTCTTTGTTTGGCGAGGCGGAAACTATTGACACGGCAAAGCCTGAAATGCCAGGGCGTCCGTTGTGGCCTGACATTGAACGGTTGAACTACGAAAAAGACTTGGTGGGAATGTATCTATCCGCGCACCCGCTGGATAAATATTATCTTGAACTGACATTTGGTTGCAGTGTCCGTGCAAAGGATTTCGGCACTGAAGACAAAACGTCAGAAAAAGAATATACAATAGGCGGACTTGTGGTGGAGGCTAAAAGTTTGACGTCAAGGACTGGCTCGCAGTTCGGGATAATTAAGATTGAGGACTATACGGGGTCTGCTGAAATACGGCTTTTCGGACAGGATTATATCAATTACAATAAGTATGGAATAAAGGGCAATGCGATAATTGTCACTTACACATATAAAAAAGGAAAGTATAACGATAAGGTGTATATGACAATCAGCGGCATTCAATCCTTGGAAGAAGTGCAAGGTACGGCCATTAGCGGCATAACATTGGATGTCGCAGAGAAAGACCTGGAGGGACAGGCGTTTATGACGTTGCTCGATGAGAACATAGTGAACGATGGGGAATGCGCAAAACCATTCAGTATCAATTTAATGAATGAGAAGCAGAGCTTGCCATTCACGATGATATCCGGACGACGTCTGAACCTTACTAAAAATTTGATTTTGCAATTGGAAGACCTCGGTATAAAATATACGGTAAACAAATAAACAAACATATAGATATGGCAAAAGAATTTACAGACAGTGAAATGGACAATTTATTGGCGCAGGAAAGCCTGATTGTGATTGACTTTTGGGCAGAATGGTGTGGTCCATGCAAGAAGTTGTCGCCAGTAATTGATGAGTTGGCAGAAGAATACGATGGCGTTGTAGACATTCGCAAATGCGATGTTGAGGAAAATGTGGAAGTGGCAAGCAAATTCGGTGTCATGGCCATCCCTACAATTGTATTGGTCAATGGTGGTAAAGAGATAACACGTCGTACGGGAACGATTAAGAAAGATCAATTAAAGTCACTGATTGAAGAGAATAAGTGATTGTAGAATTGGATTGAAACAACGAGGCGTGGTTGCATTGTCGCAGCCACGCCTCGTTGTTGATAGTGTGTGCATTATAGGGACTATCCACCGAAATTGTCGTAAAGGATGCTTTCCGGATCGACACCGAGACTGTCGAGCATTTACGACAGCCGCACTCATCGGACCAGGACCACACATGTAGTATTCTATGTCTTCTGGAGCATCGTGGTTTTTCAAGTATGTCTCATACATCACTTGGTGTACAAATCCCGCAGTGTATTTAACTCCGGCAGCATCAGCCGCAGGGTCCGGACGGTCAAGAGCCAAATGGAAACTGAAATTCGGGAATTCCTTCTCAAGCTCAAGAAAATCATGCAGGTAGAACACTTCGTTAAGCGCACGTGCGCCATAGAAGAATGACATCTTTCGGTCGCGGGTGTTGAGAGTGCGTGTCATGTGCATTATTTGGGCGCGGAGAGGAGCCATGCCGGCTCCACCACCAACCCAAATCATTTCCTTCTTCGAGTTGAAATGAGGATGGAAATCGCCATAAGGACCGCTCATAAGCACTTTGTCGCCAGGTTTAAGCGTGAAAATGTAGGATGATGCAATGCCAGGCATAACGTCTTGGAAACCCACTTGTGGCTTCGGTTTAAACGGAGGAGTGGCAATGCGGACGGTGAGCATGATGCGGTCGCCTTCAGCAGGATAGTTGGCCATGGAATAAGCTCTGACTGTTTCTTCATCATTCCTGCACTTAAGTCCAAATAATCCGAATTTTTGCCATGCCGGCAGATATTCATCACCGATGAGGCTCTTGTCGATGTCTTTGTCGTAGTCCATCGAATACTTAGGAATCTTGATTTGTGCGTAAGAGCCGGGCAAGAAATCCATATGCTCGCCTTTTGGCAAGGCGACGATGAATTCTTTGATAAATGTGGCGACATTCTTGTTGGATATTACCTCACATTCCCATTCCTTGACACCGAGTACAGATTCGGGGACAATGAGTTTCATATCGTTTGACCTTCACTTGACAGCCAAGATGCCAATTGTCCATCAATTCCTTGCGGGAAAAATGCACTTTCTCAGTAGGCAGAGCTTCGCCTCCTCCTTCGGGAATACGTACACGGCATTGTCCGCAGCTGCCACCTCCGCCACATGCTGAAGGGAGGTAGATTTTCTGATTTGCCAAAGTTGACAATAAAGAATCGCCCGTTGGCACTTCAACATCCGTTTTGTCGTTTATCGTGATTTTCACATTGCCGGATGGGACAAGATATTTTTTTGCAATAAGCAGCACAACCACAAGTATTATTGTCACCGCAAAAAACAGGATGGTGCTTGCAAGTATTGTTATGTCTGAAAGTATCATTGTATTTAAAGTTTAATTCCGAGAAAACTCATAAACGCTATGCCCATAAGCCCAGTAATTATAAATGTGATGCCTATGCCTTTTAGAGGAGCGGGGACGTTGGAGTATGACAGACGCTCGCGTATGGAGGCGAGGCAAACGATTGCCAACAGCCATCCGATGCCCGATCCTAAGCCGTAGATTGTGGCAGTGCCGACAGATCCGAAGTCTTTTGTTGCATAAACAGCGAACAACCCAAGATTGCGCAGTTTACGGCAATCAGAGGAAGAAAGATTCCCAGAGATGCATATAGCGATGGGGAGAATTTTTCTACAGCCATTTCTACCAATTGTGTCATGGAGGCTATAACTGCGATGAACAGAATCAAGCTTAAGAAGCTAAGGTCGACTGTCGCAAATTCTGGGCTTAGCCAAGTAAGCGCGCCTGGACGCAGAAAGTGCATCTCAAGCATATAGTCGATAGGGAGAGTTATTACAAGCATGAATGTCACAGCTATGCCGAGACCAAAGCCGTTTTTACATTTTTGGAAACAGCAAGATATGAGCACATTCCAAGAAAGTATGCGAAAATCATATTGTCGATAAACACCGACCGTATAAACAAATTTAAATTTTCCATAGTGGTTTTTATCAGAGATGATTAATTCTTTTCTTGCAGGTCTTTGTTCTTGGAACGATGAACCCAGATGATGCAGGCAACAGTTATAAGAGCCATCGGTGGCAGAATCATAAGTCCGTTGTTTTGATATCCGGCATCGTAAAGAGCCTGTGGGATAATTTGGCAACCGAGCAACGTTCCCGACCCGAGCAATTCGCGAACAGCCGCAACGATTATCAGAATGATGGCATAGCCAATGCCATTGCCGACACCATCGAGAAAGGCCGGCCACGGCTTGTTGCTGAGAGCGAATGCCTCAAGACGCCCCATCAGGATGCAGTTCGTGATTATAAGACCAATGAATACCGATAATTGCTTGCTTACTTCGTAGTTGTATGCTTTTAGGAATTGGTCGACTATGATGACCAAAGCCGCAACGACCACCAGCTGGACGATAATTCGGATGCTGTTGGGAATAGTGTTGCGGATAAGTGATATTATCACATTTGAAAAAGCAGTTACTGCTGTCACGGAAATTCCCATGACGATTGCCGGCTCGAGTTTTGCAGTGACAGCCAAGCAAGAGCATATGCCCAGGACTTGTACGATTACGGGATTGTCTTTTGACAGAGGATTGAACAATGCCGCTTTATTTTTTTTATTCAAAATAGCCATTTTGATTATTTGTTGTTTTGTTGGATTCCGTTGAAAAATGCTTGATAGCAAGACAGACAAGATTTCAGCATCGACTGAACGCCTTTGCTGGTAATTGTGCCTCCGGAAATGCCGTCGACATAGTCGCTTCCGTCAGTTGGCGCATTCCCGTTTTTAATCACAGAGATAGACTTGAACTCCCCGCCTTTATACAGATGTTTGCCATTGAATTGGTCGGCAAATGCCGGTTTGGCAATTTCTGCGCCCAAGCCAGGGGTTTCTCCCTGATGAGAGAAATAAGCGCCATAGATTGTGCTGCCGTCAGACTCGACTGCGATATATCCCCATATCGGACCCCATAAACCAGCACCATATACAGGAATGATATATTTGATCGAATTGTCGATGTTGCAGACAAACACAGGCAATTGCCGCTCGTTTTCAGCTTTTTTTATCTCGCTTGCCACAGAAATGTCGAAAGCCTCGCCGCTCAGTTTCTCACCATTGTCGTTTACGATATATGAATCAACGACATACTTGTTGTATAAGTCGATGGCGTTATCTGTTGTGGATGTTATGCGGATTGAGCTGAGCATCTGCTGCATCTTGTCGATTCTGATGTTGTCGCTTTGCTTTGGTTTCAACGCAAGGGCTACCCATGCCAGCACTGCGCCCACAATGCAGACGAGTGCGGAGATGTAGATGATGGTGTATGTGTTACTTTGCTTGTTCATAATTATTTGATTGTTTGGCACGGCGCAGTCTGCGACGTATGTTGGATTCAACAACACAATAGTCAATTAATGGTGCGAAAGCGTTCATCAAAAGTACTGCAAGCATCGCACCTTCTGGATATCCGGAATTGTATACACGGATAAGGATTGCCATCACACCAACCAGGAAGCCGTAGATATACTTTCCGGTGTTGGTGTGTGCCGCTGTTACAGGGTCGGTAGCCATAAACACGGCAGCAAAGGCAAATCCGCCCAAGCATATTTGTTCAACAGGATTAAGCATTGAGCCAGGGTAGGTCTCAGAAGGGAAGGAGTGTGCAATGAATCCCATCACCAGTCCGCCGGCAAAAACTGACAGCATTATGCGCCAGCTTGCCACTCCCGATATGAGCAGAACAATTCCGCCAAGAATAATGAACAATGTGGATGTTTCACCCACAGAGCCTGGAATCAGGCCAAGGAACATATCCCAAAGAGAAATGTCGCCGCCAGTAATTCCTGTCAGATGTAAAGAGTTGCCTGCGTTGATGGCAATTTGTCCCAATGGCGTCGCTCCGGAGAAAGAACTGACGACAGTCCCGTTGCCCAATCCGCATATGGAGTGATTCGCAACGAAAACGTCGTCGCCCGACATCTTTGAAGGGTAGGCGAAATAGAAACGCGCGTGTCATCAATGCAACATTGAAGATGTTCATGCCAGTGCCTCCAAACACTTCTTTGACAAAAATCACGGAGAATGCCGTTGCCACAGCAATCATCCAAATTGGAGTCTCAATAGGGCAAATCATTGGAATCAGAATGCCTGAAACCAAGAACCCTTCTTGGATTTCATGTTTGCGGATTTGAGCGGATGCAAATTCTATACCCAATCCTACGGCATACGATGTTATAATTTTGGGAAGCAACGCAAGAAATCCATATAGAAAGGCGGTTAAGAACACGGGTGGTTGCCCGATTGATAAATAACGCTGGTAGCCAACGTTGTACATCCCGAACAGAAGTGCCGGCATCAACGCAAGCACAACAATTATCATTGTGCGTTTTGAATCATTGCTGTCATGTACGTGGACTCCGGATTGTGATGTGGTGTTCGGTGTAAACAGAAATGAGTCGAAGCCATCGTATACAGAGCGGAATTTCTCTAATTTTCCGCCCGGCATAAATTGTGGCTTTATGCGGTCAAAATATTTTTTTAATGCTCTTTTCACGATTATAAATCTTTAGTTCATTTCTTTTTTTAGATAGTCAAGACCCTCGCGTACTATTTTTTGTAGTTCGAGTTTGGATGTGTCGATGAATTCGCAAAGAGCGAAATCCTCAGGGACTACTTCGTAGATTCCCAACTGCTCCATTTTGTCGATGTCGCGGGCTATGATGGCCTTAATGAGAAACTCTGCATATATGTCCATCGGAAATACCTTGTCATATTCTCCAGCCATGATTATGGCACGTTCTCCACCGTTGATTTTTGCATCAAAGTGGTATTTTCGAGTCTTCGGGGCCAGCCACGAGAAAAAAGTGCGGCTTGCACTGTATTTCTTCGGACTCAACGAAGCCCATCCAAGCATTTCGCAGTCGTTTATGATTTCGGGAATTACAGCAACCTGTCGGAACGGGAATCTTAGATACCCGCCAGGCCCTACGTTCGTTCCTGTAAGGACGTTGCCGGAGATGATTCTTGGCGATTTGTCGATGTTCACATTGTCTTTGAGCAGAGCGGAAATGCAAATTCCCTCGGTTGCTCGCACGATTGTCGGCTTTTTTACAGCCTCGCCGGTGATGGCTACGACACACGACCAATCAACATATCCATCGGTGAAGAGTTTTCCGATTTTCACCACGGTTTCAGGCTCGATTGCCCATACGACATCGCCTTTGTTTACAGGGCGAATGCTTGCTATTTGTGTCCCGGCGTTGCCGGCAGGATGCGGTCCGCTGAGGATAAACGATTCTGAAAAGTCGGTCTCGATTAAATTCTCTTTGCGGCATCCGATATACACGGTTCCGGCGGTGAGTTTGGACAGGACTTCCACACCCTTTTTAAAACACTCCTCGTTGTTGTCTATTAATAAGGTGTGCGAAGGAGCAAGAGGTGAAGAGTCGAAAGTTGATATGAAAATGTCGCGCGGAGTAGCTTCTGGCGACGGGACAATTCCGTATGGGCGCTGTCTGAAAAAAGCCCATAAGCCAGATTCCAACAGAGCGGCTTTAATGTCGGCAAGCTTCTCGGCATCAAATTTGACGTGGTCTTGTTGGCTGTCGGCTTCGATTTCAGTGCTTCGATTTTGCGCCTTGCACCTCTGACGATGCTTGAGACTATGCCGCTGACTGGCGAGACGACAAGAATTTCAGGATTGTTTTTGTCGTGGAAAACTGCCTCTCCGGCCGTGACATGGTCACCTTCTTTTTTTAAGAGTTTCGGGGAGAGACCGCAGAAGTCGTCAGGTATGATGGCGAAATCTCTCGATGGAATTGACGGTATGGGATCTTGCCCAGTAGCTTCGCCAATCATTCTAAGGTTAAGACCTTTTTTTATCTTAATTAGTTTTGGCATTGCGTTGGTTGTTTTTAGACCCCAAAATTACTAAAAAAAAGCGTATGGCGAACTTTTTGTGGCGATGAAAATGCGAAATGGGTTAAATAATCGTTTAGATTATAAAAAAGATGCTTTCAACACTAAAAATATACCTACTGCTTTGGTGAAATGAAAATATTGTGGTATTTTTGCCAATAAAATAGGGGTGATATGAAAGGAAAAAAATAATCATTACCTAAATATTATTAACTAATTAATCAAAAAACAACAAAATTTAATTATGGAAGCTCAAAAGCCTAACACTCCACAAAAACCTGTGGCAGCTAAGAGTGCAAAAACTCAAGGTGAACACAAAGTACGTGGTATTAAAAATGCGTTCTTGGTCATTGTCTGCTGTGCAGTAGTGGCTGTTTGCTTGTTCTTGTTCTTGTTTGGTAACCCGTCACACTTCGACACTACATTGACAGGTCCATCAGTTGCTTTCCTTGACAACCCAGAAGGTCACTGGAAGCCGACAGACCTTATCGGTACAGTGTTCATGGGTGGTGTTATCGTGCCTGTTCTTCAGACATTGTTCTTGACAGTAATCGTTCTCTCTGTAGAGCGCGCTATCGCTTTGAGCAGCGCGAAAGGTACTGGCAGCATCTCTAAGTTTGTGGAGAATGTGAAGGCAAGCCTTCAGAAGGGCGACATCAAGAAAGCTCAGGAGCTCTGCAGAAAGCAAAAAGGTAGCGTTGCTGCCGTTGTTGCTGCAGCGTTGACAAATATGACGAGATGGACAAAAACGAAACTCTTACAAAAGAGCAGAAGTTGACTTCATTGCAGCAGGCAGTTGAAGAGGCTACAGCATTGGAGATGCCTTCATTGCAGCAGAACCTTCCTATCGTTGCGACAATGACTACTCTTGGTACACTTGTCGGACTTCTCGGAACCGTGCTCGGTATGATCAAGTCATTCCAGGCTCTTGGTGCCGGTGGTGGTAGCGTTGACTCAATGGAGTTGTCTATCGGTATTTCTGAGGCACTTGTCAACACTGCATTCGGTATCGCAACTGGTGCATGCGCTGTAATTTCTTACAACTTCTTCACAAACAAAATCGACAACCTTACGTACGCAATCGACGAGATCGGTTTCTCTATTGTACAAACGTTTGCTGCTACTCACTAATCTGTAAATAAGGTAAAATAAGTAAATATGGGAAGAGTAAATCAAAAGGAAGAGCACGCTCATCGACATGACGGCGATGAGTGACGTGACCGTACTTTTGCTTACATTCTTCATGTTGACATCGACCTTTTTGCAGAAAGAACCAGTGGTTGTAAAAACGCCATCCTCAATCTCTGAGCAGGCTGTACCGGCCAACAACTTAGTAACGGTGCTGGTTGACCAGAAAGAGAATGTGTTTATCTCAATCACGGGATCAAAGAGTATGTCGAGCGACACAGTACGAATGAAAGTATTGAACCGTGCGGTGTCCAAATACAACAAATTGCACCCGAATGAGCCAATTAATTTGACTTCGGAGCAGGTTGCTTCATTTGGCAAACTCAATATGTTTGGCTGTCCGTTCAAAAAACTGCCACAATTGTTGAGCATGCCTTCAGCAGATCAGGATCTTGCAATGAATCCAGACAAGCCGGAATTTATCGGATCTATTCAAATCGACGGCCGTCGCACATTTGAAAACAATCCTAATGAATTCCAGATTTGGATGCTTGCATATCGCGATGTTGCTGCAGAACTTCCAGCAGAAGTTGAGAAAACAGACGGAACGGTAGACAAAGAAGGAACAGTCTATGACTTGGTAAAACAAGGAAAGGTTATTTCTGTCAAGGCTGACGAGGCCACACCGTTCTCTGTAGTGCACGTTGTAATGGATAACTTGCAGACTTTGAGTATGAATAAGTTCTCATTGATGACCTCATTAAAACAAAAGGAGAATTAAGCATATGGCACAGATTGAACAAAGTAGTGGCGGAAAGCAGAAAAAGGGCGCCCAGAAAAAGATGCAAATTCACGTTGACTTCACACCGATGGTCGACATGAACATGCTCTTGATCACGTTCTTTATGCTTTGTACTACGATGCTCAAGTCTCAGACTTTGAACATCATGCTTCCTTCAAATGAGAAGGTCACCAATAAAGATCAGATGACTCAGGCTAAAGCCGACAATGCCTTCACAATCATTGTCGACAGCAAGCGTGAGAAAGCGGAAACCCTCCCTAACGGAGAGGTTCAACCGGGTAAGATTGTTGCCAACTACGTTTATTACTATAAAGGTAAAGGCGTTGATGAAAGCGGAGCAATTCTTACTCCTCTTGAAGAGCCGGCTAAGTATAGGTCGACAAATGTTAACGCTGGTGTTGTAGACAATATCCGTGGCGTCCTTGAGAAAATCAACAAAGATGTTTTGAAGGATATTCAGGAGTTGGAAGCTCAATACAACGGTGGAAAAGGCAATATGTCAGAGCAGCAATACAAAGAAAAGCAGAAAGAGATTATCAACCGCAAGCGTGACAACAAGCCTGTTGTTGTAATCAAAGCTACTGACAATGCTTCTTTTGTCAACTTGGTCAGTGCTCTTGACGAGATGCAGATCAATGGTTTCAACACCTTCCAGATCAATAAGCTGAATAAGAACGACTCTATCTTGTTGAATGATTTCTATGCAAAGCATCCAGATCATTTGACAAAAAAATGATGAATAGGTCAGAATTAATTGTTGAATCTTAAAATACAAAGAAATATGGCAAAAGATGTAGATCTTTCATCAAAAGAATGGCGCGATCTTATTTTTGAGGGTAAAAACAAGGATTTCGGTGCGTATAAACTGCGCCAAGGTTCAGAAAGCCGTCATAATAAAGCGTTTTTCTACGTTCTTATTGGCCTCGTAGCTGTTTGCTTGCTTATTTTCGGATATATGAAGTATGAGGCTTACAAGACTCAGAAAGCTGAAGAAGAGGCAAAGGCAAAACTTGAGCAACAACAAAAACTTGCTCAAATGGAGGCTGAAAAAGAAGAAGAGAAGGAAGAGGAAGTTGAACAAATTGAGATTGAAGAGGTTAAACCAGAAGCTCCTCAATTGGCAACTCAGCTGATGACCGAACTTCTCCTTACGGATACGCCAAAGGAAGACAATGAGATTAAAGCGAACGAGGATATCCAGAAAGACAACTCAGTGATGTCTACGTTCACTCAGGCTGGTTCCGATGACATTAACCTGATTAAGGAGCACAAGGAAGAGGTCGTTCAAGAGAAACCAAGAGAAGAGAAGAAAAAGGAAGAGGTGTTCACTCACGTAGAGCAGATGCCTAAATTCCCTGGTGGCGACGCTGAACTTTATAAGTTTATCAGCAACAACCTCAATTATCCGGCAATGGCAATTGAGAACAACGTACAAGGTAGAGTTGTCGTTCAATTCGTCGTTACAAAGGATGGTTCAATCGGTAATGTAAAGGTTGTACGTAGTGTGGACCGTGACCTCGACAACGAGGCAATCCGTGTCTGCAAGAAGCTCCCGAAATTTATTCCGGGTAAGCAGAACGGTCAACCAGTGAATGTGTGGTATACATTGCCAGTTACATTCAAACTCCAGAACTAATATTTAGAAAGTTCGATATTTAGGCGGACGGGCATTTGCCCGCCCGCCTTTTGTTTGTAATCGCGGATTTATGTAATTTGTACAAAATAGCAGATATGATAGAACAAGGAATATTTAAGCGGACTGAATTGCTTGTTGGCAAAACCGTGATGGATGCAATAGAGAATGCGAGTGTTATAGTTTTTGGTGTCGGGGGCGTTGGCAGCTGGTGTGTGGAAAGCCTTGTGCGGTCGGGAATTCGCAAAATAACTATTGTCGACTCAGATGCTGTATGCATAACCAACATCAACCGTCAATTGATGGCAACGACAAAAACCGTAGGCAAGCCAAAGGTGGATGTGCTGAAGCAACGATTGCTGGAGATAAATCCATTGGCCGACATTGACGCACGATGTGAAGTCTATTCAGAGCAGACGGCAGAGTCGTTTCATGTGGAAACGTATGATTATGTGATTGATGCAATCGACAGTCTTGACAACAAAGCATCGTTGATTAGGCGAGCATGCAGCAGTGGCGCCGTTTTGTTCTCCTCGATGGGGGCGGCTTTGAAGATGAATCCAGCGAAAATATCTGTGGCAGAGTTTTGGAAAGTGCGTGGATGTCCGCTTGGCGCTGCATTGCGGCGTAAGTTCAAGAAGTCTAAATTGTTTCCTTCAAAGAAATTCAAATGTGTCTACAGCGAGGAGCTGTTGCAGAATGTCGGGACTTGTGGCGATTGCGGAACGGAAGAGTGTGTGTGCAAGAAGAATACATCGGGGAATGATGCGGATTGGCATGCGTCAAAAGTCCACACCAATGGAACGGTTGCTCACATAACAGCAATTTTTGGATTCACATTGGCGGGACTTGTAATTGAAGACATTCGCAATAAATCATTCGGAGATTTGGGTGACTGAAAACGGGGACAAGATTGCGGCGTGGGCGGATTCTTGTGCAATCTTTTTTTGTGCAGGTGTTATGCCTTCCGGAGAATAAGGATTGCCGGCGACTGGGCGTTGAAAAATGGATTCAAACCAAGTGCAGGCAGCTGTATATCTTCCGTATACATAATTTAGGTGGTATCCATCGCGAGTCATTGAGTCTCCGATTGTCGATGTCCGGGCATTTTGTATGGCAGTGCCGCACGGAATGAGTATGTCGAAATGGTAAGCGTCCATCACCATTTCAGTTGTGCCTATAATCTCGTCAAACATTACATTTTGGGAACAGCTGTAATTTGCAAAACCGGGGTGTTTGGAGTCTTGAGAGTATGCCCACGTACTGTGGAACATAAATTTAGTTGAGTCATTTACGTTTTGCCGCACATATTTCATAAGTTCATCAAGAAAAGGCGCATATGTGAGAGGCATTCCGGAGAAATGGCTTGCCTGCTGAAATGACACATAATCCCAATGTTCATCAGCAAGAGCTTGGGTAAGAGAGTAGTGTGGCGTGTCAGTCTTTATGCCATTTACAATTTTGCGATAATTGTAAACGCTGTCGTTTTCTGTCAGAAATTTCCAATGTTGTTCGAGAGAACATCCGCCAAAATACAGGTTTCCTACAACGATATCGATGCTGTCAGCTTGGGCTATATTCCAAAGATATTGCTCGATTGCATCTTGTGAGAAACTGTTGCCTATGGCAAGAATCTTTATTGTTTTATCGCTTGATTTTTGTGCATAAGCGGGATTGGCTTCTACAAAAACAATCGATAAAATCAAAAAAAGAAATAAATCTTAAAAATTATATTTTTTTCATAGCAGAATAATTAAATAGTACCAATTAGACGTTTGAAGATTGAAAAGGTTTGATTAATTTTGGACAAAACTTAGAGAAATGACAATAAGAAGATACAAAAATCGGATTTTAGCGTTTATGGTGTGTGCATCTGCTGTTGTGGCACATTCAGCAGTACGTCTTGATGAACTTTGTGTTGCCGTTGACGGGCAAAGGGAGTATTCATATAGCGACAAGAGCGCCGGATTCTTTTATGGAATGACTGGTTTCGACAATTGGCAGGACGGAAATGCCGGTTGGAATGTGGCGGCGAAACGTGTGCTGGCTGATTATCAACTGTCGTTGGACGGCAATACTCTCAACAAAACGTGTGCGGAAACGGACGTGTATCCGTATAAAATTGTGAGGAAATATAAGGATGCCACAGAAACGATGTATCTTGTTGATGGCAAGAAGGTAATTGTCGTTGATGTTGTGGCTCCAAATGCAAAAAAAAAAATAGGAATTGCACTTGAAGGTGACAACCTCATTTCTCTACCGGAGCAGAGCGGAGCTACGGCGGTTTGCCAACCGTCTCTTCATAAAAACAAGTTGGTTAGAATCGGAGCGCAAGACGGGTCTCCTGTAATTGTCAACGGGTCGTTGATTGAAGCCGGAGCAAACTCTGGAGGTTTTGTATTGGCATTCGGAGAAGATGCGGAAAGCGCACGATTGCTGAGCGATGCGCAAAAGCAATGGAATGATTGGATTCTTGACCGCAAGGACCGGATGCAGAAATTGGTAAACAGCAATTCTCTGATGACAAACAATGACGATTTAGGCAAGTCAATGGCATGGATGATGCTCACTGCGGATGAATTGGTCACACGGCAGCATGGCGGATGGGGGATATATGCAGGATTTCCTTGGTTTACCGACTTTTGGGGTCGTGATATGTTTATTGCGATGCCTGGAACAGTGCTGTGTCCAGGACAATTTGATGTGGCGAAAAATATTTTGTTGTCATTTGCGAAATATCAAGATTTAGATAAAAAATCACCGACTTATGGTCGTGTACCCAACCGATTGAATTTGGAGGGCATTCTGTATAATACAACCGACGGCACGCCGCGTTTTGTTATGCAGGTGCTTGATTATTTGAAGTATACAGGAGACGTTGCATTCTTGAGGTCGATATATAATAATGTGAAAGTGGCAACCGACGCAGCGTTGGATTTGTATGTTGACGACCGTGGCTATCTTACGCATGCGGATGCCGACACATGGATGGACGCAAAACGTCAGGGAAAATATCCGTGTTCTCCACGCGGCAACCGGGCGGTTGACATACAGGCTTTGTGGTTCTGCCAGTTGGAGTCTGCAGCAAAGATTGCAGATTGCCTGGGCAAGAAATCCGATGCGGACCGATGGAGAAAGGCTGCGGAAAAATTGAAAGGTAATTTCCAGAAAGACTTTGTTGTGGACGGACAGCTTGTAGACCATTTGAATGCCGACGGCACTGCGGACAGGCAGTTGCGACCCAATACGATGTTTGCATACAGCTTGATAGACTCAGACTCTGTTAAGCGGGAGGATATACGGAAAATTTGGAGCAGATTGACATATCCATGGGGAGTGTCGTCTCTTGATCAAATGGACAATCAGTTTCATCCCTACCATGAGCAGTGGCATCGCTACCATAAAGACGATGCTTATCATAACGGCACGGTCTGGCTTTGGCTGAATGGAATGGCAATGCAGCGAATGATTGAGTTTGGGCAGGAAGACGAGGCATATAAATTGCTTGAAAACATGAATCGGCAGGCATTGAAGGACGGTGCTGTGGGAAGTTTGTCGGAGTGTGCCGACGCATGGTGTCGTCCAGGTCAGGTATGGTCGCGCCGGTCAGGAACGTTTCTGCAGTCTTGGAGCAATTCGGAGCAATTGAGGGTGTGGAGCCAATATTTTCTTGGAGTCCGTCCGAACCTATTGGACGGAGTGTTGGTTGTCGCTCCGCGTATACCGTCAGAATTGAATAATGTTGAGACAACGGTCGCTATAGGATGCGGACGGTTGGAATACGTGTTCAAGCGTTATGATGGCAAGCAATATCTGTCATTGACGCTGTCTGGTCAAAAGTCGGTGGACTTGAGCTGTGAATTGAAAGAATATGATGCGGTTTCATTGACACTTGGACAGGGGAAAACGATAGAGATAGAGTGGGATTCTTCGTTATTGACAATTACAGATGGAGTCAAAAGATTGTCGTTGCAGCCGAACCCAGAGGAGAGTATGCGTGTTGCAAGCAACAATGAATACTTTGATGGAGTGGACTTTGCAATGCCATGCTATCGAGAGGATCTGAACACGATGTCGCGCTACTTCAATCCACCGCTCGATTATTATAGCGTGGAGTAATCCCCGTTGATGCATTAAAAAAGATTGAATGGATAAAACTTATTTTGGAAAAATAAGAACCGTATTTATCGATTTGGATGATACGATATGGGATTTCTCTGCAAACTCGAAAGTGGCAATGAGGATTGTGTATGAGAAATATGGTTTGCAGGATCAATGTCCGTATGATGACTTTATCGCGTGTTATATGCCAAATAATGAGTCGCTATGGACGCGCTACCACCATGGGGAGATAACGAAGGAATATCTTAAGCGAGAGCGATTCCGCCGTTCGTTTGAGCAGTGTGGAATTGTGTGCAATGACCCGTTGCAGTTTGATTATGACTATCTTGAAACTATTGTCACGTTGAAACAGGTGGTTGACGGCGCACCGGAATTGTTGGCGCATCTGACAAAAAGAGGGCCAGTGCATGTGTTGAGCAATGGCTTTGCCAATCTGCAGTCGCGCAAATTGAAGTCGGGCGGTATAGATAAATATATCACCAAGTTGATATTGTCGGACGACATAGATGTAACCAAGCCCGACCGCCGTCTTTTTGATTATGCCCTCGAGCAGGTCGGCGGAACGCCGGAAACGACAGTTATGATTGGCGACAACTATGATGCGGACATTCTCGGTGCAAACAATGCCGGGTGGCATACAATATTTTTTAATAGGAAAAACGTTGTCCTTGAAACAAATGTGGCGGACTTGACAGTGACGAGGCTGACGGATATTATTGCATGGTTGTAATCCCGACAATGCAAACGCCATCGGTGTCGGACAATTTCTTTGACAACGCTTCGGCGAGGTCGGAGCGGATGGCAAGCTTCATTGAGCAACAATTGTCGAAAATCTGTTCTAAAATCTGCACATCGTTGCCTTTGGCCGTTTTCATAACATCGTTCATCGATAAATAAGGAAATGTGAATTCGACTGCTGACATCTCATGGCATTCAATAATCTCGCCATTGCGGATTGCCTCCGCCGATGCTTCTCTATATGCCACTATTAATCCGGATGTGCCGAGTTTGATTCCGCCAAAATAACGTACAACAACAATAACCACATTTGTCAGTTCAAAGGAGTTTATTTGTCCAAGAATTGGCTTGCCTGCGGTGCCCGACGGCTCCCCATTGTCGTTTGACAGAAATTCAGAGCGGTTTGTGCCAATCATATATGCCCAGCACACATGGCGGGCGTCGAAATATTTTTTCTGATAGGATTTTATTATGTCTTTGGCTTCCTCGGCTGTGTTTACAGGGTGGGCAAACGAAAGAAATTTGCTCATTTTCTCTTTATATATGCCCTCGGAAGGCTCTTTTAGTGTCTTGAAAAAATCGCTCATACCGCAAAATTACAACGAAAGCGCAAATATAGCAAATAGCAGAGCCGCAATCAGACGTTTGTCCGTTTGCGGCTCTGATGAAAGAAGAAAAATTTAGTATTTTTCGTCTTTAGATGTGTCCTCGATTTCGTGTCGTGTTATTTTCACTTTGTCAAGCGCCCTCCAAACATAAACGATATAGGCGATTACGAATGGAATGAGAAGAGATACGATGCTCATGGCTTTTAACGTGAATTCGCTCGATGAACTGTTGTGGATTGTCAATGAATTGTTGACGTCTATAAGTGACGGGTAGTATGCAGTTCCGCTATTTCCTACAGTCCAAAACAACGCCAAAACGACCAATGCCGTTCCTATGCCGGAGAACCAAATGCCTTTGTTGAAATCAGACGTTAGCAAGGTCTTTAAGATGCCAAATAAAACGGACACAACGCCAATGACAAGCGTTGCCAAAACCCACCACATTCCGATAAGGTTGGTTGCGTATTTATAATCTTCCCAAACCATGGTCCCATCATCGTGAAGTTTCACGCCTGGAGATGTCAGAAGTATTGAAATAAAGATTAAACAACGGGACGAAAATAACGCTGTTTATGAGCAGCTCTTTCTTTTGTTTGCGGCGCATATAGTTGTCGTTTATGTTGTTGATGAAATAAAGGGATGCAAGTACTCTTGACAAAAATAGAACGGTGAAACCGAGAGAAAGGTTTTTCAGACTGAGAATGGCTTCGAGTCCATGTAGTCCGCTCCATTGTGAGATTGCGGCTGCTTGTGGGCCGAGAATGTTGTTTTTGGCGATGGTGAATTCTCCACCGAAAAACATCATGGCTACCGCCACTCCGAGCAGAACGGGTGCGACTATTCCGTTTATAGTAAGCATAATGTCGTAAACATCCGTTCCGTATACGTTGCCGTCCTTACTGCGATACTTGTAAGAAACCGCCTGTACGACAAATGTGAACAGAATAAGCATCCACAACCAATATGCACCTCCGAAACTTGTGGAGTAGAACAATGGAAAAGAGGCAAAGAATGCTCCTCCGAACACAACAAGAGAGGTAAAAGTCAATTCCCATTTACGTCCGAGGGAATTCACCATCAGAGAGCGTTGGCTGCGGTCTTTTGTTGTTGCAAGCATTGATTGTCCGCCTTGCACAAACAGCATAAAGACCAGAACCGCTCCGAGAATGGATATTAAAATCCACCAATAGTGCTGAAGAAAAGAATATGTAATCATTGTTTTTTTTATTTAGTGGAATTTAAATTTTCAAGAGATTTCTTGCGGATTTGTTTTACCATAATGCTGATGTCGGCAATCAGCAGAGCCGTGAACAGTACAGCGAAGATGCAGAATGTTGTCTGTACATATCCTGCGCTTATGTCAGATATCGCCATGCTGTTTGACATAAGGTCCTGGATAATCCAGGGTTGTCTGCCCACTTCTGCAACAACCCATCCGCTTACGCTGCAAATATATGTCAGAGGGATGGATATAATTGCAAGACGGTAGAACCATTTGCTCCATTTTGACTTCTCCAATTCAGGCCGCTTGTAGGCCAAGAACAAAGTTGTTAAAAGAAATACAAGTAGGAAGCTTCCGATGCCAACCATCACTCTAAAAGAATAGAACGTCAACGGAATGTTGGGGATGGCATCCGATGGAGATTGCAAAGACGCATATCCAAGAAAGTTGAAGTGCTTTTTTATGTCAATTCTTAATTGAGACATTGCCAAGGTGTCTCCTTGACGTTTTGCCTCGCCAAATTGCCGCAATGCCGATTGCGCTTTTCTGCCACGCTCCATTCTCTCTGAATAACTGATTGTGTTTACCGGTTTGCCGTCAGTGGAGAAAGAGCGGCCTGCGATAATGTCATTTATTCCAGGGACAAACGAATCCTTGTCGTGATTTGCAAGAATAGACAAACCTTTAGGCAGGGAGATCTCGAAGATGTAGGGGTCGAGATTGTCACCAACCTTTTTTTCTGGATTCAAGACACCTATGGCAACAAGATCTTGTCCGGAATTTCCATCATAAAGGCCTTCCATTGCAGCTAATTTCATTGGCTGGTGTTCAGCCACAGTGACAGCCGAGCCGTCGCCTGTAGCCATTGTCAATACGATGCCTATTGTGCCAATCCATGCGCCAACTTTATGCTGCGCAGACAATGCTCGATGTTGCGTCTTTTTAGAAGCATCCAGCAGCTGACACCCACAACAAAGATTCCGCCAAGAGTCCATCCGCTCATTACGGTGTGGAAGAATTTATAGACAGCCATAGGCGATGTCACGATGGCAGAGAATGAAACCATCTCGTTGCGCATAGTTTCTGGGTTGAATTCCATTCCTACAGGGCACTGCATCCATGCGTTTGCCGCAAGAATCCACAGGGCGGAGATGCATGCGCCAATGGCGGTGAGCCAGGTTGCCGTCAAGTGAAATTTAGGGCTTACCTTACCCCAGCCAAAAACATGACAGCGATGAATGTAGACTCCATAAAGAAAGCAAGAATCCCCTCAATGGCCAAAGGCGCGCCAAAAATGTCGCCGACAAACCAGCTGTAATTAGACCAGTTTGTGCCGAATTCAAATTCGAGAATGATGCCGGTTGCAACACCTATGGCAAAATTAATTCCGAACAGCAGCATCCAGAATTTCGTGGTGGCAAGCCATCGCTCACTCTTTGTGTGTAAATAAATAGATTCCATAATGGCCACGATAATGCCAAGACCGAGGGTCAAAGGCACAAAAAGCCAATGGTAGATGGCCGTAAGAGCGAATTGTGCTCTTGACCAATCGACTACGTTGATTAAGTTTTCCATATAATACTTTTAAGTTAGTTGCGGTTTGATAATTCCGACCGGACGTAATTGGCTTTGTCTTCATCTGTTTTACATTTGCCTCCGAGGAAGTCCGGAAATAAAAATATTTTTAGAATAGCAAACATGATAATTAGCTTCAGAAGGATAATCAGCCACAGAGTCCTTCCAACGGTCATTTGCCTGAATCCATTTGCATAGAAATTAAAAATCTTAGTAGGACAGGTCTTTATATGTTTAAATAAAGTTGGCATAAGAACAAAATTGAATCGATTGCAAATATATATGATTTTTCTGAAAAACCAAAAATAAAATTTGAAATTTGTAGGTGGGTGCATTGAATGGCGTGTAATGAGTAGCTTTTCTTGTTATTTTTTTTTGGTGGTGGCGAAAAAAAAGTCTAAATTTGAGCAATGAAAAATAATAGCCATTCGTTAGGGTGGGTTAACTAAACTCGAAATTGTATGGAATCGTGTGAAAAGTCTGTTTCTGAAGGAATCCAGAAAGAAGACGTGACCTTGGAACCGATAGGTCAGCCTATCGTTGAGAAAAATGATGATGTTGCGGAAAATGCAGCAGAACGTCAGGTGTCTAAGTATGCAAAAATGACAAAAGAAGAATTGGTCGTTTCGCTGTCAGGCTTGCTGGATCAGCAAGACGTGGATATAAAAGACGATGTGACAGCTATAAAACATCATTTCTATAATATAAGAAAAGCGGAACTTGAGGAAGAAAAGAAGAGTTTCGTTGAAAGAGGCAACGAATTGGCTGCCTTTGCACCAATGCCAGATGCACAAGAGGAGCAATTGAAAGTGTTGTTGCAGAAGTATAAAGATATTCGAGCAGCACAGCAGGAGGCTTTGGAAGCACAGCTGCAAGAAAATTTGTCGAAGAAACAAGCGATAATTGCTGAATTAGAGTCGATTGTTGCCGATCCGGACAATATCAACAAGCAGTATCAGAAATTTCAGCAGCTTCAGTCGGATTTTAAAGAGGTAGGCAATGTCCCTCCAACCGACGACAAACAGTTGTGGAAAGCATATCAACTTGTTACTGAGAACTTCTATGATTTGTGGAAGATGAACAAGGAGCTCCGTGATTATGACTTTAAGAAGAATTTGGAGGCAAAAGAGGCGTTATGTGAGGAAGCAGAGGCTTTGGCTGCTGAGAAGGACGTCATATCCGCATTCAACAAACTCCAACGGCTTCATGAGAAATGGAGAGAAGTAGGACCGGTGGTAAAGGATTTGCGAGAGTCAATCTGGGCAGGTTTAAGGATGCTTCTACGGTGGTCAACAAGCGCCATCAAGCCTTCTTTGAAGAAAAGAAGGCTAAAGAAAAAGAGAATGAAGAGGCGAAGGTTGCAATTTGTCAGGAAGCAGAATCTATTGAATTGCCAACATTGACGTCTTTCCAACAATGGGATGAGGCGACAAAGCAAATCATTGCGCTTCAGGAACGATGGAAGACGTTGGGATACGCCGCTAAGAAGGTGAATAATGAGCTGTTTGCGAGATTCAGAAAATCATGTGATGAATTTTTTGCGCAAAAAGCCGTATTTTTCAAGAACAGAAAAGATGAATTTGCAGTCAACCTTGCAAAGAAACATGAACTTTGTGAGAAGGCGGAGTCGTTGAAAGACAGCACAGACTGGAAAACGACAGCCGATGCTTTGATTGAATTGCAGAAGGAGTGGAAGAAAATAGGTCCGGTGCCTAAGAAATCTGGCGATGCCGTTTGGAAAAAGTTTATAGAAGCGTGTGATTATTTCTTTGAGAATAAGAATAAGAATGTGAGGAACGTTCATCAGGAAGAGCGTGCTAATTTGGAAAAGAAGCGAGTTCTTGTAGAAAAGCTCAAGAATATAGACGAGGCTATGCCAAAGGCTGACATACGAAATCTTCTGAAGGATATGTCTGCCGAATTTAAAGGCATCGGGCACGTTCCTTTTAAAGAGCGCGATAAAATATACAACGAATATAAGACAGCATTGAATGCCGCTTATGACAAATTCGATTTGGATGGAAAGAAGATGCGGATGAACAATTTTGTGTCGAATGTTTCTGAAATTTCGAACGACAAAAACAAGCTGTTCAAAGAGCGCGAGCGGTTGGTGCGTCTGTATGAGCAGAAGAAAAATGAGGTTAAAACGTTTGAAAACAATCTCGGATTCTTCAATGTCACGTCTAAAACAGGTGGCGCCGTGCTCAAGGAAATGGAAAATCGTATAGCCCGGGCTAAGAAGGATTTGGAAACTCTTGAGGAGCAAATCGGGCTTATTGATGAAAAACTTTAATCTGTAAGATAAGTCTATACTCGTCTGATGTGGAGGGGTATAGACTTTTAAGTGATAAGCGTATGTGGAAAATAGGCACTAAGGGCAGATATGGTTTTTTGGTGAGTGTTGTCACTACGATGTTTGACTTTGTTCTGTTGAATGTCGGCTATTTATATGCCATACATAATATTGGTGACGTCGGTCAGTTTAGCGAAAAGGTGGTATGGATATTTGTGAATATCTCATATGCGCCTGCCATATTGTTGTTCCCTGACATTCACAACAAACGAATCCTGTATGCGGACAGGCTGATGATTATACTGTTCCAGGTATTTATCATACATTTCTTGTCGTTTATCGTTGGTTACAATTTCAGGGTGTGATAATATTCCTCCTGCAGTATATGTTAAGTTCTTTGCCGTTTGTTATGCCGCTCTTGCGCTTTGGTGGATAACATCAAGAAAGATTGTGAAATTCTTTAGGCGTAAAGGGTTGAATTATCGTCAGATAATCATTGTGGGATGGAATGGCACATCGCAACGCCTGTATCAAGAGATCCAATCCGATTTGGGATATGGATATCGTATTGTCGGAATATTCGACAACGCCAAGCATAAGGATGTGAAGATTACGGGAAAATTGGCGGATATTGCCTCGTTTATAAGTAACCATAGTGTGGATGAGATGTATTGTGCTCTTCCATCGGAAGAGGAAAATGTCGGTGATTTGATTAAAATAGCCGACAACAACGATGTCTCATTTTATTATGTGCCGATGATTAGTGGCTTTATGACTACAACATTCAATCTGACATCGTTTGGAAACATCCCGTTGCTCATATATAGAGTCAGTCCGTTGCAGCACTTGCACAATCGTTTGATAAAGCGGTTGTTTGACATCGTTGTTTCTTTAATTGCAATAGTAATTGTTTCTGCAACTATTTTGATACCAATCATTATTGCGATAAAGCTTTCATCCAAAGGTCCGATTCTGTTTAAGCAGAAAAGAACGGGTTATCGAGGACGGGAGTTTGTGTGCTTGAAATTCCGTACCATGAAGGTTAATGCAGACGCCGACACAAGACAGGCGACCAAGGACGACCCCAGGAAAACGAAAGTCGGTGATTTTCTTCGGAAGACAAGCTTGGACGAGTTGCCGCAATTTTTGAACGTTCTTTATGGAAATATGTCGGTGGTTGGTCCAAGACCTCATATGGTGAAGCAGACCGATGAGTATCGAAAGTTGATAAATAGATATATGGTGCGACACACGATAAAGCCCGGTATAACAGGTTTGGCACAGGTGAGCGGTTTCAGAGGGCAAACTGAGAAACTGTGGCAGATGGAGAAGCGTGTGGAATACGATGTGAAGTATATTGAGAATTGGACTTTTTGGCTGGATATAAAAATAATGGTCAGGACAGTTCTCAATGCAGTACAGGGGGAAAAGAATGCATACTGATATTAATTTGCGACATTCTGCGCTCGAGTTGTTGAAGCGGTTCTATGGTTACGACAGTTATCGAGATACCCAATATGAGGTTATCGAGCACGTGATGCAAAACCGCGACTGCCTCGTTCTGATGCCGACTGGCGGAGGGAAGTCGATCTGTTACCAGATGCCAGCCTTGCTTAAGGAAGGTTGTGCCATCGTGGTTTCTCCATTGCTTGCATTGATGAAAGATCAAGTGGATATGCTTAGAGGCAATGGTATCCCTGCCGCTGCCGTCAACAGCATGCAGACGGAGTCGACCAATCGGGATGTAATGGAAAAGGTGTTCTCAGGCAAGATAAAATTGTTGTATATCTCGCCTGAGAGATTGCTGTCGGAGGTGGAGCGCTGGACGGAGCACATGAAAATCAGTTTAATCGCTGTCGACGAGGCCCATTGCATCTCTCAGTGGGGACATGATTTCCGCCCGGAGTATACCAAGTTGGCTGTGCTGAAATCTAAATTCAAAGATGTTCCGTTTATGGCATTGACTGCCACTGCCGATAAATTAACCCGGGAGGATATTGTAAACAATTGGGAATGACGGATGCAAAAATGTTTATATCGTCGTTCGACCGTCCCAATATATCAATGACTGTTGTGTCAAACTACAATGACCGACAGAAAGAAGATGCAATATTTGACTTCTTGGATGACCACAAAGATCAGAGTGGCATAATTTATTGCTTAAGCCGGGCATCGACAGAGAAAGTGGCAGATGCTTTGAAACGGGAAGGTTACAATGCAGAATGTTATCATGCCGGATTGTCGAATGATATTAGACAGGCAGTACAGCAGCGTTTTCTCAACGATGAAACGGAAATAATATGCGCCACGATAGCATTTGGCATGGGGATTGACAAAAGCAATATCCGGTGGGTGATTCACTACAATATGCCTAAAAATCTTGAGTGCTATTATCAAGAGATAGGCAGGGCAGGAAGGGATGGATTGCCTGCGGATGCTTTGATGTTTTATTCTTATGGCGATGTGGCAATGCTCACGCATTTTGTGGAGGATTCTGGTCAGGTGGGAATCAACAAGGAGAAACTGCAGCGCATGCAAGAGTTTGCAGAAGCGAAAGTGTGCCGAAGGAGAATCCTGTTGAGCTATTTCAATGAGCGGTTTGACCATGACTGTCACAATTGCGACGTGTGCAAGAATCCTCCTTTGCGAATTGACGGTACAGAATTGGTTCAAATGGCTCTTAGCGCAATAGCGCGGATGAATGAGTCTGAGGGGCAGGCTATGGTTATTGATGTGCTTAGGGGAATGCGCCGTGCATCGGTCGTGGAAAAGGGGTATGAGAAATTGAAAACCTTTGGTGTGGGAGCGAATCTGAGCAATGGCGTTTGGAGCAGATATTTGTTGCAGATGCTCCAATTAGGCTTGGTGGAAATCGCATACTCAGAGCATAATCATTTGAAAATATCCCAATATGGATGGGATGTGCTCAAAGGAAAATGCCGAGTTCAGATGTCGCAAGTGACATTTGAGCCGCGGCAGGCAAAGAGCCGTGCTGCTGTGCGGCAGCCCAAGAGGCAATTGGTGCCACAGACCGTGGAAGAGAGAATTATTTATGCACTGAAGTCATATCGAGCGAAAATCGCACAGGCGGAAAACGTGCCTCCGTATATAGTATTCACAGACAAGACATTGACGGAAATTGCACGTCAGAAACCGATAGATTTGAAAGGACTGCAGAGAATCTCAGGAATCGGAGAAGTGAAACTTGTCAATTATGGACGCCAATTGATTGGAACTGTCAGAAAAGAATTGGGTATGAACGCAATGATTACTGGCTTTTCTGATGACTTGACGTATTATTTGGTTGATAAAAAATATGATATAAAAACCATGGCGGCAATAAAGGGGGTAAAGCCAGCTACGATTGCCGGTCAAATTGCCAAGGGTATTCAGCTCAAAAAGATAGATTCGGATAAATATCAACGATTTATTGATCGTGAAGATTATAGCCGGATAGTCCGGTTGTTCCAAGATGGTAAGTTGCAGTTGGGAACGGAAAACTTGGAGGACCCAATAAAAGTTGTGATTGCCTTGGCTATTTATAGATTGCATTTTCCTAACTTAAAACAATAAATAAAATGATGAAAAGATTATTGCAGATCATTTTTGCAGTGATTGTTGTGACCCAAACGGCAACGGTCGCAACGGCAGATGAAAAAAAAGCTCCGCTAAAATATGTGGATGCGTTGGATTTTAGAATGATAAACAAAGGCTTTGATGATACGGAAACGCCTTATACAAGATTGCCGAAATATTTGCAGGACAGTGTGCGTGCAGATCTTTGGAACCGACAGCAATGCAGCAGTGGACTTGGTATCCGGTTCTCAACAAACTCAACACGGGTAGGGGTCCGATATACATTGTTATGGGATACCCATATGTTCCATATGGCTGACACCGGTTTGAAGGGAACGGATTTGTATATCCTTACCGATGACGGACGTTGGGAATATGTCAATACCAACCGGCCGATTGCCAATGATAAAAAGAATGTGAGAAAGTTTTTGTCGAGAATCTGGAGGGCAAGGCACATGAATTCTTGATTTACCTGCCTTTGTATGATGGTGTGACAAAGATGGATATTGCAGTGGACAGTCTGGCAAAAATTGAGAAGCCAAAAGTAGACAGCCCAAGAAAATCAAAGAAAATAGTCATGTATGGAACAAGTATCCTTCAAGGAGGTTGTTCGACAAGGACCGGTATGGTTGCAACCAATATGATTCAACGTGATCTCAATTGCGAGGTTGTTAATTTGGGATTCAGCGGAGAAGGTAAAATGGACCAGTGCATTGCAAGAGCAATGGCGAGAATAAAAGATGCTGACGTGTATGTGCTTGATCCTGTGCCGAACTGCACGGAGATGATGTGCGACACATTGACTTATGATTTCGTCAAGACGCTTAGGGAGCTTCGCCCGAACGTGCCGATTGTTATGGTTGAAGGTCCGATGTATACATATGCCAAGTATGACAGCTTTCAAAAGTTATCTTCCCAAAAAGAATGCCGCATATCGTAAAAATTATGAAAAGCTTGTAGCTGACGGATACAAGAATATATATTATGTCACAAGTGAAGGCCTGACAGGCGACGACAATGAGGGAACCGTTGACGGAATCCATTTTACAGATATAGGTTTCCGCAGATATGCAGACAAGTTGATTCCTGTGTTGAAGCCGTTGCTTGAAAAATAGGTTGAAAAGACGTACCTTTGTACACTCAAAGGATACATCGATGAAAATAGCGGGTTTCATTAAAAACTGGATATTGCCACTCTCGATGCTTTCGGGAGTGGCTTCTTATTTTGTTGCGGCCAATCTTCCGTTTATGGCTGCACATAAAGAGTCGGTTGTCAAGGCAGTCAACCTTGTTCAGCCAGTACTGATATTCTCAATGCTTTTCCTTTCGTTCTGCAAAGTGGATCCGCATTGCATGCGCCCGAGGAAATGGCATATATGGCTTTTGTTGATACAGATAGGAACGTTCTCGTTATTGTCGGTGATTGCCTCGCTAATATCGGCGACTGCAAATTATAGAGTGTTATTCGAGGCGGCAATGATATGCATGATATGCCCCACGGCGACAGCGTCGGCGGTCATTACAAAAAAACTTGGCGGAAGTGCGGAGGATGTGACGACATATACAATCTTGATTAATTTATTTACGGCGATTGTCGTGCCACTGTTTGTGCCCATGGTGCATCCGCAAGCGGGACAGTCATTTTTGATGTCTGTCGCACTCATTGTCGGAAAAGTATTTCCGTTGTTGCTGCTTCCGTTTGTATGCGCATTGCTGGTTAGATACCTGTTGCCGTCGTTGCATCATTGGCTGTCAAATTATTTTAATCTGTCGTTTTATATTTGGGCGGTTGCGCTTGCACTTGCCATCTCTGTGACGACACGGACCATTATCCATGCGGAAATGCCAATCGTTTATCAAATAGGTGTGGCGTTGATATCATTGGTGTGCTGTGCATTGCAGTTCTATTTCGGAAAGAAAATCGGGCGGAAATACAATGATTCTATAACAGCTGGGCAGGCTTTGGGACAGAAGAATACGGTTTTTGCAATATGGATGGGATTCACATTTTTCACTCCGATAACATCTATTGCGGGAGGCTTTTACAGTGTGTGGCACAATATTGTGAATTCATATCAGTTGTATGAAAAAAGAAAAAAAGATGGAAATTAAGAATTTCAGAGCGATACACGATAAAGAATATATATTGGAATTAATTGAAGAGGGCGAGCATGAGATGCAGGATTTTAAATTTTCCATTTCTGACTCCAGAAAAATAGCGAGAAGCATTTCGGCATTTGCCAATCATTCTGGTGGACGCTTGCTTGTGGGAGTGAAGGACAATGGCAATATTGCAGGTATTCGCTCCGAGGAGGAATTCTATATGATAGAGCAAGCAGCTGAAATGTACTGCAAGCCGGCTCAGACGGTGAGCCAACGCCTTTACTGCGCTGACGGCAAATATGTTTTGCTTGTGGAAATTCAGCCGGCAGACAGCCGTCCGGTAATGGCGCAGGATGACAACCACACGTGGCAGTCTTATTATCGCATTGCTGATGAAATATTGTGGCGCCAAAATTATTGACAAGGGTTTGGAAGGCAAAGAAAGGAGAGGGAGTCTTGTTCGCATATTCAGAAACAGAATCAAGAGTGCTGAACTTTGTTTCGGGAAAAGTTTCAGTCACTCTTGAGAATATAATGTTGTCGTGCCATTTATCAAAGAAGATGGCAGAGAATATCGTGATATTCCTTTGCTCAATGGGACTTCTGGAATTCAAATATGATGCCGGCATGTGGCTGTTGACCACAAACGCTACAGTTGAACAGTCTTAGTCTGGATAATTAAGATTGTCATCGGTTGCCACATATAGTGTCTCGTCAAGATATTTCTTTGCTTCCCATTTTGCCATTGGGAGATTGTTGAGCAGGTAGTTACCGCAGTCGCGAGGTGTGGCTCCGGGAATGATGCCGTCGAAATCGCGGATAAATTCAAAAGTCTCAACCATCAATGGGAGAATGTCGGATGAAGCAAGGTCGCCTTTCACAATAAGGTAGTTGCCAGTGCAGCAGCCCATAGGTCCCCAATACACGATTTTGTCTTTCCACTGCTTGTGATTGCGAAGAAAAGTTGCGGCGAGATGCTCTATTGTGTGCAGAGCCGACTGGCTTACAGCTGGTTCCCGATTTGGCTCTTTCATACGTACGTCGAAAGTGGTGATTATATCACCATGTTCAGTTGAGTCCTTACGGGAGACGTATATACCCCGATTGAGAGTCAAGTGGTTTATTGTAAAACTTGCTATTTTTTCCATTACTAAACTTATATTGTATTCAACACTTCTGTAAGCACCTTGAATGTGTGTTCGGGAGCTGTTTCCCAAAAGTTGTCGTATTGCTTGGCATTGTCGTTGTCGCATCCTGGAGTGTCGCTGATTACGCGAGCAACAAGAACCGGGACGTTTTTCATGTAGCACACTTGGGCAATTGAAGCAGATTCCATATCTACGGCTATTGCGTCAGGAAAATGGCTTTTGATTTCGGATATTTCTTCTGCCTTTGAAATGAATTTGTCGCCAGAGCAGATTAGTCCGTATTTCAACGCGCTTTTGGCGGATGTGTGCAGATGCTTGATTATTGCGTCGTCGGAATGGAAAAACAGTGGGCATCCTGCTGCTTCTCCATACTGTGTGCCAGGACCGCACCATATGTCATGGTGCGCAATTTTCTCACACACAACTATGTCCATCTGCGCGACACTTTTGTCTGCTCCGCCAGCCACGCCGGTGTTTATTATCAATTCTGGACTGTAGTTGCCAATCATTGCATAGGTCCCGATTGCCGCATTGACTTTTCCAATGCCACATTGCATTGCAAAAATCTCATGCTTGCCGATGTTGCCGCAGTGAAACATATAGCCGTCGGTTGTTTCTGTGCGTTTGTTCTCAATTTGGTTAAGGAGCAGATTCAACTCCTTTCCCATTGCTACTATGATGCCAATTTTCATTATTCTTATTTTTTTGTTGCAAAGGTAGATAAAATCATTGTATTTTGCATACCTTTGCTCGTGCTTTAAACAAATGGCAGAACAATGAAGGTTATAATCGGTCAAGAAATAAAGAATGTGTGTCCCAATACGAGGATTGCACTGCTCCGGGCGGATGTCGTGAATTCGGAAACTGACGAGATGCTTTGGACGGAGATACGGCAGATGGAAGACAGAATACGCGACAGTTATGAAATGGCGTGGATAAATAAGCGTCCGGCAATTGCTGCCACGCGAAGCCTGTATAAACATTTCGGAAAGGATCCCAACCGTTACAGAGTGTCGAGCGAGGCTTTGTGCAGAAGAATTGTCAAGGGTATGGATGTCTATCGGATAAACACTCTCGTCGATTTGATAAATTTGGTTTCGATTGGCAGCGGCTATGCTATCGGAGGTTTTGATGCGGATAAAATAGTCGGCGACACCATTACGTGGTGTGTCGGAGAGGAAAATGAAAAATTCGAGGGAATAGGCAGGGGACTGCTGAATGTGGCGGGATTGCCGTTGTATCGGGATGCTGTCGGTGGAATAGGGTCGCCCACAAGTGACGAGGAGCGGACAAAACTGACGTTGGATACCCGTAAGTTGCAAATGCAGATAAATGCATTCGGAGAGGAGATGCCGTTGGAGGAAACGGTGGCATGGACAGTGTCTCTGTTGGAAAAGTATGCCAGTGGCAATAATTTTGAGATTGAATATTTCCAGTAAGAATGAAAACGATAAAAATATACGGCTCTACAG
Organism: Bacteroidales bacterium; assembly: GCA_022009815.1. Classification (GTDB taxonomy): domain Bacteria; phylum Bacteroidota; class Bacteroidia; order Bacteroidales; family Muribaculaceae; genus Limisoma. The sequence continues at coordinate 2,393,987 of CP091725.1, forward strand.
TCGACGACAAAACGCTGCATTCTGTTGTCGATATTTTAAAAGATGGCGGAATCGTGATTTATCCGACAGACACGCTTTATGCGATAGGTTGCGATGCCTTGAACAATAATGCCATAAACAAAATATGCAAATTGAAGGGAATAAACCCGGATAAGCAATTTCTTTCAATTGTGTGCGACAGTATCTCTATGGCTGCCGAGTATGCAAAATTTGACAATGCAGGGTTTAAACTGCTCAAGCGTAATGTCCCGGGGCCATTTACGTTTATTTTCCCGTCTTTGTCTTCGCTGCCGAAGGCATTTAAGGGAAGAAAAACTGTTGGCGTGAGAATACCCGCCAACGACATTGCTATGTCGTTGGCTCGAAGTCTCGGGAATCCTCTTATGTCAACGACAATAGCGTATGACGATGATGATTACGCAACCAATCCGGAGCTTATCGCAGAGGCTTATGGTGGAGCTGTCGATTGTATTGTCGATGGAGGCGACGGCGGCTTGATTCCGTCGACAATTGTTGATTGCACTGCCGACGAAATACAAATTGTAAGATATGGTAAAGGCGATCTTGAGGAATGAAACTATTGACGAGCAATGGTGATTTTCACCTTCTTGTTCTTGATTTTCTCTTGTTGGATGCGCTTTAACACCATTGAGGCTTTTTCTGCCGGGATAGCAACGATGGAGTAGTGGTCGGAAATGTCAATTTGTCCGACTTCATTTGCCTCCAGACCTCCTTTAGCTGTTAAAAATCCGAGAATGTCGCCCTTGGATATTTTTTCTTTTTTCCCTGCAGAAAAGAAAAGGGTTTCCTCCGTTTTTGTGAACTTGTTGGATTCAGAGGTTGTAGGTTTAAATGTATCACTGAAATTGATGAAACTTGGAACCTTTTCACCTGGTCCTACTATGACGTAAACGCTTCCAGACGCATCGACTCTGGCGGAACGCCCGTTTCTGTGGGTGAACACCTCTTCAGTGACAGGCATGTGGTAATGAATCACATTTTTTATATCACTGATGTCCAGACCACGTGCACCAAGGTCGGTCGTCACCAAAATCTTGAAAGTGCCGTTGTTGAGCATTGATACAGCCTTTTCACGGTCAATCTGCTCCAATCCGCCGTGGTACAATCCCACAGGCAATCCTTGCTCTTTCAGGTGGGAATATACTCGGTCAACGGAATCGCGATAGTTGACAAAAACGATGGTACGTCCATTGTTGATGTCAGACAGCAGAGAGTCCAGAGTTTTGAGCTTGTCCTTTTCTTCCGACTTCACATTGAATATTTCCAGTCTTTGCGGCAATGTTGATTCTTTGAGATAATCGAGTGTTTTCAGTCCCTCCGCCTTTATAAAAGGAGGAAGAGAGTCCATCTTTGTCGCAGATGTGAATATATGGCGCGCAGCGTTTGGCATTTTTCTGACGAGACGTTCCATTTCGTCTTGGAATCCCAACTCAAGCGCCTTGTCAAACTCATCGACGACAAGAATGCGGACATTATAGACATCGATGTTTTTACGCTTTATGTGGTCGAGCATCCTTCCGGGTGTGGCTACTATGATGTCTGGGACCACAGACAATGATTTTTTTTCATCTTCAAAATTATGTCCGCCATAGCAACATGTCACTTTGTAGTCAGATGCGATTTCACGGAAGATTTTGTATGTTTGAATCGCAAGCTCTCGTGACGGGGATATTGCAACAACTTGTACTTTGCCGTTTGGTTGACGCAAATTTTTGAGCACGGGAATGATGAACGCCAGGGTCTTTCCTGAGCCAGTAGGTGACAGCAACATTATGTTGTTGGTGCTAAAGTTTTCAGCCATAGCTTTTTGAATCTCGTTTATTGATTCAATTCCGAGTCGGCTTGAAATATTGTTTAGAATGATGCTTTCTTTCATTGATATAATTTTTTTCGCAAAAGTACTTAGAATTAGATAAATTAAATGTAAATTTGTGGAAATTTTGAAAACAGAAAACACAATTTATGGGATTATTAGAAGCTATAGGAAATTTGCACATCATCAATGTGGTGCTTTGTGCATTGATTGGTGTGGTGTTTACTCTTTGGTTTATACCGCGAATCTTAGTCGTGTCGTTCAAAAAGAAGTTGTTCGACTTTGCCGATGAAAGAAAGGTCCATACAGGAGTAGTTCCTCGTTTGGGCGGAGTGGCATTTGTGCCGTCGATATTGATATCCGTGAGCCTTATGGCAGGAATCTCATCGTTGGTTTTGCCGGGAGATGCCAATGTTTTTGTTGTTCCCACTCTTCAGATGGCTTTTGGCTTATGCAGCCTGATTCTGTTGTATTTTGAAGGAATTATGGATGATTTGGTGGGATTGAGATATCGTGTCAAATTTGTAATCCAAATATTGTGTGCGTTGCTTATTGTAGCGTCTGGAATATGGCTTAATGATTTCCATGGCTTGTTCGGACTCGCTGGGCTTAGTCCTTGGTTTGGAGTGCCTTTCTCGGTGCTGCTCGTAGTGTTTATAATCAATGCAATCAATCTAATAGACGGAATCGACGGCTTGGCGTCGGGGTTGAGCATCGTGTCTGCATTCTTCTTTGGAATAATGTTTTGCTATGAGGGTTATTGGGGCTTCGCAATGCTTGCATTCTCATTGATGGGCACGCTTGTCCCGTTCTTTTACTACAACGTTTTTGGAGACGCTCAAAAACGGCGTAAGATATTTATGGGCGACACGGGGTCTCAGTGTGTGGGGTTGATACTTAGTGTTTTGGCAATCCGACTTTCGATGACGTTGCCCGATGAACAGCCTAAAATTAGCGGCATCATTATCGTGGCGTTCTCGATGTTGCTCGTGCCGGCATTCGATGTTGTCCGGGTGATGATCCATCGTTTCCGCAGACATAAAAATGTGTTTGAGGCAGACAATAGCCATATACATCACAAGCTGCTCATGCTTGGGATGACTCACAAGGTTGCGATGATAACAATTCTTGTAATCTCAATGTTCTTTGTCATGATGAACCTTGTTCTGCTTAAAGTCATCGACATCAATGTCATTCTTCTGCTGGATATCTTTATTTGGACAGCGTTCAACATCTTGCTTACAAAGGCGATAAATAAAAAAAGATCGGAGGAAAATAGGTTCTGATAAAATCAGATGCAAGTCAATGCGCACAGGCGGGCGGCAAAATTTTGTCGCCCGCCTGTGCGCATTGCATTAGACGATGAAAAAATGGGAAACATATCTAAAATATGAATAAATGCTTTGATAAAAGAAGATTATTGTGTAATTTCGCAGCGTAAAAAGCGAAGAATGGACATTCTCCGAATTACTTTGGTATAAGGTATTATGTTTTAGGCCAATAACCAATAGAGTATAATTATCAATTAACTGATTAACAAATATGAGTAAAGAAAAGAAATTCTTGACCTGTGATGGTAATCAGGCTGCCGCACATATTAGCTATATGTTCTCAGAGGTGGCTGCGATTTATCCTATCACGCCATCGTCTACAATGGCTGAATATGTTGACGAGTGGGCTGCTGCCGGCCGTAAGAACATTTTTGGAGAGACTGTTTTGGTCGAAGAGATGCAATCTGAAGGCGGCGCTGCGGGTGCAGTTCATGGCTCGTTGCAAGCAGGTGCACTTACCACTACTTACACAGCATCACAGGGCTTGCTCCTTATGATACCGAATATGTACAAGATAGCCGGGGAGAACCTTCCATGCGTGTTCCATGTGTCGGCTCGTACATTGGCTTCTCATGCATTGTGTATTTGGCGACCATCAAGATGTTATGTCTGCGCGTCAGACTGGTTTCGCAATGCTTTGCGAAGGCTCAGTCCAAGAGGTTATGGACTTGGCGGGCGTGGCGCATTTGTCTGCGCTTAAAGCGCGTGTTCCGTTCATGAATTTCTTTGACGGCTTCCGCACTTCTCATGAAATTCAAAAAATTGAGATGCTCGAGGAAAAAGACCTTGAGCCGCTTATTGACCAAGAGGCGTTGGCTGAGTTCCGTGCCCGTGCGTTGAACCCAGAGAAGCCAGTGGCTCGCGGTATGGCTGAAAACCCAGACCATTTCTTCCAGCATAGAGAGGCAAGCAATAGCTATTACGATGCCGTTCCAGCAATTGTTGAAGAGTATATGAACAAAATCTCCGAGATTACCGGACGCAAATATGGCTTGTTCAATTATTATGGTGCGGAAGATGCAGAGCGCGTAATCATCGCAATGGGCTCTGTTTCACAGGCCGCTCAGGAAGCAATTGACTATTTGATGGAAAAGGGCGAAAAGGTTGGTATCGTTTCAGTGCACTTGTATCGTCCGTTTTCTGCAAAGCATTTCTTGGCTGCTGTTCCTAAGACAGCAAAGAGAATCGCTGTGCTTGACCGCACAAAAGAGCCTGGAGCAAACGGCGAGCCTTTATATCTTGATGTTAAGGATTGTTTCTATGGCAAGGAAAATGCTCCGTTGATTGTTGGCGGACGTTATGGACTTGGTTCCAAGGATACAACACCAGCTCAAATCCTCTCTGTGTTTGAGAACTTGTCACTTCCGGAACCAAAGAATCAATTCACAATTGGAATTGTTGATGATGTGACATTTACGTCTCTTCCTCCGAAGGAAGAAATCGCTCTTGGTGGAGAAGGCATATTTGAGGCAAAATTCTATGGACTTGGAGCCGATGGTACTGTAGGTGCCAACAAGAACTCGGTGAAGATTATTGGTGACAACACCAATAAATATTGCCAGGCATATTTTGCTTACGACTCTAAGAAGTCGGGAGGTTTCACTTGCTCCCACTTGCGTTTCGGCGACACACCAATCCGTTCGACATATTTGGTCAACACACCGAATTTCGTGGCATGCCACGTTCAGGCATATCTTCATATGTATGATGTGACAAGAGGTTTGCGTCCTAACGGAACATTCCTTCTTAACACTGTTTGGAGCGGAGAAGAGTTGGCAAACACTTGCCAAATAAGGTGAAAAAATATTTTGCGAAAAACAACATAACAGTTTACTATATCAACGCAACGCAAATTGCACAGGAAATCGGTCTTGGCAATCGCACAAACACGATTCTCCAATCGGCATTCTTCCGTATCACAGAGGTGATCCCAGTAGACTTGGCTGTTGAACAGATGAAGAAATTCATCGTTAAGTCATATGGCAAGAAGGGCGAGGATGTGGTAAACAAGAACTATGCCGCTGTTGACCGTGGCGGTGAATATCAGACATTGGCAATCAATCCAGCATGGGCGGATTTGGAAGACGACGCTGTGGTGGAGAACAATGACCCTGAATTCATCAACAAGGTTGTGCGTCCAATCAATGCGCAAGACGGCGATTTGTTGCCAGTTTCTACATTCAAAGGTATTGAAGACGGTACATGGCAGCAGGGTACAGCCCGCTATGAGAAACGTGGTGTGGCAACATTTGTTCCAGAATGGAGCGCTGAAAACTGTATTCAGTGTAACAAATGTGCATACGTTTGTCCTCACGCAGCAATTCGTCCGTTTGTGTTGACGGCGGAAGAGATGGCGGCATCTCCATTTGCAGAAGAGAAAACGCTTCCTGCTATTGGAAAGGCATTTACAGGAATGCGCTTCGTTCAGCAGGTTGATGTGCTCGACTGTCTTGGCTGTGGAAACTGTGTGGATGTATGTCCGGGCAAGAAGGGCGTCAAGGCGCTTGAAATGAAGCATATTGAAACTCAGCTTGGCGAAGATAAAAATTGGGAATATTGCGTAAACAATGTGACGTCAAAGCAACACTTGGTAGACATCAAGTCGAATGTCAAGAATTCACAGTTTGCAACTCCTTTGTTTGAGTTCTCTGGCGCATGCTCAGGCTGTGGCGAAACTCCATACGTTAAACTTATAAGCCAATTGTTCGGTGACCGCGAAATGGTTGCCAACGCAACTGGATGTAGCTCTATCTACTCTGGTTCTGTGCCATCGACTCCATACACCACAAACGATAAGGGTCATGGTCCAGCATGGGCGAACTCTTTGTTTGAGGACTTCTGTGAGTTTGGTCTTGGTATGACATTGGCTCATGAAAAGATGGTGTTGCGATTGTGCGACATTATGGCCGAAGTGGCAGAGTCTGACGCACCGGCAGAAATGAAAGAAGCTTGTGCAGAATGGCTCGCAGGTAAGGATGATCCAGAAGCAAGCCGTGCTGCTGCCGACAAGTTGATTCCGATGATTGAGGCCAACAAGGATAAATGCTCTTTGTGTGCGCGTCTTGACCACTTGAAGAACCACTTGGTGAAACGTTCTCAATGGATAATTGGTGGTGACGGAGCATCTTATGATATCGGTTTCGGTGGCCTTGATCACGTAATTGCATCGGGCAAGAACGTAAACATCCTTGTCCTCGACACCGAGGTTTATTCAAACACTGGTGGTCAGGCTTCGAAAGCAACTCCTCTTGGCGCAATTGCAAAATTTGCAGCATCAGGAAAGCGTGTCCGTAAGAAAGACCTTGGCTTGATTGCTTCAACTTATGGATATGTCTATGTGGCTCAGGTGGCTATGGGCGCTGACCAGGCTCAGACCCTTAAGGCAATCCGCGAGGCAGAAGCATACGATGGACCATCATTGATTATCGCCTATGCACCATGTATCAACCATGGATTGAAGAAGGGTATGGGTAAATCACAGGCTGAAGAGGCTGCGGCTGTTGAATGTGGCTACTGGCACTTGTGGCGTTATAACCCAGAACTTGAGAAGGAAGGCAAAAATCCATTTACGCTCGATAGCAAAGAGCCGAATTGGGACAATTTCACTGCATTCTTGAAGGGTGAGGTTCGCTACGCATCAGTGATGAAGGCTTATCCTAATGAGGCAGAGCAGTTGTTTGAGGCCGCTAAGGAAAATGCACAATGGCGCTACAACAACTATCGTCGTTTGGCATTGCAGCATTGGGGTCAGAATCCTGATGAGATTGAATTGAAAAAATAACGATAGTTATAAAGAAAATAGTTGAAGGGGGCTGTACTGAATAGTACGGCCCTCTTTATGTATCAGGATTGCTGAACATTGTGATGGCGCTTGGGACAAAAATTATGGCTATCTTTGTAGTGTGAAAATTCTTTGGAAGGATATAAAAGGAGAATAAACTTTTGAATAGATGAAAGATGTCAGAATAGATAAATGGCTTTGGGCTACGCGGATTTTCAAAACGCGGACAATTGCCACTGAAGCTTGTAAAAAAGGACGCGTGTCGGTGTCTGGAGTAAATGTCAAACCGTCGCGCCCGGTGAAAATAGGAGAGGTCATTGATGTCAAGAAGCCTCCGATTACATATTCTTTTCGAGTGAAAGATGTGGCAGAGAATCGCATGGGGGCGAAGTTGGTCCCTCAATATTTGGAGAATGTCACAGCGCCAAGTCAATATGAATTGTTGGAAATGGTCAAAATCAGCGGATTTATAGACCGGCAAAAGGGCCTTGGTCGGCCAACAAAGAAAGATGGAAGAGAGCTGTCGAGATTTACAGATGATATGTATTCTTACAGTGATACGGATTTTGATTTGACGAGGATTTCCTTGAGGATGAATAATTTTCTATAATGCGGAATGCAACAATGTTGCACTGAAAAATAATTATCTTTGCATAAGATAAGCTGCGTCTCAGCATAATATTCAAGTGAGCTTGCAACTTGCATTATCTTTGTAAAAACTGGATGAAAAAAATAGGCAAGATATCGATATTGTATTTAGCGTTGGTGGCTGTCATAGCCTTCAATTTTCTTGCCATACATCATCATCACCATGAGATGGCTGTGCCTATTGTTGTGGAACTGCTTGGTTCAAATGGTGATGATGCGGATTCAGATGCTTCGCATACATGCCACCACCCTGGTGTACAGAAATGCAGTTATCATCAAGCGGCACTGCGCAATGTGGTTAAAATACACATTGAGAAAAAATGTGTGGAGTTTGATTCATTTATTGCCGGAGAATCACAATTAATAAAAATAGATCCACAAGAAGATGTTGAGTTCTACGATGTTCAGCTGATTTTAAAGCCAGTCCTGGATCAAACTCAATGTCTACGAGCACCTCCCGTATATTCATTTTTGCGATAATTCGATTTATTAACACAAAAACAATTGTAAAAATGAATATGACAACAGTTATTCGCTGTCTGTCGGTTGCTGCCGTTGTTGTAATGACGGGGTGTGCTGGCTCGCACAGCGACAATAAAGGAAAAGAAGAAAACCACGGCCATGAAGAGCATGGTAATGAGATTGTTATCGAACACGAACAGATTGAAAAACTGGGTATAAAGACAACTATTGTCAACCCTTCCGAATTCCAAAACGTAATAAAGTGTGGTGGAGAGATTCTCCCATCTCCATTGTCGCAAGCTGTTGTTGCGGCTAAATCAGACGGTATTATAAAATTGTCTGCGGGAATTAATGAGGGAGTGGAAATAAAGAACGGCGGTGTAGTGTGCAGCATATCCTCTGCAGGAATCTCCGGAGGCGACCCACGTGCGGATGCATGCACTCAGCTGACAGCAGCAAAGCAGAATCTGGGACGCGTACAGAAATTGTACAATTCAAATTTGGCTACAGCGAAAGAACTTCAAGAAGCGCAGGTCGCTGTTGAAATGGCAAAGAATGCAGTGTCGGGAAATAGTAGCAGCAGTGTGGCAGTCAGTCCAATATCCGGTGTAGTCAGCCAGTTGTTGGTAGCATCGGGCTCTTATGTGACTATCGGCACTCCAATTGCCGTTGTCACCTCAAGTGTTCGCCTTACGTTGAAAGCGTCTGTCCCGCAACGGTATTTCAATGAATTTGCATTGATCAAAACTGCTAATTTCAAACTGCCATATAGTGACAAGATTTGCATTGGATGAAATGCAAGGACATAGGCTGACAGCCGGAACAATGGCGTCAGCAACCAATGGCTATTTTGACATTGAATTCAGTTTTGTGGGCGATGGAAGCGTTGCTCCTGGCAGCTATGCAGATGTCTATCTGCTTGGCAATATAGAATCAGATGTAATCTCCGTGCCGACAAAGTCGGTAATTGAAGAGCAAGGAAAATATGCAGTTTTTGTCAGAGAGAGCAAGGAGCATTTTGAGAAGCGTCCAGTGGCTATTGGCAGAACAGACGGCAAGCGTATTGAAATAACATCAGGACTCGCAAAAGGAGAGGAAGTTGTGACAGAAGGCGCAGTCTATGTGAAATTGGCAGGCAACAGCGGCGTTGTTCCTGAAGGTCATCACCATCATTAATACCAACCGCTATGCTGAATAAGATAATACGGTTTTCACTCAACAACCGCTATTTGATAATCAGTGTGTTCGCGCTGATTGTATCTGCGGGATTATATACCGTTTCCAATACGACTGTCGATGTTTTCCCTGATTTGAATGCTCCGACAGTGACCGTAATGACAGAAGCGCCTGGAATGGCTCCGGAAGAGGTGGAGAAACTTGTGTCGTATCCAATTGAAACCGCTTTGAACGGAGTGAACGGTGTGCGTCGGGTTCGTTCGACATCCGATACAGGATTGTCGGTTGTTAATATTGAATTTGATTGGGGCACAGATGTTTATGTGAATCGTCAGATTGTGGCCGAGAAACTGTCGACTGTGGCTGAAACATTGCCGCCAAATGTCGACAGCCCCAAAATGGCTCCACAGACATCGATAATGGGCGAAGTGATGATTGTGGGCTTGACATCAGCCAAAACATCGCTTATGGATTTGCGCACAATTGCTGATCGCACAATCCGTCCGCAATTGTTGTCGTTGCCAGGTGTCGCACAAGTCACAGTGATGGGCGGGGATGTTAAGGAATATCAGATATTGCTCAGCCCAGAGCGGATGCGTTTCCACAATGTTGACATGTCGGATGTGCTTGATGCAACAGACCAGTTGAACAGCAATACGAATGGAAGCATCCTTCATGAATTTGGGAACGAGTATTTGATAAAAGGTCAAATAAACACCACGGACACTCTTCAATTGTCATTGGCTGCGGTGAGGAGTACAGATGGAAACATTGTGAAATTGGCGGATATTGCCGAAGTCACAATCGGCAGCGCTTATCCGAAACTCGGACTTGCCACAGAAAAGGGCAAACCCGCGGTACTTATCACTGTTGCAAAGCAAAATGAGGCAAATACAACGGTGCTGGTGGAGGATATTGAAAATACTCTTGACGCAATGAAGAAGGCAATGCCATCAGATATAACTGTTTCTACCGACATCTTCCGTCAAAGTGATTTCATAGACAATGCAATTGACAATATACAGGGTGCATTGGCAGAAGGAGCGTTGTTTGTTGTTGTGATTTTGTTTCTGTTCCTTATGGATTATAGGGCAACGATCATATCCGTGCTTGCATTGCCAATATCTGTCATAATAACACTTATCATTCTGCATGTACTTAATTTGTCTGTCAATACAATGTCGCTTGGCGGTATCGCTATTGCGATAGGCTCTCTGGTGGATGATGCTATTGTGGATGTGGAGAATGTCTATAGAAAGTTGCGTGAAAACAGGCAGCTGCCAGAGTCAGAACGGAAGAAGACTAGAGATGTTGTATTTCATGCGTCGTCTGAGGTCAGAATGCCGATACTCAACTCGACGTTGATTATTATCGCATGTTTCTTGCCGTTGTTTTTCCTGTCGAGCATGGAGGGACGATTGTTGGTGCCGCTTGGAATAGCGTTTATAGTATCGCTTGCAGCGTCTACTGTTGTGGCCTTGACGTTAACACCTGTGATGTGCGACATGTTGTTGTCGAAAGACAAGCACCTAATGGAAGTTGGCAAAGAATCATTTGTGACCAGAAATTTGAAGAGAATTTATGACGTGATGCTCAAAAAAGCGTTCAGTCATCGCAGACCAGTGTTCTGGGCTGTCTCTGCCGCGTTTGTGATTGCCGCAGGTTTGTTTTTTACGCTTGGACGTGGCTTCCTGCCGTCGTTTAATGAAGGGTCGTTTACAATCAACGTGACAGCATTGCCTGGCATCTCACTAGAGGATTCCAACGAAATAGGAAAGCAAGTGGATGAAGCATTGTTGAGTATTCCTGAAATCAAAACAATTGCCCGTAAGACAGGACGTGCTGAACTTGATGAGCATTCGCGCGGCAGTAATGCGTCGGAGATTGAGGCTCCGTATGAATTGAAAGACCGCAGCAAGGAGGAGTTGATGAGCGACATTAGAAAGAAACTGTCGATAATCCCCGGAATAAACATTGAAATCGGGCAACCGATTTCCCATCGCATCGACGCCATGCTCTCCGGAACAGAAGCGCAGATAGCCATTAAGATATTTGGAAACGATTTGTCGACATTGCACGACATAGCGACACGCATCAAGGGCGAGATTGGTGAAGTGGAAGGAATCGTCGACATCAATGTGGAGCAACAGATTCAACGTCCGGAAATAATAATTGTGCCCAATCGTGTGTTGATGGCTGAATATGGGATAACAATGTCTGACTTCCGTAAGTTTGTCAATGTCTGCACATCTGGAATTGTTGTTTCGGAGGTATATGAAGACGGCGTGCCATACGACTTGAAACTGAAGGTGGCTGATGACCGTCATAGCGGATTGTCGGCAATAGAAAATCTTATGATTGACTCCGACAAAGGTAAAGTTCCATTGTCGACAGTGGCAGAGGTGCGTTCATCATCGACATTCAATTCTATAAGTCGTGAAAACGCCAGACGAAGAATCATTGTGTCTGCAAATGTCGAGAATCGTGATTTGGTTGGAGCTGTCGAGGCAGTCAAAGATAAAATTAATGAATCCGTAAAATTGCCGAAAGGATATTATATCAACTATGGCGGACAGTTTGAAAGCGAGAAAACAGCATCGCGCATTCTTGGAATCGCAACGGTGTTTGCATTGCTGTTGGTTCTGCTCCTCTTGTATCAAGAGTTCCATCGTGTTTCTGATGCACTGATAATCCTTGTCAATATCCCGCTGGCTATGATTGGAGGAGTGATGATACTATGGATCGGTGGAAAGGAAGTAAATATTCCAGCTATTATCGGATTTATATCTTTGCTTGGCATTGCAACTCGAAATGGAATGTTGCTTATTTCGCATTACCGGCAATTGGAAACTGATGGAATACCTTTGATGGACAGAATTTTTATTGGGTCAAGAGACCGACTTCTTCCTATTATCATGACTGCGATGTCGTCGGCATTGGCTTTAATTCCAATCGTGGCGCGTGGTGCTGAGCCTGGAAATGAAATTCAAAGTCCGATGGCGTTGGTGATATTGGGCGGCTTGCTCAGTTCGACGCTTTTGAATATCTTTGTAGTCCCGATTTTGTATTACGTAAACAATAAGAAGAAAACGTCAAGTCATCAAGTATGAAGAAGATTTTATTATCATTGTCATTAATGGTCGCTCCGGTGTCAATTTATGCCGATGCGTTGTCGACGCAGATATTGCAGAATAACGAAAGCCTGCAGGCGGCAAGATTGTCGCTGAAAGGAGAGGAATTGACATTGCGAACAGAGGGGAACCTTCCGGATCCGGAACTTGAAATGGAGATAATGGCTTTGCCAGAACCATCGCTTGAACTTACCGTATCGGAAACCATTGAATGGCCCGGCGTATATCAGATGCGTAAAAAGGCAAGAGAATGCCGTATAAATGCTTCTCAATATCTGTTTGAGTCAAAGCGCATGGAGGTGGTTAAACAAGCCCGATTGGCATATTTGGATTTAATCAACTTGAATTGCCGTTTGGCAAGACGCAGGCAACTCCTTCAAGTGCTCGACTCGATGCTGAGAAAAGTTGTCGATGTGGAAATGCGTGCGGAATTCAACGTGCTTGAAATCTCAAAGATGAAAATAGATGCGTTTGATATCGCTTCGGATATCAGTTCGATGGAGATACAACGCCAGGTTGTTTTGTCGGATCTTGTTCAGATGAATGGTGGTAAAGCCTTTGAGAATGTAGATATGAACAGCACGAAATATCCGATAGAGAAGAAAGCTGTTGAACATTACATCTCGGCGTATTACAACAGTCCTGACTATATGGCGATATTGTCTGGCCTTCAAGCGGATGAGTTTGATGTAAAGGTGGGCAAACGGTCGGGGTGGCCCAATATAACATTGGGATACAAATTTACGTCGGACGGTGATGTGCGTGGACACGGCGCAGTTGTCGGCTTCTCGATTCCTCTGTTCTCAAATAAGGGGAAGGTGAAAGCTTCGCGAGCCATACAACAATCCAATGATTTTGCCAAAACATATCAGAGCAGAAAAGGAGAGGCCGACATACGCAGTCGTTACGACGAGGTGGAGCGGATTTCTCAATCCATTGAAGAATATGGCAAACGATTGAATTATCCAGAGGTGAAGAAGTTTCTGGATGAAGCGTTGGCTGCAAAATCGATAACCATCATTGATTATCTGGCGGAATATCAGTTTATTCTCAATGCGTTCCAGAAACTTGACGATATGCAGTCGGATTTGGCGGCAAAATATATTGAATTGTCGAAGTATGACTCACTTGATTGAAAGCAGCCCGTCGGTATAGGTAATCTTACCTTCCTTTAATAGGAACCGTACCATTCCGGCAATATCTTTGGCGGGAAAGCCAATGTGTCGGTGATTTCTTTCAATGTGCGGCTTTTTAGCGACAGCATATATAAAATCCCATCAGCAAGTTCTTTTTCGGAAGGACTTGCTTTTTTGCGTTCCACACATATGTCGCAGTGACCGCAATTGCAGGTGTTTTCTTCGCCGAAGTATTTCAAAATCTTGGCTTCCCGGCATGATGTTTGGTTGGACACGTAGTCAATCACAGAGTTAATCCTGAGTTCCAATCGTTGTTTGCCGACCTCATATGCTTCTTTGTGAATTGTGAGATGCCGGGGTTCCATGCGGGAATATGGGAAGAAATGTATGCGGTACGCTTTCGAGGAATGTATGTGATAATGTGCTTGCGGCTTAAAAACAGGAGAGTCTCGTATATTTTATTTACGGGGATGTTGTGCTTGTATGCGATTGTAGGCTCGTCGATAAAAATATAGTCGGAAAAGACGCCGGCAAAATTGCGTAGGATCAATTCGAGCACATTGTCCATTTCAGGTGTCATGCCCTCTACATTGTAAAGTTCCCGTTTCTCTACCAAAATCATAATTCTTGACAGAATGTCAACTTCATCGATATAATCAATGTATTGACACGCCGACAAAATTTTCAGAGCACTGTATGTTTGACGTTCAGGAAGTTTGAATGTGGTGCAGAACAACTGTAGGTTAAAATCAAAGACTTTGTCATAGCCCGCTCCGATTCCAAGACCTAAAAAATCGCACATATGGGTGTATACGTCCTTTATGAAGTCTTTTGGCGGAAAAGCTTCAGAGATGCGGCGTTTTAGAGTGCCTTCATCTTTGGAAGACACGAGGAGCATTACGTATGCTTTTTTGCCGTCGCGTCCCGCGCGTCCCGCTTCCTGGTAATATTCTTCGAGGGAGTTCGGAACATCAAGGTGCATTACAAAGCGAACGTCGGGTTTGTCAATGCCCATTCCGAACGCATTTGTAGCAACGATGATGCGGATTTCACCACGTTTCCATTTGTCTTGTTTGTCGCGTTTTTCCTCTGTCGGAAGTCCCGCATGGTAATAATCGGCCGAGAATCCCTGTGATTTCAGTTGCTCGGCAATGTCTTTGGTCTTGGCTCTGCTCCTGACATAGATTATTCCGCTTCCATAAATCCTGGACAATGCGGAAAATAGTTTCTCGGTTTTGTTCTCTTGATGTCTGACAATATAAGATAGATTGTCGCGGCGGAAACTTTTTCTTATGACATTTGGCTCCTTGAATTGCAACTGCTGCATTATGTCGGCAACAACGGCAGGAGTGGCGGAGGCTGTAAGCGCGAGAACAGGAGCGTCTGGAAATAATTGACGTATCGACGCAATGTTCAGATACGATGGGCGAAAGTCATATCCCCATTGTGAAATACAGTGAGCCTCATCGACCACAATCAAGGATACCTTCATTCGTCTGAGAGATTCGATAAACGAAGATGAAGCCAAGCGCTCTGGTGAAATGTAAAGAAACTTGCACTTTCCGAACACGCATCGGTCAATGACGTTCCGGATTTCTCCATGACGCAGTCCAGAATGAATGTAAGCTGCGTTTATGTGCCTGTCGCGCAATCCGTCTACCTGGTCCTTCATAAGAGCAATCAACGGCGTGACAACAATTGTCAAGCCGTCAAGCAGCATCGCCGGCACCTGAAAAGTTATTGATTTTCCGCCACCGGTAGGCAGCAGTCCAAGAGTATCCTTTCCGAGCAAAACAGAGTTGATAATTTCTTCTTGTTTAGCTCGGAAAGAATCATAGCCCCAATAGCGTCTCAGTGTGTCGTGAATTGAACCGCGGTCCATTTCATATCAATTTATACGAATCTCTTTTACAAGCAATTGGTATTTGCTCACATTGTTCGGATGTTTGTTTTCCTCAATAGTGTAGCATATGTCGAATGGCTTGCCTGATTTGATGTGGCTGAAATACTGCGCCATATTGAAAGCAATTCCGTTCAACACTTTCCCGGAGCTGTTGTTTACCAATTCCAGTTTGATGTGTTCGAGATTCTTGCCAACCAACTTGCTTGTGCCATAGTCCAATACGTTCTTTGAACAGAAAATTGGCTTCTGATTTCCAGGTCCGAATGGATTGAACTTGTCGAGAAGCGACAGGAACTCAGGCGTAATCTCCTCAAATCTCAGATATGCGTCAATGTCGATTTGCGGAGTCATTTGATATGGTTTTATCGTTTTGGCGACATATTCCTCAAACCTACGTGAGAATTCCGGAATGTTTTCTTCCTTCAGCGACAATCCTACGGCATAGGTGTGGCCTCCGAAGTTCTCAAGCAAATCGCGAGAAGCCTCAATTGCCGAATAAATGTCGTATCCCTGTACCGATCGTGATGATCCAGTCGCAATCCCGTTTGACAGAGTCAGCACCACAGCCGGCTTGTAGTAAAGCTCGGTCAGACGTGAGGCTACAATGCCAATGATGCCCTTATGCCAGTTTGTTGTAGATGACGATTGACTTGTGGTCGGAATCGATTTCTCCACGATTTTCCAAAATGGCATTGGCTTCTTCTGTGATTCGTTTGTCGAGTTCTTTGCGGTCGCGGTTGTATTGGTCGATGCTCTTTCCTTTGGCGTACGCCTCATTGAGGTCTTTGGTGGTGAGCAGATCGACGGCCTCCATGCCCGATTGCATACGTCCCGAGGCGTTGATGCGTGGCCCGATTTTGAAGATAACGTCGCTGATGGTTATCTCCCTGTTTGCCAGATTGCAAATCTTTATGATGCTCTTCAGGCCCAAATTGGGGTTTGAGTTTAGCCGCTTCAATCCGTGGTATGTCATGATCCGGTTTTCCCCGGTCATTGGCACAATGTCGGCAGCGATGCTGACGGCGACCAAGTCAAGAAGACTATACAACTCATTCTGATTTGTCAGCCCGTTGCTCTTGGCGAAGGCTTGCATGAACTTAAATCCCACGCCACACCCGCAGAGGTGAGGATAGGGATAAGTGTTGCCTTCCATTTTGGGATTAAGAATGGCATATGCCTCCGGCAAAACGTCGTCGGGGACATGGTGGTCGCATATGATGAAATCAATGCCTTTTTCCTTGGCATAGTGGATTTCATCAATGGCCTTGATGCCGCAATCCAGCACAATTATAAGTTTGACACCAATAGATGCAGCATAGTCAATACTTTTAATTGATATGCCATATCCTTCTTCATCACGCGTTGGAATGTAGTATTCGATATGCGAATAATAATTCCTTAGATATTTGTATACCAAAGACACCGCTGTCGTGCCATCGACATCGTAATCTCCATATACCAATATCTTCTCTTTTGCCCCCATTGCCATATTAAGCCTATCTACGGCCTTGTCCATATCCTTCATCAGGAATGGATCATGCAAATCAGACAGAGAAGGGTTAAAAAAGTGTTCAGCATCATCTACAGACGTGATGCCCCGCTGAACAAGCAGCTCAGCTATTGCTGGGCTGCCGGCGTATTTTTTCGCCAACTCGATCTCTAAATCTTGTTCTTCTGATGTAAGGGGTAAGTAATTCCATTTACTTATCATTTATATTGTTTTTATTTTTATCTGTCTTAAAGCCTTTTACAGGCTTGGTGTGCAATGATTAATGCATTGCTGTCAGGAGCGGTTTATGGCGATTGTCTGCCAATTGTCGCAGGCCGTTCCGGCTGCCATTGCGCTTTGCTCCAAAGTTAACGCAAATATACTTATTGTTTTTTATTAAACAGGCAGACTTGACCGTGATTTTTTCAAAAATAAAACAAAAAATGCGGCTGTGAATTTAACAGTCGCATTAGCCTTTTCAGCACACATGAACATCCATTTGAGGGAACGGGAAGTTGATGCCGGCTTTTGGAAGTTCGTTGTAGAACCGCGCGTTCATGTCAAAGTAGACATCCCAATAAAGACTTGTCGGAGCCCATACGCGGACAACGACGTCAACACTGCTTGCCGCGAGCGCGCTCAGAGCCACAAACGGAGAGCAGTCGGTTTTCGCTAAGCGAATTTCTTCAGCTGGCTGCTCCTGTTGGCTTTCGGATTTGTTTATTGCGATGAAACATCTTCCACAATCTGGAGTGATGTCTTTCAAACTCGATGTTCGGTAAAAACGAGGGTCGGGCGGAAACATCGGCGTCTTTAAACCGCATGGCTCGGTCGTCTTCAATGTATTTCTTTACAATGCGGTCGTCTTCGTTGACAATGCGTAGAATCTCTCGTTTTGCCACTTCATAGTCATCACCATAGGCGATGCTGATTGTCCAGTCTATGCGACGGTAATCTTCACGACTGTAATTGTTTATACTGCCGGTTGACAGTCCTCCATTCGGAATTGAAATCCATTTGTTGTCACCCGTATTAAGGATTGTGTTGAATATCTGAATTTCTTTCACTTTTCCAGTGAAGCCTTGAAACTCAATGAAGTCGCCAACTTTGTATGGCTTTAGAAGGAGAATGAGCACACCTCCGGCAAAATTCTGCAATGTTCCGCTCAGCGCCATACCCACAGCGACACCAGCCGATGCAAACAAGGCGATGAACGAACTTGTTTCTATGCCAAGTATGGAAATGGAGATTATTATCAAGATGAACAACATCACTATTTTGACAAGGCTCAACACAAATGTGGCAAGCGACCTGTCAACTTGTCGGCGATGGAGTATTTTGTTTACGCTTTTGTAAATTTTATTGATGATAAGTTTCCCGAGGTAAAACACCACAATGGCTATCACAAGACGGAGTACCAAATCAACGGCACTTGAAACAAGTTTGTCAACCACTTGCTCTATAGGCAATCCGTTGGCGACATCCGACATTTTGTGGCTGCTGCTTGAGGCTGTTTGGGTTGATGATATGCTTGAAATTATAAAACTGAGAAAATTCATAAACGTTGTATTTTCCACAAAAATACAAAAAAAATCCTATGGTCGAAACATTTCCAATCGGAAGAAGGTATCTTTGTAGACAATTATGCAAAAAATAAAGAAGATGACAAAGATAAGAACCATTGCCATGGTGCTGGCATTGATGGCAATGCCAGCAGCTGCTATTGCTGCAGAAAATTATATGTCGTTGCTCGACCAGATCGACAAGGCTCTGACAAGCAGAGACTGGGCATTGTCGGAGCGCTTGATAAAGACGGCTTTGGAAATGGAACCTGCAAATCCAAGCAACTATTTATTAATGTCGAATTTGGGGACAGTTTACCGCAATCAAGGCAAACTGGATGAGTCTTTGAAGAATTACAATATGGCTCTGTCCGTTGCGCCTAAGTCAACGACAATACTTCATAATCGTGCGGCTTTATATCTTGAGATGGACAGTGTGCAGTCGGCGTTGGCCGACTATAACAAGTTGTTGGATATAAACCCTTCTGATTGTATAGCGTTGAACGGTGCGGGCATGATTGCATTGGAGGTTGGCGATATAGGGCAGGCGGAAGGTTGTTTTGACAAATGCTTGAAAACTGATGCAGGAAACATGGACGCCAAACGTGGCATGGCTTTGCTCCGCAGGCTGAATGGAGAATATGACAAGTCGATATTGCTATATGATGACATTATAAAAAAAGAGAACCGTTCGGTGAATTATTTGAATCGGGCAGAGTGTTATATAGCGGTAGGAAAATATCAAGAAGCCCAGAATGACCTTTCGGAGGCACAGAAATTAGATCCCAAATCATCAGATTTGTATTTGCTTAAAGCTCGCATGGCACAGATGCAGTTCCGTTACGATGATGCCTATGGCTATGCGATGGAGGCAGTCAAACTAGGATGCGACAAAAGTCAAGCATTGCCATATTTAAAGAAAAAGGACAGGTAAAACATTGTTGCTTTGTCGAATTTTGATTAATTTTGCAATGTATGGAACTTATTAATTATATCGAATGCTTGCTCAGAGACAATGATTGTGTGATTGTCCCGGGTTTTGGTGCGTTTATTTGTCAGAATGTTGCGTCAAGCATATGCAACGGTGTTCTGTTGCCGCCATCCAGGTCGGTGGCCTTTAATGCCGCATTGACGCATAACGACGGTCTTGTTGCCAATGCCTATATGAAACAGATGGGCTGCGGATATAATGCAGCGGTAGCGAAGGTGGAAGGCGACGTGAAGACCATAAAAGAGTCTCTTGTTGCAAACCATTCGTTTGATTTCGGTAAGATAGGTTCGTTCCATTACTCTGATGCGGGTTGCGTTGTGTTTGCTCCGTCGGCAGTGGGACTGTCGGGGGTTAATCTGAGCAACTATGGATTGCAGCCTGTCAGGATTCAGAACGTCGTAAAATCAGAAGAAAAAGCCCCACGTCGTAGATTCTCGGAAATTAGGATGAATGCATTGCGCATGGCTGCGTCTGTTGCGGCGATTATAGTTCTTGTGCTTACATTAACGACTCCTATTGCGATTGATTCCCTTCCGGACAAGGCAAGTGTTGCGTCAATATCGACAGCTCAGCCTAAGGCTAAGGGCAAGAGTGGAAACGTTGTTGAAAAAATGACAAAGCGAGCAGTCAAAATTGAGTCAAATGACATCGAAGCTGTGGAGAAAGGCGTTGGTGGCGAGACGGGAAAAAAATATAGTGTAGTGATAGCTTCGCTTAAATCGTATGGTCAGGCTAAAAAATTTGTTGAGACCTCGTCTGAGACCGGGCTGGTTATCATAGATGCCGCCAAAGGTTCTTCAGTCTATAAAGTTGCATTGGCAACAGGCGACACAAAGAGGAGATGTATTCATATATTCAGAAGAACGGCATCACTGAAAAATATCCTGATGTTTGGGTTTGTAGAAACTAAACAATTGACGCTTAGTTTATCACATCTTTAATATCTTCGATGTTTACCAAATTATTTGCAATTGCATAGATTGCCAGACCGGCAGGGGAGTGTATCTGCAATTTCCTTGAGATGTTGCGGCGGTGCGTAATCACCGTATATATTGAAATAGACAATGTGTCGGCTATCGCCTTGTTGGTCATTCCTTTTACAACGCAACCGATGATTTCCTTTTCCCTGGCGCTTAAGGCATCTTGTTCGGAAGATTCTTCGTCAGGCTCATTGACTGCCTCTTTGATTTTACTGCAAATCGTTTCGATGTCATCATTAATAGAAATTGTTGTGTCGTAGTCAGACAGCAACTGGTTGTCGATAAGTGATGACGTCAGTGCCGCAATTTTCAATGATGGATATGTTTTCCGGATTGTTGCCAGATTCATGCCAATTGCAAAAAGCGGATTGATAATCAACAAATCTGGAGTGTGAAGTCTTAGAAAGATTGTCAGAGCCTCTTGATTTGTGATTTCGTTGATTCTGAAATTGAATTCCGAAAAATGCTTCAGAACCGATGCAAGACCGCTTCGCATGATGACCGATCCATCTGCAATTGCAACTTTTATATCCTCTTTACTTTTCATCGGTCAAATTCTGTTCTAAATTCAAGACAACAGGGGTAAACACACTGTCTTCAAGCCGGCAGTGTGTCCTTAAATCTGATTCGCAGTTGAATATGTCAAACAAAGTGTCGTTGAGAAGGTTGTTGCATTTTGTCTGCGGATAATATTTGATTAAAATGTTTTTCAACTCTTTCAATTTCTCGTTTATATGATTGTGGTGTTCCGCAAATTGTGCAATTGAGAAATTGTTGGATTTGTGATGTTTAATCAAATTGTCAGCATATGAGAAAATATGGTTGTTCTCATATTCCATATGGCGTCTGACTTCATCTACATATTTGTCGTAGAACATCAAAACTGTTTTGATGATGTCATTCTTTTCTGGCTCCAATTCCAACGCATTGCAGAGTTTTTGCCGTATGGTTGGTAAACTGAAGTCCAGGAAATACGAATGCGCTTGCTTCAGATAGTCTACAAGGGCGGGAAGAGACACGGAGTCATAGTTGAATGAAAACTCTCCGCTGTAGGAATCTTCATTTACAAAATTAACAACAATAAGAAAAGTATTGCAGTCAACACCTTGTTCATTGCACACCTCGGCTACGGTCTTCTCGCCAAATCCTAAAGGCAGGCCGAAGCGGCTCATAACTGAAATCAGTGAATAATTTTCGCTGATAACATTGCTCATCTTGTCGGTGGGTTTATATTTGTGAAAATTATCCATTACATCCTTTTTTGTTTGCAAAGTTAAACTTTAATCCAATCGATGACAATACCTACAAATAGGTATTGTCACCACTTTTTTCATATCTTCTAAGTAATAAAGCCATATCGTGATGTGACGATATGACTGCTTGATTCCCTGTATGTTCCGTTATTTCAGGCGGAAAAAATATCCAATTGACGCCATAATTCCGATGCTGTTGGAGGCCGCGAATATATCTTTTTTATTGGCTCCGAAAATGTTGTTCAGTCCATAGTAGAACCTGCCTTCTATAAGTATGGAGTTCTTACGGTTTATTGCCCATTCTGCGCCAATTCCCGCAGATATGCCATAGTCCACTTTGTGTTTAATGGGCATGGCGAATTGTTCCGTATTGCGATTTTCCGAAGGAAATCCCTCTAAAGAGGAAAAATTGTTGATGTCAAAATTAGAATTTGTCTTTTCCGCAATCATGAAACCTATCTCTGGACCTGCGTTGAAGAAAAACTTTGCTTTCTCAGAACCAAAATAGATATGTGCCAGAAGGGGTATTTGGATATACGACAAGTCTCTGCTGTATGAATATGGCGCTTCCTCAAAATTTTCTTTCCATCCTCGTTGCTCGAAATTCACCTCGCCAATAAGCCCGAAATGATTCTCTTCGATATATCGGAACATGATACCAGCCATCGGACCTGAATGAAACTTTTGTGGCACACTGGGTGAGAACGTGGTTTGAGATAAAGAAACCCCACCTTTTGCGCCAATGCTGAAAGCTCCAGAATAGTGGTCCTCTGCGACAGAAGTCAGACTTGATATCAAAAGTATACTTGCTATTACGTATTTTTTCATTATTTCAATATATGTTTTTCTACACCTTTTGTCGTGTAGTTGTAAATAAATGAAGCGGTGTTGACAAACCCTCCCCAACTGCTTGTGCGCACAATGTTGATGCCGATTTCCAAACCGTCGGTTGCTTGCATAGGCTTGTTGAAGTCGTTGCCGTTTGCAATGACAGCATTTATGAAGAACGACATCGTGTCATAGCCCAATTCACTCATGTTAGGGATTGAATTGATTGGGCTTTCTCCATACCAATATTTGTATTTGCTGTCAAACTTGTTGTTGCCTTCAATCGAATAGCGAGAGAACAGACATACGTTGTTTGCGCGCAGGAAATTCTCATATTCGTTGTATATCGACCATTCAGGATAGCCAAGAATGCTGAATTTTCCATCATTCGCAGGATCAGCAGCCAATTCATCGACCAAAGATTTCAGTTTTTTTAATGCGGATCTGGAGCTTGACGTTGGAACGAATAGCGTGGGGTGTTGACAAACGAAGCCGTTGCTCTCCGATAGGTTGACAGTCTGCTTTGGCAGATTTGTCATTTAAATATTCAATCAATGGTTTGTCGTCTTCCGACTCGTCTTTTAAGAAAACGATTTCACAGTTTGCATAATTGCTCTCGACATAAGAACTTACTGAAGAATACATATATGACGACGGAGTGTTGACCTGGAAAAAACGATTGTTGTTGTAGCACATATCGTTGTTGACTGAGAAGGAATTAATGACATTGATTCCGTTCTTCTGTCCAAAGTCGACAATCGTTTTCAGCAAGTTGTCCTCAGAAGGGGCAAAAATCATATGCGCATTGGCAATCTCTTTCTTGCTCAAGACGGTTGAGATGTTGGCATCTGTAACATCGTAAGCATAAAGATTCAATTTTGACTTAGTCTTAAGGTCGTTGACTGCCAGCAATGCCCCACGATAGAAGTCGCGGTAGAACAAAGCTTGTTTGCTTTTGTTGGTATTCTTTGCCTCAAAAGGGAATAAAATGGCAATGTTGACGCAGTCGTTGATGTTGTCGTCTGACGTTTCGCGGAAAGCTTGTCTGACAACCGTGGTTGAGTCAGTTTGGCTTTCATTCGCAATAGGGACAACCACATACGATCCACGTTTCAGTTTGTCCACATCGGGATTTGCTTCTTTCAGCTGATCTTCTGTAATTCCATATTCTTCGGAAATGGATTCAAACGAATCGCCTTTTTCAACTTTGTCGTGTACGAATACCGTTTCAGGTTTGTCATTTTCTTTATTAGCGTTGTTGCTTGGAGGAATAAGCACAGTCATTCCAACTTGGAAATTCTCAGGCGATACACCTGGATTCATTTCAAGCAAATCTTTCAAATCGACGTTGAAATTCACAGACAGCCGATAAAGTGTGTCGCCAGGCTTGACGGTGTATGGCACAGCTTCTTGCTTGTCGTTGCCGACAGGAATTGTCAACACAGAGTCTGCTTTAAGTCCGGTCCTTGCTTGGGGGTTTGCTTGCAGCAGTTCGGCGACAGAGAGTCCGTACATTTTGGCAATGCCATACAGCGTTTCACCGTTTTTTACTGTGTGCTTATGCTCTTTTGGACGAACGACTGCCTGCCGTTTGACATATGCGTCAACCGGGAAATAAAGCACCTGATCTTTCTTTAAGCCGGTTGCAACCGAAGGGTTGTACTTTACGATATCCTCTTTAGGTATGTTCAACTCCCGGGCTATGCCGTAAATAGTCTCTTTCTTTTGCACAATCCGGTAATAATAGTCAACGCCGCCTATGTTGCGTGTCGGCAGGTTCAATTGGGCAAAGCGGCTGCCGAGCAACTGGCCAGAGTTATTGCAGCAATCCATTGTCGTATCATTCCTTCAATCTTTTTGTTTTATGCAAAAATACGAAATAAATTAAATATCAAGGCGCAGGTTATGGAATAATCACACGGTCTCCTATCAATTGTTTGCGAATTGCTCTGAGTTGAGACAGCTCTTGCATCAATTGCTCGACTCTGTTGATGTCGCCTGACGCTTGACATAGGAGCTTTATTTCTTCCTGAATTTCCTTGATGCGCTGAGACAACAGTGCGTCTTTCCACACGTTGAGAGACAACGACACCAGGTCACGAAGACGGTCGTATTCCGATTCCATATCGGACAGTCTCGTGTGCACTTTGCTGAGTGGCTCTTTTTCTATGACAAGGTCCAACGTCGTTTGCCTGATTTCGTCATCCTGGTCTGAACACAGTCTTTTTTCAAGATATTCTTTTTCAAAATCAATGAGTTTGTTTTTGAAATCTTTCTGTATTGACTCGACCAACCGTTCTTTCGCTTTTCCAACTACGGTGTCTGACAATTGCGCTATCTGCACTTTTTCTTTCATTTCCTTGTCCAGACGATCTGCTTCGCCGGGCAGGTCTGCATAGAAGTCGGGGAGGAAAGACAACGCTCGGTCAAAAATCTTTTTAAATGCCGGTACGCTGAAAGATATTGACTCGGATGTCAGTTCGACGTTTACCGCCTCCACAAGCGTGACGTTGGAGAATCCGCCATCTGGGTTTTCAATCTCAAATAACTCATTGCACATGCCATATTTGGCAATATATCGGATGATGTCTGTCTCGTACATCCTCAGCGATTTGGATTTGACGGTTGCCGCATCCGACGGCTCTGTGCGTACGGTTGGAGAGGATGTTGTCTCGGGTTCTGTGGTACTTTTGCCAGAACGGTCTTTTGCCTTGATGCCCTTTGACGTTTTCTTCACCTCTTCGGCAAGTATCTTCTCGTCAATTTCGAAGCGCTTGCTGCATTCTTTTATGTAAACGGCGCGTGTGATATTTTCGGGGATGACAGAAATGGATTTTACAATGTCTTGTATCGCCTCGGATTTTTTTATAGGGTCGTTTTCAAGTCCTTCCAGAAGAATGGATGTCTTGAATTTTATGAAATCAGTCTCGTTGGCGTCAATAAATCCTTGAAACTCTGAAGCGTTGTGCTTTTTGGCGAAACTGTCGGGATCGTCGCCGTCAGGCAACAAAAGCACTTTGACGTTCAGACCTTCTGCCAAAAGCAGGTCGATGCCTCGCAGGGAGGCTTTGATGCCGGCCGAGTCGCCATCGTACAAGACGGTGATATTGTCTGTGAAGCGGTGAATCAGTCTTATCTGTCCTTCGGTGAGAGATGTGCCTGAAGACGCCACAACATTCTCGATGCCAGCTTGGTGCATTGACAAGACATCTGTATAGCCTTCAACCAAGAAGCATTTGTCTTTTTTTACAATTGCCTGTTTGGCTTGGTACAATCCGTAAAGCTCGTTCTTTCTTGTAGATAATTGATTCCGGAGAGTTTACGTATTTAGCGGGGTCTTTTTTCAATGTGCGACCGCCAAACGCTATTACCTTTCCGGCAATGTTGAGTACTGGGAACATGACTCTGCCTTTAAAACGGTCGTATACGCCGTGCTCTCCCTTGATACACAGTCCGGACTCTATGGCATACGTCGGATTATAGCCATTTTTTTTTGATGGCATTGTAGAGTTCCGACCGGCCTTCCATAGAATATCCAAGATGGAATTTCTTTATAGTTGAGTCGGTAAACTCGCGTTCGTAAAAATAAGAAAGGCCGACACTTCGTCCCTCGTCGGTGTTGAAAAGATTGTCTTCAAAATTTTTCAGTGCAAAATCATTCACGAGCAGCATATTCTCGCGTTCTGACTGTGCCTGCTTCTCTTCGTCTGTAAGCTCCCGTTCCTTTACCTCGATGTTGTATTTTTTTGCAAGATATTTCAGTGCCTCATAATACGACATCTGCTCATGCTCCATAATGAAATTGACTGGACTGCCACCCTTGCCGCAACTGAAACATTTGCATATGCCTTTTGATCGGGAGACGCTGAAGGAGGGCGTCTTCTCATTGTGAAAAGGGCAAAGCCCGACATAGTTGGAGCCACGACGTCGTAAATGCACGAAGTCGGAAACAACGTCTACAATGTCGGCTGCGTCAAGTATTTTGTCTACTGTCTCTTTGTCAATCATTCCGTATAGTGCAATTTTATAAAAGCCTTCATCCTTGGGAACGGCAAATGGATGAAGGCTTGTTCGGTTAAATAAAAAGTATTATTTACATAATTCCTTTCTCACGGAGGCGCAATTGCCATTTCCATGCAGACTTCATAGTGTCGGCAAGTGGAGTTTCAGTTTTCCAGCCAAGCACTGTGTTGGCTTTGTGCGGATTTGCCCAAACCTTTTCAATGTCGCCTTCTCTCCGTCCAACAATCTTGTGTGGCACAGCCACTCCAGTCGCAGTCTCAAATGTGTTGATGAGCTCAAGTACGGAAACGCCTGAACCTGTGCCAAGATTGAATATTTCAATCGGGTCGGTGTCGGGATTGTCAAGCATTCTGCTGATTGCAACGACATGGGCTTTTGCCAAATCCACGACATTTATAAAGTCGCGGATGCATGACCCGTCGGGAGTGTCGTAATCATCGCCGAAAACGCTGAGCTCTTTGCGGATACCTATCGCCGTTTGTGTGAGATACGGAATCAAGTTCTGAGGCACTCCATTCGGTAACTCTCCGATTTCTGCACTCGGATGCGCTCCGACAGGATTGAAATAGCGGAGGATGATGCTCTTGTATCCCACGCCGGAATTGATTGCGTCAGTGATTATTTCCTCGCTGATTTGCTTGGTGTTGCCATATGGAGAAGTTGCCTTCTTTATAGGGGCATTTTCATCAACAGGATTCTTGTCGGGCTCACCATAAACTGTGCATGATGAAGAGAATACGATTCCTTTGACGTTATATTCGGGCATCAGCTCCAGCAGGTTGGTGAGAGTGTTCAGATTGTTGCGATAGTAGAGCAGCGGTTTATGTACAGATTCACCGACAGCCTTGCTTGCTGCGAAATTTATGATGCCGCAGATGTCGGGATATGTGTCAAACAAATTTCGGAGAGCAGCTATGTCGGTACAGTCCGCTTCTACAAAATCCGGACGGATGTGTGTTATGTTCTCAATTCCATCAAGGACATCTATGTTGCTGTTTGACAGGTTGTCAATGATGACCACTTCATACCCTGCATTTTGCAGTTCAACTACGGTGTGAGAGCCAATGTAGCCTGTTCCACCTGTGACAAGAATGCGTTTTTTCATATAATGCTAAATTTTTCTACAAATGTAGTGAAGTTTTTCGATATTCAGAAAGATATCCAGTAAAACTATGGGGTGTTTCCTCTGAAAATCGTTCTTGTTTTTTATTAGAAGAACGTTGAAAAGAAACTGCGCTATGGAAGTTTTATGAATGACTTCCATAGCGCAGTTTTGACATTTTGGAAACTCTTGTTTCGAAAAAGCCGAATCCTGTTATCTATTGTTTTTAATTGCAAAAACGCATATAGCTCCAGCTAAGAGCAATGCGCCGGAAACAATCATCATGCTGCTTTGGTGAGATCCAATCAAATTGAGGACGCCACCGCCGCAGACTGCTGCAAAAATTTGAGGAATGCAGATTGTTCCATTGAAGAGGCCTAAATACGCGCCCATATGTCCGTATCCTTGCAGGGCGTTGGTTACAAATGCGAATGGCATAGCAAGCATAGCTGCCCATCCGGCGCCAACCATCAGGAACGGAATGAATTGCATATACTGGTCGTGCAGGAACGGAATCATGCAGAAGCCAATCGCACCGATAGCCAAACTTAAAGCGTAAGCCATTTGGCGTTTTTGAATTGAGGAAGGACAATGGCCCAGAGCACGCTTCCTACAGCTTGCACGGCGAAAAGGATTCCGACCCAGTTGCCTGCCTCTTGAAACTCGGCGGAAGTAGGGTCGGTTGTGTCCCATACGGTTTCGGCGATAGCGCCTGTTGAGTAGTTCCAAAGGTATAGGAATCCTGCCCAGCAGAAAAATTGAACCACCCCGACTTTCCAGAATGTGGATGGAGCTTTGCTCAACAAGGAAATCCAAGATGCGCTGTCTTTGTCGGATTCAGATTCGTTTATGACTGCGCCGTTGTATTCTGCGTATTGCTTCGGGTTCCATTCCCGTACTTTCATAGTTGTGTAAATCACACATAAAATCAAAATGGCTGCTCCAATATAGAATGACCAAATTACAGAATCAGGCACAACGCCTTTTTCGGCTGTGTTGCTAATGCCGATAAACGTGAACAAGAATGGAAAAATATATCCAGCCACAGAGCCTGCGTTACACAGGAAGCTTTGGATAGAATAGGCTTTTGCCTTTTGTTTCTCATTAACCATGTCGCCGACCAGCATTTTGAATGGCTGCATTGCCATATTGATGCTTGTGTCGAGAAACATAAGAGCCACCAATCCGAAAACCATCGCACCGCTTACTGTCAAACCAAACGATCCTGCGTTTGGAAGCAGGCACATGACGAGTACTGCCGCGGTAGCGCCAATAAACAAATACGGGATTCGACGTCCGAACCGACACCAAGTCTTGTCGCTCAGTGATCCAACGATTGGCTGCACAATGATTCCCATCAGAGGCGGGAGAATCCAGAAATAACTCAAACTGTGCGGGTCAGCGCCCAAAGTGGCAAAGATGCGGGAAATGTTGGCGCTTTGAAGTGCGTATGCAATTTGCACGCCAAAAAAACCGAAACTAATGTTCCATAGTTTCCAAAAACTTAAATCAGGTTTAGCCTTCATGCTTATTAAATCTTAATTGATGCAACAATATAAGTGAACCAGGGATGGCACATAGGAAAGTCTCCCTGACATTCAACAACGATGCAAAGGTATAAAATTTGAGTTAGAAATATATGCGTTTTACTGAAAAAAACATCCACAAAGGTGCTTTTTTGTCAAAATTGCCAGAATCGTTGACATAAGATGTATGTAAGACTGCTGACAAACAACATCTTGTCGGAGAAGGCAGTCGGCAAGAGCGAGAGCAAGGATGTGCATCTTGCAGTGCTTAGGGTATTGCCCGAAGTCATACGTGAGAGTGTTGACGCAGACGCAAGCAGTAAGAGCGTCATCATATACGACCCGGCTACTGGAGAGAAAAAGATGGTGTCACCGACTGCGGTTGACGGCATAGAGTCGCTTGGCGAGGTCAAGACGGCAGAGCAGAGAGAGGCGGAGATAAACGCACGTATGCAGGACACCATCCAAAGTGGTAAGGATTGGCTGGAGGGTAACGTAGCCAACCCTGTCGGTATGCAGATACAATTGGGTGACGGACGTATCGCCACCATAGAGGCGATGCACGAGGACGGCAAGTCAGCCATAGCGACACTCCCTGACGGCACTCAGTTCCTGGTGCCAAAAGACGTATTGCAGAGGATCGTCAACAACGGGCAGTATGCGGATTACAAAGCGAGGAGAGATGCCGAGGCAGGCAAACGAGAGGCAGAGCAAGGCACCGAGAGCGCACCGGAGACAGCCACGGAAGGCGGACAGCCATTGCCGGAGGAGGCTTCCCCTAAAGAGGAGGAGAGCAGAGAGTATGCGCAAGGAGACGTGTTTGATGTCGTTGTGGACGGCAATAAGATGCACGCAGAGATAGTGTCACCAAAGGACGCAGACGGCAGGTTCGTTGTCAATGTGGATGATGGCGAGTCTATGCGCACTCTGTATGTCACCCCTGAGGAGTTGGCTGCAATGGAATACAGGGAGGAGCCATCGGCAAAGGCGGAAGAGACAAGGCTTGCCACCGAGGGCTCCTCTGAAAAGGCATTGGAGAGAGGAGAGCAACCGACAGAAGAACACACCCCGACTGCGCTTGAGCGTATTCCGAGAGACGAAAAAGGCAACGCTCAATTTCACGATGTTGACACCGAGACCGCTTGGGATGGTCTCGTGGAGATGTCGGGCAACGAGGAAACTGCACACAAGGTGGCGGAAGCATCGCTCGCCAATGCCGAGAGAAAACTGAAGGCGGCAAAGGCGCTGAAGGAGAAAGGAGATACCCCGGAAGAATTGTTGCAGTCAATCAAGGAAAATGAGGCGGCAGTGGCAGAGGCACAGAGAGTGGTTGACGCTTGGAAAGCCATCGCAGGCGAGAAGTCACGCAGAGAGGAAGCCGCCAAGGCGGAAGCGGAGCGCATAGAGACCGAGAAGGCGGAGGCGGAAAGGAAAGCCGCTGAGGAGCGTGAACGTGCCGAGAAAGAGGAGAAGGCTCGCATTGAGGCAGAGAAGAAAGAGGCAGAGAGGATTGCCGCAGAAAAGGCGGAGGAAGCTCGTGTTGAAGCCGAAAGAAAGGCAGAGGAGGAGCGTATTGCTAAGCAGAAGACTGAGGAGGAGGTTGGCAACCCGAAGATTGACAAGCAGGGGAATCCAATTGACGCTGAAGGCAGACTGATAACTGAGAAAGTTGAAGACATCAGCGATTTGTCGGACGATGATTTCAACAATCCTACACGTTCTGTTGAGCTTCCGAAGATACCTAAGAATGTCGATGACGCACTCGGTGCGAACGGCAAGCCTGTTATTATCAAGAAGAATATATTCGAACGGAACAAGAACGCTCATTCAGACTTAACGGCAGAGCAGAGCCGAGAAATACTTAAAACAGCGCTGTACTCGGCTGATTTGTATGCTAAGAACCAAAAATCCAAGCGCCCGTTCAATTGGGTAATTATCAAAACAAAAGACCACGATGGTAAAAACAAACTTGTTCTCTTGGAAGTTAACGACAACAAGGACAATGTGGAAATTGTGCATTGGCACTATCTTGATGACCGAGGCCTTGAAAAAATAAAAAAGCAAGCCGAACGTGAGGGCGGGCAACTCCTCATACTGCCTTCCGAAAAAGAAGAGGCTGGCGCCCTTTCCAGCCGTACATCCGACTTGCCTGCTGACAAAGGTAGCGAAGTCGGAGGAGAAAAGCAAGAGGCTGAGAAAAAAAGACCCGCTCCGCTATCGGAGCGGATAGAAGATGTCGGAGAGAAGATTGGCGATGCGAGGAAGGATGTCTGGAAGGAAATAATTGCCAGGATCAAGAATAAAAAACAAGGGATTGAAGAAGCGTTGAAGAAGAGCTCTGCGGGCAAGTTGTTCTCTTCGTTGTTTGACGAGAAGGAGTTGCTTGAAAGCGGTGTGTCGAATGAGGTCGTGACATTCATCTCAGCGGTAAAGGGCAGTCTTGGAACGAAACCGAGGTCTTTGTCCAAATTAAAGATGTGGATCAATAAAGTATTGCACCAATATGATATGTGCGAACAGGCATTGGAGAATTGGGAATCCGTCAAGAAGAAGATTGACGAATGGAAGTACTATAGCCAACCGTTCTATATGTACCGCGCGGCAATGGCAGTCGGAGGATATGAAAGTGGACATGATGTAGGCAACGCCGAATTGTGGCAGATTGCTGACGGGTATAGTGATGGAAAGTCCGTAGCCGGGCAATGGTGTGTCCGTAAAGCTGGAGCCTATGATGGAATTTATAAGACTTACGAGGAAGCAGCCGAGGCTCTGAAGAAATTCGCAGGAGAGAACGCTGCGGTTGACGGCAAAGGGAAACGCAAGGAAGTGAAACTTGCGATATACAAAAGGCGGACGGACGGCACTATGTTCATAGCTCCAGAAGGAAAGCCGGATGTGATAATTCAGGACGGATTCAAGACTTTATACGAAGCATCTGCATATAAGAAGGAGCATTATGCAGAGATGCAGGAGCGTTATCGGACGTTGATGGATGGCATCAAACCGAAATTCAACGAGAACAGGGAGCGCAAAGGGCGCGACTGGCGCGGCGGCAAGGATGTGTCGGCGGAGGATTTCCGGGAAGCGTTTGACTTCCGAGGAGTGGAGTTCGGCAACTGGATGCAGCAGAAGGACAGACGCCAGGCGTTGAACGAATGCTACGACTCTCTTATGGACTTGGCGATGGTCTGCGGAGTGTCGCCGAAGGCGTTGTCGCTTGGAGGGAAGTTGGCAATGGCATTCGGTGCGAGAGGAGTTGGAAAATTCAACGCTCATTACGAGCCGGATAAGGTTGTGATAAACCTTACAAAGACCAAAGGTGCAGGAAGCCTTGCGCACGAATGGTTCCACGCCATTGACAATTATTTCAATATGCAAGGTTGGGACGAATTTGCCACAGAAAGCACGCGGAACGTTGAACGCAAGGAAATGGCTGAAGCGTGGAAGGATTTGGTGCGTGCGATAAACGGAAGTGATTATTTCAAGCGGTCCGACAAATACGCCCGTCTTAAAGGCTCCAGATATTGGATTGAACCGACTGAGCTTGGAGCGAGAGCGTTTGCGGTGTGGGTTGAGAACAGACTGTCGAAGTACGGCACGATAAACGACTATCTCGCCAACAATCCACGTCTAGTGGATGAGAAGGCAAGCGACGCAGAAAAGAAATATGCACCGTACCCATTCGACAAGGACGCTGACTGGATGGACGAGAAATTCGGCAGGTTGTTCGAGGTGATGCAGGAGCGTGTCGACGAGGAGACAGGTAAGCACATTCTGTACAGCAGAAATAAAGCTGCCGGGCACGAGAAGACGGAGTTGACAGCGGAGGAACGGGAACTGAGGGACAACCTTGTGGAGCGTATGCGCAAGGGAGGACTTGACGTGGTGACCGATTCGGAAGAGATGCAGAGAGTCATAGACAGACTGAACGGAAGAGGACGGTTAAGCGGCAGACAAATCAGCACTTGAAACCGCGACGATAGCAGCCGAAGCCACTAATAATGCCACTGTCATTTCAAGTGCTGACGGAGCAAAAATACAAAACAATCTTGGAACACTTGCAACAAATTATGAGAAAATTGCAAACAAGACAAGAGGTTTTATAACAGACTTGTCACGCGCACTCGGTTTAAAACAACACGGAGCAAGCCAATATGGGACTTTTGAGGCGCCCGATGGCAAACGGATAACCATTCGTGTAAGCAACCATAACGCACGAGTGTCCAACTTTGACAAAAATAATGAGAGCGAGGGAATAAGCATTGTTATTTCAAGCCACAAAAACAAAGGCTTGCACAATGACGGCAACGCCCATATCATAGAATATTTCTACCCAAAACGTGCGCTTGAAAACGCAGAAGGCAAGCCTTTGGCAGAGATGATCCGTTCGGTATCTGACGTATTGGCTGGTGGAGAGTTCAAAGACACGACAGGCTTGGCCGAGCGCGAGGAGGTTAACGGCAGTTCAGTCCGTGAGCATCGTGTGTACCACGGCAGCGGAGCGGACTTCGATGTTTTCGACCACTCGCATATGGGCGAGGGCGAAGGCGCGCAGGCTTACGGCTGGGGTACTTATGTGACCGAGGTGGAAGGTATCGGCAGGACGTATGCGGAACAGAATGCGACAACGCACAATGATGCTTTACGTGCATTGCAACACGATGTAGATGCTATATCTGACCAACTTAGCAGACACCGGGATGATTTGAAGTATGACGAAGAACAGTTAAAACGTGCTAACGAATGGAGAGCCGAGGCTGAACTTGACTATGAATTGTTCAAAGATGAAGCCGAGAAATTAAAGGAAATATGGGGAGGCTTCTCCTGAATACCGAAACCATCTGTTTAATGACATCTATACAGATGAAATGAAACGTGCTCAACGTTCAGTTAAGAGTATAGAAGAGTCAATCCAGTATCGCAAGGAGAAAATCGCAGAGTTGGGGAAGGCATTAAAGGATAAGCAGGCGGAGGTTGATGAACTGCCAAAGAAATTTCCACATCACCTTTACACGGTCGAGATTCCCGATGACAATGGCAGCAACTATCTGGATTGGGATGGTCACCCTGCGGAATCATTGCTGAAAGATGTTGGTTCGTTTTTGGAGAGTATTGGCTTTGAGAGGGTACAGGATAACCCTGTCAGATATGAGAAAGGCGAAAGCACCGTTGTTTTGAACCCTAATGCGACTGGAGCTGATTTGTATGCGGAATTGCAGG
The DNA here is from genome assembly GCA_022009815.1 of Bacteroidales bacterium. Lineage (GTDB taxonomy): Bacteria > Bacteroidota > Bacteroidia > Bacteroidales > Muribaculaceae > Limisoma. Next base: position 2,428,363 of record CP091725.1, read on the forward strand.
AGGCTCTTGGCGGTGACAAGAAAGCATCACAAGCATTGGCAGAGTTAGGCTATACCGGCATCAAATATCCTGCTGACTATAGGCGAGGCGGCCGTAAGGATGGTGCAAAAAACTACGTTATCTTCAACGAGAATGATGCGAAGATAACCGACCATATACGCTTTCTGCGGACAGCAGGCGGAGAGGTGTACGGCTTGGTGAAGGACGGACGCATATACCTTGACCCAAAGGTGGCTACATCGGAGACTGCGGTACACGAATACACGCATCTGTGGGGCGATATGCTGAGACGCAAGGATTCCGAGCAATGGAGCCACACGGTGAAGGAACTGAAGGACAGCGTTCTTTGGGAGGAAGTGAAGGAGTTGTATCCGGAGCTGAAGACCGATGACGAGATAGCGGACGAAGTGTTGTCGACGTTCAGCGGACGCAGAGGAGCGGAACGCTTGCGCGAGGAAGCACGCAAGGTTGCCGATGGCGAGGGCGGAGTGTTCACCAAGGCGAAGGCTATAGAGACTTTGGAGCGAGTGAAGGAAGCCATAGCGCGGTTCTGGGAAGGAGTGGCGAGGATGTTCGGCATCAACCGCTACCGCAGTGCCGAGGAGTTGGCTGATATGGCGATGAAGGACTTGCTTGACTCCAAGAATCCTATGAAGGATGAGAGCGGAATGAGAAAGCGAGGAGAGATTGGCGAGACGCTTGCCACGTCAGGCACATATTTCAGCGGAGGCGGACTGCTTGAAGCAGGGCTAAAGGGCGTGATAGACCCAAAGGTTGCGGTTGAGTTCAGCGAGAAGATAGCAGGAGTGTATGCCGACAACCACGGCAACCACATTGTTGTGGCAGACGTGAGGGATGTTGATCCCAAGAAACTTGTAGGCGCGGTTGACGGAGGCGAGGTGCAGTACTTCCACGCATCTCCGGTGTGCAAGAACTTCTCCAAAGCCAAGCGTGAGGGAGGCGAGGTTGAACTTGACAAGGAGACAGCGTTGTCGACAGCCGAGTTTATAGCAAAGACAAGACCGAAGGTGGTGACCATAGAGAACGTAAAAGGCTACCGTAATAGCGAGGCGTTGAAAATCATCACAGACGAACTTACCCGTCAAGGATATGATTGGGATGCCGATGTGTACAACACGGCAGACTACGGAGGCTATACGAAGCGAGAACGACTGATAGTGCGTGCCAAGCGAGACGGCAAACTTCCTCCCAAGCCCAAGAAACTTCCCGAAGAATTGAGGAAGAATGGATGGTATAGTGCGGTGGAAGATTTGATTCCACACCTTGAAGAGAAAAAGACCGGTGTTCCGCAAGGCACTGATGAGCGGTTGAAGAACAGCGGAATAGACTACCGCACCATTGACAAGCCTTTGTATGTGTTCGGACGAGGCTATGCCAACAAGACCGTAGGACACGCTTTTGCCGATGAACTTCTGCCAACGCTTACCACCGGAGGCGGAGACATCATAATAATGCCTGACGGCAGGGTGCTTAAAGCGTCACCGAGAGTACTTGCGAGAGTCACGGGGCTGCCCGACACGTACAAGATGCCTGAGACAGACCAGTTGTCGCACACCATAGTCGGCAACGGCATCCCAACGCAGTTGACCGAAGGTGTCATTGCTCCTTTGCTTGACAATGCCATTCCGTCTGCCGAGCGAGCCACCAAGCGTGAGAGCGTGTTTGACGTGGCGGACAGGGTGTCGCAGAACCTTGAAGAGCGGACGAGGGCGATGGGCTCAAGGGTTGAGAAGCGGATGGCAGATGTGGCACAGAAACTTGAGGGCAAGGAATTGTCGATGGAACAGAAAGCTGTTGTTGATGTATTCAGCGGTAAGAGCGACAATCAAAAATTCTCCGTTAAGAGAGAAGATGGAAAGAAGCAAACGTATTTGCTTAAACAAGGTAATGAAGAAAAAGCGGGAGCCAAGCATAGCCTGTATAGGCATTATGGCACAAACTCCGGTGTCATAACTGCTGATGATGTACTTAAGATTCCGCAAGTGTTGGAACGTGGAGAAAGGACAGAAAAGGCTAAAGGTGGCAAGAAAATGGCTGTGTATACTATGGCTATTGATGGTGCCAAGTTTACAGTATATACACGAATAGGTAAAGACTACGAAACGATAGATGATTTCTATTCAAATAAAAAAGGTTCAGAACGTTACGTGCTTCGTAACACCGATGGCGTTAACAACACTCCCGAAGGAGCGCACAATCCCGATCCTGAACCGAGCGCAAAGGTAGAGGATAAATCCGAATTGCCCAAACTTTTTGGCGAAGAAATTATTGATGACGGCAAAAAGGGCTCAGATTCAATCGACCGCTCCGTCAGAGAGAATCCCAAAAACGAGGATAAACCACGCCTCAGCAGAAAGCCGGGCGAGAGCATCTTCGACTATGCGTCACGTGTGTCGGAGGACGTGGATAGAAGCGTGAGAGAAAGAGTAAGCGCACGGGACGAGTATGAGAAGAAGGTCAAGAGCAAAGGTTTCCAAACGAAGGAGGCGTTGCAGAACAGTATGCTCGGACTACAGGAGTTTATGTCCGCAATAGACCACGCATCGGGGAACAAGCGGTACATAGAGGACATTCCCGATTTTGAGAATCCGATACTCGGAGAGAACCGCCTGTCGTCGGTGAACAAGGAGGAGATGCACCAAGTTGCCAAGACGCAATTCAAGCCGTTGATGTCGGCAGTGGCCAAACTGAGCGGCAACGGCAAGGAGAGCGGCGAATTGTACGACTATATGTTCGCCAAGCACGGACTTGAGCGTGATGCCGTGATGCGGCAGAGAGAGGCTCAGAAAGAGTTTGACAAGTACCAAAAGGCAAATCCAAAGGGTACTAAAACGATTGGAGATTTCGTTGCAAGCCTTGAAGGCAAAGACTATGCAGGACTTACGGCATTGACGGCAGAAGACGGCAGGGTGAAGTCGATACAATCGCAGATAGACGCCATAGACGAGCAGATGGAGGTTACAGACAACCAATTGTTGCTCCATTATCTCGGTGGTCAGAAGAAGCGGTTGAAGGTGGATTTGCTCAACGCCGCAAGGGATGCCGCCGATGATATTCGCAAGGCTTTTGAAAACAATCCGAGCCATGATCGGTCAGACATAAATGAATTATGGAAGCGAGTAAACGAGGTGAACGGCAACACACTGAGGAAGTTGTATGAGAGCGGTATGCTCACGAAGGAGGCATACAACGACATCAGCAGTATGTACACGAATTATATCCCTATGAGGGGATTTGACCAAACGACAAGTGCGGATGCCTACGCTTATCTGACGCACAGCGACAGCGCATTCAACGCACCGATAAAGACAGCCAAAGGGCGCAGTTCCAAGGCTGACAATCCTATAGCATATATGCAGGCGATGGCGGAAAGTGCGATAATGCAGGGCAACCGCAACGTATTGGTGAAACAAAAGATGTTGAACTTTGTGCGCAACCATCCGAGCGACCTTGCGAGTGTCAGCGATGTGTGGTTGCAATATGACTCGGTTGCAGATGAGTGGAAACCATTCTATGCTTTTGGGCGCGAATCAAAGGGGTGAAACGACAAGAAAGTGGCGACATATTCGTTGAATATCAACGATGCAAAATGCACGGAACTTATTCGTTTTGGGGGAATCAGCCTAATTCATCGGATTTGATTCCCAGAGCCATCATTATCGGAAAAGCGACAATTTGAGTGGCGTATCCATTCCCTTTCGCAGATTTGTCCATGGTGAATCGTGTGGCTATTTTGCCGTTGCTCTCAGAAAGAATTTTGTCGATTTCCTCGCCGCAACGCCCATCAAAGCCAATGACAGCGACTCGCTTTATCTCCTTTTCTGACATAAGATTGTGAAGAGAGTCAAGGAAAAAGTCGTTGGAGTCAGCCATCCCCTCATTTGAATATGTGTAGAACGAAAATTCGCCGAGATGTCCGTTGAAAGCCATTCCGTTCAGTCCGGCAATGTCAGACGGGGTGCAGACGTCGAAATTGTCACAACCGTTGTTGTATGTAATATAAACGTCAATTTGGTTTTCGCCGGGAGTGACACCCCAGTCCAAAGCAATGTATGTAAACAGCAAAGAGAGATCGATGGTGCTCAGCTCGCGGTTTAGAATGCGCTCAAAATTAGTTTTGAAATCCGATGTGATAAAATTAAGGAATGCCGCATCCACAATGATGGCATTTGGGGCTGGTGTGAAATCTTTAGTCATCTGCTTTTTTATGCAAAGATAACTTTCGATTGCGTATCGGCAAAATTTATGCTCCAGCATTTTTATGTTATTTGTAATATCGTTAACTTTGTGGATATGGAACTTTCAGCAGGAGTAATAAAATGGGTGCATTCCTTGTCGCAGAAAAAGAATCGTGACAAGGAGCGTTGTTTTGTTGCAGAAGGAACAAAATGCGTGGTTGACACACTCGATTATTTTAAGGTTAGATATTTGTTTGCCACGTCTGATTGGGCGGACAGCGTCGGCTGTAGATTGCGCTGCCCCGTGACGGTCGCAACCAAAGCTCAAATAGAGAGGATGTCGATGCTGAAAACGGCGACAGACGTCATCGCTGTTTATGAAATGCCAGATGTCCAGATTGAGAAAGGCTTGGAGAAGCGTCTTGCATTAGTGCTTGATGGAATCCAAGACCCAGGAAACTTCGGAACCATATTGAGAATCGCTGACTGGTTTGGCGTCAAAGACGTGTTTTGTAGCAAAGACACTGTGGATGTTTACAATCCAAAGACAGTGCAGGCTACGATGGGTGCTATTTCGCGTGTGAATGTCGTGTATTGCAATCTTCCGGAATTATTGGCTTCCCATAAGGATATGCCAGTTTACGGAACTTTGTTGGACGGAAACAATATTTACGAAACGCCGCTGGCGCAGGCGGGATTCATCGTCATGGGCAATGAAGGCAAGGGGATTTCGGAGGAGATAAGACGTCTTGTGACAGGAAAGTTGCTCATTCCGTCATATCCAATCGGCACTCCGACATCGGAATCGCTAAATGTGGGGATGGCGACAGCCATTGTTGTCGCAGAATTTAGAAGAAGAACAATGTAGTGTGGTTATGGCAAAGGATAAAATAGCGTTTTTTTGTAGCGATTGCGGATGTGAGTCGCCAAAATGGGTGGGGAAGTGTCCGAATTGCGGGGCCTGGAACACTTTCGTCGAAGAGCGCGTTGTGCAGACTCGAGGCGGGAAATCGCTCCTCCCGGAAACAAAATTGGACTCGAAGCCACTTCGCTTGTCTGAAATCGAAGCTGGGGAGGAGAAGCGCATACAGATGCCGAGCGGAGAGTTGAACCGTGTGCTTGGCGGAGGTTTGGTGCAGGGTTCTATAATATTAATAGGAGGAGAGCCTGGGATTGGAAAGTCGACCCTCGTTTTGCAGAACGTAATACGCATTAGAAGCAGAAAGGTGCTCTATGTGTCTGGTGAGGAAAGCGCGCAGCAATTGAAAATGCGGGCTGACCGACTTGGTGCAGACGGAGGAGAGTGCTATATTGTTTGTGAAACGTCGTTGGAGAAGATATTTCAACACATAAAAAACAGCAATCCAGGAATAGTGGTTGTCGACTCCATACAAACTATTGCTTCCGACAATCTTGAATCTGTGGCTGGAAGTGTGGGCCAAGTGCGGGAATGCGCGGCGTCTCTTTTGAAATATGCCAAGGAGAGCGGAACACCAGTGGTGCTGATCGGGCATATCAACAAGGAGGGAAGTATAGCCGGGCCGAAGGTGCTTGAACACATTGTCGACGCCGTGCTGCAGTTTGAGGGCGACCGTCATTATATGTATCGGTTGTTGCGCTCGATAAAGAATAGATTCGGAAGCACGTCGGAAATGGGCATATATGAAATGACACAATCGGGATTGCGTGAAGTGGCAAATCCATCGGAGCTGCTGTTGTCTGATAATGATTCAGACTTGTCGGGAGCTGCTATCGGTGTGACAGTGGAGGGGGTGCGTCCATTGCTCGTCGAATCGCAAGCGTTGGTAAGCACTGCGGCATACGGCACAGCGCAGAGGTCGGTGACTGGCTTTGATTCAAAAAGAATGAATATGTTGTTGGCTGTGCTTGAGAAACGTGTCGGATTCAAATTGGCTTTAAAAGATGTGTTTCTCAACATCGCAGGAGGATTTAAGGTGAATGACCCGGCGCTTGACCTTGCTGTTATCAGCTCGATACTTTCGTCAAATGTCGATATGCCGATCGCAAAGACGGTTTGTTTGACAGGGGAAGTCGGATTGTCGGGGGAGATTCGCCCGGTCACCAGGATAGAACAGCGCATAATAGAGGCTAACAAATTAGGCTTTTCCACGATTTATGTGCCAAAGCACAATTTGAAAGGTGTGGATGTGTCTCAGTATAATGTTGAAGTTAAAGAAGTGGCGCGTGTAGAGGAAGTGTTCCGCTCGCTTTTCGGGTAAATCTGAAATTAATATTCTCGAAATTTTTTTCTTCAGCCGTCTTTGATTAATTTTGTATGACATAAAAACGTATATAGACAACAAAAAAGAATAACAAGAGGATAAATATGAAAAATGAATTCAGAGATTTCGCAGTGAAACACATGGGACTCAACGGGCTCGCTGTTGACGACTATATGAACATCACCAGCAGCTATATCTCTCCGACTATTATTGAAGAACGTCAATTGAATGTGGCACAAATGGACGTGTTCTCACGATTGATGATGGATAGAATTATATTTTTGGGCACACAGATAGATGATTATACAGCAAATGTAATCCAAGCCCAGTTGCTTTATCTTGACTCTTCCGACCCGGGCAAGGATATCTCGATTTATATAAACTCTCCTGGTGGCTCTGTATATGCTGGACTTGGCATATATGACACTATGCAGTACATTTCGAGCGATGTCAAGACGATTTGCACAGGAATGGCGGCATCGATGGCTGCCGTGCTGCTTGTCGCTGGAGAAAAAGGCAAACGTTTTGCGCTTAACCATTCGCGTGTTATGATTCACCAGCCGATGGGCGGTGCACAAGGCCAGGCTTCCGACATTGAAATAACAGCGCGAGAGATTCAAAAATTGAAAAAAGAGCTGTATACAATCATATCGAATCATTCAGGAGTGCCATTCAAGAAGGTTGAAAAAGACAGCGACCGTGATTATTGGATGACATCGGCGGAGGCTAAGCAATATGGAATGATTGATGAAGTTTTGACAAGAGAGACCAAATAAAAACTAATGGCAAAAAAAGATTCTGGAACATCGACAATGCGGTGCAGTTTTTGTGGCCGCAGCCAAAGAGATGCGGCGCTGTTTATTCCAACAATTGACGGCAAGGGAGCTATCTGCGACAATTGTATCGAGCAGGCACATGCTATGATTTCGCAGTATATTGACACAAAACCAATAAACGGCAAAGGCGGCAAATTCGACTTGGAAATGAAAAGTGTGCCGAAGCCAAAGGAGATTGTTGATTATTTGAATCAATATGTTATCGGTCAGGAACAGGCAAAAAAATACTTGTCGGTTGCTGTATACAATCACTATAAGCGTCTGCTTCAGCCTGTTGATGAAGACGGGGTGGAGATTGAGAAAAGTAATGTGATAATTGTTGGTCCTACTGGAACCGGCAAAACGTTGTTGGCAAAAACAATAGCGAAATTGCTTAATGTGCCGTTTGCAATTGTCGATGCAACCGTACTCACGGAGGCTGGATACGTTGGCGAAGACATTGAGAGTCTTTTGGTCCGTTTGTTGCAGGCTTGCGATTATGACGTGGCACAGGCTGAACGAGGCATCGTATTCATTGACGAGATAGACAAAATAGCAAGAAAGGGCGACAACCCGTCAATTACAAGAGACGTGAGTGGAGAAGGAGTGCAGCAAGGGCTTTTGAAGTTGCTCGAAGGCTCTGTGGTCAACGTGCCACCACAAGGCGGAAGGAAGCATCCGGAGCAAAAGATGATTCCTGTCGACACAAAAAATATCCTGTTTATCTGTGGCGGTGCTTTTGAGGGAATTGAGCGTAAGATTGCCCAGCGCCTTAACACATATGTGGTTGGTTTCGGAACTGACAATGTGGAGCGCAAGCAGAAACGGGAAAATCTGATAAACTACGTAGCGCCACAAGACTTGCGGTCATTCGGACTAATTCCTGAGATTATAGGTCGATTGCCGATATTGACCAATCTTGAGCCATTGGACCGCAATGCGTTGCGGAGAATCCTCTCGGAACCGAAAAATGCCATAATAAAACAGTATCAGAAATTGTTTGAGATGGATGGCGTCAAGCTGGTTTTTGAGAAAGATGCTCTTGACCTTATTGTTGATAAATCAATAGAATATAAACTTGGCGCGCGCGGACTTCGCTCGCTGACGGAAACCATTGTGGTCGACGCAATGTATGAAAGTCCGTCGTCAAAGAAAAAAGAGTTTGTAGTTACCAGAGAATATGCATTGGAGAAGCTTAACAAGGCAAATTTAGATCTCCTTGTGTGAAAATATAGCGAAAACATTTTGCAAATTGTCGATAGGTCCTTAACTTTGTAAGTAAAGCAAACCTCTAATTATTATGGCAGTCAAAAGTGATTTAAAAGCCGAACTGAAAAACTATTTCGGATTCGACAACTTTAAAGGCAATCAAGAAGCGATAATAGAAAATCTGATGGCCGGCAATGACACGTTTGTGCTTATGCCTACAGGCGGCGGCAAGTCGCTATGCTATCAATTGCCGTCCTTGCTGATGGATGGCACTGCAATTGTCATATCGCCATTAATCGCCTTGATGAAGAATCAGGTAGACGCTATGCGCAATTTTGGAGAGGACGACGGAATAGCTCATTTCTTGAACTCTTCATTGAACCGTGCGGCAATAGAGAAAGTTAAGTCGGACATTGTGTCGGGCAAAACGAAATTGTTGTACGTCGCACCGGAGTCGCTGACAAAAGAGGAGAACATAGAATTCTTGTCGACGGTGTCGATTTCATTCTACGCAGTCGACGAAGCACATTGTATATCGGAATGGGGACACGATTTTCGGCCAGAGTACAGACGAATCAGACCGTTGATAAATCAGATAGGCAACCGTCCGGTCATTGCTTTGACAGCCACTGCTACGCCAAAGGTGCAGCATGACATACAGAAGAATTTGGGAATGCTGGATGCTAAAGTGTTTAAATCATCATTCAACAGGCCAAATCTATATTATGAAGTGCGTCCGAAGACCAAGAACGTTGACAAGGACATCATAAAATTCATAAAAAGTCATGAGGGCAAATCGGGCATAATATATTGCCTGAGCAGAAAAAAAGTGGAAGAGTTGACAGAGACATTGATTGTCAACAACATCAAAGCATTGCCATACCATGCTGGCATGGACAGCGCGCAACGCAGTGCCAACCAGGATGCCTTTCTGATGGAGACTGTCGATGTCATCGTGGCAACGATTGCTTTTGGTATGGGTATTGACAAACCGGATGTGCGTTTTGTAATACATTATGACATTCCCAAAAGTTTGGAGGGGTATTATCAAGAAACCGGACGCGCGGGACGTGACGGCGGCGAAGGCTTGTGTGTCGCATTCTATACCAACAAGGACTTGCAGAAACTGGAGAAGTTTATGCAGGGCAAGCCAATTGCAGAACAGGAAATTGGCAAGCAGTTGCTTTTGGAAACGGCGGCATATTGTGAATCATCTGTGTGCCGGCGAAAGTCGTTGCTTTATTATTTTGGAGAGGAATATCAAGAAGACAATTGCGGAAACTGTGACAACTGTTTAAATCCTAAGAAAAAAGTGGAAGCAAAAGATGAACTTTGTGCGGTAATTGAGACCGTCTTGGCATTGAAAGAAAAATTTAAATCAGACTATGTTATTAATGTCATGCTCGGAAAATCGACCGCCGAAATAAAATCATATTTACACGATCAATTGGAAGTGTTCGGCTGCATGGAGGCTGACACCGATAAATTTTTAGGCGCGGTGATTCATCAAGCAATCATTGCTGGATATCTTGACAAGGAAATTGAAAACTATGGGTTGCTGAAAGTGACAAAAGCTGGGCACTCGTTTTTGAAGAATCCAAAGTCGTTTAAGATTGTTGAAGACAAGGAATTCAACGAAGATGATGAAGATGTTACTATAAAATCGGGCGGAGTTTGCGCCGTCGACCCAGAATTGTACTCCATCCTTAAAGATCTTCGCAAAAAGATTGCCAAGAAGCTGGAGTTGCCGCCGTATGTAATCTTTCAAGACATCTCGTTGGAGGCTATGGCTACAACATATCCAATCACAATGGAAGAACTTCAAACTATACAAGGCGTTGGCGCCGGAAAGGCGAAACGCTATGGAGCGGACTTCTTGAAAGTTATAAAGGCCCATGTCGAGGAAAACGATATTGAACGTCCGGAAGACCTGCGGGTGAGGAGCGTTGCAAACAAAAGCAAGCTTAAAATATCAATCATTCAGGGTATTGACCGTAAGATTGCACTTGATGAGCTTGCGGAGTCTAAGGGGTTGGAATTCGATGAGTTGTTGGATGAAGTGGAGGCAATTGTATACTCTGGGACAAAAATAAACATCGATTATTTCCTGGACGAGGTGATGGATGAAGATCACTTGGACGACATTTTTGAATATTTCAAAGAAAGCGAGAGCGACGATTTGGAATTGGCGATAAATGAACTTGGCGGAGACTATACTGAAGAAGAAATCCGGTTGGTTCGCATTAAGTTTATTTCTGAAATGGGCAACTAAGTCTATGGAGGTTGTTTATGAAGATAACCATCTGATAGTGGTGAATAAAGCCGCAGGTGAAATCGTGCAAGGCGATAAAACAGGCGACAAACCACTGTCTGAGATGGTTAAAGATTATCTGCGCGAAAAATATAACAAGCCAGGCAATGTGTTTTGTGGCGTGATTCACCGGCTTGACCGCCCGGTGAGCGGGCTTGTCGTATTCGCCAAAACAAGCAAAGCATTGGCGCGGATGAACGAGATTTTTCAGAATCGGAAAGTGAAAAAAACATATTGGGCAATCTCAAGAAATTTGCCGCCAAGAGCGGAAGATACGTTGGTTGACTATCTGACACCTCGGGAACGCAATAACAAAACGTATGTCAGCCGCACGCCTGCCGACGGGGCGCAGAAAGCTGTACTTGACTACAAATTGTTGGCAAAAACTGATTATTACTGCCTGCTTGAAGTGAATCTTCACACTGGAAGGAAGCATCAGATACGCGCACAATTATCGGCTATGGGATGTCCGATCCGTGGAGATTTAAAATATGGTGACCGACGGAGCAATCCCGACGGTGGCATATCATTACAGTCGCATAGAATCGTATTCGAGCATCCTGTGTCAAAAAAAATAATCGACTTGGTTGCGCCAATACCAAACGACAACCTGTGGCGGGCGTTGGCTGCAAATCTATGATTGCTTTATGCGGATAGCCTCTGGGAATCAAACCCGGAAGGTTGCTTATTTATCCCAAATCTGGTCATTAGTACGGCTTTTTGATGTTGACTTCGTAACTGATTGACTATTAGTTTTTTGCTATTCACACGAGTTCGGGATAAGAGGTGTTTGAAAAAATGGCAAAAAAGGAAATCATTGATTTTTAGTAATTTAATGGTGTAAAAAGAAACAATTACAAATCATGATCACCAAGAGTAAGGTTACTGAAATTTTTGTATTGCCGATGATTTCTGCAAAGAATTTGATGCAGAGATGGCAAAAAACGCTGTTCAATCAACGCCTGATACCCCAAAACGCCGTCGCAAGCGTATGATGTCGGACGCCGAGGTCATCACAATCCTCATCTGTTTCCACTTCAACTTCATCTCCTACCGCAACTTCAAGCATTATTACAAGGCCTGTGTGTGCGCTTTTCGGACGGCTTTGAATTGAGGGGATACATGTGGTGACAGGGCTGCGCTCTAACATGAAGCAGCGACTGATGCCTCTTTATGACAAGATAATGCTGCGCAGAGGAGCATTATCGAGACCGTGAACGACATGCTTAAAAACGTGGCGCAGCTTGTGCACACACGGCACCGCAGCGTGCACAACTTTCTGATAAACCTGCTCGTGGCAATGGGGCGTACTGCTTCTTCCAGTCCAAGCCAGCAGTCAACTTCGACTACGAGGTGCCGAACTCAGACGGTTGACTCACCATTTGGCAATAGCTCAAATCTCATTTTCTCAAAAGCGCATCAGGCGGCCACGTTCATGGTCGCCCAACACTATATCCGCATCCGAATCACGCCTTTTCAGTCCACGCTTATTCCGAACTCGCGTTGTTAGGTCGACCCTTTTGCATTGGTATTTTTTCAAGGCGCTGAGAAGAGGTTGAAGGCGGCAAAGGCACTGAAGGAGAAAGGCGAGACGCCGGAGGAATTGTTGCGGTCAATCAAGGAAAACGAGGCGGCAGTGGCGGAGGCACAGAGAGTGGTTGACGCTTGGAAAGCCATCGTAGGCGAGAAGTCACGCAGAGAGGAAGCCGCCAAGGCGGAGGCGGAGCGCATAGCGACAGAGAAGGCGGAGGCGGAGAGGAAAGCCGCTGAGGAGCGTGAACGTGCCGAGAAAGAGGAGAAGGCTCGCATTGAGGCAGAGAAGAAAGAGACAGAGAGGATTGCCGCAGAAAAGGAGGAGGAAGCTCGTGTTGAGGCAGAAAGGAAGGCAGAGGAGGAGCGTATTGCTAAGCAGAAGACTGAGGAGGCGGAATCCGACAAGGAGGAAGCGGAGAAGCGAATGGACGATGAAGAACCAAAGCCCGTAGGGAGTGGTGTGTTTGGAAACATCTACAACCAATTCAAGGGCAAGGTGAAGGAAGCCTTTGATTTCTTGATGAAGCATAAAGGTGGCGACTTGCTCGGTGTGTTCCATAGAAAAGATGTTGGTGACATTGATTTGGTGTGGGGTGACCACGGAGGGGGATTGGCGCATATTATTCGTCGACACATCATTGAACAAAATGACTTCAAAAATGTGGATGAGATACAAAAAGTCATTGAGGATGTTATACGTAATGGTTTGATTGTTCGAGAAAACAAAGACAAAATCAACATCGAATATAATGGATATAGGGTTAGCATAAAAAAGACGATTCGTGATTCAAAAGGGAATGTCGTTGAAAACAAGAACTGGATTGTTACAGCGTTTGATAAAAGCAAGCCTAAACACGAAAAAAGGAATCCATCGTCAAGCGAAACCTTAACAACTCCTTCCGCAAACCAAAAGGCTGATGGAGTGACTTTACCATCAAACGAGGATTCCACCGGCAAAGGTAGCGAAAAGCCGGGGAAGAAGCAAGAGAAGCAGAGCGTTTTTGACAAGGCTAAGGAGATTGCCGACAAGGAGGAGAAGAAACGCAAGGCTGAGGCTGACAAGCCAAAGCAAAAACCGCTGACTGAGGCGGAGCGCAAGGACGCCGAGGAGGTTGCAGGTGCGTTGGGCTATCGTGTGGAATGGGTGGACACGATGGAGGAGAATGGAACGATAGACGCGGACAGGAAAGTGATCCGTATCGCAAAGGATGCCGAGAATCCGTTGGTGCAGGTGCTGGGACACGAGGTGGCGCACGGTGTGAGGCGGATGATCGGTGGCAAGTTCAGGACTTTGCAGAAGGCGGCTAAGGAGGTCGTCGGAAAGAAGGAATGGGATGAACGCATCGAGAAGAAGCGCGAGTTGAATGCTTATGCCGAGGGGAAACTTGCCGAGGAGGTGACGTGCGACATCGTTGGAGAGGCGTTGAACAACAAGGATGCGTTGAAGCGTCTTGCCGAGTCGCTGAGAGGGGAGAAAGGCATTCTTGCCCGTCTGCGTGACGCTGTGGCGAGGATGGTCGAGTATTTCAAGAACAGAGGCGACAAGGAGGGTGTGCGCAGGATGAAGGCCGCCGACAGACTTCTCGCAGAGTTTGAGAGTGCGTTGAAGGAGGGAGATGGAGTCAACGAGAGCGCGAGAGAGGCGGAGCTGACTGAGAAGGAGCGCGACATCGACCATAGCGTAAGAAGCTCAAAAGAGATGGATGAAGAGCGTTTGGAGATTGAGCGAAAAGCCAAGTCTGATGGGACTTGGCTTAAAGCACCGAATGGCAAACGGACAAATTTGAATGAAAGACAATGGGTTGATGTCAGAACCAAGAACTTCAAAGAATGGTTTGGAGATTGGGAAAACGACCCTGAAAACGCAAGCAAGATTGTTGACGAGAATGGAGAGCCGTTGATGGTGTTCCATTATACTTGGGAAGACTTTACCATTTTTGGGGAAGGGAAAGAAATAGGGGCATCTACTTTTTATAATGCATCAGATGCCAATTATGCTGCGACTGCGGCTATCGGAGATTGGTTTACAAGCGAGAGCGATTTATCTGACGATATGGGTAAGCCAATGAAAGTATTCTTGAACATTAAAAATCCATCCGACGGATATTCTTTGGAAGTCCTTGCTGACGAAGTAGGCAATGAAATAAGAGCAAAAGATTACGAAGCTTTCGATGAAGACCGAGATAATACAGCACCGATAATAGAAGCTGGCAAAAATTATCAAGAGAAGTTAATAAATCAGGGATATGACGGAATCTTTATTGCTGATGAAGAATTTGGTGGAACGTCCTACATAACCTTTGCTCCCAATCAAATTAAATCGGCGGTGGAAAACGATGGAAGTTATTCGCCAAAGGAAAATGATATTCGGCGCAGCGTAAAGGAGGGCCGAAGCGAGAAGACGGAGTTGACAGCGGAGGAGCGGGAACTGAGGGACAACCTTGTGGAGCGTATGCGCAAGGGTGGACTTGACGTGGTGACCGATTCGGAAGAGATGCAGAGAGTCATAGACACCGAGAACGAGCGGACGAGGATGATGGGTGCCGGTTCAGTCCGTGAGCATCGTGTGTACCACGGCAGCGGAGCGGACTTCGATGTTTTCGACCACTCGCATATGGGCGAGGGAGAAGGTGCGCAGGCTTACGGCTGGGGTACTTATGTGACCGAAGTGGAAGGTATCGGCAGGACGTATGCTGTTCAGAATACGACAAAGCACAATGATGCTTTACGTGCATTGCAACACGATGTAGATGCTATATCTGACCAACTTAACAGACACCGGGATGATTTGAAGTATGACGAAGAACAGTTAAAACGTGCTAACGAATGGAGAGCCGAGGCTGAACTTGACTATGAATTGTTCAAAGATGAAGCCGAGAAATTAAAGGAAAAATATGGGGAGGCTTCTCCTGAATACCGAAACCATCTGTTTAATGACATCTATACAGATGAAATGAAACGTGCTCAACGTTCAGTTAAGAGTATAGAAGAGTCAATCCAGTATCGCAAGGAGAAAATCGCAGAGTTGGGGAAGGCATTAAAGGATAAGCAGGCGGAGGTTGATGAACTGCCAAAGAAATTTCCACATCACCTTTACACGGTCGAGATTCCCGATGACAATGGCAGCAACTATCTGGATTGGGATGGTCACCCTGCGGAATCATTGCTGAAAGATGTTGGTTCGTTTTTGGAGAGTATTGGCTTTGAGAGGGTACAGGATAACCCTGTCAGATATGAGAAAGGCGAAAGCACCGTTGTTTTGAACCCTAATGCGACTGGAGCTGATTTGTATGCGGAATTGCAGGAGGCTCTTGGCGGTGACAAGAAAGCATCACAAGCATTGGCAGAGTTAGGCTATACCGGCATCAAATATCCTGCTGACTATAGGCGAGGCGGCCGTAAGGATGGTGCAAAAAACTACGTTATCTTCAACGAGAATGATGCGAAGATAACCGACCATATACGCTTTCTGCGGACAGCAGGCGGAGAGGTGTACGGCTTGGTGAAGGACGGACGCATATACCTTGACCCAAAGGTGGCTACATCGGAGACTGCGGTACACGAATACACGCATCTGTGGGGCGATATGCTGAGACGCAAGGATTCCGAGCAATGGAGCCACACGGTGAAGGAACTGAAGGACAGCGTTCTTTGGGAGGAAGTGAAGGAGTTGTATCCGGAGCTGAAGACCGATGACGAGATAGCGGACGAAGTGTTGTCGACGTTCAGCGGACGCAGAGGAGCGGAACGCTTGCGCGAGGAAGCACGCAAGGTTGCCGATGGCGAGGGCGGAGTGTTCACCAAGGCGAAGGCTATAGAGACTTTGGAGCGAGTGAAGGAAGCCATAGCGCGGTTCTGGGAAGGAGTGGCGAGGATGTTCGGCATCAACCGCTACCGCAGTGCCGAGGAGTTGGCTGATATGGCGATGAGGGACTTGATAAACGGAGTGAAGCCGACATCGAGGACTTTCACATTCGACAACTTCTATAAAGACACCAAAGCGGTGTTTGAAGGCACGGAAAGACCAAAAGGAAAACCGGACTATACATCATATTCAGGCTCCGAGTATTGGTACGGAGAAGACAAGGACGGCAAGTATGTTGTCAGAGGCAGCGACCATTGGAGCGGAGAGTTTAAGGTAAAGGATGGAGAACGGACAAATGTCGGCAGAAATCATTATTCCGAGATAACGGAGGATGGAATGCTGCCTATAGGAGCGCAGGGAAGTCTGAAATTCGGTTGGGAGAAGGGATTGTCAAAGCCTGTCGGCAGTGGCATATCTGCGGCAATTGACAGGCGAGGCAGTGGTGACAGCAACAACATAGCAAGTTGTTACTGGTATATTGACAATGCCAAGGGAAAAGACAATAAAGGTTTTACATACGGAAAAGCATATCTGTCTGAATTTGAGGACAAGGAGAGAAGACGCGACATTCCGGGAGATGATTGGCGTGACATACAAGGTCTTGAAGGCGGTACGAGGGCGATGGGCTCCAGGGTTGAGAAGCGGATGGCAGATGTGGCACAGAAACTTGAGGGCAAGGAATTGTCGATGGAACAGAAAGCTGTTGTTGATGTATTCAGCGGTAAGAGCGACAATCAAAAATTCTCCGTTGAGAGAGAGGATGGAAAGAAAGTATCAGTTGTTGTCCGCAAAGGTACTGAGACAAGTGCAGGCACTAAGCATAGTTTGTATAGGCATTATAATACAAATGTAGGCACAATAACAACGGACGATATTTTACTTATCCCACAAATCATTAAAGAAGGAGAGATAAAAAGAATAAGGAAAGGCAACGAACAATATGTAGAATACACACAAAGATTGGTGATAAGAAACTAACAACCTTAATGCAGATAGTCAACGGCAAAGAGGTGTTTAATAACTTCTATTCAAACAAAAAAGGTTCTGAATTGCCAGCGTCTCGCAATGCTGAAAGCATTGACAACACTCCCGAGGGAGCACACAATATCAATTCAGAACCGAGCGCAAAGGTAGAGGATAAATCCGAATCGCCAAAACTTTTTGGCGAAGAAATTATTGATGACGGCAAAAAGGGCTCAGATTCAATCGACCGCTCCGTCAGAGAGAATCCCAAAAACGAGGATAAGTCACGCCTCAGCAGAAAGCCGGGCGAGAGCATCTTCGACTATGCGTCACGTGTGTCGGATAGTGTTGACAGAAGCGTGAGGGAAAGAGTAAGCGCGCGGGACGAGTATGAGAAGAAGGTCAAGAGCAAAGGCTTCCAAACGAAGGAAGCGTTGCAGAACAGTATGCTCGGACTGCAGGAGTTTATGTTCGCAATAGACCACGCATCGGGCAACAAGCGATACATAGAGGACATCCCTGACTTTGAGAATCCGATACTCGGAGAGAACCGCCTGTCATCGGTGAACAAAGAGGAGATGCACCAAGTGGCGAAGACGCAATTCAAGCCGTTGATGTCGGCAGTGGCTAAACTGAGCGGCAACGGCAAGGAGAGCGGAGAGTTGTACGACTATATGTTCGCCAAGCACGGACTTGAGCGTGATGCTGTGATGCGGCAGAGAGAGGCTCAGAAAGAATTTGACAAATACCAAAAGGCGCATCCCAAGGGTACTAAGACGATTGAAGATTTCGTTGCAAGCCTTGAAGGCAAAGACTATGCAGGGCTTACGGCATTGACGGCAGAAGACGGCAGGGTGAAGTCGATACAATCGCAGATAGACGCCATAGACGAGCAGATGAAGGCTACTGACGACCAATTGTTGCTCCGTAATCTCGGTGGTCAGAAGAAGCGGTTGAAGGTGGATTTGCTCAAAGCCGCAAGGGATGCCGCTGATGACATCCGCAAGGCTTTTGAAAGCAATCCGAGCCATGATAGGTCAGACATAAATGAATTATGGAAGCGTGTAAACGAAGTGAACGGCAACACGCTGAGGAAGTTGTATGAGAGCGGTCTGCTCACTAAGGAGGCATACAACGACATCAACAGTATGTACACGCATTATATCCCAATGAGAGGATTTGACCAAACGACAAGTGCGGACGCCTACGCTTATCTGACGCACGGCGACAGCGCATTCAACGCACCGATAAAGACAGCCAAAGGGCGCAGCTCCAAGGCTGACAATCCTATAGCATATATGCAGGCGATGGCGGAAAGTGCGATAATGCAGGGCAACCGCAACGTATTGGTGAAACAAAAGATGTTGAACTTTGTGTGCAACCATCCGAGCGACCTTGCGAGTGTCAGCGATGTCTGGTTGCAATATGACTCGGTTGCAGATGAGTGGAAACCGGTGTTCCCCGACAATATCGATGCCAATGACAGCGCATCTGTGGTGGCTCAGAAGATGAAGGCTTTCGAGGATAAAATGAAACAGATGGCAGAGAAACACCCGGACTTGGTGCAAAGAAGCAACGAAGCACCTGACATCCCATATAAGGTGGTAGAGAAAGGGCAGTATGCTCGGACTGCAGGAGTTTATGCTTGCAATAGACCACGCATCGGGGAACAAGCGGTACATAGAGGACATTCCCGACTTTGAGAATCCGATACTCGGAGAGAACCGCCTGTCGTCGGTGAACAAGGAGGAATCACATTCAAGATTTGACGCAGTACACTCGCCGACGCCAACAAAAGGCGTCAGGAAGCCATATTTGAGGTCATATACCATGATTTATATGCCTTTCCTCGAATGTATGGTTTTATGGCGGTCAGGATACAGCATATGGAGTTTGTCATTCAAACAGATGAAACAGAATTTCCTCTGAAATATTTTTATGGCGAGAGTGCCAGCGCCATAAAAATCCAAATCTGGGTGACGCTGATTGCGGATCTTCTGCTGATGGTGATGCAGAAGGGATTGAAACGACAATGGAGCTTCTCAGGACTGACTACTATGGTCAGGATAACACTGATGTACTACGTCGATTTCTACAGTCTGTTCAACAACCCCGAAAAGGAATGGGATATCATTCTTTCCAAGGCTTTCGATGCACCTTCTGAACCATCTCTTTGATTAAGGTGGGCTTAATAAACAAAAAGTATGACTCGAACGCCGTAAAATTAGCATTCAAGTCATACTTTATTGCTTTTTCTGAGTTTTATCGGGCAGCAATAATTCATTTTATTCTGTAACGATTTCGTTTGTCAGAGCCAGGTCAAGAACATCTTTGATTGTTGAGACATAATGGAATGTCAGACCGTTCAAATATAACGGTTTAATCTCCAGAATGTCTTTCTTATTTTCCTTCGACAGAATAATATCTGTAATCCCTGCACGTTTGGCCGCAAGAATTTTTTCTTTGATGCCGCCTACAGGAAGCACTTTCCCGCGCAGTGTAATCTCTCCGGTCATCGCAATGTGGTCCTTAACTTTTCTTTTTGTAAAAGAAGATGCCAAAGATGTCGCCATGGTGACACCGGCTGATGGACCATCCTTAGGAATTGCACCCTCTGGAACGTGAATGTGCACATTGTAACTGTCGAATATGTCAGGCGATATGCCGAATTTGTTGCAATTGGCTTTCAAATATTGTAGGGCAATAACCGCCGATTCCTTCATCACGTCTCCGAGGTTTCCGGTAAGAGTCAGCTTCTCGCCTTTGCCTTTTGACAGAGATGACTCGATAAACAAAATCTCTCCTCCGACAGCAGTCCACGCAAGACCAGTCACAACTCCGATTTGATCGTTTCCCTCGTAGCGGTCAGGGCTGAATTCCTCCTGTCCTAGATACTCTTTAAGGCCGTCGATAGAAACGGTCTTTTCAAAAGGCTTTCCGCTCGCTTTCTGCAATGCGATGCGGCGCATCACTTTTGCTATTTTCTTTTCAAGTTGTCTGACTCCAGATTCTCGTGTGTAGGATTCCACAATTTTCACAAGAACCTTTTTAGGGAAAGAAATCTCCTTTTCCTCGAATCCGTGTTCTTTCAACTGTTTCGGAACCAAGAATTTCTTTGCGATTTCAACCTTCTCTTCCAAAATGTAACCTGACACATCTATCAGCTCCATACGGTCAAGCAATGGCTGAGAAAGGGTTGATAGGGTATTGGCGGTGGCAATAAACATCACACGCGACAGGTCGTAGTCAACGTCCACATAGTTGTCGTGGAAATGGCAGTTCTGTTCAGGATCCAATGCCTCCAGTAATGCCGACGACGGGTCGCCCTTGAAATCTTGGCCAAGTTTGTCAATCTCGTCCAAAACAAATACCGGATTCGATGACTTGCTCTTAATCAAACCTTGTATGATTCGTCCCGGCATAGCACCTATATATGTCTTGCGATGGCCTCGGATTTCCGCTTCGTCATGCAGTCCGCCAAGCGACATTCTCACATATTTGCGATGCAAGGCTTCCGCTATCGACTTGCCAAGAGAGGTTTTGCCGACTCCCGGAGGACCATATAGACATAAGATTGGGGCTCTCATGTCGCCTCGCAGCTTAAGCACTGCCAAATGCTCAAGAATGCGCTCTTTTACCTTGTCCAGTCCGAAATGGTCTTTGTCGAGCTGTTTTTCTGCATTGGAAATATCGAAATTGTCTTCTGTATATTCATTCCAGGGCAAGTCGAGAAGTGTCTCCAAATAGTTGTACTGCACAGAATAGTCTGGAGTTTGTGGCTGTAGACGTTCAAGTTTGCGCATCTCCTTTTTGAATGTGTTCTTGACATCCTCATTCCACAGTTTCTGCTCGGCTCTTTGATAAAGCTCGTCAATATCGTGCTCGTCGGTGTCTCCAAGCTCATCCTGAATTGTGCGGATTTGCTGCTGAAGGAAATGTGCCCGTTGTTGCTCGGAAATATCTTTCTGTGTTCTTGACTCAATGTCTGCGCGGATGTCAACCAGTTGAGACTCTCTGTTGAGATACATAAACAGGGAATATGCCCGTTGCTTATCGAAAGGTTGGACAGCAACCGCTGTTTGACATTGGGTTCCAAAGGGGAGTTCGCGCACAAGAAATCAATCAGATGAACTGGATTGTCGATGTTTTTTATGGCAAAAGTCAATTCGTTCATCTTGTTACCCAACTTGTCGAGCATCTTCAATGTGATTTCACGAAGACTTGTCACCAGTACGTTGAACTCCTTGTCGTCTGACAATGGGTACTCTTCTTCAAGTGGCGTGATGTTAGCCCTCAAGAAAGGCTTGGTGCTTGTCACACTGTCGAGTTGGAATGGGTATTTGCCTTGGATGATGACGTTTGTGGAATTGTCTGGAAATTCCAACACTCGTATAATTTCTGCGACTACGCCTATTTGATATAGACCATCCTGACCGGGGTCCTCGTCTTTTGCGTCTTTTTGGCAGATCACGCCGATTGGCGTTTTCGTTTTTTGTGCCGCTTCAATTAGTGCCAAAGATTTGTCGCGGCCAACCGCTACTGGAATTGCGACATTGGGAAACAACACCATATTCCGAAGCGCCAAGATAGGAACATCGGACGTAAATGACTGTGGGTCTATATCGTTGTCAGTATTTTCGTTGGCTTTTACATCTGTGAAGATTTGGCATATTTGTGGGCTTCCATCTTCTTCGACCAACTTGCTGTCTGTAAAATCAATCATTGTCAAAATTTATTTTATATATCCTATAGCAAAAAAAATGCCAAACAATTTCTTAATAAAAAGCCGGAACAATTTTTCAATTGTTCCGGCATGTGTGGCTATTGACAAAAATATTTAGTCAACTGTTGCTGCGTCGGATTGATGGCAAGAATCTTCCCGTCTTTATCAAGAAGATAGCTGTTCATTCCGCTCTTTAGACGATACCGTTTGTACACTTCGGATTCCATACCGTCTTTTTCGTAAAATTGCGATACTTCTGATAGCCGATCTGTTCTGACAAGCTCTTTGAACATATTGTCGCTGTCGTCGAAATTAACAGAAATAAAACTCAAATTTTTTCCGATGGATTTGAAAAATCTGTCGTAATGAATGTTTCTGATGCGAGCTTCCGCATCGTCCGACGTCCAAAAATTGACTATCACATAATTGCCTCTCGTTTCGCTTAGTTTGAAATGATTCCCTAATTTGCTTATTTCAAAGTTTGGGGCGAAAGAGTTGATATCAACACTTACATCATAACTGTTGTAAGAAGATGTAAATACCAACAATATGGCAATTGTCGCAATTGCTGTAAATGTTCTCCTCATTCATTTAAATTATAGTTCACACTAAAGGCTTTCTTGGGAGTCCACCTGAGAAAAGCCCCTGCCGATTTCGGCAATGGAGAGATCTCTTTCTCTCGTTTTTTTTAATTCCGCAGACAAAGGTATAAAAAAATATCGTTGATACAAAGCATTTTAACCTTTTTGTCGACTTTAAACCAATTACAAAAGGTTATTTGCATCGCTGGCAAATAGCACTACATACGGCTTTACAAGCCATTCCCGCTGATGTGGAGCGACACGAATATGGGCTTGTTAATAAAACATTTTTTAACACAGCAGAGCTGCCATGCTTCACTCCTTGAATTGCTCAAAACGGTTCGGACCGATAGCATTCCTGAATCCTTGAAGATATTCAAGGCTATTTGCTGAACTTGAATCCTTGCTGCTCAATAAAATCAAAAAATATTTTAGAGAAAGTCTCGTTGTTTTCTTTAGAATATCTGATATCCGTAAACACCTGAGCCAATGAATCCTTTCCATTTTCCTTGACAAAATTGATGTTTGCCGGCAACTCTTCCTTTTCTTTGTAAAGATTGGAGATGTCGGTTGTGGAATAATCAGCATATCGCTCCTTGTGTATGATTCCTTGCAATGGAATTCGCTCCGATTTGGCTGAATCATCATCGGGAATGCCGACAGACAGAGTCACGATAGGGACAACGTATTGTGGAAGATTAAGCGTTTTGGCAATTTGTGGGGCATTGTATGTTGTCGTGCCGAGGTAGCAGCATCCAAGTCCGTTCATCTCGGCTATGGTGCAGAATTGCTGGGCGAATATTGTGGCGTCGAGAAACGCAGCGACAAATGATTGGAAATTGTCGAATCCTGGCTTGGCATTGCTCAGCTCGCACCATTTTATAAAACGGTTGAAGTCGGCGCAGAAAGTTAATAGCATTGGTGCTCCGGTTGCCGCCGGCTGATTGAAATGACTTTTTGCCAATTCTTCCTTGATGCTCTTGTCTGTTGTTATGACAACACTGTATAGTTGCATTCCTCCAGTTGTCGGGGATTGAGCCGCAGCATCAAGCATGCGCTCAACGGTGTCGCTGGGAATGGCTTCTGATTTGTATTTTCTTATGGTTTTACGATTAAACCTAAAATCCGCAAGCAATCTCAATGGCAATCTCAATTGCAGTAAAGAGCTTGAACACTATGCATCATGATAGTATGAGCGTGAATTTTGTCCGATTTGTGCATACCTTCCCCTTACCCCACAATGCGACTTGAGGCAATACGCAGATTAAAACCATAAGGAACGGACTTTATCCGAATCCAGTTTTGAAAGGTCTTGCATAAGCCCGGTTTTTCAGTATAGATATTCAGCACGTATTGCCTTGCTGTCATGATCCACTTGGCAGGTACGGAGATGAAGCTGAAGACAAAAGCCTTTATGCGACTCGTTTCCTTGAGCCCGAAAGCCTTGGTGTCAAGCTTGCTAATGATGGTCTTATAGAAATTGTGTATCAATGCCGTAAGCAGAAGGAATACAGTGTTCTCTGACATGAACGACTTGGGGAGCCTGTTCCAGCCGAATCCGTTGTTCATATCATCGAATATACGCTCTTTGCCCCCACGCTTGTTGTAAAATTCGACGATGTCTCTTGTTGATGAGTCATAATCGTTGGTAAGAATGGATCTGTAGGTGTATTCACCTTCCCACAAGTCAAGCTCTCCATCCATGCGCTTTTTGTCTCTGGATGACAAGACGATAGCACTTGCCTTCCCATTTCTCAACGAGAATGGAATTGAGTTCGAACTGGATGCCGTTAATCTCCTCCGTCTTCCATCCTCTCAGAGCAAAGATGTCATTGTAGAGCGAACTGCATCGGTTGGCACGGATGTAGAAATGTTTGCAATGCTTCTCTATCTCACTGACGATTTCCTTCGAGCAGGAACCGCAGTCTGCCCTGAAGCGATTTACACGGATGTTCTGGGATTCCAGAAGAGCGAAGAATCTCTTATGGGTGTCTGCCTGATGAAAAACGCACATTCGTGTTACCATCGCTGTTCTCGATATAGACTATCTTGTCACCGATAACATATACGCCAGGCCTGTAGCCGAGGAACTTTTTGTAGGTCGGTTTTGCATCATACTTCTCCGTTTCAAGGAACTGATGGTCAAAGTCAACATCGTATTCCTCAATTTCCTTCAACTCGCCTGTAGAAACCAAAGCGTTTATAAGCAATGTGTTGAGTTTGTCTGCAGTATTGAAATCATAGGTCTTGCCTTGGTCGGAAGTATAGGAGATGTTTTCCTGTGTCAGTTCCTTGATGGCTCTGAGGATGGTATCAGAGCTGCATGTACGAAGGGTAGGATGATACGAGAGATGGCGCATCAGTTGTGACGTTACATCTTCCACGCATGAGCCGCCACAGAAATAAACGCTCATCAGCGAACGGACTATCTCGCTGAACTGATATCCGAAGATACTGCTGCATCTCTGACCCAGTGTTGAGTCGATAACGGGTGAAAGCATGGAGTCAAATTTCTCCATGATTGAAAAAATTCCTCCAAAAGGTGTGAGTTTCTCAGATTTAATTTGTATTTTTGCCATGTCATATTAGAGTTTTGCTTGTTTTCTTTTTGCAACACTAAGATAAGTGAAAATTCTGACATGGCAAAAATCCTGGGCAACTTTTTTGTTGCTCAGGAACTTATAAATAAAGTTAAATTATAGTGTTGCGGAATTAAGGTTAAAGAAGAAATTCATATTCATAATTTATTGTTTTTATTGCAAAGGTAGTCAATAAATCCGGAATGTCGCAAAAAGCAACAAACACCCAAGAGCATAAAATAGTCTGAATATATTTTGAGAATACTGGAAATTTTGCAATCTTTGCATTGATGAATGAAAAGCATCAGTAACTATTATTAAATCAAACACTGTTGTGGAGATAAACATATATTCTTACGACGAGGCTTTCAATGCCTCATATGACTATTTTAACGGCGATGAACTCGCTGCTCGCGTCTGGGTCAACAAATACGCTTTGAAGGACTCATACGGAAACATTTATGAAAAGACGCCGGACGATATGCACCATCGATTGGCATCGGAATTGGCACGGATTGAAAGTAAATACAAGAATCCTTTGTCGGAAACGGATATTTTCAACTTGATGAAGGATTTCAAATACATTGTACCGCAAGGAAGCCCGATGGCGGGAATCGGAAACAATTATCAAGTAGGGTCGTTGTCAAACTGTTTCGTAATCGGTCTTGACGGCGCTCCGGACTCTTATGGAGGCATCATCAAAATCGACGAGGAACAAGTGCAGCTGATGAAGCGCAGAGGCGGCGTGGGGCACGACCTCTCACATGTGCGCCCAAAGGGTTCGCCTGTGAAAAATTCAGCTCTTACGTCAACGGGATTGGTGCCGTTTATGGAACGCTACTCAAATTCCACAAGAGAAGTTGCGCAAGATGGACGTCGCGGAGCGTTGATGCTGTCGGTTTCAATAAAGCATCCCGACAGCGAGGCATTCATCGATGCGAAAATGACAGAAGGCAAAGTTACGGGTGCCAATGTGTCGGTACGCGTAGACGACGAGTTCATGCGGGCGGCAGAAACCGATGCGGAATATGAACAGAAATTCCCGGTTGACAGCGAGCATCCATATGTGTCAAAAAAAATAAATGCAAACGCCCTTTGGCGAAAGATTGTGCATAATGCGTGGAAGAGCGCTGAACCAGGTGTGCTTTTCTGGGATACGATAACGCGAGAGTCTATCCCTGATTGTTACGCTGACTTAGGGTTTAAAACGATATCCACAAATCCTTGTGGCGAAATTCCGTTGTGCCCGTATGACAGCTGCCGGCTTATTGCTGTAAACCTGTATTCATACGTAAAAAATCCTTTCACAGCCGAAGCAGAATTTGACTTTGACCTTTTCCGACAACACATCAGATGTGCTCAGCGACTGATGGACGACATTATCGATCTGGAAATGGAAAAAATTGATAAAATCATTGCCAAAATAGAGTCCGATCCAGAAACGGAAGAAGTTAAAGCCACAGAATTGAATCTGTGGAAGAAAATCCGCAACAAGACTTTGGCTGGACGACGCACTGGACTTGGAACAACAGCGGAAGGAGATATGCTTGCCGCAATGGGCTTCCGTTATGGAACTCCAGAGGCTACGGCTTTTTCTGTGTCTGTACACAAGACGTTGGCACTTGCGGCCTACTGGTCTTCGGTCGAGATGGCAAAGGAGCGTGGCGCATTCTCTTTGTACGACGCCAAGAGGGAAGAGGCAAATCCTTACATAAACCGATTGAAGGACGCTGACCCTTCTTTGTATGATGAGATGATAAAATACGGGCGACGCAACATTGCATGCTTGACAATCGCCCCGACGGGAACTACAAGCTTGATGACACAAACCACATCCGGCATAGAGCCGGTCTTTATGCCTGTATATAAGCGCCGTCGCAAGGTTAACCCGAATGAGCCGGGCGTACATGTGGATTATGTAGACGAAACTGGTGATGCGTTTGAAGAATATGTAGTTTATCACCATAAGTTTATATCCTGGATGGATGCGAATGGCATCAAACGCAAAGAAAAGTTCTCACAAGAGGAGTTGGATGAATTGGTGGCGAAATCTCCGTACAACAAAGCCACAGCAAACGACATTGACTGGCATGAGAAGGTTAAGATGCAGGGAGAAATCCAAAAATGGGTTGACCATTCAATAAGTGTTACAATCAACTTGCCGTCGGATGTGACCGAAGATCTGATAAACGAGCTGTATATGGAAGCGTGGAAAGCTGGATGCAAGGGATGCACCGTGTATCGTGACGGTTCACGCTCAGGAGTTCTTGTGTCGACTCAAAAGGAGAAAAAGAAGGTGGAGGCTCCAGTCCACACAGGTTTTGAGGAGCGCCACGTGCTTAAACGACCGATTGAATTGGAGGCGGATGTTGTCAGATTCCAGAATAACAAAGAGAAATGGATTGCGTTTGTCGGACTTATCGATGGCAGACCTTATGAAATATTTACTGGTCTTGCAGATGATGAAGATGGCATCTTCTGTCCGAAATCTGTGAGCAAAGGAAATCATCAAGGCTATTGACGAGAATGGCAACAAGCGCTATGATTTTCAGTTCATCAATAAGCGTGGATACAAGACGACAATAGAGGGCCTCTCTGACAAGTTCAATCCTGAGTATTGGAATTATGCCAAATTGATATCAGGCGTGTTGCGCTATGGCATGCCAATTGACCAAGTGATGAAGCTGGTTGGTGGACTCGAGCTCAACAGCGAATCTATCAACACCTGGAAAATGGGCGTTGAGCGGGCTTTGAAGAAGTATTTGCCGGAAGGCACCAAAGCCAAAGGTCAGAAATGTCCTAATTGCGGACAAGAAACATTGATATACCAAGAGGGCTGTTTGATTTGCACTTCGTGCGGCACATCAAGATGCGGATAGAGAAACTAACCTATGGAATATTCATTAAGTAAATATATTAACCTATGAAATTGTTATTTAGAATTGGCTACAACACTGCCTGGGGGGAAAGCTTATATCTTTTGGGCAGTGTTAAGGAATTGGGCGAAT
Source organism: Bacteroidales bacterium (assembly GCA_022009815.1). GTDB lineage: Bacteria > Bacteroidota > Bacteroidia > Bacteroidales > Muribaculaceae > Limisoma. The sequence continues at coordinate 2,456,392 of CP091725.1, forward strand.
GGAATGAGTCCAAGGCGTTGAAAATGACCTACGAGGACGGCATTTGGTCTACAGAGGTGGATATTAAGCGCAATGTCAAATCGTTTGAGTATTGCTATATTGTCCGAAACGACAATGGCGCAGTTCGCAAGGAGTGGGGCAAGCCTCACTTGTTCACGTTTGGAAAAGAAATCAAGGTCTATGAAATCTTGGATTCCTGGAATGACCAGCCCTATGACAAATCTTTCTACTCGTCGATGTTTGTCAATTCCATATTCCATCGTGAAAACAAAAACGATGCGCTGCCTCATCAACGTGGTGGCGTCACGTTGGAAATTTTTGCTCCGTCGGTAAGACCTGACGAGGACTTGTTTGTGACAGGCAATTGCGATGTGCTTGGAAATTGGGACCAGGAGAACGCGTTGGCGCTTACCGATTGCAATTATCCGATATGGTCGGTTGCTTTCCAATTTCCTGAAAAAGAGGAACAGGTGGAGTATAAATTCTTCAAGAGAAACAGACACACCGGCACTGAATCGTGGGAAGGGTGCAATAACCGGGTGCTTGACATATCGGCTCCAGACAAAAACGGATGTATTGTTGTCGCAGGCTTGAGATTCAACGATTCCGCTGCGCTATGGAAGGGCGCAGGCACAGCTATTCCGGTGTTCTCAATCCGCACCGACGAGGATTTCGGCGCCGGCGACTTCCTCAGCATAAAGAAAATGGTTGATTGGCTGGCGGCGACAGGGCAGCGTGTCTTGCAGATTCTACCAATCAACGACACTACAATGACTCACACATGGGTGGATTCCTATCCATATAAAGCTAATTCGACTTATGCACTGCATCCGATGTATTTGAACATTCCGGCATTGGGCAAGCTGAAGGACAATCAGCGTCAGGAATATTTCAATAATCTGGCAGTGGAGTTGAATGCTCTTCCGCAAGTCGACTATGAGCGTGTCAATGCTGGCAAGCTGGAATATGTGAGAGAAATCTTTGCCGAATCAGGAGCCAAGACCTTGAAGACGGAGAACTTTAAATCGTTCTTTGCAAAAAATGAGTATTGGCTGAAGAATTATGCAGCATTCTGCTTGTTGCGTGACAAATTTGGAACTGCCGACTTTACCAAATGGGGAAAGTATTCAAAATTCGACGAAAGTCTTGTCGACGAGTTGTGCAAAGACAATGCTGATGAAATCAACCTGACATATTACATCCAATACAACCTTGACAAACAACTGAAAGATAGTTGTGATTATGCACACAAGCACGGTGTTGTGTTGAAAGGTGACATACCTATCGGTATCAGCCGCGCAAGTGCGGATGCTTGGGTTGACCCAGATTTGTTTAATCTGAACAGCCAAGCGGGAGCGCCGCCTGATGACTTCTCAGTGCTTGGTCAGAATTGGGGATTACCGACATATAATTGGGAGCGTATGAGTCAGGACGGCTTTAAATGGTGGAAAAACAGGATGCGCAAGATGTCGGAATATTTCGACCTGTATCGAATAGACCATATCCTTGGCTTCTTCCGAATCTGGCAAATCCCCATGTCGGCGGTGCATGGCTTGTTGGGTGTGTTCAACCCGGCGTTACCATATACACCAGATGAAATGCGCAACAATTATGACTTCTGGATAAATCCGGATCTCCAATGCAAACCATATATTATGGACTACTTCCTTGCCGATTTCTTTGGAGAATATACCGAAGAGGCAAAATCGCTATATCTGGAATCGATAGGAGGGGGACGCTACAAACTGAAACCTGAAGTTGATACGCAACAGAAAGTTGCGGAGTTGTTTGCGTCGTATGAGAAACGACAAGAACAATAAATTGGAAAACGCCCTGTGCGGCTTGCTTGATGAAGTGCTTTTCATCGAGGACCCAGAAGAACATGGCAAATACCATCCTCGAATCTCAGCACAATTCACCTACATCTATAGGTCGCTGAATGATTATGAGAAGTGGTGCTTCAACAGAATGTATAACGACTTCTATTACCATCGTCACAATGATTTCTGGTATGGAAAGGCTATGTGGAAACTTCCGGCTTTGGTAAACTCAACAGATATGCTTGTGTGCGGTGAGGATTTGGGAATGATTCCAGACTGTGTGCCGGCGGTGATGAAACAACTTCAGATTCTGTCGCTGGAAATACAAAGGATGCCCAAAAATCCAGAAGACGAGTTTGGCAATCCATATCAATATCCATATTTGTCGGTATGCACTACATCGACCCATGATATGGGTGGAATCAGACAATGGTGGGAGGAAAACCACGACAAAACCCAGCGATTCTACAACACTATGTTGCATCAAGAAGGTGGCGCGCCTTTTTATGCCGAGCCTTGGCTTTGCGACATTATTGTGAGCCAACATCTTGAGTCGCCATCAATGTTGACGGTACTTCCTTGGCAGGACTGGATGTCGATTGACGGAAAATTGCGCAAAGAGAATCCAAACGATGAACAAATCAATGTTCCTGCGATTGCAAAGCATTATTGGCGCTATAGAATGCACATCTCGGTTGAATCATTAATGAAGGAATCGGTATTTAACGAAAATATCAAGAATAAGATTACGCGGACTGGACGGAATTGATCGTTTGATTTTTATAAATTAAAATCGAGTAGGTGGTAAACTCCTCCTACTCGATTTTCTTAAGACGTTGTCACCATTTTTGTGCAAAATGGTGGCAACGTCTTATAGATATGACTTTAGCAATGCGCTTTTTTCCCCTTTCAATTTGCGGATTGCCTTCTCTTTGATTTGGCGCACTCGTTCCCGCGTCAAATTGAACTTGTCACCAATCTCCTCCAATGTCATCTCTCTGCAGCCAATGCCGAAACACAGCCTTAAAATCTCCCGCTCTTTACCTTGCAATTGATTCAATGCTCGGTCAACTTCCTTCGACAGTGATTCTTGCGTCAGCGTGGCGTCAGTGCTTGGCACGTCATCGTTGGCAAGCGTGTCGGCCATACATTTGTCATCTCCGTCAGCGACAGGCTCGTCGACCGACACAGTGCGGTAGAAGGCTTTAGGGCACTTGTCACCTTTTCCAATGGCATATCAAGGCGCTGCGCAAGTTCTTCTGCTGACGGGCGGCGTTGATTTTCCTGCTCAAATTTGGAGATTTCCTTGCTTATTCTATTGTTTAAACCTACTTGATTCAACGGCAGTCTGATTTCCCGCGACTGGTCCGCCAATGCCTGCAAAATCGATTGGCGAATCCACCAAACTGCGTATGAGATGAATTTGAAACCTCTGGTCTCATCAAACTTTTTAGCTGCTTTTATCAAGCCTAAATTGCCCTCGTCAATCAGATCTGGCAGACTCAATCCTTGGTTCTGATACTGCTTTGCTACAGAAACAACAAATCTAAGATTTGCGCGCGTCAATTTATCCAATGCCTTTTGGTCGCCTTGTCTGATTCGCTGAGCCAACTCAACTTCCTCATCTGTTGAAACGAGGTCCTCTTTGCCAATTTCCTGTAGATACTTTTCGAGTGATTGACTGGTGCGATTGGTGATTGATTTTGAAATCTTTAACTGTCTCATACAAATTAATCTATTAGATTCTTGTTGCTATTCACGGATAAGTTTTGTTCAAGAAACAACGATTCGGCCGAGATGGTTCACGGGGACAGATATAAAATGCAACGAATCCCGACTGAAATAGCCGGGATTCGTTGCATTTTATATCTGTTATTTATAAATACGATTTTAAGAGTCTGCTCTTTTGTCCTTTCAATTTACGGATTGCTTTCTCTTTAATTTGGCGCACACGCTCTCGTGTCAAATCGAATTTGTCACCAATCTCTTCCAAAGTCATTTCCTGACAACCTATGCCAAAAAACATTTTTAAGATTTCGCGTTCACGGTCATGCAATTGGTTCAATGCTCGGTCAACCTCCTTCGACAGCGACTCCTGATTGAGCGAAGAGTCTGCCATGGGGGAGTCGTCGTTGGTCAACACATCAAGCATACAGTTGTCCTCTCCTTCGGCAAATGGTGCGTCTACAGAGATGGAACGACCGGAAACACTGATTGTACTTGAGATTTTCTCTACCGGAATGTCGAGTCGGTTGGCAAGTTCCTCTGCTGAAGGACGACGCTGGTTTTCTTGTTCGAATTTAGAAAGCTCTTTGCTAATTTTGTTTAGCGAACCAACTTGATTCAAAGGTAGTCGGACAATTCTTGATTGCTCTGCCAATGCCTGCAAAATCGATTGGCGAATCCACCAAACTGCATATGAGATAAATTTGAAACCGCGTGTTTCATCGAATTTCTGAGCGGCTTTAATCAAGCCCAAATTACCCTCGTTGATCAAGTCTGGCAGACTCAATCCCTGGTTCTGATACTGTTTGCTACAGAAACAACAAATCGAAGATTTGCGCGCGTCAATTTATCCAATGCCCGCTGATCGCCGTTTCGAATACGTTGAGCCAACTCAACTTCTTCTTCTACAGAGATAAGGTCTTCTCGTCCAATTTCTTGAAGATACTTATCAAGCGATGCGCTTTCACGATTGGTGATTGATTTTGAAATCTTTAATTGTCTCATTCAGATGTTGTTATTTAAAATCGGATTTTACGTGCAAAGATAATAAAAATTTATCACATAATTGTGGCTTATCTCCAAAATAAATTTAGTTACAGCAAAAAAGTTATAGAAAAAGTCATCGGACACACAATGCTATTGATGTATCCGATGACTGTAGTGTTGAGAGTGATGCTTTCTATTCCTTGACCGCTGCAATCAGAGCATTGAAAGCGTCGTGCAACCCATCAGCATTTTTACCGCCTGCTTGTGCGAATCCAGGTTGGCCACCGCCACCACCTTTGATTGCCTTTGCTGCCTCACGTACAATTGACGCGGCGTTAAGTCCTTCTTTCACAAGGTCGTCTGTAAGCATTACGGTAAGCATAGGTTTCTTCTCCGGACTTACGGTTGCTGCTACAAATGCTGTTTTTGTAGGGGAGGTCTCACGTATGGCAAATGCCACTCCTTTGACAATGTCTGGAATGCGCATACCGCCCAATGATGTCAATTGGATGCCGTTTGGCAGTGTTTCTTTCTTCCCAAGAAGTTGAGAACTAAGGTTCTTGATGCGTTCGATTGCCATGTCTTCAGCATCTTTCCGCAATTCGGCATTTTCAGAGATTGTTTTCTTGACAGCCTTCTTTATATCCGAAGAGTTGAGCAGTGAGCCAACATATTTTATCGTGTTCTGCAACTCGTGGATTGCGTTTTCCACATTTTCGCCAGTTATTGCCTCAATGCGTCGTATGCCGGCGGCGATACTTCCTTCTGAAACAATCTTTATAATTCCAATATTGCCAGTATTTGGCACGTGCGTACCTCCGCAGAGCTCAACAGAGTCGCCGTATTTGATAACGCGGACTTCTTCCCCATATTTCTCTCCGAACAATGCCATGGCACCCATCGCTTTAGCTTCCGCAATAGGGACATTGCGATGCTCGTCAAGAGCGATGGCGTTACGTACTTTCTTGTTTGCAAGTCGCTCAACTGCCTCTATTTCCTCTTCTGTCATCTTCTGGAAGTGCGAGAAGTCAAAGCGGAGTTCTGTAGGCGATACATATGAGCCTTTTTGCTCCACGTGTGTGCCGAGCACTTCTCTCAGCGCTTCGTGCAACAGGTGAGTCGCCGTGTGGTTGCATGACGTAGCCAAGCGTTTGTCGGTGTCTATTTGCGATTATTGCAGCCTGAGGATTTGACGGCATCTTTGTTGTCAAATGAATAGGCAGGTTGTTTTCGCGTTTTGTATCGAATACTTCGATCTTCTCATCGCCTGAAATCAGCCAACCAGTATCGCCGACCTGTCCACCCATTTCTGCGTAGAACGGTGTCTCTTTCAGCACAATCTGATAGAACTCTTTGTTTTTCTGTTTTACCTTGCGGTATCGGAGAATGGATGTCTCACATTCAAATTTGTCATATCCGACAAACTCCGATTCCCCGGCATTGAGTTCAACCCAGTCGGAAGCCTCTATTGCGGCAGCATTGCGCGCACGTTGCTTTTGCTTCGCCATTTCTTCGTCAAACTCTTTGTGGTTGACGGTGAAACCATGCTCTTTCAGAATGAGTTCTGTAAGATCAAGAGGGAATCCATAAGTGTCATACAGCACAAACGCTTCCGTTCCGCTCACTTCTTTTCTGCCATCTGCCTTGGCCTCGTTGACAACCTTGTCGAGAAGTTTGATTCCTGTCTCCAATGTGCGGAGGAATGTGTCTTCTTCCTCTTTAATTACCGTCTTTATCAAATCAGGTTGTTGCTTGAGCTCTGGGTAGGCATCGCCCATAGACTCTATCAGTGTGTCCACAAGACGGTATATGAATGCTTGACGTTGGTCAAGGAATGTGTATGCATACCGAACAGCACGGCGCAGGATGCGTCGAATCACATAACCTGCCTTGGCGTTAGATGGAAGTTGAGCTTCGGCAATAGAGAAGGCGATTGTACGTACATGGTCGGCGATTACGCGCATTGCTACGTCAATCTTCTCGTCTTTGCCATAACTTTTTCCTGACAATTGTGAGATTTTCTGAATCAACGGTTGGAAAACGTCAGTGTCGTAATTTGAGTGTTTTCCCTGCAATGCGCGCACAAGACGCTCGAATCCCATTCCTGTATCGATGACATGCATAGGAAGCGGTTCGAGGCTGCCGTCTGCCTTGCGGTTGTATTGCATAAATACGATGTTCCAGATTTCAATAACCTGGGGGTCGTCTTTATTGACCAATTCGCGGCCAGGCGTTTTGGCTTTCTCCTCAGGTGTGCGCGAGTCAAGATGAATCTCGGAGCATGGACCGCAAGGACCGGTTTCACCCATTTCCCAAAAGTTGTCGTGTTTATTGCCGTTAATGATGTGGTCGGCGGATACATGCTTCAGCCAATATCCGGCAGCTTCATCGTCGCGTGAAAGGCCTTCTTCTGGAGCTCCCTCAAACACAGTCACATATAAATCGTCCGGATTGAGATGCAATACGTCCACAAGATATTCCCACGCATAATCGATGGCTCCTTCTTTGAAATAGTCACCAAACGACCAATTGCCAAGCATCTCAAACATCGTGTGGTGATATGTGTCAAGTCCCACTTCTTCCAAGTCGTTATGTTTACCGCTTACGCGCAAGCATTTTTGAGAGTCTGTGGCTCGTTTGTATTTCGGCGGGACGTTGCCCAATATGATGTCCTTGAACTGGTTCATTCCGGCATTTGTAAACATCAATGTCGGATCGTCTTTGATGACCATCGGTGCAGAAGGCACAATCTGATGGCCTTTGCTGTGGAAGAAATCTTTAAAAGATTCTCTAATTTCTTTTGCTGAATACATATCGTAATATAAACTTTCGTTTGAAATCAAGTTTTTTGAACGAGAATTAACTCTCATTTTATCTTGCAAAAGTAATCATTTTATTACTTTTGTAAAAGAAGAATCCACCCTAATGCGTAGCACTGAGAAAAAATATTATAAAATCAAAGAAGTTTCGGAAATGCTTGACATCCCCATCTCGACATTGCATTTCTGGGAACGGCAGTTTACGGTATTGTCTCCTCGACGGTCGAGAGGCAATGATAGGCTGTATACGACCGACGATATTGAAAAAATCAAGATGGTGCATTATCTTGTAAAGGTGCGCGGCATGAAGCTTGCCGCCGCCCAAGAACAGATTATGCACAACCGCAAAAATGTGTCAAAAAGACAAGAGGTGGCGGAACGTCTTGAGGAAATAAAAACCGAACTGCAATCGTTGGCTGACGCATTGGACGGCATTTGGAAACGAGGCCGTGAAAACAGCCCCGTCTCCGAATAGCTATCTGTCAGTCATCAAAACGCTTTAGGATGTTTTGATAAGCGTCGATGCGTCGATCACGCAGAAACGGCCACCAGCGTCTCACCTGTTCGCTTCTTGTCAAATCTATTGCAACAATTTTCTCAGCCTCGCTGTCGGTAGCGGCTTCATCAATCAGCTCGCCTTGAGGTCCCGCTACAAAGCTCGAACCCCAGAATTGGATTCCATTGGTTGCATTCGACGGGTCGGGTTCGTGTCCAACTCTGTTTACTGCTACAACAGGCAGCCCGTTAGCTACAGCATGTCCCCTCATGGACAACATCCATGCTTGTCGCTGACGCATTTTTTCCGCTTCGTTGTCTGAGCTTTCCCATCCGATGGCGGTGGGGTATATCAATAATTCTGCGCCTTTCAATGCCATCAATCGAGCCGCTTCCGGATACCACTGGTCCCAACAAACCAATACACCAAGTTTTCCGACAGATGTCTGGATTGGTTCAAAACCTATATCCCCGGGCGTAAAGTAGAATTTCTCATAATATGCCGGATCGTCAGGAATATGCATCTTGCGATATTTCCCGGCAACGGATCCGTCTTTTTCAAAAACAACGGCGGTGTTGTGATATAACCCCGGCGCTCTGCGTTCAAACAGCGATGTCACAAGCACTATGCCGCATTCTTTTGCCACGTTGGAATAAACACCTGTTTCTTCGCCGTTAATGTCTATCGCCAAGTCAAAATTGTCGACGCTCTCCGTTTGGCAGAAATACAAGCTGTCGTGCAATTCTTGTAGCACCACAAGTTGCGCGCCGTCGTTTGCCAAGCGTTTTATTTTTGCGACAAGTTTTTCTCTATTCTTGCTTATGCAGGCGCTGTTGGCTTGCTGAATGTATCCTAATTTGATGATTCTGCTCATATATTCAATGAATTTTTAGGGAACTGCATGGTAACGCAATGGAGCGATCCGTGCTGTTTTATCAATGCTCGGCAGTCAACGCCGAGAACCTTTCTGCCTGGAAATGCAGAGGATATTATGCTCATGGCTTCGCTGTCGTTGCTTTCCTGGCCGTAAATAGGGACAAGAACAAATCCATTTCCAATAAGAAAATTGGCATATGTTGCAGGCAGCCGCTCCCCGTCGGCAAAGATAGGGGCGGGTAACGGCAGTGGGAGCAACTTATATTTTCCTCCGTCTGCGGTTGTGAAACTTTGGAGCTGACATTCCATGGCTTTCAACTCTGCGAAATGCTCATCACGTTCATCATCGGTTGAAACATACAGAATGGTGTCGTTTGGCGCCAATCGCGCCAAGGTGTCTATGTGGCTGTCGGTGTCGTCGCCACTAAGGTAGCCATGGTCAAGCCACAACACTCTGCTTATGCCGAATACCTTTTCCAAGTACACTTGTATTTCCTCTTTGGTCGACTGTCCATTCCTATTTTTGGAAAGGAGACACTCGCTTGTGGTGAGCAGCGTTCCTCTGCCGTCGCTCTCGATGGAGCCTCCCTCAAGGACAAAATTCAAGCTGTTTGAATATTCCCCCTTAAACATTCCGGAATCGAAAAGACGGGATGTTATAAGATTGTCTTTGTCGGCGGCAAATTTCAGACCCCAACCGTTGAACTTGAAATCGTTGACCACGGGGCGGTTTCCGCGAAGCGTGGTTATGGAACAAGTGTCGCGTGCCCAAGTATCATTTGTCGGACATTTGACCACGGATATCAACTCGTTGCTGAATGATATGTCGCTGCTGTCGTCAGGGTCTGCTATGACGATGACTCTTTCGCCTTGGTCAGCAATGGCGTTGACTATCTCTTTGTAGCAAGAGACAACTTCTTCCAGCATATATGACCAATCTGTTCCGGCATGTGGCCACGCAAGCATTATGGCGTCTTGTTCTGCCCATTCGGCGGGAAGGATTGCGCGTTCGTTGTTATTCGTCATATTCTGTAAGGGAATCAAATGCAGATTCGTGATTGTCCAAGTATTCGTGACAATAATCAACAAACGCTGTGCGTTCGCGGTAGCCCATATCGTCACACCATTCCTTAAAATAAGCCTTAAGCGCCTCGTCCTCGAAATCAGACGTTTAAACTCGCTCTCGGCAATGTCTATACTCCCAAACCTGACCAGTAGTTCCTGAATCATTGATGAAATATCAGTCATAGTTTCAATAGTTTTATACGTTTCCCAAAAATAACCATATTTCCTCTAACTTCCAAACTTTATAAAAAAATAAGCACACGTAATTGAGCGTGCGCTTATTTTTATTTTGATGTAAGTTGTGTCTTATTCAGAAACCACCTCGAAAGGAATTTCTACAGAAACTTCTTTGTGGAGTTTCAAGAGAGCCTTGTAGCTACCAACTTCCTTCACAGCCTCTTTGAGAACGATAAGTTTGCGGTCTACGTTGAAACCCAACTTCTCGAGAGCCTCTGCAATTTGAATATTGTTTACTGAACCAAAGATTGTGCCGGTAGAGCTTGTCTTTGCTCCGATAGTCAAAGCAACGTCCTTCAAAGACTCTGCCAATGCCTCAGCGTCGGCTTTGATTTTAGCCAGCTTGTGGGCTCTTTGCTTCTGGTTTTCTGCCAAAACTTTAAGCGCCGATTCGGTAGCGATAACAGCTTTGCACATTGGGATAAGGTAGTTTCGACCGTAACCGCTCTTAACTTCTACAACATCGTCCTTGTAGCCAAGATTTGCGATATCTTCTTTAATATGATCTTCATAATTGTAATCCTTCTTTTAATGTTATTTCATCAAGTCAGTCACGTAAGGAAGAAGTGCAAGATGACGGGCGCGTTTTACGGCCTGTGCCACTCTTCTCTGGAATTTGAGTGAAGTTCCCGTGATGCGACGAGGAAGGATTTTGCCTTGCTCGTTCAAGAATTTCTTGAGGAATTCAGGATCTTTGTAGTCGATATACTTAATGCCACTCTTTTTGAAACGGCAATATTTTTTCTTTTTGACATCTACTGAAAGCGGAGTCAAGTATCTGATTTCTGATTGTGGTTGTGCCATGATTAATCCTCCTTTGTTTCGTTGTTGTTAGACTTAGCTGCGCGAAGACTTCTGCGTTTTTCAGCGTATTCTGCAGCATACTTGTCAAGACGGAATGTCAAGAAACGGATAACTTTCTCGTCGCGACGATAAGCTGTCTCAAGTTTCTTCACAACCTGCGGTTCTGCATTGAACTCAACAAGGCAATAGAAGCCTGTGCTTTTTTTCTGAATAGGGTATGCCAACTTGCGGAGGCCCCAGTTCTCTTCATTTACTATTTCTGCACCATTTTTAGTGAGAACAGCAGTGAATTTTTCTACCGCTTCCTTCATCTGAGCATCAGACAAAACGGGAGTTAAAATGAAAACGGTTTCGTACTTGTTCATAATTAATTGATTAGTTTTTAAAATTTGCGGCACAAAGGTATGAATTTTTCGCTGTTTACGCAAACACTTTTTTTGTGAAGATGCAATAAAAAAATGAAAAATTTAACAATAAATGGTCGTTTTTGATGGATTTTTGAGCTACATGTCACTGATTTCCGCATGAAGTTTTGACGGGATTCTAAAAAAATAACTAAATTTGCACATTTGTAAAGCGAAAAATCTATTAAATGGAAATAACAGCAACGCAATTAGCGACTATTATAAGAGGTGAAATCGAGGGCGACGGCTCTGTGAAGATATCCTCTTATTCTAAAATCGAGGAGGCTCAAGAGGGTTCTTTGTCATTCTTGGCCAATCCTAAATACACGCATTTTGTATATACGACAAAGGCATCAGTCCTGTTGGTGCGCAAAGATTTTGTACCTGAGCAGCCTATAAAAGCGACACTGATAAAGGTGGACGACCCGTATGCCACTTTGGCGGAGTTGCTCAATTTGGTGCAAGCATCGGCTCCTGTGAAATCCGGAGTGGAGCAGCCCGTATATGTTTCGGATGGCGTTGATTTGCCAAATCAATTTATCTTGGTGCATTCTCTTATATCGGCAAGGATGCCAAAATAGGAGAGAACGTAAAAATATACCCTCAGTGCTATATTGGCGACGGTGTTGTTATTGGAAACAACACGACTCTTTACGCAGGTGTTAAAATATACCAGGGGTGCGTTGTCGGCGAGAATTGCATTCTCCATTCGGGAGTTGTTGTGGGAAGCGACGGCTTTGGATTTGCACCTGAAAAGGACGGCAGTTATCTGAAGATTGCCCAGATCGGCAATGTGGTAATTGAAGACAATGTAGAAATAGGCGCCAACACCACTGTCGACAGGGCTACGATGGGCTCGACAAAAATCCATAAAGGCGTGAAGTTGGACAATCTTATACAAGTTGCGCATAATGTTGAAATCGGCGACAACACAGTTATTGCCGCGCAGACAGGCATCGCGGGTTCGGCTAAGATTGGCAAACAAAATATGATTGGAGGCCAAGTTGGCATCGCCGGTCACATCACAATCGGCGACCGGAACCAAATTGGGGCACAGTCTGGTATCCATACAAGAACAGGCGACGACAAGGTGCTGCTGGGGTATCCTGCGGTTGACGCAAGAGATTTTATGCGCGAAGCTGCATATCGTCGCCGGTTGGGCGACATAATCGCCGACTTGAACACTATAAAAAAAGACTTAAACAAAAAAGACAACAAATAAAAAAGATAATATGAAACAATGTACGTTGAAATCTGCTTTTACCATAAAAGGTAAGGGCTTGCATACGGGCAGGGAAATTGAAGCGACATTCAAGCCTGCTCCAGACAATTTTGGGCGGAAATTCCTTCGCATTGATGTTGAAGGCGCAGCGCCTATCGAAGCTGTGGCTGAGAATGTCGTGGAGACATGCCGCGGAACGGTTATTGCTTCTGGCGACTTGAAAATCTCCACTATTGAGCACGCCATGGCTGCGTTGTATGCTTCCCAATGTCGACAACTGCCTCGTGGAGCTGAATGGCCCTGAAGTGCCAATCCTTGACGGCAGTGCAAAAATATTTATGGACAAGATTGAGGAAGTCGGAGTTGTTGAGCAGACGGAAGACGCAGCGGTGTACGTTGTAAGAAACCGCACAACGGTTAAGGACAGCGAGACCGAAGCCTCAATTTGCGTTATTCCCGACAGCGATTTCTGCGTGGATGTAATGATTGAGTTCAACTCGGTTGTACTCTCCAATCAGTTCGCCACTCTTGACTCTTTGGATGATTTCAAAACACAGATTGCTGCAAGCCGTACATTCATTTTCGTAAGAGAAATTGAAGAGTTGGTCAAACACGACTTGATAAAAGGCGGCGACCTGGACAATGCCATCGTTATTTACGACACTCCGGTGGCGCAGTCGGAGCTTGACAGAATCGCCGATATGATGAACGTGCCAAGAAAGAAAGTGTCAGAGTTCGGATTCATCAACAACGACGAGCTGGTGTTTAAACGAGCCGGCACGCCACAAACTTCTTGATGTGGTTGGCGACGTGGCTTTGATTGGCAGACGTGTGCAGGGCCGTATTATCGCCACTTGCCCAGGTCATACAATCAACACTACATTTGCGAAAAAGGTGAGACGCGAATTAAAGCGTCAGGAGGTTCAGGCCCCGGTCTACAATCCAAACGAGCCCCCGATTATGGACGTAAACCGTATCAGAGAGTTGCTTCCACACAGATATCCGTTCTTGTTGGTTGACAAGATTATCGACAAATCCGACAAATATATTGTTGGAGTAAAGAACGTGTCGGGCAACGAACCATTCTTCCAAGGCCACTTCCCTACAGAGCCAGTGATGCCTGGTGTGCTTCAAGTTGAAGCCATGGCTCAAACTGCAGGATTGCTTGTCTTAGGCTCTGTTGATAATCCAGAAAGCTATTCTACTTATTTTATGAAGATCGACAACGTAAAATTCCGACAGAAAGTAGTCCCTGGCGACACTTTAGTTTTCCACGTGTCATTCTTGACTGAATTGAGAAGAGGTTGTGCCAATATGAAGGGCTATGCTTTTGTTGGCGATAAAATCGTTTCCGAGGCTGAATTCATGGCGCAAATAATCAAAAATAAATAATATGAAGCAACCATTAGCATACATACATCCGGATGCCAAGATAGACCCAAGCGTGGTCATCGACCCGTTTGTGACAATTGACAGAAACGTGGAAATCGGAGCGGGAACACGCATTGCCAGCAACGTTACAATCATGGAGGGTACAAGGATTGGCAAGAACTGCACGATTTACCCGGGCGCTGTTATTGGTGCGATTCCTCAAGATCTTAAATTTATGGGAGAAAACACGTTGGCTATCGTTGGCGACAACACAACCATTCGTGAATGCGTGACCATAAACAGGGGCACCGCGTCGAAGGGCAAGACTGTTGTTGGCAGCAATTGCCTTATTATGGCTTATTCTCACATCGCCCATGACTGCGTGATTGGGGACAATATCATTATTGCAAACGCTTCGCAGATTGCTGGAGAGGTACAAATCGACAATTTTGCGGTAGTTGGAGGAGGAACATTGATTCATCAATTTTGCCATATAGGTTCTCATGTGATGATACAAGGCGGGGCTTTGGTCAACAAAGACATTCCCCCATATGTAAAAGCTGCCCGTGAACCGATATCGTATGCTGGCGTGAACTCAATAGGCTTGCGTAGACGCGGTTTCACAAATGAGCAGATTCGTGACATCCAGGACATATATCGTTATCTATATCTTTCTGGATACAACAATAGCGATGCCGTGGAGCATATCGAGGCGGAACTCCCTGCCACGAAAGAACGTGACGAAATCATCTTGTTTGTGCGCAACTCGAAGCGAGGCATTATTAAAGGCTACGTATAGCAATAAGCCTTAACCGAAGACTTGCGAAAGGGTCGATCTGACAAAGTGTTAGGTCGACCCTTTCGCATTGGTATTTTTTCGAGGCGCTGAGAAGAAGTTGAAGGCGGCAAAGGCACTGAAGGAGAAAGGCGAGACGCCGGAAGAATTGTTGCGGTCAATCAAGGAAAACGAGAAAGCGGTAGCGGAGGCACAGAGAGAGGTAGCCGCCAAAGCGGAAGCGGAGCGCATAGCGACCGAGAAGGCGGAGGCGGAAAGGAAAGCCGCTGAGGAGCGTGAGCGTGCCGAGGCGGAGGAGAAGACTCGCATTGAGGCAGAGAAGAAAGAGGCGGAGAGGATTGCCAAGCAGAAGACTGAGGAGGAAGCTAAGCCACAACAAAAAGATGTGGTTAGGACAATAGTCGAAACGGGCAAGTCGGTTGCTTCTAAATTGTTCGAAAGATCATTCTTTGATGTCGGAAAGACTCCGGAGTTTATGAAGAAGATTGGCTTGACGGGTAATCGTTTCACAATTAAGTATGGTGTGCTGTCACGTCACGCAGGTAAGGATTCCTCGCATTCTCTGACGGAAAAGGAGTGGAAGGAATTACCTAATGCTTTACAGAAACCTTTTGCCATAACACGATTCGGAGAAAGGAAAATGGTTATCGCTTGTATACAACGATGAAAAACGACAAGGGAGAGACCATAGTCGTTGGCGTTGATGTGAAGAACACAGGTCGGAATTTGGAGGTAAACTCTATATCTACAATATTCGGCAGACGAGGAGATGCAAAGATTACACAAAAAGAGGAAGTGTTGTATACGGACGAAAAAATAGCTCCCGAGCAGCGGTCACTTCTGGGTCAGCCCAATTCTGACCAATATACCGACACTCGGGAGAGAAACGTTTCCGCTGACAAAGGTAGCGAAAAGCCGGAGAAGAAGCAAGAGAAGCAGAGCGTTTTTGACAAGGCTAAGGAGATTGCCGACAAGGAGGAGAAGAAACGCAAGGCTGACAAGCCAAAGCAAAAACCGCTGACTGAAGCGGAGCACAAGGACGCCGAGGAGGTCGCAGGTGCGTTGGGCTATCGTGTGGAATGGGTGGACACGATGGAGGGAACGATAGACGCGGACAAGAAAGTGATCCGTATCGCAAAGGATGCCGAGAACCCGTTGGTGCAGGTGCTGGGGCACGAGGTGGCGCACGGAGTGAAGCGGATGGACGGTGGCAAGTTCAAGGCTTTGCAGAAGGCGGCTATGGAGGTCGTCGGCGAGAAGGAATGGAATGAACGCATCGAGAGGAAGCGCAAGTTGAATGCTTATGCCGAGGGGAAACTTGCCGAGGAGGTGACGTGCGACATCGTTGGAGAGGCGTTGAACGACAAGGATGCGTTGAAGCGTCTTGCCGAGTCGCAGAGAGGAGAGAAAGGCATCCTTGCCCGTCTGCGTGACGCAGTGGCGAGGATGGTCGAGTATTTCAAGAACAGAGGCGACAAGGAAAGTGTGCGCAGGATGAAGGCCGCCGACAGACATCTCGCAGAGTTTGAGAGTGCGTTGAAGGAGGGCGAAGGTGTGAACAGAAGTGCGAGAGAGGCTGAGAATGAAGCGGAGGAGCGGGAACTGAGGGACAACCTTGTGGAGCGTATGCGCAAAGGTGGACTTGACGTGGTGACTGATTCGGAAGAGATGCAGAGAGTCATAGACAGACTGAACGGAAGAGGGCGGTTAAGCGGCAAACAAATCAGCACTTGAAACCGCGATGATAGCAGCCGAAGCCACTAATAATGCCACTGTCATTTCAAGTGCTGACGGAACAATCTTGGAACACTTGCAACAAATTATGAGAATAATGAGAGCGAGGGAATAAGCATTGTTATTTCAAGCCACAAAAACAAAGGCTTGCACAATGACGGCAACGCCCATATCATAGAATATTCCTACACAAAACGTGCTCTTGAAACGCAGAAGGCAAGCCTTTGGCAGAGATGATCCGTTCGGTATCTGACGCATTGGCTGGTGAAGAGTTCAAAGACACGACAGGCTTGGCCGAGTGCGAGGAGGTTAACCACGGCAGCGGAGCGGACTTCGATGCTTGATGCTATATCTGACCAACTTAACAGACACCGGGATGATTTGAAGTATGACGAAGAACAGCTAAAACGTGCTAACGAATGGAGAGCTGAGGCTGAACTTGCCTATGATTACCGACAATGACAAGTTCTTCCAAAAACATTATATAACCCGCACACTATTTATCATAATACAAATTATAGGACTAATTATTAACTTTTAAATATAGCTGATATGACTAAGAACGAAATTATCTGTTTATTACGCACTTTGCGACCTTGTCAGATACAAGACATCGCTATTGTTTATCATAATCCTAATAGAGGTTTCCTTTTTATGGACCTTGGTTCTGTTCTAAATGAGTTTGCTCGTTTTCAATTCACTCTATATAGAAATCGCCGTGATATAAAATATGTTTCGGTTACTTATACCGATGCTTTTGACGATGGTATTTCTTTAAGTAATATCTATTTTGACGAGAAATTTCCCGTGTCTCTATCCTTGTACTCATATCTTAAACGTAAAAATAAATAATTATGGAAAAAACTATCAACTATCTTGTTTCAATCACGACAACGAAAATTCCTAACGCCAAACCGCATCTTGTCCGCTGTCCTGCTGACCAAATTCAGCAATTGATGTTCGAGTTTCCGAATTCCATTTTCTTAATCCAAGAACTTCCGGACTTTGTTTCACACCCCGAACTTCTCGACAATGAAGGTTCTAAACGTAGTTAATTATGGTACAATTTTTCTGTTATTACGATTCTGTTTATAACTCCGGTTATTACTACGATTCTGTTCAATTTTTTAATTATTACTAAAATGAAACCAACTGCTAAAAAGAATCTTATTAAATGGCTTACCTATATCCTTACCGCTGTACTCGGCGCATTAGGAGGTAATCAAATTCCTTTGTAAATCCGTTCTTTACTCATACTAATTAAATTTTTTGTTCATTGATGTTTGAGAGATTGCTCCATACTTGCTTGCGCCCTCGAGTTGTTTATAACTCTCATGGTGACAAAATCGTCACCTCTTGTGGCAAATGCGCCTATTGTGTAAACAAGCGTGGAGCATATTTCTCACGTCTTTGCGAATGTGAATCTAACGATAACGCTTACACCTATTTCGCTACTCTTACATATTCTAAAAACTTCATTCCAAAGGCTTGGCTCGGCTATAATGGCGATAATACTTTCGATATTTTCTCCGTCTGTCGTAGAGATAAGGATAACTACGGCAATGCCCTCGCTCTTGATGTTAAATTTTCTCTTGAAAAGGCTGTCCGGATGTGTAACAAATGCAAACTTGGTGGCATGCACATTTCCTACCCTCTCAAATCTGATTTACAAAACTTCCTCAAACGTCTTCGCATTATTCTCAAACGTAAATATGGCATAAATGAAAAAATCCGTTACTACGCTGTATCAGAGTATGGACCAAAGTCTTTCCGTATTCATTACCACTTACTCTTTTACTTCAACTCTTCCGAAATCGCCTCGGTTATTGGAAAAACTATACGTCAAGCGTGGCGCTTTGGTCGTGTCAATTACTCTAAATCCCGCGGACACGCTTCTAACTACGTTGCGTCTTATATCAATAGCGCTTGCGACTTACCCTCTATATATCAAAATCGCTTCTTATGTCCGTTCTCCTCGCATTCTAAATACTTCGGTACGTCTTATTACCGCTATATTAAAAAAGAGATATATGCGGATGCCTCTTTCCTTGTTAATACCCACAATCGCCTACTTGGCTCTAAATCCGTTGAAATCTTTCCAAGCCGGTCGCTTAAATTACTATTTTTCCCCAAATGCAATGGCTTTTCTCGGCTCAATGCTTCGGACGCAATTAGCCTTTATCGCTTGTACTACACCGCCCAAAACGTTGTAGGCTATCAATCTGTGTCGGCTCTTGCTAAGGCACTTCACTCTGCTCTGCTTAATCATTCTATACCTATGTTTGATTGGCTTTATTATTTTCTCGGTCTCAAACCCGTCAAATGTTTCTATCCGCAACAAATTCAGCGCTTGGAATCCCTTTTGTACACCTCTAAACACTTTATAGAATTCTGTTGTGACGGCTCTGTCGACTACGATACTAACTTAGATAAAGTTCGCTCTATCTATAAATTTTGGTCTGACGTTGCTCTCCGGCAACTCTCCGATTTCTATTCTGCTCAAATCGCTCTTTCTGATGCTTGCACCGATAAATCCTCTTATGTTCGTAATCTCTTGCCTTTCTATCTCGACAACTGGCATAAAATACTTCGTATATCCTACCATGATTTTGTAACTACATATCTTGATGGCCGTAATACATACTTTTCTGTTCTACAGCTTTCTAATATCGCTAAATCTTTCGATGTTTCGGACGTTGAGATACACTTACGTAAACTAATGCGTAAAATGCACAATGATGCTAACAATATGTTTTATTAACTAAATCTATACTTATGTCTAAATCTTTATTTCAGTTCAAAGACTTGAAAAACCACACCCATAGAAGTGGTTTTGACCTTTCTAACAAAAATGCTTTCACCGCCAAGGTCGGTGAATTGCTTCCCGTTTATTGGAAGTTCGTAATCCCCGGTGATAAGTTCACCGCACAAGTTCAACACTTTACCCGTACACAGCCGGTTTCTACCGCTGCGTATACTCGTATTAAAGAGTATTATGACTGGTTCTTCGTTCCTATGCGTTTGCTTTGGAAACTTTCCTACCGCTATTACTCAAATGACGGATAACCCCGTTTCTGCTATGTCTCTTAATCAAAATGCTGATGTCACTTCTAAACTTCCGTATTTCACCCTTGAACAACTTTTCGCTCCTTGGGCTGAAGTCGGTTCTGTTGAAGCCGGTGCGCCCTCTATTCTCACCGGATTGTCTACTGGATATAATCCTACTTCTATTGTCGCTCAAGATAAGTCACGTGGCAATAACTTCTTCGGCTTCAGCCGTGCGCATCTCTTTGGTAAACTAATGTCTTACCTTGGCTATGGTCGTGTAACTGATGACTATATTTCCACCGCTATTAATTTCAAGGAATCAACTACCGCTCAACAAAAAGGCTGTTATGCTAAAAACTTCGCTGTTTCGCCTTTTCCTCTTCTCGCTTATCAAAAAATCTACCAAGACTTTTTCCGCCGTCCCGAGTGGGAATCCGCTAATCCGTCCGCTTATAATTTGGACTATATTTTCGTTACCGGTTCAGATACCGGACGCCTTAATTTTTTAAAATTTTCTAATATTCTTGGCAATTCAAAGACTACCTATTTTAACCAATTGGGTATGTTTGACTTACGCTATTGCAATTGGCAAAAGGATATGATAATGGGACTTCTTCCGAAATCGCAGTATGGCGATGTTGCTTCTGTGGTTTCTGATGGTATCCTTAACTCTTCTACCGCTACTGTTCAAGGAATTATCTCTCAGTCTGCCCCTGGTGTGTATAGCGCCAACGATAAGGCGTTTGCCTATTCTTCTGAAAATGTCACTGTTGATGGTTTCAAGGTAATTTGTTGGCTAAAATTGATGGCAACCCGCTTCAAGGTGGTTCTCCTCTTTCTGTTCCGCACACTCATGGTTTTTCTTTGGCTGCTTCGAACGTTGCGCAAAAATTCTCCGCTTCGTTCGATATTCTGCAATTACGTGAAAAACAAGCGCTACAACGTTGGAAAGAAATATCATTGCCGGACGGCCATGACTATTGTGAACAAATCTATAAACATTTTGGTGTCCGCCCGTCTAATCATCTCGGGTATCTTTCTACCTATCTCGGTGGCTCTTCGTCCAATATCGATATAAACGAAGAAGTCAATTCTACTCTTGATACTCCGGACGCTCAGCCCAATATCAAAGGTAATGGCACCGGCTCTAACAACTCTAAGGAGATTCATTTCGAATCTAATGGAGAGTACGGAATCCTTATGTGCATCTATCACGCAGTTCCGCTTCTCGATTATGATTATACCGGCATTGACCAAACTCTTTGACTACGGATGCTAATGACTATCCTATTCCTGAATTTGATAGCATTGGTATGCAATCTTTCTCCGGTTCTCTTATCAGTAATGACCGCTACACCCTCGAGAATAAAAAATCCGGTGGTGCTATTACTTTACCTACCGATTTTATCGGTTATGGTTCTCGATACTTGCCTTGGAAGACCTCTATCGATGTTGTTAACGGTGCTTTCCGTACTACTATGACGCACTGGGTTGCTCCTATCTCTCCGGATTATCTCCGAGATATGTTTGTCGGTGAAGACGGGCGTTTCTTATTTAACTATTCATATCCTTTCCTAAAGGTTAATCCTTGGATTCTTAGTAATAAGTCGATTTTCTTCGTTTCTCCGGATAGTACTGTCGATACTGATTGCTTGCTTATAAACTCTTTCTTCGATGTCAAGGCTGTTCGTAATCTCGATTACGACGGCATGCCTTATTAGTTACTAACTTCAAATTTCTAATACAATGTCAGATACACGTTTATTCAAAGGGTGTCCCCTTTGTGACCAACAACAACAAGTCTTCGCCGAACAATCGCCCGTTCACGAACTTCTTCACACCGAGGTTAAGACAGGTGACGAAACCATTGTTTTTCGCATACTGATGTCTTTTTGCTCTTCAATCAGGACCGCTTGGAGCGTACCCTCGGTGTAGACACGCTTCGCTCTTGGCTTAATGATGTACGCCCTAACAATTCGCCTAATCTTAGCGCACAATTCAGTGATGAGCAATTGGCATCGTTCATCAAGTCGAAATACGTGCAATCCCTTTCTGAAGTTTCCGATTGGTATAACTACCTTAGACAAACACTGCTAATATGCGTTCTTCGCTCGAGCGTTATGTTGCCCAATCCAAGACTAAGGACGAATCCAAGACTAAGGACGAATCCAAGACTAAGGAATAAAAAACTATGAAAAACACCGCGGGGTTTTAGGGGGGTGCGTACCCCCCTATTTCCTCGCTTTTTAATTACTAAATCTTAAACTTATGGCTTCAAATTCTATAGGAAATGGTTCTACCTCTTTTGACCGCTCCACCTATAATCAACTCTTACAAGGTAATTATAAATACAAAGATGGTAAACTCGGTGCATCTACCGATAGAACTAACAAGGCTAATTTGGCAATTGCTCGTGAGACTAATGCTTATAACTACCTCCTCGCGTCTAAACAAAATGATTGGAATATTGAGCAGTGGAATCGTGAAAATGCTTATAATACTCCGTCTGCTCAACGTCAGCGCTTGCTTGATGCCGGATTAAATCCTAATCTTATGCTTGACGGAGGTGATGCCGGTAATGCTCGTGGACTTGATTCCGCTAATTATGCAAATGCACAACCTACAACTATGCAGAATCCTGCACAAGAAAAACTCGGTCTACTTCAGTCCATTCAAGGTGTTTTGCAGTCTGCTAATGATACCGCTATGCAGTACGCTAAGCAACGCTCTGAAATTGCTAATCTTGATTCGCAGACTAATGCCCAAAATATACAAAACTCATATCTTCGTGCGTTTTTGGATAAGAATTTGGAAAAACTCGGACACGATACTACTACATCTAAATGGATGTCTAAAAATAGTGAGGAGTCTTATGCTAAAACGTGGTTAGAAAATAACTATATGCTTAACTATGGTTTCAAACAAGGTCGTTTGCAAAATAATCTTACTGCTCAAACGATTTCTAACCTTATGACCGAGCAAGCTTTTACAAGTGAACGCTCTAACCTTTTACAAAAGGAGTACCAATGGTTTGATGATAGGGTTCTCATGGACCTCTACGAGGCTTCCACTCGTGCATCTCTTAATGGTGCTAATGAATACTATGCTATGCAGCAAGCTTATAAGGCTGCCGAAGAAACTCGTGGTATCAAATTGGATAATGATATGAAAGATAAACTATTCGATGACGTTTATCGCGCTTCGCGAGCCGATTTGCAGAAGAATCTTGGCTACTATGGTAAAAATCCTTATGAGTTTGGCTCTATGCTTAGGCGCAATGAGTATTCTAACGCATTTTGGCAGAATGTTTATAGTATGCATCGGAATAGGAATGCTTCTACTACTCCTGGCATTATGAATAGTGGTGTTTCTATGCAAAATCTTCTTAATCCTCTATTGGATTTGTCTGGTTTTTATTAATGTATGGAATCCTTACATCTTTGTGCGAAGCAAAGCGTCGTAACCGACGCTTCCTAATTATCTTGTCCTACTATAGGCAAAGTGACACACTTTGAAATGCACTTATAAGCATACCTAAATGTGCGTGCGCATGCGTTTACGTATGTGCACGTATTTTTAGGTATGAGCGCAATAAGTGTAAATGGTTCGCTGTCCGATAGCACGTTTACCACGCAGAGGGCACGAGTGTGCAAAGCACGCTCGTGCCTATTCTCTTAATTTTTTTTTCTCTTTACATATCTCTTTTTTAATACTTAAATTCTAACACTTTTTCTACACTATATAACTTATCTTCCCCCATACGTTAGGGGGGAAGATAGGGGGGGGTGTCATAAAACTATGCTTTTAAACATATAAAAAAATTTGGTATATTAATTTTTCCGCTTTATCTTTGCGTCAAACAAATGGTAAATGGTATGATAATAGGCGGTATTTTACAAATAGTGATAACTCTATTTTTCGGAGTACTTTTTTATAAACTGATACGTGCTATCATTAATTATCTTAACCGGCACTAGTATTTATCATACTACAAATTATAGGAAAAACAAAAAGCTGAAAAAATACACCTTTTTTAGAACAAATGAGACATATTCAACATGCCAGCATGTAGCCATTGCGACTTCTAAACACCAGCGGTTTTTCAGCGGCATAAGCTGCCTCTCGGCTTATGCCAAATAAGCATTGGAGGGCATTGAACCTCATCCGAGCCATATCGCACATGGCAAGATTTACAAATGGAAGCGTTAAAGCAAATACCAATCTAAGAGATTCCGCCTTCAAAACACAGCCATGCGCGTGAAGGATAAAAACAGAGACGTTTTAAGCTATTTTTTCAGATAATATTCCTCAAAACTGTTATCTGTAAAAAACACGACAATCTTTGAAATCTTCTTTTCTTGCGGCAACTGGTTGACAATAGGCATATTCTGAGCAATTGACCTCGACTCTACACCCTTGAGAATCTCATTTTCCACAGGATTTGGACTGTCATGCGGGAATAATAGATTCTCACACGCTTGATCAGACGCGCAAAACTTAGGTTTTTCGCCTTCGCCAAACAATAGCCACATCATTGGAATTTCCGGATATGTTTTATGAATAACAGAAATCACATCGTCACCAATTTTTTTGTTTTTTCCACTCAACATTTGTGAAATTGTAGGACGTGGTATGCCACAGGCATCCGCAAATTGAGATCGAGTCAAATTGCGTTCTTCTATAAATGAATTTATCCGGTCTATTATGTTGTCTGATTCGTTCATTATTGTTCAATTTTCTAAATACAAAGGTAGAAAAAACTGTTTTGAAATCCAAATTCAGGATTTAGTTTCTTAAATTTAGAATCACAAATCTAACTGTTCCAATATACAAATCGGCGCAACAGCATAATCAGCGCGACATAAACAAATGCTTCATATTTATATTATTTATTTATTGTAAACCAAATTATTACATATGGCTATTCTTGATAACAATTATCTGATAACAATCTTTCCGTATACTAAATCTTTACTTTTGGTTTTACTCTATACATATTCTGATTTATAATATATTATGATAATAGCTAAAATTTGTTTCCACGCTATTGTATATCCATTTCATCTTCCCAAATCATGCACATTATCCATCTGCTCCCAATTGGCTTTTGAGTATCACTGCTATGCTTTTCCAAATTTTAATTTAAGAAATGAAATCATCAAGATGTAACAACACATCAAATCGCCTCAAATTATCCACTATCCTATTCCCTCCCAGTTTTGGCTCCACCAATTCTCCCCTACCACATTTCAAAAACTTTTAATTTCCAAGCATTTAACCTTTCTCTGTTAAATGTTAGAGGCCTTCAGATTTTAAATTTCTGCAGGTCCTTTAATAATTACTCAGAATCCGACAACCTAATTTGCATTAACTGAATGGTTGTTTAGTTTTTCTGATGTTCTTCATCCTAAATTTTAGGATCTCAAAATCTTTCATTTTCTTTGCGCATACTCATTTTGGACAGCAGGCGATATGGCAACGCACCAAATTCCGTTTCAAGATGCCAACCAAATGGCTGGGTTCATCTACCATCACGCTGATATGTCGCTCTACGAATGGCACATTACACAACAAAGAAAGGGACAGTCCTCTTCCTGTATTCGTAAACATTACCGATGGCAAATGCGGTGGCAATAGGGGCGCTTTGGATATTCCCGTTTCACCTCATTCTGTAGTCATTGCAGATCGTGGCTATTGCCATTTCTCCCTTCTTGACAATTGAGACAACAGGAATGTGTTTTTTGTTGTCAGACACAGAGACAACCTGCACTCACAAATAGAAGAACGTTTATTGCCCGAAACGAGGGTGCAAAATGTGCTCATCGACGAGATTATTGAGCTGACAGGTGAACAGACAAAGAAAAAATACACCAAACCGCTCAGACGCATAGCTATCAGGAATGACGAACATGGCTATGTGGTACAGTTGCTCACTAACAACTTCAAGTTGTCTGCTCCCACAATCGCGCAACTCTACAAGGCAAGATGGATGATTGAGATATTCTTCAGAAACATTAAGCAGTTGTTGAAAATAAAGAGTTTCATTGGAATATCGCGCAATACTGTTGAGACGCAGATATGGACTGCTTTGTCAACGATGCTACTACCCTGCTGGCTAAAGCACGTTGTAAAGTACAAATGGGGGCTTGCCAATCTTGTCGTATCACTTAGATTGAACATATTCACGAATATTGAACTCAACAAGTGTTGAACGAGCCATTTACACCTCCGCCAGAGCTGGCAGAAGAGGAATAAATAGGGACAAAAGCTTTGAAAGGGTTGTTATCTATAACAACTTCATATTCATCGTACCTAAAAATCGTTTAGGACAATATTGCGATTGTGGATAAAAAATATTGCCGCAATTGAAGAATGCCGAGTTTTTTATGCTAAATTTGCAATAATTTCTTAAACAATAATGACAATATAGGAATAATGAATCGATTATCATTAATGGTACTGGCTTTGACCATGTCGAGCCCTACTTTATTGGCAGGAGTTGTTGAAAACTACGACTTCAAAGAAAATCACACTGGATATACGCTTTACTTTAAGCAAAGTAATGATAATGAAGCGCGTTTGATGCAATTGAACATAGACAATAACGATACTGAGATTGTAATCCCATCAGTGGTAAAGGACACTTATGGATATGAATTTAAAGTCACTGCAATTGGTCAATTGTGTGACGAGAATTACAACGACAAAGACAAAGACATCGACTTTCCCTATATGTATCAGTGTACAAGCATTTGGAAATGTCAGCGATTGTCCCAACTACATAAAAAGTCTAACTATACCTGAATCTGTTAAAACAATCTGGCCTTCAGCGTTTTCCGGTAGTAATCCCAATAACGGATATAAATATGGATTAGGATGTAAATCCTTGACAATTCCCGGCAACGTAACGGAGATTGGTGCAGGTGCATTTAAGTATGCCAAGTTTGAGCAGGTTGCAATCCCTAACGCTGTCAAAAATATCTATAGAGAAACGTTTGATCATTGTGTAAATTTAAAAAGCATTAATTTGGGCAATGGTGTGGAAGAGATTTGGGATGACGCATTCCGCGACATTGCGAACAATGCAGAAATACATATCGATGCTGTGACCCCTCCTATTATAAGTAATTCTGCCTTCTCTTCTAAAGACTATACGGCAAAGGTATTTGTCCCATATGGCACGTCGGAAGACTATCGGAGCAAATGGAGTACGTTCAGCGAATTGACATTTGTAGAGATGGAGCCTGGACAGACATCAGGAGTGACGGTTGGCAAAGCGCCAGCAGAGCTTCACGTTGAGTGCAGTCACAGTAATCTTTATGCCACAGCGGCTTCGGTTATTCGCATTTATTCAATATCCGGCACTTTGGTGCATTCAGGATCAGGCGTTGTCAATGTCTCACTGCCGGCAGGAGTATATTTAGTGAAATCCGGAACAGACGTTGTGAAAATATTGGTGCAATAAATAGAAATGATTAAAACACATCTCCTTTGAAAAAGAAACTTATATGAATGGTCAGAATCTTAGTTATTTACATAATAGGAAACATTTCCATCAATGGAGATAACGCTAGATCTTTATAAATCTTAAATAGAGATACGTAATTCATAAGAAAACGAACTGGTCAGGCAATCAATTCTAGTTGCCTGGTCAGTCTTATCCCTAACTCGCGTTAATATGAAAAAAGGGGTCAGTAGATTTTTAGTGGGGATAAATTTTAGGCATCCAAATGTTATACCGAACTTTGCGGGATGGAAAACGATTACTTACAGGCACTGGCACAGGTGGTGCTGCCAACCGAGATTTTAGATTACTTCTCGATAACGGGAATTGCACAAACAGCTACGGAAATTCACATCAGCCTTGATGAGAGGATGAACAAAGCGTTGAGCAATGATGCCCATTTTGAATCCAAAGGCTTTATGGAAGTTGCAAACGTTACAGACTTTCCCATACGGGACCACAAGGTCGTCCTGCGGATACGGCGCAGGCGATGGACAGACACGCGCACGGGTAAAAGTTTCAGCATTCCGATAGACCTCGACATTGTAGCCAAAGGCACGCGTTACTCCAAAGAATTTGGGGCTTTTTTAAAAGAGACGTATGGAGACGTTCCCAGTGACCTGCCGTACGCTTGAGGAGTTCTACCATATCGATGGGCATACGTTTGAAAAACAATACAAGGAGGTTCTGAGCGGCTTCCGCGACTGGGATCAGCTGGAACATGCGGACAAGTGGTTGCTGTTTCCGGACAACATCGGTACGAGAATCGCCATTGATGAATCCTCACTGTCCAACGGGGAACTGTATACGTTTGTGACCAACCGGGACGCACGTACCAGAGAGAAATCCCTGATTGCCGTCGTGGCGGGCACGAAGTCGGAGGACGTGATTGATGCTCTGCGGCGGATTGACGAGGAAACGCCTTGCAGTCGAAGAAATCACCCTTGATTTGTCCGATTCCATGCGGAAAATTGTTCGTACGGCATTTCCCAAAGCCGACCGCGTCATAGACCGCTTCCACATCCAGAAGCTTGCCTGTGACGCAGTGCAGGAGCTTCGCATAAAGCACCGTTGGGATGCCATCCAGCAAGCCAATGACGAGATGGAGGAGGCTAAATTGAAAGGAGAAAACTATATCCCATTCCGCTACCATAACGGTGACACAAGAAAGGAACTGCTTATTCGCTCACGCTATCTGCTGTTCAAGTCAGCCAACGATTGGACCGACAGGCAAAAGCAGCGAGCCGCGATATTGTTTGAGGAATATCCGGATATAAAGAAAGCATATGGACTTTGCCATTCTTTGAGGATGATTTTCTCAAAGAATACAATAAAGGATGCCGCTCGTCTGTCCATGGCCAAATGGTACAACAAGGTCGAAGAGGCGGGGTTCCATTCATTCAACGTCATAGCTGCGACATTCCATGAGCACTACAATGAAATCCTGAACTTCTACAACAACCGTTCCTCCAATGCCATGGCCGAGTCCTTCAACGCAAATCAAACTCTTTCGCGCTAATCTCAGAGGTGTCGCCGACAAGAAGTTCTTTCTTTTCCGTATCGCCAATTTATATGCTTATCCCCACTAAATTTCTACTGACCCGAAAAAAGGCAACGAGGAAATCAATAGCGATTTCCTCGTTGCCTTTTAGTTCTGTCCTTTTCTTAAGAAAAAAATAGGTTGCCTTCTGAATTAGAAAGCAACCATATTTTTTGTCTTGGAATTTATTTCCTGTTTGTACTATTCTTGCTCACGCAAAATATCCAATGCCATATCATATATTGTGGTGTCGTCCAAAACAACGATTCCCCCATCAGGACCTGGCTCAATGTGAAGCCCACAGTTCTTTCCGAAGGAATAATTAGTGCCACCAAAATAGTTTCTCACTGTTTGCACGTTGATGTTCAGACGGTCTGCAATTTTGTGCATAGAACCGTCTGGCAAGCAATCTTTGATTTTTCTCAACTCGTTAAAAGAAATAGTCTTCGTCATGATACTATAATTTTTTTAATGTTAAAAAAATTCTGTTGTTTAATTCGATGTCATAAATTTAGGCATTATTTGTAGTCTCGCCAAATTTTATGCCATTTATTTTATATGCTTTACAACATACTTTTGCTGAGATTTTTTTATATCAGTGAAATTCACCACATTAAGCAAAGTTTATGCTTGGTGTGCAGGACGAAGCAAATCGTTTACAGTTTTCACCGGATTAAATGTTTCTACCGGGACCTCTACAAAAACAGTGTTCCAGTCACTCATCGCTCCGTTCCACAATCCAGGCAGCTCCAACGCCTTTATCTCGTGTCCGGATTTTGACTTTCGGAGATGAACCCTGTATTGTGGTCCACGAATTTTGTCAAGTCAAACTTATTCCCTTTATAGTCTCTTATAAAGCAAACAAGATCTACCGGGTTGAAATGCGTAGCGCCTCTCATCAGTTCCATAGATTCTGAATTATTAGTGTCTATCTGTGAGCTTTCGAGAATCTGCGGAGCCGTTGTGCCATCTTGGCTGAATGCGATATAAGGGCCGCCGCCTGGCTCTCCTTCATTTTTAACCACACCGCAAACGCGGATAGGTCTGTTTAATTTGTGCTTCAAATACACGACCAGTTCAGAGTCTTCAAGGTGTTTTACGTTTTCATATCTGACGCACAATCTACGCTGTAGGAATCTTACAATCTCAAGCACTTGCTCCATTGTGTATTTTCCGCTGTCAAGGAGTTCAAGATATTCAGCAATTTTTTTCTGCACTTCAACAAGAACACCTCCAATAATTTTCTTATATCTAATTGTCGCTTTCCTCGAAGTGCTTGGCACCACATTGTCAATATTCTTAATAAATACGACATCTGTGTCTACATCGTTAAGATTTTCTATCAATGCACCATGCCCTCCTGGACGGAACAATAATTCTCCGTTCTCTCGGAAAGGTGTATTGTCTTTGTTGACGGCAATCGTGTCGGTGGAAGGTTTTTGTGTTGACAAAGTCACGTTGTACTCACATCCGAATTTTGATGCCATCACAGGCATAGCTTCTTTCAGTTTATCGTTGAAAAGTGACTTGTGCTCCTCCGATACAGTAAAATGCAGATTCACCTCGTTTGAGGAATTTTTAGCATATTGAGCGCCTTCCTCAAGATGCTCTTCCATGGCAGTATGCACTTCCGAGCCGACCTTGTGAAAATCGAGCATCGCTTTTGGAAGGCTTCCGTAGTTCAAACCTTTCGGCATCAAAAGACAAGAAACGATGGTTTTGTATTTCCCGTCTTTCATCAATTGATCGATTGTCGCGCCCTCGGTTTCCTCCAGTTTTGCATTCAACCTGTCATAGAAAGCAAATTTATGAATCTCGTCGAAGAAATTCTTCATAAAACTGTCGGTTGGGACATCTCTGTCACCATCAACGAAGGAGAAAAGATTCTTAAACATTCTACTTGCCGCACCCGATGCCGGCACAAATTTCAAGATATGTCCGCCCGCAGCCAAGTAACTCTCCCATTCGTTAATGAATTTTTCCTCCTCGGCCGCGCCTAAGCGCAAAATTCCATTACCCACCGTCGCTGCTGCCGACAATTTAAGGAAAGGGAACCCTTTTTTGAATGCATCTAACTGCCTTTCAATTTGTTCCACACTCAAGCTATGGTCTTTAATTTGTTGTAAATCGTGTTCTGTAAACATAGTTTTGAATAAATTGTTATATTAGGCACTCAAACTTACTAATTTTTACCGTAACAAAGGCTATAAATTGACAAAAAATTCGTAAGTTTGGAAAACTTTATGGAAATAAAGATGATGGAAACATATTATACAGACAAAGAGCGGAAATTTGTAATCAGTGCCTTTCGAGAGTTAAGAATAGCGCTTGCCGATGATTTATCGTATCCAGAGATCCGAAGAATTGAAGACATTATAAAGGGCGGGATTGCGGCAGGCAAAGCCCACCGTGACAAATATGGGATAAATCCGTCGGTCAGACACTTGAACACAGCACTACTCCTATCCCGATATGTGGGAGCCGACAGGAATATGATTATAGCCACATTGCTTTATCAAATATGTTCCGACGACTACTTTTCCCTTGAGGATGTCAAGGCGGAATTCGGAGATGACGTCCGCTCGATTATACATGGACTGAAGAACGTTGCTGATCTTTACAAGAAACAGACAACACAACGCGATGAGAATTTCAGCAAACTTATGATGGCATTTGCTGAAAATATCCGTGTGATTATAATAATGATTGTCGACCGTCTTGCGTTGATGAAAGCAATCAACCACCATCCCAATCAGAAGTTCGTGTTTGACATCGCATCGGAGTCTCTCTATCTTTATGCCCCATTGGCACACCGCTTGGGCCTTTATAAAATCAAGTCGGAATTAGAAGACATGTCTCTGAAATACACAAACAGAGATTTATATACACAAATCGCCCATAAGCTCAATGAGTCAAAGCAGGAACGAGACAAATATATTGCCGAATTTATCGCTCCGATTAAAAAGAAGCTTGAGGATGACGGCTTCAAATTTGAGATAAAAGGGCGCACCAAGTCCATCTATTCCATTTGGAACAAGATGAGGAAACAGAATGCGGAACTCAAAGACATCTATGATCTGTTTGCCATACGAATCATTATCGACACCCCTCTTAAAAACGAGAGAAGCGACTGTTGGAAAGCCTTTGCCATTGTGACAGACATGTTCAAGCCAAACCCTTCGAGATTGAAGGATTGGATATCCATTCCAAAATCGAACGGATACGAATCGCTGCATACTACGGTAACCGGTCCAGGCCAACGCTGGGTGGAGGTTCAAATACGCACGCAGCGTATGGATGAAATTGCAGAGAAGGGTTTGGCTGCCCATTTCAAGTATAAAGGTGTGAAGAGCGAGAAAAGTCTCGATGATTGGATGGCAAACGTTCGCGATCTTCTTGAAACATCGGGAAAGACACTCCCGAAATAATGAAAAAGATGAATATGGACGTCTACGATAAGGAAGTATTTATATTTACTCCTAAGGGCGACTTGTTCAGACTGCCTCTTGGAGCCACAATTCTTGACTTTGCATTCGCCATACATTCAAAGATTGGCTGCACCTGCATTGGCGGGAAAGTCAACGGCAAAACACATAAGATTAATTATGAGTTGAAAAACGGCGACACCGTCGAAGTCCTGACATCATCCACACAGCAGCCAAAGCAGCAATGGCTTTCCATAGTGACGACCTCCAAGGCAAAAAATAAAATCCGCCAATCGCTTAACGAAATAAGCAACCGTTCAGCGGAGTTTGCTAAGGAATTGCTCCAACGACGTTTCAAGAATCGGAAAATCGAAATAGAAGAAGCCATTCTGACAAAAGTAATAAAACGACTTGGATACAAAACCGCCACAGACTTCTATAACGAGATATCAAGTGAAAAACTTGACATCGGGCAAATTGTGGACAATTATGTCGCTTTAAAAGAAAAAGAAGACGAGACCCAACAGATTGCATCCAGTCGCTCCGCGCAAGAATTTGTTATGCAACCGCCTACACTGTCAAGCTCCGAATCCAGCGACGTGGTGATTATTGGAGAAGGCATAAAGGGAATAAATTTCAAGCTTTCAAAATGCTGTATGCCTATTCAAGGTG
Organism: Bacteroidales bacterium; assembly: GCA_022009815.1. GTDB lineage: Bacteria > Bacteroidota > Bacteroidia > Bacteroidales > Muribaculaceae > Limisoma. The sequence goes on from CP091725.1 coordinate 2,488,937, forward strand.
ACGATATTATGGGATTTATAGCAAGCGACGGCGCCATAAAAATCCATAAGCGCGGCTGCCCCAATGCACGCCATCTGATGAACCGCTATCCATACCGCACCATCAAGGCAGCATGGAGTGAAATTGTCGGCGGCAACCAATTTGCAGTGCCGTTAAGCATCATTGGCAATGATGACATTGGCATTGTTAACAACATAACGTCTTTAATAACTAAAGAAAAAAGTGTATCTTTGCGTAGCATTGCCATCGACTCGAATGACGGATTGTTTCAAGGGCGTCTTGTCGTCGGAGTCAACGACACTGTTTCACTCAATAATCTGATAAAGAAAATAACAGCAATAAAAGGAGTAAAAGATGTTAGACGCAACAATTAAACATATATTTCAATATACGCTACTTTCAGCATGCCTGTTTTGTTCGTTTTCCTGTGGCAACAGCAAGCAGGCAGAGGATTCGGAGAAAGCAGAACAAATAATGTCGGAAATAAAAAGTATGTATGCCGGAAAGGACTACGACAATGCGATGTTGATGATTGATTCTTTGATGAAAACATATCCTGGTTTGATCGATGTGCAACGTAAAGCAATGCATATACAAACTATGATTACAGAAAAGAGGACTTTGGCAGACAGCATTGCAAACGAGAAAGTCCTTGAGCAAAGTATGGCTGCGGCAGACTCTATAAAGCACAATCTTAAGTTTGTAAAGAGTGCAGATATGGTAGAAGGATATTTTGTTGACAAAACTATGCCCGACGACGGAATCCCTTCTGTAACAGGAATTGTTGCCAGGGTTGCAGAACACGGAGACATTTCCCTCCTGTCTTCATTGAGAGGTCATCGCATCAGACATACGCGGATTTGCGCCATAGCCGACACCGCCAACGTCGCCACTGGCAACGTACCACCCTCAAACTCAAGAAACTACCGTTATAACAACAATGGACAGAATGTTGAGCTTGTCACGTTCAACGCTCAGGAATGTGGGGATTTTCTTTCTTTCATCGCTCAGAATACAGCACTTCCAATAACTATTAAATTTGTCAACGGTTCAAAGAGTTACAAACAAGTGCTTTCACAGAAGGAAAAGAGCGCTATTAAGAATGTTGTCAATTATGCAACCGCAATAACGGCAGCCCATGACGCCGCTAATATGAGACTTAAATTTGCTCGCAAACTGCAATTGGCACGTAAGCAAATAAAGCAGACCGCAACAAACATACAGGGCGGCCGCTAATATAATCTGAATAAAAACGTAATATATATGGGATTTTTTAATTTCTTCAGCAAGGAAAAGAAAGAAACGTTGGACAAAGGCTTGGAAAAGACCAAGCAAGGTTTGTTTGACAAGCTTAAGCGGGCGGTTGCCGGCAGGTCCAAAATCGATGATGATTTTCTGGACAATCTGGAAGAGGTGTTTATAACATCTGATGTTGGTGTGGAAACGACTCTCAAGATTATAGACCGGCTGCAGAAACGCGCTGCACGCGATAAATACGTATCGACATCGGAGCTGAATACGCTGCTTCGTGATGAAATAACAGAAATGCTTGCGGAAAACAACAATGCCGACACTCCCGACTTTCCGTTCCGTCCGACAAAAAGCCATATGTAATAATGGTTGTGGGCGTAAACGGGGTTGGAAAAACGACTACTATCGGAAAACTTGCATACCAGTTCAAGAAGGCGGGCAACAAAGTCGTTTTGGGAGCCGCCGACACATTCCGTGCGGCAGCCATTGAACAATTGCAGATATGGGGCGAACGGGTAGATGTGCCTGTTGTAAAGCAGCAAATGGGCTCTGACCCTGCGTCGGTCGCGTTTGACACCGTAAGCTCGGCCAAAGCCTCCGGTGCAGATGTTGTGATAATCGACACAGCCGGACGCTTGCACAACAAAGTGGGATTGATGAAAGAGCTCTCGAAAATTAAATGTTATGCAGAAAGTTGTTCCCGACGCACCTCACGAAGTGCTTCTGGTGCTTGACGGCTCTACTGGACAAAATGCATTTGAACAGGCAAAACAATTTGTTGCTGCGACAGAGGTAAACGAATTGGCTATAACCAAACTCGATGGCACCGCCAAAGGTGGCGTAGTGATTGGCATAAGCGACCAGTTTAAGATTCCAGTCAAATATATCGGTCTTGGTGAGGGACTCGAGGATTTGCAGATTTTCCGCAAAAAAGAATTTGTTGATTCTTTGTTTTCTTAATCAGAACGGTTTGAAATGGATAAAAAACGTATAGATGTCATTTCGCTTGGATGCTCAAAAAATCTCGTAGATTCAGAACGCCTTCTTAAGCAATTGGAGCTTTCTGGTTTTCAAGCATTCCACAATTCAGACAACGTAAATGGCGACATAGTTATCATAAACACATGCGGATTTATCGGCGATGCCAAGGAAGAATCAATAAACACGATATTGACCTATGCCGAGGCCAAGAACGAAGGTCGCATAAAGGAGCTATATGTTATGGGATGCTTGTCTGAAAGATATCGCGACGACTTATTGGCCGAGATTCCTGAAATAGACAGAATCTATGGCAAGTTTGATTGGGTAAACATTGTATCCGACATAATCAAGCGCAATCCTGCGACAATGCCTTACGATAGAGTCATAACCACCCCCTCTCATTACACATATCTCAAAATTGCCGAGGGCTGCAATCGTTTTTGTGCGTTCTGTGCAATTCCACTGATTACTGGCAGATACAAGTCGCGTCCTATTGAAGAAATCCTTGAAGAGGTAAGAATGTTGGTGGGAAAAGGAGTAAAAGAATTCAACGTCATTGCCCAGGACTTGTCGTCCTACGGTCTTGACATATACAAGCGGCTTGCCCTTCCGGAACTTATCGACAGGATGGCGGAAATTGACGGAGTCAAATGGATTAGGCTGCACTATGCCTACCCTTCCGAATTCCCGTATGAGATTTTGGACGTAATGGCAAGACATTCCAATGTGTGCAACTACCTTGACATCGCCCTTCAGCACATCAACAACGATGTATTGAAGAATATGCGCCGCCACATCACAAAGAGGAAACTCTCGCGCTAATACGCACCATTCGTGAAAAAGTGCCTGGGATACACATTCGCACCACTCTGATGGTGGGCTTTCCTGGAGAAACAGAGGAAGCGTTTAATGAGCTTAAAGAGTTTGTCAGAGAGGCGAAATTCGAGCGTATGGGAGCTTTCGCCTATTGCGAAGAAGACGACACATATGCTGCCAAAAATTTCTCAGACAGCATTCCGCAAGAAGTTAAGGAAAGTCGCCTTGAAAAAATTATGGCAATACAGGAAGATGTGGCCTTGGAATCCAACCAATCTAAAATCGGTAAGACAATGACTGTTGTCATCGACCGTGAAGAGCCCGACTATTTTGTCGGTCGTACAGAGTTTGACTCTCCAGAGGTTGATCCTGAAGTGCTGATTGACAAGGATGACCGGTTGACAGTCGGAAATTTCTATGATGTTGAGATTACTGACGCTCTACCTTTCGAGCTAATGGCAAGACTGAAAGACTTCTGATGGAGACATTGCGGAAAGCCATAAATAAAGCTATAAAACAATATCACATTCTACGCCTATCGTCTCCCAGACGATAGGCTTTACCATTTTTCGGCACCTATAACCAGCCAAACATGCGAATCTGAAGGTTTTAAAGTCTCGCCATTCGATGATTTCCGACTCCCAAGCGTATTCATCCACAAGGGTCTGAATGCTTACGATTTCTGCAATTGCGGGACTGATTTTTGCATCAAGGCGTCAACCGAATCCATCGGTGATTTCTCAGAAACAACACGCAAAGAATATGCTTCTTCTTTTCAGCAATGCATGAAAGCATTGCGAAATGGCTCTCTTGAAAAAATCGTACTCTCCAAAGTGATCAAATGCGAATATCCAACAATTGATTGGGGATTGGCCTTTCAGCAGATGGCAGAAAAATACCCGCAGGCTTTTATCTTCATCTTCAATGCTCAAGAAACAGGAGCATGGGCTGGCGCTTCGCCTGAGACATTGGCTCGCTTTCATGATTCCCAGTTCTCCACTATGGCGTTAGCGGGAACAAGACTTGCTGCTGACAACGACAAAGAATGGGGCATAAAAGAGATTCAAGAACAGGGATATGTGGCCGACTACATAGAGGACATATTTCTCAGAAACGGCATAACATACACAAAATTTCCAATAACGACGTTGACAGCCGGACGCGTGGCACACCTTTGCAATAGGTTTGCCGCAAACGTTGTTTCTATGAGTGCCGCTGAATTGCTGGTCAGTGAGCTGCATCCCACCCCTGCCCTTTGCGGTTTGCCTACCGCCATTGCAAAAACAGCCATTTCGAAAATAGAATCACATCCGCGCACGTATTATGGCGGATACCTTGGACCGGTCACGTCATCTGGCTTTGACTACTTTGTTAATCTTCGATCTATGACATTTGACAAAGACAGCCAAATCTTATTCTGTGGAGGAGGGCTGACGGTTGATTCCGACGAAGATTCGGAATGGTCGGAGACGGAAGCAAAGTCACAGACTATGAAAACGATATTATATTCTTCGAAGGTGTAATATAATAAATAAAAGCGAGTGCGCAGACAACACGTCCACGACCCGCTTATGCCTATTTCATGTATTCTCTACTTATTGTTGTAGTTGTTCATTGCAAAGCCAAGACCTGACAGGCAGAATGTTTTCATCGCCTCTACCGCCACTTCAATTCTTGACTCCAGCAGCTTCTTTTCTTCAGCCGAGAAATGCCCGAGAACAAAATCCACCTGTGTGCCTTTGGGGAAATCGTTGCCAATGCCGAATCTCAATCTGGCATAATTTTGAGAGCCGAGCATCTGCGCAATGTTTTTCAAGCCATTATGCCCCGCATCGCTCCCTTTTCCTTTAATGCGTATTGTTCCCAGCGGCAAAGCCAGATCGTCGACAAGAACCAAAACATTTTCCAATGGGATATTCTCCTTGTCCATCCAATACTTTACAGCGTTGCCACTTAGGTTCATGTAGGTCGATGGTTTAAGCAACAGCAGTTGTTTATTCTTGACCCGAGTCTCAGCAACATCGCCATATCGCTTGGTCTCAAAAGCAATATTGGATGCTTTGGCAAAAGCATCCAATATCATAAATCCCATATTGTGGCGGGTTTCTTGATACTCAGCACCAATATTACCCAATCCTACAATAAGATATTTCATCTTGCTGGCTTAGTTTATTTCGCAGCGGCAGCAGCTTGAGCGGCACCACGAGCGGCACGAGTCAACTGAACTGCACAAACAACAGCGTTCTTTGCATTTGTCAATTCAAGACCTTCGAAGCTAAGATCGCCAACCTGCATTGTCTTACCAAGACCCAAGTTGTCAACGTTGATAACCAAACGCTCTGGGATGTTTGTATAAACTGCTTTAACCTTAAGTTTCTTCATAGAAAGGCTCAATTTACCACCGGCTTTAACACCCTCGGCGTGACCTTCCAACTTAACAGGGACCTCGATTACTACCGGTTTCTTATCATTTACTTCGAGCAAATCGATATAAAGGATCTCATCCTTTACTGGGTGGAATTGGATTTCCTTAAGAATTGCAGTCTTTTTAGCTCCGTTAACATCCAAATCAATTGCGAAAATTTCCGGAGTGTAGATCAATTTACGAACATCCTCTGCCTTTACAGCAAGGCTTGTAACGATGATACCCTTGTTGTTGCCAAGGTCTACTACACGCTCGCCTTCTTTCAATGCGCCTGCATATGGAAGGTCAACTCGCTCACCACCAATCAAACCAACTGGGATAAGACCTGCGTTACGCAACAATTTTGATGCTTTCTTGCCAATTTCTGTTCTTGGCTGAGCTGATAAATTGTAAGTTTTCATTGTTTTTTAAAATTTGTGTTACTCAAAATTAAGTGCTTTGCTCCTTAACTTCCCATCACACATGGAATCCTTAAAAAGCGGCACAAAGATACGCTTTTTTTCGCAATGGCACAAAATATTTGCGTCTAATCTTCACTGCGTGAGCAAATTTTATTGAATTGACAATACAAACATCTATTTTTGTGCTCGGTTTGCACAAACGGCACGTCCCTGTCAAAAATATCACGTATGACTTTTCTGATCCGTTCCAAGAACTTGTCATTTTTCAAATCGTTCAAATACCCGTCTACTGGTTTATATCTTATTGACTTGCCCTTAAGATAGGATTGCTGTATATCATACTTTCCATTCAGACATTTATCCACATCTCTGAACTTATATACAACAGGTGTAATGTCATCTGCATAATGCTCATGAGTTGCATATGCGTTGCAGTATAGCAGCAGTTGCAAAAGAGCTTTTTTATGCGCCCCATTCGAATCCGGAGCAAACAAGTCCTCAAAATCATCAGGCTTGCTTATTTGCACATCGTCCGAGCCGGTCTTGTAATCAACAATACGCAGTTTGCCTTCGACAAAGTCGATTCTGTCTATAAAGCATTTAAAATTGAACGACACGCCATCGCCCATATCCCAATTAAATGCCAATTCCTTCTCACTCGCCACATAGTCAAACGCACCGAGGCGATGGTCTTGAATTAATGCATTTTTACATAGTACATTACAATTTTTGCAATCAAATCAGCTTCGTCGGTAGGCTTCTCATAGCATCGTGACTCATCAAGGCGCTTATAATATTTATTGACAGCATACGTCACAACCTTCTCAAGTTCTATTGTCTCAACATAAGTTTTATTTTTATTTCTCAGGTAGCGGTCAAGGAATGCGGAGTCAATGTGCCTTGGCTCACGGCCATAGAGCTTTTCCATTGCACCATGCACCACAGTGCCGAATGTTGAGCTGTCTATGAAATCCGTAACCGAATCCTCCTCTTGAAAGCCCTCCACCTTCTGCAAATAGAACTTAAACTGGCAGTCCAGATATGTATTAATTGAACTTGCTGAAAGATATCTTATATTATCTTTGTCTTCGGTCGACCTGAAATCATTCAAGATACTCATTATACGGTCCGTTTTGCGGATTGAAATTGAGGGCTCTTCAATGGCGAAAACCGAATAATCGTAAATCACCTGATGATTGCGTCCACGATTGTAAACCTGAGCAAGCTGTTTGATATATCTCGATTCCTCCCCGCTCGACACTCCCTGCACTCGCGAATCGTAAAGCAGAAACACATTCTCCGCACGACTTATCATTCGGAAGAAATAATATGCATACATCGAGTCCTGATATTTAAACGTCGACAAGCCATATGCCGAGCGAATACTGTTGGGAATAAACGATTTCGTATAATGTTTTGTCGGAAACACCTTCTCGTTCATCGACAGGACTATGATATTTAAAATCCAACGACCTCGTCTCCAGCACGCCCATTATCTGCAATCCGTGCAGCGGTTTTCCTTCAAATGGCACAATTGCCCCCGACATTGTGCGCGACAGTAGGAAAAACAACGATTGCTTTTCTACATGCACGTTGAATCTATTCATAACGGTCTTTATCTGATTGAGGGCCTGCATGTATTGCACAACAAAATAACGCTCAATCAAATTGTTCTTATCCTTTTCCAATGCACTATTGATGCGGGTCAGAATCCGTTCAACATACACCATTGGCTCTTCTTCATTTATGCCAAACAAATCAGACAAATCCCGGCCGCCCTCGGCAATCATCGACTTTGGTACGAAGTATGCATTTACGATGAATTTCTCCTACCAAGTCATTGATTCCTGTGCCGCCAACCATAACTGCATACGGATGAGACGCCAACATCTCAACATCCTCATAGAAATACGACAATTCCCCTTTAAGCTCCTTCTTGCGATGTTCCAGATTGGCCAAATTCGTCAAAAAGAAGCGATAGGACTCTGTCCGACCGACATACCCATAGTAATGTTGATCGACTTGAACATCTCCGGCACGGAGTCGAGCACCGAATTGACATATTTTTCCTCGGGCAAGACAATTGCCGTATTTACAGCATCGCTGACGTCAAGTTTGTTTTCGGCAACAAGCTGCTCCAGCACAGATCTGACAACAAGCCCTTGACCGGAGCCTGACGGAACAGACAATATGTTGATGTTGGGCACTGTCGGCTTGCTGTCCATTATATCATATATCGACTTGAACTCCGGAATGTATTGATTTAAGAAATAAGAGCCTTTATTGTCCTTGTCCAGAAATGCCGATTCAAAATCCCAATAAAAATCCGCTATTCCAAGTTTTTTAAACCTCTCGAATATCATTCTTTCCGCATTTGACAAAGTGCTGAATCCAACGAATATAATCCTTTCAAAATTGAAATCATCCGCACCCATTTTGTTGATTTTCTCAGCGACGCGGCGGTAACTCTGCCCTCCATAAGTCAATCCTTTTTTCTCAAGAGCCCGTAGGAAAGAGTTGTACAGCTCATACATATTGTCCCACAGGTTTACATATGACGACTGGACAAACAGAGAATCTTCTTTCACCTCTTTTTGTCAACGCCCCAATATTCCTTGATGACAGCAATCTGTTCGTCTGAAAGATAATCCGTTTTTATATTTTCCAGATTACGCATATTGAAAAACAGCTCCTTCGCATCAACCATATAACGGTCGATGTCATTGAAGTCATTCAATAGCATATCGCCAAGATGCAGAAAGTGGTCAAAGTCGTCATACTGCTTTTGGTCGCGCTCCGCAAGTGTGCGATATGCTTGATACAGCAAAAACAACTGCTCCACACGTCCTGCTTCAACCAAATCGGAATATTCATCGATAAAATCTGATATAGTGGTCAACTCCGGGAATATCGAATGCTTGTCGTTCAACGCATCCGACAAATACGACTCAAAGAACACACGGCTGCGCCTATTGGGCAACACGAAACAATATTTATATAACCTGTCAGCCTCATTCAGGGCGTAGACATCGGCAACTTTCTTAAGGAATGGTTTCATATCTACAGGAATCTACATTCTTAATGCCACCACCATTTGACAGCATAATCAAACATTACGATTTTTGCATTTGCATTTCTTGCGATGTCGGATGCCGCACGAGCGGTTTCGTTTTCAATGGCTTCGACATTGCGTTCATTGACAAACGGGCAAAACTTTGCACTGAATTGCTCTTCTTGCGGAGTGAGGTAATTCAATGATCTGTTGCCTATGTTGTAGATGAAATTCTCGCGGAACAAGCGACTTAGATATGTCAGGAACAAGACATTCTTTTCCCGTTTCATATCGGCAGCCTCCTCCGACCAGACCTTCAATCCACGCACATCACGAAGATAAGCCATTCGTGTCAACTGCTTGAACATGTCAAGAAACATTGCATTGTCGGCTGCGGAATCCATAAGCCCCATTGCCTTTGTGACACTTCCCTCTGACAACGCCGCAAACGACATTGCCGTCTGAGAATCAACGGCGAGCGATTGCGTCAAACATTCTGCCACAAGACTGTCAGACAGACGCTTCATCCCAACACGTTGAATGCGGGAATATATCGTGGGCAATATTTCATTTGGCTTGTTGCTGACAAACAGCAGAACCGTGTTTTCATAAGGCTCTTCTATCATTTTGAGCAGACGGTTTGCACATTCTTCCTTCATTTTTTCAGGCAACCACATTATCATAATCTTATAGCGCGACGAATATGACTTCACGCTGATTTTATGTATAATCTGACTACCCTCTGAGTTGTAAATCACCGGCTGCTTTGTCCCGGGATTTAAAAAGCCAAGCCAGTCTTCAAACGAATGGTAGCGGCTATGCGCCAAGAATTCGTTCCATTCAGTGATATATTCATCGCAAAACACCGTCTCACTCGCCTTCTTGAATATCGGAAATGCGTAAAACAAATCCGGGTGATTGTTTGACTGGTGCTGCAAACAAGACGGGCATTTGCCACATGGCTCTCCCCCGACGCGATGCTCGCAATGCACATACTGAGCAAACGTCAGCGCCATCTGTAATTTGCCGATTCCCTCCTCTCCTTCCAGTAAAAGAGCATGAGGAATCCGATCGGAATCCGCCATGTCACGCAACCGGCGTTTAACGTCGTCATGACCTTTTATATCACTGAATTTCATTTTTATCAATATATAGATTTTGCTACTTGTCTAACACTTTCTGTTGCATTGAGCGAATAGAAATGAATGCTTGGCACACCCCTATCCATCAATCCTTTCGCTTGCATTGTGCACCACTCCACTCCAATCTGCTTTGCCTCCACATTGTCTTTGCATTTCAGCAATTCTGTAGCCAGGTCAGTCGGCAAATCCACATGGAATACCTTGGGAAGAATTGTCAACTGCGAAGCGGTAACAATGGGTTTCAGGCCCGGGATAATCGGCACAGTTATGCCTATAGCCCGACACCTGTCGACGAAATCAAAATATTTTTGGTTGTCGAAAAACATTTGTGTCACAATATATCGAGCACCTTTGTCAACTTTATCCTTCAAAAACATTAAGTCGATGTCCATATTCGGGGCTTCATCATGTTTCTCCGGATAGCCTGCCACCCCATACGAGAACCGCGAGTCGGTCATTATATCCATTTTTGTTCCGTCTATAAAATAGCCATTGTTGAAATTGTTAACCTGCTCCTGCAATTCACTTGCATGAGCGTGGCCATTTTCATTTGGTACAAAACGGTTCTCATGCTTCGCCTTGTCGCCTCTAAGCAAAAGCAAATTGTTTATGCCCAAGAAGTTCAAGTCGATTAACGCATATTCTGTTTCCACTTTCGAGAAACCGCTGCAAATGATGTGCGGCACGGCAGGAATGCCATATTTCTGTTGTATTGCAGCGGCCACAGCCACCGTGCCCGGTCTGGACCGCTCCGACACTCGCTGGTACGTCCCGTCGTCATTGCTCTTAAACACGTACTCACTACGATGGGTCGTTATGTTTATGTATAGTGGATCAAACTCTTTCAGTTTGTCTATTGCATTATAAATCTGCACAATGCCCTTTCCCTTAAGTGGCGGCAACACCTCAAAAGAGAATCCGCACTTGCCATTGTTCTGTATCAATTCTACTATATCCATATCTTATATTTTTTACAAACTTAATAAACAATCACAGATTCATCAATTCCTTTCGCAGGAATCTTCCAGTAATTGAATCTTTTGACTCACAAATTTCTTCCGGAGTGCCGACGGCAATGATTTTGCCCCCGTTTTTTCCACCTTCTGGCCCCATATCCACAATGTAGTCTGCGCATTTTATGACATCGAGGTTGTGCTCGATAACCAATACCGTATTGCCCCGGTCAACAAGTTTGTTGAGTACCCCCATAAGAATACGGATGTCTTCAAAATGCAATCCTGTTGTCGGCTCGTCGAGGATAAAAAGCGTTTTACCTGTATCCTTCTTTGATAATTCCGTGGCAAGTTTCACTCGTTGACTCTCGCCTCCGGACAGCGTGCTTGATGGCTGTCCAAGTTTTATGTACCCCAGACCGACGTCCTGAAGCACCTTAATCTTCGACAATATTGACGGCATATTTTCAAAAAACTCCACAGCCTGATTTATTGTCATGTCGAGTACATCCGCTATTGATTTACCCTTGAATCTGACTTCAAGCGTTTCTCTGTTGTAGCGTTGGCCATGGCAAGCCTCGCAAGGCACCAATACGTTTGGCAGAAAATTCATTTCAATCGAGCGATAGCCGTTTCCTTTGCACACATCACAACGTCCTCCCGACATATTAAAAGAAAAGCGTCCTGGCTTATACCCTCTGATTTTGGCTTCCGGAAGTTCCACAAACAAATTGCGTATGTTGGCAAACACATTGGTGTATGTCGCTGGGTTTGACCTCGGCGACTTTCCGATTGGCGCCTGGTCAACCGTGACCACCTTGTCAATGTTTTCAATGCCTTTTATTGCTTTATATGGCAGCGGCTCTTTCAACGAACGATAGAATTTCTGACTCAAAATCGGCTGAAGCGTTTCGTTAATGATTGTTGATTTTCCACTGCCCGACACTCCTGTGACGCAAATCAGTGCGCCCAGAGGCAGAGTCAGGTCTACATCTTTCAAATTATTGCCCGAGCAACCTTTCAACGTCAGTTTTTTTCCATTGCCTTTTCTTCGCTTTGCCGGCACTTCTATTTTCAACGAGCCGTTTAAATATCCAGCTGTCAGCGTGCCACTTTTAAGCATCTCTTCAGGAGTCCCGGCAAACACAACTTTTCCACCCTTACGACCGGCCTTGGGTCCGATGTCAATCACATAATCCGATTCCAACATCATGTCTTTGTCATGCTCCACTACGACCACAGTATTACCAAGGTCGCGCAATTCCTTCAGCGAATGGATAAGTCTGTCATTGTCCCTTTGATGCAGGCCAATGCTTGGTTCATCCAGGATATACAACACATTGACCAGTTGGGAGCCAATCTGCGTGGCGAGCCGTATGCGTTGGCTCTCGCCTCCTGACAGCGACATTGAACTGCGCGACAACGACAAGTAGTCAAGTCCCACATCGTTAAGGAAATGCAACCGTGAACGAATCTCCTTCAAGATTTCCTTTGCCACGACCTGTTGCTGCTTGCCCAATTTCTGTTCCACCGTGTCGACCCACTCCTTCAAGTCAGACAATTCCATATTGGCAAGCTCGTCAATGTTTTTACCATCGATGAAATAATGCAGAGCCTCCCTGTTGAGCCTTGCTCCATGACACACCGGACACACTGTAGGAGTGTAGAACTGCCCGGCCCATTTCTGTGCTTTGGACGACACTTCATCGTTTTGCTGCATCTCGATATATTTCACAATGCCGTCATATGTAGGTTGATACCCCCTGCCGATTCCTGCAGGATTGACGAGAGCCTCGTCCGTTCCATTAAGAATCTCATCAAGTGCTTTCTCCGAAAGATCCTTGATTGGCGTTTTCAAAGAATACCCCTCTTTCTCACAAATTCCCGCAATCTGTGAAAATATAAAGTTGTTTGAATAGCTACCCAATGGCAGAATACCCCCAGAATATATCGTTTTTGATTTGTCTGGTATAATCTTATCCACATCAATCAGATTCACACTGCCAAGTCCCTTGCACTTTGGGCAAGCCCCCTGCATTGAGTTGAATGAAAAATTGTGTGGTGCAGGTTCTCTATACGACAAACCTGTTATCGGGTCCATCAGCGACTTACTGTAGAAAAAGCCTTCACCTTTTTCCACGTCAAAAACCTGAATAACGCCATCGCCCTGCTTCATTGCAACCGCAATTGTTTCTTTAAGGCGTTGACTGTCTTTGCCCGACACCTTCAGCTTGTCTACAACCAGTTCAATATTATGGTTTTTATAGCGGTCGAGACGCATTCCCACAACGATTTCCTGTAGCTCGCCGTCAACGCGCACATTCAGATATCCTTTACGGCGCAACTGTTCGAACAACTCCTTGTAATGCCCCTTGCGGTTATTGACCAACGGGGAGAGAATCAACACCTTTTGGTTGTCAAACTTGCCCAATATCAATTCCAGAATCTGTTCTTCTGTATATTTTATCATGGGCTTTCCGCTTTTATATGACACGGCTTCTCCAATCCTGGCGAAGAGCAGTCGCAAGAAATCATAGACCTCAGTAATTGTGCCTATTGTGCTCCGAGGATTCTTGTTTACCGTTTTTTGCTCTATCGAAATTACTGGACAGAGCCCCGTTATCTTGTCCACATCCGGGCGTTCGAGAGCCCCAAGCATATTTCGAGCATACGACGAAAATGTTTCTATATAACGACGTTGTCCTTCCGCATAAACCGTGTCAAACGCCAACGACGACTTGCCGCTGCCGCTAAGTCCCGTGATAACAGTCAATTTATCGTGTGGGATAAAAGCATCTATATTTTTGAGATTATGGACCCTGGCTCCGTAAACAGCCACGCAGTCCGTTTCATCATTTTTTTTTATCTTGTCCAATTCTCTCTATACGTTTTTAATGTCTGCTTGCTTCTGTACAAACTTGTTTCTTTCGGGATTTTAACCACATAAGTTTTGTTGTTGGGATTCGGCAGCGATACCGACCGAATCCACGGGTTGTATTCCCGAAGCAATGAATAAGTAATATTGTGCTCCTTCGACCACTGCACCCAGTCTTTTACAGGCTCTGCCACCACAAATGTGTCGCAATCCAACGGTTGATACAGTTGGTTTGCTTTTATCGCATACCCATATCTTGCTGGATTCTCGATTATCAGTTTCATTGCAAGCAAGCGGAAAATATACCGTGATGTTTCTTTGTTAAGATACAAATCAAGCGCATGCTCCACATCCTGTGTTTCCAGCGATTTGGAAATTCGCCCCATCCCGGCATTGTATGCCGCGGCGACGGTAAGCCAGCATTTATATTTTGCATAAGCACGTTTAAAGTATTTGCATGCCGCCACGGTGGATTTGTCACAATCCAAACGTTCGTCAACATATTCATTGACTTCCAAACCGTATTCTTTTGCTGTCGACGGCATAAACTGCCACATACCGACAGCTTTAGCACTTGACACAGCAGCGTTATCATAATGGCTCTCAATTGCCGCCAAGTAGACCAAATCTTCAGGCACGCCCTGTTCCTTCAATATCTTCACAATTCCAGGGGCATAGCGATTGGCTCGTTTTATTGTCAAAAGAGTGTTGGTGTGCCCAAAAGCAAACGATATCATCTCTCTGTCCATGCGCTCGTAGAAATCGATTCTGTCAAGATCGACAACCCTGTCGGCGAAATGCACTTTCTCTGGGATAACAGGCGCATATGCCACGGCGTTGCCCTGCGCCAGCATTGGCATAAACGGCATTGTCACCGCAAACACCACAATTGCAATCTTATTCTGTAGTTTCATTCCTGTCGGTTCTTGTACTCCTCAATATGTTTATATCTCCCTTCTTTTTATACTCTTTTCCATCGGCGCCTTTCGCCTCTATCACATAATAGTAGACACCAGGCTTGACGTACTTGCCTTTGTATTTACCATCCCATCCTTTTGACGGATCGTCAAACTCAATCATTTTATTGCCATAGCGGTCGAAAATCCAACATTTGAACTCAACGATAGACTTATACGACACTTTCCACTCATCGTTGTATCCAGGACTTGCGTCAGGAGAAAAAGCATTAGGACAATCAAGCAAAGACTCCCCTATCGACACTGTATAGACTTCGCTTTCGTTCGTGCACGAAGCATCGCTGTTTGAGCCGATAAATTTAACATAATACGAACCCTGTTCGTTGAATGTATAATCGATTGTCTCCTCGTTAAATCGATAGTCAACTGTCGAGAAGTCCTGACTTTAGAAATTTGCCACTCTTTATGCTCCACAGCATCGGTGCATATTGCGGAAAACGTTATCGTTGCCGGCGCAGATCCGCCAAGTGCATCTTCCGCCGTCCCTTGCTCATTGCCATTCTCACGTCGCTGCTGGGTCGCGGTCGTTTGAAAATCTATTGACGAAGCACTAAGTATATCTGTCGTAAATGTTTTTGCAAGTCCCCATTGCGACAGAAACTTGTCACCGTCAATCACAAACTGAGTATCGCATAATGGTGCAGGCAGAACCATCCTTTCAGACAGGTTTGCCACGGTTTCAG
The DNA here is from genome assembly GCA_022009815.1 of Bacteroidales bacterium. Taxonomy (GTDB): domain Bacteria; phylum Bacteroidota; class Bacteroidia; order Bacteroidales; family Muribaculaceae; genus Limisoma. Next base: position 2,504,493 of record CP091725.1, read on the forward strand.
TTGTTTCCTTACCATTGTAAACAGCATCATCGTCATTCCACTCGAGAGTGTTGTAGCTGACTGTGATCTCTCGGCTCAACACCTTAGGTACACCAGTAACGGAATAATATGTTATCGTCGGGCAGCCGCAATCCACTTCCAATGTCGCAGAACCACAGTCCTGCTCGGCAGGAAATGACACTCCGTTGATTGCTAATTCATAATTAGAATAATCCACAAGCCAGAAATAACTACGTTTTGCACCATCCTCAATTATATAACCGCAGTTCACTCTTGGATTGCGAAACGTTGACACCGCACCACTACGGTCTATCGTCGAGACTTCCTCTGCATAGCCACCGCCCCGCTCATCATACACCAACCATTTTACATTGTTTTCGCCAGACTCTGACGTGTATGTCAAAACGGTTTCAGATCCTCCATAAATGATATATATGTCATTTAATCCTGTTCCCGCAGGAGGTGTGACGGACAAAGCTTTACGCAACGAGCAGTCGACCGTCAAAGCGGCATTAGCGACAAGTCCCGTTGTCAGAAGGGCAAGTATACTTATGTATTTTCTTTTCATATTTTTTTATGATTTGTGCAAGCCTAAACTGATAAAAATAGGTTGATAAACTCGATTATTTCTGATTACGGCGAACATTCTAGCCACGAGCTTGGCTCGCACTGCGTTTAATACGGTCATTTTGTTTTTTCCTTCGGCGACTTTTCTTTCAAAATATGTTTTCAGATCGCCTGTCTTCTTATGGGCAATCGCCACGGCAGCCATGTGAAGGAGGCATTTTATGTATTTTACGGCCCGTTGAGACACTCTGTTTCGAGAGTGTTGGCTCGAGCCGGATGTGTATGCGAATGGAGCGACTCCGACGTAACAGTTGAACTGTCTGGGATTGTCGAAGCGTGTAAAGGCTTCAGTAGCTATAATCATGTTCATAGCGACAACCGGTCCGACGCCTTCCACAGACTTAAGCAATCTCATCTGTCGGGATAGTTTCTTCCGAAGAATCGATGACATCAGCCATCTCTTGGGCAATCTCTTTCAACGTCTTTTTCAAGAGACTTGATCATCTCCTTCAGACGCTTAGCCTTGCGCTTGAAGATTTTTATCCTCCATGAAGCCTTCCTGGTCGGACAGCTGCGCTTTGTATTTCGCCATATCCGTAAGGTAGAGCGAGCGCTCCGCCTCCAGCTGCTTGAGGCGCATAAGTTCCTCTGCAGGACGCTGGTAGGGCTTGGCTTTATCGAAGAAGCGCATGGCATACTCGGCAATGCGGCGGGCGTCCACTTTGTCATTTTTTTACCGCGTGTTACGCCGGAACAGTATTTTATCTGCGAGGCGTTTTTCAAGCCACAGCTTGCTGCCTACCGATTCTGCAGGCACATATCAGTGGATATGTGTACTGGCCGGTGTGCTCCGCGCAGATGATGAAACAGTCGTTGCTCATGCTCAGTTCTTCTTTTTATGCCGGCTATCACAGTGGCGATGGCCTGCGGGTGATTACTTACTTGTTCCTCTTTGAGGACCTTTGAATTTGACATTACACAGATGTCCAGTTTCTTTTTTTCGAGACATCTATGCCGATGAAATAAAAAAATTTTTGCATAACTTTGTAGTTGACAAACAACGAGAGAAAGGAACTCGTCCCTAACCTAACTACCTTAACAACAGGTGTTATATTTTTATACAGGTCTCCGGACGGGAAAGGCGGAGAGTCCTAATATGAACACGGGTATTTCCCCTGGCGCAAAATGGTTCACTCTCTGTCTTCCTTTCTTTCAATATTTATTTTTTCACTGCAAATTTACCATTTCTATTTCAGTTTCGGTTTGCCGCTGCAAATCTAAGGTAATTGCAAAAATACAACAAACCCACCACTTATAGAACCCCGCAAAGCGAAATTCACGATGATTAACAATAAAAAAACAGAACCACATTATTGTAGTTCTGTTTTTGTGACTCCGACAGGATTCAAACCTGTAACCTTCTGATCCGTAGTCAGATGCTCTATTCAGTTGAGCTACGGAGCCGTTAAGACTCTTTCTTTTAAAATTGTGACTCCGACAGGATTCAAACCTGTAACCTTCTGATCCGTAGTCAGATGCTCTATTCAGTTGAGCTACGGAGCCGTTATTTCTCGTTTGCGAGTGCAAAGGTATACACAATTCTTCTTTCCCGCAAATTTTTGGGCAACTTTTTTCAAAAAAAATTAGATGGTGGCGTCCATGACGCCACCATCTAATTATGTATCAATGCAATTCCTTTACTTCAATAATTTGAAGTTCCGGCGACCATCCTCGGTAATAGAACAAGTTTCCACCGTTCCACTCGACTTCTCCCAGTTGGGAATCCACGGTTTCGCTTCGAATAAATTTCTTTTCCGGAGAAAACGAACCACACACGCCTCGGTTTGCCGCAAGGCGGAAATAATCCATGCCGGACTTATAGAAATTCACCACATCCTTATCTTTAGATGCCAAATTAAGGCCGAAAGACATATCCACCGGGACCCAACCTACTCCTTCGAAATACACTTCCGCCCAGTCATGAATTCCGACATTCTCCGGTTCAAGATACCATCCGCTTTCCCAACGCGCCGGAATTCCGATGTTTCGAAGAAGATTTATATACAAAAGCGATACTTGTCCACAGTCACCGTATCCACGATTGAGCGCATACTCCGCAAGGTTAGGAATCGTGCTGTATTCCCTGGCTCCCGCCCATGGAAAATAAGCGTCAATCCAATCATAAATAAGAGACGCCTGTTTTACCGGGTTGTCCTCCCTACCAACGATATGTTTTGCCAAAGCCTGGAAATCCTCGGAAAGAAGTATCTGGGGAGCATCTGGAGCCGTATACTTCAAATAGACATCCGATGTTTTATCATACGGCTTGAGGTGGCTCAACATGTAATCTTGCGAGAAATACTTTGAATACACATCATACGAGTATACTATCTCAAAATGCGCAGGCTGTCCTTTCTTCGCTTTTCGCTCCATATACACAGTGTTGTGCTTCTCGCTGTTGGAAAATCGCACCTTATCGCTCGACGAAATCAGCGTCACGTTTTTTTGGCGTTCCGTCGTTGTCGGGAAAGGCATCCACACACGTATTTTCTCACCGGCAGGAACCGAGTCAGCGTCAACATCAATCGTATATTTAATTGTTATGCGATGTCCGCCGTCATAACCGGTCTCCCTTGAGATGCCTTTCAGCACGCCACTGACCATTTCGGCTCCTGACACAGCATCAAATATCGCCTGCGTTTTTCTTCCCGCCGACAATTCCGGGACAAGCCTATCTATGTTTGAAATCGCCTTACGAAACATCCGCTTCTCTCCGTTGATCATTTTCGTCTCAACAAAGTTGCGTGTTTCCCAGTCTTTCACATTGGCGACAGACACATGCGGAAAGCGTTCCTGTATCTTTTCCACCCCTTCTTCAAAAGTATAGCAGAAATCCCTCTCAATGCGACTCATTATGGCGCGCAACGAATCAGCCTCGACCGCCGTCAAACTGACGCCACTCTTTCCAATCACACTGTCGGCCTTCGCGAACTCTCCATCTTTCATCAGCAATGAAATTTCCATCGGCACTTCACCGAAGCACGGCAAGGCGGCAAAAGACACCAAGCCGGCAAACAAATATTTCCTGTTCATGACATTCTGTTTCGTACATTAATTTCCAAAGGTAGGAAATTTTCACGTAAAGCCAACATCATTTCCGATTTTTTAATCCAAAATAATTCCATATTTACCCGTTCTTTCGTAATTTTGCAACACGACTATTATTAACGTAAAAAACATAACCTTGTAATTATGGCAAATCCAGAATTCAAGTACAGTCCGATGTTCCAACTTGGAAAGGACGACACCGAGTACTATTTACTTACCAAAGACCACGTTTCTGTTGGCGAATTTGAAGGTCATCCAATTTTGAAAGTGGAGAAGGAAGGCTTGACCGCTATGGCAAACGCCGCTTTCCACGATGTTTCATTCATGCTTCGCCGTTCACACAACGAGCAAGTGGCAAAAATCCTTAACGACCCCGAGGCAAGCGAGAACGACAAGTATGTCGCATTGACATTCCTTCGCAACGCCGACGTTGCCACAAAAGGCGTATTGCCATTGTGCCAGGACACAGGCACCGCCATTATTCACGGAGAAAAAGGTCAACAAGTGTGGACTGGATTCAGCGATGAAGAGGCCCTTTCGTTAGGCGTATACAAAACATACACAGAAAACAACCTCCGCTATTCCCAAAACGCGCCATTGTCAATGTATGAGGAAGTAAATACGAAATGCAATCTTCCTGCACAAATCGACATTGAGGCAACAGAAGGCATGGAATACCATTTCTTGTGCGTAACCAAAGGTGGTGGCTCTGCAAACAAAACATATCTCTATCAAGAGACAAAAGCTATTCTGAATCCTGACACTTTGGTTCCGTTCCTTGTAGCCAAGATGAAGACTCTCGGCACAGCCGCTTGTCCTCCATACCACATTGCATTCGTGATTGGCGGCACATCGGCAGAGAAGAACTTGCTGACAGTTAAATTGGCATCCACCCATTATTACGACACGCTTCCTACAACAGGCGATGAGACAGGCCGCGCTTTCCGCGACATTGAATTGGAGAAGAAAGTGCTTGAAGAGGCCCACAACATCGGTCTTGGCGCTCAATTCGGCGGCAAATACTATGCACACGACATCCGCATCGTACGCCTGCCTAGACATGGAGCATCTTGTCCAATCGGTCTGGGAGTTTCCTGTTCAGCCGACCGCAACGTCAAGTGTAAAATCAATAAAGACGGTATTTGGATTGAAATTGGACAGCAACCCAGGCGAACTCATTCCAGAGGAATTGCGTAAAGCCGGCGAAGGCGATGTTATAAAAATCGACCTTGACCGTCCGATGTCGGAAGTGCTGAAGGAATTGACAAAATATCCAGTATCAACACGCTTGTCGTTGAACGGCACAATCATCGTGGCACGCGACATCGCTCACGCCAAGCTTAAAGAGCGTTTGGACAACGGCGAGGGTCTCCCTGAATACATCAAGAACCATCCAGTATACTATGCTGGTCCGGCGAAAACTCCAGAAGGCATGCCGTGTGGATCGCTCGGTCCGACAACCGCAGGCCGTATGGACCCATATGTAGACTTGTTCCAGAGCCACGGAGGCAGCATGGTTATGCTGGCAAAGGGCAACCGTTCGCAGCAAGTGACAGACGCCTGCAAAAAACATGGCGGATTCTATCTCGGAAGCATCGGCGGTGCAGCTGCAATTCTTGCCCAGAACAACATCAAGAGCATTGAATGTGTTGAATTCCCAGAGCTCGGAATGGAAGCCGTATGGAAAATCCGCGTAGAAGACTTCCCTGCATTCATTCTTGTTGACGACAAGGGTAACGACTTCTTCCAGCAAATCAAACCACGTTGCGCTGGTTGCAAATAATCCTTGATTTTCAAAGCGAGCAAAGCGGTGTCCAGTTCTTCTGTTCACCGCTTTTTAATATAAAGCGCCTTTGTCATTAGCAAAATTTGACAATCTGACTAAACCGCACATGCTTTAGCATTCAAAAAAACGACGTACCTTTGCAGTACAATTCTAACACATTATCACAAATGAATCTAAAAAACATTATTCTAAGCAGCGCACTTGCTCTGTTATTTATTTTCAACAGCAGCAATGCCCTTGCTCTCGACTTCACTCTGCTTACCGACATTCATGTCACTCCAGGCAATGAAAACGAAAAGCAACTGATAGCCGCTATCGACGAGATCAACAACAACAGCTCCTCATTCGTAATCATTTCAGGAGACTTGTCCAATGAGGGCAGTGACGAGCAATTGTACAACATCAAACGCATCGTTGACAAACTGAACAAGCCCTATACATAATTCCCGGCAACCACGAAAACAACTGGTCGCAAAGCGCCACAAAAACATTCAATGACATTTGGGGCGCCGACAAGTTTGTATTCGAGACTGACAGTCTGGTTTTTATAGGACTCAACTGTGGCCCATTTATGAAAATGGGCGACGGTCACATCAAACAAGAAGACCTAAGCTGGCTTGACAAACAACTGAGCGAGCGTTGCAAATCGGGAAAGAAAGTGGTTTCAATAAACCACTACCCCATCAAGGACGACCTTGACAACTACCAAGATTATATCAACATCCTCCAGAAATATCCAACCATAATACATATCTGCGGTCACTACCACAAATATGAACTATATAAAGGTGGCGACATTGATGCTGTAATCTGCCGCGCTCTTGACATGACTCACGTCAAAGATGGATTTGGATATACCGATTTCACAATTGACGGAAACACAATCCAAGTTTATGACAAAGTCATCGGCCTCCCAAAGAAACTGCAATGGTCTTTGCCGATACGGGCGGCACATCCAAAATACAAGTACGAGAAAATTTCTGACACCAAGATTCCATACGGTTTCTCAATACGCAAGATCTATCAAGATGAAGCTTCGATATTCACCCGACTTGCCGTTGGCAAAAACAGCATATATTTCGGCAACTCGCTTGGACAGGCAAAAGCGATTGACAAAACCGGCAAAGTGCTTTGGTCTTTACAAACAGACGCCTCTCTGTTTTCACGCCCCGCAGTAGGCCAATCAAACTACGTTATCATTCCTGCGTCTGACAAGCGCATCATTTGGGCGGACAAGAAATCGGGCCGAACAATCAGAGAAAACGAATCCACAGGTCCATATGTCGCCGACGGTATTATTGCAAACGGCAAATTGTATCAAGGTGGGTATAAGAAATTCGAATGCTGGAATGTGAACACCGGCAACATCATTTGGCGCACCGAACTGAACAATTATTGTCAGGCAGAACCAGTTGTCGACGGCGACGATGTGATATTCGGCACATGGGACACATACCTACGTTGCCTTGACCGCAAAACAGGTGAGCTGAAATGGCAATGGTCAAACGGTAGCAAGGCGAATATGCTCAGCCCAGGCAACTGCGTTCCTGTTGTGACAAAAGACCGCGTAGTTATTGTTGCCCCCGACAGATATATGACTGTTCTTGACCGCAAGACCGGCAAACAGATATGGCGCTCTAACTTCGACAAAAAGTACCTCGTCCGTGAAAGTCTGGGATGCTCCGAAAATCAAGATTTGGTCTATGCAAAAACTATGGATGGACAACTATTAGCGGTAAATCCCAATGCCGACGAGGAAAATGTCGCGTTTGTTGTCGATGCCGGATTCGGATACGAACATGCACCTTGCATCGTCATCGAAGACAAAGGCATCATCTATATGGGTTCGCGTAGAGGTATGGTTGCCGCCATCGATGCGGCATCGCACAAACTACTCTGGACATACCGATGCGGCACGTCGGAAGTAAACGGCTTCGAAAAATCAAACGGCAAACTTTACTTGTCGCTCACTGAAGGTTCAATTTGGGAAATCAAAAAATTATGACGACAATTCCATCTGACCCGTTTATGCTGATGAGTTATGTCAATCAGCAACTGCGCGACAATTCCATCTGACCCGTTTATGCTGATGAGTTATGTCAATCAGCAACTGCGCGACAATTACGACTCGCTCGATGAATTCTGCAAAAGCATAGACATTGACAAAAACGAATTGTTGCAGAAACTGAATGCCGCAGGGTTTGAATACAATCCAGACACAAACAAATTCTGGTAACAACAATCTGTATCGGCAATATGCGAGGAGAGCCTAAACATCGGCTCTCCTTTGCTTTTGTTGGCACTATTTTTGCATCTGCAATCATAAAATTTCTATTGATATGACTGAACAGACTCCAAATAAAGCAGATTTGCTGCTCCCGCTGACAATGGCTGCCATGAGCAACAGCTATGACAACGAAGAGACCGCCGACGAGGATGGTTTCCCCGACGACAGCCCTCAGAAGAAGAGCAATCCGACAAAAAAACAAGAACGCGTCGAGAACAACCAAAACGACACCCCCGTGCTCGACAAATTCGGCAACGACATAACAAAAGCCGCCGAAGAAGGCAATCTTGATCCCGTTGTTGGCAGAGCCACAGAAATAGAACGAGTAATCCAAATTCTAAGCCGCCGAAAGAAAAACAACCCTGTGCTAATCGGCGAACCCGGAGTGGGCAAATCCGCAATTGTTGAAGGATTGGCAATCCGCATAAAAGAACACAAGGTGTCTCGCCTACTATTCGACAAACGCATCATATCCCTTGACATGGCAGCCGTTGTCGCTGGAACAAAATTCAGAGGCCAGTTTGAAGAACGCATCAAAGCAATCATCGACGAGGCTAAAAAGAATCCAAACGTGATTCTTTTCATTGATGAAATTCACAACATTGTAGGCGCCGGCAACTCACAGGGAACCATGGATGCCGCCAATTTGCTGAAACCAGCCCTTGCACGTGGTGAGATTCAATGCATTGGAGCGACCACCCTTGATGAATACCGCAAGAATATTGAAAAGGACGGGGCATTGGAGCGCCGGTTCCAAAAAATAATTGTTGAGCAGACATCTGCCGAGGAAACGCTGCAGATTCTTCACAACATAAAGAACAATTATGAAGAGCATCACAATGTGACATACACCGACCGGGCGCTTGAGGCTTGTGTCAAGTTGACACAGCGCTATGTAAGCGACCGCTTCTTCCCCGACAAGGCCATCGACGCTCTTGACGAAGCTGGTTCAAGAGTGCATGTAGGCAATGTGAACGCTCCAAAAGAGATTGAGGAAATCGAGGAAAAGATTGCCGCCACAAACGAGCTCAAGCTCAAAGCCGCACAAGCGCAGAACTTTGAGGAGGCAGCAAGCCTTCGCGACTCTGTGCGCAACCTTCAAGCCGAACTTGACAACAAAAAAGAAGAATGGGAAGCAGACCTTAGAAACCACAGAGAAGTTGTGGACGAAGACAAAATTGCAGAGGTCGTGGCAATGATGACCGGCGTGCCAGTGCAACGAATCGCACAGACCGAGAGCTCGCGGTTGCTGAACATGGGCGACGAATTAAAAAGCAGCATCGTTGGACAAGATGAGGCAATCGACAAGATTGTAAAAGCCATTCAGCGAAATCGCGTCGGGCTGAAAGATCCCAACCGCCCAATTGGCACATTTATGTTTCTTGGCCCGACAGGTGTTGGCAAAACCCATCTCGCGAAGAAACTGTCAGAATTCTTGTTTGACTCAAAAGACTCTCTCGTTCGAATCGACATGAGTGAATATATGGAGAAATTCTCCGTGTCGCGCTTGGTGGGAGCGCCTCCCGGATATGTCGGTTACGAAGAAGGCGGACAACTCACAGAAAAGGTGCGCCGCCACCCCTATTCCGTTGTGCTGCTTGACGAATTGGAAAAAGCCCATGCCGACGTGTTCAACATGTTGCTGCAAGTGATGGACGAAGGCCGTCTGACCGACAGTCTCGGACGCTCCGTCGACTTTAAGAACACCATCATAATAATGACATCCAACATCGGCACACGCCAGTTAAAAGACTTTGGCAACGGCATCGGGTTCAACACAGGTGGCAGTACAACAGATTTCGCCCATGGTGTTATCCAAAAGGCTTTGAACAAGACTTTCTCTCCGGAATTTCTAAACCGTGTCGATGACATTGTTATGTTCAATGAGCTCGACAAGCAAGCCCTGAACAAGATTATCGACATTGAATTGGGGGGCTTCTTCAAGAGGGTCAAGGAAATGGGATATACCCTTGACGTGACCGAAAACGCACGTAATTTCCTCGTCGAGAAAGGATACGACAAACAATTTGGAGCGCGTCCATTGAAACGCGCCGTGCAACAATATCTTGAGGACGACCTGGCGGAAATGATCCTACGGGCGGAGGTTGAGAAAGGCAACAAAATTATTGTTGACCACACCGAAGGCAACGAACGGCTCACATGCGCCATCGCAGATGACAAAGACTGACGTTTAGTCAGACAATATGCCTAAAATGTCATATCTCATCAGATATGGCATTTTTTTTGCAATTAAAGGTTTCAGAAAATAAAAACTAACAACTATGACTATTCAGAAAGGTAAAATTGGAGTAACGACAGAAAACATTTTTCCTGTCATCAAAAAATTTCTATATAGCGACCACGACATCTTCTTGCGCGAAATCGTGTCAAACGCCATTGATGCCACACAGAAGCTGCGCACACTCTCTTCTTGCGGAGAGTTTAAAGGAGAACTTGGGGATTTAAATGTCCGCGTTTCTCTCGACAAAGACAAGGGAACGCTGACCGTAAGCGACTCAGGCATCGGTATGACCGCCGACGATATTGACAAATATATCAACCAGATAGCATTTTCTGGAGCAGAAGAATTCCTCGAAAAATACAAAGATGATGCAAACGCAATAATCGGACATTTCGGATTGGGATTTTATTCAGCCTTCATGGTGTCTAAGAAAGTTGAAATCCGCACAAAATCATATAAAGCCGATGCGAAAGCAATCTGCTGGAGCTGCGACGGTTCTCCTGAATTTGAGATGAACGAAATCGACAAGGAAAATCGTGGCACAGACATTGTTCTCTATATAGACGACGAATGCAAAGAGTTCCTTGAAAGACAAGATCGAGTCTTTGCTCAAGAAATATTGCAAGTTCTTGCCAATCCCTGTTGTTTTTGGCAAGAAGCAAGAATGGAAAGACGGCAAGATGACTGATACCGATGACGACAACGTCATAAACGACACCAAGCCGGCTTGGACTCGCCAGCCTTCAGAATTAAAAGACGAGGACTACATAAAGTTTTACCACGAACTTTATCCTGGTGAAGAAGACCCGTTGTTCTGGATACACCTCAATGTAGACTATCCCTTCACACTCACTGGCATCCTCTACTTCCCGAAACTGAAAAACGAGATGGATGTGCAGAAAAACCGCATCCAGCTCTATTGCAACCAGGTGTTCGTAACAGACTCTGTTGAAGGCGTTGTACCAGACTTTATGATGATTATGCGCGGTGTCATCGACTCGCCCGACATTCCTCTGAACGTATCTCGTTCATATCTGCAAAGCGACTCCAACGTAAAGAAGATTTCATCCTATATTTCGAAAAAAGTTGCCTCCCAGCTTGAAAATATTTTCAAGAATCGCCGCAACGAATACGAAACAAAATGGAACGACATCAAGATATTTATCGAATACGGTATGCTGTCGGATGAAAAATTCTGCGACGCAGCAATGAAATTCGCTCTTCTCGCCAATGTCGAGGATAAGAAGTTCACACTTGATGAATACAAGGAGCTTATCGCCGCCAACCAGACCGACAAAGACGGCAACCTCGTCTATCTGTACGCAACCGACAAGACTGCTCAATACAGCTACATCAAAGCCGCCAAAGACAAGGGCTACGACGTGCTGCTCATCAACGACCAACTTGGGAATCACTTTGTCGGACTGCTCGAACACAAACTCGAGAAATCTCGTTTTGTACGCGTTGACAGCGACATTGTTGAGAATCTGATTGTAAAAGAGGAACGCAAGGTGTCGGCTATGACTCCTGCAGAACGCAACATCTTCTCTGAGTTGTTCCGTTGCCAGATTCCGCATGTCGACAAGACCGAGTTTCTTGTTTCTTTTGAGTCGCTCGGCAGCGAGTCGCAACCAGTGCAGATTACACAAAGCGAATATATGCGCCGAATGAAAGAAATGGCAGCAATGCAACCAGGAATGAGTTTCTATGGCGAAATGCCAGATTCATACAATCTCGTACTCAACACCGAGCATCCTGTTGTCAAGCGGCTGCTTGATGAAGCCAAGGCATCGCTGAATGAAAAAGTGTCGCCAATTGAAACGGCTATTGACGTCGAGAACAAAGCGGCACAGGCACTCCGCGAAAAGAAAGATGCCACTGACGACGAGAAGAAGCAGGCAGCAGAGCATGAGGCAAAAGCCGAATCTTTGCGCAACGAAGAAAATGCCGACATCAAGACATATGCCGACACGGTCCCTGCCATCCGCCAAATCATCGACATTGCGCTTCTTGGCAACAATCTGCTTCGTGGAGAAGATCTTGACAAATTCCTCCGTAGGTCAATAGACTTACTTAAGTAACAACACCACAATCCGATACAAATAATCCGATATTGTTGCAACAGCGACAGTATCGGATTGTTTTTTTGCCTTATTTCAACATATTCCAGTGAATAATTACGTCATAAAACAAATTTTGATTACATTTGTAAAAGCATTTGAAAAAACAACGTTGTATGATTATAATTGGCATTGCCGGCGGCACCGGTTCTGGTAAGACCACGGTTGTAAAAAAAATAGTGGAAGCCCTCCCTCAAGGTGAAGTATCTGTACTTCCCCAAGATTCGTATTATAAAGATTCCAGCCATATTCCTGTTGAAGAAAGACAAAAAATCAACTTCGACGAACCGGCTGCTTTTGATTGGGAACTATTGATTTCACAACTTGAAGACTTAAAAAACGGCAAAAACATAGAAGTCCCGACCTACTCTTATCTCACCTGCACTCGACAGCCAGAGACAGTCCCGATGCAGCCCCGCGATGTTGTCATAGTAGAGGGTATTCTTGTGTTCAGCGATGAGCGGTTGCGCAATATGATGGACATCAAGGTTTTTGTCGACGCAGATGCCGACGACCGTCTGATTCGTGTCATAAACAGAGACTGCATTGAGCGCGGGCGTACGCCAGAACTTGTTGTGGAGCGATATGAACGCGTTTTGAAGCCTATGCACAACAAATATATCGAACCGGCAAAGAAATATGCAGATTTGATTATCCCTCAAGGCGGAAACAACACTGTAGCCATAAAACTGCTTAAAGAATACATCGAAGGTCGCATAAACGCGCATAAGGAGGATTGACACAATGTCTATACGAAATATTGTAAATACGATAGAACGCAAAGTCATTGCCGCTAAACCATTCGGTTGGAAAAGAAAAAGCCGAAATGGTTGAGAAACTTACGCATTGCGATGGTCCAATGATGCTACGCACGGAAAATCTGGTCAAGAAATATCGCCAACGCACGGTGGTCAATCACGTTTCCATAAATGTAAAACAAGGAGAGATTGTGGGTCTGCTCGGTCCTAACGGAGCCGGAAAGACAACAACTTTCTATATGACAACTGGACTGATAACCCCATACGAAGGCAAGATTTTCCTTAACGATGTGGACATTACCAAATTTCCTGTATACAAACGGGCGCAGTATGGCATCGGTTATTTGGCACAGGAAGCCTCCGTGTTCCGCAAGTTAAGTGTAGAGAACAACATACGGGCTGTCCTTGAAATGACCGACACGACGAAAGAATATCAAGCGGAGAAACTGGAAAGTCTGATTTCTGAGTTCAGACTGCAGAAAGTGCGTAAAAACTTGGGAATCCAATTGTCAGGTGGAGAACGCAGACGAACTGAAATAGCACGATGTCTTGCCATCAACCCCAAGTTTATCATGCTTGACGAGCCTTTCGCTGGTGTCGACCCAATTGCAGTGGAGGACATTCAGTACATCGTATACAAATTAAAGGAGAAAAACATCGGAATCCTCATAACAGACCACAATGCGCCTGAGACGCTCAGCATCACAGACCGCGCTTATCTGCTATTTGAAGGAAAGATTCTCTTTCAAGGCACATCGGAAGAACTTGCCGAAAATCCTATTGTGCGGGAAAAATACCTCGGCAGGAATTTCATATTCAGAAGAAAGAAGTTTGACTAACAGCGAATATTATGAACAAATTCGTATCATCTCTTTTAGGTGCATTCACGGGCACATGGATAGCATTTTTTGTCATAGGAATATTTATATTCTTTTCAGGCATAGCAATGATTTCCTCGCTTGCCTCGTCTACGATATCGCCAATTGCAACAATCGGCGACAATGCTATTCTACGCATTGATTTGTCGGGGTCAATCACAGACAAACCTTATAACAAATCATTGCAAGAATTGGTCAACAACGACGGCAACGCCAGCAACCTCTATGAAATTCTTGGCGCAATTGACCACGCAAGCACCGACAGCAACATTAAAGGAATCTACATAAATTGCGATGGCGCAGGAATGGGAGTAGCCTCTGCTACCGCAATACGCAATGCATTGATTTCATTCAAGAAAATCGGGCAAATGGATTTACGCCTATGGAAACGACATTGCACAAGGCGACTATTACGCTGCATCTGTCGCCGACAAAATATTTCTAAATCCAGCCGGAGCCCTCGACATCCATGGACTTACCAGCTCCATCCTTTTTTACAAAGGTCTGCTCGACAAAATTGGAGTGGAGATGCAAATAATCCGTGTGGGCACTTACAAAAGTGCTGTCGAGCCGTTTATGCTCACGCAGATGAGCGAAGCCAACAAGCAACAGACATCGGCTTTCATTGGAAGCATTTGGAAAAACATAACCTCCGACATTGCCTCTTCCAGAAAAGTAAACGCCGACGATGTTCAAGCATACTCTGACAGTATTGGGGCTTTCCAAGATGCCAAAATTGCTGTTTCAAAGAAATTTGTCGACGAACTTTGCTATGAGCACCAGGTTGAATCCAAGCTGCGCAAACTTGTCGGCATCACAGAAACTGACGATTTGAATTTTGTCAGTCCGTCAGACGTTATGAATTCTGTAATCACAGACAATTCCAGCGGTGAACACATCGCCATCGTTTATGCTGAAGGAGAAATCAACGTTGACGGAAACTCTTCCAGCATAAACTCCAAGAACATTGTCCCTGAGATTATCAAATTGGCAAACGACAAGTCTGTAAAGGGACTCGTCTTACGCGTAAACTCTCCTGGAGGAAGCGCTTTCGCATCTGAGCAAATTTGGGAAGCCCTTGATTTCTTCAAGAGCAAGAATAAGCCATTTGCCGTGTCAATGGGTGATTATGCAGCCTCGGGAGGATACTACATCTCAGCAGGAGCAGACCGTATTTTTGCTGAAAGGACAACAATAACCGGCTCTATCGGCATTTATGGAATGATCCCGAATGTAAAACGTCTTGCCAATGACAAACTCGGCATTACGGCTGATTTCGTGTCGACCTCGCCAAACTCCAATCTGTCGGCATTTGAGCCGCTGACCCCAACTCAACGCAATGCCATTCAGTGCAATGTAAACCGTGGCTACGAACTGTTTGTGGCCCGTTGCGCAAAAGGCAGACACAAGACCACAGATGAAATCAAAGCCATTGCTGAAGGCCGTGTCTGGGATGGAGAATCTGCAAAGGAAATTGGCCTTGTGGACCAATTCGGAGGGATTGAGGATGCAACAAAATGGGTTGCAAACGAAGCCAAGCTTGGAAGAGATTTCAAGGTAAAGATATATCCTGAATTCAAACCTGACTTTATCAACTTGCTTTATGCAACTATTGAGAAATCTGCCACAATACGGATGCAGCAATCCTACAACCCGGAATTGTTAAGATATGCACTCACGGTTCAGGATATACTCAATAAGGACCGTATACAATGTAGAATGGAAGATATTTGTTTGTACTAATGAATTTCTATTGACATACATAAATTAGCAAACGCGTTTCTTACCCCACTGTCCTATTTGTATGGAGCAGGGATATATGCACGCAACAAGCTTTTCGATTGGAATGCACTCAAATCGGAAAGTTTCGACATTCCCGTAATTTCAATTGGCAACATCGCTGTTGGAGGCACTGGCAAAACGCCGCATACAGAATATATCATAAACCTTTTGCGCAATTCATACAGGATTGGCGTTGTCAGCCGTGGGTACAAGCGGCAAACATCAGGCTTCGTTCTTGCCTCTCAACACTCGTCTCCTGCAGACATTGGCGACGAGCCATACCAAATTTATCAGAAATTCCGCAACGACATACAAGTTGCCGTATGCGAAAAGAGAGTAAACGGCATAAAACAATTACTGATAGAGCACCCGGAAATCAACTTGATTCTCCTCGACGATGCGTTCCAGCATCGGTATGTCAAGCCATCTCTGTCTATTGTACTGACGGAATACAACCGACCGTTCTACAACGACCGGCTGCTTCCGTTGGGTCGCTTGAGAGAAAGCGTCCAGTCCGTGCGCAACAGAGCGGATTTGTCATTGTGACAAAATGCCCCGACAGCATAACTCCGTTGGATTTGCTGCTGTTTAAGAAAAATCTGGACTTATTCCCATACCAAAAACTTTTCTTCAGCAAGTTCAACTATGGCAGTCTGGCCCCCGTTTTTCCGGATGCTTCAAGATACATTCCCGTACTTGATGTACTTACTGGAAAAGACACAATTCTTACAATCACCGGCATCGCGAATCCCCTGCCATTGATAAAATTTCTGAAGTCATTCGACGCTGTGGTTAAAATAATGCAATATCCCGACCACCACGTATTCTCCCGTGACGACATCTGCGACATCGAAAAGACATTCTCAGCTCTTCACGGACGCTATAAATTCATTATGACGACAGAGAAAGACGCAGTAAGGATTGCCAACAATCCTTATTTCCCGACCGAATTGAAGCAACATATCTTCTATCAACCAGTAAATGTTGAGTTCATACAGTCTGGAAAGAAGACTTCGACATTGAGTTGCGCAGTGCTGTCGCTCATAAAAAATAACAAAAAGATCATTTATTAACCACATTAAACCTTTATGGATATGTTAGAGAAAATAAAAGAGACCGCTGCTTTTATCAAAGCAAAAGTCAACGACATCCCTACTACAGCCATTATTCTTGGCACTGGTCTTGGAGAATTGGTAAACCATATTGACATTACCGATGAGTTGAACTATCAAGACATACCTAATTTCCCTGTTTCAACAGTTGAGGGACACAGCGGAAAATTGATTTTCGGAAATCTCGGCAACAAACGTGTAATGGCTATGCAAGGACGCTTCCATTTCTATGAAGGATATTGCATGCAGCAGGTGACGTTCCCTGTCAGAGTTATGAAAGCCCTGGGTGTCAACACATTGTTTGTTTCAAATGCCGCAGGCGGCATGAATCCCGATTTCCAAATCGGCGACATTATGATCATCACAGACCACATCAACCTCTTCCCAGAACACCCTCTGCGCGGTAAGAATTATAACGAGCTCGGCCCGCGCTTCCCTGATATGGGCGAACCATATTCTAAACGCCTCATCGCTGATGCTCTCAATGTTGCAAAGAAACGGCATCAAGGTGCAGCAAGGTGTATATGTAGGCACACAAGGTCCCACATTCGAAACTCCAGCAGAGTACCGCTATTTTAAAGCCATTGGCGGCGACGCTGTCGGAATGAGCACAGTTCCGGAGGTAATCGTTGCTCGACATGGAGGAATGGAAGTGTTTGCCATCTCTGTAATCACCGACCTTGGCGGCATGGACGATCCTGTTGAAGTTTCTCACGAAGAAGTTCAAAAAGCCGCAGCAGAGGCGCAGCCAAAGATGACGGCTATCATGAAGGGTCTTATCAACGAATTCAAAGCTTAGGATGGCTGATACGGAAATTTCAACGCTCGGCGAATTCGGACTTATTGAGAATCTGACCAAAGGCGTAGAACTGAAGAATCCCTCATCTGTAAAAGGTGTCGGAGATGATGCCGCTGTGCTTCATTATGGCGACAAAGAAACACTTGTCACCACCGACCTGCTTCTTGAAGGCATTCACTTCGATTTGACATATGTGCCGTTAAAGCACCTCGGCTATAAAGCCGCTGTGGTAAATTTCTCCGACATATATGCAATGAATGGCAAGCCTCGTCAAATAACAGTTTCGTTAGGCGTGTCAAAGCGTTTCACAATCGAACACCTGCAACAGCTTTACGATGGAATAAAGCTGGCATGTGACGTCTATGGTGTAGACCTTATCGGCGGCGACACATCTGCATCAGCCACAGGCCTGCTTATCAGCATCACATGCATTGGAGAAGGCGAAAGTGGAAAGATTGTGTATCGCAATGGAGCCAAAGATACTGATTTGATTTGCGTGTCAGGCGATCTTGGCGCGGCATATATGGGTTTGCAACTGCTTGAGAGAGAAAGAGTGGCTTCTGAAGGAATCAAAGATTTTCAGCCAAAATTCGCTGGCAAAGAATATATCCTCGAACGCCAACTGAAGCCAGAGGCTCGCAAAGACATAATTGAAGCGCTGGACAAAGCGGGAATCATACCAACTGCTATGATGGACATTTCCGACGGATTGTCGTCTGAGCTGCTCCACATTTGCCACCAAAGCGGTGTTGGATGCAGAATCTACGAAGAGCGCATACCTATTGACTACCAAACTGCCGTGATGGCTTCCGAGTTGAATATGAACTTAGTGACTGCCGCCCTCAACGGCGGAGAGGACTATGAGCTTCTGTTCACTGTGCCGCTTACCGACCACGAAAAGATTGCAGAAATGAGCGGTGTGAGAATTATTGGACACATGACCAAGCCAGAACTTGGATGTGTGCTTGCCACCCGCGACGACAACGAAATTCAGTTAAAGGCACAGGGTTGGAATGCTTTTTCCAATAAATAGCATCCGCTATGAAATAGAATGAGCGACAGAAATATCTGCCGCTCATTTTTTTGTCCTTTTATGCCACCTCTTTTGACTATTATTACTATCTTCGCATTACGAAAACAACACAATTATGATATACAGATTCAACCTCATTTCAGACGAAGTGGATGATTTCAAATTAGAAATCCAAATAGATAGCGACGACACATTTTTAAGCCTTCGCAATGTGATTCTTGACGCAGCTGGATATACAAAAGACCAAATGGATTCGTTCATCATCTGCGATGAAGAATGGAACAAAGAAAAGGAAGTGACTCTAACCGACATGGGCGCAGACAGCGATGAAGACATTTGGCTTATGGATGAGACCAAAATATCTGAACTCATTGATGACGAGGGCGACAGACTGATGTTTGTATTTGACTATCTGACAAACCGTGCGTTCTTCATGGAGCTGAAAGAATGCATTTTCTCAAAAGACATCGACGAGCCAATCTGCACCCGTAAAATCGGGCACGCTCCGAAGCAGAGCGTAGACATCGACGCCTTTGATGCCGAAATAGACAAAGCAGCAGCCACTGCCGCAAAAAACACTGACGACTACGATGCTGATTTTTATGGTTCTGATGAATTCAATGAAGATGAATTCGACAGCGAAGGTTTTGAAATAGAGTAAAGATAAAGTTCAACTTACAATTAAAATAAAAGCGTCGTCATTGTTTGCAATGACGACGCTTTTATTTTGTGTTTTATGATTGGCTATCTATAGTTTTCCAAGCCATCTGGTTTGAATGACATTATAAATTTATGATGCTTCTCAACCTCTGCCTCTCCAAAGTTCACATAAACATTGGCAGACTTCAAGAATTTTTCATTTCTTGTTGTGTCACCAAGCAGAAGGTATCCCATAATGATATGTCCAGCCATCTCTACAAGACGACGAGCGTGGAAATCTGTATACTCGGTGTTCTTGTTGTCCACAACTGTCTTCAGAGCCTCTTCATAGAGTGCTGTCATCTTCACGAGACGTTCTTTCAATTCAGATGTTTCGGGAGCATACTCTTCTGCTGCATAAGCGTTGATTTGATTGAGATATGTTCCTGTGGTGACGTGGCGGATTGCTGCGACAACTTGCAACTGCGTCGTTCCCTCATAAATTGAAGTAATACGGGCGTCACGATATATTCGCTCGCAAGCATAATCTTTCATAAAGCCGGAACCACCATGTACCTGGACAGCATCATATGCATTCTGGTTGCAGAATTCGCTTCCCATACCCTTCGCCATCGGAGTGAACGCATCTGCCAAACGCTGATATTTCTTCATCTCCTGACGCTCTTCCGGTGTCAGGCTGCGTTCGCGTGCTATGTCTTCGTAGATTTTGTATACATCAACGAAACGTGTTGTTTCATACAAAAGGCTTCTTGATGCGTCCAATTTTGCCTTCATCAATGAAATCATCTCAAACACAGCCGGGAATTCAATGATAGGTTTGCCGAATTGCTTACGGTCGTGGGCATACGACAATGCTTCACGATATGCAGCCTCGCTGACACCAACCGACTGAGCGGCGATACCCAAGCGGGCGCCATTCATCAAAGCCATCACATATTTGATCAAGCCCATGCGACGTGCTCCACAAAGTTCTGCTTTGGCATTCTTAAACACCAATTCACATGTCGGAGAGCCTTTGATACCCATTTTGTTCTCGATACGGCGCACTGTCACACCGCCGTCGTTGCGGTCATATATAAACATTGACAGACCTCTTCCGTCATGGCTTCCCTCTTCCGAACGGGCAAGCACCAATGCAATATGTCCATCACCATTCGTGATGAAACGCTTCACGCCGTTCAAACGCCATGTGCCGTCAGCCTCATTGTATGTGGCCTTAAGCATTACAGCCTGCAAGTCGCTACCTGCATCTGGTTCAGTCAAATCCATTGCCATTGTTTCTCCGGCGCATACTCTCGGCAAGAAACGCTGACGCTGGTCTTCGTCTGCAAACTCATAAATGGTCTCTGCACAGTCCTGAAGTCCCCAGATATTCACAAAGCCTGCGTCTGCACGGCTCACCATATCGGCAGCCATAATATATGGCACCAACGAGAAATTCAAGCCATTGTATCGGCGAGGCAGGGAAATGCCCATAAGACCGGCTTTCACCAATGCGTCAAGATTTTTCTGAGTGCCCTTCGCATAAACAACGTGACCGTCAACCACATGAGGTCCTTCATGATCTACGTCTTCTGCATTTTGAGCAACAATCTCTCCTGAAATCTCACCCGCTATCTCAAGCACTTTTTCGTATGAGTCCATTGCATCCTCATAGTCAAGAGGTGCATAGTCAAATTTTTCAGCGTCCGAGAAGTTACGCTCTTTCATTTCCACGATTTTGCGCATCAAAGGATGACTCAGGTGATGCTTCAAATCAGGATTATCATTATAGAAATTAGACATAGTTACTTAGAGTTTTTTTTGTAATACTTAATCAAGGCTGGAATCACCTCTTCCAAATCGCCTGTAATCACATAGTCTGCAATCGCATTGATCGGAGCGTCCGGATCATTGTTGATTGAGATAATAATAGAACTGTCCTGCATACCCGCGATATGCTGGATTTGTCCAGAAATACCACATGCGATATACAGTTTCGGATGAACGGTCACACCGGTTTGGCCAATCTGACGCTCATGCTCTGTGAAACCAGCGTCGACAGCTGCACGCGAAGCGCCAACTTCTCCGCCCAGAGTCTCTGCCAACTGATGGAGAAGGTTGAAATTCTCCTTGCTGCCAACACCATAGCCACCAGCCACAATAATTGGCGAGTTCTTGATGTTGATTTTCGACTTTGCTATATGGCGGTCGATGATTGAAACCACATAGTCTGAAGCCGGGATATAATCTGCCGGATTCAGATTTACAACTTCTCCTTGATAATTTGCGTCAAAGATTTCTTTTTTCATAACGCCCTCACGCACGGTAGCCATTTGTGGGCGACATTCCGGGTTGACAATTGTGGCAACAATATTGCCGCCAAAAGCCGGGCGAATCTGATAAAGCAAATTCTTATATTCAGTTTTTGTCTTCGGATCTGTATGATCGCCGATTTCAAGCGATGTACAGTCGGCAGTCAAACCGCTATGCAGACATGACGACACGCGCGGACCAAGATCGCGACCTATCGACGATGCTCCCATCAGACAAACTTGTGGTTTTATTTCCTTAAACAAGTTGATCAATGCCGAGGCATGTGGCAACGATGTGTAAGGATACAACTTTTTGTCTTCAAATTTATATACACGGTCAACGCCATATGGGAAAATTTGTTTCTCAACCCCTTCAAGTTTGTCGCCAAGAACCACAGCCTCAAGCTTAACACCTAATTGGGTCGCCAAAGAACGTCCTTTTGTCAACAATTCAAGGCTGACGTCTGAGATATTGCCGTCCTCAAACTCGCAATATACTATAAGATTATTGTTATCTTTCATAATGATAAATGTTTTTTGATACTACCCAATAGTATGATTAGCTATCAATTCTTTCACAAGATCCTCTATCGCACCTTGATCTTTGCCGTCCATTTTCTTGCTTTCTTTTGCCTGGAATACGACATTCACAATTCCTTTCACCTTTGTAGGTGAGCCTTTCAGGCCAATTTGTTCTGGATCCGCATCAACAAAGTCTGCACTCCACTCCTTGAGTTGAAGATAAGGACGAGCGTCGACCAATGCCGACAACGTCTCTGACATTGTTGCCTTTTCGCTCGGTGTTACTGCATATTTATATTTCTGTATGCGACGGGCATTTCTTGGACGGCAATCGTCTGCAGAGCCATTTACGGTAACGACCAATGGCAGCGGAGACTCCACTGTCTCGACGCCTGACTCTATGCGGCGCGTAATCACAGCCTTTCCATCAGCCACTTTCTATCTTTTCAGCATAAGTAACCTGTGGCAAGTGCAGTTTTTCCGCCACCTGAGGTGCCACCTGTGCTGTATCGCCGTCAATAGCCTGACGTCCGGCAATAATCAAGTCAAACTCTCCCACCTTACGTATTGCAGCAGAAAGAGCATACGAAGTGGCGAGCGTATCCGCACCGGCAAATGCACGGTCGGTCAATACGATTCCTGTGTCAGCACCTCTGAAAATGGCCTCTCTGATAATTTCAGCAGCACGAGGAGGTCCCATTGTCAAAATCGTAATTGTTGTGTCTGGATTTTGTTCTTTAATTTGCAGGGCTTGTTCCAATGCATTAAGGTCTTCAGGATTAAAAATCGCAGGCAACGCCGCACGATTGATTGTTCCGTCTTCCTTCATCGCATCTTTTCCTACATTTCGAGTGTCTGGCACTTGCTTGGCCAGGACGATGATTTTATATCCCATAGTAGAAATATTGTTTATGATTTATATTCATCAACGATGAAACCCACACATTCAGGCATGGGTTTTTATCTGTCGCAAAGTTATAAATTTTAGCAGACAGCACAAACCTTTTCACGGACAAAAAAGCACAAAAAGCGGGCTCTATACCATCAAGAGTCCGCTTTTTGTGTCATTTGCATTCCTATTATTTTTTAATGTCTGCGGCAGCTTTTGCCTCCCAACCCAAAGCACTTGCTCCAAGCACAGCTGCGTCGCTTTCTTTCAATTCGGAAAGAAGCAACTTAACCTTGCCTTTGAACACCGTCATCGTGTTGCGGTCCATTGATTCTTTAAGCGGACGCATCAGCAAATCTCCAGATTTGGCAAGGCCTCCAAAAAGCACGATAGCCTCCGGGCTTGAGAATGTTATGAAGTCTGCCAAAGCCTCACCAAGAATGTTTCCTGTAAAGTCAAAGACATCCTTTGCCAATTTGTCACCGGCCACGGCTGCATCATAGACATCTTTTGATGTGATTGAGTCTACATCCATCGAGCGGAGTGTCGATGGTTCGTTTGCTCTTGCTTCCAGGAATTCACGCGCAGTACGTGCCACACCTGTAGCAGACGCATAAGTTTCCAAGCAACCTGTTCTTCCGCATCCGCAAATACGTCCGTTGTTGCGCTTCATGATAACGTGACCAAGTTCACCGGCAAAACCGTCGTGACCATAAACCATCTGGCCATTGACAACAATACCGCTACCAACTCCCGTACCCAATGTAATCATGATGAAATCCTTCATACCGCGAGCCACGCCATAAGTCATCTCGCCGATAGCAGCGGCATTTGCATCGTTTGTTATAGCAACAGGGATACCGAATTTATTTGACACCAAATCTGCCAATGGAATTGGAGTTGGCCACGGCAAATTCACACCATCGGCAATAACGCCAGTGAAATAATTGGCATTAGGAGCACCGATTCCTATACCTGCGATTTTGTCAACCGCATCGTTGGCTTCTATTAATTTAGACAACTCTGTATGCAACTCGTCAATATAATCTTCTATGGCTGCATGCTTGGCTGTTTTTATCGATCCACTTGCAAGAACATTGCCTCGCGCGTCCACTATACCGAACACAGTGTTTGTTCCACCGACATCGATACCTACAACATATGGTTTACTCATAATATGATTGTTAAGATAGTTGTTTTAATAATTCCACAAAATTATAATTAAAGTTTGAATGACGAAAATTTCAGCAAAAAAAAGTCAGTCGTTTTCACAACATTTACAACAATCTTCTTTCTTTTTCGCCTGCTTCAACTTGCAGTCTTTAATATCGCAACATGAGCAGCCTCCGGTCTTGCCGCCATTCTTGACTTTCCACACAACATAAACGACGATGCATACAAAGACAACACCGATTATCACATACTGAAATATCATTCCTTTTTCCATCACAATCTTTTATTTGAAAAAAAGAACAAGCGACATCATTATTTTGTTTTCAGAAACGCTTGCTGTTTCAACATATTGAACTCCATGACAAAATTAGGAGTCGTCTGACTTTTCGCAATAAGGCTTTCTATTTCCTCAAAACGAAAGAATCGTCCATCTTCTATTTCGTCTGGGGCAAATTTAATGTCACTATGCTCCGCTACGCATCGGAATGTATGCACCAATTCCCGTTCCACATCGCTTTCAAAGACATATTTATACAATAGCTCCGGGTTGTCTGCACAAAAGCCAAGTTCTTCAAACGTTTCCCTCTGCAGCGCTTCTCCGACAGTCTCTCCATAATCGATATGCCCACCGACGGACGTATCCCATTTGCCTGGCTGTATATCCTTATTTTCCGACCGTTTTTGGAGGAACAAACGTCCTTCCGAGTCAAAGACATGCAGATGGACAACAGGATGCAACTTTTTCGTTCCCGAATGACATTCTTTTCGAGAGGCTGAACCTATAACATCTCCTTTTTCATCCACAATTGGGAACAGTTCCGCGCCATTATATTTTGCCATCTTTTTTATACTTTTTTTCAATATACTTGTTGAGTGCCGACGGGGTCGTGCCTTCGCCCGACTTAAGCTCATCAAAGCCAACCCTGAAATCGCAACCTTTCCTGAATTCGCTACAACCGAAGGCCGTACGTCCTTTTATCACATGTCCATTTCACACTTCGGGCATGCAATTTGCTCGAACTTGCGTATCGCCGGTTTGCGCTTTGGCTTTTCTTCTTTTTGCTTTTTAGAGACATCCGCCACTTCTATCTTATATCCGCTGTTGTCGCTAAGCACATCATATACAATCTGCGAAATCTGTTGCTTTAATTCGGCGATAAATTCCGACGCCTCATACTCTCCTTTCTCTATTTTACGCAACCTGTTTTCCCAGATTCCAGTCAGCTTTGCCGATTTTAGCAAATCCACCTTTATTGTGTCAATCAAAGCGATACCAGCTTCTGTTGCCTTCACACTTTTACGTTCTTTCTTAATGTATTTACGCTTGAACAAAGTTTCTATTATCGACGCCCTTGTGGAAGGGCGCCCTATGCCATTCTCCTTCATCGCATCGCGCAGCTCCTCGTCTTCCACCAATTTACCAGCCGTTTCCATCGCCCTCAGCAATGTTCCCTCGGTGTAGAATTTAGGTGGCTGTGTGGTCTTCTTGACAACCGACGGACTGTGGGGTCCGCTCTCGCCTATCTCAAAAGCCGGCAATATGCCATCGTCTTGGGCTTCATCATCCTTGTTCAAGTTGCTGTCGGCCTTACCATAGACTGCCCGCCATCCATCCGACACAATCTGCTTTCCATTGGCTTTGAACTCAACTCCACCGGCTTCTCCGACAACAGTCGTTTGATCGAACTCGCAATCTGGATAAAACACGGCAAGAAATCTACGGGCTACCATGTCGTAAACCCGCTTCTCATCAACTGTCATAGTTGGCGCCGGTGGCACATTGGTCGGAATAATGGCATGGTGGTCGGTGACTTTAGAGTTGTCAAACACCTTCTTTGTTTTCGGAAGAGTCTTGGACAATAAAGGCTCTGCCAGATTGGCATACGGACGCATTGCCCTAAGCACCTCCGGCACTTTCGGATATATGTCCTCACTTAGATATGTTGTATCCACACGTGGGTATGTGGTAAACTTTTTCTCATACAATGATTGTATAAGCTTCAATGTCTGGTCAGCCGAGTATCCATATTTCTTATCGCATTCCACTTGTAAGGATGTAAGGTCGAACAACCTTGGTGCAGACTCTCTGCCACGCTTTGTGACACACGACTTTATTACAAACGGGTTTTCACTGATTCCATCAGCGACTTCCTGCGCGGATAATTCTGTACTGAAGCGTCCTTTTGTTGACTGAAACAACGCTGCGATACGTCGTTTTAAGTTCCCAATAATCTTCTGGGACAAAATTGTCTATTTCTTTTTGCCTTGCCACAACCAAAGCCAATGTCGGAGTTTGCACACGACCTATCGACAGTACATTTCTGCCTTGCGAATATTTCAACGTAAACAACCGTGTCGCATTCATTCCCAATATCCAGTCGCCGATAGCACGCGACAAGCCCGCCATATACAGCCTGTCGAAATCCGACTGTGGTCTCAAATGACCAAATCCCTCACGGATACTCTCATCCGTAAGCGATGAAATCCACAATCTCTTTACATCTTTCTTGCAATTGGCTTTTTGCATCACCCAACGTTGTATAAGCTCGCCCTCTTGACCGGCATCGCCACAGTTCACGATTTCATCGGCTTCTCCAAACAGCGTTTCTATAACCTTGAACTGCTTCTCAATGCCTTGGTCGGCAATCAACTTGATTCCGAATCGCGGAGGCAGCATTGGCAAGGCCCCCAGACTCCACGACTTCCACCTTTCTGTATAGTCGTTAGGCTCCTTTAGCGAGCAAAGATGACCAAACGTCCACGTTATTTTGTAGCCGTTGCCTTCAAAATAGCCATCACGGCGCACTGTGGCGCCAAGTATCGCCGCAATGTCCTTTGCCACGCTGGGTTTCTCTGTTATGCAGACAATCATTCTTTTGCTTTTTCTTGTTCTTTTGCCTCATTCCACAGATTGTCCATCTGCTCGATAGTCATATCCTTCATGTTCACACCTTGCTCTTTTGCGGTGTCTTCAATATAATTGAAACGTCTTGTAAACTTTCTGTTTGTTTGTTCCAAAGCATTGTCCACGTTGATTTTATACAAACGTGCCGCATTGACCAGACTGAACAGCACATCGCCGAATTCTTCCGTACGGCGATCATCGGTTCCTGACTCCAGCTCTGTTGCAAATTCGAGAACTTCCTCTTTGACTTTTGCCCAGACATCTTTTCTGTCCGCCCAGTCAAATCCATAATTGGCTGCCTTCTCCTGAATCCTTTCAGCCTTTATGAGCGATGGCAAATCAGACGGAACGCCATCAAGCACACGCTTGTTGCCTCCCTTTTCTTTTAACTTCAACTGCTCCCAATTCTGAATCACAGCATTGGCAGAATCTGCCTGGACATTTCCATAGATATGTGGATGCCGATAAATCAGTTTCTCTCTCAGCGAATCACACACATCCGCTATGTCAAACTGGTTCTTCTCCTTTCCTATGATTGAGTAAAACAGCACGTGCAACAGCACATCGCCCAGTTCTTTACGGATGTTGTCGGCATCATCGGCCATCAAAGCCGCGCTCAACTCATAGACTTCTTCTATCGTATTGCATCGCAGACTCTCGTTGGTTTGTTTTCTATCCCACGGACACTTTTGACGCAATTCTTCCACCACGTCCAGCAGGTCGCCAAAAGCCTTCAATATCTCGTTCTTATCTTTCTTCATTTTTTACGTTATATTTAGTCACGCCAGCCTTCAAAAATTTCACGAATTTAGACACGTCCTCATCGTAGTAATATGGTCCGGAGAGCAATCCTCCCTCATTGTCCAACACGACATAATACGGTTGGGAATTTGCCCCGAATTTATATTGCTGCAGGAAGCTCCACAGATCGCCGTATGTTCGAAGTTTAACGTCTTTTCCATTTATTTTCTGCTCTATCATGCTCGGAAGTTCCTGCTTGTCATCGGTCATCAGTGTTATCATTACAAACTCCCGTTCTATCAAGTCCTTCACCTTAGCATTCTCAAAGACAGCGGCTTCCATCTTCCGGCAATTGACACATCCGTATCCAGAAATCAAGGAACACCGGTTTCTCCATTTTCTTCGCAGCCTCCATTCCTTCATCAAAGTCATCGTATTTAACAAACTTTCCGGCTTCATAAAGATTGAAATCCTGCGTAGA
This sequence comes from Bacteroidales bacterium, assembly GCA_022009815.1. Taxonomy (GTDB): domain Bacteria; phylum Bacteroidota; class Bacteroidia; order Bacteroidales; family Muribaculaceae; genus Limisoma. The sequence goes on from CP091725.1 coordinate 2,532,630, forward strand.
CAAGGGTGGAGTGAACGCACTGACGCTTCGCAGCGGTGCGCCCCAAAGACCAGGAAGCAGATATGCGGCAAAGGCAAGCGAAACGACCGCCGCCATCAAGCGCAGCGCACCAATATGCGTTTTGTCGGAATCGCCGAAGAATCGGATGATTCGGAGCAAATACAATCCAAGACACACAAATATTGCCACCCACAACGCTATGAACACCTCTCTATCCAAGATGTGCCAGCCATATGCCAAATCGGCTACAGACAGGAACTTCAACGACAATGCCAACTCCACAAAACCAAGAATCACCTTCATCGTATTCAGCCATCCGCCCGACTTCGGCAAGCCTTTCAACCACGATGGAAATATTGCAAACACTGTAAAAGGCACGGCCAATGCAATTGCAAATCCGAACATACCTACAGCCGGGCCGACGACGCTTCCCTGCGTGACTGCCTCGACAAGCAGTGTGCCTATTATAGGACCAGTGCATGAAAACGAAACGAGCACCAAAGTAAATGCCATCAGGAACAAGCTTATAAGACCCGTCGTCTTTCCCGCTTTGCTGTTGACGGCATTCGTAAACCCGCTCGGCATTGTTATTTCAAAAACGCCGAAAAATGAAATTGCAAATACCACAAGCAAAATAAAGAACAGCACATTGAACCATGCACTTGTCGCCATTTCATTGAGCGTTCCTGGCCCGAAAGCAACGGTTATCACGAGCCCCAAAAGTAAATATATGACAATAATCGACAATCCGTAAACCAGAGCCTGGGCAACCGCCTTTTTTCGATTTGACGAGCGCTTGAGGAAGAAACTGACCGTAAGTGGAATCATCGGCCACACACATGGTGTCAGCAAAGCCAGCAGACCGCCAAGCAATCCACCCATAAAAATAAGAAGCATTGACTGGCTTCCTTCCGGCTGGGCACCTGCCGCAACAACGGGATTCCAATTCGAAGACATTTCCAATCCACCCGACTTCTCGGACGCAACAACGTTCCCCGCCACCGTCACAGGCACAGTGTCCTGCAAAGCGACGGATGCCGACTCTTTAAAGAATTTGAATTCCTGTTTCTTACGTTGGCACGTTTCATCGTTGCAGACCTGCCCAACAATCGCGCCCTCAATATTATAATCATTAGGGTTGACCAGCCTAACTTTCTGATGGAAAGTCACCGAATTCTCCCACGTACCCAGAATCAAATGGAAAAACATATCAACATTTTCCTCTGCCTTCCGACTCGGAGTCAAATCACCGACAATTTCAACATTCCTAAGGCGATCTTTATCCCAAACAATAGACGTAGGCACCGGCCCATCTTTTGGCAATTTAATATCATACAGATGCCAGCCACGTTCTATCTTTGCCTCCACGACCAATTCGGCATCAGAACCGCCATTCGATTCCAGCCTCACATTCCACGTCAATGGATTCAACATCTGCGCCGACAAAGTCAGCACACCAATCATCACAAACGCAAACGATACTAATATCCGTAGTTTTCTCATATTTTTTATTTTTGTTTTTACAAAGATAGTGCAAATCGAGCGCAGAACATTCAAGCTTGCTTGACAATGTTATGCCGAGATGCAGCCTATATTATACAAAGATAGTGCAAATCGAGCGCAGAACATTCAAGCTTGCTTGACAATGTTATGCCGAGATGCAGCCTATATTATACAAAGATAATGCAAATCGCTTGAAAAATGCACAAAAAAGAGCCATTGTGCATTTTTTTTGCTCGAATTTCAGATGTTTCAGAAAAAATTCGCTAAATTTGCAGCCTGTATGTAAAAGAGCATATAGATAGTTTATACTAAATCATAAAATTAACCCCATAAACTATGAAGTTATTACAGGCGAAATTGGCAAAATATGACGCTCCCCAAAAAGCCAAAGCGGCAGGTGTTTACCCATACTTCCGCAAAATCGAAAGCGAGCAGGACACTGAAGTCTTAATAAACGGCAAAAAAGTATTAATGTTTGGCTCCAATAGCTACCTTGGTCTTACAAACCATCCTAAAGTAATTGAAGCCGCTGTTGCCGCCACAAAAAAATATGGAACCGGATGCGCTGGTTCTCGTTTCCTTAATGGCACCCTCGACATCCACATTGCCTTGGAAGATAGATTGGCTAAATTCGTCGGAAAAGACGAAGCCATTATTTACTCTACCGGTTTTCAGGTTAATCTTGGTGTTGCTTCATGTCTGACTGGTCGTGAAGACTACATCCTTTGGGATGAACTCGACCATGCCTCAATCATTGAAGGATGCCGTCTTTCTATGTCGAAAAAGATTAAATATAAGCACAACGACATGGAAAGCCTCGAGAAAAAGCTCCAAATGTGCGATCCCGACAAAGTTAAATTAATTATTACCGACGGCGTATTCTCTATGGAAGGCGACGTGGCAAACCTGCCTAAGATTTGCGAACTTGCAAAGAAATATAATGCCGCCGTTTATGTCGACGAGGCACATGGCATCGGCGTGTTTGGCAATCAAGGACGTGGCACATGCGACCACTTCGGTGTGACAAAAGACGTCGATTTGATTATGGGCACTTTCAGCAAATCGTTTGCCGCTCTTGGAGGCTTCATCGCGACAGACTCTGTGACTGCAAACTACCTCCGCCACAACTCGCGATCTTACATCTTCAGCGCCAGCATCACACCAGCGTCTACAGCCGCTGTAAACGCAGCCCTCGATATTATGGAGAGCGAGCCTGAAAGAATCGAACACTTGTGGAAGGTTACAAACTATGCATTGGATGGATTCAGAAACATCGGTTGTGAGATTGGTCACACCTCTACTCCTATCATTCCTCTCTTCATCCGCGACAACGACAAGACATTTGCAGTAACTCGCGACCTTCTTGAAGATGGCATATTTGTAAACCCTGTTGTGTCTCCGGCCGTTCCGTCGCAAGACACTTTGATTCGTTTCAGCCTTATGGCGACACACACAATCGAACAAGTCGACAGAGCTCTTGAATGCATTCAGAAAGTATTCAAAAATACGATATCATCAAATAATCGTAATTGAAACATAAAAAGATCCGCAGAAATTCTGCGGATTTTTTTATCCCATTAAGGTCATATGGTATCCCAACCGATTAAGCTGAACAGCAGCACCATACAGATACATTTGACGCAAACACGCCACATAGCCCCTGAAAGCGTCCTCCGTACCAGCTTCTATGTCTGAGTTTCTCAATATAGCGAGAGTCCGCGACGCACACTCTCCTACGAGTTGGCTTGTCTGCCGCCGCTTTTCAGCATCAAGACGCAATACCTCCTCAAGAATATATTCATCCATATTATCGTATCCACGTTTGTCCCTCAGCATCTCATAGATATTGGCATTCTGCCCATATTCTGTCCAATTCTCATCCCAGAACTGTGCCATCGCCATTCCCAGAAACATCATCCATCCTAACGAGACCATCGGATAGCCACTAAATTCTCTTATCCCATCCGGAAGATATGCCTCCGCTATTTTCCGCCAAGCGTCAGCCACATCAGGACACTCCGGCATACGCTCATCTAATTCTCCGACTGAACGCAAATATTTATATAAATCCTCCTTTACACCATTCTCCATATCTATAGCGCTTAATTATTCAACAATTTCGCAACTGCCTCCGCACATTTTTCTCCGTCCATCGCCGCAGAAACAATGCCTCCGGCATAACCGGCTCCCTCTCCACAAGGATAAAGTCCATCAATGCGTATATGCACCATCGTTTCCCTGTCACGCGGGATACGCACTGGTGAGGATGTGCGTGACTCAACACCAATCAATATCGCCTCATTGGTAAGAAACCCTCGCGCAAAACTTCCAAATTTTCGGAATCCTTGCTGCAAACGTTTACCAATCTGCTCCGGCAACCATTTGTCAAGACGCGACGGGTGAATGCCTGGAGCATACGATGTGCGGGGCAAATCGACCGATGCCCTGCCTTCTACAAAGTCGCGCATACGCTGCGCCCCGGCATTTTGCGTCTTTCCCGCCTGTTCATAGCAAAGTCTTTCCAAGTCCTCTTGGAAAGCCATCATCTTCAAGTTGCCATATTTCGCATATTCTTCATCCACATCCTCTGGTCGGATTTCAACTACCATGCCTGAATTTGCCCATCGTGATCCTCGATTTGACGGCGACATTCCATTAACAACAAGTTGATTCGGTCCACTTGCTGCCGGCACGATGATTCCGCCCGGGCACATACAGAACGAGTAAACGCCGCGACCGTCAACTTGAGTCACAAAACTATATTCAGCAGCAGGAAGCCATTCGCCACGGCCTTCAGATGAATGATATTGTATCTGGTCTATAAGCTTTTGAGGATGCTCCAAACGCACTCCTACCGCGATGCCTTTTGCCTCTATTTCGATATTTAGCCCTTCAAGCATTCTGTATACATCTCGCGCAGAATGACCAGTGGCAAGAATGACCGGGCCGTCAAATTCCAAGCCATCCTCGCAAACGGCGCCAACAACCGACATTCCGTCCATCTTCAGTCCTGTCACACGTGTTGAGAAGCGCACATCTCCACCGCTTTTCAGAATCTGCTGCCGCATTACCTTGATAACAGCCGGAAGTTTGTCTGATCCGATATGTGGATGAGCGTCTATAAGAATGTTTTCAGATGCGCCGAACTGATTGAATATCTGCAATATTCTGTCAACAGAACCGCGTTTTTTGCTTCGCGTGTACAACTTACCGTCTGAATACGCACCAGCGCCACCTTCTCCAAAACTATAATTCGAGTTCTCATCAACGATGTTTTCTCTTGATATGCGAGCTAAGTCACGGCGACGGTCGTCAACGTTCTTGCCTCGTTCAAGAACCACCGGACGCAAGCCGAGCTCTATCAATCTGAGTGCGGCAAACAAGCCTCCAGGACCGGCCCCTACGACCACCACTGTCTGCGCATTGCTCACATCGCCATAGCGATATGGTTCATAGCGATTTATATTATCCGGGAGTTCATCAATAAAGCATCTAACCGTCAAATTGACCATTACCCGACGCTGACGGGCATCGATTGAGCGTTTCAAAATCTGTAACAATTTTATCCTGCCACGGTCAAAATTCCCCTGTCGGGCGACAAATGCAGCTACACGTTCATTGTCGGCTGCCGTACGCGGATCCACTCGTAATTGAAATTCTTTTGTCATATTCTAAAAATTCAACCGAAATTACTCACATTTCCCCATTCCACAAAATTATTTTGCAAATTCATCACAAAAGTTCCTACCTTTGCAGTCTAAAACTTATTTACACAATGAAAACTGGCGTATTATTCGATCTTGACGGAGTTCTGATTGACAGCGAAAGCATATATACTGAATTTTGGGAAGATGTTGACAAGGTATTTCCAACAAATGTGCCCGACTTTGCTCACATAATAAAGGGTTCAACTCTGCCCAAAATCCTCGGCACATATTTTCCAGACAAAAATATCCAGCAGCAAATACTGGATATGATCTCCTGCTTCGAAAAGGATATGCGCTATACTCCTTTTATCGAAGCCATGAGGTTTGTCGGCGAACTTAACGAAGCAGGCATTGAATGCGCCATTGTGACGAGCAGTTCATTGCAAAAAATGGAAAATCTCTATCGCCAGAATCCTGGATTCCGCGACAAATTCAAAGCTGTAATAACAAGCGATCTGGTAACATTCTCCAAACCGCACCCACAGCCGTATCTCCTTGGCGCAAAAGCCATTGGCGTCAGCCCGGAGAACTGCTTCGTTTTTGAGGACTCATTGTCGGGCATCGAATCAGGAAAAGCTGCTGGAGCGACCGTTATCGGGCTTGCCACCACTCTGCCACTAGATGCAATAAAAGGGAAAGCCCACAAAACCATCACTGATTTTGCAGGCTTTCATATTTCCGATATGCTTTCTGTAAAGCAGAATTAGCAGGCTTTAAAACTCATATCCAAACCTTTGACAGAATGAGTCAAAGCTCCGACAGAGATATAGTCGACTCCGCATTCGCCATAGTCACGGAGCGTGTCGAATGTAATGCCGCCCGATGACTCCAATTCACATCGTCCAGCCACAATGTCGACAGCCTTCTTCGTATTTTCCGGAGTGAAATTGTCAAGCATTATGCGGTCAACGTGACCTGTGGCAAGCGCCTCATCAAGCTCATCAAAGTTGCGCACTTCGATTTCAATTTTCATGCCATCCTTATGGTTGGCTTTAATGTATTCATTCGCTTTATTGATGGCATTTGCAATACCGCCGGCAAAGTCTACATGGTTGTCTTTCAACAGAATCATGTCAAACAAGCCTATACGGTGATTCATTCCGCCGCCAATCCTCACTGCCTCCTTCTCAAGCATACGCATTCCTGGAGTTGTCTTGCGGGTGTCAAGCACTTTTGTTTTCAAGCCCTTCAATCGATCCATATATTTTGCCGTCATAGTAGCAATGCCGCTCATACGCTGCATGATGTTAAGCATCAGACGCTCCGTTTGAAGCAACGAACGCACTCTGCCTTCCACCACGAAAGCCACATCTCCGGGCTTCACATGCGCTCCGTCGTTGATAAACACAGTCATCTTCAGCTCTGGATCAAATTTATGGAACACCTTCTTGGCAATCTCCACTCCTGCAAGAATGCCTTCCTCTTTTACGAGCAAATGCTGCTTGCCCATCTCGTCGGCTGGAATGCAGCAAAGCGTTGTGTGGTCACCGTCGCCAATATCCTCGGCAAACGCCAAATCAAGCAATTCGTCAATAAGTTCGTCTTTTGTCTTCATATCTTATGTCTCTGTTTTTTCGTTAAACATCACAAAAGTACAAAAAACTAATCAACTCCGAAATTATACCGCCGACAAACTGACCGCACGACGACATTCAGATGCAAAAATCATCGATTGACGCACCAACCAGCCATCACTATCTGACCTTGTCATTGGCTTCAAGCCCAAACAATGATACGCTTTATCATAATGCCCGCCGACCGTCAGCATATCATAAAGACACGCAAGGTCATTCAAGCCACAGTGTCCTGACACGACAACTTCGCAACATTTTTCCAACGCCTCGTCCACAAGGCTCATCAATTCCACATCAGCATCCGTTTGCGCGGCCGATTGCATTGCGGCAAGCCGCTCAAGAGTCAACGAAACAGGTGCGCCGTCCCATAGGTTCTCAGTCAGAGAATTCCGCCATCCGTCAATACATGAGTCGACAAATCCTCGCACCGACAAATTAGTATCCTCTTCCTGACAATACAAATAATATGCAGACACACGGCACAACAACGCCCTCAGCAATCCGTCTTCGCGGCACGCCTCTCGCCAGCAGCCGTCAGCTTCCGTCAGAAACGCATTGACAAACACATCATCCTTTCTTGCCGACCACTCCGTGCCAACACCAGTCATTTCATCATGCATAAGTGCCAACAACCGGCATTTTGCCGCAGCATCATTCTCCGCAGCAAGCATCGCACGGATTCTCGCGAACAACAGATTCCCTGTTTTCACAAAATCCACGCCATCAAGCAATGGCGTCCCATCGAGTTGCGCACTCCACCCCGCCTTGCAGATTCTTACCGCCGCGCCAAGCTCTTCTACGCCACAACCCGTCGTTGCAACCCGCCTCAGATATGTTTCAATCCGGTCAGTCACACTCAATTAAGCTATTCTGTTTTGAATGTCACGTCATCCGTACGAGGATGCACAAACTCAAATTCCAAAGTACGTGCCAATCCCTCAGCAAGTGTGTATGGCGGCTTGAATCCCGACTCCTGCATTTTTGTTGAGTCAAATTCCGTTGTGGCACAAAACTTCTTCACCCTCACGGAACTAACAGTCAACTTTTTACGCATCACTGCCGCAAGCAAGTCGAAGCAATATCCACCCATCATTCCAAGCCAATATGGGAAATGAGTCGACGGAATGCGCTTGTCAAGCACCTTTTCCACATGCTCTACGAGCTGGTTCATAGTCATATCCGGCTTATCTATATAATTGAACACATTATAACCCTTCGTGCAATTGTCTATCATAAATTTTACGAAAGAGACAATGTTGCCCACATATGCCATCGATTTCTTGTTGTTGCCGTCGCCAACCATAAGAAATTTTCCACTTGAAATCTGCCGCAACAAATTATACACATTTCCACGGTTACGCTCTCCAAAGATTACCGTTGGACGAATAATATTCACGTTCCAATCCGGATGCGATTTATGCCACTCTTGCAAAACCTGCTCTGCCTGCCATTTCGATTTTCCATAATGATTGAACGGGTCTTTGGGATGCTCCTCGTTTGGGTTCTTCTTGTTCAATCCATAAACAGCGACGGAGGAGAAAAACACGATGCGTTTCACGCCATTCTTTTCCATCGCACGCAATGTAACTTCCATTCCGCCTACATTGGTGTCGTAATAAAGCGATGTCGGCGACACATCGTCGCGATGTTGTGCCGCAAGCAGCACCACAACATCCGCTCCTTTAAGCTGCTCGTCCATCTGCTTCTGCTCCCGGACATCTCCAATCACTGTCAGGTCGTTGAAAAAATGGCTCGGCAACAAGTCGACATTCTTCAACTGATATTCTTTTTCGCTTTCCTTCAGCAATCCCAGCAGACGTGTCCCCACAAATCCGCTGGCTCCTATCATCGTAACTTTCATAATACTATACTCAGTCTACAATATTTTTGAACTTATTAAGAATTTCTGATTCTGAATATTTCGTTTTTGAAAGGGAACTTGCACGTTGACCCATTTCTGACAATTTTTTCTTTGATATTTTTTCCAAATTTTTCAAAAAGGCAATAATACCATTACAATCATTGGGTGCAAAACAGAAACCTATATTATTCTCTTTCACAGTTTGTGCAATCTCACTTTCTAAATCACCTATAAAAAGAATTGGCTTTGACGCAGCCATTATGTTATATGACTTTGAAGGCACTCCCAGACCAAACATTCCATCAGACAAAGTCACAAGAGAAATATCACATCTACCAAATATCTCATTTTGCTGAGACCGACTATATTTGCCTCCCCAAAAGATATTTTGTACGTCATTTTCTTTTGCATATTCCTCCAACTCTTTTCTCATCGCACCATCACCCCATAATTCTAGAGAAACTATTGGATTCATTGCCTCAGCATATTGTTGAATAAAGCTTTTCAGTCCCTGTACTCGTCCTATATTTCCCGCATATTGAATTACAATGTTTTTCGATTTATTCACAGGATTCAATTGCGTAATATCATTCTCAGCCCAATTCTCTATTATCTCTATTTTTGTATTGTTTTGATTTTTCCCCAATTTCGACTTCATGATTTGGCGCATATCTCGACCTAAAACAATTAAGCAGTCCGCAGATTTGTAAGCCCAATTGAAACATTTCCTCAACAATTTATACCCGAAAGTCTTATCTGAGGATATTACCCCCGCTGGAATTGTATTTTCGGGGAAGACATCATGCACCAATATATAGAGCGGAAACTTCTTGATTCTTTTGATTAAGGCAACGCTTATTAAAAGCGGAGCTGGATTTGTTACAATAAAAACACGATCTTGTTTTTTTGCGTTTTTCCATAATGAAAAAGATAGTTTAAAACCTATTATTAGAAAGCGCAACAATCTCGTGAATATTTTATCTTTATTCAAATTACAATTTGAAACTCTATGGATTTTAATCCTTCCATCCAATGACAACTTTGTTGATGGATTATCCTCCAATGCCGCTCTACCATAAGACTCTGGTCCGCAAATAACATTTACATCAAATTTATCCGACAAAGCATTTGCTATTTTAGTCAGGATAAACGCTGTAGATGTCTCTTCGGGATAAAACAATTCAGTTACAATCCATAGCTTTTTCATATCATTCAAGATAAAATTTACAGCTTCCTATTTTCTCCAAACCATTTTATTCACGACTCCAGTGTAGCTCTGGACAAGCTTAACCACCTTGGTCGACACATTTTCATCCGTATAATTTGGCACAGGGATACCATTATCACCGTTAATGTTCATCTCCACGGCTGTATCTACGGCTTGGAGCAGCGAACGCTCATCAATGCCGGCAAGGATAAAGCAGCCTTTATCCATTGCCTCGGGGCGTTCTGTCGACGTGCGTATACACACTGCCGGGAACGGATGTCCGACAGACGTAAAAAATGAGCTTTCCTCCGGCAAGGTTCCTGAATCCGAAACAACCGCAAATGCGTTCATCTGCAAGCAGTTGTAATCATGAAAGCCAAGCGGTTCATGCTGTATCACACGTCCGTCAAGTTTAAATCCGCTCTGCTCCAATCGCTTGCGGCTGCGAGGATGACAAGAATAAAGTATCGGCATATCGTATTTCTCTGCCATTGCATTAATTGCAGTAAACAAAGATTTGAAATTCTTTTCCGTGTCAATATTCTCCTCACGATGAGCAGAAAGAAGGATATATTTACCCTTCTCCAGACCAAGACGCGCATGAACGTCAGAAGCCTCTATCTCAGGCAAATTTTGATGAAGCACCTCTGCCATCGGCGACCCAGTAACGTAAGTACGCTCTTTTGCCACACCTGAAGCATTCAAATAGCGACGGGCATGCTCGCTGTAGCACATATTCACATCGGAAATAATGTCGACTATCCTCCGGTTAGTTTCTTCCGGAAGGCACTCATCGAAGCAACGGTTGCCTGCCTCCATGTGGAATATAGGAATGTGCAAACGCTTTGCCGGTATCACCGACAGACACGAATTGGTGTCGCCAAGCACAAGCATCGCGTCTGGCTTAACCTGCGACAACAACTTATACGAGCAATTGATTATGTTACCGACAGTTGCGCCCAGATCATCGCCTACCGCATCCATATAGACCTCGGGGTCCTTCAGTTTCAAGTCGTGGAAAAACACACCATTAAGATTGTAGTCATAGTTCTGTCCTGTATGGGCAAGTATACAATCAAAATATTTACGGCATTTGTTGATTACTGCTGCCAGACGGATGATTTCCGGTCGCGTGCCCACGATGATGACCAGCTTCAATCGGCCGTCGTCGGCAAAATGTATGTCACTATAATCGAGTTTCATTGTTTCTATACTTTTTCAAAATATGTATCTGGTTTTTCTGGATTAAACCGTTCGTTTGCCCACATCAATGTCACCAAGTCGTCGGTTTCCGACAGATTGATGATATTGTGCGTGTAGCCTGGCAACATATGCACAGCTTCTATCTTATCTCCGCTCACCTCAAAACGCAACACATCGTCCGAGCCAATGCGACGCTCCTCAATCAACGCACGTCCGCTGACTACGATGAAGAATTCCCACTTCGTATTGTGCCAATGTTGCCCCTTGGTGATGCCAGGCTTGGAGATGTTTACCGAGAACTGACCGCAATCTGCCGTCTTAAGTAATTCCGTGAAACTACCGCGGTCGTCAACATTCATTTTCAATGGGAAAGCCACCTTTTCTTTAGGCAGATACGAAAGATATGTGCTGTATAATTTTTTTGCAAACGAGCCTTCAGCAATCTCCGGCATCATCAACGTCTGTGGCTGAGAGTGGAACGATTCAAGCAAATCCACTATTTCGCCAAGAGTGGCGCGATGGCTCACTGGCACGGCGCAATACGCACCATCCTTGCAGAGCACGGTATTCACTCCGTCAAACTCGCAATGATGCTCCTCTCCACGCAGTGCGGCAATCATCTCATCCACAAGATCGTCGACATATAGCAATTCCAATTGGGTCGAGCGGTCGTTCACCTGTATCGGCAAATCATTGGCAATGTTGTTGCAGAATGTCGCAACTGCAGAATTATAGTTCGGACGACACCATTTGCCGAACAAATTAGGGAAACGGTAGACAAGCACTTTGGCCCCGGTTTCTTTGCCGTAGTCGAAAAACAGATTTTCTCCTGCCAATTTGCTCTTTCCATAATCCGACTCGCCATAGCGTCCAATCAACGTTGCCTGGATGCTCGAAGAGAGCATCACCGGACAAGTGTTGCCGCAACGCTTCAACGTGTCGAGCAGCGTAGAGGCAAACCCGAAATTGCCTTGCATAAACTCCGCCTGGTCTTTTGGCCGGTTCACTCCAGCAAGGTTAAAAACGAAGTCTGCTCTGCCACACCACTCGTCAAGCAACCCCGGGTCGGTGTCAAGATCATATTCCATAACCTCGTCGACCGTCACGTTGCCATAGCAACGCGCCTTTCCGTCGCGGATATTCTTAAGCTGCGCACACAGGTTTCTACCGACAAAACCCTTCGCGCCTGTCACCAAGATTCTCATTTCGCTATATTTTCAATACCCTTCAGTTCATTCTGGATATACTCAAGCGCCGCAATCTTTGCCTTCGTCTCCTCAAGATCAAGACGTCGAGTGTTGTTGGAATTGAATTCCGTCAAATCGCAGCGTTTCTGGTCGCCCTCTGTGAAAAACTTGTCGTAGTTGAGCGAGCGGTTGTCGGCAGGCACACGATAGAAATTGCCCATATCCTCCGCCTTGGCACACTCCTCGTTGGTCAGCAACGTTTCATACATCTTCTCTCCGTGGCGAATACCGATTACCTTGATTTCCTCCTTCTTGCCGCCAAACAGCTCACACACAGCCTCTGCCTGCGTCTGTATGGTGCACGCCGGAGCTTTCTGCACGAGAATGTCGCCATTATGCCCGTGCTCGAATGCAAACAGCACCAAGTCTACCGCCTCCTCGAGCGACATAATAAAACGCGTCATCCGCGGCTCCGTAATCGTAATCGGATTGCCGTTGCGTATCTGGTCAATCCACAACGGAATCACCGAACCGCGCGAACACATCACATTGCCATAACGTGTACAGCAAATCTTGGTCTTGCCCGAATAACGGCTCTTGGCCACGGCAATCTTCTCCTCTACGGCCTTCGTCGTACCCATCGCATTGATTGGATAGGCAGCCTTGTCGGTCGACAGGCAGATTACTGCGCCGACGCCGGCCTCGATGGCTGCCGTAAGCACATTGTCTGTACCGATCACATTGGTCTTAACTGCCTCCATCGGGAAAAACTCGCAGCTCGGCACCTGCTTAAGCGCCGCCGCATGGAAGATATAGTCAACGCCAGGCATCGCATTGCGACACGACTGAAGGTCGCGCACATCCCCGATAAAAAACTTTATCTTATGCGCCACATCCGGATATTTCACCTGATACTCATGGCGCATATCATCTTGTTTCTTCTCATCGCGCGAAAAAATGCGGATTTCGCCGATGTCAGTACGTAAAAATCTGTTTAACACAGCATTGCCAAACGAGCCCGTTCCGCCCGTTATCATCAATGTCTTTCCTGCAAAAATGCTCATATCGTGTATGTTGTTTTTATTGTTTACTGTTCCACATTTCACTGCCGTCAGCTCCGTAGGCGCCGTCTTTAGCCTCAAGTATCACCGACGGCTCAACCACCTCAACCGTGTGCCACGCACCCGGCGGCACCTGGCAACCATAGCGTCCTTCCTCCGGACAAAGCCGTATGCGCTCCGTCTCCACAAGCCGCCCGTCACGCTCCTCTAAAATCACCTCGTCCATCCTTCCGCGAAGGCACACCACCGTCTCCGCCGACCGGGGATGGCGATGCACAGCCACCACCGTTCCCGGCAGCAAAGCGTTAAGCATACGCTGGCTGCTGTCAGCCTCCGACGTACGCATATCCCTGCCCTGCCGCAACCTCGGATTCCTCCGAGCCGCAGCCAACAGTTCTTCCAATAAGTCCTTGTTGAATTCTATCATTTCCATATTCGCCACAACGCAGCGATATGTGTTTCATCGGCACACCCGATTATACAGCCGCACATAGTCGGCATAGCGGTCATCCTTGTTGAAGCAAGTCATAGCCCTTTGGCGGCATGCCTCCTCATATTTTTGTTTGCCACGCCCGCGCACCGCTTGCAACGCGACAAAGAATGCAAGTCTTGTTGTCTTACCCGGATTCGAATCATCATTATCTATTCACAGCTTTAAGAAATTCTTCCAATTCTTCTCGTGTATATCTTTCAGAATCTGAATATAGTTGTTTTTCATGCTCTATGATTTCTTCAATTGTCCAATAGAATTTTAACACCTTTGCAGGCACCCCACCAACTATACAATAAGGAGGAACATCTCTTGACACCACAGCTCCGGCCGCAATCGTTGCGCCTCGACCAACTGTAATTCCAGACAATAAGGTTACATTGCAACCGATCCACACATCATTCTCAACAACAATGTCTTTATCATAGCCATCCGGTTTATCTGCATCTGTTATATCTGATACAAAACGACCTTTTAATCTTGCATGATTTCCCATATGTACCGTTAACCCTTCTGCTATGGAGCAATGGCTTTTAATGATGAACTTAGCGTTTGGAACAGCCAGATAAGAATTTGCTCCAATATTCGTCTTGTCATATAGATATACATTGCCCGGTTTATCTATAAAAAATGGTGGAGACAGCACAACATCCTTGCCGCAGAATCCAAACTTATTTCGTTTCACTCCGAGCCATTGTTTGACAAAGAAGTACCCGGCTCTAACAAAACGGTTGTTTTTTAATTCATTCATACTTTTCTCCATATATCAATGATTTTATGCCAAACGGAATCAATTGAATACTCTGCGACGACACGTTCTTTTGCCCTAGCTCCAAGCATTTCCGCATATTCGGAATTATCGAGCAACCTTTCAATGGCCTCCTTGAGTTTTTCCACATTTTTCACAGGTACCACAACACCACATTCTCCGCCAACATTATTTATGTCAAGCATTTCCGGAATTGCCCCGACTGGTGTTGTAACTATTGGGCAGCCACAAGCCATTCCCTCCAAAATCACATTGGGAAATCCCTCTGTATAGGTTGGCAATGCAAATACTGAGCAAGACATCATTTCTTTAAGCACATCTTCAAACGGCACTTGACCAACAATTTGAAGTTCATTGTCAGCGGCCGTCTTTTCTCTTCCAGCATTCAGTTGCCGCCGCATATCATCCGATACAGCACCTATCAACTTAACCTTCACGCTTGGAATCTTACGGCAAGCATCCACTAATTCGAATACGCCTTTGTTGGATACACATGCCCGGCAAATAATATCGTACGCTGTTCCCTTTTTATCTCTGGATTTGCTTTTACAAAATCGCAAACACTTGGAGCAATCGGATTGGGCAAATAGCAAACATTATCACAACCTATAGATTTCAACGCATTGTACGACTTCATATCGATTACAATTACCTTATCCGACAATTGCAATGCTCGTTTCAACAAATGCCATTCCCAATTTCTGCTTTCTATAATTTCTGGCACACGGCCAAAATGGAAATGTAAAATCGTTTAATCCAATGCTTTTCGCCTTACGCAGCATCAATATATCCTTCACGAAGCCCAACGATCCACTTGTCGCTACATGCACAATATCAAAATCGTTCTTGCCACTCAAACGCTTTCCGAATCGATGCAATAACGAGACATAATCTTTTACTCCAATAATTATCCGTTTCATGAAGCCTGTCGTTGGAGTAATCAACGCAGTCCGCTCCATTCTGAACAATTCTATATCCACTCCCGGATTATGCAGATGCTCGTAATACGTCATCAAGTGGTCAACACATCGGGCAATTCCCCCCAATGCTGTATCTCGCGGCGCACAAAATAAAATCTTTCTACAATGCATCTATCACGCTACAATATTCATCAATAAATCTCTCTGCCGACAATTGTTTTTCTGCAATTATCCTGCTTTTATCTCCCATTTTCCACATTTTATCTTTTGACACATCCAACGCTTTTATTATGATGTCTGCCATATTTTCTACAGAATTCGGGTTAAACAAGAATCCATTCACTCCTGGCTTCACATAATAATGGTTGTCGCACACATCACTGCAAACCACAGGCAAACCACAAGCCATCGCTTCGCAAATAACATTTGGAGTACCTTCATAAAATGATGGTAAACAAAACCAATCCGCTTCTTGATATTTCTCAACAATGTTCTGACTTTTTGGCATCAATTTGACATAATCATTCAAGCCCAGCTCTTTTATCAGCTTGTTGCACTCCATTTCGTATTCACTTCCAGAATGACCGTACCATTTAACCAGAAAATTCACGAAACCCTTATTCACGACCTCTTTGATTGCACGTATCAGTCCCAATGCGTTTTTAGGCGGCCATAATGTTGCAGCGACCATAATCTGAAGTTGATTTGAATCCAAGGTTTTCTTAACAGGATGGAATTTCTCTAAATCAACAAGATTCACTATTGTACGCGTTTTTTTTATGAAATGAGGATATTGCTTGATTATAAATTCTTCCTGAGAATGTGAATTTGGGACAATAACATCAGCATATTTATATAAATAAAATTTAATCCGTTCCCTTAATGTCATTTTCTGAGTCGTGTTCCGCTCAGAAACTACCAATCTCCACTCCTTTCTATAAACAGCCTTAATTAATGAGGTTATCATACATGGCGTGTCTAAGAAGGATATAACACAATCAGGCTTAAATTCATCAATTGCAATTTTCACTTTGGGAATCCGTTTTATATACGAATCTGCGCCATCTATTTCTTCTGTTAAGACGCCTCCACTTTTAAGCATTGGTGCGTAAAACGAATTATCGCCATACGTTATTAGCTTCACGACATAGCCGCGTCGCATCAGCAAGCAAGCCAAATACGCCATCTGCCTCTGTGCCCCACCGGCTTCCATACTATCAATAAATAGCAATACGCGCTTCCCTTTTTTCTTTTTCATTATTTCCTATTATAACACCTAAAAGAAGTATATAGACTCCGCTTCCACCGTCAGAGAACCCCATTGAGAAACAAGACTGCATGAACAATATCAGAACGCACAAATATGCCGACAACTTGTTCAATTTGCTCAACCTTGCCTTTCTTATATAGGATATTGTGGCGACAAACATTGCAAAATAAACCAGAGCTCCAACCAGCCCGTTGTCAATAAGCAATTCAAGCCAATCGTTGTGACCATAGTTTCCCCATACTGTAATCGTTTGAGCCGTTCCGTTTCCAAACAAAAACAAGAAAGGGTTTGTTTCATTTAGCCAATGGTTGAACAATTGTGAATATGCAACATCACGATTGCTTGACTTTCCTTCCATTGTTGCCTCCATCCGGGATTGAAGGTATTCATTGTCAAGATACTGCTGATATACAAAATATCCCACCACCAACAAAAGCAATGTGATCCCCAAAATGGTTTTCAGCCTGACCTTATGCGTCTTCAAATAGTAAAAGAGAGCAAACAAGGCAGCCCCTGCAAGACACATCAACGCACCTCGCTTGGCGCTCCACATTACAAATGCGACAATGACAACTGCCATGATTATGCCCAATATTCTTTTTCGTTTGAATACAATCGACAAATATGGCACCACTGTCAACATCGTGTATCCGGCATTGTTGGTCGTTTCCTCCCCATATTTCATCATCAATTGAGAAAGAGAATAATAATATTGCACAATTGATGACAAAAAGAAGATTATTCCAAACCAAAAAATGTATTTTTCAGAAGTCTTATTCCTATAAGAATAATAGTAACCAATCAACAATGTCAACATAAAAGTAGCTATCTCTTTGAACTGATTAAAGGTTGCGACACGACCTATCGCCTCGTTTTTCATTCCGACCACCTCTTTGGGCGAAATCAAGAAACACAAACCTTGCATCAAGAAAAACGCCGACCAAATCATTACGCAACTTGGCGTCGCCCTATTGCTAAACGCTTTAACGAAGCAATAAATCCCGAACAACAGATATATCAACAATATTCCTTGCGAGACAATGCTTCCTGATGGATACAATGCTCCTTGCAAGTAATATACTGTAAAAAGAACTACTAATATCAGCAATTTATTCTGCATCAACTAATCAATCTTTTTTTAAATCAATCATATCGCCAAGTTTCCTATCCCATTCAAATGGATTAAACTCAGCATATCCGCTTGCGTCAAAAAATGTCAATTCTCCGAAAAAGACTTTTCCTGAACAATTATACAAGTCAACTCGAATATGAGGCAAATATCCACTACTTGACAATTGTGCCGCCAATTGTCTCATTTTCTCAAAATTTTCCGGTTTTTGAACACGAAACTTAGAGTTCAAAGCACCTTGTTGATATGGGAGATGGTTGAATTGCATGTCAAAATAGTCGAATGTTACATTTCCCGAACTTCTATCATTTGCAACCATAATGATTTGTGGAACGCCATTGAAACAATAAAATTTATAATCCCTCAATTCGCCGCTTTCATCCTCCATATATTTTTCGGCGATAATTCTCGGTTTCACATTCTTATACGGCCATTCCTTGTATCCTCTGTAGATATTGCTGCGCAACGACCGCTCTATTGTTCGCTTCGTTTTCTTTTTGTCAAGCATTGCTTTGTCTTTGCATACAACCACGCCTCCACCTCCGCCTCCGTTGGTGGTTTTCAGAACAAATTGACTGGGCAATTGGTCAAAATCGATATCTTCGAATCTATCCCATAATCCAAGTGTTGGGATTATGTGTTCTTCTCCAATTATTGATGCCACATATTTCTTTACCTCATACTTGTCGACCATCTTCGTGTATTCCGGACGACGGTTGTACAGTTTCAGCCATTGCAACTTTTCATTGTATGTCTGTGGATTGTCCAAATTCAACGGATACCCCATTTTTAAACGGAATTGAATCTTCAGAAACATTCGGTCGGAAAGCATCCAACCAAACATTCTCAGCAATTTCAATCCTATCCGTGACGGATTCTTCATTAGTGATATTATTTTATCCATAATAATCATTTCTTTATCAATGCACTACGCAACGACTGCATCCTTTTGTCAAAAGTGCCTGTAGATTGCCAATATTAAACTGAATGAAGCAGGATTGTGCAACTTATAACACCATTGCACCACTACCTCACATTGAATAAATATTTTATTTTCTCCTTACCAGATATAAGAAAAATCCTGGCAAATAAGCAATCATTGTTAAAAAGTCTGTCTTTTTTTGGTTTACTCCTAATATTATATTTTTTTATGCACCCTTATTGCCGAATAGGCCAATTGCAAAATAGTCATCAAATATTGTTTATAATTATACTTCTTTAGCAAATCGCCTTGCTCATTCAAAGAATATAACGCATCCACCAAACTATTATAATTCTTTTTAGGCGAACGTCTTCCTCCTTTCTTAGGAGTATAACAAAGCGAGTCATGACCTATGGTATAGGTGCATGTTATATCGGGAACAAATCTTGTTTTATATTTACGCGCCGCGCGAGACCATCTTATGCCCTCTGGGAAATTCGAGCATTGCTCCTCAAATATAAAATTATCAGGAACCGCAGCTTCGTTTCTTAAGACCTCGACCTTTCGACATCCCACCATCTCGCATCCTTTATGCAATTTGAATGTTACTTCATTATAGTCAGAATCAAATATGGCTTAGGCAACTCAAGTCCCACCAATCTACCATCCTCATATTGCGATCGTGAACGCACTTCCCAAAATGCGTCATAGCAAGAGGATTTTTCAAGGATTTTCCAATATTTGTCAAAGACTTCAAGCATATCAAGCGTAATCGGGTCATCATCATCACAAGTGACAACGTATCGGCCTTCAAAAACTTTGGTTGCTTCACGCCAAGCGGTATGTTTTCCACCGTTTCCCTTGTTGATAAATTTTATTGGCACATTGCTATTCTTCATAATATTGGACACAACGTCTACTGTATTATCTGTAGACCCATCGTTTACAATAACCCATTCATATGGCCCTTTGAACAACTGATTATTAATCATCTCAGCTAAATCTTCAAGCCGTGATGCCCGGTTATAAGTCGCTGTAAAAATAGAGAATCTATACTTATCATAATCAATATATATTATGAATTCAAATCATTTTATATCATTTTGTCCCATATTTACGAGCCAAAATAAAAGAACCAATACCCAACATTCCTCTACATATAAAGACTGTAATAGCAGCGCCTACATACGAGAGATAATAAGTTAGCGGAAAAGAAATACAAATTCCAATAATTGACGTCACAAATGTCAGATTTCTCAATGGCTTCTCTCTGTGTTTTATTATTAAATAATTTGTACCATAAGTATAACTCATTGATAAAAAAATAAGAGAAACAGTTAGTATTTGCATGACAATAACAGATTCTTGAAACTCATCTCCAAGAAGAATGTGGATTGCCCATGGAGAAACAACAATCAGCACTACCACACCGAGAATTGTTGTAACCATATTCAATTTTGCGTAAAAGCTATGCTTGTCTTGCCTCCTGGCCAAAAATGGATAAAAGGCCCTAGACAAGACCATTTGAAATTGGTAAAATACTGTTGGGAATTTATCTCCTCCATCATAGATTCCATTAGCAGTAGCTCCACTAAAAAAGCCCAACAGTAACACAGAAAAGCCATTGTAAAAATTGGGCATAATATTATTAATAAACACATCGGCACTTCCTTTGATTGTTTTTATAACTTCATGCCATTTAGGCTTATACAACGCATAGCCCCACTTATGAAGAATCAGATAAAGCGCACCTATTCCACACACAAGATATCCTATAGTGACTAGAATCGGTTGGATAAGATAATCTTCTTTGTCGCGTATAAATATAAACACAGCAACAGTAAATATCAATTTCATAGTAATATTGAAAATTGTTGTGTATTTCATCTTCTCAATCGCTTGAAACATCCAATCAGGAAACATTATTTGACCAGGAATTATCAAAAATGTTATCAATATTACTGCTGCGTTCTCTCTAAAATATGGAACAATGGCTATAAGCAGCAATAACAAGATTCCTGAAATTATGGACAACAAGCACCTTGACCAAAATACGTTGCTAAATATTTTTGAGACGACATTCTTGTCATGTCTATTCTGAGCGACATCACGTGTTGCCGTAAGATTAAATCCCCAATCTGCCACAGTCTGAAACCAAACTACCACCGCTGTAGCAAATGCAATCTTTCCAAAGCCATCAGCACCTATTACACGAGCGAGATAAGGCATTGTTATCAGCGGGAAACATAGCCAGCGACCTGAAGTAATGTCAGATAACCCAAATTAGCAAAAACAGTCTTACCTTCTTTGCTAGAACGTATCCTATTTTTGAATTCTTTTATATATATCATACTTGTCAAATCGGACATTTCCGTGAAACTATCTCTTATTTCATATACTCCTTATACCAATCCACAAACTTTGCTATGCCGTCGGCAAGCAGTGTGGATGGCCGATAACCAATCTCGGCGGCGAGGCGTGAGGTGTCGGCGTATGTCTGATAAACATCGCCCGGCTGCATCGGCATCATCTCCATCTGCGCCTTCTTTCCAAGACATGTTTCAATGGTCTGGATAAACTCCATCAACTGCGTCGGGTGGCCGCATCCGATATTGTACACGCGGCTGCCTTCCCGAGGATTGTCGATAACGCCCACTGTCCCGTTGACTATGTCATCGATATATGTGAAGTCGCGCGACAGATTGCCGTTGTTGAACACCTTTATCGGACGGCCTGCAAGTATCGCTTTGGTAAACAGCATCGGTGCCATGTCGGGACGTCCCCACGGTCCATATACCGTAAAGAACCGCAATCCTGTGGCATGGATTCCGTAGAGGTGGCTGTAGACGTTTGCCATCAACTCATTGCTCTTCTTTGTGGCAGCATAGATTGAGACTTGATTATCAACCCGGTCGTCCTCCGAGAACGGCGTTTTCGTATTGCCTCCATACACCGAACTTGACGAAGCGTAGACGAAATGCCTCACCGGATAACGGCGGACGCACTCTAAAAGATTGAGAAATCCGACGACGTTGCTCTGCACGTATGCGTCGGGATTCTCGATAGAATAACGCACACCTGCCTGCGCCGCAAGATTGACCACAACATCAAAACGCTCTTTGCCGCACAAGTCCATCAACGCCCATTTGTCAGTTATGTCCATTCTGCGGAAACGGAATCCTGGATATTTAGCGCTCCTCACCTCGTGCCCTGCACAAGGTCGCGCTCCTCTATTCCGCCCTCCCGCAGACGGGCATATTTAAGACTCACAGGATAGTAGTCGTTCAAATTATCAATTCCTACCACCTCGTCGCCTCTGCCAAGCAGATGCCAGCACAGGTGGGAGCCGATGAAGCCTGCGGCTCCTGTAACCAATATCTTCATTATTTCTGTCCTATGCAATAATATGTGAAACCGTTCTCCTCCAATTCTTTGGAGTCATAAATGTTGCGACCGTCGATTACCACCGTCGATTTCATCGTTTTCTTCAGCACCGCCCACGAAGGCATACGGAATTGCTTCCACTCCGTAAGCATAAGCAAAGCGTCGGCGTCGAGCACCGCCTCATACATATCCTTGGCATACGCAACGCTGTCTCCGATTCGGCGACGGCACTCCGACATGGCAATCGGATCAAACACCCTGACGCTGCACCCTGCTTCCTGAAGCAACTTGATGGTGACAAGCGATGTCGCCTCGCGCATATCGTCGGTTTCCGGCTTGAACGACAGTCCCCACAATGCAATGGTCCTGCCTTTCAAGTCGCCATTGTAATGTTGCTGCAGCTTCTTGAAAACCACAGTCTTCTGATATTCATTAACGTCTTCAACCGCTTTGAGCACCTGCATTTGATAGCCATTCTTTTCCGCAGTCTTTATCAACGCCTTAACATCTTTCGGGAAACACGAACCTCCATAGCCACAACCAGGATAAAGGAATTTGCTGCCGATACGCGTGTCGCTACCGATGCCCTTGCGCACCATATTCACGTCGGCACCGACAAGTTCGCAAAGATTGGCAATGTCGTTCATAAACGAGATGCGGGTGGCAAGCATTGAATTCGCGGCATATTTATCATTTCCGCACTCGGAATGTCTGTAAAAATCACGCGGAAATTGTTGAGCATCACAGGACGGTAAAGGCGGCTCATCAAATCCTTGGCTTTTTCTGTCTCGACACCGACAACAACGCGGTCAGGACTCATGAAATCCTTTATCGCCGCACCTTCTTTAAGAAACTCCGGATTGGATGCCACATCAAACGGAATGTCGACACCTCGCTTGTCCAGCTCTTCCTGAATGGCGGCTTTTACCTTTTTCGCCGTTCCTACTGGCACGGTCGACTTCGTAACCAACAACACATACTTCTTCATATTGCGGCCAACTGTACGCGCTACCTCAAGCACATACTTCAAGTCGGCGCTACCATCCTCATCAGGAGGCGTGCCCACGGCACTGAAAACAATTTCTACATCATCCAGCACCGTTGTCAGATCCGTTGTAAACTTCAAACGACCCTCGCGATAATTGCGAAGCACCATCTCGTCAAGCCCAGGTTCATAAATCGGAATCTCTCCGTTGAGCAACCTGTTGATTTTTGACTCATCAATATCAACGCACGTTACATTGACTCCCATTTCTGCGAAACATGTACCCGAAACCAATCCTACGTAGCCGGTACCTACTATTGCTATGTTCATATCAACTTTTTATTTCTTCTAAAAATGCTTTTGGGATATAGGTTGTGGCGACGGCGCAGATGCCGCGGATGCTGACGAGGAGGCGGCGGTCGCCATGGATGCGCTGGATGCTGCCTTCGGCGCCACGGAAGGGGCCGTCGGTGACGCGCACGCGCTGTCCTTCCGCAAACTTGCGGTCTTCATCGCCAAAGTATTCCAGCCCGGTCTCTCCCGACGAGGCGACAAGCATAAACACGTTCATCTCCCGGTCGGGGATGGCATAAGGCTTGCGTCTGCCGTCATCGCAATGGCGGGTGTAGAGGATGGCGCGGTCGGTGAGCTGACGCTGCACCGCTACGGCGCACTCCTCGGCAGCGCGGAAAAACATCAGCGAATTTATCACGGGACGGCGCACCTTGCGGCGCTGCCCGCCTCGCTCCACCACGGTTTCTTCAACCGGCACGTAGCACTCTGTGCCGTCGGCCGTCAGCTCCTCCTCCACAGCAAAAACTTTGTTGTAGAACACCTTCAAGGCATACCAATGCAATTCGTGATTTTCCGCTTCAACCATTCGCGTAAGGATATAACTTCCATTCCTGCCCACCGTGGTTTCTTCAACCTTCAGCGCACAGCAAGTCGGGTTAGTCCGCTAATTTTTCATCTGTCTAAAACCCCGGAACTCGGCGCGTTCCACTACCCGTGGTCGCTGTCCGTAACCCTCTTCGTGAGGTTTCTCCGCAAGAAACCGCACAACCTTTTGCAAAGATAGATAATTTTCTTGAAAAAGGCTTGTGGAATGCAATATTAATTCAACCTTTTTTTAAAGTTGAATTGCGCAGACGTTGTAAGTGGTTGAAAGTTAATCGTTCAGCCACTACGGCAATGCGGAGGTTTCTCTATCGTCGCCATGCCACGTATCTTGATTGCGACAGCTGAGCTGCCGAGACCTGCGGCCCATTTTCGCACGCCCAAACCCGCGGTTTTCACTATATGCCGGCTCTATATTCCTTTCCGCCAGCGCGTTCCGCGGTTGTGCGGTTTCTTGCGGAGAAACCGCACATCACAAGCACTTCAGAATTTCATGGTTGGCATTGTCCAATGCCACATTTTCCACCGAATCAAGATAAATAAGCGTGGTGCGCTCGGAAGAGTGCCCAAGTCCGGCGCTGATGATTGACAACGGCACGTTGTGGCGCCGTGCGGCGGTAGCCCAACTGTGGCGCGCCGTGTAGGTCGACAACTTCTCCGAGATTCCTGCAATTTCAGCCAACTGCTTCAGCTTACGGTTGTGATAGCCCAACGCCGTCTGGTATTGCCGGTAGGCATCCTGTCCGTCGGCACTGATTATCGGGAATACATACTCTCCTGCTTCGTTTTTGTAGCGGTTGATTATAGCAGCCATCGGCGGCTCAATGCGCACGGTGAGCCGTTGCCCCGTCTTGCGGCGCACGTAGCTGAACCAGTCGCCACAGATGTCGTCGCGCCGCAGAAAAGCAATGTCGACAAACGCCATTCCACGCGCGCAATAGCTGAACAAAAAGATGTCGCGCGACAAAGCCAACGACTCATGCTCGGGCGGCAGCTGCCAGCGAAGCAACTTGGAGAACACCGCCTCTGGCACAGCCAGCTTGCGCGTGGCGCACACTCCTGTGAACACTTTCTGGAACGGCACAATCCGCCGCGCTATGCCTTCTGATACCGCTTGATTGCAGACCGACCTCAGGCATCGCAGATAAAACGACACGCTGTTCATCTTCAGCCCACGTTTCCGCAGCCACAGTTCATAATCAGACACCAAATCGGCGTCAATTTTGGAAAATGCGATGTCGTGCCTGTCAAGAAATTCAGAAAACCTGTAGAGCGAGTTGCGATAATTACGCGCCGTGCCAAAATTCATATTGGTTTTCAAGTTCAGAATCAAGCCACGCCAATATTCAAGTACTCTGCGCGGTCTGCGCACTGCTTTTTTCTCAACAATATTGTTTCTTTCCATCTTGTTTTGATTTTTTGAGAAAAAGTAATGATTAATTTCCGCATAACTGACGTAATTTTGCAGAAGAAAAGTAACACCAGGCATAATAATGATTAAACGACGCTTTATGCCCGTGTTTTAAAAACCCAAAAGAATTATGAAAATATGCCTATTCGTTGTAGGAAAAACAAATCATAACTATCTGTCGCCAGGCATCGAGGACTACAGCCGGCGGGTGAACCGCTACGTGCCGTTCGCAATACAATATATCGCCGATGCAAAAAACACCCGCAATCTGACGCAAGCCCAGCAAAAGGTTGCCGAGGGACAGAATCTGCTCGCCGCCTTCGAGCCGTCGGACTGCGTTGTGCTGCTCGACGAGCACGGCAAAGAAATGAAATCTATGGAATTTTCAGCATATATTGAAAAGAAGATGCAGACCGTAGGCAAGCGGTTGGTGTTCGTAGTAGGCGGACCATACGGATTTTCCGACGATGTCTATGCCCGCGCCAATGGGAAAATATCGCTGTCGAAAATGACATTTCCGCACGACTTGATACGCCTTGTGTTCTGCGAGCAGCTCTATCGGGCATACTCCATAATGCACAACGAGCCATACCATCACGAATAGAGCCAGACACCCAAAAGGCTGTCTGGCTCTGCATATTGCTTTCAAAAGCGCTACTTCAAATTCTCGCGCACCTGTTCAAGAAACTCCTTCATCGCGTTGGAATCCTTGCGCGCCACAATCTCCTTCAGCGTTTCCAACTTGTCCTGAATCTTGCCAATCTGTTCCACAGTGTGCGGATTAAACAGAATCTCCGTGAGCAGAAAATCATCCTCCGACATCAGTCCACGGGCTATCGCCATATGGCGTTTATAGGTGGTTCCCGGCGCGTCCTGATGCTTCATCACACTGCCAAACACAAGCGTCGACGTAAACGGTGTTGACAACGAATAAGCAATCACCTCGTCGTGCTCCTTAAACGTGTACTCGCGGATATTGAGATGTAACTCGTTGTAAAGGTCCTTGAAAAACACCTTGCCCAAATGGTCGCCCTCGCTTATGATTATCGCATTCTCATCCTGCAGATTGCTCAACGAAGCGAACGTGGGGCCAAACATCGGGTGTGTGCTGACAAAAGGATGCCCGCATTCGGCATAAAACTCAGGCAATCCCGTCTTCACCGAAGCTATATCGGCAAGAATGCATTCTTTGCCGATATACGGAATCACCATGCGGAATGCCTCGAGCGTATACTTCACCGTTGCGGCATTGATGACCAACTGAGGGTCGAAGTCGGCAATCTCATCCGGCGACGACATTCGTCTCACATTATAAGTAAACGCAAACGCTGCGGATTAGTCTCAAAAACCGCAACAGAATGCTTGAAACTCAACAAATCGGAGAAAAACGAGCCCATCTTTCCAGCTCCTATAATCAGTATTCTCATCGTCACTATCGCATTCTATTGTTCAATACCTCAATTTGCTGACGAACCGACTCTTCGTGGATCGCTTGGTAAACCGTCTTCATGAAATCACCGTTCATGCCCAACTCTTCCGCAGCCGCCGCACGTGAGTTAAGGATGTCGTCGTAACGTCCCGTCTGCACCACCGGCATACTGTGCTCTTTCTTGTATTGACCAATCTCACGCGAAATGCGCATACGCTTGCTCAAAGCCTCAAGCAAATCATTGTCTATCTGATCAATCTGCTGGCGCAATAGCGTGAGACTTTCTGTGGTCTGCGTTGTGTCGCGCACCACAAGCATATTCAATATAAAGTTAAGCACCTCGGGAGTGACCTGCTGGCTTTTGTCGCTCCAAGCACTGTCAGGATCACAATGCGACTCCACGATAAGTCCGTCAAAGCCCATATCCATCGCCTGCTGCGACAACGGAGCCACCAGCTCACGCTTGCCTCCAATGTGCGACGGATCGCAGATCAGTGTCAGTTCCGGCATACGGCGTCGCAATTCAATAGGGATGTGCCACTGTGGCATATTGCGGTACAAATGTTTGCCGTAAGCACTGAATCCACGGTGAATGGCGCCAATCTGCCTGATTCCAGCATTGTAAATGCGTTGCATCGCACCAATCCACAACTCAAGATCGGGATTGACCGGATTCTTAACCAGCACCGGCACATCCGCACCGACAAGCGAGTCTGCGATTTCCTGCATGGCAAACGGGTTGGCCGAAGTGCGCGCGCCAATCCAAAGCACATCCACTCCGGCATTGAGAGCCTCTTCAACATGCTGCTTGTTTGCAACCTCTGTTGCCACAAGCATACCAGTCTCCTTCTTCACCTCCTGCAACCATGTCAGACCGACACTGCCCACACCTTCGAATCCGCCCGGTTTGGTGCGCGGTTTCCAAATGCCGGCACGAAAGATTCTAACACCATTCTTTGCCAAATCCATAGCCGTTTCCATCACCTGTTCCTCTGTCTCGGCACTGCACGGACCAGCAATTACAACAGGGCGTTTTGAGTCTACGCCACAAAACTTAATAGGTTTGATATCGTTCATAATCTTATGTTTTTATTTCATTTCTTTAATTCTATTCAAAGCCTCCCGCATCTTTTCCTCTGTCGCACAAAGCGATATTCTGACATAGCGCTCTCCGTTGCTTCCGAAAATAAATCCAGGAGTGATAAACACCCGCGCACCATACAGAATGCGGTCGGCGAATTTTTCAGACGACTCCTCCCCTTCAGGAATCCTTCCCCACAGGAACAGCCCCTTCTGAGATTTGTCAAATGTGCATCCGAGTTGCGTCATAATCGCCTCCGCCACCTTTCGGCGTTCGGCATACACCTTATTAAGCTCGGCATACCACGCCCCATCGCACGACAAAGCCTTTACCGCCGCCTCCATTGCCGGGCGAAACTGTCCGGAGTCAATATTTGACTTCACTTTAAGTATCCACTCTACAAACTGAGCGTTTGACGCCAGCATTCCCATACGCCATCCCGCCATATTATGCGATTTGCTCAACGAATTCATCTCAATGGCAATGTCTTTTGCTCCAGGCACAGAAAGCAGGCTTACAGGGTTGTCGTTTAAGATAAAGCTATACGGATTGTCATTGACAATCACGATATTGTGCCGGCGGCCGAAGTCCACAATCTTCTGAAACAACTCCATTGTCGCAGGCGCGCCTGTTGGCATATTAGGATAGTTCACCCACATCAGTTTCACCCTGTCGAGCGGCATCCGCTCCAACTCGTTGAAATCAGGATACCACCCATTTTCTTCTTTTAGATTATATGTCAGGATTTCAGCCTCCGCCAATTTGCTCACCGAAGAGTATGTAGGATACCCCGGATTTGGCACAAGCACAGCATCGCCAGGATTGACAAAAGCAAGCGTAATGTGAAGGATACCCTCTTTTGAACCAATCAACGGTTGGATTTCTTTATCAGGATTCAGTTCTACACCGTACCAACGGCTATACCAATCAGCATAAGCACCGCGAAGCGACGGCAATCCGACATACGGCTGATAACCATGAGTGTCGTGCCTCCGAGCCACATCACACAATGTGTCAATCACCGACTTATGCGGCGGACGGTCAGGGCCTCCGATGCCCAAAGATATAATGTCCATACCTTTTGCATTCAGCTGCGCCACTTCTTTCAACTTCTTTGAGAAGTAGTACTCCTTAACTTGTCTCACCCGATTTGCCGGGCATATATTGCTATTCTTTCCATCTTGATTGAAATTGGAATATTCGCCTAAAATTTTAAAATCAGTAATCAATGGTTTTACAGCCTCTATCGACTGACGGTAACGCGTATAGTCATCAAAAGTCAGATTGATGAAAAACCGATACTCCCACTCTCTTCCGATAATTGGAATCGATTGGATTTTAGAGAGGTTGATATCATAGAATGAAAAAATTGTAAGAATCTTAGCCAGGCTGCCCTGCGTGTGTGGCAACGTGAAAACCAACGACGCCTTGTCTATTTTTTTTGCCATAGGAAAGCTCATGCGACATTATCGGATCAGCGATGATAAGAAACCTTGTGAAATTACGCTTGTTTGTCTCAATGCCTTCTTCCAAAATATTCAAGCCGTATAATTGAGCCGCCAATTTTCCACAAATGGCAGCATGTCCACGCAATCCCAACTTTGCAATTTCTTCCGCACTGCCCGCGGTATCGGTCTTCTCCACCATCTTCAGATTTGGATGGCGATGCAGGAACTGCTCGCATTGCATAAGAGCCATCGGATGCGAGTTAACCTCTGTCAGCTCATCTATATTCTGTCCAGGCAAAGCGCACAACACATGAGATATGCGCATCTTGTACTCTCCTACCACCGTAAGATTGCTTTGGCGAAGAAGCTCGTGATTTTGCAACAGACTGCCGGCAATCGTGTTTTCAATCGCCATCGCGCCAATCAGCGAACTGTCGGACTTCAGACAATCAAACATACTGCCAAACGTTTCACACGGCACCACGTCAATATCCTCTCCCGCAAAATATGCTCTTGCCGCAGCATCATGGAAACATCCTTTTACGCCCTGTATTGTTACTTTTTTCTTCATTCGGTCATACTAAATAAAAAATCCCGCTCAATGGCGGGATTTTAATATGATTACTAATTTTCTTTGTCTTTATATATTGCATATCGTCCCGCCTCTATTTTTTTATCAAAATAAAAAGTAAAAAGCCAAAATAATATGCGAAATGATTCACGTTCATTTTATTGTTTTCTTGATTGCAAAATTAGATAAAAATCTTTTTAATCTGCAAGAATTTTTTTCCACTTTTTTTCTTCAAATTTGCCATCATTTTATTGTTTTTCTTGATTGCAAAATTAGATAAAATCTTTTTAATCTGCAAGAATTTTTCCACTTTTTCTTCAAATTTGCCATCATTTTATTTTCCGCAAGATTACGCCACAACACATAACCGTCAGAAACAGAAGCAAAAATGGTTAAATATTTCCGTATAGAAGAATTAATTATTACTTTTGTAGAACGTAATAGAATTGCCTTATGTGTGAAGATTTTTCATTTGTCGACAATCCAGAATTCAAATCATTCATATCCCAATATAGCACAACCGACGCTTCCACACTAAGGCTGAAAAGATTTGACAATCTCAAATTCGACAAGAATTTAGCAATAACCCAAATAGAATGCAGGCGCAAGGCAAAAAAGAAGCTACCGGAATTGGCTGAAAAAATTGCCTATCCCACCGACGTCTCCATAGAACAATGCTCTTCTGAAATCTTGGCTAAATTCCACGCCAACCTGTTTGCCGGATGCGATGCTGTGGTCGATTTGACATGCGGACTCGGCATCGACTCGTTCTACATTGCGCAACAGGCCAAGTCAGTGGTAAGCATTGATGCAGCTGAGATTGTCACATCTGCGGTAAAACACAATATGCATAAACTTGAGATAAACAACGTTTCCGTAGTAAACGACTTTGCCGAAAGTTATTTGGACAAGGTCAAGAACCCGTTCTCCGCAGCATTCATCGATCCGTCGCGCAGGCTGACCGACGACCGCAATTCCCGCACATACGCAATCAAAGACACCGTCCCCGACTTAAACCTAATTATCCCGCAGATAGAATCCCGCTGCAATTTCATCATTGTCAAAGCATCTCCAATGGCTGACATCTCGCAAACAATCAGCGATTTCCCTGGAATTACAGAAGTCTGGATATTGTCAGTGAAAAACGAGTGCAAGGAGCTTTTGTTTAAAATTGACTTTCCACAGACAGCGAAACAGCCACAAATTCACTGCATCGACTTCGTTACAAACGAAGCAATAGAATTCACGTTCAAATTCGAAGATAAATCCATTTCAATCGCAGACGGGACACCACATCCCAGTCAACAGTTATTCGTTCCAAACGCATCAATAATGAAAGCCGGAGCTTATGACATTGTCGCCGACAAATTCGGCCTCATCCGTTTGGCTGCGAATTCACATCTGTATCTGTCCGATATCGCCACCAACCACGAATATCCAGGTCGGGTGTTTTCCATAACGAATGTTTTATCTTTATCGAAGCCCGACATAAAGAAGATTAAATCATCTGTCAAGTCAGCAAACATCTCTTGCCGCAACTTTCCAATGAAGCCAGATGATTTGAGGAAAAGGCTCAAGATTGCCGACGGAGGAAATGATTATATTTTCGCCACCACCCTTGCCGACAATTCAAAAGTCCTTATTCTATGCCACCACGTCACCGTTTAAACATACGGTCCATTTCGCGTTTGTCTTCGCGCTCTTTTATCGACTGACGTTTGTCGTATTCTTTCTTACCTTTGGCAAGAGCTATGACAACCTTTGCCAGCCCCTTGTCGCTTATAAACACCTTCAGCGGCACAATAGAAAATCCGCTGTCTTTCGAAGCCTTGCCTATTTCACGAATCTCCTTCTTGTTCAACAGCAACTTGCGGTCTCTCCGAGAAGAATGATTGTTGTAGGATCCATAGAAATATTCCCCCACATACATATTCTTTATCCAAATCTCGCCATTGTTCTCATAACAGAACGCATCTGTCAAGCCCGCCTTGCCAAGACGAATTGACTTGATTTCCGTGCCTGTCAGCACAATTCCTGCCGTGTAGGTCTCTACAATGTCAAAATCGAACGTGGCACGTCTGTTCTTTATGTTGACTGCATTCAGTTTCAATTTCATATTACATCCTGTGGATTAAATTTCATAATTACTATAACCACTACTATCGGCACCAATGCCAGGGCAAGGAATACTCCAAACACAAACCATATTTTCTTCTCATCCGTGTCAGCCCCGAAGATTTCAGCACACTTCGACAAGACAAACAGCAGATACACAACGAAAATATACAGAGGCATCATCGGCGTTGGCAATAGGTTCTGCACAATTGCCACTATCACTCCTATCGAATAGACAAACATCGTCAATATTTTCAAATCCGATTCTGTGACCGACTCCGACTTTTCCGTTCTCAATCTACGCACCACAGAAGATGCAAGAGCAGGACTTATCATATAGCCAAGGAAGAATGCCGAAAACATTGCAATACCGCGCACCAACGCAACCGTCAATGTTTCTCCATACAACATTTGCACAAACGATGATGCTCCAGCGACAGCAAGCAGCGGATAAAACCACCCTCTTTCATGCTTTGACGGCAAGTGCCCATTTTGTTTTTCCATCGTCCACGAAGATACCGGAGCGATAAGAAAACGTAGTGCCAACAGCAAATCTTTCATACTTTCTTTTTGGGGATTATTCAAGGATTATTTTTCCGAAATATTCAGGCCTATGGAAATCCGGCTTGTCAGTTTTTATCGGCGCCCAGCTCAGATAATGCGGCATGCTCGTCGCCGACGCACATTTATACAGGTTGCCTTTCATTTCAATCGGGCGCTTTGAAACGTCAACCCCTATCAACTCAAACGGAATCGCGATGGCAAGTCCCCAATTAAAAATACCCTCAAGTTCCTGGAACGGATTATTTCCGCATGTGGCATACCTTTTCACTGTAGCCAGTTCCATATCGGTAAGCCGTATAGGATGCTTGCGGTCTTTCCGATGAGAAGCATTTATTGCACCGATACAATTAAATTCAAAGTTCCAATATTCCTCACTGCCAGGCGTCTGCAGGAAAAATTCCACACAGCTGTCCTCTGCCACCGGACTGTTGTTTTTATAATTCACCGCACGCAGATAGTTGCTTCTAACAAAATAGTTCACATATAGGAATTTGTCAGAGTAAGCCATCGAGAACACCGTTATTGGGTGATATGGATATTTATCCTCCCAATTCACACAATTTATTCCCACCTTCTTCAGATGCAATTCCATATAGTCTGCAACCGAAGCCATCGACATTGCATCAAGACCTTCCACAAAAGGCACATTCAATACATATTCTTCTCCGTTCATAGCAACTCCATTATTGAAAGCCCCATGCCGATAACCGACATCAAGCAAATTAAACTTCCTATGAAAATGTTGATCAACCACATACTCCTCACATTAAAACGGCCTCTGACTTTGCTGACAAAGTAGGTTATCAAAAACCACCAGCCCAAAGCCCCAACAATAATGGACAGAAAGCCAATAAAATAACCGTAGATTGATGTTATGTTTGTCAAGAAATTAAATCGTGCATACAATCCGATTATAAGGAAAATTATCAACGGATTGGAGAACGTGAACAAGAAACCGGTAATCAAATCCTGAACATAGTTGTTTTTCACCGGATGTCCCTTCTTTTCCTTTATCATTTTTGCAGGGTTTTTCCGTGCAATGTACACACCAAAACCAAGCAATACGACACTTCCGAAAATCTGAAGCACCGTCTGATTTTTTTCTATGAAATTTATGACAAACGACAGTCCAAATCCTGTCAGCAATGAATACAACAAATCAGAGAATGCCGCGCCTACACCGGTAAAAAAGCCAGATGCACGTCCCTTGTTCAACGTGCGCTGAATGCACAGCATTCCTATCGGCCCCATTGGTGCAGATATCAATATTCCGATAGCGAGACCCGCTATTATTACTTTCACTATTTCCATATGAAATGCAAATTTAACAAAAATCAGCCAATAGAATGGTGAGTCAATCCGAAAAAGTGACTCAGAGCGTCTACATATTCTAATTTTTTACTTACTTTTGCATTATTGACAAAGGTTCATAACCTTGTCTGACACGCATCAAATACAACATCTCTTATTATGAAAATCGAAACGTTATTTCTGGCTTTGCTATGTTTATCATTGCCATCAACAACATATTCAGAGCATATTTACTGGGACTGCAACAATGACTGCGACATCAGTGCCGGGCTCGACAGAAATTCCCGTAATGAAATTTTCATCGACAATGCCGGCTCCAATCGCCTGAAATTCATACCATTCACTTTCAACAACCCCGACAGTTGCGACTTCTCTTTCAAAATAAGGTTGCGCGATGGTGATGAAATCGACAATGCCTCACGACTTTTGTCTCCATCTGCGCCAAGTGCGGAATTCGGAATTGTTTGGGACTACATCGACTCCGACAACTATTCCTCCGCTATATTCAAAAGAAACACCAACAACCATTTTGATGAAATCACCCGAAAAGATTGCTTTCACGTAGCCATACAGGTCGTTTCTAATGGAGAAAAGTCAATTGTCAAAGAATCAGACATTGACAGCAAAATGGCATTCGAGCCCAACAGATATAACACCTTTCAGATAAAAGTGGACAATGGCGTCCTTTCCCTTTCTGCCGGAAACAAAGAGCTCTCCACCCTTTTCTCCTGCGAATATATTCCTCAAAAAACATTTTCCGCAGGAATTGTCGCTGGCAAAAACAAGATTTCAATCAAAAGAATCGAGTTCAAAAGCATTCCCGACAAACGCGTTTCCAACAAAACAAGCTACACACAGGCAGACGTCGAACAGGCCGTAAAGAACACCGGCAATGATTTCTATGTTGGCTTTTGGCGTTACTTTGACCGCAATACCGACGATTCCCGCTTTGAACTTGGCGGCAAATACACAATCGCTCTTGTCCCTACAGATTCAGGATACGACATATTATACATCTCAGGAGCAAACAGATTCTCATCATACTGGTCGCCATATATGAAGAAAGGAGCGCTTGTCCGCACCCCTTTCTATAATCAATATGAGATTCATTGGTTTACCGCTGACAAGAATTTGTATTTTGATGAATGCTACGCTTCGGTGACAGAGGACATTCTTACGCTGCACTTCCCCATCCAGCAGTCAACCGTCAGATTCTACCGTTTCACTCCCTCATCAGAAAATCCTTGAATTCACGAAACGACGGCAGCATTTGGACCGACTTCTTTTCGCCATCCATAAACGCTTTCAAACGTTCCGGAATCGCGACATCTCCACCTGTAAGAGAATCAACCGTTTCTTTAAACTTAGCAGGATGAGCTGTTTCCAGACAAATTCCCACCTCATCATCCGCCAAGCATTCAGAAATAGCCCTGTAGCCCACAGCTCCATGAGGATCCAGCAAATAATTCTCCGTCTTGAATGTTGACGCCAATGTCTCTCCGATCTGAGCATCAGAGTATGTCACACCGGAAATGTCACTTTTAATCTTCTCCCACGAACAGCCGTACAGGTCAAGTATTCTTGCAAAATTGCTTGGGTCGCCAACATCCATTGCGTTGGCGATTGTCTGAATTGACGGACGAGGATTGTATTTGCCTGTTTCAAGATACTCATAAACCACATCATTGCTATTGTTTGCCGCAATGAATCGTTTTATCGGCAAGCCCATTCGCTTCGCTATAAGTCCAGCCGTAAGGTTGCCAAAGTTTCCGCTCGGAACCGCAACAACGATCTGTGACAAATCTTCTTTCCCTGCAGCAGCCAGCTGTGCATATGCATAGAAATAATAGAACATCTGCGGCAGGAATCTTGCGATATTGATAGAGTTGGCACTTGTCAATTTCATATGAGCGTTAAGTTGCTCGTCCATAAATGCCTTTTTCACCAATGCCTGACAGTCGTCAAATGTCCCGTCGACTTCAACCGCCGTTATATTCCGTCCCAATGTCGTGAATTGAGACTCCTGTATATGACTCACCTTTCCTTTCGGATAAAGCACGTAAACGTGCACGCCATCCACTCCGAGAAAGCCGTTGGCCACTGCGCTGCCGGTATCGCCAGATGTGGCCACAAGCACATTGACAGGGCGTTTGTCTGAATCCTGTGCATTGAAATAGCCAAGCATACGGGCCATGAATCTTGCTCCTACATCCTTGAACGCCAATGTCGGACCGTGATACAGCTCCAAACAATAACGTCTATCCGCAACCTTATGCAATGGTATGTCGAAGCTAAGTGCGTCATAGACAATACGTTTCAACACATCAGCGTCGACATCTTCGCCGAAAAGCGAATCTGCCACCGCATAAGCGATTTCCTGGAGCGACAAGCCTCCTATATTTTTAAAAAACGCAGCCGGCAAAGTCTTTATCGATTCCGGCATATAAAGTCCCTTGTCAGGAGCAAGCCCTTTTATTATCGCTTCTTTTAGCGTCACCTCGGATGCCGCTCCGTTCGTACTATAATATCTCATTATGCCCTATTTTAGCAATTCTTTTATAAAACCATCTGTTTCAAGCGCTCCCAACGAACCATTTATTGCAGAACACTCATTATATTCACTTATGCCATCGGCATTTTCTCCTTTGGAATAAATCATAAAAGGCACTGGATTAGACGTGTGAGTCTTTAATCTGCATGGTGTAGGATGATCGGGCAGCACGGCTATCCTAACAGATTCCTGCATCCTGTCGGCCGCTTCAACAATAGGCTTGCACAAACGCTGGTCAAGATATTCAATAGTGCGAGTTTTTAATGCCACATCGCCTTCATGTCCAGCCTCATCGCTCGCCTCCACATGAACAAACACAAAATCATTGTTTTTCATTGCCTCTATAGCGGCCTTGGCTTTTCCCTCATAGTTCGTGTTCCACAATCCAGTCGCGCCTTCCACAGCCACAGGCTTAAGCCCGGCATACACGCCGATTCCACGGATCAAGTCAACAGCGGAAATAACCACACCGCTTTTTATGCCAAACCGCTCCGCCAATGTAGGCATTGACGGGCGATAACCTGGCGACCACGGCCAAATGCTGTTCGCCGGATCTTTCCCCTCTGCAATACGTTTTTTATTTACAGGGTGATTTGCCAACAACACTTGCGACTTCAATATCAAGTCATTTATCAAATCAGCCGTTTCCTCGGCTTCCGGCACATCCGCCTTAACAAGCACTTCGCGGAAAGGCGTTCCCGGCACATCGTGTGGTGGTGTGCAGTCTATACGCTTGTCTCCACCTCTAATTTTCAACAAATGCCGATATGAGATTCCAGGATAGAAGCGCACCGTGTCAGAGCCTAATTTCTCAGAAAGGAAGGCAATCAATTCCGCAGCCTCCTCATCAGAAATGTGTCCAGCAGAATGATTCTTTATTTTACCATTCTCAACGCAAATCAAGTTGCAACGCATTGCCATTTCTCCACGTTCAATATCCACCCCGATGCTTGCCGCCTCTAAAGAGCCACGGCCCTCAAACGTTGTCGGAAGGTCGTAGCCGAGCACCGACATATTAGCCACCTCACTTCCTGGATGGAATCCTTCAGGCACCGTCTTAAGCATTCCCATCCTCGACCTGGGTGCCATATAGTCGAACGTCGGAGTATCAGCCGCTTGCAATGGCGTTTTTCCATTCAATGACGGTATAGGCTCGTCTGCCATACCGTCACCAAGTATAATCACATATTTCATTATTATCTGATATTTGCTATGCTTATAATATCCGCGAAGACTCCTGCGGCGGTAACTTCCGCGCCTGCTCCATATCCTTTGATTTCCATAGGATACTCCTTATATCTCTCCGTGGTTATCAATATTACATTGTTACTGCTTTCCAATGAATAGAACAGACTGTCAGATGCCACTTCCTCAAGACCGACAGTTGCCTCGCCATTCTCAAGCCGCGCGACAAAACGCAAAACCCGTCCAGATTGCGCCGTTGCCGCCCTTCTTTTCTCGAATTCATCATCGATAGATGCAATGTTCTTGAAGAAATCCTCCGTTGTTCCCTGCATCAACGATTCCGGAACAAACAAATTTCTTTACATCTTCAGTTTCTATCCGATATCCGGCTTCTCTCGACAAAATGACCAACTTGCGCACAACATCCTTCCCACTAAGATCCTCTCTTGGGTCAGGTTCACTGTAGCCGGCTTCTTTCGCCATCATTACAGCCTTGCTCAACGGCACTTTTTCCGACAGTACATTAAATATATAATTCAACGTTCCCGACAGCACTGCCTCTATTTTCAATATCTTGTCACCTGAATTTATCAGACTGTTTATTGTATTGATAATCGGCAGTCCGGCGCCAACATTTGTCTCAAACAAGAATTTCACATCACGCTTGCGGGCTATCTGCTTCAGCTTCTTATAATTATCATATTTAGATGATGCCGCCAGCTTATTTGCCGCCACTACATTTACATTGTGCGACAACAGCCGGTCATACATTGCGGCAATATCCTTTGTTGCCGTGCAGTCGACAAACACAGGATTGAAAATGTTCATCTTTATTATTTCATCACAAATCGTTGTCGGACTGGCTACCATCTCCGATTTGCCAAGGATATCGGCATAATGCTCTATGTCGATTCCATTTCTGTCGAATATGCAACGATGAGAGTTGGCGACCCCCACAACGTTGAGTTCCAATGCCTTATTATCCTTTAGATTGGATTGCTGATGGCGAATCTGCTCAATCAGACGCTTACCGACATGACCCACTCCGACAATAAACAAATTCAGCACCTGATATTCCGACAGGAAGAATGAGTCGTGAATCACGTTGAGCGTCTTTCGCAAATTATCTCCATTCACAACAAACGAAATGTTTGTCTCGGAAGCGCCCTGCGCGCAGGCAATAACACTAATACCACTCCTTCCCAATGAATTAAACAGCTTTCCAGCAATACCTGGAGTGTGTTTCATATTCTCTCCGACAACCGCTACAGTAGCCAGGTTTTTCTCGGCGGTGATACTTGTTATCTCTCCAATCTCTATTTCTTTCTCAAACTCCTTGTTCAACACCGCCACAGCCAGATCGGCGTCATCGCTTTTCAATGCAAACGTCGTGTTGTGTTCCGAAGAAGCCTGCGACACAAGAAACACACTGATGCCATTCTGAGCAAGGCATTGGAAAATCCGCGAATTGATTCCAATCACTCCCACCATTCCAAGTCCAGACACAGTAACCAATGACGTGTCACTGATTGAAGAAATTCCTTTAATAGCCCGTGAGTCCTCGTGCACCACATCATTGGAGATCTTTGTCCCAGGAGCTGCGGAATTGAACGTATTCTTTATTATGATTGGAATATTCTTGTGAAACACCGGATAGATTGTAGGCGGATACACAACCTTTGCACCAAAGTTGCACAGCTCCATCGCTTCAACAAACGACAATTGGTCGATAACGTAGGCATTGCTTATCACTCTCGGATCAGCCGTCATAAACCCATCAACATCCGTCCAAATTTCCAACAGACGGGCATTCAACGACGCTGCGATAATCGACGCTGTATAATCGCTACCTCCTCTGCCAAGATTTGTTATATCGCCATTTTCTTTATCAGAAGATATAAAGCCAGGCACAACTGCCACTTTCCCGGAAAAACGGTCAAACACACTGCGAACAAGACTCTCCGTAGTCGGAAAATCCACCACATGCTTATTGAATTGCCTTACTGTCTTTATGAAATTCCGCGAATCAAAATATTGTGCAGAATCAATAATTCTGCTTATAATCGCCGACGAGAGTCGCTCGCCATAACTGACAATTATATCCAATGAACGGGAAGACAAATCCTTTATTAATGCCACTCCTCGATAAATGTTGCCAAGTTCTTCCAGCAAAGGATCCACAACCGAGTGCACATCCAAAGCTTGTCTTTTGGCACCATCCCATTTATCACATCATTGTGACGCTCTATTATTTTTGCATAATTTTGCAGATATGATGTATCCCCCTTGGAGGCCATTCGTGCAGTCGCAATAAGCATATCTGTTATACCGCCCAATGCCGACACTACGACAATCACCGGTTCTTCCTCACTCTCGACAATTCTTTTCACGTGGGTCAGGCTTTTCACCGTGCCCACAGATGTTCCTCCAAACTTTAATACTTTCATATAATCGTTTTTGTAGATTTATAAAATCGGGCATAAAGGTACACATTTCATATGACTAATTCAACCCAAACTGCATTTTTATTATCATTTCGACAGATATTAAGGCTTTTTGCTTTCATTTACCCTCCATATCGCACCATCAGAGTTGATTTTGCAACATCGCACACAAAATGCGACATTAAAACAATTCCATAACACAACATTGGAAGAAATGCCTTAATTTTGCACTGTCTTAGCACAATGTTATGAGATTTGAATTATTTTTTGCCAAACGATTACAATTAAACAAACAGACAAACAACGGACGATCCGCTGTTTCGACCCTCAATGTCGCCATAACCGGAATGATTCTGGCTATAGTCATAATGGTTGTTGCGGTATCGGTTGTGACTGGATTTAAATCAACTATAATAAACAAGATAACCAACCTTGACAGCCATATAAAAATCTTCAACAAGCACCTTGACAGTTCCGACAATATGATCAGAAGCTACATTGACTTCAACAGCGAGCTGTCTACCCTGCTGTCTTCAAAAGCCGACCCGAGAATCAAGTCTGTCTACCTGATCAGCGAGATTCCCTGTGTGCTGAAATCTCCCGACGGATTTTCCGGGCTGCGATTCAAAGGCATTTCCGGCAACTATGACTTGTCATATATCCGCAGCACATTGACTGATGGCAAAGCGGACATTTCCGGAAACAATGTACTTGTATCGAAGGCTACCGCCGACAAACTGCAACTTCATATCGGCGACAAGCTATACATATATTTTATGAACAACCAACAGGTCAGGATGCGCAGATGCAATATTTGCGGAATTTCAATACAGACTTCGACACTTTCGACGAACATATTCTTGTCGGGAATTTAAAAACTCTGCAGTCTGTAAACCAATGGGACGCCAGCACCGGATCATATATAGGCGTGGATTGCAAATCAGGCAACGACATTGACGACGTAAGAGCCGGCATCATCAACCGCCTGACAAAACGCATAACATCTGGGCAGACATCCTTGTCAGGCGAATTCCAACTATCAACCATACGCGAAAGCAATCCCACCCATTTCGCATGGCTCGACTTGCTGAACACCAACATAGCCGTAGTGCTTGGACTGATGGCTTTTGTTGCGTGCTTTTCAATCATCG
Source organism: Bacteroidales bacterium (assembly GCA_022009815.1). GTDB lineage: Bacteria > Bacteroidota > Bacteroidia > Bacteroidales > Muribaculaceae > Limisoma. Next base: position 2,573,960 of record CP091725.1, read on the forward strand.
CATGCCTGATTATCATCGTGCTCAACAGAATAAACACCATTGGCGTACTCAAAGCGCTTGGCGCAACCGACAAAAGCATCCGGTTGATATTCATTGCCATCATGATGAAGATTTTGTTCAGCGCAATCATCATCGGCAATGCCATTGCGTTCGCACTGCTTCTCATTCAGGACAAATTCCATATAATCAAACTTGACTCAGAGTCATATTTCATGAACTACGTTCCCGTTGAATTCAGCTGGTGGCTACTTATTCTGAACATAGGTATCATTTTGCTGTCTGCAATCGTACTGCTATTACCCTCATACATCATCTCATCAATAAAGCCGTCAAAGTCAATCCGTTTTGAATAGCACAATATATTTGACGGCAACAACACTTACATTTTAGCGAAACAATTCGCAACATTCATAAAAATGATGTACTTTTGTGGAAAAGAAAAAGAAATATGATATTATCCATGACTGGCTATGGTAAATCGACCATCGAATGCAAAGGCAAAAGATTTACCGCTGAAATTAAATCTCTTAACAGCAAACAGATGGACTTGTCCATCAGAATTCCTCAGCAATTCCGCGAATTTGAGTTGCCGATTCGCAGCATCATCTCGCAACGTCTTGAAAGAGGCAAAGTTGATGTCGTAATTTCAGTAGAGACCATCTCTGCCGACTCAACAACTACCATAAATCAGTCTGCAGCTGCAGCCTACAAACTTCAAATTGAAGAATTGGCTAAAAATCTCCAGATACCGCTTCCTCAAGATTGGCTAAGCGTTTTAATCAAACTGCCAGACGTTTTGAAAACGGATGTGTCGGAAATCGATGATGCCGAAAAAGACTCATTGTTCTCTGTTGTGAACAATGCAATAGAAGGACTTGTGGAGTTCCGCACACAAGAAGGCAACCGCCTTGCCACTTTCTTTAAAGACAAAATACACTGCATTCAGGATTTGCTCAACGAAGTGCCTCAATACGAGAACGAACGTGTGACAAAAATCAAAGCCGCATTCAGGAATCGCTTGAGAAACTCGGAGATGTAGACTACGACAAAAACCGATTTGAGCAGGAAATGATATTCTACATCGAGAAACTTGACATCACAGAAGAAAAACTTCGCTTGCAGAACCATCTCGACTACTTTATCTCGACTCTCAACGGAAACCATGGACAAGGGAAAAAATTGGGATTCATCAGTCAGGAGATGGGCCGTGAAATCAACACTATGGGATCAAAGGCAAATCAAGCCGAACTGCAAAAGGTTGTGGTCAGAATGAAAGACCAACTCGAACAGATTAAAGAACAGGTGCTGAATGTCATGTAATTATGAAGCAAGGTAAAATCATAATCGTTTCCGCGCCTTCGGGCACTGGCAAGTCAACCATAATTGGAAAGCTTATGGAGGATGCAGATTTGCGTCTGCAATTCTCCGTTTCCGCCACAAACCGCGCTCCACGCAAAGGCGAGACTGACGGTGTAAATTATCACTTCTTGACAACTGAGGATTTCCAACGTCTCATCTCAGAGAATGCCTTTGTTGAATACGAGGAGGTGTATCCCGGACGATTTTATGGAACTCTCAAATCCGAGGTTTCAAAGATTCTCGAATCGGGGCACAATCTCATTCTCGACATTGATGTAAAAGGAGGATTGAATGTCAAGAAGCAGTATCCCGAAGCATTGTCTTTGTTTTTTACGCCACCATCAATCGAGGTCTTGAGAGAGAGACTTGTCGGTCGTGCCACAGACGACATCGACACAATCAACCAACGTGTCGACAAAGCTGCCTTTGAATTGACATTTGCACCACAATATGATGTCAACATTGTAAACGACGACCTTGACAAAGCCGTTGCAAAGACGCGCGAAGTAATTGAATCATTCATTTCCAAATAATGAAAATCGGTGTTTTCGGTGGTTCTTTCAATCCCATCCACATAGGTCACTGCATTGTAGCCAGCCATATTCTGCAATCATCAGAGCTTGACGAGGTTTGGCTCAACGTATCGCCACAAAACCCTCTGAAAGAAGAAACAAGCGATGCGATGTCGCAACACAGGCTGAACATGGCGAGACTTGCGATTGACGGATGCGACGGCCTCAAAGTGTGCGACGTGGAGTTTCACATGCCTGTCCCATCATACACCATATCAACCTTACGCGAATTAAAACGCATATATCCAGAGCACGATTTCAAGCTGATTATCGGCAGCGACAATTGGCTTATCTTCGACAGATGGAGAGCCTTCGATGAAATTATCGCCGATTTTGGAGTTGTCATTTACCCCCGGCCTGGATTTCCTCTACCTCCTGACAAAACACTGCCCGACAACGTGGAGATAGTCAAAGCGCCTGAAATAGAATTGTCGTCGACTCATATACGCCACTGTGCAAAAAAAGGTCTTGATTTACATTTTCTATTGCCAGACAAAGTGAGAGAATATATTATGTTCAACAACCTTTATAAAAACTGAGCACCAATATGACTGAAATATCAAACAACAGCATTCTGTTCATCGGACTTGCAAACGAGTATTGCCAGACGTTGGAAAGTTGCGCAAATTATGAGAAAAACGAATTTGTCGACAAGCTACTCAAACTCCTGCCACGAATATATATAGCCATTTCCGATTTTAACGAGACGGAGATTGACGACTCTGTCATAATCGATTCATACCTTGATGAAATCTATTATGACAGCGTGCGCCGCAAATTGGAGACTTTGATTGGCGAAGACGACACTATTCTTGAAGTCTTTGAGTCGGACATGAAATTTTCCGACACGCCTATTGCCGTCAGCATATCGGAATATCTTGCCGACATTTTCCAATATCTATACGACTTCCTCCACGCAGCGAAAGACGCGACCAGCGACCAAATCAACGAATGCATGAGCTTCTGTAAGGATAATTTCAAGGTCGTTTGGGGCCAAACGCTCTGTAACGTGTTGAGAGCATTGCACCACATTAAATACGAATATAACTAATATCATTATGGAACGGACAAATGCCTATTCGTTGTTGGATTTTCTCGACAACAGCCCATGCAACTTCTTTGCCACTGCAACAATCCAACGCTATCTTGACGACAACGGATTCCAAGAGCTAAAGCAATCCGAACGATGGAATTTGGAAAAAGGCGGAAAATATTACGTAAAAAAGAACGACACCGCCATTTTTGGATTTGTTATAGGAGAAACGCCTCTTGACCAAAGCGGATTCAATATGATTTCCGCCCATAGCGACTCCCCTTGTTTCAGAATCAAGCCAAATCCAGAAATGCTTGCCGACGGTGTGCTTAAACTCAACACGGAGGTTTACGGCGGCCCTATACTTTACACTTGGTTCGACCGTCCATTGTCGCTTGCCGGAAGGGTCATTGTACGCAATCCACAAAATCCAGCACGACCAATCACAAGATTGATTGATTTCGCCAGTCCTGTTTTGATTATTCCGCATCTCGCAATCCACTTCAACCGAAATGTCAATGCAGGAAATCCCCTTTCAAAACAGAAAGACATGCTCCCTATCGCTGCAATTGTCAGCGACTCAATGTCGAAAAACAATTTCTTAATAGACCAAATCAAAGAGAGGCTTGAAATTGCCGACTCCAAAGACATTCTGGATTTCGACCTTATGCTCTATAATTGCCAGAAATCGCAGCTTGTCGGCTTCAACAAGGAATTCATCTGCTCCGGCAGAATCGACGACCTCAGCATGGCTCACGCAGCATTGTCGGCGCTCCTGAACAGCGACAACCCCGCAACGACAAAAGTCATGGCAATATTCGACAACGAAGAAACGGGCAGCGGAACAAAACAAGGGGCGGCATCGCCTGTGCTTGCATCAATACTGCATCGTGTCTCAACATGCATGGGACTCGACGACGAGGGCTTCTACCAAGCTTTGTCCAGAAGTTTCTTGTTTCTGCCGACAATGCCCACGCAGCACATCCTAACTATCCGGAAAAATATGACCCCACCAACCACCCTAAGATGGGAGGTGGTCCGGTCATAAAGATAAACGCCAACTGCAAATATATGACAGATGCTCATTCTTCAGCCATCTTCAAGGAAGTCTGCCATGCAGCCAACGTACCTTGCCAGTATTTCGTAAATCATTCGGATGTGGCAGGAGGATCGACTTTGGGCAACATTCTCACGTCGCAAATCGACATTGACGGTGTCGACGTCGGCAACCCTATCTGGGCAATGCACTCAGCCATGGAAACAGGCTCCATCGCTGATCATGAATACGCAATTCAAGCATTCATCGAATTTCAACACAGAATTATAACCAAAACAAAAATGGCAAATTCGCTTCCCGAATTTGCCATTTTTGTTTATCCTTTGATTCTTTCTAATTCAGTTTAGCCTCAATCTGTCCTACAAACTGACGGAAGTCTTTCTCCACAGAAACGCGCTCCTCGATAGCCTTGCATGCATAAAGCACAGTGGCATGGTTGCGGTTCAGCTTCAAACCGATATTGGTAGACGACATCTTTGCGTGTTTCTTGGCAAGCATCATCACCAACTGGCGCGCATCGGCTACCTCACGCTTTCTCGACTTGCCATAGAGCAAATCCTTGTCAATGCTGAACTGCGAGCATACAGCGTCGACAATCACATCAAACGTCACCTGACGGCGGCTCATCTTGACTGAGTTGGACAACACATTTCTTGCCAAATCGACAGTCAGAGGCAGATTAAGAGCCGTAGAATGCGCCATCAACGACACGAATACACCTTCTATCTCACGCACATTGTCCTTCACATTCTCTGCCACATAGTCCACAATGTCTTCCGGAATTTCGACACCGGCCTGAAGAGCTTTTTCAAGAACACATTACGGCGCAATTCATAGTCCGGGCTCGACAATTCCACCGTCATGCCCCATTTGAACCTCGACAACAAACGAGGCTCCATTCCATCCAATTCAGACGGAGGACAATCGCACGACAATATCAAATGTCTTTGTTTGTTGTGCAAATGATTGAAGATATGGAAGAATGTGTTTTGTGTAGCCGTTTTGCCTGCAAATTCCTGGACATCGTCCATAATAAGCATATCAATGCTTTGATAGAAATTTATAAAGTCATTGACCTTATTGTTTCTTACCGCTGTAGTATATTGCGACTCAAACGTACGGGCGCTGAGATAAAGCACACGCAAATCAGGATTCTCCTCCTTCATGCCTATACCTATCGCCTGAATCAAATGAGTCTTTCCAACACCTGTTGGACCGAATATAAACATCGGGTTGAACGTTTGTTTCAGGATGTCGAACAATCGCATTAGCTATGGTAAATGCCAATTTATTGCTTTTGCTCTCGCAATAATTCTCAAATGTATATATCGGATTCAGCTGTGAATCGAGCGCCACGCTCGAAAAACGGTCCTGCTGCACAAATGGATTCATTTCCTGCACTGCAGGACTCTTGTGCGGCACCTGTGTTACCACATGCGATTCCGGCACATCTTTTACAATGTCATAAGAATAGTTCAACTTTATTCCCTTGCCATACACGCGGAACAAAGTTGCACGCAACAAATCAAGATAGCGACTTTCAAGCACCTCTGCGTAGAAGTTTGTCGGGACACGCAATGTCAAGACATTGTTTATAAAACTTTCTTCTACAATAGGGGCGAACCAGGTTTCATAAGGAACCGGGTCCGGCCCGAGATTATCCTTAATAATCTCTTGGCACTTTTTCCATCTTTCGCTATTGTTTGCTGTCATTATCTCACTGTATTTCCAAATGCAAATTTTGTAATATATTTCGGATTAAACAAATGTAAAATAATTTGCTTTTTTCACAACACATCCAACACCAACAATATCAAGCAGTTACAAAACTTTTCAAACTCACCCGCACATTTAGTCGCAACCTGTTGACTGTCTGATGTTTACATTTTTCAGCACAAGACACCGTAATTGGCGCAACAGATGCAACATACTTCCTAATTATTAGGATTTTAATCCACCTGAAAAACAAATAAGCTCAGACAGCTTATTTGGAATCATTCCGAATAAGCCGTTCAAAGATTTATCTAAAACAATTTGAAATTTACGTACTTTTTCGGATGAGCCTTCAGGTCGATGAGTAAAGAGTCCAGACTGTTCACCGTAGAATCGATGTGGTCATACAGCCCCCTGTCGTTAAGCAACAAGCCCAAAGAGGAGTCTGTTCCGTTCAGTTTTCCCGTAAATGTTTTCAGATTGGCCGTTGTCGATTTCACGTTATCCATAGTCTCAGACAAAGGCAACTCCTTAAGTTCTGCACTCAACTGCTTCAAGTCAGCTGATATTGCAGTCAAATCCTTAGTCAGCCCATTCACGTTGCTGACCATCGGGTCGATTCTCTGCGATGTTGCCGCCAAACGTGCCGTAAGCAACTCTATGTTGGCCGATATCGCATCCAGACGCGTAACTGTTTTCTGTAATGCCGGATTGGCAGCCAAAGAATCCACGTGTGCCAAGATGCTGTTTAGTTTTGGCAGCATTTCAACCACCTGAGGCAACACCTCGGTTGAGATATCTGCCATCATGTCTTTCTGGCTCTCTCCTTCCATCTCCGAGCCGGCTTCCACATAAGAGTTGCCCGGAGCCATCTCTATCGCCAACGCACCTGTTCCAAGCAAGCTTACAGCCTTTGTGAATTTAGTGCCTTTTGTCAATTTGACAGAAGAGTCCAGATTTACTTCCACCAACACATTCCCAGGATGCTCATAGTCATATTCCATACCTGTCACCTGCCCCACTTTCATTCCGTTAAGCGTAACAGGAGCCGCCTCCGCCAAGCCGGAGACATCCTTGAATGCCACATAATATAAATTTGACGATTTGAACACATTGATGCCTTTCAAGAAGTCAATTCCGATAAATAGGATTGACAAACTAATCACCAAAATCAAACCGATCAATATCTCTCTTGTAAATATTTTTTTCATAATTAACTATTTTATTCTTTGTCCATTCTTAAACTCGACGATAAAAGCATCTTCAAACAGTTCTTGCACCTCAGCAAGCGACTGCAATGCCTGTCGCTTGTCGAAAGTAGAAGCCGTTGTGTACTTAAAGACGCCTCCATCCTCATAATATTCTACATTTCAATTCCTTGAATTGTCGAGAAGTCAACGGCAATCTTTTACCACTCGACAAGAATTGTATTCTATATTCCACTTTATTACGATTGCTTTCAGCAACCGTTGTCCTCCGCTTCTCAGGTGTTCTGTTTTCCTCCACCTTGTCACGGTTTCTACCATTTTTATAATAGTCATAACCTTCTTTATATTGGCAAAAAGCATTGAACAATGATTTAGCCAATTTCTCCTGGCCATCGTCCGACGACAGGAATTTCTCCCTTTTAGGATTGCATATGAAATCAAGTTCGACAAGCACTGCCGGCATTCCCGTCTTGGCAAGCACCCAGAAGCCCGCCTGACGCACGCCCTTGTCCACTTGTCCGCACTTTTTGAACTCCCCCTGCACGTATGACGCGAAATTGATACTTTGCTCCATGTGCTTGCTCTGATTCAATTCAAAAATGATATATGATTCGGCAGAGTTCGGGTCGAATCCTTGATATTTTGCAGAATAATCATCCTCAAGTTCAATCACCGAATTCTCGCGCTTAGCCACCTCAAGGTTTTCATTAGACCGATGCAGTCCCAATGTATATGTTTCCGACCCAGTGACCGTATAGCGGCTTGGCGATTTTTTGTCAACTGAGTTAGTATGTATCGACACGAACAAATCACCTTTTGCTTTGTTTGCTATATTTGCCCTGTCCTGCAATGAAACGAAAAAATCCGCATCCCTTGTATAAACGACTTTTACATTCTTGCAATGTTTCTTCACCAGTTCGCCAAACTTCAATGCAACGCCAAGATTCACATCTTTTTCCATTGCGTAGTCGCCCACCGCCCCGACATCTTTTCCTCCATGTCCGGCATCGATGACCAACACAAAATCTTTCGCCACTGCATTAACACAAAATGCAGCGACGAATACCGCCAAAAGTAACGTTCTCAAGAATCTCGACTTCATATTTTCAATTTCTCTACAAAAGTACGATTTTTTGTCGAATTATAGAATTACGCATTTAGATTAAAATAATATCCATTCAAATTTCCATATCTGACTTTTTAAATATATTTTTATGCCCATATATGTCCATGATTGTTTCCGCTTCGTCTGGCTCTCGCCACAAGACTCAGCTGGCAACATGCCGGATTATACTGCAATCCAACACATTGCAACGGCAGAATTACCGTTGGCGACAGTTGCGATGCGCAGAATACGTCTCAACCTGACGAAGTCAGAATCCTCAATGCCGGATTATTTCTTCATCAGTTGAGCAGCGCCGCATTTTCCCAAAAGGGAAACTTTTGTGAACTTAAGAGACATAAAATATTTACTGACATTTAAACATTTCATAGAAACTCAACAGCAATGGCTACTAAAATATTCGGGTTAATCGGCTACCCTCTCGGGCATTCTTTCTCTCGGAAATTCTTTAATAACAAATTCCGCAACGAGGACATAGATGCCGAATACCGCAATTTTGAGATTGACGACATTTCACTTGCCGGAAACATTTTCCTCCAATCCGAAATATGCGGTCTGAACGTGACTATCCCATACAAACAACAGATAATCCCTCTTCTAAACGAAGTGGACAAAGACGCGCAAGCAATAGGCTCTGTCAATGTCATCAAATTCGTGCGTAAGGGCGAGCTTGTAAAAACAATTGGCTTCAACACTGACATCATCGGATTTCACGACTCTATTGCTCCACACATCCGGTCCCACCACAAATCTGCCTTGATTCTCGGCACAGGCGGAGCCAGCAAAGCCGTGGCTCATTGCCTACGCTCACTCGGAATATCAATCGATTTTGCCTCGCGCACATCAGGAAACGGGAAAATGGCTTATACAGACCTGACGGAGCAGATTGTTTCCTCTCATCAAATTATTGTCAACACGACACCTCTCGGGATGTTTCCCAACGTAGACGCCTGCCCCGACATCCCCTATCAAGGAATCTCATCAAGCCACATCTGCTTTGACCTGACATACAACCCTGAAGAAACATTGTTTCTCCGCAAATCGAAGCAATACGGCGCCGACACAATAAACGGTATGGAAATGCTTATCGGCCAAGCCCTCGCTGCCTGGAGAATCTGGAATGACTAAGCGGCCCTTCTCTTTTGCTGCCAATCCTTTTCTAAAGATAACCATTCCTTTTGCGGTTGGCATACTCCTGTTCGACATAGGAGACAGATGCTTTATGCCGTCTTTTCTTGCCTTGGGCACAGCAATATGCCTCATTGCAAGAATGTTGCTCACCAAGACATACAGATTCGGCATCTGGCACATCTTCTCAAACATGTCGCTTCTTCTTATGTTTGCCTCGTTCGGATGGCTATGCTCCTATCTCAACACACCAAACAACATTGATGAGCGATTCATCGGAAAAGAAATAGCGTTTTCCGGAACAGTTGATGAAATCCGGCAACGTGACTTTTCCTCCGACCTGACTGTCGCTGCTCAAATCGGACAGAAGAAAACGAAACTGCGACTTATTACCATACACAACGACTACTCCATCCATGTCGGTGATGTGATTGCCTGCCGCGGAACCATCGAGCCTATAACGAGCACAAACAACCCATATTCTTTCGACTATGCCTTATACATGAAGCGACAGGGCATTTTATACGAATGCCCGCTGAAAGAAGGGGAATATTCAATCACCGGGCATAAACAGCCTACGCGCATGGACCGACCGCACAAAGCAAAAAATAATACATCTCATCCGACTTTCCGGCATTAGCAATGGCGCAGCAAGCCTTTCTATAGCATTCTGCACTGGCGACCGCCGCTACATGTCGGATTCTGACAAGCAAGCATTTTCTCAAGCTGGGCTTGCGCACATTCTTGCGGTCAGCGGGCTTCACATCGGTGTAATCACAATCATCCTGTCCGCCCTTTTGTTTCCCATCAGAGGCCCGCGGATGAACGAATTCAAATTTTTCACCATCCTCGCCTGCATTTGGTTTTATGTTGCATTTACCGGGCTGTCCAGCTCAGCCATAAGAGCCGCCATCATGGTTTCATTTGTTTATGCGTCAAAAATATTTTTACGCAAGCATTCATCCATCAACGCTCTTGCCGCCTCCGCTTTCTTCATCTTGATATTTTCCCCCAATGCAATTTATGACGTCGGATTCCAATTGAGCTTTCTCTCCGTGACAGGCATCCTTCTCTGGGCAAACAACCTGCTGCCGCGTTCATCAAACCCTATCCTCAACTATGCGTCATCATCCCTGTCTGTCACATTGGCTGCACAATTGGCAACCGCGCCACTTATCATTTACTATTTTAATTCATTCCCTACAAGCTTTTTCATCACAAACTTTGTCATAGTTCCTTTGCTGCCATTGATACTGCTTCTGAATGTATCCGCGATAGCAATAGCCGCATTGGGATACCAACTTGGCGCATTGATTGGTTTTATCGACTTGCTTTACGAGTATATGATTCAAACATCCCACTTCTGTATCAACTACCTGCCAGCGGTCAACAACATTTGGATTGACGGGCTCTCCGCCACTTTGCTATCCGCATCGGCCATAATCGCCGGACTGATGCTTGAATTCTCAGCCACACGCATTCTGAAATACGCTTGTGTTGCCTTGCTTTGCGCTGTCGTTGCATCCGTCACGGCAAACAATCTTGCAACGCCGAAATCCGGACATTTCATCGCTTCGGAATACAGTTCAACCGACATCGTGGCTTTCAAAACGACAAATTATACATTCTGAATTCTCTGAATGACACCATTCTTGCAAAAGATTTTATTGCCAATGCAGATAAATTTTTAGCGAGGCATCGTTTTGACTCCATCGTATACGACCGTGACAGTCTAAACTCCGATGGCATCCGTTTTTCATATCCATTTGCATGGATCAATGGTAAAAGTTACGTTTTTGTTGTCGGGAATTATCGCAAGCTTCACGATAAAAACGACAAACCGACAAAGGTTGACTATGCTGTTCTCACCCATAGGTACTACAACCAACTTTCAGACCTGCCTGACTACTTTGACGCCGACACCGTAATTATTCCAAGAGAGATTTACAAAGAGCGGCGGGACACACTAATTGATTATGCGCGAAAAAACAAAATTCCATTCCGAGCGGATTAATCCACGCGTCCGGAACACACATATGTTCTAATATAATACTTCTCTTCCAGACTGCTGACAATAACCCCCTTGCTTGAAGAGGCATGGATAAATTTATCATCTTTAAGGTAGATGCCCACATGGTTGATTTTTCGCGACGAACCCGTCTTGAAAAAAACAAGATCTCCGGTTCTCAATTGGCTACGTCTGATTTTACTGCAATTCTTGTCGCGTATCGCCGCTGAATTACGTTCCAACGATTTGCCATAGACTGCCTTATACACCTGCGACACAAAGCCCGAGCAATCGCAACCTTTTTAGTGTTGCCCCCATAGCGATAAGGCACACCAAGCCATTTTTCGGCAACGGTAAAGAGTTCTAAATTTTCTTTGTCGTGCTTTCCTATGCTGATGCCAAGACGCCTCGACAAATAGCCATACGAATCTACCGCAACAACCTCCGAATTGGGAGAACCGGGAGTATCTGTTGTTGTCACTTTCTTAGATGTATGGCATCCCGTCAGCAGGGCCGCCATTACAGACATGGCAAACGCCAATATAGCCAATCGTTTCATTCCGACAAAAGTAAAGGAAGACGATAAAGCCGAAGAGCCCTACCATCCTCCTGTCTATTTTATTCTTATTACTTTTCCTCTTTGGGCTCCTCTTCCTTGTTTTCAGGCTTGTAGAATTCCGTATAGCCGGCATCAATCAGCGAGTTATACCAAGATATAACTTTCTTGATGTCTGTATTATACACACGTTCGCGGTCATAATTTGGAAGAATTTCCGCAAAGAATTTCTCCAAAGAAGCGTCAGTTTTATAATCTGACACTTCCAATTTCTTGCCCTCTTTATCGTAAATAGTCTGGAACACCTGCGACAAAGGAACTTCTTCCTCGTCGGTATAAATAGCGATATCTCCCAACGACACGATTTTATCGTGAGAATATGCAGGCGTACGTTTCTTTGTTGTCAAAGACTCTACAATAAGCATATTTTTTCCTTGCGAAACCAGCTTGAACAAGCCTGGCTTGCCGGATATGCATAGAATGTTTTTAATCATAATCTACTTCGTATTTTGTTTATTAAACATTGTTTTCAATAAGTTTTGCACCTGTACAATGACTGAGTTGCTTCCATAATTTTCAACCACCGATGTAGGCACAGAAAATTTGGGGTTGTCATTTTGGCTATCGATTCTCTTTCTCACATCCTCCTCAGGCATATTGTTGCGGACCATGACCCTCGCCACGCGGATATCTTTTGGAGCATCGACCACCCACACTTCATCAACAAGCGTTTCCATCCCACTTTCCCTCAGGATGGCAGTCTCGACAAAAACCAAATCCTTCTGCTCGGCAACCGACCATTTCTTTATGTCGGCAATTACCGCCGGATGGACAATGGCATTCAGTTTTCGCAAATTTTCCGAATTGCCAAACACCACGCTCGCCAATTTCTGCCGATGTATGACCCCATCCACAACCACGTCCTCACCGAATGCATTCTGAAGTTGCCGTTGGATTTCTGCATCATTGTCCATTATCCGCTTCGCTTGGCTGTCACAGTCATAAACCGGATAGCCCTCCATGCGCAAAGTCTTGACACTACACTTTTGCCACTTCCGATACCGCCAGTTATAGCAACCGTCTTCATTATCATTCAATTATATATTCCACACTGTCCACAGGCAATGAGACGCCTTGAAACACATTCGATTTGGCTGTGTGCAACGGAATTTTATTCTTGCCATTTTGCACGTCTTTATAGTCAACAAACACCACTGGCGATTGTGACGTATTCTTATTATACACGCTTAACGGCACAAGATATGATATCTTAACTGTTGCCGGAAACGCCACCAAATGCTCTCCTTCAGGACAATTGGCAACCGTTATTGCCACTTCCTGCTCCTTGCTCACCAATGGTTCAACCGGGATTGTTACCACGACAGAATCAGGCTCTATTCGCACATTTTCTTTCTTCAGCAACGCCACCTTAACGGTTTCTGACTCTTTCAGATTGTGGCGCACAATATGCTTTGTCAACACTGCTTCTATTGAGCTCAGATTGTCGACATCAGAAAACACGGTAACATACCCTGGTGTCACTTTCACATTCCCGTTCACCACATATTGCAAGTCGGACGTGAAGTCGCCATCAACCACAACCGGCACTTTTTTTCCTGGATTGGTCGTGTATCTTAATTCCAATTGCTCTGGAGAGAACGCATCGATACTGGCATCCTTGCCAAACGCCTCGCGCAGTAAATCCTCAATATTTTGCTTGGCCAAGACCACCCGGCCTTTGCCATCTGCAAAACGGCCGAAATTGATCGACACCTCCGGGATGGCTCCCACCATGTACCTGACAAAAGCATAGCCGTTGTTTCTTACCGATACATCGATATATTCAGGAGCATCCGTTATCAATGTAGTGCCTTCCGGTATCCCGTCTATTGTCAGTTTAACCTTGTAGTGCGTCTGCATTGAATTTCCAAGCGTCAGCACCGACCAGAAAATTGCGGATATGGTAACAAACAAAACATACAGCAACACATCCCTTCCCCTCGCCGAGGAAAAGAACATTTTCACGTTTTTGTACCACTCCATTGCCATATATAGAAAAAGCCATTCGCCAAACCAATTTGTCCAGTGAATGGCTTAAATCTTAAACGGTTATTTTCTTATTTAGCTTGTTGAGCTGCGTCGATTGACGGATATACCGAACCTTTGTCAATGCTGATTTTCACATTGTCGGCAATCTCAAGGACAAAATGAGTTTCCTTTATTTCTTTGATTGTTCCGTAAATACCACCAGCAGTAATAACTTTATCACCTTTCTGTATGCCTTCACGAAATTTCTTGATTTCTTTCTGTTTCTTGTTTTGCGGACGAATCATAAAGAAATAGAATACGGCAATCAACAACACAATCATACCGATTTGCATTATTCCGCCGCCTTGCGCGTCTGTGTTAAGAAGAATTGAATTCAATAACATATCCATAAATTTTTGTTTTTAATATCTACTTAGTCTCTCTATTCAAGAGTTTATATGCAAAGATAAAAATATTCAACGAATAGTCTATCTGTTCTGCCTAATTTTTTGCCAAAAGGCCATCTTTCTTCAAATGCACAATGATTGCATTCAATATTCCGTTAACAAACTGACCACTCTTTTGTGTGCTGTAATATTTCGCTATCTCGATATATTCATTAAGCGTGACCTTAGTCGGTACCGACGGCACATTTTCAACCTCCGCCAAAGCGACGAGAAGCACGACAACGTCCATAAACGCCAACCGGTCAATGTCCCACGACTCCTTGTTGACAAAATTTTCAATAAGAGCCATGTATTTATCCTGATTTTGGACGGCACCCATAAACAATTTTTCTCCGAGGGCACGGTCTTCAGAATCCTTGAACTGAGGCAGGAGTTCCACAAAATCATCCTCTGCAAACCGCTTGATTGTTTTCAGCACAAAAGTGCCGATTGTTTCCAAATCATCATTCCAATAAATGGATTTTGCCTCAAGCACATCCGAAAGATTCTCATCAACAAGAACAATCTTGCGCATCACCTCTCTCCAAAATTCGCAATCCGCAGCCAACGACCGGTTTTCATCGGCCATATAGTCGCTATATATCTCAGAATTGAGAATCTTATCCAGTGCAAGGCGCAAATAAATCTCCTCCGAATCCCATGAAAGAGGAAGTGCCTTCAGATACTCATTAAGCATCTCATTATCGCGCAATTTGGCAATAAACAGATTGTCTATAAATTTAGTATTCGGATTCAAATCAGCCTCGTCTGGGAGATATTTGTTACGGGCATTGTCAAGCCGTTGCTCTTGAAGGTTTGTCAACGCAATCGGCAGTATAAGGAGATAGTGGTACAATTCATAAGATTTATCCATGCTCTGAGACAATGTTTTCAAAGCCTCACTCATTTTCATACCATCTTTTGTCAAAAGATATGAATAGACCATTTGAACCACCTTGATTCGTATAAGAACTCTATTTATCATATTTCCTTGTTATTTCTTTGCAAAGATACCTATTTTATCATTATCATCAAAGCGCATCAGCGAGCATGCGCTGTCTTATCACCTCATAAATCATTATTCCAGCGGCAACCGACACATTCAACGAATTGACTTTTCCACGCATCGGAATTGAAGCAAGACAGTCGCACAGACGCAAATTTTCCGGATTGATACCTGTTTCCTCCGCGCCCATTACTATCGCGACAGGCGATGTAAAGTCAAACGTGGTGTAGTTCTGACTTGACTTCTCAGTCGCACCAACTATTGTGAAGCCACTGTCTTTAAGCGTCTTTATCGTCCTGTTCAAATTAGCCACTCTCGCCACAGGCAAATGCAGCAATGCGCCCGCCGAGGTCTTTACCGCGTCGCCATTGACCGACACGCTGCCTCGTTCAGGTATCACAATTGCATCCACCCCAGCGCATTCAGCAGTACGTGATATCGCGCCGAAATTGCGTACATCTGTCACCCCATCAAGAAGCAGAATCAAAGGATTCCGACCTGATTCAACAACTCGGGAATAAGGTTGTCAAGATTGTGGTATGCTACCGGCGACAGGAATGCCAACACGCCTTGATGATTTTTACGCGTGATGCGGTTGATGCGCTCCACCGGCACCTTCTGCACTACAACATCCGGACGGTCTTTCAACGCCGCAAACAACTCATTCGACAAATCTCCCGACAAATCCTTCTTTACAAGAATTTTGTCTATGTCCTTTCCGGTTGCAAGAGCCTCTATGACTGCCCGCATTCCGAAGATATAATCCACTTTATAGTCCATTTTTATATTATTTTCTTATTAACGATTCCGCATTGGCAATCGCCGCCGCATCTATTGCCGCACCACTGAGCATACCTGCAATCTCCAGCACTTTCTCCTTATGGTCAAGCGACTTGATTGCCGTAACAGTCTCCTCTGCGACATCCTGTTTATATACCTTATAATGATGCGTTCCCAAGGCAGCCACCTGAGGCAGATGTGTTATCGTAAGCACCTGTATTTGTCTGCAATAGAACACATCATTTCTCCAATTCTATTTGCCACTTCTCCCGACACTCCTGTGTCGACTTCATCAAAAACGATGGTCGGCAATTTCATTTTCTCAGCAAGGATTGTCTTGACGCATAACATCAATCTGGAAATTTCGCCACCCGATGCCGTCGTTTCAATAGGCATCGGCTGTTGATTCTTATTGAATGCCACCCTAAACTGCACTTTGTCTTGCCCCGTTGCGCATGGCTGCGTTTGTTCAAACCCTATTTCTCCCCTGAAATTGTTCAGACCAAGAAACGAGGTCTTCCGCTCAAGTTGCGACAAAAACAAAGCGGCGGCATCTTTTCTTGACTGCGTCAACGACAAAGCCAGTTCCGACACTTTTCGGCCGGCTCTGTCCATCTGTTCACGCAACGACTGCAGTTCTTCCTCCGAGTTGTCAATCTCATCCAACGACTTTTTCAACGAAGCCTGTATTTCCAACAAGCCATCAACCGTTTCTGCATGAAATTTCTGCTGAAGGCCGTATATCAAACTCAACCTCGACTCAACCCGCTCCAAATCAGATTCATCCCCGCCGATGTTTTGGCAATCCCGTTCCACCGTTTCAGCAATATCCTGTAAGTCAATCTTTGCCGACTCCAACCGCTCCACCATTTCAGATGCGCCATCATAGACATGGCTTATCTGACTCATACTGCGGATTGCACCCTTTATGGCATCAACGGCCGAATTTTCATTTTCCGACAAGGAGTATGACACGAATGACAGACTCTCCTTTATTTGCGTCTGATTTTCAAGCACATTCTGCTCTTTTTCCAAAGCTTCCTGCTCATCAGACTTCAAATTGGCCGTTTCCAATTGAATCAATTGGAAACGGAAATATTCCTCATCAGATTTATTCTTTTCAATTCTGGACTTGGCGGCTTCAAATGCCTTCTTTACATTTTGAAAAACCTGGAATGCTTCTCTATAATTCTTCAGCAACTCCCCGTTGCCGGAAAGATCGTCAAGCATCGCCAATTGATATGCAGGCTTGAGCAACAACGCATTGCTGTGCTGCGAATGGATATCGACAAGCCTGAGCGTCAACTCAGACAATGTTGCCAATTGAACAGGCATATCGTTGATGAACGCCCGGCTTCTGCCCGATGGCAGAAGTTCCCTTCGCACAATCGTTTCTTCGGGGAAATAGTCCAATCCATAGCTTTCGAAAAGCGCCCTCAAATCATAGTCGCCAATGTCGAAAACCGCCTCTACGACCATTTTCTCATTGCGGTCTTTCACCGACTTGCTGTCGGCGCGGCTCCCGAGAAGCAACGACAAAGCCCCTATAATTATTGATTTGCCCGCTCCAGTTTCACCTGTTATAATCGACAGCCCGTCATCAAAGCGACGTCAATATGGTTTATCAGAGCAAAATTGTCAATTGTCAACCGTTTCAGCATGTCCCTTTGGCTAATTTTTTGTTTCTTCTTTTATTTTGTCCAAACGCTCGCGTTCTGTTGGATACAACGGATAAAGCAACTCATAAACACTTTGTTTCTCTGTCTGATTCGATTTTGAATAAACATTCACCAATTCATCCAGCTTTGCATCCTTGAACATAGACAACGCTACCGACATCGGCGACACATCATGGATCTGCTTGAGAATACCCAACGATTTTGTGATTACCGACTTGCCTTTTTCCGGGCTCAGCACCATCTCGTCCAACCCCTTCCGGTGATAGTCGTACAGCAATGTCCGAATTGCTTTTGTTGAATTGTCTGTGAATGCGCTCAACACGGCACTTCGGTTTTTATTATCCTCAAATGCTTTCCAGCCTTTTTCGCCTGAGCTCTGCGCCATAGCCACTACATTGGCCGCCTTTTCATAGTAGTAATCGCCACCATTAGGCGAAAAACTATCAAAATCCACAGCCAAAATAAGATAGGCATAGAAATTCAATATCGCTGTCAGGTTGCTCTCCATATTGTTGTCGGAAAACACCAACGGCTCATTCTCCTGATAGTCAAATTCAATGCTGTTGTCTTTAAAGTTTATCAATGTCGTCGTGTACGAGCTATTATAGACCGGACGTGTCGATTGCACCTGCAATGTCCCCGACATCTTTGTTCCATCTATAGACGACATAGCGAAACAGCTTACAGTCAATCTTCTCATTGACCATAAATTGGGCATTACCCCATTGGTTGTTGTTCATATATTCGGCAATGGCTGTCTGCAGGGTGGTAAAAACATTTTTGTCAGTGCCGCTGATTTTGTCTGTGTTTATCTCAACCGAACAGTTAAGTTCTTGAGCGCCCAACAAATGAGAAACCCCCAAGGACATAATCACAACCGCCAATATAACCTTAAGACTCTTCATTGATTGCTATTTCAATTTCAAAACAACATGATCCACAATATCCACCGCCACATCTTTTTTGGGCTTTACAGGCAGACGGAGCATTTCTCCGGAAGAGTCGACTATCGTCACCTTGTTCGTGTCAACACCGAAGCCGCTGTCTTTGTCCTCCAAAGAATTCAAGACAATCATATCAAGATTTTTCGACGCAACTTTTCCAATGCGTTCTGTTCAGCATTGTCGGTTTCAAGAGCGAAGCCCACAAGCAGCTGCTTGTTTGTCTTGATTTTTCCAACAGCTGCGGCTATATCTGGATTCTTAACCAACTTTATTTCGGGCACACTGTCCTTCTCCCTCTTGATTTTACGGGAAGACATCGATTCCGGACGATAGTCCGCCACAGCTGCACACATCACAGCCACATCAACATCTGCCGTATGAGCCATCACGGCATCATACATTTCCAACGCCGATTCCACCGATATGACCTTAACATTGGCAGACGTTGGTTTGACCGACACCGGACCGCTGACAATGGTCACATCGGCTCCCCTGTTGGCGAATTCATCTGCCACCGCATACCCCATCTTGCCGGATGAATAATTGCCGATGAACCTCACCGGATCTATTTTCTCATACGTCGGACCTGCAGTTACCAACACCCGCTTTCCTTTCATCGGCCGACCTTTGGAGAAATATCCTTCGATGATTCGGAAGATGGCTTCTGGTTCTTCCATTCTGCCTTTTCCAATCAAGTGGCTGGCAAGTTCGCCTTCCTCAGGTTCTATGACAATATTGCCATACGAAACAAGTTTTGCCAAATTACCATGTGTGGACGGATGCTTATACATATCCAAATCCATAGCCGGAGCTACGAACACAGGACACTTAGATGACAAATACGTCGTGACGAGCATATTGTCGGCAATGCCATTTGCCATCTTGCCAATCGTAGACGCTGTTGCCGGCGCGATGACCATAGCGTCCGCCCACAATCCGAGATCCACATGACTGTTCCAGCTGCCTGTGTTTGCCGTGAAAAACTCACTTATGACAGGCTTTCCGCTCAAGGCAGATAATGTAACAGGCGTTATGAATTCTTTTCCCGAAGGCGTGATTACGACCTGCACCTCAGCGCCAGCCTTGACAAAGAGTCTAAGCAACGATACCGACTTATAGGCGGCAATGCCGCCTGTTATGCCCAATATTATATGCTTCCCTTTCAGCATTATTTCATTCTTAGTTTAATATTCGTCAAGACGCTCTTGGTATTTTGCGCGAAGTCGCCTTGAAGAATCCAGCCAAAATACCCAGGATCTTTCTTCAATACAGTTTCCACCGGCTGACCTTTATATTTGCCAAAATTGAACACCTCCACATCTTGATCGTTTAGAACAATCCGTCCCGCCAAATCTACGTTTCTGTTCTGTGATGAATATTTTGCAAGAAAATCCACATCATTCTCAAGCGTAGGATAACGGTCAAGCTGAGCCTTCAGCACCTCGTATGTTGCCCTTGTGTCAGCGTTTGCAGAGTGGGCTTCCTCCAAGTTTTTACCACAATAGAACTTATATGCGGCAACAAGTGTGCGCTGCTCCATTTTATGAAAAATAGTCTGTATGTCAACCATTTTTCTTTTTGACACATCAAACTGCACACCTGCTCTATAAAATTCCTCAGAAAGCAACGGCACATCGAATTTATTGCTGTTGAATCCTGCGATGTCCGAGCCCTCGAACACTCGATCCAAATCTTTTGCAATCGTTTTGAACGTAGGTTTGTCTTTGACATCCTCATCAGTTATGTGATGCACCGCCGTTGCTTGCGGCGGAATGGGCATCTCCGGATTCAGGCGTATCGTACGCTCTTCTTCCTTACCGTTTGGATAAATTTTTATATATGACAACTCCACGATTCTATCCTTGGTGACATTTACTCCTGTTGTCTCCAAATCAAAGAATATCAGAGGTTTCTTCAAATTCAATTCCATTTTACCGACTTTTACATATTAGGTACGACCATAGGCATCAGTAATGCCAACCAATCCTCTTTCTCCGCCTGTTCGATTGGGATAAACAAGCCTGGACGTCCCGGAGCCGACAGTCTCAGAATCAAGTTGTCACTGCTTATGTTGCTGACCACTTCGATTAGCTTATCCTTGTTGAATCCAACCGTAAGCACATCTCCTGAATAATCGCAGTCGAGACTTTCTTTAGCCGACAATGAATACTCCAAATCCTGTGACTTGATTGTTATTTTCGAATCAGAAATCTCCAGCTGAATCAATCCGCCCTCTGTTGCAAACACAGCCACGCGACGGATGGCGTTTAGGAAGAGTGTCCTGTCAACAATCAACTCATATGGGTTTGACTGAGGTATCGCTGCATTGTAATTTGGATATTTTCCATTTATAAATTGACAATTGACAGTATATGTTTCTGTTTCAAACGACACGCTCTTTGAGTCGATCATCACTTTCACATCGCCCGCCTCTTTCGACAAGATTGAAGACAATATGCTTGCCGGCTTCGTAGGCAATATGAACGAGCCCTCAAATCCCGGTTGCACACGGCTGTTCACATAGCGCACCAGCTTATGGGTGTCAGAAGCCACAAATACTATATCTTCCGGTTTGATGTCCCAAAGCACACCCATCATTATCGGGCGCAATTGATCTGTGCCGGCGGCAAAGATTGTCTTTTCTATACTTTTCGTTATTTCCGAAGCTGGAATTATCATTTCCAATTTTGCTTCAGGCTCCTCTTCTTTTCTCGGATATTCGTTACCGTCGACTCCGACAAACTTATAATCACCGTTGTGATATTGCAAGTGAATCTCAAAATTATTGTCGTCGACCTCAAACACAAGACTTTGATCCGGCAACTCCTTCAGCAATTCAAGCATTCTCTTTACATTGACAGCTACCGATCCTTCTCCCTCGCATTCCAACAATTCCATTCTTGCCGTAATGGTATTTTCCTTGTCCGTGCCAGTCGCAATCAGCATATTGTCCTTTATCGTAAAAAGGAAGTTGTCCAATATGGCAATTGTGTTTTTTTGGCTAACCACTTTGCTCACTGCCGACAAATGCGACAGCAGAGACTTGCTTGCAATTGTAAATTTCATATCTTCGTGTTTTTAATTTCTTATCCAAAATGTCCGGCATCAATTCCAGACATATTTTCTCTTATACAAAAGTAATGCAAATCAAGCACAAAATAAAACTTGCGGCCAACAAATTTCGCTTGCAGAGCATCATTTTCCCGTCCCGTGCGCAGCCAGCGACACGACATCGTCCGACAGACTCACCCGGCCTTTTTTATACAGCAATCCCAAGGCCTTTTTAAAATCCTTTTTACTGCATTGGAACAATGATTTTATCTCCTCCGGTGAAGATGAATCAGTCACATTCATCCTGCCTCCATTGTCTTTAAGATAACCCACAATCCTCCTTGACAACTGAAACACACGGTCGCCGCCGCGCCCTCTCAGCGTCACGTCTATCTTTCCGTCCTCTCTGACATGTTTTACATAAGCCGACAACCTGTCGCCGACTCTGATCGGGTCAAACACATCGTTGTTGTAGACCATACCCCAAAACAAATTGTCGACAACCACCTTGAATCCCAAATCAGTACGCTTCACGACAACGATTTCCACCTCGTCGCCTTCCTCGCATCGCGGAGCTTTGTTGCCGATATATTTGTTCAGCTTTGTGGAGCCCACTATTCTCTTGGTCTCATTGTCAAGATACACATACACGATATAGTCACGGCCCTCCTCAATGTCTACCGCCTGCTCTCTGAATGGGACAAGCAAATCTTTCAGAACGCCCCAATCCATAAAAGCGCCAACCGTCCCTACCGATTTAGCACGCAGAAGCCCCACTTCGCCAACCTCCAAAAACGGACGTTCGGTAGTTGCCACAAGGCGACCAGCAGAATCGCGATATATGAAAACGCGCTGCATATCTCCTATTTCAATTCCTCAGGAGCATATTTTTGAGGCATCAGGATTTCGCCATATTCTTCACCATCAAGATAAAAACCGAAGTCAACTTTTTTTACGACCTCAAGTTCATTGTAGTTTCCAATTTTTATCATATCTTTACACAAAATATCTGCTAATATCGGCATAATTTTTCAATTAGGAGCAATGAAACTATCATTTTTTCACAATATAAACACCAAGCTGTGTTACGCTGGCTGTATTTGTCTAATCGCCGCCTCTGCCTCATGCGGCACTGGCACAGCCAGCAAATCAAGCGACAACAGCATTCAGATAGGTATGGACTCCATCATGGTCTGCGATTCAATCACCGACCAATCCGGAATAAAGGTGACAGCCTCGTTTAGCGCCACGTTTCCCTCCTCTTTCAAGAACTCAAAGAAAGAGGCTGGAAAATTACTGTCAACAATAAATTCCGCAATATTCAACACTACCGATGCCAATATGCCTGACGTTGCGAAGAAAACGGCAGGCGACCGTCTGGCCTCCTACTCGTCCACAGCAGCAGATCCCATTGATGAATCACTCGAGGATGAAACCACGCCAATCTCAAATTTCGGCATCCGTTTGGCGGTCAGTCCCATTTATCACAATTTCGACTTTTTGTGCATGGTGAAGAACTCAACCACAAGCAAGGACTTCAAGCCGTCGTTGGCTTCTAAATCGTTCTACACATTCGACCTGCAATCAGGCAAACGTGTCATGCTCTCCGACATCTTCTCTGAAACAGACATTCTGAAGATAAACGGCCTTCTGCAAAAGCAACTGCTGACCGACACAAAATGCAGAAATTCAGACCAGCTGGCAGACTACGGATACTTCAACGCCGACAACCTATCAGCGACAGAAAACTTCTCACTGACAGACAACGGAATCTCATTCCACTACAACCCCTTGGAGATTGCGTGCTACGCCGTTGGCGAGGTATGCATATCCCTCCCCTACAAAGATTTGAAACAATATATCAATCCGCAATCTCCAATAAACAGGATAGCCAGATAAGAATACGTTATGGACATAATTTCAAAATACTTCCCCAACCTGTCGCCTCGACAGATAGAGCAATTCAAAATGCTTGGACCGTTATATGCCGAGTGGAATCAAAAAATCAATGTCGTTTCAAGAAAGGACATTGACAACATTTACCCCAACCACATTCTGCATTCTCTCGGAATTGTAAAGTTCACAGATTTCAAAGACGGATCCGAGATAATCGACATTGGAACTGGTGGCGGTTTCCCCGGAATTCCATTGGCAATAATGTTTCCAAACACGCACTTCTTGCTTGTAGACAGAACTGGTAAAAAAATCAAAGTAGCCACAGCAATCGCCAACGAGATTGGGCTGACAAATGTTGACTTACGACAGGCTGACGTTGCCGAAATAAAACAGAAATTCGATTTTGCCGTATCGCGCGCAGTTATGGAACTGCCGCAACTCGCGACATTGGCCAAAAGGCACATAAAGAACGACTGCATAAACAGCATTCCTAACGGCCTGATATGCCTGAAAGGCGGCGACCTCTCGGCAGAAACAAAGCAGTTTGGCAGTAACGTCATCGAAACCGACCTATCATTGTACTTTGAGGAGGATTTCTTCAAACAAAGAAAGTGATATACGTAAGTCTATGAAAATACAGGCATTCATATTCAACCCTTTCGCCGAAAACACTTATGTAGTGTGGGACGAAACTTCACGCCATGCAGCCATCATCGACCCGGGATGCAACAGCGAAAGAGAGAAATCTCTGTTGACCGACTTTATACGCAACAACAATCTTGAGATAAAGCATCTGCTAAACACGCATATGCACATCGACCATTCTGCCGGAAATGCGTTCATTGAAGACCGCTTCGATATCGCAACATCGTGCCACCCAGCCGACGCATATCTTGCAGGACATCTCACTCAGCAAGCACAGATGTTTGGTTTCCCATACTCAGGCAAGGACATTGACATCAAGAATCCTTTGAGCGACGGGCAAACGCTCAACGTTGCCGACTCCGAATGCCGCGTTCTACACATTCCCGGGCATACAAAAGGACATTCTGCATTTTATTTTCCAAATCACGATTTAGTATTCTCGGGCGACGCCCTCTTCCATTTGAGCATCGGAAGGACTGATTTTCCCGGCGGCGACTATTCCACACTGATAGAAAGCATTGAGAATAAATTGTTGACACTCCCTCGGCAAACAATTGTCTTGCCAGGGCACGGAGAGAAGACAAGCATCGGCTTCGAGCAGACAAGCAACCCTTATCTATAAGGCTGCGGCGTCTATAGACAACATCAACAGTCGATCATACTTTTCACAATCGGTCGCAATCCGCTGACGAAGCACTCCACGGCAATCACCATCAAGATGAGCCCCATAAGGCGCATCATCACATTATTGCCCGTTTCGCCAATAATCTCAACCAAACGCGTTGAAGCCTTCAAGATAAGATATGTGATTAAGAACACAACCGCAATGACCGTGACAAGCCCCGCCACATAGAGAGGCGTCCGTGCATCCTCCATCAACACGATACCATTGGCAATACCGCCAGGACCACACAACATCGGTATGGCAAGCGGGGTAATCGAAATGTCGTCGGCATATTCTTTTATTTCAGTGTCGGCAAGCTTCATCCGAGTAAACTTCGCTTGCAGCATATCCCAACCGATCTTAAAGATAACAATTCCACCAGCCAAACGAAATCCATTGGTCGACAAGCCGAACACCATAAACAAGAAACGTCCGAACACGGTAAACGAGACAAGCGTCAAAAAGGCTATCACCGTCGACTTGCGCACTATCTTCTTGCGTTGAACATCGCCCATACTTTGCGTCATGGTCAAACACTGGCATTATACCCAACGGATTGACCAACGTGAAAAACGACGTAAAACACAATAAAATATATGTCCAAAAATTACCGTCCATAATTCGTTACACTTTGTATAAAAAAAGTGGCAGAGAAAAACTCTCCGCCACCATATAGAAGCCACATCAAAGAGTGTGCTGAAACTCCGATAGACAGGATTTGAGTATTCTCCCTCTGCTGTAATCCTCCGGTCTTTCGACATCCTTACGGATTGAGGCCCGCCATTAGAGAAAGAAAAAGTCTCGGCATTTCTAAATTATTTGATGAGTTTCCCAATCTGCTTTGATGTGGTTTTATCTCTTTCTCTACTGCAAATTTAGTAATTTTATTCTGACCATCCAAATATCCGGGCAATAAAAAAGTCTCAATTTCTTGAGACTTTTTTTATTATTTCCCTCGCAGCGAATTAGGCGTTCTTAACCTTCTCTACGATAGCCTTGAAAGCAGCAGGATTGTTAACTGCGAGGTCAGCAAGGACCTTGCGGTTGATTTCGATTCCCGCTTTGTGGATAAGACCCATCAACTTAGAGTATGACAAATCTTCCAAGCGAGCAGCTGCATTGATTCTCTGAATCCACAATGCTCGGAAATTGCGTTTTTTGTTCTTACGGTCACGATAAGCGTAAGTCAAACCCTTTTCCCAAGTATTCTTGGCTACAGTCCACACATTCTTGCGGCAACCATAATAACCTCTCGTGAGTTTGAGAATTCTTTTTCTTTTAGCTCTTGATGCTACGTGATTTACTGATCTTGGCATTTTTTTCTTAAATTTTTTTGAATGTCAGCGGCATTTCTGCTCTTTTGGGCTAAACATTCGGTTAATAAAAAAATATAAAATGTTGTAATTAAAAGTACGAAACTTTACCCACTATCTGATTGCAAGCAAATCGCGAACGTTGCGAGTATCGGCTGCAGTCAATGTAGCAAAGTGACCGAGGTTTCTCTTCTGCTTTTTAGTCTTCTTCGTAAGAATGTGACTTTTATAAGCATGTTTTCTTTTAATTTTTCCTGATCCGGTAAGGGCAAACCTCTTTTTGGCACCGGAATTAGTCTTAACCTTTGGCATCTTTTTTTTCTTTTTAAATTACTATTTTATTTATTGCTTAAAGCCTTATTTTTTCTTGGGAGTCAGCATTATTATCATACGCTTTCCTTCCAATACAGGCATCTGCTCTACCTTGCCATACTCTTCCAAATCATTGGCAAAGCGAAGCAACAACACCTCTCCTTGTTCCTTAAACAAAATCGAGCGGCCACGGAAGAACACATACGCCTTCACTTTTGCGCCTTCCTGCAAGAAGCCCATCGCATGCTTCAACTTGAAATTGTAATCGTGGGCATCGGTTTGTGGTCCGAATCTGATTTCCTTAACGACTACCTTAGTTGATTTCGACTTCTGCTCCTTCAACCGTTTCTTTGCTGATACAAAAATTTCTGATAGTCAAGCACCCTGCACACTGGCGGCTCTGCATTCGGAGAAATCTCAATAAGATCCAATCCCTGATTCTCCGCAATCTGCAATGCCTGATGTAGTGTATACACTCCTTGCTCTACGTTGTCACCGACCAAACGAACTTCCTTTGCGCGGATTTGTCCATTGATTGGATATCCCTCTTTCTTGGAATTCTTCGGGTCGTTCCTGCGTTGTGGAGCAAATTTCGGTGCCCCTCCTATTGGTGTTTTTGCCATTCAGTTGTATTAATATTTTGTAAGTTCTTCCATTTCATGGAGAAAATTCTCGGCAAAGGTAGAGATTTTTACCGAACCTTTATCGCCCTCGCCCTGTTTTCTTACAGAAATTTCACCATTATTAACTTCTTTTTCACCAACAACCAGCATATACGGGATATGTTTCAACTCATTGTCGCGAATTTTCTTTCCAATCTTCTCGTTTCGATTGTCGACAGTGGCGCGGATATCGCTCTTTGCCAATTCCAAACGGACTTTGTCGGCATAGTCGTTGAATTTCTCGCTAATCGGGAGGATTACCGCCTGCTCCGGAGCCAGCCACAACGGCAAGTTGCCAGCTGTGTGCTCAAGCAAAACAGCCACGAAACGCTCCATCGAGCCAAATGGCGCACGGTGAATCATCACCGGACGGTGTTTCTGATTGTCAGAGCCAGTGTATTCCAGCTCAAAACGCTCTGGCAAATTGTAATCCACCTGAATCGTGCCAAGCTGCCATCTGCGGCCAATCGCATCCTTTACCATAAAGTCGAGCTTAGGGCCATAGAACGCCGCTTCGCCATATTCAATTCTCGCAGGCAAGCCTTTTTCATGGCAAGCCTCGATAATAGCCTGTTCGGCTTTTTCCCAGTTGTCTTCCGATCCGATATACTTCTCACGATTCACCTTATCGCGCAATGAAATCTGAGCCTCGAAGCTTTCAAACTTCATAGCCTTGAACACGATAGAGATGATATCCATCACTCTGAGGAACTCATCCTTCACCTGGTCTGGGCGGCAGAAAATATGGGCATCGTCCTGCGTGAAACTTCTCACGCGAGTCAAGCCGTGGAGCTCGCCACTCTGCTCATAACGGCAAACCGTACCGAACTCTGCGATTCTCAACGGAAGCTCGCGATATGAGTGCGGCGAATTCTTGTAAACCTCACAGTGGTGAGGGCAGTTCATAGGCTTCAAGAAATATTCCTCGCCTTCCTCTGGAGTGTGGATGGGTTGGAATGAGTCTTTGCCATATTTTGCATAGTGTCCGGAGGTCACATAAAGCATCTTGTTTCCAATCGGCGGAGTGATGACTTCTTTGTAGTCATAGCCACGCTGTATCTTGCGCAAGAAGTCCTGCAGACGCAAACGGAGGTCTGTTCCTTTCGGTAGCCACATTGGCAAACCTTTGCCCACCTTTTCCGAGAACATGAACAGCTCCATATCCTTGCCGATTTTACGGTGGTCGCGTTTCTTAGCTTCTTCAAGCATCACAAGATACTCGTCAAGCATAGATTTTTTCGGGAAAGAAATGCCATACACACGAACCAACTGGTTGCGCTTCTCATCGCCTCGCCAATATGCGCCAGCCAAAGAAAGCACCTTTACAGCCTTTACAGCACCCGTGTTCGGGATATGCGGGCCACGGCACAAATCCGTAAACGCGCCCTGCGTATAAGTAGTAATCGAGCCGTCTTCAAGCTCGCTGATAAGCTCGCATTTGTATGTTTCGCCTCTGTCGCCGAACATTTTCAACGCGTCGGCCTTTGAGATATCTTTACGCACCACTGCTTCTTTTCTTGAAGCAAGCTCCTGCATTTTCTTTTCAATTTTGGCAAAGTCGGCGCTTGTGATTGTGTTTTCTCCTGGATCTATATCATAATAGAATCCGTTCTCAATCGCCGGACCAATACCGAATTTAACGCCTGGATACAACTCCTGCAGAGCCTCGGCAAGCAAGTGTGCCGATGTATGCCAAAACGCATGTTTTCCCTCTGGGTCATCCCACTTGAAAAGTTTGATTTCCGCGTCGTTTACAATTGGACGTGTCAAATCCCATTCTTCACCATTGACCGTTGCAGCGAGCACGTCTTTTGCGAGTCGCTGACTGATTCCTTCCGCAATCTGAAGCGGCGTTACGCCAGCCTCGAATTGCTTGCTGCTTCCATCTGGAAATTTAATATTCATAATTTTTCTGTTTTTTAATCATTGCATAAATACAACTAACGCATGATTCGGCTGCAAAATTACTCATTTTATCAGTATGGCAAATATATTTGGTCTTTTTTTTAAGCCCCGCCTTATCATTTTGAGTTACGCCTCATCCGTTTAATCAAATTATACGACGACATTATTCCGAGTTCTCCCGCGCGACTCAAGTCAGCCATACCCTTGTCGAAATTGCCCATACGGAAAAAAGCTATTCCCCGATTGTAATAAGCCTCTCCGAAATCCTGCTTTATCTCAATCGCCTTTGTATAGCAACTTATCGCCGAAGTGTAGTCGTCACGCATATAAAACAGATTGCCCTTGTTGAAGTATGCATATATTAGGCGCGGCGACAGCTCAACCGCCTTGTCGTAGTCTGCCACGATCTCTGCATATCTTGCATTTTCAGCCATTATGTCATCCCTATTGCTTTTTTCCGACGGCACCCTTCTGCTCCGCTCTTGCGCCTCGCGGGCACACGCTTTGACAAAATATGCCAATGCGAAACGCGGACTCAATTTAACCGCCTCCGACAAATCCTGTATCGCGGAATCATAATTCTTCACCATCATATAGCTTATCGCTCTGCCAAAATAGTCCACAGCGCGCTTGTCGCCGTTGTTGAGCAACGCCGTATAGTGGCGTATCAGTTCAAACTGTTTTTCAATCTCCTGCTCAATCAATTTATGTTCGGCATTTGTCATAAACAGCCGGTCTCTTAGATACAGGCTGGAGTTAAGCTCGTCCAACTCTTTCTGATAGAAGGCATCCGTCCTAAGCTCCGTAGTTCTGTCATAATAACTCAGCACATACGAATCCTCCACCCTCACAGGTATGTCGTAATTCTGTATCTTGCCTCGGTATTTGTTGTCGTATTCAGGTTTCACATCATGCTTCTCATCAACAGTCTCAAGCGAAGTGAGCCGCTTCATGACATCTTCTGGATTTTCCTCCGCATAGTCGTCTTTCCGCTTATCGTCGATGTCCGCCACAATATGCCGGCGCTCCTCATGCCGGCGCTGCATCTCCCGCGATTTGTTGTAATCACGCTCACCGCCTTTCATATCGCCCATCATGCGCTTGCATTCGCCCCTTGCAAATACAGCGCCGACAGATACGGATACTTTCCTATCACCTTATCATAGTCAGCGATGGCTTTTCTATATTGGCGCAGCTGCTGATAAAGCACCGCCCTGTTGTAGACCGCCTTGTCATTGTCGGGTTCCATACTGATAACGGCCGTGAAATCCTCTATAGCCTTATTCACATCTTGCACCTCCATCCTCAGAAGACCTCGGTTGAACCTTGCCGTCACATTTTCAGGATCCAATCCTATCGCATAGTCGAAATCAGCCATCGCCCCGAAATAATCCTCCAAATTATATTTAAGATACGCCCTGTTTATAAACAACCCCGCCTCCTTCGGCGAAAGTTTGACCGCCGCATCCAAATCTTTCACCGCAGCTTCGCAATCCTTACTTTTCCCATAATGTATATCCGCCCTCATAAGGTATGCTCCAATCGTGTTGGCATTCAGCTCCAAACATTTGTCAAGGTCTGGCAGTGCCGCCAACGAATCTTTTTCGGCCAGGCACAACTGCGCACGCCCGAGATAGCCTTTGTCGTATTTCGGAAACTTCTGCAACAACTCATCATATGCCGCATGCGAGTCGCCAAACTCCCCGGCGTTCTGCAACGCTATTGCCTTATTAAGCATAAACACCTTATTCTCAGGTAAGAACTCCAACCCTTTATCATAATCCTTCACCGCATCGAGATATTTTCCCGTCTGCAACCTCGACAAAGCCCTGACCTCATAGGCGTCCACAACAAACGGATTGCGGTCGATAGCCATCGTGCAATCCGCCTCCGCACCACTATAGTCTTCAAGATAGAATTTGGCAAGTCCTCTAAAAAAATACGGATCGGCAAGATAAGGTTTAACCTTTATCACTTGGTTGAAGTATTGTATTGAAAGAAGATAGTCCTCAAAATAAAGCGCATTTCTACCAATTGTCAGCAACCGCTCCGTGTTCAATTGGCAAACGCCAGTCAAAGAAGTCACCGACAATATTAAAATCAATAAAAAACTTCGTATATACCTATAATTGTTCATAATAATATCCAGATTGACTGCAAATGTAATCCAAAATCGCCAATAAATGCGTATCTTTGCAAGAGAAGATAGCAGGCTGTTTGTGTTTTTTATTATTTCATTCGACAATTTATAGACCCTTATATGGAGAAACTACAACACATTGTGATAATCGGAGGCGGTTTTGCCGGACTCAATTTGGCAAAGGAACTTGACAAGAATAAATTCAGAGTCACCATTTTGGACAAAAACAATTTTCATAGTTTTCCACCGCTTTTCTATCAAATAGCATCTTCCGGACTTGAGCCGAGCAGCATATCCTTCCCGTTCCGTCGGGAAATGAGACGTCTCAAAAATACCAATTACCACTTCGGCGAGGTTTTGGAAATCGACAGCAAGAACTCAACCGTCCGCACGCAATTTGAGACAATCAAATATGACCAATTGGTAATCGCTTCCGGAACGACCAACAACTTCTTCAACCAGCCGGAACTGAAGGAAAAAGTGCACACACTCAAATCCACCGCTGAGGCTATACGCCTGCGCAACGAAATTCTCGACCGACTTGAACGCGCTTGCATCACCACCGACCGCGAACGCAGACGCCAACTGTTAAGTTTTGTCGTTGTGGGCGGCGGACCTTCTGGCGTTGAGGTTGCCGGCGCGCTCGGCGAGATGAAACGATATATCCTAAACAAAGAGTATCCCGAAATCGACATTGACGATGTCAGAGTGATTCTGATTGAGGGCACTGATCGCTTTCTCCGCACAATGAGCGAAAGAGCGTCACACGACGCAAAAGTCTACTTGGGGCATCTCATGATTGAGACCAGGCTAAACTGTATGATGAAGTCGTATGAAAACAATGTACTTCACCTGTCGACCGGCGAGGAAATCTATTGCGAGACGCTGATTTGGACAGCAGGTATCACAGGCAATAGAATTAATGGCATCAGCGATGATTCAATCACCCGCGGAAACCGCTACATTGTTGGCTCAAACTGCAAAATAAAGGGATACGACAACATCTATGCCCTTGGCGACATCGCCTATCTGGAAGACGAGTCGCATCCCAACGGATACCCGCAAGTGGCACAGGTTGCAATACAGCAAGCAAAACATCTTGCCAAGCGGCTCAACACCGGAGCCGACACGGCGTTTAAATATGTCGACAAAGGCTCTATGGCTACAATTGGACGAAATCGCGCAGTGTGCGATTTGAAGTTTGCATATCTCTACGGACGTCCTGCATGGGCGACATGGATGTTCATTCATCTCATATCGATACTCGGCATGAGAAACAAGGTCAACGTATTGATAAATTGGGTTTGGGCATATTTGTTCTACACCACATCATTGCGTTTGCTTATACGCCCTGTTAAATATCCCATCAGAAAACATTGGATTGATGAATAAATTTATGAATATCAAATACAGCTTATCCGCCATCCTCCTTTCCTCATCTATGCTTTTTGGGGCGGAGGCATTCTGCGAGACTCCAGAATCCGGAGTCAGACAATCCAATAGGGTTGCCTACAGCACATCTGCCAACACTCAAGTTTCCGGCAGCCGCATCTATGGCGAATGGATAATTCTCTCCGCCAACGGAAGAGATATGAATATGCGCGACTCCGCGCCTTACATTGACATAAACGCCTCCGACGGCAGAATCTATGGTGATGTGGGAGGAAATGTTGTCAATGCGTGCTTCGAGATTCCTGAGAGAGGCCACATCTCGGTGTCCGAGATAGAAATGACTCATCTACCAAGTGCATATATCCGCGAAGAGGACGATATAAAAACCGGATTGGGCGATGCCTGCTCATACACTATAACTAAAAAGAAGAACGACATTTATTATCTCGACCTTCTCGACAAGCGCGGAAATATTGTTGTCCATGCCAAACGCCACAATGCTGACGTCATGACAGGAATGTGGAGAATAGACAAAATCAACGGCAATGAAATCGAAGACAGCGACCTTGAAATTGTTGTCGATGTTCCAGAATTGAAGATTCATGGCAAAACCGGTTGCAACATTTTCAACGGCGACATCGGATTGGACCGCAACAAAGACTGGTTCATACAGTTCCAAAACATCATTGTCTCCAGAATGAAGTGTGAAGACAGCAAGATGGCTGTTGAACGCGACTTTATGGTTGCATTGGAAGAGACGGAAATCATAAAGCGTGAAAACGGAGGGAAGACAATATGTCTCCTTGACAGAAACAAAAAGAGGTTTTACTCCTCAAACGCATTCAACAATAAAACGCAACAATGGACTTCAAAATTGAATCTGCATACAAACCGACAGGCGACCAGCCGCAGGCCATTGAGGAATTGTGCGACGGGCTTAAGAACGGAGCCGACTACCAAACCCTTCTGGGCGTCACTGGTTCCGGCAAGACCTTCACGATGGCAAACGTAATCGAACGAGTCAATCGTCCGACTTTGATTTTGTCGCACAACAAAACGCTTGCCGCCCAGTTGTATGCTGAATTCAAATCGTTTTTCCCAAAAAACGCTGTCCATTATTTCGTTTCCTACTACGACTACTACCAACCCGAGGCATACATTCCATCGTCCGACAAATATATCGAGAAGGACTTGATGATAAACGACGAGATAGACCGTTTGCGTCTTGCCGCAACGACAGCTCTATTGTCGGGCAGACGCGATGTGGTTATCGTTTCATCCGTGTCGTGTTTGTACGGCATTGGCAATCCGGAGGACTTCGACAAGAACGTAGTAGAAATAAAAGTGGGACAAAAAATAGCCCGCAACGTCTTTCTACGCAACCTTGTCGACTCACTCTACTCCCGGACAGAGATGGAGCTGGGTCGCGGGCAGTTTCGTGTTAAAGGAGACACTGTCGACCTGTATCTGGCATATGAGGAAATCATAATACGCATCATCTTCTGGGGCGATGAAATCGAATCCATATCATCGCTCAATCCTGAAACGATGGAAACGGAACTACAGCTTGAAGGATATAAGATTTTCCCGGCAAACATCTTTGTTTCCACAAAAGAACGCACAGCATCAGCCATACACCAAATCGAGTTGGATTTGGGTAAACAAGTCGACATGTTCCGCAACGAAGGCCGTGAGGTCGAGGCCAAACGGCTTTACGAACGTGTAACCTACGATTTGGAGATGATGCGGGAAGTGGGCTATTGCTCCGGCATAGAAAACTATTCCAGATATTTCGACGGGCGTCTGCCAGGCGTGCGTCCATTCTGCCTGCTTGACTATTTTCCAAAAGATTTCTTGACAATAATCGACGAAAGCCACGTCACGATTCCACAGATTCGCGCCATGTACGGAGGCGACATTTCAAGAAAGATGAACCTTGTCGAATACGGCTTCAGACTGCCTGCGGCAATCGACAACCGTCCGCTGAAATTCGAGGAATTCGAGGAAGCCACGCATCAGACTATATATGTCAGCGCCACTCCGGCAGAATATGAATTGAACAAATCTGAGGGCGTGATTGTAGAACAATTAATCCGCCCGACCGGATTGCTCGACCCAAAAATTCTTGTCCGTCCGTCAAAGGGTCAGATTGACGACCTTCTCGAGGAGATTCATCTGCGCATTGAGCGCAATGAGCGCGTGCTGGTGACAACTTTGACAAAACGCATGGCGGAAGAGCTGTCCAGCTACCTCACCAAACTCGACATCAACTGCGCATATATCCATTCAGACGTTGACACTATGGACCGCATTCAGATTCTCGACAATTTGCGAGCTGGAGAAATTGATGTGCTCATAGGCGTAAACCTGCTCCGTGAGGGACTGGACCTTCCGGAAGTGTCGCTGGTTGCAATAATCGACGCCGACAAAGAAGGCTTCCTTCGCTCACACCGTTCGCTGACACAGACCGTAGGACGCGCCGCACGAAACCTTAACGGCACTGTTATAATGTATGCCGACAAAATTACAGAATCCATGCAGCAGACAATCGACGAGACGGAACGCCGCAGGGCAATACAGCTTCAATACAACGAAGAGCATGGAATCACCCCTCAGGCAATTGTCAAAGAGCGCATCCGCGTTGTCGGAGTCGACAAGAAGGAGGAGTCGGAAAACAAGCAAAAGAAGTCTACTTCTAAAAAGGCGACATCAAGCATTTACGACATTGACTCCTTACATCATATCGCCGCCGATCCGGTCGTTGCATACATGTCGAAAGACAATCTCGAAAAAGCAATTGAGAAAACGAAAGCCGATATGGTTGCCGCCGCAAAGAATATGGACTTCATCACCGCCGCTCAATTACGGGATGAGATGATTCGACTGGAGGACAGACTAAACGAAATGAAATGACAGAACAATCACCACATAAACAAAACAAACCCCTTTGGCTGCCTACAACCAAAAAGGAAATTGAACGGCTGGGATGGGACCACATCGACGTGATTCTATTCTCCGGCGACGCATATATCGACCATCCGTCAATGGGCTGCGCTGTCTTGGGACGCATCCTCGAGCACGAAGGCTACAATGTGGCAATCGTGCCTCAACCGAACTGGCAAGACGACCTGCGCGACTTTAAAAAGCTTGGAGCCCCGCGACTGTTTTTCGGTGTTTCCGCCGGCGCAATGGACTCCATGGTGAACCATTATACCGCTGCGCGCAGACGACGCAGCGACGACGCCTATACCCCCAACGGACGCCATGGCGCACGCCCCGACTATCCGACAATCGTCTACACTCAGATTCTGAAGCGTCTGTTTCCCGACACACCTGTTGTTGTAGGAGGCATTGAGGCTTCGCTACGCCGCGTGTCGCACTACGATTATTGGGCAGACCGGCTGCGTCCTTCAATTCTTACGGAATGCGGAGCCGACATGCTCATATACGGCATGGGCGAACGTCCCATTGTCGAACTGTGCAAACGATTGGAGAGCGGAAGCGACATCCACGACATTGACAACATTCGCCAAACTGTCGTTTTGAAGAAACAGCGACATTCCGAAACAATCCGAGACAGACGTTGTGCTGCATTCTTTCGAGCAATGTCTGAAGAGCAAAAAACATCAGGCCGAAAACTTCAAGCATATCGAAATCGAGTCCAACCGTTGGAACGGCAACA
Organism: Bacteroidales bacterium; assembly: GCA_022009815.1. Taxonomy (GTDB): domain Bacteria; phylum Bacteroidota; class Bacteroidia; order Bacteroidales; family Muribaculaceae; genus Limisoma. The sequence goes on from CP091725.1 coordinate 2,610,262, forward strand.
CCATTTGGCAAGTCACAGGCAATGTGGCGGTAAAGGTCAACCCCATGTATCCGCCAATGACACAAGCGGAAATGGACAAGTCGTTCGACCTGCCCTACACCAGAATGCCACATCCCCGCTACAACGGGAAAAGGATTCCCGCCTATGAGATGATCCGGCATTCCATCAACATGCACCGCGGATGCTTCGGTGGTTGTGCATTCTGCACCATTTCTGCACATCAAGGCAAATTCATCTCGTCCCGAAGTCAGAAATCAATTGTCGACGAGGCTAAAGTGGTTGCACAGATGTCGGACTTCAAAGGTTACATCTCCGACCTTGGCGGGCCATCGGCAAACATGTACGACATGCACGGCCACGACCTTGACATTTGCAAGAAATGCCAACGCCCGTCGTGCCTGCACCCTGCCCCTTGCAAAAATCTCAACAACGACCACCAACGTCTGCTTGATGTATACCATGCCGTCGACAGTCTGCCAGGAATCAAGAAATCGTTCATCGGCAGCGGTGTGCGCTACGACCTTGCATTTGCAGAAAACCGCAATGCCAAAGTAAACCAATCGAACCGAAGATATCTGGAGGAACTGATTGTAAAGCACGTTTCCGGACGGCTGAAAGTAGCGCCCGAACACACATCCGACACCGTGCTGAACTGCATGCGTAAACCGTCATTCAATTTGTTCCAGAAGTTCAACAAACTTTTTGATGAGCTCAATGCAAAATACGGACTACGGCAGCAACTGATTCCCTACTTCATTTCCTCGCATCCGGCATGCAGGGAGACAGACATGGCTGAGCTTGCCGCCATCACCAAGAAACTGAACTTTCACCTGGAACAGGTGCAGGACTTCACTCCAACACCTATGACTTTGGCGTCTGAAATCTACTACACGGGCTACCACCCATACACGCTGCAGCCCGTGTTTACAGCCAAAACGCCAAAAGAAAAAGAAGCACAGCGTCAATACTTCTTCTGGTATAAAAAAGAGTTTGCCGCCGACATCCGCCGGTCGCTGATTCGCCTGGGAAGAAAAGATCTCATCGCCGAGCTTTTCGGTTCACAACGTCAATACGAAAGCAAATTTCAGAACAACAAACATAAAAAGAATTTTTAAATGGACTTTAACAAGACAATCATGGCAGCTTCCATCTTAGCCGTCGCATCGACGGTTGCAAACGAAGCGACAGGCGCGGAAATAATCTCGCGTCCGGATTTCAAAGTTGTCGACGGAAAGATGACTCCAGAGCTCATGGAGGCATTCGGCCGCGTAACCGACCCACAAGTTTCCCCCGACAAGAAAAAGATTCTCTACAACGTCGAGTTCATCAGCCTTAAGGCCGACAAGGGCAACAAGGAATTGTGGACAATGAACATTGACGGAAGCAATCCTCAAAAAATCACCAACACCGCAGAAAGCGAGGTTGGCGCTGTTTGGATCAAAAACGGCACAAAGATTGCGTTTCTCTCATCCACCGACGACGGAATGCAGCTTTTCACTATGGATCCAAACGGAGAAAACCGCAAACAAATTTCCAATGTTGAAAAAGGCATCGACGGTTTTTTGTTCTCCCCCGACGAGACAAAGATTCTGCTCATCCGCAACATCAAATATGGCAAAGCGTCGACCGACGTGTATCCTGACCTTGACAAAGCCGATGTGAAAATTGTCGACGACCTGATGTATAAACACTGGGACCACTGGGTTACCGAAATTCCGCACCCATTTATTGGCAACGTGTCGGAAAACGGAATCTCCGACATTGTAGACATCATGGAGGGCGAGCCTTATGAATGCCCGATGCTTCCGTTCGGTGGCACGGAATCATTCTCCTGGTCTCCTGATTCAAAAACAATCGCCTACTCTTCTCGCAAGAAGACTGGCATGGAATACAGTCTCTCCACAAATTCCGACATTTATCTGTACAATCTCGAGACTAAAGAGACCAAGAACCTCACCGAGGGAATGATGGGCTACGACACAAACCCTACATTCTCTCCCAAAGGCGACAAACTCGCATGGTTGTCAATGGAACACGACGGATATGAGTCAGACAAGAACCGCATATTCGTCCTCGACATCAAGACGGGCGTAAACCGACCTCACAGAAAACTGGGACTACACAGCCCTTTCGATAGCGTGGAATCCAAACGGCAAGGCAATCTATTTCATCGCCCCATACCACGGACCGTCACCGATTTTCTCAATCGACGTCAAGACCAAGAAGGTTGAAACAATCGCCGACCAGATGTGCGACTATGCAACTCTTGCTCCTGTAGATGAGAAAAGAGTGGTTGCCCTGCGCCACTCATTGGAGTATCCTAACGAAATCTTCATTGTCGACAAGAAAAGCGACAAGCAATTGACAAACGTCAACACCGACCTCCTCAACCAACTCTCTCCTGTAACAGTGGAGAAAGTGATGGTGCCTACAACCGACGGCAAAGAGATGCTTACATGGGTAGTGCTCCCTCCGAACTTTGACCCCAACAAGAAATACCCAGCCCTTCTTTACTGTCAAGGTGGTCCGCAACAGGCAGTGAGCCAATTCTGGAGCTACCGTTGGAACTTCCGTCTGATGGCATCGCAAGGCTATATCGTCATTGCGCCAAACCGTCGTGGTCTTCCAGGATTCGGCACAGAATGGAACGCACAGATTTCAGGTGACTATGGTGGTCAGAACATGAAGGACTACCTTTCGGCTGTCGACTATGTAAAACAACGTCCATATGTTGACGCCGACCATATCGGTGCCACAGGCGCAAGTTATGGCGGATTCTCCGTTTATTGGCTTGCCGGACATCACGACAACCGTTTCGCCGCGCTCTTTGCCCATGCCGGTATTTCAACGCTGAGTCACAATATCTTGAAACTGAAGAGATGTGGTTTGCAAATTGGGATCTTGGAGGAGCATTTTGGGACAAAAACAACGCCGTCGCACAGCGCACGTATGCCAACTCACCGCACAAGGCCGTTGACAAATGGACCGCTCCAATCATGATTTCTGTGGGAGAAAAGGACTATCGCATTCTTGCCTCGCAAGGAATGATGGCATTCAACGCTGCTAAACTTCGAGGCATTCCTACGCGCATGCTTGTCTATCCAAACGAGAACCACTGGATTCTCAAGCCTCAGAACGCTCTTTTGTGGCAACGCGAATTCTTCGGCTGGTTTGACAAATGGCTTAAAACTGACAAATAGTCAACACACAGCATTGCATTTAACGGCGAAGGTGTCAATCCACCTCCGCCGTTTTTCTTTTGGCACAAATTTTGCCAAATCGTTTATATATACTTACCAATAAACTTAAACGATTATGTATTTTATACTATTCATCGCAATCGCAGTGGCAAGTTATGCCGTGCAGGCTTCTCTTAAAAGCAAATTCAGCACCTATTCGAAAACGCCTTTAAGCAACGGAATGACGGGCGCTCAAGTAGCGGAAAAAATGCTGCGCGACAATGGCATCAACAACGTGAAAGTAACACAGATAGAGGGACAACTGACCGATCATTACAACCCAGCCACATTGACCGTCAATCTTAGCCGCAACGTGTACTACGGCAGCAGCGTGGCAGCGGCGGCCGTTGCCGCCCACGAATGCGGCCACGCCGTGCAGCACGCCACGAAATATTCTTTTCTTCAACTGCGGTCCAACCTCGTGCCTGCGGTTAGTTTTGCATCAAACGTAATGCCGTGGATACTGCTTGCAGGAATTGTGCTTCTCAACATCTTCCCCGGGCTTCTGTTGTTCGGCATCGGCTTGTATGCACTCACCACACTGTTCTCTTTTGTCACACTCCCTGTTGAAATCAATGCCAGCCAGCGGGCTATGGCATGGTTAAGCAACGCGGGTATCACATACGGGCAAACCACAGCGCAGGCAAAAGACGCGCTGAAATCAGCCGCCTACACCTATGTTGTCGCAGCTCTCGCAAGTCTTGCCACGCTTATCTACTACATTTTCATTTTTCTTGGGCGTCGCGACTAATATGCGACTACAACATAGCTGGCAAGCGACAAATTAGTCCAAATTGATATGAAAAACAAATTATTTGCACTACTTTTGTGCAACGTTTTAAAGATTATATAAAAATGGCACAGAAACCATCCATACCTAAAGGAACGCGCGACTTCTCCCCTGCGGAGATGGCAAAGCGTAATTACATATTCGACACAATCAAACAAGTTTTCGCACTTCACGGATTCCGACAGATTGAAACCCCGGCGATGGAGAATCTCTCCACTCTGATGGGCAAATACGGAGAAGAAGGCGACAAACTGCTTTTCAAAATACTCAACTCCGGAGACTTCCTCAAGAACGCATCGGACGAACAACTGCTTGACCGCAACTGTCCACGATTGACATCCGCTCTCTGCGAAAAGGGCTTGCGCTACGACCTCACGGTGCCATTTGCCCGCTTCGTGGTTCAACACCGCGGCGAACTGCAATTCCCGTTCAAGCGATTCCAGATTCAGCCAGTATGGCGCGCCGACCGCCCTCAAAAAGGACGCTATCGCGAATTCTACCAATGTGACGCCGACGTTATCGGCACCGACTCTCTGCTCAACGAAATTGACTTGCTGCAGATTATCGACGACGTATTTCAACGCTTCGGCATAAACATCACCATAAAGCTCAACAACCGCAAAGTGCTGTCGGGCATTGCCGAAGTCATCGGCGAACCAGACAAGATTGTCGACATAACTGTGGCTATCGACAAAATCGACAAAATCGGCATCGACAATGTCAATGCCGAGCTTATTGAGAAAGGCATCAGCCAGGCCGCTGTCGACCAGCTGCAGCCATTGCTTACGCTTTCAGGTTCAAACAACGAGAAACTTGAGAGTCTGGAACAGTTGCTTGCCACTTCAGAAATCGGCAAAAAGGGTATTGAGGAACTGCGTTTCGTAATCGGTCAGACTGATGAAATCGGCATCAACGCCACTTTGGAACTTGACGTGTCGCTGGCACGCGGTCTGAATTACTACACCGGCACAATCATCGAAGTGAAAGCCAATGACGTGCAAATCGGCAGCATCACCGGCGGCGGACGCTACGACAACCTTACCGGTGTGTTCGGACTTCCAGGCGTGTCGGGCGTGGGCATTTCTTTCGGAGCCGATCGCATCTACGACGTGCTCAACCAACTCGACCTATACCCAACAGGCACACAGGCTGGGACAACAGTGTTCTTCGTAAACTTCGGTGACAAAGAGGCAGCGGCTTCGCTCAAACATATCAAATCACTGCGTGCCGCCGGCATCTCTTGCGAGTTGTATCCAGAAACTGCCAAGATGAAAAAACAGATGGGATATGCCAACGACAACCACATCCCTTACGTGGCAATCATCGGCGAGACAGAATTGGAAAAAAGCACCGTCACACTGAAATGTATGGAAACTGGCGAGCAAGAAGAATTGACCATTCAACAGATCATCGACAAGCTTAAATAGCCTCTACCCAATAGCTCAAAACAGAATGTCGACAATAAAATTTTTATTGTCGACATTCTGTTTCCTAAAGGTTTGATACATCAGAAGCATCCCAACGGAAGTTTATCCAATTATCTCTTCGTGTATATACATAATGTATTTGTTCTATGTGCGACAATGTTGCGGTACTAAATAATCATCACATAGTCCGTTTTTAGTTAAGGGCAGCTCGCTCGATACACATATCCACCGCTCGCTCAATGCTCAACAGCGGCGACCCTGTCGATATTTCCGTTTGGAAATCCGACGGCTCTATCCTCGAACTCCGAAATTGTATCTCTCTGCGATACAATTTTTACGGAGGCTGGCGCAACGTCAAGTTGCTTTCTCCGGCGAATGTCGCAAAATCCGCGACTGCTGTATCTTCAAAGTCAACGACCTTGAAGTATTCCTTTGATATGTCGCTGAAAATGATTAATTTTGCCATCGAAATCTAAATAATGAAAATTATGAAGCTAAGATCTTCCGTTATTTGTGGACTTATCGGCTCATCCGTTCGGTTAATTGTGCAACTGTTTTATTTCATACTTAACACTTATTATGTAGGGTATATCATTCCGGAACCTGTTTATACTTTAATAGGTATTGCCACTATATTAGCATGGCTCTTAATAGTATGTTTCCTGATAGGTCTGCTTAAGAAAACAAAATAAAACTATGGCCGACTCATTCAATGATTTGTTCGAGGATAACGAAGATATTACTATCGTTCCTACATCACCCACATTGGATACGACTACCCTAAATGATTCCTCCGAAACAAAAAATACAGGAAATAACTTTATCTTTTGTAGCGAATGTGGAAATAAAATTAAGACAAGTTCAAAATATTGTCGGCACTGTGGAGCTAAAATAGATGAAGAAATTTCATCATCTATTGGTACTATTCTCACGAATCAACATGAGCAGATGACTGAGGTTACAACTGAGCCGATACTTGAGCATAAAATTTCTTCTGATAAACCTATCGAAGTAAAAATAAAATCTGATCCGTCCGTTAAGAAATCAACAATTGCAGATGAAATTGTTGCCAATCTTAAAATGATAGGATGTGCCATATTAACTTGGCTCGTCTATCTTGGGGTTTTTTATGTTTATCATCAGAATGACATAAAAGAGCTTAAATTGGATTCTAATGACACTTATTGGGGGGAGAGCTGTTATGATCCTGGGGTAATGAGTGACGTAGGAGATATGAATCCAGAAAAAATTTATAAGCGTCTAAAGTATTATGAAGCAACTCCTCGTGGTTATTACTATGGGGATTTAGGAACTGAAGTTGAACATGAAAACATTTCCTCTACGGAAACGGTCCCAGATCAATATAAAAATGACCCCCTATATAATCAGGCTGTTGAGGAAGCTAATAGGAACAAAATAGATTTTCTTGAAAATATCAATAGCATTAGACAGGACGGATTTAAGGAGGATTTTAGCAAGCATGCTATTTGGTCTGCTTTTATTTGCCTATTGTTATTTGTTGTAGGTAGATATATCATTGTTTCGGTTAAATGGATAGACAATAATAGAAGTAAATAATAGACGTCTTTTCGCAACCGTCATAGAGTCCATAACTTCGCTGAAAATCTCAGCAAGTTATGGACTTCTCTTTCCTGACTTCGTCATTGCGTCACCCAAAATTAGGTGACGCAATGATACAAAATATTGTTTATCAATCAGTTACAAGATATGTGTTTTTTGAGTGACGAAGTCAGGTCCAAAACTTTGTCTATGTGCTGATTGATTGTATCAACCTTTTTGCTGATAGTAGTCACAGCACCACCTAATTTGGCTTCTGCACGCTGATACTGCTGAATGGCAGACTCCAGTTCAAGTGTGGCATTGATGAAGGTATTGGAATGTCCTCACTCAACTGCTTCAACTCAGGAACACGGTTTACAAGTCCATCCTCGGCTTGCTGTTCCTCAACCTCGTTTTCGATATCATTCATCATGTTGTCGAAGTCGAATCTTTCTTCTGTGTCTATGTTTATCTTGCTTTTTCTGATTGCCATATTTCATTGATTTATCGGTGAAAACTTCTGCTGCGTGGTTTAGGCTTGCACATGGAATGTGCCATCTGTGCGCAACGGTGGGCAAACTTCCTGTCATCTTCATCATCCTTCTTGCCCCAACTAGAAGAAGGAGTAGAACCACCACCACATGACTCCGACATGGAAGTGGCTGCATCAATGTACCCTGCAAACAACAGCATCGCACATTTGGCGCGATTTCCATTGTCAAGTGTACGAACCGTATAAGAACAACATAGGCTGTAACTCATGTATTTCAATGAGTTACAGCCTACTATTTTAATTAAGCCAATTTGGAATTATTCCTCAACGGCGGTTTGAGCCACACTAATATAGTGCTGAAAATCATTCACTTCGCTTTTGGGTGTAAGCCCAGTGTAAGCGAAAGATTATTGAATGATTTAAAGTTGAACGAATTATTCCTCAACAGCAGCCTGCGCAGCAGCCACGCGTGCGATAGGCACACGGAACGGAGAGCAAGAAACGTAGTTCATGCCCAATTTAGCGCAGAACTTGACAGAAGAAGGCTCGCCGCCGTGCTCGCCGCAGATACCCACCTTGAGACCTGCCTTTGTCGAACGGCCTTTCTTTGTACCCATTTCTACGAGCTGTCCTACACCTTCCTGATCGAGCACCTCGAATGGATCTGTCTTGATGATACCCAATTCCTTGTAGTATTTGAGGAACTTAGGAGCGTCGTCGCGAGAGTATCCGAATGTCATCTGAGTCAAGTCGTTTGTTCCGAACGAGAAGAAGTCGGCATATTCGGCAATCTTGTCGGCAACGAGAGCGGCGCGAGGCACCTCAATCATTGTACCAATCTTGTAAGCCACTGATGTACCTCTTTCCGCAAACACTTTCCGCTGTGCGACGGATGATTTCGCTCTGCATTTCAAGCTCTTTTACTACACCTACCAATGGCACCATGATTTCCGGATGCACATCGATGCCTTTTTCCTTGCAGTCGATTGCTGCCTCGATGATGGCGCGGGCCTGCATCTCTGTGATTTCTGGATAAGTGTTGCCAAGACGGCATCCACGGTGACCGAGCATCGGGTTGAACTCTTCAAGAGAGTCGCACTTGCTCTTCACCTCTTCGACGGTGATACCCATCTCGTTTGCCAATTCTTTCTGAGTGGCGAGCTGATGAGGCACGAACTCGTGCAATGGTGGGTCGAGCAGACGGATTGTCACGCCGAGACCGTCCATAGCCTCGAAGATTCCTTGGAAGTCGGCACGCTGGATAGGCAACAGTTTGTCAAGAGCTGCACGGCGTCCTTCCTCTGTGTTGGCAAGAATCATCTCGCGCATTGCCTTGATACGGTCGCCCTCGAAGAACATATGCTCTGTACGGCAAAGACCGATACCTTTGGCTCCGAATTTGCGGGCTACGAGAGCATCGCGTGGAGAGTCGGCATTTGTGCGGACATCAACCTTGGTGTATTTCTCAGCAAGGTTCATGATTGCTGCGAAGTCGCCTGAAAGCTCTGCGTCGACTGTAGGCACCTGACCGTCGTAAACGTCGCCTGTAGAGCCGTTCAATGAAATCCAATCGCCTTCCTTGTATGTTTTGCCGTCCATGATGACGGTTTTCTCTTTGTAGTCTACCTTGATTTCGCCTGCGCCAGACACACAGCACTTACCCATACCGCGGGCAACTACGGCTGCGTGCGATGTCATACCGCCACGGGCTGTAAGGATACCCTGTGCCACCGACATGCCGCGGAGGTCTTCCGGAGATGTCTCGATACGCACCATGATGACTTTCTTCTTCATTTCCGACCATGCCTCTGCATCATCGGCGAAGAATACAATCTGACCGGTAGCGGCACCCGGAGATGCTGGCAAACCTTTAGCCACTGTCTGTGCACGTTTCAAATCGTCCTTGTCAAACACTGGGTGAAGCAATTCATCGAGTTTCTGTGGCTCCATACGGCGGAGCACTGTCTTCTCGTCGATTTCGCCTGCGCGGAGAAGGTCCATCGCGATTTTAACCATAGCGGCACCTGTACGCTTTCCGTTACGAGTCTGGAGCAGCCACAGCTTGTTGTCCTGGATTGTAAACTCGAGGTCCTGCATGTCTTTGAAGTAGTCTTCAAGTTTCTGCTGAGTCTCGATAAGCTCTTTTGCACATTCAGGCATCGACTCTTCCAATGAAGGGTATTTGCTTGCGCGTTCTTCTTCCGAGATGCCCTGGAGAGCAGCCCAGCGGCGTGAGCCTTCGGTTGTGATTTGTTGCGGAGTACGCACACCGGCAACCACGTCCTCGCCCTGTGCGTTGATAAGGTACTCACCGTTGAAGATGTCCTCACCGGTAGCGGCGTCGCGGGTGAATGCCACACCTGTAGCCGACGTGTTGCCCATATTTCCGTAAACCATGGCCTGTACGTTGACTGCCGTACCCCACTCTTCCGGAATCTGGTTCATGCGGCGATACAGGATTGCGCGCTCGTTCATCCAGCTGTCGAACACTGCGTAGATAGCGCCCCACAATTGCTCCCAAGCCGATTCTGGGAAGTCCTTGCCTGTCGACTTCTTCACAGCGGCTTTAAACTTTACAACAAGGCCCTTGAGGTCGTCAACGGTAAGCTCGGTGTCGTTCTTCACGCCCTTCTCTTCCTTAACTTTGTCAAGGATTTCCTCAAACGGATCGATGTCTTGTTTCGACTTCGGCTTCATGCCGAGAACAACGTCGCCATACATCTGCACGAAGCGGCGGTAGCTGTCCCATGCGAAGCGTGGGTTGCCCGACTTCTTGGAGAGAGCCTCCACTACGGTATCGTTGATACCGAGGTTGAGCACTGTGTCCATCATTCCTGGCATCGAAACGCGTGCACCCGAACGAACGGATACGAGAAGTGGGTTCACTGCGTCGCCAAACGTGTTGCCCGTAAGCTTCTCAATGTGGGCAACAGATTTCTTGACATCTTCTTCCAATATTTTCACAACGGCTTCACGGCCGAGAGTGTTATATTCTGTGCAAACTTCAGTTGTGATTGTAAAGCCCGGAGGAACAGGTACGCCGATGAGGTTCATCTCAGCGAGATTGGCACCCTTGCCGCCAAGCAAGTTCTTCATATCGGCACGGCCTTCTGCCTGGCCATTACCGAAAGTGTAAATACGTTTCATTAATGAAATTAAGTTTAAGTAATATTATAATTTAAAGTGATTGACAATTCAGTCTTTGTAAATTTAGAAAGAATCTCGTAAATAAGAAAATAATCACATGTTTTTTTATTTATGTTATAGAGCATTGAAATGGAACGGCAAAAAAAACGTACTTTTGCATAAAATTTCATTATATATATGGGAAGAAAACGCAAAGAGCTCCCGGTTGTGGAGAACGTTGAGATAACAGGTGTGGCAGCCGAGGGCAAAAGCATTGCCCGCGTCGACGATATGGTGGTGTTTATACCATACGGGGCACCTGGCGATGTGGTCAACATAAAATTGGACAAGAAGAAGCGCAGCTACGCGGAGGCGCATATCGTTGATCTGGTCAAGCCGTCGCCCGACCGCGTGACGCCGACTTGCGAGCATTTCGGCGTGTGTGGCGGATGCAAGTGGCAGCACATCCCCTACGAAAGCCAGTTGCGCTACAAGCGCGACCAGGTGGTCGACGCTCTGACACGCATCGCAAAGGTGGAGATTCCGGAAGTAAACCCCACGCTCGGGTCAAAAGAAACTTTCTGCTACCGCAACAAGTTGGAATACACGTTCTCATGCAAATGCTGGATCACGTTTGAAGACCTGCGCAGCGGACGCGAGATTGCCGACCGCAACGCTCTGGGATTCCACATCCCGGGCGCGTTCGACAAAGTGCTCGACATCAAAAAATGCTGGCTTCAGGACGACCTGTCAAACCGCATACGCCTGTTCGTGCGCCAATACGCGCTGGCTAAAGGATATGAGTTCTACGACATCAAGGCGCAGCAAGGACTCATGCGCACGCTGATGGTGCGCATCGCAAGCACTGGCGAGGTGATGCTGATCGTGGTGTTCGCACGCCCCGAACAAGAGAAAATCGACGACTTGATGGGCGCCATCGCGGCTGAGTTCCCAGAGATTACATCGCTGCTCTACGTCGTAAACCAGAAGGTGAACGACACCATCGCCGACCAGGAAGTCTTCACATATCGCGGACGAGACTACATCAACGAGGAGATGGAGGGACTCCAGTTCCGCATCGGCCCAAAATCATTCTATCAGACAAACTCTCATCAGGCATACGAGCTCTACAAGGTGGCGCGGCGCATGGCATGCCTCAAGCCCGACGACCTGGTCTACGACCTATATACCGGAACCGGCACAATAGCCAACTTCGTGGCGCGGCAGGTGAAAAAAGTGGTGGGCATCGAATACGTGCCCGAGGCGATTGCCGACGCGAAACTCAACTCCGAGGTCAACGGCATCGACAACACCATCTTCTTCGCCGGCGACATGAAGGACGTGCTCACCGACGGATTCATCGAAGAGCACGGACGTCCCGACGTGATGATTATCGACCCGCCACGCGCAGGAATGCACGAAGACGTGGTCAACGTGATTCTAAACGCCCGCCCGGAACGCATCGTCTACGTCAGCTGCAACCCGGCGACACAAGCGCGCGACCTCGCCCTCATGGACAGCCTCTACCGCGTGGAGGAAGTGCAGCCTGTCGACATGTTCCCCCACACCCACCACGTTGAAAACGTAGTGCGGATGACGCGCAGATAAGCCTCTGCCCTATCACCAAAACAGTCCCGGAGAATCAATAGTTTTCTCCGGGACTGATGTTTTTGTGTCTGGATTAAGGGTTAGACTCAACGCTTTTCGTGAAATCCTACACCAAATTCCGAAATGGCTTAAATCATTCACGCGGGTAGCAATGTTGCCCATCGGGATCAAACTATCCTAACCGTCGCGATGGGCAGAAAAGCGCCGGATACAGCAAGCAGACGCCCTAAAGATTTGAAGCCGTGCAAGCCGCTGTTTTTCACGGCTTTCCATCACCATTTCCAATCCGCATACCTCATTTTACACCGATATTTTTTGCCTCTCTGAAATAATATGATTAATTTCGCACACAAAATCTTCATTTGTGCAGTCTGAAGACAAAAAGTAAATATGGTGAAAACAAGAGATAAACTAATCGACATTGCCCGTCAGCTCTTTGCCCACAAGGGCATCGAAAACACGACGATGAACGACATCGCCATCGCCGCCGAGAAGGGACGTCGCACCATCTACACTTATTTCAAAAACAAGCGCGACATCTACAACGCTGTGGTAGAGACAGAAAGCGACAAGGTTCTGAGCAAGCTCAGCGAGATAGCGAAACTTCAGATTCCCGCCGACGAAAAGCTGATGGAATTCATTTTCCAACGCTTTGACGCGATGAAAGACCTCGTGCATCGCAACGGCTCGCTGCGCGCCGGATTTTTCCGCGATGTGCGCAAGGTGGAGCGCGCCCGCAAAGCCACAAGCCCCAAGGAAGTGCACATTCTCGAAACTATACTTCAGGAAGGCGTCGACAGCGGCATTTTCCGCATCAAGCACGTCGACAAGACGGCCATGGTGATGATTCTGTGTCTGCAGGGTCTCGACGTGCCCTACATCCGCGAGAACTTCCGCGAGCTGGGCATCGAGAAAGACAAGCTGCGCGACTATCTGAGTGATTTTATTTTATACGGCATCAAGCAGTGACAAGCGCGTGCCGGACATTTGAATTTTAAATAACAACTTTTTAATTATACAGTTATGAAATTATTGGAAGGAAAAGTTGCACTCATCACAGGTGCAGCAAGAGGTATCGGAAAAGCAATTGCATTGAAGTTCGCTTCTGAGGGTTGCGACATCGCGTTCACCGACCTGGTAATCGACGAAAACGGAAAGAAAACAGAAGAAGAAATAGCAGCTTTCGGCGTAAAGGCTAAAGGTTACGCCTCAAACGCAGCCGACTTCGAGGCTTGCCACAACGTGGTGGCTGAAGTGGTGAAGGACTTCGGCCGTCTCGACATCCTCGTAAACAACGCCGGCATCACAAAAGACGGCTTGATGATGCGTATGTCGGAGGCTCAATGGGACGCTGTGATCGGCGTCAACCTGAAGTCTGCGTTCAACTTCGTTCACGCGGTGACTCCAGTGATGATGCGCCAGCGCACAGGCTCTATCATCAACATGGCATCGGTTGTTGGCGTACACGGCAACGCCGGTCAGGCAAACTACTCTGCATCAAAGGCCGGCATGATCGGCTTGGCTAAGTCGGTGGCTCAGGAGCTCGGCTCCCGCGGCATCCGCGCCAACGCAATCGCTCCTGGCTTCATCATCACCGACATGACTGCCAAACTCTCTGACGAAATCAAGGAAGAATGGTGCAAGAAAATTCCATTGCGCCGCGGCGGTACTCCGGAGGACGTTGCAAACATCGCCACATTCCTCGCTTCCGACATGTCTTCTTACGTGTCGGGACAGGTTATCCAAGTGGACGGCGGCATGAACATGTAGCAGCATCCGAAACCTACGTTATAGAAAAACCGGAACAGCAGTTCCGGTTTTTTTTGTTTTGCGCAGACGCCAAGTTTCACTATTTATATGTAAATTTGCGCGATTATTTATCATTCTGAAAAATGGAACACAATCTGTCGAACATCCAATTATACGCCTACGCCTGCCTGATTTTCATCATCACCGGCGTTGTCTGCGGAATTGTCAGATGGAATCACATGTGCCGTCCGTTCAACGAAAATGGCGACTTCCACTACCCTGCCCGCCGCCTGGTGTCGTTCTTCTACATCGCCATCGCGCTTGAATTCCCATACGTTCTGAGTCCGACGACTCCCGACTACTGGACATACGTGAAAATTTTCGGCATAATCTTCTATCCCGTCTGTATGACAACCCTGTTCAGCAGCTACTTCTTTCGGAAACGGCTGCGCGACAGCATTCTGCTGAAAACATATCTATTCTCTGCATTTGCATTGCTCCTGTCGCTGCTCGCAATAGCTCTGACAATGGGCGGACACGTCCTGACCGACGCCGGAACGCCTCTGATGGCTGCGATGGGCGGCTTCAGCCTGCTGTTCTCAACGCTGTCGGTGCACATCACCAACCAGCTGAAACGCACCATCGACAAATTCAACACCGACAACTACTCAAACGTGGAGGACTTCCCCTACAGATTCGCCCAACTGGTGCTCTACCTGCCGCTCTGCTGGATTGCACTGATGTGGGCTGTGTTTGTCTCCGACAGCCGTTGGTGCAAACTCGCCGTCGACCTCATCACGTCGGCAGCGATGATCTACATGCTGTGCATAATCCTGCACCCGCAACAGCTGTTTACAAACAAACAGGAGCCCGACCCGGCAAACGACGGCAGCAAGGACACCGCCACGACCGATTCACCGTCGGAAATAGACGCCATCGGGAACGAAGTGCTGTCAATAATACTCCGCCGCTACCGCGAGCCGCATCTGCAGAAATCGGAAGTGCTGTCGGAAATCCCGAAAGGCAAAGTCAACGCCGCAAGCAAATACATAACCCAACTGGGATACTACAACCTCGTGAACATGTTCCGCCTGCAGCACGCCGCCCTCTACAAGGAGGCGCATCCGGCGGCAAAACAGGAGGAAATTGCCGAAGAGTCGGGATTCTCGTCGCGCACGGCATACTACAAGGCGCGCAAAAGCGTGGCGGCAATCGACGACAAAATCGTGAAGTGTGTGAAACTTTAAACCCGTTGTACAGACATGACTTTCGAACCTTTAGCAGAACGCTTGCGACCGAAGTCGCTCGATGAATATATCGGACAGAAACACCTCGTCGGAGAAGGATGCATACTCCGCAAGATGATTGAGTCGGGACACATCTCCTCTTTCATCCTGTGGGGACCTCCGGGCGTGGGAAAGACCACACTCGCCAAGATTATCGCCTCTCAGGTGCAGGCTCCGTTCTACACGCTCTCTGCCGTGCATTCCGGAGTAAAGGACGTGCGCGACGTGCTGACGCTATGCAAACGCGACGCCTCGAGCATGTTCAGCCAGCACCGCCCAATCCTTTTCATCGACGAAATCCACCGCTTCAACAAGTCGCAACAGGACTCGCTGCTTGCCGCCGTGGAAACAGGCACAGCCACGCTGATTGGCGCCACCACCGAGAACCCATCGTTTGAAATCATTCGCCCGCTGCTGTCGAGAGCGCAGGTCTACGTGCTGAAGCCGCTGACAGACACTGACTTGAACGAACTGCTGCATCGCGCCATCACATGCGACAGCGAGCTGAAGCAACGCAAGGTGGAGGTGGTCGAGACCGAAGCACTGTTCCGCTTTGCCGGAGGCGACGCCCGCAAGATGCTCAACATCCTCGACCTGCTGAGCCAGTCGGTGGGCGACGACGAGCCTATCGTGGTGCGCAACGACATCGTCACCGAACGGCTGCAACAGAACCCATTGGCATACGACAAAGGCGGAGAGATGCACTACGACATAGTCTCGGCATTCATCAAGAGCATACGCGGAAGCAATCCCGACGCCGCGGTCTACTGGCTTGCCCGAATGATTGCAGGCGGCGAGGATCCGGCATTCATCGCCCGTAGACTGGTCATCTCAGCTGCCGAGGACATCGGACTTGCCAATCCAAACGCACTGCTGCTCGCAAACGCCACCTTCGACGCCCTGCAGAAAATCGGCTGGCCGGAAGGACGCATAATCCTCTCGGAATGTGTCGTGTATCTCGCCACATCGCCCAAAAGCAACTCTGCATACAACGCCATCAACGAGGCGCTGGAGTTTGTCGACCAAACGGGCAACCTGCCTGTGCCGCTGCATCTGCGCAACGCTCCGACAAAACTGATGAAAGAGATGGGCTACGGCGCCGACTACAAATATCCGCACTCCTATCCCGGAAATTTTGTGGAACAGGACTATCTGCCTCACGAAATCAGAGACAAAAAGTTCTGGAACGCCTGCCAAAATCCGCAGGAAGCAAGAATGACGGAAAGAATGGATGCTTTATGGAGTAAACATAAATAAAGAAACAAAAAATATAAAACTACTATGCTTACAAAGAAAATAACAGACGGTATATATTATGTAGGTGCAAACGACCGCACCACAACAAGATTCGAGGGATTGTGGCCGCTGCCCTACGGAGTGTCGTACAACTCCTACCTTGTGGCTGGCAACGACAAAACCGCAATCATCGACGGCGTGGAAATATCCCACGCTTTCGAGCAGATTGCCCAAATCAAGAAAATCCTGCACGACAACGCTCCCGACTATCTCATCGTCAACCACATGGAGCCTGACCACACCGGTGCCGTGCAGACACTGCGCGCCGCGTTTCCCAACCTGACAATCGTGGGCAACGCAAAGACAATCGACATGCTCAAAGGATACTACGGCATCTGCGACGGCACGCTGACCGTGGCAGACGGCGACACCATCGACCTCGGTGGCAAGACTCTGAAATTCGCGCTCACTCCGATGGTGCATTGGCCTGAGACTATGATGACCTACGCCGTAGAAAACAAAACCCTGTTCTCTGGCGACGCCTTCGGTTGCTTCGGAGCCCTCAACGGAGGCATCATCGATGAAGAGATGGACACTTCTCTATATTTCCCCGAAATGACCCGCTACTACTCAAACATCGTCGGAAAATACGGACTCCCCGTACAGAAAGCACTGCAGAAACTGAGCGGTGTGGCAGTGGACTACATCTGCTCGACTCACGGCCCGGTATGGCACCGACAAGCCACGGAAGTGATAGGCATCTACGACCGCCTCAGCAAAGGCGAAAGCGAGAACGGAGTGGTAATAGCATACGCCTCAATGTACGGGCACACCGAAGAGATGGTCGAGGCATTCGCCCGCATGCTCGCTGAAGAAGGAGTCAGAAACATCCGCATCCACAACGTTTCATATGCCGACGAGTCGTTTGTCATCAGCGACATCTACAAATACAAAGGGCTTGTCATCGCATCGCCAACCTACAACGGCTCTGTCTTCCCCCGCATCGACTCCCTGCTTAAGTCGCTCGCGCTGCGAGGCGTAGGAGGCAAAGTGTTTGCGCGCCTCGGGTCGTTCACATGGGCAGGTGCCGCCACCAAGACCATCGACAGCATGACAGAGAAGCTGAAACTCACCGTCGTCGGCAACCCCGTGGAGATGAAACAAAGCTGCACAGCCGACACCGTCGAGGCCTGCCGAGCACTTGCCAAAGAATTTGCAGAAGCACTCAAAGCGTAATCCTTTGAGATTTCCCATATTTTGACTACTTTGCAAAAATTATCTAACTTATGGCAGAATCTACACTTTTGAGCAGACTTGACGGCATCGACGCCCGCTTTGAGGAGGTAAGTCTACTGATTACCGACCCATCGGTTATCAGCGACATGAAGCGCTTTGTCAAGCTTACCAAAGAATATAAAGACCTTGAGAAGCTGACCAAGGTCACTTCTAAATACAAACAAATGCTGCGCGACATCGAGGAGGCACGCGAAGTGCTCGACACCGAGACCGACCCCGATATGCGAGAACTGGCAAAAGAAGACCTTGACGCCAACACCGCCGCCCTTCCGGAAATCGAGGAAGAAATCAAACTGTTGCTTATCCCTGAGGATCCAGAAGACGACAAAAACGTGATTCTTGAAATCAGAGGCGGCACTGGTGGTGACGAAGCCGCCATCTTTGCAGGCGACCTTTTCCGAATGTATGCAAAATACTGCGAGACAAAAGGCTGGAAGATGGAGATTATGAGCTTCAGCGAAGGCTCAGCCGGCGGATACAAGGAAATAATCTGCTCAGTAAGTGGAGAGAAGGTCTACGGCACGCTGAAATACGAGTCGGGCGTACACCGCGTACAGCGCGTGCCAGCGACGGAGACTCAAGGCCGCGTACACACATCGGCGGCTTCGGTTGCCGTGCTGCCAGAGGCTGAACCATTCGACGTGGAAATCAACGAAGGCGAAATCAAGTGGGATACGTTCCGAAGCGGCGGTGCCGGCGGACAGAACGTGAACAAAGTAGAGTCGGGCGTGCGCCTGCGCTACAACTGGAAGAACCCCAACACCGGTGTTGTGGAGGAAATCCTCATCGAATGTACGGAAACGCGCGACCAGCCCAAAAACAAGGAACGCGCCCTCGCCCGTCTGCGCACGTTCATCTACGACAAAGAACATCAGAAATACGTTGACGACATCGCGTCGCGACGCAAGACAATGGTGTCGACAGGCGACCGCTCCGCTAAAATCCGCACCTACAACTATCCGCAAGGACGAATCACGGACCACCGAATCAACTACACCATCTACAACCTTGCGGCGTTTATGGACGGCGACATCCAAGACTGCATCGACAATCTGATTATCGCCGAAAACGCAGAGAAACTGAAAGAGACAGAATTGTAAAAATCAGATACGAAACAATGACAAGAAAAGAACTGCTTGACAACATCCGCCGCAAGAAATCATTTCTTTGCGTAGGCCTTGACACTGACATCAAGAAAATCCCGGAGCATCTGAAAAACGACGCCGATGCGATTTTCAAGTTCAACAAAGCAATAATCGACGCCACTGCTCCTTACTGCGTGGCATACAAGCCAAACCTCGCATTCTATGAATGCTTCGGCATCGAAGGCTGGACCGCTTTGGAAAAGACAATAAAGTATCTGAAACAAAACTATCCCGACCAGTTCATCATCGCCGACGCAAAACGCGGCGACATCGGCAACACCTCCGCCATGTATGCCCGCAGCTTCTTCGAGCATCTTGATGTTGACGCCATCACCGTAGCTCCATACATGGGCGAAGACAGCATTTCCCCATTCTACGGCTACGAAGGAAAATGGGTAATCGTTTTGGGTCTCACATCAAACAAAGGCTCGCACGACTTCCAACTCACCGAGGATGCCGACGGCACTCCTCTGTACCAGAACGTGATGAGCAAAGTGTCTTCATGGGGAACAAGCGACAACACGATGTTTGTTGTCGGCGCCACACAAGGCAAAATGTTTGAAGAGGTGCGCCGTGTAGTCCCCGACAAGTTTCTACTTGTGCCTGGTGTCGGAGCCCAGGGCGGAAGCCTTGAGGAAGTTGCACGCTACGGCATGACCGACGACTGCGGTCTGCTCGTAAACTCCTCACGCGGCATCATCTACGCCTCGACCGGAGAAGATTTCGCCACCGTTGCCGGACAGAAAGCAAAGAACTGCAAGTGCAAATGGAACAGCTGCTTGCAGACAAAGGCATTATTTAACCCCGACAACAAACTTTAATACGGAAATAATTCTGTATTCAAAAATCTTTAACTAACTTTGCACAGTTACAAAGCGAAAATATTAACTTATTAATTTTCAATAAAATGACAATCGAACAATACAATTTCGCAGGTAAAAAAGCGATTGTGCGCGTTGACTTCAACGTGCCATTGGACGAAAACGGCAAAATCACTGACGACACCCGTATCCGCGGTGCCCTCCCAACTTTGAAAAAAATTCTTGCCGACGGCGGCGCTCTCATAATTATGTCGCATATGGGCAAGCCTAAAGGCAAAGTAAACGCAAAACTTTCCTTGAGCCAGATTAAGGACGCCGTAGCTGCCGCTTCTCGGCACAGACGTAAAGTTCGCTCCTGACTGCGCCAAGGCAGCCGACGCCGCAGCAGCTTTGAAACCGGGCGAAGTGCTTCTTCTCGAAAACCTCCGCTTCTATCCTGAAGAGGAAGGCAAGCCTGTTGGCATCGACAAAGAAGACCCAGCATACGACGCAGCCAAGAAAGAAATGAAAGAGAGCCAGAAAGAATTCGCAAAAACTCTCGCAAGCTACGCTGACTGCTACGTTAACGATGCGTTCGGAACTGCACACCGCCGTCACGCTTCAACAGCTGTCATCGCCGACTATTTCGACGCTGACAACAAGATGCTCGGCTACTTGATGGAAAAAGAAGTTACAGCCGTTGAAAACGTACTCAACAACATCAAGCGTCCGTTTACAGCAATCATGGGTGGTTCGAAAGTTTCTACCAAGATTGGCATCATCGAAAACCTTATGGACAAGGTTGACAACTTGATTCTCTGCGGAGGTATGACATATACTTTCGCAAAGGCACAAGGCGGCAAGATTGGTGTTTCAATCTGCGAGGATGACAAGCTCGACCTCGCTCTCGACATCATCAAAAAAGCAAAAGAAAAAGGCGTGAACCTCGTGCTTGGAACTGACTGCGTGGCAGCCGACAAGTTCAGCAACGATGCCAACACTCAGGTCTGCCCATCAAACGATATCCCAGAAGGTTGGGAAGGTATGGATGCAGGTCCTGCAACACGCGAACTCTTCGCAAACGCCATCAAGGACGCAAAGACAATCCTCTGGAACGGTCCTGCAGGCGTATTTGAATTCGACAACTTCACAGCCGGCTCACGCGCTATTGCTGACGCTATCGTAGAGGCAACTGAAAAGGGAGCGTTCTCACTCGTTGGCGGCGGCGACTCTGTTGCCTGCGTAAACAAGTTCGGCTTGGCTGACAAAGTATCGTATGTATCCACTGGCGGCGGCGCGCTTCTCGAAGCCATCGAGGGCAAAGTGCTTCCAGGAATCGCAGCCATCAAAGGCTAATACAGATTAACCGACAATAAAGAAACGTGCAACCCACACAGTTGCACGTTTCTTTTGTTTTTATTTTCTCTTGAACAGCGAAAGATCATATTTTTCAGGCTCAGTAGAAATTTAGTGGGGATAAGCAAATAAATTGGCGATACGGAAAAGAAAGAACTTCTTGTCGGCGACACCTCTGAGATTAGCGCGGAAGAGTTTGATTTTTGCGTTGAAGGACTCGGCCATGGCATTGGAGGAACGGTTG
This sequence comes from Bacteroidales bacterium, assembly GCA_022009815.1. Lineage (GTDB taxonomy): Bacteria > Bacteroidota > Bacteroidia > Bacteroidales > Muribaculaceae > Limisoma. Next base: position 2,631,617 of record CP091725.1, read on the forward strand.
TTGTAGAAGTTCAGGATTTCATTGTAGTGCTCATGGAATGTCGCGGCTATGACGTTGAATGAATGGAATCCCGCCTCTTCTACCTTGTTGTACCATTTGGCCATGGACAGACGAGCGGCATCCTTTATTGTATTCTTTGAGAAAATCATCCTCAAAGAATGGTAAAGTCCATATGCTTTCTTTATATCCGGATATTCCTCAAACAATATCGCGGCTCGCTGCTTTTGCCTGTCGGTCCAATCGTTGGCTGACTTGAACAGCAGATAGCGTGAGCGAATAAGCAGTTCCTTTCTTGTGTCACCGTTATGGTAGCGGAATGGGATATAGTCTTCTCCTTTCAATTTAGCCTCCTCCATCTCGTCATTGGCTTGCTGGATGGCATCCCAACGGTGCTTTATGCGAAGCTCCTGCACTGCGTCGCAGGCGAGCTTCTGAATGTGGAAACGGTCTATGACGCGGTCGGCTTTGGGAAATGCCGTACGAACAATTTCCGCATGGAATCGGACAAATCAAGGGTGATTTCTTCGACTGCAAGGCGTTTTTCCTCGTCAATCCGCCGCAGTGCATCAATCACATCCTCCGACTTCGTGCCCGCCACGACGGCGATTAGGGATTTCTCTCTGGTACGTGCGTCCCGGTTGGTCACAAACGTATACAGTTCCCCGTTGGACAGTGAGGATTCATCAATGGCGATTCTCGTACCAATGTTGTCCGGAAACAGCAACCACTTGTCCGCATGTTCCAGCTGATCCCAGTCGCGGAAGCCGCTCAGAACCTCCTTGTATTGTTTTTCAAACGTATGCCCATCGATATGGTAGAACTCCTCAAGCGTACGGCAGGTCACTGGGGACGTCTCCATACGTCTCTTTTAAAAAAGCTCCAAATTCTTTGGAGTAACGCGTGCCTTTGGCTACTATGTCGAGGTCTATCGGAATGCTGAAACTTTTACCCGTGCGCAAGTCCTTCCAACGCCGACGTCTGATCTTGAGAATCACCTTATGGTCCCGTATGGGAAAGTCTGTAACGTTTGCAACTTCCATAAAGCCTTTGGATTCAAAATGGGCATCATTGCTCAACGCTTTGTTCATCCTCTCGTCAAGGCTGATGTGGATTTCCGTAGTTGTTTGTGCAATTCCCGTTATCGAGAAGTAATCTAAAATCTCGGTTGGCAGCACCACCTGTGCCAGTGCCTGTAAGTAATCGTTTTCCATACCGCAAAGTTCGGCATAACATTTGGATGCCTAAAATTTATCCCCACTAAATTTCTACTGACCCATTTTTCATCGTAGCGATAAAGCTCGTAATTCTCATCAAGCACACCCTTGATGTTACTCTGTCCGTACTGGTAAACAAGTATCCATTCAGCCAGGCCAGAACGATAACAGTCTACGACCTTTTGCCGCAGCGATGGCCCATTCTCTATAGCCCAATCCTGAGTAGCGAAAAATCTGTAATCTGGCTCACGGCCTGCATAAATGTAGAATGTTGGGGAAATATCATATGCCACAAAAGTGTCGCACTTAGGCACATTGTCTGTCATTTCGATGCTTTTTTGAGTTAATCCCATGGGCACGGATGCTGCACAATTTCTAAACAATAGCTTTCATCGAAATAACTCAGTAAATGGAACACGAGATATGGCTGAAGCAAAGAAAAAAAGCGCCGTGGCGACTTCTTTATGAAATCACGCCACGGCGTTATTGCTGTTTATTCCAAATCGTCCATTAGCCCGTTTGGTTTTTTTTATTCCTCCTTCCGCTAACCAATACAACAAAGAGGCGTAGCTCCTAACACGGAGCCGCGCCTCTTTAGATTATTAAGGAACGATGTTCCTCAGGCAATCTTATTACCTTTAAAGGCTGAATACCTTTATAAACTTAAAACCGAAATTCAATCTTATCTACTACTAACCTAAACCTAATATCCTAAAACCTAAAATCCATATTATTTCATTACAGAGAAAAGAATGTATCTTTCTTTTTACGCTTGCAAAATTACGCAAAATAGCGTGTATAATTTGACACTATTATAGCAGATATTGTGCGTAATATACACATATATAAGATTACTTCGCCTTCACGTAGTCAACGAAGGCGTAGGGCTGGTGGTGCTTCTCGTCTGTGGGATGCTCCTCACGGCTCACTCTTGTACTAAAAACCATAATACAAACGATCCAATTCCTTACTAACATTCTCTATTTTTCTTGGATAATAATCTCCCAGGAATTGGATTTCATCAAAGCATACACTATTAGAGTCATTCTGATATTTCTCTATAATAGATTTATACCTATTATCATTCTCTGTATTGTGATGTATTTTAGACATGTCTTCGCTAACTGTCCATGTGCAACAGTTCAAAGCTCCTCCCCATTTTTTGATAAAATCTTTCATCTGAACTTGATATATTCTACCTTTATAATCTGGATATAAAGCAATAAATTGCCCCATTGCTTCATTATCAAGTTTAGCATTCCCGATACCAGGAACAATGATAACGTCACGCGTTTGAAGTGCGTTGACATAAGCCCAACTTAATTCGTGATATTCAGAGAGTTTCAACTCTATAACATAAAAATGTTCCATAAGGATATTACGCATTCGTGTGGCAATATCATCATCATATACAGAAAGATTGGCTAATACAACAGCTTTCCCATCTTTATTTATATCGACAAATCTTAGGATTCCATCCGTATGCCCACAAATGTCCTTTGGGTCCCATGGTAGCCATACTATAGTTATATCATCATAATCCGAATTACACTCTTTGGGTTTGAAAGAATCCTGTATTTGTGTTTCTATCTCCTTTTGAGATAATCCTTCGTTTTCTCTCATCACTTTGTCTGTCATTACAATAAAAGATTGCGTGGTGTAGGAATTTGGAAGTCCTATTTCGCCGATAACAATATTGCCACCATCAATAACCAAAGAAGAATGATTGACGATAAAATTGTTTCCTTCAATCTTCTTCATCACCTTATCTGCATTAGTAATGTATTTTTCCTTTCCTTTTAGATAGTCGGGATTGTATACAAATTGAGAGAAACGCTCACTTGCATATTGTACTGGCATATAATCTCGACACCAATAATCCTTAGTCAAAGAAAGGGTTTCGTGTGCCACATTATTAGCATCAAGAATTTCACAAATATCCTTATAGATATTGGGACAATCTGTACACAACAACTTTGAAAAATAAACTTTATCTTTATATTGTTCTGTTATCATAGCTTTTCAACTTTTTTAAATCCCCATAATCTGTTGTCCTCTATATTGATTCGCGGCATAGGTTCTGCATAGCCCGACTTTTCATCAGTATCATCAATCCATTCAATACTAAACTTACCATTGTTAAGCATATTTGCTCCACCAAAGAAATCATACCAAAAATCATGAGGAGCCCAATCTTTTCTTTTTTCATTATTCTCCCATTCCTTTTTACCAGGCTCTATAGCTTTATAGCCTCTAATCAAGAAAGACGCATGATATTTCTTTTGTGGATCATCAAACAAAACATCTACTCCCGATGGATTCGGACATACAGCACCTAAAGCATAGCCAAATTCATCTTTCCCTTTCAGATATTTTATTTTATCTTTAATATAGCCATCATCCTCGTGGTAATAGAATTCGATGCAGGTCAACTTTAGTTTATATGCATCCTTACAACCTCCATTAATAAGGAAATAGCCAGAGAAGAATGCAGCTTCTGCTATTTTCTTAAACTCTTCAAATAGGTTTGCTTCGCAACCTTCTGCTCCCTTAAACGCCTTCAAGGCTTGAAATAATCTTGATTCCATACTTATTGAATTATCTTTAGTTGTAAATCCCTATTGTGTTTTCAACCATTTATCCCAAATCGGTCGTACATTTGGGTTTAACGAATCTTTTGCAACTCATGTTTTTTGTAAACTTTATTACAAAAGTAGTCAAAACACAGCGAAGTGCAAAGATTCCAATCAATTATATTCTTACAGGAATCGCCCATGAAGTCTAATCAATTCTGAAAAATCATTAAAAAATGTATATGCGGCGCGTCTGAACGTTTTTTTATTGCCTAAAATTGCGTTTCTCGCGATTTCTTTTACTAACTTTGTTCGTTAGTATAACATAAACTCAAAAACGAATAGTAAAACACTATCTAAACTCTAAACTCATATAAAAACTATGGCAGAAAACAGAGAAAAATTGTTCGACCAATTTGCTCCCGTTTCCACAGAGACATGGAAAGCTAAGGTCGTTGCCGACCTTAAAGGAGCCGATTTCGACAAGAAATTGGTGTGGCGGACAAACGAAGGATTCAATGTTCAGCCGATGTACCGCGCCGAAGACATTGAGAATCTTAAAACAACTGACTCGCTACCTGGAGAATACCCATTCGTACGCGGCACACGCACTGACAACGAATGGTTTATCCGTCAAAACATCGTTGTAGAAAACGTTGCAGAGGCAAACGAGAAAGCGAAATCATTGACAACCAAAGGTGTTACATCTTTCGGATTCAAATTGTCAGAAGCACTCACAGCCGACAACATTGCCACACTGCTCGACGGCATCGACCTTGCAAAGGTAGAAGTGAACTTCGAATCATGCCCGAAATGCGCGGTTGCAACAACCAAGGCTCTTGTTGAATACCTCACATCCAACGGCAAAGCAGACGAGTTTACCGGTTCTGTAAAATTCGACCCGTTCGTACGCTTGCTCAAGCACGGAGTTGACTTCGGCGGCGACATCAAAGCCATGGCAAAAGAATTGACAGAGATTGTCGCTCCTGTAAAGAACCTCCGCGTGTTCACTGTAGACACAGTGCTTCTCAGCGACGCCGGCGCATACATCGCACAAGAACTCGGCTACGCCCTCGCATGGGGAAACGAGTGGATGTCGCAACTCACCGACGCTGGTGTGGCTGTCGACGAGGCTGCAAAGCGCATCAAATTCAATATGGGCATCACCTCCAACTACTTTATGGAGATTGCCAAATTCCGTGCAGCACGTATGCTGTGGGCACAAATAGTAAAGCAATATCAGCCAGAATGCGACTGCGCCTGCAAAATGAACGTACACGCTGCCACAACAAAATTCAACCAAACAGTATTCGACGCACACGTCAACCTGCTGCGTACACAGACAGAAACCATGTCGGCAGCATTGGCAGGAGTAGACTCAATCACCGTCACTCCGTTTGACGCACAATTCAAGAATCCTGACGAGTTCTCTGAGCGCATCGCACGCAATCAGCAGCTGCTGCTCAAGGAAGAGAGCCATCTTGATAAAATCACCGACCCAGCCGGCGGTTCATACTATGTAGAGACATTGACAGCGTCAATCGCCGATGTTGCTTGGAAAAACTTCCTTGCCATTGAAGACCTCGGCGGCTTCTACGCAGCCATCAAAGAAGGCAAAATCCAGGAAGAGCTCCAAGAGACATCAAAGAAACGTCACCAAGACGTTGCCCGCCGCAAAGAGTCTCTCCTCGGCACAAACCAGTTCCCTAACTTCACAGAACTTGCAGGCAACAAGATTGAGAAGACCGACGGATGCAACTGCGGCTGCAAACACGAAGCCCAGGAAGGCGCCGTGGCATCAATCCCGACAGCACGTGCAGCAAGCGATTTCGAGGCACTCCGCCTTGCAACAGAAAAATCATCAGCACGTCCAAAAGTGTTTATGCTTACAATCGGCAACTTGGCAATGCGCCTTGCCCGCGCACAGTTCTCTTCCAACTTCTTCGCCTGCGCAGGTTATGAAATCATCGACAACCTTGGTTTCAAGACCGTACAGGAAGGCATCGACGCCGCTGTGGAAAAGAAAGCCGACATCGTGGTGCTCTGCTCAAGCGACGACGAATACACCGAATATGCACCGGAAGCATTCAAGCTGCTCGACGGCCGCGCCGAGTTTGTCGTAGCCGGCAACCCAGCCTGCACAGAAGACTTGAAAGCCCAGGGCATCAAATACTTTGTACATGTCCGCAGCAACGTCCTTGAGACACTGCAGGAATTCAATGCTAAATTATTAAAATAGAAGAAGGACAGAAATGAGACCAAATTTCAAAAACATAGATATCAAATCGGACGCTTTCAACGTTAAGCACGCTCCGATTGCAGAAGGTGAGAAATGGGTTACTCCGGAGCTTATTCCGGTTAAGCCGATCTACACTAAAGCAGACCTTGAAGGCTTGGAACACCTCAACTACGTTGCCGGTATTCCTCCATTCCTCAGAGGTCCGTACAGCGGTATGTACGCCATCCGTCCTTGGACAATCCGCCAATACGCAGGTTTCTCCACAGCCGCTGAGTCAAACGCATTCTATCGTCGCAACCTTGCATCCGGACAGAAAGGTCTGTCAGTGGCATTCGACTTGGCCACACACCGTGGTTACGACGCTGACCATCCACGCGTAGTCGGCGACGTCGGCAAGGCTGGTGTGTCAATCTGCTCTATCGAGGACATGAAGGTGCTCTTCGATGGTATTCCATTGAACAAGATGTCAGTGTCAATGACAATGAACGGCGCCGTTCTTCCTGTCCTTGCATTCTACATCAACGCCGGTCTTGAGCAAGGCGCGAAATTGGAAGAAATGGCAGGTACAATCCAGAACGATATCCTGAAAGAGTTCATGGTGCGCAACACATATATATATCCACCTGAATTCTCAATGCGAATCATCGCCGATATTTTTGAGTACACTTCTCAGAACATGCCTAAGTTCAACTCGATTTCAATCTCAGGCTACCACATGCAGGAGGCAGGCGCAACAGCCGATATCGAGTTGGCATACACCCTCGCCGACGGTCTTGAGTACCTTCGCGCCGGAGTCAACGCAGGCATGGACATCGATGCGTTCGCCCCTCGCTTGTCATTCTTCTGGGCTATCGGTATGAACTTCTTCATGGAGATTGCCAAGATGCGTGCCGCACGTATGCTCTGGGCCAAGATTGTGAAACAATTCAATCCGAAGAACCCGAAATCATTGGCTCTGCGTACACACTCACAGACATCAGGATGGTCGCTCACCGAGCAAGACCCATTCAACAACGTCGGCCGTACATGTATCGAGGCTATGGGCGCAGCGTTGGGACACACCCAGTCGCTCCACACCAACGCCCTCGACGAGGCTATCGCATTGCCAACCGACTTCTCAGCACGTATTGCGCGCAACACCCAGATTTACATCCAGGAAGAAACCTACATTACTAAGGAAATCGACCCATGGGCAGGTTCTTACTATGTAGAAGCGCTCACCAACGAGTTGGCCCACAAGGCTTGGGAACACATCCAAGAAATCGAGAAACTCGGCGGTATGGCAAAAGCCATCGAGACAGGCACACCGAAATGCCGCATCGAGGAAGCAGCAGCACGCACCCAGGCGCGTATCGACTCCGGCAAGCAGACAATTGTGGGAGTCAACAAATACCGTTTGGAGAAAGAGGCTCCTATCGACATCCTCGAAATCGACAACACAGAAGTACGCAAAGAGCAAATTGAGCGTCTCAACGACCTTCGCGCACACCGCGACGAAGCTGCTGTCAAGAAAGCGCTTGCCGCCATCACAGAATGCGTACGCACAAAAGAGGGCAACCTCCTCGACCTTGCTGTCAAGGCAGCAGCCGTAAGAGCGTCGCTCGGAGAGATTTCAGATGCCTGCGAAGAAGTTGTAGGCCGTTATAAAGCAGTAATCAGAACAATTTCAGGCGTGTATTCATCAGAAACTAAAAACGATCCGGACTTCCAGAAAGCACAGAAGATGTGTGAGGAGTTCGCCAAGAGAGAAGGTCGTCAGCCACGTATCATGATTGCCAAGATGGGTCAGGACGGACACGACCGTGGTGCAAAAGTTGTGGCAACAGGCTATGCCGACTGCGGTTTTGACGTCGACATGGGTCCGTTGTTCCAGACTCCAGCCGAGGCTGCCCGCCAAGCTGTGGAGAACGACGTTCACATTCTCGGAGTGTCATCGCTTGCCGCCGGCCACAAGACATTGATTCCGCAAGTAATCGAGGAATTGAAGAAACTTGGCCGCGAGGACATCATCGTTATTGCCGGCGGTGTAATCCCTGCACAAGACTACGACTTCCTCTATAAGGCAGGCGTGGCAGCAATCTTCGGACCAGGCACACGTATCCCTATTCTGCAATCAAGATGCTCGAAATCTTGAACGCTGCTGAATAAGCGGTCCAGTCATACACAAAAAGTCGGCATCCACTCAGGGGTGTCGACTTTTTTCGTTTTTTTAACCAGCTAAATTTCAATCGTTTTTTGGTTCTCATCAATTTTTTTCACTAAAAAATGAACAATAGCCGAACCGATATTGTTGTAGGGATAAACAATTTATACTACTTTTGCATACTATTTTTACAAATACCAAAACATTGTGATTATGAAAAAATTTTTATCTTTTTCAATTTTGGCAGCCGCAGCATTGACTATGACACCGGCCGTCAACGCACAGGAGGCTGACTATAACTACACAAACATTCCTCCGGTAAAAGACATCTACACTCATTCTTGGCGTGACAATTGGTACATCCAACTCGGTGCCGGTGCACAAATGCCAATTTTCGAGAAAAACGGAGATGCAAGCAACTTCCAGATGAAGAAGACCACCGCTCTTTATGAGGCAGGTGTAGGACATTGGTTCTCGCCATACTTCGGATTCCGTTTCCGCGGACAAGGTGGCGCAATGCACTGGGAAAACAGCGACCAATGGCACAAAGGGAAATATGCCAACCTCAACCTGGAAATCACATGGGATATGTTCAACAGCCTTTGCGGCGTGAACGACCATCGCGTGTTCAGCATCATCCCTTACTTCGGTGTTGGTGGATCGTACGCTTGGGACTACTCTGTTGCCGGCAACATTCTTGACAACGACGGCAAGGTTATGGAACACCAGGGTGTTGTAAACACAAACCTCGGTCTTCAATTCCGTTTCCGCTGCAGCAAGCGTGTAGACCTCTATGTAGACGCCCGTTTGACAGGTACAGCCGACAATATCAACAACATCGCATGGAAGACAGGTCTTGACCCAATCTTCTCTATGACAGGTGGTTTGCAAATCAACCTCGGCAAAGAAGGCCGTCACGTAACAAAATACACTCCGTTTGACTGCATGGGCGCAATCAACGACCTCAACGGCCGCATCAACAAACTTCGCGGCGACTTGGCAGACACAGAGGCTCAGCTCCGCGCTGCACAAGCACAACTCCCATGTCCAGAAGTTACAGAATCGACAGCTCCTGCCAAAACCGCAAATTCTGTCAACCCAGCTGTACGCTTCAAATTCAACTCTGCAAAGGTTTCTGCAAACGACCAAGCTACACTCTACGACGTAGCTCAGGTTGAAACAAGACGAAAATGCAAAGGTTGTCCTCAAGGGTTATGCTGACAAGAGAACCGGTACTGCAGACTACAACAAGAAACTTTCTGAGCGCCGTGCAAACGCAGTTAAGGAAGCACTCGTTGCCTACGGCATCGACGCAGACCGCATCGAGGTAGAGGCTATCGGTGTTGAAGAGCAGCCATACACTGACAACAACAACTGGAACCGCGTGGTAATCGTTACAACTAAGTAACAATCACCAACCTATCTATAAGGAGACAGCCCCCAAAAGGGGCTGTCTTTTTTTTATACCCCACAGCCACAAATTATCTTTTTGCAAGCCATACGCAACAAATTTGCTAATAAATGCCAGTTATACGCAACTTTTGCTTACCTTTGCACATAAATTAAACAAATAATGAAAGAACTATTACAAAAGAAACTTAGCGACTCGGCGGCGGCAAGATGGACAGCGCTGCTTGCAGTCTCATTCACAATGATGTGCGGCTACTTCTTTACCGATGTAATGTCGCCACTTGAGCCAATGCTCACCAGCAACGACGTTAACGGTCTGGGATGGACATCCGACGAATACGGATTCTTCTCTGGCGCATACGGCTATTTCAACGTGTTCCTGCTACTCTTGTTTTTCGGAGGAATCATACTCGACAAATTCTGCATCCGCTTTACCGGTCTGGCATCGACACTTCTGATGTTTGGCGGCGCACTTATCAAATGGTGGGCAGTAAGCAACACATTTGACGGTTCCGTCACTCTTCCTTTCGGAATAGGCACATACCACACACAAGTGCTTTGGGCTTCGCTCGGATTTGCCATCTACGGCGTAGGATGCGAAATTGCAGGAATCACCGTGACCAAGATAATCGCCAAATGGTTTACCGGACACGAGCTCGCTCTCGCTATGGGATTTCAGGTTGCACTGGCGCGTATCGGCACAGCCTGCGCCCTCGCCCTCGCCCTTCCGTTTGCCAAAGCGTGCGGAGGAGTACATGCAGCGGTAGGTCTTGGCGCCGCATTGCTCTGCATCAGTGTCGTAGCCTTCTTGGTCTACTGCGTAATGGACAAGAAAGAAGACGCCTCGGCCGAAGCCGTACAGACAGAACCGGAAGAAGGATTCAAATTCTCCGACCTCAAGATGCTGATCAGCAACCGCGGCTTCTGGTATATGGCAACACTCTGCCTTATGTTCTACGCAGGAGTGTTTCCTTTCCTTAAATTCGCCACAAAACTTATGGTATTCAAATATGGCGTAGATGAGAATATGGCAGGTCTCATCCCAGCCATGTTGCCATTCGGCACAATCTTCCTCACTCCGCTCTTCGGCTATGTCTATGACAAATTCGGGAAAGGCGCCACACTGATGATAATCGGAAGCGCGCTGCTCACAATTGTGCACATAATCTTCGTGCTGCCAATAACATCCTACATCGTTGCCATCGCCGCAATGATAGCGCTCGGCGTTGCCTTCGGACTTGTCCCGTCGGCTATGTGGCCGTCGGTTCCGAAAATCATACCGATGAAACTGCTCGGCTCGGCATACGCAATGATTTTCTACATTCAGAATATCGGACTTGCCCTTGTGCCAGTATGGATTGGCAAAGTGAACCAAGCAAACACACTGGCAAACGGAAGCATTGACTATACCGAGACAATGACCATCTTCGCCGCCTTCGGCGCGATTGCCGTCATCATCTCACTGCTCCTGTTCTTTGAAAACAAGAAAAAGGGCTACGGCCTTGAAGAGCCGAACATCCAATAAGCGACCAGACACCGAGCCACATTGAAAGATTTTTCAGTGTGGCTCTTATTTTTCAGGCAAAACATTAGGAAATAAAGAAATCTTTCTTTATTTTTGTGTATGCTTAATTATAAATCAACACAAACCATTAGATATGAAAAAGCATAATTTTTACGCCGGACCATCGATTCTGAGCGAGTACACAATCAAAAACACGGCAGACGCCGTGATGAATTTCAACGAGACAGGTCTGTCTATTCTTGAAATTTCCCACCGTAGCAAAGAGTTTCAAGCCGTAATCGACGAGGCCAATGCCCTCATCAAAGAATTGCTTGAAATTCCGTCGGGCTACGAAGTGCTCTTCCTCGGCGGCGGCGCAAGCATGCAGTTCTGCATGATTCCATACAACTTCCTGAAGACAAAAGCAGCATACCTCGACACCGGCGTATGGGCATCAAAGCCATCAAAGAAGCGAAATTTTTCGGAGATGTAAACGTGGTGGCATCATCAAAAGACGCCAACTACACGTTTGTGCCCAAAGGCTACACCGTGCCCGACGACGTTGACTATTTCCATATCACTACAAACAACACAATCTACGGAACCGAGCTTCGCGAGGATCCTGATGTGAAAGTGCCATTGATCGCCGACATGTCGAGCGACATTTTCTCACGCCGCATTGACGTTTCAAAATATGACGCCATCTATGCCGGCGCCCAGAAGAACCTTGCTCCTTCCGGCGTGACTCTTGTCATTGTAAAAGAAGACGCACTCGGAAAAATGGACCGTGTGATTCCGACAATGCTCGACTACCGCACACACGTAAGCAAAGGCTCAATGTTCAACACACCTCCATGCCTGCCAATCTACTCTGCACTGCAGACATTGAAATGGTACAAATCACTTGGCGGCATCGACGCAATGGAAAAAGCCGACAAGGAGAAAGCAGCCCGTCTGTATGACGCCATCGACAACAGCAAGATTTTCGTCGGCACAGCAAAACCTGAAGACCGCTCAATCATGAACGTCTGCTTCGTACTCCGTCCCGAGTATGCCGACCTTGATAAGAAATTCCTTGAGTTCACAGGCGAACGTGGCATCGTAGGCATCAAGGGACACCGCTCTGTAGGTGGTTTCCGCGCATCCATCTACAACGCTATGCCTATGGAAAGCGTACAGGTGCTCATTGACGCAATGAAGGATTTTGAAAAACAACTCTAAATTTCACCAAATGAAAATATTAGTTGCAACAGAAAAACCTTTTGCAGCAGTCGCTGTAGAGGGCATCAGAAAGGGAATTGAGCAAGCCGGACACGAGCTGGTGCTGCTTGAGAAAGGCACAAAAGACGACCTCATCAAAGCGGTTGCCGACGTTGACGGACTGATTGTGCGCAGCGACATTGTCGACACAACAGTGCTCAATGCCGCAAAAAATCTGAAAGTGATTGTGCGCGCAGGAGCCGGAGTAGACAATATCGACCTCCAAGCGGCTAAAGCTGCGGGAATTTGTGTGATGAACACACCTGGACAGAACTCCAATGCTGTAGCAGAACTTGTTTTCGGCATGCTTGTCATGATGATTCGCAACCAATTCAACGGAACGTCAGGAACAGAGTTGAAAGGCAAGACTCTCGGCATTCACGCATACGGTCAGGTGGGCCGCAACGTGGCACGCATAGCCAAAGGTTTCGGCATGGAGGTTTCCGCCCTTGACCCGTTTGTAACCGACGAGGTGATGGAAGCCGACGGCATCAAGCCAGTCCACTCCATCGAGGAACTTTACGCCAACAACCAATACGTGTCGCTCCACATTCCTGCCACACCGCAAACCAAGGGATCCGTTGGACTTGAGCAAATCAAACTGATGCCTAAAAACGCCGTGCTCATCAACACCGCACGCAAAGAAATCATCAACGAGGAAAGCCTCGCCGAAGCATTGCGCCAGAGAGCCGACGTGCGCTACATCGCCGATGTAAAGCCTGACACAGCGGCAGCGATGGCCGAAGAGTTTGGCACACGCGTGTTCTTCACCCCGAAGAAAATGGGAGCACAGACAGCCGAGGCCAATATCAATGCAGGTCTTGCGGCAGCACGCCAGTCGGTAGCGTTTCTCAAAGACGGCTGGAACAAATTCCAGGTAAACAAATAATACTATTTTTTCTTTTACGCAAAAACGTTCGGAAGGACTCTCTTCCGGACGTTTTTTATGCGCAACACCCTGTTTCTGCATTTTCTGTATTCAACAATTATTGTTACCTTTGCAGATGGCTTATCGACAAATAAATTGTAAACAATCTAAAGAATGTTTTAATCTGTCGATTGGCTTTTTGAAATGCCGCAAATATTCACCATATTTGCATTTCATATTAACAACAGAACTCAACTTAAAAGACCAAAGATTGTGAAATTCAAATTCCTTTCAATTATAGCATTCGCAGGTGCGGCAGCTTATTGCACAATGGCGCAACAGAACAACATTGCAGAAGAAGTGGCATGGATTGTGGGCGACGAACCCATCTACAAGTCGCAAATCGAAGAGCAGTACAGCCAACTGCAATACGAGAAAACGCCAATCAACGGCGATCCTTATTGCGTGATTCCGGAACAGCTTGCCATTGACAAACTTTTCCTTCACCAAGCCGTAATCGACACTGTGACCGTAGAAGACGCCACCGTGGCCAAAGAAGTGAACGCACGTATCAACTACTTTGTAGAATCACTCGGCTCGAAAGAGAAGGTTGAAGAATATTTCCGCAAGTCGATTCCGGAAATACGTGAGCAATATATGGAAATAATGAAACCAGTATATTGTACAGCAGGTAAAGGAAAATTTGACCAAAAACGTAAAATCCACACCAGCCGACGTGCGCAAATACTACGAAAGCCTCGACAAGGACAGCATCCCATACGTCCCAATGCAGGTAGAGGCACAGATTATCACCATCAAACCGATTATCCCGCAAGAGGAAATCGACGAGGTGAAATCACGTCTGCGCGACTATGCCCAGCGCGTAAACAACGGCGAATCGGAATTTTCGACACTTGCCATCCTCTACTCTCAAGACGGCTCGTCGGTGCGCGGCGGCGAAATCGGATTCCGCGGACGCACAGAGCTGATGCCTGAATATGCCAGCGTAGCGTTCAACCTTACCGACCCCAAAAAGGCATCGCGCATCGTAGAGACCGACGCTGGATTCCACATCATCCAATTGATAGAGAAACGCGGTGACAAGGTCAACACCCGCCACATTTTGCTGAAGCCAAAAGTTTCGGACAAAGAACTTACCGACGGTATCACCCGCCTCGACTCACTGCGCCAAGACATCAACGCAAAGAAATTCACATTCGAGCAGGCCGCACAATATGTGTCACAAGACAAGGATACACGAAACAACCAAGGCATCATGTACAACCAGCTGACGCGTTCAACAAAATTCCAAATGAGCCAGCTGCCCCAGGAAGTGGCAAAGCATGTCGACAAGCTGCAAGTGGGAGAAATCTCCGAACCATTCATCATGATTGACGAGAAAACCGGTCGTGAGGTTGTAGCCATCGTAAAACTCAAGAGCCGCCACGAAGGCCACAAAGCCACACTCAGCGACGACTTCGAGGAACTTAAAGACATGTATGAGCTCAGTGCAAAAAACAAGATAATAACCGATTGGATTGAAAACAAAATCAAATCAACCTACGTTTATATCGAAGAAGGCTGGCGCGACTGCCAATTCCAACACGAAGGCTGGCTGAAACGTTAATTTCTGATTTTTTTATGACTGACAGAACAGAAAACACCACAAAAAAAAATAACGGATTGCACAAGAGGCATAAGATTCTGAACAGCGTCTTATGCCTTTGGCAATTTGGCTGACGGCTCTGATTTTCGGTGACAGCCTGCTGTATGCCGTCAAGCCCGTCATCCCGACTGCCAACCGCCACCAAAAAGGCAAAATATTCCTTGAATATGCCGACAGTCTGTCGCTCAACGAGATGCATCCAGAGTATCAAGTGTTGAGCGGCCACGTTAAATTCCGCAAGGGCGATATGTATATGTACTGCGACAGCGCACATTTCTACGACAAGGAAAACAAGATGAATGCCTTTGGCAACGTAAAGATGGAGCAAGGCGACACACTGTTTGTGTATTCCGACGTGCTTTACTATGACGGCATGCAGGAAATAGCCCGTCTGCGCAAGGTGCAGAACGGAGTACGCCTGGAACACCGCAATACCACGCTGTTTACAGACAGCCTCGACTACGACCTCATAGCCAACATCGGCTACTACTTCAAAGGCGGAGAGATCTCAGACGACAAACACCATAACGTCAATCTACGGACAATATGCCCCCGACACAAAGGATTCGGAATTCCTGTACGACGTAGTGCTGACCAACAATGAGAAAAAGTTTGTGCTCAACACAGACACCCTTCTCTATAACACACAGACACACATCGCCGACATCGTGGGCCACACGACCATCGAGTCAGACAGCAGCATCGTCTACACCGACCGCGGCTGGTACAACACCGATAAAGACAAAGTGCAACTTCTCAACCGGTCGCTCGTTGTCGGCAAAGACGGACAGACTCTTACCGGCGACACCATCGTCTACGACCGCGCCAACGGTTTTGGCGAGGTGTTTGGGAACATGGTGCTTACCGACACTGCCAAATCAGCCGTTCTCACAGGCGGCTACGGCTATCACAACGAGAAGGACAACACCTCGTTTGCCACCCGACGCGCATTGGCGATGGAATATTCACAAGGCGACACCGTGTTTGTGCACGGCGACACAATCCGCACCTATCTCCAGATGCCCGACTCATCGCGTGTGATGTGCGCCTACCCCAACGTGCGTTTCTACCGCACCGATGTGCAAGGAGTGTGCGACTCGCTGACATTTCAGTCGCGCGACTCAATGATATTCATGCACCGCCACCCGATACTCTGGAATCTCGAGCGACAAGTGATGGGCAACGTCATACAGATACATCTGAACGACAGCACAGTCGACAAAGCCTATCTGCCGGAATATGGACTGATGGGCGAACACGTGGAAGAGGAGTTCTACAACCAGTTGTCGGGAAAGAAATGATTGCAACATTCATCGACGGCAAACTCCGCCGCCTTGACGTCAACGGCAATGTAATGGCAATTATGCTGCCAATGGAAAAAGACTCCACATACAATAAGCTTGTCGATGCTGAAGGCAGCTTTCTCACAGTGCTTGTCGACGGACAAAAGATGGAGAAACTCAACCTATGGCCAGATGTCACAGGCAAGGTCACTCCCCTGTTTCTTGCCAAGAAGTCGCAGTATTACCTAAAAGGATTCAAATGGTATGAAGCCATCCGTCCCAAAGACCGCTACGACCTCTTCACCATCCCCGACGAGCAGCGCAATCTTTTCAGCGAGCCAGAGGCAGTTGCTCCAGTGAAACGAATACGAGAACAAGAAGATTAAGACAACAGACTGATATGTCAGACATTATAAAACTCCTACCCGACTCCGTAGCCAATCAGATTGCCGCCGGCGAGGTGATACAACGCCCAGCCTCGGTAATCAAGGAACTTGTGGAAAATGCCATCGACGCTGGAGCCACATCAATCGAGATTGTGCTTAAGGACGCAGGGCGCACACTGATTCAGGTAATCGACAACGGCTCGGGCATGTCGGAAACTGATGCCCGCTTGGCATTCGAACGCCATGCCACGTCAAAGATACGCAATGCCGGCGACTTGTTCGCCCTCCATACGATGGGATTCCGCGGAGAGGCATTGGCGTCAATTGCCGCCATCGCCCAAGTGGAGCTGCGCACCCGCATGAAAGACGCACCAATGGGCACACACCTATGCATCAATGCATCGCAGTGCGAATCACAGGAGCCTGACTACTGCCCTTCCGGTTGCAATTTCATGATAAAAAACATTTTCTTCAACGTCCCGGCTCGTCGTAAGTTTCTGAAGAGCAACCAAGTTGAATTGAGCAACATTGTGCGCGAGTTTGAAAAGCTCGCATTGGTCAACTATACAACAGAGTTCAAGCTGTCGAACAACGGCAACATGATGTACCAATTGATGGGAGGCGATTCCTTCAAGCAGCGCATCGTGTCAATCTTCTCCAAATCACTGAGTCAGCAATTGATTCCGATCGAAGCCGAGACCTCCGTCGTGAAAATATATGGATTCGTATCGCGTCCAGAAAACGCCCGCAAGCGCAACTATCTGCAGTATCTGTTTGTCAACGGTCGGCATATGCGCCACCCATACTTCCACAAAGCGATAATACAATGTTTCGACCAGCTGATTCCCGCAGATTCACAGCCCAACTACTTCCTGCATTTCTCTGTCGACCCGGAGACAATCGACGTGAACATTCACCCGACAAAAAGCGAGATCAAGTTTGAGAACGAGCAGGTAATCTGGCAGATACTTTTTGCAGCCGTAAAAGAAACTCTCGGCAAGTTCAGCGCCGTACCGACAATCGAATTCGACACAGAGGGCGATATAGAAATCCCAGTCGGCAACACCGACGATGTAGAGATGCCTGAAATTGAATTCGACCCCAACTACAACCCATTCGCGCCACAGTCAGCATCGGCGCCACAGCAGCAGCCGACCACCCAACGCCGGGCATCAGCCATCGGCGGTGATGGATTTCAGACACAACGCCGTGTTGTCGACTCACAGCTGAACAACTGGGACAAACTCTATCAGAATTTTGAGAAAAAACGTTCCGACTCGCTCGAGCACGTCGTTGCGGCATCGGCTCTCAACCAAATGCCGTCAACCGAAGAAAGCCACCAGACCTCAGCCTTTCAGCAAGAGAAAGTAAAATTCACGCCATCCTCGTGTACACAGCTGAGGAACAAATATATTCTCGTGCCAGGCGCCAACGGCATAATGCTTATCGACCAACATAGGGCACATATACGCGTGCTTTTCGACTCACTCATCAATGCCGTCGAGTCAAAAAAAATAGAATCGCAGAAAGTATTGTTTCAAGAAGTCATAAAACTGTCGACTGCGCAAAATCTCATTCTCGATGAGGTAAAGCCGGAAATGGAGAAAATGGGATTTGAGATTTCATTTCTCGGTGACTGCTCATGGGCTGTCAATGCCTTCCCAGCCTGCCTGAAAAATCCGGACGTAAAAGAGATGATTCTCGACGTGGCAGACTCTGCCATCAATGGTGGCGTGAGCCTCTCAAAGCGCATCAGCGAGCACATAGCCCTGTCATCGGCACGCGCAGCAGCTGTGCGCTACGGAGACAGACTAACACCCGATGCAATGGAAGCTCTTGTTGCCGACCTGTTCCGCTCCAAAGAAGCCAACTACACCCCCGACGGCAAGAAAATCATCTGCACCGTCACATTTGACGATATAAACAAAATGTTTTCTTAAATTTCCCACGTTATGAAATCACGAAACATCATTCTAAGCCTTGCCCTTATGGGCTGCACCGCCGCCAATGCGCTGACATTGCAGCAGGCAAAAAAATTATATTCCGAAGGAGAATTCGGCAAAGCTCTGTCGACATTCCAGGGACTCGTAAAAAAAAATCCCGGCAACGCATCCTACAACCAATGGTACGGTGCCTGCCTTTATGAAACCGGTCGCAAGGCTGAAGCCCGAAAATATATCGAGACTGCCTACAACAAACGCGTGACCGACGCCGCACGCTACATGGCGCAATATGCTCTTGAGGAAATGGACTACGAAGCTGCGGCTGACTACACCGACGTTTGCCGACCGTCTTGGCGAAAAAGAATCGTCGCTGTCGGCAACAGCCGCAAAAGGCTACAACAGACTGAAACGCGTCAACGAAATGCTCGGAAATGTTGAGAAGGTTCAGGTGTTCGACAGTTTGAACGTCGACAAATCAAATTTTCTGAAAGCATACAAACTATCAAAGGAAACAGGCTCGCTCAACTCCGCCGACATTCTGCCCGCAGGCCTTGAATGCAACACGCCAGAGGTGTTTATGCCGCAATCAGCCAACCGTATGGTATGGTCGGTTGCCGACAGCACTGGGTGCGTCAGGCTTGCCGAGACCTATCGGCTTGCCGACGACAAATGGGATCACGCAACACTGCTCCCTGCCTCACTCAACGATGGAGGCGACGCTGCCTATCCGTTTGTGATGACCGACGGCACAACTATCTATTTCGCATCCAACGGCAACGGCAGCATCGGAGGTTACGACATCTTCATGTCGCGCAAGGATTTCTCTACAGGCGAATATTTGAATCCGCAGAACATCGGATTCCCATACAACTCCCCCTACGACGACTATATGTTTGTCATCGACGAAATGACAGGCATCGGCTGGTGGGCCACCGACCGCAACCAGATACCCGACAAGGTCACAATCTATATGTTCAAGCGCAACGACGTGCGCGAGAACTACGACAGCGACAATGACAATATCTACAGTCTTGCCGCCCTTAGAGACATCAAAGCCACATGGGCTGACGATGCCGACTATGCGTCGCTAAAAGAATCAATAGAATCAATTTCAGCCGACACTGACAAGCCGGATGATGAATTTGTGTTTTATGTGATGAACGGCGTGCGCTACACGCGCTTTGACAACTTCCAAAGCTCGGAGGCAAGAAGTCTCATGGAGAAACGAGTAGCTCTTGCAAGTCAACTTGCCGACGACAAGACTGAACTGAAACGTATGCGCACCGCCTATGCCAACGCCAAACCTGCGGCACGCAAGAAAATAGAACAAAGCATTCTGCAATTGGAACACAAAGTTTCCGATGCGACAAAGACACTTGCCAACATCGACAACAACATCCGCTCGGCAGAACAAAGTGCAATCGACAAATAACCGCTTACGATGATTGATTTCAAGAATATTGCAGCGACATCAAAACTATATAATTTCCATAGCCACACGCAGTTTTGCGACGGCCATGCAGAGATGCCTGAATTTGCGGCAAAAGCGGCAGAAATGGGATTCTCACACTATGGCTTCTCGCCCCACTCCCCTGTGCCTATAGAGTCGCCGTGCAATATGAAAACCGACGACGTGGCGGAGTATCTTGGCATCTTCAACCATCTGAAGCAAGAATACGCGGGGCAAGTGGAATTGCTTGTTTCCATGGAGATTGACTATCTTGGCGACTCTTGGGGTCCATCGAATGAATATTTCAGCAAACTGCCTCTCGACTATCGCATCGGCTCCGTGCATTTCATCCCATCAGGCGATACAATGGTCGACACCGACGGACACTTCGACTCGTTCAAGACAAAAATGGCATTATTCTTCGACAACGACATTCGCTATGTCGTCGACACATTCTACGACCAGACACTGAAAATGATTGCCGCCGGGGGACTTGACATTATCGGGCATTTCGACAAAATAGGTCAGAATGCATCTTATTTCTCTCCAGGAATCGAGGACGAGCCGTGGTATGCCAAGCGCGTGGAAGAAGTGATGGAAGCCATCAAAGATGCTGGCATTATTGCAGAGATAAACACCAAATCAATGTTCCAGCACCACAGATTGTTCCCTAACGAGCGTTATTTCAAGCGTTTGAAAGAGATTGGCATACCCGTGGTTTTCAATTCCGACGCCCACTACCCCGACCTCATCAATGCCGGGCGTATGGAAGCAATGACAATCTACAACAATCTATAAAAACGACAAAAGCCTATGCCAGTAAGAATTCCCAGTACCCTGCCTGCGGTAGAGGAACTGAAAAAAGAAAACATATTTGTGATTGAGGAGCAACGAGCGTCGTCGCAGGACATACGCCCGCTGCGCATTGCCGTGCTCAACCTCATGCCTCTGAAACTGATGACCGAGACCGACCTGCTGCGCCTCATCTCAAACACGCCGTTGCAGATTGAGCTCGACCTCGTGCTGCCTGAGGGTCACGAATGGACAAACACACCCAAGGAGCACCTTGAGGAATTCTACAAATCGTTCAACGACATCAAAAAGAACAACTACGACGGTTTATCGTAACTGGAGCACCTGTGGAGATGCAGGATTTCGAAACTGTCGACTACTGGCCGCAACTGCAAGAAATTTTTGACTGGTCGCGCACACACGTTACGTCGACAATCCATATCTGCTGGGCTGCCCTTGCCGGACTATATCATCACTACGGCATCCGTAAACACGTGCTTGCCGAGAAACTCTCCGGCGTGTTCGAGCACCGTGTACTTGATAAGAGCAATCCTCTGTTCAGAGGCTTCGACGACGTGTTCTACGTGCCTCACAGCCGACATAGCGAAGTGCGCAAGGAAGACATCCTTAAAGTGCCCGATTTGTCAATCGTCTCGGAAAGCGCAGAGAGCGGAGTGTATATAATCATGGCACGCAACGGACGCGAAATCTACATTACAGGGCACTCTGAATATTCACCGCTGACGCTCGACTGTGAATACCACCGCGACCTGAGCCGCGGCATGAATCCGCATGTGCCAACCCACTATTACATCGATGACGATCCTGCGAAAGGTCCGCTCGTGCGTTGGCGCAGCCACGCCAATCTGTTGTTTTCAAACTGGCTCAACTACTTTGTCTATCAAGAAACTCCTTACGACATTCGCGACATCAAATAGAATCACATTATGACAAAACCACGCATCATCGAACTACTGTCGCCGGCGAAAAATGCCGACACCGCCATTGCCGCCATCACACATGGTGCCGATGCTGTATATATCGGCCCGTCAAATTTCGGAGCCCGCGCATCGGCTGGCAATTCACTGGACGACATTGCCCGTGCCGTGGATTTGCCCACAGCTACGACGCCAGAGTGTATGCAACTGTCAACACAATCCTTTTCGACAACGAGCTGCGCGATGCCGAACGGCTTATCCGCGACTTGTACCGCATCAACGTTGATGCACTGATTGTGCAGGACATGGGCATACTTCGCCTCGATATCCCGCCTATAGCATTGCATGCAAGCACTCAGTGCGACACACGCACGCCCGAGAAAGCGCGGTTTCTTGAAGAAGTGGGATTCTCGCAGGTGGTACTCGCCCGCGAGCTCTCAGTCGATGAAATACGCGAAGTGCGCAAGGCGACTACCGTCCCATTGGAATGTTTCATTCACGGAGCATTGTGTGTGAGTTACAGCGGACGCTGCCATGCCAGCTGCGCACTGCGCGGACGCAGCGCCAACCGTGGTGAATGCGCCCAGCTGTGCCGTCTGCCATACAATCTGACCGACCGCCACGGCAACACGCTGTTTGAACAAAAACACCTGTTGTCGCTGCGCGATTTCAATCAAGCCGACAGATTGGAAGCGCTTCTCGATGCCGGAGCATCGTCGCTGAAGATAGAAGGCCGACTTAAAGACATCCCATATGTCAAAAATGTGACCGCATACTACAACTCGCTGCTGAACGACATCTGCGAACGCCATCCTGAACGCTATCAGCGTCGCGCCGTAGGAAAGGTGCATCTGAATTTTAAGCCCGATGTTGCAAAAAGTTTCAACCGCGGATTCTCTCATTATTTCTTCGACGGTCGCGACGCCGCCAAACGGATGTCGTCGCCCGACACGCCAAAGTCAATCGGTGAACCGCTTGGCAAGGTGAAAAGCGTGCGCGGCAACTCGATTATCGTAGACACAAAAAAAGATGTCGCCAACGGCGATGGTATAATCTTTTTCAATCATAAAGGCTCGCTGTCAGGATTCCGTGCCAATTCCGTATCAGGCAAAGCAATCACTCCGTTTGAGAAAGTGACAGTCGCTCCCGGCACAATGCTCTACCGCAACTTCGACAAAGTCTTCAACGACACTCTCGCCGACGGCAAATCAGCTGTGCGCTCAATCGATGTTGCAATCCGTTGCTGGAAGGTGGACGGAGGAATAGCCACCGAAATCACCGACGAACGCGGCACGAATGCCGTAGTTCGCCACGACATCGACCTCCAGCCAGCAAAATCCGACCAACAGGAGGCACGGCTAAAAGTATTCTCTAAATTGGGCAGCACACCTTACCACCTGCGCAGTCTCATTCTCGGCGACACCGCCGATGTGTTTATTCCGGCATCGACACTCACAACAATCCGCCGCGATGCGGTAGAGGCTCTTGTCCGTGCCACGAAACTGCGCCACCATTACGATTTCCGACGGCAAGAAAACAAAGACGCCACATATACCATCGACACTCTGACGTATGCCGACAACGTGGCAAACCACCTTGCCCGGCAATTCTATGCCGACCATGGCGTGAAACATATTGAAGAGGCAATGGAAACTTGCAACAATCCAAAAACGGGCGACATACTGATGACCACACGTTTCTGTCTGCGCCGCGAATACGGGCGCTGCCTGCGCACTCCAGAGGGACAGAAATGGAAGTCAGACCTGGTGCTTACGTCGGGCAATATCTCAATGTCGGTAGAGTTCGACTGCCGCAACTGCCAAATGCTGCTGCGACACATGTAATTTAAAGAATCAAGCAATGGCAAAACACAACATCTTTGGACAGAAAGGCGAGAATGCCGCTTTCGAGGCTCTACTTGCAAAAGGTTACCTTATCCGCGACCGCAACTGGCGTTCGGGCAAACGAAATCGACATCGTGGCAGAAAAAGACAACCGAATAATCGTGGTAGAAGTGAAATCGCGCTCACATCCCATCTACGACATCTCGCAAGTGATTACACGCGACAAAATACGCCACCTGATCAATGCCGGCAACGCTTATGTAAAGATGTTCAACCTGCCGCACGAGCTGCAGTTTGACGTAATCCTTATGGTCGGTCAAGACCCCGACAACTTCACAGTTGAGCATATTCCAGATGCATTCATGGCACCGCTGCGCACATACTAAATGAGGCATTGCCATCACGGCAACGCCTCAAAGACAAAAACATCGTAATAAAAAAATTAATTATCAAGTTTGTGTATAACAAGGCCTGAACGCAATTTCGGTTCAAACCAAGTTGTCTTTGGCGGCATAATGTTGCCTGTGTCGGCAATGTCGATTATCTGCTGCATAGTCACAGGATAAAGAGCCAAAGCCATCCGCATCTCACCGCTGTCGACACGATGCTTCAACTCACCGAGTCCACGGATGCCGCCAACGAAATCTATACGCTTGTCGCTTCGCAAGTCGGTGATTCCAAGCAAATCACGCAAAATCAAATCCGACGATATCGTCACATCAAGCACACCGATTGGGTCAGAATCGTTGTACGTACCCTCACGTGCCGTCAACGAATACCAATGCCCGCCAAGATAGAGTGCGAAATTGTGGAGGTGTTGCGGACTATAGATTTCAGTGCCTTTGTCCTCCACCACGAAGTTCTTTTCAAGCAGATGAAGGAATTCCTCATCCGTATGCCCGTTAAGATCGCGCACAAGGCGATTGTAATCAATCACTTTCAGATGCGAAGCCGGGAAACAGACTGCAAGGAAGAAATTATACTCCTCATCACCCGTATGGTTTGGATTGGCATCGGCCATCTCTTTTCCCACCAATGCGGCAGCAGCACTTCGGTGATGCCCATCGGCTATATACATGTTTGGAATTTCTCCGAATATGCGCGACACGGCGTCAATCGTCTTGTCGTCGTCAATCACCCAAAACGTATGTCCGAAACCATCCTCACTGACGAAATCATATTCCGGCTCTGTGGCAGTGACGCAGCGTAGTATCTCCTCCAATTCATCGTTGTCGGGGAATGTGAAAAACACCGGCTCGATGTTGGCTTTGTTTATGCGCACATGCTTCATGCGGTCCTCCTCCTTGTCACGGCGTGTCAGTTCGTGCTTTTTTATGCGTCCCTCAAGATAGTCAGCCACATTGGCAGCCACCACAAAACCATATTGAGTACGGCCGTCCATAGTCTGCGCATAGATGTAGTAGCAGGGCTTACGATCCTGCACAAGCCATCCGTTTGTCTGGAATTTCTTGAAATTTTCCACCGCCTTCTCATACACCTTCGGATCGTGTTCGTCGGTGCCGGGAGCAAAATCAATCTCCGGGCGGATAATGTGATAGAGCGATTTTTCATTGTCGCCCGCTTCTTTACGGGCTTCTTCTGAATTAAGTACATCATACGGACGTGAAGCCACCTCGGTCACCATATTTTTGGGTGGACGCAGTCCTCTGAAAGGTCTTACTTTTGCCATAGTATTAACGTTTTAGGGTAATTATAAATTTAATAAGGCTGCCTCGCGACCAGAATTGTCGCCAAGCAGCCTTATGTTTTTTAGTGCTTGAAATTAGAGCGCACGATGGTCTGTTCGCGGTCAGGACCCACAGAAAGAATCGTGATAGGCACATTCAATTCCTTCTCAAGGAATGCCACATAAGCATTGAACTCTGCCGGGAACTCATCCTCGTTCTTGATTTTGGTCATATCCGTGTTCCAACCCTTTATCTCCTCATAGACTGGCTCCACACCGTCCTCGATGCTGTAAGGGAAATCACGTGTCAGCGTGCCGTTCACCTTGTAAGCCGTACAAGCCTTGATTGTCGGGAATGTGTCGAGCACGTCGCTCTTCATCATAATCAACTGAGTGACACCGCTGAGCATAATTGCATAACGGAGAGCCACAAGGTCTATCCATCCGCAACGGCGTTCACGTCCAGTCACCGCGCCATATTCATGACCGAGGTCGCGTATTTACTGCCGGTCTCGTCAAAAAGTTCTGTAGGGAACGGACCGCTGCCCACGCGTGTGCAATAAGCCTTGAAAATACCGAACACCTCACCGATGCTGCGTGGAGCCACACCAAGGCCGCTGCATGCTCCGGCACAGATGGTGTTGCTTGAAGTGACAAAAGGATACGATCCGAAGTCAACATCAAGCATCGTGCCCTGCGCACCTTCACACAGCACGCTTTTGCCGTCGGCAAGCAGATGGTTGATATAATGCTCACTGTCAATCAGCTCATATTGTTTCAGATAATTGATCGCATCAAGCCATTTTGCCTCAAGCTCCGAAAAGTCGGAAAGCGCATCGAGCATCTCGAGCATTTTCACGTGGCGAGCCTTTGCGGCTGCATATTTCTCTTCAAAGTTGTGGAAAATGTCGCCTACACGCAAACCGTTACGGCTCACCTTGTCGGTGTATGTCGGACCGATACCCTTGCCCGTGGTTCCAATTTTCGACGAACCTTTGAGTTTCTCGTTGGCAGCGTCAGCAGACGGTGTGTAGGCATTATCAAGTGTGCCTTTTTCGATATTTTCAAAATTTTCTTGATATCGACGCCGCTTTTTTCCAAATCTTCTGCTTCTTCTCTGAAAAGCACAGGGTCGAGCACTACGCCATTTCCGATTATGTTCACCTGCCCATGCTGGAAAATTCCTGAAGGGATTGAACGGAGTACGTATTTCTTGCCTTCAAATTCCAACGTATGGCCTGCGTTCGGACCTCCTTGGAAACGCGCCACGACATCGTAACGCGGAGTCAGCACATCAACTACCTTTCCTTTCCTTCGTCGCCCCATTGCAAACCTAAGAGCACATCTACTTTCATAATTATATTCTGTTTTTACGTTTAAGTTGTTTTCTTGTCTATTTTACGATTGCGCCGGCGCCGGCATGTGGAGCAGATGCCGTAGACGTATAGCGAGATATACGACACTGAGAATGTCCCATATCTGCGACTGCCGATGTAGTCCATCAACTCCTGGTCCTTCACTTCCTTCACCTTTCCGCACTCCGTACAGATCAGATGATGGTGGTTTCCCGAGCTTACCACCTTCTCATACACAGCCTGATTGGTGCCGAACTGATGCTTGCGCACCAGCCCACACTCCGTAAAAAGCTCCATTGTGTTGTAGATAGTGGATCGGCTGACGTGATACGCGCGGTTCTCCATATCCACATAAAGAGCCTCTATGCCGAAATGGTCGTTGTGCGAAAACACCGCCTCCAGAATCGCGAATCGTTCCGGAGTTTTGCGCAACCGTCTGTTGTCGAGATATTCAGCCAGTTTCGTGCGAGCGATATAATATGATTTGTCTTCCGTCGCAGTCATACCAACGCAAAGTTAATGATTTCGTCTGAATTTTGGTGAAAAAAACGCCGTTTTTATTTGCCTTTCGTTCAATTAAAAGCACCACTCGATTTCTTCCTTGATTTGCCTTGCAACGCGCGCAACGGCATCACCGCCTTCCGTCCATTGCGATACGACGCCTTTGGCTTTTTCCACATCGGCAAGCTTGCGCACAACGAGTAGATTCATAAGCAGTCGCAAACCGGCATAGCGAGTCGGCTCCTCTCCGGCAAGACTGAAAGCCAGCTGCTCCGCTCCTTCAACATTGCGCACAAGGCGGAAACACAGCATATCGACCAATTCCACCGTGTCGGCATCAGCGATCCACTTCTTTGCCTTGTCGACAGAAAATTCCGAAACGGGGAAAACCATAGTTGCCATCAACCGGCTCTCCCTGGTGGAATCGTTTGCCCACAAAGTCTCGGCAAGTCCGGCCGACGGCTCATGTTTTGCGGCAACACTTTCTATCTGAGGCACCGTCAACCCGAAAATTATCTTATACGGACATCCCGCACTGCGCAACTTGTCGGCAATCACGCCATTGCGTAACGCAAAAAAATCGCTCTTGATTTGTCTTATCGTTTCTTTATCCATCATATTATATGACAACTGCCGTGCCGCTGCACGTAACCATCAACATTGACCCGCTGGCACCTACTGTCTCATAATCGAGATCTATGCCAACCACGGCATTGCATCCCATACGCTCTGCCCTCTTCGACATCTCATCGAGAGCATTGTCTTTTGCCTCACGCAGCACATCCTCATACATGTCGCAGCGTCCGCCGAACGTGTCGCGCAGCGATGCGAAAAAATCTTTGACAAAATTGGCGCCTATAATCGCCTCTCCCGTCACCACTCCGCGATATTCGCGTATCGGACGGCCTTCAATTGTTGGAGTTGTTGTAAGTAGCATAATCTTTCCTTTTTTGCAAATTTAGCCATTTTTCAGCGGTTATCAATCAGCCGATGCCGAAAAAAAAGCCGTATGGAGAGCAGCGTCCCCATACGGCTTCATATCAGTCGTACACCGTTTTTATTTTGTCAACGGCGAATAGTCTTTTGAATAGCGGAGCATCTGATCGATATAGCCCTCCGTATAGTCAATCTTCACATCTATGATGTTGCCTTTCTTGTCAAACACAGGCTTGTAGACCGGATTGACAAAACCTTTATACGGCGCGATGTCGAGACGAGCATAGCGGTCGAGCACCTCGCGATGGATTGCCGGGTCAACCTTTACAGCATACGTCTCCACAAGAGTCTTTCCTGCCTCATAGTCGCCTTCCGACTTGATTCTCTGAATTTCGGCGAGCAACTGACCGAACAAGTCACGGAGTTTCTTATAATCGTTGATTTTCACGAAAGTCTTTCCGTCACGTTTCACAAGTTCGATAACGTTGTCTGCCTTGCCTCGTTCATAGCACCATTTCGAAATCAGCTGACGGTTGCGCATGTGCGCCTCCTCTACGTCCTTGCCATACTCGATGCGCATCAATTGCGTCATCAAGCCGTTAAGAATATATTTGTAGTATTCAGCCTTGTAAGCATTCTCGTTGTCAAGCAGACCGAGTTCGAGCAGTTTCGGGTCGGCAAGATAATAGAGCGCGAACAGGTCGGCACGAGCCTCCTCAAGCGTAGAGCCGTGCTCCTTCAGTGCATCGTCGGAAACACCCGGCAAGAGTTTTCCCGAAGCATGTCCAAGACACTCGTGAAGGTCGGTGTGCATATTGTCGACAATAAAGAGATATTTATCCATCAAGTCGCTTGTCTCCTTATCGATTACAAACTCCTCGTTGAATCCGTTGCCGTGCGAAGCCTGGTCGTAAGCCTCCGTGATGTTTTCAAGCGTCACCGATTTGGAACCATGGGCTGCACGAATCCAGTTTGCATTTGGCAAATTGATGCCGATAGGCGTTGACGGATAAGAGTCACCGGCAAGGATGGCAGCCGTGATAACCTTTGCCGTCACACCTTTCACCTTCTCTTTTTGAAACGTGGATCGACAGGAGAGTTGCTCTCAAACCACTGAGCGTTGCTGCTGACCACCTCTGTGCGGTGTGAAGCCTTCTCGTTTTTAAAGTTCACGATCGACTCCCAAGCACCCTTATAACCAAGCGGATCGCCATAATTCTCAATAAATCCGTTGATGAAGTCCACGCTGCTGACCACATCCTCTACCCAAAGGATAGAATATTCATCGAAGGTCTTCAGATTACCGTCGGTATAGTATTGAATCAGTTTGTTTATGTGAGCCTTCTGCTTGTCGTTTTCGGCAAAAGCCACAGCCTTGCGAAGATTTTCCACGATTTTCTCAATAGCAGCCGAATAGCAGCCACCCACTTTATAAACCTCCTCGACAAGTTTTCCGTCGCGCTTCACCAACCGAGAGTTCAAGCCGTATGAAATTGGCTCCTCCGGATTGTCGGTTTTCTTCATCGCAGCATAGAACTGCTCAACCTCGGCTTGCGTCACTCCCTCGTAATAGTTGTTGGCGGAAGTGAGAATCAAATCCTGACCATTGGCTTGATTCACACGCTTGGCCATAACCGTCGGATCGAAAATCACAGGTGTTATCTCCTTGAGAAACGCATCTACAGTTTGCCCCTTTTTCAACGGCAACTGCTTCTTTGACAATTTCTTCACCTGCGTCTCAAAAAACGCCTGACTGAACTGAGGTGTAAATTTGTCGGTAGAATAATGGTGGTGTATGCCGTTGGCAAACCACACCTGCTTCAAATAAAGCACAAAACCTTTATAATCCGCGTCGTCCTTGCTGCCATCATAATTCTTATAGATGTTTTCAAGTGTTGTGCGGATTGCGAGGTTGTATTTACCATTCTGATCTGTCAAGATGTCGCGGCCATAAAGAGCCGCCTCTGTCAGATAATAAACCAACTCTTTCTGTTGGGTTGTAAGTTGCTCGAAGTCTGGCACTTTATAGCGTAGCACTTCAATGTCAGCAAATCTGTCCACTTTGTAATTGAAATCTAAAGACTCAGCCATAGAAGCCGCCGGAGCGCCGAGTGCCACCGCAGCAATGGCTGAGAGGATTAATTGTTTCTTCATATCTGTTGAGTTTTTATGAATTTATTATTCCACATAAAGCACCAATCCTTTAAGATACTCACCCTCTGGATGGTAGATGTTGATGGGATGGTCGGACGGCTGCGTGAGTTGATGCAGGATGCGCACCTTGCGCCCCGACATGGCCGCCGCACTGAATACCGCAAGGCGGAACTGCTCCTTCGACACCGCCTGCGAGCAGGAAAACGTGAAGAGAATGCCTCCAGGACGAATCTTCTCAAATGCCTTCACATTGAGTTTGCGATAGCCTATGAGGGCATTTTTCAGCGCACTCTTATGCTTTGCAAATGCTGGAGGATCGAGAATTATAAGGTCATAACTGTCATCGATTCCACCAAGAAACTTGAATGCATCCTCCGCAAATGCCTTGTGACGGCTGTCGCCTGGGAAATTAAGCTCGACATTGGCATTCGTCAAACGCACAGCCTTTTCCGAGCTGTCGACAGAATGCACTGCCTTCGCTCCGCCACGCATCGCATAGAACGAAAATCCTCCTGTGTAGCAGAACATGTTGAGCACCGTACGTCCTTTGGCATAATGCTCAAGAAGGCTGCGATTGTCGCGCTGGTCGACAAAGAAACCTGTCTTCTGCCCCTTGAGCCAGTCCACATGAAACTTCAATCCGTTTTCAACGGCTATGTCAGTCTCATATTTGCCAACGATATAATCATTCTGAGGGTCGAGTTGCGCCTTGTAAGGAAGGGTGGTCTCTGACTTATAATACACATTATGTATCAGTCCGCCGGCAATCTTGAGAAGCGACTGCGCGATGATGTTGCGCGCAAAGTGCATTCCCGGAGAATGCGCCTGCACCACAGCAGTGGCACCATAGATATCGACGACCAATCCAGGCAGAAAGTCGCCCTCTCCATGCACAAGACGGAACGCATTGTTGTCATCGCGCACCAAACCGATAGCCTGACGCAAATCGTAGGCGCGTTGCAGACGCTCAACAAAGAAATCCTCACCTATCACACGCTGCGCAAAGTCGAGCACACGCACTGCGATGCTGCCAATCTGAAAATGGCCAACAGCGATAAAGTCGCCTGCCGATGTGTAGACACTGACAAGATCGCCCTCCTCAATATCGTTGTCCATCTTGGCAATCGCTCCAGAGAACACCCACGGATGGAAACGCTTCAACGATTCCTCCTTGCCTTTTTTCAGTATGATTTTCTTGTAGTCCATTTCGTTCAAGCCTATTTGATAAAGAATCTGTAAATATCATTGCCGTTGGCGTAAAGCAGCAACACAAGGAGCAAGCCAAGCCCCACCATTATGGAGTATTCAAGCACTTTCTCACTCGGTTTCTTGCCTGTAAGCATCTCAATGATGACAAACAGCGCATGTCCGCCATCGAGAGCCGGAATCGGCAGAATGTTCATAAACGCAAGCGCCACGGAGATAAAAGCCGTGATAAACCAGAAGTGATACCAGCTCCACTCTGCAGGAAACATATCGCCGATGGCTCCGAATCCGCCAAGGCTCTCCGCACCCTCCTTTGTAAAGACATACTTCATCTGGCTGACGTACGACGTGAGCTTGTCAACGCCGATTTCAATGCCTCGAGGTATTGCCTGGAAGATGTTGTAATTGATGGTATGGGTCTTGAAAATCTCATCGATCGGAGTCAGCTGAATGCCAATCTTACCCGATTCCGATGTGTGAAGATGGGTCACATACTCCTTTCCGCCACGTTCGTAGGTCACGGCGATTTCTTTGTCAAGACTCTTTGCAAGGCAGGCTGCAAACACATCCCATGTCTCGGTGCGCACACTGTCGATGCCCACAATGCGGTCGCCGGCTTTAAGGCCCGCGGCAGCTGCCGACTGACTGGCAACAATATCCTTCACCACAACGGGGAAACGATAGGTCATAAATCCACGGTCCTTGTGGTCGCGCAACTCGTTGCTTACGGTGAGGAGCGCATTTAGGCAAATCTATCGTGGTGAGCGCACCGTTGCGTTTCACCGTCACCTCACGCGCCTCAAGCAGTTCCTGTGTGGCTACTCCGAAATCGGCTGCGTCAAGAGTCTTGCCGTCGGCACTCACAAGGATGTCGCCATCGCGGAATCCCAGCGTCTTTGCCGACTCGCAACCAAACTGCATGCCATATTCAGCGTCGCTGAACTGGATATATTTGTCGCCCCAGGCAAAAGCAATGCCCGCGTAAATGATTATGGCAAGAATAAAATTGAACAGCACACCGGCAATCATCACCAACAGACGCTGCCATGCCGGCTTGGCACGGAATTCCCACGGCTGCACAGGCTGCGCCATCTGCTCCTTGTCCATCGACTCATCAATCATTCCGGCAATCTTGCAATAACCGCCAAGCGGCAACCATCCTATGCCGTACTCCGTGTCGCGCCACGACGACTTGCCATCGTCGGCGCCTGCTTTCTTCTTAGGTTTCCACTTGAAAAGAGAGAACCACGGATTAAAAAACAGATAGAATTTCTCCACCCGGATGCCAAACATACGGGCAAAGATATAATGTCCGAACTCATGCACTATTATCAGCAAGCCAAACGCCGCTATCAGTTGTGCCGCTTTTATTAAAAATGTAGATTCCATTAGTTGTTGGTGTGTAGATTCTTATTTTATCAATTCTTCTGCAATTTTTCTTATCTCTGCATTGGTCGCAACATAGTCGTCGTATGTCGGGCTGGCTACAAACCGGTTGCGCGCCACTGCCTCCGCCACCACTTCCGGCATCTGCATGAACCCTATGCGGTCGGCAAGAAAAGCCGCCACGGCAATCTCGTTGGCTGCATTGAGCGCACACGGTACGTTGCCGCCACGATGGATGGCATCGAAAGCCATGTCGAGCAACGGAAACTTCTCGCGGTCGGGAGCCTCAAATGTGAGATTGGCATAATCAGCCACACTCATCTTGCGGCATGCCGACGGCAACCGCTCCGGATAGTTGAGAGCATAGCGTATGGGCAGACGCATGTCGGGCAAGCCAAGCTGAGCCTTCACCGAACCGTCGGAATATGCCACCATCGAATGCACAATCGACTGCGGATGAACCACAATCTCAATTCGTTCCGACGGAATGCCAAACAGCCATCGCGCCTCAATCATCTCAAACCCTTTGTTCATCATCGAGGCCGAATCAATGGTCACCTTCGCTCCCATCGACCAGTTTGGATGGTTCAATGCGTCGGCGCGAGTCACGCCATACAGTTCTTCTTTCGGACGCGTGCGGAACGGACCGCCCGATGCCGTAAGAATCAACTTATCGACCGATTCTGGATCTTCGCCCACAAGACATTGGAATATCGCTGAATGCTCTGAATCGACAGGCACAAGCCTCGACCCGTATTGCTTGACAAGCCCGGTTATCAGTTCGCCAGCCACAACAAGAGTTTCTTTATTGGCAAGTGCTATTGTCTTTCCCGCCTTGATGGCACTGATTGTAGGAGCCAGCCCGCTATACCCCACCATGGCAGTCACCACGATGTCGACATCGTCGGCTGCCGCGGCATCGGCTATCGCCTGCTGACCGCACATCACTTCGATAGGCTCGCCGGCAAGGGCGTCGCGCAACTTGGTGTAGCAGTCGCTCTGCGCAATCACCACGCGACGCGGTTTAAACTTAAGCGCCTGCTCTATGAGCAGGTCTACATTGCGGTTGGCCGTCAGAAGCGACGGATAAAGTCGGTCGGGATATTCCGAAATCACATCAAGCGTCTGAGTGCCGATGGAGCCGGTGCTCCCCAATATTGCTATATTCTTTCTATTTTCCACGAGATTTGTTGTTATCTGGCAGAGCAACGCTCTGTCAATTTACAAAGGTAGTAAAAACTTTCAAATCACTTGCAAAATCTCCTTTATAACAAATCCTAAAACCTCGTCAGTCTTGTTAAGGCACTTCCGATTCCGTATTCTACAATCAATCTTGACAAATCATATTTGCTTCCTTATTCCGACTGCCGCGACATCATCGGGGATTTTTCATCAGAAGGCTGACGGAATCAATCTCGCATTGGAGCATTTCACCACCGAACATGCGAAGCGCCACCCGTCCCATCAATGGATAGCCTGGGACTTTTTTAGTCAGGCGTTCAAGCAGCAGTCTGCGATAGTCGACGCCTGCTTGATGATAAGCCGTCATCAGCGAGTCCTCAACAACCTTGGTCAGAGTTGAGTCGGCAGACTGCTTTTTGTAGGCAGCCTGCAGCGATTCGCGGCGCTTTTCAAACGCATACCGGTCGGCAAGCAGCTGCGACAACGCCCGGTTTGACGGCGACCCCTGCACTGAATATGTACCATCTTCTATTGTCATTGTCAGCCGATTGTTGGTCAGCACAAAGCAGTATGCCGCCGTGTCGCCCTTAAGTCTCACGAAAGCCTCCATCGGCTCGTCAACCGTACCGGAAAAGCGGAATCCTCCATGCCTGACATCCACACTGTCGAGCAGCATAAGTTTCTGATATTCCGGCAACAGCACATACAGATAGGCCTTGCCGTCGCGCGAGGCGTCAACCGACCCGTCGAGCGAATAGGTTTTCTGCTGCGTCTCAACGGAACACGCCGAGAGAACCAACGCTACAACTGTTGCTATAATGCTATTTTTCAACATATTTTACATTAAAGAGATAGATATTGCTGTTCCAAATCGCCTTTCCGACAAAAACAAACTTGTCGCTGTCGATTTTTCCCATCTTCGCCACCACAAGACGTTCCTCCCCCTGACTGATTTCACTCGTCATCGGAGTTTTTCCCATGACCGTATACTCCACATTGTCGTCAAGGTTAGGCACGAGCTGAATCAGTTCGTTGGGATTCAACTGATAGAATATGACCGGACGCGCCAATTCCTTGCGCACCGCGTCCCATCTATAATTGTCGCGGAAATGAATCTGCGGAGTGAGAATCGGGAAAAACAAGAGGATGAGAATGCCGAAATAACGACGCCACAGATTCGGCATCGCGGCGAGCGACTGAGGCACCAGCAACATCAACACCGGCATAAGGCAATAATAGTAACGCGGATGCTTGAGTATCGACGCATACTGAATAAGTGGCATACAAGCCACTACAAGCAACGGCAACCACACAAAAAGTCCGCCGTCTGCCAATTTTTCAATCCTCCTTTTGAGAATGCCGCCACAAGCACGGCCGCCAAGACAATCCAGAAACCGTAAGAGATAAAAAGCAGGCGTCGGATGTCGCGTGCAAAAGTTACCGACAATGCAAGCGAGAATTTGCGGAACGCCATCGACTTATGTACCGTAGGATGGAGTATGAAGTTGAAAAATCCTGGATAAATCACAAATGCAAAAACTAATGCAGCCACTCCAGCCAACAGAATCAGCAGTATCGCTCGGTGACGATGATGACGGATGCAAGAGGCTGCGAGCGCGAGACACAAGCCTATGACGTAGAAGGCATTGAAATATCCAAGAGACACGGTGCAACCCATCAACACTCCGAAGAGCGCCACAAATCGCCAACGGCGTATCTCCTCGCCCGCACGAAGACGCTGGACAAAGCCAACGGCCACATACGTAAGCATGACAACCGAAGCCTCCGCCATCTGGTACTCGCGGATAAGCATCGTGTTGCGCACCGACAGAAGATTGAAATATGCAAGCGCAAGTCCGACAAACACCAGCATGTGACGCTCACCGAATATGCGTCGCAGCAGTTTGTACATAAACACAAACGACAATACGAAAAACAACATATTCAGCACTCCTCCACGCACGATATAGCCATCGAGGTCGTAGGCGTCGTAGCCCGTCAGCGCCACACGTAAAGCCATATAGTAGAGGCTGGCGTGGGGAGCATCGCCATTGTTTACCCAAAGTTGGCGCAGGTCGGAGAGCATCCCCTTGAAGCCGGTGTCTCCACTATGGGCAATCATGTCCTTCAGTTGGGCTCCAGTATAGGTTCCGTCGGCCACTGCCACATTATAATTGGGGTCGCATGTGCATAGCGCCATAGAGAACACCTCGTCTGAATGCAGCTCCGTCTTGCCGGCGATTGCATTGACACGCACATAGAATGCCAGGACAAAGAGCAGTCCCACAATCGCCCAGTTAACCCATTTTGCGTTGCGTCCATACATCTCCGTCACGGCTGTTATTGCACCGAGACCTTTCCCTGTTTCTTTTTTCTTATTGTCTTTATTTCTTCCCATAATTCATTATTTATTGAGCCAACGACAAGTTGACAGAAACACCGTAATTGCTGTTGGTTGTTGGATATGCGCTCGATGAAATCAACGGTTTGTTAATCTGATGATCGAAATACGCCTGCAGCGTGATGCGCTTGCTCAACACGTAGCTTGCCGTGAAATTAATGGCTATCGACTTCGTGCCGGCAGTTGCCTGACTTGACCCTTCCTGCATTTTTCGTATAATCGACTGATTGTTCTGCAACGAAAAGTCGGCATTGAGAGTAAGGTCGTTGCTGACACCTTTCTGACCGCCTTTCATCTTCAACACAGTGTTGAAATTGGCAATCTTGTATCCGCCGCCAAACGTAAACGCTTTCTGCGACGCCTCGACAAGTTGTCCGGCACTGGTGTTGAGCGTCAGCGTGCGGCTGTCGCGGTATTCAACGTTGAGTGTAAGGTTGTTTAAGCGTAGCCGACAAACCAAGCAGCGGAGCGAATTTCTCCGTGATAGTCACCGACGAGATATTATATGGCGACGACGGCACAGGACGCTGCGTCTGCTCATCGCGAGTAAATCCAAAATCGCCATTGCCGGCGCCAACCCAGTTCAGATACGACGAGAAGGAGCCGACGCTGTATGTGCATTGATAAGCATGAGTCAGCGTAAGGCTGCGGAAGATGTTGCTCAGACCACCGATTTTTACCAACCCGTCGTAGGTGACGCGCCAGTTTGGCAACAACTGCGACAATGCCGGGAAGAACGATGTGGTCACTTTCTGCGGGTCCTTGCCAGTGTAGGCTGAGATGAACGCCGGAATCAGCACATCTCCGCTCGCCTGGCTTACGCCTCCGTTGTCGGCATTGTAAGGCTGTCCGGCATACTCCGTGCCGCTGATAAAGCCGGCATCAGGATAGCGCATACCTTGATATTTCTGTTCCAACCGCTGCGCCATCACAGGGATGTTTGACAAGAATTTATCGTAGGCGGCACTGCTGTAGCCGTCTTTCGACGACGACCCGCGCAACGCTGTGGCTATGGCGCATGTGGTCATCGTGAAACTGCCGCTTCGGGTGGTAGGCATCGAGTTGTACATAAACTGCACCTGATTTGTGCGGTTGTCAGTACGGTTGGCTGTGAGCTGAATCTTCAATCCACGTATAGGCTCAAGCTGCACCTCAAAATTGTACTCCTCAGTACGCGAGAAGATGGCAGGACTCGTCTGGTTCTCGTCGCCGAGCAGCCATCCGCGAGCCATCGCCTTGTTGAGATAAGACTCATCTGTAAATCCGAAAGCGAAATCCAATCCCGGTGACATCGGGCCATAGCTCTTGCTCTGTCCGAGCAAGTCGCCCACCTCGGGTATAAACTGCGGTATGTTGGACGTGCGCGTATTGCGCCAGCGGAAACTTGCGCTGCGCACCATCATGCCGAAACGCGCCGAATGGTCGGCAATCTCCTTCCAAACATTCACTTCTTTTGTCAAATCCTCAGTGACAACGAGTTTCACCGACTGCTTTCCTGTAGTGATGATTTGCAGATTATTATCATCCACCACTTTGGTTTTTATCGGGAACGGCTTGCCGTCAAGCGTTGTCGCCGACACCTTCACCTTCTTGCTGCGCAGATTGTGTTTCACCGCCACAACAGAGTCTGAAAGCTGGTATGTGCGCTGGAATTTGCGTGGTTTGCGCTCCTTCTGCGACCTGTTGCCCCTCGAGCTGTTGGAGAAACGTTTGTTCACCTCCTTGAGGTATTTACACTTATTGTAGAGTGTCTCAAAATTGATTTTAGAGTCGAGATTCCATACCACATTGTTGGCAATCGAGTTGCCAACTACAGCATCTGCCACATCGGCACCACGATCCCATCGATATGTCGCATTATACGACACATTACCGTTAAGGAAGTCAAGAACAGCTATCTTGCTGAACGGAGCCTTATAGGTCGCCGTAAACGATTGACTGTAATTCCACGGAGTACCGAAATCACGGATGCTGCGCATCACCGTGTCGCGCCATTCCTTATACTTGTCGGGGAACAATTTCTTATTCACCTGTCCCACTGCTTCCTCGATGCGCGCCATCGTGTTGGAGTTAAACGACAACGCCAACGATTTGTAAGATTCCAAGTGATTGCAAACTGACGGTCCCAATAAAAATTCTTGCTCACCGACACTGGAACTTCCACTTCTACGTCAGCCTCGTTGCGCGACTGCAGTTCGTAGTAATAGCGTGTCATGTTGGTCAAGAAGCTCAACGACGACGGCGCATAGCCGAACTCCCAGTCTTTAAAGAATTTCAGGTTTTTCGACTTGCTCTTGATGAAACTGAACGGCTTCAGCGGCTTGTAGACCGGAGAGAAGCTGTATTGGAAACTGCCGCGATAGTCGTTGATGTGCTCATACTGCACAGTTGGTGAAATATTCTCCTGCTTGTTGAACGAGAAGTTGACTGTGAAGTTGGCAGGGTCCCAAGGCATCGGCACTTTGCTCTTAACTCCGAAATTGAATCCAGAAATACTGAAACTCTTCACCGTCGACTGCTCCACGGAATAATTGCTTATCGAGTCGCGCTCCTGCTTTGTTTCGGCCTC
This sequence comes from Bacteroidales bacterium, assembly GCA_022009815.1. Taxonomy (GTDB): domain Bacteria; phylum Bacteroidota; class Bacteroidia; order Bacteroidales; family Muribaculaceae; genus Limisoma. The sequence continues at coordinate 2,670,507 of CP091725.1, forward strand.
GTCGAGAGCGTCCTTAAGCAGGATATCCTGGTCAAGAGGGTTATATTTTGGCGATGTCTTCTCCTTCGACACAGAATAGTAGACCGGAGCTTTTAGCTTCGCCTTGGCGGGGAGGAAACGTCCCACATCAACCTGCGTCGCCACATTATACTGCTTGTAGTCATCCATGCGGCGCGACGATAGGTTTTGGTCTACATTTCCGAATCCAACAGTCTCGATATGTCCGCCAAAATTGACTGTAGCCACATCGCTGAACGCAAGGTTGACATTGCCCTTCGCAGCCCATCCACCGTCTTGGTCGAAATCCGTCACCTTTAGTTCGTTCACCCACACCTCACCACTCTTCTCCTTGCTGGAGTTGTTGCGCACACCAATCATCACAACGCGCACATCGCTGAGCGAGGGGTTTCCGAGCACCGACACGCGGTTAGCTCTATGGTCGGGGTCGTAACCAGTATACAGCGTTGTGTTTCCCACCTGCTGCGACTCATCGTGCTTCGCGCGGTTGCGTTCCTTCTTTATATCCGTAAACAAACTAAGTTTCACATCCATAAAGTTAGCTTCCGGCCATACGGCATATTGGTCGTTGGTATTGTTGGTGTTGTATTTTCCGGGAGCCGTCAGATGCAACGGCACCTCATATTCATAGAAGTTGCTTTTCACGTCGGTACCAAGACGCATGAACACAGAGAAATCGCCGTCCTTCAGCTCTTCTGCCACGTCATTCACAAGACGCTCGGCGTGGGTGAAGAGTTGGATGCGTTTGTAAAGGCGCAAGTCCATCGATGTGTTCTTATATACGGCACGCGCGTCGCCGGCCTGCAGTCCTGTGAGCTTCATCGACATTGACTGCTCGTTGAGTTGCGTAATCTGCGACTGCCCCGGGTCAACAATACGGTTTACGCCTGGAGGCAGCACATAATTGACCGGCTCACGTCCGGAATTCTCCTCAATATTGACCACAGAAAGGTCGAGCTGTCCTTCCGCAGGAGCGTCGGCACGCGAATTGAGATTATAGTCGTACGTGCGCCAGTCGCCACGCACAAGCTCAAGAGTTGCGAAACGCAGATGCGTAGCTTCTTTGAATCCCGTCATAAACATACGGATGAAACGGATGGTTGAGAAGTCGGAAATCGAGCCAACCACCTTCTCATAGTCACGCAATGGAATCTTGAACTGATACCACACAGCCTCGCCCTTCTTGCCGTTTGCGAGCGGCACTGTCGACACTTGTTTGTCGGTGATATAATTCTGTCCAACCACCAAATCCTGGCGGCGCAACGAGATATGATATTGATAGTAACGCTCATACTCGTTGAGCGTATTGTCCTGGTTGATGTCCTCCACATCAGGCACACTGCGCGACGACTGGTAGAGAGGATCCTTTTCATCGTCGTCACCAAGCGAGTTTCCCTCCGTGCCGTTGTAACGCTTGTAGCGTTCAAGTATCGACAAGCGCTGCTCGTCGTAGTCGTAACCGCGGAAATAATGATAGTTGTCGCCGGCAGGGTCGTTGAACGGAGAGAACTGGTCTGCCTCCATCTCGGCTATCTTTTCAGGCGACAACACTGCGCGTAGGTTCTCAAGATACTCCTTATAAGTCGTGAATTCAAACTCCTGCTCAGTCGACAGTCCATTCAAGCCCACATCCTGATTGCGGCGAGCGCCAGAAGTGTTGTCAAAAGCATACGTCAGCGATGTTTCAGTCGGCACACGTCCCCATACAGTCTCACGAGTGCCGCGAGTACTGCCGTCGGCAGGCAGTCCGTTTTCATACGATTTGTATCCGTCTTTAAGGATGTCCTCGCTCACCTCGCCGAGGTTAAAGTACAAGTCGCCGCCTTCGTTGGTGTCACCCTCTACAGAGAACGGATCCATCATCCAGAACTGGATATACTCTATGTTTGACGTCTCGAAGTTGGTGTTGTCAAGCTTGCGCATGATGCCGCCCCAACGCTTCTCCGGGTTGAGAAGATTGAAATTGGCATCGATATTTGTATGGTCAAGGTTATACGGGCCACGCTCTGCCGGATAAAACGACAGGTTGAGCGTCTGGATTGCCGACGCCTCGCCGTAATTGAGCTCACGGTTAGGCCATATCTCACGCGTAGTCACTTCGCGAACATAAGGACTTGACAACTGCTCCTTGTCATTCTTGATGTATGCCGGACAGAGCGATGAGTTTTTCTGAGTGAACATACGGTCGATATAGTACCATGCGAGCAAAGCTCTGTTTTTGCCATAGTTCACATTGTTGCTCAAAGCAGCCTCCGGAAAGAGTCCGCCGTTGGGGTCGTTTGGCGTTGACGCCAAGAACCAAGAATACGGCGAACGTATGTCAATTGTGTTTTGCGAGGTCTCAAAATCATCAAGATACGAGCTTCCCGCATTTGTGCCTGTTTTCTTCTTGTGGGGAATCAACTGAGCAAACTCGCCTTGCATGCTTATGGTCGACGGTGCGGTGGCATTGACCGTAGGGATGGCGTTGAGCCAGTTTGTAAGCCACATGAAATTCTTGTTGTATGAGAAATTCAAACCCCAGATAGTGTTGTTTATCAACTCGTTTCCGATATCCACCTTTTCTGTGAGCGGCTTTTCCGAGAAATGCATAAGTGTGGCTCCGACATTGAAGTCCTTGTTGAACTGATAGTTCATGTCAAGTCCGAGCAACGTTTTGCGCTGTGTGCTGAACATTGACTGGTTTTCAAGCGACACACTGATGTTTGTTCCCGAATCAATGATGCTTTGGTTGGTGATTGTCACCGTACCCATATTGTAGTCCACAGTATAGTCACTGTTTTCCGTCAGAGTCACGCCACCGGCTGTCACCACAACCGAACCGCGAGGCACGTTCATGGCATTCAGCCGTATTGTCGACCCCGATGAGGCTTGGTACTCTCCCGTAAGGATGAATTTATTCTTGTCCTGAAACTGCTTCGCAACAGTCTGCGTCGAGTCGTAGAGCTCATGGTAGCAGAAACGCTTGGCATCGTCGGCATTGAGCAATTGGCTCGCCAACCAGTCGCCGAACGGCTCTACAACAGGAAATATCACCTTGCCTTGCGCGGCATTGATAGTATAGCCGTCGATAAAGTCGTAGAATCCATCAGGATTGCTCTCGTTGTTTGAGTCCAGCCGGTCCACGTTGAGCACTTGGATAAGCGGTTTGTTGCGGATAGGATCGGCTGGCAGATATTGCACGGCGACACCAGTGGAGTCGCTTTGTACTTCACGTTGAGTTTGAATTTAGTCTTCTGCACCTGATATGCACCAAGCGAATAAACGTTTTTCATCATCAAGTCCCAGTTGGCAAACTTTGGCGACACAGTGCTGCCCTTCAGCATTTTTACAAACAGAGCCTGACTGGAGTCAGTCACATCGCTCGAGAACTCACCCACTTGGTACACCTGTCCCTGATACGTGTATTCATAAGCCACGGCGAGCACCTCGTCGGCATTGAGCGCAGAGTTGAGCGCAATGTAGCCCAGCGTAGGATTGAGCTTGTACTCCGTCGACGACAGCAGGCGGGCACTCTCGATTTTCTCATAGTCGCGGCCGCCCTCTATGCCGTAGGCCGACAACGGCTCAAGCGCCGTCGACACCTGGCTTATCTGACGCGCGTCGGGATATTCGGTTTTGATTTCCTGCACAAGGTTGTTGGAATTGTTGCTTGGATTGTCGGGCGATGCCACCGGCACCCAGTGGTTGTTCTGCAAGTGTTTGTTCTCACCCATATCCATAAACCCCACCAGATGGCGCGCCTCGTTGTACGTGCCCCGTTGGTTGGTTACCCACACCTCAATACGTGTGATATTGACACCCGAAAGCACATAAGGCAGCTTCGAGGCATTGTAATCGTATGTGTCGCGGAAATAGTGTCCGAGGAAGAAATATCGGTTTTTGTCGTAGTCGTCGGCATTGATTGAAAACTTTGTGGTCTGCGCACCACCCTTTGTGCTTACCGTCTGCGACTCTGAGTTTTGCTGCGACACCAATGCCGTGATTGAGAATTTTCCAAACTGCATCTTTGTTTTCAGACCGAACAGTGCTGTGCTACCCTTGATAAGCGACGATCCTGTGGTCATCGACACGTTGCCCGCCTCAATCGACTTGATTATTTCATCTTCCTTTCCATCATACTTCAGTTTCAGGTTTTTTGAGTCGAAATCAAACGTCGCGTCAGTGTTGTAAGTCATATTGAATTTCAACTTGTCGCCCACCGAAGCATCGATTGTAGCCTGTATTTTTTGGTCGAAATCAAAATAAGTCTTGCGCCGCGCACTTGCTGGAAGCGCCGGGTTGTCGGTCTTGTTGGATTTCACACCCATCTTAACCTGCACCGATCCCTGTGTCTTGAGCTGCACACCGCCCGGACCGAAAACCTTTTCCAATGGTCCGAGTCCAAATTTCATATCAAACACGTTGAATTTTGTTTTGTCCTTCTGCTCAAACAGTTCGGAGTTGCGCTTGCGGTAATAATCCATCATTGAATTGCGCACCTCCATATTGTTGTAAGCCTCCGACGACAAGATGAAAGGAGTTGCCACCTCACGGTCTCCCACCTTGGTGCGCACCACGTAAGTATCTGTCGTATAATCGTATTCAACCTCCGTCTTGATGTTCGACGGATCTTTAAGGTCGATTGCCTGACGGTCGGGACTCGTAAGCTCGTCGTAGCCCGGAGTGATTGTGGCCTTCACGGGATAGTGCATCCCAGTTGAATCGGGAACATTGCTCTTGCCGGTAAATCGTAGGCGGGGCGCTGACCTCGCTTTTCTTGTATTGCGCAAAACCGATGTTGCAGACGGAATAAAGCACAATTCCGGCCACAAGCATCAGCAAATATTTAACTCTTCCTCGTTGGTTCATTCAGTAAAAAAACGGCGTTTTAAAACGTTGCCGGAAACGAAGCCGCCAAGCGCAGACTAAAGAATCTTTAAAGCCTTCTTAATCAAGCCCTCAACTTTTTCCGCAGGATTATCCTTGAGCAGTTTGCCCAATGCCTTCTGCACCGCAGGTTTGGCAAATCCAAGCATAATGAGCGCCGCCTGTGCCTCCTCATAAGTTTCCGACGTCGCCTCCGACTGAATAATTAACGTATCCGCACCCTGATTTATTTTATCGCGGAGGTCAACAATTATACGTTGAGCCGTTTTTGCACCAATTCCTTTCACCGCCTTGAGCAGATTCACGTTGCCCGAGGCTATGACTCCTTGCAAGTCGGCTGTGGAAAACGACGAAAGGATCATTCTCGCCGTGTTCGGCCCAACCCCAGATACCGTTATCAGCAACATGAACAATGCCCTCTCCTCCCGATCGGCAAAACCATAGAGCAAATGTGCGTCCTCGCGTATCGCCTCGTAGACATAAACTTTTGCCTGCCGCTCATTCTGCAAGCGTGTATAAGTGTTTAAAGAGATGTTGAGCATATATCCCACCCCGCCGCACTCCACCACGGCACTTGCCGGCGTAATCTCCGTCAACTCTCCTTTACATATTCTATCATAGAATCCAATTTTTATGTAAAAGTAATAAAAAAAAAGGCAACCCCACAAAAGGATTGCCTTATATTGTTGCTTTGCTAAGCCCGCTGTTGACTAACCGTATTGGATTGTTCCGTCTGGATTGCGGTATTTGTCGAATCCCTTCTCGTACTGGTCCATAGCACGGAGGCTCATACCCATATTGGAGAAACCGCCGTCGTGGTAGAGATTCTGCATTGTAACCTTGCGGGTAAGGTCGCTGAACATAACCACACAGTAGTTTGCACACTCATCGGCCGTAGCGTTGCCGAGAGGCGACATGCGGTTGGCGAAGTCCATCAACGACTCCATGCCTTTCACACCGCTGCCGGCAGTGGTGAGCGTAGGCGACTGAGAAATTGTGTTGATTCTCACATGGTGCTCACGGCCGTAGATATAACCGAAGCTGCGTGCAATCGACTCAAGGAGAGCCTTTGCGTCAGCCATGTCGTTATAACCGAACATAGTGCGTTGCGCAGCGATATATGAGAGAGCCACAACCGAGCCATACTCATTGATGGCGTTGAGTTTCTTGGCAACCTGCAGCATCTTGTGGAAAGAGATTGCGGAGATGTCGAGAGTCTTGTCGAGCATTCCGTAATCGAGGTCGTCGTAAAGTCTTTCTTACGCACGTTTGGCGACATACCGATAGAGTGGAGCACAAAGTCGATTTTTCCGCCCAACACTTCCACCGAGCGCTCAAACACGGTTTTCAAGTCATCACAGTTAGTGGCATCTGCAGGGATGATTTCCGCATTGAGCTTCTCACCCAGTTCTGAAACCTCGCCCATACGCACAGCCACCGGCGTGTTGCTCAGCGTTATCACAGCGCCTTCCTCAACAACGCGTTCGGCAGTTTTCCAAGCAATACTGCTGGAATTCAACGCACCGAAAATGATGCCTCGTTTTCCTTTAAGCAAATTAAAACCCATTCGTTTCTAAATTAAGATTAAAAATTATTCTTTTTTTGCACTGCAAAGTTACGCATTTTTCTCCATTCTGCAAAAGAGTCGGCGGCGGCATCCGATTTTCCACCAGATGCCGCCGCCTTATCTATAGTCGTTTGCCAGCTCTTACTCGTTGGCCATGCGCTTGTTTTCCTCAAGCTGCTCCTTGCTGAGAAGAGCGTTCATGTCTTTCAACACCGCGCTGACGCCCTCAGTGAAATCTGTATACAGTTTCTTATAGGCAGCCTTGTAGTAGGCATTGCGCGCCTTGCGATACGCCTTGCGGTCGCCGGCGAAAGAATCTTTGCATGTTTTGTCGAAATCAACCGACACATCGTTGATCTTTTCAGTCAACAGATTGAAAATCTTGTCAATGACGTCATTCGCCTTAGCCTCGTCGATTCCATCATAATAATTGAGGATGAATACAGTTTCTCCGGCAAGGTTAGCCGCCATATTCTTCATATACTTTTTCAGTTGTCTTTTGTTTGCCATAATATTATTGTTTTAGAGTTTGTTCAAAACTAATTGAATGAGTTCGCCGATAGAGCCCTTGTAGTTAGGGTTTGAGGTGTGCGACACGCGTCCGGCGATAATCGAGCATACCGTCACAGCCTTGTGTCCCATAAGTTTAGCCAAGCCCTGAAGCATTGCGCTCTCCATCTCGAAGTTAGTCAGACGCTGACCTTTATACTCAAATCCGCTGAGCATCTTGCCATAGTTCTTATCGGCGATTTCAAGGCGCAGCTCGCGTCCTTGTGGGCCATAGAAGCCATTGGCAGTGATTGTGATGCCCATCACCATGCCCTCGCAGCATATACGGTTTGCCAGTTCCTCATCGGCGTCAACGATATAAGGATGGTTCCAGATTGGTTTCCACCCAGACTGACTGATGAAGGCGTCCTCAAGTTCAATGTCGCGCACTTTTTCCGAATTCTTATAGAAGTGGAACGCGCCGTCGATGCCGAGAGCCTTACGCGCAATCACCATCGAGCCCACAGGGATATCCTCCTGTATGCTGCCCGACGTGCCGATACGCACCATTGAGAGCTGACGGAAATTCTTCTTGACCGTACGAGTCTCGAAATCAACATTCGCCAATGCGTCGAGCTCATTGACCACAATATCTATGTTGTCGGCGCCAATACCGTGCGACACGCACATCACCGGCTTGCCGTGATATTCACCTGTTATCGTGTGGAATTCACGACTCGACACTTCATGAATTTCTTGTCGAAGAAAGAAGCCACCAAGTCTACACGACCCGGATCGCCGACGAGTATGATGTTGTCGACAAGCATTTCCGGCTTTATGTGAAGGTGGAAAACCGACCCGTCAGGGTTGATTATAAGTTCTGATGCTGGAATCACTCTTTCCATAGTATTTATTCTTTTTTTAGTTATTGCGTAAAGTTACAAACATCCGTCCAATCGGCGAAACTTTATTTCACAATAATCGTTAATTATTTTGTCTTATAAGCAGCGTGCGGAACACCTGCATGGCCGTGCGCTTCAAATTGGCATATGCCACATCGGGTTTCATCGCCTCTTCGAGCGGCATAGGGCCGGGAACCGTTGGATAAACCGACAGGAATCCGTACTCATTGAGGCTGTCGCTGTCTGACACGCTTCCCACGAATGCAATCGTCGGAATGCCATTCCACGCAGCCTCCCCACACACTCCGTAGGGAGCTTTGCCCAACAGCGTGAGCGAATCCATCGCCCCCTCTCCGGTAACCACAATGTTGGCATCGGCAATGCGTGCTTCAAAATTTATAGCCTTCAGCATCGCGTAGATGCCCGGTGTCAGACTGGCGTCGAGCATAGCCCACAACGCACCGCCAATTCCGCCGGCTGCGCCCGCATAACTCTGGTTTTGCATCGACTTGCCATATTTTTTTTTCACTACGGCCGCGAATGTGCGCATACCGTCGTCAAGCGCCTCGAGGATTTTGTTGGTGGCACCTTTCTGCGGTCCGAAAAGCCATGCAGCACCTTTCGGTCCGTAAAACGCAGCATCCACATCGCACATCACCGTGAACGAGCATTCCTTAAGTTCCGGCATTCTCTGGCTGTCGTCAATCTCCGCAATGCGCGACAATGACCGCCCACAAGGCTCCAGCTCGTTGCCTCTGGCATCGAGAAAACGATACCCCAACGCCGACAGAAGCCCTGTGCCGGCATCGTTGGTAGCACTGCCACCAACGCCTATGTTGAAATTGCGGAAACCTCTGTCAATGGCTTCGCGGATAAGTATGCCAGTGCCTTTGGTAGTGGCGTTCAGCGGATCATACTCGTCAGGGCGAAGCAACGCTATGCCCGACGCCGTAGCCACATCAATCACAGCCGTGCGACTTTCCACAGCGCCGAAACGCGCATCCACCGGACGTCCCAACGGATCCTCGCTCTTCACATTAATCCACACCCCTCCGGTCGACTCCACAATGGAGGCAGCCGTACCGTCGCCGCCATCAGCCACATGGAGCTTGTCAATCTCACAGTCAGGCATTGCCGCGAGTATGCCCTCCTCTATCGCCGCAGCCACCTGCTCCGACGACAAAGAACCCTTGAATTTGTCAGATGCAATGACAACCTTCATCAATACTCTATTTTGTCGGTCTTGTCACTCCACATGCGGAATGCCTTGATTGCGCCCGAATCAGGCACATGGATGCAAGGAATGGAGCGCAACGACTTCGGACGTTCGAGTTCCTCATAGATAAACTTGTCGCTGAAATCGATGGCGTCCGCGTCTTCTTTGGTGTTGCCATAATATATGCGCGCCACTCCCGCCCAATAAAGTGCGCTGAGGCACATCGGACACGGCTCGCACGAGCTATAGACGTAGCAGCCATCCAATTTGAACGAGCCCACCTTGCGGCATGCCGAACGGATGGCATTGACCTCGGCATGCGCCGTAGGATCGTTGTCGATTGTCACCGAATTTGACTCCACTGCCAGCACCTCGTCATTCTTAACTATGACTGCGCCAAACGGGCCGCCGCCATTTTCCACGCTGCGCTCCGATTTCTCGGCAGCCATACGCAGAAACTCCATATCTTTATCAGTAATTTTTATTTCCATTTTTCACCTTATTAAAGTAAACGCAAATTTAATGATTATTTCCGAAATGGCAATACCCGTGCACACAATAGTGGGTGCTTTAAATTTGGATACATCTTTTAAGATTAAAAAACACATATTTTTCATCGCTAAAACAGATAAAATTTTTAATTTCGCAATAGAATTTTCAACCTAACCTGATTAATTAACCAAACTAACATCATTATGAGAAAAATTTTTCTTTCTGTGATGCTCCTTTGCGGTTCAAGCATAGGATTCGCGCAATTGATGGAAGTCGGTTCAACTCAAAAAGTTAACCTTCCAGAAGGCGTGAAAGTCGACATGGCTACAATTAGCCCAACGGCGACTATCTCCTCGTTGCTGACCAGCAGAAGCAAGGTCTTCAAAAATTGGATTTGGCAACAGGACAGCTGACCACTGTCACTACAGCTTCCGGTTCGGAATACGACGCCAAAATCCTCGACAACGGCAACACCATCGTCTATCGTGAAACCCAAATCGGCAAAGACCACCTGAAACGTCAGGCATTGAAGTCGGTTAACCTTCAGACTGGCGAAGTGCAGACCATCGTCGACGCCACCCGCGAACTCAACGGTGTAGCAGCCAGCGAAAACGCTGTCTACGTTGTCAAAGGACGCAAGCTAAAGACAAAAGCTATGGGCAACGTCAAAGCCGACAAGAAAACACCGGTGGCATTCATTGAATACGGACAACTGATGCTCACCCACAACGGCAAGACCGTAACCCTCTCTCCCAACGGAACCGAGGGGCAAAGCTATCTGTGGCCGTCGGTTTCTCCCGATGGAACAAAGGTGCTCTACTACCTTGCCGGCCAAGGTGCATTCACTTGCAACATCGACGGCACTGACGTGCAGCACATCGGCTACATCCGCGCCGCAAAATGGTATGACAACAACATCGTTGTCGGAATGCACGACACAGACAACGGCGAATTTGTAACTTCATCAGAAGTAATCGCCTACTCTGCCGACGGCAAAGAGAAGCAAGTGCTCAGCGACGCTTCGACAATGGCTATGTACCCTACCGTTTCAGCCAACGGCGAGAAAATTTCTTTTACCACGCCAAGCGGCGAGGCATACATTATTAATGTAAAAACCAAATAGACATGAAGAGCAGACTATTGATGGCATCCGCAATCGTGGCACTCACTTGCGGAACAGCATACGCCGGCAAGACAGCCGACCAAGTCCGTATCTACATCAACCCGGGCCACGGCAGCTGGACTGGCAACGACCGTCCATGCCAGACAATCGGCCGTCAGCCGTACACCATTGAGAATGTGGATACAACAGGTTTCTTTGAGTCGAACACAAACCTTCACAAAGGTTTCGCACTCCTCGACAAGCTTGTAGAGGCTGGCGTGCCGTTCGACCGCACCAAAAACCAAACAAACTCTAACCCAGACCGTATAGGCGCAGCCCTCGACATGTCGCAGCACATCGTGATGTCGCACGTCAAGGTTGGTCCGTATCCTGCACACAAAGGCGACGACAACGGCGCATACAACCGTCCGCTGTCTGAAATCCGCGAGGAGGTAGAGGCAAACAACTTCGACGTGTTTATCTCAATCCACTCAAACGCTGCAGGAGAAGGCTCTCCGACAAACTACCCACTGTTTATCTTCCGCGGCAAGGACGACGAGACCTACTCCGCTCCTGGCAGCAAGGCGATGGCTATGCACATTTGGCCGTATGCCTTCAGCAACGAGCACCAGATGTGGTCATATTATTCAAAAGATAACGCCAACGTGCGCGGCGACCTCGACTTCTACGGTTCAGGATCGGAAACTTCAAACAACGGGACAAACTATATGGGTTATCTCGGCGTGTTGAAACACGGCGTCCCTGGATTCCTTGTTGAAGGTTACTTCCACACTTACCAACCTGCCCGCCAACGCGCCATGAACGACGACGTTTGCCGTCACGAAGGCCACCTCTATGCCCGCGGTCTTATTGACTATATGGGATGGAAGGCAGAAAAGACCGGTACTATCTATGGTATCGTACGCGACCTCCACGAGAAATTCAGCCAAGCTCTCTACAAGCCTGCCGCACGCACAAACGATGTCTATATGCCATTGAACGGCGTGACTGTTAAATTGTTCAAAGCTGGCGTTGAAGTAGCATCCTACACCACCGACAACGAGTGGAACGGTGCGTTTATCTTCGACAACCTCGAACCGGGCGAATACACTTTGACTTATACCGCCGAGGGATACAAGGGCGCTACAGAGGAATATCTGAAGCCAGTAACTGTTGAAGCCAACGGAACTGCATACATCAACACATATCTTGAGTCTGAAAGCTATGTTCCTCCGACAGTTGTCTACGAGAACTATCCTGACGAAATTGGCGACAACAAGGCTTACGGCGTTGCCGACAAATATAACGTAGCCGCTGTGGGCGAAGAAACCAGCCCATTGGCCTCTCAATTGGAAGGCAAGACTGTGCGTCGTCAGATTATCCGCAACGGTCACTTGTTTGTGCTCGCTCTCGACGCTGCAAACGAGCCGTTTATCTACGATGTGAACCTTGCAGACAACAGCGTGGCTGAAATCAGCACAGAGGGCACAACTCTTGAAGAGAACCGCCAATTGAAGATTTCCGACATTGCATTCACTGCCGACAACGTTCTCGTAGCTACAAGCTACGGCGAAAACCAGTTTGACAACAATCAAGTTGCCTCTGGCGACGTACGCGGCTCTGTGGCAATCTACAAATGGACAAAGAACGACGACGAACTTCCGACAGGCGCTCCTGCGCTCTGGTTCACTTCTCAGAACTCAGGCAACTACTACAACGCATTGACCGGACGCACAATCGCTGCTTCTGGCACAAGCGAGGAGGGATCTATTGTCGTTACCGCACAGACTAAGGGTTCGAGCTCATCCATGCGTTTCGTTGAGTTCGGCATCTCTGGCGGAGCTTTGGCTACGACAACATTCATCAACAAAAATGTATCAGCCGACTCCAATTACACTGCCAACAAACTCGGCGACGACTACCAGCTTGTAGTTTCTCCGCTGTCAGAAAACCAGTATGTAATCGACGGTTCAAACACCAACCCTGTTGAATGGCAGACTGCCGGCAACAACACCGACGCTCCTTTGATGGGAACTATTCCTGCGGAGGCGATGGCTCCGGGCGAAAACGGCGCATCATTCTTCAAGTTTGCAGGCAACGACCTTATGGTCGCTCCAGTTGTTGCAGAAGGCAAGGTTGCCGGTTTGAAACTTATAAACGTAACAAACGGCTTCGACAACGCGAAACTCCTCACAACAACAGGTGCTGCTGTAACACCAGCCGAAGCTGCCTACACTACAGCTACAGGTGAAGTTGTCACAGAAAGAAACGCCGACGATGTGATCACCGACGCTTACTTCAACCTCTACCTCGTGCGCGACGGCAAGGTTTCGAAGTTTACAACCAAAGATGTTGAGCAGCCTACTGTAAGCTATGAATATGCTTACAATCTGGCAGCCAATGTGGGCGAAACAGAAACCACATTCACATTCGACGCCACAGGCGCCGCTCCTGCAGCCAACATCGTATTGATGAACAAAGACACCAAGGAGGTTCTCGCAACAGTTCCTGCAGGTGATGTCAAAGAAGGTGCCAATTCAGCGGTTATCGCAAACGAGCAACTCCCTGAAGGCGAATTGGCATGGGGCGTTGAAATCGCCAACCAGAACGCAGCGCGTCCTAACATGGTAGCCTCTGTTCCTGGATTTGCCAAGGCTCGCGGTCTTGTCATCGACAACACTCCAACAAGCCAGTTCTTCGGCAACATCTACGTTGCAAACTGCACAGCCAACGACAAGTATGCCAAGGGTGTCTACATCCTTGACCACAAGCTCAACGTAAGCGAGAAAGCATACGGTGCCGACGGCTATACTGCATCTCACACAGCTTCTCCTTACCGCTTAGGCATCAACGAGAATGGTGTGGTATTCATTTCTGACTGGAACGACCCGACATCAGGCATCCGCCTGCTTGACCCGGCAAACCTCAACGCCAACACGACTGAGGCTCTTCCAAGCTTGTTCCAATCCACGAAACGCGACAACGACGGACGTCTCTTCAACGGCGATGTTCTGCTTGGCAGCTCTACAACAGCAGCCGCAATCTACGGCACTGGTGAGAACACCAAACTTTACACATTCGACGAGGACTACAATGTAGGCGGAGCATCAGGCAATGTCGTATTGCGCTACGACCTCGGCACAGCATTGACTTGGGACAAGGCTCCATCGGCTATGCTCGGCCACAACATGATGGACAACACCAACGTTGAAATCGTTCCTGACGAAGGCGGTCTGTGGGTTGCACAAAGCCGCGGTGCTGGCAACAACGCTTCCAACTGTCCTTCATTTGTATACATCGACAACGATGGCAACCAGTTGTTCAACTCCGGCTCAATCGCCGACTACCTCAACGGCACAAACGGTAGTGCCCTTGCAATCTCAAAAGACCGCAAGACTTTGGTAGTTGTCGACGCCGACAGCAATTTGGCTGTATTCTCTGTCACTTGGAATGACAAGACTCCTTCGTTGAAGTATGAATACACAGTCAAGACTGGTGGCACAATCACCAACCAGATTCAGTATGACTACGCAGGCAACCTCTACGTTCTCAACCAGAAGTGCCTGCAGGTATGGGCTCTCCCGACCGACAACAACAATGTGACTACTCCTGCCGAAGGAACAATCACTATCGCACACGACGGTGTCGAGAACGTTGCAGCAGCCGCTACACGCGTTTATCCGAACCCGGCAACCGATGTTGTCAACGTTGAGGCTGCTGAGGCTATCGAAAGCATCGCAGTGTTCAACATCTCAGGAGCAATGGTCAACGCCAGCAGCAATGTCAACGGCAACAACGCCACTATCAACGTGAGCGAACTTGCTTCAGGCATCTACTTCGTACGCATCAACAACGGTGCTGCTGTCAGAATCATCAAGAAATAATCACTTTTGATTATTGTTTCGGCGGGCGGTCATTCATTTGGCCGCCCGCCTTTTTATTTACCGCATGAGCTTTTACGACAATTTGACACTAAATTTGATATTTTTAATTACGATTTAATTTGCAAACTCAAAATTTATGAGTAATTTTTGCATCGTAAAAAGAATAAGAATATGACAAACATCAATTCAATTTCACTAAGCATTATCCTTCTATCAGGTTCAATTATTATCGAATCGGATTAGAAAGGTCGTGTTTGCTGTTTTTGATTTGACAGACAATGAGCCTTTCTTACACACAAGAAAGGCTTTTTTTATTACGGAAAAGATTATGAATGAAAGATTGTTTATTTTTGACACAACGCTGCGCGACGGAGAGCAAGTGCCGGGATGCCAACTGAACACGGTGGAGAAGATTCAGGTTGCAAAGGCACTTGAGGCCCTTGGCGTAGATGTGATTGAGGCTGGATTTCCAGTGTCGAGTCCCGGTGATTTCAACTCTGTGGTAGAGATTTCAAAAGCCGTCACATGGCCAACCGTATGCGCTCTAACACGCGCTGTGGAGAAAGACATCGACGCTGCAGCGGAAGCATTGAAATACGCCAAGCACAAGCGCATACACACTGGCATCGGCACATCTGACTCGCATATCAGATACAAATTCAACTCCACGCGCGAGGAGATTATCGAGCGTGCCGTGGCTGCCGTTAAATATGCCAGACGATATGTCGATGATGTGGAATTCTATGCCGAAGACGCAGGCCGCACCGAAAATGAGTATCTCGCCCGCGTTGTAGAGGCGGTAATAAAGGCCGGAGCAACGGTCGTCAACATTCCCGACACCACCGGCTACTGCCTGCCACAAGAGTATGGCGACAAGATAAAATACCTTATGGAGCATGTTGACGGCATCGACCGCGCCATCATCTCAACCCACTGCCACAACGACCTCGGCATGGCAACCGCCAACACGATGAGCGGAGTGCTCAACGGAGCACGCCAAGTGGAAGTGACGGTCAACGGCATCGGCGAGCGCGCCGGCAACACCGCTCTCGAGGAAATAGCGATGATTATCAAATGCCACAACGATATTGACATCGACTGCAACATCAACACGCAGAAGATTTATCCCACAAGCCGACTCGTGTCGAGCTTGATGAATATGCCGGTGCAGCCCAACAAAGCCATCGTTGGCCGCAACGCGTTCGCGCACTCGTCGGGCATACACCAGGACGGTGTGCTGAAGAATGTGCAGACCTATGAAATCATCAATCCCCACGATGTGGGAATAGACGACAATTCCATCGTTCTGACCGCACGCAGCGGACGCGCCGCCCTCAAAGCCGGCTGTCGGCACTCGGCATCAATACCACCTTCGAGAAACTCGACAAGATTTATGAGGCGTTTCTCAAACTCGCCGACAAGAAAAAGGACATCAACGATGATGACATTATGATTCTCGCAGGCGTAGACCGCACGCTGAACCATCGCATCAAGCTGGAATACCTGCAGGTGACGAGCGGTGTGGGCATCCGTCCCGTGGCAAGCATTGGGCTCAACATCAGCGGCGAGAAGTTTGAGGCTGCGGCGAGCGGCAATGGTCCGGTAGACGCCGCCATCAATGCGCTGAAACGCATCATCGAGCGACACATGACCATCAAGGAGTTCACCATCCAAGCCATCAGCAAAGGCAGCAACGATGTGGGCAAGGTGCACATGCAAGTGGAATACAACGGGCACGTCTATTATGGCTTCGGCGCCAACACCGACATTATCGCCGCCTCCGTAGAGGCTTATATTGACTGTATCAACAAATTCAAAGAATAAAGACATGAACACTCTTTTTGACAAAATCTGGGACAAACACGTGGTGCAGACCATCGCCGACGGTCCGACACAACTATATATCGACCGACTCTACTGTCATGAAGTGACAAGCCCACAGGCATTCGCCGACTTGAGACAACGCGGCATCAAATGTCTGCGTCCGAGGCAGATTGTCTGTATGCCCGACCACAACACCCCAACCCACGACCAGGACAAGGAGATTGCCGATCCCGTGTCGCGCGCGCAGGTCGACACGCTTGAACGCAACGCCAAGGATTTCGGACTGACTTATTACGGAATGATGAACCCAAACAACGGCATCATTCATGTTGTAGGACCAGAAACAGGACTGACACTGCCGGGAATGACAATCGTGTGCGGCGACTCGCACACGTCTACCCACGGCGCAATGGGCGCTGTGGCTTTCGGAATCGGCACGAGCGAGGTGGAAATGGTGATGGCTTCGCAATGCATCTTGCAATCACGCCCGAAGACAATGCGCATCACCGTCGACGGCAAGCTCGGCAAGGGTGTGACGGCTAAAGACCTTGCATTGTATATGATGTCGAGGATGTCGACCAGCGGCGCCACAGGCTATTTTGTTGAATATGCCGGCGAGGCGGTGCGCTCACTCTCAATGGAGGGACGGCTGACTCTCTGCAACCTGTCGATTGAGATGGGCGCGCGAGGCGGTATGGTGGCTCCCGACGAAACAACTTTCGAATACCTCAAGGGTCGCGAACACGCTCCTAAGGGCGAAGCCTGGGACAAAGCCCTCGCCTATTGGAAGACGTTGCGCAGCGATGATGACGCCAAATTCGACAAGGAGGTCAGATTTGACGCCGCCGACATAGAGCCGATGATCACCTACGGCACCAACCCCGGTATGGGAACTGGCATCACACGCTCCATCCCAACAACCGACGCGATGGCCGACACAGAGAAGGCTTCTTTCATGAAGTCGATGGAATATATGGGATTCAATCCCGGCGATAAACTTATCGGCAAGAAGGTGGACTACGTGTTTCTCGGAGCTTGCACCAACGGCCGCATTGAAGACTTCCGCGCATTCGCGTCGCTGGTGAAAGGCAGGCATAAAGCCGACAGCGTAACGGCTTGGCTCGTGCCAGGGTCATGGCGCGTCGACAAGCAGATTCGCCAAGAGGGCATCGACAAGGTGCTTGAGGCTGCCGGATTCGAAATCCGCCAACCGGGATGCTCCGCCTGTCTGGCAATGAACGACGACAAGATTCCCGCAGGCAAATACGCCGTGTCGACAAGCAACCGCAACTTCGAGGGCAGACAAGGTCCAGGCTCGCGCACAATGCTCGCAAGCCCGCTGACAGCGGCGGCGGCAGCCATCACAGGCAAAGTGACCGACCCTCGCGAATTTATAAATCTACAAATTCCAAAAAGAAATGAAACAGAAATTCAACATCATAGAAAGCACCTGCGTGCCGTTGCCTCTTGAAAACGTCGACACCGACCAGATTATCCCGGCGCGCTTCCTCAAAGCCACAACCCGCGACGGATTCGGCGACAACCTGTTCCGCGACTGGCGCTACGACAAACATGGCAACAAGATTGACTCGTTCGTGCTCAACGACCCCAGATATGGCGGTGAGATACTTGTGGCAGGAAAGAATTTCGGTTCAGGCTCGAGCCGCGAGCATGCCGCATGGGCAATTGCCGACTATGGTTTCAGGGTAGTCGTGTCGAGTTTCTTCGCCGACATACACAAGAACAACGAGCTTAACATCTTTGTGCTGCCTGTCGTTGTGTCGGAACAGTTTCTCGCCGAACTCTTCGACAGCATTTTCAACAATCCACAAACGAAGGTAACGGTAAATCTTCCGGAACAAACGATTACCAACGGCGCAACAGGCCGCAGCGAAACGTTTGAAATCAATGGCTACAAGAAGCATTGCCTTATGAACGGTCTTGACGACATCGACTTCCTGCTCGCCAACAAAAACAAAATTGAGGACTACGAGAACAAGCAGCAATGAAAGGTTCTATAATAGAGATAATGGACACCACGCTGCGCGACGGCGAGCAAACGTCAGGCGTGAGTTTCTCCCGAAGTGAGAAACTCAGCATCTTCCGACTGCTTGTCGAGGAGCTCGGCGTCCCGCGTGTCGAAGTGGCGTCGGCAAGAGTCTCGCCGGGCGAATTCGACACCGTAAAGCATATCTGCGAATGGGCTCGCGCCAACAACCATCTGCACAAGATCGAGGTGCTGGGATTTGTCGACGGAGGAAAGTCGGCGGAATGGACCGCCGCTGCCGGAGCCACCGTAATCAACCTCCTGTGCAAAGGCAGCGAGCGTCATTGCCGCCAGCAGTTGGGCAAGACTCCGGCACAACACATTGCCGACATCCGTGCTGAGATTGCCGATGCTGTGGGGCGCGGTCTGAAAGTGAATCTTTATCTTGAGGATTGGTCAAACGGCATCAGCCAGTCGCCCGACTATGTGTTCTCCTTAATGGACGCATTGCGCCACGAACCAGTAGAACGCTTTATGCTGCCCGACACACTGGGCATTCTTGACCCCTACGACACTTTCGACTATGTGAAGCGCATGGTCAAGACCTATCCGGAACTGCGTTTCGACTTCCATGCCCACAACGACTACGACCTCGCCACGTCAAATCTCTTCGCCGCCTTGAAAGTGGGAGCGTCAGGGGTGCACTGCACGGTCAACGGACTTGGAGAACGCGCCGGCAACGCCTCGCTGTCGAGTGCTGTCGCAGTGATTCACGACATGCTCCACATGTCAACTGGCATTGACGAGTCAAAAATAAACCGCGTGAGCCATATCATAGAGTCATACTCCGGCGTTGCAATCCCTCCCAACAAGCCTATTGTCGGCGAATACGTGTTCACGCAATGCGCCGGAGTGCATGCCGACGGCGACAGCAAGAACAACCTCTACTCCTCGAATCTTGCCCCAGAGCGCTTCGGCCGCACCCGCGAATATGCCCTCGGCAAACTGTCGGGCAAAGCCAATATCCGCAAGAATCTTGAAGCTCTCGGACTTGACTTGAGCGAGGAAAGCATCCGCAAAGTGACACAGCGCATCACGGAACTTGGCGACAAGAAAGAAATCGTCACGCAAGAGGATTTGCCCTACATCATCGCCGACGTTGTGAAGCACAGCGCAATTAACGAGCGCATCAAACTGATAAACTACCAGCTGTCGATTACCAAAGACCTGCAACCCACAGCCATCGTAAAAATAGAAATCAACGGCAAGCAATATATGGAAAGCTCCGTCGGCGACGGACAATATGACGCTTTCATGAAAGCCCTGCGCAAAATCTACCGGGGGCAGCGCCGGCGCGAGTTTCCGAGACTGACGAACTACGCCATCAACATTCCGCCAGGCGGACACACCGACGCCCTTGTGCAAGCCACCATCCATTGGGAATACAGCGGACGGACGCTGAAAACCGTCGGCCTTGACGCCGACCAGACAGAAGCCGCCATCAAAGCCACAATAAAATTGCTGAATATCGTTGAAGAATATATAGACAGTGTGAAACCAAAAAAATAACAAGATATGAAACTGAAAATAGCCGTCCTTCCGGGCGACGGTATCGGTCCGGAAATAATGTCGGTGGCTCTCGACGTTGTCAAAGCCACTGCAAAAAAGTTCAACCACCAGTTGGAATACCAAACAGCCCTCGTGGGCGCCTGCGCCATAGATGCCACAGGCTCGCCTTATCCCGAGGAGACCCATCGCCTCTGCATGGAGTCTGACGCAGTGCTGTTCGGTGCCATCGGCTCGCCTAAATACGACAACAACCCGACCGCAAAAGTGCGTCCGGAACAAGGATTGCTCGCCATGCGCAAACAACTCGGGCTATATGCCAACATACGCCCCGTAACCACATTCCCCGGACTTGTCCACAAGTCGCCTCTGCGCGCCGACCTCGTTGACGGTGCCGACTTCATCTGTATCCGCGAACTTACTGGAGGTCTTTACTTCGGGCGTCCACAAGGCCGCAGCGAAGACGGGCAGACTGCCTACGACACCTGCGTCTATTCGCGCTACGAGATTGAGCGCATCGTGCGCCTCGCCTATCAATATGCCGAAAAGCGCCGTAAGAAAGTAACCGTTGTCGACAAAGCCAACATTCTCGCCACGTCACGCCTGTGGCGCGAAGTGGCACGCGGAATAGCCGCCGAACATCCCGACGTGACAACCGAATACATCTACGTCGACAATGCGGCTATGCGCATAATACAATGGCCAAAAGACTTCGATGTGCTTGTCACCGAAAATATGTTTGGAGACATCCTTACCGACGAGGGCTCTGTGATCACAGGCTCGCTTGGCATGCTGCCGTCAGCGTCGATAGGCACACACACATCGGTGTTCGAACCTATCCACGGCTCCTACCCCCAGGCTGCCGGCAAAGACATCGCAAACCCTCTCGCCACAGTGCTGTCGGCGGCTATGATGCTTGAATATTCATTCAACCTGGAAGCCGAAGCGGAACTCATCCGAAAGGCTGTCAACGCCTCAATGGATGCAGGCGTTGTAACCGAGGACATCGCATCCGACGGCGCCAAAGCATACCGCACCAGCGAGGTCGGCAAATGGCTTGTTGACTACATCGAAAGCATAATACAGCTTAACGCCATCTGCACAACCGGCACACCATAGTGTGCCGGTTGTTTTTTTGCGCATATAAAATGCCGCCCCCATTCACATAGGAGCGGCACATATAACCTTATTTTTAAGATTTTCTCAATACAATACTAAACGTAACCTTGTCCCATCATAGCGTGAGCCACCTTCATGAAACCGGCGATATTCGCACCCTTCATATAATTGACTGCGCCATCAGGTTGAGTTCCGTATTTCACACACTGCTCATGGATGTCGTGCATAATCTGATGCAACTTCTGATCCACTTCAGCCTCTGTCCAAGTGAGATGCATAGCGTTCTGGCTCATCTCCAATCCAGAAGTAGCCACACCACCAGCATTCACAGCCTTGCCAGGAGCATATACAGTCTTGCTTGCGATGAATGTGTCGATAGCCTCAGGCGTACATCCCATGTTTGAAACCTCGGCGAGGATTTCCGCACCGTTGGCAACAATCATGTCAGCATCAGCCTTGCCAACCTCGTTCTGTGTTGCACATGGCAGACAGATGTCGACCTTGCGCTCCCACGGCTTCTTGCCTGCGAAGAACTGAGCGCCAGGGAATTTCTCCACGTATGGCTCAACCACGTCATTGCCGGAAGCACGAAGCTCGAGCATATAATCAATCTTCTCGCCACTGATACCGTCAGGATCGTATACATATCCGTCAGGACCAGAAATTGTAACCACCTTGGCACCAAGTTCAGTCGCCTTCAAAGCCGCGCCCCAAGCCACATTTCCAAAGCCAGAGATAGCCACAGTCTTGCCTTTTATATCGTCGCCCATACGATGAAGCATATTCTGAACGAAATAAAGAGCACCAAATCCTGTAGCCTCCGGACGGATGCGCGATCCACCAAAGTCGAGACCCTTGCCTGTAAACGTACCTGTATGCTCCTGAGCCAATTTCTTGTACATTCCATACATATAACCCACTTCTCGTCCGCCTACACCGATATCACCGGCAGGAACGTCGCGGTCAGGACCGAGATTGCGCCACAACTCAAGAATGAACGCCTGGCAGAAACGCATGATTTCCTTGTCCGACTTTCCGCGCGGGCTGAAGTCAGAACCGCCCTTGCCGCCACCCATAGGAAGAGTGGTCAAC
This sequence comes from Bacteroidales bacterium, assembly GCA_022009815.1. Classification (GTDB taxonomy): domain Bacteria; phylum Bacteroidota; class Bacteroidia; order Bacteroidales; family Muribaculaceae; genus Limisoma. The sequence goes on from CP091725.1 coordinate 2,692,634, forward strand.
GCATTCTTGAACGTCTGCTCGAAGCCCAAGAATTTGAGAATTGACAAGTTTACAGAAGCGTGGAAACGGATACCTCCCTTATACGGACCGATGGCATTATTGAATTGCACCCGATAACCAATATTGGTCTGCACTTCTCCATTGTCGTCAGTCCAGAGCACACGGAACGTGAAAATACGGTCTGGCTCCACCATTCTTTCAATGATTTTTGCGCTTTCAAATTCAGGATGCTGTTCATAGACGTCCTTAACTGAAAGAAGCACCTCTTTGACGGCCTGCAAATATTCCTTTTCACCAGGATGTTTGGCCTCGAGATCGGATAGAATTTTTTCTACATTCATAGTTTTTGGTATTAATATTTGGTATATAGTAAATTGTCATTTACACAGAGCAAATTTAGGAATTATTTTCCGAAACGGACAAGGAAAAACCAAAAAAAATAATATGTTTTATAGCATTTTGTCATATGCCGTCACTGCCACAATAAATTGCGGACGCCGGAGGCGAAAATAGGCCATCCGCCATCATTCTCGGCTTTTTCATAGCCAACTTGCGATTTTAATGCTATTTAACCACAGAAAGGCTTTGTCATGTGGCAAGAAAAGCGTAATTTTGCATTCTGATAGAAAATAGACAATTCTGAGAATGCGAAATAAACTGATATTATCATTGCTTTGCGCCGCCGTGCTCACAGGATGCGGAGAATACAACAAGGTGCTGAAAAGCTCTGATACCAACTATAAATACGAATACGCCAAGAAGGCTTTCGAGGAGCGCAAATACGTCCAGGCTGCAACGCTGCTTGAAGACGTGGTGAAGGTGCTGAAAGGCACCGACAAAGCGGAAGAGTCGCTCTACCTCTTGGGGCTCAGCCACTATGAGAACAAGGACTATGCCTCGGCAAGCACGTATTTCCAAACCTATTACACGCACTATCCAAAGGGAAAATATACCGAGTTGGCTCGATTCTATGCCGGCTACGGCTACTATCTCGACTCTCCGGAGCCGCAGCTGGACCAAACCGACACCTACAAGGCAATCGATGAGCTTCAGCGATTCCTTGACTACTTCCCCAACAGCGACAAGAAGTCGATAGCCCAATCAGCCATCTTCGAGTTGCAGGACAAGTTGGTTCAGAAAGAAATCGACAACGCCCAGCTTTACTACAATCTCGGAAATTATCTCGGCAACAACTACGAAAGCGCCGTAATTGTGGCGACAAACGCGCTGAAAAACTATCCTTACACAAAACATAAGGAACAACTGCAGATGATTGTGCTGAAAGCCAAATTCCAACAGGCATACCAGAGCGTCATCGAGAAGAAGGCCGACCGCTACCGCGAAGTGATTGATGAGTACTACTCTTTCATCAACGACTACCCAGAGAGCAAATACCGCAGCGAGGCTGACAATATTTTCAAGATAGCCAACAACTATCTCAACAAGTAACACGATAAAACAACATTAAATTCATATAGATAATGGACTATAAGAGATCGAATGCGCCGCTTAACACGGTTACTCGCGATGTGATCAAACTTTCACAAGACACTGGCAACGTGTATGAAACTGTTTGCATCATCGCAAAACGCGCCAACCAGATTGCCGTAGAGATGAAAAAGGACTTGGAAAAGAAACTTCAAGAGTTCGCTACTCTCAACGACAACCTTGAAGAAGTTTCCGAAAACAGAGAGCAGATTGAAATCTCCCGTTACTACGAGAAATTGCCGAAACCTGTGCTTATCGCAACTCAGGAATACATCGAGGGCAAAGTGATGTACAGAAACCTCGTTAAGGAAAAAGAAAAAGTGAGCCTCTAACCGGCATCGCTTTCAATGACTACGGCTGTATCCGCAAGGATGCGGCCGTTTTTTTTCTGTACACCACGGGCGGTCCGGAAAAGAAAATCGTGCAAGCACTTTTCTTTTCACTCACCTTGCACTATCTTTGTATCTTGAATTAAAAACGACAACAAAGTGGCAGAAACAATAAACACATTGACTTCATTCTACAAGAAGCATAAAATATTGTCGACGGTGATTCTAATCGCTTTAGTCGATATACTTTTGCTGGTAATCAGCTATTTCGCACTCAGCGTGTTTACCAACCACGGCAACAAGGAGACCGTACCCAGCCTTACGGGAATGGACGTCGAAAAAGCCACCGAGATGCTCGACCGACGCAATCTAAAAATCGAGATTGCCGACTCATCATACGTCGAAGGCGCACGCCCTGGAAGCATACTCGAGCAGAACCCCGAGGCGGGCTCGTTTGTGAAGGACGGACGTACAATATACGTTACAATACGCACATACTCCACAAAATTGGTCAAGGTGCCTATGCTCACCGACATGTCGTCGCGTCAAAGCCAGTCAATACTTACCGCTCTGGGCATCAAAGATGTAAGGATACAGAGTGTGCCGTCTGAATTCCGCGACCTTGTAACCGACGTCCGCTGCAATGGCGCATCGCTGACCGAGGGAAGCAAGATTCCCGTAAACGCCACCGTGACTCTCTTCGTTGGCGACGGCTCGCTCAGCGGCATCATAGAGGAAGACCTGTCGGGCAACTCCGACAGCCTGTCGTTTGAATTCGACGATAGCAACAATCTGGAATAAAAACATATAATGGAACAAGACATTGACGATATATTAGAAGCCGATGCCATCCCGACGGACAGCGGTGACGGTCAGGAACTTTGGGAACACTACCGATTTGTCGCGGAGAAGGGGCAAAACCTGCTCCGTGTGGACAAATTCCTTGTGAGCCACATCGACAACACTTCGCGCAACCGTATCCAGCAAGCAGCAGAAGCCAACTGCATACTTGCCAACGGCAAAGCGGTGAAGTCGAACTACCGCGTCAAGCCGGGCGACATCATCTCGCTTGTGATGGACCGCCCGCGCTACGAACTCGACATCATTCCGGAGGACATCCCTCTCGACATAGTGTATGAAGACGACCAACTGCTTGTTGTCAACAAGCCCGCCGGACTGGTTGTACATCCCGGACACGGCAACTATTCAGGCACACTGGTCAATGCCCTCGCCTACCATTTCCGCAACGACCCCGACTACGATGTCAGCGACCCGCGGCTCGGCCTCGTACACCGCATCGACAAAGACACATCGGGACTGCTTGTCATTGCCAAAACACCAGATGCCAAGACTTTTCTCGGCAAGCAATTCTTCAACAAGACAACCCATCGCCAATACGTGGCGCTGGTATGGGGTAAATTCACTGAAGACCACGGGACTGTGGAAGGCAACATCGGCCGCAATCCGAAAGACCGCCTGCAAATGGCTGTCTTCCCCGAAGGCGACCAGGGCAAACACGCCGTCACCCACTACAAGGTTATCGAAAACCTCAGCCACGTAGCAGTGGTGCAATGCCAACTCGAAACAGGACGCACACACCAGATACGTGTGCACATGAAGCATATCGGCCACCCTCTCTTCAACGACGCTCGCTACGGCGGCGACAAAATAATCAGAGGCACCACGGCTGCAAAGTACACCCAGTTTGTACAAAACTGCTTCAAAATCTGTCCGCGTCAGGCTCTCCACGCCAAAACGCTTGGCTTCGTACACCCCCGCACACGCGAAGAAATGTTCTTCAACAGCGAGATTCCAGCCGATATGACCGCACTCATAAAAAAATGGGAAGATTATACAGCCGCAGTGCTATAAATTAGGTCAAAAACCTTTTTTATTCCAATAAGATTTCTTACCTTTGAACATTATTACAAGTATGGAAATCTTAAAATCAGAATATATATGAATGAGATAGCAACCCCACAAGAATTCAGTGACATTTGTCCGTTTTCCGATGCCCAATTCAAGGAAAAAATGAAGGAACTTGTCGCCGAAGACGGGTTCAAGCACGCCGTCACATGGGTGATGCCCGACATTGACTTTGACGGCTTCTGCAAAATGCTTCTGCAAATAAACACGAAGAAGGAATTCCAGGAAAACGTGATGTTTGACTTCCTGAAACTTCTCGCTGCAAAAACCACAGAGGGCATTTCTTATGACAACATCGAGAAAGTAGACCAAAATAAGTCGTACACAATGATGACAAACCACCGCGACATTGTGCTCGACGCCTCATTCCTAAACCTCGCCCTGCTCTACAACCACTACCGCACCACGGAAGTGGCAATCGGCAGCAACCTTCTTATCTACAAATGGATTGAGGACCTCGTAAGAATCAACAAAAGCGTAATCGTTAAACGCGACCTTAATATCCGCCAGGCTCTCGGCGCTGCCGAACAGCTGTCGGGCTACATCCACTTCGCCATCACGCAAAAGCATGAGTCGGTTTGGATTGCACAACGCCAAGGACGCGCCAAAGACAGCAGCGACACCACTCAGGAAAGTCTCATCAAGATGCTCGCAATCAAGGGTGGAAAATCGACAATCGACAATCTCCTCGAATTGAACATCATGCCTGTCGCCATCAGTTACGAACTTGACCCCAACGACTATCTGAAAGCGCGCGAGTTTCTTTTGAAAGCGAAAGACCCGGATTTCAAAAAGACAAAACGCGACGACCTTTTCAGTATGGAAACAGGTCTGCTTCAAAACAAAGGCCGTGTGCATTTCACATTCACAGACTGCATCAACCCGGAAATGGAGAAGCTCCGCGGGCTGGACAAGCAGGAAACACTGCTCGGCGTGAGCAACATCATCGACCGTCAAATCCACTCCAACTACCGCATCTACCCTTGCAACTACATCGCGTTCGGCGAGCGTTTCAACGATTCTCGCTTCAACGACCGCTATACAAAGGAGGACCACGACAAATTTGAGGCATACCTCAGCGGGCAATTGGCAAAAGTTCAGAAAGAGGTGGATTTCACATTGACCGACAAAGACTACGCATTTATGCGCGAGAAGATTCTCGTAATGTATTCCAACCCTTTGGTAAACAAACTAAAAGCACTCGGAGAACTTTAAAAAGACATCGTTTCAACATCCTATATGAGACTTCCAATACTTGCGTTGTTGCTCTTTGCAGCAGCAATGGCGCTGACCGATGTCAGCATCTACAAGCAACTGCGGAAACTCGGGCATCGATGGCTGACAACCGCACACATTGCGGTTTCAGCCATCATTTATATCGTGCTTGCCGTAATTGCAGCGTTTGCGAAATCGCAAGCGGGCGAAGAGTTTCATCATGATGATGTGGGGACTATTCTCCGCAATATCCGTTTCGGCGGCAAAACTCATATACATGCCATTCTACGCCATATCCATGCTTCCACGCCTGCGCCAGAGCCGCGCCATGCGCAAATGGCGCATAGCCGGCATAGCAATAGGCGCAGCCGTACTGTTGACAATGTGGTGGGGAGCCATCGTCACACCGCGCCAACTTGAGGTCAACAACGTTACAATAACGTCTGCCAACCTTCCCGCGGCATTCGACGGCTACCGCATACTCCAAGTGTCCGACCTTCACACCGGCACCTACGGCAACCGCACATCAATCGTGGAGAGCATCGTGAAGGAGATAAACGCCCAGCACGCCGACCTCGTTGTGGTGACAGGCGACATTGTGAATCGAAAGACTGATGAAATCAACCCTTTCATTCCGACACTACGCCAAATCAAAGCGAAAGACGGCGTAATCTCAATCCTCGGCAACCACGACTACGGCGACTACTACAAATGGAGCTCGGCTGCCGACAAAAAAGCCAACCTCGACCGTCTCATAAGCATACAGCGCGACAGCCTTGGCTGGACACTGCTGCTCAACGAACACATATTTCTGCGGCAAGGCGGCGACTCCATAGCAGTGATCGGCGTGGAAAACTGGGGCGAACCTCCTTTCCCCACCTACGGCGACCTCGGCAAAGCATATCCCGACGTCAACGACAGTCGGTTCAAGCTGCTGCTCACCCACAACCCAAAGCATTGGGAAAGCATTGTCAGCAAGCAGTCGAACATCGACCTGACGCTGTCGGGCCACACCCACGCAATGCAGATGATGCTGTCGGTGGCAGGCATCAAACTGTCGCCGTCGGTATGGAAATACCAGCACTGGCAGGGACTCAGCAACGAGGACGGCAAAATGCTGTACGTCAACATCGGCACCGGCGAGGTGGGAATACCTATGCGCATCGGCGCCACACCGGAAATTACGGTGTTCACTCTAAAAAGAAAGTAATGGAACCGAACATTTTATCCCATATAGCGTCGCGCACAGGCATCTCCAGCCGACAGATAGCCGCCACTGCCGACCTGCTCGACAGCGGAGCTACAATTCCGTTTATCAGCCGCTACCGCAAAGAGGCGACAGGCTGTCTTGACGAGACACAGATTCAAGCCATAGCAACCGCCTACGAGGAGGCTGTGGAAACGGAGAAGCGACGCGCATTCATCATCGACGCCATCAACTCACAAGGCAAACTGACAGACGAACTGAAAGCGAAAATCGAGTCGGCTACCGACACAACCACTCTTGAGGACCTATACCTGCCCTACAAGCAGAAACGACGCACACGAGCCGAGATTGCCCGCGAGAAAGGACTTGAACCTCTCGCCAAAATAATCATGGCTCAACGCAACGACCGCATCAGACAAGCGGCAGAGCGTTTTGTGGGCAAAGACGTAGCCGACAGCGACACCGCCATAGCCGGCGCCCTCGACATCATCGCCGAATGGGTGGCGGAAAACAATGCCGTGCGGCAGAGCGTGCGCAACACGTTTGCCCGTGAAGCCGTGATAACAGCCAAAGTGGTAAAAGGCAAAGAAGAGGAAGCGTCAAACTTCCAAAACTATTTCGACTTCTCGTCGCCGCTGAAACGCTGCGGCTCCCACCGCCTGCTTGCCATACGCCGAGGTGAGCGCGAAGGACTGCTGAAAGTTGACATCTCCATCGATGGAGAACGCATGACCGAACGCATAGCCAGCCGCATGCTGCACGGCAACGGCGAAGCGTCGCAATTGGTGGAACGGGCCATCACCGACAGCTACAAACGTCTGATAAAGCCTTCTATCGAAAACGAATTCGCCGCATTGTCGAAAGACGATGCCGACGAGAACGCCATATCAATGTTTGCCCAAAACGTTCGCCAGCTGCTCTTTGCACCGCCTTTAGGACACAAGCGCGTGCTTGCCATCGACCCAGGCTACCGCACCGGCTGCAAAGTGGTTTGCCTTGACAGTCAGGGCAACCTCCTGCACAACGACGTGATCTACCCCACACCGCCACGCAACGAAACCGCCATGGCTGCAAAGAAGATTGCCAACCTCATAGAAACATACCGCATCGACGCCATAGCTCTCGGAAACGGAACGGCGAGCCGCGAAACAGAGCGTTTTCTCGGTTCGCTGCGCTACAACCGCGACGTGCGCGTATTTGTTGTCAGCGAGGACGGAGCGTCGATATACTCGGCTTCGAAAGTGGCGCGCGATGAATTTCCCGACAAAGACGTCACTGTGCGCGGAGCGGTGTCGATAGGCCGCCGCCTCATCGACCCTCTTGCCGAATTGGTGAAAATCGAGCCGCGGTCAATCGGTGTAGGGCAATATCAGCACGATGTAAACCAAACAAAACTGAAAAAAGCGCTTGAGTTTACCGTAGAAAGCTGCGTGAACAGCGTTGGCGTCAATCTCAACACCGCATCCAAAGAGCTGCTGACATACGTCTCTGGTGTAGGCACACAGTTGGCGCAGAACATCGTAGACTACCGTGCCGCAAACGGCGATTTCCGCACGCGTCGACAGTTGCTCAACGTGCCGAAACTCGGACCAAAGGCTTTTGAGCAATGTGCGGGATTCCTACGCATCCCCGACGGCGACAATCCGCTTGACAACACAGCAGTCCATCCCGAGAACTATCCACTTGTGGAACAGATGGCAGCCGACTGCCATTGTTCCGTCGACGACCTCATACGCAACAAAGCCGCCCAAGCAACAATCAACCTCCAGCAATACGCCACAGCCGCACACGGCATGCCGACACTGCTCGACATCATGGCAGAACTCGACAAGCCCGGCCGCGACCCACGCAAAGCAATCAGCGTGATGAAATTCGATGACACCGTCAACTCCTTCGACGATCTGCGTGAAGGCTTGGTGCTCAACGGTATTGTCACAAATATCACACAATTCGGAGTGTTTGTCGACATCGGCATCAAAGAAAACGGACTTGTACACATCTCCGAGCTGTCTGACCACTATGTGTCGACTCCGTCAGACGTGGTGGCCCTGCACCAGCAGTTGCGTGTGCGGATAAAGCAATCGACACCGAACGACGCCGCATCGCCCTAACCCTCAAAAACGTAGACCAGCAATGAACAAGATTGTAATCTCAATAGGCAGCAACGGCCGTTGTCGTGAGTCAAACGTAGAGCAATGTCTGGAATTTCTCCGACTCCGCTTCTCGGAGGCACGTTTCTCCACAGTCTACAACACGCCAGCCTCCAACGGGCGCGACGCCGACTATCTCAACGTCGTGATGGAAGGCACATGCAGCGACGACTTCGACAAGACAAAATCGCTGCTGAAACTTTATGAGACGACTCACGGGCGCACCCCTGCCTGCAAATTGGCAGGACTGGTGCCTATCGACCTCGATATAGTGATGTGGAACGGAGAAGTGGTGCGCCAGCGCGACTTCAACCAAGACTATTTTCAAATCGGATGGAAGCAACTGCACAAATGACAGTCACCTACATTTTCCACAGCGGTTTTCTTGTGGAAACACCGTCGGCGGTTCTAATTTTTGACTATTTCAAAGATCCCGCCGGAGTGGTCGACAGTCTTGCCGACACAGGCAAGACCGTATATTTCATTGCATCCCACCGCCATCCCGACCATTTCGTGCCACAGATTTTCACCATAGGCAAGCGGTTCGCCAGCCACAAGTTCCTCCTGTCGCACGAAATTGAGAAATGCGCCGCCTACCGCCGCCACGCGCCGAAAACCGACCCGGATTTTCATCCCGTGTTCCTTTACCGCGGCGACACCTTCGACGACGGCACACTGCGACTGCAGGCATTTCCGTCGACCGACATAGGCATCTCGTCGCTTGCCTCCACAGACGGCCTGAAAATATTCCACGCCGGCGACCTCAATCTTTGGCAATGGAAAGACGCAGCGCCGCCAGAGGCCGTAAAAATGGCACGCGGACAGTTTCTCGCCTGCCTGCGCGACATCAAAGCCACCGGAGTGACAAGCATCGATGCCGCAATGTATCCCGTCGACCCACGCCAGGGCAACGGATATGAAGACGGCGCACGAATCTTTGTCGACACTTTCAAAGTGAAACATTTCTTTCCGATGCACTTTTGGGATGACCAGGCGAAAGCCACCGACTTCGCCGCCTACCGCAACGAAACCTTCGGAGAATATCACGCACTTACAGAACCATCAGATAAAGCAATAATAAAATGACAAAGAAAACAAAGACCCTCGTGGGCTTAATTGCTCTTTTCGCCGCCGTGGCCTACGTGGCACTCCCCTACGACATCGACGGCAATTGGTACGGCTACATCGACGATTTCTTCGTTTTTATGGCTGGCTACACATTCTTTATGTCAACACGCAGTAAATCAGTGCGTGCGGCGCAACTTCTGGGAATGACCGCCGGCACATTCTTCATTATCGGCATGCTGTCGCTCATAGCACTCATTGTCATCTTCTGACTTCGTTTTCCGAAATTCGAAGATTTTGCGTAAATTTGCATATTGTATTATAATGGAACAGGCATCACTGCATATCTACAAAATTGCGAGAAGCATCATCGTGACGATGCTTCTGGCATTTTGATTGTCTACACCGCACTCTACGTGGTGTTGTCGGTGCCTGCCGTACAAAACAAAATCCGCACCACCGCCGAGGAGGAATTGTCGAAATTTTTGAAAACCAACGTCACAATAGGCAAGATTGGAATCAATCCCTTGAGCGAGCTTGCTCTTTACGATGTGCGCATTCCCGACCAGCAAGGCGGCAAAATGGTTACAGTAGACAAAATCGGCGCCGGGATAAGTTTGCCGAACCTTGTGTTTTTCCAACGTTTCGTGTTCAACTATGCCGAATTGATAGGTCTTGACGGACGCATCACAAAAGCCACTCCCGACAGCCAGATGAACATCCAGTTCATTATCGACGCGCTGAAACCCAAAGACAAGAACAAACCTCCCACAAAATTCGACGTCAAACTTGACGCCGTTGTGCTTCGCAAGAGCTCATTGTCGTTCGACGTGCTGTCGGAACCAGTCGGCAGCGGGAAGTTTGACAAGAACCACATCCGTCTGCAGAACATCAATAGCGACATCCGCATTCCCGACCTGCGCAACGACTATTTCACGTTCGACATCAGGAGGTTTGCCTTCTCAGAGCACAGCGGATTTCATCTCAACAACCTGACCGCGCTCGTGCATATCGACAAGCGCAACATCTCGGCGAAGCGTCTGAAGATAGAGCTGCCTGGCACACGCATCGAGCCTGCCGACATTTCTCTGCATTTCAACGACCTTAAGACTCTCGGCAAAGAAATAAAGCAAATACCCCTCAGTCTGAAGATTGAGGAAGCCCCCATCACGCTTTCCGACTTCAAAGCCTTCGTGCCGGAACTCGGGAAAGTGACCATGCCTATGTTTCTCACCATCGATGTCAACGGCACGGCAAGCCGTATCAACCTGCGCCGACTAAACATCCACACCGACGGTGAATGGCTGGCTGTCAACACATCGGCATCGGTAACCAACCCCACCGACAAGCACCTGATAAGCATCGACATTCCTTCAATCAAGATGACGACCCACACAACAGACGCAGCCTCCTGGCTTGAACGTGGCGGAATGCTGAAGCACAACGTCGCCGACCTGCTCGTGCGGATGTCGTTTATTGCCGTCGACGGCTCTTTCACATATCATCAGGAGAAAGCCAAATATATAGGCTCCATCAAGACGGGTCTTGGACAGCTTAACACAAACGGTGTGCTGACAACAGGCGAAAGGAAGAATTTCACCGGCCGCCTCAGCTCCGACAATCTGCACCTCGCATCACTGCTTCCCGACAACAAGCTGCTCGGCAACGCGGCGTTTGACGTGAACACTAATATGGATCTAAGCAACGGCAAACCCATCGGGACGGTGAAGGGTGTTGTGAAATATATCGACTTGAAAGGCTACCGCTACAACGACATCACAGCCGACCTAACGCTCAAGCACGACACGTATCTCGGATCCGTCAAGATCAACGACCCAAATGCCTTTGTCGACATTGCCGGCACTGCCACAATCAAGGGCAAAGATTCGAAATTTGACATCAAGGCCACCCTTGCCGACATCAATTTCTACAACCTGCACTTGATAAACAAAAATCCCGACCATAAGTTCCGGCTTAACCTCGACGCCTCATTCTCAGGCAACAGTCCCGACAATATGGAAGGCGACATTATGATTTCCGACATCAAGTTCAACGACGACAACGGCCAGGGCGTCGACATCGACCATTTCGACATCTCCGCCCGCAACGCCGAAGGCAGCCGTCGCATACTGACCGTCAATTCCGACCTCGTGAACGGCACAGTTGACGGCGACATCAACTTTGCCGACATCGCGGCGGAAGTGCGCACCATCCTCGGAGAATCGTTTCCTTCACTCATAACCTCCGACGCATACAAGAAATACCGCCGCAAGAGCAATGTGGAAAACAAATTCAACTACCACTTCACGTTTGCCGAAAACAACGAGCTGACGGAGTTTTTCAAACTGCCAATCACAATCGTGCATCCTATCGAACTGACAGGACGCGTGGACACCCCCAACAAGAATCTGACATTAGGACTCAACGCACCATACATCATTCAGAAAAAGAAGGTTATAGAAGGCACAAACCTTGCTCTCAGCGTCGACAACCGCACAAAGATGACAACGCTGAACTTATCTACGAAACTCGACAACAAGAACGGCGACATCATATTGTTGCTCAACGGACTGGCGGCAAACGACCGCCTTGACACAGACGTTGAATGGGTGTATGACCGCAAAAAAGACTTCTCTGGCAAAGTCAGCCTGTCCACCCTGTTGCGACGACAAGAAGACACCAAGCAACTGGAAGCCGACATCAACATAAACCCATCGAAATTCGTGGTCAACGACACAGTCTGGGACATTGATGACTCACGCATCCGCATCACCGCCGACAAGAAAATCCATGTCGACAACATCAACGTGAACCGCGACGGCCAATTTGTGAAAGCCCACGGCACCGTTTCCGCTCTCGACAGCGACTCCCTGCTGCTGCAGCTGCGCAACATCGACCTTGAATACGTGTTCGAGACGCTGCACATCAACCATGTAGTGTTTGGCGGTCGCGCCACCGGAAATTTATATGCATCTTCGCTGTTGTCGAAGTCGCCAAAACTCCATACGCCCGACCTTCACGTCAACAACTTCTCATATCACCACGCCCCTCTCGGCGACGCCGACATAGAGAGTCATTGGGACAACGACACCAAAGGCATTTATATCAATGCCGACATCCACCAGAAAAACCAGCGCACCACGTTTGTGCGTGGAGCCGTATATCCCACACGCGACTCGCTCGACTTCAAATTTGACGCCGACCACGTGAACGTGCAGATTATCAAGCCGTTTATGGCTGCATTCTCATCGGATGTAGAAGGCGAAGCAACAGGCCATGCCGAACTCTACGGCACGTTTAAACTCATCAACATGAAAGGAAGGTTGTTTGCCGATCGCTTCCGTCTGAAAATAGACCAGACCAACACATACTATTCCGTGTCTGACTCCATCATTATGGATCCAGGCATAATCCGCGTAAAAAATGCCACCGTGCGCGACGACTATGGCAACACTGCCCTTCTCAATGGTTCAATAACTCATACCTACTTCAAGGAAGCAAACTTCAAGTTTGCCGTAACCAACGTGAGCAACATGCTGTGCTACAACACCACATCCAAAGACAACCCACGCTGGTACGGACGCGTGTTTGGCAACGGAAGCGCCTTTATAGTTGGCAAGCCTGGCGATGTCAGAATCGACGTCAACATGTCGGCGGCACCAAAATCATCGTTCACATTCGTGATTTCCGACCAGGAAGAAGCCGGAGAATACACTTTTGTCACGTTCACCGACCGCCGCAAGGCTGAACGCCAAGCCGCCGAGGACGCACAGAAGCCCGACTTCCTGAAGCGTCAGGACAACAATGACAACAAGAACAACTCGAAGACAGCGTTCCACATCAATCTCCTCGTCGACGCCAACCCCAACATCGCCCTCACCCTCGTGATGGACCCGGAGGGTGGCGACCGCATCCGCGCCACAGGCAACGGCAATATGCGCATAGAGTATGACTCAGCCGACGGCATGAAGATGTTTGGCAACTACACAGCCGAGGAAGGCCGCTACAACTTCACGCTGCAGGACATCATTGTGCGCGAGTTCCGCCTCAAGTCAGGCTCGTCGATATCGTTCCACGGCGACCCTATGGCAGCCAGCCTCGACATAGCCGCAACATATTCGGTCAACGCCAATCTTACAGACCTCGACGAGTCGTTTGCCAACGACAAGGACCTCAACCGCACACAAGTGCCGGTCAACGCCCTGCTGAAACTGACGGGAGCCATGTCGCAGCCCGACATCAGCTTCGACCTCGAGTTCCCCACGCTGACCCAAGACGTCTACCGCAAGGTGCGCAGCATCATCAGCACCGATGACATGATGACCCAGCAAATGATTTATCTGCTGGCTCTCAACCGCTTCTATACTCCGGAATATATGGCAGCCACCAACCGCAACAACGAGCTGGCGGCAGTGGCTTCGTCGACGCTTTCCAGCCAATTGTCGAGCGTGCTCGGACAACTGAGCGACAATTGGACCATCGCCCCAAACATCTATTCCAGCAAAGGCGACTTCTCCGACACCCAAGTAGAGCTGGCTTTGTCAAGTCATCTGCTCAACAACCGCCTGCTGCTCAACGGCAACTTCGGCTACAGCGACAACTCTATGAACAGCAACAGCTTTATCGGAGACTTCGACGTTGAGTACCTGCTCACAAAGAACGGCAATTTCCGGCTGAAGGCATACAACCGCTGCAACGACCAAAACTACTACATACGCAACGCGCTGACCACTCAAGGCGTCGGCATCATGTTCAAGCACGACTTCAACAACTTGTTCCGTAAAGAACAAGACGGAGAAGCACGAAAAAGACACCGTCCCGGAACGCCGCAATGACAGCATTCCGCCGAAACGGAATCCCGTCCCCGTAAAATAGTTGTTCGAAAAAACTGGAAATAGCCTTTGCACTGCTGCATTTTTGACGTAACTTTGCATCTCAGAAAACAGATATATAGAAAAGGATGCTGAAACGACTGTTTGCCATATTGCTGCTTGTCGTAGCAACCGGAACAATTCCGGCTGCATCCCAGTCGCGCTACGTCTGGAAAGACACTTATGTGACAACGTCGATGAACCCTGTAAACAATCCCCGCGCCAACGACGGCATTGAAGTATACACCCGCCCGGGGGCGTTGATTGTGCGATGTCCGGAGCGCACGAATGTGGTTGTTATGACCATCCTCGGTCAGACCATCTCAAAGCCACAATAAATGCCGGTACACACGAACTGCGTATCGGCACTCACGGAATCTATATTCTTAAACTTGGCGACACCACTGTGCGCGTCGCCCTATAACAACAATCACTCTACAAATTGCACTTTCGCCGCATCGCGCGGCTTTGCCTCAGGTTTCTCGTCGGGATACCCCACAGCAATTGCATAGAGCAGCGTGTATCCTTCCGGGAGATTAAGCCGCTCGACATACGGCTTCGCATCGGCATTGCCATTCATAAACGCCACCGGACCGCCAAGGCAGCACGTGCCGAGTCCCATCGACTGCGCAGCGAGAATCATGTTCTCGCCAAGCAGTCCACAGTCCAACTGTCCGCTGCCATCATCAGGCGAGGCTATGAATATCACCGCCGGAGCGTTGCGAAACATATTCTTGAACGATGCGTCGTCGGCCATCCGCGGATTTGCCTTGCGGAAAACGCCGGTTATCCCGTCGATATATTCCCGGCTGTCGACCACACGCACCTGCCACGGCTGTTTGTTCATTCCACTCGGAGCGTTGATGCCGCACTCCACGATTTTCTGCAGTTTGCAGCGTTCCACTGGCGTTTCCATATACTTTCTGACGCTGCGTCGCGCCATTATCGTTTCTATCACCTGGTTGCTGCCGTCCTGACGGCAGCACTGCTCCCCGGCATAGGCGTCAGCCACCGCCAGCAAAGCCATTCCTAACATAGCACATTTGATTGGGTTCATATCACATTAAGTTTTTATTTGCCAGTGTTTTCAGAGACAAATTGGTTGATTCTCGCCTCCAGGTCGGTAGAGCTCAAGCGCAACGACAGTTTGCCGCCACAAGCCACCGAGATGTTGCCCGTTTCCTCCGACACGATTATCGCCATCGCATCGGTAGACTGCGAGATGCCGAGAGCCGAGCGGTGACGCAGTCCGAGCTGACGCGGCACGTTGGAATCGTGTGACACAGGCAAGATGCATCCTGCCGCCTTTATGCGTCCGCCAGCCACAATCATCGCCCCGTCGTGAAGCGGACTGTTCTTGAAAAATATGTTTTCGATAAGCCGTCCGTTCACCTCCGCATCGATAATGTCGCCAGACTTCTCGTAGCTGTCGAGCGGCACAACACCTTTTATGACAATCAGCGCTCCAGTTTTCGACTTCGACATGTTGAGACAGGCGTAGACAATCGGCAGAATCCAAGAAGCCTGCGGCTTCTCGTCGGTCTGACGGCGACGAAACAGATTGTGGACAAATCTCCAACGCTGATGCGATCCGATTTCCACAAGAAACCGCTTGATCTGGTCTTGAAACAGGATTACAAGAATCAGCAAGCCTATGTTCATAAATTTGTCGAGTATGCGCCCCGTAAGCTCCATTTTCAAGAACACCGAAGCCACAAACCACACAATAATGAATGCCAGCACCCCGAGAAAAATACTCAGCGTGCCCGACTCCTTCATAATCTTATAGATATAGAACAGCAGCGTAGCCACTATCAGAATATCTATAATGTCCTTTATTCCTATCAATCCGAACAGTTCCATTTTTTCTATTTATTACTCATTTGGAAAAGTCTTGCAAAAAATCTCCACAGCCTCGCGAGCCGCCTTTACATCATGTACACGCAGGATGCTCGCCCCCTGCATAAGAGCGATGGTGTTGATGGCGGTGGTTCCGTTCAACGCCTCATCAGGAGTAGTGCCAAATAATTTGTATATCATCGACTTGCGCGACACCCCCACAAGCAACGGCAATCCCGTTTCCAGGAAAGCGTCCATCCGGCTGAGCAGCTCATAGTTCTGGTCGAGCGTCTTGCTGAATCCGAATCCCGGATCGAGGATTATGTCGCATATTCCCGCCTGCTGCGCCTCGTTGATTTTTCTGCAGAAATATTGCAATATGTCAGCCACGATGTCGTCATAGTCGCACAGCGACGTCATCGTGTGCGGATTTCCGCGCATGTGCATCATTATGTATGCCGCTTTCACACGTCCCACCGTGGCAATCATATCCGGATCAAGTCCGCCAGCCGCGATGTCGTTAATAATCTCCACGCCCCACTCCCCGACGCACCGTTCAGCCACCGAGGCACGAAACGTGTCGACCGACACCGGAATCTGCGGAGCCACTTCCCTGACAATGCGCAGACCCTCCTCCACACGGCGATACTCCTCATCGGCAGGCACATCGTCGGCATTCGGACGCGAAGAATATCCGCCAATATCGATGATGTCAGCCCCCTCTTCCACCATTTGCCTCACTCTCTGGCTTATCGCCTCCTTCTGCGGGCATCTGCTTCCAGAGAAAAACGAATCGGGCGTAGTGTTGAGAATCGCCATCACAAGCGGTTTGTCGACCATGGTCAGCCGTCCGCCCAAATTCAATGTATATGGTTTGAATCTTTGCATCTTCATCAGTCTTTGTTGTCTCTGATGCGAAGATAGTGCATTAATTCACCAATTCAAAACACCGGAAGTTAAAAAAAACGATTGAGCACAAAAACCACCGTTATGAAGGCAAAATGGACATATAAACATTTATTGATAATAATTTTACAGATACAGAAGAAAATCAAGATGTAATGATTTGTTACCACAACCATAAACAAGCATTATCATAAGCATTAGAAGGAGCCTTGCCTGGAGAGCAGACAGGGCTTCTTCATTTTGGCTGCCACGCAAGCACCACTATTCGAAAAATAATTTATTGGCGAATGCCGCAAGTATCATCAGGGGCGCAACGATGCGCACAAACCAAAAAAACAGCGGCGCATACCGGAATTTCACCGTCCCTTCATTACTGACTTCCTTGAAGAAAAACCGTTTCGGCAGCCCATAGCCCACATACAGGCACACTCCTACCGCCGCCACCGGCAACAGGATGTTGGACGTGAAATAATCAAGGAAGTCGAATATCGTCATGCCAAACACCTGCACCCCTGCCCACGGACCAAGCGACAGTGCGCACACCGTGCTGAACACGAGCATCGGCAACAGCGTCAGCAAGCACGCCTTACGCCGTGGCATGCGGAACGTCTGCGTCAAATAGGCTATCGGCACTTCCGCTATCGACACAGTGGATGTCAGAGCCGCCACGACAAGCAGCCCGAAGAACAACACAGCCCACAACTGCGGCAACGGGAGTTCCATAAAAATCTGCGGCAGCGTGACAAAAATCAACGTTGTGCCCTGCGTCGAGCCTTCGATGCCGAACGATTTCACAGCGGGGAAAATGATGAGACCCATCAGCACTGCCACCATAAATACAAGCATAGACACCGTAGTAGCCGTGCGCGGCAAGTTGGTCGACTTGGGAAAATAAGAAGAATATGTCACCAGAATGCCCATGCCGAGGCTCAGCGAGAAGAAAGCCTGTCCCACAGCGCTTATCAACACGCCGCCGTCGAGCTTCGACCAGTCGGGACGCAAGAAATACTCCACCCCGTCGATCGCATCCGGTAAATTGAGCGACACGACGCAGAACACGAGCAGAATAACAAACAGCAACGGCATCAGCGTGTTGGCCATCCGCTCTATGCCCTTCTGCACACCGCGCATAAGCACCAACAAATTGACAACAATCATCACCGCCGTCCAAAACACCGGCTGCCATCCCTCGGCAAGCGAATGCTGCATTATCGTCTGAAACGCCTCCGGCTCGGCAGCACCGCTGCCAACACCATCAAAAAGCGCACCGCTGAGCGACATCCACAAATATTGTAGAGTCCATCCGGCAACTACCATATAATACATCATTATCAAGTAGGGAGCAAGCACACTTATCACCCCGACAATCCACCACGGACGCCGAGGCGTCAGTTTGCGGTAGGCGCCGATAGCGTCACTGCCGCTGCCGCGTCCCACAGAAAACTCGGCAAGCATCACCGGTATGCCCACAAGAAGCACGCACAGCAAGTAGGTAATCAAAAACACAGAACCGCCGTTTGACTGCACCTCGTTGGGAAACCGCCAAACCGTGCCAAGACCGACTGCCGACCCAACGGTAGCCGCAATAACTCCCAGCTTAGAAGTAAATGTCGCTTTCTGACTCATTATTCCAATTTTTGAAAATTTCGTGCAAATTTACGACATTTTACCGAGAATATGAAATTATTTCAAGCAATCTGCTTGCAATCCGTAGCAAAACAGCACTAAAAAGGCTTGCGATATTTATCCGGCGCGCTGTCGTCGATGATGCTCAGATAGCTGGCATAGCGCGACTCGCTGATGCGGTGTTCCTCAAGAGCCCGCTTCACGGCGCATCCCGGCTCATGGATATGCGTGCAATTGTTGTATTTGCAATCGGCAGACTCACGGAATATTTCTGGAAAATAGTGTGCCACCTCCTCCACGTTGAAGTCAATCGTGCCAAAGCCCTTCACTCCAGGAGTGTCGATGATATACCCCCCGGCATCGTAGGCCAGCGGATACATTTCAGAGAATGTGGTGGTGTGCATACCCGTCTGATGCGCTTCGGAAATTGCGGCTGTTTTCAAGTCGAGCCCCGGAATCAGTCTGTTGATGAGCGTCGACTTTCCCACGCCCGAGTTGCCAGAGAAGAGCGTCACCTTTCCTTCAAGCATAGCCCTCAGCCCGTCAATGCCCTCGCCCGTTTCAGCCGACACACGCCTCACCTCATAGCCAATGCTCTCATAGAGATAAGCAAACGAGTCGACAAATTCCAGCCACTCCTCGTCGAGAACGTCAATCTTGTTGACCACAATCACCACCGGCACCCGATAAGCCTCGGCTGTGGCAAGGAAACGGTCGATAAACACAGTGGCAGTCATCGGCGCTGCAAACGTAACCACAAGAAACGCCTGGTCGAGGTTGGACGCGATGATATGCGACTCCTTCGACAAATTTGACGCACGGCGGATAATATAGTTTCTGCGAGGTGTTATCGCAGTGATAAACCCCGTGCCGTCAGCGTTCTCAGCCACAGTCACACGGTCGCCGACAGCCACAGGGTTAGTGGTGCGGATGCCCTTCAAGCGGAAGTTACCCTTGATTTTGCAATTCACCATTTTATTGTCGCCGTCGGTCTTTACAACATACCAACTTCCCGTATTTTTTACTACCAGTCCTTCCATAGAGTACAAAGATAGTGCAAATCGAATGCAAAACGGCAAATTTATTTGCATGATTTGCTAAGATGCAGCCTATCTTTTTCAAGAAAAGCACAAGAAAAAGCGCGAAAAAAACCGAATATGATAAAAAAAGCGAGATTTTATGCTATAAAGCAATATTTTCCGGCAACAAAATTACATTTTTTAATTTTTATTATTACCTTTGCATCGAAAACATATTAATTCTTATTATTATGAACATTGAAACTATTGGCTCATGGGCAGGTTTGGTGTGGAATGCACTTAACGATGCCGAGTCGTTGAACATCAAGCAATTGAAAAAAGCGACAAAACTTAAAGAGAAAGAACTCTACGCAGCCCTCGGCTGGTTGGGTCGCGAAGGGAAATTGAACATTACTGAGGTTGAAGGCGAAATTGTTGTTGCGCTCAACAAGTAATCTACGGTTCGTACTGACGCTGTCAGAACAATAAAAGAAGGAAGGTCGGTCCGGTCTTATTCGGGCAGTCCTTCCTTTTGTTTTATTTAGGCAAAAATCGTAACTTTGCACCATCCCTAACTAAAATCTACAAATATGACAAAAATTGGATCTGTAATGACTCCCTTGGGCAAAAAAGCCCTGCTGCTCGGAAGCGGCGAACTCGGAAAAGAAGTAGCCATCGAACTTCAACGCTACGGTGTGGAAGTAGTGGCATGCGACAAATATGCCAACGCACCGGCAATGCAGGTGGCCCACCGCTCACACGTGTTCAGCATGCTCGACGCAGAGACTCTTGAGAAAGTGGTCCGCGAGGAGAAGCCCGACCATATCATCCCCGAAATCGAGGCGATAGCAACACCCAAACTGCTTGAATTGGAAAAAGACGGCTTCCACGTCACCCCGACCGCCCGCGCCGCATGGCTCACAATGAACCGCGAGGGCATCCGCCGCCTTGCCGCCGAAGAACTTGGCGTCAAAACGTCGCCCTACCGCTTTGCCTCTACAAAAGAAGAATTTCTCAAGGCTGTCGAGGAAGTGGGCATCCCTTGCGTAGTGAAGCCCGTGATGAGCTCTTCAGGCCACGGACAAAGCACAATAAAAAATGCCGCACAGACAGAAGAAGCGTGGACAATAGCCCAGGAAGGCGGACGCGCCGGCGCTGGACGCGTGATTGTGGAAGGCTTCGTGAAGTTTGACTATGAGATAACGCTGCTCACCGTGCGCAGCTGCTGCGGCACCACATTCTGCCAACCGATAGGCCACATACAGGAGAATGGCGACTACCGCTATTCATGGCAGCCACAAGCAATGGCTCCAGCAGCACTTGCAAAAGCCCAGGAGATAGCCAAGAAAGTCACAGACGCGCTTGGTGGCTACGGCATCTTCGGTGTGGAGATGTTTATCCAAGGCGACGATGTGATTTTCAGCGAGGTGTCGCCACGTCCGCACGACACCGGCATGGTCACAATGATTTCACAGGACATGAGCGAGTTTGCCCTTCACGCCCGCGCTTTGCTCGGACTTCCGGTGCCAAAAATCCGCTTCTACGGTCCATCGGCGTCGAGAGCCGTCGTGGTTGAAGGCGACACCGACAAAGTGGTGTTCGACAACCTTGAGAAGGCACTCGCCGAGCCAGGAGTTCAAATCCGCATTTTCGGCAAGCCAGAGGTTGTGGGCCACCGCCGCATGGCTGTGATTCTCGCCACTGCCGACACCGTCGAGGAGGCACGCCAAAAAGCCGACCGCGCCTACGACGCGATGACCATCGAAACCCTACCACGATAGGCTTTGCAACAACACGACGACACAAAGCGCACCGCAAAAGCGATGCGCTTTTCTTTTACACGTATGTTCCTCTAACGCAATTTCAGTCAAAAAAAATGTTCCTTTGACGCAACACCAAGCACAATTCATTAAAAAACAACACTTTATCATTTTTGTGTATTCACATTTTTAACATTTATAAAACCGCATCAACACTGCCGGAATGGTAATTTTGTCATTAAAAAAGCAATCCAACAAAAAATGAAAACAAGCAACCTGTTTTTCCCAATTATTATTCTTGCCTGCATATTATTTGCCTGCAAAGACAACAACGACATCGAGCCGGATGCCAACGACGCATTTGTGGGCTCACAACGTCTGATAACGCTCAGCGCGGAAATGGACAAATTTTCAGGGACCGACTTTGAATGCGTAATCAAAGCCGAGGACGGCACCATATTCCGCCGCCGTGGCAACCACATGCGTTCTGGAAACACATCGCTGCTCACGCTCGACACCGGACTGCGCACAGGCACCTACCGCCTGCTCGCACTTGAAGTGCCTACAATCGAAAACGGCACCGACACCGTATGGACCGACTACGGCCTTGGTTGCCGCGTGCGCATCTCCACCGAAAACCATTCAGCCACGGTGCTCGACACATTCAATTCGGAGTTTGAGCTTGTTGGCGACGGTTCGGAAACCAATCCGTTCATCATATCAAGCGCCGATCACCTGTGGCGTCTGCGCGACTTTACCAACAGCGACGAAACAACACCAAACTGACAGGAAAAACCCATTTCCGTCAGGAATGCGACTTGCGCATGCGCGACATCTGCACATCGAGCGACCGCAAATTCGGCTGGCTTCCGATAGGCTCAATCCCGGAGAATCCGTTCCGCGGCATCTATGATGGCAACGGCTACAAAATCACAGGATTGTGGATTCACAGGCCCAACTCCCCCGGCATCGGTCTGTTCGGATTTATCGACCAAGCGAAGATAAGCAACCTCACCGTGCAGAATCCCGACATTGAAGGCAACTATGCCGTAGGCGCTCTCGTTGGCGGCACATCGGCACCAGGCGACAAGCGAGGCAGCTCGGCGCTTCACGGATGCACAGTGGAAGGTGGCTCTGTCAGCGCGCCGACAGGCAGCGTGGCAGTGGGTGGACTCATCGGCGTGGTCGACCGCAAAGGCTTTCTGTCGGTCGACAGCTGCTATAACAACAATACGCGCGTCAGCGGCGACTATGCCGTGGGCGGACTTGTAGGCGCCGGCACCCTCTACTCCTCCATCAACGCTCTTGCCTGCGACAACCACGGCCGTATCACGGCGCGCTACAGCGGTGCTGGAGGCATCGTCGGCTCTGTCGACTCATTATTCGTATCCGGCTGCCGCAACACGTCAGCCATCACTGGCGGCACGGCTGTGACGAGCGGCACGACCGACAACGGAGGAATCGGCGCCGGAGGCATCGCCGGAGGCACAGGTGTGGCTTTTATCTACTCATCATTCAACGAAGGTAAAATCAACGGAGCCATAGGCGTGGGCGGCATCATCGGCAGCACCCGCATCGGCAAAGCCGGTGGCAATCTGGGAGGCGAACTGCTCTACAACAACGTTCTTGCCAAGGATTGCGGCAACGTTGCCGCAGTCAGCGGACGCACGTCGGTAGGCGGCATCTGCGGAGAGGCGCAATTCGGCGGTTACGAAGTGGTCAACACGGGAGCCGTCAGCGCCACCGACAACCAGTCGACACTTGGCGGCATCGTCGGCAACACGTCGATAGCCGTAATCTACAACGTTGTCAACCAAGGCACCGTGACAGCCGCCAAAGCCGAGTCGGCAGGCGGCATTGTTGGAAAGACGAGCTTCGGCGCACTGTTCGGATGCCAGAACTTCGGCACACTCAATGTTACGTCGACCTACACCGGCGGCATTGCCGGCTGGGTAGGCAACTACACCGTGGCCAACTACTGCTTCAACGGCGGAACAATCAACGATTCAGGCAACCGCTCCACCGGTGGAATCATCGGCGAGGCAGGCGACGCCCGCGAATGGACAGGAATGGACATTGCCGGATGTGTTGTCGGCGCGGCAGAAATAGTAATGGGAATAGCGGGTCCAGCAATTTCAGTAATCGGCAAAACATTGACCGACGGTGTGATGAAAGGCTCAAAGGCTTTCGAAGAATTCCTGCACGTGCTCCATATCGGAGAAGCCACCATCGACTGGTCGTTGATAGCCTACGACCAAATCGTCTACGGAATCGGCATCTATGACATCATCACCGAGAAAGAGCTCGACGAGATGCAGACCAATCTTGAGGCTACGGCAGGCGGAATCAGCAGCGAAGTGAAGTCGCGGATACAAGCAATCCAAGCAGGATACACGGTCGACGCCTCAAGCCTTCCCCCTGGCATCGACGGCTCGACAATAAGCAGCTACATCAACAACCACAACACTGTGATGAAATTTTTTGAGGCGTCGGACGTCAACAACTCCACCGTATACTACAATATGAACCGCACACGCGAGGAACGCGTAAAGCATATCGAATCACAGCGTGAGGTAACTGAGATTATCACCAAATCGATAGCGGGAGCCTGCATCGCTGTGGGAACAGTGGCAGCCGTTGTGTCTGCATTCGCCACCGGAGGCAGCACGCTTGCAATTGCCGCCGGCATTATCGGTCCGGTAGCCACCGTTATCGGCGGAGCGAACGCCATCTTTGAATGTGCCACCAACTTTACGGTGAATGCCATCGTCGTCAAGCAATGCACCAACGTCGGAACGGTGAATGCACCATCGGCAGACTACCCCGCCGGCATCATCGGCTATATGCAGCAATACTGCATGGCCACCGACTGTCTGAACGCCGGCAAGTTCGGTCCAACCAACAAAAAGCACTCCGGCGGAATCACAAGCTACGCCAGCGCGGAGTCGGTGGTAGAACGGAATGTGTCGATAGGCACCAATTGGCATAGCCCGATAGTGGCAAGTAGCAAATCGTCATTCTCCCACGACGACAACATCTACTACATCGGCAGCTCGTTCGACATTTATGGAGGATACGAAACCGGCGCTACGCTCGACAACCTTCACAACAAAGCATTTTTTAAAGTCTTGCTGAACACAGACGGCGCTATGCCGCTATGGCAAGTGGCAGACAAGCAGGGCTCGTTCCCTATCCCATACCATTCCGAGATGGAAACCCCGATGAACTAACATTTCATAAATCATAACAACATGAGAATAAAGAGCATACTTATCAGCATAGTGATAGCAGCAACCGCCGGAATGTGGTGTGCCTGCAACGATGACCTCGACCTTGGCGTCAACGATGCCAAACTGGAAAAGGTGGAAGGCTTCCGTATAAGCAAATTCACGACCGACCGCCTAAACTGGGCTATTGACAACGGTGCCGACATACGCATCGTATTCCATTCGAACGCCGACGACGCGCTGTATGAATTCAGCATGACCGTCGACAACAGCGGAAGCAAACCTGTCTACGCCATCCACATCCCGGAAAAGCAGACAATCCCCGACGGCGAATATGACGCACTTGCCTTCCTCGGCAACGGCAAAGCCATCTGTCCGCGCATGAAGTTCAAAATCATCAAGGAGATTGTCGAAGAGATACAGGCGCGCGAAGGAAAATTCCGTCTGCCCGGCCACGGCACACAGGAAAAGCCTTACATAATAGGCTCCAAAGAAGCGTTCAACGAGTTTGAGATCGGACTTTGCGAAGACGGCAACTCAAAGGGTTTCGGACTGTTTTTTGAGCAGACTGCCTCGTTCGACGTGCCGCCGCGCAGCCAGATTATCACCGGCACATATCATGCCTGCGAATCGTTTGCCGGCAACTATCAAGGCAACGGCTTCACTTTGACCGTGCCCTACACCGGAAGTACATCCGAGCCTAACGACTGCGAGATTGGTCTGTTCAAGGAACTCGTTGGCGGCGCCGTGATCCACAACCTCACCATCAACGCCATGATTCAGGGCGTCCACTCAAACGGCGGCGCACTTGCCGGAAAATCATCGGGCAAGGTGATGATTGACAGTGTAAACATCGAGGGCTCAATCAATGCCCAGAACCGCTACAACATAGGCGGCATCATCGGCTACGCCACCGGCGAGCTTACGATTTCCAACTCGAGCATCATGGCATTTGTAGCCGGAGAGGATGCCATTGGCGGCGCTGTGGGACTGTTCAAGGACGGGTCGCTGACAATCAGCAAATTCTACAATGCCAAAGTGGATAAAAACAAGCGAGGCGATGAAAGCCGCAGCTACATGCCTTTCTCCGTCACGGCATCGGCAAACAATGCCGGCGGACTGGTTGGACGCGTTGACGGCTCAACAACCAACATAAGCATCTCCGACGTGACGATGGTGCGCTCCGTGCAGGCAGAAGACGGCAATCTGAAGGCAGTGTCGGTTGTCGGCGAGAACGCCGGCGGACTCATCGGCGGACTGTTCAACTTCAAGTCGTGCCAATTCAGAAACGTGTCGCTCAATTTTCCTGTCTACGGAGGCGACTCCACAGGCGGTCTTGCCGGCTACACCAGCATGGGCGGCGACATGTCGATTGAGAATTGCAGATTCTTTTCAGTGGCAAGCGGCAACAACAGTGTCGGCGGACTTTTCGGCACCGTCAGAGGCCACAGCCACAGCATTGCCGTTGAAGGTTCCGACGACGGAACGTCAGTGAAGCAGGATGCCAACTCATTGGTCAAAATTTCCGGCAAACTCAATGTAGGAGGATTTGCCGGCCACATCGACGACACCAAACTCGCAGGCAAAAGAATCTATATCAACGCCCCGGTATCCGCCACCGACACCAATGCAGGTTGCGCCATCGGCAATGTGACCAATGCCACCGTGAATCTGAGTCTGTTCAACATCTCCAAATATGCCAAAGCCACCGGTCCGCAAAACATCGGAGGCATGGTTGGCAGCGCCGACAACTCAACGCTGACAGGCAGTCTGAACATCGGCACTTTGTCAAACTACACTTCCATCCCGAAAGCAAGCACCTTCACGCCGACATTCTCCGGATTTGCCGGCACATCGGGCATCACGAAAAACGTTGGCGGCATCGTTGGTTACATAAAGAACTCTTTTGTCACCAATTTATGCTTTGCAGGTACAGTTGAAGGCTGCAACAACGTGGGCGGCATCATCGGTCTTGCCGACAACATAGACAAAGGTTATGTGCGCGGCTGCGTCAACAATTCGCCGAAAATCGACAATAAGATTTCCGACAGCACAGGCGGCATCATCGGACGCCTCAACCAATTCGACTGCGCCACCTGCGAGAATCTCATCAACTATGGCGAAATCTCGGGAGCCAACTACACCGGCGGCATCATCGGCGATATCCACGAAGAAGGAAAGGCTAAATTTCTATCTGAAAAATGCAGTCAACGTGGGCAAAGTCACCGGAACCGGCCAAGTGGGAGGCTGCGTGGGCCACTATTGGGCCAGCGGCATTTTGAATCTTGGCATTGAGACAATCCACTACATCCTATACTGCGCCAACTATGGCGAAGTCAACGGCTCAAACGGAGGCAACGTCGGCGGCATCATCGGATATTTCAACGCTCGCAAAGCCGTAGTGAGCCACAGCGCGAACCACGGAAAAGTCTACGGCAGCGGCAACGACGTAAAGGTGGGAGGCATCGCCGGACGCATGGGCTCAAACGACGAGGCTGGAACAGCATTGCCCAACAATATGGAGCTGTCCTACTCGTGCAACTTCGGCGAGGTGGGCAGCAACACCGGCAATGCCAACGTAGGCGGCCTGTTGGGATGGCAGGAGCAAGGATCGCCGGATGACGAGACCCACTATATGCTCCACAACTGCTACAACATGGGCATCGTGCCAACCAACCAGGATTCCGACAATGGCGGCGTGCTGGGCTGCATCGACCATCTAGGCGAAGTGCAGAATTGCTACAACGCCAAGAAGGTGTCGCATGGCAATGGAATAATAGGCACGCACAAGGGCGGAAGCATCTTCTACCACCACAATCTATATGTGCTCGAGGATTCAGGTAAATACTGGTGTGCCGACAAATTCAAGGAAAGCGACAAGTCGAAAGAGTCAACCTACAAGGGTTTTGACTTCAAATCCGTATGGGCCGTTTCCACAAGCACCAACAACGGATTCCCGTACCTAAGAGACTGCCCGTATCAATTCAAGAAATTGGAATAAAATCCATTTCATTCCGTGGTCAGCGACGACACCGGAGAGGTATTAAAAAACAACAGCGGCGACAGAGTTTTCTCTGCCGCCGCTGTTGTTTATCAAGTCTGGCTAAAACATTTTTTCAGGATATTCGCCCGACGCGTGCAACTCGGCGAATTTAGCCACCACTACCGGGCGGTCGTTGGCGTAAGTCACACCAAACCATTTCGATGAGGTTTTAAGCACACGCACTGTTGCCAAGCCACTGTTTATCATTTGGTTTACTACCGACGGGATAAAATATTCAGCCTTCGGCTTATCAATGTTCTCCTTCAGAAATTCCACAAACGCCTTCTCGCTGTAGTCGAAGTAGTCGGTCGTGAATCCCCACATGTTCATCGACACCGGAGTCTCAGGCGCAAGTTTCTGCTTGTTGCCGTTCTCATCGGTAAACTCGATTGTTCCGTCGGCAGCATATCCGATGTCGGTACGCTCCACGACAGTGTCGAGAAATCCGTTCTTCTCATGGCACACACCACGCGACACCGTTCCGCCTTCCGACATCGTGTTGCCCACATGGAACGCCACCATGCAATAGTCGCCCTTGCGGTCGCGCGGACGAGAGAGCTCGGCAGCCATCACCTCAAACGTGTTGCGGCCGTAGAAATCATCGGCGTTGATAACAGCAAACGGCTCCTTGATAGCATCCTTGCCCATCAGCACAGCGTGGTTTGTGCCCCACGGCTTTGTGCGTCCTTCCGGACAAGTGAAACCCTCAGGAAGAGCGTCGGTCGACTGGAACACCACCTCGACAGGTATGTGTCCCTCGTATTTGGAAAGGATTTTCGAGCGGAAATCGTCTTCAAAATCTTTACGAATCACAAATACAACCTTACCAAATCCACTGCGTATTGCATCATAGATGGAGTAGTCCATAATTGTTTCCCCGTGAGGTCCAAGACCGTCCAATTGCTTCAACCCTCCATAACGGCTGCCCATTCCGGCAGCGAGAACAAAAAGTGTAGGTTTCATTTCTCTAAATTATTTTCTTTTAAACATGTATCTTATAGTCTGTCTGTATTCTTCACCCGGGTTGAGCCGTTGCGACGGGAATCCGGGATGATTTGGCGCGTCGGGAAACCCCTGACACTCAATTGCCACAGCATCGTAATCCTTGTAGGCGGCACCGTCCTTGCCTTCCGGACTTGAGCATGTAAGCCAATTTCCGGTGTAGACCTGCACAGCCGGCAACGTCGACTCCACCTCGAGGACACGTCCGCGAGCCATCGGCGATTCCAATCTTGCCACCGTCGACAATTTTCCCGGCTGCCATCCGTCAACAGCCCAGCAATGGTCGTAGCCTTTGCCGTAGGCAAGCGGTTGGAAGTCGGCATTGATGTCGCGCCCGAGCGTCTTCTGCTGAATGAAATCCATCGGAGTGCCTTTCACGTCGGCCAATTCGCCGGTAGGCGCCAGCGAAGAGTCGGTCACGAGATAGCGCGATGCGTTCAGCTGCAACTTGTGGCTCAACACGCTTCCGCTGTTGTGGCCGTCAAGATTGAAATAGCAGTGGTTTGTCAGATTGAGCACCGTAGGGCGGTCGGTAGAGGCAACGATGTCGAGACACAGCCCGCACGAAGGCATCCACGTGTAGATTGCCTTAACAGTCAGCGTTCCGGGATAGCCCTGGTCGCCGTCATCGCTCGTGAGCGAAAACTCCACGGCATTGTCGCCCACCGAGCGGCTCTTCCAGATTCTGTGGGCAAAACCCTCGCGTCCGCCGTGCAAGGCGTTCGGACCGCAGTTGCATTCAAGATGGTACTCATTGCCGTCGATTGAAAACACCCCACGGGCAATGCGGTTGGCATAACGCCCTATAAACTTTCCGGCATTAGGGTCGTCGTGGCAATATGTCTCAGCCGACGGATAGCCCGTGACCACATCCTTATACTCGCCGTTCCCGTCAGGGACCGACAGTGCCACGACACCGGCACCCAGTGCCGACAGCACCACCGAGCCGCACTCGTCATCGCAGATGGTGAAATACGCCACCTCTCCGAGCGAAGTCATATAGATGTCTTTTTTTATTGTCGTTGCCATTGTCGTATGATTCCGATTTGCAAAATTCGGATTTTTCTGCGAGAATGGCAATTATTATCGGCACAAAAATATAAAAAGAGAGTGCGGCATGGAATTTCCGCACTCTAAGCAGACTGATTACTTACCAAATTTGTGATTAATATCGGAGGCTTCACAGCCGCCTTTCTATAGTTTCCCTTATTTTCTCACCCAATTGTCGACATCCTCCTGCGACACGCCGTTCAGCATCCGTCCGTCGCTGAAATCCACATCAGGGTATGCCTTGCGCAGTTGCTTTACCGAATTTTCAATTCCGCTTCCTCCTGAAGTCGAGAACGGAATCACAGTCACGCCCTTCAATCCGTAGGTCTCCACAAAAGTGTTGACGATGCGCGGCGCCATGTTCCACCAGTTTGGAAAACCGAGATAAACCACATCGTAACCATCGATGTTTTCCTTCGTTTTCACAATTGCCGGACGCGCCGCCGGATTGTCGTTCTCACGGCAGCAACGCGACGCACGGTCAGTCCAGTCAAGGTCGGCTGCAGAATATTCCTCCTCAGGCTGAATCCTCATCAATTCGCCACCAGTGGCGGATGCTATCATTTTAGCGACACGTTCGGTCGTTCCAGTGGCTGAAAAATACGCCACCAAAACCTTTTCCTGTTCCATTTCCTTACTCTCCTTTTTCTGTGCGCACGCCGTGCTGAACATCAATAACACAGCGGCAATAATTGTCAAAAATCGTTTCATCTTATCTCAATTTATCGTATTCCACATCAGTGACCGGCTCAAGCCTTTCGTCAGAAGCCCCGTCAGCCGGGACAGCAACGGCAATATGCTGAAACTACGAGTCGGCTGCGGCACCGTGCCAATGCTTCACCTCGGCAGGAATATTGACCACGTCGTCCTGACGCAAGCGCCGCCATAATTATTTTTGTCTTCTTGTTTGCAAAATTACACTTTGAACAGCAACCATTTACTACCAAAATCACGGATTGGACAACACATTTTGCTGAATTGCCCAAAACTTTTCTCAACATTCATTGTTTATACAATAAAATCATACTAACTTACATCAAAAACCTGAATATTATGAAGAAGTTTTTCATCACTACAATTCTTGCAGTCGCTGCCGTTCTTCCGGCATCAGCACAAGTACGTTCGCTAGACATGAAAGCAAACCTCCGCAGCGATTTCGGCCTTGGCATCGGAGTGACATTCCAGCTGCCGCGCAACTTTGAATTCGCCCCGTCGCTCAACTATTATTTCAACGACAGCAACACGCTGACCATCGACGGCGACTTCCGCTATCGTTTCGAGCTGCCACGCAACTTCTCGCTCTACCCAATACTCGGTCCGGTGTTCTTCCACGCCAACGACTACAACAAGCTGGGTGTAGACATCGGTCTTGGATTCGCATACGACATCAATTCACACTGGGCTATCGGAGCTGAGGGCAAATACCAATATGTCGACGATTGGGACGATGCATATCTGTCGTTCTGCGCTTCTTATAAATTCTAAGGCATAATGAAAATCTGCATTTTAGACGGATATTCCCTCAACCCGGGCGACCTCGACTGGTCGCCCGTTGAGCGTTTGGGCGACGTGACGCTTTTCGACCGCACTCCAACCGACAAAATCGTGGAGCGCGCCGCCGATGCCGACATCGTGCTGACCAACAAAGTGCCTTTCAGCGACGACACGCTACGGCAACTGCCACGGCTGCGCTTCATCTGCGTGCTCGCCACAGGCTACAACATCATCGACACCGAAGCGGCAGCACGCCAGGGAGTAGTGGTTGCCAACATCCCCGCCTACAGCACCATGTCGGTGGCACAGATGGCCTTCGCCCACATTCTCAACATCACAAACCACGTGGCCTCCTACGCACACGAGGTTGCCGACGGCAAATGGACAAACTGCCCCGACTTCTGCTTCTGGGACAGTGCGCTGACAGAACTGGCAGGCAAGACAATGGGTATTGTCGGACTCGGCAACACCGGAATGGCGACAGCGCGCATAGCCATTGCAATGGGCATGAAAGTGGTGGCTATGACATCAAAAAGCGCCGACACACTTCCCGAAGGAATCACGCCGGCACCGCTCGACGATGTGCTTGCCTCAGCAGACGTGGTCAGCCTTCACTGCCCACTCACCCCGTCGACACGTCATCTCATCAATGCCGCATCCATCGCCAAGATGAAACCATCGGCTATTCTGATCAACACCGGACGCGGTCCGCTTGTCGACGAGCAGGCAGTAGCCGACGCGCTCAACGATGGACGTCTGGCGGCATTCGGCGCCGATGTGCTGTCGCAGGAGCCACCCCGCGACGACAACCCACTGCTCTCCGCGCGCAATTGCTTCCTGACACCCCACATCGCATGGGCCACCCTCGAGGCACGCACGCGCCTGATGAGCATAGCCACAGAAAACGTGCGCCAATTCATTGCGGGAGAGCCAGTTGCAAACCGCGTGAACTAACAGATATAAAAGGAATAATAAGTAACAAAAATCAAAGTCGCCTATTATTCCTTTTATTTTCAATAACATACGCCTTAAAGCAGACAACGAGTCGCTATATTTAACGAATATTAACCTTATAAATTATAACGTCTTGTTGTTTTTTTAAAACAAATATTCTACCTTAGCAACCGATTTACAAAGAATCTAATAGCAACCCAAATGAATAAGCGAGTAGGCATATTAATGCTTCTCTTTGGTATGTTTTTAATCCCAAACGCGCATACCAACATCACAGAAATCGACATTGACTTCCAAGTGGGGAAGTGCAATGTTGACACTGCGTATAGCGACAATGCCCGTCAACTCGCAAATCTCGAAAAACAATCCAATACGTAAACAGCCATCCCAATGTGCGCATTGAGAGGCTAACAATCAGCGGCTATGCCTCGCCCGAAGGACCTGCGATAAAAAACAAGCAGCTTGGCGAAACCCGTGCCAACGCGTTGGAGCAATACATCCGTTCGCGCATTGACATTGCCGACTCGCTGGTGGTGCGCCTGCCGGCGACGATTCCATGGGACATGCTGAAAGCAGAAATCCGCACATCGCAAGAGCCTGGCTACAACGAGATTGACCGCGTGCTGCACTCCGACTCCACCGTAATCGAGTATCTTCCCGGACGATGGGCAGACCGCCGCGCCTTCGAGATTCAACGGCAGAAGGCATACAAGACACTGAACCGCAACGTGTTTCCATCGATGCGGAGCGCGAAGGCACAGATTACGACAACCGAATCTGTCCCCGACGGAGAAATCGCGTTGCCGACGGCAGACTACGACCTGTCAGGAATCAGCGTGTCGGCGGTCGACATCCCCGACGCAGAGACTGGAGACAACGGAGAATGGACACGCGGACTTTACCTGAAAACAAATGCCGTAGGATGGGCTATGCTCATCTCCAACATAGCCGTGGAAGTGGACATCAACAAGCAATGGAGCGTGACGCTGCCCGTCTACTACTCGGCACTCAACTACTTTACGCGCACACGCAAACTGCGCACACTCGCCTTCCAGCCCGAAGTGCGCTGGTGGTTTGCCCCCAAATGGTTTGTGGGCGCACATTTCGGCGTGGCACAGTACAACTATGCCCTATCATCGTCGGAATGGCGCTATCAAGACCATAACGGCAACACCCCGGCACTTGGCGGAGGTCTTAGCTTCGGCTGGCGCACACCGCTCGGCAAGAGCAAGCACTGGATGATGGAGCTCACCGCCGGCGCCGGATGCTACCGGCTGAAGTACGACACATTCCACAACGAAGCCAACGGTGCGATGGTCTGCACCACAAGCCGCACATTCTTCGGAGTGGACAATGCCGCAGTGACGTTTATCTATCGTTTCGACCTTAAACGCAAGAGAAGATGAAACGATCAGCCCTGACATATTGCATTTTGAGCCTGTTCGCCATTTTGGGCTTCTCGGCATGCGACGTGCACGAGTTTCCCGACATGCCGGAGCGACGCCCGTATGAACTTGTGCTCGACTTCACCAACGCCATCGACATGGGCTTCTATCAGACCATCGACTATTCGCGCGCCTCCACCGAAGCCAGCCCGTCGGGAACGAAGACACAGACAGAAATCACCTACGACATACGCTATACCGTAAACGCCTACCGCATCGACGGCAACGATGGCAACCGACTATCGGACACCACCGTCGTGGTCTGCAACAGCGACCTTGAAAATCTGAACCACACCCTGCGGCTCAACCTTCGCCCCGGCAAATACCGCTTTCTTGTGTGGGCAGACTACGTGGTCCACGGCACGAAAACCGACCTCTATTACAACACGTCAAACTTCGAGGAGATAATCCTCGCCGACCGTCAGAACCATACAGGCTCAACCGACCGCCGCGACGCATTCCGCGGAGAGAAGGAAGCAGAAGTGTACGACAACCCGGAGCTGACGTCAAACTCCACACGGTCGACCGCCGTAAACCGCATAGAGGTTGAAATGGAGCGACCGTTGGCAAAGTTCAAATTCATCTCCCACGACATCGTCAAGTTTCTCAGCTACGTGCTCCAGCAACGTGCCATCCGCCAAAAAGAAGCGGAAATGAAGGCACAGCAAGGAGTGTCGCCAGAGTCTGCCGACCCAAAGGCCGACCCCAAAGCCGACATCAAGAACATCAACACAAACGACTTCCGCGTAGTGTTCCGCTACCAAGGCTTCATGCCGTGCTCATTCAATATGTTTACCAACAAGCCAGCCGACTCCTGGACAGGCGTCGCGTTCGACAGCACGATGCAGCGGCTTAGCGACACGGAGGTGGAACTCGGATTCGACTATGTGTTTGTCAACGGAGGAGAGTCGACGGTGCCTGTTTCGGTGGAGGTTTACGACACCGACGGAACGCTGCTGTCGAGCACGCTGCCAATCGACGTGCCAGTGGTGCGCAACAAGCTCACCGTGGTGCGCGGCAATTTCCTCTCGTCGAAGGCTTCGGGAGGCGTGAGCATCCGAACGGAATTCGACGGCGAATACAATCTTGAAATCAGATAAAAAAACAAATTATAATTTATGTGTTCTATGAAAAAGGTATTATTTTCAACCGTTGCCATATCGGCATTGATGCTGATGGCAACATCCTGCGCCGATGATCAGACATCGGACTTGAAGGCCGGCGCAGAAAGCACTGTGACAATCACAGCCCAGCTGCCTGGCGACATGGGCACCCGTGCATTTGCCGACGGCACAAAAGCCACCGAGCTGCACTATGCCGTTTATGAGAAAGGCACAACGACAAGACTTGCAGTCTGCAAAAAAGCCGACGGCACTAAGGGACAACTCGAGGGCACAGCCACAATGACAGGTCTGCAAACCACCATCTCCTTGCAGCTGACCACCGGCAAGGAATACGACTTCGTGTTCTGGGCCGACGCTCCTGGCGACAACGTTTACACGTTTGACTCTGAGAACCAGACTGTAACCGTCAACTACGCCAATGCCGAAAACAACACCGACAATCTTGACGCATTCTTCGGTCAGAAGAAAGCGCTGAAGGTTAGCGGCAACATGAGCATTTCGCAGGAGCTCCGCCGTCCGTTCGCACAGATCAACATCGGAACAGACGACTTTGACGCAGCGGCAGCTGCCGGCTACACCGTTTCAGAGTCGACCATCGGAGTGGCAACCTACAAAACGCTCAACCTTCTCTCAGAAGAGGTCAGCGACCCTGTCACTGCGACATTCGTAAAGAAACCGATTCCTACAGAGGACTCTAAATTTTCAATAAACAGCAAGGATTACAAATATCTGTCGATGTCGTACGTGCTCGTGCCGAAGGACAAAGAAACTGTCGACATCGCGTTTGACTACACGCTGACAAACCGCACGTTCACCAACGTGCCTGTGCAACGCAACTACCGCACAAACATCTATGGCTCGTTGCTCACCAACACTGCCGACTTCAACGTTGTAATCGCCCCGGGATTCAACGACCCAGACAACAACTATGAGGTGCTCAACGCAAAAGGCGTAAGCCAACTCAAAGACCTTTTGGCTTCAGGCACAGACTTGAGCAAAAAAGACGTGATCGTTGACCTCAACGGCGAGACAATGGACAGCAACATCGCGCTCAACGCCCACAGCGTTGCCGTTGAAAACGGAACAGTCGACGCCTCCCAACTGAGCGCAAAGGCAGAAGAGGGCGTAACACTGAGAAACGTGAAGTTGACAGGCTCTTTCCCAAAAGCCTCATCAAATGCCCGCGTAATTGTTGAAACGGCAGGCGATGTTGTTGTCGACGGACTCGACTACACCGGCGCCACCGACGGCTACAATCCTCTTGAAATCAACCTACGCAACGTTGTTTCAAAGAACGTAACAGTAAAGAACTGCAAATTTGCCAAATTCACAAACAACGCAATGACGGTGTTCGGAATGGCTGAAGGCGGAGTGCTTAACATTGAAAACAACACTTTCGACTTGGCAAAAACAAGCGAGGCTGTGCGCATCAGCAACAAGACAAACACCAAATTCACTGTCAACGTAAAGGATTGCTCCTACACCTATCCTTCCGACGCAGCGGGACAATGGGTTGGTTTCTTCCTGTTCGAGGACTACACTTCAGCAACAGAAGAGGAAGCCAACGTCGCAATGCAGTTCAAAGACCTTACAGTCAACGTTGACAATGTGACATTCGACGGCGCAAAGGTAACAGAATTGAATCTGTTCAGCGGCGCACGCAACCAATTCGCGTGCATGTGCTACGACAAGTTGCCAAGCTTAGTAGTAACCGACGCCACCCACTTCCCTACATTCAACTTCAAATAGACTGAACCGTAGAGAATATCAAACATAACAACACGCACCGCGCCACCGCAGCAAACGACTGTGGTGGCGCGGTTGCTTTCGCTGTAGCGCATCTCCGAAGCGCTGTCTGCCACTGAGCGCGTTGAGTTCTGACTTTGTGCAATGAAACAACAGCAACGTTGGCAGGCAATAGTCGCGGAGCGAAGCGGGTGCGTGCCGGAGGAACGCTGCTACGATAGAGCCAACACATATAACGCCATCAAGCACAGACGGCGGGACATCTCACGATGTCCCGCCGCCGTACATACATATCAATCAACTTTAAATCAGCAGAAGATAAACGTCCGCTCAAGCCAGTAGACCAGGATACCTGCCAGATAACCGAGCAGACACACAAACGAAATGTGGCGTAAATACCAGCCGAATGTGATTTTTTCAAGACCCATCACCACAACGCCGGCGGCACTGCCGATAATGAGCATGCTGCCACCCACTCCGGCGCAGTAAGCAAGCAACTGCCAGAACTGACCGTCCTGCACAAACATCATCATGTCGGGACTTGTCACGGCGGCGGCAGGGATAACGTTGTACATACCCATGCATCCAGCCACAAGCGGCACATTGTCGACAATCGACGACACCACGCCAATGGCACCTGTCACGAAATAAGCATTGCCGTTGGTGGCGTGTTCAAGCCACTGTCCGAAACTTGTAAGCACACCCACCTCGCTCAGCACAGCCACAGCCATCAGAATGCCGAGGAAACAGGATGGTCGACAAATCGATTTTATGAAGAATCGTCGACACGCGCTCAGAGAACGAGCCTTCCAACTCGTGTTCGTGGCGCAGGAATATCTCGGTCATCGCCCAAAGCAAGCCAAGCACGAAGAGGATGCCCATAAACGGAGGCAAACCAGTGATGGAGCGGAAGAACGGCACAAACATCAAGCCGCCCACACCGACAACAAACACCGCCACCCGTTCACCATGACTGAGTGCCGATTTTGTGAAATCTACATTGTCCTCCACCACAGCCAACTGCCCCTTGAGCTTGAACTGCAACAGGAACGTAGGCAAGGCTATCGAGACAAGCGACGGCAGTAACACTTCCTTAATCACACCTATCGACGTGATGTTGCCCTTGATCCAAAGCATGATGGTCGTTACGTCGCCAATCGGAGAGAACGCACCGCCACTGTTGGCGGCAAGGATGATGAGCGAGGCATAGATAAGCCTGTCGTTGCGTTCCTGCACGAGCTTGCGGAGCACCATAATCATCACGATGCTCGTGGTCAGGTTGTCGAGCACGGCAGAGAGAATAAACGTGATCAGCACGATGCGCCACAACAGCGAACGCTTGCTACGGGTGCGCAGACGGTCGCGCACAAAAACAAAGCCACCGTTGGTGTCGACAGTCTCGACAATGGTCATCGCTCCCATCAAGAAGAACAGAATCTCACACGCATCGCCGAGATGCTCAAGCAGCACGCCCTGCGTCACAAACTGGCGCGCGGCAACATCGGAGTCGTCAAGATGGAACGCCGAAAAGAACCGGGCAAAATCATCGGCATGGAACTCTGCCACATAATCAGGGCAGCCAATCATATACAGCGACCAGCAGATTGCACACATCAACAAGGCGGTCGCAGTCTTGTTGATTTTAAGTCCGCTCTCAAGAGCAATACAGCCGTAACCAATCAGAAATACGGCAACAATAACAATGGTTAAGAACATAATATCTACAAAAAGGGCTTTAAAAAATAGTTTAGTTTTTGCGGGCGTAAAATTATGGAAATTTTTCCGTTATGTATAAAAATTTTTTTATGTTTAAAAACACATTTCACCGCCACACTTGCATATCCGGCACAAAACGAGTAATTTCGCACACTGAAATGAAAAAAGAAGAAGAAGTCACTATGCTGCAAATCGGGAATGCACTGGTCAGCCTCGACCTTATCGAACAGTTTTTCTGCTGCGATCTCGACAAATGCCTCGGCGAATGCTGTATCGAAGGCGATGCCGGCGCTCCTATCACCAAAGAGGAATATGCCAAGATAAAGGAAATACTGCCAGAGGTGTGGGACGACCTGCTGCCGGCTGCCAAACGCGTGATTGAGGAGCAGGGCGTGGGCTACGTCGACGAGGAAGGCGACTTGGTGACATCGATTGTCGACGGGCGCAATTGTGTGTTTACGTGCTATGGCGAGAACGGGATGTGTCTCTGCGCCATCGAGAAGGCATACCGTGCTGGAAAAATCGACTTCTACAAGCCAATCTCATGCCATCTCTACCCTGCCCGCCTTCAGGAATTTCCCGACTTCACCGCCGTCAACTACCATCGTTGGAAAATCTGCAAATGCGCGGAAGTGATGGGCAGAAAAAACCACGTGCGGCTATATCAGTTTCTTGAGGGCCCGCTGACGCGCCGCTTCGGCAAGGAATGGTACGACGAGCTGCGCACCGCCTGCGAGGCCTATCTTGAAGAATACGGAGAGTAAGCATTCACTTTTTTTCATTTTTTGTCTGTATTTCTGTTTGCAGTAAAAGAAATTAGACGTATCTTTGCATCGTGATTGAGGGAAGCATAATCAATCACCATTACTCGCTGCGCTTCCCACAGTCATCCACTCTTTAATTTTCTCAAAAAAAAGATTTTCAGAACAGTCACGTGCGCACAACGGCGCAACGTAGATTCAAAATGTAATACATCTTACATATATGTACAACTTACAGGACTTAAATGCAGCCTCTCCAGAAGAACTGCTCGAGATTGCCAAAACATTCGACATCAAGAAAGCCGACAAAATGGCCCAGCAAGACTTGATTTTCACAATCCTCGACGAGCAGGCGATAAACCGCGCCAAAGAATCGGCTTCGAAATCGGAGGCTAAAAAACCCAAAACAAAAGCCAAGAAAAAAACAGCCGAGCCAAAAAGCGATGACAACGCAGAGGCTACGGCTGTAAAGACTGCCGCCAAAAAGGCTGAACCTAAGAAAAACAGCAAAAAGAAGGAGGCAGAGCCTGCCGCGGAGACCGCTCAGGCGGAAGAACCTAAAGTGGAGAAACCGGCAGCAAAGAAAACCACGGCAAAGCGCACATCCAAGAAAAAGGAGGCTGAGCCTGCCGCCGATATGACAGCTCCGGCTGCCGAGGTTGTCGTGGCTCCAGCAGCCGAGGCCGAAGCCCCTGCTGAAAACGTGGAGACAGCCGTAAAACAGGAAGAGGAACCGGCAGAGACGGAAAACGCCGCTCCTGAAGCCGAAACACCACAACAGGCAGAACCGGCAGAAGAGCCGGCAGAAGAAAAACCTGCCGAACAGCAAAAGAAAAACGACATCGGATTCAGCTCGTTCTTCCCGTTCAGCGGCGGACAGAAATTCGTGCCCCGCTCGCAACGCCAGCAGCAAGACCAGCAACAACAGCAACAGCCTGCCGAAGACGAAGTTGCGGCATTCCAGGCTGAACCTAAACAGCAACAGCCACAACAGCAACAGAAAAACCTGAAGGCAAACCGCCGCCAGCAGCAACAACAGCAGCGCGCGGCAAAACAGCAGCAGCGCCAACAGCCTCAACAGCCGCTCTACGACTTTGAAGGCATCGTGAAAGGCGCAGGCGTGCTGGAAGTGATGCCCGACGGCTACGGATTCCTCCGCTCCTCCGACTACAACTACCTGTCGTCGCCCGACGACATCTACGTGTCGCAGTCGCAAATCAAGCAAACGGCTTGAAGACAGGCGACGTGGTGGAAGGCAACATCCGTCCGCCGA
Source organism: Bacteroidales bacterium (assembly GCA_022009815.1). Classification (GTDB taxonomy): domain Bacteria; phylum Bacteroidota; class Bacteroidia; order Bacteroidales; family Muribaculaceae; genus Limisoma. The sequence continues at coordinate 2,732,870 of CP091725.1, forward strand.
AAGAAGGTGAAAAATTCTTCCCTCTCTGCAGCGTAGACTCAATCAACGGGCGCACCACAGAATTCGTGCGCGACCGCGTGCCTTTCGAACACCTTGTGCCATTGTTCCCCGACGAGAAGTTTGACCTGACATCGGGACGCACCACCTGCAACATCTCGACACGCATCGTCGACATGTTCTCTCCTATCGGCAAAGGTCAGCGCGGACTTATCGTGGCACCCCCGAAAACCGGTAAGACAATCCTGCTTAAAGACATTGCCAACGCAATCTCGGAAAACCATCCGGAAACATACATGATTATCCTGCTCATCGACGAGCGTCCGGAGGAGGTGACCGACATGGCACGAAGCGTGAATGCGGAAGTAATCGCATCCACATTCGACGAGCCAGCCGAACGCCACGTAAAAATTGCCGGACTGGTGCTTGAAAAGGCGAAACGCATGGTTGAGTGCGGACACGACGTAGTAATCCTGCTCGACTCAATCACACGTCTGGCACGCGCCTACAACACCGTGTCGCCGGCATCGGGCAAAATCCTCACCGGTGGTGTCGACGCCAACGCGCTGCAAAAGCCAAAACGCTTCTTCGGCGCCGCACGAAACATTGAAAACGGAGGATCGCTCACAATCATCGCAACCGCACTTATCGAGACCGGTTCGAAGATGGACGAGGTGATTTTCGAAGAGTTCAAGGGCACCGGCAACATGGAGCTGCAGCTCGACCGCAAGCTGTCGAACAAACGCATCTTCCCTGCCGTCGACATCATCTCGTCGAGCACTCGACGCGACGACCTGCTCCTCAGCCAGGACACCATCAACCGCATGTGGATTCTCCGCCGGTTCCTCTCCGACCGCACTCCTATCGAGGCAATGGAGTTTATCAAGGACCGTATGGAGAAAACCCGCAGCAACGAGGAGCTGCTCCTGACAATGAACGACTAACTCTCGTCGACAACCCCACACACATACCGGCGACAACCGACAATGGTTGTCGCCGATATTGTTTTTATAGCAATGCTGCATAGGAAACACAAGGATTTACGACGCGCATTACGCAAAAGAGGATTTTAGGATTGCACTTTTTTTGCGTAACTTTACGGCAACAAAAACACTGACACAATGGCAATATCACTCTGCGCACTATCAACAATGGCTATGCTCGACCTTGCCGCCGCGGCTTCGCAGGCATGGCTGCCGATGCTTGTCGGCACTTACACCGACACCGACAGCAAAGGCATCTATCAATATCGCTTCAACCAAGAAAGCGGAACGGCAGAACTCACCTCCGTCACTCCGGCGCGCAACCCGTCGTTTGTGATTTTCTCCGACAACGGCGACAACGTCTATGCCGTCGACGAGTCGGGCACCGACGACGACGCCCTTGCAGCATTCCGCTATGAAGGCATCGACAAGCCATTGACCCGCATCAACGCCGTGGCGACGGGCGGCAAAGCGCCGTGCAATATCTTCCAGACAAAAATCTGATCTACACCGCCAACTATACGGGCGGAAGCATCACGGAGTTCAGACTTGCCGACGACGGAAGCATCAAGAAAGCCAACAAGGTGATGACGTTTTCGCTCACAGGCAAAGCTCCCGACAAAACAAGGCAGCAGTCAGCCCATCTCCACTGCGTCACCGCCGACCCCTACGAATGGCGCGCATTCGCCTGCGACCTCGGCAACGACTGCATCTACTCGCTCAAGCCCAACGCCGCATGCGACGGGCTGGAAGTGGACAGCACCCTATATGTAGCGGCAGGTTCAGGGCCACGCCACCTCACGTTTGACGACGAAGGCCGTTATGCCTACCTCATCACCGAACTGTCGGGCGAAGTGATGGTGTTCAGCCACCACGAAGGCAAGCTGACACAGATTCAAACCGTCACCGCCGACGACCGCCATGCCCGCGGCAGCGCCGACATCCATCTGACACCCGACGGACGCTTCCTCTATGCGTCAAACCGTCTGCAAGGCGACGGCATAGCCATCTTCCGCGTAGACAAAGAAAGCGGGATGCTCACACGCACGGGCTACCAGCCCACAGCGCGGCATCCACGCAATTTTGCCATAACTCCCAACGGCAGCTTCCTGCTTTGTGCCTGCCGAGACGCTGACATCATCCAAGTGTTTGCAATCGACCCCGACACCGGTATGCTCTCCGACACCAGCCACGACATCCACGTGCCCCACCCCGTGTGCATAGCCATCGGCTCAAAATAAAGTCACAGCAAATAATTCAACATTCAACAATGCCAACAAACAAGAAATGTTCATGCTGAATGAGCACATCAAAAACATTAAAAATGAAATAACTGAATACAAGAAGGCGATGGATGATGACTTCACATTCAAAGAAGAAAAGGGAGACCAAGCAGGTGGACCAGAAACAAGCAAGGTGGACCGGAAAAGTGGACCAGAAACACGGAATGCCATCTTACGTCTTATATCCGAGAACGCAAGCATCACTTCACGCGAAATGGCTAACAAATTGGGCATCAACAGGAGCGCCGTGTCTAAGCATCTTAAGAAAATGCAAGACAACGACATCATTCACCGTGAGGGTTCACAGAAGTCTGGGCATTGGGTGATTATACGACAGGATACGGATTTAGCATGAAGTTCACGACAAACAGTTTGCCGAGAGACATATTGTTGTGGCAGATATAACCAAGTCAAGTCAATTGAAAAATCGGCCGTTGGAATTTCTCAGTGTCGTATGGCAACGAGTGATTCCAATGGCCGATTTGGGATAGAAGAAGAGACGGTTAGCGGCTTCTGACGAAATTAAGGAAACGGTTGAGTCCGTCGAGCATCACGCTGCGCGGACAAGCGATGTTCCACCGCATGTAGCCTTCGCCTTCGGCACCATACATTGTGCCGGCATTGAGCCATAGGCGGGCGTCGTCCAGAAGAGCATGCTCAAGCGCATCCGACGGCATGCCGAGACTGCTGCAGTCCATCCACACCAGATATGTGCCCTCAAGACGCGTTATAGGAAATTCCGGCAGCTCACGTCGGCAGAACTCCGCCATAGCCTCATAGTTGCCATGCAGATAGTCAACCAGCTGGTTGAGCCACTCTTCCCCTTCGTTGTAGGCAGCGATTGTCGCCGCCACGCCAAACGGATTCACGTCGCACACCTCGTTGATGTTTATCGCCTTGTCGATACGGCTTCGCAGGTCGTTGTCGAACGCCACGATATTTGCAATCTGCAGTCCGGCGATGTTGAAAGCCTTGCTCGGCGACACACACGTCACCGACCGGTGCAGGAAAGCGTCCGACAGCGACGCAAAAGGCGTGTATTTGAACCCTTGATACACCAGTTCGCAGTGAATCTCATCAGCGACCACCGTCACGCCGTTGCGCAGGCAGATGTTGCCAAGCCGCGTCAGCTCGTCGGGAGTCCAGACGCGTCCAGCCGGATTGTGGGGATTGCAGAGCAGCATCACTTTGGCGCGCGGGTCGGCGGCACAACGCTCAAGAGCATCGAAATCCATCTCATAGGTGTCGGCGGTGCGGCGCAGAGGATTGCTCACAATCTCGCAGCCGTTGTTGCGTATCGACGAGAAGAAGCAGTTGTAGACTGGAGTCTGCACAATCACCTTGTCGCCCGGCACGGTCAGAGCCTTTATCACCGCCGATACCGCCGGCACCACTCCAGATGTGTAGATTATCCATTCGCGGTCGATGTCCCATCCATGCCTCCGGCTGAACCACGATGTTACGGCATCGTAGTAGGCGTCGGGCACACGGGTGTAGCCAAAGATTCCGTGCGCCACGCGTTTCTGCAGCGCGTCGATGATGGCAGGCGCAGTGCGGAAGTCCATGTCAGCCACCCACATAGGCAGCACGCCCTCGGGAGCGCTGTCCCACTTGTAAGAGTTTGTGGCACGCCGGTCGATAGTCTTGTCGAAGTCGTATTTCATACAGGCAATTATTTTTTGTTTCGTTCAATCAGCAGGCAGTCGGCCGGCATCTTGATGTTGCCGTCGAGCACCACATCGCCGAGGCAGTCAGCCTCGATGCGTCCGCTGCGCGGATTTTTCACGCCTCCTATGCTTCCTTTTATTGTTGCGTTCACGGAACTGTACTCGAAAGCGCGGTCGCAAGCCGGATCAAACGTGCAGTTCTCAAGCACCAGATTCTCGGCATAGCAGAGCGGTTGTTCGCCAGAGATGTGGCAGTTGACAAGGCGCAGGTTGCGCGAATGCCATCCCAGATACTCGCCATTGAGTTCCGAATCGTAGATGGTCACATTCTCCACCTCCCAGAACGCATCTTTGGTTGTGATTTTCGCGTTGCGCACCACTACGTTGCTCACATATTGGAACACGTATTTAGAGTCAGACACCAAGCCGTCGATTTCGATGTCGCTGCTGAACATGAAAGGATACGTTCCTCCTTGCAGCCGCAGGTTCTTAGCACGTATGCCCTTGCATCGCCAGAACGTCTCGTCGGCATCGGTCATCACCACGTTCTCAATGTCGATGTCGTGCATCTCGCGAAACATTTTCGGCGCGTCGATGTGCGTGTCGGTCATCCGCAGATGGTCGCTATACCACAGTGCAGAGCGTCCGCCCACATCGAAATGGCAACGGTCAATCACGAACCCGTGCACATGCCAGAACGGATAGTTGCCCTCAAAACGGCAATTTGTCGCCTTGATGTTGCTGCACTCCTTTATCGCCGACTCGCCTTCGCGTATCACCACATTGTCGAGGTGTAGGTTGTGCGACTCAAACAGCGGTCGCTCGCCGCCGAATTCCTTATCTTTTATCAGTTCCATAACTGTGTTTTTAATGTTCTATGCTGTCTGCAAATTTACGTGTTTTTCCGCAAAGCCCACCTATCCGAATTACCGAACTTTCAACCTTTTTTACCCCTTTATACGGCCTTCATCCAGCGTCGTCGCCACAAATGCACCAGGAAGATGGCGCCACGGAACGTCAGCTCAACACACATGGCAATCCACACACCGCGCAGTCCCATTGTTGGAGCAAGCCATGCAGCCATCGTAAGGCGCACAGCCCAGATGCTCAGGAAGTTCATCAGACAAGGCTTCAGCGTGTCGGCGGCACCGACACAAACGCCATACGCCACAATCGACGCGGCAAACATCGGCTCGGCAAACGCCTCTATACGCAACGCCATTACACCAAGCCGGCGTATCTCGTCAACAGGCGTCATCAGCCCGATAATCTCGGGAGCAGCGACATACATAAGCACACCCATCACCGCCATCACCGCCATGCCCATTCCGACAGTGATTTTAGCGAAGCTCCACGTCAGGTCGCGACGGCGCGCACCGACACTCTGCCCACAAGCGTGGTGGCAGCCTCAGCAATGCCATAGCCTGGCATATAGCAAAGGCTCTCGGCTGTGATGGCAAACGAGTTGGCTGCGATGGAGCACACACCCAGCGGCGCGACAATGGTGGTTATCGCAATCTGCGCACTGCATATCACCCCATGCTCCAAACCCATCGGGAAACCGATTTTAACCGCCTTTCTGAGCGTGTCGGCTATCGACTGTCTCCATCCGCGCAGCCCTGCAAGCCGCAGATGTGACGTGCCGTGGCGCAGATACCACAACAGCCAAGCCACGACCACCGTTTCGGCAAGCACCGTGCCAAGAGCCGCACCCTCAACACCAAGTCCCGCACCTGGGAGAAACACATCGAATCCAGCCACAGCGACTGTGCGCGAAGGGAAAATCAGCAGAAAGTTGAACACCACATCAAGGGCGCACATAGCCACTCCCGCCATGCTCGGCACGTGCATATTGCCGCTGCACCGCAGCATGCCGCCAGCAAGAAACTGCATCTGAAGCGCTGGAAGAAACAAGGATATTATCAGGAAATAAGTCGACGCATCGCGATGTATCGACTCGGCGCCGCCAAGCCAAACAGGCAAACTACTGCTGATGCCGGCACCGATGGATGCCAGCAGAAGGCTGAACGCCAACACCGCCACCACCGACTGCCGCAACACGCGCTGCGCGCCTTCCCAGTCGCCGGCACCGATGCGGTGGGCAACCTGCACCGAAAAACCCGAAGCCGCGGCACTCAGCAGTCCGCCGAAGAGCCATGTGGTTGTCGACACCAAGCCTATCGCCGCCGAGGCCTCAGCGCCGAGGCTTCCAACCATCGATGCGTCGATATACTGCATCACTATCGACGACAACTGCGCCACAACCGCCGGCACACTCAGCATCACCGCCAAGCGCACCTTCTGTCCAGCCGACATAGTCCGACCTTCGCGGATCATCGCCAGCAACCTGTCTGCCTCTGCCTTTATTCTCATAATTCAAAGTGCAAATTAATCTTTCATATCCATTCTTTCAACTTTATGCACTATCTTTGTATAAGCATAGAAGACAGAAAAAGATTTATCAATATGGCTGGAATAGGAAAGACCAACGTGGCGCGTCTGCTTGACCGCGCCAAAATAAAATACGAGCTTGTGCCTTACGAGGTCGACGAAACCGACCTTGGCGCACAGCATATCGCCGACCAACTCGGCGAAGACATTCAGCAAGTGTTCAAGACACTTGTGCTGACAGGCGACAAGGTCAAACATTTTGTTTGCGTGGTGCCGGGATGCTGCGAGGTAGACCTCAAGAAAGCAGCGAAGGTGTCGGGCAACAAGAAAGCGGAGATGCTCCACATGAAGGATCTGCTGCCAACCACCGGCTATATCCGCGGAGGATGCTCGCCAATCGGTATGAAAAACCGTTTCCCACGTTTTTCCACCGTTCGTGTCTTGATTTCAACTTCATCTATGTGAGCGCCGGTGTGCGCGGACTGCAACTGAAAATCGACCCCAAGGATTTGATTGAATATGTCGGGGCTTCGACAGCCGACATTATTGTCACACCTAAAGACGAGGAACTCAACGATGAACACATTTGGTAAAATTTTCCGGCTGACGTCGTTCGGCGAGTCGCACGGGACTGCCGTGGGCGGCGTTGTCGACGGTATGCCCGCAGGCATTGCAATCAACCTCGACCGTGTGCAGCACGAACTCGACCGCCGCCGTCCGGGGCAGTCGGCAATCGTCACGCCACGGAAAGAGTCCGACCGCGTAGAAGTGCTGTCGGGACTGTTTGAGGGCGTGACAACGGGCACCCCCATAGGGTTCGAGGTGAGAAACGCAGACCACCACTCAGCCGACTACGGCAACATCCGACAGACGTTCCGTCCGTCGCACGCCGACTACACATACACCGAAAAATACGGGCTGCGCGACCATCGCGGCGGCGGACGCTCGAGCGCGCGCGAGACTATTGCCCGTGTCGTTGCCGGAGCATTCGCACGCCAGGCATTGGATCAACTCGGCATCTCCATCTACGCCTACACTTCGCAGGTGGGCGACATCAGCCTCGACCCCGACTACCGCAAATACAACCCAGCGCTGGTGGAAACCAACGCCGTGCGCTGCCCCGACCCCGAAACGGCGGCAAGGATGTACGACCTCATCGACAAGGTGAGACGCGAAGGCGACACCATAGGCGGCACGGTGACCTGTGTGGTCAAAGGAGTGCCGACAGGACTCGGCGAACCCGTGTTTGACAAGCTGCATGCCCGACTGGCATACGCCATGATGGGCATAAACGCCGCCAAAGGCTTTGAGTATGGAATGGGATTCGACGGTGTTGGCAACCGTGGAAGCATGATGAACGACGCGTTCACTTCCGACAATGGAAAAATCCACACATCGACCAATCATTCAGGCGGCATACAAGGCGGAATTTCAAACGGCGAGGACATATATTTCCGCGTGGCGTTCAAGCCCGTGGCAACGCTGCTGCGCGACGTCGACACGGTCGACGCCTCGGGCAACCCCACCGTGCTGAAAGCCAAAGGACGCCACGACCCGTGCGTGCTGCCGCGTGCTGTGCCTATCGTGGAGGCCATGGCTGCAATGACTGTGCTCGACATGTATCTGCTCAACAAAACCACCCGTCTGTAATGCACAAGCCATACCGCGACTTCGCCGACTTCCTCCACGAGCGTTTCCCCGACTTCAAGGTGCAGAAGATTGCCATCAACGCCGGCTTCACCTGTCCAAACCGCGACGGCTCAAAAGGCACCGGCGGATGCACATACTGCAACAACCAGACGTTCAACCCCGAATACTGCCGCCCGTCGCTGTCGGTGGGCGAACAGATTGAGAAAGGGCGCACGTTCTTCGGAAAGAAATATCCCGGCATGAAGTATCTGGCTTATTTTCAAGCCTATACCAACACCTACGGCAAACTTGGCCATCTTGTAGACCTCTACGAGGAGGCAGTGGCTTGCCCCGACGTGGTGGGACTGATCATAGGCACCCGCCCAGACTGCATGCCCGACACTCTGCTGCAATATCTCGCATCGCTTTCGCAACGCACATTCGTGATGGTGGAATACGGAGCCGAGACCGCCAGCAACCACACTCTCGACGTCATCAACCGCGGACACTCGTGGGAGGACACCGTCGACGCCGTAAACCGCACACACGCAGCCGGAATAGCCTGCGGACTGCACCTCATCCTCGGACTGCCGGGAGAGTCGGAAGCCGACATGCTCCACACCGTAGACCAAGTGTCGGCTCTGCCAATCGACACCGTCAAGCTCCACCAGCTGCAGATTATCCGCGGCACACGCCTTGCCCGTCAAGTGGCGTCAGGCGAAGTCAGCGTGGCACGATGGTCGGCAGACGAGTATATATCACTGTGTGTCAAGATAGTGAAGCGCATGCGCAGCGACATCGCCATTGAGCGATTCGTGTCGCAGTCGCCCGAAAACCTGCTCATCTCGCCGCGCTGGGGGCTGAAAAACTACCAGTTCACCAACCTGCTCCACAACGCTCTGAGAAGCAACGACAAAAAATGCTGACAATTTTATCGGTTATTTGGAATTATTCTGAATAATAATTTTTACCTTTGCACCCGTAAAAACAGCAGATAAAGACATTATGAGGCTATCAGACATAAAGACTGGCGAAAGTTGCGTGATTGTCAAAATTTTGGGTCACGGATCGTTTCGCAAGCGTATGATGGAGATGGGATTTGTCAGAGGCAAGAAAATCCTCGTTGAGCAGAACGCTCCGCTGCGCGACCCTATAAAATACCGAATCCTCGACTACGAAATATCGTTGCGACGCGCCGAGGCAAACCTGATAGAGGTGGTGCGCGAGCAACAAGCCGCCGACGTGCCCAATGAAGACATCGCAATCATCAAGGAAGACGACTGCGGATTTATAAACAAATTCGACACCGAACGCCACACCATCAACGTGGCACTCATCGGAAACCCGAACTGCGGAAAGACTTCGCTGTTCAACATCGCCTCAGGAGCAAAGGAGCACGTAGGAAACTACAGCGGTGTCACCGTCGACGCAAAAAGCGGGCGAATGGAGTACAACGGCTACTCGTTCAACATCGTCGACCTGCCCGGCACCTACTCTCTGTCGGCATATTCCCCCGAAGAACTCTATGTGCGGCGCTACCTCCACGACGAGGTGCCCGACGTGATTATCAATGTGGTCGACTCATCCAACCTTGAGCGCAACCTGTATCTGACCACCGAGCTCATCGACATGGACCGCAGCATGGTGATTGCCCTCAACATGTACGACGAGCTGGAACGAAGCAAGGTGACGTTCGACTACGAATCGCTGGAGAGGATGATCGGAGTGCCTATGGTGCCGACCGTGTCAAAAAGCGGAAAAGGCGTAAACGAACTGTTTGACACGATTATAAGCGTCTACGAAGGACGCAACGACGTGGTACGCCACGTGCATATCGGATTCAAGAAAGACATCGAGGACGCAATAAAGCAAATCCAGTCGCAGCTCAAGAGCGAGGCAGACCTCGATATGCGGTTCTCCGCTCGCTACCTGTCGATAAAACTGCTTGAGGGCGACAAGGAAGTGGTGACTATGCTGTCGTCACTGCCCCACTACGCTGAAATCAAGGCGCTACGCGACTCACTGGTGGCAGAAATCGAGGAATCGCACGAGGAGGATATGGCAACAGTGATTGCCAACTCAAAATACGGGTTCGTGTCGGGCGCGCTCCGCGAAACGCTCCACACCGAGGACAAGGAAGAAGCCAAAACCACGGCGATGATTGATGCAGTTGTGACAAGCCGGCTGTTCGGATTCCCAATATTCATATTCATAATGTGGTTGATGTTCTGGGCCACTTTCACCATCGGACAATACCCTATGGACTGGATAGACGCCGGCGTAGGGCTGATTGGCAACCTCATCAGCACATACATGCCCGACGGTCCTGTAAAGGATATGCTCATCGACGGCGTAATCGGCGGTGTGGGCGGTGTGATAGTGTTCCTGCCCAACATCCTCATCCTCTACGCCTTCATCTCGTTTATGGAAGACTCCGGATATATGGCGCGAGCCGCCTTCATAATGGACAAAATAATGCATAAGATAGGACTCCACGGAAAATCGTTCATCCCGCTGGTGATGGGATTCGGATGCAACGTGCCGGCAATCATTGCCACACGCACCATCGAGAGCCACTCGAGCCGTCTGATTACGATACTCATCGACCCGTTCATGTCGTGCGGCGCGCGTCTGCCCATCTATCTGCTTCTAATCGGCGTGTTCTTCCCCAATCACGCCAGTCTGGCACTGCTCAGCCTGTATGCGCTCGGCATAATCGTGGCGGTGGTCACCGCAAGACTGCTGCGCAAATTCCACTACAAGAAGGATGAGACACCGTTTGTGATGGAGCTTCCGCCCTACCGCATCCCGACCATGAAGGCCACGATGCGCCACATGTGGGCTAAAGGACAGCAATATCTGAAAAAGATGGGAGGCATCATCCTCGTAGCGAGTCTCATAATCTGGATGCTCAGTTATTTCCCGCGTCCAACTGAAGCTCAGGAAGCCTCAGCACGCACGGAAATGATTCATGATGGCAACACCAACGTGACTCCGGAAAACGTAACAAAAGTGGCGACCACCGAGAATTCGTGTCTCGCACGCCTCGGCAAACTGGTGCAGCCAGTGTTTGAACCGCTTGGCTTCAACTGGAAAATGACCGTGTCGCTGATTTCGGGAACGGTGGCTAAAGAAACCGTTGTCTCTACACTCGGCGTGCTCTACAGCGGCGACTCCGAAACGAGGCGGCTCTCGCAGAACGCATACAGAAGCCGAACCCGAAAACCGGAGTGCCCGACTTCACTCCTCTTGTCGCGGCTTGCTTCATGATTTTTGTGCTCATCTACGTGCCGTGCATCGCCACAATCACAGCCATTGTGCGCGAAACGGGAAGCTGGCGCTACGGAGCGTTCACTCTGGTCTACAACACATTTGTGGCATGGCTGATAGCCTTTGCCGTCTACCAGATAGGAACATTATTCATGTAGCATGGCACAGCAACGCAACAACGCCATCTCCATAGCCAAAGGCTTTGCCATCATCTTCGTGGTGATGGCCCACGCCGACATGCCCGGTATGCTCAACCGCGCCATCTACCTGTTTCACATGCCTCTGTTTTTCATCACCGCGGGCTATTTCTTCAAGCACGAGACGGTGGAAAACCCATGGCCGTTTATCGTGAAGCGCTTCAAAGGTCTTTACGTGCCTTTCGTGAAATGGAGCATCTTCTTTCTGCTCATCCACAACCTGCTGTTCAAGATAGGCATTCTCAACGAGGTCTACGGCAACTGGACAGGCGGCACCACACATCCCTACTCCATCCACCAATTCTGGCAGCGGCTCACCAACATAGTGTTCTCTATGGGAGGCTACGATGAGTTTCTCGCCGGAGCGTTCTGGTTTTTCCGCGGACTGCTCGTGGCAAGTATCGCCTTCGTGGTGCTCTACTATATACTCAACAACGTGAAGTGGCTGCGTGGACGCACAGTGGCGATTCCATTGGTGATTTTCTTCATCGCTCTTGGCTTCGCATTGTTCAAAGCGGGCGAAGGAGTAAAGATTGTCACACTCGTGCAGGGAGGCTACCGCGACACGATGGGCGTGCTGTTTTTCAGCATCGGCGTGCTGTATCGCAAATATGAGCAACGCATCGGACACAGCCTGTGGCTCGCCGCTGCCGGAGCGGCTGTCGTGCTTGCCGGATCATGGCTGGAATGCCGTGGCATGAGCCTGTCGGTGCGCATCCGCGACGTGCTGTCGCTGCCAGTGACGGGAGTCGCCGGATGGCTGATGACCTACAACATTTCTTACCACCTGTCGCACCTCAAGGGACGCATAATCCAGTTTTTGGAGTACTGCGGCGAACACACTCTCTACATCTTCATCTGGCACGTGTCAGCATACAAGGTGGTCAGCCTGCTGAAAATATGGTGGTACGGACTCGACCCACGGCAGATCGGATGCCACATGGTGATTCACGACTATGCGCAGACCGACTGCTTCTGGATTCTGTACACCATTGCCGGCGTAGGCATTCCGCTGTCGGGATACTGGCTTTACAGCCGCATCCGGCAGCAACGCCGTTTTTTTTTAATTTTTTTGTGAAAAAAGTTGGGAATTTATTTGGTTTTTCGATTCCCCCCCTATATTTGCAAAAAAATATTAGAGAAACGACAATGAATGCTACAATTCATAACTTCAACAATGCCGAGAAGCGCACAATTTCGGCTGAAGGACGCATTGTGCCTGCCCTTTCTCTCATTACGACATTCCATTCCCAAACAATAATTATAAAAATCACAAGCACCTCGCAACGCGACGCATTGTCGGCGTTCCGCTAAGCGAGGGTGCTTGTGCCAATATTGGGCACAGCCCCGAAACATCCGACAAACTTGACCAAACAAAACTAAATTATAGACTTAACCAAACAAAACCAAAACAATGAAAAGGTATCTACTTTCCTCTTTCACGATTGCAGCCGCGGCGCTGCTCGTGACATCGTGTAACGATGAGATGGACAACGGCCTGAAGACAGGCGACGAGGGAACCGTGACATTCACAGCGCAACTGCCTTCGGAGATGGGCACCCGTGCGTTTGCCGACGGACTGACGGCGAAACATCTGCAATATGCAGTGTATGAGGCTGGACAATCAACACCTCTGAAGGTGTTCGGCGACGAGACAACTGTTGTGGGAGAAGCCGAAATGGTCAACCTTAAGAAATCGGTAACCCTGAAACTGACTTCCGGCAAATCCTACGACGTGATTTTCTGGGCTGACGCCACAACCGATTCTCCATACACTTTCAATCCGGCATCACGGGAAGTGAGTGTGGACTACAGCAAGGTGAACAACAACAGCGACAATTGCGACGCTTTCTTCAAGAAAGAAACAATCACCGTTAGCGGAAACCAAAGTGTTGACGTCAAACTTACACGTCCGTTCGCGCAGGTGAACATCGGAACCGACGACTTTGACGCCGCCAAGGCCTCCGGACTGGAAGTGACCCAGACCGAAGTTGTGGCAAAAGCATTCGCCACGCTGAACCTTGCCACCGGCGAAGTTGCCGACGAGGCTGACCGCACATTCACTATGAAAGCCATTCCGACAGCATCCGACGGAGAGTTTCCAGTTGCCGGCGGCTACAAATACCTGTCGATGGACTACCTGCTCGTAGGTGCTGACAAAGCGACTGTCGACGTGGTCTTCAACTATGGAGGTCCGCAGAACCGCACGTTCACAAACGTGCCAGTGCAGCGCAACTACCGCACAAACATCTACGGCTCACTGCTCACAAACGCCACTGATTTCAATGTGGTCATCGAACCGGCATTCAGCGGCGAGTTCGCACACGAAGTGGTAAGCGTTTCTACATTTGCTGCATTGAAAGCTGCCGCTACGGCAGGTGGCGATGTAAAACTTGAGAGCGCAATCGATTTCACTCAGGCTGTGACTGTCGACAACAACAAGACTCTTACTGTTGACCTAAACAAACAGAACGTTGCAAATGCGACAGATTTGTGGGATAAAACGCCAGATCAATGGTCGCTGTTCTCAGTGCGCAGAGGCAGCACCCTGACGCTGAAAGGCGACGGTGAGGTCATCGCCAAAGCCAACGACTGCTACGCTGTCGATGTTCAGGACGGAGGACATCTTGTTATCGAGGGCGGACACTACAACGGCAACATCCACGCTGTATATGTACAAAAAGGTACGGCCGAGATCAAGGGCGGCACATTCGAGGTGCAGCAGAAATACTCGGCTGAAAATCCCGATGAATATGTGCTCAACTGCTACGATGCAAACTATATAAATGGCACAGCCAAGATTATTGTGTCTGGAGGTACATTCATTGGATTCAACCCAGGCAACTGTAAAGCAGAGGATAAGAATGGCACAAACTTCCTTGCTCCTGGATATGCATCAGTAGCAGACGGCACTACAGCCGACGGAAGGGTTATATATAAAGTTATCCAAGCGCCAACGACACGTTCTGAAATTATCAACTTGCTTTCAAAAGATGGTGGTTCAATATGCATTGGTAGTGATTATGAAGGAGGCGCATATTTATCAAAAGATGGGGTGACTGCAAGCTTTGCTATATCAAACAATGCAGTAGTAACTCCTCTTCAGAAAGTCGCAACGGAGTACATTCAATATCGATGGAACAAATTTGAATTTATTCGGAAATGGAAAAATATTGGGTCCATGCAATGTGACAGATTCAGACGAAGGCGCTATTTGGGTACAAGGTGGCAGCACATTGAACATTTCAGGAAATCTTTCAATCGAGGGTGGCACAGGTGGACATCTTAATGCTTGTGTAATCATATTCAATGGAACTACTAATATCCAAAACGGATATTTCCATTCAAGCATAGACAAGAATGGAGACTCCAACCCATGCATCATCTTAGCGCCGATAAAGCCATGCTGTTACAGGTTATTCTAAACTGAATATCTATGGCGGTGTGTTTGAGGCTGACGGCGATGCAAAATTCGTAATCAACTGTCAGGATGAAGACAAGGATCGCTGCACGGTGAAGGTTATGGGCGGCATATTCGTAGGCTTCAATCCTGCCGACAACACTGCCGATGGCGCACACACCAACTATGTCGCTACTGGCTACAAATCGGTAGAAACCACCTACAATGGCAAGCAGGCTTGGAAGGTTGTTAGAGAATAACATACAGCAAGCATCTACAGCTTCATAATATGGTCGGCGTCGTGTCTGCACAGGCACGACGCCGTTTTTTAATTTTTTTGTGAAAAAAGTTGGGAATTTATTTGGTTTTTCGATTCCCCCTATATTTGCAAAAAATTATTAGAGAAACGACAATGAATGCTACAATTCATAACTTCAACAACGCCGAGAAGCGTACAATTTCGGCTGAAGGACACATTGTGCCTGTCCTTTCTCTCATTACGACATTCCATTCCCAAACAATAATTATAAAAATCACAAGCACCTCGCAACGCAACGCATTGTCGGCGTTCCGCTAAGCGAGGGTGCTTGTGCCTATTGGGGCACAGCAAACATCAGACAAACTTGACCAAACAAAAACAAATTATAGACTTAACCAAACAAAACCAAAACAATGAAAAGGTATCTACTTTCCTCTTTCACGATTGCAGCCGCGGCGCTGCTCGTGACATCGTGTAACGATGAGATGGACAACGGCCTGAAGACAGGCGACGAGGGAACCGTGACATTCACAGCGCAACTGCCTTCGGAAATGGGAACCCGTGCGTTTGCCGACGGACTGACGGCGAAACATCTGCAATATGCAGTGTATGAGGCTGGACAATCAACACCTCTGAAGGTGTTCGGCGACGAGACAACTGTTGTGGGAGAAGCCGAAATGGACAATCTCAAGCAGACAGTCTCGTTGAAACTGACCACAGGCAAGACCTACGACGTGATTTTCTGGGCCGCAGACAACTCCGCAAAGAAGCCTTACACATTCGACCCGTTGACTCAGACAGTCAAAATAAAGTATACAAATGTGTATTCCAACAATGACATCTGCGACGCTTTCTTCAAGAAAGAAACAATCACCGTAAGCGGCAACCATAATGTTGACGTCAAACTTACGCGTCCGTTCGCGCAGGTGAACATCGGAACCGACGACTTTGACGCTGCGACCATAGCTGGTCTCAATCTTACCCAGACACAAGTCAAAGCAACGGCTGGCGACATCTTGAACTTGGCAACAGGCAAGATGGAAGGCACAGAGGCAACACGCACATTCAAAATGAAAGCCATACCTACAGCAGATGACGGTGCATTCCCTATTGCCGGCTATAAATATCTATTGATGGCATATATTCCCATCAGCGACACCAAGGAAACCGTCGATATGACATTCGGTTACAACGGCAAGTCCTCATTCCGCTCTTTCACAAACGTCCCATTGCAACGCAACTACCGTACAAACATCTACGGCTCGCTGCTCACAAATTCTGTTGACTTCAATGTGGTCATCGAACCGGCATTCAGCGGCGAGTTCGCACACGAAGTGGTAAGTGCGTCTACATTTGCTGCTTTGAAAGCTGCCGTTGCCAACGGTCAGAGCGTTGACGCCGAAAAACACTTGTCCTTTCAGGCGGACAAAGCGAGACGCTCAATCTCGGAGACCTCTCAATCAGCAACAAAAATGACATTTGGAGCGACTCCGATTGGTCACTGCTTTCTGTAAGAGAAAACAGCTCGCTGACAATTACCAGTGGTGCATACATCGCCAAAGCCAACGACTGCTACGCTGTCGATGTTCAGGACGGAGGACATCTTGTTATCGAGGACGGACACTTCAACGGCAACATCCACGCAGTCTATGTACTTGAAGGTGTTGCGGAAATAAAAGGCGGAACATTCGAGGTGCAACAGAAATATCCTGACGCAGATAAAGCCGATGAGTTCGTGCTCAACTGCTATGACGCAAACCGCGAAAACGGAACAGCGAAAATCATCGTTACCGGCGGCACGTTCATTGGATTCAACCCTGGCGACTGCAAGGCTGAAGGCAACGGCACCAACTTCATAGCCCCTGGCTATGCTTCAATCGCAAACGGCACAGCCGCCGACGGCCGCACCATCTGGAAAGTTGTGCCGGCTGTGGAGGCTACAACAGCCGAAGGACTCGAAACCGCACTCACCACAAGAGGCAAGATCGTGGCGTTGGGACAAGATTTAGAATACGCATCATCCATATCTCCAGCCAGAAACACTTCCTTGGTAATGAAACGGCGCAGTTTTCAAATCAACCAACGATGATTCAAACAACATTAACACCTTACTGTCAATAAGCGCAACTGGTGTGAAAATCTCCGGAAACGGCACATTGGAAGCAGCACCAAACCGCCCGAACCACCCATCAGCTGTCATAGAAGTGAGAAATGGCGGTTCTGTTGATATCAGCGGCAATTTGACATTTGATGCAAAAGGAGGCAGTCAGGCCAACAATGCCATCAAGATTATCAATGGCACTGCCAATATCCACAGCGGATATTTCCACACCGTAGGAGGGGCAACAAAGGAATCCACATCAGAGTGCATCTATCTGGAGTCTGGATGGGCGGCTTCTTCAAAAGCAAATCTCAACATTTACGGAGGTGTATTTGAATGTGATGGTGATGCAACATACTTAATCAACTGTAAAGACGAATATCGTAGCAAATGTACCATTAAAATAATGGGCGGCATATTCGTAGGCTTCAATCCTGCCGACAACACCGCCGATGGCGCACACACCAACTATGTTGCCACTGGCTACAAATCGGTAGAGACCACCTACAATGGCAAGCAGGCTTGGAAGGTTGTTAAAGAATAACTTACAGCAAGCATCTACAGCTTCACAATATGGTCGGCGTCGTGTCTGCACAGGCACGGCGCCGATTTCGTTTCATGTCACCGTCGTGCCTCGCGGCGCTCGTCGGCGCGGCTCTTGCTCGTTGTGACGAGAAACACGCCCACAAAAATCATCGCCACGGCAAGCCCCTTCATCACGTTGAACGAGTCGAGCCCGAGACAAACCGTCACTACACACGCCACCACGGGCTGCACGTAGTTGTACATTCCAGCCACCGTGGGACGCAGGTTCTTCTGCCCGACAATGATAAACATATAGCTCACAAACGTGGCAAACACCACGATAAACGCCACGGCAAGCACATCGTCCCATCCAAGCGCAAGCCAGTCGGTTGCCACAAGACTCGAATATGAGAACGGAAGCGTGCAGAGAAAAGCATAGGTAAACATCCACTTCATCACCGTCACAAGCGAATAGCGGCATATAAAATTCTTGAACAGGACAAGATATGTGGCATAACTCAGCTGGGCGAAAAGCACAAGCAGGTCGCCAAGTATGGGATGCGCGCCGGCTGCCGTGGCAGTGGCTCCACTGCCCAGAATGAGCATCAACGCGCCCCCAGCCCCGAAAGCTATGCCTGCCACCTTTTTCCCCGTGACCGGCTCACGAAGGAAGACGGCGGCAAGAAGCATTGCCCACAAAGGCATACTCGTGGTGATTATCGACGCGTCGGCAGGCGACGACAGTTTGACCCCAAAGATGAAACTGCCCTGATTGAACACTATGGCAAGAAGCGACGCGGCAAACAGACGCAGCATGTCGCGCGGCGACACGTGCTCCGGTTTTTGAAACAGCGACACTGCCCAGAACAGCACCATCGCGCCGAAAATGCGCAAATCGGTGAGCACAAACGGCGTGACCACACCGCCAGTCATAACAACCTTGGCAAGGGGCGACATCAAGCCCCAACTCGTATTCGCCAGCAGCATCGCGCCGTGGCCTTTCCAACTGAATTTTTCCATAATCGGGCACAAAATTAGACATAAATATATTATTTATACCTACCTTTGCACCAAAATTCAAAAGATGACAGACAAGAGTTATTCTCTCACCATAACAAAAGAACAACTGGCAGAATTGCCCCGAGTGGAGTTTCCCGGTGTAATCAAGGTGGTAAACACCGCCGCCGAGGCACGCAAAGCGGTGTCGATACTGAAAAAATATCCTATCCTCGGCTTCGACACCGAATCAAAGCCCACATTCAGAAAAGGAGTGCCTATCCACGTCTCGCTGATTCAGATTTCAGCCGACGATGTGTGCTTCCTGTTCCGCGTGCGCAAGATTGACGACCTCGAGCCTCTGCACGAAATCATGGACAACCCCGACATTCCAAAAATCGGACTGTCGCTCCACGACGACTTCTCGATGCTCGCCCACAACTACGACTTCCACCCCCAGGGATTCATCGACCTGCAGAAACTTGTGCCCGACTACAATTTCGGCTGCTCAAGCCTACAGAAAATCTACGCAATCCTGTTTGACATGAAAATCTCAAAGTCGCAACAGCTGTCGAACTGGGACGCCGAGACGCTCACCGAGGCACAGACATCCTACGCAGCCATCGACGCATGGGCGTGCATACGCATATACCGACGGCTGCTCAGCGAGGCGTTTGTGCCGGAAGAGTCAAAATACAAAGTAATAAAATCAACCGACAATGAAAACTAAAAAATCCACATGGCTGCCGCTGCTGCTGCTTGTTTATCTGATGGTGATGGCCTACGTAGGCCGCGGACAGGTGGCTGCAGGCAAGTATCTGCAATATTTCGGAGTGATGGGCGTGTCGCTGCTCGTAATCGTGCTGCTGCATTTCACGCTCAAACACAAAGAGCGCCTCAAAAAGCTGCGCGAGAACGATGAAGAATTGCCGCAACGGAGCCGAAAAGAAGGCAACGAAGAAAAATGACCCGTTTATTTTTGGTCATTACCTTTTATATCATTAAATTTGTTCACTTTAGAAAAATCTTATAAAACCTAAAAATATTATGGACAACGAACTCCTAAAACAAGTTACGGAAAAAGCCGAGAAATGGCTTTCTCCTGAATACGACGAAGAAACACGCGCTGCCGTAAAGGCTATGCTTGACAGCGAAGACAAGACAGAACTCATCGAGTCGTTCTATAAAGACCTCGAATTCGGCACTGGTGGCTTGCGCGGAATCATGGGCGCCGGCTCAAACCGTATGAACATATACACCGTTGGCGCCGCCACCCAAGGTTTGTCAAACTATTTGAAAGTGGCGTTCAAGGACCTTCCGGAAATCAAGGTTGTGGTGGGTCACGACGTGCGCAACAACAGCCGCAAATTCGCCGAAATCGTTGCCGACATCTTCTCAGCCAACGGCATCAAGGTGTATCTCTTCGACTCTTGCCGCCCTACTCCGGAAATGTCGTTTGCAATCCGCCATTTCGGATGCCAAGCGGTGTGATCATCACTGCATCTCACAACCCGAAAGAATACAACGGCTACAAAGCCTATTGGGACGACGGCGCGCAGATGATTGCCCCTCACGACGTGAACACAATCAAATATGTCAACGAGGTGACCGACGTTGCCGACATCAAATTCAAGGCGACCCGTCGAAGATTGAAATCATCGGAGAGGAAGTCGACAAGATTTTCCTTAAAAAAGTAAAAAGCCTGTCGCTCAGCCCAGAGGCAATCAAGAGACATCACGACATGAAGATTGTCTACACGCCAATCCACGGAACCGGCTTGAAACTGATTCCCCGCTCTCTCGCAAACTACGGCTTCACAAACATCATCGGTGTGCCTGAGCAGGAAGTGCTCAGCGGCGACTTCCCCACCGTCGCTTCGCCAAACCCAGAAGAGCCGTCGGCTATGGCAATGGCCATCGAGAAAGCAAAGGAAACCGGCGCAGAGGTAGTGATGGCTTCCGACCCCGACGCTGACCGCATCGGCCTCGTGATCCGCGACAACAACGGCGAGTATGTGCTCATCAACGGAAACCAGATTGTGATGATTTTCCTCAACTATCTGATGACCCGCAACACGGAGCTCGGCACACTCACCGGCAATGAATACATCGTGAAGACAATCGTGACAACCGAGACAATCCGCACAATCGCCGAAGCTCAGCACATAAAGATGTATGACTGCTTCACCGGCTTCAAATGGATTGCCAACGTGATGCGCGAAAACGAAGGCAAAGCCCGCTATCTGGGTGGCGGCGAGGAAAGCTACGGCTTCCTGGCCGAGGATTTCGTCCGCGACAAAGACTCAGTGTCGGCAATCTCGCTCATGGCTGAAATCGCAGCTTGGGCAAAAGACAAGGGCTTGAACATGACCGACATGCTAATCGACATCTATATGAAGTACGGCTTCTCGCGCGAGAAAGGCATCTCTTTGGTGCGCAAAGGCAAATCGGGCGCAGAGGAAATCATCGCCTTGATGAAACAATTCCGCGAGAACCCACTGAAGGAAATCGCCGGATCGCCAGTGGTGACCGTAAAAGACTTCCAGTCGCTCGTAGAGACAAACGTGGCGACAGGCGAGACAAAGAAACTCGACATGCCGGCTACGTCAAACGTGCTCCAATACTACACAGCCGACCGCACGAAAGTGTCTGTCCGCCCGTCGGGAACAGAGCCTAAGATCAAATTCTACATCGAGGTTCACGACACTCTCGCTTCCGCCGATGAATATAAAGCAACAGAGGCACGCGCAGACGAGAAAATCAACCGCATCGCGAAAGAATTCGGCATCACTAAGTAAAAATAGTCTGATATTTATCATAAATAATGGGTTGCGCATGTGTGCAACCCATTATTTTTTTGCCTGTTATATAATAATTCGCCACACTGATGCGTTACTGATATGTATGAACTTTAAACAATATTGCCTATGCAGAAAAACTCTACTCATTTGATTACAAAAGAATGCAACGGAACACAACAATCTTCCGTTAAACCAAGAAAATCAACAATCGAGTTTTTGAAGCAGTTTGCAAGAGCCTACACCTATCAGCAGCAAATGTCATACCAGTTAGGCGGATTCATTGCCAATTAAAACTGCCAATTCAGAAACCTGGCACAACGCTTCCTCCACGTGGAGGAAGCGTTTTCCATTAAAAATCACACTTTTCCGTCCAACCGCTGCATTTTAAAGTTAAAAACAGTTTACAATCGTGCATTTTAATTAAAAAAATTAAAAAATTAATAAATTTAAGAGTCGGATTTAAGATATGTTTCATATATTTGCAATATCAAAAAAAGTGTAAAAACAATGAAGAAAAGTACGATTTGGATATTGACCATCATAATGGCGCTGACATTTGTCGGCCTGTTGTATATGCAGTTCGTATATATGGAGGAGATGGTGAAGATGCGCGAACAGCACTTCTCGGAAGGCGTGAAGCGCAGCCTCTACTCTTTGTCGACAGCTTTGGAGAAAAACGAGACAAAAAACTATCTCGAGGAAGAGCTGCTGATGTTGGAGCCAGGGATATTTGACTCAAACTCATTCCTGAAGACAGACAACTTCATGAACACATCCCTCTCGCAAGAGTCCGACCTTCCGGCAACAAACCGGCGCACTCCCGTAGAGCAGGACAAGCTGCGCAAATTTCAGGAAAACCTGCGCAAGCAATTCCTTTATCAGAAAGGTCTGCTCAACGAAGTGATACTCACCATACTCAACCAATCGAGCAACCGCCCCATCACAGAGCGCGCCGACTCAGCTATGGTCAACAACTACCTTCGCACCGAGCTCGGCAACAACGGCATTCCACTCGCATGGGAATATGCCATAGCCGACCGCAAAGGCCACATTGTCTACAAGACCACCGGCTACGACGAAACAGTAGACAAAGAAGACGTATTCATACAGACACTGTTTCCCAACGACACCGAGTCGCGGCGCAACTATCTATACGTCTACTTCCCCGAGCGCGACAAATACATATTCTCATCCGTACGGTTCATGATTCCGTCGTTCGGATTCACATTCGTGCTGCTTGTAGTGTTCCTGTGCACCATCGTAATCGCATTCCGCCAAAAGAAACTGTCGGAAATGAAAAACGACTTCATCAACAACATGACCCACGAATTCAAGACTCCGATATCAACCATATCGCTCGCAGCGCAGATGCTCAACGACGACACCATGCGCAAAAGTCCGACGATGATGCAGCACATATCAACCGTAATCAACGACGAGACAAAGCGGCTGCGCTTCCAAGTAGAGAAGGTGCTCCAGATGTCGATGTTCGACCGTCAGAAAGCCACCCTCAAACTGCAGGAAGTAAACGCCAACCAATTGATACAAAACATCGTAAACACCTTCAAGCTCAAAGTTGAGAAATACGGCGGACGCATCGACGCCCGACTCGACGCCGAGATTGCCGACGTGAAAGTTGACGAGATGCACTTCACCAACGTGATTTTCAACCTGCTCGACAACGCCGTCAAATACCGACGCGACGACTGCCCGCTGCAGCTCACCGTGGCGACACGCAGCCTTCCGGGCGACAAAATCGAAATCTCGATAGCCGACAACGGCATCGGAATAAAACGCGACGACTTGAAAAAAGTGTTCGAAAAGTTCTACCGCGTGTCGACCGGCAACCGCCACGACGTGAAAGGATTCGGCCTCGGACTGGCATACGTGCACAAGATGGTGACCGAGCTGAAAGGCGAAATCCGCGTGGAGAGCGAATTCAACAAGGGATCGAAATTTATAATTACATTACCATTAATAAATGAATAATCATGGAAGAAAGATTGCGTATTTTGTTATGTGAAGATGACGAAAACCTCGGCATGCTGCTGAGAGAGTATCTTCAAGCGAAAGGCTACAACGCCGATTTGTTTCCCGACGGTGAAGCCGGCTACAAGGCTTTCTTGAAGGGTAAGTATGACTTGTGCGTGTTCGACGTGATGATGCCTAAGAAGGACGGCTTCACGCTCGCACAGGAAGTAAGAACCGTAAACAGCGAAGTGCCTATCATTTTCCTTACGGCAAAATCACTGAAGGAGGACATCCTCGAAGGCTTCAAAATCGGTGCCGACGACTATATCACAAAGCCGTTCAGCATGGAAGAGCTCGTGTTTAGAATCGAGGCTATCCTGCGCCGCGTGAAAGGCAAGAAAGGCAAGGAAATCACGATGTACAAAATCGGCAAGTTCACTTTCGACACTCAGAAACAAGTGTTGATGATCGAGGATAAAATCACAAAACTCACAACCAAGGAGTCGGAACTGCTGAGCCTGCTCTGCGCTCACGTAAACGAAATCCTCGAACGCAACTTCGCCCTGAAGACAATCTGGATTGACGACAACTACTTCAACGCCCGCAGCATGGACGTATACATCACCAAACTGCGCAAGCACCTGAAGGACGATCCTTCAATCGAAATCATCAACATCCACGGAAAGGGCTACAAACTCATTGCTCCAGACGTGGAAGCAAAGGCGAAATAAGACAACGCCAACCTAAACCCCAACACAGGGCGGAGAGCTGCAAAAGCAGCTGACTCCGCCCTGTTTGCGTATGCGCCGACGGAGAAACTTCCCCATCGCGGCAAAGCGGCATATAAGCCGGGAAATGGCGCGGCATGCGTGACGGCAGCACACACCTGTTTGGCGCGGAATCACACAGGGCGCATCCAGACTATCGGAGCGCATGCCTGCCAACGTAGCCGATGCGCGAGCACAGCAGAGTGCGTCTAGACTCGACATGCCCCAGCAGCCTGCGTGCCGGAGGTACGCCACTACGGATGAGTCGGCGCACATGCCTATGCCGAGCATATAAAAGATGAGAGACCCACCAAATGGTGAGCCTCTCTTAGTGGCGGGAGCAGGATTCGAACCTACGACCTTTGGGTTATGAGCCCAACGAGCTACCTCTGCTCCATCCCGCGATGTTTCGTTTACGTGTGCAAAGGTAGTAACTTTCATCCATCTCCAAATTTTCAGGCATCTTTTTTCACGCATTCCGTTCTAATTTATCATAATCACTTGTTCCACATTATATTACGCACTGAAGTTTTTTCACCGTCGTTTTCGCCATACACCACACACACGGCTGAAAAGCCGGACACGACAGCAATTCACCCCACACTTTTTCTGTTCCAAAACTTGCTGCTGAACAAAAAACGGATGCCCGTCAGCACCAATGCCGACGACAGCCCAGTATAAAAAGGAGCGATAAACCACAGCGGCATCAACTCATAACGCCTTATCGACACACCCAACGTTATCATAAACGCCATAATAATCCAACCACGAGCGTCGAAAAAGCCCATCAGACAATTGGAGTCGCCTTTTTGCGAAATCCTACGCTTGTGCTTATGAAACATCCTGCTGAAAACCATATAGTGGAACGCCGCGAACACCGCAACCGCCCCCAGCAACATCAGCACAAACCCGCCCGACACCTGCGCCCAGCAGTCTATCCCGATACGCAGAATGTTGACGCCGGCAACTGTCCACACAATTCCGGCCACAACCATCAACGTTTTCCTGCTAACACCAAATCTCATTATCGTGCAATTATACCATGCCACCCCGCGCCAAGCCACAACAAACGCGGCAACGCAAGAATCAGCCAATACAAATATACCAATTTTGTCCAACTCGCCGGACGTTATTTGTGAAAAATCGCAATATCGCGCAATCATCGCACCGGGGAAATCGCGTTTGCACAGTTTTTTAGCACAACATTCCGTAACATTCAGAAAAATACCGTATTTTTGTGACAAAATATTTTTAAGAAAATGGCAATAGAGCTAAAACAACTTACAAAACGCAGCGAGAACTATTCGCAATGGTACAACGACCTGGTCGTTAAAGCAGACCTCGCCGAGCAGTCGGCAGTCAGAGGATGCATGGTTATCAAACCCTATGGCTATGCCATCTGGGAGAAAATGCAACGCACTCTCGACGATATGTTCAAAGAAACCGGACACGTCAACGCATATTTCCCTCTTCTAATCCCGAAATCATTCCTCAGCCGCGAGGCAGAACACGTGGAGGGATTCGCAAAGGAATGCGCCGTAGTGACACACTACCGTCTTAAACGCAGAAGACGGCAGCGGTGTGGTTGTCGACCCCGCAGCCAAACTCGAGGAAGAACTCATCATCCGACCAACCTCGGAAACCATCATTTGGAACACTTATAAAAACTGGATACACTCATATCGCGACCTCCCTATCCTTTGCAACCAATGGGCAAACGTGTTCCGCTGGGAAATGCGCACACGCATGTTCCTGCGCACCGCCGAATTCCTATGGCAGGAAGGACACACCGCACACGCCACTAAGGAAGAGGCCCTCGTGGAGGCTAAGAAGATGCTCGGCGTATATGCCGACTTCGCTGAAAAATATATGGCCGTGCCTGTGATCAAAGGCGTGAAGACAGCACATGAGCGTTTCGCCGGAGCTCTCGAGACATTTACAATCGAGGCAATGATGCAGGACGGAAAAGCACTGCAATCGGGCACGTCGCACTTCCTCGGACAGAACTTTGCAAAGGCTTTCGATGTGAAGTTCATCAACAAGGAAAACAAACTCGACTACGTTTGGGCAACGTCATGGGGCGTATCGACACGACTCATGGGCGCTCTGATCATGACCCACTCCGACGACAACGGCCTTGTATTGCCACCACATCTGGCCCCTATACAAGTGGTGATTGTACCTATTTATAGAAAGCAGGAACAACTCGCCATGGTTTCTGAAAAAGTGGCAGGCATCGTGGAAGGCTTGAAGGCAAAAGGCATCAGCGTGAAATACGACGACGCCGACAACAAACGCCCGGGATTCAAATTCGCCGACTACGAGCTGAAGGGTGTGCCTGTGCGCCTCGTCATCGGACCGAAGGACTTGGAGGAAAACACGGCAGAAGTCATGCGCCGCGACACACTCGAGAAAGAGACCGTTTCGCTCGACGGAATCGTCGACTACGTTGCAAACCTTCTTGAAGATATCCAAAACAACATCTACACCAAGGCTCGCAACTTCCGCGACTCCCACATCTTCGAGGCGAACTCTTACGACGAGTTCAAAGAGCTTATCGAAAAGGGAGGCTTCGTTCTCGCACACTGGGACGGCACGACCGAAACAGAAGAGCGCGTAAAAGAAGAGACGAAAGCCACAATCCGATGCATTCCTTTGGACGGCGACACAACACCAGGCACCTGCATTTTCACAGGCAAGCCTTCTGAGCGCCGAGTAATCTTCGCAAGAAACTACTAATCGACAGAAAAATTTTTAAACGGAGGAGCAAATTTATAACAGTTTGTTCCTCCGCTTTTTATCCCTCAGAACACCCGTCAACAAAAGGATTCTGGCGATTTTTTTCTAATTTTTTTGCCGAAAAATTTGCGGGAATAAAAAATCTGTCCTATCTTTGCACTCGCAAAAGCGAAACAACAGCGACTGCGAAAATAGCTCAGTTGGTAGAGCACGACCTTGCCAAGGTCGGGGTCGCGGGTTCGAGTCCCGTTTTTCGCTCAGAGTTTTTTGAATTAGAAAAGTCGGGAACAACGACGTAACGCGAAAATAGCTCAGTTGGTAGAGCACGACCTTGCCAAGGTCGGGGTCGCGGGTTCGAGTCCCGTTTTTCGCTCAGAGTTTTTTGAATTATTGGCTGGCAACAGCAACTGCGAAAATAGCTCAGTTGGTAGAGCACGACCTTGCCAAGGTCGGGGTCGCGGGTTCGAGTCCCGTTTTTCGCTCACTTGTCCGGATGGCGGAATTGGTAGACGCGCTACTTTGAGGGGGTAGTGATCATTAGATCGTGTGAGTTCGAGTCTCATTCCGGACACAAAATTTTTAACGGCGCTTTCGTCTAGCGGTTAGGACGCGGGCCTCTCACGCCTGAAACACGGGTTCGATTCCCGTAGGCGCTACTTTGAAGGATGGAATCCAATGGATTTCATCCTTTTTTTATTTCCTCACATTCCACGATTCAGGGTCAGTAGCGAAACCTGATTTTTATGGTCAGTGGAAATTTAGGTCCCGAACTCGCGTTAATAATTTATTCAATCTAATATGGCCGAATCTATAACGTTAAATCATAGATTATGTGTCTATTTGTGAAGAAAAAGACGTAACTTTGTATCAAAATCAAATAAGCATAACAATGGAACCATCTATATACAGTTTTTCACTTTATACCGCACTGCCGTTGATGTTATTCTTCGGCTTTTATTTTTTGTTTGCAAAGACTCCTGAAAAAGAAAAATTTTCAAGAATTATCTCCGCTCCCCGACAGATTATGGGTATAGCTATGCTGCTGCTTTCGGCAAATTATTCGGTACATTTCTTCTTTGGTATTCGATTCAAAAATGCGGATTCTTCCATATTGATGAACATGTCCACATACTTCCTGTGCTATTCTCTGTTCAGTTCGGCATTGATAATGTTGCTTGATCGTTTTTACATTACCAAACGGCGTGTGTGGACACATATCATTTTATGGATTATATTTTTCAACTCTTTCCGGAGTTGTGTTGTTCCTGTTGCCAAGCGGAATCATGCAAAAATTCTCTTTATTTGCTTTAGCTGTATGGTTAGTCGTTTTTTGGAGTCGTTTTTAGCTCGCAGAGTCATAATTGCATACCGTAGAGCCATTCGGATTTTCAATGAAACTCAGGCGGATGATATAGGTACATATATCGAATGGCTTTCCATATTCACTTATTGGGCTGTTATCTTCGGTGTCGGATGCGGATTGCTGACATTTCTGCCAGACAAATATGTTTTTATCTGGATTTTGTCGTCAATACCGTTCTACAGCTATCTTTTCTACAGCTATCAGAACTACCTGCTGTTCTATGAACAGGTGGAAAATGCTTTTGAGCAAGATATACAGTCTGAAGAAGAACTTCTGACAGATACAGAAACAGAACCTAAAATAGTTTCTGAGAAAGAAGTTCCAGTGTCCTATACAGAAATTATAGAGAAAGTGGCCAACTGGATAAAGACAGACGGCTATGTCCAGCAGGGACTTACCATAAAAGAACTGTCCGAAATACTTCATACGAACCGTACCTATCTTTCCGCTTATATCAAGACTACGTATAAAATGACATTCCGCGAATGGATAACCAGTCTCCGGTTGGAGTATGCGAAAAACATACTGAAGGAGCATCCGGAGATCAATATACAGAAGCTGGCTGAGTCTTCCGGTTTTCTTTCCCGCAGTAACTTTATCAAATTATTTACCGAGAAGGAAGGATGTACGCCTGCCAAGTGGAAAAAAGCAAATCTGAAGTGATTTGCGTGGTAAAAATCCGATGAAAAAGCTCTCAGAAACCCATTTTCCAAAAGTGCTCATACTACAAAAAGTGCTAATTCGACAGCCACAAAAGTGCTAATTCGACAACTCAAAAAGTGCCGATTTGACAAAATAAGTGCTCAGACGACAATGTGAAAAGTGCTCAAACGACAATTTTTATAAAACGCTGTGTTTTAGCAAAAAAAGTTTTTGTAATATTTTGGGCGCTGAATGGCATTTATTACCTTTGGAGATGACAAAGATAATGAATTCAAGTTTATATGAGCAGAAAAATCACTTTTCTTACCCTGTTTCTGTGGCTGATGACGCTAACTTTTCCTGTCATTGCGCAGCAGAAAGCAGACACGACCTACACCTTCCGGTTCGTTACGCAGAAGGACATGTTCTACGTGCCTTGGAATGGCAATGACACGGAACTTGCCCGCCTGTTGGAATGTATCGAAAACAACAAAGCAACAATTCTTGACGGCAAACTGCCGCTATTGGTTGACGGATATTGCAATTCGCAGAGCAGTGAAGTCAAGAACCTTGCAACAGCGAAGATTCGTGCCAACCGTGTGAAATCAGAACTGATTACACGAGCGAAAATCAAGGAAGAAAACTTCATTACCCGCAATCATGTGACAGAGGGTGATTTTGTCACCGTGCGCCTGACGGTACCGGTAAAGGAAACAGCCGTGACGGATGCGGAAGCAGAAGCACGACGCAAGGCGGAAGCCGAACGCTTAGAAACCGAGAAGCGTGCCGAGCAGGAACGGCTTGCCGAAGAGCAGCGCAAGGCGGAAGAAGCCCGACTTGCCGCTGAAAGGCAGAAGCCGAGAAAACCGCTCAACAAAATACACTTGCCGACACGCTGTCGGAAACCAAAATCACAACTGATTATCATCTCTCCCTGCGTGCCAACCTGCTGCGCTGGGCTACCCTGACACCAGATCTTGGCGTGGAATGGCGCATCTGTCCATCGTGGGGCATTGCCGTAAACGGCTCGTGGACTTCTTGGAGCTGGAGTGACAAAGACCGCCGCTATGCACTCTGGGAAGTGGCTCCGGAAGTACGTTACTATATGGGTGAGAAGAAAGCCTGGCATCTGGGCGCGATGTTCAAGGCTGGACAGTTCAACTACAAGCTTTCCGAAACAGGCAAGCAGGGCGACCTGATGGGTGGCGGCATCACCGCCGGCTATCAGCTGCGACTAAACAAGGCATTAGATCTTGATTTCAACCTCGGTTTGGGCTACCTGAATGCCGATTTCGAAATATGAAGTCATCGATGGTGTGCGCGTGCGCTGTGGCAACGAGACAAAAAATTGGTGTGGCCCCATCAACGCCGGTGTGACATTGGTATGGAAGTTATTCTAATACGGAGGAATAGAGTATGAAAGCAAGACAATATATAAATATGGTAGGAATGGCAGCCGCCGTGCTGCTCTCTTCCTGCGTGAAGGACACGCTTTATGACACGCCGCATCCCGACTATGGGAAGATTGCGGTGACAGCCGACTGGTCGGCACGCGGTGAGGTTATCGACATACCTACCACATGGACGGTTACCATGGGTGACTATACGGGTACGGAGACTTCCGCCACCCATGCCCCCAACCATCTGTTTGCTCCGGGCAGCTACACCCTTGCGGTGTGGAACCCTGCTGAAGGAATCATGGTAAATGGTACCACCGCCACCATTGCCGCAGCCACGGGAAACCGGGCAGGAACGGATGCCTTTGTGAACAATGCCCCGGGATGGTTCTTCACCTATACGAAACAGGTGAGCATCGAGAAAGACAAGGACTATCCGCTGACCGCCGCAATGAAGCAGCAGGTACGCGAACTGACGCTTATCATCAAACCGACGGGGGATGCCGCCGGACGCATCACGGAGATTGTTGCCCATCTGACGGGTGCAGCCAGAACTCTCGATTTCGCTACCGATACCTACGGAGCCGCTTCAAACGTCGTGCTGCCCTTCACCAAGATAACCGAAGGTGACGATGCCGGCAAGTGGAAAGCCACGGTGCGGTTGCTGGGTGTGACCGGCACGGAACAACTGCTGACGGGTGAAATCCGCTATGCGGACGGCAACCCGACCCCCACGACGCTGAAAAGCGACATCACGGAAGCCCTCAAGGGGTTCAACACCGGAAAGGGCGAATCGCTGACCCTCGGCGGAACGCTGGTTGAGACTCCCGAAGGCATGGAAGTGGACGAAGCCGAAATCAACGGCTGGGAAGAAGTGAAAGGTGATGATGTAAATGCCGATTTGTAAATAATTAGCAAACCGAACGCAGAAGCAAAGCTTGCTTTGATTTGCTAAGGTGCAGCAATTATTGAAATGGAATTTAACTAATATAATAACAGAATATAATGAAGACAAGATTTTTTGCACTTGCGATGCTCGCCCTCGCACTGGTAGCCTGCAACAACGACAACGAGAACCTGAACGGTGACCCCGTGGCCGCTCTGTTTACCGCCGACATCGCCCCTGCCACCCGCGCCAGCGGAACCACTTGGGACAACGGTGACCGTATCGGCATCACCGACATCGGCAACGATACCCAGTACGGCAACGTGCCTTTCATCCTGAAGAACGGGAAATTTGAGGCAGAAGGAAAGGTTATCTATATCGAAGATACAAAGACCCATACTTTCCGCGCCTACTATCCGTACAACGCGGCGGGAGGCATCCTCACAGCCACGACCGATGCCACGGCGCAGCAGAACCAGCCTGCCATCGACTTCCTCTTTGCTTCAGGAGCCACGGGAGACAAAAACAACCCGGTAGTAAGCTTCACCGACAAAACCGCCAAAGGCGGTGAAGACAACTCCTTCCAACACCGCATGAGCCGGATAACCCTTACCTTCGAGGCGGGCGACGGCGTGGATTTCAGCGTGGTCAAGCCTGAACGTTACACGCTGGACGGATTGTTACTCACCGGTACGTTCAACACGGCCGACGGTATTGCCACCGCAGACAACGGACTACAGACCGGAGAACTGACCATGAATCTGGCAGACGGCAATCTCACGTCATCGATCATCCTCTTCCCGCAGACAGTTGCATCCTGCCGTTGGTTGTGAATTACAAAGGTCAGGAATATCATGCCACACTCACCATGCCCGAAGGCGCACTGCAGGCGGGCAACAACTATACCTATACCGTCAAGGTACGCAACAAAGTCCTTGAAGTCAGCGAAGCCACCATTGCAAAGTGGAACGATATAGACGGCGGAGAAGTGAATGCTAGCCTGTAAGATATTAATAATTAATTGATTAGGTTGAAGAATTATGAGACATAGAATTTTTATCCCCGCAGCCACCGCACTGCTGTTCGCCCTCGCCGCCTGCACGCAGGACGAACTTGCTGGCGATAACCGTCTGCCCGAAGGTGAATACCCCGTCGTCATCCGTGCCACCGGACTGTCCGTAGAAGCAACGCCGCTGGCAGCCCCTTCCACCCGTGCCGCTGTGGACGGCGACTGGCAGGGCGTCACTTCCGTGGCACTCAAGTTGGGCGATGCGGTAAAGGAATACACCGTAACGGCTTCTACCGATTTCAAGAGTGCCACGCTTTCACGCGAGAACGACCCGTACTACTGGACCAGCCGCAACCCGATTACCGTATCGGCATGGTGGCCCTTCAACAATGCCAACATCACACAGATGCCTGCCGTGAAGGTGGCCGAAGACCAAAGCAAACTGGCTGACTTCCAGAACAGCGACTTCATCTCTGCTGAGAACCGGAAGGTGGAATTTAACAACCCGACTCTTGAATTTACCCACCGCACGGCACGCGTGGCAATCGATCTGAAGCCCGGCACGGGATTCACGAGCGTCGCCGGTGCCACGGTGAGCCTCGTAAGCCTGTCTGCCGATAACGGCAACCCGACCGCCATCAAGACCTACAACGCAAGCGGCAACACCTACGAGGCACTGACCGCTCCGCAGACCGTTGTGGCAGGCAAGCCGTTCATCAGGGTGGAACTCGGCAGCGGCACTTTCTACTTCCGTCCGCAGAACAACGTCGTGTTGGCAGCAGGCAGTCGCTATAAATATACCGTTAAGGTGAACGCCACTGGCCTGACATTAGATGGCTGCACTATCGGTGACTGGGCTGACGGTGGTAGCGAGAGCGGTGAGGCTGAGGATTTGGGTTATTCTATACAGAACGACGGCAGTTACACGGTCTATAACGCCGACGGCTTGCTGGCATGGAACAAAGCCGTACAAAGATGAATCAATAAATTGCACCCTCACCGCCGACATCGACCTGACGGGTAGGGAATGGACACGGATAGGCACATGGCCAGGTTACTCCGGCATCTTTAATGGGCAGGGACACCGCATTACGGGATTAAACTTTTCAGCAGCGACTACTGAACTTTTTGGGTTATTAAATGAACGTGGAGTGATAAAGAACTTACAACTCATAGATGTGAATCTGTATGGCAATAGTGGATCAGCAGCTGGAATAGTGGAGCAAAATAATGGCCAAATCATTGCCTGCTCTGTGACGGGAAAAATTTCTGCATATGGTAGAACTTGTGGTATAGCCGATTTAAATTATGGCAGAATCACCGCTTGCTGGTTCGACGGCACATTGAAAGAGTATGAATCCGGAGCTATAGTGCGTTATAACTACAAAATTATAACTTCCTGTTATTGGGGAGGCAATGTCGGGCAAGGAGTATTCCGTGATCATGGAGAAAAGGTAGATGCCACGAAGGTGGACGGCGCGACAGTGAAATGGCAGACAGCCGTCGACGGCATGAACACCGCCCTCACCGCTGGCGACTACCAGTGGGTACTCGGCACCGACGGTCTGCCCGTATTGCAAAAGAAACAATAACGAACCCTAAACAACACGCATCATGAAACGAACAATCATCCATACATCTGCAGCCATAGCCCTGCTGCTCGGCATTGCCGCCTGCACGCAGGACGAAGCGGGCTTCCTGCCGGAAGGGGCGGAAGGCACATCCATCGTCTTTACCGCCACGGGGCTGAACCCCGCTGCGACAGCCATCGCCAATACCCGTTCCACCGTGGACGGCGACTGGGAGGGTGTGCAGAGCGTGGCAGTCCTGATGGACGGTACGGTGAAGGCATACGACGTGACGCCCTCCACCGCCGACCCCACCAGCGCCACGCTGACCTCCACCGACCCGTACTACTGGACCAACCACAACGACATCACCGTCACAGCGTGGTGGCCCTACACCGCTGGCGAGACAACCCCACCTGCGGTAAAGGTAAAAGCCAACCAAAGTACCCAGAAAGACTTTGAGGGCAGCGACCTCATCGTAGCCGACGGGCAGACGGTGACCTACGGTAACCCCACGCTTCGCTTCACCCACCGCACGGCGCGAGTGACCATCGTTCTGACGGACTACACCGAGGGGCTGGCATCCGTGCGACTGACGGGCCTCTCCACCGAAGGCGACAACCCTGCCGAAATCACCCCGTATGACAAGGGCAGCAACACCTACATCGCCCTCGTAGCCCCGCAAAGTGTGGCAGCTGGCAGGACCTTCATTACGTGCACCTTCACTAACGGCAAAACCTTCGTTTATAAGATGAAGAATGCTACCGACTGGCAGGCGGGCGGTGAATATACCTACACCGTCTCCCTCGCTGCGGCAAAAGACCTGGGCTATACCATAGAGAGCGACGGCAGCTACACCGTGACCTCCGCCGATGGCCTGATGAATGTAGCCGAATTAGTGAACGGAGGTAAGACCGACATTAACATTACCCTCGACAAAAACATTGATCTGACGGGCAAAGGCTGGACGCCGATAGGCACAAGCTTCGATAACTCATACAAAGGCACTTTCGACGGCGGCGGCCATACCATCACGGGGTTGACCGTTACGACAAATGACCAATTTGTGGGTCTGTTCGGCTATCTCAATAGAGCTGGTATGGTGAAGAACGTGGTGATGGAAGGCATACAGATAACAAGCAATCACATGTTTGGCTGTACTGGCGGCGTGGTAGGATATAGCTGGGGCACCATTGAAAACTGCTCGGTGTCGGGTAGCGTCAGCGGCACAGATTGTGTCGGCGGTGTGGTGGGTTCACAAAAGGCCGGTTCCATCATCGGATGCAGCTCCTCTGCCACTGTGAAGGGAAAGCACTATGTCGGCGGTGTGGCAGGAGAAAAATGGGGCACCATGACAGCTTGCTATGCCACAGGCAACGTGACCTTAGAAATAGCTTCCCAAAAGAATAACTTTGGCGGCGGTGTAGTGGGATTAAACGGAGGAAGCCGCGTCCTTGCCTGCTATGCCACGGGCAACGTAACCAGTACGGGTAGCAGCACCGGCAATGTGCATATCGGCGGCTTGTTTGGAGATAGCTACACCACCGTGACCGCCTGCTATTGGAAGAACAATCAGGAACGAGGCTATAAGACCGCCCCCGAATCCACGAAGGTGGACGGCACTTACGTTACCTGGCAGAAAGCCGTCGATGCCATGAACACCGCCTTGCAGAACGCAGGCTCAGAGTGGCGTTACGAACTTAATGGAGCATTGCCTACCTTGAGGAAGCAGTAAGCCGTTGCGGGCGGAAATGTTCCGCCCGCAACGAACATTAACCGAAGTATAATCCCAATAAAGAAAGGAGGACGTGATGGAACACACGGAGAATCCACCATATAATGCGAGTTCGGGATAAGCGTGGACTGAAAAGGTGTGATTCGGATGCAGACAAGGTGTCGGGCGACCATGAACGTGGCCGCCTGATGCGCTTTTGAGAAAATGGGATTTGGGCTATTGCCAAATGGTGAGCTGACAGTCTAAGTTCGGTTCCTCGTAGTCGAAGTTGACAAAAAAAGAAGAGAATGCCGGAATATCACATTCCACACATTCCCTTCGCCTTATAATGAAGAAACACTACTTTTCCTTGCGGGAGATATCCTCCAACGTTTGCCAGCACTGATACAATCCTCTCGGCACATGGAAACATCCCTTCCACTTGCCGCCTTTCAAAGGCAACAGAACCTCGCCACGGCGATTGAGATAGCCGAACCATTCCGGAGCCTCCTTGTCCTTGAAATGCGCCCATGTATACTCGTGCACCTTCTCAAACCATTTCCAGCACTCCTCGTTCCCGGTAAGGCTATAGCCTTTAAGCAACGATATCAACGTTTCAATATGCACCCACCACAGCTTCTGGTCCCATTCCAGCTCCTGCGGCGGACAGCCCTTGCGGTCCATAAAATAGAAGATACCTCCGTACTCCTTGTCCCATCCATAGTTGAGCATATTCAACGTTATGCCGACCGCCTTGTCCACAATATCCTTGCGGCCAAGACGCTTGCCGAGGTCCATGCAGAACCACATCGCCTCAATGCCATGGCCTGGATTCATGTGACGGCCGTCAAACGAGTCACTGAGCTGGTTGTCGACAGTCATATTCTCCACAACGAGCCCTAACTCCGGACGATAGAACACGTCAAGCACCTCGTGCAGGCAGGTATCGATTGTGCGGTTCAGATATTCAGGCTCTATCAAGTGTTCAATTTCCAATGCGAGATTGCACAGAATCATCGGCAACGCGAAATTTTTCAAGTCGCGCGTTCCGGGATGCAGCTTGCTCCACTTGCCTTTCGGGTTGTCTTTCTTCTTCAGAATGATGTCGAACGTGCGGCGGGCAATGTCGTTATACTCATCATTGCCTGTGGCAAGCCCCAGCTGCCCAAACGCTATCGTTGCGAATGTATACGAAAAGATATTATATGGATCAACCAGCGGATTGCCCGCCCTGTCGAGCGAGAAATACCAGTTGAAACTCCCGTCGTGACCATATTTCTTTAGAAACTCTCCGCCATGCACCGCACAGTCGAGCCACTCCTGACGTTTCTCCAATTTATTGTAGAGCATCGAGAACAGCCACACCTGACGGCCTTGAAGCCATACAAACTTATCTGTGTCGAAGACTTTTCCATAGCGGTCAAGACACGTAAAGTATCCTCCATATTCCTTGTCTTGCGACTTGTCAAGCCAAAACGGCAACACATTGTCGAGAAGTTCCGACTTGTATTGTTGCGCAAGACTCTGTATCTTTTCTTTCATATTATAATTATTTATTGATTTTTCTATTTTGTGATTTTCTCTATCTCCTCCAGACTCAAGCCCTTGGTCTCAGGCACCAACCGCCACACTATCAATATGTAGGGCACACACATCACTGCAAACAGCAGGAATGTGCCTGTAGGCGCAAGCGTGGAGAGCATCCACGGCGTCAGCTGTCCTATCAGATAGGTGCCCACCCACAACGACAGTCCGGCAATCGACATTGCAAGTCCTCTGACCTTCGTGGGATACATCTCCGAGAGCAGCACCCACACCACGACACATATCGATATGGCACAGCAGAAAATATATGCCAGGAAAACCGTCAGCAAAGCCACCGGCGAGATACCGAGCGTCTGTCCGCACGCGAAATATGCAGCTATGAGCAACAGCGACACTATCATACCGCCTACACCGTAGTAGACCAGTTTCTTGCGTCCCACTTTGTCAATAATCAGCAATGCCAGAATCGTTGTCAGCATATTGACCGAACCGACAAGCACTTGGTAGAACAAGGAGTCGCCGCTCGACAGACCGCTGTCGCTGAAAATCGACGGGCCATAGTAAAGCACGGCATTGACTCCCATAAACTGTCCGAGAATCGCTATGGCGACACCCACAATAACCATCTTGCGCACACTCTTCTGCGACAATTCGCGCCATTCTGTGCGCTTTTCCGCGCCAACAGACGCGCGTATGCCGGAAAGCTCTGTTTCCACATCAGTCCTGTTCTCATATATACGTCCTACAACTGCCATCGCCTCGTCCTCACGGCGCTTAAGCATCAGCCAACGAGGCGATTCCGGAATGAAAAAGATTATCAGAAGAAACACGACAGCCGGCAATGTCTCCAAGCCGAGCATTCCTCTCCACGATTCAGATCCGAAAACCTTGACCACAAACGAGCTGCCAGACAGCAATGCAGTATGCTCAAACTGCAGCAAAGCATAGTTTGCAATATAAGCACCTAAAAATCCGACCGTTATCGCCAACTGATACAGCGACACAAGCCGCCCGCGATGCTTCGGCACCGACATTTCCGAGATATACAACGGTGAAATCACAGAAACTATGCCTATGCCAACACCGCCGACTATGCGATATGCTACCAACTCCGCGAACGTCGCCGAGACAGCGCAGCCAAACGCCGACACCGTGAACAGCACCGCCGACAGTATCATCGAACGCTTTCTTCCGATGCTGTCGCCAAGCATTCCAGCCACCGACACGCCAAAGATGCTGCCCACCAGAGCACAGCCCACATACCAGCCTTTCTGGAGTGCGTCCAAAGAGAACTGGCCCGCGACGGTGTCTATCGTCCCCGATATGACTGCCGTGTCATAGCCAAACAGGAAGCCGCCCACTGCCGCCACCACGGCGACAAACGCGACATACCTCATATTTACCTTTCCTACGATCATAATACATTGTTTAATGGTTTATTCTATGCCAAAATACTCTTTATACCGGTCATACAGATGCCCCGCCTGAAGATATGCCGACTGAGGACTCATAAAATGAGAGAACTCAAACGTTATAGCCTTGTCGTATCCGGCACGCTTCGCCGCCTCAAGCTTCATACGCAACTTGTCAAACTTTATCGGAAGAAACTTTATCGGCATGTCGCGGTCGAAGGTCTCTGCGTTTGTCCAGCACTTTATGCCGTAACGGTCGGCAAGCTTCTTGTTGACCTCAAAAAATGCGTCAAGTTCATCGTAGTCGATATGCCCGTCCTGAAAGGCACATGCGTCAATCACATCGTGGATTCCGGAGAATATCTCATCCCACTCGCGTTCGTGCTCGGCAATCGTAACGGCATTCTCCTTTGTGATGGTCGACGACGACGCCATGACAGCCTTTTTGCCGTCAATCCACGGAGAGATAAACGTTGGCAAACCGCCCGAAACATCCTTGCACTGCTTGCCCAACGTATGGAATGCCGAGACAGCACCCTTTGTCTTTCTCGAAATCTCGGTGCTGACATACCATCCGCCGAAACTCTTATGCTTTGACCCATACTTATTCCACACCTCGTCGACAACAAACCGGTTGTGCTCCATCTCCATTGTCATGTCGCCGGTGTCCCAGTAAACACCCGAGTCATACAGTCCGAAATAGAACTTCATCCCATAACGGTCTGACAAACGCAGAAACAAGTCAAGCAAGTCGACCGAAGGCGCATAGCACCCTTTTCCCACCAGATATGCCGAAGGATATGTGATAAACTTTCTGTATCCGCAACGAATCATTATAACGGTGTCGATCCCTATTGCCTTCATATAGCGGAAATCCGCGTCCCACTCCTTCTCGCCCCAGTTCTGGTGCGGGATGTCGTGCGAAATCTCGTCCAGGAAAGTGCCGGTGATTCTAAGCGCATTGTTATTCACAGCAAGCAGCGGCATGGCCTCGTCGCCAAGACCTACGCCAGCCTTCAAGCTTTGAGGCATCACACCAGCAACGCCCAATGCCGCCAAACTTTTTATAAAGGTTCTTCTATCAAGCATTTTTGTTAGTGCATTTGTTTTTTGGTTCCACAAAGGTAAATATTTTTATTATCTCTCCAAAGAATTCCGAAAAAAATTTTTATTAACTCCAATATTTTTTTAATTAAAAAAATTTGGTTATGCCGAATTTTTTTAATTTACTTTGTCGCAAGAAAAAAAGCAACGATTGACATAATACAATATTAATATAAAGAATGATTTCTAACCTAATACACGAAATAGGAAAAGGCACCAAAAACGCTGCGGTGAAGAAGCGCGTCATTTCATTTTTTATGAAAAACGGCTACTACACGCTGCCCGACTTGGCGAAATCGCTCGGATTGAGCATCCCGACAATCACGAAACTCGTGGAAGAATTTGTCGGAATGGGCATCATCGAGGAGCGCGGCAAGCTGGAGACAAACGGCGGACGCCATCCCGTGCTCTACGGATTGAACCCTGATTCATGCTATTTCGCAGGAGTAGACATCTGCAACGAGTCCGTAAGCATCGGACTTATCGACTTCTGCGGCGACATGGTCGAGAAACAGACAGGCATTCCCTACAACTTCGAGAACACCCCTGCCGGGCTTGACCGTCTTTGCGAAATCATAAAACATTTTATCGACACTCTCGATGTTGACAAAAGCAACATCATCAACATAAACCTGAACATCTCCGGACGCGTAAATCCAAAATCAGGCTACAGCTACAGCCGTTTCAACTTTGAGGAGCAGTCGCTCGCCGATGTCTTGACACGGAAAATCGGAATCAAGTCGTGCATCGAGAACGACACCAGAGCAATGACTCTCGGAGAATACACTTTCGGGAACTGCTCAAACGAAAAAAACGTAATCTTTGTCAACATCGGATGGGGACTCGGCATCGGAATGATTCTCGACGGTAAAATCTACCGTGGAAAGTCGGGATTCGCCGGAGAGTTGGGACACATGGTCACGTTCAACAACGAAATTATGTGCCACTGCGGAAAGAAAGGCTGTCTTGAGACCGAAGCCTCAGGCAACGCCCTGCACCGCAAACTGATAGAGCGTCTGAAAGCTGGCGAGAACTCAATCCTTGCAAAGAAATTCAAATCGGAGGGCGACGTGTCGCTCAACGACATCATAAACGCCGTCAACCGAGAAGACCTCCTGTGCATCGAGCTTGTAGAAGGCATCGGACAGGTGCTCGGCAGATGGCTCGCCGGGCTGATCAACATTTTCAACCCGGAGAAAGTGGTTATCGGGGGAAACCTCTCAATGACAGGCGACTACATCCTCCAACCGATAAACATTGGTGAGACGCTACTCCCTGAACCTTGTCAACGAAGACACAAAAATCGTGCTTTCACAACTTGGCGACCAGGTAGGACTGATAGGCGCATGCGCCAATGCCCGAATCAGAGCTTTCGACAACCAATAAGCAAGCCATTCCTCTCTGAGAATACTGATTAAAACATAAACAAACCAAGATAAAAAAACGAATAATGAAGCTGAAAGATTTTTAAACGCCTCCATGATTCTTGCATTTCTCGCCATGTCGCAAACGGCGCTTGCCCAAGCATTCACAGTGCAAGGCAGAGTCGTTGATGAAAGCGGAGAGCCGATGATCGGAGTCGCCGTCACAAACAAGGACGGCAACACGCTCGGCGTTACAGACGCAGACGGCAGATATTCAATTGAATTGAACTCTCCAACCCGACTGAAATTCACGTTTGTAGGTTCTGAGACGATAACAATCGATGCAAAGAAGGCAACACAAAAGGATATTGTCATGCGTCAGACGGCAACTGCCCTTGACGATGTGGTCGTTGTGGGATACGGCACACAGAAAAAAATAAACCTTACCGGTGCCGTACAGAGCATCAACAGCAAGGACATCCTCAGAGCCAACGTCTCCAACGGCTCTTCTGCCCTCCAGGGCATCGTGCCGGGACTTACAGCAGTGCAGAGCTCCGGACAGCCTGGCAACGACCAGGCCTCTCTGAAACTCAGAGGACTGGGATCGCTCAACTCATCCACATCACCGCTCATTCTTATCGACGGCGTGGAAGGCGACTTCAACCGAATAGACCTCAACAGCATCGAGACGATATCAGTTCTTAAAGACGCCGCCTCTGCATCAATCTACGGTTCGCGCGCGTCAAACGGTGTAATCCTGATTACTACAAAACGCGGCTACGAAGGCAAACCGACAGTTACTTTCAACGGCTACGTAGGAATGAACACTCCCACCACCCTGCCAGAGCCGGCAACAGCCATCGAATATATGCAGGCTGTCGACGTTGCCCGTCAGAACGCTCTGCAGCAACCTCTTTACACAAACGTAATCGACATTTACAAAAACGGTGGCGTTGACCAAATCAACTATTACGACACCGACTGGCGCAACGAAGTGATAAAAAGCTCGGCCCTCGTGCAAAACTACTCCGTAGGCGTCAGCGGAGGCAGCGAATTCATTAAAGTATTCGCCTCTGCCGGCTACTACTCTCAAGACGGTCTGATTGACAACAACAAGTTCTCACGCACATCATTGCGCTTGAACTCAGACATGAAAATCAACAAATGGGTGAAATTGGGAATCGACGCCAGCGTGCGCCAAGCCAATGCCACATCGCCCGTTATGGACTCCCCTGCCAACATCATCGGCAAAGCGTTGACAATGACACCTATCATGTCGGGAATCAACGCAGATGGAACATACGGATACGGCATCAACGGCACAAACCCGATAGCGATGGTCAGAACCGGCTGCACATCAAACAGCACTGCTCCGGAATATATCATCAAGACATCGCTGACAATCACTCCGTTGAAGGGGCTTTCAATCTACGGCGCATACACATGGAAGCGCAACGACAGCGAGACAAACGCTTTCGTAAAGCCATACGACACGTATGAGAACGGCGCGTTCAAAGGTTCGTTCCCTACAACCGGATCATCGATGTCGGAGCAACGCACTAAAGAGGTGCGCAAGCAATACGACTTGATTGGAACATACGAAAACACTTTCGGCAAGAATTATCTTAAAGTACTGATGGGCTTCCAGTCGGAAGAGCTCAACTACACATACCTTGTTGCCGGTCGAAAGAATTATTATTACGACGGCTATCAAGACTTGAACAATGGCGACGCGGCGACAATGACAAACTCAAGCGCACGCCACGCATGGGCGATGCTCTCATACCTGTTCAGAGTAAACTATTCTTTCGACGACAGATACCTGTTTGAGGTCAACGGACGCTACGACGGAACGTCGCGATTCATCGGCAACAACCGATGGGGTTTCTTCCCTTCTGTTTCTGCCGGATGGAGAATTTCTCAGGAGCCGTTCTGGGAATCAGCCAAAAACGTAATGGACAATTTCAAACTGAGAGCATCATACGGTCTGTTGGGCAACCAGGCGATAAGCAGCTACTACCCTTATTCGGCATCCATCGGAAGTGCGACAGGCTATGGATACTGGTTTGACAAAGAGTTTTCTCCTGGCGTGGCACAGACTCAGCTTGCAAACCCTGACATCACTTGGGAGAAATCACACCAGTTCGACATCGGCGTCGACTACGCTTTTCTGAAAAACAGATTGAGCGGTAGTTTCGACTATTACGTGCGCAACATCGACGAAATGCTGCAGCAATTCCCCGTGCCTCTGTTCGTAGGAATGACCTCTCCTTGGGAGAACGCCGGTTCGATGAGAAACAACGGTTGGGAATTCTCAATCGCATGGCAAGACAGAATTGGCAATGTTGACTACTACATAAAGGGAAACATCTCTGATGTAAAAAACAAAGTGATCAACCTTTACGGCAAAGAATATAAAAGCGGAACCACACTGACCACCGAGGGCAAGCCTTACGGTTCGTGGTACGGATATGTAGCCGACGGATACTTCTCGTCGCGCGAAGAGATTGACGCATCGCCTGTGTATGGCGGCAACAAAGCCAACGTGGCTCCTGGCGACATTAAATATAAAGACATCTCCGGTCCTGACGGTGTGCCTGACGGCAAAATCGACAGCCACGACCGCACAATCATCGGCAACCCGACTCCTCGCTACGAGTTCGGTCTGACTCTCGGTTTGCAATGGAAAGGAATCGACTTCTCAGCCTTCTTCCAGGGCGTAGGCAAAAAGGACGTATACTACTCCGGCGCCGGCGCAAGAGCGTTGTGTGGAAACTACACCATCTACAAATATCAGTTTGACTATTGGACTCCCGAAAACCCCGACGCCAAATTCCCGCGTCTGCTCGAGGATCCGAACG
The DNA here is from genome assembly GCA_022009815.1 of Bacteroidales bacterium. Taxonomy (GTDB): domain Bacteria; phylum Bacteroidota; class Bacteroidia; order Bacteroidales; family Muribaculaceae; genus Limisoma. The sequence goes on from CP091725.1 coordinate 2,776,710, forward strand.
CGACAAACCCCAACAATATGATTTCCTCTTTCTGGGTAAAGAGCGGAGCATATTGCAGACTCAAGAACATCGTTCTCGGCTACACTCTGCCTTCTTCAATCACAAAGGCGGCACACATCTCAAAGCTGAGAGTCTATGCGAGCGCGCAGAACTTGTTTACTATAAAAGACAACTTCTACGAAGGCTTCGACCCGGAAACAGCGTAAGCTCAGGTGCAAGCCTCTACCCTCTCAACAAAACATTCGTGTTTGGCTTAAATGTTGAATTCTAAACATCAAAAAACAATGATTAAGACTTTATCAAAATATATTCTTGCATCTGCTGCCATCGCAGTCGTTGGATGCTCCGACTTCCTCGACAAAGAGAATCCAGCCTACGACAATGTTGGATTCTACAAGTCGGAGGCGGGATTGAAAGAAGGTGTGACCGGCACTTATCAGAAGCTCTATTTCGACATGAACTGGTCTGTCCCGGCATGCATCGTGCTCGACCACTACACAGCCTACGGACTTGAGCAGGACGAAAACAAGAGCATCGGCGCGGGCGGAGCGTTGAACCCCGACAATGTCAAAATCCAAGCATTCTGGTCTGGAGAATACGGCATAATCGCACGCGCCAACTCTGTGATTTCAGGTGCTGAATCGTCAATCGAAACTATGTCGGACAAGGCAAAGCAATATTATGCCGAAGCCCGCGTGCTCCGCGCTTATGCCTACTATAATCTGATTTCAGCCTATGGCGATGTGCCTTTCTTCACCGCGCCCGTGACCATCGAGCAGTATAAAGAAGGACGCACACCAAAAGGTGAAATCATCGACTTCCTGACAAAAGACCTCAACGATGCCGCCAACAGTCTGCCTTGGACGGCAACAGAACGCGGACGTGTTGACAAATCTGTGGCTTACGGTCTGATTTCACGCATCTGCCTGTTTGCAGGAAGTTTCAACGTTGACAACAAAGGACAGGATTATTTCCGTCAAGCCGCCGAAGCTGCCTCGAAAGTGATTGGCAAACGCCATCTTGCAAAGAAATTCGACGATTTGTTCAACCTTACAGGACAGGCTAAAAGCGACGTGAGAGACGAATGCCTTTGGGAGCTGATGTACTCCACTTCCGGATCAAAGAAACTGCACACTGTGGGCTATGGCCATTCTTCACGCAACTATGGCTCTTCTGTGCGTTTCCCGAGCAGCATTATCGCCGACACCTATGAATGTATTGACGGCAAACGCATCGACGAGTCGCCACTCTACGATCCTAAGCACCCGACCAAGAACCGCGACCCTCGGTTCAATGCGACTCTTGCAGGACACATGGATACGGTATATTACACCAACACCGACGGCAACAATCCGCTGAAATGCGTTATCAACATCTACGATTCGAAAACGAGCTTCTACCCACGCCGCAACAAATGGTATACAGCCAACAACGTCGATGTGACAGGAACAAGCCCGTCGCTCGTAAACAACGGTGTGGGATATGTGTGGCGCAAATATGCAAACGAGACAACAGAACAGCTGATGAGCTCTTCGTCAAACCTTATCCTAATGCGCTATGCCGAGATTTTGCTCAACTACGCCGAAGCGAAGATTGAACTCGGAGAATTGGACGAATCGGTCTACAATGCCATCAACGAGATACGCAAACGCGCCGGAATGCCGGAAGTTTCAGCCGACAGAATAGGAAATGTCAACAAAATGAGACAGCTGGTGCGCCGCGAGCGCAAAGTGGAATTCGTACTTGAAGGACTGCTGTTTGTCGACGTGCGCCGCTGGGGCATCGGCGACCTGCTCAACGAGCATCCCTCCTACGGACAGCCATTGCCTGAAATCCGCTACGAGGGCTTGTCGGCCACCGACATTCCAAGCTTCAAGACTTCCGACCGCCACGACCTCAACGACATTCCGTCGTATGAAGCCTACAAGGAGAAACTCCGCGTGCGCGACAAGAACAGATTTTGGGCTCCGCAATTCACTTGGTGGCCAATTCCTCGCCTCGAGACCGACCGCGACCCGAATCTTACCAACCCTGACTATTAACAGAAACTACAGAATACTACAATGACATACAAACTTGTCATATCAGCAATCATAGCATCTTCCCTGTCTGCTCTGCCAGCCATTGCCAAAACTTCTGTGACCAAAGGCAACGGAACAGTACGCATCGCCAACGAACATGTCGCTATGGAATTTGCCGACAACGGCTCTTTCGACATCGTTTCAATGAAATTCGCAGGAACGGAAATGGCAAAGCCAGGCGACAACAGACAGCCATGGAGCCTGACATATCTTGGCGAACAGGGAGAAACGCCGACCATCGAGCCCCGCTATGCCGTTTACCACGGCTGGAGGGAGGAAGACTGCGACACGTCGAAAGCTATTGTATTCTCGTGGCACACACGCCTCAAATACGACGGTAACAACTACCCCGTGGAGATGCGCGTGTCGCTCGACGACAATGCCGACCTTCTGCGTTGGAATCTGTCGGCTAACGTGCCTGACAATTGGACTATAACCAATTTCGTATTTCCAAACATCGCCATCGACTCCCCTGTAGAGGGCAAGGTGATCACACCCGGCGGATGGGGAAATGAATATGCTCTGAAAGAGAACGGCGACTACGAAGCCAACTATCCTTCATGGAACGCGTCGATGCAGATGATCATGCTCGACTCTAAGAAGGGTACGTTCTACTTCTCGCCCGAAGACCGCAACGCCTGCGGAAAGATGATGCGCATCCGCGAAAAAGACGGTGCCGTCAGCTTCCGCACAGAGGTGGCGGCATCATACGGATGGACCGACAAGGCATCTCATAGATTCAATGTGCCTTGGACCACGGTTACTGGAACAACCGCCGGCGGATGGAGCGAGGCTGCCGTTAAATGGTACCGCCCGTTCGCACTCTCGACGCCATGGGGCAGCAAAACGTTGAAGGAACGCAACATCCCCGAATGGCTGGAGAAGAAAGATCTGTGGATGCGCGCCAAATATCTTGGCGACACAACGGTGGTCGCTGTCAACAAGGCTATCGACTATTTCGGCGGCAGCATCTGCTTTCATTGGTACTTCTGGCACCACCACAGCTACGACTCCCACTATCCCGACTATTTCCCGGCAAACCCGAAATTCGAGCCTATAGTACGGCAAGTGAGAAACCGCGGATGCCAGGTGCTTCCTTACATCAACGGACGCCTTTGGGACCCCGGAACGGAGAGCTATGCTGCCCGCAATGGCAAAGATGCCTCTTGCCGACGCCCTGACGGTGCGCTCTACACTGAGGTGTATCCCACTTCAATTGTTCCTAACACCGTGACTTGCCCGTCGTCTCCAATTTGGAAAAACATCATTCTTGAACTGGCCGACAGCATACAGGACCGCCTGCACACCAACGGTCTCTACATTGACCAGGTGGCAGCAGCCGCACCCTACCCCTGCTATGCCAGCAACCACAACCATCCGAAGGGAGGAGGCGAGTTCTGGTACAACTCTTACCGCGACATGATGGCTGAATTGCGCGAAAGCCACCTGCGTAAAGACAACATCGTGTTTTCGGAAGAGAATGCCGAATGCTACATCCCTTGCTTCGACATTCTGCTGACTGTCAACACTCCGCACAACCCCGACTGCCGAATCGTTCCGCTGTTCCCGCTGATTTATTCCGACAGAGTGCTTACGTGCGCTTATACGTATTCGCCATACACCGATGTGACAAAAGGCGAATTCCGCTATCAGAACATGCAATGCTTCCTCTACGGCTCCCAGCTCGGCTGGGTCGACCCTCGCCTGCTCTGGGTAAACGAGAAGTCGAAGTACGAGGCAGTATTCCTGCGCAATCTGACAAACTTGCGCAAGAAGCAGCACGATGTGTTTACCGGCGGACGCTATATCGCTGAGGTGATTCCTACAGGCGACAACCCAATCGTCGATGTCCACACCTTCGGCAAGGACTATGTCGTAAAAGGCGCAATCTGGGAGAGTCCTAAAGGAAAGCGCGTCATGTATGTTGTCAACAGCGACAGTGTGCGGCACACGGTGACTTTGCCCGATGGAAAGTCGTTGACCATTGAACCGATTACTGGAAAAAGAATAAACTTGTAGCAATGAGATCTATCGCGTTTGTACTATTAATATCTTCAATCTCAGCAGTCTTTGCCCAACCTTCCGCAAAATGGACTGTGTTGGGCAAGGAATATGCTGTCGACACGCTGAAGCATTGTCAAGTGGGTCCAGGCACAACGTTGACCATTCTGGACTTGACTGGAGCGGACAGACAACGGGTGTTTTTCACAACCACCGACCTCGCCAATCCTATCGTGCAAATAAAGACAATCTGCGGCAACAACAATTTGAAGACAAATCTCACGATTCCGCAAATGATTGAGAACAACGACGACAAAGCAAATGAATATTTTGCAGGTGTAAACGCCGACTTGTTTTCAGCCAACGGCCCTATCGGCACAACCGTGGTAGACTCAGAGATATTCAAGACCGCACGAAGCACGACTGACTGGTATTCCGTAGGTGCGGACGCTGGAAAAAACCTGCATTTCGGACAGTATTACACAACGTTCAAACTCTCTTCGACATCAACGGGACAAATGTCGGTAAAAAGTGTAAACACTCCGCGCGAGTCAAACGATTTTGTCATCTACACCGACAAATATGGTGCTTCGACAGGCACTAAATCATCAGGTGTGGAGGTTGCGGCTGTAGCTGTCGACGGCGGACTGTCGGCACATGGCACTTCCAAATTCCGAATCACTGGGCTTCCACAGTCAAATGCCGGAAACATGGACATCCCGTCAGGAGGCATCGTTCTCTCTGCCAATGCTTCGTGGTATATGGAGCCGCTGCAAAAACTGCAGATTGGCGACATCGTTGAGATTACACCGACATTCACGCTCAACGGCAAAGTCGTGGATCAAATCACGGAAATGAGCGGTGGATGCCCGATGATTCTGCAGGACGGAAAGATTCTCGACACCGACAAGTTGCTCGACCATCTCTCCTACCGTCGTCCACGCACAGCCATAGGCACCGACCAGTCCGAATCAAAAATGATACTGATGGTTGTCGACGGCGACAAGTTCAACGCCGGAATCTCCGATGGTGTGACATCAAAAGAGCTGGCTGGAATGATGATTATGGCAGGATGCAACAACGCCTTGAATTTTGACGGCGGCGGATCGTCGACCATCTATTCAGAAGCACTCGGCACTCTGAACCGCCCAAGCGACGGAAACCTGAGGAAAGTGAGAAACGGCTGGTTCCTGACGGCTCCGAAGACTACCGACGGCAACATCGCATCGATTGCGTTTGCCGACTACTCGAAGAAACTTAACGTCAACGACTCGTTCCGACCTGTCGTCTATGGATACAACGGCGACGGTTATCTCGTCAACGCCGACATTGCAGGATACCGGTTGTCGTGCACTCCCGGAAATGGAGTCGAGATTTCCGACAATACGGTTTCGTTCAAAGCCACAGGCAACTATCGTCTTGAAGCGGCTTTCGGCTCTGAAAAGGCATCAATGACTGTTGTTGTGGGCGACAACGCCGGCGCATCAGCCATCAAGGAAGGCGCATTGAGCATCCGCAGCATCGGCTCCAACGTGGAGATTACAATGCCTTACGATTCCGATGTGCGCATATTCAACAGTCTGGGTGTATGTCTGGCTACCGAAAAATGCGACGTAGGAACGACCATCCTGCCAACATCGGGATTGACTCCTGGGCTATACCTCATCGCGACAGAAAGAGAAATCAAAAAGATTCTAATCAAATAACTATTTTCTAACTATTAAAAAAACAAACGAAATGAAAACAAATTTACTCTTTGGAGCAGCTTTAATTGCCAGCTTGGCTGTATCTGCACCTTCGACCAATGCTAAATCTTCAATGGACCACAATCTTAAATGCTTGTGGATGAACACTGACGTGGCTCCTCTCCACACGTCTGCCCGTCAGGGTGTGGCTGTAAACGGTAAATTCTACCTCCAAAACAAGGACACTCAGAAAATCGAGATTTGGGACCAGACCGGAAAGGTTGGTGAACTTGATTCAGGAAAAGGAACAAACATCACCCGCGACGATGCTGGCAACATCATTGTCCGCACTGGTGAGTTCAACACTAACTACAACGTAAACAAGGGCGTGAGAATCATCTCTCCGACAGGCGAAACCAAAGATTTTGAAATCGCAGGCATTCCTGCCGGCCGTGCCGACTTCTGGGGACACGTTTCTGGCAACGTTTTGTCAGACAAGGGCGGTATCCTCTACATGGGAACATGGTGGCAACCAAACATGATCGAGGTGCCTATCAAAAACGGCGTTCAGGATGCTGCCAACACTTATCCTTACAATTTCGTTCCTAACGAGGCTCTGAAAGTTGGCGGTACATTCACCACGACCCACCTCATCAGCAATTATGGATTCGACACTGAGTCTGTGTCTATGTTGTCGCCTGATGTCAAGCTCACAAACACCACTTCCGGCAACGGAAACTCTATCTATCGTCTCACTCTCGACGACGAAGGCAACTGGGTGCCTTCTGGTTTCTACACAACTCCTAACCACAATGGCTGCACCGGTTTTGAGATTTTCCAGCTCAATGGAAAGAAATACATTGTCTATTCTTCCGGTTCAAACAATGCCGACGGTTTCACTGTTGCAAAACTTCAGGTAAAGGCAACTCCTGCCAACGAAGATGCCGACAAGGACGTTCGCGTTTCTACAAATATGCCGAGTCTAAGGAAGACGGTTCCGACGTGTTGTACAAAAACAACGCTTTCTACGGAAACCACCTGAATGTTGAGCCTGCTTCTGACAATTCTGTCTACATCTATCAGTACGTGCCTAACGCATACATCGCAAAGTATGAGCTTACAATCGAAGATTCTTCTGTTGAAGGCATCGAGGCTGAAAACGATGTTGTTGTTTTCGGTGCTGAGGGCAAAATCGTTGTTAAAGGCGAGACTCTTGCAAACGTTTACAACACAGCGGGTGCTCTTGTTGCAACAGGTAAAGGCGACATCGACTGCGCTGCCGGCCTCTACATCGTAAAAGTTGGCAACAAAGCGACTAAAGTTGTTGTTAAATAACATAGACTTTCTTATATAACCAATGGGAAAGACGCATTCTTATGGTTCTCATATGCGCCTTTCCCTTTTTTATCAAAAACAAACACTCTATGACAAAACGATTTCTTTCTGCGGTCCTGCTGACTCTTGCAGTCTGCCCTTTCAATGCTGCTGAAATTTCACCGGATACGACATCGATGCAATCGTCGCTAAAATGTCTTTGGAACAGAAGGCAAGGCTGCTCGTGGGCTCTGAAGGAAAAAACGACGGATTAAGCCACATTGTCCCCGGTGCTGCCGGATGGACTTACGAAATACCAGCGCTCGGTATTCCATCAATAAACTTGGCAGACGGACCTGTGGGCGTTCGCATCAATCCAGTTCCGTCGCACGACGCAAAAACTGAATACGACAGCCAAGGACTTCCTGTGGCGTCTTCTTCAACAAGCGACATCACGGATGGCGGAAACCGCTCGTTCTGCACGTGCTTCCCTTCAACCACCGCTCTTGCCGCCACTTGGGACATCAACGCTGCCGCGCTGCAGGGCAAATGCATGGCCGACGAAGCAAAAGCCTACGGTGTCGACATCGTCCTGGCACCGGGCATCAACATTATGCGCAACCCACTCTGCGGGCGCAATTTTGAGTACTTCTCTGAAGACCCAATGCTGACAGGCAAACTTGCGGCTCACTTGATTCGCGCAATCCAGAAACGAAATCGGCACAAGCCTGAAGCATTTTGTGGCAAACAACCAGCAAACTGGCAAAAAAGTGAACGATGCCCGAATCACGCAACGCGCCCTCAGAGAAATCTACCTCAAGGGGTTTGAAATCTGCGTCAAAGAGGCGGATCCGTGGACCGTAATGGGTTCTTACAATAAGATTGCCGGACAGTTCACTCAGACAAGTATGGAATTGATGCAGCGTCTGCTGCGCGACGAGTGGGGATACAACGGATTGGTGCTTACCGACTGGACCGTGCGCCGACCTACCGTCGACCTTATAAATGCCCGATGCAGCCTGATTATGCCGGGCGATGAGGAAATCGTGAATGAAATTATCGAGGCTGTCAACAACGGAAAGCTGTCGATGGAGGCTGTCGACGCCTGCGTGAAAGACGTGCTTGGAATCGTTGCAAAATCAATCACTGCCAAAGGATGGCAGGCAAGCCGACCGAATCTTGAATACAATGCCGAGGCTTCACGGAAAATTGCCACTGAGGCTATGGTGTTGCTCAAAAATGAGAAACAGTCTCTCCCACTGAAACAGGGAGCAAAAATTGCCCTCTTCGGGGTCACCGCATATAAATCAATCGCCGGCGGCACCGGTTCTTCAAATGTCAACAAACCTTACATCACCGACATTTCCACGGGTTTGGAAAATGCCGGATATCCTATCAACAGCCGATTGGCGGAAATCTACAAGAAATATGCAGATTTCAGAACTGCCTTCGACGACAAATTCCCCGACTGCCCGGATTGGCAGAAGATTTCATACCACCGAACCGTCGCTCCTGAGATGGACTTGACAGGAAAAGAAGCCCTGATTTCGGAAGAATTGGAGAAAAGCGATGTGGCAGTGGTCGTGTTGGGACGCGGTTCGGGTGAAACATCCGACAGATCCATCGAAAACGACTTCAACCTTACGGCTGAGGAGTTGTCCATGATCAACAAAGTGGGTGCGGCATGCCGCAAGCAAGACAAAAAAATGATTGTCGTGATGAATGTCTGCGGCATGATGGAAACCGACTCTTGGAAATGGAACGCCGACGGAAGAT